>NZ_JAHBBW010000041.1 GCF_018390535.1 Bacteroides propionicigenes | reverse complement strand
ATCAAACCGATGTTTCTCCTTATGGATAATAGCTGACGTAACATAATCTTTAGGAATAATCGAGGGCGATTTATGCTTGAAAATGGTTTATCAAAGCTTTTCTTCTCCTTATGGATAATAGCTGACGTAACATAATCTTTAGGATTAATCGTGGGCGATTCATGTTTGAAAATGGTTCATCAAACCGATGTTTCTCCTTATGGATAATAGCTGACGTAACATAATCTTTAGGAATAATCGAGGGCGATTTATGCTTGAAAATGGTTTATCAAAGCTTTTCTTCTCCTTATGGATAATAGCTGACGTAACATAATCTTTAGGATTAATCGTGGGCGATTCATGTTTGAAAATGGTTCATCAAACCGATGTTTCTCCTTATGGATAATAGCTGACGTAACATAATCTTTAGGAATAATCGAGGGCGATTTATGCTTGAAAATGGTTTATCAAAGCTTTTCTTCTCCTTATGGATAATAGCTGACGTAACATAATCTTTAGGA
>NZ_JAHBBW010000040.1 GCF_018390535.1 Bacteroides propionicigenes | reverse complement strand
GACCTGAACAATCTGAATGACCTTTCAATGTGGAACAAGTACATTGATATTTGCGGAATCAGCGACAAGGAGTTGCAAGAGAATCTTGAAGAGGAAATGCACGAGTTTGCCGAAGCGCAGGGTATGACGTACGAACAGTTCCGGGACAAACTGCGTGAGTATTACGACGGTTACCACTTTACGCAAAACTCCATCGGCATCTATAACCCGTTCAGTTTGCTGAATGCTTTCGACCGCAAAGAGTTCGGCAGCTACTGGTTTGAGACGGGAACGCCTACTTACCTGATAGAGCTGTTGAAACGCTATCATTACGACTTGGAGCATATGGCGCACGCCGAAACGTATGCCGATGTGCTGAACAGCATCTATGGTGATGAAGAACCGCTGCCTGTAATCTTCCAGAGCGGTTATCTCACGATAAAGGGGTATAATGAAGAGTTTGGCCTTTACCGTCTCGGTTTTCCTAATCGTGAGGTGGAGGAGGGTTTTGTGAAGTTCCTTATCCCTTATTATACTCGTTTCAATAAGATTGA
>NZ_JAHBBW010000039.1 GCF_018390535.1 Bacteroides propionicigenes | reverse complement strand
CATAATCTTTAGGATTAATCGTGGGCGATTCATGTTTGAAAATGGTTCATCAAACCGATGTTTCTCCTTATGGATAATAGCTGACGTAACATAATCTTTAGGAATAATCGAGGGCGATTCATGTTTGAAAATGGTTTATCAAAGCTTTTCTTCTCCTTATGGATAATAGTCAGCATAACATTATCTTTAGGAATAATCGAGGGCGCTTCATGTTTGAAAACGGTTCATCAAAGCTTTTCTTCTCCTTATGGATAATAGCTGACGTAACATTATCTTTAGGATTAATCGGGGGCGATTCATGCTTGAAAATGGTTTATCAAAGCTTTTCTTCTCCTTATGGATAATAGCCAGCATAACATAATCTTTAGGAATAATCGAGGGCGATTCATGTTTGAAAATGGTTCATCAAACCGATGTTTCTCCTTATGGATAATAGTCAGCATAACATAATCTTTAGGAATAATCGAGGGCGATTCATGTTTGAAAATGGTTTATCAAACCGATGTTTCTCCTTATGGATAATAGCTGACGTAACATAATCTTTAGGAATAATCGAGGGCGATTTATGCTTGAAAATGGTTTATCAAAGCTTTTCTTCTCCTTATGGATAAT
>NZ_JAHBBW010000038.1 GCF_018390535.1 Bacteroides propionicigenes | reverse complement strand
CCCCGCCACAATGGGGACAATAGTTCGGTTGCAACAGTTTCCAGAGTTCATACTGCCGTGGGGACGGTTTGAACTCGATGCGCAGGTTTCTGGGTGGTTTGAGCCTGTTGACCGCCATTAGATTTATACAATCTGAATGGTTATGTCCCTTTCGGACTCGAGTATAGCATACAGTTTTTGGAATGTAGTACGGGATTCCAAAACTTTTCCCTTGACCGTATTCTTTCCCACGATGATACAGCCGGCGGAATCGACTTCGGTATTGCCGGAATGGATCAGGATGCCGAGGAAATGCGGCACATCATGCAGATATGGCATTTTCTTCTTGTACCTGGGACTGTACTGAAGAGTGACTTTATAAGTCCCGGCAGGAATGGCAGTCTTGGCATAGACCTTTTCCTTGCAGGTACAGGAACGGCCGCGAGGAGTATCCGGACAGGTTGCCGGAAGTTCCCTCACGGCATCTTCGATGGTATTACAGAAAAATTTGCCGTCGATGGACAGGTCACCTATGGTATAGGTCTGACCTTTGAATTTGCGGTTGAGTGTCAGCTTCATACTTCGATACTATTTGTATCGAAAGAGTAGAGACGGACGCCGGCTAATGTTTATTATATGTGTTTGTAA
>NZ_JAHBBW010000037.1 GCF_018390535.1 Bacteroides propionicigenes | reverse complement strand
CCCCGCCACAATGGGGACAATAGTTCGGTTGCAACAGTTTCCAGAGTTCATACTGCCGTGGGGACGGTTTGAACTCGATGCGCAGGTTTCTGGGTGGTTTGAGCCTGTTGACCGCCATTCGATTTATATAATCTGAATGGTTATGTCCCTTTCGGACTCGAGCATGGCATACAGTTTTTGGAATGTAGTACGGGATTCCAAAACTTTTCCCTTGACCGTATTCTTTCCCACGATGATACAGCCGGCGGAATCTCCCTCGGTGTTGCCTGAATGGATCAGGATGCCGAGGAAATGCGGTACATCGTGCAGATATGGCATTTTTTTCTTGTACTTGGGGCTGTACTGAAGGGTAACTTTATAAGTCCCGGCAGGAATGGCGGTCTTGGAATAGACCTTCTCCCTGCATGTGCAGGAACGGCCGCGAGGAGTATCCGGACAGGTTGCCGGAAGTTTCCTCACGGCATCTTCGATGGTGTTACAGAAAAATTTGCCGTTGATGGACAGGTCGCCTATGGTATAGGTCTGACCTTTGAATTTGCGGTTGAGTGTCAGCTTCATACTTCGATACTATTTGTATCGAAAGAGTAGAGACGGACGCCGGCTAATGTTTATTATATGTGTTTGTAA
>NZ_JAHBBW010000036.1 GCF_018390535.1 Bacteroides propionicigenes | reverse complement strand
TACCGCAACACCGCATACGCACCTCCGCACAGGCAGAGAGCTGGGAAGCCCTGCGTGAAGCCATAGGCAACGACACGCTACTACCCTGCCGGGACGAGATATTGCAGATACTCGAACTGAACGCCACCGAATCCCGGAAAGAAGCCCTCTTGAAAAAACTGAATGCGGGGATTCCCTACGGGTACTTGAGACGGCAAGTATTGCCGCAAGTGCGGAACGCGTCCATATGTACCGTATATATGGGTGCAGAGGGAAAAGATACTCTGCCTATAAGCACAGAGAGAAGAGATACCCTGTATATGAACGCAGAGGGAAGAGATTCTTCGCATACGCTCAGAATGACAGGGAAAGACAAAGCGGAAGCAACCGGAACAAGCGGAGCGGATAATACAGGTGTTACAGACACTTGTCATTCAGAGCGAAGCGAAGAATCCCCTCTCACAGGTATTACAGACAATACAGGCATTACAAATAATACCAATGCTACAAATAATACCAATATCACAGACATTCGTCATTCAGAGCGAAGCGAAGAATCTCCTCTCACAGGTATTACAAACAATACAGGCATTATAGGCATTACAAATAATGCCAATGCTACAAATAATACCAATATCACAGACATTCGTCATTCAGAGCGAAGCGAAGAATCTCCTCTCACAGGTATTACAAACAATGCACGTATTGCAGACAATGCACGTATTACAAACAATACAGGCATTGCAACCCACACCCGCCCCCTCTTCGCCCTAAAAACCAACCTCCTCTTCGATGCCGCCCTCATGCCCAACATCGAACTGGAACTCCCCATAGGAAAACGCTGGTCCCTCAACGCC
>NZ_JAHBBW010000035.1 GCF_018390535.1 Bacteroides propionicigenes | reverse complement strand
TACCGCAACACCGCATACGCACCTCCGCACAGGCAGAGAGCTGGGAAGCCCTGCGTGAAGCCATAGGCAACGACACGCTACTACCCTGCCGGGACGAGATATTGCAGATACTCGAACTGGACGCCACCGAATCCCGGAAAGAAGCCCTCTTGAAGAAACTGAATGCGGGGATTCCCTACGGGTACTTGAGACGGCAGATATTGCCGCAAGTGCGGAACGCGTCCATATGTACCGTATATATGAATGCAGAAGGAAGAGATACTCTGTATATGAATGCAGAGGGAAGAGATTCTCTGCCTATAAGCGCAGAGAGAAGAGATACCCTGTATATGAACGCAGAGGGAAGAGATTCTTCGCTTACGCTCAGAATGACAGGGAAAGACAAAGCGGAAGCAACCGGAACAAGCGGAGCGGATAATGCAGGTGTTACAGACACTTGTCATTCAGAGCGAAGCGAAGAATCCCCTCTCACAGGTATTACAGACAATACAGGCAATACAGGCATTACAAATAATACCAATGCTACAAATAATACCAATATCACAGACATTCGTCATTCAGAGCGAAGCGAAGAATCTCCTCTCGCAGGTATTACAGACAATACAGGCATTACAAATAATGCCAATGCTACAAATAATACCAATATCACAGACATTCGTCATTCAGAGCGAAGCGAAGAATCTCCTCTCACAGGCATTACAAACAATACAGGTATTACAGACAATGCAAGTATCACAGACAATACAAGCATTGCAACCCACACCCGCCCCCTCTTCGCCCTAAAAACCAACCTCCTCTTCGATGCCGCCCTCATGCCCAACATCGAACTGGAACTCCCCATAGGAAAACGCTGGTCCCTCAACGCC
>NZ_JAHBBW010000034.1 GCF_018390535.1 Bacteroides propionicigenes | reverse complement strand
TCATCGTAAACCTCACCATAGCAAGCCGTAAGCAAACGGAGTTTCAACAATGAAGCGGGAAGAGCTTCAAGAATATCCCAACAGCGGTTCAAAATCTCCTGAATATGTTCCTGCTTTTCACCGTGGTCGATAAATGAAGCATTATAACCCATCAGAAGAGCAAGGCAGACATTAGCCTGTTCTTCGACGGTAGAACCTTTGACACCGGAATTATACAAAGCTGTAGTCAGACGGTAAACCTCACCATTGCGACGGGAAAGGTCATCGCTGTAGACGGGACTTCCGTCCATACCCAAATACATCAGGTCGTGCGCGGCACGCTGAAGGGCAAGAGTTTCTTCAGAAAGAGACATAATGAATTATAAATTATGAGTTATGAATTGACAACTGTAAAATTATCTACTATCAACTATTTGATGACTTCTATCAGTTCAGGGTGGATGGTAGCCATGGCAACGGCAATGACACCCTGAATCTCGATGACAACACGGCGGTCGCGCGCTCCTTTCACCTTCAGAAAAACACCCTCCTGACCTTCGAAGTCACCGCCGGTGATGCGAACCCTGGCACCTTTGGATAAATTCAACTCTTCAGGTTGGAAGTACAGGAGCTGGTCACTATAGCTACCGGCTACAGCGATGAAACGCCGCATCTCATTATCCGGGATGATGATTTTCTGACCGCTGCGGGTATCGGTGATATATTGCAAATAAGTGACTTTAGACTTTACACGTTTCAAATCAGAAAGACAGGCATGGACAAAAATCAGGTTGTGTATGACAGGAACCAGAATACGAACCTTCCTGCCTTTCTTCACCGTTACCTTATACTGCATGGGGACAAAACAGTCCAGATTCTCCTTCTCAAGCAAGCGTACGGCATCAGGCTCTCTGCGGTAGGTGGCACGCATGGCATACCATAATTCGGTCTCTTTCTCTGTTTCCATTTATATGCCTGTTTCAGAAAAGGGCATTCTCCCGGGGCTTTGAAACCCTTGCATATGCTTGAATTCCAATCAATTGCAGACACTCTATGTAGAATACGGCAAGTATTGTGTCCCTCTTACCTGTGGATTTTTTGTAGTTGTACATTAGTGTACGGGTAAACTACTGTAAACAAACGGATTATAACACAAAAACTGTTTTTTAGACGTTCGTTTAAAAAACGTCAAAATTTCAGAAAGACATAGGGAAAGGAATACCTAAAAAATA
>NZ_JAHBBW010000033.1 GCF_018390535.1 Bacteroides propionicigenes | reverse complement strand
CCTTAATTCCGCAACACTATTATAAAATATTTTTTTTAAGTACCTGAGCAACAAAAAGTTGCTCAGGATTTTGCCATGTCAGAGGATTCACTTAACTTAGTGTTGCAAAAAAATAATCAAACAAAACCTCATCAGGCATGGCAAAAATACAAATAAAATCCGAGAAGCTCACTCCTTTTGGAGGAATATTTTCAATCATGGAGCAATTTGACTCCACATTGTCATCTGTAATCGACTCGACACTCGGTCTAAGGTGTAGCTCGTTCGGTTATCAGTACAGTGAAATCGTCCGTTCCCTCATGAGTATCTACTTCTGTGGTGGCTCATGCATTGAGGATGTCACTACTCATTTGATGAACCATCTCTCGCTCCATCCGACACTTCGTACTTGTAGTTCTGATACTATCCTCAGAGCGATAAAGGAACTGACGCAAGGAAACATCTCATACACATCAGATACGGGTAAGAACTACGATTTCAACACGGCTGACACACTCAATACCTTACTGCTCAATTGTATGTTTGCATCCGGCCAACTGAAAGAGGGCGAGATGTATGATGTTGATTTCGACCATCAGTTCATAGAGACTGAGAAGTATGATGCAAAGCCTACATACAAGAAGTTCCTTGGTTATCGCCCTGGCGTGGCGGTTATTGACGACTTGATTGTTGGCATTGAGAATAGCGATGGTAACACCAACGTTCGTTTTCATCAGAAGGACACGCTGAAGAGATTCTTTGAGAGATTTGAGCAGAACGGACTTACAATCAATCGTTTCAGAGCTGATTGTGGATCATGTTCCGAGGAAATCGTGGAGGAAATAGAGAAACACAGCAAATCCTTCTATATCCGCGCAAACCGCTGCAGTTCGCTCTACAATGACATCTTTGCTCTTAGAGGCTGGAAGACTGAGGAAATCAATGGCATTGAGTTCGAATTGAACTCTATTCTTGTTGAGAAGTGGAAGGGTAAAGCATACCGACTTGTGATTCAAAGACAGAAACGGATGGACGGTGTGCTGGATCTTTGGGAAGGAGAATACACATACCGTTGTATCCTGACTAACGACTATGAATCTTCCACAAGAGAAATTGTCGAGTTCTATAACCTTCGTGGAGGAAAGGAACGTATCTTCGATGATATGAACAATGGTTTCGGGTGGGACAGATTGCCCAAATCCTTCATGGCAGAGAACACTGTGTTCCTTCTTCTTACGGCACTTATCCGTAATTTCTACAAGGCCATTATCCACAGACTTGACGTAAAGAGGTTCGGACTCAATGCAACAAGTCGCATAAAAGCGTTTGTCTTCAGGTTTGTCTCTGTACCAGCCAAGTGGATCAGAACATCAAGGCGGTATGTGCTGAATATCTATACCTGTAATAATGCTTACGCAGATATTTTTCAGACTGATTTTGGATAACGCCTACAACTTATGGGTATGATACTGCGTATTGCCTCAAGTCGCATAGTGGGGCAAGGGGATATTGTGGGCAGAAGTGGGTATTTCAGCCTCAATTTATCTGCTAATTCAGTGATGAGAGGACGTTTAGACGCAAGAAGGACGCTGAAGAGCTTAGTTGCGGATTTGAGG
>NZ_JAHBBW010000032.1 GCF_018390535.1 Bacteroides propionicigenes | reverse complement strand
TAGTCCAACTCTTTTTCCCTAAAGTTGTGAATCTCGCTCCCCGGCTTCACTGCTTGTACATGAATACTTGTTGCTCCCATAAGTTAACATTTTTGTGACAATCGATAACAGCCGGTGACAGCCGGCTGACAGGGGGTTAAGGGGGCTTGTCCCCTTACACACGTACCCTTTAGGGTGCTAGTGTGCTATCACCATACTGCATAGGTGCGAAGTTAGTGAATGTTTTGTAAATGCACAAATAAAGGGGAAAACATTTGGATTTGCGACAATAAAGTACTACCTTTGTTGCTGACCAAACGGTAGCTGACCGATACGGGAGAGTTACCAAAATACAAGCCGCTGGAGTTAATTGACGGACATCCGACATCCCCAGCGGCTTTATTTTTGCCTATCTGCTTCGTCTAGGCATACCAGTACCTCTACTAAAAATGTACTTCAAAGATACTTATTTTCTACCGACTTGATAGTTTTTACCCCATATTCTTGGACATTTTTCCCCCATGAGGTTATCTTTGTAGGGTGAAAGAGAAACCCATAAACGGGGATAGATTGAATGCTGGGAAGCATAAACAATCGGGGTAAGGTTAGCGAACCTTGCCTTTCATCCCCCATTATAACTTTACATAGAGGAACTTTATCTATCCCCCCCCGCCCCCAAAGGGGGAGCGACCAAACGGCAGCTTCACTCAATGGAGTGTTACAGTTCATCAAAACCAAGTGATAACTGTCGTTTCTCTGCTTCTTCTTTCTTTTGGGCAGCTAAAGTCTTTTTCCGAACGTATGTTTTTGTAAATGAAACCCTATCCCCATTAAAGACAATCAACGGATTAATGAACCAATTATATTCGTTTGGACCTCTTGCTATGATTTCACTTTGTACGAGCTCTGCCAATCCTTTGTATATGGCTTTGTCTGATTTGTATTGGGTGTATTCTAAGCATTTTCGCCTATCGAAAATTATCATATCATTCTTAGGCTTCATGCAAGTTAGAATATACCCGAAAACCCGAATAGCTGATTGTGATAGATTGAAAAAAGCGGCAAAATTCGCAAGGTATAGTTTTGCAAATTGCTCTTCATCTACTTCTATTTGTCGGATAAACGAGGTTTTGAATACTTCTCCTGTATCTGTATCAGCAACAGCAACTACAGCTTTTTTATCACTTCCCGTACTACTTTTGTATTTCTTAACAACGTGATTTTCAATCCCTTCAATTGCTTGTTTCATAAAGGGGTTTTCTTCGTTTTTTTGAAAATCGGTTAATTTGAGTACTTTCTTATTTTCCATAAACATTCTATTTAGGCAAATTTGACTTTCTATATATCGGTGAAAAAGTATAATTTGATTTTCCACAAAGGAATATTTAAATTTCCATTAATACAATAAAAAAGCAAAATATATTTTCCTTTTTAACATCTAATAGGAAAGAGTGACTTTCTAATATGGAAAATCAGATTTTCCAATATGGAAAATACCCTATATTGAGTATCAACTACTTAACTTATTCTATTTCTTAAGTTCTTATTATACCCTAAAAACGGCATATAATCAACTACTTAAAAAATCATCGGTCGGGGAGCGCCCAGCGGCAAGGGGCGGGACCACCCGTCCCGACGAGCGCCCACACCATAAACTTTTTTTCGAATAAGCACACAACCGTTTTTCGAACCCTGCAAAATTTCTTCCGAACCCGAACGGCGTAACACTCCATTGAGTGAAGCTGCCGTTTGGTCGCTCCCCCTTTGGGGGCGGGGGGGGGTTACATACCCATGCCGAAACCTCTGCTTCTGGTGATTTGCTTGAGTAGGTCTTTCCCCTCTTCCATAGCTTTTGATATGTTTGGGAAATGATGCCTTAAAGCCTCCAGTTGTTCGGAATTGAACAAGTCTTTCATCTTACCAAGTTCTTTTTTCAATTCCTTGGTTTCGGTCTTTAGTTCTTGGTTCTCCGTTCTTAGTCGGTTACTGGTTGTCCTTGCATTGTCCATTTGCTGTCTATAATACTCCTTGTCGTTCTCGGCTTTGAATACCTTTGTGCCGTTTCGCTCTTTTTCAAGTATAGCCTTTCCCAGTCTATCGGATAGCTGTTCATTTTCCCCCTCTAAAGCCTTTATTTTGGCTTTTAAGGCATCTTTTTCCCTATCGTTAACCGTTTTCCCTATCAAGCCGTAAAACTTCTCTGAAGCCTTAGAAATGAGTTTTTGGACGTTTTTCTTTGTTTCAATGGAACGTAGTTCTTTCTGAAGCTGAAGAAGCTGGTTTTGCACGTCCTTGTGCTTGTCTAACGCACTGGATATATCGTTGGATAGTTCCTGAAGCTGTTCTTTCGCACATTCGGTCTTGTACTGCATAGCCGATAAGTGTTTGCGATCAGAAGAAACACCACGTTCCATGCCCAGTGCTTCAGATGCTATGGTTTGGAGTTCTGCCATGTCATCACGCGATAAACGCACACTCTTCCCGTTCGGCTGCGTCCAATCGAAAACTACATGGGCGTGAAGGTTAGGTGTCCATTGCTTTGCGTTCATGTATCCTTCGTCCTTGTGTATATGGATTTGAAACGCTTCAATACCGAAACGTTCCTTGCAGACCGCAGCGAATTGCTGGAGTTCCTGCATGGTGGTTTCTTGCTTGATTACTATTACCCCCTCCCGTATGGGTGCTGCTTTAGTCTGCATCTTCTGCCCAACCGTATCGAAATATCTCTGTTTCGCACTCTCCAGCCGATGGGAGATGCTATCTCCAACCCAGCTTTCATTCAAATGACTAAGTTCCGGACGAACATAGTCCAACTCTTTTTCCCTAAAGTTGTGAATCTCGCTCCCCGGCTTCACTGCTTGTACATGAATACTTGTTGCTCCCATAAGTTAACATTTTTGTGACAATCGATAACAGCCGGTGAC
>NZ_JAHBBW010000031.1 GCF_018390535.1 Bacteroides propionicigenes | reverse complement strand
TCTATACGAAGCGCATAGAGGACGCAACAGCCCGAAAGGTACAAATAGACGGGAAAAGCCTTGAAAGTGCCGAAAATCGCCTAAAAAACGTGTTGGCGGACTTTGAACGGCAGGGGTACAGAATGAAAAACGGCGGTTATGTGGACAAACGAATTTCGTTCTACTCAATCCTTTGTGCTGTTATCTCCCTATTGTTCGCTTGTTTCATGTGCTATCTTTGGACGGATGCAGCCAAAGACCGGGACAACTACAAGCAGTATTATGAATACTACCAAGAGCAGGCAAGGGAACAAAAGGGGAATAAATAAACATCTAACTTTACGAATTATGGGAACAACGGAACACGAAGAACCCCGGTTCTTCTTCATACTGAACAAGGGTGCGAAGTCCGGCGGCGAAATCACCCATGCCGTCCTAAACGGTAGTATCGTTTCGAAGCCGGCAGGCTGGGATGCCTTTCATGGGCTTGCACTGGCGAGAGAGAAACTAAGCAGCGAGGAAATACAACAGCAGATGAAAGAACTTGGTGTAGAAATGGAAATCGTTCCTCTGATTTGACAAGATTACCCGGAGTGTTTCAGCCGGGTAATCTTGTTACTTATCCTTGATTTTCCCTTTAAGGGCGTTTATAATCCACCCTTTCGGATTGTTCTTTTCTCGTGATTTTCCGTTTAGGAGAGCCAGTTCTCCGATAAGGTCGGTTATCTTTTCTTGTGCCGTTATGAATGTCTCTTTGTTCCGGTTTATCTCTTCCGATGTGAAGCCGCAGGAATAACGGAGGTACTCGTACACATGGCTGTCTATCTGATATCGTGCTGTAACCTTTGCTTGCAATTCTTTCCCTTCCAGTTCTTCATCTCTGAACTGTGGTTGATAGACCGGGTAGAACCTAAACCCGGTCACCTTGCTACGTTTGTTGTTTGGGTTTTCACGCACTTTCACGTAGTTGAAAGTGTATGGGCAGCTCTCATCAAGCGCAGCCTTTGCTGGTTTCAAAACTCTTTCCTCAAAATGATCTATTCTGTCTTTTCCGTTCTTGTCCTTGTATTTGTCCGCAGGTATGCCAAGACGGTCTTTCAAGTTTTCAAGGGATATATCCAAAGGGTACACCTGCCCACTCATTAACATGTAAAACCTAAGGGAATACCCAGTAGGTAGCGCAAGAGCCTTGTTTAACTCAAATTCTCTGTACCCCTTGGCGAACTTGGTAAACACATCCCAAAGGTCGTTAGACACACGAAAGGTTATAATGCCAGTGCGTTTTTTATATTTTGGGTTAGATATAAATCCGCACTTCCACCATTCCTCGTCATCTTCGTAAGTAAAAAAACGTCCTGCCAAAGAATCGAGTGCGGCTATGATTTCATTGTAATCACGTCCGGAAAAAATAACGTCAGATACATGCATTTGTGCATCAACATCCCAAAGTCCATGCTCAAACTTGCGTTTCGTGCCTGCATAATCTTTCAGTTTTACTCCCTTTAGTTCAGCTTGGCACGCTTCCAGTATGCGAAGAACTATTCTTTGTTCGTGTATGGACATGTCTTGCTGTTTTGACCATGTATATACCCATGAAACAACAACATCTTTATTCTTGGTAATAGGTAGTTTCTTTTTCATAAACGATTGATTTGCTGCAAATATACACAATCCCCACATTAAAACAAAAAAAGAGGGGTAAAACTCCCAAAGTGTGGGGACTAATTTACTTTTAAACTCCCAAAGTGTGGGGACTAAACTCCCAAAGTGTGGGGAAACACATGTTCTAATCCCTTTATTTATGGGCGTTTGCGAAGAAGTGATAGAGCATATTACAGACGATGCTTATAACAGACAAGGGGAATTTATAGAGCTAAGTGGTTGATTTACTGTCGGAAAAAGAAAAACGATAGGGAAAAAGAGCAAAGCAAAACCAACCAACGGGCGGTAGGATTGGAAACGGGTTTTTATGGCGTGTACACGTTTGTGTACAAAATGTTTGTATTTTATTGAAATATAGCTATCTTTGTGCTGAATTTAAAAGCAAACAGATATGGAAGCATTATCAGTAAGAGAATACCGTAACAACCTCGCAGCGTCTTTCACCAAAGCTGACAATGGCGAGCAGGTACTAATTCGCAGGAAAAACGAGATTTACGCTTTGGTAAAAGTTGGTCGTGAAGATTTGATGATAACCCCGGAGCTGCAAGCAAGGATTGACAAGGCAAGGGAAGAAATCAAATCCGGAAAGTGTGTTACCCTCAAAAGCAGTGAGGATATTGACGCTTATTTCGATAGTCTATGATGTACACAATTAGGGTTTCCGACGGGGTGGATAAGGTGATTGCCAAATGGAAGAAATCAAACCCCAATTTGTTCAAGAAGTATAAGAAAATCTACAAAGAATTGTTAGAGCACCCTAAGACTGGGCTTGGGCATCCCGAAGCGTTAAGGGGCGGTGGGGATATTACATGGTCTCGACACATTACCGCCCATGACCGGATAATCTATGACATTTACGAGGAAGTGGTAGAGGTCTACATCTTGGAGGTAGAGGGGCATTACAACGATAAATGATAAAACTGTTATGGTCGAATATTGTGTTTACTGGTTAGAGAACGGCGAGCCTATGCACGAGGTGTTCTCTTCTCTTGCCGCCGCCGAGATGTACTCATGTGCGATAAGAGGGAAAGAAAACATTGAATGGGTGGAGGTGTCCGAAGAAGAAACCATTGATTTGGACGAACTGGAAGACATGTTCCCGGATGACTTCTGCGGCGTGTAATCCCCTTGGGTAGAAATGGGGTAGAATTTGTTAGGCTGTGGGGGATTTTCTAACACGCCGGGGCTTTTTGCTGGGCGGTTGGCGTGGATGTATTCCCATGCGGCATGTGTATATATAGCAAGAAGTGTCCTTGTCGGACAATTCTTGCTTTTCTCGCTTTGCTCAAAAAGATTTTAAGATTACCTTTGTGGCATGGAACTAAGACGGAACGAAAAGATTACATTCCGGTGTACCGAACTTGAAAAGGACGCACTTGCGGAGCAGGCAGCCCGGTGCAGTCTAAGCGTATCGGAATACTGCCGGAGTTTGTCCCTTGGGGGGCGCCCAAGGGAGAGGTACACCGAGGAGGAACGGCAGCTTCTCCGGGACATAGCCCAGTTGAAAGGAACGCTCCAACGGCTGAACAACTACTTCGGTGGTCGCCAGTACCGGGAAGTGTTCGAGGAGAACCGGGCACTAATTACAGAGCTCAAAAAAATACTCTCACGATGATAGGGAAAGGGAAAAGCATATCACATGGTGTGGCGGCATTGGAGTACGACCTCGCCAAAGAGATAAACGGGCAGGCAGTAGCCACCGAGATAGCCCGGCATGAACTTTATGGGTGTACTGGTGCGGAAATGGTGCAGGAAATGAAACCGTATCACATTGATTTTCCGAACGTAAAAAACAACTGCCTACGTTTCGAGGTCAGCCCCTCGATAGAGGAAAGCGCCACCTTTACGGATGCGGACTGGGCGGAACTTGGTAACGACTTCATGCAGCGCATGGGGTTGGCGAACCACCAGTACATCATCATCCGGCACAGCGGTACGGAGAGCAAGAAAGAGCAAGCCCACCTGCACATACTGGCAAACCGGGTTTCCCTTTCCGGGGAACTGTACCGGGACAACTGGATAGGGAAAAAGGCAACGGAAGCCGCCAATGCCATAGCCAAGGAACGGAACTTTGTACAGTCGCAGGACATTGGCAAAGTCAACAAAGCGGAAATCAAGGAAGCCATGGACGGCGTATTGAAGAAGATGCAGGGCTTTGACTTTACCAAATTCAAGGAAGAACTTGGTAAGAGAGGTTTTAAAGTCCGGGAAGCCAGGGCAAGCACCGGGAAACTTAACGGCTACTATGTCACAGCCCGAAGCGGTACGGAGTATAAGGCAAGCGAGATAGGGAAAGGCTACACTCTCGCCCATATCGAGCGGACACAAAGCAAACTGAAGTGCAACTCAATGAACATATCTCATGGAAACAAACTCACACCCGGAAGCGGCAGCTTCCAACGTTAAGCAGGGACAGTACAGCCCCCGGAAAAGAAAAGATACAACGCCAAGGGTAAACCCGCAGCTTGCGGTAGAACTGGTGTATCAAGAACTAAAGCGTGTTGAAGTCTATACGAAGCGCATAGAGGACGCAACAGCCCGAAAGGTACAAATAGACGGGAAAAGCCTTGAAAGTGCCGAAAATCGCCTAAAAAACGTGTTGGCGGACTTTGAACGGCAGGGGTAC
>NZ_JAHBBW010000030.1 GCF_018390535.1 Bacteroides propionicigenes | reverse complement strand
GCGTGTCTGCACGCTTGCATACGTATCAAATCCGATTGGCTTGTTCACCTCGGGGTTTTGTTCGGTAATCTCGTTTTCCGAACACGCTGCCAGTGCCAGCATGGTAATGGTCAGCAAGAATAAACTTTTTGTTTTCATAATTAAATTAGCTGTTTTTGGGGTTGATAAATTGTATTATTTTTTATTGTTAAGTATAGTTCCTTATTGTATAGTTCTTTATTGTATAATTCTTTATTGTATAGCTCTTTATTATAAGTAAGGATTGAAATTTAATTTATATCAGGAGCATCTGTCATTCAGAGCGTAGCGAAGAATCTCCTCTCTTGATGTATACACAGAAAATAGATTCTTCGCTACGCTCTGAATGACAGATAGTATATGTCTTGTTTTTCTATATTGGAATCTCCGTATCGGTTTCTTCCCCCCATTCCTCCACGTCGGCATCGAATCCTGATCCCTCTGAGGGGGTTACATCCGGCAGCGGGGGATTTACTTCGGCTTCAATTTTCAGCGTGATAACGCCGTTCCCGTCCGTATCTTCGCTGATTTCGAGGTTCTCCACCTGCCTTTCCACAACGGTCTTGTTGTCTTTCAGCAAGGCTTTCAGCTTTATTTTGGCTTCGTCCTGTGCGGGCATCCCGAAGAGCTGGAAGGTTCCGCTTAGTGTTCCCCCGGTTCCGGAATCCCCGTCGGGGGTGATGTCCTGCACCTCGAACTCCTGCATTCCCCTTTCGGCATGCTCTGTGCTCCCGTTGTGCAGGAGTATGGATAGGGGCACGCCGCTGAGCAGGCAGGTGGCTTGCTTTAGGTTTTGGATTCCCTCTATGTGCAGCTCCATCCTCACCGTGCGGGTGAGTGGGGCGGGTACGAGGTGCAGCTGCGCCGTCCTGTCCTTCACCTCGAAGCCGCGCATTACGGCGGAGGCCAGCTTGCCGGGTGCGGAGGTGATGACTCGCGTCTCGTTCCGTGTCTCGGTCTGCATGGCGTAGGCTTCGATGGTGTGCAGGTTGTCCTGCCCCCTGAATGCCACGGTTCCGAAGTCGTCGAAGGAGCGGTTGAATAGCAGTGCGTCGTAGCGTCCTTCGGGCAGCTGCACGGTGGAGCGGGTGCGGTCTCCCATCAGCGCCACGCGGGGCGCTCCTCCGTCCTGCGGGTATAAAATCAGGGTGGCCCCGTATCTGCTTTCCTCTTCCTGTCCTGCACGGCTCCAGTCTGCGGTCACGCTGATTTCTGCCTCGGTGTAGTAGGTTAGTTCCCTTCGCTGGCACGATGCGAGGGCGAGGGGCAGCAATAAAAGCAAAACTGTATTCTTCATTTATTCTGTTTGATTCTGTTTGTTTTTTTATCCTAACAAAAGTCCGTTATCCGTATTTCGGACAGGTAGAGCCTTGTCATATAGTTTACCACTCCCAGTTTCTGCGCCACCTTTCCGTATCGGGAGTAGAACTCTTCGGTGGTTGGTGCGTTGCAGTCCAAGTGTCCGTCTGTGACCTGCAGCACGTCGAGCAGGGATATGTCGTGCAGGGGCCGGCAGAGGGCGTAGGCGATGCAGGGGTCGGCTATGCGGGTGTCGGTGTCGGCTATGCCGGCATCGGTATTGGTTGCAGGGCGTATCATCCCTTTCTGTTCGAGGAGCGCGCATATGTGGCGCAGCTCTTCGTGGGAGGACATTCCGCAGTGGGGTATGTTGCAGTGCTCGGCATGGGCTATGAGGTGCAGCAGGGCTATCGTTCTTTGGGTCAGGGGGGACAACATATGCTTTCATTTTTTTGTTTTCCGGTTGATGAGCCACACGAGTGATACTTTGAGTTTTGTGGGGCCCAGCCATGTGTATTCCCCGTTTTCCTGCCATAGCAGGGTCCGGTGGTTGTCTCGGGTGTGGTAGTGCCGGTAGTTGGTACGCAGCATTCCGATACCTATGTTGTACTCCAGCCTGAGGTTCCGGGCTATGGGGTGTGCGTAGCCGTAGCTGATTCCGGCTGCGATGAAGAATTCCCCCTGATAGCCTTTCGTGTCCCACTGGAGGTCGTATTTCCCTCCGCCTGCGTATAGTCCTGCGAAGTGTCCGGTGAGTGCTTGGCGCTTTTCTCTGTTTCCGAACCAGTATCGCCCTTCGAGCCCTCCCATGAGGAGTTGCAGGCAGTAGCGGTCGTCGTTTATCAGCCACCACGGGAAGATGTATTCGGCGTTGAGGGACCAGCGTTTTCCTATGGGGAGTTCCAGTTCGATGTTGGGCATGAGGGCGGCATCGAAGAGGAGGTTGGTTTTTAGGGCGAAGAGGGGGCGGGTGTGGGTTGCAATGCCTTGT
>NZ_JAHBBW010000029.1 GCF_018390535.1 Bacteroides propionicigenes | reverse complement strand
GTCCAGTTCGAGTATCTGCAATATCTCGTCCCGGCAGGGTAGTAGCGTGTCGTTGCCTATGGCTTCACGCAGGGCTTCCCAGCTCTCTGCCTGTGCGGAGGTGCGTATGCGGTGTTGCGGTATTCCGGGGTATTTCCATACGAGATATCCTTTTACGGCACGGGCGCGTTTCAGTGCGAGGCGTTGGTTGTAGGCTGCATTCCCTTCGGGCGAGGAGAATGCCCTGATGCGTATGGAGTCTATCCGCTCTGCCCCGTTTCTGTCCGCAAACAGTTTGTGCAGGGCAGCCAATGCCTGTTGGTTGTCCCGGTAGCCATAGTCTACTATGGAACGGTCGAAGCGGAAATGCAGCATCAGTTCTGTTTTTCGTTGGGAAACGGTACAAAAAGCATCTTTGTGTTTTTCATTCGCTTCCTGTGAATATACCGGAAAAGACAATGCCTGCATAAACCCTATGATTATCAAAGGTTTCAGGTTCATATGTGTTGATTGTTTGTTTGCTTGTATGCTTGCCTTTTGGGGGCAAACTGTTTTTTAAACGTACGTCTAAAAAACACCTTTTTCGGGTCTTTTTTGCGTACCCGCTTTTATACTGATTCTTGCATAATACCGCTATTTTTATTCGGGACGTAAACGGCTGTGTAGTAGCGTAGTAAAAAACATTTTATAAATTTATAAAAATAAAAGTATAAAAATATTTGCCACTCCGAAAAGTATGCCTACCTTTGTGTTTATTAAACGTACGTTTAAAAAACACCCCCGTTTTTGCAAAATATTCCTTACAACCCATTTCCCCTTTTTTCCCCTGTTTTCCGTATTTTCTTTCCGGTGGTCCGACTTCCGCATATATAGTACATACGCGTATAGGCACGTGTGCGCGTATTCTCTTTATTTTTTTTCCGAAAAATCGCCGGGTGTATATAGAGGGGGGTATACCCTCCTCTCTTTATCTGTATTATCGGCGATTTTTTATATTTCCGTACAAGTTTTTGGGCACGTTTTTGCCCGCTTATAATTTATGTTTAACTTTGCGTGTTAATATTAATTGAAGTTTTCAAATGTTAAACGAAAAAAGAGAAAAAAGCATGAAAAGTACTATTTTAAAAAAGCGGAGCTGGTAGATTGCGACCGCTATGTGTTTGTTTTGAAAGACGGTGATGACGATGTATCCCGCATTGCCGCGGGTATTGACGTGATGCTGGACGGGCGGGTGCACATCGATACGTGCAAACAGCTTCTCTTTGAGGCGGTTGCCTGCCAGATACACCGCCATCAGGCTTTGGATTGTCCTGATTTCAGCATGAGTAGGGAGGTGCGTTGCTGGGCTAATCTCCTGCACGCTTTCTGCTTTGTGGAGAAAGACCGCGACCGTAGTTCGGAGATGAAGGCGCAATCCGTTGAGACCGCGCTGTACAACACCCTCGCGCGGCTCTTCCCCAAGGAGGAGTAGGCACGCCGGCACGCATCCGAAATAAGTGGGGCGGACCCTCCCCACGGGGGGAGAGGGCTATTTTCGTATTCGGAAGCGTACCTTTACCTTTGCCCCCGTCAATGAAGACAAACTAAAAACAAAC
>NZ_JAHBBW010000028.1 GCF_018390535.1 Bacteroides propionicigenes | reverse complement strand
GTCTATTTCCACCTTTTTGGCTGTTGCATCTTCTATGCGTCTTGTATAGGCTTCTACACGCTTCAATTCTTGAAACACAAGTTCTACCGCAAGCTGCGGATTTACTTTGGGTGTGGTGTCCTTTTTCTTTCGGGAACTGTACTGTCCCTGCTTATAGGTGTAATCCTCCGTCTTTGGGTTTGAGGGTGTTTCCATAATTCCTGCTGATTGAGTTATACTTCAATTTTTTCTGTGTCTTCTCGATGTGGGCAAGCGTATAGTCTTTCCCTATCTCGCTTGCCTTGTATTCTGTTCCGCTCCGGGCTTCCACGTAATAGCCGTTGAGTTTGCCAGTACTTGCCCGGGCTTCCCTTACCTTGAAACCCAGTTTTCCGAGTTCACGGCTGAATCCGGCAAGGTCAAATCCCTGCATCCTTGCAAGGACACCGTCCATAGCCTGTTTTATCTCTTCCCTGTTGGCTTTGCCTATGTCCTTTGACTGTACCAAGTTCCGCTCTCTGGCTATACTGTTGGCGGCTTCCGTTGCTCTCTTCCCTATCCAGTTGTCTTTGTAGAGTTCTCCCGATAACGACACACGGTTTGCCAGTATATGCAGGTGGGCTTGCCTGCGGTTCTTCTCCGTTCCACTGTGCTTCACAATGATATACTGGTGGTTCATCAAGCCCATGCGCTGCATGAAGTCGTTGCCGAGCTTCGCCCAGTCCGCATCGGTCATGCCTGCACTTTCTTCCACTGAAGGACTGACCTCAAACCGAAGGCAGTTGTTTTTTACGTTCTGAAAATCAACGAAGTAAGGTTTCATTTCCTGCACCATTTCTTCGCCTGTGCAGCCGAAAAGTTCATGGCGGTGTATCTCGGTGGCTGCTGCCTCTCCGTTTATCTCTTTGGCAAGGTCGTACTCCAGTGCTGCCGTGCCATGAGATATGCTCTTTCCTTTTGCTATCATCGTGAAAGTATCTTTTTAAGTTCTTTGATTAGTGCCTGGTTCTCCTCGAACACTTCCCTGTACTGGCGCCCACCGAAGTAGTTGTTCAGACGCTGGAGTGTTCCTTTCAGTCGGGCTATCTCCCGAAACAGTTCCCTTTCTTCTTCCGTGTACCTCTCCTTGGGTCGTCCGCCCAGTGCGAGTGTACGGCAGTATTCCGATGTACTGATGCCGC
This sequence comes from Bacteroides propionicigenes, assembly GCF_018390535.1. Lineage (GTDB taxonomy): Bacteria > Bacteroidota > Bacteroidia > Bacteroidales > Bacteroidaceae > Bacteroides > Bacteroides propionicigenes. The sequence continues at coordinate 3,932 of NZ_JAHBBW010000028.1, read as the reverse complement.
ATCGGGCTGCCTGTTCCGCAAGTGCCGCCTTTTCAAGTGCGGTGCAGCGGAATGTTATCTTTTCCGTTCGATTTACCTCCATGTCGCAAAGGTAGTCTTAAAATCCTTTTGAGCAAAGCGAGAAAGGCAAGAATGTCCGACAAGGACACTTCTTGCTATATATACACGCCGCATGGGAATACACACAGCGATAACACACTGCATAGCCACACACTTTTTTCTTTTTTCCCTGCCATTCCCACAACGGAACACGGAGAGCAGTCAAGGGTTCGAGCGGAAAAAACCGCACAGCGAAGCTGCTCAGGATTTTTTCAGATCCGAACTTGCGAAGCCCTTGACGGCTTCGGAGTGTGGAGTTACCTTTGCAGACTGAAAAGAGAAAAAACACAGTTCGCTTCACTAAACGCTGACTGGTCAAAGGATACCCTGTTCAGATATGATTTTTTTAAGAATAGATACACTTACGGTAGAGAAGTCTGACTTATCATAGACATCCACAAGATAAACACGACCTTCACTCTCCGATGCACAAATCGTGTATGTGATAACACGTGCTCCCCCAGACTTACCCTTCCCCTTAGAAACAATGGCAAGTCTTATTTTACGGATACCTGGGCTCAGTTCATCCCCCTGCATGGGGTTCTTTTCCAATGACTTGATAAAATCCTTCATGTCAGCCTTAAAAGACTTATACCTTTTTGCAAGGATTTTCGCTTCCCTCTCAAAATGCGGGGTGGTCTTTACTTCAAAGCTCATCAAGGAATGCGTTTGCGCTCTTAGCTGGCTGCTCACCAGCTTCGATTCGTTTCACTTCATTCAAGCCCTCTCTTATTCGAGTGGCTATTTTTTCTTCTACGGACACTGGCACCAGTTTAAAATCACCGATACGTGAAGTCAGAAAGACGGATTCTCCCTGAATAGCACGAAGAAGGGTCGCTGTCTGATTCGTCCGAAATTTGCTCAATGGAATTACTTGCATATATCTTAAACTTTTTTGATTGTGATACAAATGTAACCATTGTTACCGACATTGTAACCAAATTAATATACTTTAACACGCAAAAAAAAGCTTCAATAACCGCACAATCCCCCAACCCCCTTACGAGGGGGCTTTGTCTTTGTTTTCCCTATTGTTTTTCGTCCGTTTTTTCCGAAAGTTGGGAAGCAATTTCAACCTTATGAGCTTGTTTCTATCTTAACATCGACTATCTATGTCCTATCCTCGCGCGCGCGCATTATGCGAGAAAAACGCCCTCTAAGTACGAGATAAAGAATACTCAAGTACGAGATAAAGAATAAAAATCACCCCCATCAAGTACGAGATAAAGAATAAACAGTACGAGTTCTATTTGTTAAACTCGTACTTAATTTGTATCTTTGCAGAAAACCATAAAAGCACACTTATGAAACCAACTACTTACATTGATTGGGACGGTCTGAAAGATATTCCGTTCTTCTACTGCGACACAAAGGAAGATGAAGAAAATAAAGACTTCGACATATACTATCAAGGGAAACTGGTGCTGCATGACTACAACCATTGCGGACACTACCTATACACAGCCGCTGTGCTGTTTAGCAGAATCAAGAATAAAACGGCAGACTGGGTAAATCTGCGCAATCTTTGGATTCTGCGTGATTGTGTGCGTGAGAACTACAATCATGGAATAGGGGTGGACGACATTATCTTTGGAGAGGATTTTGATGGCGAGAACCTCGATACACTCACACCGCTTACTAAGAAACGCTTCGATTATTTGTGTAAGCGGATTAAGGAACTTGACCCATACGCAACAATCTAAAAGAATACCTATGAGCGAAAACCTACCAAACAAAGCCGTATTCCAGTCCTATATATGGACATGTGCCAAATACGATTTCAGTCCTTACGAAAAGCGTATCATATATCGTCTTATCGAATTTGCCCAACGATGGTTGGAAGGTATTAAAATCAAAGACCATATGCACAAGATTGAGCCGTCTGATTGTGGGGTGAACATCACCATGCCTGTAGCATCCATTCTTCGAGACGAAGATGACCACAACTATGCCAAGGCTAAAGCTGCATTCACATCGCTATCTAAGAAAGGGGCTGAATATGAAGATGATAAGATTTGGTTCTATACAGCCATCATCGAACACCCTAAAATAGAAAAAGGCACAGGTATTGCTACCTTCCATGTCTATGACCCTATCTGGAGAGCCGCACTTGATTTTACGAAAGGGTTCAAGAAATACGAACTCATAACAGCCATGAAGTTTAAAAGCGTCTATGCCATGCGATTCTATGAGCTGATGTCCGGACAAACCCAACCTTTGTTCGTGTCGTTAGAGGGGTCTGACGGACTTCGCAAAAGGTTTTGCTTGCAAGGAAAATACGAAAGAGTTAATGATTTCAAGAGATATGTTATCGATGCAGCTAAAAAAGAACTTGATGAATCCTCTCCATACTCCTTTGTTGCTAAGGAGGAAAAGGAAGGAAAGAAGGTCATTGGCTGGACCCTATTCCCTGTATTCTTTGAAGACAGAGAAGACCCTGCACTACAGGAACAGGCGCGCATGGCTAAAGTTACGGCACGGCTCCAGCTGGAGAACAACGTATATGACTACCTCAAATTCTCCTTTGACTTCAAGTCTGATGAAGTCAACAAGAACAAGAAAACCCTTATCGAGGGGCAAAACCGCATCCCCAATTTCATGGGGTTCCTGGGAGAATTGAAAAAAGGCGCACGACTGGCAGAAAACCCCAAAGGATATGTTATCGGGGCTATCAAAAGAAAATTAAAAGAAATCTAACTGAAAGAGAACAACATAACAAATAATTTCTTAAGTTTGCCATATCTAAGCTTTAAATGTGTACTATATGAAAAAGTTTTTATTATCATTAGCTACTGCTTTTTCCTTTGTGTTATTCTTAGGGTCATGTACCAATGAAGAGGACATAAACAACAACGGTTATTCCGATAAAGAAAAAGCTAAAATCGAAACATTGATGAATTTGTTCGATTCTTATGGTTGGGAACTTGACACGACTGTTAGTATAGAACAGCGTAACAAAGAACTTTTAGAAATGGATTACGAAAAGACTAAAAGTTTCTTGGAGTACATGAGTAATGGTATTGAGTTTGATAATTTTGAACCAACTCAACAAAATGAAGACAATGCACCAAAAGCCTTAAGCAACACAAGATCTACTATGACCTTCCCTATATATGGTAGTCATAGTAGTGCTGTCGCTTCATCGCAAACCACTATGATTTTATCTTATGACGGTCCAAAACCTTCAAGTGTAACGATACAAAGTACATCAGTATCTTCAAACCCTGCAACAACTTGGACTCCTGACGAATACGGTTCTTTTAATTTTTCAGGGAACAAATGTGATAATATAAAAGCCACAGGAATGATTAAATATGGCAGTATCTATAAACACAAATACGAAATGGTAGGGTGGTGTTCAAAAAATAGTTCAGGTATTGTTGATGACGGGAAAATAACTGGTTTTCATGCAATATAACCAAACGATTAAAAACATTATAAACAAAAAAGCGGAGAATACTACTCTCCGCTTTTTTGTTTATCCATCTCTTGAAAATACTCATAATACCTCTTGTAGTTATCCCTGTCCTTGGCTGCATCCACCCACAGATAACACATCAGACAGGCGAACAATAGGGAAAAAACAGCACAAAGGATTGAGTACATTGAAACTTTCTTGTCCACATAGCTGCCGTTTTTCATTCTGTTTCCCTGCCGTTCAAAGTCCGCTAATACGCTTTTTAGGCGATTTTCGGCACTTTCAAGACTCCCCCTGTCTATTTCCACCTTTTTGGCTGTTGCATCTTCTATGCGTCTTGTATAGGCTTCTACACGCTTCAATTCTTGAAACACAAGTTCTACCGCAAGCTGCGGATTTACTTTGGGTGTGGTGT
>NZ_JAHBBW010000027.1 GCF_018390535.1 Bacteroides propionicigenes | reverse complement strand
GATACGGAGGCTTCTTCTAAAACGGCGACTACCTACTCTCCCACTGTTACGCAGTACCATCGGCGTGACCGGGCTTAACTTCTCTGTTCGGAATGGGAAGAGGTGGAACCCCGGTGCTATAGTCACCTGAATAAGGCAGACATGATGTAAAAAAAAGAAAAGGAACTGAATGTATATATCCCCCATACCGGGGCAAGACTGAAAGTGAACGGGCAATTAGTAATGCTCGGCTATGACATCGCTGCCTTTACACCTGCATCCTATCAACGTCATCGTCTTTGACGACCCTGAGAAATCTAATCTTGTGGCTGGCTTCGTACTTAGATGCTTTCAGCACTTATCCAATCCCGACTTAGATACCCGGCAATGCACCTGGCGGCACAACCGGTAAACCAGAGGTCAGTCCAACACGGTCCTCTCGTACTAGTGTCAGAGCCACGCAAATTTCATACGCCCACGATAGATAGAGACCGAACTGTCTCACGACGTTCTGAACCCAGCTCGCGTGCCACTTTAATGGGCGAACAGCCCAACCCTTGGGACCTTCTCCAGCCCCAGGATGTGACGAGCCGACATCGAGGTGCCAAACCCCTCCGTCGATATGAGCTCTTGGGAGGGATCAGCCTGTTATCCCCGGAGTACCTTTTATCCTTTGAGCGATGTCCTTTCCATACAGAAACACCGGATCACTATGCTCTAGTTTCCTACCTGATCGACTTGTTAGTCTCCCAGTCAAGCGCCCTTATGCCATTACACTCTACCGACGGTTACCAATCGTCGTGAGGGCACCTTTAGAAGCCTCCGTTACGCTTTTGGAGGCGACCACCCCAGTCAAACTACCCACCAAACAGTGTCCCCGCATCAGCGGGTTAGAACTCAAATAATCAAAGGGCCGTATTTCAACAGCGGCTCCACAAATACTGGCGTACCTGCTTCGAAGCCTCCGGCCTATCCTACACATCAATTACCCAAATTCAATGTTAAGCTATAGTAAAGGTTCACGGGGTCTTTTCGTCCCATCGCGGGTAATCGGCATCTTCACCGATACTACAATTTCACTGAGCTCACGGTTGAGACAGCGTCCAGATCATTACACCATTCGTGCAGGTCGGAACTTACCCGACAAGGAATTTCGCTACCTTAGGACCGTTATAGTTACGGCCGCCGTTTACTGGGGCTTCAATTCAATGCTTCTCTTGCGATGACATCTCCTCTTAACCTTCCAGCACCGGGCAGGTGTCAGGCTGTATACTTCATGTTTCCATTTCGCACAGCCCTGTGTTTTTGTTAAACAGTTGCCTGGACCTATTCTCTGCGCCTCGCCGTTAAACGAGGACCCTTTATCCCGAAGTTACAGGGTCAATTTGCCTAGTTCCTTAACCGTGAATCACTCAAGCGCCTTAGTATATTCAACCCGACTACGTGTGTCCGTTTACGGTACGGGTACCTGAAGGATTAAGTTTAGCGGATTTTCTCGGGAGTATGCTTACATGCACTATCGGATTGTTCTGAAGAACGCTCCGTACTCTCAGGTTCGACTCTGTCTGCGGATTTGCCTGCAAACATCAACATCTACACCCTTTAACCATCTATTCCGTCAGATGGCGGCATTGTCACTGCTCCGTCTCCACGTCACTCCTAAAGGTAGTACCGGAATATTAACCGGTTCTGCCATCGGCCTCGCCGTTCGGCTGAGCCTTAGGACCCGACTAACCCTGATCCGATTAGCGTTGATCAGGAAACCTTAGTCTTTCGGCGAGGGGGTTTCCCACCCCCTTTATCGTTACTTATACCTACATTTGCTTTTCCACACGCTCCAGCAAAGCTCACGCTTCACCTTCAACGCCGAGTGGAATGCTCCCCTACCGATGTTTACACATCCCAAAGCTTCGGTAGAATACTTAATGCCCGATTATTATCCACGCCAAACTCCTCGACTAGTGAGCTGTTACGCACTCTTTAAATGAATGGCTGCTTCCAAGCCAACATCCTAGCTGTCTTAGCAATCTGACTTCGTTAGTTCAACTTAGTATTCATTTCGGGACCTTAGCTGTTGGTCCGGATTGTTCTCCTTTAGGACATGGACCTTAGCACCCATGCCCTCACTCCTGACATAGAACTGACACGCATTCGGAGTTTGTCAAGACTTGATAGGCGGTGAAGCCCTCGCATCTTATCAGTCGCTCTACCTCATGTCAGTATAAGTCAAGGCTGCACCTAAATGCATTTCGGGGAGTACGAGCTATCTCCAAGTTTGATTAGCCTTTCACCCCCACCCTCAAGTCATCCAGAAGCTTTTCAACGCTTATTGGTTCGGTCCTCCAGATGGTGTTACCCATCCTTCAACCTGCTCAAGGGTAGATCACTTGGTTTCGCGTCTACTCCTTCCGACTATACGCCCTGTTCAGACTCGCTTTCGCTTCGGATCCGAATCTGAGATTCTTAACCTTGCCGGAAAAAGTAACTCGTAGGTTCATTATGCAAAAGGCACGCCGTCACCCCAAAAGGGGCTCCGACCGCTTGTAGGCGCATGGTTTCAGGAACTATTTCACTCTTCTGTTCGAAGTGCTTTTCACCTTTCCTTCACAGTACTGGTTCACTATCGGTCTCTCGGGAGTATTTAGCCTTACCGGATGGTCCCGGCAGATTCACGCAGAATTCCTCGTGCTCCGCGCTACTCAGGATACCACTAGGCTTCGGTTGGCTTCGCATACGCAGCTATCATGCTCTATGGCTGTACTTTCCAGAACATTCTGCTCACCAACTTTCTTGCCACAACGTGGTCCTACAACCCCAGCTATGCCGTAACATAGGTGGTTTGGGCTAATCCCCGTTCGCTCGCCACTACTAGGGGAATCATTATTTATTTTCTTTTCCTGCAGGTACTAAGATGTTTCAGTTCCCTGCGTTAGCCTCCAACTTGGTTGGATGATTGGTCTTCAACCAATCGGGTTGTCCCATTCGGAAATCTCCGGATCAAAGGTCATTTGCACCTACCCGAAGCTTATCGCAGCTTATCACGTCCTTCATCGCCTCCGAGAGCCAAGGCATCCGCCATGCGCCCTTGCTTACTTTTAGTCTTACCGACAACGTATGGTCGATATATACTTTCAGCTTTAACTTTACTTTTTTTCAGTTACATCATGTCAAAGATCGTTTTCAATTGGCAATTGAGAATATACAATTGGCAATTGAAGAGTGGAGAATAACGGATTCGAACCGTTGACCCCCTGCGTGCAAAGCAGGTGCTCTAGCCAGCTGAGCTAATCCCCCTCGTTCGGAGTAGTCCCAGGCAGAGTTGAACTGCCGACCTCTACATTATCAGTGTAGCGCTCTAACCAACTGAGCTATAGGACTGTCAGTCAAACCCTCGCCTTGCGGCTCGGCTTCTTCTTTCTCTTTATATATATAAACAAGTACTTGCAGTACAAGAGGTTCCGATGGAAGTAATTTCTAAAAGAACCAACTTTTTTTTCCGTAGCGTCGCTCCAGAAAGGAGGTGTTCCAGCCGCACCTTCCGGTACGGCTACCTTGTTACGACTTAGCCCCAATCACCAGTTTTACCCTAGGACGCTCCTTGCGGTTACGTACTTCAGGTACCCCCGGCTTTCATGGCTTGACGGGCGGTGTGTACAAGGCCCGGGAACGTATTCACCGCGCCGTGGCTGATGCGCGATTACTAGCGAATCCAGCTTCATGGAGTCGGGTTGCAGACTCCAATCCGAACTGAGAGAGGTTTTTGGGATTAGCATCACATCGCTGTGTAGCTGCCTTCTGTACCCCCCATTGTAACACGTGTGTAGCCCCGGACGTAAGGGCCGTGCTGATTTGACGTCATCCCCACCTTCCTCACATCTTACGACGGCAGTCTCAATAGAGTCCCCAGCATCACCTGATGGTAACTATAGATAAGGGTTGCGCTCGTTATGGCACTTAAGCCGACACCTCACGGCACGAGCTGACGACAACCATGCAGCACCTTCACAGCGGCCCGAAGGCTGGGATGTTTCCACCACATTCCGCTGCAATTCAAGCCCGGGTAAGGTTCCTCGCGTATCATCGAATTAAACCACATGTTCCTCCGCTTGTGCGGGCCCCCGTCAATTCCTTTGAGTTTCACCGTTGCCGGCGTACTCCCCAGGTGGAATACTTAATGCTTTCGCTTGGCCGCTGACATTGTATCGCCAACAGCGAGTATTCATCGTTTACTGTGTGGACTACCAGGGTATCTAATCCTGTTTGATACCCACACTTTCGAGCATCAGCGTCAGTTACACTCCAGTGAGCTGCCTTCGCAATCGGAGTTCTTCGTGATATCTAAGCATTTCACCGCTACACCACGAATTCCGCCCACCTATGCTGCACTCAAGGATACCAGTATCAACTGCAATTTTACGGTTGAGCCGCAAACTTTCACAACTGACTTAATACCCCGCCTACGCTCCCTTTAAACCCAATAAATCCGGATAACGCTCGGATCCTCCGTATTACCGCGGCTGCTGGCACGGAGTTAGCCGATCCTTATTCATACGGTACATGCAAAAAGCCACACGTGGCAAACTTTATTCCCGTATAAAAGAAGTTTACAACCCATAGGGCAGTCATCCTTCACGCTACTTGGCTGGTTCAGACTCTCGTCCATTGACCAATATTCCTCACTGCTGCCTCCCGTAGGAGTTTGGACCGTGTCTCAGTTCCAATGTGGGGGACCTTCCTCTCAGAACCCCTATCCATCGTGGGTTTGGTGGGCCGTTACCCCGCCAACTGCCTAATGGAACGCATCCCCATCGATAACCGGAATCCTTTAATAGTAACCCCATGCGGGGAAACTATGCTATCGGGTATTAATCTTTCTTTCGAAAGGCTATCCCCGAGTTATCGGCAGGTTGGATACGTGTTACTCACCCGTGCGCCGGTCGCCATCGATTGAAGCAAGCTTCAATCATGCTGCCCCTCGACTTGCATGTGTTAAGCCTGTAGCTAGCGTTCATCCTGAGCCAGGATCAAACTCTTCATTGTAAAAGTATTGTTAATCATTCCCGAAGGAATGGTTCTTGCTCTGTTCAGGACGCTCGAATTTAAAAAAGTTTTCAATTACCTGTCTTCATAACCATCTATTGACAATTACAAACAAGTATTGACGGTTCTTTTTATTTTACCCAAGTCTTTCTTGTCGCCAAGAAGACTTGCTCTTGTACTACTTGTATTGTTTATGTAAATCTCTTCAAAGATCGCTTCTTTTTCGGTTGCTCTTCTTTTTCAAAAGCGGATGCAAAGGTAAGGACTTTTAAGTATATCTTCCAAATATTTCCGGAAGTTTTTTTTCTTTTTCTTT
>NZ_JAHBBW010000026.1 GCF_018390535.1 Bacteroides propionicigenes | reverse complement strand
GGCACACCCTTTTTTCGGACACAACTTTTGTGATTAGGAAAAATAGTTGATTGATAACGAGTTAGTAAATGACACAAGTACGGATTTATCCGTATAAACATTATTTCGCTAAGGAAACTACTCTTTTCATGTAGGTTTCTATGTAGGTTAATTAATACCAATTGATTCCTACTAATGCGAATTAATAATAAGTCATTAACTAACTCGTTATCAGTCTATGTACACGATTAACATCAGGGGTAAGCAGAACCCGAAAGACACCAAGATGGTCAAGCTGGAGATAATTTTCTTCAAGACCGGTTACGCCCGTGTGCCGAAGGTTATAAACATCACAGGGCTATTAAAAGACTGGGATGTCAAGTCTCAGAGTTTCCGTGTAGGGAGTGCGGAGGCCACTACCAAGAACAAACTGCTTTTCGATTTGCGAACCAAATATCTGCATGTCGCCGATACCTGGGAGATGGAAGGCAGGAACTGGTCGCCCGTCCAGCTATCACATTGCTTCGATGAAATCAAGGCGGCCAAACCCGAGGTCAAAGTAAAGAGTGTCCAGCAGATGATCGATTATCTTGAAGAGACATTCAAAAACAAGAAACGCATCAAGAACGGTCAGATTGTCGACAGCACGACCAATGCTAAACGATATGTCTATCTCAAGCGTGAACTGCAGGCGTTTACAAAGGAAAAATATGAAAAAGCCTTTTCCTCTTATTTCTTTACGGATATTACAGAAGAGTTTCTTCTTGACTTTGCGTTTTGGCTTAAAGAAAGAGGTATCAGAAATGGCAACAAGGCCGGACTTACACACAAACTAAGGTTGCTCCGTGCCGTATGCAGGCAGGCAGAAAAGAAAGAGATGTACGGGGTGAATATGGATAACTTCCTCTGTCTCGGTGATGATATTAATTGGCCGGAAACCACTTCAAGAGCAGTTCCGGAAACAGTCATAGCTAAAATCGCAAATGTTGACCGTACCTTGTTTACGAAAAAAGAGCAGTTGCATCTTGATTTGTTCCTGTTCAGCTACTATACCGGAGGTATGGCGAATGTCGATGTATGTAACCTGACATGGGATTTGGTCCAGGAAGACCGCATCGTCTATGAACGTATCAAGTTTCCCAAAACAGCCAAACCGGAATTACTCAGTAAAGCAAAAGCCATCATGAATAAATACCGTGGGCAAAGTTATGGAAATTATGTATTTCCTGTTTTTACTCATAAACACACGACCACTTCCAAGAAGACTACACGTGTCAAGCAAATTTCCACACGCCTTTCACAAACCTTGACGAAAGCATGCAAGATGCTGCGCATTAAAGAAAACATCACATGGTATTCCGCCCGTGGCTCTTTCATATCGAAGATGGTAGATGCCGGTAATAATCCGTATGTGGTTGCAGAGATGGCTGGTAACAGCCCATTGACCATCTATAAGCATTACTACAAGAATACAAAGCGGGAAGAAATCAAGCGGCAGATGGAAGAAATGTTCTGACCAGACATATCCATAAAGTTGTAAACACCTTGACAATTTCTCTGATGGATAAATCATACGGTGTAATGGCTGTTAAAAGTCATTGATTACCAATGTGATATTTGCAATATTGACAAAATCGCTCTTATTCTCGATTATTTTCATTACCTTTGTGGTCAATAACTTAAATAGAATTTATATGAAAGAATTGGTTTCAAAAATACAGGAAGTATATGCTACATTCTCCACGGATGCGGCACTTCAGATTGAAAAAGGCAACAAGCCGCAGGGACCCGTGCCCGTAAGACCTCGTTGGAACTGGAAAAACTGATGAAAGAGTTTCGTAAGCTTTCCTTGGAAGAGTCTAAAAAATAACCTTTACACGTCCGGTCGTTATCACATAATGGCCGGTTCTTCTGCAGATGCGGCATAAAAACCATATTGGCAGAACGACATAATAAAATACGGAAAGCGTTAGCTTTTGTCATGCACCGAAATCTGGTAAATTTCACTTATCCGCAGGACAAACAGTTTTCGCCTATGCTTTTGCGTGGGCTTAACTTGTTTGCGGATAGGTTTACCAGAACCTCGGTGCTACGGGTTATGTCCCACGCTTTTTGGTCTTGGTACATTGAATGCTTGACGGGACTCAAGCCAAATACGGAGATATTATGAACGACATGAATCTGATGGATGAACTTTTGAAAATTCCTGCTGATGCAACTGCCGCCACCGTACAAGGCATAGAAATGCTGCTTATCGATGAAAACAAGGCGGGGGCTTTATTGGAGTCGGATCCTAATGACAACACCATCCACGAATGCCTTTTAAGCAACGGCCGTTTCCTGTTCCAATCGGACAATACCAACCTCGTTGCCCTGTATAAAGTAACAGGAGCATCTGAATAACGCTCCTGTTGCATATAATCACCTTATTTGTCTGATTTCATCCTTCCTGCAAAGGCTTTTGACGGTTTGAATGCCGGGATATTGTGGGCAGGCACTATTATCGTGGTATTCCTGCTTATGTTGCGTGCTGTCTTTTCCGCACGGTGTTTGATGATAAAAGAACCGAAGCCGCGAAGATAAACCTCCTCGCCGTTTATCATGGAAGACTTTACGCTATCCATGAATCCTTCGACAACTTGTAACACGACCTGCTTCTCCAGACCGGTCTGCGTTGCTATTTCCCTGACGATATCCGCTTTTGTCATATTAACTCTTGATTAAATACTGTCAATCCGTTCACAAAGATACATCATTTCCTGAAATATCCTCCTTTTACAAACACATATAATAAACATTAGCCGGCGTCCGTCTCTACTCTTTCGATACAAATAGTATCGAAGTATGAAGCTGACACTCAACCGCAAATTCAAAGGTCAGACCTATACCATAGGCG
>NZ_JAHBBW010000025.1 GCF_018390535.1 Bacteroides propionicigenes | reverse complement strand
GAATGGCGGTCAACAGGCTCAAACCACCCAGAAACCTGCGCATCGAGTTCAAACCGTCCCCACGGCAGTATGAACTCTGGAAACTGTTGCAACCGAACTATTGTCCCCATTGTGGCGGGGAGATCGAGCAAATCCTTATCGGTTATGACCAGCAAGGCAACCCTCAGTACAGGCCTCAATGCAGGCATTGCAAGTCGCAGAACCTGCCACAGCTGATACTGGGAGGCGGAGCGGCCGGCGGCGGAAAATCGTATATCGGCAGCGTTTGGCTGGTGTCTTCATGTATTCGGTTCGAGAATATCCGTGCGGTGGTGGCCCGTAAGACACTCAAGTCGTTAAAGGAATCGACATGGAACACCATCAAGTCGATTCTGAAGGACTGGGGACTGAAAGAGGATACAAACTACAAGATAAACAACCTCGAAGGCACGCTCACATTCTGGAATGACTCGGTCATCATCATGAAGGAGATGGCGGATATCCCCAGCGACCCCAACTTCGAGCGTTTTGGCTCTTCGGAATATACCATCGCCATGGTGGACGAGGTGTCGGAAATCTCGGAACGGGCCGTCGAAGTGCTGTTCTCCCGTCTCCGCTGGAGAACCCATGAGACATTCAAGACCCCGAGAATGCTGCTCACCACCAATCCGACGATTAACTGGGTGCGTTCCCGCTTCGTGCAGGACGAAAACGGAGACAAGGTCATCTGCCGCGAGGGTGAAGCGTATATACCTTTCTCCGTGTTTGACAACCCGAATATCGCTTTCCGTCAGGTGTACGAGGCGGCCCTGAACAAGATCCGTGACCAGGCGACAAAGGAACGCCTGCTCTATGGCAACTGGGATTTCGTGGAAGCCAACGATATGGCGATTTATAACAGTTTCGACGGCTCCCGGCATCTCGTTACCGGACTGAAAGAAAAGGCGTACGATCCGACCAAGCCGCTCATCACGGTGTGGGACTTCAATGTTGCCCCCCAAATGTCGGTGCTCTCCGCACAAATAGACTATGAAAACAGGAAGGTCTATATACTGGAAGAGATACTCGGCAAGCCGGAGGAAAAGGAGAACAACACACCTGCGTTGGCACGGAAAGTACGCTTAAAACTTTACCGGGACAAGCATATTGGCGGAGTGGATGTGACCGGTGACCCTTCCGGGTTACAACGCTCCACCACCAACGAGGACGGCATCAACAACTATACCATCATCACGGACACTTTCGGCAGAGGAATCCTGCGACCGAAGGTAAAGCTATTACGCAAGCAGCCTCCGCAGGCTACACGGTGCGAGTTCGTCAACGAGGTATTCGGGGGCTATGAAGGCTGGGAGATACAAATCGATATCAAATGTCGCAAACTTACCCAGGATCTGATTTACCAGCTTCGTAACGAGGACGGTACCAAGAGCAAACAGAAGACCACCGACCCGAAAACCGGTGTCAAATATGAACGGTACGGGCACTTGTCCGACTGCCTTGACTACCTGCTCTGTTACTACCTGCGCGACAGCTGGTACAAGTTCAAGAGCGGAGGCGACGGGAACGGGTATGTGGTCTCCACATCGGTAATTCAGGAAGGATTTTCATACTAATAACGGAACAAGGATATGTACAGACGGTTTCTCAATAATGACGACTATCTTGGGATAATTACTCCGGAAGCACTAGCACAACTCACGCGGGGCAATGATGCACGATTCATCCAGGCGGAAGAATCGGCGGAGATGAGCATTGTGGAATATTTGTCGGAGAACTACGAGATTGAAAAGGAACTTGCAAAAGGAAAATATATCGCCGAATACGACCGTCGAATTACCTATCCCGTGGGTGTGCATGTCTATTTCGAGGGACAAATCCATGAGGTGACACGCTCCGTCAGCGGCTATCGCAAGCCGGCAACGGCAATCTATTGGGAAGAGTGTTCCGATATCCACGTCGATGCGGGACAAGTTGTAAATTATTCCCAGTTCAACACCTATTATCCGGGTGATAAAGTAAACTACAACGGTGTTGTCTATATTTGCCTTGCCGAAAACGGGTACAAGTTCGATGATATCCGTATCCCGATGGTCGGCGGTTGGATCGAGACGGAAGTCACGTTATGGCAGCCTGTCGAGTATCCTCTGTGGTCAGTCGTTGAATATGAAGGGGCGTTCTATACTTTGATGACGCTTGACTGTTTCGATTGCAATCTTGACCCTATGGTGTCCGACTGTTGGGGAGCCATAGCCGATTACGATTCATCATACAATGCCTACGAATTGTCGGAACACGAATATGTAGTTTATGACGGACGGGTATTTTACCCGGAAACGGATGTGAACGCGGACACGCCGCAAGTCGGTCTAAACCTATCATTACACGATCCACGAAACTACAACCTCAAGAAGCATATGGTTCGATTGGCTATCTACGAGCTCACGAAACTCATTGCCCCGAATAATGTCAGTGTTGTCCGTATGCGCGATTACGAGGATAGCATGAAATGGCTTAATGATGCCGCCAAATTGCGACTTAATCCACAAATCCCCCGTAAAGTCGATGACACGAAAAAGCCGGTTACCGATTGGCAACTGGCTACTTTCCAAACAGATTATGACCCGTATCGAAACCCGTGGCTGACCTAAATAACAGTAAATACCGCTACCGGATTTGTTGTCGTAGTCTTTACCATGAACAAGAAACGAAATTACTGCTTGTTTGTTAGTTCCGTTTCCACAAGAGCCCCCCTGAACGGGTGGCAAGTTCCTTGTAATATGCCGCCAAAAGAAGATATAAATTTGGCCTTTTAGAATAATCCAATCTGCTATATTCCTTACTGCCTTTGCGGTATTTAATAATCTCAAGACATTGAATAATTATTTACTTGTTTTTGTGCCCGTTGGATTTAGGTTTGAATAAGGCATGAAGTCTTATCACGCACACCAACAATGTTTCATAATCAACATGAAAGTAGAGGCGTTCATCTTTCAGACTACATTGAAAGTGAATCCGATAGCGGCATGAAACGGTTCTCCCTACAGGACGGGCAGATGAGCAACTGCATGCTCTCTGCCCGTTTTCTATGGTACAAGGCAATTATAATAAAGCCATTTTTATTTTTCCCTGAAAAAAGTGTCGGTTATTTCATTGCAGAACAAAACATTT
>NZ_JAHBBW010000024.1 GCF_018390535.1 Bacteroides propionicigenes | reverse complement strand
AGTTTCCTTAGCGAAATAATGTTTATACGGATAAATCCGTACTTGTGTCATTTACTAACTCGTTATCAATCAACTATTTTTCCTAATCACAAAAGTTGTGTCCGAAAAAAGGGTGTGCCTTGTTGGTTTTCCACTTTTGATACATCTATAATGCGGGAAACCTATAAGCAAAACCTTGTTTTCCAACTGCGGGCTCTGCGGTTGCCGGTTGCGGGCCGCACGGTTGCCAACTGCGGGCTGTCGGGCCCGCAACTGCGGGACGAAGTTTTGCTTAATGTGCAGTTCTGTTTTCGTACAGGCGTAACGGCATTATGCACTGAATATTCGGGTATTCTGCTATGGAAACATGGGCGTGTTCCGTCCTGTCATTTTCTCCCGAAGTCTGCGGGTATTTCTCCCCACTGCCGGGTGTCCCATTTGAGGATGGGAGTGGAGTAGGTGTTTTGGCGCAACCATTTCTCGGCGCGTTCTATCAGTTGGAAAAGCTCCTCGGTCTTGGAGTTGCGGGGAAGCTTGGTTTTGCATTTCTTTTGTTTTATCCAACTGATGGCATTGACGCTGTCGCTGTAAATAGGCATATCGAGACCTTTCTGTTTCAGCAAGGCAAGGCCGTGGACTATGGCAAGAAATTCTCCGATGTTGTTAGTGCCGTACATAGGGCCGAAGTGAAAAATCTGTTGACGGCTGGCAACGTGTACTCCCCGATATTCCATTGCTCCGGGGTTGCCGCTGCATGCGGCATCTACGGCAAGGCTGTTCTCGAGGACGGCAGCCGGATAAGGGGCGTCGATGTCCTGAGATTGTTTGGGCGGCTTGCTACCTGCGGATGTATTGCGCTTGATGTAGTCGTACGGTGAAGCGGCGAAGGCTTTTTCCGCTTCTTCGCGAGAGTCGAAGGATTTGTACTTCGCTCCTTCATAGCCTTTGGTTTGTAATTGGCAGTCCGTCCAAGAGGTATAAATGCCCGGAGTGCCGCCCGCCCATACAACGTAGAATTTTTCTTTCTTCATAACTTGTGGCAAAGGTACAAATATATTTCACAAATCCGAACAATAGGTCTCTTTCGCTTGTTATTTTGCTATAACAAACTAACGATAAAAGAAAGATATATGAAAAGAACATTTGCAGAAGCGTTGGAGCACCGGCGCAGCTATTATTCCATTGGCAGTGATTCTCCCGTCTTGGACGAGGAAGTAGTACATATTATCCGTACGGCAGTGAAGAATGTGCCGTCGGCTTTTAATTCGCAGTCCACAAGAATTGTACTGTTATTGGGCGATGAGCATACGAAACTGTGGGATATCGTAAAGAATACCTTGAAGCAGCGTATCTCGCCCGAGGCCTTCGCAAAGACAGAAGCCAAGATTGACGGCTGTTTCGCTGCCGGACATGGCACTGTGCTCTATTTTGAGGACACTGCGGTTGTAAAGGAGTTGCAGGAGGCATTCCCTTCTTACAGCGAGAATTTCCCGACTTGGTCACAGCATACATCGGCCATGCA
The DNA here is from genome assembly GCF_018390535.1 of Bacteroides propionicigenes. Taxonomy (GTDB): domain Bacteria; phylum Bacteroidota; class Bacteroidia; order Bacteroidales; family Bacteroidaceae; genus Bacteroides; species Bacteroides propionicigenes. The sequence goes on along the minus strand of NZ_JAHBBW010000024.1, from coordinate 7,742 downwards.
CCAATTTGCTGTCTGGACGATGCTGGAAGATGCAGGTTTGGGGGCTTCGCTGCAACACTATAACCCACTGATTGATGATGAGGTGCGCCGCACTTGGAATTTGCCCGAAAGCTGGATGCTCATAGCAGAAATGCCTTTTGGCACGCCGACCGCCGACCCCGGAGAAAAGGAATTTCGGGAGTTGAGTGAGCGGATTAAAATTTTCCGCTGATTGTGAGGTAGTCTCACTATAGAATTGCTTATCTTTGCCCGCAAACGGTAAGCAATTATGATACGTATTTTTTTGACCGGTTACATGGGAGCCGGTAAGACAACATTGGGAAAGGCTTTTGCCCGCACATTGAATGTACCTTTTATTGACTTGGACTGGTACATAGAAGAACGTTTTCACAAATCTATTCGTGAATTGTTCGTTGAGCGGGGAGAGGCCTCTTTTCGTGAACTGGAGCGAAATATGCTGCACGAGGTTGCCGAGTTTGAGGATGTCATTATCTCGACCGGTGGCGGTACTCCCTGTTTTTTTGATAATATGGACTACATGAACGGACATGGGCAAACCGTTTTTCTGGATGTGCATCCCGATATTTTGTTCAATCGTCTGCGCGTGGCAACCCAACAGCGCCCTATCCTGCAAGGAAAGACGGATGAAGAATTGCGTGCTTTTATTGTGGAAGCATTGGACAAACGTACGTCTTTTTACTCGCAAGCCCGCTACCGTTTCGATGCCGGCCGTCTGGAAAGCAGACGCCAAATAACAGAGTCTGTGCAACAGTTACGCAGCCTGTTGGACGTTTAATCCCTTGTAAATGTGTGTTTTTCGCCCGAAAAGGCAAGATTTTTCAGATTTATGTGTATTTTTGTACCCCTTAATTAGAGTGATAATTAGGATTGTAAATAGTAAATTGTAAATAGTCAAATTGTAAACGAACTGATGAGAAAATGGCGTATTGAAGATTCAGAAGAGCTGTACAACATTACTGGTTGGGGCACTTCGTACTTTGGTATCAATGACAAAGGTCATGTTGTAGTAACACCGCGTAAAGACGGAGTTGGCGTTGATTTAAAAGATTTGGTCGACGAATTGCAACTGCGTGACGTGACGGCTCCCATGCTGGTCCGCTTTCCTGACATTCTTGACAACCGGATTGAAAAGATTTCCTGTTGTTTCAGGCAGGCGGCGGACGAATATGGCTATAAGGCAGAGAATTTTATTATCTACCCTATTAAAGTGAATCAGATGCGCCCGGTGGTTGAGGAGATTATCAGCCACGGCAAGAAGTTCAATCTTGGACTGGAAGCCGGTTCCAAGCCCGAATTGCACGCGGTGATTGCCATCAATATGGATTCCGACTCGCTGATTATCTGCAACGGATATAAGGATGAGAGCTACATTGAGCTTGCTTTGCTGGCGCAGAAGATGGGGAAACGCATCTTCCTCGTAGTAGAAAAGCTGAACGAACTGAAGTTGATAGCCAAAATGGCGAAGCAATTGAACGTAAAACCCAATATCGGCATTCGCATTAAGCTGGCTTCATCGGGAAGTGGCAAATGGGAGGATTCCGGCGGCGATGCAAGCAAATTCGGGTTGTCTTCCAGTGAATTGCTCGAAGCGCTCGACTTTATGGCGGATAAGGGTATGCAGGATTGTCTGAAATTGATACATTTTCATATTGGAAGCCAAGTTACGAAGATTCGCCGCATTAAGACAGCCTTGCGTGAGGCGTCTCAGTTCTATGTGCAGTTACACAGCATGGGATTCAAAGTCGAGTTTGTGGACATCGGCGGCGGCTTGGGCGTGGATTATGACGGAACGCGTTCTTCCAACAGTGAGGGTAGCGTGAACTATTCCATTCAGGAGTATGTGAACGACTCTATATCTACTTTGGTGGATGCCAGCGATAAGAACGGCATTCCTCATCCCAATATAATAACGGAGAGCGGACGCGCTTTGACGGCGCATCATTCCGTGCTCATTTTCGAGGTGCTGGAGACAACCAATCTTCCCGAATGGGACGATGATGAAGAGGTAACCGAAAACGACCATGAATTGTTGCGGGAACTTTACGGCATTTGGGATACATTGAACCAGAACAAGATGCTGGAAGCCTGGCACGATGCGCAGCAGATACGCGAAGAGGCGCTCGACCTGTTCAGCCACGGCATTGTAGACTTGCAGACCCGTGCCAAGATTGAACGGTTGTATTGGTCTATCATGCGTGAAGTAAATCAGATAGCCGGCGGCTTGAAGCATGCGCCCGATGAATTCCGCGGACTTCCCAAGTTGCTGGCGGATAAATACTTCTGTAATTTCTCGCTTTTCCAGTCTTTGCCGGACTCTTGGGCGATAGACCAGATATTCCCTATCATGCCTATCCAGCGTTTGGACGAGAAACCGGACCGGACAGCCACGTTGCAGGATATTACCTGCGATTCGGATGGCAAGATTGCCAACTTCATCTCTACCAAGAATGTTTCGCATTACTTGCCGGTACATTCTCTGAAGAGCAAGGAACCCTATTATGTGGGTGTATTCCTCGTGGGGGCGTATCAGGAAATTCTCGGTGATATGCACAACTTGTTTGGCGATACGAATGCGGTGCACGTGTCTGTAAGCGATAAGGGCTATACAATAGAGCAGGTCATCGACGGTGAGACAGTGGCGGAAGTTTTGGATTATGTGCAATACAGCCCGAAGAAGCTGGTACGTACCTTGGAGACATGGGTAACCCAGTCGGTAAAGGAAGGGCGTATCTCTTTGGAGGAAGGAAAGGAATTTTTGTCTAATTACCGTTCCGGTTTGTACGGATATACATATTTGGAATAATGAGAGAGAAACTGACAGTAATCAAGGTGGGTGGTAAAATTGTGGAAGAAGAGGCCACCCTCTGCAAGTTGTTGGATGATTTTGCCGCTATCGAGGGCTACAAAGTGTTGGTACATGGCGGCGGACGTTCGGCAACGAAAATCGCAGCCCGGCTGGGCATTGAAAGCGAAATGGTAAACGGACGCCGTATCACCGATGCCGAAACTTTGAAGGTGGTGACAATGGTCTATGGCGGATTGGTGAACAAAAACATAGTGGCAGGCCTGCAGGCGCGCGGTGCCAATGCACTTGGTCTGACGGGTGCGGACATGGATGTAATCCGTTCCGTGAAGCGTCCGGTAAAAGAGGTGGACTATGGCTTTGTAGGCGATGTAAAGCAAGTGAACGGCACTTTCTTGAGCGACCTTATTCATAAGGGAGTTGTGCCGGTGATGGCTCCGTTGACGCACGACGGCGAGGGGCATATGCTGAATACGAATGCCGACACGATTGCCGGAGAAACGGCTAAGGCATTGTCCGGGCAATTTGATGTGACGCTGGTGTATTGCTTTGAGAAGAAAGGCGTACTGCGTGACGAGAATGACGACGACAGTGTGATTCCTCAGATTACCCCGGAAGAGTTTAAGCGATATGTTGCCGAAGGAGTTATTCAAGGCGGCATGATTCCTAAGCTGGAGAACTCTTTTGAGGCTTTGAACGCCGGGGTTGCGGAAGTCGTAATCACCTTAGCTTCAGCTATAAACAGTAACGGAGGAACCCGTATCAAAAAATAATTCAAAAAAAAGTGGTGGCAGACTGTAACTTTCGGTTTGCTGAACCGTCAATTAATTAGAGATGCAAGAAATCAGTTTTCGTAATGACATTCTCCCTCTGAAAGACAAGCTCTTTCGGTTGGCCCTAAGAATTACATTCGACCGGGCGGAAGCGGAAGATGTTGTGCAGGAAACACTGATTAGGGTATGGAACAAGCGTGATGAGTGGACGCAGTTCGGTTCTGTCGAAGCCTATTGCCTGACAGTGGCAAGGAATTTGGCGATAGACCGCAGCGAAAGGAAAGATGCTCAAACGGTGGAACTTACGCCCGATATGGAAGAAACTTCCGATGCGTCAAGCCCTTACGAAAGGTTGGTGAGCAAAGAACGAATGGCTTTGATACACCGCCTGATGAATGAGCTTCCCGAAAAACAGCGGTTGATTATGCAGCTGAGGGATGTTGAAGGTAAGAGCTATAAAGAAATTGCGGTTGTCTTGAGTCTGACAGAGGAGCAAGTTAAAGTGAATCTTTTCAGGGCGCGGCAAAAAGTTAAACAACGGTTTATTGATATAGAAGGTTATGGACTTTAAATATATAGAACAACTTTTAGAACGCTATTGGCAGTGTGAGACTTCCCTTAAGGAAGAAGCGCAGTTGCGTGCTTTCTTTACGGAAGAGGATGTTCCCGAACACTTGCTTCGTTACAAAGATTTGTTTGTATATCAGCAACTTCAGCAAGAAGAACATTTGGGTGCGGATTTTGATGCACGGGTGCTTGCCGAGATTGAAGCTCCGGTTGTGAAAGCCAAACGCATGACATTGACCGCACGTTTCATGCCGTTGTTCAAAGCCGCCGCAGTAGTGGCGGTGATACTTTCGCTGGGCAATATGATGCAACATTCGTTCTTTGCCGATGTAAAGGAAGTAGCCGCAGCCGATACTATCGGTAAACAGATTTCCGCTCCGTCGGTTGCCCTTTCGGGGGATATGACCGCGACGCACGAGAAACAGATTTTGGACAGTCTGCATCGTGTAAACAAGGGGAAGGAAATCAAGGAATAGATGTTTTCATTTGCTTTTTTAAAATAACATTTTCATTTGCTTTAAATATAATATAGTTAGTGTGCTTTTATTAAAACAAGACAGAGGCTGTGAAGTTTCAATTCTCTCAAAATTTTATAAAAACTAACTAAGATAGATGGGACGCCGCGTGATGCAGCGTCCCTTTTATGTATCCTTTGTAATGAATCACCGAATCAGAGTTTATATAATCCTTTCTTGGGGAAATCCAATTCCGGGTTACCTTTATAACCGATGTCTCCACTTCCGCTGGTGCGTGCCTTCAAGAATTCGGTGGCATGGCATTTGATGTCTCCCGAACCGGCTACGCTTGCTGAGACACGTTTCGCCTGCAAGTCGGAAGCGAACAAATCTCCTGAACCTGCTACACGGTAGCTGGCTTCTTGGGTTGTTCCTGTCAATATTGCCGTACCCGACCCTGCAACGGATGCTTCGGTATTGGTAGCCGATACATTGTTGAGTTTCAAGTCTCCCGAGCCTGCAACGGATGTTTTAAGATTGGCGCAAGTGATGTTGCTGCCCTGTATGTCACCGGAACCGGCAATGGATACACTGACATCGTTAGTGCAAGTGATATTGTCCGCTTTGATATTTCCCGAACCGGCTACGGATATCTTTAAGTAATCTGTTTTCAAGCCGTTGGCCAGTTCTACATCTCCTGAGCCTGCCACGGAGATATTATTGAGAGTTTCGGAAGAAATGCGGATTTCCAGTTTGTTAAAAGAAACATTGACACCTTTTTTGAATTTGATATTCAGCGTCTTATTATTTACCTTGATGTCTAAAAGGTCTACGATATTGTCGGAAGTATATACTTCTACTGTAGGTTTTCCTGCCTTTTGGGTGTAGGTCACATCCGGGCTTCCCGCCAAGTTCAGACCGGTGAAGTTGTCTACTTTGATGCTTTTGGTTACGTAGTTTTTGCTGGCTTTTACCGTTTTTCCGCCGAAAGCTCCCGTGTGTTCTGTATGGCGGAACTGAGAACAAGCTGTGGTACTGAATGTCAAAAGAATGACTGAAAGGAATGTTGCTAAATTTTTCATACTCATTTATTTTAAGTTTTCTTGTTTGTTAGACGCAGTCTTTTCTCGAAAAGTTGCGGGGCTTGTGATTTTTTTTTGCCGGGAACTTTTTGTTGCCAACTCTTGTTCAAATTCTATGCCATAAACATAAGTCATTGTTTATTAGTATATAATAGGAAAGATGCAGTGTCCGTTTTTGAACACTTTGTTCGTTTTTGATAGATAATCGTTTGTTTTTTCGGGCGATTCTTCGTTCTTTTGCCCATATTTTAAGAAAGGAAGTGCAAATGGTAGCGGAACGTGTTTTGGAGGATGAGGAGTTGGGACGTTTGCTGGTACGGGTAAATACCCGGGCCCGACGTTTGACTTTTCGTACGCGCGAGGATGCTATTCATGTAACTGTTCCGCCGGGTACAACGGTTGCGGAAGTCAAGAACGCCGTTGAACAATTGCGTTCCCGATTGCGGGTGGCGCGGCAAAAGCAAAGCCGTCCGTTGATTGACTTGAACTATCGGATTGATACGGAATTCTTTAAGCTGAGTTTGGTGAGTGGAGAGCGTGACCGTTTCCTTTCGCGCTCGGAGTTGGGAGAAATGCAGATTATCTGCCCGCCGAATGCGGATTTCTCCAATAAAGAACTGCAAGCCTGGCTGCGTAAAGTAATTGAAGAGGCTTTGCGCCGTAATGCCAAGATTATTCTTCCGCCCCGGCTTTATGCACTCTCGCTGCAGCACAATCTGTCTTATAAGAGTGTGAAGATAAATTCCAGTAGCGGGCGTTGGGGAAGTTGTTCCGCCCGCGGAAGCATCAATCTTTCCTATTTCCTTGTCCTGTTGCCCAAGCATTTGATTGATTACGTGCTGCTGCACGAGTTGGCGCACACCCGTGAAATGAATCACGGTGAGAGCTTTTGGGCGTTGCTTGATGGCATGACGGACGGTAAAGCGCAACTTCTGCGTAGCGAACTGAGAAAGTATAAGACGGAATTCTGAGGCAGGTCAATAGAATTTTAACTTATATCAAGAGCATCTGTCATTCAGAGCGAAGCGAAGAATCTACTCTCTTTATGTATACACAGAAAAGAGATTCTTCGCTTCGCTCTGAATGACAGATAGTATAAACTAATTATGCACATTTACTTATCGGAGAGGTATAGAGACGGGATGTTGTGCCAGTCAGTTGGCACAGCTTTGCCATTGGGAAGGTATTGCATTTTCTTTCTTAATCGGTGAAATTCAATGAATTACAGAAATATCCGACTTGACACGTAGCGATTTAGAAACGAGCAATTTTCTACATATTACTTAATCTTGCATAAATGGGAAGAACGCTTTTTCTGAATGTAAAGATACAAATTTAGATTTGATTTTTAATCCATTCCGCATTGCTATTTCTGCGAATAATATACTCCATCAGTAAAAGATGTGTTCAAAAATCGTTTCTCCATTACCATGCGGAAATTCAATACAAAGTATAATTCCAATCAAAGTCAATGAATATAGCTGTTATGATAACAATTCTTCAATGTACCAATCTATTGGGTATTGTTTCAAGTATTTTCCTGACTTTTTCTGAACGAAGTTCTATTTTATCGTGATTTTCAATATTCTCTTTTCCCATATCAATTTCCAAGTTCTAGTTGCTTTTTTTGAAAAAACAAAGATAGCTGTTTTTTCATCGAATACCGTTTTTATCCCGATGCCCGGACTCTTATTCTTCCGCGTTTATCAAATCGACAAAATCAAATTTGGCAAGAAGGAAATTCCTATCAAGGTTGTAGTCGTACAGACGGCTTTTAATCGTATGCTGGTTAGCATTATTTTTCTCACTATAGCCATATTGTGTTAATAATAATCCTTAATTCCGCAACACTATTATAAAATATTTTTTTTAAGTACCTGAGCAACAAAAAGTTGCTCAGGTACTTAAAAAAAATATTTTATCCTCAAATCCGCAACTAAGCTCTTCAGCGTCCTTCTTGCGTCTAAACGTCCTCTCATCACTGAATTAGCAGATAAATTGAGGCTGAAATACCCACTTCTGCCCACAATATCCCCTTGCC
>NZ_JAHBBW010000023.1 GCF_018390535.1 Bacteroides propionicigenes | reverse complement strand
TGATTATTTTTTTGCAACACTAAGTTAAGTGAATCCTCTGACATGGCAAAATCCTGAGCAACTTTTTGTTGCTCAGGTACTTAAAAAAAATATTTTATAATAGTGTTGCGGAATTAAGGTAAGAATAATATTTTAGAAAAAAGAGTGTGTTTATACACACTCTTTTATATAGAACTATACTTTTTGAGTCAATAAGGAAAGTGTTCTGATTTAATTCGGAAGTATAGTGATTTGTTTGTTTGCTTTCCCTGCGTTGTGAAACGCGGGGAATTTTTGTTTATAGGGTATGCTCACTCTAAAATACAAAAATAGAGTGATGATATGTCAAAATAGACTGAATGTATCAAAATGTAAAAGCCCTATCATTCTGTTATTCAGAGAATCTTGCGATGAAGAATCTCCTCTCTTATGTATGCAGAGAAGAGATTCTTCACTTTGTTCAGAATGACAGAATGATAGGGCTTTTACATTTTGACACACCTCCTCTGTTTTGATACGTCACTTTATTATTAGAGAAAATTCCGTTTACCGTCCGGTTTGTACAACCAGCTCTTTTATTTTCTCATTCAAGCTTTCGGCTTTCATCAGTTGTTCCAGTGTCAGGTGCATACGCCAACGCCAGTAGTGGCGCGGATTGGCAGGTACGTTGATACGTTCTTCCTGTGCATTCGGGTTACGCCATTTTCCGTCCATCGACAACCAGTCTTGCAAGGAAAGAATGCAAAGGATGGAATTGCTGTACAGATGCTTGCGCACTACCTCCTCGCAAAGTTCGGGAGTGGCAACCGCAGGTGCGGCACCGTAATGTCCGAGCATAGTATTGTAGTAGCGTTGTGTTTGCAGGAAGTCTTCTTCCCACCAGCCGCGTAGCGTGGACATATCGTGTGTGGATATGGTACAGACGGAGCGATACGGATACCAGTCCGGATGCCCGAACTCTTGTGCCGGGTCTTTGGGCATACGCTGTATTTCCAAAGAGAGGATGCGCAAGTCATTCATCACCCATGCCACGCAATCGGGAATCATACCCAAATCCTCACCGCATACCAGCATCCGGGTAGATTGCGTCAGCTGCGGCAGTTTGTTCATGGCTTGCTCACGCCAGAATTCGTTGTGGCGGTGATAGTAGTATTGATCGTACAGGCGGTTGAAAGCTGCCTTTTCCCAATCGTTCAGCGAACGGTAGATGTAGTCGTGCTGCACACCGATGCGCGGGTGATACTTGTGCGGGTCGTGGCGGTCGGGCACAAACAGTACGTCACTGATAAGCGCATACAGACCGTCGCGTACCCAAATGCTGTCTTCATCCGTCTTGCCTGCAAAGTAGGCTTCCACCTTACGTTGGGTGTCGAATTCGGGACGCATCCGGTAGATTTCCCAAGTGCCCGTCGGTTCGATGAAGGTCTGCTTTACGTAATCGGTATGTGGGCCGAACATCTGTCCGAGGAAGTACTCGTGTATGTACGGTTTCAGGAATTCATCGCGGAAGGGTAGTCCATAGCTCTCTATCTCCTCGCGAGTCATAGGCAGGGCGGGTACAAATTGCCCCAACAAGCCGTGTACGGCATTCATGGGAATTTCCCAGATTCGGAAGAAACCGAGAATATGATCGATGCGATAGGCGTCGAAGTATTCCGCCATTTTGCGGAAACGTTTCATCCACCAGGCATAACCGTCTTTCTCCATGACATCCCAGTTGTAAGTGGGGAATCCCCAGTTCTGTCCGTTTACGGAGAAGTCATCGGGCGGAGCGCCGGCTTGTCCGTTCAGGTTGAAATAGTGGGGTTCTGTCCATGCCTCTACGCTGTTGCGGCTGATGCCGATGGGGATGTCGCCTTTCAATACCACACCGTTGGCGCGTGCGTGTTCGGTGGCGGCAAGCAGTTGCAGGTGCAGGTTGAACTGGATGTAATAGTAGATGGCGATATGCGGATAATCGGCAGACTCCGGTTGGCATAGCTTTTCAATCTCTTTGACATCGTAGCTGTTGTATTTGGGCCACTCACGGAAGTTGGGGGTTTTGTAAGCATCGCGCAGGTAGCTGAATACGGCATATGGCTGCAACCATTCCTTGTTGGACTCGAAGAATTCACGGAAAGCTACCGAAGCCAGCACTTTTTCTCCTTCTTGCTTGAAGATGAGATGGAAATACTCCCATTTGGTTTTGTTGACCGCTTCGTAATCGACCGTGGGCAGGGCATTCAGTTCTTTCTGACGTTTGTTGAATTCTGCCATAACCTTTTTATCTTTCAATGTACCCAGCTGTTTCAGGTCGGTATACATCGGGTGGAAGGCATAAATGGAGATACTGTTGTAAGGATAAGAGTCCGTCCACGTATGCGTCATGGTGGTGTCGTTGATGGGCAGAATCTGTACAGCTTTCTGCCGGGTGCTTACCGCCCAGTCTATCATACGTTTGAGGTCGCCGAAATCGCCTACGCCGAAACTCTTCTCGGAGCGGAGTGAGAATACGGGTACGGCAACGCCTGCACCTTTCCAAGCGGGAAGGCTGAAGTAGACATAGCGGTCGCCGATAACCAGTGTTTCGTTGGCGCCTGTTTGCGGGTCTGCCATATATCGGTTCGGGTTGTTTTCCCAGCAAACGGCACGGCGTTCTTTCTTATTGTACAAGATGAATTTGTATTCCAACGGGAATTTGATTTTGGAGGAATCCACTTCTATCTGCCATTCCGGAAAGTTGGCATCGCTCATAAGGATGGCTTTGTCGGGATTCCAGTCTCCGAATGTCGGTTGGTTTCCACAGATACCCAAACAGTGGTCGCTGTCGATACAGGGAGCATATGCCTTTATCAGCAATCCTTTCTTATGCCCTTTGGGGGCGGTGCTGCGTTCGCGGTGTGCCAAGAGTGATTCCGTAAAGGCGGAGGTGTAAAAGTATTGTTGCTCCGGCAGGTTTTTCCAGCAATCCTGTATCCGGTAAATCTTCTTGGAGGTCCCGGAGAGATAAAGCGTACGGGGCAGGTTTTTCCACTCTGCACGTATGGGGCTACCATCGCGGAAAATATAATAGCTGTATTGGACAAGCCCGTTTTCCGGCACTGCAATGTTTGCTTCTGCGGTCCAGTGAATACCGTCTACGGTTTGTAGCGGAAGTGCTTTGTCGGGATGTTCGTTTCCGAGTTCAGGAATGGAGCCTAAAACTCTGACTTCTTCACCCCAATTGGTTCTGTACTCGATATTAAATGATAAAGTCATATATATTAGATTTAGAAATAACAATAGCTGCAATGATTATGCAAGTATAAAAAATATTCCTCATAATCATGCAGCTATTGTCAGCTATCTCGTTTAAATTCCTATGCAAACGTTTGTGCTTGCCGGGGCTTATCCGCAACGGGATGCACCGCAAGTGGTACAGATGAGGCAGCCTTCCTGATAAACCAGCGTTTCATTGCCGCAGTTCGGGCATTTCTTGCCTTTGGCTTCCGTTCCGTCCATTACGTATTTCTTCAATGCGCGTTCCACGCCGTTCTTCCATGTATTGATATTTTCGCTGTCCAGCTGCAGTGAACTTACCAACTTCATAACCTGCTCGATAGGCATACGGTAGCGCAATACGCCGGAGATGAGTTTGGCATAGTTCCAGTATTCTTTGTTGAACTTCTCGGACAGTCCCTCGATGGTGACTTTGTAACCGCGTTTGTTCTCAAACTGGAAGTCGTAGCGCTTGTTGCCGCTTTCGTCGACGTTCTTGATGATGTGCCCTGTCGACACGTTCTTTGGAAGGATGATACCTTCGTCGTCATCTTGAAGACCGGTGAATATTTCGTAAGGATGTCCGTCCAGCAGACCGACGAATGCCACCCATTTTTCCTTATTGTTCTGGAAGCGTACAACGTCGGCTTCAAGTACTTTCGGGCGGGTTTCTACAACCGTAGGCGGTTTGCACGGCGGAAGTTCCTCCTTCTTTTCGCTCTTGGCGGAAATCAGTACGCCCGAGCGCGAACCGTCGCGATAGACCGTACAACCTTTGCAGCCGGATTTCCATGCTTCGACGTACAGGCGGTTTACCAGTTCTTCGTCCACATCGTTCGGCAGATTAATGGTGACGCTGATGGAATGGTCTACCCACTTCTGGATGCGTCCCTGCATCTTGACTTTCATCAGCCAGTCCACGTCGTTGGAAGTCGCTTTGTAATAAGGTGACTTTTCAACCAGTGCGTCTATTTCTTCCTGTGTATAGCGCTTGGCGGGGTCGTATCCTTGTGCTTCCATCCAAGTCACGAACTTGGGGTGGAATACAATGTATTCTTCAAAAGCGTCTCCGGTTTCGTCAACGAAATCGATGTGTACGTTGGAGTCGTTCGGATTGACTTTGCGGCGGCGTTTGTAGACGGGCAGGAATACGGGTTCGATGCCGGAAGTAGTCTGCGTCATCAGACTTGTTGTACCTGTCGGTGCAATGGTGAGACAGGCAATGTTGCGACGTCCGTATTTCTTCATTTCCTCATACAGTTCGGGGTCAGCCTCGCGCAAGCGGTTGATGAACGGATTGTTCTTTTCGCGCTCACTGTCGTACACCTCGAAAGCACCGCGTTCTTTTGCCATCTCTACGGAAGAACGGTATGCGCTCAGCGCTACTGTCTTGTGTACTTTTTCTGCAAATTCAGTTGCTTCTTCCGTTCCGTAACGCAATCCTAATGCTGCAAGCATATCGCCTTCGGCGGTGATGCCTACACCGGTACGACGCCCCTGGCCGCTCTTCTTGTATATCTTCTGCCACAAAACGCTTTCAGTATGTTTCACATCTTCGTTTTCGGGGTCGGCATCAATTTTTGCCATGATACGTTCAATCTTCTCCAACTCGAGGTCGATGATGTCGTCCATGATGCGTTGCGCCAGCGCTACGTGTTTCTTAAACAGGTCGAAATCGAAGTAAGCATCCGGCTTAAACGGATTGACTACGTATGAATATAAGTTGATGGCCAGCAAACGGCAGGAATCGTAAGGGCACAAAGGAATTTCACCGCAAGGATTGGTGGATACGGTGCGGTAGCCCAAGTCTGCATAGCAATCGGGTACGGATTCCTTTAGGATTGTGTCCCAAAAGAGTACACCGGGTTCGGCGGACTTCCATGCGTTGTGCACGATTTTCTTCCACAAATCTGTTGCGCTGATTTCTTTCTGGAATACAGGTTCCGTTGCATCAATGGGGTACTGTTGTACAAATGGTTTGCCGTCAATGGCGGCTTGCATGAAGGCATCGGTCAGCTTTACGGAAACATTGGCACCCGTAACCTTGCCTTCTGTCATCTTCGCATCTATAAATGCTTCCGAGTCAGGATGTTTGATGGATACGCTCAACATCAACGCTCCACGACGGCCGTCTTGGGCAACTTCGCGGGTGGAGTTGGAATAGCGCTCCATGAAAGGAACCAATCCGGTTGAAGTTAAAGCGGAGTTTTTTACAGGAGAGCCTTTGGGACGGATGTGTGACAGGTCGTGTCCTACCCCGCCGCGGCGTTTCATCAGCTGTACTTGTTCTTCGTCTACTTTAAAGATTGCACCGTAAGAATCGGCTTCACCGTCTACGCCTATCACAAAACAGTTGGAAAGGGAAGCTACCTGATAGTTGTTGCCGATACCGGTCATCGGACTTCCTTGCGGAACGATGTATCTGAAGTGGTTCAACAAGCCGAAGAGCTCTTCGGAACTTAGTGCGTTAGGGTACTTAGCCTCAATGCGGGCTACCTCATTGGCTATTCTCCAATGCATGTCTTCCGGAGACTTCTCGTAAATATTTCCGAAAGAGTCTTTGACTGCGTATTTGTTCACCCAAACCCTTGCAGCCAGTTCGTCACCTTGAAAGTATCGTAAAGATTCTTCGTAGGCTTCGTCATAAGAATAAATTTTCTTTTCCACGATGCAATATCTCTTAGATTTAATTGTAAATAAGTAAAAGTGTAGAAGTTGTACTTATCGCTAACAAATGTGTTTGCAAATCTATGAATGTTTTTTGTTATAGCAAAATAAAAAGAGATGTTTTTATTAACCGAATGCAAGTTTACCGATTTGAAAAGTTAATAGTTTGATTTTCATAAAAATAACTTTTTTGAATGGATAAAAAGTTTTCCAAAAAGAAAATCGGGTGTAGACTTATTGTGCAATAGGTTTATTCTTTTTAGCAAACATGACAGAATATATTTGGAGCTGTTAAATGATATTCTGTGTTTCTTTTTATATATTTGCAAAAAAAAGAAAGAATGGAAAGCTTAAAACAAAGGAGAACTATTCGTAAATATCAGCAGAAAGATATTTCTTCTGATTTGTTAAATGATTTGCTTGAAACCTCTTTTCGTGCTTCTACGGTTGGGAATATGCAGGTTTATAGTGTGATTGTAACCCGTGATGCCGAACGTAAAGCCAAGTTGGCGCCGGCACATTTCAATCAGCCTATGGTGCAGACGGCACCGGTAGTTCTTACGTTTTGTATAGACTTACGCCGTTTTAGTAAATGGTGTGAACTGCGCAAGGCGGAGCCGGGATATGACAACTTTGAATGGTTTGTCACCGGAGCCGTAGATACTTTATTAGCGGCGCAAACCTTCTGTGTTGCAGCCGAGGAAAAAGGATTGGGTATCTGTTATTTGGGTACTACTACCTATAATCCCCAAATGATTATCGAAGCGTTGGAATTGCCGGAACTGGTTTTTCCTATTACCACTGTTACGGTGGGTTGGCCTGCGGAAACTCCCGCACAAGTAGACCGCCTGCCTTTGGAAGCTATTGTCCACGAGGAAACTTATCACGACTACACCCCGGAAGCTATTGACCGCCTGTATGCTTATAAGGAGTCTTTGCCTGAAAACAAACAGTTTGTAATTGAAAATAACAAAGAAACACTGGCCCAAGTCTTTACGGACGTACGTTATACAAAGAAAGATAGCGAAGCGATGTCCGAAAATCTTTGGAAAGTAATGAAGGAACAAGGATTTTAGATGAAGTATGAAGTATAATTGTTATGCTACGTTTTTCATAAGTAAATTCATGGGTAAATTTATGGATAAATTCATAAGTAAACGCACATAATTGACTTATAGTATCTGTCATTCAGAGCGAAGCGAAGAATCTACTCCCTTTATGTATACACAGAGAAGAGATTCTTCGCTTCGCTCTGAATGACAGATACTATTTTTTTATGTTTACTTATGCCTTATGCTTAAATTCAGTTTCCTTTTTTCAATTCCGCCTGAATCTCATCAATTTCAGCGCGGAATGATTTATCCACTTCTTTCAGCTGTTTAATGGTTTTGCAGGCGTGTAACACGGTAGCATGGTCTTTGTTACCGATTAATGTACCTATTTTGGCTGTGGAGAAGTCTGTATGGTTCTTTGCCAAGTACATAGCTATCTGACGTGCTTGCACCACTTCGCGTTTACGCGATTTGGTATGTATGGCGGCATTTTCCAAGCCAAAGTGCTTGCATACGGTAGTGATAATGTCGTCGATGGTTATGGCTTTGCTTTCGCTGTTCACAACCTTGCGTACGATGCGTTGCGCCAAATCCAAGTCAATCTCCTTATTGTATATGGTGGAGTGAGCCATGATGGAAATGACGATACCCTCCAAATCACGGACGCTGTTGCCTACATTTTCGGCTATATAGTCGATAACTTCCGGCGGGAATTGCAAACCGTCGCGATGTATCTTGTTGCGCAGAATGTTCTTGCGTAATTCTACTGTCGGCTTTTCCAGTTCCGCCACCATTCCCCATTTGAAACGCGTAATCAAGCGTTCTTCCATGCCTTGAAGCAACACGGGAGCGCGGTCTGATGTCAGGATAAGCTGTTTTCCGTTCTGATGCAGATGATTGAAAATGTGGAAGAACGTATTTTGCGTTTTGGTAACGCCTGCGAACTCCTGAATATCATCAATAATCAATATATCAATTGTTTGGTAGAAGTTGATGAAGTCGTTGGTCGTGTTGTTGCGCACGGAATCGGTGTATTGTACCTGAAACAAATGTGCAGATACGTATAATACCCGTTTCTCCGGATACAGTTCCTTGATTTTTGTACCGATGGCATTGGCAAGGTGAGTTTTTCCCACGCCTGATGCCCCGTATAAAAACAACGGATTGAATATCGTTTTGGCAGGGTTCAGCGCTACTGCTTCTGCAACGCTGCGAGAAAGTTTGTTGCTATATCCTTCAATAAATGTGTCGAAGTTGTATTCCGGATTCAGATGCGGGTCTAAATCGGGAACAGGCATTTGTGGAATAGCCTTGTCTATCGTTTGTTTTTGTGGTATAATAGTGCGATGGGTAGATTCATAGTTTACGGTCTTCTCCGGCCGTGAACTCTTATCCACCATAACATTATACATCAACTTTGTTCCCTCACCGATTACCTTATAAAGGGTCTTACGCAACAAGTCTACAAATTTATCCTCCAGAAACTCATAAAAGAACTGGCTGGGAACTTGTACAACGAGCGTTTTGTCCTCATATTTTAAGGGAATAATGGGGAGAAACCAAGTTTTATATGTCTGTTCCGGAACATTGTCTCTAATGATTTCAAGACAACGGTTCCACAATCCGACATGATCCTGTTCACTCATAACGGCTACTGATACATTTATTAATTAAGCAAAACTTCTACGTTTGCAAAATTGGCAATCTTATTTGAGAAAAACAAATCTCTTTTTTCTTGTGTTTTTCAAGAAAATAATAATCTCTTTACTTTCAGCTACTTATCGAAATATATGAAAACTATGCCTTTGAAGAAGCTCTTGCTTTTATATAATAGCTTGTAGTATAGTGTGTTATCTTCTATTTGCGGGGCTGCGTACTCTTTGAGCACGGAGTATATATAAACCTCTTTTTTACTCTATACACAGACCTATCAAGGACTTTCTCTTCCATGACAGATTGTCCTTGCTATTTAGACAAAATCTATATAAACAGATTTTTCTACTTATCTTTCTTGCCGAATAAAGAGAAGTGGACGTAGCGTTTGGGGTGGGATTTCAGGTCCTCCAACAAGCTCGCCGCATTTGCTGTTGTGGCATTCAGATTATTGTAAAGCGAAGGGTCGTTCAGTAATAATCCTATTGTATTGTCTTTACGGTTTAATTTGTCTGTAATCATTTTTACGTTAGCCAAGGTCGAGTCTATGCTTTGCATGGCCGTTGCGTAGTCTATCTCTTTTAAATTGTTGGAAATGAGTACAAAGTTATCCCCAATGGTATTCAGCTTTCCTGTGAGCTGTGGAATATCCTTGTTCATCAGTGTTTGCAGCTGTCCGCTGGTTACGGCCAAGTTGGCTGTGAGGTTCTGCACGTTGTGCAGAGTGGCAGGGATAGCGGGGTCTGCCAACACCATATTCAAAGAGCCGAGGATAGAGTCCAGCTTGGGCAACATCTTTTCCAATTGCGGCATCATGGTGGCTACTTTTTCCATCATCCCGTTGTTGAGAGTACCGGGAATCGTGTCGCCTATCTGATATTTCTCACGCGGATTGTTGGCAAGGAGAAGATTCATCTTGACGCCGCCTAACATTTCCGCCGTCAATTCGGCAGTGCTTCCTTTGGGGATGCGCAGGTCGGTATTGACGTCTATCTCCGCAACCACCTTTCCGGGTTGGGTATAATCATAATACAAATCGCGCACGATACCTACGCGGAAACCGTCGGCAAAGACGGGGCTTGATTTGGTGAGCCCGTTGACATTATGAAACTTAACGTAGAAATAGCTGGAAGGCTTGAACATATTAATGCCTTTCAGGTAATTGATGCCATATACTAATATGCAGAGCGCAGCTATTCCTGCAATTCCTATTCTGACTTCTTTGGTAATATACTTCATGATGTATTCTATTTATTTCTTTTTGTTTTTAAATTCATTGATGGCAGCGTTTACATTCATTTTCTTGCCGTTTTTAAAGGCTATGATGAAAGCGTCTTTAAACTGTGCCGTAATAGAGCGTTTGGTACGCAGCACCTTATTGTAATCGGAAGATGCGCCATACGTATATTTGTACAGGCCGCCTTCTTGGTAATAATCCACATTTTTCAGCCCCTTTAGCCTCTTGTCGTTCTTGCCCAGCGGACGGGAGGATGTGAGTATCTGTATCTTAAACACAGGGCCACTGTCTTCTGTTTGTGCGGCAACGGTTTTTTCTTCTGTTTTCGGTGTTGTGCCGGTAGGCGGAGCGGTTTCTTTTTCCTCTTCCGGTTGCGGTATGTCTTCCGGCAGAATGGTCTGGCTGCTTCCGTTCAATCGTATCTCCTGCTCACGCTTATAGGTGAGGAAGGCACGGAAAATTCCGTTGGCAAGAGTGGTGGTTCCGGACTCCGTGTTTAGGTAGCGTTCCTCTTCAGGGGTGGATATAAAGCCTAACTCAACCAGAATGCTTGGCATGGCGCTGGCTTTCAGAACCAGAAACCCCGCTTGGTGCACGCCCCGGTCTACCCGTCGGCAGGTATTGCGGAAGTGTTTCTGCACGAGCGAGGCCAAATGTACGCTTTGCGACATATACTTGTCCTGCATGAACTCGAAGATGATATAAGATTCGGCGGAATTGGGATTGAATCCTGCATAGCGTGTCTTATAATCGCTTTCATAAAGAATAACCGAGTTCTCCCGTTTGGCCACTTCGAGGTTGGCATCCGATTTGGCAAGACCTAACGTCCAAGTGGACGCACCCTTGGCTGTGCGGTTTTTGGCAAGCGCATTGGTATGGATTGAGATAAAAAGGTCGGCTTTGGCGTCGTTGGCAATCTCCGCACGCCGGTTCAGCGGGATAAAGACATCTCGTGTACGGGTATAGACAACCTTTACGTCCGGACAATTCTTTTGTATCTGTTTGCCGAGTTTGAGTGCAACATTCAGGTTGATATTCTTTTCTTTGGAAATCTTGCCGATGGCGCCGGGGTCGTGTCCCCCGTGTCCGGCATCGATAACGACAACAAAATCCTTCGCTTCAGCACTGCCGCTACAAAAAGGAGAAGTGAGCAGCCCCAAGCAAATACCTATATATAATATGTATCGTTTATCCTTAATTCCGCAACACTATTATAAAATATTTTTTTTAAGTACCTGAGCAACAAAAAGTTGCTCAGGATTTTGCCATGTCAGAGGATTCACTTAACTTAGTGTTGCAAAAAAATAATCA
>NZ_JAHBBW010000022.1 GCF_018390535.1 Bacteroides propionicigenes | reverse complement strand
GCAGATGAGCAACTGCATGCTCTCTGCCCGTTTTCTATGGTACAAGGCAATTATAATAAAGCCATTTTTATTTTTCCCTGAAAAAAGTGTCGGTTATTTCATTGCAGAACAAAACATTTATGTAATTCTGGAAGATTTTTATAACCACTTTATTAGCAAGCAGTTCTGAGGATAAGGTAAAAATGAGGTAATGATTTGGCAACCCTGTCTATTTCTACGTTCTGCTGTGAGTTGCTGTCAATGTCTCTCGTCTTGGTACAAAAGTAGCAATAAAAATCGGATACACATCAAAATGTCCCATGATTTTTATCACAGGACGTTTTTTATCTTCGCTGAATAATCCGGTTTAACCGTTACTTCTATTTTCGGCAAGTTGCGGGCTATGATTGCTGAAATTTATACTTTAATCCATACTCTTCCAACTTGCTATACAGCGTTGTACGTCCGATTCCGAGCAATTCGGCGGCAACCTTGCGGTTTCCGTTTGCCTGCTTCAACGCGCGTAAGATGCGTTCCTTGTCCTCCGCATCGTTTCGCAAGGCGAAGCTGACAGGTGAGGTCGGTTTCGTTACGGCAAGTTCCAGATGCTCTTTCATGACAACTCCCGTCTGTGCCTGCAACACCGCGCCCATTATCTTCTGCCGAAGCTCAGGGACATTACCCGGCCACGGATGGGTCAGCAATGTCTTACGGGCTTCCGCATCGAACCCAGTCACGCTACATTCCAATTCATTGTTGGCAATCTCACGGAAGAACTCCGCCAACGGCATGATGTCCTCCTGACAGTCACGCAAGGGCGGAACAGTTATCTCGAAGTCGTGCAAACGGTACAGCAAATCCTGTCGGAAACGTTTTTCAATGACCGCTTTCTCCAGATCCTCGTTGGTGGCGGCGATGATGCGGACATTGAAGCTCTTGTCCGTCTTGTCACCTATAGGGCGGTATCTCCGTTCCTGTATGGCACGGAGTAACATCTGCTGGGTTTCCAATGCGAGATTGCCTACCTCATCCAAGAACAATGTGCCACCCTCTGCCTCATTGAAGTATCCTTTCTTTGTGCTGTCCGCACCCGTAAACGCGCCTTTGACATGTCCGAAGAATGCCGAGGGCGCAAGGTCTTTGGAGAGTGAACCGCAGTCCACAGGCACAAACGGTTTCCCTGCCCTTTTGCTCTTATCATGCAGATGGTGGGCGATATGCTCCTTGCCCGTGCCGTTCTCTCCGAATATCAGCACGCTCATATCAGTAGGGGCAACTAATCTTATCTGTTGCATGATTTTCTGAAAGGCGGAACTGTCACGGGCAAAAACGGGCATACGATTTCGTCCGATACTCCGTTCTTTCAGGATGGTATGAAGCAGAGGCATAAGTTTATCCTCCACAAGCTGCTTGGGGATATAGTCCAGCGAGCCGAGTTTCATACTTTCGACTGCCGTATGCACTTCGGCATAGTTGGTCATGATGATTAACGGTTGTGTCATGCCTTCCTTGCGCATCCATCGTAATAGGTCGATGCCGTCACCGTCGGGTAGTCGTAGGTCAGAAACCACGATGTCCCCGTCTGAGGCTTGTTGCAGAAGTTTCTTCGCGGTCGAGAGGTGGTAAGCCTGCACGGTACGGAATCCTTCCCGTGCCAGCAGGTTGCAGACAAACTCGCAATACACGATATTGTCCTCCACCACGATGATTCTTGTTTTATCCATTTTCGTATTTTTCCTTTCTTCTTTTGCCTGCCGGATAATTTCAGCACCTTTATCCAGCACAGCCGGTCACCGCTTTGCATATCGCTTCGTCATCTGGAGTGGCACTTCCATGAAGTTGGGCGTAAAGTTCCCTCAATGGCTGGTCGGCACGGAGAATCTGCCATGAACTTCGCAGATGGTGTGTAAGTGTGTCCAGTTCTTGGAGGTCTTTACGCTGTTCTGCATCCTTGACCGCCTGCATTTCCTTTTCGGTTTCCGCTATCAGTTTGTCCAGCATGACGGATTCATTGCCATAAGATAGCAGAGTGGAAAAATCCGGCTTTTCATCCAATATGCTGCTTAATGCGCATTTATCCGTAATCTCCATCAGTTCGGATATGGAGAACGGCTTGAACAGGCATCCGGCAAATCCACGCCCTATAAGTTCCTCCTTGCTGCAACTGCCCGAAGCGGTTGTCACGACTATGGGAATACTCTTCGAGTTGCCTACATTGGATGAGCGCAACAGTTCCAGCAGTTCAAAACCGCTTATCTCAGGCATATTCAGATCCGTCAGAAGCAGGCTGTATTCCTTTTTTCGTATCAGCTCCATCAGTACCGAAACATTGGTACAGGTATCGCAGTGCATCCCTTCATGGGCATACATTTCTTTCAACATAAGGAGAAGTACCTCGTCATTGTCGATGGCAATCACATCATGGCAGATATGATTATGGCGCATTTGCGCTTGAATTGTCTGTTCCGGCAGTTCCTCGGCTGTCTGCATGAGAATTTCCACCGTGAAGCGGCTCCCTTTGCCTTTCTCGCTTTCCAAGCGTATAGTTCCACCGAGCATCGCCACAATACGCTGCACGATGGACAATCCTAATCCGAAGCCGTCTTTTGCGGCGGCATTTGAAAGACGTTCAAATGCACCGAATACTCGTTGTTGCTCATCTTCGGTCATGCCCGTACCGGTATCTTCAACGATAAGTTTCAGCAAACCGTTATCATAATCCGCTGCCAATGATACACTACCGTTATCCGTGAACTTGATGGCGTTTGACAACAAGTTGTTGCCGATTTGCAGGATACGTTCCTTGTCGGTCAAAACCACCGCATCGGTGTGGCTCTCCACTATCAAAGTCAGACCCTTGTTCATGGCAATGGGCATGAACTCCGTTTCAAGAATATGCGTGATTGCGGAAATCCTGCAAGGGGAAAGGTTGGGTTGCTCCTTGCCGTTGTCCAGACGGAAGAAATCCAGCAGCGTGTTGAGCATCTCCCGCATACGCTCGGAAGATTGCCGGATATTATCCACATACATGGTGCTTTTATCCGCGCTACAACTTTTCTGCATCAGTCCGGCATAGCCTCATTTTGTCAATCGTATTTTTTCGTGGTAGAAGTAGTTTACGATGACAGGTTTGCCTTTTTCCGAGCGTCCGTATGGCAGATCGTTTATACGATACGGGAAGCCCTGCTCCTTGGCGTAATTTGAAATGTCCTGCTCCAATGCCTGCCAGTATTCAAGCCTTTTTTTATTGTAAATTTCCTCGTAAAGCGGTATGAGGTCAGGATACTTCTCACGGATATACGTCATTATCCCGCCTTTGAACTGCCCGCGTAAATTCAGGTTTTCAAGCCAGATTAAATCAGCATAATCTTTTACCTCCTCTATTATTGCCTTCACGTCTGTTATTCTGGGGAATATGGGCGAGACGAAGCATACGGTGCGGATACCTGCCTCGTATGTCTGACGCATCGCTTTCAGACGGCGTTCAATGCTTACGGCGTTGTCCATATCTGCGCAGAACTGCTCGTCGAGCGTATTGACAGACCATGACACAGTCACTTTGGGAAAACTCTTCAACAGGTCGAGATCGCGAAGGACAAGATCGGACTTTGTGCATATCATAATCTCGGCATCGCTTCCTCGCAGCTCTTCGAGCAGCCTTCGGGTACGGTGGAATTCTTCTTCATACGGATTGTAACCGTCCGTCACAGACCCTATTACAACACGTTCACCGTCGTATTTATGAGGATTCGTTATCGGCTTCCAGTTTTTTACATCTAAAAACGTACCCCACGGCTCGGTGTGCCCGGTGAACCGTTTCATGAACGATGCGTAGCAATACCTGCAGGCGTGGGGACACCCTACATAAGGGTTGACCGAATATCCTCCCACCGGCAGAGAGGATTTGGTCATTACACTCTTTACATCTATTTCCTTTATTGTATCCATATTCATTGTATTCGTCTGGTAAATTGTTCCGGCAATTCCTGAATCATTCTTTCGTCGCCCATAATCGGCAGCAAATCCTCTTTCATGAACACCGGTATGCCATGAGCCTTTGCCTGTTCTGCAATGCTAAGCACCCATTCGGGGCGCGAATATGACTTTCCTTTTCGGTTTCCGGTCTCTGTGCCTATGACAATCCAGTCAATTCCCTCGAAATCAATCTCGCCGATATCATCGAAGAGAGGTTCAAACGTGACATGGTAGTGTCGTGCTTTGATATTCTTTTTCAAATCATCAATCCTCCTTTTCTCGGAACTGCGCGTGACGGTCACGCCCATCCATACGTTCTCGTCGTCAGAGGAGAAACTGATTTTGTCAGGGCGCTTCGTCAGAAAGATATAGGCGTGCTGGGGATTGCTGCTGATCCGCTCGAAAATTTCTGCGTTCCATTCAGGCTTCCAATCGGAGAAATCGCTCATTCCTGTCATGAGCCACACATGAGGACGGGACGTATCGATGATGCGCAGTTTTCGTTCCATGTATTCAGGCACGGAAAAGTCGTCGGTAATGTGGAAACGGCGGCAGTTGTTACGGGCATAGCAGTAAGGGCATCCTATAGTGCACCCTACCACTATGTTCATGTTTTTTATCAGGGATTTAATGCAGACACTCATAACACAACTGTTTCTCCGTCCTCCGGGATAATCAGCCGGCTCATGTCGGCTTCGTGATGCGTTGCCTCATTGCGCAGAATTGCACGGGTGGTCTGGCAATGGTCGATGGCATCCATGTGTACGGCTATCAGCTTGATATGCGAAGGCAATTCGTCAAGTATCTGCATCACTTCGTTCTCGTCGGGGATGATAGGACCGTCCGTTTTGGAAAATTCGGGAAAGATTGCACCTCCGGAGTTTACCACGATATAGTCAGGATTGAACCGTTCCACGGTGTCTCGGATACATGCTTCCCATCGGCAGTCACCCATTATATAAACGGTCGGGAAGCCCTCGGCTTTTAGCACATAACCTGATACAGGTCCCATCATCTGCCCGATCTGCCCGAAACCATGATGTCCGGTCGTGCGGTAAATGGATATGCCGTCTATTGTTTTTATTTCTTCGATGGGTATCACATTTGTAAATCCGTCGTTTCTGATGGCGTCCGCGTCCTGGGGCTGAACGTAGAAAGGAATTTCTTTGGGCAAATGTGTGGGGACACTCGGCTCGTAATGGTCGATGTGATTGTGGGTCAGGAGCACCATGTCCACGCCTCCGATAATATCCTGAATAGGAATGGTGAGGTGTACCCTCGGTGTTTTATTCACACCGAGGGCCGATATCAAAGTGCCTTTGTCGGCTAAAACGGGGTCAATTAGCATGGTGTGTCCCGCATACCTGATTTTCAAGGTGGCATTGCGCACCAATTGTACTGTGGATGTCTTTTTCATGACTATATGTCTTGTTATTGATTACGGGTGCAAAGTTCGGAAGAATCCGGCGAAACATCTATGCCTGAAAAAACGGTAATTATGCCATTTTGATAAATGAAATTATTATCTTTGCAAAAACGACAAGGATATGGACGAGATAATCAACCCTGATCGACTGGTCAGCGTACCGTTCAACAAGACACGCTGCGGCGTGGATTTTTACATCAATACTGCCATAAACAAGGACATCGGACTTGTGCTGACAGAAAACAAGCGGTTTAAGACAGACTTCTTCAGCTTCTACTTTTTCCGTAAGGCAAACGGATATTTGCTACTGAACTTCCGCAAGATTGAACTGCGCGACGGCATGGTTCTCCTGCTTTCACCCCATCAGCAACAAGAGTGGCATGTAGATGAGACGGCGTTGGATTACACGTTCCTTATATTCCGCGAAGATTTCATGCGTACTTTTATCGCCGACAAGTTCTTCGTTTTTCGCCTTTTGTATTGTTACCAGACAGATACGCCGCCTTACATCAATGCCACACATGACGAAATGAAGGAATATATGCGGCTGCTCGGAAAGATTAAGTATGAGCTGATGAATCCAGTGTCCGATACGTACAATATCATTGTTTCCTTACTATATTATCTTTTGCTGATTATCAATCGTACATACGCTGCCGCCTATTGCTTGCCCGCTGAAATTGCTAAAAACAATTTCGCTTTTCGGTTCAAGGACTTGTTGGAACAGAATATCCGCACCCACCAGCGGGTGCAGGAATATGCAGACATGCTTCATGTCAGTCGCATCACACTCAATAACTCAGTAAAAGCCCAATTCGGAGTATCAGCTACCCATTTGATAAAACAACGTCTGCTTGAGGAACTGAAGAACGAATTGCTATTCTCCAACCGCACTGTCAGTGAAATGGCGGATGATTTCAATTTCTCTGATCCGAGCCATCTCATGCGCTTCTTCAAACAGCAAACAGGCAAAACATTTACTCAGTACATGACGGATTACAATAAAGGCATATACGAATAACTTCTTAATATAGTCGATAGCGGCTATCGAAATATGGTTGTTGATGTTCAGGCGTTTTTGTACTGCATGAACCATTTTACGATTTCTGGATCTTCGTGCGAGCCGAGTAAGAAAGGCTTGTCGGTATCCAGCGTCTTTATCCGTGCCATGTCGTCGGCCGACAGGGTGAAGTCTAATATGTCGAGATTCTGCTTCATGCGTTCCGGTTTCACAGACTTAGGAATAATTATGCACACTGATATTTATCGCGCCCGGACAGGTGTTCGGTGCGGAAGATGACGGCATGCAGTTCCAACCAGATGGCTACCTGCTTATGTTCCATCCCGACCTGCTGCGGAATACACCTCTCGGGCGGATAATGCGTGAATATTCGTTCTTTTCCTACGAGACAAACGAGGCATTGCACCTTAGTGTGGAAGAACGGCAAATCATCATGGATTGCTTCCACAAGATTCAATATGAATTGAACCATCCGATACACCGTCACAGCAAGAACCTCATCACAGACAGCATCAAGACGTTCCTTGATTACTGCACACGTTTCTATGACCGCCAGTTCATCACACGCGACAACCAAAACCGAGACATCCTCGCAAGATTTGAGCGGTTGCTTGACGAATACTTCCATGATGGGGCTGCTAAACGGATAGGCTTGCCCACTGTACAGTATTGTGCAGACAAGCTCTGCCTCTCGCCCAACTATTTCAGTGATTTATTGAAAAAAGAAACAGGTTCAACCGCCCTGCATTTCATTCATGACAAGTCTATTGAAATAGCCAAGACGGAACTTGCATCTACAGACGACACCGTTAATGAAATCGCCTATAATCTCGGTTTTCAGTACCCGCAACATTTTACCCGACTGTTCAAGAAAGAGGTAGGTTACACTCCGAATGAATATAGAGCGCAAGTGTCGTGAGAATTGGATTAGTACGAGAGTGTAAAATAAACACATAGCGAAAAAGTAAATTTGGGTAAAACGTAGCGAATTAGCTGATACAGCGTTCGTTACGCTTTGTTTTTCTATGGGACAGAGCCAACGAAATACCACCTCGAAGCCAAACAGCGCAGAAGTTCAGTTACCACCTCATTACCCCCGTAACGGGTGTGAATTTCTTGCTAAATGGTTCTGTTTCTGCGATTTGCGTAATTTTGCATAGCAGTCGGTAACTCACTAATAACTAATTTTGTAACCAAAAAAAGGAGTGAGTTATGCGTAGTACATTCAAGGTATTATTTTACGTGAAGAAAGGCAGCGAGAAGCCGAACGGCAACCTGCCTTTAATGTGCCGTATCACGGTGGACGGCGAGATTAAACAGTTCAGTTGCAAGATGGACGTTCCCCCACGGCTGTGGGACGTGAAGAACAACCGTGCTTCGGGCAAGAGCGTCGAAGCGCAGAGAATCAACCTTGCGGTAGATAAAATCCGTGTGGAAGTAAACCGCCGCTATCAAGAGTTAATGCAGACGGACGGTTATGTTACCGCCGCCAAACTCAAAGACGCCTATCTCGGTATCGGCGTCAAGCAGGAAACTTTGCTGAAGCTGTTCGAGCAGCACAACGCCGAGTTCGAGAAGAAAGTCGGGCACAGCAGGGCGCAGGGTACATTTACCCGTTATCGGACGGTCTGCAACCATATTCGGGAGTTCCTGCCCCATACCTACAAGCGTGAGGATATTCCATTAAAGGAACTCAACCTCACGTTCATCAACGACTTCGAGTATTTTCTGCGCACGGAGAAGAAATGCCGCACCAATACCGTGTGGGGCTACATGATTGTGTTGAAACACATCGTTTCCATAGCGAGGAACGACGGGCGTTTGCCCTTTAATCCCTTTGCGGGATATATCAACTCTCCCGAAAGCGTGGACAGGGGCTACCTCACCCAAACGGAGATACAGACGCTCATGAACGCACCGATGAAGAACGCCACCCACGAGCTTGTACGGGACTTGTTCGTCTTTTCTGTTTTCACGGGTTTGGCGTATTCGGACGTGAAGAACCTCACCGCCGACCGCCTGCAAACATTCTTCGACGGCAACCTGTGGATAATCACCCGAAGAAAGAAGACCAACACCGAATCGAACATCCGCCTTTTGGACGTTCCCAAGCGTATCATCGAGAAGTACAAGGGGCTGGCAAGGGACGGTCATGTTTTCCCCGTTCCGAACAACGGCAGTTGTAACAAGATACTCAAAGATATAGGCAGACAATGCGGCTTCAAGGTACGCTTGACCTACCATGTCGCACGCCACACGAACGCCACGACCGTACTTCTGTCGCACGGCGTACCCATCGAAACGGTGAGCCGCCTTTTGGGGCACACGAACATAAAGACCACCCAAATTTACGCCAAAATCACCGCCCAGAAGATAAGCCAAGACATGGAAACCTTGTCGCACAAGTTGGAAGATATGGAGAAGAATATCTGCCGAGCCATCTAATTAAGAACAGAATACCGATGAAAGAAGAAAGGAACATTATCACGATGGACGGGCAGGGCAATATCTCCCTGCCGAGCGATATAGGCGCAACCGCCATGACCGAGCGGGAAATCTGCGAACTGTTCGGGGTTATCGCCCCGACGGTTAGGGCAGGGATAAAGGCACTCTGCAAAAGCGGAGTTTTATCTATATATGACATAAAGCACATTATCCGCCTATCGGACAAATACAGCGCGGAGGTTTACAACCTCGAAACGATAGCCGCCCTCGCTTTCCGTGTCGAATCGTTCGGGGCGGCGAAAGTCCGCAGGGCATTATTAGAGAGGATTATACACGGGCGAAAAGAGAAAACGACGGTATTCGTGTCGGTTGTTTCGGACGGCAAGCCCAACAGCCGTTGGAAAGCATGATGATATACCAACATACCAACATGCAAACGTACCAGCATACCAGCATGCAAACATGCAAACCTATCACTATGGTGATATATATTGCAGGGTCTATTTCTCTTTTCAGAGGAAAGCGGAGCAATCGTTTTCGTTTACAAAGGCAAAGCAAGCACGGGGCTTTACGTCGGCTAAAAGGTCAGGCGGCTGCGCCGTTTCCCAATAAATCTTCCTCTCGCTTCGCTGCGAGCGTATTTATCGGGAAAACCTTGTATCCGACCGCCCCGTGCAAAAGAGCCTTTGAAAACGGAAACGACCGCCCCGCCACCCACCGACCGAAAGGAAAAAAATAAGGTGGGGTTACGGGCAAGCAGGCGGCAGGGACAGCCATAGCCGAAAGGCAGACGGGCAGGCAGACGGCACGCCGCAGGGTATTTACGGAGAAAATACCGTAGCTTATTAGGGAATTTTCCGAGCCGCAATACTACGTATCGCTGAAAATTCCCCAATAAGGCAAGGGGTAAGCCCCTCTGCACACCCCATCGGGGACGGCATTTGCCGCCCCGAAGATACGAAAAATCATTGTTTCACAAGTCAAGGAAGAAAGGAAAAATATATGGGTTTCGTAGTTTTACACATGGAAAAGGCGCACGGCAGCGACAGCGGAACGACCGCACATATCGAGCGTTTCATCATACCGAAGAACGCCGACCCCACACGCACGCACCTAAACCGCAGGCTTATCGAATACCCCGACGGGATAAAAGACCGTTCGGCGGCTATACAGCAGAGATTAGAAGAAGCGGGGCTGACACGCAAAATCGGAAGCAACCAAGTACGGGCAATCCGCATCAACGTATCGGGAACGCACGAGGACATGAAGCGGATAGAGGAAGAGGGGCGTTTGGACGAGTGGTGCGCCGACAATCTGAAATACTTCGCCGACACGTTCGGAAAGGAGAACATCGTGGCGGCTCACCTGCACAGGGACGAGGAAACGCCGCACATACACGTTACACTCGTCCCCATCGTCAAGGGAGAGCGCAAGCGCAGGAAAAGGGAGGAACAGACGAAGAAGCGATACCGCAAGAAGCCGACCGACACCGTGAGGCTGTGCGCAGACGATATTATGACACGGCTGAAATTGAAGTCCTACCAAGATACCTATGCCGTGGCGATGGCGAAATACGGGCTGCAAAGGGGCATAGACGGCTCGAAAGCTCGCCACAAGTCCACGCAGCAGTATTATCGGGATATACAGAAACTCTCCGACGACCTCAAAGCGGAAGTGGTGGATTTGCAGCAGCAGAAAGAAACGGCACAGGAGGAACTAAGACGGGCGAAAAAAGAAATACAGACCGAGAAGCTGAAAGGGGCGGCAACCACCGCAGCCGCCAACATCGCCGAGAGCGTCGGTTCTCTTTTCGGCAGTAACAAGGTCAAGACGCTGGAAAGGGAGAACACCGCCCTGCATAAGGAGGTAGCCGACCACGAGGAAACCATCGAAGCCCTGCAAGATAGGATACAGACCATGCAGGCAGACCACAGCAGGGAGATACGGGAAATGCAGCAAAAGCACGGCAGGGAGATAGCCGACAAGGACACAAGGCACAAGCAGGAAATATCGTTTCTGAAAACGGTAATCGCAAGGGCGGCAGCATGGTTTCCCTATTTCCGTGAAATGCTCCGTATCGAAAACCTCTGCCGCCTTGTCGGGTTCGATGAAAGGCAGACCGCAACGCTCGTCAAGGGAAAGCCGTTGGAGTATGCAGGGGAACTCTACTCGGAGGAACACGGACGGAAATTCACGACCGAAAGGGCAGGTTTCCAAGTGCTGAAAGACCCCACGGACGGGACTAAATTGGTTCTTGCCATCGACCGAAAGCCCATTGCCGAGTGGTTCAAGGAACAGTTCGAGAAGTTAAGGCAGAACATACGCCGACCTATACAACCGCAAAGGAAAGGCAAGGGATTCAAGCTATAAATGTTAAATCCTGCCCGATTTGCCGAAAAAAGTGCGGTACGCTGTTCGTGGTGTACTGCACTTTTTTTATATTTGTTCGCAAGGTGATATACTTGAAGAAAATAACAGCCGATTTCGCTGTTAGCACAATGTTATGCGGCAGCTTAAAAGACGACACCAAACCAGAAAAATCATCTTGACAACCACCCGACTTTGAACTACGAAGGATGAAATTTTTCAGGGACAACTTCCAGCATTTCCAAAAAACAGTTTACCCATTGACTTGGAGACAAACAAACAATTTGAGCATTAAGGTTTAAACCGAATTTTTCCGAAATTGACCTGACCTGACTTTTCCTGAAAATCGACTTTAAAGCTGTTTTTACAGATAAATCAGGTTTCTCTAACAGACAGGAAATAAATGCTAAGTATTTGGCTTTAAACTTAAAATCAAAAAATAACTGTTTTCTTTTAATGTTTAACAGGGCTGATTTGACAGTTGGCGGTGGAAAGAAACTTTCAGGACCTACCTCATAGACAAGTTTCAAATCAAAAAAAGTATGATAGAAAACGGTATATGGATTGTAAAGCTTCCTCGAAAATAACTTTTGTGTAGGTTCTAACTGAAGGACAATGGAACCTCCCAGAAAATTTCCAAGACTCTCAAACATCAGGATTTTGAAAATATCGGAAGTAATGCCATAAGGAATATTTGACACCCCATCGCGAGCGACTATGTCAACGCGCTGAAAAAACACGTGGGCAACCTGGAAACAAGAAAATGCAAGGGAGTTCCCTACAAGCGTATACACGGCCGTAATATTTTCGTGGAGGACCTG
>NZ_JAHBBW010000021.1 GCF_018390535.1 Bacteroides propionicigenes | reverse complement strand
TGTCTTCAGTATCAGTTGGTTATTGAAACCCTCTATGTATGCTTATAAGTAGAGATTAGCTTTTTTAAGCGAAACTAACTACTGGTTATCAATCAATTATCAAACAAAAAAAGTTTGCCTGTGAAGTAAAAGTCTTATCATTCTGTCATTCAGAGGAGCTTGCGACGAAGAATCTCCTCTCTTATGTATGCAGAGAAGAGATTCTTCACTGCGTTCAGAATGACAGAATGATAGGACTTTTACATTTTGACACCTCTTTTATATTATATTTTATAGGCCTTTGTCAAATGGAAAGTGCTCTCAATACATTGACTAAGTCTTTCTTGATAGGCTTGTCGTTTTTGATGGCTTTTGTGAAAGGTACGTAAACCACTTCATCATGGTCTATACCTATCATGACATTGCGCTGTCCTTCCATAATGGCGTCTACTGCTGCTGCACCCAAACGGCTGGCAAGGATACGGTCGTGTGCCGTAGGACTGCCGCCACGTTGTAGATGGCCGAGGATTGTAACACGCACGTCGTATTGGGGATATTCGTTTTTCACACGTTCGGCATAGTGCATTGCGCCTCCGGTTAATTCGCTTTCGGCAACAAGTACGATACTGCTGTTCTTGGATTTGCGGAAACCGTTTTTGATGAACTCTTCCAGTTGGTCTACTTCTGTACTGAATTCCGGAATGATGGCAGCCTCGGCTCCGGATGCGATAGCACCGTTCAAGGCAAGGAAGCCGGCGTCACGTCCCATAACTTCAACGAAGAAAAGACGTTCGTGTGAAGTTGCCGTATCGCGAATCTTATCCACAGCACCCAAAATCGTATTCAATGCGGTATCATAACCGATGGTTGTATCTGTTCCGTAAAGGTCGTTGTCGATAGTTCCCGGTAAGCCGATACAGGGCACATCAAATTCCTGCGCAAAGATGCGTGCACCTGTCAAAGAACCGTCGCCGCCGATAACTACCAAGGCATCAATGCCTTCTTTCTTCATGTTGTCGTATGCAATCTGACGCCCTTCGGGGGTAGTGAATTCTTTACAGCGTGCTGTTTTCAGAATAGTACCGCCCAGTTGGATGATGTTGCTTACGTTCTGGCTCTTGAACTCTTTGATTTCACCGGTTACCAAACCTTTGTAACCTCTATATATACCTTTAACTTGAAGTCCGTTGTAAATAGCTGCGCGTGTCACTGCGCGGATGGCTGCGTTCATTCCCGGAGCGTCACCGCCCGATGTTAAGATACCGATACACTTAATTGTTCCCATAACAATCTCCTTATTTAGTGTTAATAATTGCCTTAAAAAATCCGCTGGCAAAGATAACAAAAGCTTTTTAAATTCGTGATTTTATTGCCTCGGATATTTCTTCCATTAACCATTTGGGCGTGGAAGTTGCTCCGCATATGCCAATGGATTCTGCACCGATGAGTAATTGATTGTCTATTTCTTCTGCACTGTCAATCAGGTGTGAGTTCGGATTAACTTTCCTGCATTCGTTGAACAGGATTTTCCCGTTGGAACTTTTTTTGCCGCTGACAAAAAACACAAGGTCGTGCGAAGCGGCGAATTTCCGGATATTGGGAATGCGGTTGGCTACCTGCCGGCATATGGTGTCGTAATACTCGAAAGTGACGTTTGGGGATATATGCTCCTTTATATATTCCACTATCTTCTGGAACTCATCCAGTGATTTGGTGGTTTGTGAATAGAGACGAATGCTCTTGCTGAAGTCCAGAACTTTGGCTTCCTCCAGCTTTTCGATAACGATTGCTTCCCCTGTGGTCTGTCCCACTAATCCCAATACTTCGGCGTGCCCGTTCTTCCCGTATATGACGATTTGTTTTTCTTCATTGTCTTCTTGCGTATACTCCTGCTTGATTTTCTTTTGTAAGCGGAGAACTACCGGACAAGTAGCGTCGATTATTTCAATATTGTTACGCTTGGCGGTCATATAGGTTTCGGGGGGCTCGCCATGTGCCCGTAATAGCACTTTGGCATCATGCAAATGATTGAACTCCTCATGGTTGATGGTGATGAGACCCATTGCTTTCAGACGCTCCACTTCACGGCTGTTGTGCACAATGTCTCCCAAACAATATAATGTTCCGCCTTTGGCTAACTCTTCTTCTGCCTTATTGATTGCGGTAACTACTCCGAAACAGAAACCGGAACCTTCATCTATTTCCACTTTTGCCATATCGCAGATTTTAGGATTATGCTTTACAAACCTTGTCGAACTGTTTTGCCAACCATTCTTTTTGTTGGGAAATAGTCATATGGCTATTGTCCAGTAACAGTGCATCATCGGCTTTACGAAGCGGGCTTACTTCTCTATTCTGGTCTATATAATCCCGTTGTTTTACATTTTCCAGAATCTCGTCGAAACCGGCTGTTTCTCCTTTGGCTTTCAGCTCATCATATCTGCGCTGCGCACGGATTTCGGGAGAAGCTGTTACGAAAATTTTCAGTTCGGCATCCGGAAATACTGTGGTACCGATATCACGGCCGTCCATTACAATCCCTTTGGCTTTTCCCATTGCTTGTTGTTGGGCCACCATTGCTTCGCGTACGAAGTCAAGGGCGGCAATGGGGCTGACGCGGGAAGATACGTCCATTGTACGAATCTTTTTTTCTACATTGACTCCGTTCAGGTATGTGTCGGGACGTCCCGTTTCCGGGTTTAGTTGGAAAGATATATGAATATCCCCGATCAGTCTTTTCAGTTTCTCCGTATCAATATCGTTACCACTGAATATACCGTTCTCTATACTATATAAGGTAACGGCTCGATACATGGCTCCGCTGTCTATGTAAATATAACCTATTTCACGGGCAAGGTCCTTGGCCATGGTACTTTTTCCGCATGAGGAAAAACCGTCGATTGCGATTGTTATCTTTTTCATATGAAATGATTTTATACTATATTTATTATAGAAAAACTCTTCCTGATGGAAAAATTTAAATATTTCATCTAAAATTCTTGCCAAAGATACGGTATTTTTAAAATATCTCGTTACATTTGTGGCACAAAAGCTGTTGAAGGCTTTTGAAGAATTAAAAAAATGAAAATGCACTGCTTATTGTGTAAAAAAACACAGTTAAGCAAGAACAATCGTGGGAAAAGTACTATATTTGCCACAAATGAGAAACACTAAAATTATATTATAAATTATGGAAATTAAAAAGACACCTAAGGCAGACTTGGAGAACAAAAAGTCAACTTGGCTGCTCGTCGGTTACGTGATTGTGCTCGCGTTTATGTTCATTGCTTTCGAATGGACAAAACGTGATATCAAGATTGATACGAGCCAGGCTATTACCGACCTTGTATTTGAAGAGGAAATCATTCCTATTACGGAACAACCCGAGCAGGTAGCTCCTCCCCCTCCCGAAGCTCCTTCGATTGCAGAAACTTTGACAATCGTGGATGATGACGCTGATGTGGAAGAAACTACTATCGCTACATCTGAGGAAACTAATCAGGCTGTGGAAATCAAGTACGTTCCTGTAGCTGTTGAAGAGGAAGAACCGGAAGAACAAACTATCTTTGAGGTGGTAGAACAAATGCCGGAATTCCCTAATGGTGGTATGGCAGGCTTGATGCAGTATTTGAGCAAGAATATCAAATATCCTACTATCGCTCAGGAAAACGGAACCCAAGGTCGTGTAACTGTACAGTTTGTTGTGAACAGAGACGGTAGTATCGTAGATGCCAAAGTACTTAGAGGTGTTGACCCGTATTTGGATAAAGAAGCTATCCGCGTGATTAGCTCAATGCCGAAATGGAAACCGGGTATGCAACGTGGTAAGGCAGTGCGCGTTAAGTACACAGTGCCTGTAATGTTCCGATTGCAGTAATAAAATTATCTATAGCGTAAAGAGGCTGCCTAAAAGCAGCCTCTTTTCATTCTCCACCACTTCTAAATTGAAAACACTTATGTTTACAGCCTCCGAGCTTCTCGAAAAAATAAATTCTCATATTGCGAATTTGCAGTTTGTTCGCACTCCGAAAGGTTTGTATGATCCTATCACCTATGTTTTGTCAATGGGTGGAAAAAGAATTCGTCCCGTATTGATGTTGATGGCTTATAATCTTTATAAGGACAATGTCGAATCTATATTTTCACCGGCAACAGGTATCGAAGTATATCACAATTATACCTTGCTGCATGATGATTTGATGGACCGTGCCGATAAACGTCGTGGAAAGGAAACCGTGCATAAGGTGTGGAATGATAATGCGGCTATTCTTTCGGGTGATGCAATGCTGGTATTAGCCTATCAGTTTATGGCACAGTGTCCGGTGGAGCATCTGAAAGATGTAATGGATTTGTTCAGTTTGACAGCACTTGAAATTTGTGAAGGTCAGCAAATGGATATGGAGTTTGAACAACGAAATGATGTGAAAGAGGAGGAATATCTGGAGATGATTCGTCTGAAGACATCTGTTTTGTTGGCCGCAAGTCTGAAAATCGGTGCTCTATTAGGGGGGGCTTCTGCTGATGATGCAGAACGTTTGTATGATTTTGGAATGAACATGGGAGTAGCCTTTCAGCTGAAGGATGATTTGCTGGATGTGTATGGCGATGTGGCTGTCTTTGGAAAAAACATAGGTGGAGATATTCTGTGCAACAAGAAAACCTATATGCTGATTAAGGCTTTGGGCCATGCGGATAAGGAGCAATTGAACCAATTGGAGCACTGGATAACTGTTGCGGACTTTAATCCGGTTGAGAAGATTGCGGCCGTAACCGATTTGTACAATCAAATAGGGGTTAAGGAGCTTTGTGAGAATAAAATGGTAGAATACAGTGACAAGGCGGTGAATAGCCTGGTATCTGTGAATGTGGCAGATGAGAAGAAAAGAGAGCTTGAAAAGCTTATAAAAGAACTGATGTACCGGGAAGTGTAACTTAATAATCCGATTGTCAAATGCCTTATAGGAGATTACCAAATACAGACCAAGCAAGAATACGGGCGTTGAAAGCCGTAGTTGTGAAGGGCGATATATATAATGTATATGATTTGGCGGTGTCTTTAAAGACTCTTACGGATGCCAGAAATTTCCTGATGAAATTTGAGGCAGCCCAGGCATATTATATGGAATGTTTTGAACGCCAGTCAAAAGCGGGACGTAAGCATCAGTCGAATGTAAAGATTGCCCGTCTTTATATATCGCATTTTATTCAGGTGCTGAATTTGGCTGTAATCCGTTCGGAAGTGCGTACCGCTCATAAAGAGTACTACGGACTGGATATGAAGAATCATAATGTCCCGGATTTGTCCACAGAGGCAGCTCTTGCGGAATGGGGACGTAAGATTGTAGATGGTGAGAATCGGCGTATTTCTCAAGGTGGAATTCCCATTTATAACCCTACCATTGCCAAAGTCAGAGTGCATTATGATATTTTCATGGAAAGTTATGAGAAACAAAAGAATCTGCAGGCTTTAACAGCTCGCAGTCTGGAAACTCTTGCTTCCATGCGGGCCGAAGCTGATGCTTTAATACTGGATATTTGGAATCAGGTGGAGCAAAAATATGCAGGAGTCATGCCGAATGAGAAGCGTTTGGATTTATGTCGTGATTACGGTTTGATTTATTATTACCGCACTGGCGAAAAAGAAAAAGAAGAGATAGCAAGATGAGATTAGTAGATTCACACTCTCACCTTTTTCTGGATGAGTTTCAATCTGATTTGCCGCAAGTAATGGAGCGTGCTCAGGCGGTAGGGATCACTCATATCTTTATGCCTAATATTGACAGTACAACCATAGAGCCTATGTTGCGTGTTTGTTCGGAATATAAAGGCTATTGTTTTCCGATGATGGGATTACATCCGACCTCTGTGGATACCGATTATAAGGCAGAACTTGCTGTTGTGTCCGAACATTTGGCAATGCCGAATGATTATGTGGCCATTGGTGAAATCGGGATGGATCTGTATTGGGATAAAACTTTCTTGAAAGAACAGCAGATTGTTTTTGAACAACAGATACAATGGGCGTTGCAGTATGAACTGCCCATAGTTATCCATTGTCGCGAGGCATTCGAATATATATATAATGTGTTGGAACCTTATAAGACTTCTCCCTTGACCGGAATTTTTCATAGTTTTACAGGAACGTCGGAAGAGGCTCTTCGGATGCTGGAGTTTTCTAATTTCTCCATTGGTATTAATGGTGTGGTGACATTTAAAAAGTCGGATTTACCGGAAGTTTTGCAAAACATACCTTTGGAGAGAATCGTTCTTGAAACCGATTCTCCCTATCTTACTCCTGTGCCGAATAGAGGGAAAAGAAATGAGAGTGCAAATGTAAAGGATACTCTGTTAAAAGTAGCCGAAATATATAGAAAGTCGCCTGAGGAAGTGGGCTGCATTACTTCTGAAAATGCTTTAAAAGTGTTTGGATTGCTCAAATAACGTTCCGAAGATTTTAAAGTTTATTAATTTTGAGATTTTATTGCGGATAAAACTTTGAGAATGCTGTGGAAGAACAAAAAAAAGAATACATTTGTAGCTGAAAACGCTTGTGGTTCGCATTTTTTTTGTAATTTGCACCCGATTTCGAGGAAGGTGTCTATTGGAGAGATGCTCGAGTGGTTGAAGAGGCACGCCTGGAAAGCGTGTATACTCCTAAAGGGTATCCGGGGTTCGAATCCCCGTCTCTCCGCAAGGATTTAGGATAAGAGAAAAACAATAAATAAATATAATAAGTAATTTAATTAATTAATCTTAAAAATTAGACACACAATGAAAAAGTTATTTGCAATTGTTGCTGTGATGGGAGTCTTAACATTTGGCTCAACTCAACTTGCTCAGGCTCAAGATGCTCCTGCTGCTGAACAAACAGAACAAGCTGCTCCTGCAGCACAAGCAGCTCCTGCTGACGAAGCTGCAGCTCCTGCTGTTGAAGCTGAAGAAGGCGGTATTCACAAAGAAATCAAAACAAAATTTATTGAAGGTACTGCATCTTTCATGAGTTTGGTTGCTATCGCATTGGTTATCGGTCTTGCTTTCTGTATCGAACGTATCATTTACTTGAGCTTGGCTGAAATCAACACTAAGAAGTTCATGGCTGCTATTGAAGCCGCTTTGGAAAAAGGTGACGTTGAAGCTGCTAAAGACATTGCACGCAACACAAGAGGTCCTATTGCTTCTATCTATTATCAAGGTTTGATGAGAATCGACCAAGGTATCGATGTTGTTGAAAAGTCAGTTGTTTCTTACGGTGGTGTGCAAGCCGGTTACTTGGAAAAAGGCTGCTCTTGGATTACACTGTTTATCGCAATGGCTCCGTCATTAGGATTCTTGGGTACTGTAATCGGTATGGTGCAGGCATTTGATAAAATCCAACAAGTAGGTGATATTTCTCCGACGGTTGTAGCAGGTGGTATGAAGGTTGCCTTGATTACAACTATCTTCGGTTTGATCGTTGCTTTGATTCTGCAGGTATTCTATAACTATATCTTGTCTAAGATTGAAGCTTTGACCAGCGAAATGGAAGATTCTTCTATCTCTCTGTTGGATATGGTTATCAAATATGACTTGAAATACAAAAAATAAGTAAAATGGCTAAGTTATCATATAAAGTATCATACTACGTACTGTACGTAATGTTCGCTGCCATTTTGGTAGTGTTGGGCTTATTCTACTTCGGTGGAGATGCTCAAGGCGATGCAGTACTTATGAGCGTTGACTCTGAGATGTGGCAACCTGCCCAAACCGATGCCTTGATCTATTTGATGTATGGTTTGTTTGGTATAGCTGTCGTTGCTACAGTGGCTGCTTTCCTGTTCCAGTTTGGAACTGCCTTGAAAGATAATCCCGGAAGTGCATTGAAGTCTTTAATCGGTGTTATT
Source organism: Bacteroides propionicigenes (assembly GCF_018390535.1). Lineage (GTDB taxonomy): Bacteria > Bacteroidota > Bacteroidia > Bacteroidales > Bacteroidaceae > Bacteroides > Bacteroides propionicigenes. The sequence continues at coordinate 6,670 of NZ_JAHBBW010000021.1, read as the reverse complement.
GTATTAGTTGCTGTTGTTGTTATAGCATGGGCTATGGGTAGTGATGAACCTCTCAATATCCCGGGTTATGACGGTACGGACAATGTACCTTTCTGGTTGAAGATAACTGATATGTTCCTTTATTCTATCTATATTTTGTTTGCAGCGACTGTGCTTGCAATCATCTTTAGTAGTATTAAGAAGAAATTATCATAATCAATTGAGATAACTCAATTTAAAGAGTAATTACAATGGCAAAAGGAAAAAGAAAAGTTCCTGATATTAACTCAAGTTCTACGGCGGATATTGCTTTCCTGTTGTTAATCTTCTTCTTGATTACAACGTCTATGGATACTGACCGTGGTTTGGCAAGACGTTTGCCGCCACCACCGGAACAGAACCAAAAGAATGACGATATTAAGTTGAAAGAGCGCAACGTGCTGCAGGTCTTCCTGAACATGAACGACCAGTTGATGTGCGGAAACGATTATATCACAACAGATCAGTTACGTGCTAAAGCAAAAGAATTTATTGCCAATCCGTATAATGATGAAACCAAACCGGAGAAATATGCGAAAGATATTCCTTTCTTTGGTAACATGATGATTACAGAAAAGCATGTAGTTTCTTTGCGTTGTGACCGTGGCTCTTCTTATAAAGCATATCTTGCTGTACAAAATGAGTTGGTAGCGGCTTATAATGAGTTGCGTGATGAATTGGCTCAGGAAAAATGGCAAAAGAAATATGCTGAATTGAACGATGAGCAACAAAAAGCAATTCGTGATATTTATCCTCAGAAAATCTCTGAGGCCGAACCTAAAAAATACGGAGATAAGAAGTAATGGGAAAATTTAATAAGACTGGTAAAAAAGAAATGCCGGCGTTGAACACTTCTTCTCTGCCTGACCTTATCTTCACTTTGTTGTTCTTCTTTATGATTGTAACAACTATGCGTGAGGTAACATTGAAGGTTGAGTTTAAGGTTCCGCAAGCTACAGAGTTGGAAAAACTTGAAAAGAAGTCTTTGGTTACGTTTATCTATGTAGGAAAACCTACAGCTGAATTCCGTAAGAAATTAGGTAATGAAAGCCGTATCCAGTTGAATGACAGCTATGCTGAAGTTGCTGCAATCCAAGACTATATTATTGGTGAACGTGCCAGTATGAAAGAAGAGGATCAGCCGCAAATGACAGTATCTTTGAAAGTTGACCAAGATACAAAAATGGGTATTGTAACAGATATCAAAGAGGCTCTTCGTAAAGCTTATGCATTGAAAATTAACTATTCTGCACAACCACGTCAGTAAGAAGTTAATTCAGACTATATAAATAAAGGTCGCTTGTTTTACAGGCGACCTTTATTTTTTATTTCACATTGTATACTTCTCGGTAAATATGTTCCTTTACGTATTCATAATCTTTTCCGCACTCTAAATCTCCATAGGCCATTAAAAGCATAGGGAGGTAATCATCTCCCGGTTTGTAGGGAGGTTGCATATAAGGTTTCTCCCATAAAGTGAATCCATGCCGTTTATAGAAATTGATGCGGCGTATTGCCATTTCTTCTTCAGGAGATTCTACTTCCAAGATGATAGGTTTGCTTATTTGTTGGCACAGATGGTTTAGTACATTCTTGCCATGTCCTCCATTACGTTGGGACGGATCGATAGCAAAGTGTTCTACATAATAGAATTGTCTGAAATCCCAATATGTAATAAAACCGATTGCAGTATCATGATGGAAAATAATGTTACAGTAAAAATACGGCTTGCTATCTGTATAATTACGTAGTTCGTCCAATGAACGATATTCTTCCGAGGGGAAAGAAGTAGTCATTAGCTGTTCCATGTAGCCATACAAGGCTGTATCCGCAGTTGTGATACGCTGAAATTTGATCATAGGTCAGTTTTTTGAAGTTTGGTTTTTATTATTATTCAGTATAAAATTCGATAATTCTGCGAATGGCACGTTGGCACACAGGGCAGAAGGTGGGGTATTCGTTAGTACGCATACGACAATTGTCTGCAGGTCGATAAATCCCTTTTGCCGAATAGCCTCCTCCTTCGTACACACCGATAGGATATTTCTCGTTTTCATTGGTTGGAGTAGGGATAGGAGTGCCGTTAGTGAGCATATCTTTCCATTTTGATGCGAAATCCACCTGTGTGCTGATGTTCTGTTCCCACGGTTCTACATCCAAAGGATAAGTATCGGTCATGACATCGTTGTCATAGAAATATTCATCGGCAAGTCCGCCAAAACTGTGGCCGAACTCATGTACTACTACCGGACGAAACATAGGATGATGGGCTGTGGTGAGGGTATATGAGTTATAGATACCTCCACCTCCGTATTCTTTTGTATTGGCTAATATAATAATGTGTTCATAAGGTATTCCCGCTAAAGCGTCATGAATCATCTTTACACGTGATGTGGTCAGATAGCGGTCGGAATAGAAAGTGCTGAAGTGAGAACTGAAGGCGGTATGTTTCCATTCGTTCAATCTTGGCACACTGACTCCGCTGTCTATGGAGGGACTGGCTACAGCCACAATATTAAATCTTTTTTTCATGGACTTGAAAGGTTCGTGTGCGAAAAGGCTTTCACAGGCAATGCCGGCATCTTCGTAGAATGTCTGCATCTCTTGAGGTGTGTATCCTTCTGCGAGAATGGCTACATCAATGCACTTCTCCGAGTTCCCGTTTTGTAACAGGAACTTGTACGGGGTGATGTGGGAGATACCTTTTTGAGCAATCAATACATCGTCCGGGCGTACAATGTGCTTCATGGAGGCACGGACATTGCGGTGCGGATCGAGTAGAATTACTTCCACTTCAACCGGTTGAAGCGGGTAGGGAAGGAGAAACGTATTTTCAAATCCTTTGGTTACGCTTTGGGCTTCCTCCGTCTCCAACCATTCTTGGAAGAGTGAAGAGAAAGAGGTGGTATAAATAGTCTTTCCATCAGCTATGTCGCGCATAACAATCTGTCCGTTACCTTGCAGCGGAAGTTCCGCCAAATGATGTTTTCTTCCCGCCCAAGTAGGGAGAGAGGATAATCCGTCCAGACAGATACTTTGTTTGGACGCATTGCCGTTAAAGATGTAATCGACACGAAGAGTCTTATCAGTAAAATACTCGGTGAAAACCTGTGCATAAATAGGTGAGACGGTTATAAAACAGAGTAAGAATAAAATATGCTTTTTCATATCCATTATAATTTAATCATTTTACAAAGATACGACTTTTGTCCGTATAACCTGATATATGCGATTATTCTCTTTTTAGCAAGAAAAGTTATAATTCGTATTTTTATTGGAGAAAAAATGGCTAACTTTGCACATTGCCGTAGCGGAATACGGTGAAATTATTTATTTAATTAATTATTGAAATTAAAAATGGGACATCATCAATTGGATACTTTAGACGAGCAAATACTGCAGTTGATTGCCGATAATGCGCGTATTCCTTTCCTTGAAGTAGCCAGAGCTTGTAATGTATCTGGAGCCGCTATTCACCAGCGTATTCAGAAACTAACTAATTTGGGAATCTTGAAAGGGTCGGAATATGTCATAGATCCGGAGAAGATAGGATATGAGACTTGTGCATATATCGGAATCTATTTAAAAGATCCCGCTACTTTTGATGCTGTGACAAAAGCGTTGGAAGCCATTCCTGAGATTGTGGAGTGCCACTTTACTACGGGTAAATATGATATGTTTGTTAAGTTGTATGCGCGGAATAACCATCACTTGTTGAGCATTATCCACGATAAATTACAGCCGCTGGGATTATCGCGTACGGAGACGTTGATTTCATTCCATGAGGCTATTAGGCGTCAGATGCCGATAGTAATAGACGAGGAAGAGGAATAATCCTATCGGCGGATATAATTGACAAAAGCATAAGGGCAGGGATGTTTCTCGTCTATCGGATGGGAATCCCTGCTTTTTTCTTGCCATATCTTGGGGTCTACTTCCGGAAAATAAGCATCTGCCGTGGGAGCTTCAGCATCTATTTCTGTAAGGCAAAGTGCATCTGCCAAAGGGAGAGCTTGGCAATAAACGCTGGCTCCACCTATGATATAGACCTGTTCATCCTCTGTACAGTTTTTCAAAGCATCCTCAAGTGAGGGAAAAACTTCCGCACCTGGACATTGTGTGCCGGGGCGGGTAGATAAGACAATGTTGCGCCGATTCGGTAAGGCGCCTTTGGGCAGTGACTCAAAAGTTTTCCTCCCCATGATGATTGTATTGCCGGTAGTAAGCGCTTTGAAGCGTTTCAGGTCGTTGGGAAGCCAGAATAATAATTTATTTTCATAACCGATACCCATATGGCGGTCTACTGCGGCGATGATGCTAATCATATATCTAATATAATCAAATGGTTTTCAATGATGAAGGATTCTTCTCTTATATTGCTACTTTCCCGGCGATATGCGGATGCGGGTCATAATTAACCAATTCAAAGTCTTCATACTTAAAGTCGAAGATGCTCTTTACATCCGGATTGATTTTCATTTGCGGAAGTACTCTCGGTTCGCGGCTTAGTTGGAGTTTTACTTGCTCCAAGTGGTTCAGATAGATATGCGCATCTCCCAGAGTATGTACAAAATCTCCTGCCTGCAACCCCGTAACTTGAGCTACCATTTGTAAAAGCAATGCGTACGATGCAATGTTGAAGGGTACTCCAAGGAAAATGTCCGCACTTCGTTGGTAAAGTTGCAGGCTGAGTCGCCCGTTGGCTACATAGAATTGAAAGAAAGCATGGCAAGGCGGCAGATTCATGTTATCCAAATCACCTACATTCCATGCGCTGACTATGATACGGCGTGAATCCGGATTGTGTTTGATTGTTTCTACCGCTTCACTGATTTGATCAATAGTTCCGCCTTTGTAATCCGGCCACGAGCGCCATTGGTAACCGTAGATATGCCCCAGATCTCCATTTTCGTCAGCCCACTCATTCCAGATACGTACACCATTCTCTTGCAAGTACTTTACATTCGTATCGCCCTTTAAGAACCACAATAGTTCGTGGATAATAGATTTCAAATGGAGTTTTTTGGTTGTCAGGCAAGGGAATCCCTCGTCCATATTAAAACGCATCTGGTGTCCGAACACACTGATAGTGCCGGTTCCGGTGCGATCACTTTTTTCTATGCCTTCAGTCAACACACGGTTGAGTAAGTCTAAATACTGTTTCATGGATTACTTATTAAAAGCTTTGCCAAAGGTAGACAAAGTTCTTGGGAAATTAAAGATTAGAGATTAAAAAAATGGTGGAACGACTTACAGAAAAGGAGTCATCAGATTCCCGACCCAGCCGATAAATTTCTTCCAGCCGGAGCGTTTCTTCCATATTTCGGGGGTAAGCAAGATGCTGTTCTTCTTATCCCTTTCAAACATACTGTTCAGTTGGTGCGTTGTCGACGGGTCAAAGATGAAAGCATTTGTCTCATAGTCGTAGCGCAAGCTGCGGCTGTTGAGGTTTGCCGTACCTACTGTGCAGAAAGAACTGTCCACCATCATTACTTTGGAGTGGTGGAATCCATCCTTAAACAAGTAGATTTTGGCTCCCCGTTTCATCAGTTTGTGTGCAATGTAGAAAGAAGCTTCGGGAGTAAAAGGAATATCCGATACTGCCGGTATCATTATTTCCACCTCCGTACCTTTCTTTAGTGCTTTCTTGATAGCTTTACGAATGGATTTTGTTGGTACAAAATAGGGATTTACTATTTGAATGTTTTTCTGGGCAGCTTCTATTGAGACGGCATAAGCATGACTGATGGAACGGGGCGTTTCCCGCGGAGTACGGTCTACTATTGAAACTTCCTCGGCTATGCTGTCCGGATACTGGGGCAGGTTGGGAAAGTACGCCGGACCACCGATGTGTTGTCCGGTTTCCTGATTCCACATCGTCAGGAAGATACCTTGCAGATAACGTACGGCATCTCCTTCTATATGTATGTGCATATCATGCCATTTACCTATTTTGGGTAAGCCGTTGATGTAATAGTCGGCAATGTTCATTCCGCCTGTATAACCGATTTTTCCGTCGATAACAACAATTTTGCGGTGGTCACGGTGCATGGCATGGTTGATATAGGGGAAAGTGATAGGGTCGAACTTGACAATCTCGATACCGCGCGCCTTTATTGCCTGCAAATGACGTTTCTTTAGCGGTTGGTTATTGGACCAGTTGCCGAATGCATCGAACATGGCGCGCACCTCCACGCCTTCTTTTGCCTTTTCCGCCAGTAAATCGAAAAGGGCATTGGCGATAGAGTCGTTACGGAAGTTGAAATACTCCAGATGAATGTGATGCCGGGCATGGCGGATGGTTTCAAATAAATCAATAAACTTCTCGCGACCGGTCATTAACAGCTCAACTTTATTGTTGTAAGTCAGCGGTATTCCCATTTCTTGCATATAGCCCATCACGAGAGAATCGCTGGTGCTTTGTGCCCGGACGCTTCCAATGAAAAATGTAAATAATATGACGAATAGAACCTGTCTCAAAACTTTGTATGCTTATTTAGTTTTATGAGTTGGCAAATATACAATATATCATTCCTCAAATCCGCAACTAAGCTCTTCAGCGTCCTTCTTGCGTCTAAACGTCCTCTCATCACTGAATTAGCAGATAAATTGAGGCTGAAATACCCACTTCTGCCCACAATATCCCCTTGCC
>NZ_JAHBBW010000020.1 GCF_018390535.1 Bacteroides propionicigenes | reverse complement strand
TGATTATTTTTTTGCAACACTAAGTTAAGTGAATCCTCTGACATGGCAAAATCCTGAGCAACTTTTTGTTGCTCAGGTACTTAAAAAAAATATTTTATAATAGTGTTGCGGAATTAAGGTAAAAAAGAGTTTTGAACTTTAAAAGGAAGAGAAATGAGCGAATATACCAAACACCTTACCCCTCGTCCAGAACTGAGAGAACGGATTATTGAGACTGCGGTGGAAGCATTTTCTGCGCACGGTATTAAAAGTATTACGATGGATGATATCGCAACTTCATTGGGTATCTCCAAACGTACCCTGTATGAAGTTTTCTCTGATAAGGAAACCTTGTTGGAAGAGTGTATTCTGAAAGGTCAGAGAGAAGGGGAGGATTTTTTGAAAAACGTGCTTGCCACATCCGAGAATGTATTGGAAGTTTTGTTGAAGTGCTATCAACGCAGCATTGAGAAGTTCCATGCCACCAACAAGAAGTTTTTTGAGGATATCAAGAAATATCCCAAGGCCTATGAGTTGATGACGAGACGGCATAATCAGGATTCGGAAGAGGCGGTGAATTTCTTTAAGGAGGGTGTGAAGCAGGGTATTTTTCGTGATGATGTAAACTTTGCCATTATCAATCTGTTGGTAAGGGAACAGATTGACTTGTTGATGAATACGGACATTTGCAAAGAATATTCTTTCCTTGAAGTTTACGAATCTATCATGTTCACCTTCTTGCGAGGTATCTCTACGGAGAAAGGGGCGCATGAGTTGGAGGTATTTATCCGGGAATACCGTAACGAGATAACCTCCGGAGATAAAAAAACAGAGAACAATTAGAAAACGATTAATTGCTTTATGAAGATGCAGAGATTTTTTGAGGGGAAAAAATGGATGTTGGCCGTTGCCATAGTGTTGGTTGGCGGCTATACACGAGCACAAGGGACAAAAGATACCTTGACCCTAAACCTTGACAAGGCTTTAGAAATTGCTTTGAGCGATAATCCTACCATTAAAGTGGCGGAGGAGGAGATTGCTCTCAAGAAAGTAAGCCATAAAGAGACTTGGCAAAACCTGTTGCCTGAAGCCAGTATTTCGGGTACTATGAGCCATACCATTACGGCTCCGCAGTTCAGTATCGGTGACCAGACCGTAAAAATGGGTAAGGATAAGGCGAATACTGCTACCGGAACACTGAACATCAGTTTACCCCTGTTTGCTCCGTCCGTGTATCGGGCCATGTCTATGACGAAGACGGATATAGAGCTGGCTGTGGAGAAGTCACGGGCTTCCAAGCAAGATTTGGTGAATCAGGTGACAAAGGCTTATTACCAGTTGATGCTGACACAGGACTCATACGATGTTCTGCAGAAAAGTTATAAGCTGGCGGAAGAGAATTATAACATTGTCAATGCCAAATATCAACAAGGTGCCGTCAGCGAGTTTGATAAGATAACCGCCGAGGTGCAGATGCGCAGCGTGAAGCCAAGTGTTATTTCTGCGGGTAATGCCGTGACGCTTTCCAAGCTGCAACTCAAAGTGCTTATGGGTATCACAGCCGATGTGGATATAAAGATTGACGACAGTCTGGCAGCTTATGAAGGAGTAGTGTTTGCTAATCAGTTGGACAATGCAATCCACGAAGGATTGGTAAATAATACCACTATGAAGCAATTGGAGTTGAATCGCCTGATGCTTCAAAAAAATATCAAGTCATTGCGTACCAACTTCATACCAACGATAGGACTGGGCTATTCTTACCAATATCAATCCATGAATAATGATAGTTGGAATATTTTCAATTACAACTATGGCAGCAGTTCTTCACTGGTGTTCAACTTGAGTATTCCTTTATACAAGGCAAGTAATTTCACAAAGCTGAAATCCAATCGTATTCAGATGCGCCAGTTGGACCAGAACCGTATTGATACGGAGCGCAAGCTGAATATGCAGATTACGAGTTATCAGGACAATATGTCGGCCAGTTCCGAGCAAGTATCCAGCAATAAGGAGAATGTGATGCAGGCAGAGAAAGCGGTGCAGATTGCCGGCAAGCGCTACGAAGTAGGTAAAGGAACAGTGCTTGAACTGAATACCTCACAAGTGCAGCTTACAGAGGCAGAGCTGACTTACAACCAGTCGATATACGATTATCTGGTGGCTAAGGCCGACCTCGACCAGGTTTTGGGAAGAGATTACATTATTAAAAATCAGAAATAAAATAAGAACAACGATATGAGAAAAAGTTTTCAATTGATTGCCCTGTTTGCAGTGGTACTGTTGGGCGCTTGCAGCGGCGAAAAAGAAAAAGCTGTTGCTGAACAAGTGGACGAGAAGCCAAGAGTGAAGCTGGCGGATGTAAAAGCACGTCCGGTAGAACAGATTCATGAATACACAGCTACCGTGGAAGCGGAGGTGAAGAATAATATAGCTCCTTCTTCTCCGGTGCGTATCGACAGGATATTGGTGGAAGTGGGCGACCGCGTGTCCAAAGGTCAGAAGTTGGTCAGTATGGATGAGGCCAATTTGAAACAGACCAAATTCCAATTGGACAATCAGGAAATAGAGTTTAAACGTATGGATGAACTGTACAAAGTAGGCGGTGCGTCCAAATCGGAATGGGATGCAGCCAAAATGGCTCTGGACATAAAGGAAACGGCTTACCGTAATTTATTGGAGAACACTTCATTGCTCAGCCCGATAAACGGTGTTGTAACAGCCCGCAACTATGACAACGGTGATATGTACAGCGGCGGTGAACCGGTGTTAGTGGTAGAGCAAATTACTCCGGTGAAACTCTTGATTAATGTTTCCGAAACCTATTTTACCCAAGTAAAAAAAGGTGCTCCGGTATCTCTAAAGTTGGATGTCTATGGAGATGAACCGTTTGAAGGCTACATCAGTCTGGTTTATCCTACGGTAGACCCTAACACTCGTACTTTCCCCGTGGAGATTAAACTTGCCAATAAAGACCAACGTGTGCGTCCCGGAATGTTTGCCCGTGCTACGCTTAATTTCGGTACGAAGGACAATGTAGTCGTACCCGATTTGGCTATCGTGAAGCAATCCGGTTCCGGTGACCGTTATGTCTATGTGTACAAGGACGGCAAAGTTACCTATAATAAGGTGGAACTCGGACGCCGTATGGGTGCTGAGTACGAGTTGGTGTCCGGTGTGCCCGATAACTCACAGGTAGTTATAGCCGGACAGACCAAGCTGGTAAACGGCATGGAAGTAGAGGTGGAAAAATAATTCTTCATTCATCATTCTTAATTCTTAATTAAAAAGAGTATGAGTTTATACGAAGGTGCGGTTAAGAAACCGATTATGACTTCGCTCTGCTTCTTGGCAGTGGTGATATTTGGTCTGTTCTCTTTGTCAAAGTTGCCTATCGATTTGTATCCGGACATTGATACGAATACGATTATGGTGATGACGGCCTATCCGGGAGCCAGTGCTTCGGATATAGAGAATAACGTGACCCGTCCGTTGGAAAATGTTTTGAACTCTGTCAGTGATTTGAAGCACATCACTTCCCGTTCTTCGGAGAATATGTCGCTGATTACGCTGGAGTTTGAGTTCGGTAACGATATTGATGTACTGACAAACGATGTGCGCGACAAGTTGGATATGGTAAGTTCGTCACTTCCCGATGATGTGGAGAACCCCATTATCTTCAAGTTCAGTACGGATATGATTCCTATCGTGCTGTTGTCTGTACAGGCAAACGAGAGCCAGTCGGCACTTTACAAGATTCTGGATGACCGTGTGGTAAATCCTTTGGCACGTATTCCCGGTGTGGGTACTGTGTCTATCAGCGGTGCGCCGCAGCGCGAAATCCAAGTGTATTGCGACCCCTATAAGCTGGAAGCATACAATCTGAGTATTGAAACAATCAGTTCCATCATCGGAGCGGAGAATAAGAACATACCGGGCGGTAACTTCGACATCGGTAATGAAACCTATTCGTTGCGCGTGGAGGGTGAGTTTGATGACTCTCGCCAATTGGCGGATGTGGTTGTAGGTACGTATAATGGCGCTACAGTCTACTTGCGTGATGTTGCACGGATTGTGGATACCGTGGAGGAACGTGCTCAGGAAACCTATAACAACGGTGTACAAGGTGCCATGATTGTAGTGCAGAAACAGTCGGGCGCCAACTCCGTGGAAATCTCCAAAAAGGTGCAGGATGCGTTGCCGCGTCTGCAGAAGAACTTGCCGAGTGACGTGAAGCTGGGCGTCATTGTGGATACGTCCGAGAATATCTTGAATACAATTGACAGTTTGACGGAGACGGTGATGTATGCCTTGCTGTTCGTTGTGATTGTGGTGTTCCTGTTCTTGGGACGCTGGCGTGCCACGTTGATTATCTGTATAACGATTCCGCTTTCTTTGATTGCTTCGTTCATATACCTTGCCATTTCTGGGAATACAATTAATATCATTTCGCTTTCGTCACTCTCCATAGCTATCGGTATGGTGGTGGACGATGCCATTGTGGTATTGGAGAACGTTACGACGCATATTGAACGTGGATCCGATCCCAAGCAAGCGTCCGTTCACGGCACGAACGAGGTGGCAATTTCCGTAGTCGCTTCTACGCTGACGATGATTGCGGTATTCTTCCCGCTGACGATGGTTACCGGTATGTCCGGTGTGCTGTTCAAACAGTTGGGTTGGATGATGTGTGCCATTATGTTTGTTTCCACAGTTTCCGCCTTGACGTTGACCCCGATGCTTTGTTCGCAGTTGCTTCGTTTGCAGCGCAAACAGTCTAAAGTGTTCAAAATATTCTTCGGGCCGATAGAACGTACGTTGGACGGTTTGGACAACTGGTATGCGCGTATGCTGAACTGGGCGGTACGTCATCGTATGGTGGTTCTTGCAGGTTGTGTGGTATTCTTCATTTTAAGTTTGTTCTGTGCCAAGACCATTGGTACAGAGTTCTTCCCCGCACAGGATAACGCTCGTATTGCTGTACAACTGGAATTACCGATAGGTACTCGTAAAGAGGTGGCGCAAGAGGTTTCGGAGAAACTCACCAACCAGTGGCTGCAGAAGTATAAAGGTATTATGAAGGTATGTAACTATACCGTAGGACAGGCTGACTCGGACAACACTTGGGCGTCCATGCAGGATAACGGTTCGCATATCATCTCCTTTAATATCAGTTTGGTAGACCCGGGCGACCGTGATGTGACACTGGAAACTGTTTGCGAGGAGATGCGTGAGGATCTGAAGGCTTATCCGGAGTTCAGCAAGGCACAGGTAATCCTCGGCGGTAGCAATACGGGTATGTCCGCTCAGGCATCTGCCGACTTCGAGGTCTACGGATACAGTATGGAAGAAACTGACAGTGTTGCCGCTCGCTTGAAACGTGAACTGTTGAATGTAAAAGGCGTGTCTGAGGTCAACATCAGCCGTAGCGATTACCAACCCGAATATCAGGTAGACTTTGACCGCGAGAAGCTGGCGCTTCACGGACTGAACCTGTCTACTGCCGCTACCTATCTGCGTAACCGTATTAATGGCGCAACGGCGTCTAAATATCGTGAGGATGGAGATGAGTACGACATTAAGGTGCGTTATGCCCCTGAGTTCCGCACCAGTCTTGAAAGTATTGAAAACATATTGGTTTACAATGCCAAAGGTGAAGGTGTCCGCATTAAAGACCTCGGAACTGTGGTGGAACGTTTTGCTCCGCCTACCATCGAGCGTAAAGACCGCGAGCGTATCGTCACGGTGTCTGCCGTAATCTCCGGTGCTCCGCTGGGCGATGTGGTGGCTGCGGGTAACGCAATCATAGAAAAGATAGAGAAGCCGTCCGACATCACCATCCAGATATCGGGTTCCTATGAAGACCAGCAGGATTCGTTCCGCGATTTGGGAACATTGGGTGTATTGATTATCATTCTTGTGTTTATCGTAATGGCAGCACAGTTTGAATCGCTGACCTATCCGTTCATCCTTATCCTCTCGGTGCCGTTTGCCATGAGTGGTGTGCTGATGGCGCTGTTCATTACCAATACTACGCTGAGTGTAATGAGTCTGCTGGGTAGCATCATGTTGATTGGTATTGTGGTGAAGAACGGTATCGTGCTCATCGACTACACGATTCTCTGCCGTGAGCGCGGACAGTCGGTGCTGAACGCCGTGGTTACGGCAGGCAAGAGCCGTCTACGTCCGGTGTTGATGACTACCATGACTACCATTCTCGGTATGATTCCGATGGCTGTCAGCACCGGTCAGGGTTCTGAAATGTGGAGTCCTATGGCGATTGCCGTAATCGGCGGCCTGACGATTTCCACCATCCTGACCTTGATTTATGTTCCCACCATGTATTGTATCTTCGGTGGTGTAGGCATCAAGCGTCAGCGTCGCAAGATGCAGAAGCAGCTGAACGCTTACTTTGAAGAACAGGGACAGGTTAATAATAAATAGTTGACATATAATAGTTGAATAATGAAATCAGTATTAATCACATTCGATCAAGCATATTATGAGCGCATCGTCGCTACGCTCGACAGACTGAATTGTCGCGGCTTCACTTACTGGGAGCAGGTTCGCGGACGCGGTTCCAAAACCGGAGAACCCCATTACGGCAGTCATGCCTGGCCTTCCATGTGTTCCGCCATCCTTACGATGGTAGAGGACGAGAGGGTGGATTCCTTGTTGGAAGTCCTTCATAATATGGATAAACAAACCGAGCAGTTAGGGCTTCGGGCATTTGTTTGGAACATAGAGAAAACCATTTAGGTTTCCGTTGCATAAATAGTAATTATCCTCATGGGAAATATCTTTTTCCTGTGAGGATAATTCTTTTTTGCAGGAAGATATTTATTTTCATCCGATTCTCTATCTTTGCGCCCGGATTAGTTATGGAAAAGAGTGTTTTGAAACATACAGGTTGGTTGATGCTTATTGTGGTAGCCGTTCTTTTGCTGATGGGCTTGTTGCCCGGAGTCACAATAGGTCGTTATGTGCTGAGGCGGGTGGACATACTGGGTGATGTGCGTCCCGTACCGGAAGTTGTGAGCGAACCGGACAGCCTGTTACTCTCTCCTCCGAAAGTAAAACCGGCTTTTGTAGACACCTGCCGCAACGGAATGACCTGTATTGAGGATTACAGTGATTCCACTTTGCGTGGCATGACACCTTTTTATCGTGCGTTGGACCAACTGGCAACGAGCCCCCGGCTGGTACGTATCGCCTACTTCGGAGATTCTTTCATCGAGGCGGATATTCTTACGGCTGACCTGCGTGCAATGTTGCAGGAACGCTATGGCGGATGCGGGGTAGGCTTCGTTACGATTACTTCCATGACCAGCGGTTACCGTCCTACGGTGCGGCACAACTTCAGTGGCTGGCAGAGCCATTCCATTATGGATTCCGTATTCTTCGATCGTAGCAAGCAAGGTATTTCGGGACATTATTTCATTCCGAATCCCGGTGCGTATGTGGAGCTTCGCGGGCAAAAGAACTACGCATCCCGGCTTGATACTTGCGAACGTGCTTCTATCTTTTTCTATAATAAAGGTGAGGTCACCCTTTCGGCATCTGTCAACAGAGGCGAACCGCAGACTGAAACTTTTCCGCCTACGGGTGAACTCCGTGAAATGGATGTAACGGGGCACATCGGTTCTGTACGCTGGAAAGTGGAAAATGCCGATTCCACCTTGTTCTACGGTCTTGCTATGGATGGCACGCAAGGGATTATAGTTGACAACTTCTCGCTTCGCGGCAGCTCCGGCTTGTCTTTGCGCTCTGTACCCGTCTGGATGATGCGCGAATTTAACGAACAGCGTCCTTACGATTTGATAATCCTTCAGTACGGACTGAATGTTGCAACGGAACGCGGACGGAACTACGACCGCTATCGCGGCGGCATGGTAGCCACCATTGCCCACCTGAAGAACGCTTTTCCGCAAGCGGGTATCCTCGTCGTCAGCGTAGGCGACCGTGAATACAAAACCGAGGAGGGAGACTTGCGGACGATGCCCGGCATCAAGAACTTGGTTCGTTACCAACAGAATTTGGCTGCCGACAGTGGAGTGGCTTTTTGGAATATGTTCGAAGCGATGGGTGGTGAGGGCAGCATGGCGGATATGGTGCATGCCAAACCCTCCTTAGCCAATTACGATTATACGCATATCAACTTCCGTGGCGGCAAACATTTGGCCGGGTTGCTTTATGAGGCGCTGATTTACGGTAAAGAACAATACGACAGGAGGCGTGCTTATGAAGCGGAGCCATAAAAGGTATTTACGATTGGACGATTTACGATTTACGATTTGCTGCGCGGTGTTGGCATTGTTTTTCTCGCCTGTGCAACGTATCTATGCACAAGATACGCTTCCGGGTTGTCCCCGGTTTCAAGAGACGACACTTGATTGTGATACGCTTACGGTCTATGGACAGCGTACGGATACCCTGCCGATTCCTCTCATCACCTTACCCGCAGCTTTTCAGCAGTTGGGAGAGAACGAACTGATAGACAGTGTCGGTATTCTGAAGCCCTTTTGGGAGAAACTTCGTATGCTTCGCTTGGGTGTCACTACCGATACGATTCGCATTGTACATATAGGCGACAGCCATATTCGCGGTCATATCTTTCCGAGGACTACGGGCGAACAGCTTCAGAAAGTATTTGGTGCGCTATCTTATACGGATATGGGGATAAACGGAGCTTTTTGTGTAACTTTTACCCGTCCGGAGCGTGTGGAGGAAATAGCTGCACTTCATCCCGACCTTGTTATCCTCTCTTTTGGAACGAACGAGAGCCATAACCGGCGATACAGTTCCATGCTGCACTATCAACAGATGAATGAACTGGTACGTATGCTGCGTGAAAGTTTGCCCGGTGTCCCGATGCTGATGACTACTCCGCCCGGTTCATACGAGAGTTTTCGCCAGCGTCGTCGTCGACGCACTTATAAAATAAATCCCCGTACGTCTGTGGCTGTACAGACTATTCGCCGTTTTGCCGATGCCAACGGATTGGCTGTGTGGGATATGTACGAGGCTTTCGGTGGTGTTCGCCGGGCTTGCCTTAACTGGCAGGAAGCGGGGCTGATGCGTCCCGACCACATACACTATCTTCCGGAAGGATATGTATTGCAGGGTGAAATGTTCTATCGTGCCTTGTTGAAAGCGTATAATGACTATTGTAACCAATGAATGTATTTAATCTAAATATAGACTTTGCCCGCTTGCGCGACCTGTTCGTGTATGATCCGCACGCGCCGATGATATTTAGTAGTGGTATTTTTCTGTGGCTGTTTGCAGCTTTTATCGTGTTCTATTTACTATTGCAACGTCGCACCACAGCCCGTCTGATGTTCGTTACCCTGTTTTCTTACTATTTTTATTATAAAAGTAGCGGTACGTATTTCTTTTTGCTTGCCATCGTTACGGTAAGTGACTTTTTTATAGCCCGTCTCATGTCACGTGCTACTGCGCATTGGTTGCGTAAAATGTGGGTGGCAGTCAGTCTGACGATAAACCTGGGATTGCTGTGCTACTTTAAATATACGAATTTCCTTGGAGACTTTTTTGCTTCGCTGACAGGTGGTACATTCACCGCTATGGATATATTTCTTCCTGTCGGCATATCATTTTTCACATTCCAGTCGTTGAGCTACACGATTGATGTGTATCGCAAGGAGATAACACCCCTTACCAATTTGTTGGATTATGCGTTCTACGTATCTTTCTTCCCGCAATTGGTGGCAGGCCCTATTGTTCGTGCACGCGATTTTATTCCGCAAATCCGTCGCCCGCTGTTTGTTTCCGGGGAGATGTTTGGAAGGGGTATCTTTTTGATTGTAAGCGGTCTTTTCAAGAAAGCGGTTATCTCGGATTATATCAGTATTAATTTTGTGGAGCGCATATTCGATAATCCTACTTTGTATTCGGGCGTGGAAAACCTTATGGGTGTTTACGGTTATGCACTTCAAATCTATTGTGATTTCTCTGGATATAGCGATATGGCTATCGGCATTGCCTTGCTGTTGGGTTTTCATTTTAATATGAACTTCGACTCACCTTATAAGTCGGCGTCCATTACGGAGTTCTGGCGTCGCTGGCATATCTCGCTTTCCAGTTGGCTGCGCGATTATCTCTATATATCTTTGGGTGGTAACCGTAAGGGAAAGATACGTCAATATGCTAATCTCATCATCACTATGTTCTTGGGAGGTTTGTGGCATGGAGCATCTTGGAACTTTGTTTTTTGGGGAATGCTGCACGGTGTTGCCCTGGCAGCCCATAAGTTCTGGATGAGCATTACCGGCAAGAGAAAAGGAAAGCACAGCCATGGTATCCGCCGTTTCTTCGACATTGTTATTACGTTTCACTTCGTTTGCTTCTGTTGGATATTCTTCCGTAATGCCGATTTTTCAACTTCTTTGGATATGTTGAATCAGATATTCACAACTTTCCGCCCTCAACTTCTTCCGCAATTGGTTACGGGTTATTGGGAAGTGTTTGCTTTGATGGCGCTCGGTTTCTTCCTTCATTTCGTACCAGACAGTTGGGAGCACGCTTGCAGTAAGGCGGTTGTTCGTCTTCCGTTGATAGGGAAAGCATTGTTGTTAGTTGCTATGATTTACCTTGTTATCCAAATGAAGAGTTCGGAGATACAGCCGTTTATCTACTTTCAGTTCTAAGACAGAATGATACATACAATAAAGTTTATGAAACGCCCGGTACAATAGCGTATCGGGTAACCCTGTATCTTTGTGACATAAATAAATCTGATTACTATCATTAAAAAAACAACAATCATGAAACGGGAACTTTTTTATTGGTTACCTCTTCTACTTCTGATAGGGTGTAGCCAGCCTACGTACAAAACTACGTCTTTAGCTCCGGAGAAGCGAGCGGAACTTCTGTTGAAAGAACTTACTTTGGAAGAAAAAGTGGCATTGATGATGGACAGCTCTCAGCCGGTAGAGCGTCTGGGCATCAAGCCATATAACTGGTGGAACGAAGCGTTGCATGGTGTGGCGCGCGCCGGACTTGCTACTGTTTTTCCGCAACCGATAGGAATGGCGGCATCTTTCTCGCCGGAGGCAGTATATGAAGTGTTCAATGCTGTATCGGATGAGGCGCGTGCAAAGAATGCACACTACGCATCTCAGGGAAGCTATGCACGCTACCAAGGTCTTACCATGTGGACGCCTACTGTGAACATCTATCGTGACCCGCGTTGGGGACGAGGTATTGAAACCTACGGTGAAGACCCTTATCTCACCAGCCGTATGGGCGTCATGGTAGTGAAAGGTTTGCAAGGAACCAATGACGGCAAATACGATAAGCTGCATGCTTGCGCCAAGCATTTCGCCGTACACTCCGGTCCGGAATGGAACCGTCACTCTTTCAATGTAGAGGATCTCAGTGCACGTGATTTATATGAAACCTACCTGCCGCCTTTTGAGGCATTGGTGAAAGAAGCTGAGGTAAAAGAGGTGATGTGCGCCTATAACAGTTTTGAGGGAGAGCCATGTTGTGGCAGCAATCGTTTGCTGATGCAGATTCTTCGTAACGATTGGGGCTTTGATGGTATTATTCTTTCCGATTGCGGTGCTATTGCCGATTTTTATAATGAGCATGGACATAAAGCATATCCCAATGCGGAGTCTGCCTCGGCGGCAGCTGTGCTGAACGGAACGGATTTGGAATGCGGTTCCAGTTATAAGGCATTGGTAAAAGCCGTTCAAGAAGGTAAGATTGACGAAAAAGATATTGATAAGGCGGTAATCCGCTTGCTGGAAGCCCGTTTTGCTTTGGGAGAAATGGACAATCCGGAAGATGTGTCTTGGACCAAAATACCTTTTTCGGTGGTAGCTTCTGCCGCTCACGATTCACTGGCTTTGGATATAGCCCGTAAATCTATGACTTTGCTTCAAAACAAAGACAATATTCTTCCTTTGAAACGCGGGGGACTAACCGTAGCGGTAATGGGACCTAATGCCAATGACTCCGTAATGCAGTGGGGCAATTATAACGGTATGCCGCCGCACACAGTCACCATTCTGGACGGAATACGGAAAACATTGGGGGCAGACGATAAGTTGATTTATGAACAGGGTTGCAGCTGGGTGGAAAGAACACTGATTCAAAGCGTATTCAACCAGTGCAAGTCGGCTGACGGACAAGGTTTCACTGCACGCTACTGGAACAACGTAAAGCGTGAAGGCAATCCGGTGACTACCACACAAGTAACTACTCCTTTCCGTTTCTGTACATCGGGAGCTACGGTTTTTGCACCGGGAGTAAACTTGACTGATTTCTCCGCAACTTACAACAGTGTGCTCACCCCCCAACAATCGGGTGAAGTTGTGTTTGAGATTTATGCACATGGTTTAGGTCGTTTGCGTGTCAACGGCGAGGAAGTGAAACGCATCTCTAACGTACATGGCGGCAGAGCGCTGAACTACACTTTACAAGTGAAAGCGGGCACTCCCTATGAAATAGAGCTTGATTTTGAATATTTCAGAAGTGATGCACAGTTGAATTTCGACATCGGTTTCAAGCAGAAGGTGGATATCAATGCATCTGTGGCTCGTGTGAAAGATGCTGATATTGTTATTTTCGCCAGTGGTGTATCTCCGGTGTTGGAAGGCGAGGAGATGGGAGTGAATCTTCCGGGCTTTAGAGGCGGAGACCGTACGGATATTGAATTACCCGCTGTTCAGCGCGAACTGATTAATGCGTTGCATCGTGCCGGTAAGAAGATAATCTTGGTGAATTGTTCCGGTTCGCCTATCGCTTTGGAACCTGAAACGAAGAACTGTGAAGCTATCCTGCAGGCTTGGTATCCGGGTCAGGAAGGCGGAACGGCTGTGGCAGAGGTGCTGTTCGGTGATTATAATCCGGGTGGACGCTTGCCGGTTACTTTCTATCGCAATATGTCTCAGCTTCCCGATTTTGAGGATTATAATATGACAGGACGTACCTATCGTTATATGACTCAGCAACCATTGTTCCCGTTCGGTTATGGATTGAGTTATACAACCTTTGATTACGGACCATTGTCATTGGCAAAAGAACAGATTAAGGCGGGAGAACCTTTGAAATTGACTGTTAGCGTTACCAACAGCGGCCAGCGTGACGGTGACGAAGTGGTACAGGTTTATCTCAAGAAACAGGATGATGCAGAAGGACCCGGTAAGACTTTGCGCGCTTTTAAACGTGTCCGAATACCTGCCGGAAAGAGTATTGATGTAGAGTTCGACTTGAATGACAAAGAGTTGGAATGGTGGGATGCTCAAAGCAATACGATGCGGGTTTGTGCCGGCAAGTATGATATAATGGTGGGAAGAAGTTCACAGGATCAGGACTTGCAACGAGGAAGTTTCGTAATAGAGTAAGGCTTTAAGCCTTTGATAAAGAAAGAGGGAGAATGTCAGAAACCTGACATTCTCCCTCTTTCTTTATTATGTCTTTTGTGCTCGGAATGCCTTTGGCGACATACCCGTGTGCTTTTTAAAGAACCGTCCGAAGAAAGACTGGTCGGGGAAGCAGTACTTATCGGCTATTTCTTTTAGTGATAAGCCGGTAGATTGTAAAGCTACTTTTAGTTCCAGTATAAGGAAATCATCTATGATTTCTTTGGCGGTCGTGTTTCCTATTTCTTTGGTGATGGCAGAGAGATATCGGGTGGATATGCAGAGTTGTTCGGCATAAAATGCAACATCTCTTTGGGTAATGCAATGCGTATGCACCAGATTTATAAACTTTTTGAACAATTCATCTTTTCGGTTGCTTCCTTCTATCTGTTCCTGTGTGAAGAGCCGTTGCACCTTGTCGTAAGTATCAAGGAAGAAGATTTGAAGCAGGTTTTGGGCGATGGTATTCCTGAATTGGTTGGCTGAGTCTCTGTATATCGCACTACTGGCTTCGGTAAGCCCTGTAATGGCTCGTAAGGCTTCTTTATCCGTATGGGTGTAACAGGCGTTTTCCTTCAGAAAGTGAATAAACGGCGGGTCAAGCCGGAAGCAGGCGGCCTTGAACATCTCGTCTGAATAGGCGAAATAGTGTACTCGGAACTTCTTGGTTGCTGAAGTGAGGGAGAATATGGAGTTAGGCAGTATCATGACAGTTGTATTCGGAACAATGTGGTATTGCTCCAAATCCAGTGTGATATCCGCCTCTCCGTCGATGCAGAACATGAGTACTCCATTCTTCATTTTGATGAGACGTTTAT
This sequence comes from Bacteroides propionicigenes, assembly GCF_018390535.1. Classification (GTDB taxonomy): domain Bacteria; phylum Bacteroidota; class Bacteroidia; order Bacteroidales; family Bacteroidaceae; genus Bacteroides; species Bacteroides propionicigenes. Next base: position 18,652 of record NZ_JAHBBW010000020.1, on the reverse strand, counting down.
AAAAGAACTCCAGATTGTCCGTTCCGGTTCTGAATGGTTCTGATTGGGTTGTGAATAGTGGGTTCATCTTTTCTGATAATCGTTTATTTATGTCGGCAAATGTACCGGTTCTTTTTGGTTTATTAAACAACCTGTTCCGAAATTGAACAATTGCGTACGTCCTATGAACTGAGTTCTTGTTTGGAAACGGCATACCTTTGCCACCGATTTTCAAAGTTATCAGTAAATCACTTTTAAGATAAAAAGAGTATGACAACAAAAAAGAGTATGATGAAACAGGTGATAACCGTCATCTGCAGTGCAGTATTGGCAGCTTGCGGCAACGCTCCTGCCGTACAAAACCAATCGGAATATCAGGTGATGGACATCACTATATCCGACAAAGAACTACAAACTACTTATTCGGCGGCCATCCGCGGACGACAGGACATTGACATTTACCCGCAAGTGTCGGGAACGCTCACCCGGCTTTGTGTAGAAGAAGGGCAGGCTGTGCGCAAGGGACAGATTTTGTTTATTATCGATCAAGTGCCGTATATCGCAGCCCTGCGTACTGCCGAGGCTAATGTAGAGGCGGCAAAAGCCGCAGTGGCAACTTCCCGACTGACATACGACAGCAAGCGGGAGCTCTATGCTCAAAAGGTGGTTTCCGAATTCGACCTGAAAACATCCTATAACAGCTTGTTGAGTGCCAAAGCCCAGTTGGCACAGGCGGAAGCCCAGCAGATAAATGCCGCTAACAACCTTTCCTATACAGAGGTGAAGAGTCCGGCTGACGGTGTAGTCGGCATATTGCCCTATCGAGTGGGAACGTTGGTCAGTGCCGGTATGCCGAAACCGCTGACTACCGTTTCGGACAATTCCGATATGTATATTTACTTTTCCATGACGGAGAACCAGATGCTTGAACTTACCCGCCGCTATGGTTCCAAAGACAAGGCTTTGGCGGAGATGCCTGCCGTCAGTTTACAGCTGAACGACCGTTCCACCTATGCTCAGGAAGGAAAGATAGAAACGATAAGCGGTGTAATCGACACCTCCACGGGTACGGTGAGTCTGCGTGCCGTCTTCCCTAATAAGGAAGGATTGCTCACAAGCGGCGGTTCGGGCAATATCATTATCCCTGTAAAGAAAGAGAATTGTATTGTTATTCCGCAAGCGGCTACGTATGAAGTGCAGGATAAGGTGTTTGTCTACAAGGTTGTAGATGGCAAAGCACAGTCGGCTCCTGTACAGGTGACGCGTGTCAACGGCGGACAGGAGTATATTGTAGAGAATGGTTTGCAGGCAGGCGACGTGATTGTAGTGGAAGGCGTGGGACTGTTGCGCGAAGGTGCACCTATTGTACCCAAGCCGGCATCAGCTAATCAACAGGTGAAGGAGGGATAATCTTATGAATCTTAGAACATTTATAGAACGCCCGGTTCTTTCGGCAGTCATCTCCATTACGATTGTCATTCTGGGTATTATCGGCTTGTTTACGCTCCCTGTGGAGCAATATCCGGATATTGCACCGCCTACTATTATGGTGAGTACCACCTATTACGGGGCAAGTGCCGAAACTCTCCAGAAGAGTGTAATTGCTCCGTTGGAAGAGGCTATAAACGGTGTGGAAGACATGACTTACATGACCTCTACCGCCAGCAATGCAGGTACGGTGACCATTACCGTTTACTTCAAGCAGGGTATAGATCCGGATATGGCAGCGGTAAATGTACAGAACCGCGTTTCTAAAGCTACGGGACAGCTTCCTGCCGAAGTAACCCAAGTAGGCGTAACCACCAGCAAGCGGCAGACCAGCATCCTGCAGATGTTCTCCCTGCATAGCCCTGATGATTCTTATGACGAGAACTTTCTTGCCAACTATATCAGTATCAATCTGAAACCGCAGATTCTCCGTATCTCCGGTGTGGGTGATATGATGATTATGGGAGGTGATTACAGTATGCGCATCTGGATGAAACCCGATGTCATGGCGCAGTACAAGCTGATACCTTCGGATGTGACGGCAGTACTGGCGGAACAGAATATCGAGTCGGCCACGGGTTCGTTCGGTGAGAATTCCGATGAAACTTACCAATACACGATGAAATATACGGGACGTCTCATCACTCCCGAAGAGTTTGGCGACATCGTAATCCGCTCTACGGAAGACGGTGAGGTACTTAAACTGAAAGATATTGCCGATGTGGAATTGGGTAAAGACAGCTATGCCTATAAAGGTACTATGGACGGTCACGCAGGCATTTCCTGTATGATATTCCAAACGGCAGGTTCCAATGCGACAGAGGTAAACCGGCAGATTGACGAATTGTTGGAAGAAGCGCGCAAGGACTTGCCGAAAGGAGTGGAACTTACCCAGATGATGTCCAGCAACGACTTTCTGTTCGCATCCATTCACGAGGTGGTGAAAACGTTGATTGAGGCTATTCTTTTGGTTATTCTGGTAGTATATGTTTTCTTGCAGGACATCCGTTCCACGTTGATTCCGTTGGCGGGTATCATCGTTTCGCTGATTGGTACATTCGCGTTCATGTCCATAGCCGGTTTCAGTATCAATCTTATTACGCTTTTTGCGTTGGTATTGGTCATCGGTACGGTGGTGGACGATGCCATCGTTGTGGTGGAGGCGGTGCAGGCACGCTTCGACGTGGGGTATAAGTCTTCTTATATGGCAAGTATCGATGCAATGAAAGGCATCTCGAATGCCGTTATCACATCCTCGCTGGTATTCATGGCTGTATTTATTCCGGTGTCGTTCATGGGGGGCACGTCCGGTACGTTCTATACGCAGTTCGGGCTGACAATGGCGGTGGCGGTAGGTATTTCGGCGGTGAATGCCCTTACCTTGAGTCCGGCTCTTTGCGCTTTGTTGCTGAAGCCTTATATCAATGAAGACGGTACACAGAAGCAAAACTTTGCTGCCCGCTTCCGTAAAGCGTTCAATGCTGCATTCGATGTTCTTGTGGAGAAATATAAGAAGATTGTGTTGCTGTTCATCAAACGCCGTTGGCTGTCGTGGTCGTTGCTGGCATGTTCCGTCGTCTTGCTGGTGTTCCTGATGAATACCACCAAGACGGGTCTGGTTCCCGATGAAGACCAGGGAGTGCTGTTTGTCAATGTAAGTACCGCACCGGGTAGTTCCCTGAAAACCACAAACGACATAATGGACCGTATAGAGCGACGTTTGGAAGGCATTCCGCAGAAACTGCACTTGCAGAAAGTGGCGGGCTACGGTCTGTTGTCCGGGCAGGGTAATTCCTTCGGTATGATTATCCTCAAACTGAAGCCGTGGGATGAACGTACGGACGACGAAGATCAGGTACAGGCTGTTATCAACCAGATTTATGCCCGTACGGCAGACATCAAGGATGCAACCGTTTTTGCCATTGCTCCGGGTATGATTCCGGGTTACGGTATGGGTAATGCTCTCGACCTGAACATACAAGACAAACAGGGAGGCGATATCAATACCTTCTTCCGGACCACCCAACAATATTTGGGTGTGCTGAACCAACGTCCCGAAATCTCCATGGCATACTCTACGTTCGACGTACGCTATCCGCAGTGGACGGTACAGGTGGACGCTTCCAAATGCAAGCGTGCGGGCATTACGCCCGATCAGGTGCTGGCCACGCTTTCCGGTTATTATGGCGGGCAGTATGTATCCAACTTCAACCGTTTCTCCAAGGTGTATAAGGTAATGATACAGGCCGATCCGAAATTCCGTATGGACGAGGCGTCGCTCGACAATGCTTTTGTGCGTATGTCCAATGGTGAGATGGCGCCTTTGAGCCAGTTCGTTTCACTGACACGTTCATATGGTGCGGAGTCGTTGAGCCGTTTCAATATGTTCAACTCCATTGCGGTGAATGCCATGCCTGCCGAGGGATACAGTACGGGTGACGCTATTCGTGCCGTACAGGAGACTGCGGCAACAGCACTTCCCAAAGGCTATGGCTACGACTTTGGCGGAATCACCCGTGAGGAAAGCCGGCAGAGTGGAACTACGGTTGTCATCTTCGGTATCTGTATTTTGATGATTTACCTCATTCTGAGTGCGCTTTACGAGAGCTTTATCGTACCGTTTGCCGTAATCTTCGCCGTTCCGGTGGGTTTGATGGGTAGCTTCCTGTTCGCCAAGCTGATGGGATTGGAGAATAACATCTACCTGCAGACGGGCCTGATTATGTTGATTGGTTTGCTTGCCAAGACCGCTATCTTACTGACGGAGTATGCTGCCGAGCGTCGTAGGGCGGGTATGGGGCTTATAGCTTCGGCTGTCAGTGCTGCCAAAGCCCGTTTGCGTCCTATCCTCATGACCGCGCTCACCATGATATTCGGTTTGCTGCCGTTGATGGTGGCTACCGGTGTGGGTGCCAACGGTAACCGTTCGCTCGGTACGGGGGCTGTAGGCGGTATGGTGATTGGTACGCTGGCATTGCTCTTTATTGTTCCCGCCTTGTTTGTTACCTTCCAATGGTTGCAAGAGCGTCTTCGTCCGGCACAATCCATGCAGACGCGAGACTGGCAGATTGAGGAAGAGATGGTTATAAGCAAACAGGAGATAGAGGATGCGCATAAATGATAATATTAAGATAATGACAATGAAGATAAAACTCATAACTTTATCCGCTTTCTGCCTGTTACTGAGCAGTTGCGGTATCTACACCAAATATGAACGTCCTTCCGATATTGATACCGACGGACTGTACGGACAGGACTTGAACGAGGAAGCCGTTGCCGTTGATACAGCCTCTATCGCATCCTTGTCATGGCGTGAGTTGTTTACCGATTCACATTTGCAGGCACTCATCGAACACGCTTTGCAGGGCAATACCGATTTGCTTTCCGCCCAACAGCGTATCAAGGAAGCCGAGGCCGCCCTTTCTTCGGCAAAGTTGGCTTATCTGCCCTCATTTATGCTTACTCCTCAGGGGGGTGTCAGCAGCTTCGACAAGTCAAAAGGTTCATGGACCTATACCGGTATCGCTTCCGCCGGTTGGGAAATCGACATCTTCGGTAAGCTGACAAATGCCAAACGCCGTTCCAAAGCTCTCTATCTTCAGAGCCTGGAGTACGAACAGGCTGTCAGTACTTCCCTGATAGCCAATGTCGCCAATCTTTATTATACCTTGCTGATGCTCGATGAGCAATACCGCATTTCCGAGGAAACCGCTGTCAACTGGCGCGAAAGCGTACGTACCATGCGTGCCATGATGGCTGCCGGTATGACGAATGAAGCATCCGTCTCCCAGTCCGAAGCCAACTGCCGTCAGGTTGAGGCTTCCTTGCTGGACTTGAAGCAGCAGATTAAAGAAGTGGAGAACAGTCTTTCCATTCTTCTCGGAGAAGTGCCGGGTGGGATAGAGCGTGGTCGCCTTGCCGGGCAGACCTTTCCCGAAGAACTGACAGTAGGAGTGCCTTTGCAACTCCTTTCCCGCCGTCCGGACGTAAAGAGTGCGGAGCTTTCTTTGGTGTCTGCCTTTTACAGCACCAATGCGGCACGTTCTGCATTCTATCCGTCCATTACGTTGAACGGTACGGCAGGCTGGACAAACTCAGCCGGGAATATGATTATCAATCCCGGCAAACTGTTGCTTTCCGCTGTGGGCTCATTGACACAACCTTTGTTTAATAAAGGTTTGAACATAGCACAACTGAAGATAGCCAAGGCGCAGCAGGAAGAGGCGAAGCTCGCCTTTCAGCAAGCCTTGCTCAATGCGGGCAGTGAGGTGAACAATGCTCTGACCCAAGTACAGACCGCACGCGGCAAGACGGAGCTACGTGCCGGACAGATTGCTTCTTTGGAAAATGCCGTTCGCAGTACACAACTCTTGATGCAGCATGGCACTTCCACTTATCTGGAAGTTCTCACCGCACAGCAGTCTTTGCTGTCTGCGCAACTGGCGCAAGTGGCAGATTGCTTTGATGAAATACAAGGGATTATTAATTTATATCAGGCACTTGGCGGTGGAAGAGATTAATCAATAGTAATTTTACATACTCTCTCTCGTTTTTATTCTCTTGTCCCTCCACTTTCCGGTCTCTCCGGGAGTGGAGGGCTTTTTTGCGGGACGGAACGGACACATTCGCCGGGGCAGAATGACTGCCAACGAAGCATAAAGATTAAAAGAGAAAAGGAGGATAGTAGCCATTATTGGTGCGATATACTTCAAGCGCCAAGACAAAAAAACCGGAGCATGAAGCCCCGGCTTTTTCATTATCAACTCTGATAGCCACAACGTGAAGTGCCACTTCGGGATGTTCAATTTGCCGGACTTCCATCGAATTTGTACCAGTTAATAGAACCGCAAGATACACTTCCTGACGACGATGCGCTACCTACTCCAACTTGTTGATTGTAATTACCCTTCAGATTTTGTAGAAATTGTTCTTTGCTTTGACTTTCTTTCAGATAGATATTAATGTTTCCACAACGGAGTCCGCCGTTGTCTGTTCCTCCTGTTCCTATCACAGCCGGCCTGATATCACCGCGTGGAACAGCCGTAAGTATAAGACTTGAGTTCTTAATCGTAATATCTCCAACGACTCCTGCACCCGGCCATCCGCAACTCGTACCTATAACCGCTGCACCTGCTCCACCTGTAGCTTCGATGGTTACATCTTCGATTTTTAATTCCGTACCTGTAGCACTAATGTTCGAATTACCTATGGCAGGATTATTGGTGTCGGGATTTTTAATAATCAACTTTCCTCCTTCTGTGCCTTTGACAATTACTCTACCTCCGCATTTTGTTACTATCCCTTTGCTAACGGTTACAGTTCCCTTGATGATAAATGTGGCATTGATTGTAGTTGCGCTACTGGCCTCGGTCAAGAAGATACTTTCCAATGTCGTATTCTCAAGGGTAACTGTAGCGTTGATGGTAGGTCCCCAATCACCACTCAAAGATTGTATTATAAATTCCTTGTTGGAATTATCTCCGGTAATACGATAATTTCCATCGTTTGTTATAATCACATCACCTTCTGAAAAGTCTATCGGTTTCTTTTCCACATTTATCGTTATCTGATGCCATTTTCCCACCACGGGAGTGACTCCGCTATTATTAAGCAGACATTCCACATCTCCTATCTTGACTTTCGTTATCGTGTAGCCCGGCACTACGTTCGCTTCCCAACAATAAGTCACTCCATTGTCGTAGGTTGTTTTCTTCATAGGAATATATTCGGGAGTTCCACTGCCTGTTATTTTTGTGGTGGCATCGTTGGGAGTGAACTTGCAAGCAGGATAAGTGTACACTTTTACCTCTTTCACCTCCTCTTTTCCCGAGCCTTCCAATACTACTCGTATCTTGGCGAGTTGGTGGCTGAATGGCAATTCTATCGGGGTTTGTGTTTGGTAATCCACAGTATTGGCCGTTTCTGCATAAAGCGCATAGGCAAGGCCAGCGCCATTCACTCCTTGATTCTTTAAACTTATATCGTTCGTTATATCATTGGGATACCAGCCTTTCACTTTCTGTGCGGTTTTGTTTTTCCAATACAATGCTGTTTTCGTAGTCAGCCCGGTGACATTTCCGCTTGCATCCACATCCACGCTGTATGTGCCTGTACTTGTATTATCATCACCTGTTTGTACGGTTATGAGGTCTCCGTTTGTCCACACACTGTTGTTACCATTGGTTGTATTTTCCGACACACGTGTTTGCGGAGCATCCGCTCCCCACGGCTCTGCACTGCTTCCCGCCGTCAGGCTCACGTCGGTTATTTGCAAGGGATATTTTCCTTCGGGCAAGTCTTGCACCGTACCGTCCGTCAGTTCATCGCTTGTGCAGGCAGCGAGCAACAATGCTGCAACCGAGGTATAAGCAAGTTGTTTTATGTTTATTGTCTTCATATCTTAATCTGTTTGAATGGTTATTTTAGATTTCTACTGTTCCTCCGCCGCTGTTGCCTTTTGTCCACGTCATGTCGTTTGTAGTTACGCTTGCTTTAACTTCCTTGCCGTCTATCGTCAGATTGTAGGTGTACTGCGTGCCGCCTGCCCATTTCCCGGATTGGTCGGGGACAGTTGGAGTATATTTAAAAGGCGAATATCCCTTCATATTTATGGTGATAGTCGTATTACTTACCGCTTGCGGAATGACCAATGCCTTATAGCTGGCAAGGGCGGTTTCTTCTACGCCATCGAATGACACGGTGTTTGGCTGCGTAAGTTTGTAAAAATTGATTTCCAATGGACTTACACCAGCCTTAGCCGACAAACCGCAATTTTTCGTGAGAGTTGTAGTGAAATCTCCATCCGTAACAGCATTTATCGTTACGGATTTTATATTCTCGTCATCATGATTTACCACGCCCTGATTGCGGATGTTTACCACCACTTTGGCAGTCTGATGATAAAAGGTGAGTGGCTTTGTGCCTTTAAAGTCAATGTCGGTTTGTGGGGCATAGAGGAAGTCGCTCTTCTGATAGCCGTCGGGATTTTGGTTTGTTTGTACACTCCACTTCGTTGGCAAAGTGCCATTGTCGTATCCTGTACCGAGATACCACGCCGAAACCTTGATGTCACCTGTACTTTGCCAGTAGAATGGAATGACACCTTCCGCAGCATTCAGCTTGGTTCTTTTGCCATAACTAGCGGTAACATAATTTTTTACTTCATCCCCTATCTTTACCGCCACAGCTTCGTTGCTGTCCCAGAGGTCGTCTGCCGTGGTGCGTGTTGTCGCCGTAGTTCCCAGTCCGGTGGCGGTTAGGGTCACGGGGTACTGTCCTTCGGGCAGGCGGTCGCCGTCTGATACATCGTTTTCATTGCTGCACGAGGCAAGAAGGAATGTTCCTGCCAGCAGGCAATAGATAAATAATCGTTCTATCTTCATAATCCAATTTTTTATTTCCTTCTTTTGTGCCACTGGCAGCGGCGTAGCTGATTCAGAAATTCTCAATGACTATTACATCTCGGCGAAACCATTATTACCCTGTACCGTCTTCCAGCCAAAAATCTCGGCATCTCCAATCGTTAATCCTGTCTTGTTGATGGTTACGGTGTATTTGAGGTTGTAGCCTGCCTTGAACTTGTTATCCGTAGTTGCGGGTAAAGCCAGTGTTGCTTTATAGGTCTGCCCGGCAAAGGTAATTTCAATATCGAACGTATTATTCGTCGTTCCTTGTGGGAAAATGATAACTGATTCAGCGGTATACGGATTCTCCTGTATACCGGAAAGCGAGAATACCAAATCTTTTATTTCTGGAGCAGTGGTGTTCGCTTCTGCCACACCGGTTTCTGTATCGAATGTTCCCGCCATATTCAAACTCTTGATGGTGTATTGTGTCAGTTGGCTCAAATTATCAATACCGGTTCCGGCTTTGAATTCAAACGTCAACTGGCTCATGCAATGCTGGAAGCTGGTGCCTGCCTCATCGCCGCTTGTTTTGAAATTAACGGCTGGGGCATTCTTGCTTGCCGTCGCTCCACGAGCAAACATATAGTCAATTTTCGGTTGCTCTGCCGCTGTTTGGTCTGTGGCTGTTATTGTCTTGCTGATAGTTTCACCTGTTTCATTGAACGGATAATAAGCATTAAAGGTTACTTCTTGCAGGTCTTGGAAATAAATAGGAGAAGAGGATGTAAAGCCATTCTTGCTGTCATACGTGTATTTTACATTGGTTCCGGTTGTTAATCCGGTACTTGTCACAGATATGCCGATTTCATCATCAGCAGCCCATGTTGTGCCGGATGCTCGGGTTCCTACAATGTTGTAGATTTCGGCATTGACCTGTGCCGCCACCAGTCCGTCGTTCACTACCTCCGTATCATTGCTGCACGCTGCAAAGACTGTTGCCGCAGCTGCCATCACTAAAAACTTTATTGCTTTCATCTTGATATAATATTTTTGTTATCTGTCAGTTGGCATTAAACTCGCCTCCGTTTGCGTTTTTCCATGCAGAAATCTCGCATCCGGTCACGGTCGCTTCTTTTTTGTTGAGCACAATGCTCAGGTTATACTGCCTTCCGGTCACGAGTTCGTTCTTCGGGTCGGCGTCCTGGGCATCGCGGTTAGCTGTGGTGAAGTCCAATTGTGTAGAAAGCGTCTGCCCCAGCACCGCTTCGAATGTCATGCCGGAGGCAGTATCAAAATTTTGGGGGAACAGTATCAGTGAGTAGGTCACGGTTTGCTTCACTTCGTCCGTTGCGGACGGTGCGTTGTAGTCCTTCCCGGTATCATCGTTATTGGCAAACGGCTTGTATTCAGCCGGGGTTTCGGCTTTGGCGGCGGCTGTTCCGGTGGTGACGTTGAAAGAGCCTTTATACAAGTAGTTGCTCAACATCAGTTTCGCAGTCTTCACCTCTTCGTAGCTCACTCCCGTTCCGGGCTTGATGGTCAGAACCAGTCTTGCCATCTTGTGGGCAAAGCTGAAAGCCACGTTCTTTGAAGCCTTGCTGCCTGTGCCCTGCGCCCGGAGGAAGTCGAAGCTTTTCTGTGCAGACTGTTCGCGAGTGTCGGCAGGGATAGTGACCACGTCAGCCGCCAAGTCGGTCTGCGGATAGTAGGCGGTGAAGGTCACGGCATCCGTAGTCCGATAATAAATCGTCGTGCCGCCCGGCACGATGGTAAAGTTGCCGTCGCCATTCGTTGTCTCGTAGGCCACGTTGGTGTACGTTACATCGCCCGACGTGCCGGAGATTCCTATCTTGTCACCGTTCTCCCAAGTCCGGTCATAGGCACGGGTGGGCTGTTGTCCGGCAATATCCGCTGTGAAGCTCACCGGGATGTTCTCACCGGAATTTCCGGTGGCTTCCTCTTCGCTGTTGCAGGCGGTCAGTGCCAGTAGCAGTGCCGCGGGAAGAATGAAATACTTTTTCATCTTATTGTTTTTTATAGGTTTAATCATCTGTTGTATGAGTTTTCTGTATCGCTGTTTGTCTGTCATTCAGCTTCTATCTCTCCATAGTCCACCTTGTTCCAATCGCTGATGGTGGCGCTCACTTCCGCTGCGTTGTCTTCCACATCGGGCAGCGTCAGCGTGGCATCCAGCGCCAGCGGTTCCATCTTGCCGCTGCCGAAGTTCTTCAGAGCTTGGGTCAGGTCGGTGACAACGTTTTGCACCGTGCCGTCTGTCAGGGTCACTGCAAGGGTCAGCTCTTGTTTTTCGCCCGTCATCACGCCCGGCAGGCGCAGGGAGGCGGTGAGTATCGGGTCTCCCGCGGCACGGGTTTCTCCGCCGCCCGTTCCCATAGTGAATATGGGAACAACCGTTTTCCCTTCCGCAGCCGTCAGGCTTCCGGTAGCCAAATCCACCGAGGAGGCGATGCCCGTCAGTGTGGCGGCGGTTTCAGTAATAAGTTGTTCGTCACCGGGCTTCAGTTTCAATGTCAACGCCAGTGTACGGATGCGCTGCATCATGGGTACAGTTACCTTCAGCGTATCGTCCTTCTGTATTTCTAACTCTTTGGACGCGGAGAACAGGAATCCCGGCATGGGGTTCAGCGTGCCGTCTTCCAGCGTGTTCACCGTGGCGGTGGTTCCGCTGACAGTAACACCTTCCGCCTGATGATAAGCTAACAGGCTCTGTGTTTCCGGCAGGAGCAGCGACTTGAATGCGGTTGCTTCACTGCCTTCTGCAGAGGAACTGCGCGCCACCGTCTGCTCCTCACTCCCGATGCGCAGAATATAGTCGGCAGGCAGCACAGCATCCGAGGAGCATCCCGTCCAGTCCGTAGTTACCTGCACCGCTCCCTTATCAGGATGCGGGGTGTTGTAAAGCTCGTCCTTCACGCAAGAAGCGAGTAGCACACCCGCCGCAGCCCACATTATATAAAACCGTTTATACATTCTCATAATTCTTCATTCTTCATTCTTCATTTAAAAGGGCTTCCACACCAGCATGACGCCAAGCCTGTTGACGCCCCAATAGTTCTTCACTTCGCTGCCGCGGCGGATGCGGACGCCGTCTGTCACCGTATATTTGTCGTAATCGGCACGGGTATAGCCGAGGGCGGCATGGAAATCCAGCGACAGGGCGCGGTTCAGTGTCAGCCGGTAGCCGCCTGTGATGCCGCCACCCCGGTAGTCGCCCTGCTTGCCCGTATCGCTCAGCTTGTAGTTGAACTCGCCGAGGTGGTACATGGCGCCGAGGTAGCCGCGCTGCTTCTTGCCGAGATAGTAACGGAGTTCGGGGGAGACTCTCCAAAGGGCGTAGCGTCGGTTGCGGTTGTCACGGCTCCACGATGTCCACGAACCGCCCGCAAGGATTCCGAGACGGGAGCGGGGGATGCGGTATTCGATGCCGAGGTCGGGGGTGAGCGTTGCCCAGCGAAGGAGGTTGAAGTGGAGTGAGAGAGAAGAAGAGATGCTTGAGGGTTGCCCGGCACGGCGGATGGAGTCGGCTTGCAGCCGTTCGCGTTCGGCAAGGCGGCGGTTCATTTCGGCTTCGGCACGGTCGGCAGCACGGCGCTGTTGTTCCCTGCGGTCGTGCTCGCGGGCGGCAGCGGCTTGGCGTTCGTGCTCTTGTTGGCGTTCATGCTCCAGTTGCCGTTCCGCTTTCAGGCGCACTTCTGCCACTTCATGGTAGTAGGAGCGCACTTTGGCAGCTGCCGCAGGACCGGCAATGCTTTCCACCTTTTCTGCGGAGGCGGGAAGGGTCACTACTACTACATCGCGCAGCTGTTCTTTGCCGTAGGCTTCAGGGATGCGGCGGTCGGTAACGAACATCTGTTCGGTGACGCCGTAGTGAAGAATCAGTTCGGACTTTACGCGATTGTTGCGCAGGTAGGCCATACGGTCGGCGGTGATGCCCGGTGCGGATGATGCGGCGTAGCTGCTGACGCAGATGTAGAGCTGTCCGGCACGCAACTGGCTGTAATGCTGTTTTATACGTGTGCGTATTCTTTCCAGTTCGGGCGCATTCTCTTTATAGGGAACAAAGAACATATCTTTTCCACTCACGAAATGGAGTACGCTGGTGGTATCTGCTCCCTTTTGCGCATATATGCCTAAGGAGGATAGCAGTAATAACGTGATAATAAGTGTCTTGTCTTTCATTCGACAGAGCGGTTTTGGGGTTGGGGTGTTTTTTAAACGTTCGTTTAATAAACACCCTTTTTTGCTTAGTCCGAAACGACGCTTTTGTTAAGCCGGCAACCGGGTAGTTTGCCAGTTTTTATAAATGTCACATGACTGGTTATCAGCCTTATAGTTTTTATTTTTTCTGCCGACTGCTTTTTTAAACCGAATAGTTTGCTGTCTAATTTTTTTAACCTTATATTTGTGTTTATTAAACGAACGTTTAAAAAACACTTTTCCCCTCTTATAATGTACGTATGCGCAGGCGCGTATATTTCTCTTTTTTTTAAGAAAAATCCCTGTACATATATATTATACTGCGATATATACCGCGAAAACGCGCGGCGATTTTTATTCGGAAAAAATAGAATTTCTAACTATATTCCTCCGTTTTTTACTTGTGTGAAGAGAAATAACAACTACCTTTGCCCGGCTTTTAAAATTAAACATTTTTTATTGTTAAATGTAATTAGAAAAAAGCATGAAACAAACTATTTTAAAAAAGTCACGGTGATAGAGGAGGAACGGTATTCCGTCACCCTGAACGATGAGTGTATCAACGCGGAGAAGTTCTCCGCAAGTGTCAAATTATCAGCGGTTGAACAGGCGGAGGTGAAGCACGAACGGCATGAGATATTGCAAGCGGCGGCGCGCATCATTCTTATCCGTAAGAAAAGCGGTATGAAAGCCGATGTAAAGTCATGGGTGGCATTGCTGATGACCCTGTTCCGTTTTCTCAACAGCCGTGACGCCTGTCGCGAGATGACTCCTGAGAGTCTTGAGACCGAACTCCACAACCTTATAAAGGAATTGGAGGAGTGCCGGGCGGACGATTCTTCCGGAAGGCATCGCATTTGAAATTAGCGCAACGGCTCCTTTGTCCTAAAGGGGCCGTTTGCATATTCCACCGCTTCTCCCCACCTTTGTATGGTGGCAGGAGAGAACTCTTCCCCCCCCACACAATAAACTTCAAAACTCACAGTAACAAAAGACAATGAAAGATCTTTGTATCACCCTTTATAAAGGGTTCTCCGCCGTTTCAGGCGAAACGGGGCTTCTTCCGGTCATGGAAGACATTCGTAACGGCAAGTATGCCGACATCGTACACCGCATCACCGACTTTGCCCTGCGCGGCATGAAGAAGGAAGCCGAACTACTGAAGAAGTCCCTTCCATACCTCTCGCTCACCGCCAACTACGCCCGCCGGAGACTTCCCCACAGCATCATCCGCTACAACCACGCCGTCACCATAGACATCGACGGGCTGGCGGACGACCGGATTCCCGACCTCCGCCGCCGTGTGGAGTCCGACCCCGATGTGCTTGCGTGCTTCCTCAGCCCCAAGCAGCACGGCCTCAAGATATTCGTCTTCCTGCGCACCGCCTTCGCCTGCAAGCTGCGCGAGGTGACCTTCTCTGCCGCTGAAGTCAGCTACGACAGTCTCGAAAAGTACCATGCACAGATGTATGATGCCGCCCGCCGCCACATCGAGCAGCTCACAGGCGTGCAGGTAGATACCAGCGGCAGCGACCTGAGCCGGGGTTTCTTCATCTCCTCCGACCCCTGCGCATACCTCAACCGTACCCTCTTGGAGGAGATTCCCGACTATCCCGCCCGCATCCTCCCCGCAGACAAGCCCGCCGGTAAGTCCGCGGACACCTCCCGTAAGTCTCCCCGCCCGGCAGCCGGCAAGCCGGACGTGCCGCCCGCAACCGTAGAGCCCTGGGAACAGATGGAATACCGCAAGGCGCTCAGCACCACCAAGCGCACCGACCGCTTCACCGAAGGCAACCGCGACAACTTCCTCTACATCCTCGGCAACCGCTGCTACCGCAAGGGCATCAGCGAGGCATCTGCCTGCACGCTGATTCTGCGTGACTTCGGGCGGGAGGACATGGACGTGCTCGCCCCCGTGCGCAACGCCTACACCTACATCAGCAAGACCGAAGCCGCCCAAAAGGTGAAAGAGGAGAAGAGGCCCCTCATCAACCGCGTCATGGAGTTTCTGGAACAGCATTACGGCATCCGCCGCAACGTCATCCTCGACCGTCTGGAGTTTCTGCCGCTCGGTGCTTCCGGCACATCCGATACCTCCGGCACGTCCGGCAGCGAGGCGTGCAAAGGCATCTACCGCCCTATGCGCGGCAAGGACTACAACTCTATCTTCGTAGACCTCCAGATGTCCGGCATCGTCTGCTTTCAGAATTTCCTGAAGTCCGTCATCGACTCCGACTATGCCGCCGACTTCAACCCCTTCCTCGACTACCTGGCACGCCTTCCCGCCTGGGACGGTACGGACTACATCGGTGCCCTTGCCGCCACCGTCCGCACGGACGACCAAGAACTGTGGACAGAGGGCTTCCGCCGCTGGCTCGTGGGCATGGTAGCGTGTGCCCTCAACGAGGAAGACATGAACCAGCTTGTCCTCATCCTTTACAGCGAACAGGGCAAGGGCAAAAGCTCATGGATACGCCGCCTGTTGCCCCCTCAGTGGAAAGAGTACTTCTACAACGGCATGATAGACCCCGGCAACAAGGACCATGCGCAGCTGCTTTCCACTCGTCTCATCATCAATATGGAGGAATTCGAGGGAGTGAAGCCCGGCGAACTTGCCGAACTCAAGCGCATCATCACGCAGGAGAACGTGACGCAGCGCAAGGTGTGGGACGCGCAGGCGTTCACCTTCGTCCGCCATGCCTCGTTCATCGGCAGCACCAACAACCGCCAGTGCCTGCAGGACATCGGCGGCAACCGCCGTTTCCTCCCCGTGACGGTGAAGGAGGTGGACTACCGCACGCCCGTGAACCATGCGGGTGTCTACTCTCAGGTGCTTGCGCTGCTGAAGGAGAAGTATCGCTACTGGTTCGAGGGACACGAGATAGAGCTCCTGAACCTCCACAACGAGCTGCACCGCATGAAGGACCCCGTAGAGGAGAACCTCTTCGTCTACTTCCGCAAGGCGCTTCCCGAAGATTTGTGCGTGAAGTGGATGCCTGCCGCAGCCATACTGTCCAAGATAGCCGTCTACGGCAAGGTGCAGGTGAACCGTCAGGCGATGCAGGCTCTGGTGCAATCGCTGGAGAAGTATATGTTCAGAAGCCGTACGAACGCGCAGGGCAGCACCGAATATGAAGTGGTGGACATCCAACAAGCGGACGTGGAGGCGAACTTCAGGAAGTAGGATGTAAGTATATGCGCATAATTAGTTTATACTATCTGTCATTCAGAGCGAAGCGAAGAATCCACTCTCTTGATATATACACAAAAAAGAGATTCTTCGCTTCGCTCTGAATGACAGATACTCTTGATATAAACTAAATTTCAACACTTGCCTATCAAAAAAAGTTTTGCCCGTGTTGCAAATCCCTTCTGATGTACATCATACGGAATTTGCAACACAGGCAAACTATGCGGAGCCTGCAGCACAGGCAGAATCTTGTCCATAAAAAAAGGCTATCTATCCCAGACAGCCAATCTTTTTGTTAACCTTAAATCTAATACTATGAAAAACACACTGCAAAGATACGGACTTCTTTGAAAACTCCAAATTTACGGAGAGAATCGGCGCGTTTTATAACATGGTTTAGTTGAATAATGCTTCTGTTAACATTTAACATAATCAATATGCGTTTTTAACTTGTGTGTGAATACAATCGTTAACAACCTTTACGGCTCTCCGAGCGTCTCCACAATCATCCTCACCTGCCTCCTCGTATAGCGGTGGTCTCCGGGCCCTTCTCCCGCACTGTACATGGCGTTGTACAGTGCGGGGTTTCTCTTTATCCAATAGCGCATCTTGCGCATGGCGGGCACAAGCGGCATATCGGGATTGTACAGGTGTGCCAACTCCGATTTCCGGTAGGAACGGATAATGAACGGCTCTTCAATGCAATGGTTTTCCATCTTCTTTCTTTTGTTTTAAATGGTTGATAATAGCTGTTTTACTCTCTTAACTGTAGCTCAAATATACGGAAAAAACATGGATTACGGAAGTGAAAAGTGTATTATAATCGGTTGAAATTCAATGGAATCAAACTACTGACATCCATATTCCACCGCACCCGTGTACGACAAAACAGGGCTTCCCGGTTCCGTATCTTTGTACTACGGAAAAAGGGAGAGGAGCTGCTTCAAAACTCTGATTGGCAAATCATCCTGTCATTCAGAGGAGCTTGCGACGAAGAATCTCCTCCCTTCTCCCCTTATTTTTTAATTCTAAATTCTCAATTAACATGGCAGTACCATTTAAGAAAGTGGGTTATCGGAAAGACCCCAAAAACAAAGATTCCGAGATAGTTTTTCATCCGCGCCTTGTGACCATGGGCCAGACCATGACACTGGACAGCATTGCGTACGAGATGAAAGAGAAGAGTTCCCTTTCCTACGGCGACATCAAGAGCGTGCTGACGAACTTCGTGGAAGCGATGCGTACGGCGCTGTACAACGGGCACTCGGTGAATATTCAGGATTTCGGCGTGTTCAGCCTTTCCGCCCGCTCTGCGGGTGTGGCGGATGTGAAGGATTGCACGTCCAAGAATATCCGGACGGTGAAGATAAACTTCCGCGCATCGAGTAGCGTAAAGCCGAACCTTACTTCCACACGTGCCGGGGAGAAGATTGAATTCCTCGATGTGCAGGCGGCGATAGACGGTGAAAACTCCGGTGGCGGCGGCAATGGCGGCGGCGACGTGATTCCCGACGAGGGTGACAAGGAAGACCCGCTCGGATAGTAAACATCATCATTGATACTAAAACCAACATCATTATTCATACTAAAACCAATAACATAATGGCAACCAAATCAACCTGGTGGGACAAGTTCCTAAAAATAGTAATCGCAGTGGCATCCGCCGTTCTCGGCGCTTTGGGCGCACACGCTATGCCTGCCTGATACCATGAGATTCATCAACCTCCTTGTTGTCCACTGTTCCGCCACGCGCTGCGACCGCAGCTATACGGAAGATGACCTGACAACAGACCACCTGCGCCGGGGCTTCTCCGGCGCAGGCTACCATTTTTATATCCGCAAGAACGGCGATATAAAGTCCCTGCGCCCGATAGAGCTCCCCGGCGCGCACGCCCGTGGGCATAACGCCCATTCCCTCGGCATCTGCTACGAAGGCGGCATTGACGAACGGGGCCGCCCCTGTGACACCCGCACCCCTTTCCAGAAGCATTCTCTCCGCGTGCTCGTGATGCTGTTGCTTCGCGACTACCCCGGCAGCCGTCTTTGCGGTCATCGCGACCTGAGCCCCGACCTTGACGCGGACGGTGAGATAGAACCCGGGGAGTGGGTAAAGCAGTGCCCCTGTTTCGACGCCTCCTCGATTCTTCGGGAACCTCCTCCTCCCAATCCGGCGAGCCTGTGATGCGCGCGTACGCACGCCCGCATATATTATAATGTGTCCCCTTTCTTCGGTTGCCGTCAGCGTTTGAAAAATATGCTTTACAACACATTTATCAATCAGCGAGTTACGAAAAAGTTTCAATTTTTATTGTAAAAAGAGCCGGATATATTTGGCTCATATCTTTAAATCCCCTACTTTTGCATCCGCTTTCGAGAACGAGAGCGGCGATAGATTGACATTCTGACAGAAACGGAGTAAGAACCCTTACTT
>NZ_JAHBBW010000019.1 GCF_018390535.1 Bacteroides propionicigenes | reverse complement strand
GAAAAGCAGGAACATATTCAGGAGATTTTGAACCGCTGTTGGGATATTCTTGAAGCTCTTCCCGCTTCATTGTTGAAACTCCGTTTGCTTACGGCTTGCTATGGTGAGGTTTACGATGAGCCTTTGGCGGATGTTGCCCGTGCAATTATTGCATCTTGGGATGCCGCATCGCTCACCACCGCGCAGCGGGAAGCCATCGATGAATTTCAGAATGTGGTGGACAATCCCTATCCGTGGGAAGAAGTGAAAGAATAGAGCTTTCGTAGAGTGCCACTTTAGCGTTGCAGAGTGGTACTTTAGCATCGTAAAGAGGTTCTTTAGAATTGCAATACAGAATGTTGGACTGACAGATCTTGTTGAGTGATTTTCCATTATCAAGTATTTTTTGTGATATTTCGTTATAAACATACCGCAAAGTTGGGGATAATTTCCCGCATTTTATAATTGCTTGTTTTCCCTCTATACAAGGAAAACAAATCATGGATATTTAAATGAATTTAACTTCATTGGCATGAGCTGTTACGTGCGAATATTAAAACTGTTTAAATTTGAAATGACAATGAAGAGTAAATTTTGTCCCAATGCTGAATTGGGAGATTTCCTGGTCTTGTTGCAGGAAACGATAGAGGTATGCGGCGTCCGTCTGACCGACCGCGCAGTGTGCCGCTGCACCGGTATGAGCAGTAAAACTTATGTAAATTTAAAAAGGGCTTCAATTCAAACTTCTATCTGTACTATGCCGTAATCCGTTGCTACATAGACGAGCTCCAGTTCCGGCACGATGATGAGATGTTATTGATTGTGCTGAAGGAATTGTGCGAACGTCTCCGGCTGGATTATTGTAACAGGTAGTGCCGTTTGACACCCTGCCACCTTAGTTGCGCAACTTTTCCTTTATGCGCACGTGCAGAAATACACACGTTCTGAGTTTGTTTGTTTCAGATGTTTTTTCCTTCCTGCGCGCGTAGGCGTGAAAGAAAAGTTACGCAAGAGTGGTGGCAGGGTGTCACAAGACCCTATGATTAGTAAGCAAATTTTAATAAAAATAGATGTAAATATTTGCAAAGTTAGTGCTCAAAAATCTCAACCTGTAAGATGCAATGTGTATCAGTATTGGATTATTTCAAGAGCTTCTAATAAATCTTAAAAGCCAATGTCCTTTTTGATGTTATTTATTAGGCAACCGTCTTGTAGCGGCTTTCCTTGGGGTGACGCTAAAGTTGGATGCTAATGGATGGTCCAAATAGAATGCTTACAAATGCTGAAATAAAATCATATCAATTAAAAAAAAATTAATCTTCTACTTTATTAAGAATAAGCAAGGTAGAAGTAATAGAGTGCTTACAAAGATGAGAGAATACCAAGAATTAAAAATTGCCGTAGCCGGCACTGGTTATGTTGGTCTAAGCATGGCTGCATTGCTTTCGCAACACCATGAAGTAGTCGCTGTAGATGTAATTCCAGAGAAGGTTGAGAAGATTAATCATCGTATCAGTCCTATTCAAGACGAGTATATTGAGAAGTTCTTTGCAGAGAAACAACTGAACCTTACTGCCACGCTTGATGGTGCTGCAGCATATAAAGATGCCGATTTTGTGGTTATTGCCGCCCCCACTAACTATGACCCTGTGAAAAACTTCTTCGATACCCACCATATCGAGGATGTCATCGATCTTGTACTGAGTGTGAATCCTGAGGCAACCATGGTTATCAAGTCAACTATCCCTGTGGGTTATTGCCGTTCATTGTATGTGAAATACGCACGGACGTTTGCACAGATGGAACCATTAGCGGGCGGTAAACGTCGTGAGTTCCGACTTCTTTTCTCTCCCGAGTTCCTGCGTGAGAGTAAGGCTCTTTACGATAATCTCCATCCAAGCCGCATCATTGTAGGCTATCCCAAGATGATGGGAGCAGAATGGGAAGAGGAGAATGAAGCCATCCGTCAGATTCAAGGCAACCACATGAAGGAGGCTGCCAAGACATTTGCCCAACTTCTTGTGGAAAGTGCAGAAGGTCCTTCTGCCGAGAATCCTATTATGGAGCAATACAGGTGCACCAAGAATATTCCTGTACTCTATATGGGTTTGAAAGAAGCGGAAGCTGTGAAACTCTTTGCCAACACTTACCTTGCCCTTCGTGTATCCTACTTCAATGAGTTGGACACTTATAGCGAGGTTAAAGGTCTTGACTCTGCCGCCATCATTAACGGTATCGGTCTTGACCCACGCATCGGTACACACTACAACAACCCCAGTTTCGGATATGGCGGTTACTGTCTGCCAAAGGACGCCAAACAACTCCTTGCTAACTATCAAGACGTGCCTCAGAATATGATGTCCGCTATCGTGGAGAGTAACAGAACCCGTAAGGACTACATTGCTGATGCCGTACTCCGCAAGGCAGGTTGGTATAGTTATAGCGAGAACAACCAGTACGACGGTTCGAAGGAACCTGTTACCATCGGTATCTTCCGCCTTACCATGAAGTCGAATTCAGACAATTTCCGTCAGAGTGCTATTCAAGGCATCATGAAACGTGTGAAAGCCAAAGGTGCTAATATTATCATTTACGAACCCACCCTTTCCGATGGCGAATTCTTTTTCGGAAGCAAGGTAGTCAATAATCTCGCCCGGTTCAAATCTCAGTCGAATGTAATCATCGCTAACCGCTTTGACGATTGCCTCAAAGATATAGAGGATAAAGTATACACACGCGACGTTTTCCGCAGAGATTAAAAATTATTGGAGTATACTCATAATTGAATTTTTACTGAATACCCCCAACACTAATAGTACTAGATAATACTGCTTATTAATATGGCAAAGAAAATTATGCTGGTCTTCGGAACCCGACCGGAAGCTATCAAGATGTGTCCCTTGGTCAAGGAATTCCAGAAGCGCCGTACCGAGTTTGAAACCGTCGTGTGCGTCACCGGTCAGCATCGCGAAATGCTTGACCAAGTACTCACCATTTTTGACGTTCGTCCCGATTACGACCTCAACATCATGAAGCAAGGTCAGAATCTCACCGACATCACCTCACGCATTCTCACTGGTATGTGCGACGTGTTCAAAGAATGCCGCCCCGATGTAGTCCTCGTTCATGGCGATACTACTACCTCCACCGTCGCAGCCTTGGCCGCTTTTTATGCACAGATTCCTGTGGGGCACGTTGAGGCTGGTCTCCGTACGCACAATATCTACAGCCCGTGGCCCGAGGAGATGAATCGTCAAATCACCGGACGCATTGCCACCTATAACTTCTCGCCGACCCCACTCTCCGAGAAGAATCTGCAGGAGGAGAAAGTCCACGGCAATATCTATGTCACCGGCAATACCGTGATCGATGCCCTCCACATGGTCGTTGACAAACTCAACACCGATGCCGTTCTTGCTCAGGAGCAGAACCAAGTACTGCTTAATACCGGTTATGACGTCACCCGCCTTGATGGCAGTAAGAAACTCGTCCTCATCACCGGCCATCGACGTGAGAATTTCGGCGACGGCTTCATCCGCATGGTCACCGCCATGAAGGACCTCAGTGAGAAGTATCCAGAGGTAGACTTTGTATATCCAATGCACCTCAACCCAAATGTGCGTAAGCCAATTCACGAGGTGTTTGGTGAAGATCTCACCCGTCCTAACTTCTTCTTCATTGAGCCCTTGCAGTACCTCGAGTTCGTACATCTAATGGCTAAAGCTACTATTGTACTTACCGACTCGGGTGGAATTCAGGAAGAAGCCCCGGGGCTTGGTAAACCTGTTCTTGTTATGCGTGACACCACCGAACGTCCCGAGGCTCTTGCTTCGGGTACCGTTCACCTTGTCGGCACCGATTATGATAAGATCGTGGGTGAGGTCAGCACCCTCCTTGATGATGCAACTGCCTACAAACAGATGTCACATTCTGTCAACCCCTATGGCGATGGTCAAGCTTGCCGCCGCATAGCCGATGTGCTCGCAGACAAAGACACTGACCGTTATGAGGTGTAATTCAATAGTAACAACTAAATCACTTTGGCAATGAGGCAATGTTAATTTCAAAACTTATTATTTAACATACCCATTAATTAGGACACTTCAAAGTGCCTTAATTAAGGGGTGTGTCCTAAATAGAGTACTTACAATAACAAATATTATGGACAACAAAAAAACAGTCTATGTTGGTATGTCTGCTGACATCATTCATACAGGTCATTTGAACATCATTCACGAGGCAATGAAACTTGGTCGTGTGGTGGTAGGTATCCTTACTGATGAGGCTATCGCTAGCTATAAACGTCTGCCTTACCTCACTTACGAGCAGAGAAGTGAGATCGTTGCTAATCTCAAGGGTGTTGATGAGGTAATACCTCAAACTACTCTTGATTACGTTCCTAACCTTGAAAAGGTACGTCCTGATTACGTACTCCATGGTGATGATTGGAAACAGGGGGTTCAGCAGAAAACTCGCCAGCGCGTTATAGACTGCATCTCGCAGTGGGGTGGTAAGGTAATCGACATTCCTTACACCCAAGGTATCTCCAGCTCTATGCTTAACCAGCGTCTGAAGGAAATCGGTACTACTCCTGAGGTTCGTATGAAACGTCTCCGCCGTCTCATTGCTGCTAAACCTGTTGTACGCATACTTGAGTCGCACTCTGGACTTACAGGTCTGATCGCTGAGAATACTTGCGTAGAGGTGAATAACGTAAGGCGTGAGTTTGATGGTATGTGGGCTTCTTCGCTCACTGATTCTACTTCTAAGGGAAAGCCTGATATCGAGGCTGTTGATTTGACTACTCGTCTCCACGGTCTGAACGATGCTCTTGAGGTAACTACCAAGCCTTTCATCTATGATGGTGATACCGGAGGCAAACTCGAGCACTTCGTATTTACCGTACGTACTCTTGAGCGTCTTGGTGTATCGGCAGTTATCATCGAGGATAAAGTGGGTCTGAAGCAGAATTCGCTCTTCGGTACAGATGCCGTCCAAACTCAGGATACCATCGAAAGCTTTTGTGCTAAGATCAAGGCTGGTAAGAACGCTCAGATCACCGATGACTTTATGATCATTGCTCGTTGTGAGTCGCTCATCGCTGGCAAGCCTATTTCTGATGCTATCAAGCGTTGCTTTGCCTATGTTGAGGCTGGTGTTGACGGCATCATGATTCACTCGAAAGAGAAAACTGGTGAGGACATCAAAGAGTTTTGTCACCAGTTCCGTACTAAGTATGCCGATGTACCTATTGTAGTAGTACCTACCACTTACAACCAGTTTACCGAGGAGGAACTCGCATCTTGGGGTATCAATGTAGTAATCTATGCTAACCATATGCTTCGTGCTTCTTATCCTGCAATGATGAACTGCGCCAAGTCTATCCTTATGCACTCTCGTTCGAAGGAGGCTGTTGCTGAGTACTGCATGCCTATCAAGGAGATTCTCGAACTTATCCCTGGAACTAAGAACTAATCAGCGACGATGATAAGACCTGAATTTTTCGTAAATACGCTTAAGGAACACGGCATAGATTTCTATGCTGGTGTTCCTGACTCACTGCTCAAGAATATCTGTGCCTACATTACCGACAATCTTCCTGCTGAGCAGAACATCATTACTGCTAACGAAGGTGGTGCTATGGGTATTGCTGCTGGTTATCATTTGGCAACAGGCAAAGTACCTGTAGTTTATATGCAGAACTCCGGTGAGGGCAACATAATCAATCCGTTAGCTTCGCTTACCGATAAGGAGGTATACAATATTCCTGTACTGCTCGTTATCGGTTGGAGAGGCCGCCCCGGTGTACATGATGAGCCTCAGCATATAAAGCAAGGTAAGGTGACTACCGGTCTGTTAAACACCATGGGTATCAACTATGCTATCCTGCCTAAGGACGAAGAGAGTGTTGCAAAGCAGATCAAGATTGCTGTCGACTTTATGAAGGTTACCAACGAGTGCTATGCGCTTGTTATCGAGAAGGATACCTTCGATGCCTACAAACTTCAGAATATTGAGGTGAACGACCTCACCATGTCTCGCGAGGAAGCAATACGGAAGGTAACTTCGAGCATCGAGGATAACGCCTGCATCGTATCAACCACCGGTATGATTTCGCGCGAGCTTTTTGAGGCACGTACCGCATGGAACCAGGGTCATGAGCGTGATTTCCTTACTGTAGGTTCTATGGGGCACGCTTCACAGATTGCTCTCGGTATCGCACTCCAGAAACCTGAACGTAGAGTATATTGCTTTGATGGAGATGGTGCTAGCATCATGCATATGGGTAATATGGCCATTACTGCTAGCATGAAGTGTAAAAACTATGTGCATATAGTATTCAATAATGGTGCACACGACTCTGTAGGTGGCCAGCCTACTGTTGGTCTCAAGATTGACCTTTGTGCCGTTGCTAAAGCAGTGGGTTATGCGGTAACCTATTCGGTAGAGGCCATGGAGGAACTCGAAGCAAAACTTGCTGAAATAAAGAATGCAGAAGGTCCTGTACTTCTGCAGATTTGTGTTAAGAAGGGCAACCGCAAGGATCTCGGTCGTCCTACTACGACTCCTATTCAAAACAAAGAGGCTCTTATGGCCTTTCTTCAGAAGTAATTGAACTAAGTTATGCAGCAGAATATCATTCAGGGAATCAATAAATTGCCTCTGATATTGAATGAGAGTGGTAGCAAGAAGTTATTTATTGTTACCGGTTCTCGTTCTTATCAATCGCTCAATTTCAAGGATATGATTAAGTTGCTGGATATCGAGAGGATTTATTTCACCGAATTTACGCCTAATCCGTTGTATGAACAGATAAGTAAAGGTATTGAACTATTCAAATCAGAGGCCTGCGATGGTATTCTGGCTATCGGAGGCGGTAGCCCGATAGATGTGGCAAAATGTATCAAACTTGCAGTACTGGCTAAAGAGGGAAATGACGCAATCCTTCCTCCTTTGGTGAATACACGTGTAGAAATTGATGGCACTAAGATTCCTTTCATCGCCATTCCAACCACTGCGGGAACCGGTAGTGAAAGCACACACAATGCTGTTATGTATTACGAGGGAGCAAAACAGACCGTCACAAACGATGGTATTCTACCAAATTACGCCTTTTTGGAGCCATCTGTTCTGAAATCGCTTCCTCAGTATCAGAAGAAGTGCACTATGATGGATGCCTTTTGTCAAGGTATTGAATCTTGGTGGTCAGTCAACTCTACTGAAGAAAGCTATGAGTACAGTCGTAAGACGATTGAACTCATCATGCAGAACTGGGAGAAGTATATCTTTGAGAACGATGATCAGGCAGCTGCCAATATCATGTTGGGAGCTAATTACAGCGGTCGCGCCATCAACATCACTCAAACCACAGCTGCTCACGCCATGAGCTACAAGATTACTTCTCTTTATGGATTCCCTCATGGGCATGCAGTAGCAGTGTGTTTACCTGTTATATGGAAATATATGCTTGATAATTTGTATCACGAGAACTATTGTGTAGATACAAGAGGAACAGAACATCTTATTTGTATATTCAATGATATAGCTAAGGCAATGAATTGTGATACAACACAAGAAGCAATAAGTAAATTTAAGGACATGTTGTCAAAATTAGTATTAGTAAATCCAGTTGATAACGAACGCAATGCTTCAATACAAATACTGACAAACTCAATAAACACAACAAGGCTTAAGAATAATCCTATTGTGCTTGATAAAAACACTGTACGCCTACTGTATAACATCATAGTAAAGTAATAATTGATATGATTGCAAAAACATTAATTCGTTCCATTTTAAAATTTACAGGAATAGATAAGATAAAAAAAGAGAGAAAGATAAAAAAGGCGTGTACATTACTACAGAACGTTGGTGGTGAAGCATTACAAGCTTATTACGATGTAGCTAGCGAACTTAGTATCACTTTTATTCCTATGTTTGGAACTTTGTTGGGAATATACAGAAATAATGATTTTATCCCTCATGATGATGATATTGATATGGCACTTGATATCAGAAGCTTGTCAGATAATCTTCTGATTTCTTTGAAAAAGCACGGATTTGAGTTCAGTAATATTTTTGTCGCTTCTGATTTTAAAGGATGCCAACTTCCTATGAAGTTCAAAGGGTTAACATGTGATATTTATTTCTCATATATAGATGTAGGGTCACAAACGCACATTTTTCTCCCATTGGCTATCACGGGATATGACTGGTTGTTTTCAAGCAGTATGAATCTCTTTAGAGCAAAAGATGTTGTTGTGCCCTATGAAACTTCAACTATGACTTGGAAGTTCAGAAATAAGAAAATTAAAATTCCATGTAACTCAGTAGAAATCTTGAAAACTCTCTATGGAAAGGATTTCATGACGCCAAAAAAAAATGCGCATGCTGATCCTAACGTTTATCAGACACCGCTTTATGAACGCAATTTCAGGAGTATTCCTATAGAATTATGTAAAGAAAGTAACTTTTGGGAACAAATTATAAAAGTGGGAAGATACTAACTTAATATGGCAGAAGATCTTAAAAGCAAATCTGTAAAGGGAGTAATATGGTCCTTCGTAGAGTCTGCGTCAACAAAGGTGGTCCAATTTGTGATTAGTGTCATAATGGCTCGCCTCCTTATGCCTGAGGATTATGGTATCGTTGCCATCATCTTTGTGTTTATCACAATATCGCAAGTCTTTATAGACGGAGGCTTTGCTACAGCACTGATTCAGGACAAGAATAAGACTGAACGTGATTATTCGACAATATTCACGTTCAATGTTTTACTGTCTGTATGCTGTTACTTTATTTTGTTCTTTGCGGCTCCTTATATATCGTTGTTCTACAATAACGATGTTACATTATATCTGAGGATTCAGAGTTTGGGAATTATAATATTTTCATTCTCTGCCATACATAAAGTGCGAATGACTGTTGACGTCAACTTTAAGGCTGTTGCTAAAGTTACTGTCATTTCAGCATTATTCTCAGGTGTAGTAGGTATTATATTTGCTTATAAGGGGTTCGGAGTATGGGCTCTGGTAGGACAATATTTAACTTCTGCAGTTATGATGACCGGTATGTATGCCATCACTCAAAGGTGGAAACCAGTATGCTTTTTCGATGTATCATCATTTTGCCGTTTGTTTCCATTCGGTATGCGCTTAATGGTAGCCAATATCATTGATAGAATTTACGCCAATCTCTATCCTATAATAATCGGAAAATTCTGCACTCCAGTTCAGTTGGGTTACTACTCACGCGCCGAACAGTTTACTTCGATGCCTGCATACACTTGCATTGAGGTTTTTTCGCGTGTCACGTTTCCAATCATGAGCAAGATAAGCGATGAACGCCAATTGGTTTCTGTTTATCGCAAATATATATCATTGTCCAGCTACATAATAATGCCCTTGTTACTTGGTCTACTCGTTCTTGCAAAACCTTTGGTGCTAATTCTTCTTACAGAAAAATGGGCAGATATCATTGTGCTTATGCAAATTCTTTGCTGTGGCTTTTTGTTAGAACATATTAGCAGCATAAACCGCAATCTGATTTATGTCAAAGGTAGAGCAGATCTAGCCCTCAAACTGGAGGTGATTAAAAAGATTACTGCCTTCCTGATTCTTATAGTATCCGTGCCTTTTGGCCTAATAGGCCTTTGTGTTGGTAAGGCAAGCTACGGGCTATTGGCTATGGTGCTAAACTCTGCATATACAAAAAAACTAATCGGAGTATCTATCTGGGAACAGATAAAAGACTTCACCCCTAGCTTGGTATTGGGTGTCATAGGGGTACTCGTTGCTTCAATTCCTGTCTATAGTTTTGATAATATGTACATGCAATTCTTTGTTGGAGGATTTATGTTTTTTGTATGCTATGTAGGTCTGTCAATAATAGCGAAAAATGATTCGTTGAAAGAAATAATAGATATTGTTAAAAAGAAACTTTGAAAACACAAACAATAATGAACTCAAGCAAACTGACAGTTATATCCAACTTACGTCCATTTCTGTTCTTTACTTTGGGAGCCTATATGGCTGTTGACAAAAAGGAGTTTTGCCTGATAAATTCAGAGTGGCTCAATTGGCTTATTGTTTTCTTG
This sequence comes from Bacteroides propionicigenes, assembly GCF_018390535.1. Lineage (GTDB taxonomy): Bacteria > Bacteroidota > Bacteroidia > Bacteroidales > Bacteroidaceae > Bacteroides > Bacteroides propionicigenes. Next base: position 45,143 of record NZ_JAHBBW010000019.1, on the reverse strand, counting down.
GCTGTAACATCTATTGTCATTGGACTATATCAGTATCCACAGTCTCAGGAAGGATTAAGATACATACAGCAGATGACAACCATACTAGTGGCAATAGCGATGATATGGCTGGCAAAATCAATCAATGAAAGATACAGCATTACCATCCCTAGCATAATCGATAAAAGCTCGTTCTTTGTATATGCCATACATGCATGCGGATTGTTTATTGCTCCTACTACAATTTGTATTAAGCTTGAGCAATGTTTTTCTCTCCAGAATGAATGGCTACTATGCTTATTGTATTTGTTGAGTCCATTCATGGTATATGGAATATCTGTAGTATACTACCACGTACTAAATAAATTGTTCAAACCCATAATGCCTGTTCTTACAGGTAACAGATAATTTATGTTTCAGAAGAAAAAAATCATCCTCTCATACGACTACGAGCTGTTCTTTGGCGATAGATCAGGGACGGTTTTGAGGTCCTTGATAGAACCTACTAACCTCCTGCTCGATGCAATGGATTCCGTTAGCTTTAAGGGTAACTTTTTCGTAGATTGGCAGATGCTAAAGTATTTGAAAGAAGCGAATACTGAACGTACCTTAGCAGACCATCAACTCATAATTGATCAACTCAAGGATATGGTTTACCGAGGTCACCGCATAGAATTGCATATTCACCCTCATTGGGTAGATGCCAAATATAATGGCGATGGTACATGGGACTTTTCCGAATTTCGTCACTACAGTCTTAATAGCTTTTCTGAGAAGGAGATTGTAGATATGTTTGTGGAGGGAACAAATCTGCTCACAAACATTGCGCGTGAGGTTGATTCAGAGTACAAGATTGTTGCTTTCAGGGCTGGTGGATGGGCAGTACAACCATTCGACTGCCTAAAACGAGCATTCAAGGAGGCTGGTATCAAGATTGACTCGTCCGTAGCACGAGGAGCATACGGTAAGAATAAGTATTCCTATTTTAATTTTGTAGATTCTCCAGATGGCGAAATGTGGAGGTATGAAAATGATGTAATTATTCCTGATGATAAGGGGGAATTTATAGAGGTGCCAATTTCTTCCTATCGAAGAACTATTGTCTATAAAGGATTAGACTGGCTTAATAAAAAAGTTTTTAATAATTTAAAATGTATAACTGACGGTACTCATATAAGAGGTGACTATCAGGAGGAGCCGAAGCCTGATAATTATGTTAATTATTCCAGATACACTTTGTCTCAAAGGTCTATTCTATCGATTTTGTTAGCCTTTTTTGTTAATGATAAAGATTTGATAACCTATATAGATCACCCTAAAGATTTAAGTTTGTCCGCTTTGCGTGCAATAAAAATCTTATCAAAATATTCGAATACTGTAATGTATAAATCATTATTATAAAATGCCTAGAGTATTAATAATTTTTTCAGGTGCAGGTCTTATCATGCATCTGAATGAAGGAGCTAAGCATAGATTAAACTGTTATATCAATTGTTATAAGGAGGCTGGTTACGAAGTTGATGTTTTATGTCTGTTCAAGGATCTTAGCTATTGGAAATCTTTGAAAAAATATGTAGACAATAGTGTGCACTGGATTTTTGTACCCTATCTGTTTCCAAGGACCAAGAATAAACCTCTTGCTTTGCTTCTGCGTTATTATAAATATCTAGTAGGATGGCTCTACTCTACAATCAAACATTACGATGTGGTTCAGAGCGAGGTGGATGGTTTGCCCTTGCGTTTCATTGGCGACTCTTCTATGCGTATTACCGACTTCCATGGCGATGGCTATTACGAATATACTTCGAAACCTACACATAAGAAATGGTGTTCTGATAATTTCCTTTTCGACCAAGTTTGTTCTATCAAGTATTCTGATGTCTGTATAACCGTATCCGAGAATCTTTGCAAACAGTTAGAGAAGAATACTGATACAAAGATTGCAACCAATTCGATTATTTCTTGTGGTGTTAACACTGAGTTGTACAATTGTAACGCTTACGAGGGTGATTTGATGAAATTAACAGAGAATAGAATTGTCCTTGGCTATTGCGGAGGTCTACAAGTTTGGCAGAACATTGAACTGATTGTAGATCTTGCTATCAAACTCTATAAACAAGATAATCGTATTTTTTTAGTAATCTATACTGGTTTTGATATTTCTGCTAACTTACAAAAACAACTCGATGCATTGGGTGTAGAGAACTATTACATCAAGGACCTGCTACCTGCAGAAGTACCATCATATTTGAAACTTTTAGATGCTGGTTTCCTTTTGAGGGATGATCTTGTACTAAACACAGTGTCTTCTCCTACAAAGATATGTGAGTACCTTGCTGCAGGCGTTCCAATGATTTGTACTGAGTATTCAGGAGATTATGCTCGTAGTGTACGCCATGGAAAGGAAGGTTTTGTATTAAAGAATCATCCGAATTATGATTTTCACACAATTACAGAATTGCTCATCTACCTTAAAGAAGTTAAGACTAATCGGGCTGATTATAAAAAAATGTGTGAGATGGCGGCATCGAAGCGTACTTTCAAATCTGAATTCTCTTTACTTGATCAACTTATCCGAAAGGGTGTAAAGAATGTTTAATTTATATATTAATAACTTTAACATTAGCATAAACAAGCTAAAAGCAGAGGACTTTGGAGAAAGTCAAGGTGTTCTAATTAAGAAGTTTGAGTCTGATACCGACTTATTTAAGATAGAGCCAATCATTTTTCTTGCAGACCCTTTCCTGTTTTCATACAATGGGAGATTGTATCTGTTTTATGAGAGACAAGACAGATGGTATGGTATTGGTCATATTTGCATGCGTTTTACTAATGATATGCAGGTGTGGTCAGACGAGATAGATGTATTAAAGGAGGCTTTCCACTTGTCTTTCCCGTATGTTTTCGAGGATAATGGTAAAGTATATATGTTGCCGGAAGCTGGATATAGTGGAACAATTCGCCTTTATGAAGCTTGCAATGATAATCTGAGTAAATGGAAATTGTCTAAGGTTATTATAGACGAGAAACGCCAGTGGGTAGATTCCTCTATAATTAAAAAGGGGGCAAAGTACTATCTGTTTACATCTGTTAAAGAAAAAGAAGTTTTCAATCAATATCTATTTGTCTCTGATTCACTTGACGGCCCATATAAAGAGCACCCTAGGTCTCCGATTTATACAGGTAATGATTATGGCCGAAACGGAGGTGCTGTATTCTCTTTCAATGATCGGTTGTATCGCCCTGCTCAAATTTGTGTTTCAAGTTATGGAGAAGACATTACTCTGATGCAAATAGAACAGTTGACTGCTGAAAAATACTCCGAGCAGGTTTACAAGGATCGCATTTACAGTACAGCATTCTCTGACTATAATTTCGGCGGTCATCAGTTCAATATTGTTAGTCATAATAAAGAGTTACTTATGACTATTGACTATCGAGTAAAGAACTACAATGTAATTGAATTGATTAGAAGAATCAAACGAAACTTTTTCAACCGATAATTATGGAGTATACAATAAAGTTATATACAGAGGATTATTTTGAGCAATGTGCCGATATAGAACGCTATTTGTGGAAGGAAGACCTCGAAGGTAGAAAAATGCGCTTCGATTGGACTTACCACAAGAATCCAAATTATAATAAGTGCCTTAGTACCATTGCAGTTACTTCAGACAATGAAGTCGTTGGATTTCGAGGTATCTTTCTAAATAAGTTTATAATAGGAGAAAAAAGTGAGGTCGTTGCACAAATCTGCGATACTGTTATTATACCAAGTGCCAGAAAACAGGGACTCTTTTCAAAGATGAATCGTTTTTCTATAGATGTATTACGAAAAGAAGGTATAAAGCTAATTCTTGATACAGGTCCGTCTTGGATACCATACTATGGAAATAAGAAGATTGGCTTTGTAGACCTTATACCTCTTCGCCACATGTACGATTTTTCATGGGGACGTATTCTGAAGGAAAGGCTTTTCGGTTTTCAGGAAAATTTTCACAATACAAGTAATATTGAAATTGTAAAGAGCGGAATTAAATATAAGATAACGGATTCCTTGTCGGATAAGGAGATTCAATCCATTTATGTTCTAGACAGGTCAGGCACAATACACTCGTCTGTTGATTCAGACAATCTGAAATGGCGCATGACAAGAACTAACAAGTTTTATCGATTTGTGCAAGCGTTTGATGCCAATGATGTACTATTATCTTTCTTAATGTTGTCAAGTACAGACTTGAAAGATTTCAATCTTGGGCTTGTTTTATATTCAGATGAAAATTACGTTGAAAAATCATATTATTTCTTTAGAAGATATTGTAGGCCGACAGAGGTACTTGTTTGGAAGCCAGAGGGTGATGTAAGCGAATCAAAACTCCTAAAAAAGTTAGGTTTCTATACGATTCCGTTTTTACATCGCATAAGAAAAACTCCACCATCTCTCGTTTACTCATTACAATGTGATAAAACAGGTGAAATTAATTGGGAAATAAACGGAATCAATGTTCTCAAAGCAAATAGCTGGAATTTAAGAAAATTAGATTTGGATAGTTTTTAATTTATGAACTCAATATCCTCAATAAGATTTATGAACTTTCGATTTTTGGGAGTTTCGTATATCTTTCTTTTAGTTGCTTGTTTGATATCGTCTAGACAGAAGCTTGCACCTGATGTAAGTGTTTTGTCTATGCAGATTATGATGGTAATGACTAGCTTGTTTGTCTTATCAATTAGTCAGAAAATAACTAAAGGTAGCCTTTTGTTCATAATATTTTCTGCACATTTTATAATGAGTGTAGTCATTCGTTTGTTTTATATCGAACATTGGAATGACCCTCTTGGTCCAATTCCTATGGATGCCTTGGACTATCATATGGATGCACTCAAGGCTAGCAGATATTCGCTATCAGATTTCATGAATCTTTGTATAGAAGATCTTGATTTGGATGATTCGGGATTTGCATATATCTTGTATTTTATCTATAGAATGTTCGGAAATAATTTTGGTATACATATGGCACTTTTGGCTAATAGTATAGCCGTCACCATGTTGTGTAATTATACTTATAAAATTGCTAGCTACTATATCAATTCTGAATATTCCAAATTAGTGATTGCTATTTTAGGTACGTTATCCTATTCTGTTGTGACCTCTGCCAATGGTCTTAAGGAGAACTTCTTTACCTTGTTTGTTGTTGGTGCAACCTATTATTCTATTCGTTACTATACAACAAAGTATATTGGTAATTTGTTGATGTTGATTCTTTTTTCTGCATTGACTGTATTATTCCGATTAGCATTCTTGCCAATGTTGATTCTTGCAATTGTATCGGTAAGGTTTGCGAAATATGTAAAACTTAACTTAAGGAACGTATTTATACTAGCATTGTTGTTTGGTGTTTGTATATATATTGGGACAAAACTTACTGCTTATCTGTTGGTAATGAGAGGATTATCTGAAAATGTGTTTAATGATATGCATGCTATGCACTATGCAGACTCTGGCTTGGGAGGAATTTTATCTATGATAGCAAACAGTTTGTTCGCATTTATAGGACCGATTCCTTCATTTGTTTCAACTGCCGATAAAATTTCCTATATTACAATGCCCAATTTTACAGCTTTCATATCCATTCTTTGGGGGTCGCTTTTCATAGGAGGGTTTATCAAGGCAATTAGCAGAAGAGATCATATTTTCGTTATGCTATCAACCATATTGCTCAATAGTCTGATGGTTTTAATGATGTCTTTCTCTTTCGATTTCAGATATCGCTTTGTCGTATTTCCGTTTATAATGATTCTGACTGCTTATGGAATTCAGAACCTAGATGGAAAAGAACTCAAGTTCCATAAGATATACATTGCTGGTATAATGGCAATGATATTGTTTTATAATGTTGCTTTTTAGAAGAGCATATTTACTCTATGAATGTTTTAATAGTCACAAACGTCTATCCGACCGAGGAGCATCCTTATCATGGCATTTTTGTTTATGAACAAGTGCAAGCCATTAAACGATTGCAGCCTGATGTAAACTTTGATGTGTATTATATCAATGGTTTCGGTGATAAGTGGCAATACATGAAATCAATATTTGGTGTCGCAAAGAAAGTCAATAAAGGCAATTACGATTTAGTCCATATCCATTATGGATTGGCAGGAATGTATCATCTCAATCCTTTTGTAAAGCATTTGCCAACGATTACCACATTTCACGGAAGCGATATACAGCCAAAAGGTGGTAATGGAAGATTATCGGTTTTTGTGTCGAGGATTACAGCAAAGAATTCTGATGCAGCCGTTATCCTGAACGATGAAATGGAGTCTCTGATAAAGCCTTATTGTTCAAATACCCACATGGTGCCATGTGCTGTAGATTTGCAAACTTTTAAACCATTGGAAAAGACGGAGACTCATAATAAAGTGCAGATTGTATTTCCAAGTAATCATGAGCGTCAGGTAAAGAATTATTCTCTCTTCTGTGAAACGCTTGAAATTTTGAAGCAGAAGTATCATGTTGATGCAGAGGAACGTGAACTGAAGAATATGACTCGTCAGCAAATTGCACAATTGTATTCAAACTGTGATTTGCTGCTGATGACATCGAAGTCAGAAGGTTCTCCTCAAGCTATAAAAGAAGCTATGTGTTGTAACCTTCCTTGTGTATCAACTCCAGTTGGTGATGTAAAAATGTTGCTTGATGGAGTAAAGGATTGTTTTGTTTCAAAAGAACATAATGCAGAGGAACTTGCCCAATTGGTTACAGAATCGATTTTGCATAAGAAGAATGGCTTGTTGGGAAGAGACAAAGTAATTCAACTGCAATTGGATGAGGATTCGGTTGCAAACAAGATTTATGACTTATATCGTTCTGTAATTAACATTTAGAATAATGTCAAAACTAACCAATACTGTAATGTTCGCCTGTAATCAAGGTGGACATTTCAGTCAGATGATGGCAATGAAGGAGTTGTTCGGCAAGTATGAGTCTGTATTGGTGACAGACAATGTGCGAGCAACCAAGGAAATACTAGCTTTGAAGAACATTGGACATATTGAAATCATGGAGGGTGAGTCTTCACGACGTAAGGAGGTGAAGGATAACGAGAGCGGTAGTCGGTGGTCGTTTCTGGTTGTTTACTTTCAGATGCTTTTTGCCAGTCGAAAAATATGGAAACAGTATCGTCCTAAGGTGATTATCTCTACCGGCAGTAATATTGCCGTACCTCTGTTCATTATTGGCAAACTCCATGGCAGTAAAATTATTTTTATTGAAACTCGTGCTAAGGTGTATGCACGCTCGATGACCGGAATTTTGGTACATAAAATGGCCGATCAAATCTTTGTGCAATGGCCAGAGATGCTTGAACTCTATCCTGAAGCAAAGTATTATGGAACATTAGTATAAGTACACAATTATGGTATTTATAACATTAGGTACACAAGGCAATCAGTTTCCTCGCTGTCTGCGGATGGTGGAGGAACTTATAGATACACTGCATCCCGATAATGAGTTTGTAGTTCAGTTGGGCAATACACACTATGCATCTGATATCATCAAATGTTTGGACTATGTGCCCGAGAATGAGTTTAAGGAGTACATGGCAAAGGCCGATGTGGTGATTAGTCATGCTGGTAGTGGCGCTCTGTTTAGCGCCATACAAAAGGGGAAGAAGTGTATAGCAGTAGCTCGTTTGAAGAAATATAACGAGATGCTGAACGACCACCAAACAGAAATTGTTCGCAAACTTTCTCAAGAGGGGTATATACTGGATGGAACCTATTCTATTGTGGATGCTTGGGAAAAGTTAGATGGGTTTATTCCTCGCGAAAATGATTTCATATGTGAGATTCCTACCGAAGTGGAGAAGTTGCTTAATAAATGGGGCGTAGAACCCAAGAAGTAAATATTATCTTGTTTTATCAATGAATGAAAGTTAAATCCAATTATCTACTATATCTGTAAATCCTCATAAATGAGTTGGTTGTGCTATTTAGAAAAATAGATAGCTACAATTGAATAAGTAAAAAATAAGATATAATGAAAAAAAATGTAAAGAGGCTTTTTGACTTGATATTGGCATTGATTCTGTTCATTCCGGCATCATTGGTATTGTTGTGCGGAATCATCTTTGTGAAGGTGGTGTCGCCTGAGTCTTCGCCTATCTTCAAGCAAGAGCGTGTGGGCTACAAGAACAAGTTGTTTACACTATATAAGCTTCGCTCGATGACTAACGAGCGCGATGAAAATGGTGAGTTGCTGCCCAATGAGGTACGACTGAAGAAGTGGGGCAGAATTGTGCGCAAGACAAATACGGATGAACTCTTCCAAATATGGAATATTCTGAAGGGTGAGATGTCATTTATTGGACCTCGTCCTATCTTGGCCAAAGAAATGTTGGTGATGACCGAGACTGAACAGCAGGAGCGTCAGTCGATGCGCCCCGGTATTACCGGTTGGGAGGCTGTACATGAGGGGGAGTCGGAGAATCGCCGGCAGATGGCTGAGTTTGATCTTTATTATGTGCGTAACTGGAACTTGAAACTAGATTGGTTGGTGTTCTATAAAACCTTTGCCATTGTACTCGGTTTCCAACGTCCTACCGATAGCGTGCGTGCTCCGAAAATGACGGACGATCAGATTGTTGACCAAAAAGGATAAGTAAAGATGGAGATAGGTTCATTTCTTGAGTTACAACTGCCTAAAGGCCGTGAACTCTACAATCAAGAAACTGATATTGCCAGACTGAACACTGGTCGCATGGGTATTTGGCATGCTTTCCGTGTAACCGGATGTAAACGCATTTGGATTCCGATTTACCAGTGTGATTCGATTCGCAAGACTTTTGAGAAGAAGGGTGTGGAGGTGTGTTTCTACCATCAGGACAAAGATTGGAATCCGTTGGATATTGAAGCCAAGGAGGATGATGCGGTATTACTGGTAAACTACTATGGCATCATGTCGAGCAATCGTATGGCCGAGTTGGCTAAATCCTATGAACATACTATTATTGATTGTGCACAGGCGTTCTTTTGCCATCCGGTGGAGGGTGCTTTGATGGTATATTCGTGCCGAAAATTTGTGGGTACTCCTGATGGTGCATACGTTGTTGGCAAGGATGCGCATAAATATGTGGAGGAATATCCGCAGTGCTACAGTTCGGATACGGCAGCTTTCCTCTTGAAGCGAATTGAGTACGGTTGTGAGGGGAAGGGTTATGAGGCACGTAGTTTGAACGAACATCGCATTGATGCCGAGGACTGTATGCGAATGTCGAAACTGACCCGCACGCTGGTGGATGCGGAAGACTATGCCTATAACAAGCAGAAGCGTAAGGGAAATTTTGCCTACGCGCATAAGTGCTTGAGTGGCATCAATAAGGTTGATCCTACTCGTTATATGGATGAGGAGACCATTCCGATGGTGTATCCGTTGGTAGTGGAGGATGATGCATTGATTCAAAAATTGTTTGCGGCCAAGCACTTCCAGGGACACTGGTGGAATTACATCTGCGAGGAACAACCTGTAGAGAGCTTTGAGCACTGGATCAGCCGTTACGTGATTCCGATTACCATTGACCAGCGTTATGGCAAGGAGGAGATTGAGTATCTGGTAAACGTAATCAAGAATAAATAAACTATACAATAATGAATAATCAATACAACGGTCACTTGTGCATAGTGTTTGCACTGGAGCACTATAATCCGCTGAACATGATTCGCGCCTTGGGCGAGAATGGTATCAATCCTGTTTATATCTCGGTGAAGCGTAGATACGAGGTGGCTACGAAGAGCAAATATATCTCGAAGTTACATCGTGTGGACTCGGTAGAAGATGGCTTCCGTTTGTTGATGAAGCAGTATGGTCATCTGGTGGAAGAAACGGGCAAGAAGCCTTATATCGTATTCTCGGACGACAAGTCGGTGGGTTACTTTGATCTGCACTATAATGAGTGGAAGGATAAGTTTATCGCTTACAATGCAGGCTGTACTGGCAGAATCAATGAGTTTATGGATAAGTACGAGATTCAGCAGTTGGCAAAGAAGTATGGCTTCAATGTGCTGGATTCGTATGTGATCAGCAAGAAAGACGAACTGCCGGAGCATCTTTGGTACCCGATTATCACCAAGGACATCTCGCCAAACTCGGGTAGCTGGAAGTCCGATGTGTATATCTGTCAGAGCGAGCAGGAACTCCGTGAAGCTATCGTTAAGATTGAGAGTCCGCTGATTATGATCCAACACTTTGTGGACAAGCAGAACGAAATGGCTCTCGAAGGTTACTGTATTAACAAGGGTAAAGAGATGCAGATTGTGACTGAGATGAAGTGGAAGTACTTGATTCAGGGTTACTACAGCCCTTATCACGACGTGAAGATGTTTGAGGATAAGGAGATGGAAAAGAAACTTCAGGCGATGTTCGAGGAAATCGGTTTTGAAGGCGTATTTGAAGTGGAATTCCTGATTGACAAGGATGGTACATATTATTTTATGGAGACCAACTTCCGTGCTTCGGCTTGGAATCCGACGGGTAAGTTTGCTGGTATGCCTTTACCTTATCTTTGGATTAAGGGTATGGAGAATGGCTGCATTGATCCGGCCGATCGCAAGGAGTTTGAACCTTTTACTAGTATGAGTGAGGTGATCGACTATGCCAAACGTGTGGAAGGCGGTATGTGCTCGCTGCCCGAGTGGCTCCGCGAATTCAAGGACGCCAAATGTGTATATATCTACGATAAGGAGGATTGTGGCCCTTGGGATGAGGTGATTAAGAACTGGGAAAACTTTAAGTAATATGAAGAAAGTGATGCTCGTTGGCGTCGGTGGATACATCGGTGACAAGTTTACAGAATATATAAAAAAGAACTATTCTGACTGGCAGATAGATGCGGTGGATAGTATGAACCGAAAGTGGGCAGAGACTGACTTTCACGGATATGATGCGGTTTATAATGTGAGCGGTTTGGCTCATGCAAATGCACGTCAGGGTAGTGAGGAACAGTATTATGCTGTGAATGGTCAGTTGCCTATCGATATAGCAACTAAAACAAAGAGTGAGGGTGTACCTATGTTCGTACAGATGAGTAGTCAGATTGTGTATGGCGATATGAGCGGATTGGGCGAGGAGAAGATAATCACGGCAGAGACTGTACCGTCTGAGCCTACTATTTATGGCAAGAGTAAGATGATGGCAGAAAGAGGATTACAGAAGCTGCTGGATGATACATTCCAGATAGCTATCATACGTCCACCATTAATCTATAGCGAGTTTGCGCGTGATAACTTTCCCCGTCTGGTGAATTTTGCAAAGAAGATGCCTGTCTTCCCTAAACTGGAAAACAAGCAGAGCATGGTATATGTGGACAATCTTTGTGAGTTGATACGTCTGATTATAGAGAACAATAAGGGTGGTATTTATTATCCGCAGCAGGAGTGCTATATCGAGATTAGTAAGATTGTAGCTGACATTGCTAAGTCTGCGGGTAACAAGATGTGGCAGACTCGCATCTTCAATCCAGTTCTTCGTTTGTTGAGTAAAGTGCCTCAGTTGGATTTTATCCACAAAGTGTTTGGTAGCATTGTGTACGATATGGAGCTGTCGAACCACTTTGACGGCAAATATCGTGTGGTGAGTTACGAGGAGAGTATTCGCAGAATCGCTAATGCGCATATGGTTGTGTAATCCTCGCTTATGCTGATTGAAGAACTGACAGAATACACTCACTTAATCTTGAAACGATAGTTGGTTGACGCATGAACTGTCTCCTATATATAGCTGTTCCTATGGGCAGTTGCCTACTTGTGGTTAGGGACTCGGGTGCGTATGTTTATGTGCTTAGGGGGGCATCAGGTTTCGGATTTAAGAAATACGAAACAAATTATTATGAATTTGAATTAAGTTGAATAGAATAATAGTATGAAATACTTACTTGTAGTTGCTCACCCTGACGATGAAACTCTTGGAGCAGGTGCTTCGATGTGGAAATGGTCACATAATGGTGATATTATTGATGTGTGCATTATGTGCACAGAAGCAAAGGCACGTGCATTCCGTCCAGAGGACAATGAACTTGAGGATGATACGAATGCATCGAATAAGTTCCTTGGGGTGAACAAAATTTATGAGGAGGCTTTCCCGAATATCGAAATGAACACTGTGCCTCACCTGAAGCTGGTACAGTTTATTGAGTCTGCCATCAAGGAGAGTGAGCCGGATGTAGTAATCACGCATCATCCTGCTGATACAAACAACGACCATTTACAGACTTCAATGGCATGTCAGGAGGCTATTCGCCTGTTCCAGCGCAGACCAGAGGTTAAACGTATTAAGGAATTTTGGTATATGGAAGTTCCGTCATGTTCGGAATGGGCTATTAACAGTGCTATGAATTTGTTTCGTCCAAATTGCTATGTGGAAGTGGAAAAGGAGGGGATTGATGCTAAAATAAAAGCATTGTCTATGTATAGAGGTGTGATGCGTCCTTATCCACATCCTCGTTCTGCTGAATACATCTATGGATTGGCGGCAGTTAGAGGTAGTCAATGGGGAGTAAATTATGCGGAAGCATTTGAAATTGTACTACGAACTTATTAAATACATAATAATGATAAGAGATAATAACTAATAGATATATAATAGTTGAAAATCAATATATTATAAATCATTCTCAGAAAACAGCCTTCTCCGGGCTGTTTTCTTTGTTTATGCCCGTCTATATTTTCACCTTTACATCGTTGTCAACGAAACGAGAACTTAAAAAGTAGTTTGATTAAAGATGGTGAAGGAGAAAAATTATGTCTTTATATTAATACCAATATTTTTTCCATAATATTTGAATTTGTATAGTAACTAAAGAAAGTAGTCTTTTTTTCTTGTTATTTGCAAGATTTGCTTACCTTTGCCTATCATTAATACTTGTGAAAATGAATAAACGAGTAGTAATATTATGGGGCTGTCTCTTGTTTTGGGCGGTTTCGCTCATGGCGCAGGATGTGCCGACAGGGGTGGTTACGGCCTTTAACAAAGGGAATTCTCAGGAGCTGAACGGGTATCTGAGTGATAAGGTAGAGCTGATTCTTGAGAACCGCTCAGTCAATGTAGACCGTCAAGCGGCGAAGGAAAAGATGGCTGTTTTCTTTTCCGGTAATCAAGTTAGCGGTTTTACTGTAAATCATCAGGGCAAACGTGATGAGTCCGGTTTTATAATTGGTACTTTGACAACTGCAAACGGAAGCTTCCGAGTGAATTGTTTCTTTAGGAAAGTGGCGAATAAATATGTAATACATCAAATAAGAATAGATAAGACAAATGAATAAGGAAGAAGAATTGATTGACAGGTTGATTGACCTGGCTTTTGCCGAAGATATAGGTGATGGTGACCATACCACCCTTTCGTGCATTCCTGCTACGGCAATGGGCAAATCCAAACTTTTGATTAAAGAAACCGGTATCCTTGCCGGCATTGAAGTAGCCAAAGAGGTGTTCCGCCGTTTCGACCCGACTATGAAGGTGGAAGTGTTCATCAACGATGGCGCCCAAGTGAAACCGGGTGATGTAGCTATGGTTGTAGAAGGAAAAGTGCAGTCTTTGTTGCAAACCGAACGCTTGATGCTGAACATCATGCAACGTATGAGCGGTATTGCCACTATGACCCACAAATATGCCGAGAAGTTGAAAGGTACGAATACCCGTGTGCTTGATACTCGTAAAACTACTCCGGGTATGCGTATTCTGGAAAAGATGGCGGTAAAGATTGGTGGGGGCGTAAACCATCGTATAGGTTTGTTTGATATGATTTTGTTGAAAGATAATCATGTAGACTTTGCCGGAGGTATTGATAAAGCCATTACCCGCGCCAAAGAATATTGCAAAGAGAAGGGGAAAGACCTTAAGATAGAAATAGAAGTGCGCAACTTCGATGAACTGCAACAAGTGCTTGACTTGGGTGGAGTAGACCGCATCATGTTTGATAACTTTACGCCTGAAATGACCAAAAAAGCTGTCGAAATGGTTGCAGGTCGTTATGAAACGGAATCATCCGGCGGTATCACATTCGATACCTTGCGCGACTATGCCGAATGTGGCGTAGACTTTATCTCAGTCGGTGCTTTGACGCATTCCGTAAAAGGACTTGATATGAGTTTTAAAGCATGCTGACAAAGGTAGGAACTGTATTACTGAATAAATAGAAGAGCCTTTCATAAATTTGCCTTCATGAAGCAATTCTTATGAAAGGCTTTTCTGTTAATAATCAATAGATTATCGACAATGGAAAAACAGATGGTGCGTCAGCCCTAAACAGAGGATGTATTTCGGAGTGATAGATGATATAATGGAAATATATGAAAAACATAATTTGGAATAAAGTAAAGACAACTGTCAAAGGTTGGCAAGTAGGGGACTACATCCGGCAGACTTCCATTGTGGTGATTGGTGTACTGATTACTTTTGTCGGCAGTGAGCTGGTTACTCAAAATTCCGAGAAGAAAGATATTCGAGCCACCATGTCGCTGATTAGGGATGAACTGAAAAGCAACCGGGATAATTACGAGAGTATCGTCTCAGAGTTCAGAGAGGATGAACACCTTTCCGGTTTGTTGGTGGAGTATGACCTGAAGCATCGGACGATACCGGAAGATTCATTGATACAGTTCCGCTTTCTTTTGGGGCATATCCGCAGCTTCTATTATAGTCAGAATGCATTGGATATACTTAAAAGTTCCATGTTGATGCAGAAGATTTCAGATAAAGAATTATTGTTGCAGTTGACCGGAATCTATGAAGTATTGGATGGATTCAAGGCGACTATGAATGGCTATTACGATATGAAGGATGAAATTATGGTCCCTTTCCATTTGGCACTGACTGACGAACAGACGAACCAGATAAATCGTGGAGGATATGGGGCATGGGATATCTACTTGTCGGATAGGTCGGTACGGAACTTTGTCAGGGTAGCGAAGAACTATTTCACACCAGACTACATAGAACGCGTGGGAAGACGTATAGACAAGGCAATACAAGTGCTTGAAGAAAGATATGATTTAAAATAAAATGATTATGGCGACAAATCTTTTATAGAATAGATGCACTGGATGTATTGAAAGGTTCTTTATTTCTTTAACTTCTTTTTATAATTAATTCAGCAGCATTTTCAAAGGTGCTGCGTCTAACTAACAAACGACGCGAAGAGGCGTCCGTAAAACGAGCACTGACATTGGAAAATGAGATAGAACTGATAGAGGGCTGCCGGGCAGGAAAAGATTCCGCCCGAAAGGAACTTTACACTCTCTATTCCAAACAGATGTTGGCGGTATGTTACCGTTATACGGGCGATATGGATGCGGCACACGATGTTTTGCATGATGGCTTTATCAAAATCTTCACCCACTTTACTTTTCGTGGAGAATGTGCATTGGGCACTTGGGTGACGAGGGTGATGGTGACACAGGCCATTGACTATCTGCGGAGACAACGCCGTTTTAGCCAATTGGTAGTGAATGAAGAACAGCTGCCCGATGTGCAGGATGAAGCAAGTATTGTAGAAAGCGGAAACCGACTTTCTGAGGAAGTGCTGATGGCATTTGTGGCGGAACTTCCCGACGGATGCCGTACGGTATTCAACTTGTATGTGTTCGAGGAGAAATCGCATAAGGAAATAGCGGAACTGCTCCACATCAAGGAACATTCATCCACCTCGCAGTTGCATCGTGCCAAATGTATGTTAGCGAAAAGAATTAAAGAATATACTGACAATGAACGAAAAAGATGAAATAACCGGATTATTCCGCAACCGCCTGACCGGGGCGGAAATGACGGTGCGTGATGGCTTTTGGGAGAAGTTGCAGGAAGATGTGGCATCTTCGGCTGTAAGTCGGAAGAAGGCTGCCTTTCTTTCTCCCAAATATTATCGGGTAGCGGCTGCTGCATCCGTTCTGTTTGTGTTGGGAGCTGCTTCGGCTGCTTTTTGGTATTTCTCTCCGAAAGAAGAAATAAAGGAGGCTTTTACGCAAGTGGCTGCTTTGACGCCGGAAGGCAGTTTGAACGGTGATGTGGTACAGGAGTCTTTCCCCTCCATACATCAGGCAACTCCGGCAGCGCAGAAACCCGGTATAAAGCAGCCTGCCAACGGAATTCTTGCAGGTATGGCTACCCAATCGGAAGATGAAAATGAATCTGTCTCCGTGAGGCTTTCTATCACTATCAGACAACGAGTACAGACCGGTGGCGGTTACTTCAATAACAATACTGTTTCACACAACGGCAATCCTTATCAGAATACCACCACTCAGGGTAATTCCGATTCTGATATTTTCCCGTCCGTTTCTGCGGAAGAAGAACCGGAAGATGCTCTTTTAAAATATCAGAAATCACGAAAGTGGGCTTTGAAAGCAGCTTTGGGGACTTCTCTTCCTAAAGGAGACTATAATATGCCGCTGACGGCCGGAGTTACAGTAGAACGCAGTCTGAACAATTGGCTTGCATTGGAAACGGGTGTACAGTACAATCGTCTGCATGCCGACCGTACGCTGCATACTTTAGGTATTCCGGTAAAACTGAACATGACACTGGCAAGCATTTCGAAAGTCGATTTGTATGCCACCATAGGAGGAACTGCCGAGAAATGTATTGCCGGCGCTCGGGATAATGGTTTTGATGCGGAACCTGTTCAACTGTCAGTTGCGGCAGGTATAGGGGTTCGTTATAAATTGAATGACCGTTTTGCCTTGTTTGCCGAACCTTCGGTTTCTCATCATTTCGATACAGACTCCGACACCAGAACCTTGAGGACTGAACGCCCCGTGAATTTGAATCTTTTGTGCGGATTGCGTATGACTTATTAACCTTAAATGCTGTACAACAAAATGAGTACTTTCTATAAAATATATAAATATGGGTATGTGATACTCGCAATGGTATGTTGCCTTTCGCTTGTATCTTGTGGTGAAGAGTCACTGGATTATAATCATCCGGACGTAGAGTTGTTTGTAAAACAACTGAGGGCGGGAAAATATTCTACTCAAAGTCCGGAGGGACTGAGCAATGTTCCTAAGTTTGCCAAAGAGGACATTGAGGAACTCTTGAAGTACGCAGAGGATTTGACGGTAATACCTTCTTTCCCGTTGGCTCCCGTTTCTTATTCGGCAGGTGGAAAATTGCGGTTGGGTGAATGTATCCTATGGACGGTAGAAACAATTCGTTTGGGACATAATGCTTCAATGGGGTGCAAAATGGTACATGTTGATGCCGAGAACTATGAAGGCATTTACTTTTTGACTGATGAAGAGGTCTTGGATGCAGCCGCTCGTTACCGTCGCTGGTGGGAGGGCAGGAAATATCCGCGTACCATGTGGACTATTGACCCCTGTTATGACGAACCGCTCTGTGGAAGTGGTTATATGTGGTGGTGAGGCTCTGTTGGATGAGGTATGAAGTGTAAGGTATAAAGTATAAGGAATTAATCGGGTGAAATATATTATTCTCTTTTTAGGGCTGCTATGTACGGTAGCCTTCCCTCTTTACGCTCAAGAGTGGACTCCGCAGGACTCTTTGCGTTTGCGCCAATTGCTGAATGGAGAGGGAGAGGTGAAATTGAATCCGGACGTATTGAAGGAGATAGGTATTGAATCTCCTTTAGGTTCTCAGAAAATGGAGGAAACTAAATCATGGCTGGATTTTGACGCATCTTTGCCTGCAGTACCTCAGATGCCGGAGAAAAAAGTCGTGCTGACTCTGCGCCCATATACAGCCAACACCAAATACAACTGGGATCCGGTTTATCAGAAAAAGATTACAGTAAATAAGAATACATGGCGGGGCAATCCGTTCTATGAATTGACAAAACTCAAAATCTATACAAACTGGGCTAAACGCCCGTTAGATGCCGGACCGCGTGAAAGTCTGGAACAGATAGAAGCTACCGGACTACGCTATATGGTGACCGAACGTGCCAATAATATGGCGGTAGGTAGCTGGAGAGGTGTTGGCGGCGGTGGAATCTCCGGTGACTTTATGCGTCCTTTTACAAAAGAGTTTTGGAATTGGAAGGCTGCCAAGCGCCGTGCGCGTACATTGGAAGTATTAAAAAACTATGGTGATTCTATTAGCGCCCGCCGTAAAGACGCAATTATAAAATAGAGGTATCTTTTTTTTAATTTTTTAAATATCGAACTTTATCTCTCTTATTCTTGTTCATAAAGATAAACCTTTAAAGGATAAATAATGGATAGAATAACTTCTCTGTTTGGGATAAAGTATCCCATCATACAAGGTGGTATGGTGTGGTGTAGTGGCTGGCGATTGGCGTCGGCAGTGAGTAATGCTGGTGGTTTAGGCTTATTGGGGGCAGGTTCCATGCATCCCGAAACTTTACGTGAACATATACAAAAGTGCCGTGCGGCTACGCATCATTCATTTGGAGTGAATATTCCTTTGATGTATCCTCAGATAGAAGAAATCATGCAGATTGTGGTCGATGAAGGAGTACGCATCGTGTTTACATCTGCCGGCAATCCTAAGGCATGGACCGGGTGGTTAAAGAAACACGGCATTACGGTAGTGCATGTTGTTTCGTCATCCCGGTTTGCTATGAAGGCTGAAGAGGCCGGTGTAGATGCTATTGTTGCCGAAGGCTTTGAAGCCGGCGGGCATAACGGGCGTGAAGAGACAACTACTCTGTGTTTGATACCGGCTGTATGTGCGGTTACTGCATTGCCATTGATTGCGGCTGGCGGCATTGCTACCGGCGAAGCGATTCTTGCGATGCGTGCATTGGGAGCTGAGGGTGTTCAGATAGGTACACGGTTTGCTTTAACGGAAGAGAGTTCAGCCAGTGAGGTATTTAAAGAATATTGCCTGCATCTGAAAGAGGGCGACACCCGTTTGTTGTTAAGGAAATTATCTCCGGTACGTCTGGCTCGCGGTAATTTTCAGCGGGCGGTGATGGCAGCTGAGGCTGTTGGAGCTACTGAGGATGAATTGCGTATTCTCTTGTCGAGAGGACGTGCCAAACGCGGTATCTTTGAAGGAGACCTTGAAGAAGGTGAGCTTGAAATAGGACAGGTTTCCGCCTTGCTCCATGAGAAAGGAATACAAACGGTTGCGGAAGTAATGAATGAACTGGTAGCGGGTTATCAGCGGGCGTGCGCAGATAGAGATTTACTAAAACAATGGGGAAGATTTAGTAAATCGTTGCCGGAGATTTAGTAAATCGTCGGGTACGTTTTAGTAAAGTTAGAAAAGATATTGCCTATAATGAAAAATCCTTTTGATGTACATCATACCGGATTTTCATTATAGGCAAAATTATATGGCAAGCCTGTCTTTATCCTTTAGGGGGAGTATTTTTCGTAGAAGAAGATGCGACGCTCTCGCTTGCGGCTGCCGAAGCAGTTGTTCCGGCAGTCACTGTGGCAGTTTTACCCGCAACTTGCGCGGCCGGTTGTTCTTCCCAATGGAACGGCTCAAAAGTCGAATTCGGATCAACCCAGCTCGGCTTCTTGGAAGCGTAGATGATGAACGGAGCAATCACTACAATAAGCGCACCGATGATAAGTACGGAGAACCATACGGTATTGCTACCGGTAGAAATCTGGCTGGGCGGGATGAAGCTCAGTACGAATGCGAGCAATGAGCCGCAGAAACCGAGGCCGCCTACAAGCCACATCAAACCATTGCCGCCTTTACCGATACGGAACGGACGGTTCAGCTTTTTCATCTTATAACGCAATACGATAGCTCCGGAGAACATCAGCATATACATAATGAGGTAAAGAACTACCGTCAGCTGCGAAAGAATCTGATAGAAACTTTGTACCGAAGGCATCACTACGAACAGAAGGCTTAGTATGGTTACAGCGCCGCCTTGCACGAACAGAATGTTCTTTTGTACACCCAGCTTGTTTGTTTTCTGGAAGAACGGAGGCATATAGCCGGCTTTACCTACGGCAAAGATACCTTTGGACGGACCGGCAACCCATGTCAATACACCTGCCAGTACTCCGAACGCCAGTGCGATGGCTATAATCGGTGACAACCAGGAAGCATGGATATAGCGGAAGTAATTATCGAAGCCTACCAGCAAGCTTTGCGTAAGGCTGATATCCTTGGCGGGGATAATGACGCCCAAAGCGAATGTACCCAACACAAAAATAAGAACCGTAATCAGCGCGCCGATAAATACGGCTTTCGGATAGTTTTTGGACGGATTGTTGACATCCTTTACGTGAATACCGCCCATTTCCATACCTGCATAAAAGAGGAAGATACTTGCGGCAAGCACCACGTTGTCAAAGTTCGTCAAGTCTGGGAAGAAGCTACTATGGAAATCCATATTGGAATGTCCGCCTGTGGCGAGGTAAATAATACCGAGGACTATCAGCAATCCGGCAGGGATGATTGTACCTACCAAACCGCCCACTTTGGCTACTTTTCCTACCCAGCTCATACCCTTTAGGGAGATGAACGTTGCCAGCCAGTAGATAACGAGCACCACAACCAGCGTATAATACTTGTTGTTTGCCAACGCCATGTCGTGCACGTCATTCATGCCGATGAAGGCAATAGATACGGCACCGAACGTTAATACTGTAGGATACCAGATTGTACTTTCAATCCACTGTACCCAGATGGCAAGGAAGCCGAGCTTTTTTCCGTAGGCTTCACCTACCCAGCGGAATACACCGCCTTGTTTGTCTTGAAACATAGCAGCCAATTCCGCAGCGACGAGTGACGTCGGGATAAGGAAGACTATGGCTGCAAATAAGTAATAGAAGGCCGAACTCATTCCGTACACGGCCTCGGCAGGTAGTCCGCGCAGGGATACTACTGCCGTTACATTCATGATGGCCAGCGTAAACACGCCCAGCTTCACAGTTTGTTTAATATTTGCCATAAGTTAAGGTTTTAGGTGAAAAAAATATAAGTAAGTGTTGAAATTTAATTTATATCAAGAGCATCTGTCATTCAGAGCGTAGCGAAGAATCTCTTCTCTGTGTATACATCAAGAGAGTAGATTCTTCGCTACGCTCTGAATGACAGATAGTATAAGCTAATTATGTATATTCACTTATAAGGAAAAATCGTGGCTTTATCAATTAAGGAGTGGTGTTTGCAGGTTCCTGTTTCCGTTCTGCCTTTTTGTAATAGTCCTGTTTTTCCTTGTTACGTCTCTCTACCAGACTCGTTACATATACTGTGAAAATGGGAAACATCATCATGCCCAACGCTGCCAGTAGTACGGACAGCACCCGTCCTGTGACGGTGACCGCTATAATATTGGAACCTACCGTAGTTACATCCATGAATGCCCACCACAAAGCATCGCCATAGCCCGCAACCAAAGGGTTGGTTCCGTGCTCCATGACGTAAAAGGCGAGACTCGAAAAATAGACGGTGGCCAACAGCATTGTCAGATAAGATACGAACAAGCCCGATGCGCGGTTATACGTCAGCCAACCCACCACGATAGCCATAGCATAGCCTCCCCTTACCAACGGGATGAAACGCAGCATATAGGTGATTTCGGGTGAGAAAGTCCAGCCCATATAGGCTATAATGTTCTGATAAGGAATAGCTACCAGCAGAAAGATGAAATGTGTGGCAACATAACGTTTCTTGTTTGTTGCCAAAATCCATTCCAGCACAAAGTCTGCCAGGAACAATGCGCAAATCCATAGCTGTACTTCCATATACACCGATTGCTCGTAGAAAGGGATGCCTTTGAACGTATCGATGGAGATGCTGATGACCAAGAATAGCGAAAGTAGCAGGATGATGATATGCAGTATGCCGTATATTCCTTTTTTTCGCAAAACGAAGTCTGATAGAGCCATTTTCATTATTCTACAATCGTCACATTGTCACCGTTGAATACGCCCAGACCAAGTTTGTTCATGATAAACTTGATAGCCAGTTGAGCCTTGAAGGAGTTACCGGCTTCGTCCAATGGGGGAGCGAAAGCGGAAACACCCATTACGCCGGGCAATACGGCCATTACGCCACCGCCCACACCGCTCTTGGCTGGTATGCCGGCTGTGTACATCCAGTCTCCTGAGTGTTCGTAGAAACCTACGGTGGAAATCATTGAAGTGATTTTCGGTGCGAGCCCGGCTTCAAATACGCTTTGTTTGGTGACGGGGTTAACACCGTTGTTGGCAATCGTTCCGGCTGCAATACCCAATTGCTCGGCTGTGATACCCAGTGAACATTGGCGGGTATAAAGGTCGAGCGCCAAATCCGGATCGTCGTAAATCCGATTGTAGTTCTTTAATAACCAAGCAATGGAGCGGTTGTTGAAATTTGTGGCCGTTTCCGATTTGTATAACTCATCAATAAGTTGTGGAGCGGAGCCGCACAGTTCAGTAATATTTTGCACAATGGCATCCCATTTCTTGTTTGGGTTTCCTATCGGTTGCACCATAGAGCAGGCGGAAATAGCGCCGGCATTTACCAATGGAGTGGAAGGATGGTCATTCTCCAGCAGAATGGCAATAATAGAGTTGAACGGCAGGCCGGTGGCGTCAGCGCCAATCATATCCAGTACTTTCTGTGCACCGTACTGTCGCAGGATAAGTATGGCAGTATGCACTTTTGAGACTGATTCTATTCCGAAGCGGTAATCCGTATCACCAATGTTGATAGTCTGTCCGTTCATCAGGCAAATGCTGAGGCCGAATAACTCGGAGTCTATGTTGGCAAGGTACGGAATATAATCCGCGTTTTTGCCGCCTGTTTGTCCTTTCACCTCATTGTAGGCTGTTTGGGCAACTTCTTTTATTTGAGAAATTGATATTTTCTTTTCCATATTTATGTATATATAACGTGATAGAGTGATAAAAGGTGATAGAGCAATACCACACTATCACCTTATTACTTTACTACTTTATTACTTTTTGTGACGTTTTCCGCCGTGATTGAAGATTTTGCTTTCTACCGGCAGATTCTTGTCCTGTGCCATACGGGTAGGAGTGGGATAATCCAGTTTCTCCAGTTCGGCAATGGCATTCTTGATGTCGCCCAGCAGCATATCTGCCATGTCGCGGCTGAATCCCTGACGGACTACGACACGCATCACTACATAATCTTCCAGTTTGGCAGGAAGTGTATAGGCAGGAACCATCCAGCCATGTTGTGAAAGCTTGTCTTGCAAGTCGTACAGAGTCCATTTTGCAGTCTTTGCATACTCCGGTTTCAAGTACCAGATGAACAGCGGGTTTTCCACTTCATTGGAGTAGTTTACGAACGGAGCCATTTTACCGATTTCATCATGGATATACTTGGCGATTGTGAGTGAATTGTACTGTACTTCTTTGTAACCTTGGAATCCCAAGCGGATAAATTGGTAGTACTGTCCTAAAATCTGTGCGGCAGGACGGGAGAAGTTCAAACCGACCTGAGTGATGTTAGCGCCAAGATAGTTTACGCTGAATGCCATCTCTTCGGGCAGATATTCTTTGCCTTTCCAGCAAACCCAACCCAGACCGGGATAGACCAAGCCGAACTTGTGACCGCTGACACTGATGGAAAGCACCCATTTCAAACGGAAGTCCCATTTCTTTTCAGGATACAGGAACGGGAGGATGAAACCGCCGCTTGCAGCATCTACGTGGATAGGAATGTCGTAGCCGGTCTTGGCATTGTATGCGTCGAGTGCTTTGTCAAGCGCTTCAACGTCGTCATTCAGTCCTGTCCATGTAACACCTTGGATGGGTACGATACAGATAGTATTCTCATCACACATTTTCAGAGCTTCTTCGGGGTCGAGCGTGGTCTTGTCAAGAGTCAAAGGCACTTCACGCATTTCAATCTGCCACAGCTGGGCGAATTTTTCCCACACCACCTGGAAACCGGTTGAGATAACAAAGTTAGGTTTGTCGAACGGCTTGCCTTGAGCCTGACGTTTCTTGCGCCAGCGCAGCCATGCAGCCACACCACCCAGCATACATGCTTCTGAAGAACCGATGGCGAGAGCACCTGTTTTCCAAGTGTCTTTTTCCGGAGAGTTCCATAGATTGGCAACGATGTTGATACATTTACCGTTCATTACAGCGATGCGGGGATACTCGGTTTCGTCGATGTAGTTGATGTTGATAGCTTCGTTCATCAACTTGGTTGCATATTCGTCCATATAAGTCGTGACGAACGTAGCCAGGTTCAGACGGGGCTGAGTCTGTGCAAAAGTTTCATCCTTCACCATTTGGTAGGCAATCTCCGGAGTGGTAGGTCCTTCGGGAATTTTTTCTACCGGTGAGGGTTGCAACATTCGGTTCGAACCGAACACCTCGGTCTTTGCATCTCCTTTTCTGAAATTTAAATCTTTCATATAACTATAAGTTTTTAAAGGTTTAGGCGGCGGGGACCTTCCCCGTCGAATTTTCCACAACAACGACCCTCACGAAAGAAAGTTTCGCCGTTTTACATTATTTGGCGTTTATTAAAAGGGCGGGGGAGGCGTGTTAATTAGGAGTTGGAGGAGTTAAAGGAGTTATCACTTCCCCTGTTCGAACATTCTGTTGCATCGCTTGTTTTCCTTCAACTAACTAACCCACTTTTGAATTATGAAAATTAATACCGGACAAGGAACCATTCCTCTTATTACGCTTATAGGCATTTGGTCTGTTTCTGCACTGACTTCATTGCCGGGCTTGGCTGTTTCGCCTATTTTGGGAGAACTTTCCACTATTTTTCCCCATGCCACAGAGTTGGATATACAAATGTTGACTTCTTTACCTTCCTTGCTTATTATTCCTTTTGTATTATTGGCAGGTAAGTTGGCGGAGAAACGAGATTTTATCCGTTTACTGAGGGTAGGGCTTTGGCTGTTTGCTGCAAGCGGAGTTCTTTATTTGTTTTCTTCCAAGATGTGGCAGCTGATGGCTGTCAGCGCTTTGCTCGGTATCGGATCAGGATTGATTATTCCGCTTTCTACGGGATTGATTTCCCGGTATTTTACAGGGGAGTATCGTGTCAGGCAGTTTGGATATAGTTCTGCCATAACCAATATGACGCTGGTGGTGGCTACGGCTGTAACGGGTTATCTGGCGGAAGTACACTGGCGTTTGCCTTTTGTTGTATATCTGTTACCGTTGGTTTCTTTGGTTCTTTCGGCTTATTTAAAGAAGGATACGGCTTCGGTAACAATCAGGCAGGCATCGGCTACTGTTTCTTCCATAAAGTCCGTACCTGTTATTTCCGGTAAATACGGTATACACGTACGCCATCTTGTCCAGCTAATGTTGTTCTACGGACTGGTTACGTACATAGTTCTTGTGGTTACTTTTAATTTACCTTTCTTAATGGAAGCACATCACTTTTCAAGCGGTAATTCAGGGCTGATGATTTCTCTGTTCTTCCTTGCCATTATGGCTCCGGGATTTATGTTGGATAGTGTAGTGAAGCTTTTGGGGAATAAGACCAAACTTTATAGCCTCTTGGCTATTGCTGCAGGATTGCTGTTGATGTGGATTTCTCCTACGGAATGGCTCATTGTACCGGGATGTATTTTAGTCGGCTTGGGATATGGCATCATTCAACCTTTGATTTATGATAAGACAGTTGATACTGCCATCCCTCAGAAAACGACACTTGCCCTTGCTTTTGTAATGGTGATGAATTATCTTGGCATACTGTTGTCTCCTTTCATCACAGACTTTTTCCAATGGGTATTCCACACCAATTCCCAAGAGTTTCCGTTTGTTTTCAATTTGTGCATCACGGCATTAGCTATGTATTGGGCGTATGCGAAGAAAGAAGAATTTTTGTTTAATGATTGAGATAGTGGATAGAAAGTTACATTCAGATTTAAAGTTGTATTCGGATTTAAAGTTGCATTTGCATTTAAAGTTGTATTTACATTTAAAGTAGCATTTGCATTTAAAGTTGTATTTATTTTGAGACTACATTTAGGTTACTAAAGCCTGAAAGGCTTTAATCTCCAAGCCCTGGGCAACGCCCAGGGTCTGAAAAGGCCTTCTACCTCTTTTCGCCCTGTAAGGGCAGAAGACTTGTCTATCTTTCTTCTGCCCTTACAGGGCGCAATGTTAATCAAATATATATATATACCCGGGGTGTTACCCCGGGCTTGGAGATAGAAGGCTTTCAGCCTTGGGTTGCGCTGTTATGTTGAGTCATAACTCACCATTCATAAATTGTGAATTATAAATTATGAATTATAAATTGTGAATTATGAATTATGAATTATGAATTATGAATTATGGATTATGAATGAGGTATTTCCTCATACCTCATTCCGAACACATCTGCCACCGCCTTATATGTTACTTTCCCCTCTACCACATTCAGTCCCAAAGCCAATGCCGGATCATCTTTACAAGCCTGTTTCCAACCTTTGCAAGCCAATGCTACCGTATAAGGTAGTGTTGCATTAGTCAGCGCCATGGTAGAAGTAAATGGTACAGCACCGGGAATATTGGCTACTGCATAGTGCACAATACCGTCTATAACATACGTCGGTTCGCTGTGGGTAGTGGGATGAGACGTTTCGAAACAACCGCCTTGGTCAATGGCGACATCCACAAGCACAGTTCCGGGTTTCATCATTTTCAGCATATCCCTTGTGATGAGGTGAGGCGCCTTATCGCCGGGGATGAGTACGGAACCTATTACCAAATCTATGGTAGGCAGTTCCATTTTGATATTGTGGAGCGAAGAATAAAGCGTTTTTACATTCTTGGGCAATACCTCGCTGAGATAGCGCAGGCGTGGCAGGTTGACATCCGTAATCATTACTTCGGCACCCATTCCCGCGGCCATTTGTGCGGCATTGGTACCGACTACGCCACCACCTAAAATGAGTACGCGTGCGGGGCGGACACCCGGTACGCCCCCCATCAGCTTTCCTTTTCCACCTTGCGGTTTTTCCAGAAAACGGGCTCCTACTTGGGTAGCCATGCGTCCTGCCACTTCGCTCATAGGAGTAAGCAATGGCAAGGAATGGTCTTCTTTCTCCACGGTTTCATAAGCGATACATACAGCACCGCTTTCAATCATGGCTTCGGTCAGTAATTTATCGGCTGCAAAGTGGAAATACGTGAATACCACTTGTCCCTTCTTAATCAGTTTGTACTCCGGTGCAATAGGCTCCTTCACCTTGACAATCATGTCGGCTATGGCATAAACGTCTTCAATGGCAGGCAGGATTTGTGCACCTACGGCGATGTAGTCATCGTCAGAGAACCCGCTGTTTGCGCCGGCAGTAGCCTGCACATACACCGTATGACCTTTTTTCACCAACTCGGCTACTCCGGCAGGGGTCATTCCTACACGGTTCTCGTTGTTTTTGATTTCTTTGGGTACTCCGATAATCATAATGTCATCTGTTAATGGTTAAACATGCTGCAAGATAGCGATTTCTCTGTCTCATTGTCATTCAGTATCAGGTGTTTTACAACAGAAAATACCTGATTATTTATAGGGTAAGACGGTAGGATTATGCTTTTTTGTTTAGGCGGAGAAAACTATTCTTTTTATATTTGCATTCATTAAAAAATAAGATATGATTTGTAAGAATATAAAACACTCTATATTTCTCTCTGTTTTGTTTTTCGTTGGCAGCGCACAAGGCGGGTATGCACAAGATGCGCCCGATATGGAAGCTGTACCGGAAATGCAGACAGCATCTTTTATTCCCCCTTTTGATTTCCCTATCGTTTTCTCCGGTAATTTCGGTGAGATACGCGCCAACCATTTTCATGGCGGACTGGACTTCAAGACCGGCGGGGCTATTGGTAAGCCGGTGCGTGCTTTGGCAGACGGATATATCTCACGCATCCGTGTGACGCACGGTTCGGGCTATGTGCTCGATGTGGATTATGACAACGGCTATTCCACTATCAACCGCCACCTCAGCGCATTTGTAGGCGATATAGCCCGGAGGGTGAAAGATTTGCAATATGAAAAGGAGAGCTGGGAAGTGGAGATTGCTCCCGAACAGGGAGAATATCCGGTAAAGGCGGGGCAGGTGATAGCCCTTAGCGGCAATACGGGCTACTCTTTCGGTCCTCACCTGCATCTGGATATGATTGAGTCGGCAACAGGAGACTATGTTGACCCGCTGCCTTTCTTTATGAAGAAAGTGAAAGACAATACCGCCCCTCATGCCGAAGGCATCATCTTGTTTCCGCAGCCGGGCAAAGGTGTAGTAAACGGAAAACAGATACATCAGACCTTCCCTGCAAATCCCGTAAAACCTATCACAGCTTGGGGACTGATAGGTGCGGGAATTCGTGCCTATGACCACATGGACGGAGTAGGCAACCGTTACGGTGTGCATACCGTGATTCTCGAAGTGGACGGTGAGGAAGTGTTTCGCAGTGTGGTAGACCGTTTTGCCTACGAGGAAAACCGCTATATCAATTCATGGACGCATGGTCAGTATATGAAGTCATTCATCGAACCGGGCAACCGTCTGCGTATGTTGCACGCTTCCAATGGCAATCGAGGACTGATAGAAATCAACGAAGAACGTCCTTATCGTTTTGTGTACACTTTAAGCGATGTGTTAGGCAACACCTCGAAAGTCCGTTTTACCGTACAGGGGAAGAAAACCGACATCCGTCCCGTGGAACATCGTGAAAAGTATGCTTTCAAATGGGATAAGACCAATTATCTTCAAGAACCCGGTTTGGAACTGGTTGTACCGCGCGGAATGCTGTACGATGATGTTTGGCTGGACTATTCCGTGCGTGCCGATAGCGGGGATGTGGCTTTCACTTACCGGTTGAATAATACACGTATTCCCTTGCACGGAGCCTGCGAAATGCGTATCGGCTTGCGTCGCGACCGACTGGAAGATAAATCGAAATATTACGTTGCCGGTGTTACGGCACGGGGCGGAAAGTATAGCATAGGGGGTACTTATAAGGACGGCTTTATGAAAGTCCGTATCCGCGATTTGGCTACTTATACGGTGGCTGTCGATACCGTACCGCCGGAGATTACTCCGCTCAACCCTCAGCAGTGGGGGCGTACGGGACGCATCGTCTTTAAAGTCAAGGACAAGGAGACGGGAATAAACAGCTACCGCGGAACGATAGACGGGAAATATGCTCTGTTCGGCAAGCCCAACTCCATTAGCGGCAATTTGGTTTGCGAACTCGACCCGAAACATATAAAGAAAGGTGGCAAGCATACTGTGGAAATGACCGTAACCGACGGTTGTGGCAATCAAACCACGAAGCAGTTCCATTTTGTATGGTAGCTCTTCATTTATAGCAAAGCATTATTAAATAAACTATATAATAACAGAAGTATGAAAAGATTAACTTTCTCCGTCATGTTAGTGGTGGCAGCTGTGGCAAACGCATTTGCTTGTACCAACCTCATTGTGGGTAAGAACGCCTCTACGGACGGTTCTACAATTGTTTCCTATTCTGCCGACTCCTATGGATTGTTCGGCGAGTTATATCATTATCCCGCAGGTATGCACAAAAAGGGTACATTGATTGATGTGCACGAGTGGGACACCGGCAAGTATCTCGGCCAGATAGAGCAAGCACGCCAGACCTACAACGTCATCGGCAATATGAACGAATTCCAGCTTACTATCGGTGAGACGACCTTTGGCGGCCGTCCCGAATTGGCAGACACTACCGGTATCATCGATTATGGAAGCCTGATTTACCTCGGCCTGCAACGTTCCCGTACCGCCCGAGAAGCCATCAAAGTGATGACGGAACTCGTACAGGAATACGGCTATTACAGCGGCGGCGAGTCATTCACCATCGCTGACCCCAATGAAATCTGGATTATGGAGATGATAGGCAAAGGTCCCGGTGTGCGCGGCGCCGTATGGGTGGCTGTCCGCGTACCTGATGATTGCATCTCCGCACATGCCAACCAAAGCCGCATCCACCAGTTTGATATGAACGACAAGAACAACTGTATGTATTCTCCCGACGTCATATCCTTTGCCCGTGAGAAAGGCTATTTTGACGGAGTAAACAAAGATTTCAGTTTTGCGAATGCCTATGCGCCTCTCGACTTTGGCGCTCGTCGTTATTGCGAAGCCCGCGTATGGAGCTACTTTAATATGTTTACCGCCCGTGGCAACGAGTTCTTGCCTTATATACAGGGAGATACCGACACCCCGATGCCGCTTTTCGTGAAGCCCAACCGTAAAATCTCCGTACAAGATGTAAAGAATGCCATGCGCGACCATTACGAAGGTACTCCTCTCGACATCAGTAAGGATTTTGGTGCAGGACCGTATCATACTCCCTACCGTCTTTCTCCTCTTTCATTCAAAGTAGGCGATAAGGAATACTTCAACGAGCGTCCCATTTCTACACAGCAGAGCGGTTTTGTGTTTGTGGCGCAGATGCGTTCCACTTTGCCCGATGCTATCGGCGGTGTATTGTGGTTCGGTACGGATGATGCCAACATGACGGTATTCACTCCCGTATACTGTTGTACGGATAAAGTGCCCGTATGCTATTCGCGCGTAGACGGTGCGGACTACATCACTTTCTCATGGAACTCTTCTTTCTGGATTTTCAACTGGGTTTCCAATATGGTATATCCTCGTTACGACCTTATGATTGGTGATGTACGTGCCACGCAGAACGAACTCGAAACCACTTTCAACGATGCGCAGGAAGGCATTGAATCCGTTGCCGCCAAACTTCTGGAGAAAGACCCGGCTAAAGCGAAAGCATTCTTGACAAACTATACCAATATGACGGCACAAAGCACTTTCGACACATGGAAGCGGCTGGGGGAATTCATTATTGTGAAATATAATGACGGTGTTGTCCGTAAAATGAAAGACGGAAAGTTCGAGCGCAACGCTATCGGCCAGCCTGCCGGCGTGGTTCGTCCGGGTTATCCGAAGGAATTTTTGGAAGAATATGTAAAACAAACGGGCGACCGCTATAAAATGCCTGATTGATTAGGATATTTGAACTTATTCTTTTACATTTGTGACTCAACAAAAAAATGAAGTATTAACCTTTAATATAAAAATAGTCTTATGGAAAATCAAGAACTGATTAAACAGGTAACTGAGAAAGCCGAAAAATGGCTTACCCCGGCTTATGATGCCGAAACTCAGGCTGAAGTGAAAAGAATGTTGGAAAATCCAGATAAGACCGAACTGATAGAATGTTTTTATAAAGACTTGGAATTCGGAACAGGTGGCTTGCGCGGCATCATGGGTGCAGGCAGCAACCGTATGAACATCTATACAGTAGGCGCAGCTACCCAGGGACTGGCAAACTATCTGAACAAATGCTTCAAGGACAAAGAGCAAATTTCCGTAGTAGTGGGTCACGACTGTCGTAACAACAGCCGCAAGTTCGCTGAAATCTCGGCCGATATTTTCTCAGCAAACGGCATCAAGGTTTATCTTTTCGACGATTTGCGTCCTACTCCGGAAGTTTCCTTTGCTATCCGTCACCTCGGTTGCCAAAGCGGTATCAACCTGACTGCAAGTCACAACCCGAAAGAATACAACGGCTACAAAGCCTATTGGGATGACGGTGCACAGGTACTTGCTCCGCACGACACTGCCATTATCGATGAAGTGAACAAAGTAACTGTTGAGGACATCAAGTTCCAAGGCAACAAGGATTTGATTCAGATTATCGGTGAAGACATCGACAAGATATACTTGGATAAAGTTCACACTCTTTCCATTGACCCGGAAGTGATTAAGCGTCAGAAAGACCTCAGCATCGTTTATACTCCGCTTCATGGTGCAGGCAGAACGCTTATTCCCGCTTCTCTGAAAGAATGGGGCTTTGAGAATGTACACTGCGTGCCCGAGCAGATGGTGAAGAGCGGTGACTTCCCGACAGTGATTTCTCCGAACCCTGAAAATGCGGAAGCCCTTTCTATGGCTATCGAACTTGCCAAGAAGATTGATGCGGACATCGTAATGGCAAGTGACCCGGATGCCGACCGCGTAGGTATGGCTTGCAAGGACGATAAAGGCGAATGGGTGCTGATTAACGGTAACCAGACTTGCTTACTCTTCTTATATTATATTATCAAGAACCGTATCGCCACAGGCAAGATGCAGCCTACGGACTTCATTGTGAAGACCATTGTGACTACCGAACTTATCAAGGCCGTTGCCGATAAGAATAAGATTGAAATGCTCGATTGCTACACAGGCTTCAAGTGGATTGCACGTGAAATCCGCCTGCGCGAAGGCAAGCAGCAATATATCGGTGGCGGTGAAGAAAGCTACGGTTTCCTTGCCGAAGATTTCGTTCGCGATAAAGATGCCGTTTCCGCTTGTTCACTGTTGGCAGAAATCTGCGCTTGGGCTAAAGACCAGGGCAAGACGTTGTATGACATCCTGATGGACATCTATGTAGAATATGGTTTCTCTAAGGAAACTACCGTCAATGTAGTGAAGCCGGGCAAGAGCGGTGCAGATGAAATCAAGGCTATGATGGATAATTTCCGTGCCAATCCGCCGAAAGAAATCGGTGGCTCTGCCGTTTCTTTGATTAAGGACTACAAGACTCTGAAAGCTACCGATGCCAAAGGCAACGCAACCGACTTGGATATGCCCGAAACATCCAACGTTCTTCAGTACTTCACAGAAGACGGTACGAAGATTTCTGTTCGTCCTTCAGGTACGGAACCTAAGATTAAGTTCTACATTGAAGTGAAGGGTGAAATGGGATGTTCCAAATGCTACGGCAATGCAAACGCTGAGGCTGAAAAGAAAGTGGAAGCAGTGCGCAAATCACTCGGTATCTAAGAAAGCCTGACTCTTTATATGGAAAGGTGCAAGTGGCGGAAAGCCGCTCGCACCTTTTTTCATATCTAAAAAGCTACTCCCACACTTGTTTCCCACACCCATTCCCAACGTTTGTAGATTATATTGAATCGGCGGTCAATGCCGGTTTTTACCTGTACCTGTCGATTGATGTCATAAGAGAACCCGCTTCCGAAATACAGCGGACTTACTGCTCCCGGCAATATGGCGGACTTACTGCTGCTACTGCTGTATCCTGCGTAAACATGGTAGCCGATTTTTTGAGTTATGTTAAACTTGAAGTCTGTCTTTTGTTGTAAAAGCGTTCTTGCTCTTCTGTCATATGCCGTAGTGGCTGAAATACTGAACCGTTGGATGTTCAGGAAGTATTTATTCCGTAGTGGGGTGTTGTGATATATGCGTGTATTGTTCAGCCGGAATTGGGGCATTGCGTATGTCTGTCGGAAGTCTTCCCGCTCGGGCAAAAGCTCTTTAACGGGTAAAATGGGAATACTGCGTATATGTGCGGGTGTGGAAAATAATAAGTCAATTTCTTGCTTGACAGTAGGATTAATGGGTATATCCGTTTCTCCGTCCAGTATCTTTTTCAGCTTAATGGAGTCTTTTTTTGTCCATATAGTCTGTCCTTGTACCGGAAAGGACAAACCGGCAGATAATATAGCCAGCAATATATATTCCTTTTTAATCATTCCTGTTTGTTGTTGAGCCTTGGTTATAGGTTAGACGCAACATATCACAAAAGGCTGCAGGGAATGACTGTAAAAAAGGTTAAGAGGATAGTCCGCGTAATCCGTTCCTAAAAGGAGTCATTATATGGCTTTTGATGTGCCTCAATTAAGTTTCTTTTATATTCTTTATGCCGATTATCTAATCATTCTCCGTTAAATGCTGTTCTTATATGCGACAGAGGTCAACAGTTAACAGATAGTACTACAGATTGCGGTTGCACGCCGATTGGTTGATGTGAATGAGAGTCGTTTCATTCGTAGTTGTTCGTTTGTGAGCGCGTGTTTTCCGCAATCTGTTTTTTCTTTTCCTCTTCTGAGATTGAACTCTTTAATCGTTATTCTCCAGCCACCAGTCAATCAGTTTGCGTGCAATGCTTAGTTTTCGCGGGATTTCCGGCAGATTGTCTTTGGAATAGAATGCGCCGGAACTGAGTTCATCGGCTTGCAGTTTGATTTCTCCGCTTTCATAGTCGGCAATGAAACCTACCATTAATCCGCTGGGATAGGGCCAGGGCTGACTGCCGAAATACGTGATGTTCTTCACCTTTAGCCCCGTTTCTTCCATAACTTCCCGTTCTACGCATTGTTCCAGCGTCTCACCCGTTTCGAGAAAACCGGCTACCAGTCCGTGGAAAGTTCCGCGGAAGTTGCGTGCATGTACCAGCAATATCTCTTTGCCTTTCCGTATCAGCACGATGATGGCGGTGGAAACCGGGGGATACATCTCATTGCTGCATTCCGGGCATTTCTTCATGATAGGAGTCTTCTGTTCCATAGGAGTGCCGCATACGGGACAGAAACGGCTGTGCTCGTCCCAATAGAGTATCTGGAATGCTTTTCCTGCTGCTTGGTAATCTGCCAATGGCAGGTAGTCGTAAGAAGCGCGCAAGCCTATCATTACCCATTCTTCGGTTTCGGGCATGGGCTGTTCGAGGGCGAAGGCTTTTATTCTGTTCCCGTTCGTCAGAGCTACCTCATGTATTTTGCATCCTGTTGCGGGGGGGACAGGAGGGTTGGTTCCATATGGTATATTGTATCTGTTTTCTCCGTTGCTTGTGTACTCTTTCTTTAGTAGCAGTTGGTCTTTGAAAAAAGCGAACCACTGTGTGATAGTTGTTTTATCCAAATTTTCCATTGTTTTCTTTATTTGTTTGTATTAGGCATTTTCTCTTGCTGAACATAGACTGTTGACCTTCCCATTCCTCGTCGGCGCAGGAATCCCTGTTGGATGAATTTGTTCAGTTCATCTATGGCTGCATGCCTTGTCAATCCGCTCAGCTGGATGTATTCGTTCTTGTTGATACACACATTTTGTTGGAGAAACAGTGCAAGTCGTTCTTTTCTCATTTCTTCCGTAGCAGCTTTCTCATTCTTTGTTTTTTTTGTGGTGGAGTGGATGCGTTCCAGAATCATGGAATGTTTGATTTTTTTGCGGAAGACACTGCTGATGCGCAGGTTTACATTTTGAAACTGTACAGATTCGGAACGAATTTTCTTTTTCTCGTCGTCTGTTTCCCGCAGGCATTTTAAGGAGGTACTGAAGAACCCGAGTTCTCCCAATTCCACGATGTTTCCGTTAGCTAATAAGTCGCAAAGCTCGTCAATGCAGGCGTCCAATGCTGCCCCTACCATATTTTTCGGCAGATGTTGAAATACGGATATATGTTCCACGAATTCCTTTTTGGTATAAGTCTTTTTGGGACAGATACGTGCATGGAATGATTTTTTGTCTTCTATCCCATCGGGTGAAGGCGTTTCATAAAGGTCGTAATAAGCACTCATAAGATGTTTTGTTTGTTTATAGCGATAAACTGTTTTTGCCGCTTCGAGGGCTTATTTCCGCAGCTAATCGAACTAATATTTATCTTGTTAATAATTAATCGTCCGACAACTGTTGCATTATCGTCCAACAGCTGTCGGACGATAATTAAACAGCTGTTGGACGATAATGCAACAGTTGTCGGACGATTAATTATTGGGAACAAAGATATAGTTTTTAGTAATGCGGAGGGGAGGGGAAGGTGAGAAATTTATAAAATAAAAAATCCCCCGTTGAGGACGAGGGAACCTAATGTTTTCACAACGGAATAATCCTTATTGTGATTTGCTTCATTTTAGTTTGGCAAATGTATAAAATAAATATGAAAAAGCAATGCTTGTATTAATAAAAAAAATAACTTTGAATGATATATAAAAAAATAATATTATGAAAACGATACTGGGACTTGATTTAGGGAGCAATAGCATAGGATGGGCTGTAATAAATTCTGTAATAAAAGAACAGCTCGAACGAATTTGGATAGAAATGGCAGGAAGCAGAATTATTCCGATGGATGCCGCTATATTGGGAGATTTTGACAAAGGAAATTCTATATCACAGACTGCTGAAAGAACCCGTTTCAGAGGGGTACGCCGTCTGCGTGAACGGCAATTGTTACGTCGTGAACGATTACATAAGGTTTTGAAGATTCTTGGTTTTTTGCCGGAACATTATTTAAAAGAAATAGATTTCGAAAAGCATCCCGGAAAGTTTTTGGCAGACAGTGAACCTAAATTACCATGGCTTATGGATGAACGGGGAAAATATACTTTTTTATTTCAAACAGCATTTAATGAGATGTTGGCGGATTTTGCAAAACACCAACCTTCATTAGTGTCCGATGGTAAAAAAGTACCTTATGACTGGACAATTTACTATCTCCGTAAGAAAGCTTTGACGGAAATGATAAGTAAAGAAGAGTTGGCATGGATTCTTTTGAATTTTAATCAGAAACGTGGTTATTACCAGCTTAGAGGAGAAGAAGAGGAAGATAATGCAGGAAAATCTGTTGAATTTTATGCATTAAAAGTTTTGTCGGTGGAAGCGACTGATGAAAAGAAAGGTCGGGATCTGTGGTATAATGTGCACTTAGAGAATGGATGGATATATCGTAGAAGCAGTAATGTTCCATTGGATTGGGAGAACCAGATAAAAGAATTTATTGTAACTACTGACTTGAATCCGGACGGTACTCCCAAGCTTGATAAATATGGTGAGGTGAAGCGTTCTTTCAGAGCTCCTAAAGAGGATGATTGGATGTTGATAAAGAAAAGAACCGAGGCAGACATAGCCAATACTCATAAAACGATTGGAAGTTATATCTATGATACTCTGTTGCAGAATCCACAACAAAAAATAATAGGAAAGCTGGTGAAGACAGTAGAACGAAAGCTTTACAAGGAGGAACTAAACTTGATTTTGCAGAAACAATGTGCTTTTCATGCAGAGTTGCAAGATAGAGATTTATACATGAGATGTATTGAAGCATTATATCCAGGCAATGAAGTGCGGCGGAAAAATATAATTAATAGAGATTTTATTTATCTGTTAATGGATGATGTTTTATTTTATCAAAGACCGTTGAAAACTAAAAAGTCACTGATTTCTAATTGCCCTTACGAGGAAAATGAATATATAAACAGGGAAACTGGTGAAATCAAAAAAGCTCCTTTAAAGTGTATAGCCAAATCACATCCTCTGTTTCAGGAGTTTCGTTTATGGCATTTCCTTTCAAATATTCGGGTATACCAAAAAGAAAAGGAAGTAAATGGAACTTTACATTTAGATGTGGATGTAACAGCGGAGTTCTTGAAAACAGAAGATGATTATGTGGCTTTATTTGATTGGCTGAATTCTCGAAAGGAAGTAGATCAAAAGGCTTTTCTGAGATATCCAAAATTTGGGTTAAAAAAGGAAATCAATAATTATCGTTGGAACTATGTTGAGGATAAGTTATATCCATGTAATGAGACGAGATATGCGATTCTTTCCCGTTTGGAGAAGCTTGGTGTTAGTCTTGATTTTTTATCGGATGAGAAAGAAACAGCCTTGTGGCATATTTTATATTCTGTAAGTGATAAGCTGGAAATAGAGAAAGCTTTGCGGACCTTTGCGGTTAAGAACGGATTAAATGAATCCTTTGTAGAAGTGTTCAAGAAGTTTCCTCCTTTTAAACCTGAATATGGATCGTATTCTGCTAAGGCAATAAAGAAATTGTTGCCTTTGATGAGATGTGGAAGGTATTGGGATGCGTCCTTGATTGACGATGCAACTAAAGACAGAATAGAAAGGATAATGACAGGTGAGTATGACGGGAATATAGCTGCCAAGGTTAGAGAAAAGGCGATAAACTTGTCGGATATATCTTGTTTTAAGAAGCTTCCGCTATGGTTGGCTTGTTATGTTGTGTATAATCGCCATTCTGAAAATAAAGAAATTGCTAAATGGGAGACTCCTGCGGATATTGATGCTTATTTGGCTTCTTTCAAACAACATTCACTGCGCAATCCTATTGTAGAGCAGGTGATAATCGAAACATTGAGGGTTGTTAGAGATATTTGGAAACAGGTTGGGAAGATTGATGAAATTCACATTGAGTTAGGGCGTGAGATGAAAAATCCTGCGGACAAGCGGAAAAGGATGACTGCGCAAATTCAGGAGAATGAAAATGCTAATCTACGTATAAAGGCATTGCTTGCTGAATTTATGAATCCGGAATATGGGGTTGAAAATGTTCGTCCTTATTCGCCAAGTCAGCAAGAAATATTGCGGATTTATGAGGATACGGTTTTGAAAGGGGAAGAACAGATTCCGGAAGATATAGATGTAATATTGAAAAAATTCAATAATAGCAAACTACCGACAAAATCAGAGTTTTTGCGTTATAAATTATGGTTGGAACAGAAGTATCGTTCGCCTTATACCGGTGAGTTGATACCTTTGGGAAAATTGTTTACGGCTGCGTATGAGATAGAACATATAATTCCTCAATCTCGTTATTTTGATGATTCTTTTTCTAACAAGGTGATATGTGAATCTGCTGTGAATAAATTGAAAGATAATCAATTGGGGTATGAGTTTATCAAGAATCATCACGGGCAGAAAGTTGAAGTGGGTTTTGGAAAAACGGTAGAAATTCTTTCTGTGGATAGCTACGAATGTTTTGTAAAAGAACAATATGCTAAATCGGGCGTGAAAATGAAGAAATTGTTGATGGATGATATTCCCGAGCAATTTATTGAGCGCCAATTGAACGATAGCCGGTATATCAGCAAGGTTGTTAAAGGGCTTTTGTCGAATATTGTTCGTGAAAAGAATGATAGCGGTGAATATGAGCCGGAGGCTGTTTCAAAAAATATATTAGTTTGCACGGGAAGCGTGACGGACAGGCTGAAAAAGGATTGGGGGATGAATGATGTTTGGAACAGTATTGTATATCCTCGTTTTGAACGTTTAAACGCTTTGACTGGAACACAGTGCTTTGGACATTGGGAGAATAAAGATGGAAAAAAAGTTTTTCAGACGGAATTGCCCCTTGAATATCAGAAAGGGTTTAGTAAGAAACGTATTGACCATAGGCATCATGCCATGGATGCAATAGTGATAGCTTGCGCTACGCGGAATCATGTGAACTATTTGAGCAATGAGTCTGCAAGCCGTAATGCCAAAATCTCCCGTTATGATTTGCAGAGATTGTTGTGTGATAAGAGCAGAGTAGATGGTACTGGTAATTATAGATGGATTATAAAGAAACCATGGAATACTTTTACACAAGATGCAAGGGAGGCATTGGATAAAATAGTGATTAGCTCGAAGCAGAATTTGCGTATAATAAATAAAACAACTAATATTTATCAACATTTTGATACAGAAGGAAATCGTGTTTATAAGAAACAGGAAACCGGTGATAGTTGGGCTATTCGTAAACCGATGCATAAAGATACGGTTTTTGGAACAGTGAATTTACGAAAAGTAAAAAGTGTACGATTGTCTGTGGCTTTGGATACTCCTACCATGATTGTTGATAAGAGAGTGAAAGGCAAGGTTCTTGAATTGTTATCATATAAATATGATAAGAAGAAAATTGAAAAATATTTCAAAGAGAATGTTTTCTTTTGGAAGGATTTGGATATAGCTAAAGTTGCAGTCTATTATTTTACAGAAAATACTTCTGAACCTTTGGTTGCGGTGCGTAAACCACTTGATTCTACTTTCAATGAGAAGAAAATAAAAGAATCGGTAACGGATACTGGCATACAGAAAATTCTTTTGAATCATTTATCTGCAAAAGAAGGAAAGGCGGATTTGGCTTTTTCTGCAGAAGGAATAGAAGAAATGAATCGTAATATTTTACAGTTGAATGATGGAAAAGAACATCAGCCAATATATAAAGTGAGAGTGTATGAACCACGTGGAAATAAATTTAGAGTTGGTGCATTTGGTAATAAAGGGACTAAATGGGTGGAAGCCGCTAAGGGTACTAATTTGTTCTTTGCTATTTATGCAACAGAAGATGGAAAAAGGACGTATGAGACTGTCCCCTTAAATTTGGTTATAGAACGTGAGAAACAAGGGCTTATTCCTGTTCCGGATAGAAACGAAAAAGGGGATAAACTGTTGTTTTGGTTATCTCCTAATGATTTGGTGTATCTGCCAACTGAAGAAGAACGGGAATTTGGTAGGATAAATGAGCCGATAGATAGGGGGCGGGTTTATAAAATGGTAAGTTGTACTGGGAATGAGGGACATTTTATTCCTGTAAATGTGGCTAATCCAATATTGCCGACTATTGAATTAGGAAGTAATAATAAGGCCCAGAGAGCATGGAATAATGAAATGGTAAAAGATATTTGTATCCCAGTAAAAGTTGATAGATTGGGTCGTATTATAGAAGTTAAGTATAAAGCAAATGAATAATATAAAGTTATTTCAAGAAAAGAAAATCCGTTCCATGTGGAACGAAGAAGAGCAGCAATGGTACTTTTCTGTTGTTGATGTAGTTGGTGTATTGACTGATAGCGTGAATCCTACGGACTATCTGAAGAAGATGAGAAAACGGGATGAAGAACTGGCTACTTACCTGGGGACAAATTGTCCCCAGGTAGAAATGCTGACAGATACAGGAAAAAAAAGAAAAACTTTGGCGGCAAATGTACAGGCTTTATTCCGTATCATTCAATCCATCTCCTCTCCTAAAGCTGAACCTTTTAAACTTTGGCTGGCACAGGTGGGGTATGAGCGTGTGCAGGAAATTGAAAATCCGGAATTGGCTCAGGAACGCATGAAAGAACTTTATGAGCAGAAGGGTTATCCAAAGGATTGGATTGATAAACGTCTGAGAGGAATTGCCATTCGTCAGAATTTGACGGATGAGTGGAAAGAAAGGGGAATCACGGAAAAAAGTGATTATGCCATTCTTACGGCAGAAATATCTAAGGCAACGTTTGGATTAAGCCCTTCGGATTATAAAATATATAAAGGACTGACAAAGAAGAATCAGAATCTTCGTGACCATATGTCCGATTTGGAATTGATATTCACGATGCTTGGCGAGCGTGTCACTACGGAAATCTCTCAGAAAGAGAAACCGGATACATTTACTAAAAGTAAGCAAGTTGCACAGCGTGGTGGAAATGTTGCCGGAGTAGCACGTGAACAGGCTGAAAAAGAGCTGGGTAGAGGTATTATTTCTTCCGACAATTTTTTGTTGGATTCAGATAAGCAAGATGATACCTTAAAACTTCCTTTTGAGGAAAATGATGAATGAATAATTTGTAAAATCTGTATACTATGATTAAGAAAACGCTTTATTTCGGAAATCCTGTTTATCTCTCTTTGAAAAATGCTCAGTTGGTGATTAAATTGCCGGAGGTCGTAAAAAGCTGTGCCTTGCCCGAAGGGTTCAAGCAAGTGTCTGAGGTGACTAAGCCAATAGAGGATATTGGGATAGTGGTATTGGATAATAAACAGATAACTGTTACTTCGGGAGTGTTGGAGGCTTTACTTGAAAATAATTGTGCAGTCATAACTTGTGACTCTAAAAGTATGCCGGTTGGTCTGATGCTTCCTTTGTATGGAAATACTACACAAAATGAGAGGTTTCGACAGCAACTTGGCGCTTCTCTGCCATTGATGAAACAACTTTGGCAGCAAACGATAAAGGCTAAAATAGAAAATCAGGCGGCGGTATTGAGTAAATGTACTGGAGAGGAAATAAAGTGTATGAAGATATGGGCTGCTGATGTGAAAAGTGGAGATCCGGATAACTTGGAGGCTCGTGCAGCTGCTTATTATTGGAAAAATTTGTTCAAAATAAAAGGTTTTACAAGAGATAGAGAAGGTATTCCACCTAATAATCTGTTGAATTATGGGTATGCTATTTTGCGGGCGGTCGTTGCCCGTGGTTTGGTTGCAAGTGGACTTTTACCTACTTTGGGAATACATCATCATAATCGTTATAATGCTTATTGTTTGGCGGATGATATGATGGAGCCTTATCGCCCCTATGTGGATAGGTTGGTATATGATATGATTAAAGGAGAAGAAATAAATTGTATTGGATTGACAAAAGAATTGAAAGCACAGCTGCTTACTATTCCTACGTTGGATACTATTATTTCGGGAAAACGTAGTCCGTTAATGGTGGCTGTTGGGCAGACTACGGCTTCTCTATATAAATGTTTTAGCGGTGAGTTGCGCAGAATATCTTATCCGGAGATGTAATGGAACGGTTTAGTGAATATCGGATTATGTGGGTACTTGTATTGTTTGATTTGCCAACCGAAACAAAAAAAGATAAAAAGGCATATGCGGACTTTAGAAAAAATCTGCAAAAGGATGGATTTACGATGTTTCAATTTTCTATATATGTTCGCCATTGCGCAAGTAGTGAGAATGCGGAGGTACATATAAAAAGAGTTAAGTCTATTTTGCCTGAGCACGGAAGTATTGGAATAATGTGTATTACAGATAAACAATTTGGAAATATAGAACTTTTTTATGGGAAAAAAACAGTAGATGTGAATACTCCCGGGCAGCAGTTAGAACTATTCTGAAAAGAAAATCCCGCTATGTAGCGGGATTTCTTTCTTGGAAACTATATCTTTTTTAAATTCTAATGTTTAATATAACTGTATGTATATTAGTTTGTTACTGATGTTCGGCTGTTTCCAATGGTTCAAAGATACTAAAATGAAAGCAAATCACAACGGAAAGTTCACGAGAAAAAGTATATGCGCAGCTGTTTCCAATGGTTCAAAGATACTAAAATGAAAGCAAATCACAACCTTGCCAGTTGTCCACCTAATCTGATTACTGCTGTTTCCAATGGTTCAAAGATACTAAAATGAAAGCAAATCACAACCCTGTTTGTTTTCTGATTCTCTCTAAACAGCTGTTTCCAATGGTTCAAAGATACTAAAATGAAAGCAAATCACAACAGCTTCCGAACAATGGTCCGATGGTTGGATGCTGTTTCCAATGGTTCAAAGATACTAAAATGAAAGCAAATCACAACTCTATTTTTAATATTTTTCAATTTGAAGGCGCTGTTTCCAATGGTTCAAAGATACTAAAATGAAAGCAAATCACAACCTCCATGGACGTATGTATATTTGTCTTCTTGCTGTTTCCAATGGTTCAAAGATACTAAAATGAAAGCAAATCACAACTCTTTTTCTTCTCTTAATTTTCGATTTATTGCTGTTTCCAATGGTTCAAAGATACTAAAATGAAAGCAAATCACAACTAGTATTCTGTTAGATTTTTAATTGTTGGCGCTGTTTCCAATGGTTCAAAGATACTAAAATGAAAGCAAATCACAACTCTTAATTTTACCGAAATTATTGATTGTTGGCTGTTTCCAATGGTTCAAAGATACTAAAATGAAAGCAAATCACAACAATCTGCGAAGTAGTTTCCGATAATTGCAGCTGTTTCCAATGGTTCAAAGATACTAAAATGAAAGCAAATCACAACGAGAAATGATTAACAACCTCAACTCGGTTCGCTGTTTCCAATGGTTCAAAGATACTAAAATGAAAGCAAATCACAACCTCATCTGCCGGGTCGTTATCTTATACTGGCTGTTTCCAATGGTTCAAAGATACGGAAACTCGCTCACATA
Source organism: Bacteroides propionicigenes (assembly GCF_018390535.1). GTDB lineage: Bacteria > Bacteroidota > Bacteroidia > Bacteroidales > Bacteroidaceae > Bacteroides > Bacteroides propionicigenes. The sequence continues at coordinate 1,742 of NZ_JAHBBW010000019.1, read as the reverse complement.
CGGATGGATTTCGCAGGAATAATGCAAACTATTGGAATAAAAGGGAGATATGTAGGTTTTACCTATATTCGTCCATTATATGGTTTTGCCCCGTTTTGGAGGAGTTAGGAAAATAAATTGCTACTTATCCGTTGCCTGTTCAAGGTCGAAAACAATATTGGAAAAAGGTCTATGCACTGCCACTGACATCACCGTAAAGAACGCTGTTTCACTCATATTTTGCGAGTACAAAGTTAATGCTTTTTTCGCTAAAGGGAAAAAATACGGGTTCTGAATGTTACGCATGGAGCTTCTTTCCATATTCCGCTATATTCGTCATGCCGTTCATTTGCTCGATATCCGGTAATTTTGCAAACAAAGTAAAAGGTTATGGAACAAGCGAATGTAAAGGTGTCGTTCTACCTCAAAAAGAGCGAGGCGGATGCCGATGGTATGTGTCCTGTAATGGCAAGGCTGAACATCGGCAAGTATTCTGAAGCGGCTTTCAGCCTGAAACTCCGTGTGCCGCAGGCAATATGGAGTTCGGGGCGTGCTTCAGGCAAAAGTGTGAAGGCGAAGGAAATCAACAATCGGCTGGATGAAATCCGTGCGATGGCATTGGGAATCTATGCTGAACTGTCGGTTGTTCGTGACAGTGTGACTGCGGATGATGTCAAAAGTCTGCTGTTGGGTATGGCTGGTGAACAGACAACGTTATTGAGCTACTTCCGCACGTTTATTGAGAACTTCGCGAAGCGCGTGGGTGTAAACCGGACCGAAGGCAGTTTGAGAAGCTATCGGAACGCCTACAACCATGTGGAAAGGTTCATGCGGGAAAAGTACAACTTGTCGGATATCCCGTTTTCGGCATTGACCCTCTCCTTCATACAGGATTACGATTCGCACCTTCGGACAGATTGTCGCCTCTCTCCGGGAACGATTATCAACCTGACCGTGCAGTTGAAAATCATCGTTGGTGAAGCCGTAGCGGACGGCATCATCACCACCTACCCGTTTACCGGCTATGAACCCGTGCGCCCGAAACAGAAACGGAGGTATCTCACATCCGAGGAACTGCAACGGCTTATGACCATGCCTCTTCACAGACCGAACCTTTATCTCACACGGGATTTGTTCCTCTTCTCATGCTACACCGGCATCCCGTACAGTGATATGCGGCTTCTGTCGAAAGAGCATCTGTCACTTGCCGATGACGGCACATGGTGGATCAGAAGCTCGCGCCGGAAAACCGGAGTCGAGTTTGAAATCCCCCTGCTGGACCTGCCGTTACATATCATGGAGAAATACAGGGACACAGCGCCGGACGGGAAACTGCTACCCATGTATTCCAACAGCACGATGAACCTTAACTTAAAACGTATCGCAAAACTCTGTGACATAGACTGTCCGCTGGTTTTTCATGCCGGCCGCCATACCTATGCGACCGAAATCACGCTCGGACATGGGGTTCCGCTTGAAACGGTCAGCAAGATGTTGGGACACGCCCGGATTGAGACGACCCAAATCTATGCCAAAGTGACTGACGACAAGATAAATGCCGACACCCGTGTGCTGAACGAGAGGATAGCGGAACGCTTCTCCGTGGTTATTTGACAAACGACTAAAACGCAATAAGATGAAAAACCTTAATTCCGCAACACTATTATAAAATATTTTTTTTAAGTACCTGAGCAACAAAAAGTTGCTCAGGATTTTGCCATGTCAGAGGATTCACTTAACTTAGTGTTGCAAAAAAATAATCA
>NZ_JAHBBW010000018.1 GCF_018390535.1 Bacteroides propionicigenes | reverse complement strand
GAAAAGCAGGAACATATTCAGGAGATTTTGAACCGCTGTTGGGATATTCTTGAAGCTCTTCCCGCTTCATTGTTGAAACTCCGTTTGCTTACGGCTTGCTATGGTGAGGTTTACGATGAACCTTTGGCGGATGTTGCCCGTGAGATTATCGCATCTTGGGATGCCGCATCACTGACTGTCGAACAGCGGGAGGCTGTCGATGAATTTCAGAATGTGGTGGATAATCCCTATCCGTGGGAAGAGGTGGAAGGGTAGGGTGTTCGTAGAGTATAACTCTATAATTAAAATATAGAATATTAGAATGACAAAGCAGAATTTTAAAAAGGCAGGCGGTAAGAGTATTTTCGTAAAACTCGTGTCTGTATAACGACCTTTGAGAAAGCTTACTGAGTGGTTTTCTATTATTGGGTGTCTTTTTGTGATACCTCGCCGTAAATATGCCGTGAAGTTGGGAGTAATTTCCCGTATTTCATAATTGCTTGTTTTATCTTTATGGAGTAAAACAAAACGTAGATTTTGCTCCCAATATCGAATTAGAAGACTTCCTGAGTATGTTGCAGGAGGCAATAGAGGTATGTGGAGCGTTTGTTTGACTGATCGTGTTGTGCGTCAGTGCACCGGAATGAGTAGCAGACTTATGCAGATTTAAAAAGAACTCAAATTCTGGCTTTTGTCTGTGTTATGGAACAATCCACTGATGCCATAGATGAACTCTTGTCGTGTTACGATGACGCAGTACTGTTGATTGTGCTAAAGGAGTTGTGTGAACGTATCTGTCTGGACTGTTGCAACAAGTAGTACCGTTTGAGACCCTGCTACCTAGCTGTACGGTTTTTCTTTTATGTGTGTGCAGGAAACACAAGTCTTTCGTTTGTTTGTTTTGAGGAGCTTTTTCCCTTCTGCGCGCGTAGGTATAGATGTAAAAAAAGGTTATGCAAGCGTGGTGACAGGTTGGCGCAAGGTTTTTTGTTAGTGTAATAAAAATGATGCTTTTATGTTATGTTTTAAAAAATAAATATTTATTTTTGATAACTTCTGTAAGCATTTAAAAAGGTCATATTACACAAAACGATAATAAGGTCGACTTTCACTGCTGTAGTTTAAAACATAAAAATATATAGTCCAATTACTAATATGAAGCCTTTCATTAGTGATATAGTATATACTTTTTCAGCACAAATCTTATCTTTTGTTTTAAGTTTCTTACTTGCTTTGTTTGTGCCAAAAGTTTTGGGTATAGAAGGTTATTCTTATTGGCAACTATTCTTATTTTATACATCTTATGCTGGTTTTTTTCATTTAGGATTGACGGATGGGATATATTTAAAATATGGTGGAAAGAATTTATGTGAAACTAGTAAGGAAATTTCTGGGCAGTTTTTAATATTTATTGTCTATATTTTTTTAATAGCATTTGTTTTAAACTATTTATTAGCATTAGAATCTGTAGAAAATAATCGGGAATTAGTATATAAATTAATAGTCATTGATATTATTTTATCAAATATATTAGGCTTTTGGATTTATTTATATCAAGCAACTGGGCGAATAAAAACATTTGTTAAAATTATTTTGGTTGATAAGCTGATATTGTTATTTTTTATTCTAATTCTTATTATATGGGGTATAAATAATTACTCTTTGTATATATATGCTTGTTTAACTTCTAAGTTAATTTCTTTATTGTATTGTTTAGCCACAATAAGGGATTTCTTTACTTTTAAAGTTTGTTTTTCCAAAAGTCTATTATATGAATATTTTGATAATATTCGTGTGGGCATCAATTTGCTTTTTGCAAATATAGCAAGTCTTTTGTTGATTGGTGCAAGTCGGTTTATAATAGATAAATATTGGGGATTAATTGTTTTTGGTAAAGTTTCTTTGATGTTATCTGTTGTTAATTTCTTTATCGTATTTTTATCTCAAATAGGGATTGTTATGTTTCCACTCATTAAAAGAATGAATGAGCAAAATAGAAATATGATATATGTATCTTCCTATTTATTAATAGACGTTTTCTTTTTATCAGTGTTATTATTCTATCTACCTATCAACTACATATTAGCTCGTTGGTTACCACAATATGAAGATAGTATAGGCTATTTGATTTTTTTATTACCAATATGTATTTTTGAAGGAAAAAATCAAATATTACTTAATCCATATTTGAAGTCATATAGAAAGGAACGATTATTTTTGTATGTTAATTTATTAGCGCTTGCTGTGTCTTTTATGTGTTCATTGTTGGGAGTGTATTTAGATAGTATTAATATCGTATTACTTTCCATATTAATATCGATAGTGATTAAAAATATCGTAACGACTATATATCTTAATAAAATATTTGAATTAAAATTATTTGAAAATTCATTATTTGCAATTATATATGTAGCTAGTTTCATATTTTTAAATGCAAAAGAAATGTCCGTTCTTTCGTTTATAGTATGTTTACTACTATATTCTGTTTTTATAATGAAAAATAGAATACAAATTAAAGGAGCTTTTTTGATGATAAAAAATCATTATAGATGATTTATGTATTCCTTTTCTTGCTACTTTTATATGGCGTTATTCGTTATGATGTTAATGGGAACATACAAAATCGATTGTATTATTTCTATTATATCGTTTTGTTATTGACATTTGTTTCAGGCTTAAGTTATAGATTAGGCGCTGATACAGTTGTGTATATGGCAGAATATGATGAATACAAATCTTTATATAATTCGTACTGCCAAAATTTTAATTTTCTTGATGAGGGACGGCAATTAGGTTGGGTACTTCTTTTATCTATAGTTAAAACTATAGGAGGAAGTTTTTCTTTTTTAAAGTTGTTATGTTCTCTTTGGATAAATTTTGTATATGCAAATTTTATATTTAAGCATACAAAATATGTATTTACAGCATTATTGTTATACTATTTTGCTTTCTATACAAATTCTAATTTTGAGATTATGAGAGAAAGCATTTCCATATCTTTCTTCTTATTGGCATTTGATGATTTTTTGCAAAAGAAATGGCTGAAATATTATTTATATGCGACAGCAGCATTTTTGTTTCATGAATCTGCAATATTCTTATTTTTATTACCTTTATTCTCTAAGTTAAATATAGCAAAACACTTCATTGTGTATGGTTTGATAGTATTATTTATCGCTTTCTATAATTTTGATTTAAACACGATTCTTGCCAACTTATTATATATAGATGTGAAAGCTTTGGATAAATTGGAAGGATATTTGCTTTCAGAAAATTATGGCACCAGTAATAATATATCCACTATAAAATATTTATTGATATGTATATCATGCGTATTGCCTCTATTTTCTTTCTATGTTTTATTTAAGAATAATATCCGTAAAGAATATGCTTTTTTTGCTATTTTGTATGCATTCATATGTGCACTGATGTATAAAATGCCAATATTTCTACGGTTTAACAATTATATCATTATTATTATTTTGATTTTATATGTTGATGTGTTTGTTTTAATATCAAAAAAAATTTTTAGCGCTAAATATATTAAATGGGCATTTTTATTTTTTGTATTATGTTATTGTATGTATAAGTCAACATATTATATGAGTTCCACTATGTGTCCTGATAGTGTAAAAAAATATTCTAGATATTATCCATACAGTAGCATATTTACAAAAAAAATAGATGAGCAACGGGAATTAAGCCATAGGACAAATTTGAACAGATGAGAATGCTTTCAAACAGAATACTGAGATTCGTTTTATTATGCGGTAGATTATTGGGTATTTTATTAAGTATAGTAGTACCATTTCTTTTTTGCAATAAGATTAAGTCAATACGGAATATCGTATATTCAAGCTATATGTCTGTCGTGTTCAGAAAATGTGGTAAAAATATATTGATAACTTATCCTGTTTGTATGTTAAGGGGGGGGAAGGAAATTAGTATTGGTGAAAATGTTTTTATTGGGAAAAATATAGTTTTAACTGCGTGGACTAGATATAGAGATAAAAAATATAATCCACAAATAGTGATAGGAAATGGTACTAGCATAGGCGATGATTGTCATATCACGTCTGCTAATAGAATTATAATTGGAAATAACGTATTAATAGGGCGCAGGGTGCTAATTACAGATAATTCTCATGGTCAGTGCATATATGAGGATCTTCTTATTGAACCTTTAAATAGAGATTTATATTCTAAGGGGGAGATTGTAATAGAAGATCATGTATGGATTGGTGAAAAAGCAACCATATTACCAGGGGTTCATATTGGAAAAGGAGTCGTTGTGGCTGCGAATTCAGTCGTTACTAAAGATATTTCAGCTTACACTGTCGTGGCTGGATGTCCAGCTAAGGTGGTGAAAATATTAAATAATAACAACATATGAAAGCGAAAGTTATTGCATTTTATCTACCTCAATTTCATCCAATACCAGAAAATGATTCCTGGTGGGGTAAAGGATTTACAGAATGGACGAGTGTTGGTAAGGCCAAGAGATATTATTATGGGCATTATCAGCCACGCATTCCTGCGGATTTAGGTTATTACGATTTGCGTTTGCCTCAGATTCGTGAGGAACAAGCAATTTTGGCAAAAGAGGCAGGAATTGCAGCCTTTTGCTATTGGCATTATTGGTTTGGCAAAGGTAAGGAATTATTAGAATATCCTTTAAAAGAGGTTGTTCGTTTACAAACTCCTAAATTCCCTTTTTGTTTAGGGTGGGCAAATCATTCATGGTATAATAAATCATGGAATTCTGATAAACAAACAATTGTCCCCAAGCTATTAATAGAGCAGACATATCCAGGAAAGGAGGATATAGTCAACCATTTTAACACAATGTTACCAATATTTAAAGATGAAAGGTATTTCAAAATACATGGACGGTTGTTATTTTTGATTTATTCTCCTGTTGATATACCTAATTTTGATCTGTTTAAGACTATATGGAATGATTTAGCTGTAAAAAACGGTTTGCCAGGTTTTTATTTTATCGCTAATCTTGAGGATCAATCTTTAGTTGAAAAAGAGGAAATAAAAAAGTATGACGCGATTTCATTGTGTAGATTATATTCATCTTGGAATATTGAAGGGAATATATTAAATAGATATTACCGGAAAATCACAAGAAATGTTTCACGTTTATTAGGATATCCATTAAACCGAATTGCATATAAGAATGCGATTTTGAAAATAGACTCGTCATTATATGAGCGGGAAAACATTTTTCCTAATATAATTCCGTGTTGGGATAATTCCCCAAGAAGGGGACCTGGAGCTTACATTTATGATAATTCCACTCCTGAATTATTTAAGAAACATATAGATATGATTCTAGAAAGAATTAAAAATAAAAAAGAGGAGAATAAAATAATATTCTTAAAATCTTGGAATGAATGGGCTGAAGGAAATTATATTGAACCGGATTTAAAGTGGGGTAAAGCTTATATAAAGGCATTGAGAAGCTCATTAGAAGGAAAATAAATGTATAAATATTGAAATATGAATATTGTATTATTGACAGCTGGAGGGACTGGTACGCGGATGCATCAAGACATTCCTAAACAATTTATTCACATAAAAAATAAACCTATCTTAATATATACATTAGAAGCATTCCAATGTCATCCTAGTATTGATGCTATAATTGTGGTTGGATTGGAAAAATGGATTGATATTATATGGGCATATGCAAGACAATATAATATAACAAAATTGAAATGGGTTGTCTCAGGTGGAAATAGTGGGCAAGAATCAATAAAAAATGGATTACAAGAAATATATAAGTACTGTTCTCCTAATGATGTGGTCATGGTACACGATGGAAATAGGCCAATGGTTAGTCAAGAGATTATTTCAGATAGTCTGGCAAAACAAAAAGAATATGGGAGTGCAGTAGCTGTTGTTCCATGTGTAGAAGTCGTGTTTAAATCCGAAGACAGAATCTCATCTGTTATAAATATTCCACGTGATCAGTTATTAAGAACACAAACTCCACATACATATACTTTAGAGAAATTAATGTGGGCACACAAGGAAGCTGAATTGCGTGGCATAAATGATACTGTAGCATCCTGTGATTTAATGTGTCGTTTAGGAGAAAAAGTGTATTTTTCCAAAGGATCAGAACGAAATTTAAAGATAACAACGCTTGATGATATTGAAATTTTCACTTCTCTGTTAAATTATAGAAAAGAAGAGGGTCTAAAATAATATCAAACATGAATAATTATTTGAATGAAGAACTAAAAAAGGTTGCTGAAAAACTTCCTTTTACAGAGTTGAAAAATAAGTCTATACTGATTACTGGAGCAACAGGGCTAATATGTTCTTATATCGTTGATATATTGATGTATTTAAATCTGTATAGTGATGCAAATATAAGAATTATTGCAATGAATAGGAATAAAACAATGGCTATGAAACGTTTTTCTATATATTGGAATAATTCTTTATTTTATTATATTCAACATGATGTTGCAATTCCGATTTCTGTAGAAATTCCCATAGACTACATTATTCATGGGGCAAGTAGTGCTTCTCCTGCAAAGTATATATCTAATCCTATTGATACAATGAAGGCTAATATTGAGGGAGTAGTTAATATGTTGAATTTAGCTGAGATTTCTCATGCTAAAGTACTTTATATCTCTTCTGGTGAAGTATATGGAGAGAGTGATGGTAATGATTTTATTGAGTCGTATAGTGGTCCAATAGATCCATTACTTATACGCTCTTGTTACCCCATTAGTAAACGGGCGGCAGAAACAATGTGTATAGCATACCAAGAGCAAAAAAATATAGAAGTTGTTATAGCAAGACCATGTCATATTTATGGTCATACGATGATGGAAAATGATGATAGAGCGGTATCTCAATTTATAAATAATGCTTTACGGCATGAAGATATAATAATGAAAAGTAAGGGGATGCAATTACGTTCTTATTGTTATATTGCAGATTGTGCTACCGCAATTTTTACAATATTACTATATGGAAAATCGGGTAATGCGTATAATGTAGCTAATAGAGATAGTGTTATTACAATATCTGAATTAGCAAATAGAATAGCAAAAGTAGCAGGCCAAAAGGTTATAATACAAACAGCAACAGATATAGAATCAAAGGGATATTCTTCCGTTACAAAGGCGGTACTTAATCCTTCGAAAATAGAACAATTAGGTTGGAAACCGTTATATTCTATTGAGGATGGAATTAGTCAGACGATTAACGTATTAAGTAATTTGTAATTATATGAAATTGATAAATTATATAAATAAGGCATTACCTGGTAATGCTTTTTATGAACCATCAGAAGAAGATAATAAACGGATGAAAGAATGTCTTTTGTCCATATATAAAGATATAGATACTGTTTGCAAAAAAAACAACTTACTTTGTATGTTGGCAGGTGGTAGTGCTTTAGGGGCAATAAGACACCATGGATTTATTCCTTGGGATGATGATATTGATCTGCTAATGTTTAGAAAGGACTATAATATATTTATATCTATATTTGAAGAAGCTATGGGAGAGGATTATTATATAATTGGTCCGCATTCAAAGAAAAGTAATTATTTTGTACAAGTCGTAAAAAAAAGTACTGTAGTTAGATATGTAAATTCTATCGAAGATTCTGGTATACATATTGATATATTTCCCATTGATGATGTTCCCAACAATGTATTAGCTAGGTATTTTAAGCACTATTTAGCAATTATATTCAGAGGTATACTATTCTCTGTAAAAGCATTTAGAGCCAAAGATTCAGATTTTAAAAGATTAATGCATAATAAGATTGGAACTATTATTATCTATTGGATAGTTAATCTGATAGGTTTACTTTTCACAGTTGTGCCTATTCGTATATGGTCAAATTTGTGTGATAGAATTATTTCAAGTAGAAAAAGCTCGAAATATTCTACTGTTGCAGTTGGTCGTAAGCTATATTTAGGAGAAATGTTAGAAACAAAATGCTTTGTGCCGCCATATCAAGCAGAGTTTGAAGGATTAAATGTATTAATTCCAAGAGACTATAATAGATATCTGCAAAATCTATATGGGGATTATATGACTTTGCCACCAATAGAGAAGAGAGAAACGCATTCTTATAGTAAATTGATTATTAACTGAGTAGCATATTTCTCATAATTATGATTTATACGTTTGTTAAAAGGGACTTAAGTGAAATTAACAGGGGGTATTTAACAATTTCCCTAATAAATCTATATTTACTACAAAAGAGTGGATAGATTTTATAGCTGAAGATTCTAAAGCTAAACCATATATTTTGGAGATTTCTAAAGATGGGGAATTTATAGGTTTTTTTTCAGCATTAGTTGTTAGGAAGTTTGGATTAAAAATCGTAGGAAGTCCATTTGCTGGCTGGAGCACTCCTTACATGGGATTAGATGTAGTTGATTCCTCTAAAAAAACTAAAATCCTGCAAGAACTTATACCTTTTGTTATGAAAGAGACCTCTTGTATATACTTACAAATTTGTGACAGGGATTTTGATAAAGAGGAATTGGAATTAATAAAAAATATCAATGCGTCTATAAGAATGGTTGAAACTTTAGAGTTAGGAATAGAAGTGGATGATGCAATGCAATACAAAAGAATGAAAAATGATTGTAGGAATTTTATTAAACAATTTGAGAGGAGGGGGGCGCGTATAAAAGAAGCTATTCCTGATGATGCATTTGCGGAGGAGTTCTATGAACAATTGATAGATGTTTTTGCAAAGCAGAACTTAGTTCCGACATATACAGTTGATAAGGTTAAATGCTTGCTGAAACATCTATCGAAAGTTAATAATGTCTATTGTTTGAGAGTGCTTGATCCAGAAGGAAAAAGCATTGCAACGTCAATCTTTCCAGGTTTTAATAGGAAAATGTTCTTTTGGGGCGGAGCTAGTTTAAGAGAATATCAACATTACAGGCCTAATGAGTATATGATTTATACAGCTATACGTTATTGGAGAGAACGCGGTTGTACGGAATTTGATATGGTAGGTAATCGAAGTTATAAGAAAAAATTTGGTTCGTTAGTTACTAATTATCCTTGTATAATTGTTCCGAAATATAGAATTCTTTTAAGATTGAAGGATTTAGCGGCTTATTTGTATTATTTTTCTGGAAAGTTATTTTGGCTACTTCACGTAAAACGATGAATCATATAGTAAAAAATAATATAACTCCATTATGTTTTCTTACTTCTGGCGATTTAATATGTTACCAATACGGTAAACTAATAGTTATAAGAGATGGAGAAATTGTTACAAGATATGAAATAATAAGGAGTAAGAAAGAAAGATATATTGGAAGAATTAATCTCTTTTTTCGCCTTTTTAGATTGGGCGTTCGTGTTGCAGAAACGATTGATGATAAACGTGTCTTATTGAATGTTGGTAATCATATTTATGAGTATGATTTTTTGAAAAAAAAACTGTCGAAAGGATATTATATTGGGAATGGAATACGTCCTTTGATTTTTACAAATGTAAAAAGTATAAAAGGGTTTGATGATTGTATTTGTTTTGGAGGATATAGGGATAATATAGACAAGGAACCTGTTCATATTTATAAAAGAACTGAAATTGATAAATGGGATATAGTTCATACTTTTAAGTCAGGAGAAATCAATCATGTTCATAATATTGTAGCAGATCCATATCGCGACTGCCTATGGGCGTTTACGGGAGATTTTGATGAGGCTTCTGCAATATGGAAAATTACGAATAATTTCAAAAAAGTTGAACGAGTACTTTGTAATAATCAAAAGTATAGAGGATGTGTAATTTTTCCTGTAAATGAAGGGCTGTTGTATGCTACTGATGCCCCATTTTCACCAAATTATATATACTTGATGAAAGAAGATTTTTCAATGGAGACTATTTGTCAGATTAATGGCTCTTGTATATATGGTTGTCAAATAGGTGATAAGTTTGCTTTTTCTACCACTGTAGAGCCCGATGGGCGTAATAATAGTATTTTAAATTTGTTGATTAGCCGTAAGAGGGGGGAAGGTATTAAAGATATGTATTCTCATCTTTATGTTGGATCTGTTATAACTGGTTTTAAGGATATCTATAAAGAAAAAAAAGATATATGGCCATATCTATTTCAGTTTGGCGTAATTCGTTTTCCTTACGGGCTTAATTCAACAAGCAAGCTTTATTTTCAACCTGTGGCAACTAATAAGCACGACCTTGATTTGATGATAATTGATATTAATGTATGATAATGAAATTAATAATAATATATAAAGATTAAAATATATGTCAATTTTTAAAGACAAAGTCCTCCTTATAACTGGTGGTACAGGCTCTTTCGGTAATGCTGTTCTACGTCGTTTTCTCGATTCCGATATAAAGGAAATCCGTATTTTCAGTCGCGATGAGAAAAAGCAGGATGACATGCGTCATCACCTGCAGAATCCGAAAGTAAAGTTCTATATCGGTAATGTGCGTGACCGCCAGAGTGTGGACGGTGCGATGATGGGAGTGGACTATGTGTTCAGTGCGGCAGCATTGAAGCAAGTACCGAGTTGTGAATTTTTTCCGTTGCAGGCTGTACAGACCAATGTTGTCGGTACGGACAATGTGCTGGAATCCGCCATAGCCCACGGGGTCAAGAATGTGGTGGTGCTTTCCACTGACAAGGCGGCTTATCCCATCAATGCGATGGGTATCAGTAAGGCTATGATGGAAAAGGTTGCAATAGCCAAGGGGCGTGCTTTGGGCGATGGCGCACAAACCACTATCTGCTGTACCCGTTATGGGAATGTCATGGCAAGCCGTGGTTCTGTTATTCCTCTTTGGGTAGAACAGATAAAAAACGGCAGGTCCATTACGATAACGGATCCTAATATGACCCGTTTTATGATGACTTTGGATGATGCCGTGGATTTGGTTATTTATGCGTTTGAGCACGGGCATAACGGTGACCTGTTCGTTCAGAAAGCTCCTGCAGCTACTTTGGATGTCCTTGCCCGAGCCTTGAAGGAAACATATGCACAGATAAATCCTGCCTATGGCAGAACGGAAGTGAAAACCATAGGTACCCGTCATGGTGAAAAACTGTATGAGACTTTGGTTACGCGTGAAGAAATGGCAAAGGCCATTGACATGGGTGACTATTATCGCATTCCTTGCGATACCCGGGATTTGAATTATGACAAATTCTTTACGGAGGGCAACGAAAACATTGCCCGGATAGAAGACTACCATTCTCACAATACCGCCCGTCTGGATGTGGAAGGCATGAAGAAACTGTTATTGAAGTTGCGCTTCATTCGCGAGGACCTTGGACTGGAGGAAAAAGCGAAGAGTTCGGAAATCAAAAGTGAATAAATAACTTTCCCAATTTTTATTATGAATATTCTAGTAACCGGCGCCAAAGGGTTTGTCGGCCGAAATCTTGTATCCCAACTGCATAATATCGGTAGTGGGAAGGCAAAGGAACATGCGCTATCCGGGAAATCTCTGACCGTTTTTGAGTATGACCTTGATAGCGACCTTTCCGACCTTGATTCTTATTGCAGGCAGGCTGATTTTGTCTTTAATCTGGCAGGTGTGAACCGTCCTAAAGACCGTACGGAATTTATGGAAGGTAACTTTGGTTTCGCTTCCACACTGCTGAGTGCATTGAAGAAACATAACAATACTTGTCCGGTCATGATTTCTTCCTCTGTACAGGCGGCTTTGGACAATCCATATGGCGAGTCCAAACGTGCCGGGGAACAGTTGCTGTTTGATTACGGCCGGGAGACCGGGGCAAAAGTTTTAGTATACCGTTTTCCGAATGTATTCGGTAAGTGGTGTCGTCCCAACTATAACAGTGCTGTGGCTACCTTCTGTTATAACATAGCCCGTGATTTGCCCATTCTGGTGAACGACCCTGATGTGGTAATGAATCTGGTGTATGTGGATGATGTGGTTGATGAATTGGTTGCGGCATTGAACGGGGAGGAACACCGTACAGGAGATTATTGCGAAGTGCCGGTGATGCATACCATCACTCTTGGCGGCATTGTGGAGCTTATAACCGGTTTTAAGGATATGCACACCGATTTGAGCGTACCTGATTTGGGAGATGCATTTACAAAAAAACTTTATTCCACTTATTTGTCATATCTGCCGGAAGAGAAGTTTATCTATCCCTTGAAGATGAATGTGGACGAACGCGGGAGTTTTACTGAAATCATCCGCACGTCTGACAGGGGGCAGTTTTCTGTGAATATCTCCAAGCCCGGTATCACCAAAGGTCAACACTGGCACCATACCAAGAACGAGAAATTTGTAGTGGTGAGCGGTCACGGTCTGATTCAACTCCGTAAGATAGGCAGTGAAGAAATCATAGAGTTTGAGGTCAGCGGTGACAGGATGGAAGCCGTGGAGATGATTCCAGGCTATACGCATAACATCATTAACCTGAGCGAGAGGGAGAATTTGGTGACCGTCATGTGGTGCAATGAATGTTTTGATTCCCGTAAGCCCGATACGTATTTTGAAAAAGTTTAAACAATGGAAGTGAAAACAGATTATTCTAATATCAAGTTTCGGGAAAACGGACGCCTGAAACTTTTGATTATTGTGGGTACCCGTCCCGAGATCATCCGTCTGGCTGCGGTCATCAATAAATGCCGGAAGTATTTTGACTGTCTTTTGGCCCATACGGGTCAGAACTATGACTATAATTTGAACGGCATTTTCTTCCGTGACCTTCAGTTACAGGAGCCTGATGTGTACATGGATGCTGTGGGCGATGACTTGGGGGCTACGATGGGCAATATCATCAATGCGGGTTATAAGCTGATGGTACATACGCAGCCGGATGCTGTGCTGGTGTTGGGCGATACCAATTCCTGTCTCAGCGTAATAGGTGCCAAGCGGCTTCATATTCCGATTTTTCATATGGAGGCAGGCAACCGATGCTTCGATGAATGCCTGCCGGAAGAAACGAACCGTCGTATTGTGGATATAATTTCCGATGTGAACCTCTGTTATTCTGAACATGCAAGGAGATACCTGAACGCTTCGGGGGTGGCAAAGGAACGTACTTATGTAACAGGCTCTCCGATGGCTGAGGTGTTACATGAAAACTTGGCGGCAATCGAATCTTCGGATATCCATCATCGGTTGGGACTTCAAAAAGGCAGATATATTCTCCTGTCTGCCCATAGGGAGGAGAATATTGATACGGAAAAGAATTTTCTTTCGTTGTTTAATGCCGTTAACGCCATGGCAGGGAAGTATGACATGCCTGTTCTCTACAGTTGTCATCCCCGCAGCCGGAAGCGGCTGGATGCAAGCGGCTTTGAACTTGACAGCCGTGTGGTGCAGCACGAACCTCTGGGTTTCCATGATTATAACTGTTTGCAGATGAACGCGTATGCTGTGGTGAGTGATAGCGGTACCCTTCCTGAGGAAAGCTCTTTCTTTACTTCTGTGGGGCATTCTTTCCCGGCGGTATGTATCCGTACTAGTACAGAGCGTCCCGAGGCTTTGGATAAGGGTGTCTTTGTTTTGGCGGGTATTGATGAGAGATCGCTGTTACAGGCTGTGGATACTGCCGTTGAAATGAATGCTGGCGGAGATTATGGTATTCCGGTTCCGACTTACTGTGATGAGAATGTATCAACTAAGGTGGTGAAACTGATACAGAGTTATACAGGGGTGGTGAATAAGATGATTTGGAGAAAATATTGATTCGATTAGGATGAATATTTTATTTTTGACATTGGGCTATATTTCTGATATTTCAGAACGGGGCATTTACACAGACTTGATGCGCGAATTTATTCGTAACGGACATTCTTTGTATATTGCAGTCCCTGCCGAAAGACGCCTTCATCAACCGACTGCATTGGAAAAAAACTGTGGTGCTGAGATATTGAAAGTTAAAACTCTGAATATTCAAAAGACAAATCTGATAGAGAAAGGTGTCGGAACATTGTTGTTGGAGTATCAATATCAACGGGCGATACACAAATATTGGAAAGATGTAAAATTTGATTTGATATTATATTCCACTCCTCCGATTACTTTCAATAAAGTAATAACTTCTTTGAAAACACGGTGTGGAGCGAAAACCTATCTGCTATTGAAAGATATATTTCCTCAGAATGCAGTTGACTTGGGTATGTTTTCTAAGAAAAGCTTGTTTTACAAACTGTTTCGTAGAAAAGAGGAACAATTATATCAGTTGTCAGATTATATAGGTTGTATGTCTCCTGCAAATGTGGATTATGTATTGAAGCACAATCCTTCGGTAAATGCGGACAAGGTGGAAATTTGTCCTAATAGTATAGAATTGAAAGGTGATAATGAGTGTCGGATAAATAGAAAAGCATTGCTTGATAAATTAAATATTCCCTCGGATAAACTTTTGTTTATCTATGGTGGTAATTTAGGGCGTCCGCAAGGAATCGGTTTTCTGATGGATGTAATTGCCGCTAATGAGACAAGGACTGATACTTATTTTGTCATAGTGGGTAATGGTACTGAGTATGACCGGATAAAACAGTTTTTTGAAATCAATTCTCCTCGCAATTCTTGTTTGATATCTTCTCTTCCCAAAAAGAAATATGACGACTTAGTGAAAGTGTGCGATGTGGGTTTGATATTTTTAGACAGACGTTTTACAATTCCTAATTATCCTTCCCGTTTGCTTTCTTACCTTGAACACAAGATGCCGGTATTGTTTGCAACAGATTTGAATACGGATATTGGACGCATAGCAGAAGTCAACGGTTATGGGATGTGTACTGAAAGCGGAAACTTGAATGAATTTAGGAGGATGGTTGATAAATTGGCATCGGATAAGAATTTGATGAAAATTATGGGTAAGAAAGGTTATTCTTATTTGTGTGCTAACTATACGGTACAAAATAGTTACCGGATAATAATGAAACATTTTGAGTAGTTATGTATTCTCATTTTCTGAAACGCATATTGGATTTCCTAATTGTATTCTGTGTGTTGGCAATCATTTGGCCGATACTGTTACTTTTAATCATTTGGTTGTATTTTGCTAATAAGGGAGCAGGAGTTTTCTTTATGCAGCAACGTCCGGGGAAAAAAGGTAAGATATTTAAAGTTATCAAGTTTAAAACGATGACTGATGAATGTGATGTGAACGGTGATTTATTACCGGACGAGAAACGTTTGACAAATGTAGGTAAGTTTCTCCGTTCTACTTCTATGGATGAATTACCGCAATTAATAAACGTACTGAAAGGCGATATGGCTTTAATAGGTCCTCGCCCTTTGCTTCCCCAATATCTTCCTTTGTATGATAAAGAACAAGCGCGTAGGCATGAAGTTCGTCCGGGTATTACAGGCTGGGCACAGGTGAACGGGCGTAATGCTATTAGTTGGACAAAAAAGTTTGAATTGGATGTTTGGTATGTTGACCATTGCTCATTCCTACTTGATTTGAAAATCATCCTTTTAACGATAAAGAAAGTGTTTGTAAGGGAGGGTATCAGCTCTGAGACTTCGGCAACAATGGAATATTTTACCGGTAACAATTGAGTGAATGAAAAATATATTGATTACTTCCGCAGGAAAACGTGTTGTACTTGTAGAGTTATTTAAAAAAGCCTTAACGGCTTGTAATATTGATGCTATGGTATATACTACAGATATGAATCCGTTTTTAGCACCAGCCGGAATCATATCTGATAAATGTTTTAAAGTTCCTAGAGTGACAGAACCGGAATATGTAGATACTCTATTGTCAATCTGTATTGATAATCATATTGGAATGGTGATACCGACTATTGATACAGAGTTGCTTGTCTTATCTGAAAATAAAGATAAATTTAGTGATAGACATATCTCTGTTATCGTCTCTGATATATCTTTTATTCAACTTTGCAGGGATAAACGCAATACCGGAGACTTTCTGCAGAAATTGGGTATTCGTGTTCCTAAACCAATTGATAAGTTTCATCCAATTTTTCCATTATTTGCGAAACCTTATGATGGTTCGTTATCTAAAGACCTATTTGTGGTGAGGAGTCCCGATGAGCTAACCCCGGAGATAATGCATCATCCTAAATTGATATTCATGGAGTATATTGATAAGATTGAATACAAAGAATTTACAGTGGATATGTATTATGGTCGGGACCATTATGTCAAGTCTATTGTTCCTAGAGAAAGAATTGAAATACGTGCAGGAGAAATCAACAAAGGATATACTAGAAAGAACTTTTTGGTCACTTATTTAAGGGAGAGGATGAATTATTTGCCGGGAGTTATCGGATGTATTTGTATTCAACTGTTTTATAGAGAAAGTGATAATGATGTGGTTGGTATTGAAATCAATCCTCGGTTTGGCGGTGGATATCCATTATCCTATTATGCCAAAGCTGATTATCCTCAATATTTAATTCAAGAATATTTCTTGGATAAAGAGATTCGATATTTTGATAAATGGTTAGATAATACTTTGATGTTACGCTACGATTCAGAGGTTATTGTTTATGAGAAAGAGAGTAGTCGTATTTGATTTGGATGATACTCTTTATAAGGAGATTGATTTTTTAAAATCTGCTTATATGGAGATTGCCTCGTGGATTGGAGAATCATATGGGAAAATAGGTGTGTATGAGTATATGCTCTCTTGTTATGGGCAAAAACAAAATGTATTTCTCTGTGTAAATGACAAATATGAATTAGAAATTCCATTGGAAATATATTTAAAGACATACCGGGAACATTTTCCAACAATATTTTTTTCAGATAATGTTGAGAGCACTTTAAAGCGAATGTATGAAGCAAATATTATCCTAGGAATTATAACAGATGGCAGGAGTGTTACTCAGTCTAATAAAATAAAGGCATTGAAACTTGACAAATATATATCTTGGGAAAACTGTATCATATCAGAAAATTTCGGTTATTCTAAACCTTCCACAGAGGCTTTCTTTTTTTTCATGAATAAATATGGGGATGCAGATTATTATTATATAGGCGATAATGTTCTGAAAGATTTTATAGCCCCCAATCAGCTGGGGTGGACAACAATATGTTTGTTGGATGACGGACAGAATATTCATAAGCAGTTGTCTGTTTCTGATAAGATGAAGTCTCAATATGAGATTGCTAATTTTCATAGTTTGGAAAACCTTATCTTGTAGAGTTTTCTTAATAACTGCCTGATTAAATACAGTTTTTTAGTTGCTATAGTTTTATAAATCACATATATTCTATGAACAAACGAATTTATCTTTGCCTGGCTCACATGAGCGGCAAGGAGCAGGACTTCATACGCGAAGCTTTCGATACGAACTGGGTGGTTCCACTCGGTCCGAACGTAAACGGCTTTGAACAGGATTTGGAGTTTTTTGTAGGTGGGAATAAGCACGTGGTGGCTTTGTCCTCCGGTACGGCTGCAGTACACTTGTCACTTTTGGCATGCGGTGTAGGTGCCGGTGACGAGGTGATGGTACAGAGCTTTACATTCTGCGCTTCATCCCATCCTGTGACTTATCTGGGTGCTACTCCTGTATTTGTAGACTCTGAGGAGGATACATGGAATATGGACCCACACCTGCTTGATATGGCCATCGCGGACCGTATTGCCAAGACAGGTAAGAAGCCGAAAGCTATTGTTCCGGTTTATCTGTACGGTATGCCTGCCCGATTGGATGAAATTATGGCTGTTGCCGCCAAGTATGATATTCCTGTTATAGAGGATGCTGCCGAAGGCTTTGGCAGCCGGTATAAGGGCCGGATTTGCGGTACATTTGGTAAATATGGCGTACTGTCTTTCAATGGTAACAAGATGATTACCACTTCCGGTGGGGGCGCATTGATCTGCCCTGATGCTGAGTCCAAGCAAGAAATCATGTTCTATGCCACGCAGGCACGTGAGGCATATCCCTATTATCAGCACGAGCGTATCGGCTATAACTATCGTATGAGTAATATCTGTGCGGGTATCGGCCGTGGTCAGATGACTGTGGCTGATGCCCATATAAAGCATCATAAGATGATTTGCTCGCTTTATCAGGATTTGCTGAAGGATGTGCGGGGGATTATGCTGCATACGAATCCCTCCGCGGATTATGACAGTAATTATTGGTTGAATACGGTATTGCTAGCTGAAGACCTGCATGTGGCAGGTGAGGAACGTGCTTATGATGAGAAGGTGCAGGGTGCTGTCGGTGGCGCTGCGGGTGTGACGCATGAGGCTTCTTCGACACATACGGGTTGTGAGCCTAATCTCAATGTGGAAGCCATGCGTGTGTGGCTTGATATGGCGGGTATTGAGAGCCGTCCGCTTTGGAAGCCTATGCATAAACAGCCTGTGTATAAGGATAATCCTGCCTATACAAATGGTGTTAGTGAACGCTTGTTCAAGCAAGGCTTATGTTTGCCAAGTGGACCGATGGTGACTGAAGATGATGTACGGTATATTGTGTCGAAGATGAAAGAGGGAATAGTTGGCTGAATGTAATAGTGTATTTATGAAAGATAGCCGAAATCGTTCTTGAGGGATGATTCCGGCTATTTTTGTATGCAGAAGCATGTAGAATGGCTATAATCTCAGGTTGCTAATCATTGAGTTTGTATTTACAATACAAACTTAACCGCTGCCCAACGGTTCTTTTCCTGATGATGCACAAATCGTAGTCCGTTACGTTCAGCTTCCGCTTGTATCACGGGAATGTCATCTACATAAAAGCCACTCATATATAGTTGTGAGCCGGGACGCATACAACGTACATATTGCTTCATGTCGTTCAGTAAGATATTGCGGTTGATATTGGCGATGACTACATCAAAAGGTCCTTTGCCTTCCAGTGTGGAGGCATCTCCCTGAAAAACGGAAATAAGATCTACATCATTTAATTCTATATTCTCAAGTGAATTGCGTACACACCATTCGTCTATGTCTATAGCGGTGCAGGGAGCAGCGCCACGCATACGCGCCAATATGGCAAGAATGGATGTTCCACAACCCATATCGAGTAAGGACTTGCCTTGCAGGTCGTTGTCCAACAGCTCGCCGATGATGAGGCTGGTGGTTTCGTGGTGTCCTGTGCCGAATGCCATTTGAGGGTTGATGACGATGTCATATTCAGCCTGCGGGACATCATGATGAAATGTACTGTGGATGACACAACGGTCGCCAATGATGATGGGCTGGAAGAAATTCTTTTCCCATTCCTCGTTCCAGTCTTTGTCTTCGGCTTCCTGATAAGTATATTTCACTTGCGTATCGGGCAGGGGAAAATCGGCGAGGGCTTCTTTGAGAGAATCCTCATTGTATAAATCCTTTTGGATGTATGCGGCGATACCGTCGGCCTGCTCTACAAAACTTTCGAAACCTACTTCGCCTAATACCGCTGATAAAACGTCGTTGGTCGTTTCGGTGCAGGGAGTGGTATGGAATATAAATTCTAAATATTTCATCGTATATTTGTTTTGAGTACAAAGATAAGATGCATTTAGGGAAATCCCTATAAATCTTTGGGGAAAATCTTCTGTACAGGGCAAATCCCGGCATTATCTTTGTGACGTGAGAAAGTATAGAATTGTAAACCCATAAACCAAACGAATATGAAAAAGATTGTTTTTTTATCGCTTTTTGCATTGTGTCTTCCGTGGACACTCTCCGCTCAAAGTGTAAATGACGACCTTTACTACGTGCCTTCAAAGAAGAAAGAGGAGAAGGCGGAGAAGAAAAAAACTCCGGCAACAGATGCTGTTGTAGTAAAGACGAATGCGCCGACTACGGTTTATGCGTCGCCGGGCAATACGACTATTGTAGTGAAAGACCGTAAAGGAAATATCCGTGATGTGGATGAGTACAACCGTCGATATGACTCCAAGGACTATGAGTTTTCGCAAGAGAATGATACGCTCTATGTGGACGAAAAAGAATATGATGGTCTGGACGGGGAATGGGTGAATGGCTTTGACGGTTCGGAAGATGATTATGAATATGCCACGCGCATTATCCGCTTCCGCAATCCTCGCTATGCCATCAGCATCAGCAGCCCGCTTTATTGGGATGTGGTCTATGGCTTGAACTCATGGGATTGGAACGTATATACGGATGGATTGTACGCTTATGCATTCCCTACATTTTCCAACCGCTTATGGTGGGATTGGCGTTATAATTCTTATGGATGGGGCGGCTATCCTTATTATGGTTGGGGTTGGAACAGTTGGTATGGTCCGAGTTGGGGCTTTGGCTGGAGTGTAGGTTGGGGCGGCTGGTATGGCGGCTGGTGGGGACATCACCATCATTATCATCCCGGATATTATCCCGGTGGCGGACATTGGGGTGGAGGATATTGGCCTCGCAACACGTACACTTATCGCCGTTCTTCGGGAACAAGCAGTTATAGGAGTCCCTCTTCTTCGGTTCGCAGGTCAGGTTCAAGTGTTACCCGTGGCGGTTCAACTTCTTCAGTTCGTTCTTCGGGAACTTCATCTTATAGAAGAAGCGGACAAAACGGTACAACAACCAGACGTGTAGTGGGTACGCGTTCATCGGGAACTCGTAGTGGGGTAACTACCCGTACGGATGCTTCTTCTACAAGACGCAGCACGTATACCCGTCCAAGCAGTACGCGTGTAGGTTCGTCTACCTCAACAAACGGATCGCGCAGAAGCAGTAGTGTAAATGCTACAGGCGCAAGACGCTCAACTACAGGAAGCTCCTCCACATATAATCGTGGAAGTTCTACATCGCCAACTCGCAGTTATTCCACCGAAAGCGGTAGCCGCCGTTCTTATACGCCTGTACAAGGTAATTCTTCTACCCGTAGTTATTCTTCGGGTGGCAGTAGCAGTTCACGCAGCTATTCCAGCGGTGGTGGCGGTGGTTCTACCCGTTCGTCCGGCGGTGGCGGCGGTTCCTCAAGAAGAAGGTAGGTATAGTATTAAATAGAAAAAGATTAGTAGGATATGAAGAAAATAATAACTTTAGCTACATTGGGGCTGCTGGCGGCAGCAGTTCCAATGAGTGCACAGACTGTGTACGATGCTGCCAAGATAACAAATAAAGATTTAAACGGTACGGCACGCTTTGTAGGTATGGGCGGTGCTATGGGAGCGCTGGGCGGTGATATTTCTACCATCGGCACGAATCCGGCAGGTATAGGTATTTATCGCAGTAATGATGCGATGGTGTCGTTCGGCTTGTCTGCATATGGTACGGAGAGTAACTATATGGGATATAAGATGAATTCTGATAAAACGAGGGCTTCATTTGATAATGTAGGTTTTGTACTCTCTTCAAAGATAGGTAATGCTACGGCTCTGCGTTATGTGAATTTCGGTTTTAATTACCATAAGGCAAAATCTTTTTATAAGAATATGTCAATGAGCGGTAATTTGGGAGATTATACGCAGACGGATTATATGGCTGCGCAGGCCGGAGGTATAAAGGATTGGTCGGGTGATATCTATACCGATCCTGAAGTGGGGTGGTTGTCTGCATTGGGATATGACAGTTATCTGATAACCGATCTTATCGCACACGACGGTCAGGGCAGTGTTCCTTCCGGCTATGTTCCTTATATAGTAAATGGCACTCAAGTGAAGAATCTGGATGGTAATTTGGTGTATCGCACTCCCGAAGAATATGGAGGTATGTTTTGGGGAGGAAATGGTAATTTCAGGTCGGAAGAGCGTGGAGGCATCGATCAGTATGATTTCAACATTTCATTCAATATCAACGACCGGGTATATTTGGGAATGACTATAGGAGCCTATGCCATAGATTATAGTAAATATACTTTTTATGATGAGGATTACGGAAATGGCCAGGGGTATAACTTGCAGAGTTGGAATAAGATACATGGGTCCGGATTTGATGTGAAATTTGGAGCCATTGTACGTCCTTTTGAGTATTCTCCTTTGAGAATCGGCTTGGCTATCCATACGCCTACTTACTATAATCTGGACTATAAGACAAATGCCCGCTTGGAGTCGGATGTGCTGAATGATTTGGATATAACCAATGAATCGGGCATTGGGAGCGGTGTAATCGGTCAATACAATGTAGATACTTACGACATTATGAAAGGGGACATGGTACGCCAGTTCCGGCTTCAGACGCCATGGACTTATAATGTGAGTTTAGGATATACTATCGGTACTGCCTTGGCATTGGGTGCAGAGTATGAATATCAGGACTACTCTTCTATGAAGTTTAAAGATCAGGAAGGTTACTCTGAAACTTTTGAATATGAAAACAGTACTACTCCTATGATGAAGGGGGTGAGCACCATTCGCTTGGGAGCGGAATATAAGGTGATACCTCAGTTTGCTTTGCGTGCAGGATATAATTATACGTCTGCTATCTTTAATAATGATGCCTATAAAGATTTGCCTTATAATTCTATCCAGACCGATACGGACTTTGCCAATACGAAAGCATTGAGCAATTATACGTTAGGTATCGGTTATCGCGGTTCCATGTTCTATGCGGATTTGGCTTATAAGTTCTCTTCTTACAAGGAGGATTTCCATCCGTTCATTAATGCTTATATGGATGGAGACCAGTTAGTGATTGGTTCTCCCGAAGCTACGAAAGTTAAGAATACCCGTAGCCAAGTGTTGCTGACACTGGGGTTACGCTTCTAATTCTCTTTCGGGGAATAAAAAAGGGCTTGCAAAAATCAGCAAGCCCTTTTTTAATGTCTATATCTTGTTTCAGGATTACTTCTTGAAGTAACGGTTGTACAAACCTTCGAAACCTTTACCATGACGAGCTTCGTCTTTAGCCATTTCGTGAACTGTATCATGGATAGCATCCAAGTTCAATGCTTTTGCACGAGTAGCGATGCGTTTCTTGTCTTCGCAAGCACCTGATTCAGCGTTCATTCTCTTTTCGAGGTTAGTTTTGGTATCCCATACGCAGTCACCCAGCAATTCTGCAAACTTAGAAGCGTGTTCTGCTTCTTCCCATGCATAACGCTTGAAAGCTTCAGCTACTTCAGGATAACCTTCACGGTCTGCCTGGCGGCTCATTGCAAGATACATACCTACTTCTGTACATTCACCCATAAAGTGATTGTTCAGGTCTTTAATCATTTCGTCGTCACATCCTTTAGCTACGCCGATAACGTGTTCATCAGCAAAAACCAACGGACCACCTGCCTGTGCTTCTTCTACTTCAACGAACTTGCTTGCAGGAGCTTTACACAAAGGACATTTCTCAGGAGCTGCGTCTCCTTCATATACGTAACCGCAGACAGTACATCTAAATTTTTTCATTTTACTTCAGATTTTAATTGTTGAATTAGTTATTCGTTATTTTAGTTAAATGTTCATTTTCTAAACAGTCTTTACAAATACCCTTATAATAGTAGTGGATTTCTTGTACTTCGTGTCCGTTCATATCCATATCTTCTACTTGCTTGATGTTGGCCTTGCATTCCAAATCATATATTCTTCCGCAACGTTTGCATAAGAAATGGGCGTGAGGAGTAGTATCCGCATCATAGCAGGTGTTCCGCTCATCTATTGTCAATATCTGTGCAGCACCCTGTTCACTGAATAACTTCAGAGTGTTGTAAACAGTTGTTTTGGACAATGTGGGAATGGAAGGAGAAAGCGCAGTATAGATTTCATCCACTGTGGGATGTGTCCTATGCTCCACCAAATAGTTCATAATGGCTATGCGCTGTACTGACGGTTTAATATTATGATTTTGCAATCGCTTTATTACATCCATATCATCTGTAATTCAAACTTGTAACAATTACATTTTTAATTCTCTTGCAAAGATAGATACTTCTTTGATTTATCCAAAAGATTTTCGGTTTTTTTTTTATATCGTTTATTAAAGACGTATTTTTGTACCCTAATTTAATCAGATTCTTATGAATTACGGATATGTCAAAGTAGCGGCGGCTGTACCCCGTGTTAAGGTAGCGGATTGCAAGTTCAATGCCGGACAAATTGAAAAAGAGATAATCATTGCCGACGGAAAAGGCGTGCAGATTATAGCCTTTCCTGAGTTGTGCATCACAGGATATACATGCGGAGACCTTTTTGCCCAACAGCTTCTGCTTGAAGAGGCTGAGATGGGGCTTATACAGATTCTGAACAATACGCGCCAGATGGATATTATATCTATTCTTGGTATGCCCGTACCTCTGAACGGCGTCTTGCTGAATACTGCGGTGGTCATACAGAAAGGTAAAATATTGGGTGTCGTTCCTAAAACATATCTTCCCAATTATAAGGAGTTTTACGAGAAGCGTTGGTTTACTTCCGCTTGCGAAGTATCGGATACGACTGCCCGTTTATGCGGCCAGGTAGTACCTATGGGGCGGAACTTGCTTTTTGAGACTGCGGATACAACTTTCGGCATCGAAATTTGTGAAGATTTATGGGCTCCCATTCCGCCGAGTTCTTCTTTGGCACTGCAGGGGGCGGAAATTCTATTCAATCTCTCGGCAGACAATGAAGGGATAGGTAAGCACGCTTATCTGCGTTCGCTTATCAGCCAACAGTCTGCCCGTTGCATTGCGGGATATGTGTTCAGTTCTTGCGGCTTTGGTGAGTCTACTACAGATGTAGTTTTTGCCGGTAACGGATTGATTTATGAGAATGGTACGTTGTTGGCAGGCAGTGAGCGTTTCTCTTTTGAAGAGCAAGTGGTAATTAGTGAGATTGATGTGGAGCATATACGTACGGAACGCCGGGTGAATACGACATTTGCGGCTTGCCGCGCTAATTGTGCACCGGAAGCGCCTGTGCGTATTTCTACGGAATATGTCAATTCCAAGGACTTGAACCTGACACGTACTTTTGATCCCCATCCGTTTGTGCCTCAAGGAACTGTCCTTGATGAGCGTTGTGAGGAAATATTCTCCATACAGGTGTCCGGATTAGCGCAGCGCTTGGTGCATACCAACGCCAAGAGTGCAGTGGTGGGCATATCCGGCGGACTGGACTCTACGCTGGCATTATTGGTTTGTGTGAAAACCTTTGATAAGCTGGGGCGGGATCGTAAGGGCATTATCGGAGTGACTATGCCCGGATTCGGTACTACCGACCGCACACATACCAATGCTGTCGACTTGATGGCATCATTGGGGGTGACAATGCGTGAAGTTAGCATAAAGGATGCCTGTATACAGCACTTTAAGGATATAGACCATGATATAAATGTACACGATGTAGTATACGAGAATTCGCAGGCACGTGAGCGTACGCAGATATTAATGGATATTGCCAACCAGACTTGGGGAATGGTGATTGGTACGGGTGACCTTTCGGAGCTTGCTTTGGGGTGGGCTACGTATAACGGTGACCATATGTCTATGTACGGTGTAAACGGAAGTATTCCTAAAACTTTGGTGAAGCATTTGGTAAAGTGGGTTGCGGAGAATGATATGGATGAAACGTCGCGGGCTACCTTGCTGGATATCGTAGATACTCCTATCAGCCCGGAACTTATACCGGCAGACGAAAATGGAAACATCATGCAGATAACAGAAGACCTTGTAGGTCCGTATGAGCTGCACGACTTTTTCCTGTATTATTTCCTTCGCTGCGGTTTCCGCCCTTCTAAGATTTTCTTCCTTGCCGCACGTACTTTCAAAGATGTTTATGATGAGGAAACCATAAAGAAGTGGTTGCAGATTTTCTGCCGTCGTTTCTTTAATCAGCAGTTCAAGCGTTCTTGCCTGCCGGACGGTCCTAAAGTGGGAAGTATCTCCATCAGCCCGCGCGGAGATTGGAGAATGCCGAGTGATGCCTCTTCGGAGATGTGGCTAAGGGAAGTGGAATAGTACTTTTTATATATCCTTTTGTACTCTTTCCCATTCTTGAATTTTTCCAACCAAGTATTCAGGCTGTCCAAGAGCTCAGGAGACTGCTTGCTTACGCCCCATGAGTAGAATTGGGTAAAGCTGATAGCGGTACTTATATCTATTTGTGGCAGGCTGTCGGCAGCGGTGCGGGCAATGCTTTCATCACATACGGCATAATCAATGTCTCCATGTGCTACGAGCGCAATAAGCTGCTCGGAGCCATATTTCTCTATTTCATTAATATATATGGTATCACCGATTTCATTTCCTAAATTGCGGATGCGCAGAATGGAGGGGGAACCTTTTACTACATTCACGGTTTTTCCCGCTAAATCGAGTTGGCTTTTGATGAACAGGGAATCATCGGGAGAATCCGTTTTGCGCTGAACCAGTACTTGCCTGTTCAAGATAATAGGAGAGGTAAGCAGCAAGGAATCTTTGAGTTCACTGGTTACTAAAATGCCGTAGGCTATTACATCATACTTGCCTTCTGCCAAGCCCTCCAAACGTTCGTTAAAGCTCATTTCGGGAGTGATGGCGACCTTCAAGCCGTGATCGCGGGCAAAAGCTTCTATCAGTTCATAATGGAAGCCGGACAACGTATCTCCGTCTACGTAAAAACTAATGGAATTGTATTCTGTAGCCGCACGTAGCGTGCCGTCTGCTATAATATCAGCATAATCGCGAGGATGCCCTTTGCGGATTTCCCTCTTGGGCAATATGAATGTGGCGACGAGCGCAGCTATTGCTCCTAAGATGATATACTTCAATACTTTGGTCTTTTTCATATGGAGGACGGGATTAGTCGTAGAAGTTCCATGAAATGCCTATCTTGAACAAACGCGGGTTGATAGGATAATGCGGTACAAGGAAATAATTGCCTTGTCCCATTCCTGCATTGACGTGGTACATCATAGCAAAAATACGGGTTCGTTTCAAGTGCAGGTTAGCATATACGTTCACAATCGGATAACCGCCGATTTCCACTTGGTCATCAGATGCCTGAAGATGGAATTGCTGGATAGCGGGGGTATAAGCGGGCGCATTATATTTAGTGAAATAGCGTACATCGGCTCCAATTTGTACGGTCAGTACTTTCTTGGCTATTTTGGCAAGCAGATACAGGTTGTGGTATAGTGAGAGTTGCGGCAGGGGCAATACGGTTTCGTTGCTCGACTTCTGCCAAGTCACCTCGTTGTCCAGATGCAGGATGCCTAAACGGAAATCTTGTTTCAAGGTAGCGGAAAGCACTTGTATATTACCGCTTTCTTGTGCAGGCATTGCGCTCTGATTGAAATAAGTATAATTCTTGATATTCTCTACACCGGCACGCAGGTTTGTTTTCCATCGATTGATGTTCAGTTCGCCTTCCACGCGCGTACGGAACTCCTTATCCATATTGTCATGATCCCAGTAGTAATGATTGGAATGGTAATGACGCATATAGAAAGAGGGCAGTGTATTGCTCACGTAACCTCTTGCGTAGAAATTTACGGTGTCTTTCCAAAGACGGAAATTCAAATCCAAATCTGCATTAACACGGAACTGTCCGAGCGCTTTGTCCATGATACCGACTTCACCGTTTACGTTATAGTGCAATGTCTTTCCCTGACGTTTGGCTATTTCACCGCCAACGAAAATTTCTTGTTCGTCAAAGTTGGTGCGCGACAAGGTATCCATTAACTCATAACGGCTGAATTTGTGCGATATGTAGGCTGTCAATCCGGCTTTCGCATATTTATTGAAGCCTTCGAGCAGGGCAATTCCGAACACATTCTTTACACTGAAAGCTGTTGTAGAATCCCGGCTACCGACTTCATTGAAGTAGGTGTTGGGGTATTGTCCTTCCGTCTCTTGCGCAGATGTGAATTGGTGGCGCGTACGCTCTACTTTTATGGTATGGATGAAGCTGGTGACAGGAACAAATTCTTCTGTTATGATTGTGTCTTTGGGCATAGGCACACTGTCACTGTCTGCCGTTATCCGGGGAGATTTTGCATCTTCTATGGCGGTTGTCTCTCGTGTAAATCCCAGCCGGTAACGCTGTGTGGCATATACGTAAAAATCTTTGTTGCGGTTGGCTGTCTGTTCCAATTTTACGGGGATGGTGGTGGACTCGTATTCCTTTTTCCCTTCCGACATATCTTCCGGACGAGTAATGTAACGGTCGTCCTGAATACCGCCGTTTTCGTTCATCTTCATGATAAAATTGTTGTACACGGCCTGCATCTGATATTTGTTGCCGATATAACTGGCGAACACACCGGCGTTGAAATGCGAGGTGGACTGGTTTTGGTAATATCCCCGTCCGTACAGATAGTCTATGTTGAAACCAAATGCCAGTCGTTTGTTGGCATTGACTGAGAAGTAAGATTTGAAACGCTCCTCACCGTTGACTTTATTTCCCGCCTTATAGTATGTCAGATTAGTGAAAGGAATATTGCTGTTAGTAAACTTCACCTCATCGGGGCGGACAAAGAAACTGGAAAAGGGCTGCATGAAGATTGTCGGTTCTGCATCCCTGCGTTCGAAAAAGAGACGTGACATACGGGGGGAACCCAGATTGCCCAAATAGTTATAGTGTCCGTACATACCTTCCACGAGGTTAGTGTTCTGGAAGTTGAGGTTAGCGGTATCGGCGGGGATGATGGTGCGGTTACCCAATGTTTCACTCAGACGCCACATATAAAGTTTTGGGGGGAGACTTTGGATTTCCGTATTGGTACTGTCTTCCAGATTATCCGGAAGCGTGTTGGGGTCTACTTGGTTACCGAACCGGTCGCGGCCCGTTGTAGGATCCATACGGTTGAAAGGGGTCTGTGCCACAGCACCCAAGATACCTATAATAGACAGATATATATATGTCAGTACGATTCGTCTCATAATTAGGCGCAAAGATACAATAAAAAATTATTCGCTTACGGAATTCAGCCTTTTTTGCTTCTTTTTTACATTCTGTGTCCGTACCTGTTCTCTATTCTTTGGGTGATAAAACTGGAATTGGAAGAATGTTTTTTTGTAAATGAAGTGTCGTATGTTTCGAGTTTCTTATATTTGCGCAGAATAATATAAACTACCTTATGCGTATTAACTTATTATAATTAATTGTTAGTTTCATGATAAAATCCATTCGTAATATGAGAACACTGTTTATCCTTTTGGGAGTATTTGCTGTCAGTCCTTTTTTGTATGCCCAAGATGCAGAATTAGAAAAATATCAGGTGAAACTTATCAATGCCGGGAAGTTGAATAACAAAGACAGTATTGCTGCTGTTTACAGTGAGTTGAGCGAATACTATTCGAATCGTTCGGTGGATAGTTGCCGTTATTATGCAGAAAAAGGGTTGGAAGTTCTGCAGACCAAAAAATCCCCATTATACGTGTCACTGCTATGCAATTTAGGTGATGCTTATTTTTCTTCGGGAAATCTGGATAAAGCGTTTCATTATTTTTCGATGGCTCGTGGTGAGGAGGCTTGTCAGAATGATACAGCTCTTTGGGCAACGGTCAGTGCCAATCTTGGAGTAGTCTACCGTCAGAAAGAAAAACTGGACTCCGCGCTTATTTATTATAACGAGGCTTTGGACTTGCTTGAAGGACGTGAGTACTATTCCGAGCAGGCGCAGGTTTTGTGCGGTATTGCTCTTCTGTATGCCAATCAAAGTCGCTTGGATGAGGGAATCGCTTATGGCAAACGTGCTGTTGAAGCGGCGGCAAAAAGCCAAGATTTGGATATGATATTATATGCCAACTACTCCTGTGGCAGTATTTATTTTCTGCAAAGACGTCATGACGAAGGAATAGGTATGTTGCGTGCCGTAGTGACAGAAGGCATCCGGCAGAAGAAGCCTAGATATATGCTGAAAGCCTATACGGTGATGCTTGAAATGTTTAAGGTATTGGGTAATCGTGATTCAGTGGATGTATATATGAAAAAAGCGGAAGCCGTCATACCGCAATTACCTGCAGAGTCGACAGAAGTGTTCGGCTTTTTGGAAGAACAGTTCCTTATTTATATGGATCAGGGCAGGTATCGCGAGAGCCTGAACATCCAGAAGAAACTGCTGAAGTATCGTGGATCCGGATTGCATCTGCCTATAGATAAGCTGTATTTGATGATGGCGCGTAACTATCGCGACCTGCAGGAACCCGGGAACTCCATGTATTATTATGATATGGCTTATCGGGTGTGTGACAGCCTGCATTCGGAGCATATCAGCAAGGAATTGTCCGACTTGACCGTGAAATATGACACAAGGGAAAAAGAACTTGAAATAGCCCGTTTGAATCAAGCTCAGCTGGAACAGAAAGCGCAGACCATGCGTTGGATTATGGCAACCGTTGTCGTGGTTTTCATATTGATACTCTTTTTTCTTTATTATGTTTTCCGCCGTAAACGTATTAAGAAAGAGGAAGAATTGAAACTTGCCCAAAGCTATATAGACGGCTTGGAGCGTGAACGTACGCGCCTTGCCAAAGATTTGCACGACGGTGTATGTAACGATCTGCTTGGCATTGGCATGAATATGCAATGTATGCAGCCCACAGACGAGTCGAAACAAGAAATCCTGGTTTTGCTAGAACAGGTACGTAGCGATGTACGCTGTATCTCCCACGAATTGATGCCGCCTAAATTCCGGTTTGCCACTCTTGCCGAGACGATAGAGGATTATGTAGAACGGCTTGTCCTGCCTGCATCCGTACAACTCGCATTCAGTAAAGAAAATGAAGAAACACAGTGGAGCCAAGTACCCGAAGAAGTGTCTTATGAAGTGTATCGTATTATGCAGGAATTATTGTCCAATATTCTGAAGCATTCCGAGGCTACGGAGATAGATATGATCCTCACATTGAAACGGAAGATACTGACTCTGCAAATCTCAAATAATGGTAAAAACTATTGCGATAGTGAGGCGCGGGAAAAGGGTATCGGGCTTACTACCATCCAAGAACGCGCTAAGACCGTAGGCGGTTTGTTTACTGTAAATATTCAGGACGGGAGCCAAAAGTTCAGGCTTGAAATACCATTGTCCATTTAATAGAAAACCGCTACACCGGAGAGTAAAATCACTATTTTTGATGATGCCGCATATTAATAAATGCTATTTCTTTGCAACATAATTTAGAACACAAAGATAGGTTGATGAAAGAAAGAGATATACGCATTTTGTTGGTAGATGACCATGATTTGGTGCTTCAAGGTTTGAAGAGGATAGTAGAATGTTCGTTACCGGAAATAAAAAACGTATGTACTGCATCGTCGGGACAAGAGGCTTTGCAGCTTATCACATCTCAACGTTTCAATCTTTTTGTGTTGGATATGGAGTTGCCCGACATGTCAGGAATGGACATCATTGTGCGGATACGGGAGAAAGACCCGCAAGCACGTATCATTGTGAATACCATGCACGAGGAAATTTGGTTTATTAAAAACTTGATACAGTGCTCGGTAGACGGTATTCTGTTTAAATCCATTGATTCTACAAAAATAGCCGAAGCCATTCGTCGTGTGCTGGATGGCGAAACGTACTATTGCCCTTATGCCGAGCATGTGCGAGCACAGATGAAGCGTTCGGACGAAGGGCGGCGTGAAGAGCTGACTTTGCGTGAACTTGATGTGCTGAAACGCATCTCCGAGGGTAAGAATACGCAGGAAATAGCCCAAGAACTCTGTGTCTCTACTAATACGGTTGACACGCATCGCCGCCATCTGATGGATAAACTGGATGCCCGAAACGTGGCGGACCTGATTATGACGGCTATCTCCAAAGGAATTATCCCTATCCGTAAATGTTGACGACATTACTCATTTAAAATAGTTTGATATTATGAAAAAGTTTACGGTTATGGTTTTGTCCGCGATGTGTTGCGGACTGGTTGTGTTGTCGGCATGTGGCGGTGGTGCCGCTTCGGGTTCGGCTGCAAGTAGCGATGCTCCTTTGGG
Organism: Bacteroides propionicigenes; assembly: GCF_018390535.1. GTDB lineage: Bacteria > Bacteroidota > Bacteroidia > Bacteroidales > Bacteroidaceae > Bacteroides > Bacteroides propionicigenes. The sequence continues at coordinate 40,200 of NZ_JAHBBW010000018.1, read as the reverse complement.
ACGAGTGCCCGCCATTTTTGTAGAGGTAGCTGCAAAGAAGAAAGCATTGGATGAGAGCTTGCGTAAAGAAGATGATTTGGACCGTTATCAAAAGAAACTGAAAGAGTTTGATGAATATGCGGCTAAGAGTTATCAGAAGGCGGCGGAAGAGGGCGAGAAGCTCGTGGGACGCGAAATTGTTTGCACCGGAGACGTATATCCCGATTTCCAGGTAACAGGCGCTAAAGTGGCGGAATATCATGCCGGAAGAGAAGCGGGCAGCGTAATTGTACGGGTAACGGTTGTTCCCAAGCGTGATATTGTGGTGCGTGAGACAAAACGTAAATGTGCCGAAGGTGAATACCCGCTGAAAGATACCCGTCTGTATTTCGCCTTGATGAAAGCCAATGACCATTTGATTGAACTCGGACAGTTGAACCCCTTCAACAGCAATTCTTATAACAGCTCTTTAAAGGCCGAATATGCTCCCGGGCAGATGATTCAAGCCGGTGTGCCTTGCCATAGTGAAGGTGCTCCCGTTTACATAAACTGCCATACTTACGACTTTACGGAGTTTGCCAAGATTGTATTCTTGGCAGAGAAAGACTATATGGCTGTACGCAAGCAAGCCTATGGTTTCTGATCTTAACGTATAATTCTCCAATTAAAAAGCAGACAAAATGAATAGGCTTTTCAGATATTACTTATTACGGATAGTAAAATGATAAAGTGAAATGGAAATTATAATTGTGATATTGGCTTTGCTCTCTCAGATATTGGGCTTGTGCGGCTTTGTTTTCTCGTGCTTCTTGTTTCTGAAATTCAGCAGTATCAAAGGTTGGTTCAATAAGAAAGCGGGTACGGAGATTGTATCTTCATTCAGCTTCCGTTCTATCCGTACATTGATTATAACAGGTGGGCTGGGTTTTATAATGATGATAGCAGGTATGCTTTCCTACGCATTACTCTTTATGGACGAGACTCCTGCGGATGCGCAAGCTTGTTGGCTTGCGGGGATATATGTGGCATTGGTTTTGGTCTATCCCGTTTGGCGTGTTGTGCGCCGTATTCGGAATTGCAGTCAGGCGGAAAACAAGAAGGCGGAAACATGGCGTCTGTTTTATGACGTAGCGGTAAATCTTGCTGCACTGTGCGGAGGATTATTGGTACTTGTTGTTTTGTCTTTTGTAGCGGTTATCTTGTCATTCACCAAATGGAGCCATTTTGTACCCGGTCGCTTATACGAAATGGCGGGAGTGGATGTTGTGCCGGAATCGAAGAAATATTATTGGGTTGGTGCTGCATTGGGTGTAGTTGCAGTCTTTTCGCAATGGCTTAGTTCGAACAGTCAGGATATAATTGGCGGGGTGGTATGTGTCTCTGCCCTTGCTTTGATTGGTTATGCCTGGTATCAGATACGTAGCGCAGCGCCTGAGAATAAGAAGCGGTTGAGGTGGCGGTGGGGATATATGATATTGACCACTTATGCCGTCTTCACCATTACTTGGATATTGATATTCGTGGCAATCGCGCTCCTTATTCTTTATATCGTGCTTGCAGCTACCGGCAATACGGGTGGCAAGGACAAGTATAAAGTGACCTGCGACAATCTGACGGATGATGTGATAAACGGAAGGGGAATTTGTAAGATTACAAATGCCAGATGCCGGATGCGTGATACCGGAGTTTGCCCATATAATTAATATTAGTTAAGTGAATACACATAATTAGCTTATACTATCTGTCATTCAGAGTGTAGCGAAGAATCTACTCTCTTGATGTATACACAGAAAAGAGATTCTTCGCTTCGCTCTGAATGACAAATGCTCTTGATATAAATTAAATTTCAACACTTACTTACTTGCTTAAATAATATACAATATGTTGATAAAGAAATGTTTTTTTGCTTTTTTAGCTGTGGTAGTCCTGTGGGCTTGCAGCGATGGTGAGGATACAACGACAGAAAGCGCGGTTGTTTTGGATAAGACCACCCAGACTACCCAAACCGTATATGCGGACGAAACGCAGAAAAACGAAGGTATCAAGTTTACCGCTACCGAACCCTGGACGGCAACCGTAGACGAAGTGACAACGAAAGCTGAAGGCAGCAATGTGGATTGGCTGAAACTGAGCGCTTACAGTGGGGGCGCCGGTGAGTTTACTTTGAATCTGACACTGACGCCTAACACTACCGGCAAAAGCCGGAAGGCGGAGATCCGTATCGTTGCGGGTAAAACAGTACTGACTATCACCGTTGAGCAGAAAGCGGAAACAGAGAGCGGGGAAGAGGTGGTAAAAGCAAAGGCGGTAAAGAAGATTGCGTACAAGTTGGTGGATAATGCACTAAAAGCGGAGTATCCGGAATATTCTGATAATTATACGTCAGAGAAACTGTTTACTTTCAGTTATGATGATAAAGGGCGTGTGAAGGAACTTGTAAGAAAGGAAATTGACCGCCGTACGCAAATCAGTACGATGACCTTTGACTACGCAACAGCAGGCAGAATCAAAATGAGTGAGAAATGGGTTGAAGACGGCAATCACTTGTATGATGAAGATTACATTGCCATCCTCAATGAACAGGGAAATGTAATCAATCTGCAAGCCGACGACAAAGAAGCAGGACGGTTTGAAGATTATATCCGCTTCAGCTATACGGACGATAACCGTCTGGCGCAGTGGAAAGATGCGGATGCCGGCAGCGAAACCAGCTATGTGAAATATTCTTATGCTAACGGGCTTTTGTCTAAGTACGAATATGTCAACGGTAAGGCTTCCGACGATGATAGAACCCTTAACATCGATATGGATAAGGCATATGCCAACCGGTACCCCAATAATGCATCGGTAGATGTCATGTGGATTTTGGAGGATGATGACGATTATGATTTCCTTTATCTTATCGGACGTCTGGGCAAGACAAGCGATTATGCACCGGAAGTGCTTCCGGCTAACTCCTTGCGCTATGACGAGTGGAGCAGTGTGTCTCCTGTCTATACAACTCCGAACGTCACTGTCGATGCGTCATATATCTCTATTGAGTGGTCTGATAAGGACTTGGTGATGAGCTATACGTATGATGCGGATAAGTGTCTGACCGGAATAAAGACTGAACGTGCCTTTACCATGAAGAAGACAACGTATAAGGTTCATGTTGGCAATGAGCTGAATAATCCCAACAATCCGGAGGAAGGCTATAAGTATACTACATCGGATAAAAGAACAGTTGATGCGGGTAGCGATAAGAATGTCTATACCTGGACAATGGAGTATTAGACTTACATAAAGATATTGCTTATGAATAAGTTTCAACTATTTCTTTCTTTTCTCTGTATCTGCCTGCTGGGCGGTTGCAGTGAGGAAGACGAAGCGGGTGGCATACGTCTTACTGACGGTACGACCTCCAATCAGACAATTTTTGCAGACGAAACAGCTCCTGATGGCGGCATACATTTCACTACCGACGGGGCTTGGACAGCAGAAGTAACAATGGCTTCCACTAAGGCCGATGGAGACGATGCAAACTGGGTTAGCCTCGATAAGTACAGTGGCAATGCAGCGGGTGACTATACGATAACTGTTTTTACCCGTAAGAACTATACAGGGAAAGACCGTAAAGCCTATATCAAAATTACCTGCGGTTCTACTCTCACTATTACGATAGAGCAGAAGGGTACCACCGAGTCGGGAGATATTCCGGTCAGTTTCGATCAGACCTTCGATGGCAAAGCACCCTATGTGAAGTTGGAAGCGCAAGAACTTCCCTTACCGGCTTTTGTGCATGGTCACTTTGCCGTGAACTTCAAGACAAACCTGATAGAACCGCCTCTGCTGATAATGGAACTGCCGGGCGTGGAAGAGCAAGAAGAAGATATTGCGGTTGTTGAGGACATAATGCTGTCCGGGTCAGATGACGACAGCCGTCTGCTACTGACAGTCTTTCCCAATACGCAAGATAAGGAGCGCGTGGTAACTTTGCGTTTCCTTACGCATGATGAAGAGCAGTTGGCTGCCGTTGTATTAAGACAAGAGCGGGGAGCTGTGTGCCGCTTGCTCGATAAGCAGATGGAAGTAGGTGGACTGGTGTTCCGCTTTCAGGCGAATCCGCAAGTCAGTTCTGTGCTTTACGGGCTTTCGGACAAGCAGTTGCAATCGGATAAACTCATAGAGGAATTCCTTTCCGACCGTACAAAGTCGAAAGAACTTTCGCTTGCCGAAGGTGCGGAAGAATTCACCTTGAACTTCGACGGTTTGCTGCCTGCCACAACTTACTATCTCTATCTGCTTCCTTTTCATAAGTCGGGAGATGGAAAAGCTGATTACGTAAGGGAGGAAGCTACTACCTCAATGCTCGATAGCAAGCATGATTTGGTGTTGGAAGTGAGTGCTAACGCAGTGAACGACTTTACTGTCCGACTTCCTTTCAGTGACCACAACCTCAAAGGGACAATAGATTGGGGAGACGGTACTGTAAATAAGGTAGAAGGATTTAATCCGGAGGGTATCAGCCATAAATATAATGTGCAGAGCGCCACTACCTATGAGGTACATTTTTCAGGAGTATTGACTTCACTCGAATTAGTGCCATATATACGTGAGGCAAAAGAGAATACGTTGCTGGCTGTCAAGCAGTGGGGATATACCGGACTTACCCGGATTGACCTCGGCGGTTTTAGTAGCCTGAAATCCATAGTTACCGATACAGAGGGCGCTTTTCGCAACGTGGAGCATTTTGGTGTAGAACCTTATGGCGGCAGTTTTACGGATACAGGCATCGAGTCCATCCCGGATGGCTTCTTTAAGTATGCGGTAAATGCCACCAGTTTTGACTATACATTTGGCAGTTGTAAAAACTTGAAAAGCATTCCGGCAGGATTGTTTAAGAATTGTGTGAAAGCAACTTCATTCCAACGGACTTTTATAGAGTGCGGATTGCTCAAGGAGATTCCTGAAGATATATTCAGCGGATGTAAGGCTGCGACAACCTTTTCTACAACATTCGCTATGTGTACTTCGTTGGAGAATATTCCTGCCAATCTCTTTGCTAACAATACAGAGGTGACATCGTTTGAGGGTACTTTCAGTCATTGTACAAGTTTGAAGAGTATTCCCGCAACGCTGTTTGCCAATTGCGGAAAAGTGCTTTATTTGGGTATGAGCAAGCTGCGCGATGATAGTTACAGAGGAGGATTGGGAGTATTTCAAGAATGCGAATCTTTGCAAGCAATTCCTGAGGCATTGTTTGCCGGTTGTCCGCTTGCTCAGGATTTTTCTTACGCGTTTGCCGGATGTAAGTTGCTGACTTCATTACCCGGAAACCTGTTCAAACAGAATACCAAGCTCCAGCAAGTAGAAGGTACTTTTATGAATTGTAAGGCACTGACATCCATTCCTACCGGACTTTTTGATAACAACCGCAAGCTTATGAATGTGGGATGGACTTTTTCACAGTCTCCGAATATAGAGGGTGAGTCTCCTTATACTCTGATAGAAGGCAAAAAGGTGCACTTGTACGAACGCGGGAATTACCCTGCGGAGTTCATAGCCTTGCAGGAATACCAAAGATGTTTTAATCAATGCACAAAACTAACGGACTATGCTGCAATACCCGAATCTTGGTAATCATGAGTCTGTCTGATTCATTGTTTTTACACAGATAACCGGGCAATAAAAAACGGATGATGTATCACTCAAAAATACATCATCCGTTTATAGTAAATACATCATCTGTTGAAGGCAAACACATCATCTGTTTGCCCTGAGCGGATGATGTGTTTTTTTACATTTCTTTAATCAGTTCCATGCCGCGCTTGATAGCCTCTTCATTCATCGGTATCAAGTGGTGGTGACGTTCGGGGAGTGTCTTTTTCAACCCCTTGATGACGTTCTCCAAAGTTACGATGGGAGCAATCTTCAACAGACCGCCCAATACAATCATGTTGAATGCTTTGGCGTTGTTCATTTCGTTGGCGGCATCCATGGCATCGATACGGTAGACGTGGATATCCTTACGTGTGGGCGGGTTGATAATGCCGTAGCCGTCATAGATAAGCACACCGCCGGGTTTTACCTTACTCTCGAACTTCTCCAGCGAAGGTTGGTTCAGGATGATAGCCGCATCATACTTGCTCAGAATAGGTGAGGAGATTTTCTCGTCACTTACAATGACGGTAACGTTTGCCGTACCGCCGCGTTGTTCCGGTCCGTAAGCCGGCATCCAAGTCACCTCTTTGCCTTCCATCAGTCCGGAGTATGCCAAAATCTTTCCCATGGACAATACACCTTGTCCACCGAAGCCTGCTATAATGATTTCTTCTTTCATTGTTCTTCTGTTTTTAGCATCATTATTTATCTTTCAAGTCACCTAACGGATAGAAGGGGAACATATTCTCCTGCATCCATTTGTTTGATTTCTCCGGAGACATCTTCCAGCCGGAATTACAGGTAGAAACAATCTCTACGAGGTTGGAACCTTTGCCTGCCATGGAGTTCTCGAATGCCTTGCGGATGGCTTTCTTCGCTTTGCGGATGGCGGGAACGGTTTCCACACTCTGGCGGGTGACGTAGGCCGTACCTTCCAGTTGGGCGGCAATGTCGGCAATCTTCAGGGGATAACCGTGCAAGTGCACGTCGCGTCCGTAGGGGCTGGTAGAAGTCTTCATGCCCACAAGGGTAGTAGGAGCCATTTGTCCGCCGGTCATACCGTAGATGGCATTGTTGATGAAAACAATGGTTATGTTCTCGCCGCGGTTCAGCGCATGGATTGTTTCGGCAGTACCGATACAAGCCAAGTCGCCGTCGCCCTGATAGGTAAATACCAAACGGTCAGGCCACAGGCGCTTGATAGCGGTGGCAAGTGCGGGAGCGCGTCCGTGAGCGGCTTCCTGCCAGTCGATATCTATATAATTGTAGATAAATACGGCGCATCCCACCGGGGAGATACCTACGGCCTTATCTTCCATTCCCATTTCTTCGATTACTTCGGCAATCAGTTTGTGAACCACACCGTGGCTGCATCCCGGGCAGTAGTGCATGGGATTATCGTTCATCAGAGTCGGTTTCTTGGCAACCAGATTCTCAGGTTTGATAATATCTTCTTTTGTCATAATCACTTCTCCTTATCTGTTGGTGAACCGTATGAAAAACTCCATGAGCTTTACGAATATAGCTGCGCCGCAAACGTATATAAATAGTTTGAAGTCGTCTCTTGCCGCAAAGTACACAATGATAGCCGCCAGGGCAAGTACCATGAAGAGGATATTCAGTACGTTTCTTATTTTATCAGGATTCATTTCTTAATCAGTTTTTCTTTCAATGCAATTACAATTTCATCCGGGTCGGGGACGATACCGCCGAGGCGTCCGAAGTGTTCCACATTCACTTTACCGTTTACAGCCAGGCGGACATCTTCAATCATCTGTCCGGCATTCAACTCGGTAACCAGCATACCTTTTACCTTGTCGGCATAGGCGGCAATGGCTTTGCTTGGGAACGGCCACAGGGTGATAGGACGGAGCATACCGACCTTGATACCTTCTTCACGGGCCAGTTCCATAGCTTTCTGACCGATGCGTGCCATAGAACCGAAGGCTACAATCAGGTATTCGGCATCGTCGCAATGAATCTCTTCGAAACGTACTTCGTTTTCTTCGATTTCCTTGTATTTGGCTTGGAAGCGGATGTTGTTCTTCTCCATTTCTTCCGGTTTCAGTTCCAGAGAGGTAATGACGTTGGGCTTGCGGCCGTTGGTTCTTCCGGTAGTGGCCCACGGGCATTGCTCGATAACTTCGGCATCCGTGCGGCGAGGTTTCTGTGCGGGGAGCACCACCTTTTCCATCATCTGGCCGATGACACCGTCGGCAAGGATAATAGCCGGGTTGCGGTACTTGAAAGCCAACTCAAAACCCAAACTTACGAAATCCGCCATTTCCTGTACGGAAGCGGGGGCGAGGGCGATGAGGCGATAGTCACCGTGACCGCCGCCTTTTACGGTCTGGAAGTAGTCGGCCTGGCTTGGCTGAATGGTTCCGAGTCCGGGACCGCCACGCATCACGTTTACAATCAGACACGGCAATTCTGCTCCGGCAATGTAGGAAATACCTTCCTGCTTGAGGCTGACACCGGGGCTGGATGAAGAGGTCATCACCATTTTTCCGCTTCCGGCGCCACCGTATACCATATTAATAGCTGCCACTTCACTTTCTGCCTGGAGCACTACCATGCCGGTGGTTTCCCAGGGTTTCAGTTCGGCAAGTGTTTCCAATACTTCTGATTGGGGAGTAATAGGATAACCGAAGTATCCGTCGGCGCCACAGCGAATGGCTGCATGGGCGATGGCTTCGTTTCCTTTCATTAATACAACTTCTTCTGCCATATTCTTCTTATTTATTCTACTTTTACTTTATAAACCGAGATACATCCGTCCGGACATACAGTTGCACACGAACTACATCCGTTACAGGTATCTTCCAATATCTGGTGGGCATAATTATACCCTTTTACATTCACCTCTTTGGTGAGGGCTATTACATTGAGCGGACAAGCCACGACACACAGGTTGCAGCCTTTGCAACGTTCGGTGTCTACTACGATTGCTCCTTTGATTTTTGCCATAATTACGTTCTTTTATTTATTGATTGTACATATCCTTATGAAAGAAATTCAGAATATCCATCACCATGTTGCGGGCTTGCCGGGCGGGACTGTCCGGATTGAGGTCAATGGCATATTGGTAGTTATTCAGCGCCTGCTGCCAGTTGCTCTGCTTGCGGTAAGCATTCCCCCGGAGGTAATAGGCTTCGTCCTTCTCGGGGAAATCGGTTTGAAGTATTTCGTCAAGCTGAAGGATGGCCTGCTCTATATTTCCCTGATTGATAAGCTCTTTTATGGTATTTAATTGCTCCATATCATTCTGAGTTCCGGATTATTGAAGTACAAAGATAGTTTTTATTTAAAGACAATAGTCAACTTATCTGCTAAAAATAAGAAAATAAGGGGAATAAATAGCCCGGAATCTTTATTGCTTTTTGTCACAATGTAAAGGTTCCGGGCTGAACTATATGAAAATGTGGTTGTCTTACTTTACAAGTTCTCCGTTTATATACAAATTCTTGAACGTAATGTCTTTTGCTCCTTTTATTTGGTTACCGCCTTTTTCTACATTATTAAAGCGGGAGTCTTCCACACTTACGTTATAAACGTGCTTATCATCATCAAGTCCAATGATGAGAACGCCGAATTTGCTCTTTTCGCAAGTAACGTTCTTCAGATGTACGTTGCGTACGGTAGGGGTATAACCGCGGTTACATTTCTCGCGGTTTTCGTATTGCAGGTTGATACGGAGTACGGCTTCACGACACTGACCGACAGTGACGTTGCGTACGAACACATTTTCTATCAATCCACCCCGGCAGGTACTGGTCTTGATGCGGATTACGCGGTCCAAGTCCGGACTGTCCATACGGCAGTTCTCTACGAATAAGTTTCGGTAACCACCGGATATTTCACTGCCGATAACTACACCTCCATGACCGTTTTTCATAAAACAGCCGCGTACAATGATATTTTCGCTGGGGATATTCCATTTACGACCGTCTTGGTTACGTCCGGATTTGATAGCTATACAGTCATCGCCCGTATCGAAAGTACAGTTCTCTATCAATACGTTTTTGCAGGATTCCGGGTCGCATCCGTCTCCGTTGGGACCGCGGTTGAACACGTGTACGCCGCGTACGATGAGGCTTTCACAGAATAATGGATGGATAACCCAAAACGGTGAGTTCAGCAGGGTGACATCTTCTATTAATACTGTGTTGCAAGAATAAAGGTTGATAAGCTGCGGACGCATACCGTCTTCGGGCTTCATGATACGTTTATAGATGGGAGTAGAGGTTTCACCGTACATTAGCAAACGCTCGCGTCCGCCATTGCGTTGGGCAACCATTCCTTCTTTCCAGCCATAGCGTGGTGCGCCACACATAGACCACCAAGTGTCATTGGAGCCTTGACCGTCAATCGTACCTTTACCGGTAATGGCGATATTGGTTTCGCCGTATGCATATATCAGCGGACGGGCGTTGTAGCAGTCCAAGCCTTCCCAACGGGTAATGACTGCAGGAAAATAAAGGCTTTGGTCGGTGGAGAATTTTAGTACGGCACCTTCCTCCACGTGGAAATTCACGTTGCTTTTTAGGGTGATAGGACCGGTAAAGAAAGTTCCTTTAGGCACTACCACTGTTCCGCCACCGTTCAGGCTGCATATTACAATGGCTTGGTTAATTGCTTCGTGGCAAGGATTGTCCGGAGTATCTGGTTTTGCACCAAAGTCTGTGATGAGATAAGTGCGATTTGGGAAAGAGGTTCTCTTGATTTGTTTTTCAATTTTAGCGCTTTCCTTGAAGGCTTTGTCAAAGTCTATCGGGTTGGCCATTGCCAGAGTTATCGATAGAAGGAGAGAAATGAATCCGATTGCTTTCTTCATGCGTTTTTCTTTTATGTTCTTAAAATGGTACTTAGATTACGTTGACAAAAATAGGAAAACTCTCCAAATGACAGAGATGAGTTTTTGATTGAAAGTGTGTAATAATTGATTGAGTTGAAGGGAAGCCGGCTTTGCGAGATAAAAAATATCCCGTGAGATGAATAAATGAATTCGTCTCACGGGATGAAATAGTTTGCTTTTAGCTGATAGCTATTCTTTTACAGGTATCTTTTCCACTCTCCGCTGGTGGCGTCCGCCTTCGAACGGAGTAGAAAAGAACTTGGTCATGATTTCATTCGCCTCTTGGTTGGTGATGAAACGTCCCGGCATAACAAGTACGTTAGCGTCGTTGTGCTGACGGGCAAGCCCGGCTATTTCTGCTGTCCAGCACAATGCGGCACGAATACCTTGGTGCTTGTTCAGCGTTATGTTGATTCCGTTTCCACTACCGCAGATAGCGATACCCGGATAGCACTCATCAGCTTCCACTGCCAGTGCCAACGGATGTGCAAAGTCGGGATAGTCCACACTTTCGGGAGAGTAAGTGCCGAAGTCTTTATATTCCCAGCCTTTGGCTTCGAGCCATTGCTTTACGTATTGTTTTAATGCGTATCCGGCATGGTCGGAACAGATTCCTATTGTTTTCATAATATAAATGACTCTTTTGTTAGATCATTGCTTTTACTTGCTTATATACATTTTCTGCAGTAAAGCCCAGCTTTTCGTCCAATACTTTGTAAGGAGCGGAGAAACCGAATGATTCCAGTCCCCAAACTTTACCATGAGCACCTACCAGACCTTCCAGTGTAACAGGTAAACCGGCTGTCAGGCCGAATACTTTTGCATTTGCAGGAATAATGCTTTCTTGATAACCCGGAGCTTGGCTGCGGAACAAACCTTCTGACGGAGCAGATACGATACGTAACTTGATACCGTCTTTGCGCAGCAGTTCTGCACCGGCTACCAGTGTAGATACTTCCGAACCGGAAGCTACAAGGATAATATCCGGATTTTCATCTGATCCGGCTACGATATAAGCACCTTTGGCTGTTTGGCTGTAGTCGTTTCCTGCGGGTAGATTGACGATATTCTGACGAGAGAAAATCAAAGCTGTCGGGGTAGATGTATTCTCCATTGCGAGTTTCCATGCTACGGTTGTCTCTTCTGCATCAGCCGGACGAAGTACCAACATTGAGTTGTGCCCCTTGTGGTTCTTCAGTTTTTCCATCAAGCGGATTTGAGCTTCCTGTTCTACCGGTTCGTGAGTAGGACCGTCTTCGCCTACACGGAATGCGTCGTGTGTCCAAATGAATTTAACCGGAACTTCCATTAGAGCGGCCATACGTACAGCAGGCTTCATGTAGTCGGAGAATACGAAGAATGTTCCGCAAGCGGGGATTACGCCGCCATGCAGAGCCATACCGATACAACAGCAAGCCATTGTCAGTTCGGATACGCCTGCTTGGAAGAATGCACCGCTGAAATCACCTTTCTTGAAGGCATGAGTCTTTTTCAAGAAACCGTCTGTCTTGTCAGAGTTGGACAAGTCGGCAGAAGCAACTACCATATTTTCCACTTGAGTGGCAAGAGCGCCAAGTACAGTAGCTGATGCAGCACGTGTAGCCGAATTGGCTTTTTGCTCGATAGCTGCCCAGTTTACTTCAGGAGCTTTACCGGAGAAGAAAAATTCCAGTTTGGCAGCTTTTTCCGGGTTAGCTTTAGCCCATGCGGCTTTGGCTGCATATTTTTCTGCCATGATTTTCTTCAGTTCGGTAGCACGTGTGGCATAAAGCTCGGCTACTTCCGGGAAGATAGTGAACGGGTTTTCAGGGTTGCCACCCAGATTCTTGATAGTATTTACGTAAGCATCACCGCCCAGAGGAGCACCGTGAGTAGCACAGTTGGCTTCATAACTGCTACCGTCTGCCTTGCGTGCGCCTTTACCCATAACGGTATGACCTATAATCAGTGTAGGACGTTCTGTCTCTGCTTTAGCTTCGTTGAGTGCGCCACGAATAGCATCTGCATCGTTACCGTCGATTTTGAGAACTTTCCAGCCCCATGATTCGTATTTCTTTGCAGTATCTTCAATGGTTACATCTTTTGTCTCGGTAGAGAGTTGGATGTCATTTGCATCATAGAACATGATGAGGTTGTCCAGACCCAGTGCACCGGCGATACGGCCTGCACCTTGTGAAATTTCTTCTTGAACGCCACCGTCGGAAATATATGCGTAAATTGTCTGGTTCATTACTTCTTCAAAACGAGCTTTCATGAACTTGGCTGCAATAGCTGCTCCAACGGCAAAAGTATGTCCTTGTCCCAACGGGCCGGAAGTGTTTTCAATGCCGCGTGCCAAGTCACGTTCGGGATGTCCCGGAGTAGGGCTGCCCCATTGGCGGAACTCTTTCAATTCGTCCAATGTGAATTTACCGGCCAGTGCCAATGTAGAATAAAGCATCGGTGACATATGTCCCGGATCGAGGAAGAAGCGGTCACGACCTTCCCAAGCTGGATTCTCAGGATCGTATACTAAGAACTCAGAGAAGAGTACATTCACAAAGTCTGCGCCTCCCATAGCACCGCCTGGGTGTCCGGAGTTCGCTTTTTCGACCATAGAAGCAGCAAGGATACGGATATTGTCCGCTGCGAGGTTCATAAGTTTCTTGTCGTTCATATTATTAAAATATTGTTATAATTTGAATATTCTACAAATGGATTGATTTCTTGCTTGTTAATTTTAACAGGGACAAAGATAACTCTTTATGCGTAATCCGCAACATAGAATGTGTCTCTTTTTTCTTGTCCCTGTTATTCTCTTATCGTTTTAATTACAATAAGCCTTTACCGCTGATTTACTGTAACTCAACAGTAACAATTGATTTGGCGGGAAGTTTTATTTTCATTACCCCTTTATTGATTTTTACCTCTTTGAAAGGAACTAATTTCACTTTGTCAGGGTTTTCAAAAGAATTGTAGTCAGTTATCTGTGCAGAAGTCAGCATTTCTCCCACAGCTTTTTTAGCTTGTACTCCCGGCAGATTTACAATAACTTCCTGCTCGTTATCTACATCAACGTTTGACAAAGAAATATGAATTTTTCCGTTCTTGTCTTTAGATGCTGTAGCGCTGATGAGGGGTAATGTACGGTTATCGCGTACGGTAACCTGCTTACAATTTCCTTCAATGGGCAGATAAGTGGCATCCTGATGCACCTTGTACATCTTGAAAACATAATAGGTAGGGGTCAGTACCATATCTTTTCCTTTGGTCAGAATCATGGACTGAAGTACGTTGACAACCTGGGCGATGTTTGCCATTTTCAGACGATCGGTATATTTGTGGAAAATGTCAAGAGACAAGGAAGCAACAAATGCATCGCGCATTGTGTTTTGCTGGTAGAGATGTCCTCTGATAGTGCCGGGTTCTTCATCCCACCATGTTCCCCATTCATCGAGTAGAAGGGCTACATTCTTGTCTTTGTCATACTCGTCCATAATAGCGCAGTGCTTCTTCAGAACATCTTCTATTTCGCGGCATTTGCCCATAGTCCAGTAATAATCGTCCTTGTTGAACTCTGTGGCAGAACCCTTGCTGCCACTCCAGCCGGTAACGGTGTAATAGTGGAGTGAAAGACCGTTCATACGGCTTCCTACACGGTCCATGAGGACTTTCGTCCAGTTATAATCATAATCGCTGGCGCCACTGGCTATTTTGAACAGGCGATTACTGTCATAGTTACGGCAGTAAGTAGAGTAGCGGCGATAGAGATCGGCATAGTATTCGGGACGCATACTTCCGCCGCAACCCCAGCTTTCGTTACCTACGCCGAGGTATTTTACTTTCCATGCTTTGTCACGACCATTCTTCCGACGCAGGTTTGCCATCGGAGAGTCACCGTCGGAAGTCATATATTCTACCCACTTGGCAAGTTCCTCAACAGTTCCGCTGCCTACGTTTCCGCTAATATACGGTTCACAGTTCAGCATTTCGCAGAGGTTAAGAAATTCGTGTGTCCCGAAGCTGTTGTCTTCGATAGTGCCACCCCAGTTATTGTTTACCATTTTGGGACGGTTTTCTTTGGGACCGATACCGTCCATCCAGTGATATTCATCGGCAAAACAACCGCCCGGCCAGCGAAGAACGGGAACCTGAAGTTCTTTCAAGGCGTTGAATACATCAGTACGGTAACCTTTGATATTAGGTATATCGGAATTCTCTCCTACCCAAAGTCCTCCATAGATACAAGTACCCAAGTGCTCGGCAAACTGGCCGTAGATTTCTTTAGGAATAACTTGTGTGCCTTGGTCGGCATGAAGCGTAATTGTAGCACTCTGTTGTGCAGACAAAGATACAGATGCAGCTAATAAAACACTGCTGAATAATAGTTTGTTTCTCATAACGGTTATAGTTATATGATGTGAGTAAATATATGTATGAATAAATTTAGCACTTATTTAAGTAAACGGATTTCATAGATAGCGGGAGTCCATTCTGTTTCATCCGGACTGAACCGTATCGGATAATTGCCGGCGCTTAATTTCCGAGACAAGGGGTAACAGACTGTTATGAAACCCTCTTTATCAGGTTCGCTGATTGTAGGATTAACGGTCAGTTTCTCATTGTTAAGGAGAATTGTGACTTTCATTTTATCTTCTTTTCGTGTGACAATCATCAGTCGACCGGCTTCTTCTTTTACTTTCAGATTATAGCTGAACCAACTTTTGGCACGTCGGAAATGACGGTCTTTGTTTGTTCCTGCCTCCGCTTGTTCGTATTGGATGCCATGATCAGATTCCGGTTGTTGCTCACCGGGGAAAATGATGTCTACCGTTTGGTTGGCAAGTTCCATGGCTTTGCGTTCTTTCAGTTCCATTTCTTTACGGATGCTTTCTGCCTCTGTTTGGGTCACCCGATGGAAATAAATCGCATAACGGGAATCGTGCAGGCGGAAGAAAGGTATCAGCTTCAGCGCTTCTTTCTGTGCCGGGTACACACTTCCGGTATAGTTGAATGATAGCTGTTTGTCATCTGTCTTTCGGACTGCTTGGGACAGTGATTCGGAAGAACCTATCAGCATCGGTATTTTCTCCAGAGATACTTGCTTGCCGTGAGCAATGTGTCCGCCACGGCTGTCATCTGCATAGAGGCCGTCCATATTTTCGGTACCGGTAGGGTTGGCAAGTACGACAGGCCCGTACATAAAAGCATAGAACTGTTCTTGGTCGGGTATTTGTTCCAGAGTAACCTGCATCGGTAGGTTCAGGGTGATTTCATCTCCGGCTTTCCATTTACGATGAATTGTCAGATATTCTCCCGGTTGGGCTGTTATATCCTGTACTTTGCCATTAACGGAAACACTTGCTCCTTTTGCCCATGCCGGATAACGGAACTTAAAGCTGAATGCTTTCTTAGTGCTTTTCTCCACCCGGAATCTGATTTGTTCTTCATCGGGGAAACGGCTCTCTTGTGCGAGCACCAGATTTTTCTCCTTCCAAGTCAAGCGGGAGGGGATGAATAGGTTTATATACAAGGTATCCTCGGTATGGGCATAAATGAACTCTCCGTATTTAGTGTGGTTCTCCAGTCCGGAACCTACGCAGCACCACATGGATGTTTCCGGCTGCGAATAAACGCGATAGTGTCCCGAACGCATAGGGGTGAAGTAAACAAAGCCACCTTTTGCCGGCTGCTGGGAGGCAAGGATATGGTTATATAGGGCACGTTCGTAATAATCGGCAAAGCGGCTGTCGGGAGAGCTTTGGAAAAGCATCTTCGTCAAGCGAAGCATATTGTAAGTGTTGCAGGTTTCAGGACCTTGCACATCATTGAGCATGGATGTGAAGTTGTCTGCCGGATGAAAATGCTCACGCACACTGTTACCGCCGATACAGACGGAACGATGCTTGACAACCGTATTCCAGAAGAAACGTGCGGCATGATCCCAATCATGGTCTTGGGTAAGATCGGCGATACGTTTGTAGCCGATGACTTTCGGTATTTGTGTATTGGCGTGCATACCTGTCAGACAATCTTCGTCTTTGGTGAGAGGTTCGAGAAGCGTCTTATGGGAGAATTTGCGTGCCAGTTCTAAATACTTCTTGTCACCTGTGATGTCGGCAACATCGGCAAATGTTTCATTCAGCCCTCCGTGTTCACTGCGTAGCATATCTTGCATTTGCTCGTCTGTGAGTCCTGACGTAATATCCGCCATCCAGTCTGTGAGGGCAATCAACATTTGACGGGCGAGATCGCTCCCTGCATAAAGGTAAGCATCACGAAGTCCGGCATAAGTCTTGTGTATATTATATAGGGGAACCCATTTGCCGTTAAGGTTGAAACTTCCGGCGTGGATATTCCCTTCTTTTATTTCTTTCCAAAGTTGCAGGCTTCCGGGGGTTCCTCCGATGAATCCTGTGCCTACAGCTTGTTGTGCACGATATAACTCGTCCAGCATATAATTCAGTCTATTGTATACGGTTGTGTCTCCGGTAGCGGCATACATCATGGAGAGTGCGGAAATATAATGTCCGCCGATATGCCCGTCCAGTCCGGTATTTTCCCAATTGGTATAACTTGGCGCTTTAGGGGTGAGCCCGGCTTCGCGCAGAAAAGGGGCGAGTAGTTTGTCCGGATTCATAGCCATTATGTAATGTAAGTCGGTCCGCTGTGCTTGTAAGAAAGGGCTTTCCAACAGCTTGACATCTTGAAGGGGGAAATAGGACACTTCTTGTCTGGTTTGAGCTTTCCCGGTTAAAAGAAAGAAGAAAAGTAGTAGACAGGTGAGTGATGATTTCATTGTATCAGGTATTTATAGTATGAAGAATAACTTTGTGTATGTGAACGAATGTATCGGGAGTTGCTTTGATGCCGACAGCACCCATGTGGCAGTCAAAAGTTTCTCCCGCTACGATTACGTTCATTATTGTTCCTAAGCCTTTACCTTTTATTCGAGAAAGTATTCTCTTAAGGCAGCCGGCTGTTTTATAGGAATTACTTTTTAAATTTAACAGCTGCTTCCTCAACGGGTAAGGCTGCTATGTAGTTTTCTATGTATGTGTTGAAGCCTTCTACATCTTCAGCTG
This sequence comes from Bacteroides propionicigenes, assembly GCF_018390535.1. Lineage (GTDB taxonomy): Bacteria > Bacteroidota > Bacteroidia > Bacteroidales > Bacteroidaceae > Bacteroides > Bacteroides propionicigenes. Next base: position 22,656 of record NZ_JAHBBW010000018.1, on the reverse strand, counting down.
TCGGTGATACCTCAATACCGGCATCGCCTGCAAACACTTTTTCATCCAGAAAATCGGCAAGAGTTTGTTGCTTGTCGTTGTTCACAAGATAAGAGCCAAGTAGAGCAATACCCCAAGCACCACCTTCACCGGCTGTTTCCATAACGGAAATAGGTGAGTTTATGGCTGCGGCGAGGATTCTCTGACCTACACCTTTGGTCTTGAACAAACCGCCATGTCCTGTGATTCTGTCAACTTTGATTTTTTCTTCCTTGAACAAAATGTCATTGCCGATTTTGAGAACTCCTACTGAAGCATGCAGATGGGCTCTCATAAAGTTGGCGAGATTGAACTTGTCGTTTGCCGAGCGTACAAACAGCGGTCGTCCTTCTGCAAGTCCTGTTACCGGTTCGCCGGAAATGTAATTGTAAGAGATAAGACCACCGCAATCCGCATTGCCTGTGAGTGCATGGTTATAGAGTTTGCCGTATACTTCATCCATATCTACGGGAATACCTAGCAACTCCTGATACTCTTTGAATAAGTTAACCCATGCGTTGAGGTCGGAAGTACAGTTATTGCAATGTACCATGGCTACAAGGCTTCCGTCAGGAGTTGTTACCATATCGATCATTTCGTATGGCTTTGACAAGTCTTTCTCTAAAACAATCATAGAGAATGATGATGTACCTGCCGATACGTTCCCAGTACGTTGCTTTACAGCATTGGTTGCAACCATTCCTGTACCTGCGTCCCCTTCGGGCGGGCATACCGGTATTCCGGCTTTCAGATGACCTGATACGTCAAGCCTTTTGGCGCCTTCCGGTGTGAGGAAGCCTGCATTTTTACCTGCCGGCAACACTTTGGGCAGGATGTCCAAGAGTTTCCAGTCATAGCCTTTCGGGGCAACCAGCTTATCGAACTTAGCTACCATTTCTGCGGAATAGTCCTTAGTGGCGGGATCTATGGGAAGCATACCCGATGCATCACCTATACCCAATACCTTTTGGCCGGTTATTTGCCAATGAACGAATCCTGCAAGGGTGGTCAGATAGTCAATGTCTTTAACATGTTCTTCATTATCCAGAACTGCTTGGTACAGATGAGAAATACTCCATCTCAATGGAATATTGTAGACAAACAATTGGGATAAAGCTGCGGCTGCTTGGGCAGTATTGGTGTTTCTCCATGTGCGGAACGGAACGAGAATTTCTTCTTTCCTATCGAATGCCATATAACCATGCATCATGGCACTGACACCGATTGCAGCCAGAGTCTCTATTTCTGTATCGTATAAGCTCTTTACGTTTGCACGGAGGTTTGCATAGCAATCCTGCAGTCCGTACCAGATAGCTTCGACGCTATATGTCCAAAGTCCGTCAACCAATTGGTTTTCCCAAGTATGGCTTCCCTGAGCAATGGGCTTATTTTCCTGGTCAATCAAAACAGCTTTTATTCGTGTCGAACCGAACTCTATGCCGAGGACGGCTTTGCCTGTTTCGATGGTTGATTTTGCATCTGTTTTCATAAGTAATAATTCAAAGTAAATATAAAGTATGTGTCAAAACAATATGTTTTGACACATACCCGGGATTTTTAGCAAAGCGCTTTATTCAACATATAGTATACCTCATTCATGCGCAATTCTTTCTTGAACTCGCTGATAGTGGTGTTCTCGTCGATAACAATCATTTCAATACCTGCCATCTCTGCAAAGTCTTCCCAATATTCTACGGTAAGGTCGTAAGAGAAGCTGGTGTGGTGTGTACCGCCTGCCAGAATCCATGCGGCAGCACCTACTTCGAGGTTAGGCATCGGAATCCACAAGGCACTTGCTACAGGAAGTTTCGGCAACGGTTTGCTCTTGATACATTCCACTTTATTTACGATGAGACGGAAACGGTTACCCAAGTCTACAATAGTTGCAGCTACACCTTCACCTTGTTTGCTGGTGAATACAAGACGGGCTGTTTCGCTGTCGATACCGATGCTTAGACGGTGTACTTCCAATTTCGGCTTCTGCTCAGCTATCAGCGGGCAAACTTCCAACATATGTGCTTGCAGAATGGCGCTCTTGTCACCGTCAAAGTTCAGCGTATAGTCTTCAAGGAAAGAACATCCGTTAGGCATGCCTTGACTCATGAACCAAGTCGTACGGTAGAGGGCGGCTGTTTTCCAGTCACCTTCTGCTCCAAAACCGTAACCTTCTGCCATCAGTCTCTGAGATGCCAGACCGGGGATTTGGTCAAAATCGCCTAAATCGTTGAAGTTGGTTGTGAAACCTTTAGCGCCTGTGTCTTTCAATACACGACGAATAGCGATTTCAGCTTTTGCAGAGTTCCATACTTTGGTATAAGCCTCTGTACCTTCTTTTTCGAGTGCGGCATCGTGGTCGTAAAGTTTGAAGTATTCGGCTACGAGTGCTTTTACATCAGCATCATCAACAGCGTTATAATAAGTCATAACATCGTTGATAGGATAGTAGTCCACGTGGTAGCCCAGTACTTGTTCGGCACTCACCTTATCACCGTCTGTAACGGCTACGTTGTTCATCTGGTCACCGAAGCGGATGATGAGCATATCTTGTGCATCAGCCCATGCGGCAGCTACGCGCATCCATGCAGCAATCTGTTTCTGTGCTTTTTCATCTTGCCAGTGTCCTACAACTACCTTGCGGTTTTTGCGCATACGGGTAACGATATGGCCGAATTCACGGTCACCGTGAGCTGATTGGTTCAGGTTCATGAAGTCCATATCCATTGTCTCCCAAGGAATTTCTTTGTTGAATTGTGTATGGAAATGCAGTAACGGTTTTTTCAATTCCTGTAGACCGTGAATCCACATTTTGGCAGGAGAGAAAGTGTGCATCCAAGTGATGACACCGATACACTTTTCATCGTTGTTGGCGGCTTTGAAGGCTGCGGTTACTTCTTTGGAAGAGTTTACCGTGCCTTTATATACCACTTTTACCGGCAGGCGACCGGAATCATTCAAGCCTTTTACCATTTCGTTACTGTGTGCGTCTACTGCGATAACTGCGTCACCTCCGTAAAGAAGCTGTGCTCCTGTTACGAACCATACTTCATATTGATCAAATGCGTTCATACTGTTTTTAATTTAATTGGTTTTCTTATACTTTTACTTTATCTTTTATACTTATTTCTGTCCATAGTAAGCATTGGGGCCATGTTTACGGCTGAAATGCTTTTCTACCAGTAAAGGATTCATGGTCAGTTGCGGGTTGACAGCATAGGCTATCGAAGCCATTTTGGCAACTTGCTCCATAACTACGGCATTATGTACCGCATCGTGTGCATCTTTTCCCCAAGAGAAAGGACCATGATTTTTTACCAGTACTCCGGGGGTATGAACCGGGTTCAATCCTTCGAAACGTTTTACGATAACATTGCCGGTTTCCTGTTCATAAGCTCCTTTTACTTCCTCTTCCGTCATATCGGCAGTGCAGGGAATGGCATCATGGAAATAGTCAGCGTGGGTAGTTCCTATGTTGGGTATATCACAACCCGCCTGTGCCCAAGCGGTTGCATAGGTAGAATGTGTATGTACCACACCGCCGATTTCCGGAAATGCTTTGTAGAGTACTACGTGGGTAGGGGTGTCGGAAGAAGGTTTCAATTTGCCTTCCACTACGTTTCCGTCGAGGTCGACAACAACCATGTCTTCCGCTTTCATATCATCATAGCTTACTCCACTGGGTTTGATGACGACCAAGCCTGTTGCGCGGTCAATGGCCGATACATTTCCCCATGTGAAGATAACGAGTCCATGCTTCACCAAATCAAGGTTGGCACGAAATACTTTTTCTTTCAGTTCTTCTAACATAATGATTAAATTTTAAACTTCGGTGCCTTGCGGTATGCCTTTTCGTTGAATTTGTATAGGGCGGCACCGCGTTTGGAACTTGTTTTATCAATTTTATCCGTTTTTTCTATATAATCCATTTCAGCTATCCGTTTGCGGAAGTTCCGCTTGTCGATGTCTTCGCCGTAAATGGCTTCGTACAGGCTTTGCAGTTGCGAGAGCGTAAACAACTGAGGCAACAAGTTAAAACCGATAGGTTCGGTAGATGCTTTCTGTTGCATCAATGCACGTGCTTGCTCCACCATTGCAGCATGGTCAAAGATGAGTGGCGGCAGCTCATTGATGTTTACCCAAAAAGCGTTGTGCTGCTGTACTAAGTCCCTGTCGTATTCATTGATATTGACCAGCGCATAGTAGGCAACGGATATAACCCGTTCACCGGGGTCGCGGTCAATAGCACCGAAAGAACCGACTTGTTCCATATAGACGTTGTCCAGTCCTGTCAGTTCGGCGAGAACCCGTTTGGCTGCATCGTCCACGCTTTCGCTCTCTTGGACAAACCCGCCCATTAACGACCAGTTGCCCATTGCCGGTTCGAAGTTTCTTTTCAGCAACAACAAGTTTAGTTCTCCTTCGTTAAAGCCGAAAATGATGCAGTCGACAGCTATATAGAACTTGGGATTTATATTATAATAATTCGTCATTTTATAATATTTTGATTACCAGAAATACGCATAGAACAGAGCACAAAGAATAACTACGCCCAAAGAAGCGATTACATCCCATTTGTTCCAACTCTGTCTAATCAGCTGCTTATAACTGCCGGTAAAAGTAATAGCTTCTATCTGCTGGGCGGTAGGTTTCGGAGTGAAGAATGACACTACAACCATTAGTGCGATAAGGAAAACAAGCAACCATATTTCGAAGATAAGCCAGTTTGTCTGCCAGAACCAAGTGGTATATTCCCAATACCAACCGGACATAACATCTTTGCCTGTGTTGGTAAGAATATTGGTAAGCAAGCGTACCATACCGATAATAAATCCTATAATCATAGCAGCTTCACCGGCTTTCGGAGTAATTCGTTTAGAGAATATACCCATAGCAAATACAGCTACCATTGCCGGAGCAAGTAATGACTGAATACCTTGCAGGTAATCATAAAGACTGCCGAGACTCATCATTACCGGAATCCATGCCATACCGAGAATGACTACTACTACTGTAGCCACACGACCTACTAACACGTATGTAGCTTCACTCTTTCCCTTGCACATCGGTTTGTAGAAGTCTTCAGTGAAGAGCGTGGCACAAGAGTTGAAAAATGCTGCCAATGATGCGACTAATGCACAAATGAAGCCAATTGTTACAATGCCCTTTACTCCGGCAGGCAGTACGTCTTTTACCATAACAGCGAAAGCTGCATCCGTGTTGGACATATCAAATTCTCCTTTGGCAGCCAAAGCAGCTGCTACCATACCCGGAATGAGGAACATGAATACAGGCAGAATCTTAAAGTAACCGGCTGCAATACTACCTCGGCGGGCACGTTTCATAACCACATCATTGGCTTCTCCTTTACGTTGTCCGAGTACACGTTGCACAATGTGTTGGTCTGTGCACCAATACCAGAATCCGATAATGGAAGCACCAATGAATACCCAAAAACCGGGATATTCCTGATACATCGGGTCAGCTTCGCTCCAATGGAACATATGGTTGGCACCGTAAGCTTGTCCGTCTGTACCTACGTTCATTGCATTGCGTGCGTGATCCATCATTTCCGTCCAGCCGGTAGCGATACTTCCTCCACCCAAAGCGGATAACCCTAAGAAAAGTACAAGGAAAGAACCGATAATCAGGATAGGGGTCTGGATAGCAGAAAGAGTCATAACTCCTTTCATTCCGCTCAATACAGTGAAAATACCAGTAAGAACAATCAAACCGATAGCTCCGTACCAGAAAGGAAGCCCCAAAAGAAATTCCAGGAATATACCCCCTGTATAGGCTGTTACACTGACTTTAGTCAATATATAAGCAATCAGCGTAATAATGGAAAGCCATGAACCTGTACGCGGTGTATAGCGATATTTTAAGAAATCGGGCATTGTAATGATTTTGCCCATTTTGTTATTTAATAATTGATAGAAAGGGACGAAAAGCCATCCTAAGAGCAGGATCATCCAGCCTTGCATTTCCCAGTGGGCCATACCTACTCCTGACTTAGCGCCGGTACCGGCCAATCCTACCAAATGTTCTGAGCCAATGTTGGCTGCAAAAATAGCTGCACCAATGATGTACCAAGGCTCTCCCTTACCAAACAGGTAGTCTTCACTGCTTGCTCCTTGTTGCATACGTTTGTCCTTCTGTACGGCACGCCATACAGCCCATATCACAGCCATAATGCCGACAATGAGAATTGTCCAGTCGAGCCATATAAACTCATTTGAATTCCAGTTCATTTTGTTTTATGTTTTTAGTGTTAAACTTAAAGTTATTTTTCTACTGAGAATTTGAAAATACATTCACTGTTGTAAGTTTGTCCCGGTTCCAGGATTACAGAAGGCCACTGCGGCTTGTTGGGGCTGTCCGGATAATGTTGTGTTTCCAAACATACGGAAGCGCGCTGATTGTAAACGATACCTTTTTTGCCCTTTACGGTTCCGTCCAAGAAGTTACCTGTATATACTTGGATACCCGGTTCGTCAGTATAGACTTCCAAGCTGATACCGCTTTCGGGGGAAGTTAATTTGGCTGCAAGCTGTTTTACGTCTCCGTTGGTGTTCAGTACCCAGTTATGGTCGTATCCGTTACCGTATTTCAATTGTATGAAGTCAAAATTGGTAATATCCTGGCCTACTGCTTTGGGAGTAGTAAAATCCATGGGAGTATCTTTCACCGGCACTATTTCTCCGGTAGTCATGTAAGTGCGGTCTACGGGGGTGTAGCTGTCTGCATTCACGTATAAGATATGATCTGTGGCAGCTTTAGAGGGGTCACCGGACAGGTTGAAATAAGAATGGTTTGTCATGTTGATAACCGTTTTCTTGTCTGTAGTGGCACTGTATTTAATATCTATGGCATTATCGTCTGTCAGTTTGAAGAGCACTTTGGCAGTCAGGTTACCCGGGAAGTTTTCGTCTCCGTCCGGAGAAACTCGTGTCAGTTCCAATGTCGTTTCATCAATGGGATTGGCTTCATATACTTGGTATTGCCATCCTTTGGGACCACCATGCAGGCAGTGCCCGAAGTTGTTTTTCGGTAATTGAATCGTATCTCCGTCCAACACAATTTTACCTTGATTGATTCTGTTGGCATAGCGTCCGATGGATGCACCGAAATCGCTTGGAATGTTTATGTAGTCGGCTATACTGTCGAAACCGAGAACAACGTCTTTCATCTCACCGTTTTTGTCAGGAACCATAATAGATACAATACGACCGCCGAAGTTGGTGATACATACTTCCATGCCTGACTTATTCTTTAGGGTATAAAGATTGGTCTGGGCATCGTTCACTACAGTTTGGAATTTTGTCGGGTTAAGACCGGAAAGGGTAAGTTCCGTTTGATTTTTTGGGGCGCAGGCGGCCAACATTAATGTAGCCATTCCGGCAATAAAAATGTGATTCTTCATGGTGTTATTTAATTTGAAAATTAGATTCTTATCTTCTTTCGGGTGTAAAAGTAACACTTTTATTTGGTGTAAGATGTACACTTTAATATGTTATGTAACATAAAAGAAAGAAACAGCCTTGAAAATTGTATATTTCAAAGCTGTTTCAGTGTATCAAAGGATACTTATTTTATTTTCTTGCCCCAATAGGTCTTATTATTTCCATAAGCGGCATAAACAATAGTATGTGTTCTCGGACTGGCTTCCCAATCTACCTCTCGTTGCAGGTAGAGGTCGATACCGTTGACTGTCAGAATTTGATTCTCTGCATCATAACTCCATGTACTGCCTTTCCATGTTCCTTCAGTTACGGTGTGGTCGGCTGCCAGTGTCATGGTTACTGATTCTTTTTGAACTTCGTAGCTGTAGGACAGGTCTATGTGTTCCCAGTTTCCAATCAGTTCTTCTTCTGTGACGGTTGCTTGCGGAACAGCTCCGTAACGTTCGGGCATAACCAGAGGCCAGCCGTCTTTTGTCCAACGTATGCTACGCACATGTCCCATCATAATGGCGTTATCTATACTTTCCGGAAGACGTGCCTGTGAAGCATAGTACCAGTTGCCGTTACCGTCATCAAAGATAGCGCAGTGCGAAATGCCTACCCAACCGTCGCTGTTTTGGAACTTGTACGGGTGGGTTACTACCGGAAGCATATCAGCTCCTTCAGTTACGTTTGCGCCGTCAATACCGAGGTATGGACCGGTGATGCTTTTGGAACGACATACACGTGTATTGTAAGGTATAGCCAATGCATCATAAGCTACGAACAGATAATAATATCCGGTTTCGGCATTGTAAATGATTTCCGGTCCCTCACTGGCTTGCCAACGGCTGTTGCCGCGGGTTGCTATAATCTGTCCGTATTCTGCCGGAGTATTTCCTTCAGCCCAAGGTACGCCTAAGCTTTGTTTCGGCATTCCTGTTTCGGCATCCAGTTCCATAGCTGCGATACCGCTGTGCCATGAACCGTATATCAACCAATGCGCACCTTCCGGAGTAATGATGTAGGAGGGGTCAATGGCATTCCATTTGAAGTAAGCATTCCAGTCTGTCAATGCAGGACGGGTCCAGTCCATTCCTTTATCGGAAGAGGAACATACTACCATTCCTTTGTCGGTCCATTCATTGCTTGCAGGGTCAGATGTTTCCATCAATCCGATGAAAGCGCGTTCGGTCCATGAATTATCAAAATCGGCTTCCGTATTTTCCGCACCTGTTTTGATATAGTTATTTATTACGATGGAGTAGTACATACGGTACAAGCCGTCTTTTACCTTGCGTACAACAGGAGCCCAATATCCGTAGGATGGTTCGGCAATAGCTTCCAGTCCCATTGTTGCTCTGTATTCATTGAGCTTTTCTTTTACCCATGCAGGAATTTCCAACATAGTTCCACCCAGATATTCCCAGTTCACGAGGTCTTTGGAGCGTCGTGCATGGAAGTGACCTCCGTATTCGTGTACATTACCATAAGAAGCGTCAGTCTGATACATATAATAATATCCGTCTTCGGCAAGCATTACAGAAGGGTCGTGCACATTGGCAAGGTTCCATTGGTTGCGCATTGTCCATGCGGAAATATTCTTATAGTTATCGGCGTATGCCGGTGCTTCATAAGCAGCGAGCGCTTCATCAAGCGTTCCCTCTGCAAGGGTAAGGCTGAATTCAGGTGAGTAAACCACGTCTCCCTGATATACACCGGCAAAGGCACGTACATGGTAAGTGGTCTGCGGAGCCAATCCCTCGAGTGTGGCGGATAATATTCCGTTGGTAACAGAACCTTTTACTGTAGAGTTGTAAATGGTAGGTGTTGCGGTTTTGCTATAACAGAACCCGGCGCTTGTATAGCGCACATCATCGCGGATATTGAATACGGTACTGAGCACAGCACTTGTTGAAGTTATATCGGCAGCTGCGGGTACTTCCATTTTGATGCCGGATGTCCCGTAGTCAACTTCATCGTCGCTGCACGCTCCCCAAAGGAGAGCGGCTGCGAATAGAGTGATTAGATATTTATAATGTTTGGTCATGATTCAAATCTTTAATTATTAGTAATGGCCTTGTTCTTATTGGGCAGCACTTTCTGTAGAGCTTGTAGAGAGCTCCCAGCCTGTATTTTGTTTCAGGTTCGGCAGCTTCTTGATTTCATCGTCCGGAATGGGGATGTAGTAGTTCTTCGGGCTGTTGAAAGTACGGGTTGGGTGAGCATTTGCCGTACCGTAAGTATATACGGTCGGATCGTTTGATGTCCCTTCACCGGTGATGGTGACCCCATACAGATTATATACTTGTTTATAGCGGGGCAGGTTTGTTTCACTGCTTTGTGTTTGTCCTTCAAACAGCTTCCAGCGGCGTTCGTCAAAGAACCGGTGGTCTTCAAATACCAGCTCGATGCGACGTTCGTTGCGAATACGTTCTCTGAACTGTTCTTGCGTCATACCTGAATAAGCCGGCATTCCTACACGTGCACGCAATTCATTTATATATTGGTATGCTTGTGCAGGACCGGATGCTTCATTAATGGCTTCTGCTGCATTCAGCAGGATTTCGCCGTAGCGGAAGATAGGACAAGCATGGGCGTTGGTGGAGATAGACTGTGCTCCGAAAGCAATGTTGTGCAAGTACTTTTTGGTATAGTAGCCGGTCAGTGTACCGCCAAATTGAGTTTCGTAGTCTGCACCGTCGGGATATGATACGTCTATCGCACGGTTTTCTTCATTCTGTTCGTCTCCCCACATTGAGCCATGGTGCAAGATAGTTTGTTCCAGGCGCGGATCGCGATTGGCAAATGGATTCTGCGGGTCGTATTGTGAATTGTCGGCATCAATAGGAAGTCCTTTGATAGTTTCATAGGCATCTACAAGGTTTTGTGTCGGATTGGTACGTCCGTTTGATTGCAGTGTACCTTTGAATCCGCAAGGAGCCAAATACTGCTCAATTAAAGATGTAGTCCATACAGAACGTGATAAGATATATTCGTCGTTGTAATATGGATTTGTCGTGAAGCATTCATAATAGTTCAGATTAGGATCGTCAGTAGCTGTTTTATACAACTTGTACGGCTTGTTCTGAGTATTGTTTTTGGTGATGAACGCAACAGCCGCATCAGCCGCTTCTTGCCACCAAGTCAGGTCGTTGGTGGGATTGTTAAGAGGAGATGCACGATAGAGGAGGGCTCTTGCTTTCAGTGCATAAGCGGAAGCACCGTTGACACGTCCCCAATTTTCACTTTCGTTGCTGTAACGGAAGGGTAATACATCCTTTATCTTGTCACATTCGTCGGCCACCCACTTCATAACTTCCGCACAACTGGTACGTGCCTGATTCATGCGAGGATCGTTTTGCTCGAATACAATAGGATTTCCTTCTTCATCGTCACCGATGATAGGGGCATCGCCAAACCAGGAGGCGAGCTCAAAGTGCAAGATAGCGCGCAGCATCTTGGCTTCTGCTATGTAGCGGTCGTATAGGTGGTTGTCATCACCGGTTTTGTCATAATTACCTACTACGTCTTCGCGGGCATTTGTCAGAAACAGGTTTGCCATACGGATACCTTTGCAATCACGTCCCCAGAAATAGGAAGAGAGGGGATGAGTGATGGCTGTGTAGCCGTCACTCAAAATGCCGTTATAATAATTACTTGTCCAGAAGCAGACTGCGTTATCGGTCATACAGTCGCGTGGTGCACAGTAATTCCCGTCGTTGAAGCCCCTGAATGCATCGGGCAGATAATCGTATATGCTTGCCAGAAAACCGCGTGTGTTTTCATATTTGCTGAACACTTGTTCATCCGAAAGTGTCAGGTCCACTTCCTTGTCAAGAAAGTCGCTGCAGGCGGAGGTTCCTGCTATCAGCAGGGCCGCAACTATATATGCTTTAATCTTTTTCATTTCAGTTTTGTTTTTTTATCATGGATTAGAAACCTACGTTGATACCGAAGGAGAATGTGCGGGTTTTAGGATACCACCAGCAGTAACTCATCGGTTTTTCAGGGTCCATATTGTCGGGCAGGTGACTCCAGTTGCACAGGTTATAACCGCTGAAGTAAAGGCGGCATTTGGTGATACCGGCTTTTGCGAGCAATCGCTTGGGCAGTGAGTAGCCCACTTCGATGTTGCGCAGTGACAGATAATTGCCGTTTACCACCCAAATGTCGTTTTGGTAGGTTTTGGTGTCACGGTCACTGTCTACCGTGTTGAATCCGGAATAAGAGATACGCGGATACTTGGCATTGATGTTGCGCGGGTCTGTCGGATCGTCTGTATAATATCCCCAAGTATTGACTACCTCGTGGGTACTGTTGTTACCCCAGATGGAGTAAGTCATAGACGGAGAGAGGAATACGGAACGGTTCAGATAGGCGGTCAGGGTGGCGCGTACATCGAATCCTGCATATTCAGCACCGAATGTTACGGACGGAGTGATTTCCGGAATGATGGTATAACCGCTGGGGGTCATATCGTTGCTGTCTATCTGGCGGTCGCCGTTCAAGTCTTTGAATACGGCTGTACCCAGCTTCTGGCCTGTTGTGCCGGCAAATGTATTATACGGATATTTTTCAGGATGGTCAATAGCGTCTTGCTGGCTGGTGGCGACAAGGCTGGCATCGCTGGCCCAGCCTTGGAACTGGTAGATATTCCAACCGCCTACAGTATTGTTAAATACATTTTCATACAATCCCTGTACGGAAGTGCCGTCGAAGATGCGTTTTCCTGTCTTGCGTTGCCATTCCACGTTAGGCTCGGTTTCGTCCATCTCTGTAATTTTATTGGTATTCCAAGTCAGCATACCTTCTACAAAATAGTTCACCTTGCCTACACGGTTCTGATGTCCGATGGTCAGTTCTATACCTTTTGATTCGGCTTTACCGTAAGAGTCTTTGGATACGGTGGCTCCCAGCATGGCAGGGGTATTGCTGCGGGTTACGAGAATATCCGAACGCCATTCCTTGAAAGCGTCGAATGAACCGTATAACTTTCTGTGCCAGAAGTCAAAGTCAAGTCCTACATTCACCATGTCCGAGATTTCCCATTTATTGTTAGGGTTACCGATCAAAGTCTCGGTAATACCTTGAATTGTGGAGCTGGAAGTACCGAAGCTGTAGTCTGTTCCGTCACCGTATGTACTTTGATACTTGTAACGGTCACTGACAACACCTGTAGACGATTGTCCCGCACGGCCGTATGAAGCGCGAAGTTTCAGCAGGTCGATGTTCTTGTTTTTCAGCCAAGATTCTTCAGATGCCACCCAACCGAGAGATGCACCGTAGAATGTTCCCCAACGCTCTTCCGGAGCATAGTCATCAAAACCCATGCGTGACAGGTTGCCTGAAAAGATGTACTTGTTGTCATAAACATAGTTTGCCTGAGCGTTGTAGGAGAGGTAACGTTTGGACGACAGCTTGCTTGGTGTGTGGTCATTGGCGTCGCGCACATTCTCTCTGTTCTGATAGGTGCGGATGAAGGCACGTGCATCAACGCTATGCTTTCCGAATCTTTGGCTGTAGTTCAGTCCGGCATTGAAGTTCAGATTGTAGTAGTTGGCACGTTCGTTGGCATCCGGATTGGTCAATGCTTTGTAAGTATTGGTCTGCGTCAGTGTAAACTGTGACGGATCTACCACATTGGGGTTTGTATAGTCATAACTGTATGTATTGATACTGTTGGTCTGGTAAGACTGGAATACGTCAAAGGCATCGAAGCTCACCATGACATTCGCTTTCAGTCCGGGTACTAATGATGACAAGTCACCGGTTACATTGACAGTAGAGTAGAGGTTACGGCGGCGGTTCTTGTCCTGACCGGATGATGCCAACAGGTAAGCTGGGTTCTTTGCCGTGTCAGAGTAGTAGAGTTCACCGTTAGGTGTGTAGACAGGTTCCAGAGGATTGGCTTCCACAGCGCCGAAAGTAACCAGCGAGAACACACCGGTAGTAGGCTGTGTGATATTGTCGATACGTCCGCCCAAATCCAGTGATACGTTCAAGTACTTGTTTACGTCAATGTCAAGATTGGAACGCAGGTTGTAACGGTTCAGCATATGCTGCGTATTGTAATTTTCGTTGTACTTGGTCCATTGGCTGTTCCACATACCTTCTTGGCGCAAGTATGAGAACGATACATAATAACGTGCACGACTGTTACCGCCGCTAATCTGCACATTGGTCTTGTAGATAGGAGCAGCTTCACGATACAATTGGTCGAACCAGTTCGTATTGAAGTATTTGTACTTATCTATACCTTCCAGTTGTTCTCCGTTGGATACACGACGGTATTTCTCAATCTGTTCTTCGGTAAACAGAGGGTCCGAACCGTCCAAGTAGCGTGCACGGTTACGTGTAAGTGCCGTATTATAGGCATTCTGAGATTCCATTCGGTTACTCAACATCTGGAAGCCTACCTCCTGTGTGAAGTCTATCTTGGTCTTTCCGCTTTCACCGCGTTTGGTGGTTACCAAGATGGCGCCGTTTGCACCGCGCATACCGTAAATGGCAGTGGCTGCGGCATCTTTCAGGACAGTGATGTTTTCAATGGGGAATGCATCAAGGAATGAGAGGTCACGTTCCACGTTGTCCACAATAATCAGCGGGCTGCGTGCATTTTCGTTCATAGTACGGATACCGCGGATATACATGGCGGTTTCCGTCCAACCCGGTTCGCTGGACCATTCATAGGTTTCCATACCCGTTACGCTGGAACTAAACGCATTTTGAAGCACTGTGATAGGGTACTTCTGCAATTGCTCACCCGATACGGTGGAAGTTGATTCGGTCATAAAACGCTTCTGCTTGCGGGTAAAGGGAATCGGCATGGTACGTTCGTATTCATTGATATCCAGTTCCATTGTGATTTTGAAGTCATCGCTAAACTCGGCTATGGCAGTCGTATTCTTGTAACCTACACTGCTTACATTCAGTTCGTCGGCAGGTTTCACGTGTTTCAGACTGAAGTAACCGTCTGCGTCAGAGAGAGCGATGCGGCTCTGTTCGGCAACATTTATCACCGCACCCGGAATGGGATCGCCTTCCTGGTTTACGATGCGGCCCTTTAATGTCTGTTCACCCTGTTGTGCCCGGACAATGCCGCTCACTGTCAACAGGAGTCCCAACAGCAGGAGTCTGCTGATTCCTGCCAGCTTATTTATTATATGTTTTGTCTTTGTATACATAATATATTCGATTAAGGATTACCAACCCGGATTATTCTCAATGTTTGATTTCCAAACTTCCCCTTCAGGTATCGGATAGAGATACATCTTGTCTTCAAATACACGTTTTTGGGCTATTTTACGCATGATGGTTCCGTCTGTATCTACTTCTACTCCGTAGATGTCGCGTGAGAGAGCTTCGGTAGCTACATTCCAGCGGCGTACGTCCCAAGCGCGGTGCTCTTCAAAGGCAAGTTCTATGGTACGTTCCTTGTGGATGAAGTTACGCATCTTGTCTTTGGATGAAGTCAGGTCGGTGCGGTCGGCTACATTTCCTGTGATGCCCGCGCGGTGGCGGATTGCATCCAGTGCATCGTACACTTCCTGACAAGGTCCGTGCACTTCATTCATGGCTTCCGCATAGTTCAACAAGATTTCAGCGTAGCGGATGAAACTCCAGAGGCGATAGGATGTCTGTGAATGTTCCGCGCCCAAAATACTTTCGGGTATGTATTTGCATACATAGTAACCGGTAGGGGTGGAGTTGGCGTTGCCTATCGGATTGTCGCGCTGTCCGAATATCACATTGATAGTACCGTTACCCCATTCTCTGCCTTGATAAAGCACACTGGCTGCCAGACGAGGATCGCGGTTAGCCCAAGGATTGGCATCGTCATATCCGCTGGCTGTATTGATGGTAGGAACAGGGATACCGTACGTTGTATTGCTGTCATATACCGGAGCACCGGTCAAATCGTAGTTGGCAAAAGGAGAAGAACCGTCTGCCATGTCGTACATATCCACCAGATTCTGTGACGGACACAGGCCGCCGTTTCCGCCTTCACCTACAGGAGTATCGTTTTTGATACCGGCCCAGCCAATCATCACATCGTTGCGGAAGAAGATTGTTTCCTTGTTATTACCTGTATAGGTGGTTCTCAGGATAGCGTTGGTGTAATTTTCTCCTTCAGTGGCTCCGCTTGTCTGGAATAAAGTGAAGTTTTCGCCGTAAACATCTTTGAAACTTTGGGCGGCATCAGCGGCATTCTGCCACGTGATACCTGATTCGGATGCGTAGCGCGGACTTGCCATATAGAGTGCGATACGTGAGTACAAGGCTTTAGCCATCGGTTGTGAAACGCGTCCGGCGTAGCTTGTGCCCCATGCGGTAGAGTAATCCAGTAAACTGCTTTCACATTCTTTCAGCTCCTTCATAATGAAGTCTACTACAAATTCCTTTACGGTAGGGCGGGTAGTGTAGTTGCTCAGCAGGTCGCCTTCCGGATCCAGAACTTCCGTAACGATAGGTACAGGACCGTAGCGAAGGAACATTTCCCAGTAGAAGAATGCGCGCAGGAAGCGGGCTTCGGCTACATAAGTCTTTTTATCGGATTGGTATTTAGATTCACTGTCGCTTGCATTCTTAGGCACTTCATCAATGCGGGTGATAACCATGTTGCATTTGCGGATGCCGCGGTAGTAATGTTCCCAAGTGGCAGTCAGTTCGCTTGCACCGGCTGCACTGTAGAAGTTGCCCAGATTGAAAGAGGTCTTTACTCCTTTTCCGTAAGATGTTTCCGCCAAGTCGGTGGCGGCATCCAGCCAAGTGTCGTCAATGCGGTTGGCGCCATGGCGGAAGAAATTGTAAGTATCGGCATGGAACTGTACCAACATATTCCAGTCACTGAACACTTCTTCGCCTGTCAGGTCGTTACTGGGCTGTTTGTCCAGAAAGCCGCCGAACATATCTTCACACGAGGTCAGTGTCGCAGATGCCATGCTCAGGGCAAATATGCTATATAATAATGTCTTCTTCATATTCTATCAGAATTTAATGTTTACACCAAAGTTGATGGTTTTCATAATCGGGTAGCGGTTGGAGCCGTTGCTTTCAGGGTCTGTCAGACCGTCAAGATGATCCCAAGTAATGAGATTGTTGGCGTTGACGTACAGGCGGCAATCACTCATACCCACTTTCTTGGCCCACATGGTGGGTAGGGTATAACTCAGTTCAATATTTTTAAGGCGCATGAATGCACCGTTTTTCAAGAAGAAAGAGTTCTGGCGTTGGTTGTGGTCACCATAACTGTCGTAGTGCAACAGCGGATATTTGGCGTGAGCCAAATTATATTCTTCCGATTGTGCCGGATTCCAACGATCCAGATGATGTTCTTTCACCTTACCGCCGTTGATGAAGGCAAACATGGCTTCAGCATCGTAGTAGCGGCTTACGTGGTTTACACCTTGGAACATGACGCTGAATCCCCAGTTCTTGTAGTTGGCTCCCAAAGTCAGTGCATAAGTATTTTCGGGAATATCGCTGAATCCGATGAATGTTTCGTCCTGTTCGTCGATGTAGCCGTCACCGTTCATGTCGCGGTATTTCAGGTCACCTGCCTGTACATTTCCCAGACGGGATATGGGCAGTTCGCCGCCGTCTATATCGGCTTGGGTGATGAAGCCGTCGCATTGCAATCCGAAATATTGGTTGATAGGATGTCCTTCCCGTTTACGATAGCTCGTTTTGGAGTCGGGTTCGTCCATGTTGATAATTTCGTTGCGTGCATGTGAGTAAGTCAACCCTATGGTATATGTAAAGTCATTGCCGATATGATTGGAGTGTTTCAACTCAATTTCGTAACCGCTGTTCTTGGTTTCACCCAAGTTGCCGGCTGCCATTATCACTCCCACCCATTCAGGACGGGTCAGGTAGTCGGTCAGGATGTTGTTACGCTTTTCGTAGAAGAGGTCTATGTTACCATTCAGCATTCCGTTCCACAGTCCGAATTCCAAACCTACATTATATTTGTGGGCACGTTCCCAAGTTACTCCGTAGTTGGGGTACTGTGCTTCGTAGACGCCGGTTTGTCCGGTTGTTCCGAAGTAATAGTCGTTGCTTATCTGGCTCCATTTCTGTTCATAGAGGAAGCGTTGTTTCACTCCGTTTTTGGTATATACATCGTTACCTACCTGACCGTAGGAAGCACGTATTTTCAGGTTGTTCAACCAGTCTTTGGTTCCTTCCATAAACTGCTCGTTGCTGATGCGCCAGCCTGCGGAGAAAGAGGGGAAGAAGCCGAAGCGCTTGCCCTGCATGAAGTTCTCCGAACCGTTGTAGCCGGCGTTGAATTCAAACAGGTAGCGGTCGTCGTAGCCATAAGTCACACGACCTACCATACCTTGATAGCGGGCAGCCAAGTCTGCTTTGTTGCGATAGTCATTTTGCATATACAGCATCATGGCGGTTACGTCGTGCTTGCCGAATTTGCGGGCATAGTTCACTTGCGCTTCCATATAAAGTTTGTAGATAGAAGTGAACTCGCTGCTATTGGTCATTTCGGTATCTGCGTTGAACTGATTGTACGAGGTGTACAAATCCGGATTGTTTCGGTTGTTCAGTTCGTAAGTGGCAAATTCCTTTGTGTAGTTGTTGCGGTGCAGGTTTTCGTAGTCGAAAGAAAGCATACCTTTCACACTCAGTCCTTCGGTCAGCCAGTCCATGTCATAGTCAACGATGAAGTTGGTTTCGTTGATGGTGTTTACAGAACGGTAGTAACCGCCTTCGGCAAGTGCTGCAACGATATTGTTTTGGTATTGCGAACTACCTCCGTAAAGGCTGCGGGTGCTTTCACCGCTTTTCACTTCATAAGTTACGGGGAATATCCATCCCGGTGTATGGTTCAGTTCGTAGAATGTTTCGCTGTAGTTACTGCTTTCATCGGTATTGGATCCTCTGCGTTCTTCAAAGCGAGTACCGAAGTTTACGGAGAACGTAAGATCTTTGGTCAGGAAGAAGTCGGTATTGGCACGGAAAGCATAGCGGCGGTAGCTGGGGCTTGAACTGTTGCCATATCTGTCGTTGCTAAGGTTTCTTACCAATGAACGCTGGTCGTAGAGTTCGCCGGAAGCGTAATAACGCATACGCTTCGTACCGCCACGGATGCTTACGTTATAGCGTTGGGCGGGTGCTGTACTGCGGAGTACTTCATCGTACCAGTTCACATTAGGATAAAGCATGGCGTCAATGCCGCTTAGTTCACCGTTTGATGATTTACGGAACATCTCGATGTCATTGGTGCTGTATTGCGATCTCAGTCCGTCGTTTTTCAAGGCTTCTTCCAGCAAGGTTACCGACTGGTAAGAGTCGAGGTAAGTATCTGTGCGGGTAGGGCTCTGAATCTGCCAGTTGGCAGTGAGGCTTACTTCCGGTTTCTGTTCCTTACCGCGTTTGGTGGTAATCAGCATAACGCCGTTTGCACCACGCACACCGTATACGGCAGTTGCCGAGGCATCTTTCAATACAGAGATTGTTTCGATATCATCAGGTGCTATTTGGGAGAAAGCACGTTCTACACCATCCACTAAGATAAGCGGCTGTGCATCGCCTGCAAAGGTTGCGCGGCCACGGATGTAAATCTGCGCATCGTCAGCACCCGGAGCACCGGAAGTTTGTGAGGTAATCACACCGGAGATTTTACCGGAAATAGCTTGCGATACATTGGCAGCGGGAGTAGAGAGCAGGTCTTTGGAAGACACTTGTGAGATAGCACCTACCACACTCTCTTTCTTCTGCGCACCGTAACCTACTACGACAACTTCTTCCAGCATTTCGGAATCCTCTTTCAGGGTAACGATGATAGAAGTCTTTCCGCTCACGTTGACTTCCTGTGTTTGGTAGCCTACATATGATATTTGCAGAATGGCATTGTTCTTGCTTACAGTCAGCTTGAAGTTACCGTCCAAATCTGTGATTACACCGTTGGCGGTTCCTTTTTCCAATACACTGGCGCCGATAACGGTTTCGCCGGTGGCATCTTTTACGACACCTGTTACTTGCTTGGACTGGGCAAAGAGGGTTTGTCCGGTCAGAAGCAGGGCAAGCATCAACAGCAAGCGGGAAAATGTGCTCCCACACGCTTTATGATTTGTTTTGTTATTTTTCATATACATATATCAGTTAAAGATTATTCCACATCTATAAATGGATAAGTTACTACCGACTCCATATCAATATAACCACCTTCGATAGTAAGGAAAGCTCCGAGTTCCGCACTTTCTTCTAAGTCTTCAAAATAAATGCTGTAAGTGGGAAGTGCTTTTCCTGCTGCGGTTGTAACATTAGAGATTACATCTACACGCCCATCTGCACGTTTGATTTCCAATACGACTTCTGCACCATTCATGTCTGTTTTAAAAGTAGACCAGTCAAAACCGCTTGTCATGTTGTCTGCATTATAGCGGGCTCCCCAGCCAAAGGCATCGGAACGTAGTACCAGATATTCTTCATAGCCGCTTTCCGGTCTGTCTTTACCATTAGTGAGGATTACAAGCCAGTTTTTGAAGTTTTCGTCTCCCTTAGTGTAGTTCTTGAATTGATATCGAAGAGCAGAGTTTGTACCTTCTATCTTGGTGTGTTGAGAGAATACAGTCCACCAACCTGCGCTGCAATCTTGCGCACCTATTCTGTAATCTCCGGTTGAGTAACTTGCTCCGTAGTAGGTTTCAGCTTTGGACAATTCTATATAGGAATGGTCTACGGTAATGAATGTACCTATGTCAGTAGTACTTACGCCGTCATAGCTAAATGAATAATCTGCCAAAGCCCCACCGGATGCTGTTTTTGTTTTTACTGAGACATTGATTTTAGAACCGTTTCTTGTGATTGTCATATCTACTAAAGCTCCTTGCATATCAGCAACGAAAGTGTCCCAATTAAATCCGTGGATTATATTGGCGGCATTGTAATTAGAATCTCCCCAGCCATAAGCATCGGCACGGAGAACAAAGTATTCCGCATATCCGTCAGCTCCGAATTCTTTTCCGTTTGTAACAGCCAATACCCAGTTATTCCAGTTGTCTCCGGAATTATTGTAGTTGTAGAACTGGTAATGGAAAATACAGTCACCGGAGCGTACAAGCTGTTCTGATTTAGGTTCAAAGAAATTGGAAGTGTAATCTGTGTTACCAATAGTAATGTAAGGTGAACTTTCTTCACCGCCGTCCGGTTTTCTCGGATCTGTCCATTCCTTGCTTGTAATTGTATTGCGATAGAACTTCACATCATCTAGATAGAATTTCTTTGTTTGTGTATCTGACCCGTATCCCATATATATATAAGGTACGGATGCCATGAACTGTACAATCTTGGAGAAATCAAAATCGGTTACATTTTGCTCGATTCTTTTTTTGCCGTCTACATATACAAAGTAGCCTGTGTTGGTTACGGACAATGCAACGTAGTGCCATACATCGGGGGTAAGCAATCCTGTATTGGCAGAATTCGGGTTGTTGGCCTCATACCTGCCGTCTTCACCCTCATAGCTAAGCCAGCCATTGGCTGTGATGAACATACGTTGAGTGCCATTTTGGTTTTCAAAAGAAAAGAGGGCGCCGGTAAGGTCTTGTGTATAGGCGGCGATTTCGTCTTCATCCGTCATTTCTGCCGTTCCGGCTTGCTTGACGTAGAATACGAGTGATACGGCATTTTGTACCTTAACCTTGTTATACGGATTGAATATGCGGGCATATCCGTTGTCAAGGCACAGTACTTGTCCCATCTTTTCATCTGTAACCAGTGAAGGAACATCGCCTCCGGAATAGGCGAAGGTTTGGATTTCTTCGGAGTTTACTCTGTCTCCGTCGAACTTCAGGTTAAGTACCTGTTCAAGTTTAGGATAAACATCGGAACCTGCAGGCGGGTCCATTTGTCCCCAATCTTCACATGAACCGAGCGAAAGGATTGTAAAAGCCGCTATAATCAGCGACGGCCACTTTCTTGCTTTCATAATTTAGATATTAATAGTTTAACAAATAATCCTACTCTCATAGTAGTGCCGCAAAATTAAGTTCAAATGTACGCATAAAGGTGGACAAATGAATTTTAGAGGTGGATAAATGAAAAATAAGTGTAGAAAATACATTATTGCTGTCAATTCATGGTATGTCTATAAAATTTAGTATTTGCTTTTACGCGACCATTAAAACCAGCTTTTTTCTTTTGCCTTAGAACGTTTCCCGGCTTGCTGTGCTCGCTTGTTGCGAAGTATGAGCTCAGTCTTTGCCTTATGAAATAAATTAGTTGCAATTGTAGGCGGAAGTTATATTGCTTTCCGGGGTTGTATATAGGGGGGACACAGGTGCAAACTGGAACTCAAGAATATTCCCTATTTTTTATATACATGATAATCCGTTTTGATGTATATCAAAATGAATTATGATATATATCAAAACAAGTCTTGTTAGCTGAATACTTCTTGCACGAGTAGTGATTATTTGAACGCTTACGTTCAAATGTAGCCGTTGAGTATTTAATGCTAAAATAAAATTGTTCAGAGTCAATTTGCATGGAGTGGCTGACTAAGTATGCCGGATTTAATTTTTAGTAGCCATTTAAGAGTGTGTGACATAGTTTTTTGTACCTTTGTCTTTGTAATAATGTAAAGGTCATCATAAAGCGTGAGAATATGAGCAACAAAATCTATCCTATCGGAATACAGAACTTCGAGAAAATCCGTAAAGAGGGATATTTCTACATTGATAAAACGGCTTTGGTTTATCAGTTGGTAAAGACAGGCAGTTACTACTTCCTCAGCCGTCCGCGCCGTTTTGGAAAGAGTTTGCTCATCTCTACCCTCGAGGCTTATTTTCAAGGGAAGAAGGAGCTGTTTACCGGTTTGGCTATTGAGAAGCTGGAGAAAGACTGGATACAATATCCCATATTTCATCTTGACTTGAATATTGGCAAGTATGATGCTCCTGACAGTTTGGACAAAATATTGAATGACCATTTAGGAGTTGCAGAAGGAATACCGCAATGCGCTGAAACCTTTCTACGGAGTGCTGAAGACCATGGACGGTTGTATCAAGTTTGCCTTGCTGACGGGTGTCACCAAGTTTGGCAAGGTCAGCGTGTTCAGTGACCTGAACAATCTGAATGACCTTTCAATGTGGAACAAGTACATTGATATTTGCGGAATCAGCGACAAGGAGTTGCAAGAGAATCTTGAAGAGGAAATGCACGAGTTTGCCGAAGCGCA
>NZ_JAHBBW010000017.1 GCF_018390535.1 Bacteroides propionicigenes | reverse complement strand
CCGGCACGCATCCGAAATAAGTGGGGCGGACCCTCCCCACGGGGGGAGAGGGCTATTTTCGTATTCGGAAGCGTACCTTTACCTTTGCCCCCGTCAATGAAGACAAACTAAAAACAAACGCAAGGACATCCCCCAAGAGGTTTCCGCCGCCCCCTTCCGGAGGATTTGTCGGTGCAGTGGATGCCTGCCTCCGCCATCCTCACTCACCTCACCATTTACGGCAAGGTGCAGGTGAACCGGCAGGCGCAACAGGAATTGGTGCAGGCACTCGAGAAGTATGAGTTCGAGACGCGCACCAACAATCAGGGCAGTACGGAGTATGGGGTGGTGAAGTGCCGGTCGGACGAGGTGGAACGGAACTTCAGGCAATAGGTGCACATCAAAAAAAGTTTTGCCTGTGGTGCAAAGTCCGTTTGATGTATATCAAATGGGATTTGCAAGACAGGCAATTGTAGTTTATGCAGATTCAGAATAAGTAAAAAGCGTATTATAATCGGTTGAAATTCAATGGAACCAAACTACTGACATTCATATCCCACCGCGCCCGTGTACGACAAAACAGGATTTTCCGATTCCGTATCTTTGTACTACGGAAAAAGGGAGAGGAGCTGCTTCAAAACTCTGATAGAAAAATCATCCTGTCATTCAGAGGAGCTTGCGACGAAGAATCTCCTCCCTTCTCCCCTTATTTCTTAATTTCTAATTCTCAATTAACATGGCAGTACCATTTAAGAAAGTGGGTTATCGGAAAGACCCCAAAAACAAAGATTCCGAGATAGTTTTTCATCCGCGCCTTGTGACCATGGGCCAGACCATGACGCTGGACAGCATTGCGTACGAGATGAAAGAGAAGAGTTCCCTTTCCTACGGCGACATCAAGAGCGTGCTGACGAACTTCGTGGAAGCGATGCGTACGGCGCTGTACAACGGGCACTCGGTGAATATTCAGGATTTCGGCGTGTTCAGCCTTTCCGCCCGCTCTGCGGGTGTGGCGGATGTGAAGGATTGCACGTCCAAGAATATCCGGACGGTGAAGATAAACTTCCGCGCATCGAGTAGCGTAAAGCCGAACCTTACTTCCACACGTGCCGGGGAGAAGATTGAATTCCTCGATGTGCAGGCGGCGATAGACGGTGAAAACTCCGGTGGCGGCGGCAATGGCGGCGGCGTGATTCCCGACGAGGGGGATAAGGACAATCCGCTCGGATAGTAAACATGATATCATGAGATTGTATTTTGTCTTTTTTACTAAATAATGTTATTGAGATGAACAATATCCATGCAGTCTTGTTATATTTGTAATCATTTCAATTTACTTAATAAATACAATTATGATAACAGAAAAATTACAGAATGCAATTAACGAGCAGATTACGGCTGAGATGTGGTCATCTAACCTTTATTTAGCAATGTCTTTCTATATGGAGAAAGAGGGTTATTGCGGAATGGCTTCTTGGTTGAAGAAGCAATCTTTCGAGGAACACGGACATGCTTGTGAATTGGCATCGTACATCATCAAACGCGGCGGTAAGGCTAAATTAGATAAAATTGATGTTGTTCCCAACGATTTCGGTACTCCGCTGGAAGTATTCGAACAGGTTTACGAACACGAATGCCGCGTATCGAAGATGATTGATGCTCTGGTGGACGTAGCCGCAGCCGAAAAAGACAAGGCTTCTCAAGACTTCTTGTGGGGATTCGTTCGCGAACAGGTAGAAGAAGAAGCTACCGCTTCCGGCATCGTAGACATGATAAAGAAAGCCGGTGCTTCCGGAATCTTCTTTATTGATGCGAAACTGGGTGAAAGAAAATAATAGAAAAAAGTGATAATGATAGGGTGGTAGGGTGATAGGCTTTACCACCCTATTGCTTTTTTATCACCCTACCACTTTTTTTATATTATTTCATGTTTCTTCTTGTGGGTAATTAAATAATTACCTATCTTTGTAATAAGAAGAAAAAGAAATAGTTATGCCTACAATATTTATCTTGTTTGGTTTTCGTTTTATGTTTTATGCTAACGACCACGAACCTATTCATGTTCATGTAATAAAGGGGAATGTTAGTGCGAAATTTATATTATTCCCTGTCATGTTAGTAAAAAACAATGGCTTGAAATCTTCTGAGTTGAAGCTTGTAGAATCTATAATTGAAGAAAATCAAGAGGTAATAGCAGAGCATTGGAATAAATTCTTTAACAAAGCAAAATGAACGGTTATGAAAGACGTAGTAGAAAAAGTATGGTTGACCGATACAGCTGTATGGATACGTACAATTGACGGTAAGGAAGCCTGTGAAGAATTTGCAAATTATCAAAGATTAAAGTTTGCCACTCCTGAACAGCGTGCGAATTTTGAAGTGGGTGAATATGGTATTCATTGGAAAGAATTGGATGAAGATTTAAGTTTTGAAGGTTTTTTTCAAGAAAAGAAATCGAATCCTTTATATGATTTGTTTATTGCCCATCCCGAACTGAACGCCTCTGCAGTAGCCCGCCGTTTGGGCTTGTCACAAAGTTTGTTTGCCCAATATGTGAGTGGGGCAAAGAAACCGTCGAAACAACGTTTTGATGAAATAATAGAAGTTATACGTGAAATAGGGCGTGAGCTAATAGCTGTACCCGCATGAAAGAAGTGGTAGGGTGATAGGCTTTACCACCCTATCACCTTTTTTATTTCAGTACTCCCAATTCCTTTCCTACTTTTATAAACGCTGCGATACATTTATCCAAATGCTCCTTGTCGTGTCCGGCGGAGATTTGCACACGGATGCGTGCCTGACCCTTCGGCACAACAGGATAATAGAATCCGGTTACATAGATACCTTCTTCCTGCATACGGGCAGCATAAATTTGAGACAGCTTGGCATCGTATAGCATTACTGCGCAAATGGCACTTTGAGTAGGCTTGATGTCAAAGCCGGCAGCGGTCATCTTGTCGCGGAAGTAGTTTACATTTTCTACTAACTTGTCGTGCAGGGCATTACTTTCTTTCAGTATTTTGAACACTTCAAGACTTGCACCGATGATGCCCGGAGCGAGAGAGTTGGAGAACAGGTACGGGCGGCTGCGCTGGCGCAATAAGTCGATAATCTCCTTGCGGCCTGTGGTGAAACCACCCAAAGCGCCCCCAAAGGCTTTGCCCAACGTGCCGGTGTAAATATCCACACGCCCGTAGGTATTGTACTGTTCGCTCACGCCATGACCCGTAGCGCCTACCACGCCGGCAGAGTGAGATTCGTCTACCATAACCAACGCGTCGTACTTCTCGGCAAGGTCGCATATCTTATCCATAGGAGCCACGTTGCCGTCCATAGAGAATACACCGTCCGTTACGACGATGCGGAAGCGTTGCGCTTGGGCTTCTTGCAGGCATTTCTCAAGTTCGGTCATGTCGGCGTTGGCATAACGGTAGCGCTTTGCCTTGCAGAGACGCACACCGTCGATAATGGAAGCGTGGTTCAAGGAGTCGGAGATAATGGCATCCTCTTCGGTGAAGAGAGGCTCGAACACACCGCCGTTGGCGTCAAAACAGGCAGCGTAAAGAATCGTGTCTTCCGTCTTGAAGTAATCGGAAATGGCGGCTTCCAATTCTTTGTGAATATCCTGTGTTCCGCAGATAAAACGGACGGACGACATTCCGTAACCGCGTCGTTCCATTATTTTCTGAGCTGCGGCTATCAGGCGGGGATGATTGGACAATCCCAGATAATTGTTGGCGCAGAAGTTCAGCACCTCCTTGCCTTTCACGGTGATGGCAGCTTGTTGCGCACTCTCAATCAGGCGTTCCTCTTTGTAGAGTCCGGCTTCTTTAATTTCAGCAAGAGTTTTGCTGAGATGGTCTTTCATTTTACCATACATAGCTTTTTATTTTAATAAGTGAGACATCGTAATCTGAAGCTCTACAAAGGACATCATTTTTCTTGGAATAAACAATATCTTTTTGATAGAAAAATGAAAAAAAAGTACGTATATTTGCGCATCGGTAATGTGAAGAATACCTTATAAATAAGTTGTATGAAGAATATTTTGGTAATTGGAGCCACAGGACAGATTGGCTCGGAGTTGACATTGGAGTTGCGCAAGCGTTATGGTGACGACCATGTTGTGGCCGGATACATTCCGAGCGCTATGCCGCAAGGTGAGTTAAAAGCCTCTGGTCCATCGGCGATTGCTGATGTGACAGACCGCCAGTCTATTGAAGTAGTGGCACGACAATTCAAGATTGATACAATTTATAATTTGGCTGCCTTGTTGTCGGTAGTCGCCGAAAGCCGTCCGGCAATGGCGTGGAAAATCGGTATAGACGGGTTGTGGAATGTACTGGAAGTAGCCCGTGAGTACGGTTGTGCCGTATTTACGCCGAGTTCTATCGGTTCGTTCGGAGAAAACACTCCTCATGTAAAGACGCCGCAAGACACCATTCAACGCCCGCGCACCATGTACGGCGTAACAAAAGTGACGACAGAATTGTTAAGTGATTATTATTATACGAAATATGGGGTGGATACCCGTGCGGTACGCTTCCCCGGCATTATCTCCAATGTGACGCCTCCGGGTGGCGGTACGACGGACTATGCGGTAGATATCTTCTATTCGGCTGTGAAAGGCGAAAAGTTCGTCTGTCCCGTAAAGGCGGGTACATTTATGGACATGATGTATATGCCCGATGCCATCAATGCGGCTATCTCGCTGATGGAAGCCGCTCCGGCGCGTTTGAAACACAGGAATGCGTTCAACATCGCTTCCATGAGTTTCGACCCGGAAATGATTTACGCTGCTATCAAGAAGCATGTGCCCGATTTTGAGATGGTTTACGAGGTAGACCCTTTGAAACAGGCCATTGCCGACAGTTGGCCGGACTCTTTGGATGACTCCTGCGCCCGTGAAGAATGGGACTGGATGCCGCAATTCGATTTGGAGTCCATGACCGTGGATATGCTTGAAAAGCTAAGAGCAAAATTAAATAAATGACCGTAGAGGGTCAGTAAAGAATGAAACAATTACTAACGGGATTCTGCATACTCATTTTTCTGTTCTCATGCGGGAACAGAAAGACGAAGATGGATCCCTTTACTACCATTACCGAAATGGTGGATTCGGCAAACCATAAGGCCGATACGCTGCTGCAGGCTGAGGTGGAGGAAGAACCTAAACCGTTGGAAGCGGACGAACTGTTTGATGATTTTATCTTCAACTATGCTTCGGACGAGGCTTTGCAACGGGAGAGGACGGTGTTTCCTTTGCCTTATTACAACCGGGACACCCCTTCAAAAATTGAGGAGCGTTTCTGGAAGCACGACTACCTGTTTACCAAGCAAAATTATTACACATTGCTTTTCGATCGTGAGAGTGACATGGATATGGTGGGTGACACAGCGTTGAAGTCCGTACAGGTGGAGTGGATTTACCTGAAAACGCGCATGGTGAAGAAGTATTACTTTGAGCGTAAGGAGGGTATGTGGATGTTGGAAGCCATTAATCTGCGCCATATAGAGGAAGGTGAGGGCGAGAATTTTGTGGATTTCTACACCCGTTTTGTGACGGACAGCTTGTATCAAAGCAAGCACATCGCCGACCCGCTGCAGTTTGTCACGATTGACCCCGACGATGAGTTTGCCATATTGGAAACGACCCTTGATGTGAACCAATGGTACGCTTTCCGCCCGCCGCTGCCTATGGACAAGTTGTCCAATATTAACTACGGACAAAAGAATGAGGATAATTCTAATACGAAGATACTGAAAGTGAACGGTATCGGCAACGGATATTCCAACGTATTCTACTTCCGGAGACGGGGAGGAGAGTGGGAGATGTATAAATATGAGGATACGAGCATTTGAAATTTATGAGAATACCCAATACATTCGGATTTGATGTGAAAGCTGCCTTGTATGCAGAATATGACTCGGTAGAGGAACTGGAGAAAATGATAGCCGAAGGGCGTATCACTTCTCCTTTTCTACATATGGGATGCGGCAGTAATTTATTGTTTGTGAAAGACTATGACGGCGTTGTGCTGCACTCGCGCATCGGTGGAATGGAGGTGACTGCAGAAGATGACGAACAGGTGTGCGTGCGTGTAGGTGCGGGCGTGATATGGGATGATTTTGTGGCTTATTGCGTGGAACGGGGTTGGTATGGTGCGGAGAATCTGTCGCTAATCCCCGGTGAAACGGGTGCAAGCGCTGTACAGAACATCGGCGCTTATGGCGTAGAGGTAAAAGACCTCATTTTGTCAGTGGAGACGATAAATATTCGCGGTGAGAAGCGCATTTACCAAAAGGATGAATGTGAATATGCCTACCGGAAAAGCCTTTTTAAAAAGCCTGAAATGAAGTCGGTCTTTGTGACTTACGTAAACTTCATACTGGGCAAGAAAGAACGCTATACATTAGACTATGGCACGATTCGTCAGGAGCTTGCCAAGCATCCGGCGGTGAATTTAGCTACCCTGCGTCAGGTGATTATAGATATCCGTAACAGTAAATTGCCCGATCCGAAAGTGCTGGGCAATGCCGGAAGTTTCTTCATGAACCCCATTGTGCCGCGTGCGCTTTTTGAAAGGCTGCTGCATCAGTATCCTTCTATGCCTCACTATGAGGTGGATGCCGACCGGGTGAAGATTCCTGCCGGATGGATGATAGACCAATGCGGCTGGAAAGGCAAGGCCTTGGGACCTGCAGCCGTACATGATAAACAGGCTTTGGTGCTTGTGAATCTGGGTGGCGCGACCGGAAAAGATGTGGTTGCTCTGTCGGATGCTGTCAGGGCTTCGGTTAAGGAGAAATTCGGTGTGGAAATTTGGCCGGAAGTAAACTTTATTGAGTGATTAACGATTAGTGAGCTGCGCTGTTATGAAACTGACTATATTAGGAAGCGGAACATCTACCGGGGTGCCGGAAATAGGTTGTACGTGCCCAGTTTGTACTTCTGCCGATTCGCGGGATAACCGCCTGCGGGCATCGGCCCTGTTGCATACGGACGATGCGACGATACTGATAGATTGCGGTCCCGATTTCAGGACACAGATGTTGCGGGCTTCTATTTACGAACGGATTGACGGTGTGCTGATTACCCATGAACACTACGACCATGTGGGTGGACTGGATGATTTGCGCCCTTTCTGCCGCTTCTCGGAAATACCCATCTATTCAGATGCCTATACTGCAACCCATTTGAGGGTGAGGATGCCATATTGTTTTGTGGACAAGGTGTATCCGGGTGTACCGCGCATCTACTTGCAGGAAGTGGAAGCCGGCAAGCCTTTTTCTATCCGGAAAACAGAGATATTGCCGGTTGCCGTGATGCATGGACGGCTGCCTATCTTGGGATATCGCATTGGCGGACGTTTGGGATATATAACGGATATGCACACGATGCCGGATGTTTCGTATGAACAATTGCGGGGACTGGATGTTCTGGTAATAAACGCTTTGCGACCACAGCCGCATCCTACGCACCAGAGCATATCGGAAGCGTTGGCGGCTGCGGAACGTATTGGCGCAAAAGAAACTTATTTTATCCATATGAGTCATCATGCAGGACTGCATGCCGAAATAGACAGTCAATTGCCGCCCCATATGCATTTTGCTTATGATGGTATGGAAATATATTTCTAAACTTTTTAAAACATTTGTTTTGTTTTATTAGTAGAAATACCTATTTTTGCCAACAGTTGATGAATTTATGCCATGAAGCTCCGACTCCTCATAAGAATAGCCGTTATTGTGTCCATAGTTTTGCTATGTACGGGCTTTGGCGTATATTCGTTTCTGCGTATGAATGCAGTGGAAAACCAACAGGATTTTAATCTTTTCACATTAGTGCCGCAGGATGCTACAGCCGTACTTGAAACAGACCGTATGGCGGATTTGATGGAAGACATCAACGGGCTGCATTGCAGCAAGGACGACCATTTCTTGTATGTATCTGAACTTTTCGTCTACCTGAAGAAATATCTTAATACGTTGGTGGGTGACACGCCGCATGGATTGAGCAAGCAGATGAACAAGATGCTTATCAGCTTCCATGAACCGGATACTCCTCTGAATCAAGTGCTATATTGCAGCCTGGGGACAGGAGACTACGAATTGGTAGAGTCTTTTGTGCGTAAGTATTGTTCCAGCACTTTCCCTTCTAAATATTTTGACTATAACGGAGAGGAGATACGTATTTATCCCATGGAGGACGGACGTTTTCTTGCGGCTTATTTCACATCGGATTTCTTGGCTGTCAGTTTCCAGAAGCGTTTGATAGAACAGGTGATTGACGCTCGCCGTGCTGACCGTTCGCTAATGGATGTGCCCTCTTTTCGTACCATGTATGCCGGCAAACGCAATAATGTGACGGCAACGGTGTATGTACGCATGAAGGAAGTGGATATGGGTAAGGATACGGACGGCATCCGTTCGCAAACGCGCTTGGGAAGCTGGGCGGAATTTGATATGAAGTTCAACGAGGAAGCCATTTATTGTTCCGGTATCAGTCATGGGGCGGATAGCACCCATACCTTTATCAATGCATTACGCAAACAAAAGCCGATAAAGGGATTTTTGGGAGAACGACTTCCCTCATCGACTTTCTTCTATGACCAATGGGCTATTTCGGATTTGGAATCGATGTTCGGCTTTACTTCACGGCAGGAATATGCCAAGGCGACTTATTCCAATTATATCAAGAAGCGGGATGAAGAGTGGATGATGTTTATGAAAGAATATGCGGGAGAGAGTATCATGTCCTGCTTGTTTCAGTCCAAAGATACTGCTGACAAGTACCCTTGTGCCGTAATGAGCATCCTTGTAAAGGATGAAGCGCGGGCGGAACGTTATTTGCAGCATATGCTCTACGCTACCCCCAAAGAAAAGGATGCTCCGATGGTGCCGCAGACATCTCCCAATTATAAGCAATACCCGCGTGCACGAAAGTATCGTCAGTATATGTTACCTCGAAATACTATGTTGACGCAACTGACGGGTATTACAGAGTCTGCACTGCATACCTACGCTTGTTTCTATAAAGGAGCGTTGTTGCTGGCTCCCGATGCGCAAAGTCTTTCCGCTTATATAGATGCTGTTGAGAATAAGGAAGTGTTGGATGGTACTTCGGTATATGAGGAGGGGGTGGGCAGCCTTTCTTCCTATTATAATTTTGCCATGATGGTGGATATGGAGGAGATGATGTATCAACCGGAAACCTATGTACGGCTGATACCGAATTTCTTTTTCCGCCAATCCAAGTTTTTCCGCCATTTCGTAATTGGCATACAATTTACTTGTACGGATGGAGTGGTGTACCCGAATCTTGTCTTACTGTATAAAGGGCAGGAGTTGGAGGAAATTGAGAATTAAAAATTGAAAAACTTCTTTTCTTATTTCTCAATTTTTAATTCTCAATTCTCACTTTAGAAGGGTAAATCGTCTTTAGCGTCTCCGGACAAAAATTCCGGTGCTGCGGACGGAGCCGGCGGCGGAACCGGTGCGCCCGGTGCAGGTGCGGCTGTGCTGACGCGTTCTACTTTCCATGCACGAATACTGTTGAACCAGCGGTCTTGCCACTGACGTGCGTCAACGTCGAAAGAAACTGTCAATTCTTCGCCCATCTGGATGTTGAATTGTTCTATTTTATCCGCTCCGAATACGTCAAAACACATCTTACGGGGATATTGTCCGTGATCCTCGATTACGTATTCCTGTGCCTTCCACTCGTTACCTGTCTTGGAAACTCCGCCTCTGGGCTGGAGTATAGCGATAATTTTTCCTGTAAATTCCATTGTTGTCTTTTTAAATGATGCGGCGAAGTTACAATTTTTTAGGGATATGCGACGAATAAACAGCTGTTTTTTCTTACTATTTCTTTGTCGTAGGGAATTCTTTTTTTAACTTTGTCCGTTAGTTAACAAGTTGGTTGAAATTAAAACTTAAATATACAGAATATATGAAATTTATCGTTTCGAGTACTGCGCTCTCCAGCCATTTGCAGGCTATCAGCCGCGTGATTAATTCGAAGAATGCGCTGCCTATTTTGGATTGTTTCCTCTTTGAACTACAAGATGGAACTCTGTCTGTAACTGTTTCTGATAGCGAAACAACTATGGTTACTACAGTCGAAGTGAATGAAAGTGATACGGACGGACGTTTTGCGGTGACTGCCAAGACTTTGTTGGACGCTTTGAAGGAAATTCCCGAACAACCCCTGACATTTGACATCAATACAGACTCTTTGGAAATTACGGTACAATATCAAAACGGTAAATATAGCCTGATGGGTCAGAATGCGGATGAATTTCCCCAGTCCGCTATGTTAGGCGATAATGCTGTTCGCGTGGAAATGGATGCGCAGGTGTTGTTGGGCGGTATAAATCGTGCAGTGTTTGCAACCGCTGATGATGAACTCCGACCCGTAATGAACGGTATCTATTTTGATATTACTACCGAAGATATAACAATGGTAGCTTCCGATGGTCATAAACTGGTACGTTGCAAGACGCTGGCTGCCAAAGGCAATGAACGTGCGGCTTTCATTCTTCCCAAGAAACCCGCAAACCTGATGAAGAACTTGCTGCCGAAAGAACAGGGCATGGTAACGATAGAATTTGATGAACGCAACGCTGTTGTCACCTTAGAAAACTATCGTATGGTGTGCCGTCTGATTGAGGGACGTTATCCGAACTATAACTCTGTCATTCCGCAAAACAATCCGTACAAGGTAACAGTAGACCGCCAACAGCTTATCGGTGCATTGCGTCGTGTGTCTATTTTCTCATCACAGGCAAGCAGCCTTATCAAGTTGCGTATGCAGGAGAACCAGATCGTGATTTCCGCACAGGACATCGATTTTTCCACTTCTGCAGAAGAAACACAGATATGCCAATATGCCGGCAACCCGATGAGCATCGGCTTTAAGTCTACTTTCCTGATTGATATTCTGAATAATATATCAGCGGATGAAGTGGTTATCGAATTGGCTGACCCTTCACGTGCCGGTGTTATTGTTCCGGTAGAGCAGGAAGAGAATGAAGATCTGCTGATGCTGTTGATGCCGATGATGCTGAATGATTAATAAAACAGTAATCTGTTGTTCTTTTGATTTAGGCACGGATTATGCGGATTTCACGGTTCGGGTTTATAGAGAAACCGTGTCAGTCCGTGTAGTCCGTGCCTAAAAGATAAATTCGGGACAGATTATTTGTAGGATGAAAACTAAATACGAAACTTCATGAAATTAAATCTGAAAAATCCGATTGTCTTTTTTGATTTGGAGACTACGGGAACAAATATCAACTCCGACCGCATAGTGGAAATCTGTTATCTTAAAGTATATCCCAACGGAAATGAAGAAACCAAAACCATGCGTATCAATCCCGAAATGCACATTCCTGCAGAAGCTTCTGCCGTTCATGGCATTTATGATGAAGATGTAGCGGATTGCCCCACATTTAAAGAAGTGGCACGTAATATCGCTAATGATATTGAAGGTTGTGATCTCGCCGGTTTCAACTCTAACCGTTTCGATATTCCTGTTTTGGCAGAAGAATTTCTGCGTGCGGATGTGGATATTGATATGAGCCGTCGCAAATTTGTGGATGTGCAGGTTATTTTCCATAAAATGGAACAACGTACGTTGTCTGCCGCCTATAAGTTCTATTGTGATAAGAATCTGGAAGATGCTCATACAGCGGAAGCTGATACGCGCGCTACCTATGAGGTGTTGATGTCACAACTGGATCGCTATCCTGAGTTGCAGAATGATGTAGCTTTTTTGTCGGATTATTCCAGCTTCAACAAGAATGTGGATTTTGCAGGACGCATGGTTTACGATGATAAAGGTGTGGAAGTCTTTAACTTCGGCAAGTATAAAGGTATGTCGGTAGCGGATGTGCTGAAGCGTGATCCGGGCTATTACAGCTGGATACTGAACAGTGATTTTACACTGAACACCAAAGCTATGCTGACTAAAATCCGTCTGCGTGAAATTACCCAGAAGTAATATTCTGCTTGTATTTTGTAATTAGTAACTTGATTTCATGGCAAATCCACTGAAAGGAAAGAAAATAGTACTCGGCATTACAGGAAGTATTGCCGCCTATAAGGCCTGCTATATCATTCGCGGGCTTATAAAACGAGGAGCGGAAGTGCAAGTCGTTATAACTCCTGCAGGAAAAGAATTTATAACTCCCATTACTTTGTCAGCTCTTACCAGTAAGCCTGTCATTAGTGAGTTTTTTGCACAACGTGACGGTACTTGGAACAGTCACGTGGATTTAGGCTTGTGGGCGGATGCCATGCTGATAGCTCCGGCTACAGCTTCCACTATCGGCAAGATGGCGAATGGTGTTGCCGACAATATGCTGATAACCACTTATCTGTCTGCCAAAGCCCCTGTTTTTGTTGCTCCGGCAATGGACTTGGATATGTATGCCCATCCGTCCACCCAAAAGAATTTGGAGACGCTCCGTTCCTATGGCAATCATATTATAGAACCGGGAACAGGTGAACTGGCAAGTCATTTGGTGGGCAAGGGCAGAATGGAAGAACCGGATGTAATTATCCGTCATTTGGAAGAGTTCTTTGCTGCCAAAGACGGTGATTTGGCCGGAAAGAAAATAATGATAACTACCGGACCGACATATGAAAAAATTGACCCCGTACGTTTCATCGGCAATTATTCATCAGGTAAAATGGGTTATGCGCTCGCTGATGAATGTGCGGCAAGAGGAGCGGAGGTTATTCTGGTTTCAGGACCGGTTCAGCTTCAAACGCGTTATTCTATGCACCGGCATATTAATGTAGAATCTGCCGGACAGATGTTTGAGGCTGCTACTTCTTTGTTTTACAATGCGGATGCTGTTATTATGGCTGCGGCCGTTGCCGACTATACGCCGGAACAGGTTGCCGATAAAAAAATAAAACGGGAAAAGACCGGAGATATATCATTGAATCTGAAACCGACGCAGGATATTGCCGCTCACTTGGGAGAAATGAAAAAGAAATACCCCGGTAAAGTTCTGGTGGGATTCGCCCTCGAAACCAACGATGAGCAGCATAATGCGGAAGATAAACTAAACCGTAAGAATTTGGACTTTATAGTGCTTAATTCATTGAATGACAAAGGTGCCGGATTCCGTTACGATACTAATAAAATCAGCATCATAGATAGGAATGGTAAAAAGGATTATCCGTTGAAGTCTAAGGTGGAAGTGGCTGCGGATATTATTGACCATTTAGTGGAAGTGATGAGACAGTAGC
Organism: Bacteroides propionicigenes; assembly: GCF_018390535.1. Lineage (GTDB taxonomy): Bacteria > Bacteroidota > Bacteroidia > Bacteroidales > Bacteroidaceae > Bacteroides > Bacteroides propionicigenes. Next base: position 69,989 of record NZ_JAHBBW010000017.1, on the reverse strand, counting down.
CTTATTTCTCAATTATCAACTCTCAATTCTCTATTTAATAAAATGTTGCGTTCTCTATACATACAGAATTATGCGCTTATCGAGAAACTTGATATAGACCTCGGCAGCGGTTTTTCGGTGATTACAGGTGAGACCGGTGCCGGAAAATCCATTATATTAGGAGCTATCGGTCTGTTGTTGGGGCAGCGTGCCGATGTGAAGTCTATCAGGCAGGGTGCTGCAAAATGTGTGATTGAAGCCCGTTTTGAGATTGCCGGTTATGGTATGCAGCCTTTCTTTGAGGAAAATGAATTGGAATACGAAGATGAGTGTATTCTTCGCCGTGAAGTCTATGCTTCGGGTAAAAGTCGTGCGTTCATAAATGATACGCCCGCCTCATTGGTACAGATGAAAGAACTTGGCGAACAATTGATTGACGTGCACTCGCAACATCAGAATTTATTGTTGAATAAAGAGGGCTTCCAATTAAACGTACTGGATATACTGGCGCACGATGAAGAAGAGCTTGCTAAATACCAAACCCTTCACCGGGAATGGAAGCGGGTACAGCAGGAGTTGGAGAATCTAACAGCCCTTGCAGAGCAGAATAAAGCTGATGAGGATTATATCCGGTTTCAGTTGGAACAATTGGAAGATGCACACTTGACTACCGGAGAACAGGAAGAACTGGAACAGGAAGCCGATACGCTGAGCCATGCGGAAGAGATAAAAGCCGGGTTGTTCCGTGCCAATCAGGTGATGAACTCCGATGAAGGCGGACTGCTTTCCGCACTGAAAGAATGCCTGAATACAATGTTGGGATTACAGAAAGTATATTCTTCCGCAGGAGAACTTGCCGAACGTTTGGAAAGCAGCTACATCGAACTGAAAGATATTTCTCAGGAGATTTCAGGAAAGGAAGATGAAATTGAATTTAATCCCGCCCGGCTGGAAGAAGTGAATGATCGCTTGAATCTGATTTATACTCTCCAACAGAAGCATCGCGTCTCTACGGTGGATGAACTTTTGGCTTTGACAGATGACTATGCCGTTAAACTTTCCAATATCACTTCATCGGATGAACGGATTGAAGAACTGAAAGCTCATAGCGAAGTTTTATATAATAAGGTGAAGAAACAAGCTGCGGTGCTTACCAAGTTGCGTACCGCTGCGGCTCGTGAGGTTGAGAAACAGATGGCAGCCCGCCTGATACCGTTAGGAATGCCCAATGTTCGTTTTCTGGTGGAAATCGGTACACGTAAGGAACCGGGTATACATGGTGCGGATACGGTAAACTTCCTTTTCTCCGCCAATAAGAACGGAACTTTGCAGAATGTCTCTTCGGTAGCTTCGGGTGGTGAGATAGCTCGCGTTATGTTGTCCATCAAAGCAATGATAGCCGGAGCTGTAAAGTTACCCACTATCGTATTCGATGAAATAGATACCGGAGTTTCCGGTGAGATAGCCGACCGTATGGCAGACATAATGCAGGAAATGGGCGATAGTGACCGCCAAGTTATCAGTATTACCCACTTGCCGCAGATTGCAGCTCGCGGACGCGCTCATTATAAAGTGTATAAGCAGGATAATGAGACGGAAACCAATAGCCATATCCGCCGCTTGACGGATAATGAGAGGGTAGAGGAAATAGCCCATATGTTGAGTGGCGTTACCTTGACGGAAGCTGCACTCAATAATGCCAAAGCATTGCTTGGTACTGCTTAGAGATAAAAAAATAAAAAACAATAAAATACAATGGTAGATAAAAGTGAAATGATTTTCGGCGTTCGTGCCGTAATAGAAGCGATTCAGGCCGGTAAGGACATCGACAAGATACTGGTAAAGAAAGATATTCAGAGCGACTTGTCCAGAGAGTTGTTTGCTGCATTGAAGGGAACTTTGATTCCCGTACAACGTGTCCCGGTAGAACGTATCAACCGCTTTACCCGTAAAAATCATCAAGGCGTGATAGCGTTTGTCTCGGCTGTGACTTATCAGAAAACGGAAGATTTAGTACCTTTTCTTTTTGAGGAAGGCAAGAATCCTCTGTTTGTTATGCTGGACGGTATAACGGATGTACGCAACTTTGGAGCGATAGCCCGTACTTGTGAGTGTGCGGCGGTAGATGCTGTTATTATTCCTGCCAAGAACAGCGTTACGGTAAATGCCGATGCGGTAAAGACTTCGGCAGGTGCATTACATACTTTGCCCGTATGTCGTGAACAGAATTTGAAAGATACTTTGCAGTTCCTTAAAAATAGCGGTTTCCATATTGTGGCTGCTACGGAAAAAGGTGATTATGATTATACAAAAGCCGATTATACGGGCCCTATGTGTATAATCATGGGAGCTGAAGACAAGGGAGTTTCTTATGACAACCTCGCGTTATGCGACGAATGGGTAAAGATTCCGATGCTGGGTACGATTGAGTCTCTTAACGTATCTGTTGCAGCCGGTATCTTAATTTACGAAGCTGTAAAACAAAGAACCAACTAAATATGAAAAAGAAGATTTTCCTGCTTTGCACTCTGTGCCTTTTGGCTCAGTGGAGTGTAGCACAAGCCCCCAAATGGGTGGAGAAAGCTAAGCGTGCCGTATTCTCGGTGGTTACTTATGATGAGAATGATAAAATTTTGAATACCGGAAACGGTTTCTTCGTAACGGAAGATGGCGTTGCCTTGTCTGACTATTCTTTGTTCAAAGGAGCGCAACGGGCGGTAGTAATGAACTTGGAAGGTGTCCAAATGCCGGTTGTTTCCATTATGGGGGCAAATGATATGTACGATGTAATCAAGTTTCGTGTGGGTATATCAACCAAGAAAGTTCCCGCATTGAATCCGGCAACCGTAGCTCCGGCAGTGGGGGGTAATGTATATATATTGCCTTATTCCACTCAAAAAGACCGTTCTTATACTGCCGGACAGGTGAAGGCTGCAGATAAGTTTTCCGAGAAATATTATTATTACACACTTAACCTGCATCTGAAAGATAAAATGGTGAGTTGTCCGGTTATGACTGAAGAAGGACAAGTCTTTGCCCTTGCACAGAAATCATCCGGTGCAGATACAGCCACAATCTGCTATGCGGTGGACGCGAACTTTGTAATGGCTCAAAATGTATCAGCACTCTCTTTCAGCGATATGGCTTTAAAGAATATAGGTATCAAGAAGGCATTGCCCGATACGGAAGAGCAGGCTTTGGTATTCCTTTTCATGGCTTCGTCGCAGGTAACTCCGGAGAAGTATGGACAACTGTTGGATGATTTTATCGCCGAATACCCGAATAGTGCGGACGGTTATATGCGTCGTGCCGCTAACTGGTTGTATCAGTCTAAAGATGATGCTTCAATGGAGAAAGTGGTGGCTGATATGGATAAAGCTTTGAGTGTAACTCAGAAGAAAGATGACGTATATTATAATCGTGCCAAATTGATATATAACTATATGTTGGGCAATCCGGAGAAACCTTATAAGGATTGGTCTTACGATAAAGCGGTAGATGAAATCAGGAAGGCGATTGCTGTTCAGGAACTTCCGGTGTATATGCAGACGGAGGGAGATATTTTGTTTGCAAAACAGGATTACCCGGGAGCTTTGGTTTGCTACGAAAAGGTCAATCAGTCCAATCTGGCGTCAGCAGCAACTTTCTTTAGCGCAGCTAAGACAAAAGAATTGATGAAAGCGCCTGCGGAGGAAATATTGGCGCTTATGGACAGTTGTATGGCTCGTTTCAGTGAGCCGTACACGGAAGAAGCCGCTCCTTATCTGTTGGAACGTGCCCAAGCTCGTATGAATGCAAATCAGGCACGTGCAGCCATGCTCGACTATGACGCTTACTATAAGACTGTGAATGGAAAAGTGAATGATGTGTTCTATTACTATCGAGAACAGGCAGCTTTGAAAGCCAAGCAGTTCCAGCGTGCACTGGATGATTTGGACAAGGCTATCGAATTAAATCCCAAAGAACTTACTTATCGTGCGGAACTTGCTGTTGTCAATATTCGCGTGGGGCGCAATGAAGAGGCATTGAAAGTTTTGCAAGACGCTTTGAAGGTCGATTCTAAGTATGCCGAAGCCTATCGTCTTATGGGAATTGCGCAGTTGCAAATGAAAAAGAATCAGGAAGCATGCCAGAACTTTGCCAAAGCGAAGGAGTTAGGCGATCCGAATGTGGATGAACTGATTGAGAAACACTGTAAATAGATGCTTCGATAAGGAAAAAGCCCTGCTTTCGCAAGCAGAGCCTTTGAATGGGAAAACTTCCCCATGCTAAAATAAAAGTTAAGTCTAGGTATTAACAGGTTATGAGTGAAATTTTCTTTCGTGTATTCGTATAGTAAATGCACTGTTTTTTTAAATACTGCACGGGTCTCTTGACTTTTTTTGAGAATATTGCAAGATAAAATGTTATATACTTGATAATGAACAGATAAAAAGGAATAAAAATTATGAAGAAAGTAATTTGTAGCCAAAAGGCTCCGGGCGCAATAGGCCCTTACAGTCAAGCTATTGAAGCAAACGGGATGGTATTTGTATCAGGTCAGTTGCCTATTGATGCAGCTACCGGAGTTATGGCAGAAGGTGCAGAGGCTCAAGCCCGCCAGTCGTTGGAGAATGTAAAGCATATCTTGGAAGAAGCAGGATTGGGTATGGCGAATATTGTAAAGACTACCGTTTTTCTGGCGGATATGTCCTTGTTTGCCGACATGAACAAGGTATATGCCACATATTTTGACGGAGCTTTTCCCGCCCGTTCGGCTGTTGCTGTGAAGGCGCTTCCAAAAGATGCTTTAGTGGAGATTGAGTGCATCGCGGTTCGCTAACAGGTCTGCAACAATAAAGCTACTGCCACCTACGAAGATAAAATCTTCCGGGTGGCTTTTTTCTTGTGCGGCAGTTACTGCGGCAGGGACATTCGGATAACAGCTTCCTTGCAGACCGGCTTTAGCGGCGAGTTTGCATAGCTCTTCTTCGGGGAGAGCTCGTTTTACACTAGCTTTGGTGAAATAGTAGGTGGCATCTTTGGGAAGTAAGGCAAGTACTCCACTGACATCCTTGTCATTTACCATACCTATTATAATATGAAGGTGGCGGTAATTCTGCTGTTTCAGTTGCTCTGCAATGTAAGTTATACCTCCTACGTTATGCCCGGTGTCACATATCAGAGTGGGGGTGTCCTGAAGTTTTTGCCAGCGTCCCATTAGTCCTGTCAGTTCGCAGACATGGGCAAAACCGTTGCGTACGCTTTGCTCGTCTATGTGGTAGCCGGCTTTCTCCAACAACGGTAGGGCAGTGAGGATAGTACGCGTGTTTTTTATCTGGTAAAGCCCTTGCAGTTCAGTTCTCATTCCGGGATAATCATTTTTAGTCGTATTTTCCGCGAATATTATCGGAGCACTCACTTCCTCGGCTCTTTGCAAGAAAACCGCTTTGGTTTCGGGTGTGGTTTCTCCAATGACAACAGGAATGTCTTTCTTGATGATACCGGCTTTTTCTCCGGCTATTTTTGCCAGTGTATCGCCTAAAAACTGAGTATGGTCAAAGCTGATATTGGTAATGATACACAAGTCCGGATGAATAATGTTCGTACAGTCCAGTCGGCCGCCCAGTCCCACTTCTATAACGGCCACATCTACTTTTTCGTCAGCAAAATAACAAAATGCCATGGCAGTGGTCAACTCAAAAAAAGAAGGATGTAAAGGTTCGAAGAAACTACGTTCTTTTTCTACAAAATGTACCACATATTCTTCCGGTATGGGTCGGCCGTTTATACGGATTCGTTCGCGGAAGTCTACCAAGTGGGGAGAAGTGTAAAGTCCTACGCGATACCCGGCTTCTTGCAGTATGGCGGCTATCGTGTGCGAACAAGAGCCCTTGCCGTTGGTTCCTGCCACATGGATTGTGCGAAATGAATAGTGGGGATTTCCAAAGTGTTCATCCAATATGCGCGTATTCTCCAGTCCTTCTTTGTATGCCGAGCCACCCACTTGCTGGAACATGGGTGCACTGTTATATAAGTAAGTTAAAGTGTTCTGATAGTTCATCTTTTATAAAAATTAACGGGAAAGCAATCCTTTCTCTCTATTAAAGTGTTATCTTTAGGAGCGGCAAAGATAAGGCAATTTTTATTTAAGTGTGTATGCTTGCTTTATTTTATATTGTCGGTATGTGGTATAAACAATTTAAATCTAAAGAGTATGGGAGCTAAGAAGAATTTTGTGATTGATACTAATGTTATCCTTCACGACTATAACTGTTTGAAGAATTTTCAAGAGAACGACATTTATCTTCCCATTGTAGTACTTGAAGAGCTCGATAAATTCAAGAAAGGCAACGAGCAGATAAATTTCAATGCCCGTGAGTTTGTTCGGGAACTCGATTTGATTACCGACGACAGTCTTTTTACCAAAGGCGCTCCGCTGGGTGAAGGACTGGGGCGCTTGTTTGTAGTAGCCGGTTCGGTGGATTCGCCTCGTGTACACGACTCTTTCCCGGAACGTATTCCCGATCATCAGATATTGTCCGTTGTTGACTGGCTGACAGAGAAGAAGCCGAAGATGAAATCAATTCTTGTCACCAAGGACGTCAATCTTCGTATGAAAGCACGCTCTATTGGATTGTTGTGCGAGGATTATATCAATGACAAGGTTATCAATGTGGATATATTTGAGAAGTCGAACGAAGTATTTGAGGGTGTTGACCCGACTTTGATAGATCGTATCTATTCGTCCAAAGAGGGACTGGATATTAGTGAGTTTGATTTTAAAGATATCATTCATCCCAATGAATGTTTTGTATTGAAGAGCGACCGTAGCAGCGTGCTTGCCCGTTATAACCCTTTTACTCATTCTGTTTGCCGTGTGAACAAGACAAAGAATTATGGAATCGAGCCGCGCAATGCAGAACAGAGTTTTGCTTTTGAAGTTCTGAATGATCCGAATATCAAATTGGTAGCCCTTACAGGCAAGGCGGGAACAGGTAAAACACTGTTGGCGCTGGCAGCGGCTTTAGGTAAGCTGACGGATTATAAGCAAATCTTACTGGCGCGTCCTATCGTTGCGTTATCCAATAAGGACTTGGGCTTCCTTCCGGGGGATGCCAATGAAAAGGTGGCTCCCTATATGCAACCTTTGTTTGATAACCTGAATGTTATCAAGCATCAGTTCGCTTCCAATTCAAGTGAAGTAAAGCGGTTGGAAGATATGCAGAAAAGCGACCAACTCGTTATCGAAGCTTTGGCTTTTATTCGCGGACGTAGTTTGAGCGAGACTTATTGTATTATTGATGAAGCGCAAAATTTGACACCTCATGAGATTAAAACGATTATAACACGTGCCGGAGAAGGGACGAAGATGGTCTTTACAGGTGATATTCAGCAAATTGACCAGCCCTATTTGGATAACCAATCCAACGGACTTGTCTATATGATAGACCGTATGAGAGATCAAAACTTGTTTGCCCATGTCAATTTAGTGAAAGGAGAGCGTAGCCAGTTGAGTGAATTGGCAAGTAACTTGATGTAACATTTTATCATTTTCTTCTTCGCTTTGATAAAAAATAGTGTATCTTTGCGGTGCCTAAAACAAAAACTGTCAAACGTGATGAAGCGAAACTTTTTTCATCGGTATCTTTCAGCAAAAGTATTACCGATATGGACTGTTCTATTGATAGATGTCCTCATTGTGGTCGTATCCAGTCTGTTGGCTTACGCACTGCGGTATGATTTTCGGAGTCTTTTTTCCGAGTCATCGTCCATAGATATAATGATTGTATGTACAGTGGTTGTCAACCTTGTATTCTTTAGGTTCTTCCGTACATATTCCAATGTCCTTCGTTTTTCATCGTTTGTCGATATAATGCGTATTTTCGTATCGTTGACGGTGTCATACTCATTGCTGCTGATAGCGAGTATCGTGGTAAAAAGTTGTACAGGTATGAATGTGGCTCCCATAGCGGTGCTGTTCATGTCCTATATTATCAGTTTTGCCATGATGGCGTGTTCCCGCGTTGTTGTAAAGATATTCTTCGAAGCGTTGAATTTTGACGGTTCGCATAGTGCCAATGTGTTTATTTACGGTGCCAAAGAGGCCGGAGTAAATATTGCAAAGGCACTGCGCGTCAATTTGCGTAATCATTACCGCCTGCGTGGTTTCATAGCGGATGAACCGGAACTTATTAATAAGGTGATGATGGGAGTCAAGGTTTATCCTAATGATGATACTTTGATTGAGATTTTGGATGACCGGGATGTACATACCATTATTATTTCCCCTGCCAAGATGGAGGCGCTCAAACGGTCTGATATGGCAGATCGCCTGTTATCGCATAATATCAAGTTGATGACGGCTCCTCCGTTGAGTGAATGGAACAGTCAGTTTCTGGATCGTACCCAACTGAAAGAAATTCAGATTGAAGACCTATTGCAACGTAATCCTATTGAAATAGATATTCATAAAGTCGCTTCCCATCTGGAAGGCAAGCGGGTGATGATTACCGGTGCTGCCGGTTCTATCGGTAGTGAGATTATGCGTCAGGTAGCTTCTTTCAATCCTTATAAACTGATTCTTGTGGATCAGGCTGAAACTCCTTTGCATGATATTCGTTTGGAATTGCAGGATCGTTGGCGTGACATCGATGCTGAAACCATCATAGCCAATATATCCAATGCGACGCGTATGGAAGAGATTTTCAGACACTACAAGCCACAGTATATTTTTCATGCGGCAGCTTACAAACACGTGCCGATGATGGAAGACAACGTATCGGAATCCATTCAGATAAATGTTTATGGTACAAGAACGGTTGCCGATTTGGCAGTGAAGTATGGCGCGGAGAAGTTTGTGATGATTTCCACGGATAAAGCAGTGAATCCTACCAATGTAATGGGGTGTTCCAAACGTATTTGTGAAATCTACGTTCAGTCGCTGGCAAAGAAACTGCAGGCAGAAGGCGGGCATGTTACCCAATTTATCACTACCCGTTTCGGAAATGTACTGGGCTCAAATGGATCGGTTATTCCTCGTTTCCGTGATCAGATACAGCGTGGTGGACCTGTGACGGTGACGCACCCCGAAATTATTCGTTACTTTATGACTATTCCGGAAGCTTGTCGTTTGGTGCTCGAAGCCGGTAGCATGGGGAATGGGGGAGAAATTTACATTTTTGATATGGGTAAGCCGGTTCGGATTGTAGATCTTGCCAAGAGAATGATCAGTCTGTCAGGACGCACCGATGTCAAGATTGAGTTTACAGGTTTGCGCCATGGTGAAAAGTTGTATGAGGAGTTGCTTAATATAAAGGAACTTACCAAACCGACTTATCATGAGAAGATTATGATTGCCACTGTGCGTGAGTATGATTATGATGAAGTGAATGAACGTATTCAGAAGTTGATTGACGTCAGCTACACTTATGACCAGATGAAAATTGTAGCTGCCATGAAAGACATTGTTCCCGAATTTGTCAGCAAGAATTCTTGTTTCGAAGTATTGGATAAGAAGAAGTGACGATAGGATAACCTTAATAGAATCATAAGTTTAATGATAAAAAAACGGATGATACATTTCTATATGTATCATCCGTTTTTTATATACTTCACAACTTCTTCTTATTTGTGTGATGAAAAATATTTCAGGAATTGTGTACGTTCGAATGTATTTACACCGTTCAGGTCGCTGACATTCAGCATACCTTTAAATTGATTGATGTTTTCCATTCCTTTGCGATCCATCCACAAGTTCAGGAAGCGGACGTACTCACCAACGATAGCATAAGAATTTTGATAAAGTGCGCTGCATATCTCTACAGCTGAAGCACCTGCCAAAATAGCTTTCACCACTCCTTCAGGAGCATGTATGCCGCCTGATGCTGCATAGTCCAGTTTGCTGACTGCTGCAGACGCAATGCCTATCCAGCGCAAAGACTTGGATAAATCTGCATCTGTGCTGAACACGTTACCGGCGCTTTGAGCTATTTTCTCAATGTCAATATCCGGTTGATAGAAGCGGTTGAACATTACTACTGCCGCTGCTCCGTTAGCATAAAGCTGGTCGATAAGAGCTATCGGATTGGTAAGGTTATCTCCTAATTTCATGATGACAGGGATACCAACTGTTTTCTTGATATGGCTCAAGATGTCGATGTGGCGTTGCTCAAAAGCACCATATGTATATTGTACATCGGTTTGCAGGGCAAGGATATTAATTTCTAAAGCATCCGCGCCGGCTTCTTCTATCTTTTTGGCAAACTCAATCCAGTCTGCATCCTGATAACAGTTGATGCTGGCGATGATAGGTATGTCACAAACTTGCTTGCTCTCTTTGATTAAATTCAAATATTCACCCAATTTGTGTTCGCGTATATATCCTACCAAATAATCACTTCCTTCCGGATACATATTAGGATCTCCCAGCCAGTCGGCTTCCATCATGATTTGTTCTTCAAAAAGAGACTTGAGTACGATAGCTCCTGCACCGGCTTCATAAAGCTTCTGGTTTTTGGCAGCGCTGTCGGTAAGCCCTGAACTGCTGATAATAATCGGATTTCTAAGTTTTAATCCTGCAAAAGTAGTTTCTAATGTTGCCATGATAATAGTTATTAGTTATTAATATATTCTTTCTCCAAATATTTTACTTCCTACACGTACCAAAGTGCTGCCGGCGATAATTGCTTCGTGATAATCGTGTGACATTCCCATAGATAACTCCCGGAACCATTCTGCATCGGCAAACCACGTGGTTTTCACTTCTTGGAAGAAGCTACTTAATGAACAAAACTCAGTTTTGATTTGTTCGGTATTGTCTGTGTTTGTAGCCATGCCCATCAATCCGCATATCCTGATATTTGTAAGTCTTTTCCACTCACCGGTGGCAAGCATTTCTTGACATTCGTCGAAGCTGAAGCCGAATTTAGTCTCTTCCTGTGCAATGTACAGTTGCAGCAAGCAATTTACAGTACGTCCAGCCTTAGCAGCTTGCTTGTTGATTTCAGTAAGAAGTTTGTAAGAGTCTACGCCATGAATCAGTGCTACATAGGGCACGATATACTTTATTTTATTAGTCTGCAGATGTCCGATGAAATGCCATTCGATATCTTTGGGCAGACTTTCGTACTTGGCTATCAGCTCTTGCGCCTTGCTTTCTCCAAATACACGTTGCCCTACGCTATATGCTTCTTCTATCGCTTCGTCGGGGTGAAATTTAGAAACAGCTACCAGTCGTACTCCTTGAGGCAGTTCGTTCAGTACTTTCTTTATGTTTTCTGCAATGCTCATCGTATATAATATAATAATGTATACACAATAAAACTTTCAATCTCTGATATTCGATACTCCTTTATTTCAGACTTCCGGCTTATCATTCGGTTCCGCGCTGTACGGATATACATCCATAATGGCAGTTTCAGCTACCGACGCAATTTGATAATCGGCCATTGTGCCTTTCATTCCTTCGTCCAGCTTCTTCACTGCGTCGCGTAAGTCGGCAGCCTGTACCAATACTTGAGTGGATGTTTTCTTTTCTGCACCGCTTTTCTCATCCAGTGTGATGAAAACCAGCTTGCATTTAAACCAGCGATCGGCAGCATCTTCTTCATATGGAAACAACTCACTGTAATTAGCCCGTTTGATGTCCGATACGGTAAATTCTCCCGAAATAAACGGTGTGATTTCCTCGATGATACGTGCTTCCGCTTCTGTAAAGCTGAGTGCATCTACCAGATAAGGTTCAGTTACTTTCTTGTTCATTCCGTTTTCCATTGTTTTTTCGTAACGGATTTTGCACTCAAACCATGTATGCATTGCCATAATTTTCTGATTTTTAATTGGTGTTTTAATTAATAAAAGTTCTTTCTTCTTCCTGTCTTTCTGAGACTTGCCGAAGATTACCTTTCCTCTTTACGTTGGAAAGAGTGTACAAAGATAAACGAAAAAGGGGAGAAATGTTCGATGTACATGAAAGAAGATTATGTTAATTCAAAACTTTTTATCTATTAAATATTTTGTAGTTCCATACGGAGTGTTTATCTTTGTCCCCGCAAAACGAACTATTCGTGGATGTAAATTCCATTCTTAAATAAGAGGCGTAGTGAAAGCTACGTTCGGCGGAGCCGTAAAAGAAGCTCATTCTTAGTGAAATCATAAAACGCTTATTACTAAACTATTAATAATCTATCATTAGCATTTGTTAACTACGTCGATTCATAAGCATTGGCATGCTGTTTATGTTCGCCACAATACAGAATTCAAGGTGGAATCGTGGCTTCGTGAGCAAGGTATAGAAGTTTATTTGCCTGTGCAGGATGTCTATCGTGAGCATACCGGAAAGCGTATTAAAATCACTAAACCGGTGATTAACGGTATGGTCTTTGTCCATCTTTCTCGTCCAGAACTTTCTATCGTAGAACATACTCCCAACGTCCATCATTTCTTTAGTAAACGTGGCACTAATGCCCCTCTCATCATTCCCGACCAACAAATGGAGGATTTTCGCTTCATGGTTGACCTTTCCGATACTTCTATATTAATGGTCAATGAACCGATTGCTCCGGGAACTATGGTAACTGTGGCAAAAGGAAGTATGCAGGGTATTCGTGGCGAAATGGTGAAATACGAAAGTAAATATTACATAGCTGTAAGATTGCAGGAATTGGGATGCGCATTGGTTAGTGTGCCGGTGAGCTATGTGAGACGCGGATGATAAGAATATTGTATTCGTTATATTCTTGGATCACTACACTGTATAAAGTGTGGATAATGATTTTAACAATGTTAAGGCTAAAAATCTATAATGCAACTTAAGGGGCGTATAAAGTTAACTTTAAATTTGGAGGATGTTAACTTTGTAGGCACAATCAAGTTAACTTTAACGTCTTGTTAAAGTTAACTTGATTATTCCCAATAAATTAATGTGAAATAAGGTGCTTTCACCTTTTCAAGATAGTGAATCTCTTTATTCATACTATAAATATATGTGGTATGGTCATGAAATTAAATAATTATCGTTTAACTTTCTTGGAAGAACCTACTGATGAACAGTTACACACTTTAAATGAAATAAGTAGCCATTACTGTACGTGAGGGGGCTCGTTGAGTCCAAAAGGAGATTGCAGACAGGGTATATGTTTATAACAATTCAATATAAGATCAGACGTCTCAATATTGTTTCGCATAATAAACGGAGTTCTTTTCAAACAATATGTATGAAGAAATACCTGATTAGGCAAATTCTTACTAAAATAAATTAGTGGTTAATGTTTTGTTTTGCGGTCATATCCTAGTAAAAATCAATTCTTGCATTTGAAATGAATGTGATAATTACTTATTAGGAAGTTCCAATATTTGGGTATATTTCTAAATCAAATTAGGAAGTTATGAACGAATCCAGACTATATGAGAAGAATCATGCAGTGAACGAATCAGCAGTGATATCTGAATCACTTTGTCGTAGTATGGATGATTTTATTGTATCTTTATCCAAAGATCTGATGCGGAATTGTTCGTCTCGCTATTGAGAAGCAATATACAGTTCGTCGTATTCCAAATTCACAAGTTGACGAGATAATCAATCAATAGATAGATGTGGTGTAAATACTCTTTTTCTCTGTTATAAAGGATTTTCTTTTGTTATTTATTATGATATTTCTCAAAATGAAGTTTTGAATGTTTTGGTCTTGGTTAGTCGTCAATCTTAGGAGTAATGTATCAAAGAATCACAGAGTTATAACGTATAGTATAATTGATATAAAATGAAGATTTTTGTGTTGTCATATAATTTTATTATGGAATGTTCCATATACATCTGTGTTTACTGAACGTTTTTTTATAAATACTAATACATTTTTCTTCCATAATTAACAGAAATGGATAACTTATAATGGTTGAAAATTCTCGTACATCCAAGAGCCTTAAAAATGTGAAAGTAGCTCTTATCTTTTATTTCATTAATTTGGTTTTGTCTTTTTTCTCTCGCAAATTTTTTTTAGACTATTTGGGAGCAGAAATATTGGGATTGAACACTACGGCTCAAAACCTATTAGGCTTTTTAAACTTGGCAGAATTGGGGATTGGTGGCGCGGTGTCTTATGCTCTTTATAAACCTCTTTTCTTAAATGATCTCCGTTCAATTAATGAAATTGTATCAATACAAGGATGGCTTTATCGGCGTATTGCAGTAATCATAACTATTGCGGCCTGTGTATTAATGTGTTTTTTTCCATTGATTTTTGAGAAAGCTAAAGTGCCTTTATGGTATACATATGCTTCATTTTGTGTGTGCTTATTCAGCGCCTTGCTTGGATATGTATTCAATTATAAACAGATAGTTTTAACCGCAGACCAAAAGGAGTATAAAATAACATTAAACATACAGGGTATCAAAGTAGTGAAAGTTATTATTCAATTATTATCTATAATTTATTTGGCTAATGGTTATGTCTATTGGTTAGTACTTGAGTTTCTGATGTCTGTTATCACCACTGTTGTTATTGAATATGTATTGAGATGTGAGTATCCATGGTTGTGTCCACAGCCTCGAATAGGAGGCGTGATGCGCAAGAAACACATAAATATTATAAAGAAAACCAAACAAATCTTTTTCCATAAGATAGGTTCTTTTGCATTTTCTCAATCTAGCTCTATTATTATTTATGCATACGCTTCACTTTCATTAGTGGCTATCTATGGTAATTATATGTTAGTAGCTACTGGGCTTCAAATGTTAGTAAGTTCTATTTTTAATAGTGTTAATGCTGGTATTGGTAATTTGGTAGCTGAAAATGACAGAGAACGTGCTATTTCTGTTTTTGATGAATTATTTTCGCTCCGTTTCTACATTGTAGCGGTAGTATGCTATGGCTTTTATATGCTGGTTGGCTCTTTTATATCCTTGTGGATTGGTGAGGAGTATGTATTGGATCATACTACCTTGTTACTAATTACTGCAGTCCTTTTTATTGATTTAGTACGTAATATTATAGATTCTTTTAACAATGCATACGGCCTTTTTCAAGATGTATGGGCGACTTTAGCAGAAGCCTGTATCAATATCGGCTGTTCCATTTGGTTTGGTTCTATATGGGGATTACCAGGTATTTTGACAGGTGTGTTATTGAGTCTAATACTTGTCGTTTTTTTATGGAAGCCTTATTTCTTGTTTGGGTGGGGATTTAAGATTTCCGTATGGCATTATTGGAAACTCTATTTTAAGTGTTTTGTTTCAGGGATGTTCGTGGCATGGATCAGTGCATTTTTGATATCTGTGTTACCGATAACTGCAGACCAAGATTTCACGACATGGATATTATGTGTTATTTTGGACACAGTTTTTTTTGGAATAACGTTGTTGGTTATTTTGTGTAGTATTAATCATTCAATGCGGCAAAGTATGGATCGAATATTGAACTTTTTTTTCTTAAAATAATAATCTATGAGAATTTTAGTAGACTTAACTTATATTGGAGAAGATGTTAGGAGTGGAATAGACACTTATTCTATACGCTTAATACGAGGGTGGATTGATTCGGCTGAGACTAATAAGCAGCATTTTAGCTTTATTGTTACTACTAATAATGTACATTCAATTAGGAATATATACCCTGAATTAGATTATATTATTTTAAATATGTGTTCTTTATGTTATTTTTCTAAATTGTCAACATTGATTAATCGATGTAGATGGCACAAATTAGTTAATAACTCCAATGCTGATAGAGTGTTTGTTCCTTTTCCTACTATTTTATCTTCTGGAAAAGTTAAGATAAGAAAAATTGTGACAATTCATGATTTGCAAGCAATGAAAATTTATAAAGGAATAAAGAAAATGCAACAATGGTGGATACTTAAGCAAGCGATCTTGACTTCTGATAAAATTATAGCAATTTCAAATTATACAAAAAAAGATATTTATAAATATTGCAAAAAAGTAGATTTTAATAAAGTCAGAGTAATTTATAACTCTGTAATTGTTGCTCCTAAGGCTTTGTCTATTGATGAAACTCTTACTCCTAATTATATTTTATATGTAAATTCTTTGACAGAACTTAAGAATATAAAGACCTTACTTTTAGCATTTAATGAACTTAAAAGTTTCATTACCAATGATTTATTGATAGTCGGTAAAAAGACATCGTATTGGGTAGCGGAAATTGTACCTTTGATAAAACAATTAGGTATTCAAGATCGAGTAATACATATTTCAAGGTATTTATCCGATGAGGAATTAAGTTTGTTATATAAGAAAGCCATAGTTTTTGTATCCCCTTCACAGCATGAAGGTTTTGGATACACACCTATTGAAGCAGCAATATGTGGTACTCCGGTAATTTGTACGGAAGCAGCAGCTTTACCTGAAGTCACTATGGGATTAGTAAATTATTATACTTTCCCGTTAAATTATATGCAATTAAAAGATAAGATAATGGAGATACTGAAAAATAAACCTTCTCAGGAGTTATTAAAAAATATATCTTGTACTTTTCAGAAAAGGTATGATAATATACAACAGTCTAAATGTGTATGTGCATATTTGGTAGAAGATATGTGTGAAGAATTCTAATATACTATACTTGTAAAGATATAAGATGATGAATAAAAAGATACGTCCGATTGCTATTTTTTTACCACAATTTTATCCTACTGCAGAGAATGATGAATGGTGGGGAATGGGATTTACAGAATGGACAAATGTAACGAAAGCTCGCCCTCGTTTTTTAGGGCATTACCAGCCACATCTTCCTGCTGATTTGGGGTTTTATGATTTAAGATTGGCTGAGGTTAAAGAATTACAAGCTAAAATGGCTCGAGAATATGGCATTTCAGCTTTCTGTTATTATCACTATTGGTTTAATGGGAGGCGTATTTTAGAGAAACCTATGGAGGATATTTTGAAAACGGGAAAACCCGATTTGCCATTTATGTTTTGTTGGGCTAATGAAAATTGGACAAAAGGATGGAGCAATAAACCTGATGATATATTGTTACAGCAGGATTATTCTTTGGAGGATGATAAAAATCATATTGCATATTTATTAAATGTCTTTAAAGATCCAAGATACTTAAGGATTGATAATAAACCAGTAATAGCGATCTATCGTTCTACATTAATTCCTGATGTTTCTGCAACGCTAAAGTTATGGCGAGATGAAGCAAAAAAGGAAGGAATTGAATTATATATTTGTAGATTTGAATCTTATGGGGTTAGTGGGGAGGAATATTTAGATGCAGGTTTCGATGCTGCAATAGAGTTTCAACCGCATGCTATGAATTCCAATTCATATATGAAGAACAGAAATATTCTTCCTCGTATGATTAATAAATTGGCAAGAAGATACTTAAAACAGAATTTATTACCAATTATTCTGTCTTATCCATCGTATGTCCGCTTTATGTGTAAACAATCTCAACCTACATATAAACGATACCCTTGTGTTATGCCTTCCTGGGACAATGCTCCACGTAAAAAAGGCTTTTTTTTAGCTTTTAAAGGGAGTACTCCAACTCTTTATTATAAGTGGCTAAAATCTGTTGTCAGCAATTTTGTTCCATATAGCAAGGATGAAAATTTGCTATTTATTAATGCATGGAATGAATGGGCAGAAGGTGCTCATTTAGAACCTGATCAAAAATGGGGAAGAGCTTATTTGGAAATGACTAAAAAAGTACTACAGGATGAAAATATTATTTGATCTTATATCTATCCAAAAATATCATAGCGGAGGAGGGGAATATGTAAAAAAAGTTCTTGATGAATTACTATCTAAAAGTGGCAATGTTATATTTGGACTATTTAATTCAAGACTTTCTTTTTTGGATAAGGACTTAGAGAACCTTAGAACAAAAATTCAGCTATTGGATATTAGTAAAAATACAATTTCAGAGTATGTTAGACTTTATGAGGTTGATATCTTGTTTGTTGGTATTATACAACGTTATATAGCATATAATCTTGAAAATATAGAGTGTAGAATTGTTTGCGTAATGCATGATATTGGTGATATGGAGTTTTTGGATAATAGAATACACTTTCTATCTCAATGCTCATTAAAGAACTATTTACGTTTAAGTGTGGATTATTGGTTTCCTCGCATAAAATATTCTACATTGCGTAGGACCATAAGTCGTTATCAAAAAATAGAATCATTTTTGCTGCAAGATAATGTTACTATAATTACCGTATCTCAATATACAGCAAACTCGATAAAATATTATTTTCCTAAAATAGGCAATAAGAAACATATTAATATTTTATATCCACCATCTAAACAATATATCCGAAAGAATATTATTGATAATAGTAAAATAGATATGATTTTAGCTTCAGGTAAAAAATATATATTATTTGTAAATGCAAATAGAGAAAACAAGAATTTTAATATTGTATTGAAATGTTTCAATAGAGTAAAAGAAATTTTTCCTGATATGCTACTAGTGGTAACAGGAAAAAATAGAGATATATCAAATAAGGATATTATTGGCTTAAACTATGTATCTACATCTGACATTGAAAACTTATATATGCATGCATGGGCTTTGATTTATCCATCATTGACTGAGGGTTTTGGATATCCTCCCATTGAGGCTATGAAATATGGAACGCCTGTTATTTCTTCTAATGTTTGTTCTATGCCAGAAATTTTGGACGATGCAGCTTTATACTGTTCTCCTTTTTATGTAAACGATTTATTTTATCGTATTAGACTTTTAGAGGAAAGATATCAATGGTATAAATTGAAAAGTGAAGAACAATATCAGAAGATATTAAAAAGACAAAAAGAGGATTTACATATACTTATTGACATGATTAGTAATTGAATTGTAATTACATCTTATAGTTTCTTAAGGATGATTTTAACAAAAGAAAATTCATGTGCTGTTATTGTGACATTTAATCCAGATTCTCTATTTGAAGAAGCAATTAAACGTCATATAGAATTATTCGGTTTTATTATTGTAGTAGATAATAATTCTAGTGACTTATCTTTTCTAAAGCATTGTATAGTAGATACTGTCTTGTTAAAAAAAAATATGGGAATTGCATATGCTCTTAATATTGGAATAAGAAGAGCACTATCTTCAGGATATAAGTGGATTTTTACATTTGATCAAGATAGTATTCCTATTCGTAATTTTTTATATTATTATAATGAAGTTTTTAGAGTTCTACCTGAAGACTTGGCAACTAATATTGGTTTAATATCTACAAAACATGTTCCTAATGTTCCCTTTTTATTAGATTCTAATTTGAAATTTAAACGCACTTGTTCTTTAATTACATCTGGCATGTTTCATAATGGAAGAGTTTTTGAAAGAGTGGGATGGTATGATGAGAAAATGTTTATAGATGGAGTGGATTTTGAATTTGCTTTGCGGTGTTCAGTTGCAGGTTTTGATACTATACGTATCCAAAATCCTATTTTGCAGCATAAATTGGGAGATCCGCAAAACAAATCTGTTATGTGGGGACTTTTCAATATAAAGACAACAAATCATAATGCAACAAGAAGATATTATATAATGAGAAATCATATATATATATTTAAGAAGTACGTATTTAAAAGACCTCTTTGGATTTTTAAGAAGAGTCTCTTTTGTGGAATTGATTTGATTGTTATGCTATTGGCTGATGATGATAAATGGGATAAAATTAAAAAAACATTAAAAGGGTTAGTAGATGGCTTTGTATTATAAGCGGAATATATTTTCAATAGGAATGTTGAAAAGATTTATTGGGGGAGCTCTGTTTTTTTATATGGTTTGTTTCCCTGGTTGTTATATGTTGTCTAAACTGCCTTTCATAATTTTACTATTGTGTATCTTTGTCTACAGGGTGATATGTAAGAAATTTAACATTTCAAAACCAGTTCTACTTATAGTATCTATAATTTGGATTAAAGGAGTATATGGCATCTTTATAGGAATTTTACATTCAAATGGTTATGTGTTAAATGTTGTTCCTATTAATTTGTTTTGGCCAGTGGTATACCTTGTTTATATATCTTTGGTAGACAACGAAAAGGAGTATTTGAATTTAGCTAAAATTTTGATTTACTCACACATATTTATAGTAATTTATATTTCGCTGTATATGCTATTCCAGTGGTTTGGATATTCTTTTATAGAGATTTATCCTGATGATTTGATTTTTAGTATATACAGCAATCAGAGCCATTTAACAGCTGGATATATTAATGCCCTTGTTTTTACAACCCCTATGCTTGTTATCTTTTTAATGACAAATTATAATTTAGGTTTTCCTCGTATACTATTGCTGGTATTACTATTGTTAACGTTTGTAGTTTTAATAATTTCAGGCAGGCGTATGTATATGCTAACTTGTATGATAGCGCCTTTTTTCCCTTTATTTCATAGAAAAATGTTAGGTAAATTAACTTATAGAAGAACCTTAAAATCTGTAATATATTTGCTGGTAATAGGAGGGATCACCTGTATGATATTACTTTCCTTTGTTTCTTTTGATGGATATATTGAACGTTTTGAACGTGCTTTTGATTCAGTTGAGGAACCTATTAAATTTAAACAGTTATCTATGCTCTTAAAGGAGTTTATGAATGCTCCATTATTAGGTAATGGCTTGGGTGCTATTCTCTATGAGCCTGCAAGATACGCTCTTAGTTCTTCCTTTGAACTTGGCTATGTTTTTGATTTAGTTACGTTAGGAATTATAGGGTGTATAATTTACTATATTGGAATTATATTGATATTATACTCTATAATAAAGGTGGTAAAGAAAAACCATAATGTAGTTTTATATTCATATTATGTAGGTTTGATAATTTTTCTTATAGGCCAGGCTACCAATCCTTTTTTGTCATCTTATGATTTTATGTGGCCTTTGTATATTGGGTTAATAGGAGTAAATATTGATATGCTAAAATGTTAAAGATTTAATATTAATTCGATACTATAATGAATATTCTTTTACTTGCTATTAACTACAATGCAGAAGAAGCATTGATGGACTATTTGTCTTCTGTAGGGAAATCTTTGGGTGAAGTAAATAATATTTCTCTAAAAATAATAATTGCAGATAATTCTAATATTCCATTAGAGTTATCTTGTTTTTCTGAGGCATTAGATATACATTATGTATTTACAGGAAAAAATATGGGATATTTAGGAGCTGTATCATATGCTATAAAGAAGGAACAAATAGTGTTAACAGAGTATGACTATTTTATAATATCCAATGTCGATATAATGATGGATGTGTCTTTTTTTAAGGTGTTTTCTACGCTTAGCATTGATAGTCATGTTGCATGGATCGCGAATGGAATATGGTCTAATGAGGAAAAAAGAGATCGAAATCCTAAAATATTAGAGCGATATACAAAGAAAAGACTCAATATAATATTATTGCTTTATAAATATCCAATTTTAGATTGGATATATATGAATACATTATATAGGAGAAAATCTTCAAATGTTGAATTTTGCCAGGGAACAGAAATTTATGCTGGTCATGGTTCATTTATGATATTAACTAAAAATTTTATTTCTAAATATGAAGAAATAGTATATCCAATATTTTTATTTGGTGAGGAAATATACTTAGCTGAACTTATTAAAAATATTGGAATGAAAGTATGTTATTATCCACAGCTAAGAGTATTTGATAATGAACATGTGTCTACAAGTAAGATGAAAAAGAAGTTTTATTATAAATGTAATAGGGAAGCAATAGAATATTTAATAAAAACATTTTATGAATAAGGTAGAAGTATTTGTTTATGGTCTTGTTAGAAAGTATCCGTTAATAAAAAAGATTATAAAGATTTTGTATCAAGGATTTTTTGATTTGCTACCTAGAAAAAAGAATATGTTTTCTGGAGATTACTCTTATAAAGAGGGCTTCTTTTTTGGTTTTCATGATATATCTCCTTTTAATGAAGATGAAACAATGATTCTAGCACACAAGCTTCCATTTGATTTATATATGCCTAATATTGGAGACAAAATGGAAATTGGTTATATTGATTTTAAAAATGGGAAATTAGGAGATTTTCATAAGATAACTGAAACTACAACTTGGAATTACCATAAAGGGTGTCGGCTTCAATGGTTAGATAGTGAACATATTATATATAATACAGAGAAGGAAGGTAAACTTGTTGCAGAAATTACCTCTCTTTCTACAGGAGAATCAAGATGTATTAATTATCCTATTGATTCTATATATAATTCAGAGACTGAATCATTCGCGACTTCATTTTGTTATGAACGATTAAATCGTTGTATGCCTGGATATGGGTATTCTGTTTTTAATAGTGATACACTTGAAGCTTATCCAAAGGATGATGGTCTTTTTTTAGTAGATTTAAAATCAGGGGAAAAGAAAATACTTGTATCGTTATACGAATTGGCTATGAAAGTAGGTAGTAGATATTTAGAAAGTTATTCTCATTTTGTGACTCATACTGAGTTTTCAAAAGATGGTAATTATATATCTTTCTTATATAGATGTGTACCAATTGGGAGTGAAGGCAAAGATTTACATAAAACCTTTATTGTAGTTTATGATCTACAAAGCTCTGTCTATATTGTCCTGCCAACTCAAGAATCTGGTTCACATTATGTTTGGAATTATAAAAATGAAATTATTGCATCTTGTATATTAAATGGCAAAAATTGTCATGTATTGTATAATTTGAATACTTTGGATGATTATAAAATTATTGCAGAAAATATGCTTAATTCGGATGGACACCAAACGTTCATTTCCGACAGCATATTTATAACGGATACTTATCCTGATAAATATAGAATGACAAAACTATACAAAGTGAATATCTGTAACAATGTGGTTGAACTGATAGCAAGTATATATTCTCCTAAGCAATTTCAAACTAGAGATGTGTTCAGGCATATTGCTTGTGACCTGCATCCCCGTGTTTCTCCCCAAGGGCAGTATGTATCTTTTGACTCTGCAACAACGGGAAAACGTTCTTTGTTTGTAATGGCACTCGATAAATGATTAGTTGGCTATATGTAAAATAGGGCTCTAAAACAGAGATTCTGTGATTTTAATAAAATATCTTTTTACTTATACTATTAAGATAATATTATATAGATCTTTAATTGATAGGCGAATAAGAATAGTTAATAAACTAAATGTTGTGATTTTATACATATTATCAATATATAAGATATGAATATAGCAATTGTCGGCACTGGTTATGTGGGCTTGGTGTCGGGTACCTGTTTTGCAGAAATGGGTGCAAAAGTGACTTGTGTCGATATAGACCAAAAGAAGATAGAAAAACTTCAAGCGGGAGAGATGCCTATTTATGAACCAGGATTAGAAGAATTGGTGAAACGTAATGTAGGATATGGGCGATTAAGGTTTACTACTGATCTAACTTCTGTACTTGATGAGGTAGAAATAGTGTTCAGTGCTGTCGGTACCCCACCGGATGAAGATGGATCGGCTGATTTAAAATATGTATTGGCTGTAGCTCGACAATTTGGTCAAAATATTAATAAGTATACTATTTTAGTAACAAAATCTACTGTTCCGGTAGGTACTGCACAAAAAGTAAAAGCTGTTATTCAAGAGGAATTGGATAAGCGTGGGATAAATATACCTTTTGATGTAGCTTCTAATCCTGAATTTTTGAAAGAGGGAGCTGCGATTAAAGATTTTATGAGTCCGGATCGTGTGGTTGTAGGTACTGAAAGTAAGCGTGCTGAAGAGGTAATGACGAAACTTTATCAGCCTTTCTTACTTCAGAATTTTCGTGTGATTTTTATGGATATTCCCAGTGCTGAGATGACAAAGTATGCAGCCAATGCTATGTTGGCCACTCGCATTTCATTTATGAATGATATTGCGAATCTGTGTGAACTGGTGGGAGCAAATGTACATAATGTGCGTCGTGGAATAGGCACAGATACGCGTATAGGGGCTAAGTTCTTGTATGCTGGTTGTGGCTATGGAGGTTCTTGCTTTCCTAAAGATGTAAAGGCCTTAGTACATACTGGTATAGATCATGGTTATCGTATGCGAGTGATTGAAGCGGTGGAAGAAGTGAATGAAAGTCAAAAAGAAACTGTATTTAAGAAATTGCAAAAGATGATGCCGAAAGGTGAAACCTTGCAGGGTAAGATTATCGCAGTACTTGGTTTGGCTTTTAAACCCGAGACGGATGATATGCGCGAAGCACCGGCATTGGTTGTGATTGATAAATTGTTGAAAGCAGGTGCAAAGGTTCGTGTTTTTGATCCTATTGCTATGACGGAATGCAAGCGTCGAATAGGTGATATTGTTACTTATACTGATAATATTTATGATTGTGTAGATGGTGCTTATGCTATGCTTTTGATGACTGAGTGGCGACAATTTCGTTTACCTTCGTGGAATGTGATGAAGAAAGTTATGACTGGAAATATCATAGTGGACGGTCGTAATATTTACCATCGCGAAGAACTTGAAACGGAGGGATTTGTGTATACTGCTATTGGTGAATAGTTATAATCAATGAAAGTAAGATAGTTTTTCATAGGTTTTGGATGCCATTAATTTTTTTATGATAATTTGTATATGGAAGACTACGGTTTAGTTTCAATCATTACTCCTACGTGGAATTGTGCAGTATTTATTTGTGAAACAATTAAGAGCATAGAGGCTCAAACATATACTAACTGGGAACTTCTCATTCAGGATGATTGCTCTACGGATGGAACGGATAAAGTGATAGCTCCGATAGTCGATAGAGATATCCGCATTAAATATGAATGTAATCTACAGAATAGTGGTGCAGCTATTACTCGTAATAATGCATTGAGAAGAGCTAAGGGGCGTTGGATTGCCTTTTTGGATAGCGATGATGTGTGGTTACCAGAGAAGTTAGAGAGACAGTTGAAGTTTATGGTGGAGAATGATTATGCGTTCACTTATCATGAATATACGGAGATAACAGAAGAAGGAAAGGAACTTGGGGTATATGTGAGCGGACTTAGAAAAGTGAATGCTCTTGATATGTTTGCTTGTTGTTGGCCCGGGTGCCTATCTGTAATGTATGATGCTGAGAGAATAGGGCTTATTCAGATTAAAAATGTACAGAAGAATAATGATACAGCTATGTGGTTAAAAGTGATAAAAAAAACTCCATGTTATTTGTTAAAAGAAAATTTGGGCTGTTATCGCAGACGTAAAGGAAGTATTACTCCCCCAACATTGAATAAGCGTATTTGGGCTCATTATCCGTTATTTCGTGTAGCTGAAGATATGAATCCAATAAATGCTACTTTTTGGACATTGGCGAATGTAGTGGGCAATGCTTGCAAAAAAATATTCTATGTAAAAAAATATTGTCCGCTTTCGTATGATGTACACAATGTTTCCTGCCATATGGATAAGTGATTTGTGCTTATCTTATTCTGTTTATGATACCAAGTTTCATAAACGGAATTTTATTATTCCAGTAATATAAACTTATTAATCATGAAAATACCATTTTCTCCTCCTTACATTGATGACACTGTCATCAATGAAGTGGTTGATTCCTTGCGCTCCGGTTGGATAACCTCCGGGCCTAAAGTAAAAGCTCTAGAAGAAGAAATCAAGTCTTTCTCCGGTGCAAAAGAAGTACTTTGTGTCAATTCCTGGACTTCGGGAGCCATTATGATGCTTCGTTGGCTGGGAGTAAAAGCGGGTGATGAAGTTATAGTTCCGGCTTATACATATAGTGCTACGGCATTAGCTGTGTTGCATGCAGGCGCCAAGCCTGTAATGGTAGATTCGGGTACAGATTTCAATATCTCGGTGGATGCTGTTCGCAAAGCGATTACTCCACATACAAAAGCGATTATTCCTGTGGATATTGCAGGTTTTCCTTGTGACTACGATAACATTATGCAGTTGGTAAGCACACCTGAAGTACAAGGGATATTTAAGGCTGAGAGCCCGGTACAAGAAAAGCTGGGACGCATCCTTGTAATGAATGATGCGGCTCATTCATTGGGGGCATATTACAGTAGGAATCAGCGTACCGGCTGTGAAACGGATATTGCTATTTTCTCTCTTCATGCCGTAAAGAATGTGACGACTGCCGAAGGTGGTGCTATATGTTTGAACTTACCTGTACCTTTTGATAATGGAGAGTTATATAAAGAACTTCGTATGATGAGTCTGAATTGCCAGACTAAGGATGCTTTTTCCAAATCAAAAGCCGGTGGCTGGCGTTATGATATTGTAGGCTTGGGTATGAAAATCAATATGGCTGATGTGAATGCAGCTATTGGGCTTGCGCAGATACGAGAATATCCGAAGCTGTTGGAAGAAAGAAAAAGAGTATTCAATACATATACCAAAGCTTTTGCAAACTGTGATTGGGCTATTGTTCCGCCTTCGATAGAAGGGGAGAAAGAGAGTTCTTATCATATCTATGCCTTGCGTATCAAAGGTTTTGCAGAAGAACAGCGTGACCGGATGATTGACGAAATAGCCAAAAACGAAGTGGCTGTGAATGTACATTTTATCCCGATGCCTATGTTATCATTCTTTAATTCTTTGGGATATGATATAAAGAATTATCCTCAAGCTTACGAAAACTTTAAGGGAGAAATCTCTTTACCCATATATCCGCAACTGAACGAAGAAAAGCTGGCTTTTATCGTGGATACAGTGAAAGCGGCATATCATAAAGTGGCAGGTGGCAAAATAGTAGAGTGACACGATTGCAAGGCTATGATTCGTTTTTTTGATATTCTTTTTTCTTTTTTGGGAATACTTCTGTTGTCTCCGGTTTTTCTTATTCTTTATCTATCAATCTGTTTGGAAAGTAGAGGAGGAGGGTTCTATCGTCAATTACGTGTAGGACGCTATGGAGAGGACTTCTATGTTTATAAGTTTCGTTCAATGCGTATAGGGGCTGATAAACAAGGATTGATTACTGTAGGAGGCAGGGACTCGCGAATAACCCGTATCGGTTACTTTATACGGAAGTATAAGCTGGATGAGTTACCTCAACTATTTAATGTTCTGAAAGGAGATATGAGCCTGGTAGGGCCACGTCCTGAGGTACGCAAGTATGTTGACCTCTATACGGAAGAACAACGTGAGGTATTGTCTGTGCGACCGGGAATAACGGATTATGCTTCGATAGAATATGTTGATGAGAATACGATATTGGGACAAGCGGATGATGCGGATAAAGCTTATGTAGAGTTGATAATGCCTGATAAAATTAAGTATAATATGAAGTATATCAACAATCATTCTCTGAAAGAATATTTCAAGATAATTTTCTTGACATTCTGGAGCATTGCACGTTGATTGAGTTTGATTGAAAGATGATATCTCTCATTTAATTTTGAAATTTTAAAGGAACTCTCGGTTGCTGAATACAGCCGGGAGTTTTTTTTACTCTATTGTTCCTTTTACAATCCTTTTGTAAAGGATATGTATTGATACGTTGGCAATTTTATTGGAATAACCGTTCTTTGGCGACGTTAAACCAATAAAAAAACAACAAAATTTATGGCAGTAGTAGCTTATTTAAGAGTAAGTACAGAAAAGCAATTTTTGGAAAACCAGAGAGAGGAAATTACACGTTTCGCAGAGAGAAACGGTATGAGTATTGACAAGTGGTACACAGAAACAGTTAGTGGGAGTGTAAGTAGTAAAGAACGTAAATTATCAGGGCTTTTGGACAAAATGCGCCCCGGCGATTCTTTAATTGTTACGGAAATATCAAGGCTGAGCCGTACATTACTTGAAATTATGACAATCCTTAATTCGTGCATAAAAAAGGAAGTGATATTGTATAGTACGAAGGAGGGGTATGTGTTTCAGAATGATATCAATAGTAAAGTCTTGGGATTTGCATTCGGTTTGATGGCTGAGATTGAACGTAATTTGATTTCGATGCGGACTAAGGAGGCATTAGCCCGTAGAAAACAGGAAGGAAAACGGTTGGGGCGTAAAAAGGGATATATGCCCAAAATGAGAATACTTGCCGAGAATAAGAGAGAATTGTTGAAGAAGCGGAGAAGAGGAACATCCTGTTCTGAACTCGCCCGGCAAATGGGAGTGTCCAGAACAACTATGTTCCGCTTCTTGCAACATAAAAGGTAAGTCGGTAGTTGCCTGACCGGAATATACTGTAATCCACCGCAGATTGCACAGATTGCCACAGACCGATTTAAGGACTACTGATGATAGTGCTGAATATATGGTCTGCATAAATCTGTGTAATCTGTTGTGGATTATGTGTTTTGAATTCCCCGCTTGTGCAAGTTCCTTAGCTCAAAGGACAGCATGATGCGGAAGAATCCTATAATGAGGAATGCAAATGAAATCATATAGACTGCATAGATAGCCCCTACTGCCGGCTGCCACAGAATAATAAGCGAGCATATAATGGCAAGAATGCCGAATGCGATATACCAGCCCCAATCCTTTGTTCCATACCTTTTTAGGTCCATGGCGTAACCTGCCGATGAAAATCCCCTAAACATCAGCCAGAAGGCAATGATAAACGGGATGACTTCCATACTCAATAGCGGATAGGCTATCAGATAGAATCCTAAAATCATATCAATGATACCTCCTGCGAGATACCATCCCCAACTGGATACTCTTTGGCGGTTACTTACCGCAAAGGAAATTTCCAACAGACCGCTAACCAGCATAGAAACACTGAATAAGATACTTAATGCCTCATATCCGCTAAAGGGAGAGAACATTAAACTTAAAGCCACTACAACATACAAGATACCGAGAATAAGTGAAATCCACCAGTTCTTTACCTCCTGCTTCAGTTCATCAAAAATTGTTTTCATGTGAATCTTAATTTAAAAATGATTATTACAAGTTCGTTGGGGAGATAACAATCTGCGGATTGAAAAGTTTTATTGAACTTTTTATGCGGTCTGTTTGTTACTATACCATATAAATTGATAAAACTATGGCTACAACAAAATTTAAAGGACAACCGGTGAAAGTGATCGGTGAGTTTATAAAAGTGGGAGCAGTTGCTCCGGATTTCGAGTTAGTAAAAACTGATTTGTCTTCTTTCGCATTGAAAGAGCTGAATGGCAAGAATGTAATCCTTAATATTTTCCCAAGTTTGGATACCGGCGTATGCGCTACTTCCGTGCGCAAATTCAATAAATTGGCTGCCGGTTTGCCGGATACGGTAGTATTGGCTATTTCAAAGGATTTGCCTTTTGCGCATGCACGTTTTTGTACGACGGAAGGTATTGAGAATGTAATTCCATTGTCCGATTTCCGTTTCTCGGATTTCGATGAAAACTATGGTGTACGTATGGCAGACGGACCATTGAGCGGTTTGTTGGCCCGTGCAGTGATAGTTGTCGGCAAGGATGGAAAGATTGCCTATACAGAACTTGTTCCGGAAATTACGCAAGAACCGGATTATGATAAAGCAATTGCAGCGGTAAAGTAAGCCCAAAAGGCTTACTTTACCGCTTTTTCTGTTTTACTCCTTTATAGATGAGGAAACCTATAATCAATACTGCCACCGCTATAATAACATAACCGATTTCATGGCTGTATTTCGTTGCTAATACATAGACATCATTGGTGGTCTTTATGTCTGTAAACCGATATATAAAATAACCCAGCAGAGCCAGTATTGTATTCCATATCCCGGCGCCCAGTGTGGTATAAAGCAAGAATGGCCCTAACTTCATGCCTGCCAGTCCTGCCGGAATACTGATGAGCTGCCGTACTGCGGGAATGAGACGTCCGAAGAATGTGGATGCAGCGCCATGCTTTCTAAAATACTCTTCGGCGTGGTGCACTTTCTCTTCATCAATAAGGCACATATGGCCGAAGCGGCTATTGGCAAATTTATAGACGATGGGACGTCCTAACCAGCGTGCAAGGTAATAATTGATAAGTGCGCCGAGGTCTGCACCGATTGTTGCGAAAATAACGACAAGAAAAATGTTCATACTGTCATCGGTCATTGCTTTCCATGCAGCCGGTGGCACTATGACTTCCGAGGGGAATGGGATAAACGAGCTTTCAATAGTCATGAAGATAGTGACTACCCAATAATTCAGATTCTCTAATACCCATTTAATGAGCTCTGCTGATGATTCCATATTCTATACTTGTGATTAATGGTTTGTTTACATTTTTATTGTAGTGCATTCAGGATATTCTTCATAGCTTTAGCCAAATCCTTTTGTTCTTCACTTTCCAGCAGTTTCTCTATTTCCTTTAAATCTTCCAATTGGAACGGACGTTTGCAGAGTTGGTTGTATTTCTGGAAATTTTCTTTATCCTTAAGCAATAAATACAGGGCGGCCAGCTTTTCGTTGATGTTCTCAAACAGGGGATCTAACTCGCTGACGTGTTCAAAAGCCAGTCGGGCATAACTCAATTGCCCGAGTTCCAAACTATATATGCCAATTTCATTCCAAGTATCGGCATACGGTGCATACTCCAAAGCCAGGGCCCATTTCTTTACGGCTTTGTCAATATCGCCGTCTTCCATATACATACGCCCTTCAATCAGATACGGGTCTATATCTTCCGGATCTATTTCGTG
Organism: Bacteroides propionicigenes; assembly: GCF_018390535.1. Lineage (GTDB taxonomy): Bacteria > Bacteroidota > Bacteroidia > Bacteroidales > Bacteroidaceae > Bacteroides > Bacteroides propionicigenes. Next base: position 39,477 of record NZ_JAHBBW010000017.1, on the reverse strand, counting down.
GGATTTCTTGAAATACTGAGCGGCTTTGCGCTTCTTTCCTAATTTGTAGAGACACAACGCAGCGTGTGCATACAGAGAAGGCAGCACCATAGAATCGGCATCTTTACTTTGTATGGCCAGTTCAATATGTTGGTATCCTTCTGCCCAATGTCCTTTGGATATCTCGTTCAGCCCGATGAACATCTGAAGGAACTCGGGATTGATAGCCTTGTATTTCTCGGCTAAAGTGTAGTTTTCCAGTGCACTCTCTTCGTTGCCCAGCTGATAGAAAGCATGGCCTTTCATTATATAGGCATCGGCAAACTCTTCATCTGCCACGGTTGCATAATCGCAGGCCTCGATAGCCTTATCAAATTGCTGTTGCTCGAAATAGCAGCGTGCCAACCCGAACCAATAAGGGGCTGAATAAGGATTTTTATCTATCAGTTTATTATAGAACGTCTCGGCTTTCTCGTTCAATCCTTGCGCATGAAAACAGTCGGCTGTGGCGGCAAGAAACGCTTCTTCTTCGGCATACCTTTCCAATCCGGTGTCCAGCCATGACAGCGCTTTGTCCGGATAGCCCATATCGATATACATATAGGCTACATCTACAATATTGGCCAAATCCTCTTTATCCTCTATGGTGTCGAGAAGTTGTTCGGCTTCCTCTGTTTTACCTTCACCCAGAAGGATATTTGCTTTGAGCACCTTTACTTCCGAAGAATAATCTTCGGAGATTCGGTCTATAATCTGCTTGGCTTTATCCCTGTCCTGCGCATCTATGAGGAGATAGGCTTGCTCCACCAATAGAGGAGTACTGTCGGGATGTATGTTTAGACCGTATTCTACGACTTCGACAGCTTGTTCGTCTTTTCCACGCATGGCATACCAGTCAGCGAGGTCGGCTAAATCGTCTGCGTCCAGATAGATAGGTTTGTTGTCAGCTTTCGCAGCCTCATATTGTTCTGCAAGTTCTTGTAACTCCTTGTCTCTTCCGGACAGCAGGTTCTTTTTACTCATTAATTCTTTTAACTCCTTATATATTTAAGTAAGTGTTGCAATTTAATTTATATCAAGAGTATCTGTCATTCAGAGCGTAGCGAAGAATCTCTTCTCCGCGTGTACATCAAGAGAGCAGATTCTTCGCTACGCTCTGAATGACAGATGGTATAAGCTGATTATACTTATTCACTTATTTGTTGATTTTACCCCAAGTATCTTTCAAACCTACCGTGCGGTTGAATACCATTTTCTCCGGTGTAGAGTCGCGGTCTACATTGAAGTAACCGATGCGCTGGAACTGCAAGTAGGAGAGGGGCTTCATACCGGCGGCATATTTTTCGATATAGCAGCATGGCAATACGTTCAGAGAATCCGGATTTATCATCTCCTTCATGGCTGTCAGTGCGTCGCAGTTCTTTTCTTCACGAATAGCGGCCAACTCGTCACGCGGATTTTCCACTTTCCACAAACGGTCGTACAGGCGGACTTCGGCTTGCAGGCAGTGTGCGCAGCTCACCCAGTGAATTGTGCCTTTTACTTTACGGCTTGCTCCGGGCATGCCGCTTTTGCTGTCGGGATCATATTCGCAGTATACTTCTGTGATTTCTCCGGCATCATTTTTCTTGCAACCGGTACACTTCACGATGTATGCGCTCTTGAGGCGGACTTCCTGTCCGGGTGTCATGCGGAAGTATTTCTTCGGAGCATCTTCCATGAAGTCGTCGCGTTCTATCCACAACTCACGGCTGAACTCAATGTTGTGGCTGCCTTCTTCCGGACGTTCCGGGTTGTTGACAGCTTCCATTTCCTCAACCTGCCCTTCCGGATAGTTGGTGATGATGAGCTTCACCGGATTCAGTACGGCGGATATACGGGTGGCACGGGCGTTCAGGTCTTCGCGTACGGCGCTTTCCAGCAACGCAAATTCGTTGAGGGCGTCATAAGTGGTGTAACCGATTTTATCAATGAACTTATGAATGGACTCCGGTGAGTAACCGCGACGGCGGAAACCGCAGATAGTCGGCATACGGGGATCATCCCAACCGTTGACAAGGCCTTCTTTTACCAAAGTCAGCAGGTTGCGCTTGCTCATGAGCGTATAGCTCAGATTGAGCTTATTGAATTCGTACTGATGAGGACGGTGGTCGTTCAAATCCTTTCCTTCTTTGACCCAGTCTACGAAGAGGTCGTACAAGGGACGGTGGGGGACAAACTCCAGCGTGCACAGAGAGTGGGTCACACCTTCAAAGTAGTCACTCTGTCCGTGAGCGAAGTCGTACATCGGGTAAGCCTTCCATGTAGTGCCTGTACGGTGGTGCGGATGTTTCACTACACGATAGATGATAGGGTCGCGGAAGTGCATATTGGGGCTTGCCATGTCAATCTTGGCACGGAGCACCATGGCGCCTTCTTCAATCTCTCCGGTGTTCATTTTTTGGAACAAGTCGAGAGTCTCTTCAATGGGGCGGTTGCGATATGGGCTTTCCACACCGGGCTGGGTAGGCGTACCCTTTTGAGCGGCAATCTGTTCGGATGTCTGTTCGTCGATATAGGCTTTGCCTTCTTTGATGAGGCGGATGGCGAAGTCCCACAACTGTTGGAAATAGTCGGAGGCATAGTATTCGTTACCCCACCGGTAGCCCAACCATTGAATATCTTCCTTGATGGCTTCTACGTACTCCACATCTTCTTTGGTAGGGTTGGTGTCATCGAAACGCAGGTTGCAGATACCGCCATGCGCGGCAGCGATGCCAAAGTCCAGGCAAATGGCCTTGGCATGTCCGATGTGAAGGTAACCGTTAGGTTCCGGCGGGAAGCGTGTCTGTACTTTTCCGTCATTTTTACCTTCTTTCAAATCGTTCTCTACTATTTGTTCAATGAAGTTCAGGCTCTTCTTTTCGCTTGTTTCTTCCCTCTTAATTTCTGCCATAATGCTATTGTTATTCGTATAGTGGCGCAAAGATAGCGCAAAATAATGAAGAATGAATAATGAAGAATGAAGAATTTCTCACCCCTTATTCTTCGTTCTTCATTCTTCATTATTCATTTACAGGAATGTATCCGCTCTTTTTGATAATTTCTTGACCAGTGGGCGACAATACGAACTGTAAAAGCGGATCTGTGAGACCGGCGTTTTTCTTATTGTAATAATAGTATAGCGGACGCACGATGGGATAGGTTTTATTGATGGCGTTTTCCAGCGTGGGAGTGGCAAAGTGCTTATCATCGTACGATACGGCAAGGGTCTTGATGCGGGGAGATACGTAGGCGAGTCCTACATATCCGATAGCTCCGCGCGTTTGGCTGACAGACTGTATGATGGCTCCGGTGGCAGGCATAGAAAGGCTGCTGCTCATATAATTCTTGTTTTTCAGTACGCTTTCCTTAAAGAATTCGTATGTGCCCGAAGAGGTTTCGCGCGAGTAGACCACTATCTTTCGGTCGTCTCCGCCTACTTGCTTCCAGTTGGTGATTTTGCCACGGAAAATATCTTCCAGCTGCTTGCGGGTGAGTTGTTCTATCGGGTTGGAGGGATGTACTACAACCGCCAGTGCATCGTAGGCTATGGGTACTTCCACCAGTTCCTCACCGGCGGCTTTCGCTTTCATTTTCTCACTGAATTTGATGCTTCTGGAAGCCATTGCTATATCAGTCGTCTTATCCAGCAGGGCGGAAATGCCTACTCCGGTTCCGCCGCCGGTGACGGTGACGCGTGCATTGGGATTCAATGTCATAAAGCGTTCGGCTGTTTGTTGCGCGATGGGGAGAACGGTGTCGCTGCCTTTGATGCGCTGGCCTTGAACGTCGGTGGCGGCAAGTGCCAGCACGAGGATAGTCGGAAATAAATGCTTCATCATAATTGTTGCTTTTTTTATCTTGCTGCAAATTAAAACAACGCATATTACAATATTGTTACATACACCGGGTTCTTGTTCGTTGTAACACGTTTGTAATATGTTTGAAACATTTCTTTCAAACGATAGTCACACTGCCTTAATATCTACCCCGTTTCTTTGTACGCAGAAAAAATAGGCAATATGAAAAAAGTTTTTGAAAAGATAGTAGAGGGCATATTGGCTTGTAGCGGCTTTGTAACAAGTCTTACGATTGTGCTTATCGTCTTATTCCTCTTTTCCGAAGCGGTGGGGCTGTTCAATAGCCGGGTAATCGAAGAAGGATACGTATTGGCATTAAATAAAGACAATAAGGTAAATGAACTTACTCCGGTTCAGATAAAAGATTTGTTTGATGAAGAGATAACAAACTGGCGGGAAGTCGGTGGGGAGAATCTCCCTATCCGGCTTTTTCGTTTGGAGGATGTTACACAGTACTATACGGAAGAACAGTTGGGAGCGTCTTATGAGAATGCAGGAGCTTGCATTACGGATTTGGTGGAACGTACGCCGGGCATCGTGGCGTTTGTGCCGCAACAGTTCATTGTCCGCCCCGACTCCGTTCATTTGCTGCAGGACAATACCATTTCGCTGAAGGATGTCTTTGCGGGAGCCGAGTGGTTTCCTACGGCGACACCGGCTCCGCAGTTCGGCTTTTTGCCGTTGATAACGGGTACGTTGTGGGTAAGTCTTTTCGCAATCCTCATAGCCTTGCCGTTCGGACTGGCGGTGGCGGTTTATATGTCCGAGGTGGCGAACCATAAGATACGGAACATGATGAAGCCGGTGATAGAACTGTTGAGCGGTATCCCTTCCGTGGTCTACGGCTTTTTCGGGTTGATTGTAATAGTGCCTTTCTTGCAGAAGGTATTCGACTTGCCTGTCGGCGAAAGCGGATTGGCGGGAAGCATTGTGCTTGCCATTATGGCGTTGCCCACCATTATTACGGTGACGGAGGATGCCATGCGCAACTGTCCGCGTGCCATGCGCGAGGCGAGTCTGGCGCTTGGGGCTTCACAGTGGCAGACCATTTATAAGGTAGTGATACCTTATTCCATATCGGGCATTACGTCCGGAGTTGTTTTAGGCATCGGCCGTGCAGTCGGTGAAACCATGGCGGTGCTGATGGTGACGGGAAATGCCGCTGTAATTCCCCATACCATTTTGGAACCTTTGCGCACGATTCCCGCCACCATTGCCGCCGAACTGGGTGAAGCGCCGGCGGGCGGAGCGCATTACGAGGCGTTGTTCCTCTTGGGAGTTGTATTATTTTTCATCAGCTTGTTGATAAACTTTACGGTAGAAGCTGTATCTTCGGGCAAAAGAAAGTAAAAAGGATATGATAAGCAGAAAACATCTTTCGCAAAACATTGCATTCGGACTGTTCCGTTTGCTGAGCCTGAGTGTGGTAGGAATCCTCTTCGCCATTCTCGGTTTCATTATATATAAAGGTATAGGAGTCATCAATTGGGAATTCCTGACGAGCGCACCTGCGGACGGTATGACTTCAGGCGGTATCCTGCCTGCCATTGTCGGTACTTTTTGCCTGATGGCAGGTAGTGCGTTGTTCGCTTTTCCGGTGGGGGTGATGAGCGGCATCTATATGAACGAATATGCGTCTAAGGGATGGATTGTACGTTTCATCCGTGTCATGACGAATAATTTGAGCGGCATCCCTTCCATTGTATTCGGACTTTTCGGTATGGCGTTGTTTGTCAACTATATGGATTTTGGCGACAGCATTCTGGCGGGTTCGCTCACATTGGGACTGTTGAGCCTGCCTTTGGTGATTCGCACCACCGAAGAGGCTTTGAAAGCGATACCCGACAGCTTGCGCGAGGGTAGCCGCGCCTTAGGAGCCACCAAGCTGCAAACCATTTGGCACGTAATTCTTCCGATGGGAATGCCCAATATTATCACCGGCCTGATTCTTGCTTTGGGACGCGTGTCAGGAGAGACTGCGCCTATTCTCTTTACCTGCGCCGCCTATTTCCTGCCGCAACTGCCCGGCAGCATATTCGACCAGTGTATGGCGTTGCCCTATCATCTGTATGTCATCTCTACCAGCGGTACGGATATGGAAGCCCAGTTGCCCATTGCTTACGGAACGGCTTTGGTGCTGATAATCATCATTCTCTTGGTGAATCTTCTGGCAAACGCTTTGCGGAAATACTTCGAGAAGAAAATCAAAACGAACTAAATAAATAAAATCATGAATGGCATGATGAATAAAATAGAAACGCGTGATGTAAATTTCTGGTATGGCAACTTCCATGCACTGAAAGGTATCAGCATGGATATTGCAGAGAAATCGGTTGTGGCTTTTATCGGTCCTTCCGGTTGCGGCAAATCCACTTTTCTCCGCTTGCTGAACCGTATGAACGATTTGATACCCGACACTCGCCTGACGGGGGAAATCCTTATCGACGGGCAAGATATATATAAGAAAGGTGTACAGGTGGACGAACTCCGCAAAAATGTAGGTATGGTATTTCAGCGTCCCAATCCTTTTCCGAAAAGCATCTTTGAGAACGTGGCTTACGGATTGCGTGTAAACGGTGTTACCGACAGTGCGTTTATCCGCCGGCGGGTGGAGGAGAGCCTGAAGGGGGCTGCCCTTTGGGATGAGGTGAAAGACAAGCTCAAAGTATCCGCCTACGCCCTTTCCGGCGGGCAGCAACAGCGCCTTTGCATAGCACGTGCTATGGCAGTGTCTCCGTCCGTCTTGCTGATGGATGAGCCGGCATCTGCCCTCGACCCCATTTCGACGGCTAAGGTAGAGGAGCTCATTCACGAACTGAAGAAGCAATATACCATTGTAATCGTTACCCATAATATGCAGCAGGCAGCCCGCGTAAGCGATAGTACGGCTTTCTTCTATATGGGCGAAATGGTGGAGTTCGGTGATACTAAAAAGATTTTCACCAACCCCGATAAGGTGGAGACACAGAACTACATAACGGGACGTTTCGGATAGCGGCGTGTTCCGTGCGTTGGTACAAGCAGTTTCGCACGTTGGTACAAGCAGTTTCCTACGTTGGTACAAGCAGTTTCGCACGTTGGTACGAGTAGTTTCCTACGTTGGTACAAACAGTTTCCCCGGTTGGAATAATTTATATGATATGTAATTGATAATTTTTAAATAGAAGGAATATTATGGTAAAGTTTATCGAATCAGAGCTCGTCTTGCTGAAAAAGGAAATAGACGAAATGTGGACCTTAGTGTATAATCAGCTTGACCGTGCAGGAGAAGCCGTACTGACCTTAGACCGCGAATTGGCACAACAAGTATTGGTGCGCGAACGTCGCGTTAATGCCTTTGAACTCAAAATAGACAGTGACATAGAAGATATCATCGCTCTTTATAATCCTGTTGCCATCGACTTGCGTTTTGTGCTTGCCATGCTCAAAATCAATACGAACTTGGAACGTCTGGGCGACTTTGCCGAGGGGATAGCCCGCTTTGCCATCAATTGCAAGGAACCGGTGCTGGATGGCGAACTGGTAAAGGAATTGCGTTTGGAGGAAATGATAAACCAAGTGTTGTCCATGCTCGAACTTGCCAAGAAAGCCCTTCAGGAGGAAAGTCAGGAAATGGCGACAGCCGTATTCGCCAAAGATAACCTGTTGGACGAAATCAATGCGAATGCCACTGCGGCTCTTGCCGGTTATATCGGCAAGCACCCCGATAGTGCACTTTCTTGTCTGAATCTGGTTAGCGTATTCCGCAAACTGGAGCGTTCCGGCGACCACATTACGAATATCGCCGAAGAGCTTGTATTCTTTATTGATGCAAAAGTACTGAAACACAGCGGGCGTACGGACGAAAACTATCCGGATGATAAGAAGTAGATAACTTTTTAGGATATTTTTAGTGTTTAATGGAAAATAACCCTATATTTGTCCACTGAAAACGATTGCAGATGTAGAAAAGTGCTTTGAAATGATAATAAAATCAAAAGATTTTTAGAAAAGATGTTATATGACATGTTTTTTAATTTGGTTAGTATCTCGAAAAGCGGCTATCTTTGCAACGTTATCCTGAAAACAATCTTTTTACCTTAAAAAAAAACTAATACCTATTGAAAACTGAAAAAGGAGGCTTTGTGAAAAGCTTCCTTTTTTTCTTTTATAACCATTCGTCCCCGCTCATATACGGTTCCTTCCCACAATAAATCCCCACCCACTTACCGCTATCTTCGCAGACGGCCTGTAAGTGGAGTGAGGAATACAAACAAAACAAACAATATCTTTTTCAGAAAAGATATTATTTTTCTTCTATCTTTTTCAAGACATTATTTTTCCGGTCAAGGCATTTGCAGTGTAATCTCCCTATCCGAACAAAGAATGATGTTGAACTTCTCTATCACTTTCTTGAAGTCCACTTCCACCCGTTCGCACGTATTGTTTACAAATTGCTTGGCTTTCACATAGCCTTTCTGCAGTTGCTTTATGATTTCTGCGGAGCGTCCATAGGCATACCAACGCCCTTCTTCTTCGTAGATATACATTCGTTGCGTGTCTTCTGATTCGCGGGATAAGATGTACTGCATATTCATAATAATTTGGTTTTAAGAGAATTTGTTTCTTATGTTGTTATTAAGGCAACCTTACGGTAATGGTCTTTCTGATTTTCCCGCTGGTCACGTAGAAGTCAAAGTCCGACGTCACTACTCCGGTATCAATGTATATCCATACGCTCGACACTTTTCTGTCGGCATCGGAGGTCGCTTTTCCACCTGTAGTGCCGGGGCTGAACGTAACGCCTGCCGGAGCGTCCACTATCTTCCAGCCTTCGGAGTAGTTGTTGGTAAGAATCTTCAGTTTGGCAAAGCAGATTCTTCCGTTGTCGGCAAGCTGCATGGTGGCGGAGTTTACACCGAGGAAAAACCGGTCGTCGGTGGTGATGTCCAGAATGTCGCTTTCGTCTGCACTGAGTGTCATGACAACGGAATTGAATGCCCGGTTGTCCGCTTCGCCGCTCAGGGCTGCCTGACGTGTTCTTCCGGCATAATTTACGTTCTGCAAGGCAAATACATATTTGTAGTTGCGTGTCAGCCGGTCTATCTCATCAGTCTGTTCGGCTTTAATCATGTCCAGCCGGTAGTAACCTTCCGCACCGTAGTATTTGCCGCGAATCAGTACCGAAATCTTGTTCGAAGCGTCGTTCACGGTTTCCGCCACATAAGCGGAAGCTATTTCCTGCCGATTGGGTTCACTGCTGTTCACGGTAGGGGATACCTTGATGCTGCCAACGATAGGAGAGGTCGCAGGAATGCCTTGACCGGCTACGTAGCCTTGCGCGCGGGTGTTCAGCACTTCAATCTCCAAGAACTCAAATTCACTCTTGCTCTGCGTGGAGTTGTATTGCACTTCTACTTTGGCGAGTGAGCGGAGCAGATTGACCTTGACGTCGTAAGTGCGGTTCCGGCTGATGCCGTCGAACTCTTGGGTTTCGCCGTACATGGGCATATAGGTCAGGTCGGCTGCGGTAAAGATGAGGCTTTGCAGGGCGGCGTCTTTTGCCATTCCTGTACTCAGTGCCGATACGTCTGTATTGGCTACCAGTGCCAGGCCGACTTGTCCGGTACTTTCTTTCACTGCAACGTAGAATTTTCCTTCACTTGCATTCTGATACTTGCTTGTAATGTCCGTTATTTCGGCCAGCGTACCATTTTCAAATGCCAGCAAGTGCAGAGAGTTGATAGTCTCATCATTGCCGATGGCTCGTGTAGCTTCAGGCAGCCGGGCGCTGGGGACAGACAAACTAAGCATGACTTGTGCATTTGCTGTTTCGGCGGTAGAGCAATCTCCGATGTCGTCTGTCACACAAGAGGCAAATCCGGCGATGAAGAGCAGACTGTATATTATTTTTCGTAAATGCTTCATAGTTCTTATTGTTTTTAGTTTGTTCCATTTATCCTTATCAGCCGCGTTGCTGAGTTACTGTAATGCTCTTTTCCGTTCCGTCACTGAATCTGATAACCAAGACTGCCGAGCGCGCTCCGCCTGTATTTCTTTCGGCTGCGGTGAAAGTAATGGTCTGCGCACTTCCTGTTCCGCCTTCGTCCGGTGTCATGGTGAACCAAGATGCTCCCGGGTCTATGACTTCCCATGTTTCTGTGATAGATACCAAGGTTGCAGTTATTGTTGCTCCTGCATAATTTCCTAAGGTGATGGATTCGGGAACCTTGATGGCGTTCTGTATGCTCGATTTCTCATCCTTTATGCAGCGTACAGAGCCTGCGTAGCTTGGCTTGGCGTACAAATTGTTACTGCTTTCTATCAATCTGTGTATATGGCGTCCATTGCCACTGCTGCTGTTCGGTTTACTTGTATCTTCCGCTCCATGCAAGAATAAGGCTCCCGGGCGGGTGGTACCATTCGCATTGATGGAAGAATTGGTCCATACAATACTGTTGACTGTTATACTATATTGATTGTCAATGTGTGCAAATTTATTCATGTTGCCGTCGTATACACCGGATATTGGCAGCCAAGTGGCTCCGGATATTGATTCCGCATTATTCTTTTGACCATAATATTCCCCCCAATACCTATAATAGTAAGTTGGCACTCCTGTTGGTTTAGCACCTCCATTACCAGTGCCTAAGCTGACCCAAAAACCGTACGAGTCTGTATTAGATGGATTTATGTAATTGGGGCTTTTGTTGTTGACATTGTTCGGCCAATATACATTATTTTTATCCCAGTTTGTATTTTCGCTACTGGACCTTCCGGATTTAAACACCACTGAACCTACCGGCGGCACTCTGTATCCTACCGGGCACGGGTCATAGATAGTCTTGTTTCCCGCATCTCTTTCACCATTTGAATCAAAGCCTTTATCCGTTCCCCACAAGAGGGCATAATCTGTACCGGTGAGTGCGCTTCCGCTTAATGTGGTAGGTGCTTTTTGGGCATCTTCTACGGACATGGAGGTTCTACTCCCCCATGGGAATCCGTTAAGATTGGAAGTCGTCATTCTGCTTGCATTCTCAGCTATCGCACCTGCTCCGATGAACGGGTCTTTGCGCCCCCATTGATAGAGCAATCCCAAAGAGGCAAGTCCCGGTTTGGGGCTGAGTGCTCCCAAGTTACGATCCATAAAGGTGTAGCCGGTACTCCATAATTCAAGATGGGAAGCTATTTCTCCGGCATCAACGATACCGTTTCCGTTATTATCCATATCCGGACATATCCACAGATGCCATGACCATAGCAATACGCCATTTGCGTCGAATGCACCTATCAGGGCGTTTCCGCCTTTCAGATTGGGTTGGTTGCTGCCGGCTATGTTGCTGTTCCGCTTGCTGAGGTCTATTTGGTATCTTACGATGCCATCTTCGCTAATCTTGGTTTTTCCGTTTTTCGTTTCCAGTTTCACCAGTCCGGTAGCGGTTTCCCATATAATCTTCACATCGGCAGGGGCTATGTTGGGCTCTTGGTCAGCCAAGGGTTTGCCATCGGATATCATGCCGTCCTCGCCATTTCCTTTTACGGTTACGGGCAGGTCTTGCCAGATGTGTGTGCCGTCGTCCGATACGACGTAGCAATTGGCTGTTCCTTTACCTTTTTGGCGTACCATGATTACTTTGCGCAGGTTTCCGGAGGTGATGACGAAACTGCCGCGGCGTTGCCCGCCTTTGTTCTCATGAGGAGTAATGAGCACTCCGTTGCCGTCTGCCGTCTTGGCTACGGTGTACCAGCTGCCTGCTTGCGAGCCGGTTTCTATATCCCAACCGTTGTTATGGGTGGTGGTTACGTTTATTCTGTTTCCGCTTTGGTTGTTGGCTGCCATAAGCACGCCGCCCGCATCTACTTTCAGTGTGTACTGCCCGCCTATGCCACGCATAAATTCGGTAGTCCATGCGGTGATTGTCACTTCCATGCCTACCACTACATGGTCCAGCGCTTCGTCCGGTTCGTCCGTGCCGGGACGTGTCACGCCTGTGATGTCGAAGTTGTAGATGTGGTTGCGGATAGCGTTGTAGTAGGTGCTGCCTGTGTTCTTCTCTTTGAAATCCACACGGTAGTAAGTCTCCGCAGCGCTGCCCTTATAGTAACCGCCTACTACGAGGCACATCGGTTCTTCGCCGGTGTTGTCCGATTCGGGTACGTATATCTTGTTTTCAATGCTGTAATCGGCATCGGCGTTGAATACTATTCCGTTGGGCCGGCCGTCTTTGTATCGCGGCATATAAGATACGTTTGTCGGTATGGAAGGCGCAATGATGGTGGGCGAACCTTCGCTGTTGGGTTGCGGTGCGTGTAATGAGCCTGCCAGTCCGCCGGTGCGTGCGTAGTACACGCGTACGCTCTTCAACTTGAAGATGTCTGTTTGGTCTTCGGCTTTTACGCCTTGTCCTTTGTTCACCGTTACGTTGATTTTGGATACGGCTCTGTACAATCTTACATCACCGCTCACAATCTTACCCTCTTGGGTGGCGATGGTGATTTCACCCCACATGGGGATGGAACGCCGGCTGACGTCCCAAGCAGAAGAGAATCCGTATTCCAAGTCTTGAAGGATGTTGCTCTTGTCTCTGCCTTCTGCGGAGTTCACGATGCTTATGAGGTCGGAACCGTTCTCCTGTTCTTGCAGGTTGGCCAGTATCAATACGGTGATTTCCGTGTTTACGGCCTCTGTTTTGTTGATGGTGGCGATGAATGTGCCGGCATTGCTCAGTGAATTGTCGAACTTCTCGATACAGGTTCCGTTTGCACTGAAAGCCAGTGCGTATATGTCTTTGATGGCAGTCTCATATTCGGAGTGCGCCGCTTCGTCGGGACCGTAGATAAGCCCGCGGGTTGTACCGTTGTCCGTAGGGATGCTGAGTACTAAACTAAGACCGGTCTGCCCGTTGGCAGGATTGTCCACCAGTTGGTCGTCTGCACAAGACGCAAGCTGCATCTGGAGCAGGAAGAGTGCTGCTATGTAGTATAACCAGGTTTTCATTGTCTGTTTGTTTTAGAGGTCAAAGTTGTTAATCTGTACTATCCAGTCGTTAATTTGGATAACGGTCTTAATCATTCTCAGGTTTCCGTCTACAAAAAATATCATCCCGAAACTGTCTTCGCGGTCCAAGTATTCGGAAAGGGGCATATCTATGAAGCCTTGCTCTTTCAGAAGGGCTAAGTAGCCGATGAGCTTGTTGCTTGGAAGCAGTTCTTCGCCGGTCTCGGTGTCCACAATCTTGAGTCGGGGATTCTGGGTGGTGAGCAGGCGGGCGACGCTTATCTCGGCAACGGCGGCGGGATATTCGGTTTCGGTGGAGCCGTCGGTACTGAGGGCTCGGGTTTTGATGCTGGAGTCTTCGGTGACGTACGGTTCGTAGGTCAGCAGGTTGTCATTCAGCAGGGAGTTGTCATAGTTCATGTGGCCGTTGTCATCGTAGATGGCATAGTTGAAGCGGCTCTTGTTGATGGCGCGGGTCACGGGCTTGTCGGTGCTGTTCACTTGGGCTATGACGATGCGTATGGTATTGGTATTCTTTACGAGATCCATGGTGGTTACCACTTGCCGGCGTGCGCGGGTGGTGGCGGTTATTTGTTCGGGGAAAGTAACGTTGGCTATCCGGTCGTGGAACAAAGACGGCAGTGCACGTTTCACGATGTATTCGCCTTCTTCGCCTTCGGCGCGGGTGTTGTCTATGTTGCGGCGTGTCAGTACGGTGAGGTCTTCACGGGTGGAGACGCCGGGGGTGAGCAGGGGTACGGCGAACGATTGGTCGTCCAGTCCCGCCCAGGTGATGAGGTCGTAATTGCCGGGTTCCATGTCTACTGTCATGGCATACTCCCCGGAGGCGAGACGCTCGCCTTCTTCCGTTTTCTGGTAAGCGAGTGTTCCGTCTTCATTGAAAGCATAGAGCGTCACGGTCTTCACTTCTTTGGAGAAGGCGTCCACCTTCTTCATGTTGTAGTCATACTTGAACTTTACTTGGTATTCGATGCTGCAATCGCCTTTGTCGTAATCCAGGATTGAGTCGCAGGATGCCATTGCACCAGCCAATACTGTAAGTTGCAGTATGCTTCTTGCTGATTTCTGTATGGTAGTGAATAATCGTTTCATGCTTTCTGTTTTTAAGGCTTTGATAGAGAATGTTTTGTTTGGTATCAATCTTCAGAGGAAAGAAAGAGAGGGGCGGGGATTCCACCCCTTTCTTTCTACCGGTTTCTTAAGGATTAAGGTTATGAATATATTATAAGAGAGAGTTCCTTTAATTAGAGGTCAAATGAATTGTCGTTGACTGTCCATTCCTCAATAATCAAATCCAACTTCATCATGGTCTTGTCTGCCGCCGGAATAATAGTGGGGAAACCGAGCTTGCTTACACTGTTAATCGCAAGTTTATAAACATTGTTGCGTACGATAACGTTATTGCCTGCTGCTCCGGTATAGATAGGCTGTCTGTAATAGCACATACCACCTTCGTATTTGTAGATATTGATTCCGCCAAACTCGGCAATGCTGCTATCATCGGTTAATTTTAATCCTGTGCCGAAAGCTTCTTTTAATCCTGCGAATGAATATACGGTATTGTTCCAAACATATACATTGGCATCCTTGACAGCTTCGGTGTCGTTGATGCCGTCAGCAACAATCTGGGCTTTGTAAAGGATAGAGGTAATGCCTGTGCCGTTAGCCGGATTTACGTCTGCATTGTAGTTCTCAAAACAGTAAGTGATTTGAGCGTCGTCTGCAACAGCGTTCATCGGGAGATATTCAAATGCTTTAAATTCACCTGTAAATACAGATGTTTCAATAAATTCAGTGACTTTCTTATCGCTTTGCTCAACAATGTTGGAAGCACTGGTAAGGTTGGTGAATGCGTAACCCTTGAAGTTTACTTTTACTGTTTTATCGAGGGCATTGTCATTGGTTGCAGGCTTGGTAACATCCCATGATGCGGTAGCGGTTTCTTCCTTCAGTTTGGCGGCAATACGGGTTACGGTAACGGTTACGGTAGTAGTCTGCTTTTCTATTAAGTTTGCTACAGCCGGAGTCTCACCGTACATAATGAATGAGTTCTCAGCGTCAGGAACAACACTGCTTGTCAGTTCCTTCAATTTTGCTTCTACGGCTGCCGGTGCCATAACCTGATTATTGATAGTGCCTATTAATGCTAATGCGGCTGCATCCGGATTCATGATGACGTATGCTTTGACTTCGCCGGCAACTACTTCAAACGGAGTGGATTGGTAGTATTTACCGTCACTGCTTGGGTTTGCTTCTGATGATACCGGAGCAAATTCATCTCTGGCTATCGTTTTGGCTATGGCTTTGTCTGTGCCATTCGTATAAGCCACGAATAATAATGCCTGGCTGAAGGTTTGCTCTTTGGCAAGCCCGGCTTCTGTTGCTCTGGTTGCTGCACCGGAGGGCTGATAGGAAAAGCGGAATTGCATTACCGCATTCTTTTCTGCATTGTTGCCGCCGTCTGCAATCGGGTCGTTCTCGTTGCTGCAAGATATCATTGCCATTGCAGCCAGTGTCGCTAAAAATAAACTTCTGAGTTTCATAATCTATAAGTTTTTAGTTGGATAATTATATGCTTTGTCTTTATCTTGTGAAGCCTTGCATTTACGGGCTTCTGCTGAGGGAACATTATTACTTATATATAATAATGTGGAGCAATTCATGGAGAGCGGGTCTCTGCCGGATTGGTGTGGTAGGATGGAAGTGTCTTATCTGATAAGAACAAGGGCTTCCGTGTGGTGGTCTCTTTATTTTTTCGATATTGTCCGGGTTTTGTTTGTTATATACTCTATTATTTCAATTGTTTTGTTTTTCCTTTTGGGGTATTACAAATATAGCCGCAAATACATTTGGTGCCCGTTGGCGTTCTGGTCAAATAAAGAGGGTGTTTTTGTAAAAAATAAAACCGTTTTTTCGGGGTGGGTATTTTAATCAACGATGAATAATTCACAATTGCTCGCCCGCTGCAGGGGGTGGTGTTTTCAATGCCGGTGTGAGAAAGAAATGAGAACCGGATATGGTGTACATTAGATTCTGATAGGATGCACATCGGAATCTTGTATGATGTACATCATAATCCGGTTTGATGTATATCATATCCGTTTCAGTAGGAATAAAAAAATGAGGTTGTGTCAAAATGTAAAAGTCCTATCAGTCTGTCATTCTGAACGTAGTGAAGAATCTCTTCTCTGCATACATAAGAGAGGAGATTCTTCGTCGCAAGCTCCTCTGAATGACAGACTGATAGGACTTTTACATTTTGACCTCAACCTCAAGTTAAAGGGGTGCTATCAGTAGTTGAGTTTTGCCAGTTCTGCCAGATTAATGTCGGCTTTTTCGGCCAGTCCGGCTTCTTTGGCTTTGTCGAAGTATTGCTTGGCGGTATCCGGATCGCCTTCCAGCATGGCCACCACCCCTAAATTGTTGATTGTTTCAGCCAGATTCGGATTGGCTTTAGCCAGATACTTTTTGGCTGCCGTAAGGTCACCGCCACGTTGCAGTTCCATAGCTGCGGCATTGAGATTGGCGGTAGCGTCATCCGGGAACATGAGTACTGCCACCCGGAAAGTATGGTTGAATTCTTCACTGCCCGGTTCGCAGGTCTGCGCCAAGTTATAGAGCTCTTGCAGGCTCAGCTGTTGCGGACGGGTTTTGATAATCTCACGCGTTTCGTCCACGTCGAATCCGCGTACTTCATAGGAGATGATATAGTCGGAATGACGCAAGGCGGGATAACATTCTCTTAATAGGAAACGATAGTTTTCGCCGCCTACGAAGCGGGCGATACGTTGCTCTTTGGCATCCATGTCGTCTTCTTTGAGGTCGATGATTTGCAGAATTTCATCCTTCTGCGCTAAGGAAGACTTCTCAATGAACTTGCGGAAGCCCGCCCAGTCCTCGGGGGTGGAAGTCATGGACAATTGTTTGTCGGGGAAGTCGTAGTGTCTCCGCACATGGTTCAGCAAAGTTTGGGTACGTCCTCGGGCCAGCCGGGTATTGTTGGCATAACTGCCTTCGGGCGAAGCATATCCGTCGATACGGATGCCGGTAACGACGATGTTGCGGTCGGAGCGGACCGTGTCGATGGTACTGCGTATTTTTTCCAATTCCACTTTGTTGTTACGGTAGGTGGGATAGATGATGGTTTGGTTCACAGGGTAGTCCAGGAAGGCACGTCCTTCCAGTGCACGACGTTTCACGGGTTCCGCTTTTGGGGTGATGTAAGCAATGGCGGGTTGTACTTTGGCGGGGGTGAGGTTCAGCGTGGTGATGGGATCCAGACTTTCGGCTTCCACCAAGTCCCGGCAACCGCAAAGGTCGGCATCCATTACAAGATTGGCGTTTTTCATCCAACGCTCGTAGGGTATCTGTACCAAATAGTTGACCCGTTGCTCGGTGTGGCGTTTCCGGCGGATAAGGGCATAGGCGTTTTGGGGTACTGTGTTATTGCGTTCCTGCACCAGCGCGCGTCGCCGTCCGTAAACCACCACCGGAGGAAGTAGTTTACTCTGTCCGTCGTGTTCCAGTATCGGGGTGAGCGTGGCGGCACGGTTGGAGGAAATCTTCATGTTTTCCTGCATAATGATGTCCATGGATATGGTAAGACGGTTGTCGTTGCCACGAGTCACGGACTCTTTCTCGATGCGTACTTGGTCTTTGTATACAACGGTGGACTGCGCCTGGGATTTAAATCCCGGCAATGTCGCTAATAATATAAGGTAGATTACTTTTTTCATATTGTCTGTAGAGTTTGTTTATTCAGAATAAATAGATGAGACTGGCGGCTGCCTTGGTGGGACCTAAATAGTTCTTATGTCCCTCGTCTATTTTGTCTCCGCAATCCACGCAGGGATATTTTTCGTATTTGGCCCGGACGTAGCCCACACCGATATTCAGTTCCACGTTCCAGTGTTTTCCCAGAATCCATTGATAGCCGTAGGAAATGCCGGCGCCGTAGAAGTGCCCTTTGAAGCGGTGGTCTTCCAGTTCTTTCCAGAGTCCGAAAGGCATCTTGATGCCCGCCGCCTGATAAATGCCGCCATGGGCATGGATACCCACGAAATGCCCGTTGAAGCGGTCGCAAAACCAATACCTGTACTCGGGTTGGAATGCAAACATCTTGAACATCTTGTAATTGTTCTTTTCCCAAGGATTGTAGTTGAGGTACAAATCCAGAGTCGTTTTCTTGCTTAAACCTATCTCAGCTCCTAAATTGATGGTTTTGGTGATGTCCATCAAAACATTCGTTTTTATTCCCACCACTTGCCCATATAATAAGGTGGAGGCAAACAAGCAAACGGATACTAACAGTTTTCTTCTATTTTCCATATCGAGGAGGTTTTGTTTTGTTTAGCCTAAAGGTAGTCTGATTAGCCGAAACCGCTCGTTGGCGTATTCATCTTTATTCGTTGGTGATTCTTGCAATTGTAATTTCATGACATAGGTGAATTTTGCATGGTGGGTGTTTCTTTCTTTTAAAGAGGGTAAATCATTCCGGCTGGGGCGGCGGTGGATTTACACCTTATGGGTGAATGAAATACGGGCGGTGGTATTTGGATAAGTTGTATATTTTGTGATAAACGCTTGTATAGTGCGTGTTTCATTCAAAAAAGAGTGGTGATTTGTTCAAAATTCATTGGGAAAAGTTTGATTATCTGAATAATATACCTATGTTTGCGGCATATATAATGAATAGCGGTCCCCTGAGGAATACAAACAAAACGATTTTCAGGTTTTAGATTAAACAAACTAACAAACATTTTAGGAGGACCCTTTATGAAGAAGATTTATTCTTTAATATTGTCAATGGTCATGATGTCGGGATTGGCATCATGCACTGCAAGCCAAAATGATGAAGACCTAACGGATACAACTTCTGTATTCCGGTCTGCAATGGATATTTACGGAGTAGAATATGCTTCGGATAATATCTCCGATAAAAACAATATCCCTTCCATACTTGCCGAAGATATGTGTGCCGTGCTT
The DNA here is from genome assembly GCF_018390535.1 of Bacteroides propionicigenes. Lineage (GTDB taxonomy): Bacteria > Bacteroidota > Bacteroidia > Bacteroidales > Bacteroidaceae > Bacteroides > Bacteroides propionicigenes. The sequence continues at coordinate 20,634 of NZ_JAHBBW010000017.1, read as the reverse complement.
GAGACTCTGCGGCTGAATAGCAATACGCAGCAGAACTGCATCCGCACTTCGGACAATTCTTATGAGAAAGTTATAATGAACGGAACTTACCAAGCCGTTACCCGCTCTTCGGGCAACGAGGATTTTGCATTGAGTGTGGCGTTAAAGTTCAGTATTGAAAAAGGGCAGGTATATTACTGGGGTACGGATTACTCTTATTCTTCCGGTTTGTTCGACTGGTCGGCACAAGGTTTGTCTCTTTCTCCCCAAAAGGATGCTGATGGCTATACTTATGAATTTGAGTCGGAAACTTTCCTTTATTTCAAGGTGAGCGATGAGGCTGATACTATTGTAAGAGTGCCGGTTGTCTTCAGGGGAAGTTATAATTTTCGGACAGAGCAAGGGCAATATTATTTCAAGTTGTTAAAATATAGTAGATAATACAGCATTATATTCGGCTGTATAAAGATGAGGAATGCAACAAAAACAGACAAACGCGAGTCGGGACTGGCAAATGCTTCCCGGCTCTTTTTTTGTTATCTTTAAATCTTGGCACTGTTTTTTTAGGATATAATTGTTTATTTATTAATAAAAATTGTATTATTATTAATAAAGTTTTATATCTTTGTTACAGATAACCATATGGCTATTGCGTTCTAATACCTACTATATGAAGAGAGGCTTGATAAAAAAAATACTGTTGATACTTTGCTTGTTCGGAGCCTCGTATTCAGTCAAAACTTATTCCGCTACCGGATATTCGGTACCTGTATCCATGAAAGATGGATTGAACAATAATACAGTTTATGATATTCATTATTCTGCCGATGGCTTTGTGTGGTTTGCTACAGACATGGGCATCAGCCGTTATGACGGGTTCAGGATACGTAATTTCCCGTTAATGTCTTCTAAGGGCGGGGATGCCTTTACTCCCGTATCCCGTGCCGTATGTGAAATTATGGAAGGAACGGACGGCCTGTTTTATCTTCGGCTTTTGGAAGGGGGAATGGTTTGTTTCGATTCTGTCAAAGAGAAGTTTCTGCCGGTTTCTTTTAACGGAATATCGCATGATTTTGAACTTCTTTCTTTCTGTCCGGTCAGCCGGGGGCAGTTCTATTTGGGTACTACTACCGGACTATATTCGGGAACAATGAGACCGGATGAAAATGGTGATTCGGTTATTATCTCTTTGTCTGAGGAACAATCTGTAAAAGGAGCGGTTTCTCAATTGACCTCTACGGAAGAGGGGGTCATCTTTGCTTGTGTGAATCGTACAAAGGTAGTGGCTTTCGATATCAGCAGTGCAAAGGCCGAGTACCTTAAAAACGGAGGAAGGCAAGAGATTTCTAAACTTTACTGGTGGGACAACTATCTTTGGATTTGCTTTTCCTATACGGATATAGAACTGTATAATCTAAAGCAAAAGTCATTTCACCGTCCCGTATTGCCGGATGAGTACAGGAACTTCCTGTTAGGCACTTGTATAACAGATGTCGTATCTTCCGGAACAGGTGATTACTTTGTGGCTACTTGGAACGGCCTGCTTTCACTGAACTTTAAGTCGACGGACTTGGGCAGGGCTGCTTGTTCTTTGGATTATCTGAATCAACAGGCTCCCCACCCAATGAAACAGAAAATCACAAATCTGCTTTGGAATGAAAAGTGGGGAATGTTGTGGGTAGGCACGTTCGGAAACGGATTGTTCAAAATGTATAAGCACGATAAAACATTCTATTCTTTAGATAAAACATTCAACTCGGAGGTTGTGAGGATTGAGGAAGATCAGAAAGGATACGTATGGATATTGACGGATAAGGGAGAATTGCTGAGGAGCACCTCAAATAATATTACGATAGAGACTTCCTTTCTGCCTTGGACTAAAGGATTGAAACGGGATGAAACTTATCGGATGTACAAAGACAGGAACGGTATCTTGTGGTTGGGTGATACACATGGCGGTGTGGTAAGCATTAATCCTTTTACGGAAGAAGTGACCGTCTTTGCGTTACTCCCTCAAAAGGCAACCGATTTTTCGGAAGCTGTATATGCTTTCTGTCTGGACTCCCGGAATCGTATGTGGGTGGTTACGGCATCTCGTTTGCTTCTTTTTGATTATAAAAAGAATGAAAGCCGGATAGTACACCTTGAATATGAAGGGCGGAAGATTAAGAAAGTGAATTCAATAGAGGAAGATAAGGAAGGCAATATCTGGCTGGGAACGGATATCGGACTCAAGCGTATGGAGGTAGTGGGAAAGGCTGTCTATTTATTTGGCGATTATGAACAAAGCGCCGGTTTGGAAGTCTCTCCGGTCTATTCTATCTATGTAAACAGCTATAATCAGATACTGGCTTCTTATACAGATAAGGTAGTCCGCATTGACGGACGTGAGAAGAATAAGGTGGAAAAGGTGTTTACCTTGCTTAATGGTTTATCCAGCAGTCATGTGTTTTGCATGGTAGATGATAACAACGGAAATACATGGGTGGGGAGCAACTCCGGGGTGATGACTATCCGTAATGATCAGGATATACTTTATAACTATGCTTCTTTCGGTTATTCCAAAGATGTTTGCAGGTTGCACAACGGTCTTTTGTTGTGGGCAAGTTCTTTGGGACTGAGCCTTTTCGATCCGCAGGTAGTAAAGGTGGAGAGACATAATGGCAATCTGAAATTGTCGGAGGTATGGATAAACGGTGAAGCTGTATCTGTGGGAGAGAAAGTGAACGGACGGGTAGTGTTGTCCGTGACCCCGAACAGGCAGAACGATTTTGTGCTGGGCGCAGGGAGTAACCGGTTTACTTTTTATTTTTCGGACTTAAAATACGGCATCATGCAGTGCAAGCAGGCCTATCGCTTACAGTCTGATGAAGAGTGGAAGATAGGACGCTTGGAAGATGGAGTTTCTTTTAAAAATCTGTCTCCTGATGATTATGTGTTGCAGGTGAAGCTGATTTACCCGGATGCCAGCGAAAGCGAAATAACTGAAATCCCTTTTTCGGTGAGGACTTATTGGTGGAATTCTTTCTGGCTTAAGCTGTTTGGTGCGCTTAGTGTATTGCTGCTGTCGTACGGCATCTATAACTATATAGTACGCAAGGGAAAGAGACGGAATATACACCGTGCCCGTGAGCGGGCGTTGAGAGAGAAACTGAATCTGGTGCGAGTAAGGCGGGAGAAAGAATCTGAAATAGAAATGATGAGAAATCAATTGCTCAGAAGGTTTGTGGAAGAATTACGCACTCCGTTGTCCTTGATTATGGCTCCTCTGAAGGAGATGTCGAGAGAACAGAATTTGCCCGCAGGTACTTTGTCGAAATTGCATGTGGCGTATCGCAATTCATTAGGTATGCTTGATGCTTGCGACCAGTTGCTGGCTATCTATACTCAGGGCTCTCTGTCTGATAAGTTGAAAGTTGCACCCTATGCTGTAGACAGGTTGGTGGATAAGGCTATATTTGCAGTAAGTGAGTTGATGAGGATTAACAGAATAGATTTTAAGTGTGACAAGAGGATTAAAAAGGACATGGAAGTATGGGTGGATCGCGAGCGTATAAATTTTGTGTTACGCAACTTGCTGACAAATGCTTTTAATCATATACGCTTTTCGGGAGTGGTACGTCTCTTGTTGCAGGAGATAGTACGTGACGGCGTGCGCTACTGCATAATCACGGTTGAAGATAATGGAAAAAGCCGGGTGAGTACAGTGGATAAAGGATTGCGCCCCGGCCTTGCGGATGTTGAGTTGGGCTACGGTGTAATGGAAAAAATCCTTCAGCTTCATCATGGGGCTATTACTTTGAAGAGCTCCGAAGGAGAAGGGACGGAAGTTGTTGTGGAACTTCCTGCCACTAAGGAAATTCTTCAGGGTGATTCGAATATCCTGTTTATAGAGCCGGAAGCTGAGGATGTACAAGAAGAAAAGGATTCGTTAGCGCCCGAACAATTACAGGAAGTGCCTGTGCCCGTGCCGGAAGATACGGTTAGACGAATGGCATCGGTATCCGAACTGTCGGCAACACCCCCTGTCTGTAAAGAGAGGAAAACGCTTCTTATTATAGAAGACCACAAGGATATTCGTCTTTACTTGAAGATTCTTTTCGGTAAAGAATATGATTTATTGATTGCTACGAACGGGCAGGAAGGTGTGGACATGGCAATCAAAGAACTTCCGGACTTGATATTGTGCGATATAATGATGCCTGTGAAAGACGGTTTTGAATGTTGCCGCGAAGTGAAAGAGAATCTGGATACTTGTAATATACCTTTCATCATGCTGACTGCCAAAGTAGAAGATGAAGATGTAATTCATGGTTTGGAATTGGGAGCGGACGACTATATACTGAAGCCCTTCACACCGGGTATTTTGCAGGCAAAGGTGCGCAACCAGATAAACGCGCGCATGAGCCTGAAACAGATGTACACTAATTTGCTGATGCCTCCGGGAGATAATGTCGGCGAAGTGGATGACGTGGAAGAGAAAGTGAAGAAAGAAGATCCGTTTATAGCTTCTGTAGTGAAGATTATAGAGGACAATATGTGTGAGGCCGATTTCAGTGTGAGGAAACTGGCTCAGGAATTGAACATGAGCCAGCCTACCCTTTACAGGAAGGTGAAGCAAAGTACGGACTTTACCATTATAGAATTGATTCGCGGCGTGCGTATGCGCAAAGCTGCCGTATTACTGAAACAGAAGATGTATGCAGTGCAAGAGGTCGCCGAAATGGTGGGCTATAATGATATTCCTACTTTCCGCAAACACTTTGTAGATACATTCGGGACGACTCCTTCTACCTATCCTAATTCGGAGAATACATAAGTTACTATTTCCCATTTTCTTTTAAAGTGCATAGTATAATAAGAACCTTTTTTCTATCTTTGCGATGAAGAATTTGTAAATAGTAAAACGTAAAATAGTAAGTACTGATATGTTTTCCGGAATAGTAGAAGAATGTGCCACATTGGTGGCTATGGTCAAAGACCAAGAAAATGTGCACTTTACTTTTAAGTGTTCATTCGTGAATGAGTTAAAGATAGACCAAAGTGTATCTCATAACGGTGTATGTCTTACGGTAGTCAGTATGACGGATGATACCTATACGGTGACGGCAATGAAGGAGACTTTAGACCGTTCCAATCTCGGCTTATTAGGTGTGGGTGATGAAGTGAATGTAGAGCGCAGCATGATGATGAACGGCCGTTTGGACGGACACATTGTACAGGGTCATGTAGACCAGACCGCAACTTGCATTGATATAAAGGATGCCGAAGGCAGCTATTACTTTACGTTTCAGTATGAGTTCGATAAGGAAATGGCGAAGCGCGGTTATATTACAGTAGATAAAGGCTCCGTAACAGTTAACGGTGTCAGTCTGACGGTGTGCAATCCTACTGATGATACTTTTCAGGTAGCCATTATTCCTTATACTTTTGAGCATACTAATTTTCATGCTTTCAAGGTAGGCAGTGTGGTGAATCTTGAGTTTGATATTATCGGTAAGTATATTAGTAGAATGATACAGTATAAGTGAATGAAAGATGATGAATGATTTTTTGCAATTGGTTGCTTCGCGTCAAAGTGACCGGGCTTATGATATGTCCCGTGCGGTAGAGCCGGAGAAGTTGGAACGTATTTTGGAAGCGGCCAGATTGTCGCCTTCGGCTTGCAATGCCCAGCCGTGGCGTTTTGTGGTAGTCACTGACCCGGAGCTTTCTGTAAAAGTAGGTAAAGCTACTGCCGGTTTGGGGATGAATAAGTTTGCCAAAGATGCTCCGGTGCATATTCTGGTAGTGGAAGAATCAATGAATATCACTTCCTTTTTAGGAGCCAAGATAAAGGATAAATATTTCCCATTGATAGATATTGGCATTGCTACTGCACATATCACACTGGCTGCAGAAAGCGAAGGACTGGGTTCGTGTATCTTGGGCTGGTTTGATGAAAAGGAAATTAAGCAACTTACCGGTATTCCTGCCAATAAGCGTCTGTTGCTTGATATAACGATAGGTTATCCGGCGAAAGATAAGCGGAAGAAATCGAGGAAGTCTAAAGATAAGGTTGTTTCATACAACCATTATTAATAGAAAGAAGCATTATAAGTCTTTCAGAAGTACTTCACTTGCGCTCTTGTAGTATTCTTCCCGTGCTTTCATCAGCGTTTCCCATTGTCCGTGGAATTCTTTGTCCTTATCTATCTTGAAGTCTTCGGAACCGTGAGTATCCAATTTGTCCAACAGAAGGGCAACGTTTAGTTTGTTGATGTCCATGGAGGGTTGGTAGGCAATGTCCTGACTCTTGGTATCGGTCACTACTTCGTGCAGAAGATTAATTTCCTGCAATTCATAAAGGGTTTGATTAGTCAGACGTATAGGGATTTGGCACTCTTCGGATATATCTTCCGCTGTGTAGGGTGGCTCATTCTTCTCAAAACGCTTGGCTACAAGGGACATGATGAGAATAGAAATGAAGTCACGGTAACGGCGGCTGATATTGCGCGCATCCTTGTCAAAGCTGAAATTCCGTATGTTTTGTCCGGCATAAGTCAATTCTGCCCCGAATAGGCAGATGGTCCATGATATTTGCAACCATAACAGGAACATGGGGAGTGCTGCGAAACTGCCATAAATGGCATTATAGCGGGATACCCACAACTGGCTGCTGATGTAGAGGAACTGAAAAGCCTGATGTGCCGTACCGGCCAGAATCCCCGAAATCAACGCATGTTTGAGTTTTACTTTCGTATTGGGCATAAAGGCATACAACGCTGTAAACATGAACCACGTCAATACAAACGGTATAAGGCGGATTAGGAATTTGCCGATAGGGGCGAGTAAGGTGAAGTCGGCTACATTCTTCAGCATGGTGCTCATGAAGATGGAAAGACCGCCTGATACTACCAATAGAATAGGAATCAGCAAAAGCATGGAAAAATAGTCTGTGATTTTGCGGTACATACTCCTTGCTTTCTTAACCTGCCAAATGCGGTTGAACGTGATTTCCATATTATTGATAAGATTGAGTACTGTCCACAACAACATGATTAAGCCCACTCCGATGAATATGCCGCTTTTGGTTTGCGACAAATAGGAATTGACAAACTGGAAGATAACTTCCGTGGTTTCCGACGGTCCGCCGAATCCGTTGACTATTTGGCTCTCCATTAAATTATCGAAACCGAATCCGCGTGCAATGGCAAATACAATGGCCAGAATGGGTACAATGGCCAGTAATGTACTATACGTCAAAGCGGATGCTTTATTTACAAGTCTGTCTTTGGTAAAGCGGTTGATGCAAAGATAAATGGTCTTAATGATATTGTATAAAGAGAAAGTCGTTTTGGTGACTTCATCTTCCGTTATACGCCAAATGTCGTATGTCAGGAATTTCCAAAGGGTGGCGATACGCTTGTTCATGATAAATTGAAAAATGAGAGTTGAGAATTGAAAAATGACAGTATGCCGAAAGAGCATTATTTCTCAATTCTCAACTTTTAATTTAAAATAAAAAAACAGTCAGTCTGTAAGCCGGGTTCTGTTCCTCGATTGAATTCATAATATAAAAATTAAATCAAGGTGTCTGTCATTTATCTGAGCCGTATGTTACCATACGAGCTTTAGCGGTCTACCCTCCGACATGGAGCGAGCAACTCTCATAACGTCGGTTTACATGACCTTACAACTCCTAAGACGTACAGCTCTTGTGTCGCCACAAGACTGGTAGGCTCTTACCCTACCTTCTCACCCTTACCATAATCCAAAGAATATGGCGGTTATTTTCTTCTACATTACTCTACCCTCACGGACAGCTTTCTGTTAGGAAGTAGGATGCTCTGTGTTGCCCGGACTTTCCTCATACGCGCGAGGCGCAAGCGACAAACCGACCAACTGCTTTATGCTGCAAAGATAGGAATTTTTTTGGTGATTGATGGTTGGTTATCGGTGATTTGTTTGTTTTCAGCAGCTTATTTGTGCAGTTTCTTAAAAACACTGAAAAAATGTATCTCTTTTAGAATAAATTATTAACTTTGCTAACATTAATAATTCCCCAATTTATATAGTCCATGAAAAAGTTAGCCTTGCTCTTTATTTTATTTCTTTCAATCATTCTTCCTACTGTCGCTTCAGAAGTTGGAGACCGCAGTATACCGGTAGAAATAGCTCAACTCACTGACAGCCTGAAACAACAATTCGCACCGGATAAACGTGTGGCTTTGCTGGATGTTGATTATTCTTTTGCGGGTAAAAACGTAATGTTGCGTGGAGTTACTACTTCGACAAAAGCAAAAGTGGTTTTATTGAAGGAACTGGCGAGGAAAGGATATATCGTGATGGACTGCCTTCAAGTGCTTCCTGACGAAGGGGGGATGGAAGGTAAGACATATGGTATTATTAACGTATCTGTGGCGAACTTGCGTGTAGCTCCCGATTTTTCGTCGGAGATGATGACGCAAGGGTTAATGGGGATGCCTGTGCGTGTGTTGCAGCGTGATGGCTGGGTACGTATTCAGACCCCCGATGATTATATTGCATGGGTACATCGTGTAGGTGTATATCCTGTCACTAAAGAGGAAATGACCGCATGGAATGATGCGGAAAAGATTGTGGTAACTGCTCATTACGGTTTTGTTTATTCCGAACCGAGTCAAAATTCACAGACGATTTCGGACGTTGTAGCGGGTAATCGCTTGAAATGGGATGGAACTAAAGGAGCTTTTTATAAAGTGGTTTATCCTGACGGTCGTGAGGGATATATCTCCAAATCCATAGCAATGCCTGAAAAGAAATGGCGGTCCGGTTTAAAGCAGGATGCAGCCAGCATTATCCGTACTGCGTATACAATGATGGGAATACCTTATCTTTGGGCGGGTACTTCATCAAAGGGCGTGGATTGTAGCGGATTTATGCGTACTATACTTTTTATGCATGATATTATCATTCCGCGTGATGCTTCCCAGCAGGCTTACGTAGGTAAGCATATCGATATTGCGCCTGATTTCTCTAACCTGCAACCGGGTGATTTGATATTCTTTGGTCGCAAAGCAACTTCGGAGCGCAAAGAACGTGTTGTACATGTAGGAATGTACATCGGTGACAAGCGCTTTATCCATTCTCAGGGAGATGTACATATCAGTAGTTTCAATCCGGCCGATGAATTGTTTGATGAATACAACCTCGGGCGGTTGTTGTTTGCTACGCGCGTGTTACCCTATATAAATAAGGAGGAGGGATTGAATACAACAGAAGTGAATGAATATTATAAATGATGTGTAAACCCTAATAATATGCAGAACAGAAGGGATTTTTTAAAGACTGCCGCCTTTGCCGCTTTGGGTTCGGGTATGGCTATTAATCGTGTATTGGCCGGTGAAGGCGCGATGCCTGTGTTCAATATCAATAAAAGCGGTGCTACTCCTAAAATGAAACTGCGTTTCTTTCCGTATGAATTGAAGTTGCGCCATGTGTTTACGGTAGCTACTTATTCGCGTACCACTACTCCTGATGTACAGGTTGAATTGGAGTATGACGGTATCATCGGCTACGGCGAAGCTTCCATGCCTCCTTATTTGCAACATGAATTGGGTACGATGGATAGTGTGATGGCTTTCCTGAAGAAGGTGCAGGATGTTATCGGACAGTTTTCCGATCCTTTCCGGTTGGAAGATATTCTTGGCTATATAGATAGTCTTTCTGCAGGAGACGCAGCTGCAAAGACGGCTGTGGATATTGCTTTACACGATTTGGTGGGTAAAATGTTGCAGGCTCCATGGTATAGAATATGGGGGTTAGATAAAGAAAAGACACCATCTACCACCTTTACCATCGGTATTGATACTGCTGATGTGGTACGTGAAAAGACCAAGGAGTGTGCCGAACAGTTTAACATACTGAAAGTGAAATTGGGGCGTGATAATGATAAGGAAATGATTGAAACCATTCGCTCTGTGACGGATCTTCCCATTGCTGTCGATGCCAATCAGGGTTGGAAAGACAAGTACCATGCACTTGATATGATTCATTGGTTAAAGGAGAAAGGAATTGTTATGATAGAACAACCCATGCCCAAAGAACAGCTGGATGATATTGCTTGGGTAACCGGACAAAGCCCGTTGCCGATATTCGCGGACGAGTCCATCCAGCGTTTAAAAGATATAGTAGGGTTGAAAGATGCTTTTAGCGGTATCAATATCAAACTGATGAAATGTACCGGTATGCGTGAAGCATGGAAAATGGTGACGTTGGCACGAGCTTTGGGTATGAAGGTGATGGTGGGGTGTATGACTGAGACTTCATGTGCTATTTCTGCAGCCTCGCAATTTTCTCCTGCGGTGGACTTTGCCGATTTGGATGGTAGTTTGCTAATTGCCAATGACCGTTTCAAAGGTATGGAAGTTGTAAAGGGGAAGGTTACATTACCGGATTTACCGGGCATCGGAGTTGTAAGAATTTAAATGAATTATCAACGATTGATTTTCATCATGAAGAAGCTGTTATATATCGTATTTTTGTTTGTCATTGCTTCTGCCTGTAGTACAAAGCAGGAAAATACTTCCTATAATTGGGAAGATGACTTGCACCAACGGCTGCTTACGGATTTTTGTCTGACTGAATCTCAGGTTAGAGATTATATCAGAAAATATATTCCTGATGTAACGGATGAGCAAATGCGGCAATGGGAAGCATCTGATGCTTTGGAGTGTATGATTTTGGATGGTGAAAAACGCTATTTCCGTAATGCCGGTCCTAATTTGTTCCGTGTAGACTCAGCTTGTTATAATATAAAAATAGCCAAAGAGGGCACAGCATTGAGTGGGAGTGAGAAAGTGAATAAAGAAAACTTGCCCGAAATCATTGCCGCTGTAAAGAAGGATGGCAAGACTATTGTCGCTCCTAAGCGTATGCGTGTTACTTACACATTGACTGTAGATACCAATGCAGTGCCTGCCGGAAAACTAATTCGTTGTTGGTTGCCCTATCCTCGTAAAGATCAGGCTCGTCAACTGGATGTGAAGTTTGTTTCTGCCAGTGAACCGGAATATGTATTTTCTCCTCAGGAGTGTCGGCATAGCACGCTCTATATGGAAAAACGTGCAGTGAAAGGTGAGCCTACCGTATTCTCTGAAACATTTGAATATACATCTTGTGGAGAATGGCGCAATTTACAGGCTGAAGATGTTTTGCCTTATGATACTACTACTACCTTTTATAAAGAATATACTTCCGAACGAGAGAAACACATTGTCTTCTCTCCACGTTTGCGAGCGTTGGCTGCCAAATTGACAGCAGGCGAAACGAATCCTTATTTAAAGGCAAAACGTATCTTCCGCTGGATTAACGATAATTTCCCTTGGGCATCTGCACGTGAGTATTCCACGATTGAAAATATTCCGGAATATGTATTGGATAATCATCACGGTGATTGTGGCCAAGTCAGCCTTTTATTTATTACATTATGTCGTATCAGCGGTATTCCTGCGCATTTTCAAAGTGGATTTATGATGCATCCGTATGCCTGGAATCTGCACGATTGGGCGGAAATATACTTTGAGGGTGTGGGGTGGATACCGGTTGACCAGTCATTTGGAATACCGACTTTTGCCCGTAATGCCGATGAAGAGTATTTCTTTTTTGGAGGCATTGACTCTTGGCGTATGATTGTGAATAATGATTACGGTATGCCGTTGGTGCCCGAAAAGAAATATCCGCGTAGTGAAACCGTGGACTTTCAGCGTGGTGAAGTAGAGTGGGAGGGTGGAAACTTGTATTTTCCACAGTGGAGTTATCATATGGATATTGACTACCTGAATTACTAATAAATGAAGAATGAAGAATGAAAAATGAAGAATGAAGAATTTGCCTTGCGGTATCATTGCGCAGCCATAATTCTTCATTCTTCATTTTTCATTCCTCATTCTTATATATCTTCTCTGTCAGTCTTTTAACAGATAGCAATCGTACATAAATGCTAATTTGTCAGTCTTTGTCGTTAACCGCTGTTAAGTCCTAAATATTCACTGTTAAAAGAGAACAAAAAAGAGTGACAAGCGGAATAACTGAATGATTTTTGTCGTTATTTTAACGTCAGAATGTTAAACGGGATTTGAATATTAACAATTAAAGAGAATAGAAAATAGTATGAAACAGACAACAAAAAACTTCCTTGGAGTTGCAGCTATTGTAATTCTTAGTTCAGGAGTAGCTGGTGTTACAACCTATAGAATGCTGAATAAAGAAAAACCTGCTACATTTAGCGAGTTGTTCCAGCAGAACCCGAATAATCTGCAATTGGCGGCTTTCCATGCAACAGATGCCCAGCCTGTGGATTTGACACAAGCTGCAGAGAGTTCTCTGCACGCTGTGGTACATATACGTGCTACACAGTTGAGCAAGACACAAACGGTACAAGACCAGCCGGATATTTTTGACTTTTTCTTTGGAGACGGTCGTGGACGTCAACGTCAGATACAAACCCAGCCACGCGTAGGTTTTGGTTCCGGAGTTATTATTTCCAAAGATGGATATATTGTGACGAACAATCACGTAGTGGAAGGTGCTGACGAAATTACTGTCAAATTGAATGATGACCGTGAACTGAAAGGACGTATTATCGGTACCGATCCCAGTACGGACTTGGCCCTGATTAAGATTGAAGGAGATGATTTCCCGACTATTCCGGTTGGCAACTCCGATGAGTTGAAGGTAGGTGAATGGGTATTGGCAGTAGGTAATCCGTTCAACTTGAATTCTACCGTTACAGCCGGTATTGTCAGTGCAAAAGCTCGCTCTATAGGTTCTACCGCTTCTAACGGACAAGCTGCAAACATCCAATCTTTTATCCAGACAGATGCAGCCATCAATCAAGGTAATAGTGGAGGTGCACTGGTGAATGCCAAAGGTGAGTTGGTTGGTATCAACGCCATGCTTTATTCGCCTACAGGCGCTTATTCCGGTTATGGTTTTGCCATTCCTACCAGTATTATGACAAAAGTAGTAGCCGACTTGAAACAGTTTGGCACAGTGCAACGCGCATTGCTTGGAATAAAGGGTAGCGATTTGAGTACAGACTTGCAGATGGACGAACGTTGGACTGAAGAGCTGAAGAAGAAAGCAGATGAACTTGGTGTGAAAGAAGGCGTTTTCGTTGCCGAAGTCGTTGAAGGCGGTTCAGCAGCAGGTGTATTGAAGGAAAATGACGTGATTGTAGCGTTGAACGGCAAGAAGATTCATAAGTTCTCGGATTTACAGGAAATCTTGGCTAAGCATCGTCCGGGTGATAAGGTGAAAGTAACTGTTGTTCGTGATAAGAAAGAAAAGGAATTTGAAATCACTCTGAAGAACGAACAGGGAACTACGAAAGTGGTAAAAGATGCCGGAATGGAAATTTTGGGCGCAGCCTTCAAGCCTGTGTCTTCTGAACTGAAGAAACAGTTGAATTTAGGCTATGGCCTGGAAGTTACCGGCGTTACCAATGGTAAGATGGCCGATGCGGGTATCCGTAAGGGTTTCATTATCCTGAAAGCTAATGGCGTGCCGATGAAGACGGTGGATGATTTGGAGAAGACAATGAAAGAGGCAAGAAAATCTCCGGAGCAAGGATTGTTCATCACCGGTATGTTCCCGTCGGGAAAACGAGCCATGTATGCCGTTGATTTAACTCAAGAATAACAAAAGAAGGTAAATAGGTAAGAAGATTGTAATATTAGCAAACAAAGACGAAAAAGAGGGTGTCGGCAAATATTTGTCGACACCTATTTTGTTATATAGGTAAGATATAAATAAGGTGAAAAAGTTCCGGCAAGTTTGTTTGTAACAAATAATTTGTCGTAACTTTGCAACCCAAATCTGTATTATAAGAATGAGACAATTAAAAATTACCAAAAGTATCACTAACAGAGAGAGTGCTTCTCTTGACAAGTATTTGCAGGAAATCGGTCGCGAAGACCTCATTACAGTCGAGGAGGAGGTAGAGCTCGCTCAGCGCATCCGCAAGGGTGACCGTGTTGCATTGGAGAAATTGACACGTGCCAATCTGCGTTTCGTTGTATCTGTAGCCAAACAGTACCAGAACCAGGGTTTGAGTTTGCCCGACTTGATTAACGAAGGCAATTTAGGACTGATTAAGGCTGCCGAGAAGTTCGATGAAACACGTGGTTTCAAGTTCATCAGTTATGCAGTATGGTGGATACGTCAGTCCATTTTGCAGGCTTTGGCAGAACAGTCGCGTATTGTACGTCTTCCCTTGAACCAAGTGGGTTCGCTGAATAAAATCAGTAAGGCTTTCTCTAAGTTCGAGCAGGAAAACGAACGTCGTCCGTCTCCCGAAGAACTTGCTGATGAACTGGAAATCCCTGTTGATAAAATATCTGATACGTTGAAGGTTTCGGGCCGCCATATTTCGGTGGACGCACCTTTCGTTGAAGGAGAAGACAACAGCTTGCTCGATGTGTTGGTCAATGATGACTCTCCTATGGCCGACCGCTCTTTGGTGAACGAGTCTCTTGCGAGGGAAATTGATAGAGCTCTTTCTACGTTAACCGATAGAGAAAAAGAAATCATACAGATGTTTTTCGGTATCGGACAGCAGGAAATGACATTAGAGGAAATCGGCGACAAATTTGGGCTCACACGTGAGCGCGTCCGCCAGATTAAGGAAAAAGCAATCAGAAGATTAAGACAAAGTAATCGTAGTAAATTGCTCAAATCTTATTTGGGATAAATAAGAATATCAGTTTCTGACAAATAAAAGAAATTAAGAAAACCGGTTTGTCCAATGTGGATAGCCGGTTTTTTTATTATCTTTGCCCACATTAAATAAATATATAGAAGTTATGAAGTACGTAAAAATAGTATTTGCAGTAATGTTCGTATTTACTCTCTGTACGGCATTTACAATGAAAAGTCATAAGCCTGTTTATGCTTTTGGTATAGCGGCGTCTTTCAATGACTCAATAGTATATTGTACGGAGATTCAAGTTTTGGATAGTACAGCTTTGGATAAGAATGGTTTTCTGCCCAAACGTGATTTATACAGTTATCAGTTGAAGAATTATTTGGAATACGATTTGAAGAAGCCTGATTATACATGTATGGTTTATTTCAGTGAGAGTAAGAAAAAACTGGAAAAGGAAGCTGTGAAAGTAAAAGCGAAATATAAGAAGGGCACAATGGTGCTGCAAGCTATTGAATCGGGTAAGTTCAGTTTTAAAAAGCCGGAAGAGTAATTGTTGAATCCGGAATTATACCAATGATTATGAGACTGAAGTTCTATACCTTGCTGTGTATATCTTTTCTTATTTTGTTTACAGCTTGTAATCAAGATGATGACCCTGTACCTGCGGAAAAAGTTACACGGACAGTATTGGCGTATATAATGGCAGATAATAGCTTGTCTGGTTTTGCATCATCTGATATTGATGAGATGATGAAAGGTATGTCGACGGTTGATGCATCGTTATATAATCTTTTAGTATATGTGGATGATGCGAGTAGTGAGAATTCTCAATCTTATAGTTTTCCTACGCTCTATCGTTTGTCAAAAGATAAAAGAGGAAATGTGACAAAAGAAATTATAAGGGAATATAAGGAGCAAGTATCGACAGATCCTTCTGTTATGCAGGAAGTTATGAAGCGTGCGTTTACAGAGTATCCGGCAGAGAGTTATGGGTTGGTTGTTTGGTCACATGGAGAAGGATGGATACCCAGTCCTTTGCCGATTGTAAAGAATGCTTCTACGCGTTGGATAGGTCAAGACGGTGGGCACTATTTGAATATAACTGATATGGTTTCTGTATTTGAAGCAGTAGGGTGTCATTTGGATTTTATCTTATTTGATGCTTGTTTCGGACAGTCTATAGAAGTGGCATATGAACTGCGTAATAATGTTAGTTATATTATCGGTTCACCAACGGAAATACCGGGACCGGGTGCTTCTTATGATAAAGTTGTACCGGCTATGTTCGCTTCAGAGAATGTGGGAGTAAAGGTTGGTAAAGCGTATTATGAGCCTTACGAAGCTAAATACACGGGCTATTCTACCAGTAATGATAATTGGACTGGTGGTGCTTCTGTTTCCGTTATAAATTGTGCCGCATTGGAAAATCTGGCATCCATAACAAAACAAACTCTCACCGAAGTGGAGTGGGATATACTTTTAAACAGTGATTTATTTAATTATGATAAGCGTAGTAAATACAGTCCGTATTATATAGGGTATTATGATATGAAACAGCTGATGCAACAATTGTCCGCCAATGTAAGTGCATGGACTTCTGCAGCTGATGATGCTATCGTTTATTGGAAATCAACACCGAAGAACTTTTCAGGTGTTATACAATCTATGTTTCCGCTTCCGTTGGAAACTACCTGTGGCGTCTCTCATTATATACCATACCCTACTACCTCTGCTGCAGCTGCTGCATATCGTTCTACTGCATGGTATACTGCTGCCGGTCTTGATAAGATAGGGTGGTAATATACTTCTGTAATCGTACACAAACTCCTGAAAGATTATTATTATAACGCCTTTCTCTCATATATTGTAAAAAGAGAAAGGTGTTTTTTGTATCTTTCAATATAGGAATAGGAGACTGCGTTTGTTTGTGTATAACACTTTTATTCCTTTAAAATTTGGCTATTTAACATTATTTTCCTACGGAAACTATTTTGTATTGGAAATTATTGCTTACTTTGCAGTATCGAACTAAAAGAAAGAAGTATGAAATATGTAATTATTGGTGGCGTTGCAGGTGGAGCCACAGCTGCTGCCCGGTTAAGAAGAGTAGACGAACAAGCTGAAATCATTTTATTGGAAAAGGGGCAATACATTTCGTATGCCAATTGCGGATTGCCTTATTATATAGGTGGTGTTATTGCTGAACGTGAGAAGTTATTGGTTCAGACTCCCGAATCTTTCGGTCAACGCTTTCGCATTGATGTGCGGGTGGAGAATGAAGTCATTGCTATTAATCCGGAAAGCAAAGCATTGACTATCCGTAAAGTTGACGGAAAGGAATATGAAGAAACTTATGATAAGCTTCTGCTTTCTCCGGGAGCTAACCCCGTAAAGCCTCCTTTGGAAGGAATTAATTCTGAAGGTATCTTTACGCTTCGCAATGTGGAAGATACTGACCGAATCAAAGCTTATATCACAGATAAAAGAGTGAAACGTGCAGTAGTTGTGGGAGCCGGTTTTATCGGACTTGAAATGGCGGAAAATCTTCATCATGCAGGTATTGCGGTCTCTGTTGTAGAAATGGGTAATCAGGTTATGGCTCCTATCGACTTCTCCATGGCTGCGCATATCCATCAGCATTTAGTTCAAAAAGGAGTTTCTCTTTACTTGGAAGAAGGCGTTACACATTTTCAGCGCACAGGACAAGGCATTACTGTTTTTCTGAAAAGCGGAAAAACGATTCCTGCCGACATGGTATTACTTTCTATCGGTGTGCGCCCGGCAACTGTATTGGCACAACAGGCAGGTTTGAAGTTGGGTGAAATGGGTGGTATCTGGGTAGATGAGCACTTGGAAACTTCTGTTAAAGATATCTATGCTGTGGGTGATGCCATCGAGTATCCTCATCCGCTGACCGGAAAGCCGTGGCTCAACTATCTGGCTAATCCGGCCAATCGTCAGGGACGTATTGTTGCCGACAATATGGCATTGGGTAATACCACATCTTATGAAGGCGCTATCGGTACGTCCATAGCCAAAGTATTTGATATGACAGTGGCTTCTACAGGGCTTGCTGCAAAGCGTTTGAAACAATGGGGAATGGAGTATCAAAGTTCGGTGACCCATTCCGCTTCTCATGCCGGTTATTATCCCGATGCACTGCCTTTGACCCTGAAGCTGACCTTTCATCCGAAAACCGGAAAACTTTATGGAGCGCAATGTGTAGGTTATGAGGGAGTAGATAAACGCATTGACCAGATAGCGGGATTAATTAAACATGGAGGAACTGTTTATGATTTAATGGAGACAGAACATGCCTATGCACCTCCTTTCTCATCGGCAAAGGATCCGATTGCCATAGCCGGATATGTGGCTTCCAATATTATCAGTGGTGCAATGCCGGTTATCTCATGGCGTGAGCTGGCTGAAAAGAAAGGTGAAGTGATGCTGATAGATACCCGTACACCTGAGGAGTTCTCATTTGGCACTATTCCGGGAGCCGTCAATATTCCACTGGATGAGATGCGTAATCAGTTATCCAGAATACCGCTGGATAAACCCGTTGTACTTTTTTGTGCAGTAGGCTTGCGTGGCTATTTGGCGCAACGTATTCTGATAGGACACGGTTATCGTAATACGGCTAACTTGATAGGTGGATACAAAACCTATTCAACGGCGGTGGCTCCAGTTCCAACCCCTGAAGTATTCTCGGAAGCACTGTCTACGGCTTCTGTCTCGTCTCAATCAATACAGAATTGCGCGACAAAAGAGCCTTTGAAAGTTAATGCTTGCGGATTACAATGTCCCGGACCTATCATGCAAGTAAAAAAAGCTATGGATAGCATTGCCCCGGGTGAGCGGGTGGAAATAGTAGCGACCGATGCGGGTTTCGCACGCGACGCTTCTGCCTGGTGTGCTACTACGGGCAATAAGCTGATAGAGAAAAAAGAAGAAAAGGGGCGTTACACAGTGTTGCTTGAGAAAGGTGATGAGGCTTGTGCTTGTCCATCGTCTCTTCCGGCAGCAGGTGGAAGGGGAAAAACTTTAATTCTTTTTAGTGATGATTTAGACAAGGCTTTAGCTACTTTTGTACTCGCTAACGGTGCGGCGGCAACCGGACAGAAAGTGTCGATATTCTTTACCTTTTGGGGATTGAATGTATTGAAAAAAATGCAGAAGCCCCGGACGGAGAAAGATGTTTTCGGAAAGATGTTCGGTATGATGCTTCCGTCCAGCTCATTGAAATTGAAACTGTCTAAGATGAATATGATGGGGTTGGGTAGCCGGATGATGCGTTTTCTTATGAAACGGAAAGGTATAGATTCTTTGGAATCGTTACGTTCTCAGGCATTAGCACAAGGTGTCGAGTTTATTGCTTGTCAGATGTCTATGGATATGATGGGAATTCAGCGCGAAGAATTGCTGGACGAGGTTACCATAGGTGGTGTGGCAACTTATATGGAGCGTGCGGACAAAGCGAATGTGAATTTATTTATATAACAGGAATAATGGAAACTTTATGTAGAATCCGTGATATTTACCGGGCAATAGCCGAGTTTGAAGTAAAATTTATGCAAGAGTTTGACTTGTCGTTGAATGAGGGTATGCTGTTGTGTACCCTGCTCAATACTCCCAAACTCACTTCCAGCGAGATAGCGGAAACACTCGGACTGTCAGCTTCCAATGCTTCTAAAGTTATTCGTTCGGTAGAGGAGAAGAAGCTGATAACCCGCTTGGTAGGAAAAGCGGATAAGCGTCAGATGCACTTTGCCCTAACGCCGGAGGGGAAGCACCGTATTACAGTTATAAAAAACAGTACTCCCGAAATTCCGGTTCTGTTGCAGGAGATTGTTTAGAGAGACTTCTCGGTTTATTCGTGGTGGTACGGTCCGCCGTTTAATATCGTCATGGCACGGTATAACTGCTCCACGAAGATAAGTCTTATCATCTGATGTGAAAAAGTCATACGCGAAAGAGACAGTTTCTCGTGTGCCGCTTCATAAACTTTGGGAGAGAATCCGTAAGGCCCTCCAATAATAAAAACCAGCCGTTTGTTTACGGTGTTCATTTTGCGCTTCATATAGTCTGCAAACTCTATGGAGCGCATTTCTTTTCCACCTTCATCCAGCAATACCACTACATCTCCCGGTTGGAGAGCTTTTAGAATGAGTTCTCCCTCTTTTTCTTTTTGTATTTCCATGGAAAGGCTTTTGGTGTTTTTCAGCTCCGGGATAACTTCCATATCAAATGAGAGATAGCGCCGCGTGCGTTGTATATAGTCATTGATGGCTGTGATGAAGTGCTGTTCTACGGTTCGTCCTACAACGAGTAAAGTCGTTTTCATGTGAATTTGTTTATTTTCTTGCAAAAATAGTTTTTTCTTGTGATAATTTCATTTTTTAAGCATATCCAATTACCCTATACTATTACCGGAATGAAGTTAACTTAGCTGTATGTAATTAGTTAACTTCTTACTATCTATTAAGTTAACTTGATGGCATTTACTTAGTTAACTTCATTCCGGTAACGATATTAACTTCCCGTTTTCTTCTTTTCCTTCATGGATGCCGACACCGGATAACTTGAATTCCCGCCTTATGAAAAAAGAGCGTGCATTGCTGGCGAACTACGCACAAAATGAAAAATATATTATCGAAAAAAAAACCTTGTAATGTGTTGTGATATAGGGGAATATGCGCTGAAAATAGAAGTGTTTTTTAAACGTTCGTTTAATGTGCGCAAAGATACGTGTTGTTTTTGAAATGAGCAAAATGTTCAATAAAAATATTCTTATGAATCATAAAATCTATAAGCAATACATTGTTTATCAATCTATTGGCTAACTCCTTGTTCATCTTTATTTTTTGTTATTTTTTAGGTATTCCTTTCCCTATGTCTTTCTGAAATTTTGACGTTTTTTAAACGAACGTCTAAAAAACAGTTTTTGTGTTATAATCCGTTTGTTTACAGTAGTTTACCCGTACACT
>NZ_JAHBBW010000016.1 GCF_018390535.1 Bacteroides propionicigenes | reverse complement strand
GGCAAGGGGATATTGTGGGCAGAAGTGGGTATTTCAGCCTCAATTTATCTGCTAATTCAGTGATGAGAGGACGTTTAGACGCAAGAAGGACGCTGAAGAGCTTAGTTGCGGATTTGAGGATTAAATGAATTCGGCAATTGGATGAATATTAATAAAGAAGCTATCTTTGACACACGACCATGGAAAATATTTGGTGAAGGACCAATAGCTGAAGCTGATATTAAGATTAATGCACAAGGCTTCAATGAAGGAGCGTATAGCAAGGCTACAGCACAAGAAATCCGTTTCACCCAAACTAAAAAAGACCTATTTGCTACGGTTTTGGCTTGGCCGGCAGAAAATCAAATACTTATCAAATCATTATCCAGCAAGAGTAAACTGTTCCCTGATAAGATTAGAAGAGTGGAATTATTGGGATATGGTAAAGTTTCATTTACACGTACGGAGAAGGGCTTAGTTATAAATATGCCTGATAAACAGGTCAACAAAATAGCTCCGGTCTTTAAAATAAAAGCACTATAAAATATTTTATAGTGCCTATTAACAGTAGCTAGGATATTCCACTATTTGATGAGCCTTACCTCATATATCTCGCCTATTTGTTTATTTGGTTTTGCCACAAACTTGACACGCACTTGTTTCTTACCTTGCAGATACGTAGCCGGGATATCATAGGTTTCTGACTTGAATTCTGATATGCGATACTTGCCTGTATTATTAATAGAGCGAAGAAGCACGTCGTCGATATAAATATCGAACTCATGGCTCTTCCATTCACCCACGCCCCAATACTTGAGTCGCAGTTTAAGGTCGGTCAGACCGTCGGTTTGCATGAGGTAGCTGAAGTAATGTCCGTTACGAGCATCCCGATAGAAGACATTGTTTGTATTACCCGTGTACGACTCGTCAGTCTCCATCTTATGATCGGTTTCCGGTTGCTGTTCACCCGGCTGTACTTTGTCAACAGTACTTGCTTCGAGCGCCTGACGTTCCTGTTCCTGTTGGGCAATGTTATCAATGTACTGCTTATAGCTTCCTTCGGTAAGAGCGAGCCAGTACATCATATAACGAGAATCGTGAATCTCGAAAAACGGTTGTAATTCCCCTTCAATTCCATTTACCATACGGGTACCGAGTGTGAAGTGCAACGGTTTGCCGGGCACAGGAGTAAGTTGCGACGGAATGGCGGCAATATCATTATTTATAAGAATCGGCGCTTTGTCAATGGGCAACTTCGGACCGCCTGCATACTGTCCGAAGCGGCTGTCGTCGGCTATGAGTGAGGTCATGGACTCTGTGCCGGTTTTCATACCGAGAAGGATAGGACCATACATGAAAGCAATATACTGCGGTTCGTTGGGCAGATAGCGCAAAGATGAATGCATCGGAAAGTTAACGCTTACCACATCTCCTTTCTTCCATTTACGGTTGATGCTGACGTAAGATGACGGACCTGTTATGATGTCAACGGGCTGTCCGTTCACGCTAACCTTGAACTCTCCCGGACGTACCCATCCCGGATAGCGTACCATGAGGCTGAACACACCTTTGCCTTCTGCAATAGTGATTGTGCTGTTTTCGGAATAAGGAAAAGCAGTCTCCTGACGTAACGTGATACCGCGTTCTTTCCAGTCGAGTCGTGAAGCTGCATAGAGATTCACAAAGAGGGCATCGCCCGCATGGGTATAGATGAATTGCCCATACTTGCCATGATTCTCCATGCCGGTACCAACGCAGCACCACATAGCCTCGTTAGGGGCGGAGTAGTTGCGATAATGGCGAGGACGCGCAGGGGTGAAATACACATAACCTCCGTGTTCAGGATGCTGGGTAGAGAGTATGTGGTTGTATGTGGCAAGTTCGTAGTAGTCTGCATACCTTGCCTCCGGGTTACGGCGATGGAGATATTCCGTAAGTTTCAACATATTATTGGTGTTACAACTCTCGGGACCGTCAATATCATTGATGAAATCCATACAAGCATCCTTGGCAGGGAAATGCTCCCGACGGCTGTTTCCCCCGAAAGCAAGACTACGCTCACCGGTCACAATGTCCCAGAAGAATGAACTTGCCACATGATAGTCTTCATTACCCGACAATTCTGATATACGTTCAAAGCCGATAACTTTAGGCACCTGAGTATTGGCATGCATATTGTCAAGACAATCTTGCCGCTGAGACATCGGAACGAGTAACCGTTTGTGCGAGAAACGTTTTGCGCAGTCAAGGTATTTTTGTTCTTGAGTAATGGCATACGCATCGGCAAGTACCTCGTTCATACCGCCATGTTCATTGCCAAGCATCTGTTCCATCTGTTCGTCCGACAAATGCGATGTGATATTAACTGCCCAATCGCAGAACTGCAAAAAAAGGATCTTGGCCTGCTCGTTGCCACAATACAGCCACGCATCACGCAAACCGGCGTACATCTTGTGCAGATTATAGAATGGCGCCCACGAACCGCTATACACGCGGAAGTCGCCGTTTCTAAAGTTATTCCAAATATTTTGACTATTAGGCATTCCACCCATATAACCAATACCCCATTCAGGATGGTTTTTACGGTTGGCCTCGGCACATTCGGCTATTTCGCTGATGATATACTCCATGCGCTTACGACATTCGTCGTTGCCCGTAGCCGCATTAATGGCCATGGCGGTAAGATAATGTCCGCCCACATGACCATCCAAACCGTCCCAGTTGGGATAACACTTCGCCTTGGGCTCCAACCCTGCCTCCTTGCGATAAGGAGCCAACAGGCGGTCGCAGTCATATTTTAGCAATGTCCCGATATTCAAGTCGCGGGCATGCTTCAGCGGTCCTTCGAGAAGGGTTACTTGTGAAAGCGGAAACTCATTGGAATACAGTTTGTCTTGTGCATTTACCCCTGTGGTTGCACATACTAATAGTAAGGTAGCAAATAGTTTTTTCATGTTACAAAAAATGTGTTCAATAAATTGTCGTGTCGTCCATCAAGTCACAAAGCTACAATAAATTTGGGACAGGACAAAATAAATGTGTAAAGAAAAATCTTCTATAAAATCCCATGCGGACCAAAATGAAACTGAGCCGAAACAAGATTCAGGAGAGTAAAAAGAAGGAGTATCAGAAATAAACCATGAGGCTATCATATACCATAAGACCGTACAGCACCTGATGGGTGAGATGTGCCACTTCTTCAGTATCATGAAGGCTTTGGACAAACATATAGAGTATCACAAAAGAATAAAACCCAAATTAAAAGAAAAGAGCCGGATACAATACCAAACTCTTTCAATGAAGGGATAATGTGTAGATACTAATTGAAAAGTGCGCCACCATAGGATAAGTACTTACCATCCAGCCCAAGTATGACAGTTCCAAACACCGCCCTCACCTATTCACACAAGAGATTAAGGATGAGATAGGATTTTACCTGAAGAAGAATACCGTTAAGATAGCTACGGGGCTTCGCAAACAGCGCATATTGAAGAAGCATATCCACCAGTTTCTGTTATCCCAAGGATATGCCATCAGCTATGCCACAGTATGCAGTTATATAAAAAATATAGAATCATACAAAGAGAAGAAAAAGGGCGAAGCCTTTATTCGGTTGTTCCATGAACCGGGATGCATTGCCAAGTTTGACTGGGGTGAAGTCCTTCTTTTTATTGACGGTGTCAAGACCAAGTTTTATCTGGCCGTATTTACTTTCGGGCATAGCAATGGCAGATACGCCTATCTTTTCAGACATCAGAATACGCTTGCCTTCATGGAATCCCACCGTAACTTCTTCAGGGATATACATGATGTCTCAGCCATGATGATCTGCATGTAGCCGTCAAGAGCTTTGTCGGTGGTGACAAGAAGCCTACAGAAGCCCTGATGAAGATGTCCGGTTTCTATTGTTCTGGGTATCGTTTCTGTAATATACGGATCGGATGGGAGAAAGGGCACGTGGAATATGTCAGAAGGAAAGCTTTCTGCCTGACGGAACATTTCAGTGATATACGTTCTGCGCAGGAACATTTGAGCCGGATATGTATGCAGGTCAACAACGAGCAAGGCAGTCTTTCAACAGCGGAGAAATCATCACGTTTGGAAGCTGATTTGTCATTGCTGAAGCCTCTTCCCGGTAACCTGAACTGTTTTAAGGTCTATGAATACATTGTGGATAAGTAGTCGACTATTAGCATGAAAAATGTTCATTATTCCGTCCCCGATTCCCTTGTAGGGGAAAAAGTACATGTCAAGGTTTATAGTGAAAAAAATCATCATCCTGTACGGGAAGGAGAAATAGAATATTAAGTTCATCAAATAGCACAATAACCAAATTGGCTTTTCAGTCTATTATAAAAATTCTCTACTCGCAACGACAATAAGTATTTGCACCGCATGTACAACGAGGTAACAATTGTTCACTCAATTCATCACGATAGAATTCATACAGTTGCCTATACATCACTTCATAAAGGGTGGCAATTTGTTCTTCATGGCCACTCCTATTTTGAGAATGATTCTCAAAGGGATTCTCAAAGTTAAAATGCACATATCGCTTGGCAATCAAAGTGATAAAATTCAATTCTTCCTCAGCTTCTTTACATAAAGTGACAACATAATCCCATGACCGATGTGTATACATCCCAACACCCGAGGGCTTCTTACGGGATATGCTATATCCATTTTGTTCCATCACATTACATACGGCATCGGGAACACCATTTCCCTCCATAACTCCTGCCGTAAAAATATTCATTCCCCTGCCAAATGCATACAGGAACTCTTGCGCAATACGACTGCGGCAAGCATCTTCATTACTTATTAATAGTATATCCATTGATTGTTATTTTACTAATTCCAAATATTCACCGTATCCTTCTGACAACATCCGGTCTTTAGGAATAAAGCGCAATGAAGCACTGTTGATGCAATAACGTAATCCTCCCTTATCAGCAGGACCATCTGTAAAAACATGTCCTAAATGGGCGTCACCTGTTTTACTGCGAATTTCCGTACGTACCATTCCGTGGGTAGTATCCACTTTTTCCTGAATGCGCCAGCTGTCAATCGGTTTGGAAAAACTGGGCCATCCGCAACCAGAATCAAACTTATCAGTAGAAACAAACAGGGGTTCACCCGTAGTAATATCTACATAAATACCGGGACTGTGTTCATCCCAATAGGCATTACGGAAAGGCGGTTCGGTGGCATTTTTCTGAGTAACGGCATACTGTTCCGCAGTAAGCTGCGAACGCAAAGCCGCATCATCCGGTTTACTGTAAGCCGCTACCTTTTTTTTCATCTTCGCCTTACGTGCCAAGTCAAATAATGCAGGATTAATATGGCAATAGCCACCCGGATTTTTACCCAAATAGTCTTGATGATAATCTTCTGCCGGATAGAAACTCTTCAACTCCTCAATCTCCACTTCCAACGGACGAGTATAATTAGCCGCCAGACGGTTAACGGTTTCACGGATAACAGGCAGGTCTGCGGTATCTATATAATAGATGCCTGTGCGGTATTGAGTACCCCGATCATTGCCCTGACGATTCAGACTGGTAGGATCAATCGTCTTAAAATAAAGGTCAATAAGGAAAGGCAAGTCTACCTTATCGGGATTATACTGTACTTTTACAGTTTCGACAAAGTCCGTAGTACCTGTGCAAACCTGTTGATAAGTAGGATTGGCAATATTCCCGTTTGCATACCCCACTTGGGTAACTTCCACCCCTTCTATTTGTTTCAGAAAATGTTCGGTTCCCCAAAAACATCCCCCTGCCAGATAAATCTCTTTCACCGGATTCATATCAATTCTCCTTTCTGCCTGCTTAGCCGGTTTACCGATGCAAGACAGGCAACTTATTAGCATTACAAAAATAAAAAATATTTGTTTCATACCATTTGTCATATAAGTAATAAAACAAAAAAGTCAACACAATGGTTGACTTTTTCAAATTATATGTCTACAAAAACATTATCAGAAACTGAGCTTCTCCAATTTCATAGAGGCAAGATTTTGTATCTTGGGAACTAATGTTACAAAATGCGTAGCCTTCTCATGTACAGCCAGCGACTCCTCATCTTTCCATGTTTCGCAAATCATAAGGACATCTTCACGAGTTGCACTTTCAAAAATATCATAAGCAATGCAACCATTATCTTTCAGAGAGCAAGCTACCAATTCTTTTGCAGCTTCCATTACAGCAGCACGGTTATCCGCACTCACTTGAATAAAAACATTCAATCTAATCATACTTATATCAATTTTAAGTGTACCGCAAATTTAAAAAGAATAAATAAGAAGTCCGTTAAGATTCTGTGTAATTATTCCTCATGTGTGATACTCAATTCCACAACTTTCCATATTTTTACGTACTGTATTAGTAGTAACAGCGTGCAATTATTACATTATAAATCAATCATATAATCTATTTCATCATTCTTTGGCATCCTCTTTGTCCTATGATAAGTGTTAGAAACAATAACCCCAACAGAGTTGCCACAAGCTATCATGCTGGCATTGGCAAAAGATTACGAAGGAACTTCCGTAAAAGAAGCCTATGTAAAGGAAAAAGAAAGAATTCCGGTTCGTGATGAATCGGAATTCTTGTATATTATAATATGTACAGTTCTTATGATTCCACTTCTTCCCGTACTCCCCGCCGTTCCATAATATCTGCCATATGCTCCAATGCCCAACCGACCAACGATTCGATATGCGGCATCAAGCTATATCCCGTTTCCGTAAGAGAATACTCCACACGCGGGGGAACTTCTGCATACACTTTCCTGATAATCAAGCCGTCCGTTTCCAACGAACGTAGCGTAACCGTAAGCATACGTTGTGAAATGTCACCGATTGTTTTCTGAATGTCACAAAAACGCATTGTACCATTCGCTTTTAATGTAACCATGATAAGCATTGTCCACTTATCTCCCAACTTACTCAAAACGTCCCGTATCGGACAACGACCTATATGATGAAAGTTTTTCATTTTTTAACTTTTACTAATTGGTTGAACTCCAGCAATGGTTACATTCTTGTAACTATCTAACATTCAAGTGCCTTCTTGTCTACAAGCAACAAGAATCCTAACTTTGCAATACAAAAGTAATAAACTTACTGAGAATAACTATTGTTTCACTTAATAATTATGATTATGGCAAAAAAAGTTGCAGTTTTAGCAGTAAATCCGGTAAACGGATGTGGTCTATTCCAGTATTTGGAGGCCTTTTTTGAGAATGGCATTTCTTATAAAGTATTTGCGGTAGCAGAAAACAAGGAAATCAGGACCAACTCCGGTATAGCCCTGATAACCGATGATGTAGTCGCTAATCTGAAAGGACATGAAGATGAATACGACGCGCTTGTGTTCGCTTGCGGTGACGCCGTTCCCGTATTTCAACAGAATGCCGACAAACCGTACAATATTACCATGCTGGAAACCATCAAGACATTCGGTGAGAAAGACAAAATTATGATTGGGCACTGTGCCGCCGCCATGATATTTGATTTTACAGGTATCACTAAAGGCAAGAAAGTAGCCGTTCATCCGTTGGCGAAGCCCGCTATCCAAAATGGGGAAGCAACCGACAACTCTTCCGAAGTAGACGGAAACTTCTATACTGCCCAGGATGAAAACAATATCCGGACAATGATAGAGAAAGTTGTAGCTACCTTAAAATCATAAGCAATACGCAAAATACTTTATCTTATAACACTCCATTCACTCCGCTACCGAACAATGCGAAATCACCCAAACAAGGATCCTCCGGAAAGACCTCCGCCAAAGCGGCTGTTATGTTCCGTGCATTCTTTAACGAGAATGTTTCCGTATCTGTAAGCCCTAAAAGATAGGCTACCCGACAAACATGAGTATCTAAAGGAATCAACAAATCTCGACAGTCAAAACTTCCCCAAATACCGAAGTCCACTTCCGATTCTTTCCGTATCATCCAGCGCAGAAACATATTCAGTTTCTTTTGCGGACTTCGGGCGGAAACTTCCAAAAATGCACATAATCTTTCCATTGGTGTACCCGAATAGACCAGCAAGGCATCTTCCAAACTATCAAACTGCGAATAGGCAGCATATAATCGAGAGAAATAAGTATAAAAATCCGCATGGGAAAGCATACGGTAAAAGCTACTGCTATCTGTCGGCTGAAAATCCGCTTTCCATTGGCAGGACAATACATACTCATAAGGTGAAATTCCCATTAAACGATGTAATTCATCTGATTTCTTCAATATCTGCTTACGATTTCCAAAACTCATTATAGCTGTAAGTAAGCCGCTAATCTCAATATCCTGTTTCCGCGCATATCTATGTGGAAATTGAACAGGATCACCTTGTATAAAGGCGACACAATGGTATTCTTTTGCCCATGCCAAGAGTTGTAATCGGATTCCCTCAGTCATATTTTAATAAGATTCCTCTATTTTTAGTTTCTATATCCACTCTTTTTATCCAACTTCTGCAATCCCGACACAATCCAGACAGCAACTACAAAAGGTGCAGTGAGAGTTGTTATCCCCCACTCCATACCACCTATCTGAAATAAGACGGACAGTAATACAGCCACTACAGCCCACACACCGCCTCTCCACGTTTTATCTCCCAAAGCAATGGCACACAACACTCCGTTATACCCCATCAATCCGGCATTCAAAGCGGCATAATCCATTCCCAATAACAGAGCGAACGGAATGGGAAGCAATGCCCCCAGTATAGTATAAAAACCATTGATACGGGAGTTAACCATGATACCCAGCAAAAAGAACAATCCAGACAATACTGTATTTCCCTGGAACATAACCTGACCGATATTCAAACAAAAAGCTTGTAAAAAAGAAAGCGTCTGAACCGCCACAGCATCTCCGGAAGGCAATAGCAAAGATGGTGTCATCCAACTGCAAACTGCCAACAATATCCATACAGAAACAATAAAGGGAGCGGTGAATCCCGATACCAGCCGTTGCAAACTAAAAAGACGAGCTATCCAAGCAGACAAGCAAGAGCCTACGACCAACAATAATAAGGAAACTACAGTGACCGGCATAAATACCCCAATCGCTATTCCCACCAAAGTACCATTAAACCCGTAAAGTCCGTTCCGTATATCTTCACGATTGTAACCTGAAAAATAAGCCGCCAATGTACTTACAACATTACCTGCAATCGCCAGCAATGCCATTTGCCAAGAATTCAGAAAAAGTCCGGCTAACATTAACAACCCTGACAGTGCATTATTCTGAAACATCACCTGCCCTATTCCACGCCCTAAAATAAGTAAAGCTGCTTTCATATACTTCTCAAAAGCTATTTATACAATGTAATCCCGGCACAAAAGTACGCATATTTTATCTTCGCAGGCAAACTAAGAAATGATTATTAACGAACCCGCAATTGTATTTTGCTTTAGCTACCATTTTTTTTAAGGTAAATGCCGTAAGATTGCAAATTAGTATTTGTAACTTTGCATACAATACAATTATCTCTCTAACGATAGTCAGATAAAGAAAAAGAATATGGAATACATCATCAACCACAATCCTGAACGTCACCGGTTCATTACCGAAGTGGAGAATCATACCGCCTATGTAGAATATCACCTCCATGACGGAAGTTTGGACATCCTTCATACAATCGTTCCCCCGCCTATTGAGGGCAGGGGAATTGCTTCAGCTCTTGTAAAAAAAACCTATGAATACGCTGTGGAACAAGGATTAACCCCCAAAGCCACTTGTTCATATGCAGTGAAGTGGTTAGAAAGGCATCCGGAAATAAAATAGCCTTAGTTCAGGCTTAGTCCATACTCACCCAATGCGGCCATCTCGTCTGCCGTATAACTTCCCCGGGCTTTTATATGCTGTACTTCTTTTATGAATGCCTCAGCATTAGCCAGAAAGTCCCGGAAAGTCTTCATCTCTTGAGGATGCCCCTTCACCATCGGCAAGCGCTTGGCAATGTCCAACTGGATAACCAGTTTCATTATCTTCATATCCAGACGAGCCATGTCGGGAGCTGGCTTGCGCATACACTGTCGCAGAATGCTCTGCATCGTGACAGACATCCTGTTCATGGCAAGTATTTGCTCCTTCATCGGATTATCATTCAGCAATATTTTCTGCGCCCCTTCGGTAAAAGGTGACAATATGTCAAGAATATTCTCTTTATATTCAGCCATCTCAACGCTCAGCCGATAGTTAACAGGCAATAGCTTATCAGCGGCAGTCTTATCCTTTACTTTCAAGAACGAGAGATACTGATTAAAACCGGTATAAAATTGCTTTCTTGCCTGAAATAACTGCATAAAATTCTGTTTCAGATTGCGCTGAGTCTCTTCATTAAAATACGTACCGGGATTGACTGCCAACGCCGAGTCCTTCTGAGAGAAAACCGGAGAGACAACAGTTGTCAACATCGGTGCATTCCCGCCTTGTTCCATATATCCCAGTACGGAATTCACATCTTTCTCCACTACCAAATTCTTCAATAAGGCGAGTGAAGTAGTATAGTAGTTCATCACTTGATTAGCCTGCTCCACCTCCGTAGCAGAATATTTTTCAGAAAATTCCTTCCGGACGCCGCTGCCGCAAGCAGCCAACATAAGGGTAATCGCAAATACTCCCACAAACATTAAATTCTTTCTCATAAGGTTTCCTTTCATTATTTAATATGCACGTACGCTTTTAATCATTGATTTTGCAAACCATTATGTGGAACAAACAATGAAAGAGATAGGTTCCGGCATATCGTTTAAAATTCAAGAAAAAGATTCTACTTCGCCCGCTTATAGTCCGCGATAAAACCTTCCATCATCCATTTTGCCAAAGCTTGGCGGTTAGAGCTGATGACAAAACGACGTTGATCGAAAGAATTCTGTATATTGCCCAATTCCACAAAAAGGGAAGCCGGTGCAGCTTTCAGCAATACATAAAGGTTGCGTGAACTGACAGTCCCTTCAAATCCGCGGTTCGGCTGATGTTTGTCGTATTTCGACTCGAATGTTTCTTTCATGGTAACAGCCAGTTTTTTCCCTAACACACTTTTCGGAGCGTGATAAAAGAATACATCCGTCTGCGCACTCTTGCTGCGGCTGTCCACATGCAAAAATATAGCCCGGCAATATTTATAAATTTTGCGGTCTTTCCGATAAAGCTCATTGATTTTTGCACAACGCTGCTGCAGACGAGCTACCTGATTCAACGGAATGGCATCTCCCATACAAGTTTCCCTCTTGCTGTTGGCCAGGTAGCGGTCATCGCGAATCCCGTCTTTGGCATCCTGAATGATGATACGTACTTCCGCCCCTTCCTGCATCAAGTTACGAGCAAGGCGCAAGGCAACATCATAGGCATACTCATCTTCATGCAATTCCACCTTTCCTATTTTCCCGATAGCTCCCGGGTCGGGACCTCCATGTCCGCTGACGACATAGAAACACGCCCCTTGCAAGCGGTTAGAGGTCACTTTCACATCAGCAAGTTTTTTCCCGAACAGACGTTCCCGGACCGTTTCTTTTTTATTAGTGGCAGATTTGGACGAAACTGTGGCAGAAGTCCCTTTCCTCAATGGGGGTAACACATATTTCACTCCCAACCGCAATTCCTCTTTTCCACGCAGACGCTTCTCATTCAACTTCATAAACTCATTATAGTACGCTTTTCCCGGACGCTTGTTCCGTTCTAAAAAAGCAGAGATACCCTCACCCGATTTGGGTGTGGCATATTCTCCCTGAGCCGAGACATCAAAAACAAGAAAAGTGCAAAAGAGGATAGCCAGCAAGCAAAATATACGTTTCATATTCCCGTTATTCATCATTTATTCATATCGGCTGCAAATTTTCAGCCGCTAAATTATAGCATTTTACTATTCACGCGTACAAATTTATATTTTTTTCCCTACTTTTGCGACAACTTACGCGTTTTAAAGAAAAGAAACTCTAAAAACAGATAGCATTATGGCAAAGCAATTCAAACCGGAGACACTGTGCGTACAAGCTGGGTGGACTCCTAAAAAGGGCGAACCTCGTGTACTCCCCATTTATCAAAGTACAACTTTCAAATATGACACCAGCGAACAAATGGCGCGTCTGTTCGACCTCGAAGACAGCGGGTACTTCTACACCCGTCTGCAGAACCCTACGAACGATGCAGTTGCCGCCAAAATAGCCGCCCTTGAAGGCGGTGTAGCCGCTATGCTTACCTCAAGCGGACAAGCTGCTAATTTCTATGCTATCTTCAATATCTGCCAGGCAGGCGACCATTTCGTATGCTCATCCACTATCTATGGAGGAACGTTCAATCTGTTTGGCGTAACAATGAAAAAACTGGGTGTCGATGTAACTTTTGTCAATCCGGATGCGCCTGAAGAGGAAATTTCCGCTGCTTTCCGTCCGAATACCAAAGCATTGTTCGGTGAAACAATCTCCAACCCTACGCTGGAGGTTCTCGATATTGAAAAATTTGCCCGAATTGCCCATAAGCATGGCGTACCCTTGATTGTAGACAATACTTTCCCCACTCCTATCAACTGCCGCCCGTTTGAATGGGGAGCCGATATAGTAGTTCACTCCACTACCAAATACATGGACGGACACGCCACCAGTGTAGGCGGCGCAATTGTAGACAGCGGTAATTTTGACTGGGATGCACATGCCGATAAATTCCCCGGACTCTGTACTCCGGATGAATCGTATCATGGGTTGACTTATACAAAAGCTTTCGGCAAACTGGCTTATATCACTAAAGCTACCGCACAGTTGATGCGTGACCTCGGCAGCATCCAGTCTCCACAGAATGCATTCTTATTGAACCTTGGCCTGGAAACTCTGCACTTACGTATGCCGCAACATTGCGGAAACGCCCAAAAAGTCGCCGAATATCTTTCCAAAAATGATAAAGTGGCATGGGTGAACTATTGCGGTCTGCCCGACAATAAGTACTACGAATTAGCACAAAAATATATGCCCAACGGTTCGTGCGGCGTTATCTCCTTCGGACTGAAAGGCGGTCGCGAGGTATCTATCAAATTCATGGATTCGTTAAAGTTAGCGGCTATCGTAACCCATGTTGCCGATGCACGTACTTGCGTGCTTCATCCCGCCAGCCATACACATCGTCAGCTTTCTGACGAACAACTGTTGGAAGCCGGTATCCGTCCGGACCTTATCCGTTTCTCGGTAGGTATTGAAAATGCGGATGATATCATCGCAGATATAGAACAAGCGCTGAATGCGTAATCAAATAAGTTTTTCACCACAGTGGTATTCCTTTTCCACTGTGGTGAAAATTATAATATATCATTCCGTTCTCAACGTTATCGGTAAACTTTCCTTACCCTGATAAAACGTCTTGGCTTTAACAACCGAAGCATCACACTCCACCGGCGCTTCCCATAAAGCGGATTGTACGGTTGGTTCAGAACCATCCATCGTATAGCGTATCTCAGCCCCGTGAATGGCTGTATTGGCATAAAGTTTACCGTCTTTCACTTGCAGTCCCGGATGCGGCAAGCGGAAGTTGATGCCATTCTTTGCCCAATAAGGCATTTCCATATCACTGATTTTTTCATAATACAATGCCAACGCCTTGTCGAAAGCCTGTCGCTCCTGTACTCCTCGCAGTTTTTCCCATGCCGGACAAGCATTCCAACCGCGTTCTGCCAATCCCATGATTTTCGGGAAAAGAAGATATTCCACGCCGTTGAAACTGCGGATAGTCTCGGCAAATAATTGACCCTGTACACCCAAAATATTCTTTTTCCCCTCTGCTGTCAGGGCTGTTTTTCCTTTTTCCACTTTTTCCAAATCAACAGGATTTCCCGCCCCGTCCGTACGCAATGAACGATAGATGCTGTAAGGAAGCATGGAGAAAGATATAGATTCGTCCACATATCCTCCCCAGTCCAGTCCACGTTCGTCAGGATGCCCGTTGTAAGCCATATCCATATAGAAATTTCCCACGTTGCAAAGGATTACCGGATAGCCGTTATTAGCAATCTGATAAACCACCTCATCATATCCGGGAACCGTGTTCCAGCAATACACGCCTGCCGCCTGACTCCGCAATTGCCGGTGTGCTTCTTCAGTATGCCCCAAAGCAACTTCCTGCCAACCGCTGAATTTCAGACCGTTTCTCTGCATAATACCCGCCATCTGCGTAATGAAATACTCCGCCAAATCATGCGGCTTCATCATCCCTTTTTCTTTCATCAACACCCGGCATTTAGGAGATCCCTGCCATACACCGCGTGCCACTTCATCACCGCCAAGGTGCACCGTAGTGAGTGCTGCACCGGCTTCTTTATACATAGCCGCAAGTTCCCGAATAACTTTCTCCATAAAATGGTAAGACGAAGGCAGGGCGACATTTATCACATTATCCGTGTAGTACTGAACGGATGCATAACGGGAAGTATCCTCCGGCTCACTCAACAGATATTCGACAGCCTTTTCCACATCCGTTTCCTTATACTTATTATAACGCGCCTTCATGGAAACAATAGCGGCACGGGCGTGTCCGGGTGATTCTATTTCCGGTATGACGCGAATATGCCTTTCGGCAGCATAACGTAGCAAACCTATGAAATCCTCGCGGGAGTAATATCCGTTGCCAACGGTTGCGGCATCAGGATCATATCCTCCATCGTAGCATGGAAACAGACACCGGCTTTCGTCAGTAGTATGTCCGCGACGACTTCCCACGGCAGTAAGTTCCTTCAAACCGGGAATTTCCAAACGCCATGCTTCATCATCTGCAAAATGGAAATGCAGCACATTCAATTTATAAGAAGCAAAAATATCCACCAGTTTTTTAAGATTCTCCACTGTTGTGAAATTACGGGCAATATCTATCATCTGTCCGCGATACAAAAGGTCGGGATAGTCTTCCACAGACATGGCATTCAATTGATAAGGCGCCGTTTTATTTTTCAGCATTGCCAGCAAAGTTTGCGTGCCGTTGAAAATTCCATGCGGAGTGGCAGCGCTAATCTTGATTCGGCCACTGCCTATAACCATATTATAATACTCATCGTTCACAGCCTGCACCTTGTCGGACAAGGGTTCCAAAGCAATAATAACAGGGGCTTTACCATCTACTTCCAAATTGTACAAATCGTGCAACTTTTCTTTCAATAACCTTGCCTCATCCGCATATTCATCGGAATAAGTCAAAGCGACTTTACCGTCCAGTACAACATAGCCTTCGGCAGATACCACCTTCTTTACCGACGGCAGTATATCCGATTGCTCCAAGACCGGAACATTTTTCAAACGAAGATTCGATTCATAGATGTTAGTAGCGTCCGGATAGCCGGGAAGCGACTCTGGCGAGGACAATGGAAGTGCATTCAGTGCAATGGGAAGCGGCTTCCCTTCTTTACCGTCCACGGTAGCCACCCAATAAACACCCTCAGGCGCATGCGAATTCCTATCTAATTTATAAGAACACAAGAAAGAAATACGCATGGAATCACCCGGAGCCAACGGTTTAAAACTATCCGTAGGATACATTTTAAAGAAGTTTCCGTTCACTGCTTCCACTTTAACGGCGGGATTTTCTTCTTGCTTCACATAGCGGGGGAGCTGTGAATAATAGATTGTCCAATCTTTGGAGAGAGGTGAACCGGAAATGTTTGTAAGGACAAAGGAGTTCTCGTAATATCCGGGTTCAATGTTACTCGCACCCATCTCCCAAGTCAAGGAAACCGGTGCTTCAAGTTTGTCACTCGTTCCGCATCCTGCCCAAAACGGCACTGTGCAAAACAATAATCCTACAAGAGGACGTCTTAAAATTTTCATAAAACACTTGTGTTAAGTTAGTAAATTGGGGGTAATACTTAAATATACTGCCAAAAATAAGCATTTTTAGTTTATTTACTGATAAATCTAATAGAAATTATCAGTCGCAAGCTACAATTTAGAACTTTTATCTCTAAATTTGCGACCAAATTATAACCATTTTAACTAATCTATTATGGCTAAGATAACCAAAGAAGCCGCCTTGCTCTATCATTCGCAAGGCAAACCGGGAAAAATAGAGGTAGTGCCAACCAAGCCCTACAGTACGCAAACCGATCTTTCACTCGCTTATTCTCCGGGCGTGGCAGAACCGTGTCTTGAAATTGAGAAAAACCCGCAGGACGCATACAAATATACAGCAAAAGGTAATTTGGTAGCTGTCATCTCCAATGGAACCGCTGTCCTCGGTTTGGGCGATATAGGCGCAATGGCAG
This sequence comes from Bacteroides propionicigenes, assembly GCF_018390535.1. Classification (GTDB taxonomy): domain Bacteria; phylum Bacteroidota; class Bacteroidia; order Bacteroidales; family Bacteroidaceae; genus Bacteroides; species Bacteroides propionicigenes. Next base: position 67,670 of record NZ_JAHBBW010000016.1, on the reverse strand, counting down.
GTAAGCCCGTAATGGAAGGTAAAGGTCTGCTTTTCAAAATCTATGGCGGCATCGACGTATTCGATATTGAAGTGAATGAAAAAGATCCCGATAAATTTATCGAGGCAGTAAAAGCTATCGCCCCCACTTTCGGCGGTATCAATCTGGAAGACATCAAAGCTCCCGAATGTTTTGAAATAGAACGCCGCCTGAAAGAAGAGCTCGACATTCCCGTAATGCACGATGATCAACATGGTACAGCCATCATCTCCAGCGCCGGATTGCTGAACGCTCTGGAAGTGGCAGGCAAGAAGATAGAAGATGTGAAGATTGTAGTAAACGGCGCCGGTGCGGCAGCCATCTCCTGCACCAAACTTTATGAAGCGTTGGGAGCTACTCACGAAAATATCATCATGCTCGACTCCAAAGGTGTCATCACCAGCGACCGCCCAGGACTGAACGAAACCAAAAGATACTTTGCTACCGACCGCCGCGATGTCCATACACTGGAAGAAGCCGTACGGGGTGCGGATGTATTCCTCGGCCTTTCCAAAGGTAACGTCCTGACACAAGACATGGTACGTAGCATGGCAGCGCATCCTATCGTATTTGCCCTTGCCAATCCCGTACCGGAAATTTCTTATGAGGACGCCATGGAAGCCCGTCCTGATGTACTTATGTCAACCGGACGTTCGGACTATCCGAACCAGATAAACAATGTAATAGGCTTTCCCTACATCTTCCGCGGTGCTTTGGACGTAGCCGCCACCGCTATCAATGAGGAGATGAAGCTGGCAGCCGTCCGTGCCATTGCAGCACTTGCCAAACAGCCCGTGCCCGATGTAGTGAACGAAGTATACCACGTCAACAATTTCACTTTCGGCCCTGATTACTTCATTCCGAAACCCGTTGACCCGCGTCTGATAACCGAAGTCTCCATGGCAGTAGCCAAAGCAGCCATGGAAAGCGGTGTAGCCCGCAAGCAAATCACCGACTGGGAAGGTTATCGCCAGCACCTGAAAGAGTTGATGGGACAAGAAAGCAAACTTACCCGCCAGCTCTACGACACCGCCCGCCGCAACCCGCAGCGCGTAGTCTTTGCCGAAGGTATTCACCCCAATATGCTGAAAGCCGCTGTTGAGGCCAAAGCCGAAGGCATCTGCCATCCTATTATATTGGGCAATGACGAAGCTATCGAGAAGTTGGCAAAACAGCTCGACCTCAGCCTCGAAGGCATCGAAATCGTAAACCTGCGTCACCCCGATGAAGCAGAACGTCGCGAGCGCTACGCACGTATTCTTTCTGAAAAACGCGCCCGCGAAGGTGTGACTTACGAAGAAGCCAATGACAAGATGTTCGAACGCAACTACTTCGGTATGATGATGGTGGAAACCGGTGAAGCTGACGCTTTCATCACCGGACTGTACACCAAATACAGCAATACCATCAAAGTTGCCAAAGAAGTTATCGGCATCCGTCCGGAGTACAAGCATTTCGGCACGATGCACATCCTCAACTCCAAAAAAGGCACATATTTCCTTGCCGATACACTTATCAACCGCCATCCCAATGCGGAAACGCTGATTGATATCGCAAAGCTGTCGGAACACACCGTACGCTTCTTCAACCACACGCCGGTCATGGCAATGTTGAGCTACTCCAATTTTGGTGCAGATAAGGAAGGAAGTCCGGTAAGCGTGCACACAGCCGTAGAATATATGCAGCAAAACTACCCGGAACTTGCCATAGACGGTGAAATGCAGGTGAACTTTGCCATGAACCGTGAATTGCGCGATGCCAAATATCCGTTTACCCGCCTGAAAGGAAAGGATGTAAACACACTGGTATTCCCGAACTTGAGTTCAGCTAATTCCGCCTACAAACTGCTTCAGGCCATGGATATGGATGCCGAACTTATCGGCCCGATACAAATGGGATTGAACAAGCCTATCCACTTCACTGATTTTGAAAGTTCTGTACGCGATATAGTAAACATCACCGCTGTGGCAGTTATTGATGCCATTGTCGATAAAAAGAAAGCCGGTAAATGAAAAGACGATTATCCAAATTCCAAATAGTTTGCATTACGCTTCTTTGGGCGGCACTTTGTTACATAGTACTAACATCTGCCGAACGAATTGACGGTCCAATCATCCTGACCCTTGTCATTTCGGCGGCATTAGTATTCATTCCCGTAATAAAAGCGCTTAAAAGAGGATAAATAATATCTTTTTATTCCTTTTTGCGGGATAAAACAACATTTTTGTTGTTTTATCCCGCATTTTCTTTATAAATTGTTTGTTTGTATCATTTTTATGTTTACTTTTGCAACCGCAAACAAGAAAAAAGTGATAAGGTGACAATTACCACTTTATAATACGAATATGTAACCAAATAAAAGAATATAGATTATGAATGCAGCTAAGGTATTAGAAGATTTGAAAAGACGGTTCCCCAACGAACCGGAGTATCATCAGGCAGTAGAAGAAGTTCTCTCTACTATTGAAGAAGAGTACAACAAACATCCGGAGTTTGACAAAGCCAATCTGATTGAACGTCTTTGCATCCCCGATCGCGTTTACCAATTCCGTGTTACTTGGGTGGATGATAAGGGTAACGTGCAGACCAACATGGGTTACCGTGTACAACACAACAACGCCATCGGCCCGTACAAAGGCGGTATCCGTTTCCACGCTTCCGTAAACCTCTCCATCTTGAAATTCCTCGCTTTCGAACAGACTTTCAAAAACTCACTGACCACTCTGCCTATGGGTGGCGGTAAAGGTGGTTCGGACTTCTCTCCGCGCGGCAAGTCAAATGCGGAAGTGATGCGTTTCGTTCAAGCCTTCATGCTGGAACTGTGGCGTCACATCGGTCCTGAAACTGACGTTCCTGCGGGTGACATCGGTGTAGGCGGCCGCGAAGTAGGTTTCATGTTCGGTATGTACAAGAAACTGACTCACGAATTTACCGGAACATTCACAGGAAAAGGCCGCGAATTCGGCGGTTCGCTGATTCGTCCCGAAGCTACAGGTTACGGTAACATATACTTCCTGCTGGAAATGCTGAAAACCAAAGGCACTGACCTCAAAGGCAAGACTTGTTTGATTTCCGGTTCGGGCAACGTAGCTCAATACACTGCCGAAAAAGTACTGGAAATGGGCGGTAAAGTGTTAACCATGTCCGACTCTGACGGTTATATATATGACCCCGCAGGTATCGACCGTGAAAAACTGGACTACATCATGGAACTGAAAAACCTCTATCGTGGACGTATCCGCGAATATGCAGAGCAATATCCGGGTGTCAAATACGTAGAAGGCGCACGTCCCTGGGGTGAAAAAGCTGATATTGCCTTGCCATCTGCCACTCAGAATGAAATTAACGGTGACGACGCCAAGAAACTCATCGCCAACGGTGTGATGGCAGTATCCGAAGGTGCAAATATGCCTTCTACTCCCGAAGCAATCAAAGTATTCCAAGAAGCTAAGATTCTGTATGCTCCGGGCAAGGCAGCCAATGCCGGCGGTGTATCAGTATCAGGGCTTGAAATGACTCAGAACTCCATCAAACTGGGTTGGAGTTCCGAAGAAGTGGACGAGAAGCTGAAAAGCATCATGAAGAATATCCATGCCGCTTGTGTACAGTACGGTACGGAAGAAAACGGTTACGTGAACTACGTGAAAGGCGCCAACGTTGCCGGATTCATGAAGGTAGCCAAGGCCATGATGGCACAAGGTATCCTGTAAGAACAGACAGCCATAGTATAATAAAAAATAGAGGTGGAAAGCTACAATGTTTTCCGCCTCTATTTTTTTATTTAATAATATTGTCTACATTTACTCCCTGTTAAAGAGATTTCAAAAACAAATCATATGAAACATTTGCTCTTACTCTTATTCAGCCTGGCCCTGTTTGCCAATCCTCACTGCCAGGCACAGCCTCTCACATCCGAGGAACATCCCGTTACATTGAATACTGCCAACGGAAATATCAAAGGTAAACTTCTGTTGCCTGCCAATGCAAAAACCTGTCCCGTAGTGCTGCTAATTGCCGGTTCCGGCCCCACCGACATGGACGGAAATAACCCCATGATGAAAAATAATTCACTGAAATTCCTTGCGGAAGGACTGGTACAGGAAGGTATCGCTTCCCTCCGTTTCGACAAGCGCGGTATAGCCGGCAGTGCCTCAGCCGGTCAAGAAGAGTCCCTGTTACGCTTCGAGGATTATGTAAACGACGTTACGGGCTGGATAGACTTTCTTGCCAAAGACAAGCGTTTCACCGGCATAACAGTGGCAGGACACAGTGAAGGTTCACTTATCGGAATGCTTGCCTGCACAAACCGGCCAAAAGTGAAGAGTTTTATTTCCATCGCAGGTGCAGGCAGTCCCGCATATGAAATCATAGAAAAACAACTCATTACCCAAATGACGCCGGAATCCATACAAAAAGAAGTGGCAGGCATCAACCGGTCTTTGAGGAACGGAAAAGAAGTAGCGCAAATCCCTCCTTATCTGCAAACCCTGTTCCGCCCTTCCGTGCAGCCCTACCTCATTTCGTGGTACAAATATAATCCTCAGACCGTTATCGCCTCCCTAAAAATGCCCGTACTGATTCTCCAAGGTAAAAACGACATTCAAGTACAGGAAGAGGACGCAACGCTGCTAAAGAAAGCATCTTCCCAAGCTGAGTTAAAGTTGGTAGACAAGATGAACCATGTATTGAAAGACTGTGAGAGCATCAACCCCCAACAACAAATGGCTGTGTACAATAACCCGTCATTACCCGTCAATGACACATTGCTGAATACAATCGTGCAGTTCATTAAGAGAAACAAGTAAACAAATAAGATAGAGATTCAAAACCAATATGACAACAAAAGAGATTCCCGTACTGCTCCTTACCGGTTATCTGGGCAGCGGTAAAACAACTTTAGTGAACCACATTCTTTCTAACAAACAAGGTATCAAGTTCGCCGTTATCGTCAATGACATAGGCGAGGTAAACATTGATGCGGACCTCATTCAAAAGGGCGGTGTCGTCGGCAAAAAAGACGAAAGTCTCGTTGCGCTTCAAAACGGCTGCATCTGTTGTACGCTGAAAATGGACTTGATAGAACAAATAGGAGAAATCATGCGGATGGAACGTTTCGATTATATTGTTATCGAAGCCAGCGGTATCTGCGAACCTGAGCCTATCGCACAGACCATTTGCTCCATCCCCCGCATGGGAGGTATGTATACCAAGTATGGCATTTGCCGTCTGGACTGCATCACCACCGTAGTGGATGCCTTGCGCCTGCAAAGCGAATTTTCCTGCGGTAACGACCTTACCCGGAAAGGAATTGATGAGGAGGATATCGAGAACCTTATCATCCAACAGATTGAGTTCTGCAACATAATCCTTCTGAACAAGGCAGCGGAAGTATCACCCGAAGAGCTGCAACGTATCAAGCAAATTATACACACCTTGCAGCCCGGCGCCGAAATCATCGAATGCAATTATGCGGATGTAAACTTGGAAAAAATTATCCATACAAGAATGTTCGATTTTGAACGTGCAGCCACATCGGCCGGATGGATTCGCGGAATAGAAAAACAAGCCACCGAAGAAGAGGAAAAAGAAGCACATGAACACCATCACGAAGAGCATGAACATCACCACCATCATGAAGAGGGTGAAGCAGAGGAATACGGCATCGGAACTTTTGTTTATTATCGCCGTCCGGCTTTCGACATTCACAAATTCGACCATTTCATCGCTACCAAATGGAGCCGGAATATCATTCGTGCCAAAGGTGTATGCTACTTCAGCCACAACCGCGATATGTCCTACCTCTTCGAACAGGCAGGTACGCAAAAGCAATTGACCGAAGCAGGCCTATGGTATGCCACAGCACCCGAAGAAGACTTAATCGAACTGATGCGCCAAGAACCCGGACTACTACGTGACTGGGACGAAAAGTACGGCGACCGTATGCAGAAAATCGTATTCATCGGCCAGCATATGGATAAGGAACAAATTATACGCGACCTTGACAAATGCCTGGAATAAGAATCGGAGCAAAGTCTAAAATTATTTTGTGCCACCTAGGTGGCACAACTTTGCCAACAAAGAGGCACAGTTGTGCCAACGGATAGGCAAGGTTGTGCCAACGAACAGGCAAAACAATACTATTCTTTGCGTTTCAACGCATCGTAAACAGCCGGATGCAGGAAATAGCGCACATCCCTGCCCTCCTCCATTGCCCGGCGGATAAAGGTAGAACTGATTTCGAAGGTAGGCGAAGAGGCCAGTTTTACATTTTGAGGTAAAGTATCCTTGTCTACCGCATAACCCGGACGGGGATAGACAAGAACAGGATTTTCTGCAAGAATGCGCTCCGACTGATACCAGCGCGGAAAAAGCAACCAGTTATCAGAACCTACAATGAGGTGGAAAGTATCTTGCGGATAAGCCTGCTTCAGTTTATCAAGCGTATGAACGGTATAGGACGGACGCGGCAAATGGAACTCAAAGTCGGAAGCACGGAATTTGGGATAACCCGCAATGGCAAGTTGCACCAGCCTCAAACGTAATTCATCGTTCATCAGCAATGTTTCCTCTTTCAGCGGATTATGCGGAGTTACCATGAACCATACCTCGTCCAGCCCTTCGTATTCACAAAGATAGTTGGCAAGGGCCAGATGCCCGATGTGCACCGGATTGAATGAGCCGCTGAAGATACCTATGTCCACTTGGCTAATTGAGAATTAAGAATTGAGGAATCGGGTGATTACTTTCAGGGCTTCCGCCTTGGCCGTCTCCAAATCATCGTTGATAATTACCGTATCGAACTTCGGAGCAAAGCCAAGTTCATATTCGGCTTTTGCCACACGGCTCTCAATGACTTCGGGAGCATCCGTGCCACGCCCCACCAAACGCTTGCGCAGTTCTTCCACGGAAGGCGGCTGGATGAAAACAGACAAGGCACGCTCACCGTAGAACTTCTTGATGTTGCAACCGCCTACCACATCTACGTCAAACACTACATTCTGTCCCGCAGCCAATTGCTTTTCCACCTGTTCTTTCAGCGTCCCGTAAAAACGGTCTTGATAGACTTCTTCATATTCCAAAAACTCATCATTGGCTATACGGCTCCGGAACTCGTCGGGAGTAAGGAAAAAGTATTCCACGCCGTTCTGTTCAGTACCGCGCGGCGGGCGGCTGGTTGCGGAGATAGAAAAAGCCAAGTTCAGGTTCTGCGCCAACAGATAGTTGATAATCGTGGACTTGCCCGAACCGGAGGGGGCGGAAAATATAATCAGTTTACCCATTGATGGTATTTACTATTTGACGATTTACAATTTACTATTTAATACTCTGCCGTGTGGCATTCGGAGTCTGCTCCTTACATCACATTCAGGACTTGTTCCTTTATTTGTTCCAGTTCATCCTTCATCTGCACTACAATCTTCTGCATCTCGGCATGGTTGGACTTACTGCCTAAAGTATTGATTTCACGCCCCATTTCCTGCGCAATGAATCCCAGCTTCTTGCCCTGTCCGCTACCGCTCTCGAGCGTACTGATGAAGTATTTCAGATGATTGGAAAGCCGTTGTTTCTCTTCGTTGACGTCCAGTTTCTCGATATAGTAGATAAGTTCCTGTTCAAGGCGGTTCTTATCGTAATCTACGCTCAACGTTTTTTCAAGGGCATCGGTAATGCGGTCTTTGACCTTGCCTACCCGTTCCTGCTCGTACGGTGCAACCGATTCGAGCAACCGGGCGATATTCGCAATTTTCTCACGGAACTTCTTCTCCAACGCAGCGCCTTCCTGCTTGCGGAAGTCTGTCAGATGATTGATTGCCTCTTCTACCGCTGCATGAACCACCGCCCATTCTTCGTCGCTCAGTTCCTGAGTTTCATTCTTAGTCATCACATCCGGCATACGCAGCAGCGTGGCAAACCAATCGGCAGGTTCGGGAATACCGGCCGTCGCTGAAATTTCCTTAATCCGTTTATAGTAAGCCTCCACCAATTCCTGATTGATAGGAGTAGCCAGTTGTTCTGCATCTTTCTTCTCAATCCAAAGGCTGAAATCGACCTTGCCACGCTCCAGCATCTTGGATATTTCATTGCGGATTTCCATTTCCTTCTCCCTGTAAAGCGGAGCAATACGGGCAGACAAATCCATTGCTTTACTGTTGAGCGACTTAATCTCAACATTGATTTTCTTATCGGACAACTCGGCAGTCGCTTTGCCGTAGCCCGTCATAGATTGTATCATAATGTTATAGTTTTGCGCAAAATTACACGATTATTTTAATTAGTGAAAATAATCACGTAAATTTGCCACAATAAAATTCAGAATAGAAGCTATGTCATGTATCTTGCATATTGAAACGTCCACTTCGGCCTGCTCCGTAGCTGTGAGCGAAGACGGGCAGAACGTTTTCAAAAAAGAAGACCTGAACGGTCCTTCACACGCAGTATCACTGGGAGTATTCGTGGACGAGGCCCTGTCGTTTGCCGACAGCCATGCCATGCCGCTGGACGCCGTTGCCGTAAGTTGCGGTCCCGGCTCTTACACAGGATTGCGTATCGGCGTATCTATGGCAAAAGGAGTCTGCTATGGTCGCAACCTGCCGCTTATCGGACTGCCCACCCTCAAAGTGCAGTGTGTACCGGTGTTGCTTTACCACGAAGAGTTGCCGGAAGATGCGTTGTTGTGTCCGATGATTGACGCACGGCGCATGGAAGTATATGCAGCCGTTTATGACCGTGCCTTGAAACCCGTACGCGAAATTGCCGCCGATATAGTGGACGAAAACTCATATCGGGAGTATCTGGACAAGCACCCCGTATACTTCTTTGGTGACGGCGCAGCCAAGTGCAAAGAAAAGATTGCACATCCCAATGCGCACTTCATCGACGGCATCCGCCCGCTGGCAAGCATGATGTTTCCGCTGGCGGAAAAAGCCATAGCCGAAGAGGATTTTAAGGACGTTGCCTATTTCGAACCGTTCTACCTGAAGGAGTTCGTGGCAAGCCAACCGAAAAAACTTTTATAACTATTAAAGATTATGCAATATAATACTCAACAAAAGCGGATGCCTTTGCCGGAATACGGCCGCAGCATCCAGAATATGGTAGACCATGCATTGACCATCGAGGACCGCGCTGAGCGTCAGCGTTGTGCAAACACCATTATCAACATCATGGGAAATATGTTTCCTCACTTGCGAGACGTACCCGATTTCAAACATAAACTTTGGGATCATCTTGCCATCATGGCCGATTTCAAACTGGACATTAACTATCCATACGAAATCATCCGCAAGGATAATCTGAGGACCAAACCTGAAGTTGTTCCCTATCCCAGCACTAAAATCCGCTACCGTCATTACGGCCGCACGTTGGAAGTGCTGATTAAGAAAGCCATCGACTTCCCCGAAGGAGAAGAGAAGCAAAACCTCGTTGCGCTGATATGCAACCATATGAAGAAAGATTATATGGCTTGGAACAAGGATACCATCGACGATCGCAAGATAGCGGACGACCTTGCAGAACTGTCCGACGGCAAACTGCAAATGACCGACAGCCTTCTGCGCCTGATGTCCGAACGGATTGAACAGAATTATCGCCCGAAGATAAACAACCAGAACAACAGGAACAACAACAGAAACAATAAAAGGAAATACTAACCACTAATTCCATGGCTTCATTTATAATAGAAGGCGGACACAGCCTTTCCGGTGATATTTATCCTCAGGGAGCAAAGAACGAAGTGTTGCAGATTATCTGCGCCACGCTGCTTACAGCCGAAGAGGTAACGGTGCACAACATACCGGACATATTAGACGTGAACAACCTGATTCAGTTGATGCGGGACATGGGAGTCTGCGTATCGAAAAAAGGTATTGATACATACAGCTTTCAGGCTGTCAATATAGACTTCGCCTACTTGGAGAGCGATGAATTCCTGAAAAAATGCTCCAGTCTGCGCGGTTCTGTCATGTTGGTAGGACCAATGGTAGCACGTTTCGGTAAGGCTATGATTTCCAAACCGGGCGGGGACAAGATAGGTCGCCGCCGTCTGGATACGCATTTCATCGGTATACAAAATTTAGGAGCCGATTTTATTTACAACGAAAAACGGGAGGTTTACGAAATATCCTCCCGGCAACTGCAAGGCAGCTATATGCTGCTGGATGAAGCGTCTGTCACAGGAACAGCCAACATCGTAATGGCAGCTGTATTGGCTAAAGGCAAAACGACCATTTACAATGCCGCCTGCGAGCCTTACGTACAGCAACTCTGCCGGATGCTGAACCGTATGGGCGCAAAAATAGAAGGTATCGCTTCCAACCTGCTCACCATCGAGGGAGTGGACGAACTGCATGGAACAGAGCATACGATTCTTCCGGACATGATTGAAGTAGGAAGTTTCATCGGTATGGCAGCCATGACAAAGAGCGAACTTACCATCAAGAACGTCTCGCACGAGAACTTAGGCATCATCCCCGACAGTTTCCGACGCTTAGGCATCAAAATGGAACAACGCGGTGATGATATTTATGTACCTGCACAGGACACTTATCAGATAGAATCCTTTATCGACGGCTCCATCATGACAATTGCCGACGCTCCCTGGCCCGGACTTACACCGGACTTGTTGAGCGTATTGCTGGTAGTTGCCACACAAGCCAAAGGCAGTGTTCTGATTCATCAGAAGATGTTTGAAAGCCGCCTGTTCTTCGTGGACAAACTGATAGATATGGGGGCGCAGATCATTCTGTGCGACCCGCACCGTGCCGTAGTTATCGGGCATAATCACGGTTTCAAGCTGCGTGGCGGCAATATGACGTCACCGGATATCCGTGCCGGTATCGCTTTGCTGATAGCTGCCATGAGTGCCGACGGCATCAGCCGTATTCATAACATCGAGCAGATAGACCGAGGGTATCAGAATATCGAAGGGCGACTGAATGCACTTGGAGCGAGAATAACGAGAATATGATAAGAGAGTGATAAGAGAATAAAACGGTATGATACGCAAAGAAGAAGTATATAAGATAGGTATATTCAACAAGCCTCACGGCATTCATGGAGAGTTGTCATTCACCTTTACGGATGACATATTCGACCGTGTAGAGGCTGAATATCTCATTTGCCTGTTGGACGGGATATTCGTACCGTTCTTTATGGAAGAATATCGTTTTCGCTCGGACACTACGGCTCTCGTCAAACTCGAAGGGGTAGATACGGCGGAACGCGCACGGATGTTTACCAACATTGAAGTCTACTTCCCGGTAAAGTACGCCGAAGAAGCCGGGCCGGGAGAACTCAGTTGGGATTTCTTTATAGGATTCCGTATGGAGGAAATTCATCACGGCAAGTTGGGTGAAGTTACGGATGTAGACACATCGACCATCAATACTTTATTCGTGGTAGATTATAAAGGAGAAGAATTACTGGTTCCGGCACAGGAAGATTTTATTATAGACATCGACCAAAAGCATAAGGTTATTACGGTAGATCTGCCGGAAGGACTGCTTGCTTTGGATGATACGGAAGAGGTGTGAATGAAGAAGAAGAAAAGAAGAAAAGCATTCTGGAGTAATATCAAGTTTAAGTATAGACTGACAGTTACGAACGAGAATACCCTTGAGGATATTGTCACGTTGCGTGTGTCCAAGCTGAACGGAATCTCCGTATTGCTTTCCGTACTGACAGTGCTGTTTCTGATTGCTTCCCTGATTGTAGCTTTTACCCCGCTGCGCAATTATCTGCCCGGATATATGAACAGTGAAATTCGCGCACAGGTTGTAGAAAATGCCCTGCGTGTAGACTCGCTCCAACAACTGGTGGACAGGCAAAACCTGTACATAATGAACATTCAGGATATTTTTCAAGGTAAGATAAAAGCCGACACCATCCATTCCATAGACTCACTGACCACCGTACGCGAAGATTCACTCATGGAACGTACGCAACGCGAAGCCGAATTCCGCAAACAATACGAGGAAACCGAAAAATACAACCTGACAAGCATCACCTCACGCCCCGAAGTAGACGGATTGATATTCTACCGTCCCACCCGCGGCATGATTTCTTCTCCTTTTAATGCAGAGAAGAAGCACTTCGGTACAGACATAGCCGCCAATCCGGGAGAGAGTGTATTGGCAACTCTGGACGGGACAGTCATTCTAAGTACTTACACTGCCGAAACCGGCTATTTGATAGAAGTACAGCACAACCAAGATTTTGTGTCCGTCTACAAGCATTGCGGCTCTCTGTTGAAACGAGAGGGAGACATCGTAAAAGGCGGAGAAGCCATTGCGTTAGTAGGAAACACCGGACAACTGACTACTGGCCCGCATTTGCACTTTGAATTGTGGCACAAGGGAAGGGCGGTGAATCCGGAACTTTATATCGTATTTTGAGGATGAAATATGAGGTGTAAAGCATGAAATATAAGATATAAAAATCTGAAATCATAAACTATAAAGCTGATGAAGAAACAAATTGCCATACTTGGCTCTACCGGTTCTATCGGTACACAGGCATTGCAGGTCATAGAGGAGCATCCTGACCAATACGAGGCCTATGTGCTGACAGCCAACAACCGGGTAGATGATCTGATTGCCCAGGCCCGCAAGTTCAAGCCTGAAGCAGTGGTAATAGCAAACGAAACAAAATACCAACAACTGAAAGACGCACTTGCCGACCTGCCTATTAAAGTGTATGCCGGAGAAGAAGCATTATGCCAGATTGTAGCGGAAACGCCTATTGACCTTGTACTGACCGCTATGGTGGGCTATGCCGGGCTGAAGCCGACTATGAACGCCATTCGTGCACGCAAAGTAATAGCCCTTGCCAACAAGGAAACATTGGTCGTAGCCGGTGAACTCATTAATGACTTGGCACGTTTCAGCGGCACTCCCATCCTTCCGGTAGACTCCGAACACTCCGCTGTATTCCAGTGTTTGGCCGGAGAGGTAGGCAACCCTATTGAGAAAGTAATACTGACAGCTTCCGGCGGTCCGTTCCGTACCTGTACAATAGAACAACTCGCCACCGTAACCAAAGCACAGGCTTTGAAACACCCCAATTGGGATATGGGAGCCAAAATCACCATAGACTCCGCTTCCATGATGAACAAGGGTTTTGAGGTGATTGAAGCAAAATGGCTGTTCGGCGTGCGTCCCGACCAAATAGAAGTGGTGGTACACCCGCAGTCCGTTATTCATTCGATGGTACAATTCGAAGACGGGGCGGTGAAAGCACAGTTGGGAATGCCGGATATGCGACTGCCCATTCAATACGCATTCTCCTATCCGGAACGCCTGAAAGCATCCTTCCCGCGGCTGGACTTCAAACTGTGTACAGACCTGACATTCGAACAGCCGGATACGAAACGTTTCCGCAATCTGGCGCTGGCATACGAGGCCTTACACCGCGCAGGCAATATGCCATGTATCGTCAATGCAGCCAATGAGGTGGTGGTAGCCGCTTTCTTACGGGATGAAATCTCCTTCCTCGGCATGAGCGATGTCATTGAAAAGACAATGGCACGCGTGTCTTTCATACAGAAGCCTACTTACGAGGACTATGTAGCAACTGATGCGGAAGCCAGACGGATAGCGGAAGAGCTGATATAATCAGATATTGACAGTTAAAAATCAAACAGTAAACAGTAAACAGTAAACAGTAAATTGTAAATCATAAAATAGTAAATAATTAGATGGAAACATTTTTAATCCGTGCCCTACAACTTATAATGAGCCTTTCATTGCTCATCATAGTCCACGAAGGAGGGCACTTTCTCTTTGCTCGCTTATTCAAGACACGAGTGGAAAAGTTTTGTTTATTCTTTGACTTCGGATTCACGCTATTCAAATTTAAGCCTAAAAACAGTGAAACAGAATATGGTATCGGTTGGTTACCCTTAGGCGGATATGTTAAGATTGCGGGTATGATAGACGAATCTATGGATACCGAACAAATGAAACAACCTGTGCAACCGTGGGAGTTCCGCGCCAAACCGGCATGGCAACGCTTATTAATCATGGTAGGCGGCGTATTGTTCAACTTCTTGCTGGCATTGTTCATCTATTCCATGATACTTTTTGCTTGGGGAGATGAATATGTACCTTTGCAGAAAGCGCCGTTGGGTATGGACTTCAACGAAACAGCCAAAGCAATCGGTTTTCGCGACGGTGACATATTGATATCTGCCGACGGCGTACCCCTTGAACGCTATGGAGGCGATATGTTGACAAACATTGTCGATGCGCGCCAAGTTACCGTATTGCGTAACGGACAGGAGGCTTCCGTATATATCCCCGAAGACATGATGGAACGTCTGCTTGCCGACAGTGTCCGCTTTGCATCATTCCGTTACCCGTTTGTTGTTGACAGCATTATACCCGGCCGTCCCGCCGCACTTGCCGGACTGCAACCGGGCGACAGCATCACCCAACTGAACGGACACGACATTGCCTATTTCGACTTCCAAGAAGAAATGCAAAACCGTCAGAAGACAGCTAACGACAGTACCAGCCGCCTTCTCACCCTGACCTATGTAAGAGCCGGGGTGGCAGACACCGTAACACTGGCTACAGATTCTTTACACCAAATCGGTGTTGCCGCATTGTTACAGACCGACAAGTTGTTGCCTTTTGTCAAGAAAGAATATAGTTTCTTCGCATCGATTCCCGCCGGAGTAACTTTGGGGGTAAATACGCTGAAAGGATACGTCAGCCAGATGAAATATCTCTTCTCCAAAGAGGGCGCCAAACAGCTCGGCGGTTTCGGAACAATCGGCAGCATATTCCCTGCAACATGGGACTGGCATCAGTTCTGGTACATGACGGCATTCCTCTCCATCATCCTCGCTTTCATGAACATCCTGCCTATTCCGGCATTGGACGGCGGACACGTCTTGTTCCTTATTTACGAGATTGTGGCACGCCGCAAGCCCAGCGACAAGTTTATGGAACGTGCGCAAATGGCAGGTATGTTCTTACTGTTCGGCTTGCTTATTTGGGCAAACTTTAACGATATACTCCGATTCCTCTTCTGACGACAGGATATAAAAAAACACATCATCTGCTTCAATGAAACAGATGATGTGTACAAGATTAACAGATGATGCATTTCACGTAAACACATCATCTGTTTTTTTATGCTCTTATACCAAATGTGCAATCCACTCTTCGCGGTCGCCCGGCAGCAAATCAATTACCGGAATCTCAACCATTGTATAGCAACCCGGTTGTTGACGCATTGCAGCACGAGCCACACACACCAGCACTTGCGCAGTAAGCGCAGGATTATTGATACGCATATTGAATTCGAACAACTGGTTCTGAGTTTTTCCTGAAACACCCTTACGCGTCAGGTTTACACCGTGACCCATATCTAACAGCGCATCTACACTGGGAACGAGCTTCACGTGCGTTTCATCATTCACGAAGTACGGATCTGCCTTGATAGCTGCTGCTACTTTCTCAAATTCATAACCATCCTTCAGTTCGATGTAAACCATACGGCGATGTATGCCCGTTCCGGTAGGAATGGTCATTGAAAGAGCCGCTTTTACACCTTCAACGGCTTTCACCGCTACCGTATGTCCCATACTCATACCCGGACCGAAGTTGGTATAAGTAATACCTTTCGGAGCAATGGCTTCCAGCAAGGTGCGTACAACAGAATCGCTTCCCGGATCCCAACCGGCAGAAATAATAGACACTGTGTTATGGGCTTTTGCCTCAGCATCCAAAGTACGACGCAATGCCGGAATACCGGTATGGATGTCGAAACTATCTACCGTATGAATACCCAATGCCAATATTTCTTTAGCATATTTCTCGACACTGCGAGTAGGAGTACAAAGAATTGCAACATCTACATCCTTCAACTCTTTAATATCTTTCACTACGGAATATTCACTCAATTCCGCAGGACGGTTCTCTGCTCCTGCACGACGTACCACTCCGGCAATTTCAAAATCAGGAGCCGCTTGTAATGCTTCAAGTACAAAATGTCCGATATTGCCATAACCCACGATGGCAGCTCTTACTTTTTTCATCTTTTTATCGGTTTTAGTTATCATCTTTCTATTTTCTGAGCGCAAAAGTAATCATTTTCATTTATATCTTAGTACAGAAGTCCCCAAGTTTCACAGAGTTTTTCTTTTTTTAGAGAGTAAAAGTCGATAATAATTCCTACATTCGCAGAAAAGAAAGAGTAATGTGATATGATAGAATACATTAAAGGTGAACTTGCCGAACTAAGCCCGGCAAGCGCCATTATAGATTGCAACGGCTTGGGATATGCCATAAATATCTCCTTAAACACATACGCCGCCATACAAGGGAAAAAGAACTGCAAACTGTACATCTACGAGGCCATCCGCGAAGATGCGTATGTCTTATATGGATTTGTCGACAAGCAAGAGCGCGAATTGTTCCTGTTACTGATTTCCGTATCGGGCATCGGAGGCAATACGGCACGTATGATTCTTTCAGCCCTATCTCCCTCTGAATTGATAAATGTCATCAGTACGGAAAATGCCAATTTACTGAAAACAGTAAAAGGTATAGGTCTGAAAACGGCCCAGCGTGTGATAGTTGATTTAAAAGATAAGATAAAAACCACGGGAATGGCTGCCGGAGGGGACGCCATGACGGGTCCGGCTTTTACCCCCGCCAACGCCCAAGTACAGGAAGAGGCCATAGCCGCCCTTACCATGCTGGGATTTGCACAAGCTCCCTCGCAAAAAGTAGTAATGGCCATTTTAAAGGAAGATGCCGACGCACCGGTAGAACAAGTTATCAAGTTGGCGCTAAAAAGGCTATAACCTCATAAGCATCAATCACCTACAAAACAGACAAGTGATGAAAACAGCCCCTATTTTCATGAAACAATGGTTAGCAGCCAATAAACGCACACGCATTCTATCCGGCGACCAATGGTATCTTGATTTTGCTGCAAAAATATTGCCGATAATAAAGCTGTCTCCTCTATTCGAGGGGGATGACAATGCGCAGAAAAATGCTGCAATCTCACTCTGTGTGTATTTTCAAGATGTAATTGCCCGGACAGGAGGTTGGAAAATATTCTCCGATACATACCATTCATTATATAATACGTATCTTCCCTTCTATCAGTTATCCGACAGCTACATCCCCGATGAAATCAATCCGGAAGATATAGCTTTCGTACTGTGGACATTAAAATCTCATCCCGCACTCAATGAACCGGACGAATATGCCCTGCACAATCCGCATGACAAAGGTTTATCGACCTTAGCCCAAGAAATATACAAACTAATGGATGAGAATTTTGAAGAAGCTCCTATCAACGAAACGCCTTCTTCTTCATGGGTAACGGGGACCAATCTATTAGACACCCCATCAACTCCTCTTCCTGAAATTACTCCGGAAACAAGACTGAGCAAGAATGTTGAGTACAGTCTGGAATACAGTAGTGGCAAACCCCTGTTATACTTTACTACCTATAAAGAGCTTTGCAAATTCTTTGTTGAGGTCTTGAAATGGGAAGACACCCCTTCTTCTTTGCTGCCCGACTTACAGCATAACAAAGAGTTCGTAATCTACGCCAATGCCAAAGGTATGCTGATAGCCCCTGATGTAGCTGCCTATTTTCGTGAAGCACACAATCCTATGTACAACGCCGAACGCGCCGCAGCCAAAGGTTACGAACTTTTCTGCCGTCCGGGAACTTGCCCATTCGATTTAATAAAATACGGAATGGGCCAAGGAATATTACCGGAGGTACAACTTCCTTTTCCCGACGGCAAAGAAATCTTACACAAGAATTGGGACTTTATCGCCCGCTATTATTTATGTGAATATTATGAAGGAGACTAAAAAAGCACAATCACATCCCAACCGGAACAATAAAGCCAAACCGACAGGAAAGAGAATCGGAAAATCGAAACCGTCCAAGGCTAATAACCAATTGAATAGAAGGGTGAAGTGACTAATATCTATCACAGTTCCACAATCTCCTCTTTGCACAACGTCAGTTTTTCCAAACCATCCGTTGTTACGACCCAAGAGTTTTCAATTCCGACAGGACCGATGCCCGGCAAGACAATCTTGGGTTCCAAAGCAAATACCATACCCGGCTCCAACTCCTGCTTCATGCGGGGAGCCAATACCGGCATTTCGTTTATCTCCAGCCCGATACCATGACCTATGAACTTTGCCTTTTGCTCCACTCCCATAAAATAGTCCGCAAAACCGGCTTTAGTTACTATCTCAACAGCCTTGTTGTACATATCTTCACACACGGTACCCGGTTTTGCCATTGCGGCAACAGCCTCTTGCACCTCCAAACACGTCTGATGTGCGGCATATGCTTGTTCCGGCAACTTACCGATGGAAAACACACGGCTCATATCACCCATGTAGCCATAGAAGTTTCCGCCCATATCTACCATAAAGCATTGTCCCTCTTGCAAGAGAGTGCCGCTTACTCCACCGGGCAATGACGGGTCGATACCTTTACCACCCAATGCAAAATCGTACGGGGAAGGTACTGCCGCATTATCACCTGCCAAAAGGCTTCCCATAAAGATTTCCATGCTTTGCCCGAATACCCGGAAAATGCCCAGACAACCTTCCAGACGCATCAACCGTTCTATCTCGATAGAAAGTTGGCAATCAGTCATTCCCGGCTGATAAACCGAAGGAATCTGTTCGTACGCCTTTGTGTGGGCAGTTCCGGAACGACGGAACATTTCAATTTCTATCGGAGTCTTTATGCTTCGTGCCTGACGAATCAATGCAGTACCGCAAGGTACAACCTCCGTTTCAGGAAAGCAGGCAGCCAAGCGGTTATACTCTCTGAAAGGAAGTTCGTCACCCTCCAACATCAGCTTGGTCGGCAAAGGCAGACCGCATTCTTTCAACAACTCAATAATCTGTTCCGGCTTACGGATAGGGTGGATATGTTCGCCCTCAATGTCATTAGGACGTTTTATGAACAAACGTGCAGGGGCATTCAGCGGCAAATATAAATATCCGCTGACAACACGTCCGTACGTATAGATTAAATTTACATTACAAGTGATAAGAGCCGCATCAATGCCTTGCTGTGCCATGAGAGCACGTATCTTATCACGTCTTAATTTCAACTCCGGTTGTAACATCTCTTTGTTATTTATAATTTCGAGATGCAAAGGTAATAAAAAAAATAATGCTGCCCACACCTTCGCAGGCCGGGGCAGCACAAACCACAAATACAAATACAACTAAACAAAGTTTTTCTTTAGATAATTCCCTGGCCCATCATGGCATGGGCTACTTTCATGAAGCCGGCAATATTGGCGCCTTTCACGTAGTTAATGTAGCCGTCAGGTTCAGTTCCATATTTCACACACTGGGCATGGATACCGTGCATAATGGCATGAAGTTTTTCATCCACTTCGGCAGCGCTCCAGCTAAGGTGCATGGCATTCTGTGACATTTCCAGACCACTGGTAGCCACACCGCCTGCATTCACAGCTTTACCCGGTGCATACATAATCTTGTTCTCGATAAAGAGGTCGATAGCTTCGGGAGTACATCCCATATTGGAGATTTCGCCTACACAAGTCACTTTATTATGAATTAAGTGCTGTGCATCTTCACCATTCAGCTCATTCTGCGTTGCGCAAGGCAAAGCAATATCAGCTTTCACTTCCCATGGGCGTTTGCCGGGAACGAAAGTAGAGCCGGGGAATTCGTCAGCATACGGAGCTACAATATCATTGCCCGATGCACGAAGTTCCAACATATAATCTATCTTTTCACCACTGATACCGTTCGGGTCGTAAATATAGCCGTCGGGACCGGAGATAGTGACAACTTTCGCACCCAGCTGAGTAGCTTTGGTAGCTGCACCCCAAGCCACATTTCCGAAACCGGAGATGGCAACTGTCTTACCCTTAATATCAATGCCTTTGGTTTCCAACATCTGATGTACGAAATACAATCCGCCGAATCCTGTTGCTTCAGGACGTATCAGTGAACCGCCGAATTCCAGACCTTTACCTGTGAATGTTCCCGTGAACTCACGCGTCAGCTTCTTATACATACCGAACATATAGCCCACTTCACGACCGCCTACGCCAATATCACCGGCAGGCACATCCATATCCGGGCCAAGATGACGCCATAACTCCAGCATGAAAGCCTGGCAGAAACGCATCACTTCCGCATCACTCTTGCCACGCGGAGAGAAATCCGAACCACCTTTACCGCCACCCATAGGCAGAGTAGTCAAAGCATTCTTGAAAGTTTGTTCAAATCCCAAGAACTTCAAGATAGAGAGGTTCACGGAAGCGTGGAAACGGATACCGCCTTTGTACGGGCCAATGGCGTTGTTGAACTGTACACGATAACCGAGATTGGTTTGCACCTCACCCTTATCATCCACCCACGTAACACGGAAAGTAAAAATACGGTCAGGTTCAACCAACCGTTCTATAATCTTAGCCTTTTCGAACTCTGGATGCTGATTGTAGATATCTTCGATAGAAAGAAGT
Source organism: Bacteroides propionicigenes (assembly GCF_018390535.1). GTDB lineage: Bacteria > Bacteroidota > Bacteroidia > Bacteroidales > Bacteroidaceae > Bacteroides > Bacteroides propionicigenes. Next base: position 47,143 of record NZ_JAHBBW010000016.1, on the reverse strand, counting down.
ACTTCCTTTACGGCTTGAAGGTATTCAGACTCGCCGGGATGCTTTGCCTCCAAAGAGGACATGATACGTTCGATATTCATAATATTACGTTTTAAAGGTTCTTACCTCGTTAGTTAACGCTGTTTTGAGCAAAATGTCAACAAACAACACTGCAAATATAGGAAAACTTTTCAAAACGCCTAAGCATTGCAGCAATATTTTGATTAAATAATAATAAAACGTCAGATTTCATAGAATATAAATAATGAGAAAACCGGAATTAAGCTGTCCTATGCAAATACATTGCCAAAGCAAATCTTTCTTCCCCATTCTTCATTCTTCATTTTAATTGCTACTTTTGTCCTCCGAACTAATAAACCATGAGAATCCATGCTTAGTAAGTTTAAATTGAACCAGCTATATTTCAAAGATACGCAGTTTGCCAACCTCATGACACGACGTATCTTCAATGTGCTTTTAATCGCCAACCCTTATGACGCTTTCATGCTGGAAGACGACGGACGTATCGACGAAAAAATCTTCAATGAATACACCTCGCTCTCCTTGCGCTATCCGCCACGTTTCACGCAGGTATCCACTTGCGAGGAGGCATTGGCGCAACTGTCTTCCATGCCCTACGATCTTATTATATGTATGCCCGGAACAGGAGACAATGAAGGGTTTGATGTGGCACGAAATATCAAAGGACAATACGAGCATATTCCCATGGTAATTCTGACCCCGTTCAGTCATGGCATCACCAAACGCATTGCCAATGAAGACCTCAGTCCGTTCGAATACATCTTCTGCTGGTTGGGCAATACTGACTTGTTGGTGTCTATCATCAAACTGATTGAGGACAAAATGAATCTGGAGCATGATGTCAGCGAAGTCGGTGTGCAAATCATCCTTCTGGTAGAAGACGGCATCCGCTTCTACTCCTCCATCCTGCCCAACCTCTATAAATTCGTATTAAAACAGAGTCAGGAATTCTCTACCGAAGCCCTGAACGCCCACCAACGTACGCTCCGCATGAGAGGACGCCCTAAAATAGTCCTTGCACGTACTTATAATGAAGCAATCGGCATATACGAAAAATACAAGAACAACATTTTGGGAGTTATCACAGACGTTCGTTTTCCCCGCATAGAGCGTGGTGAAAAAGACGCGCTTGCAGGTATAAAGTTATGTGCCGCCATACGCAAGGAAGACCCGTTTGTCCCGTTGATTATACAATCTTCCGAATCGGAAAACGTATTGTATGCCGCCAAATACGATGCGTCTTTCATCGACAAGAATTCCAAGAAGATGGACGTGGACTTACGCCGTATCGTATCGGATAATTTCGGTTTCGGCGACTTCATCTTCCGCAACCCCGACACATTGGAAGAAATCGCCCGCGTCAAAAACCTGAAGGAACTTCAGAACATCCTCTTTGCAGTACCGGCAGAATCGTTCCTGTACCATATCAGCCGCAACCATGTGAGCCGCTGGCTCTATTCGCGTGCCATGTTCCCCATTGGCGAGTTCCTGAAGCCCATTACATGGAACAGCCTGCAAGACGTAGACGCCCATCGCAAAATCATCTTCGAGGCAATCGTGAAGTACCGCAAGATGAAGAACCAGGGAGTGGTAGCGGTATTCAGACGTGACCGTTTCGACCGTTACTCGAATTTCGCCCGCATCGGAGACGGTTCATTGGGCGGAAAAGGACGTGGCCTCGCATTCATCGACAACATGGTGAAACACCACCCCGAATTCGAAGAATTTGAGAACGCCCGTGTTGCCATCCCCAAGACCGTAGTGCTCTGTACAGATGTATTCGACGAGTTCATGGAAACCAACAATCTGTATCAGATAGCCCTCTCTGACGCAGACGATGATGTGATTCTGCGTTATTTCCTGAAAGCCAAGCTGCCCGACCGTCTGGTTGAAGACTTTTTTACTTTCTTCGATGTAGTAAAATCGCCTATCGCCATCCGTTCCTCCTCCCTGCTGGAAGATTCGCATTACCAACCTTTCGCCGGAATATACAATACTTATATGATTCCTTACCTGGATGACAAGTATGAAATGCTCCGTATGCTCAGTGATGCAATCAAGGGGGTTTATGCCTCTGTATATTTCCGTGACTCCAAGGCTTATATGCAGGCCACAAGCAATGTAATCGACCAAGAGAAGATGGCCGTTATCCTGCAAGAAGTGGTCGGCAACCAATATGGTGACCGTTACTATCCTTCCATGTCGGGTGTGGCACGCTCGCTCAATTACTACCCTATCGGCGACGAAAAAGCCGAAGAAGGCATTGTCAACCTGGCACTCGGCTTAGGTAAATATATCGTAGATGGCGGCATGACCCTCCGCTTCTCTCCCTACCACCCCAATCAGGTGCTGCAAACCAGTGAAATGGAAATTGCGCTGAAAGAAACCCAGACACGTTTCTATGCCCTCGATTTGCGTAATGCCGGTCACGATTTCTCTATCGACGACGGCTTCAACCTATTGAAGTTGCACGTAAAAGAGGCCGAGAAAGACGGTTCGCTCAATTACATAGCTTCCACCTACGACCCGTACGACCAGATTATCCGCGACGGTTTATATCCGGGCGGACGTAAAGTCATCACCTTTGCCAACATCTTGCAACATGATGTATTCCCCCTGCCCCGTATTCTGCAATTGGCATTGAAATACGGGCAACAGGAGATGCGCCGTCCTGTAGAGATTGAATTCGCAGCTACCATGAGCCGGGAAAAAGACAAGACCGGCACATTCTACCTATTGCAAATCCGTCCGATTGTCGACAGCAAGGAAATGCTCGATGAGGACCTCACGGCTATTCCCGATGAAAACCTGCTGCTCCGTTCCAACAACTCCCTGGGACATGGCATCATGAACGAACTGCAGGACGTAATCTATGTAAAGACCGATGATTACAGCGCCTCCCACAATCAGGAAATTGCTTGGGAGATAGAAAAGCTGAACCAACAATTCTTAAATGAAGGAAAGAATTATATTCTGATAGGCCCCGGACGTTGGGGTAGCAGTGATACTTGGTTGGGTATTCCCGTGAAATGGCCTCATATCAGTGCCGCACGTATCATCGTGGAAGCCGGACTGACGAATTACCGTGTCGATCCCAGTCAGGGAACGCACTTCTTCCAGAACCTTACTTCCTTTGGAGTAGGCTATTTTACGATTAATGCGTTTATGAACGACGGTGTATACAATCAAGACTTCCTGAATGCACAACCTGCTGTGCATGAGACCAAATACTTGCGCCATGTCCGTTTCGAGCATCCGATAACGGCCAAAATGGACGGGAAGAAGAAACAAGGAGTGGTATTACTGCCCCAACCCTAACAATTCATAATCAAAAATAAGCTAAAAAGCACTTTAAACAACTTTTCTTTTTTTGCAGGAAATGGGACAAATGATGTCCCATTTTTCATTTATCGCTGTAAAATAAGGCTTTACAGGGCTATTTTATCGCCAAAAAACAGTATCTTTGTCCCCAGTTTTAGATTTTAATAGGTAAAAAAGATAATTAAGTATTGTCAATGGGCAAAAAATACACAACTATTCTGACCCTGTTTGCAACTATATGTTTCATATTATCCGGATGTGAACAGGATGACGAACAAATATCAAACCGAGGCAAGCTTAATCTAAGATTGGCAGCCGATACAAGCGTGGAAAGTACCATCACACGCGCAACTACTGATGAAGGTACAAAACCCGATATAAACAATTTCACTATTGCAGTTCTTCAGAATAATAGCATAAAACTCTCATGGGATAAATATGCCGACTTTACAGACGGCACAGAGATACCGGCCGGCAATTATACCTTGAAGGCAGCTTATGGAAACATCGAGACACAAGGTTTTGATGCTCCATATTATGAAGGGATAGAGGACTTTTCTATCAAGAAAAGTGAAAGCACGGATGTATCCGTAACTTGCCGTCTCGCCAATGTAAAAATCACCACTGAATATACAGAAACTTTCAAAAAATACTTCACCGACTATTCCGTTAAGATACGTCCGGCCGGAGGGTCAGACATTACATTCAGTAAGAGCGAAACACGTGCGGCATACGTCAAGCCCGGAAAAGTAAGCATTTACATGACAGGCAGCAAGCAACAAGGAAACAAGGTAACATTTGAGCCCTCTCCCATTGAAGATGCAAAAGCGCGTACACATTATCGTATCAAATTTGATGTAAATGCGGGCGGAACCGAACTGAACATATCTTTCAGTGAAGAAACGGAGAGAGAGCCGATAGTTATCAATATCTCGGATGAAGCCCTGAATACGTATCCGCCTTTTTTCACTCCAACAGGATTTGAGTCGGGAGTGGCACAGGAATTAATAGAATGGACAGAACCCAAATCGCAACTGTCCACCCTGTTGACGGCACGTGGCGGTATTGCCAAGTGCATACTGATAACCCGTTCGCCCTCCCTCATAGAAAAAGGCTGGCCCGACGAAATAGACTTAGCTAATCCCGACCCGAGTGTTCTTGCCACCATGCAAGGATTAGGGTTGGCAACCAAAGGACTGAGTGCCAATATTGATAAGATGGCAATACTGGACTTTACCAAAGTATTGGTTAATATAGCCTATTCTGAAGCGAACAGTGAAAGTACTTTTACTCTTATTGCCACAGACAAGCTGAATAAAGTGAGCGAAGTACCGTTAGTGCTCAAAATAAAATCCTTGTCCAATGATTTTGATGTGGCCCAGCCTATGAACGTCATGCGGGGAAGTACCTCCATACAGCTGACCATAACTCTAAAAGGAGACATCAGCAAAGTCCGGTATCAATATCAAGCATACGGATATTGGCAGTCGCTCACTCCTGCAAAAGTGGAAAGTGATGTAGAAAAGCATCAAATCTTCCTGCCGTTCGAAGAAATACAAGACCCGCAACAAATCAAAATCATCGCAGGTGATAAAGAAAATATAGTAACCGTGGGAATTGGAGAATCCTCATGTTCATTATCTTCTCCGGAAGGGAGTGTATGGGCAAAGAAAGCTACCATATATTTAGTAGGAGATACGGAAGGAACAACCGAATACCTCAAAACCGTAAATGACATTACCTTAGAGTACAAAAAAGAATCGGGTGCATGGTCTTCTCCAACGCAAAAAAAGGTAAAAGAAGCAATTGAAGTAACCGGATTGGAACCTAATACTAACTATACATTCAAAGCAATCATCAAAGGAACGAATACAATCAAAGTGCTCAATGAGATTTCTGTCAAGACGGAAGAAGAATTGCAAATACCCAATTCCGATTTTGAAGAATGGTCGGAAAACAAAGTATGGGAGAAAAGCTCAGCCATTGGCGGACAAGTTATCTATGCTTACCATCCTTACAAATCAACAGATACAGACAGATGGTGGAGTACATATAATGATAAGACCACCCAAGAGTTGGCTGATGCATCATGGTATTATGGCGCATATCCGGGTAGTGTGCCAACCAATGCTGCCAATATGCACACCGCAAGCTGGCATTTAAACACGTATAAAGGAATGAGCTTAAATACCGGAGCTTTCGATGGAAATGTATCAGTAGAGCTATCGACAGTCGGTTGGGGTAAAAACAACTGGGGACCCGGAACTGATACCGGCGTAAACTATGCAGACCAAAGAACAGCAGGAAGATTATTTATCGGCACATACGACCGTAAGACTCAAACAGAAACTTTGGGACATTCATTTGAATCCCGTCCGGCTGCCGTTCACTTCTATTATACATTTTATTCATACAATGGAGAATCAGCAAAAGCGTATGTGGTTTTAGAAGATGAGAATAGAACGGTAATAGGTAAAGGAGAACTGATCATTTCCACAACTACCAACAATTACCTGCCCGGTACTATTAACATAAACTATACAGAAGCAAAAAAAGCCAAATATATAACAATTATGTTCTTGTCGAGCGCATCCGACTCTCCCTCCACATTAGCTGTTGTGGGTAATAGCGGAATGTTTAGCGGATACGGTGACTCCCGTCATATCGGCAATATATTAACCATCGACAATGTCTCATTAGAATATTAAAGAAATAAACAACGAAATATGAAGAATCTAACAGCAATATTTACCCTGGCGTTTTTCACATTACTTGCATTCTCTTCATGCGAGCGTGAAACGTGGAATAGCGGAAAAGTCACTGAAGAAGTAGACAATCGCGCTGAAGGACAAATAAGTTTGTCTGCCCTCCAAGTTTCTGTTGACGAGAGTACTTCCACCGTAACCCGTGCTGTCAGTACGAATGATTTCATTATCCGCATCTACGATAAGGATAAAGAAGGAAAAATGGTGCAAGAATGGAAGTATAGCGAAATGCCCGAAATATTCACTCTCAAAGTAAGCCATTACAGTATTACTGCCATGTCTCACGAGGTGCAGCCGGCTGAATTCGAGAAACCCTATTATTTTGCCAAGCAAGATTTTGAAATAACCGAGAATACAGTAACCGACCTGCAAGCGTTGGTTTGCTCCCTGAACAACATCAAAGTTAGAATAGAGTATGACGATGAGCTTAAAGCCCTGCTCGGAGAGGATTCCAAAGTGGGAGTTTCTCTTGGAGAAGGTCATCTGGAATATGCCAAAGATGAAACACGCGCAGGATATTTCAAAGCTATCGGCGAAACAAACATTCTGATAACCGACCTGAGTGCGACTGTAAACGGAGAAAAGGTTACGATGTCCAAAGCATTCATCGACGTGCAACCCGGAGAAGAGCGCATCATCAAATATTCAATGAAAGAAAACAGCGGGGGTGACGGCGAAAATGGAGAGATGGGAGGTATTAATATACAAATAGACGTCACCTGCGATATTGTTGAAAAAGACATCACCATAGATCCGGAAGATGAAGAGTTGATTCCCGATAATCCCGATCCGGACGAGCCAGACGACCAGACCCAACCAACTATCGTGGGTAAGGATTTCGATATCAATCAAAGCATTACCATTCCGGCAGAGACTTCCCCGGAGAATCCTTATCCGGTTGTTGTAAAAATCGCAGCGCCAAACAGCATCCAGAAACTGGAAGTAGGCATCACATCCAGCAGCTCGGACTTTACCGGAGCTATTGCCGACTTGCACCTCACGGACTTTGACTTGGCAAATCCGGCAGAGAACATATTAGGAACTATCAAAAACTTAGGTTTACCTTACGGAGACCAAGTAACCGGAAAGACTGATATGGATTTTGACATCAGCGGATTCACAGGTATGCTGGCCGGTTTCTCCGGTACTCACCAGTTCAGTCTGAAGGTTACGGACAATACGGGAAAAACAGCCTCCGCCATATTGACTTTAAAAGTAAATTAATTAAAGCTCGATGATAAGGAAATATATAAAATACAGCTTAATATGTGCAGCGGTGATTGCCCTCACCTCCTGTACGGAAAAAGACATCCTGAACGGAGAAGGTACACTTCATCTGCAAGTCGGTGTAACCGACCGGATAAGCGTAACTACCCGTGCGATGTCCGATGAGCTGCAAGACTCTTTACAGCAACATTGTACTATCAGCATTTTCAGTGACAAGGGAGTGATACGCCGCTATACAGGTGTCAACGAAGTGCCCGGAGCACTCTACCTCTCTTCCGGAAGTTATACAGCCCAAGTGATTGCCGGAGATTCGGTGCCTGCATCTTTCGAGACCAAATTCTACAGAGAAGCAAAGCCATTCGACATCAACAGCGGAGAAGTAACCAATCTCAACCTGACCTGCGGCATTGCCAACACAGTAGTTGCCGTAAAGTACGATGAAGTATTGAGATCCGTTTTCCAGACTTATAAAGTCACGGTTTCCAGCGTGGACGGAACATTAAATTACCTGCCGGAGAGCAAAGATTCCATAGGATACTATATGTTGCCCGAAGACGACAGAACTCTGTCTTGGAAGTTGGAAGCAACCACTCCCGACGGTAAGAACTATACCAAAGAAGAAAACATTAAGGATGTGAAATCCGCCTACCGCTACGATCTCTCTTTCAACTTTGTACCTACGGAATACGAAGTAGGCGGCGGTATGGTACAGGTAAGCGTCAATGCCGAACCCATAAAAACAGAAACCGAAGAAGTGCAAATCTACCAGCGTCCCATATTCCAAGGGGTGGGTTTTGACATCACTTCATCCGCTTTTTACGAGATAAATCAAGGCACAAAGTTGGAATATACCGTAACCACCACAGCCTTTCTGAAAGAGCTCTCCATGTCGTGCCGGCAATTGGCGGACTGCGGACTTCCTGCACAAATGAATCTCATGAAACTGACGCCTATGGAAAGAGGACGCCTGAAAGACAAAGGGCTGGAATTCGTCTCCGTATACAATGCAGGTAGCGGTATGGGAACCATGACGGTAACTTTCTCGGACCACTTGATGAAGCAAATCACTGCCAAGGAAGGAACATACAACATCGTGCTACACGCCACCGATGCCCGCGGACGCACCAACGAAGGATTACTCTCCATATCGGCTTCCGATGCAACGGTGCTGACCAAAGACGCTCTCGAAGGCGAAGTATGGACATCCAAAGCCACCCTGCGAGGCGGTTTGATGAAAGAAACAGCCGAGCCGCTGACATTCCGATACCGGGCAGTAGGTTCGTCCTCATGGGAGGAAACAGAAGCAACCCTGACAGGTAAAGAACTGACAGCTTCCGTCACCGGACTGAAAGTTGCCACCACCTACGAGTACGTAGCCGTAGCGGGAGAGAAAGCATCCTCGGTGGTCTGCAAGTTCACTACCGAAAAGGCGGCGCAGCTTCCCAATTCGGGATTCGAGAACTGGCACGGTTCCAAGCCGGCTTATGTGTTCGAGTCCGGCGGAACGATGTTTTGGGATACCGGTAATCATGGTTCCAAGAAAGCAAGTGTGGACATCACTACCTCGGACGATGCGGTGAAACACAGCGGCAACTATGCAGCCAAGTTGGAGTCCAAATTCGCCAGTATGTTGGGTATCGGACAGTTTGCCGCAGGAAACATATTTACCGGAAAATATTTGGAAACCAAAATGGATGGTGTTACCGGAAACGGAGTAATAGGTTGGGGACGTCCGTTCAATTCCCGCCCGACAGCACTACATGGCTATGTACGCTATATATCCGCTACGGTAGACAACGACAACAATTGCGACTATATCAATACCGGCGACCCCGACATAGGCAGTATCTTCATTGTACTGGGCAACTGGCCCGGCGAAAGCTATGGCGGCGAGACTTGGCCGGTAATCGTCAAGACCAATTTCAAGAATATCAACAGTGCGCAATTGTTTGATGTGAACAGTGAATATATCATAGGCTACGGTGAAAAGGACTTCACCTCTTCTACCGAAGGCGAAGGGATGATAGAGTTCACCATTCCGGTGGACTATCGCTACACCAACCGGAAACCTACGGCTATCATCATCGTAGCTTCATCCAGCAAGTACGGTGATTATTTCAGCGGCGGGGTAGGCAGTACCATGTGGCTTGACGACTTAGAATTAGTTTACGAATAAAAAACATCGGGAAGTGAGACAAAAAACAATCATTATAGTACTGATTCTGGCTGTCATTGCAGGCGGTAAAGCCCGGGCACAAGAGTTCAAGCGCCACATCGAGCAAAGCACTTTTGTACCCAAAGGGCAATGGGTCGTAGGAAGTTCCATATCCTATTCGGAGCACACCGAAGACAATTATCAGTTCCTGATTATCGACGGATTCAATTCCGACGGCTATACTTTCAAAGTCAGTCCTTTGATATGCTATGCTTTCAAGAACAATATGGCAGCCGGCGGGCGCTTCGCCTACAGCCGTACCCTGATGAAAATAGACGGGCTGACCTTGAATGTTGATGATGACAACCAGTTCGACATCAACGACTTGTACCAGTTAAAGCATACCTATTCCGGCATGCTGATTCTGCGCAACTATATCAGCTTGGGCCGGAGCAAGCGTTTCGCGCTGTTTAATGAGACCCAGCTTGAATGGTCGGGCAGCCAGTCCAGGGTGATAAACGGAAAAGACGAGTCCGTCACCGGAACCTTTGCCACTACCACCGGCATGAGCATCGGAGCCGCCCCGGGCATTGTGGCTTTCATCAACAACTATACAGCCGTAGAGGTCAGTATCGGCGTACTTGGCTTGAACTTCAGCAAGACCAAGCAGGTCACCAATCAGGTGTATCAGGGCGAATATTCGTCCAGCAGTGCCAATTTTAAGATAAACTTATTTTCCATAGGCTTGGGACTGGCCTTTTATTTGTAAGAGAGGATGAAGAAGTTACTTATATATATAGTGTGCATTATAGCGGGAGCGGAAATGGCAGGCGCACAAGAGGTGCATACAATATATGTGCACGATACGATTTACATTGAACGCCCTGAAGCGAAAGCCTCACCGGTGGACAGTACCGATATTATCTACACCAAGCCTATCGGACGTTTCGACCGGGGTATCATCAACTACCGCTTCATCCCCAAAAAGAAATGGGTGGGCGGGCTGACGTTCTCGTACGTGAATTTTGACGGAGAAGACAGCAGGCTGCTCTTTTCATTGCTAAAGGACTTTGACTGTAACTTCCGTACGTTGTCGGTAAAGCCGTTCGTGGGTTATGCTTTTAAAGACAACATTATAGTGGGACTGAAAGCCGGTTATAACCATACCGTAGCCGACTTGGGAAATATCTCACTGAGCATTGACGATGATTTGAGTTTCGACCTTAAAGACATACGCTATTCGGAAGACTCATATAGCATCGCCCTGTTCCACCGTTCTTATGTGGGACTGGACAGGGGCAAGCGTTTCGGTTTTTTCAATGAGAGTTCCCTCTCCTACAACAACGGAAGCAGCGTATTCAGCCGCGGCAAGGAAGAAACCCTGAAGCGCACGGAGACAACGATACACGAAATACACTTGGGACTAAACCCCGGTGTGGCCGTATTCATCATGGAGAATGTATGCGCCGAGATGTCCTTTGGAGTTGTCGGCTTCAAATACAGAATAGAGAAACAAAAGAATAATGAAGGCGAAACCGGTAAACGAAGTACCAGCGGTGCAAACTTCAAAATCAATTTGTTCAATATCAATATAGGAATTACACTTTGCTTGTAAGACATAAATGAAGAAGATAGAAACATATATCACCGGATTGTTCATGCTGCTGGCAGCCCTGCTGACCTCCTGCATAGAAAACAATGTGCCCTACCCCACCGTAAAGCTCGATATCACCGCACTTGAGGTAGAGGGGGAAACCACGGGAGCGGTTATCAGCACAGAAAACCGTACAGTGACGGTCACCCTTGCCGATACGGTAAATATGAAGAAAGTATATATCAAGAAGGTGGAGATGACGGCAGGCGCCAAAAGCATATTGCGTGCGGATACAACTTTCGACCTGACCAATCCGCAAACGGTTATCTTGTCTCTCTATCAAGACTACCCTTGGAAGATTATAGGTAAGCAGCCCATCGAACGCCGCTTTGCGGTAGAAGGCCAGATAGGAGAACCGGTTTTCTATGTCAGCGAAAAGGAGCACAGAGCCATCGCTTACGTCAGCAAAGAACAGAATCTTGAGAAAATCAAAGTTACTGACTTGAAACTGGGGCCTACAGGGGCTACGATACACGGATATGACGGCGCTTCCACCGTTATGAACTTTTCGGGCGGCAAGCCGCAGATAGTGATAGTGACCTACCGTGATGTATTGGAAGACTGGACGCTGAACGTATTCGAAACTGATGCTGTACGGGTTACTTCGGCAGACGGTTGGGTCAACGTAGCTTGGCTGTATGGCGAGGGTCTTGCCGGCGAAGACAACGGGTTTGAGATACGCGAAGCTACTTCCGATGAATGGCAGAAAGTGGACGCCTCGTATATGCAGACCACAGGCGGCAGTTTCTCGGCGCGCATTCCTCACCTGAAAGCTGCAACGACCTATGCTTGCCGCGCCTATTCGGGCACATCCGTCAGTACGGAAAAGACTTTCACTACCACTACTGCGGTAGAGTTACCGAACGCGTCTTTCGATTATTGGCACATGAGCGGCAAAGTTGCCAATCCTTGGGAAGAGAACGGGCAACAATTCTGGGATACCGGTAACGTGGGTGTCACCACCGCCAGTTCCAGCAACTCCGTTTCTACCGACGACACGGCGACCGGAACAGGCAAAGCAGCCAAACTGACCTCCAAGAATGTGATTGTGAAATTTGCCGCCGGCAACTTGTTTGTGGGCAACTTCATCAAGATAGACGGAACAAACGGTATTCTGAATTTCGGTCAGCCTTTCACCGGTCGCCCTACCAAGCTGAAAGGATATTACAAATATACCACTGCTCCGATTTCCAGTATACCTGACGAAAGCCATCAGGACTATGCACGATTCAAGGATTACAAAGGAGTACCGGACACTTGTTTCATCTACATCGCTTTAGGTGACTGGACGGAACCGGTAGAAATACGCACCCGTGCCACCAACCGCAAGCTGTTCGACAAGAACGATGAACACGTGATAGCGTATGCCGAAATGAGCAGCGGAAGCACGGTGACAGACTATCAACAATTTGAATTAGAATTAGATTATCGTGCCACCAACCGTATACCTACTTACCTCATTATCGTTTGCTCGGCAAGTAAATACGGGGACTTCTTTGTAGGAGGGGACGGAAGTACTCTCTGCGTAGATGCGTTTAGTTTGGATTATGATTACTGAAAGGGATAAGAAGATATGAGAAACGGAATACAATACATATTAATACTATGCCTGCTTTGCGGTATTGTGGGTTGTCAAGAAGACATTCTGCAATCACCTGCCAAAGGAAAAGGACGGCTTGTACTGAAGGATGTAGAGATTTCGGTAGAAGCCTCAGCTGAAGCAATTACCCGTACAACAAGTACTTATGAAGCGCCAACGCGTGACCAACTGACGTACAAAGTTACTAATACTCAAACAGGAGTTGTGGTATACGAGCAGTCCGGTGAACTCACATCTTTGGTGTTAGACGAAGGTTTTTATAAATTGGAGGCTCGTTACGGAGAAGAAACAATGGGAACAACTCCCTACTTATATACTTCCACTGAAGAGTTTCAAATAATAATGGCAACAGAAATAGAGAAAAGTATTTCAGTAAAGTTGTCATGTGCAATTGTGCATCCTGCAATAGCAGATAAGTTACTCGAACAGTATAAAAGCTACAAAATTGAAATCTCCGATGGAACAAGTACACAAGAGATAACAAACAATGCTGACTATTTCGTACCGTCCGGTAAAGATTATATATTAACCCTGTCAGGTACAAATGCTATAAATGAAGAAAAATCCAATTCTTGGAATCTGAAAGAAGTTGTTATTGCAAATCGCTATACATTGAATTGCAATCCCAATTTACCTTCCTTTACATTGCCGGAACAAGTAGAAGGAAATGTGTGGAGTAAACGTATTTATATAAATCCAATGACAAAGGAAAATATGCTTTCTCAACCTGAAATGGCAGAAAAAGTAATAAGAAACATTACATATGAAGCATCAACTGATGGGATAGAATGGCATCAAGCAATACTTGAAAATAGTAATTGGGTAATAAAAGGACTCCAACCTTCTACAACTTACACTATACGTTCACGTTTTGGTAACATAGTAAGTATTAATACATCAAAAAGTTTAAGGACAGAGGATGCACAATCTCTAAATAATGGAGATATGGAAAGTTGGAGCCAAGATGAATTATATGGAGGGCAAGGAGCAAGTTGGTGTGCAAAAATAAATTTAGTAAAAGCAACAGGATGGGATACCCGAAATGCAAAAACTACAGATGGTGCTTCTTCTAATGCAAGTAGTACGGCAGGTACTATATGGCCTGCCGACACAAAAGGAAGCTATGCTGTATGGTGGAAATGGTGTTCCGGAACTACCTCTACAACAGATTCTCATATAGGTAATGCAGCGAATATTTCTACATTAGCTTTATATAACGGAAGAGTATATGGAAAATGGGAAGAAAGTGAAGTTATAAGTTATACACAAGAAAATAACACTGTTTATCCAGGCTATTTATTCACTGGCACATACAATAAAGACAAAGACACATATGATTTAGGTATTTCTCATAATTCCCGCCCAAATAGTATCGCATTCTATTGCAAGTATATACCAGGGAATGGTGGAGACAACTGCATTGCATATGCTAAACTCTATGACAGTACTAAAAATGTAATTGCAGAAACTCAAATTTTAAAAGAAAATTCTATTAATCAGTATAAAAGGCAAGAATTATCTTTCAATTATATAGATATGCAAGCCAAAGCCTATTACATCGGTGTGTTCTTCCAATCAGGAGAAAATAAGGCTTTTTCTAGTACAACATTAGTAGATGCAAGTTCTACTCCTTTCAAAAATGCCCGTTTTGTTGGCAGTCAATTATTTATTGACGATATAGAATTAATTTATGAATAATAAAAACTCAACAATAATAATGAAACACCTTTTAGTATTAGCAGGAATTGCTTTAATGGCAGCAGCTTGCACCGGCAATGATGAGCCCGTACAGGGATATGGACAAATAAATCTATCTTTGGGGAATACTGTGAACCCGGAAATAGAAGTGAGTACCCGTGCTTACCAAATACTTACCACGGATGAAGCTAAGGACTATTGGATAGAAGTTCTTCAGAATGGCAAAAGCGTATTAGAGCCTACGAATTATCTGAACTTTATGAACACCAATCCTATATTTCCCAGCGGAGAAGGTTATGCCGTAGCGGCGCAAAGCTGTACGGAAGAGGAAGCTCAGACAGCCAATGGCGGAGCAGGTCAAGTGAGATACACAGGCACAAGTGACGCTTTCGCTATCGCGGTAAGCAGCACAAGTGATGTCACCGTAAGCTGCACTATGGCAAACGCCAAAGTCAGCATTGTGTACGATGAGGAGTTTACAAAGTATTTCACAGATTATAAAGTAACCGTTTATGAAGCCTCGAATGAGTCCCGAAAAATAGAATTCGATGCCAACGGCAAATACACCCCGTCACAAGGAGGTAGTGCTTACGATGCCGTATTTTTCAATATAGACCAAGACCCTACTCTGAAATGTGAGATATCCGGCACTTATAAAGGTATTCTACGCAAAGCCGGTACCACTGTGAATCTTGAAGCCGCCAAATGGTACAAGCTGAAAGTAAAAATCAGCCCCAGCGGACATATCGACTTAAACATAGGAGTAGACAATACGGTAACTGACACGGAAGTGGATGTAGAAGTCAATCCTTACGTATAAAAACTCCCTACATATTCTCAGACTTCAGCAAGAAGTATGACAAGTCAAACGCATCATATATTACGAGTAGATACATGATGCGTTTGGCTTTAACCAATAATGCGTTTGTCCCCTACGCATCATGCAATTCTTTCCGATACATCCTCCGTTTATCTACCTAATACAGTTTCACGCCCCTACCCTTCCACCCTCCTGAAACCTCCTATTCATGCGGGATAGCGGGTGGAACCCCATATCGCAGACTGCACATCCCGGCAATTCCAATGACACATCTCAGCTTCCCGGACAACACACCTTAGTCCCCCTAACCTCACACTTCAGCTCCCTTAACCACGGGCATTTGTCTTGCAAACCACAGGCATTTGAAGAGTTGAGGTGTGAGGTTAGGGGGACTAAGGTGCGGCATTAGGAAAGCAAAAAGCCGGTTCCACCCGCTACCCCGCATGAATAGGAGGTTCCGAAAGGGTGGAAGGGATGCAGGTACAAACTAAAATCCAAGAAAATCCTCTATTCTTATATATATGATAATCTGTTTTGATGTACATCAAAACAGATTATCATTATAGGAAAAAAAAATTAGTTCCGGACTTACTTCAGCCGTTTCAGCGTAATCACCACCACCTCACTCGGTGCAAACAAGCGGATATTCTTGTTGGAAGTACCGATGCCGTTGGTAATGATAATCGGAGTGTTATTAGAATTATACCTCAACCCGGTGAGGAAACGTTGTCCGTAATGAGAGGGAATGATAGGTGCGTACAAACCGAATAAAGTAACCTGTCCGCCATGCGTATGCCCGGCAAGAACCAAGTCGGTATTGGTAATGGGAACATCTTCGGCATAGTCGGGAGTATGCGTCAGCAGTATAACGAAGTCATCGGGAGAAAGGGAAAGTGTAGGCGACTGCCCGTTCTGTTCGAGGTTGAAAGGGTCGCGCACTCCGGCTATCACAATCCGTTCGCCGTTCCGCTTTAAGGTATCCACCTTATGCTCCAGCAGACGGATGCCCTGACGCTCCATTTCTTTCAGAATATCATCATAGCAGGCCTCATAATCGTTGTTTCCAAGAACGGCATAAGTACCCAAAGGCGTCTTTACAGCTCCCAATGCCGCTATCACATCGGGAACATATCCGCAACCCTCATGCAAATCACCGCCTATCAGCAAGGCATCGGCTTTCAGGTCATTCAACAGGCGGGTTATATCTCCCAAACCTTCCTCTTTCAGCAAGCTCTGGTAATGCAAATCGGAAACAAAAGCCAGCCGGCAACCGTCGAATGAAGCCGGGACATCACGATGCGCAAACTCATATTGCTTGACGCGCTTCACATTTTTATATCCGGACGCGGACGATTTGGAGGCGCTAATGGAATACTCGGCAGGAAGCGGCGAAGTAAAATTCTGTGTGGACTGACAAGAAGAAAGAAACAACACCGCCAAAGCTGAAACAAACAGCAGGCTCTTAAACTCCCTATAAAACATCACTTGGCACATAGGCTTATCTTTATTGTTTTAACGAAATAAATAATTTTACTCAAACAGTAGTGCAAAGATAACAAATCCTTTGACTATCTTTGTACTATAACTTTCTAAAAAATCAACATGGAAGCAATAAAATCCAACTCATTCCGCGCATGGGTACTTGCCGCCCGCCCCAAGACACTAACGGGAGCAATCATTCCTGTACTGATAGGTTCTTCACTGGCATTTGCTGACGGAAATTTTGACATAATCCCGGCATTGCTGTGCGCACTGTTCGCTTGCGGTATGCAGATTGCCGCCAATTTCATCAACGACCTATACGATTATCTGAAGGGCAGCGACCGTACAGACCGCCTCGGTCCGGAACGTGCCTGCGCGCAAGGATGGATTACTCCTGCAGCCATGAAACGAGGAATTACCGGTATGCTTATATTCTCCTGCCTCATGGGGTGCGCACTGCTGCAACAATGTTGGGGAAAATTGCCGCATGGCGGTTGGGAACTGATTCTGTTGGGGTTACTCTGCGTGATATTCGCTTTCCTATATACCACCATCCTCTCCTACCGAGGTTGGGGAGATTTGCTCGTATTGGCATTCTTCGGTTTCATCCCCGTAGGCGGAACATACTATGTGCAGGCCCATGCCCTTACCGCCGACGTATGGATAGCGTCACTTATCTGCGGACTGGTAATAGATACCTTATTGGTAGTGAACAACTACCGCGACCGCGAGCAGGATGCCCTCAGCGGCAAACGCACGCTGATTGTCCGCTTCGGCGAGCCTTTCGGCCGTTATCTGTATCTGGGATTAGGCATAGCCGCCGTTTTGCTAAGCCTGTGGTTTGTCCATACCGCCAAGATAGAACCGCTTGCTTTTATCTGGGCCCCCTGCATCTACCTGTGCCTGCACGTGCTGACTTGGCGTAAAATGGCAGCTATACGAAGCGGTAAAAAACTAAACAGCATATTAGGTGAGACTTCACGTAATATGCTGTTCTTCGGCTTGCTGCTAAGCCTTGCGTTTATTCAGTAACGATTATTTCTTTCCGTACATTCTTTCGTAGTATTTCTGATAATCGCCGCTGGTAACTTCTTCCACCCAGCCTTGATTGTTCAGATACCACTCGATGGTCTTCACGATGCCGGTCTCGAACTTCGTTTCGGGATACCAGCCTAAGGCATCCGTTATCTTGGCGGGGTCTATGGCATAGCGCTGGTCGTGACCGAGACGGTCTTTCACGAAGGTTATCAAATCTTCGTTTATCCAGCTGATGTCAATCTGTCCGCCGGCATCTTTGACTTGCTTTTTAAGTACGGCGCGATATTCGGGTTTCTCTTCCATCAGGCGGCGGATAGTGGCGATAGTCAGTTTTACAATCTCCAAGTTGGTCTTTTCGTTATGACCGCCCACGTTATAAACCTCACCCTCTACTCCTTTGCGCACAACAAGGTCGATAGCCTTGCAGTGGTCTTCCACATACAGCCAGTCGCGCACATTGCTTCCGTCACCGTATACCGGAAGATTCTTGCCTTCAAGGATATTCTTTATAATCAGCGGAATAAGTTTTTCCGGGAAATGGTACGGTCCGTAGTTATTGGAACAACGGGTAATAGTGACCGGCATTTTATAAGTGTCATGGTATGCCATCACTACCATATCGGCACTTGTCTTGGAAGCGCTGTACGGGCTGTGCGGGCATAGCGGGGTGTTTTCCGTAAAGAAGCCTTCCGCTCCCAACGAGCCGTAAACTTCGTCCGTAGATACTTGGTGATAGCGCACACCGCTACGCCAAGTGGGATAACCGGATTCATCCTTGCCCGTTACCCATGCGCGACGGGCAGCGTCAAGCAGATTCTGGGTTCCCAAAATGTTTGTCGTCAGGAAGAGCTGCGGATTCTCAATGCTGCGGTCTACGTGACTTTCGGCGGCGAAGTTCACCACATAGTCAAATTTGTACTTCGCAAACAGTTCGTCCGCAAGGACACGGTCGCAAATGTCACCCTTAACGAAGAAACAACGTTCGTCGTCAATGTCTTTGGCAATAGTACCCAGATTTCCTGCATAAGTCAGGGCATCCAATATTACCACTTTTATATCATCGTGCTTTGCCAGAATGTATTTTATATAATTAGCTCCGATAAATCCGGCGGCGCCGGTCACAAGATAAGTCTTCATATATTTATATAGTTATGAATTATGAATTAGTTCGGTATGAGTCTGCAAGTTCCATCAGGTATTTGCCGTATTCCGTCTTGCCTAGTTGTTCACCGAGACGGTAGAGTTGGTCGAGGTCTATCCAGCCTTTACGCCATGCTATTTCCTCGATGCAGCTCACACGGAAGCCCTGACGGTTCTGTATGGTAGCCACGAAATTGCTGGCTTCGAGCAGACTGTCGCAATTGCCCGTATCGAGCCAAGCAAAACCACGGCCGAACAGTTCCACCTTCAGCGTGCCTTCTTCCAGATAAAGGCGGTTGAGGTCGGTAATTTCATATTCGCCGCGGGCGGAGGGCTTCAAGGCGGCAGCCTTTGCCGTCACTGTGGAGTCGTAGAAGTATAAGCCGGGAACTGCATAATTACTCTTCGGCTGTGCGGGCTTTTCTTCCAAAGAAATAGCCTTGCCGTCGGCATCGAACTCTACCACGCCGTATGCACGCGGGTCTTTTACATAGTAACCGAAGATGCACGCGCCTTTCTCTATGGAAGCCGCACGCTTCAACATGGCGGAGAAACCCTGCCCGTAGAACATATTGTCGCCCAGAATAAGGCAGCCCGGCTCACCGTTCAAGAATTCGGCGCCAAGTACAAAAGCCTGTGCCAGTCCGTTGGGATTCTCCTGTACCTTATAAGAAAAAGACATTCCAAGCTCTTCGCCCGTTCCTAATAAATCGCGAAACATAGGCAAGTCGCGCGGAGTGGAGATAATCAGTACTTCACGTATTCCCGCTAACATCAATGTAGAGAGGGGGTAGTAAATCATGGGCTTGTCGTAGACAGGCATTATCTGTTTGGAGATAGCCTTGGACAATGGATAGAGACGAGTGGCACTGCCACCTGCAAGAATAATTCCTTTCATATTTCAGTTCTTTATTGGATTGACTTCAAATGTAGAATAAAATAAGAAGGAGGACTATGCCCCACGGCTCTCGTTGCTATTCAGGACACAAAGTTCTGAAAAAGTTCTGACATGGCAAAATTATAAAGTCAAAATCAACCTGCAAGCTCTATGACTTCAAGGTCCTTGAACACGCCGTTGTCTACTGCGAAACGCACCATAGTACGCACTTTATGAAAGCCGTAGATACCTGCCGCACCGGGATTTATATGGAGCATTCCCAGTGTCTTGTCAAATTTCACCTTTAATATATGCGAATGCCCACTGATGAACAGCTTGGGGGGATGCACCAAGATACTTCCCTGTATGGACGGGTCGTACTTGCCGGGATAGCCGCCGATGTGTTTCATCAGCACCTCGGCGCCGTCTACCGTAAAACGGAGCGTTTGCGGATAGAGCCGGCGCAGGTCTTGCCCGTCTATGTTGCCATACACTGCACGGAACGGACGGAAAGCCGCCAGCTTCTGCGCCACTTCCAATGTACCGATGTCACCCGCGTGCCATATTTCATCACACGGTTCAAAGTATTGCAGGTACTTCTCATCCCAATATCCATGCGTATCCGACAGTAAACCAACTTTTGTCATTTTTCCTTTGTTTATATGTGCAAAGGTAGCTATATTTGGAAAATAAACCTAATCTTATGGAGAGCAGATATTTCAAACGCGACATCAGTTGGCTGTCATTCAACTACCGGGTATTGCTGGAAGCAGAAGACGATACGTTGCCGCTATATGAGCGCATCAACTTTATATCCATATACTCGTCCAACCTGGAGGAGTTCTACAAAATACGTGTAGCCGACCATAAAGCCATTGCTACCGGAGCCGCACACAGCGATGAAGAGAGTGTGCAGTCTGCCATGCAACTGGTGGCGGAAATCAACGAAGAAGTAAACCGCCAGCTGGAAGAACGTATCCGCATCTACGAACAGAAGATACTGCCCGCACTGAGGCAGCACCACATTATTTTCTATCAAAGCCGCAACGTAGAGCCTTTCCATAAAGAGTTCCTGAGACGCTTCTTCCGCGAGGAAATCTTTCCGTATCTCACTCCCGTGCCCGTCAGCAAGGATAAGGTCATATCATTTCTGCGCGACAACCGTCTGTATCTTGCCGTGCGCCTGTATCTGAAAGGCGTACCTTTGGATGACCCCAACCGCATACAGTATTTTGTGATGAAGCTGCCCTACAGCAAAGTGCCACGCTTCATCGAACTGCCCAAGCACGGAAAGAACTACTACCTGATGTTCATCGAGGATATTATCAAAGCCAACATAGACACCATCTTCCCCGGCTATGACGTGGACAGCAGCTACTGCATCAAGATTTCGCGGGATGCGGACATACTGATAGATGAATCTGCCAACACATCCGAAATCATAGAACAGGTAAAGACAAAAGTAAAGAAACGCAAGATAGGCGCAGTCTGCCGTTTTGTGTACGACCGTGCCATGCCCGACGATTTTCTGGACTTCCTTGTAGACGCTTTCCGCATCAACCGCCAGGAGTTGGTGCCGGGCGACAAGCACCTCAACATGGAAGACCTGCGGCATCTGCCCAATCCGAACAATTCCGTACGCCCCATCCGCAAGCCACAACCGATGAAGCTGAACTGCCTGGACGAACGGGAATCTATCTTCCGGTATGTAGAGAAGAAGGATTTGCTGCTGCACTACCCGTACCACTCTTTCGAGCACTTCATCCACTTCTTGTACGAAGCCGTACACGAGCCCACCGTACGCGAGATTATGGTAACACAGTATCGTGTTGCCGAGAACTCCGCAGTTATCAATACCCTGATAGCCGCCGCACAGAACGGCAAGAAAGTAACCGTATTTGTGGAACTGAAAGCCCGTTTCGATGAAGAGAATAATCTGGCAACCGCCGAAATGATGAAAGCCGCCGGCATCAACATCCTGTTCAGCCTGCCCGGACTGAAGGTGCATGCCAAAGTGGCCCTTGTACTGCGGCGTGACAAGCTGGGACACAAACTACCCAGTTATGCCTATATAAGCACCGGAAACTTCAACGAGAAAACCGCCACACTCTATGCCGACTGCGGGCTGTTTACCTGCAATCCGGTACTTGTAAACGACCTGCACAACCTGTTCCGCACTTTTCAGGGTAAGGAAAATCCCGTGTTCCACCGCCTGCTGGTGGCACGCTTTAATCTGATACCCGAACTAAACCGCCTCATCGAACACGAAATAGAATTGGCAAAAAACGGAAAAGAAGGAAGAATCATACTCAAGATGAATGCCCTGCAGGACCCTGCCATGATAGAACGGCTGTACGAGGCATCACAGGCGGGAGTTAAGATAGACCTCATCGTGAGAGGCATCTGTTGCCTGATTCCCGGACGGAAATTCAGCCGTAACATCCGTGTAACACGTATTGTAGATACTTTTCTTGAACACGCCCGTGTATGGTACTTCGGAAACGGCGGAAAGCCGAAACTGTTTCTCGGCTCCCCGGACTGGATGCGCCGTAACCTCTACCGGCGTATCGAAGCTGTCACGCCCATACTGGACCCGGATTTGAAACGGGAACTGTCGGATATGCTTTCCATTCAGCTATCGGACAAGCGCAAGGCTTGCTTTGTAGACGACCACCTGCGCAACCGCTGGAAATCGGCGCGTCCGCAAAAGGAGAAGATACGGTCGCAATATACTTTCTATGAGTACTTGAAGAATTGAAAGTTGAGAGTTAGAGGATGGGAACAGGGAGCCGGAAGGACTCTTGTAACATTTCTGTAACATTTATGACATTTCCCTGCAATACAAAAAACGTTTCTTTGCAGCCAGAAATAAAATACATGTTATGGAAACTATCTATTTATGCATTGTCATCTTCCTGTTCGTCCTCGCGGTCTTCGACCTCGTTGTGGGTGTCAGCAATGATGCGGTCAACTTTCTACAATCAGCTGTCGGAGCAAAAGCAGCATCTTTCAAAACGATACTGTTTATAGCGGGTATCGGTGTATTTATCGGCGCCGCCCTATCTAACGGTATGATGGACATCGCCCGCCATGGTATCTACCAGCCGGAGCATTTCTATTTTGCGGAAATCATGTGTATCCTGTTGGCTGTGATGCTGACGGACGTAGTGTTGTTGGATGTATTCAACACAATGGGAATGCCTACATCCACTACCGTATCCATGGTTTTTGAATTGTTGGGCGGTACTTTCGCTCTTGCACTTATCAAAGTTTACGGCAGTGATACCCTCGGACTGGGTGACCTCATCAACACCGACAAGGCATTATCCGTCATCATGGCGATATTTGTGTCCGTAGCCATCGCCTTCTTCTTCGGTATGCTGGTGCAATGGTTGGCACGTATAGTCTTTACCTTCAACTATACCAAGAAGATGAAATACAGCATCGGTATCTTCGGCGGTATCGCAGCCACTTCCATCATCTACTTCATGCTGATAAAAGGTTTGAAAGACAGCTCTTTCATGACCCCGGAAAACAAACATTGGATACAAGACAACACCGCCATGCTTATCGGCTGTTTCTTTGTATTCTTTACCGTATTAATGCAAGTATTGCACTGGTGCAAAGTAAATGTGTTCAAGGTAGTGGTGCTGCTGGGTACTTTCGCTCTTGCCCTCGCCTTTGCCGGTAACGACTTGGTGAACTTCATCGGTGTGCCCCTTGCCGGATACTCTTCTTTCGTAGATTATACGACCAACGGCGCTGCCGCAGGTCCGGACGGCTTCCTTATGACCTCCTTGCTCGGCCCCGCCAAAACACCGTGGTACTTCCTCTTCGGTGCAGGCGCTATCATGGTTTATGCGCTTTGTACTTCCAAGAAAGCCCATAATGTAATCAAGACTTCCGTCGACCTTTCCCGTCAGGATGAAGGCGAAGAAAGCTTCGGTAGCACTCCCATAGCACGTACATTGGTACGTTTCAGCATGACAATAGCCAACGGGCTTTCCAGAATAATGCCCGAAAGCGGCAAACGCTGGATTGAAACCCGCTTCCAAAAGGATGAAGCCATTATTGCCGACGGTGCGGCATTCGACTTAGTGCGCGCCTCCGTCAATCTGGTACTCGCCGGTCTGCTGATTGCCTTAGGTACTTCATTGAAACTTCCCCTTTCCACTACTTATGTTACCTTCATGGTGGCAATGGGTACCTCGCTTGCCGACCGTGCATGGGGACGCGACTCTGCCGTATTCCGCATTACCGGTGTGCTGAGTGTTATCGGCGGCTGGTTCATCACTGCCGGAGCGGCATTCACCATCTGTTTCTTCGTAACCTTCGTTATCCATTTCGGCGGAACAATCGCTATCATCGCCCTTATCGGTCTGGCTGTATTCATGTTGATACGCAGCCAAGTAATGTACAAGAAGCGCAAAGAGAAAGAAAAAGGCAACGCCACCATCAAGCAGCTGATGCAAAGCACGGACAATATGGAAATTCTGGAATTGCTACGCACACACACCCGTGAGGAGCTTGGCAAGATACTGGAATTTACAGAAGACAACTTTGAACGCACTGTTACCGCCTTCCTGCACGAGAACCTGCGCGGACTGCGCCGGGCAATGGGTTCCGTGAAATTTGAAAAGCAACTGATAAAGCAGATGAAGCGTACCGGTACACTCGCCATGTGCCGTCTGGACAACAATACGGTGCTCGAAAAAGGACTTTACTATTATCAGGGCAATGACTTCGCCAGTGAATTGGTATATAGTGTGGGACGTCTTTGCGAGCCGTGTCTGGAGCATATCGACAACAACTTCAAGCCGCTGGATACAATCCAGAAAGGAGAATTTGCAGACGTAACGGAAGACATTGTTTATCTGCTTCAAGTTTGCCGTCACAAACTGGAGAACAACGATTACAATAACTTCGAGGAAGATATACGCAAAGCCAATGACCTGAACGGCCAACTTGCCCACCTGAAACGTGAGGAACTGCAACGTATTCAAAGCCAATCCGGCAGTATCAAAGTCAGCATGGTATATCTGACAATGATACAGGAAGCACAGAATATAGTAACTTACTCTATCAACCTGATGAAAGTAAGCAGGAAGTTCCAAGCGGAGGAATAATAAAAGTTACGGTTCTTTCAATCCCATTTTTTCTGCCCGTTGCAACATAAATGCACGGGCAGCTTCGTATTCATTAGGAATGACACCGTCCAATATGGCATCTTTAATGGCGCTCTTCAATGCGCCTACCTGCCGGCAAGGGGGCAGATTGAATATTTTCATAATCTCCTCACCGCTTACAGGGGGCTGGAAGTTACGGATACGATCGCGTTCTTCCAAGTCTTTCAGTTTCTGACGTACCAATTGGAAGTTATTCAGGAAACGCTGCTTACGCTCCATATTCTTGGAAGTGATATCGGCTTCACACAACGTCATAAGGTCGTCTATGTCATCACCCGCCTCAAACAGCAGACGGCGGACAGCCGAGTCGGTCACCACATCATCCGCTATCACGATAGGACGCATATGCAGACCTACCAGTTTCTGCACATATTTCATCTTCTCATTCATAGGGAGCTTCATTCTCCGGAAAATATCGGGTATCATCTTCTCGCCGATGAAATTATGGTTGTGGAATGTCCAACCGGCACGGGGTTCCCAACGCTTGGTCGCCGGTTTGGCTATGTCATGCAGAAGAGCTGCCCAACGCAGCCAAAGATTATCGGTCTTTTTACAGATATTATCGAGTACTTCGAGCGTATGATAGAAATTGTCCTTATGCGCTCTGCCATTGCGGGTCTCAACACCCTGCAAGGCTACCAACTCCGGGAAGATAAGTTGCAACAGGCCGGAGCGGTCCAAATCTATGAATCCTTTGGACGGGACGGGAGACAGCAATATCTTATTCAGTTCATCCGCAATCCGCTCTTTGGATATGATGGAAATGCGTTCTTTGTTACGGCACAAAGACTCAAAAGTATCATCATCAATATAGAAATTCAGCTGGGTGGCAAAGCGGATGCAGCGCATCATACGCAAAGGGTCGTCACTGAAAGTGATGTCCGGGTCAAGCGGCGTACGAATGGTTTTCTCCTTCATATCCTCCATTCCTCCAAACGGGTCCACCAATTCTCCATAGCGATGCCGGTTCAGGCAAACCGCCAACGCATTGATGGTAAAGTCCCGCCGGTTCTGGTCATCCTCCAACGAACCGTCCTCAACAATAGGCTTGCGCGAATCGTGTGTGTAGGACTCCTTACGCGCACCCACAAACTCCACTTCCGTTCCATGATACTTCAACTGCGCCGTACCGAAATTCTTAAAAACAGAGAGATGAGCGCCACGGCCCAAACGTTTGGCAAGAGCCTCAGCCATAACGATTCCGCTACCTACCACTACCACATCAATATCTTTGGAAGGACGTTGCAGGAATATGTCACGCACGTAGCCGCCGACTACGTAACATTCCAATCCCAATTCATCCGCCGTTTCTGAAATACGTTTAAATATGTCGTCACTGAAACGCTGCTTCAGTTCTTCTGTTGTCAATTCAATCATTTGCCAATAAATCATTTTGAGGGTGCAAAGATACGGATATTATTTTTTATTTTTGTCCCCACTAACATCAAGAATGAAAATTATGAAGAAAGCAGCATTCCTTGCGTGCCTTTGTTGCACGCTCTTCTCTTGCAGCAATGTAGAGAAAAAAGCAGGTGAGAAACTTCAAACAGCCCGCGAAGCCTTCGAGCGCGGAGATTACAGCGAAGCAAAAATGCAAATTGACAGTATCAAGATACTCTACCCGAAAGCTTTTGAAGCACGCCGCGAGGGCATCGGACTTATGCAACAGGTGGAACTGAAAGAACAGGAAAAGACCCTTGCCTACCTCGACAGTATGCTCCAAGAGAAGCAAAAAGCAGTGGATGCCATCAAAAAGAACTACACTTTCGAGAAAGACGCCGAATATCAACGGATAGGGAATTACCTGCATCCCTCACAAGTAATAGAAAAGAACCTGCACCGTTCTTACCTGCGTTTTCAAGTAGACGAAACCGGCGTTATGAGCATGACTTCCATCTATTGCGGCCCGTACAACATTCATCACTTAGCCGTAAAAGTTACCGCACCCGACGGCAGCTTTGCCGAGACTCCCGCATCTAAAGACAGTTATGAAACAACTGATTTGGGAGAAAAGATAGAAAAAGCGGATTATAAGCTGGGAGAGGACGGCAATGTAATCGCTTTCCTCAACTTGAACAAGGATAAAAACATCCGCATCAACTATCTTGGCGAACGCTCCTATGCTACTACCATGACACCGAACGACCGCAAAGCGGTGGCAGCTGTTTATGAACTGGCACAGTTGCTGTCTTCCATCACAGAAATCAAGAAGAACATGGAAGAAGCCAACCTGAAGATTGAATTCGTGAAACGCAGGATAGAGGCCAAATCCATGCCTTAAAAAATCATCAACTACATTCTGACACCCTCTTTTATAAATTAGGATTCGCATTTGTCTCCTTTTCAGGAATGGCATATAGATAATACACACTGTTCGGCACAAACTTCGTTCCGTCGGGAAAAGAAGTAAACCAATGGCCTTCGGGATTATACTCTTTATAAGTATCACCTTGCTGCCAGCAATCATATTTCTTCTCCGCTTCCTCTTTGGTCAACGGCACGCGCTCTACGGAACGTTGCGTGCGAAGAATATCGGTAATGCCAAATCCCTCCCCCCACAGTTCTCGGCGACGTTCCAGCAAAATATCATCTACAAGCCGGTTTTGCGTCTTGCCGGTCAGATCATAGTCGGCAAGCCCACGGGCATTGCGCAACGTGTTCAACGGTTTCACGGCTTCTCCCGGCTGCCCATCGCGCGCCAATGCCTCTGCCGCTATCAAATACATCTCAGCGGAACGCATCACGACAATATCCCCGGTCTGGTCGGCACGGATACGGAACTTGCGATAACCCAAATATCCCTCACGCATCCACTGAAACAAATCCAGACGGATATCACCCGATTCAAAGGTATCCTTAAAATGCGGGTCTGCCATAAAACTGTTATACGCATCGGGAGTCACCACATCAATATAATAAAAATTATAGCTGGCATCGGACTGGCTTACAGATTGAGGATGCCCCCACATCCACTCGGTATTGGATATATCGTTAAAGCCCATATAGGTTTTAGCATCCGTCATCAAACTATATCCCTTAGCCGCTTCGAGCGCAGCTTCCGCCGCCTCACTCCACTGTCCGGTGAGCAAATACGCACGTGCCAACAATCCGTTGACAACACTTGAATTCGGTTTGAATTTAGAATTATCATCCGGACGGACATAGCCTTCAAGAAGTTCTTTAGCTTTATTCAAATCTTTGAATATCTGCGTATATATCTCTTCCAAAGTGGCCTTGCCTTTAGGCTCTGTCGTAGAAGCGGTAGGTTCTGTATAAAGCGGAACAGCCGGTGCGGCAGGATTTTTCAAATAAGTAAACTGGTAATGCTGCGCCAGATGCAGATAGCAGAAAGCCCGCAAAGCATAGGCCTGTCCCTGAGAATAACGAAAATCGGCTGTATTGTCATCACCGGTAGCAGTAATGGAAATAGCCGTATTACAGTTGTCAATAGTCTTATACATCAGATACCAGGCAAATGCAGTGCGGTTATTGGCAGGCATCACCACATCGTTAAACTGATAGGAAGAGTTGAAGCCATACATAGGACGTGATACTACATCATCCGCCATCATATCGTCCTGTAACATCAAGGCACGATAACCTATATTGGCATACGTGCTGCCGTACTCAAACAAGTTGTACCATGCACCGTTGAATATACGCCCCGCATTGGAAGGTACAGGAACAATGCCCGCATCTACTGAATCCGTAGGTTTGTTGTCGAGAAAATCTCCACTGCACGAAGACAGGACAGATAATAATCCCAGCGTGAAGATTGCTATATTTTTAATTGAAGTATTCATGTAAATAGTGATTTAGAATGAAACATTAAGTCCTCCCGAAAT
Source organism: Bacteroides propionicigenes (assembly GCF_018390535.1). Taxonomy (GTDB): domain Bacteria; phylum Bacteroidota; class Bacteroidia; order Bacteroidales; family Bacteroidaceae; genus Bacteroides; species Bacteroides propionicigenes. The sequence goes on along the minus strand of NZ_JAHBBW010000016.1, from coordinate 18,314 downwards.
GGAACGCATGGCAGGATACCGGTAATAAGTCAACCCTGTGATGCCCTGTTCCGGATCCATTCCCTGATTCTTGGAGAAAGTCAGAAGATTATCCGCTTGTACAAAGAGTTGCAGACTGTTCAGGCTGATTTTCTTTATCAACGGCTGCGGGAAGTTATAGGACAGCGTGATATTCTTCATTCGCAAATACGAATTATTGAACAGGTTACGGGTAGAATTTGAGTTCCAGCTATTGGATACCGTTTTCAAAGCCGGCACGTCCGTATAACGGTTCTCAGGTGTCCAGCGTTTCAGCATTTCGGTAGACCAAGCACGTCCGGGATTGCTTCCATTACTCCACAACATCGTAACGTCACGGTCCACAATATAGCCGCCTATACTGTATGCAAAGATTGCCGACAATTCAAATCCTTTGTAAGAGAACGCTGTATTGAAACCACCGTAAACCTTGGGAAGCGAGGACTTGTCTACATAATAATAATCTGCCTGTGCATAATCATTGGTGGTAGTGCGCCCGGTAATATTACCTTCCGCATCCTTCACATTTTTATACCACAGCGGATCGCCGTTATCAGGGTTTACCCCCGCCCATTCGCGCAGATAGAAATCATAGACCGAACGCCCCTCTTTCAGACGGGTAACCCCTGTAATGGGCATATCTTTCAGCGGAAGGTCAGTCACCACATTCTTATAATGTGTGAGGTTGGCGCCCATACGCCACATAAAATCGCGGGTATGTATCAGCGTTCCTTTAAGGTCTATCTCAAAACCCGTATTCTTCAATGCACCGATATTTTCATCCATTGAAGTATAACCCAAAGAGGTTGCCAAAGGACGGGAGTACAACAAATCCTTGGAACGACGCTGGAAGAAATCGAACGAACCGGAGAAACGGTTGTCGAACAATGAGAAGTCGATACCGACATTGAGATTCAGATTAGTCTCCCATTTCAAATCGGGCGTTGCAAGGCGGTCGGACACCAAAGCATTCTCACCAGCTTGCGAAACAATGGAATAAAGTCCGCTGCTGGCATAATAAGTACCCAGATTATCATTGCCTTGCGCTCCATAGCTGGCTTTCAAAGTCAAGGCGGAAAGCCAGTCGGCAGTATTCTGCATGAAATCTTCACGGTCTATACGCCACGAAGCCCCCAACGACCAAAAATTACCCCAACGCGTACCCGGTGCAAAACGGGAAGAACCGTCGCGACGATAGGATGCGGAGAAAAAATACTTGCTTTGGTAGTCATACTGGGCATTGACAAGATAACCCAGTAGCGAGTAATCAATACGATAACCTGTGCCCGCAGTTACCAGTGAACCGACAGCCAGTTCCGGCATATCCGGTACAGCCATATTGCTGCGTGCGGCCTGCAACACATCATAACGGTAAGAGTAAGCCTCTTGTCCGGCAAGGATATTGAAATGATGTTCACCGAAGGTCTTATCGTAAGTCACAATATTATTCCATGTCCATGAGAAAGTACGGGTATATTCACGACTTGCTCCTCCACCTGTATTAACGGCGGGACCTATCTTAGGATTGGTATAATCCAGCGTATTGTAATCTATCAGATCAAAGTTGAAACTGGTCTTGAACTTCAACCCCTCCATAAAAGTAACTTCAAGGAAAGTGCGTCCTGAGAACTCATCCCGCATACGTTCTGACTTGTCGTTGGGCAAAGTGGCGGGTAAGTTCCAGTTAGCCATAGAGCCTGAGGGACGGTAAGATCCGAAGTCATAAATCCGTTTGCCCTCTGAATCGAGTTTATAAGTACCGTCGGTGTTCATTTCGTACATGGGATAAAAATCAGCCATTAAACGCCCGGCGTTAATAACATTACTGGTCTTGGCATCGGACGAAACCGGATAATTCTGTATGGAGTGGGCATAACTCATATTCACACCGCCACGCAACCAGTGGGTTATCTCACTCGAAATATTAGAACGCAGATTGAAACGTTGGTAGCCGGATTCAAGAGCAATACCCTTGTCATTCAGATAACCGGCCGAGAAATAGTACTGGTTGGTTTTTCCGCCGCCGGAAACATTCAATCCGATTTCCGTACGCAGCGCCTGCTGTTCCATTTCTTTCTGCCAGTCTACATTCCAAAGCGGAGTAGCACCGGCAACCAGCTTGCCGTCCGCACCTACCGGTTGCGGATAATTGGGACCATAAGGATTGGGACCACCCCCCATTAACTTGCCGACCAAGTCTTTTGAGGCTTGGGCAGCTGCAGTCTGCGGAGTATATTTATCTGTATTCAAAGCATATTGGTTACGCAACGCTTCCCAATAAAGTTCAAAATACCGGTCAGTACCGATACGGTCGTAATCTCGGATAGCCCTATTGGAACCGCCGAAACTGGCATTGATGCTAACCGTGGTTTTAGAGTCGGTTTGTCCCTGTTTGGTAGTTATTATAATGACACCATTAGCTCCACGCGAACCGTAGAGAGCCGCCGAAGCGGCATCTTTCAATACTGTCAATGAAGCGATGTCCTCCGGATTAATGGAGTTGATGCTACCGTCGAACGGTACGCCGTCCACCACATACAGCGGAGCGCTTGAGGCATTGATAGAACCGATGCCACGAATACGTATCTCCGCATCCGTACCCGGCTGACCGCTGGGCGCACTTGCCTGAAGTCCGGAAACCGTACCCTCAAGTGCACGCGACACATTGGATACCTGCATCTTGGCAATCTCACTTCCTTTCACCGTAGAAGCCGCTCCTGTAAAACTATATTTCTTGACAGTAGCATAAGCCACCACCATTACTTCATCCAGTTGTTCACTGTCCGGAATCAATTCCGCATTAATGACAGAACGTCCATTTACTTTTTGTTCAATAGCCTTCAGTCCGATAAAACTAAAGACCAGCGTACCGTCTGTCGGTACGGTAAGGGTATATTTTCCGTCAACATCGGTCACTGTTCCGTTGTGGGTTCCTTTCACCAATACCGATGCTCCCGGCAAAGGTTCCCCTTCCGACATCACAACGCCCGACACACGAATATCACCACTTGTGGCTGCATACAACTCCACCACGAAGAGTATAAACAGTGATGTTAAGAAAAAGCGCAGTTTACTATTCATTCTGTTAAAATTTGGTTAGACTTCATTAACAGAAGAAAATATATTTTGTTCAGATGTACCTCTTCTTTTTTCAAAAAGTAAACGGCGCGGATAACCGGAGATTTCCACTCCTGCTATCCGCGCCGTATGCGCTTGATAATTTAATAAAGAAAATTCTATTTATTCCCGACCGGGGCTCCTACCACTTCAATTCAGGCAGATAACTGCTCAGGCAATTACGTAACGCACTCAGTGTTATCGGCTTCACCAATACTTCCGAAGCGCCGCTTCTCATGGCATTTTCACGGTCGGTAGAGAACGCATAAGCCGTCTGCATGATAATAGGCAATGTCCCGCCTTCCTCACGAATAATTCGCGTGGCATCCAATCCATTCATTACAGGCATCTTGATGTCCATCAGTATTGCAGCCGTTTTGTCACGATTCTCGCGAAACAAAGAGACGATTTCTTCCCCGTTCTTTGCCCACATTATCTCACATTTTTTCCCAATAATAGCTTTTATCAACTTAAAGTTACTATCATCATCTTCCGCCACAAGAATGAGCGGACGGTAATCAGCTGATTGATTTTCGGTTTCCATGACTTATACCATTGTTTATACCGGGCAAAGATAAGAAAAATAATATATTTGCATTATCTTTGCGCCTTATTTTTAAAAATGACATAATGATTTCTATTGACGGACTCGCCGTAGAATTTGGCGGCACAACCTTATTCAGTGACATATCTTTCGTAATCAACGAAAAAGACCGTATTGCCCTCATGGGAAAAAACGGAGCCGGAAAAAGTACGCTATTAAAGATACTTGCCGGAGTACGGCAACCTACCCGCGGTAAAATTTCAGCCCCTAAGGATTGCATCATCGCTTATCTCCCCCAACACTTGATGACGGAAGACGGACGTACCGTCTTCCAAGAGACTGCACAGGCCTTTGCCCACCTGCACGAAATGGAAGCCGAAATAGACCGCATGAACAAAGAACTGGAAACCCGTACCGACTACGAAAGCGACAGTTATATGGAACTTATCGAACAAGTGTCCGCCTTAAGTGAGAAATTCTATGCCATTGATGCCACCAATTACGAAGAAGATGTTGAAAAAGCATTGCTCGGTCTCGGATTCACAAGAGAGGATTTCAACCGCCAGACAAGTGACTTCAGCGGTGGCTGGCGTATGCGTATCGAACTCGCCAAACTGCTGTTGCAGAAACCTGATGTGCTTCTGCTGGACGAGCCGACCAACCACCTCGACATCGAGTCTATCCAATGGTTGGAAGATTTCCTTATCAATAATGGGAAAGCCGTTATCGTCATCAGCCACGACCGCAAATTCGTGGACAACATCACGACCCGTACCATTGAAGTGACAATGGGACGCATTTACGATTATAAAGTAAACTACTCCAAATATCTGGAGCTTCGCAAAGAACGTCGCGAACAGCAACAAAAGGCTTACGACGAACAACAGAAGTTCATCGCCGAAACCAAAGAATTCATCGAACGTTTCAAAGGAACTTATTCCAAGACCCTGCAAGTACAAAGCCGTGTCAAAATGTTGGAAAAGCTGGTGCTTTTGGAAGTAGATGAAGAAGACACCTCGGCATTGCGGCTGAAGTTCCCTCCTTCTCCGCGTTCCGGCAATTATCCGGTCATCATGGAGAATGTAGGAAAGACATACGGAGAACACGTCGTATTCAAAAATGCCAACCTCACCATAGAGAGAGGTGATAAAGTAGCTTTTGTAGGCAAGAACGGTGAAGGTAAATCCACATTGGTAAAGTGTATCATGGGAGAACTGGAACACGAAGGTACTCTTACCATCGGCCATAATGTGCAGATAGGCTATTTCGCCCAGAACCAAGCATCCTTGCTGGATGAGAACCTGACCGTATTCCAAACCATCGACGATGTAGCCAAAGGAGAAATCCGTAACAAGATACGTGATTTGCTGGGAGCTTTCATGTTCGGCGGACCGGAGGAGTCTATGAAAAAGGTGAAAGTCCTGTCCGGTGGAGAACGTACACGGCTTGCCATGATTAAGCTGCTGTTGGAGCCCGTAAACCTACTAATTCTGGATGAGCCTACCAACCATCTGGATATGAAAACTAAGGACATCCTGAAACAGGCGCTCATGGACTTCGACGGCACTCTGATACTTGTAAGCCACGACCGTGACTTCCTCGACGGACTGGTGAGCAAAGTCTATGAGTTCGGTAACAAACGGGTAACCGAGCATCTGAGCGGCATCTATGAGTTCCTCGAAAAGAAGAAGATGGATTCGCTTCGCGAACTGGAACGGTAAACTTTCATTAACTAACTTCCCGCAACAAATAATTTGTTATTATTGTTTCATTTCCATAAATTCTTAATTACGAATTAAAATGAAACAATATGACGCTATCATTATAGGGTTCGGCAAAGGCGGGAAACTGCTGGCAGCCGAACTTGCCAACCGTAACTGGAAAGTGGCAATCATTGAACGTTCCCCGCATATGTACGGGGGAACCTGTGTAAATACCGGGTGTATTCCCACTAAAGCGCTGATTCATGAATCGGAACAAGCCGAACGGCTCTACCGGGACGACTACAGCAATCAAGCCAAATATTATGCACTCGCCATCGGACGGAAAAACAAGCTCGTATCATTCCTGCGAGATAAGAATTATGAACATATAAAAGCCCATTCCAATATTACATTGTATGACGGTACGGCATCTTTTGTATCCGGCGATACTGTAAAAGTCGTTTCCCATGATAAAAAGGAAGTCCTCCTCAAAGGGAAAGAAGTTTTTATCAATACAGGCTCCACCCCTATCCTGCCCGAAGTGGAAGGGCTTAAAGGAAGCAAGCATGTATTCACCAGTGAAACCCTGCTCCAGCAGAGCAAACTTCCCGCCCGCCTGCTCGTTCTGGGCGCCGGAACTATCGGAATGGAACTTGCCACCATGTATGCCGGTTTCGGAAGCAAGGTTACTTTACTGGAATCCGGCAACCGCTTTATGCCCAAATCAGACCGTGACATTGCGGAATCCATGCTGGAGTCTCTGAAAAGAAAAGGAATTGAGATACGTTTAAATACCTATGCCCTGTCGGTATATGACACAGTCAATGGTGTGACACTGACCTATACGGACAGTTCCGACAACACCCCTTATTTTTTGAAAGGAGACGCCCTGCTGCTTGCCACCGGACGCAGGCCGATGACCGATGACCTCAACCTCCATGCAGCCGGCATACAGACTGATGCTCAGGGAGCTATCATCGTCAACGGACATCTTCAAACTACTTCTCCACATATATGGGCCATAGGAGATGTAAAAGGCGGTGCGCTGTACGACTATTTATCTATTGATGATTTCCGCATCATCACCAGCCAGCTGTTTGGTAATAAAAAACGAAAAGTCAATGACAGGCTTCCTGTTCCTTATGTCATTTTCACAGACCCTCCGTTGGCACATATCGGCATGACCGAAGAAGAAGCCGTAAAGCAGGGTTATTCACTCCAAGTATCCCGGCTACCGGCCGCCGCCATACCACGTGCCCGTACCCTGCAGCAGATAGACGGTATGATGAAAGCCATTGTCAATGCACATACGGGACGCATAATAGGCTGTACCTTGTTTTGCATCGACGCACCCGAAGTCATTAATTTGGTCTCACTGACCATGAAGAATGATTTGCACTACAGTGTCCTGCGAGATTTCATCTTTACACATCCCAGTATGAGCGAAGGATTAAATGATTTATTCAAGGCTTTTTAGCATCTTGGGTTTGGCAGTTAAATGATTAACTTCTATCTTTGCGACCAATCAAAGAAAGAGGGATGAAAACGAAAAGGTACATTGCATATTTCCTGTTCTTCATCAGCATGATTATGCTGGTAGTGCCTGTTATTCCCCATCACCACCATGAAGACGGTGTAATTTGTATGAAAAACGATCTGCCGTCCGAGGGATGCTGCCACCATCAAAGCTCTTGCAACGAACATTGTTGCTGTGACACAGGCTGCATGACCACCCATTTTTATCAAAAAACACCCAATCCGGACAACAGCGACTTACAGCCCGGCTTCGTATGGGTAAATACTTTATTTTCCGAACCGATTCTCAAACTCCTGACCTTACCCGAAGAAACAGGTATAGGGCAAGAGTTTATCTATTTGGAATCTCTTCACGGCACGTTCATTACACGTGCCACAGGGCTTCGCGCACCTCCTTTTGTTCTTGCCTAACCGATAGTTGCCGGAAACAGATTCTCTGTCGGCACAGGAATGATGCAACTTGGTTGCACAATCCATTCACTAATTTTGTATTTCAAAACAAGTAAGAACAAAAACAATTATCATGAAGAAAGTTATATTCATGGGAGTTATAGGATTGTTCCTGTTAGGCTCCTGTAACAGCAAGTCCGGTGAAGGACATAATCACGAAACAGAAGAACATACCCATGCGGGACATGACCACGAAGGTCATGACCATGCAAGCGAAGCCCCCGACCATAAGCATGACGACGGGCACAATCATGGTGAGGAAGCCGCTATGGCACATAGTGACGAAATCATATTGCCGCCCGCCAAAGCACAGGCCGCCGGAGTTATGGCAAGTGTCATCGAACCGGGTAGTTTCAACCAAGTTATAAAAACCAGCGGTCAGGTTATGGCTGCGCAAGGTGACGAAAGTGTTGCCGTAGCCACTGTGGCGGGTGTAGTTTCCTTTCATGGAAAGGTAATAGAAGGTATGAGCGTCGGCAAGGGTACCCCTCTCGTAGTGCTTTCATCCAAGAATATGGCGGACGGAGACCCTGTACAAAGAGCACGCATCGCCTACGAAACAGCCAAAAAGGAATACGAACGAATGAAAGAGCTTCTCCCCGATAAAATTGTTTCGGAGAAAGACTTTGCCCAGGCTCAACAGGCATACGAGAATGCCCGTATCAGCTATGAAGCCGTTGCCAAGAATCATTCTTCCCAAGGACAGTCCGTACCCTCTCCTATCAACGGATATGTAAAGAGCCTCTTAGTAAAGGAAGGCGACTATGTCACAGTAGGTCAGCCGCTCGTAAGTATCACTCAAAACCGCAGGTTATTCCTGCGTGCCGATGTTTCGGAGAAATATTATCCCTATCTCCGCACTATCGGTTCCGCCAACTTCTGCACTCCTTATAATAATAAGGTGTACACATTAAAGGAGTTGAACGGACGCCTGCTCTCTTATGGAAAAGCATCGGGCGAAAACAGCTACTATGTGCCCGTTACTTTTGAGTTTGATAACAAAGGAGATATCATTCCGGGAGCATTTGTCGAAATATTCCTGCTCTCCTCTCCTATGGAGAATGTTATTTCACTCCCCCATACGGCTTTGACCGAAGAACAAGGCAGTTTCTTCGTGTACCTGCAAGTGGATGAAGAAGGATACAAGAAACAACTTGTCACTCTTGGAGCCGATAACGGCGAAAGGGTGCAAATCCTTTCCGGCGTCAAGGCCGGTGACAAAGTCGTGACCCAAGGCGCATACCAAGTGAAACTTGCAGGCGCCACCAATGCAATTCCGGCACACAGCCACGAACACTAAACCTTACCATCATGTTAAACAAGATTATACATTTCTCTCTTCAGAACCGCATACTGGTGCTGGTGGCATCGGTACTGCTGCTGATTGGCGGTACATATACCGCAATGCATACGGAAGTGGATGTGTTCCCCGACTTGAATGCGCCGACCGTAGTTATCATGACCGAAGCCAACGGTATGGCAGCCGAGGAAGTGGAACAACTGGTGACTTTTCCTGTTGAGACAGCCGTAAACGGCGCTACGGGAGTACGTCGCGTACGTTCTTCCTCCACCAACGGTTTTTCTGTCGTATGGGTTGAATTTGACTGGGAAACGGACGTATATCTGGCACGCCAGATTGTTAGCGAAAAACTGGCGGTTGTCAGCGAGTCCCTACCCTCTAATGTAGGCAAGCCTACCCTCGGCCCGCAATCATCCATCTTAGGTGAAATGCTGATTGTAGGACTGACGGCCGATTCCACTTCCATGCTCGACCTGCGCACCATAGCCGACTGGACTATCCGCCCGCGCCTTCTCTCTACCGGCGGTGTGGCACAAGTAGCCGTGCTGGGCGGAGATATTAAAGAATATCAGATACAACTCGACCCGGAACGAATGCGTCATTACAGTGTGACCCTTACCGAAGTAATGAACGCTACGCGCGAAATGAACCTGAACGCCAACGGCGGGGTGCTTTATGAATATGGAAACGAATACATTGTACGCGGTGTAATCTCCACCGACCGTGTGGAGCAACTGGCAAAAGCTGTGGTCAAGCTGCAAGACGGAAGTGCCGGGCTCTCAACTGCCGCTTCTCCTGTTTTATTGGAAGACATTGCAGATGTGCGTATCGGAGCCAAGCTGCCGAAACTGGGTACGGCTTCCGAACGAGGCAAACCCGCTGTGCTGCTGACCGTAACCAAACAGCCTGCCACAAGTACCCTCGAACTCACCGATAAGTTAGAAACCTCTCTAAAGGACTTGCAGAAGAATCTGCCGTCCGATGTAAAAGTCAGCACCGACATTTTCAGGCAAAGCCGCTTTATAGAAAGCTCCATCGGCAACGTACAGAAATCACTGGTAGAAGGCGGTATTTTTGTTGTTATCGTCCTGTTCCTGTTTCTTGCCAATGTACGGACCACCGTCATTTCACTGGTTACGCTTCCTTTGTCACTGATAGCTTCTCTGTTGGCATTGCATTATATGGGGTTCACCATCAACACAATGAGTCTCGGAGGTATGGCCATTGCCATCGGTTCACTGGTAGATGACGCCATTGTCGATGTGGAGAACGTGTACAAACGCTTGCGGGAAAATCGGATGAAACCGGAGGCGGAACGTTTGCCGATACTGGAAGTCGTATTCAATGCTTCTAAAGAAGTACGTATGCCTATCCTGAACTCCACACTTATCATTGTGGTAAGTTTCGTACCCTTGTTCTTCCTGAGCGGTATGGAAGGGAGGATGCTCGTACCTCTGGGCATCGCTTTCATCGTGGCATTGGCGGCCTCTACCGTTGTAGCGCTGACAGTGACCCCTGTACTGTGCTCCTATCTGCTGGGAAAAGAAAAGATAAAAGATGAAAAACGCTCCACCGGCGATTCACCGGTAGCGCGTAAGATGAAAGAGTGGTATGGCACGGCACTTACCTTTGTGCTTGGACATAAGAAGAGCGTATTGGGGGGAACTATCGGTTTGTTTGCAGTGGCGCTTGCTTGCTTCTTCACATTGGGACGTTCGTTCCTGCCGCCGTTTAATGAAGGCTCGTTCACAATCAATATATCATCCCTGCCGGGCATCTCGCTGGAAGAGAGTGACAAGATAGGACATCGTGCCGAAGAGTTACTGCTTTCCATTCCCGAAATACAAACCGTAGCCCGCAAGACGGGACGTGCCGAACTGGACGAGCACGCCTTAGGCGTGAATGTCTCCGAAATCGAAGCTCCCTTTGAACTGAAAGACCGTTCGCGCAGCGAGCTGGTGGCCGATGTACGCGAAAAGCTGGGTACGATTGTAGGCGCCAATGTGGAAATCGGGCAACCTATCAGCCACCGTATCGACGCCATGCTGTCCGGCACGAAAGCCAATATAGCCATTAAGCTGTTCGGTGACGATTTGAACCGTATGTTTTCTTTGGGAAATGAAATAAAGAATACCATTCAAGACATTCCCGGCATCGCCGACCTGAACGTGGAACAACAGATTGAACGTCCACAGCTCATTATCTCTCCCAAACGGGAAGTACTTGCCAAATATGGCATTTCCCTGCCGGAGTTTTCGGAATTTGTCAACGTATGCCTTGCCGGCGAATCCGTATCCCAAGTATACGAGAAAGGAAAAAGTTTCGACCTCACCGTACGCGTCAAGGACGACTTGCGGGATGAAATGGAAAAGATACGCAACCTGATGATTGATACCGGTAACGGACAGAAAATACCGCTGAACTATGTAGCGGAAGTCCGCTCGGCAATGGGTCCTAATACCATCAGCCGCGAGAACGTGAAACGGAAAATCGTGATCTCCGCCAACGTTGCCGACCGCGACCTGCGCAGTGTGGTAAACGATATACAGGAGCGTGTAGATGCCTCGGTAAAACTGCCGGAAGGCTACCACATTGAATACGGTGGCCAGTTTGAAAGCGAACAGGCTGCAAGCCGTACACTGGCTTTGACTTCATTCATGTCCATCGTGGTGATATTCCTGCTGCTGTACCACGAGTTCCGTGGTGTAAAGGAAAGTGCAATTATCCTTATCAACCTGCCTTTGGCATTGATTGGCGGTGTTTTCGCCCTGCTCCTCACCACAGGCGAAGTCAGTATTCCCGCTATCATCGGCTTTATCTCATTGTTCGGTATCGCTACCCGAAACGGTATGCTGCTCATCAGCCATTACAACCATTTGCAACAAGAAGAGGGCTGCGGAGTGTACGACAGTGTGATACGCGGTTCGCTGGACAGATTGAATCCTATCCTGATGACAGCACTGTCCAGTGCGCTTGCATTGATTCCGTTGGCACTCAGCGGCGACCTGCCCGGTAACGAGATACAAAGCCCTATGGCAAAGGTTATTCTGGGTGGATTGCTGACTTCCACTTTCCTGAACGGTTTCATCATTCCGATTGTTTATCTGATGATGCACGGAAAGAAGAAGGAGGAGCCGCATACGTATAACGAATGAACCGGATTCATGGAGCTACCGAACGATGCTCCCACTGCAACCGAGGTATGCTCCCGATACGACTGAACGACACTCCCACTATAACAGAAACGGGTGGGACATCAACAGTTCAGTCAGTCAGCAACTTACAACATCCGTACACGATAACGAATAAATAACTTAATAACAGAATATATGAAACAAATACTTATAACCACCGTCGCCCTCCTTATCTGCCTGGGAATAAGGGCGCAAAATCAAGGTATCGACTCCGTACTCCGCCAAATAGAAGCGAACAACAAAGAGCTGCAAGCCAATGCACAACTCATTTCCTCGCAGAAGCTGGAGAATAAGACAGAGAACAACCTTCCGGATCCTACCCTTTCATACGCTCATCTTTGGGACTCCAAAAACAGTGATGAAACCGTAGGTGAAATGGTCGTTTCCCAAAGTTTTGATTTCCCTACCCTATACGTGACAAGGGGAAAGATGAACCGTCTCCGTACCGGAGCACTGGATGCGCAAGCGGCAACCATGCGCCAACAAATATTGCTGCAAGCCAAAGAGGTGTGTCTGGACATCATCATGCTGCAACACCAACAAGAATTACTCGATGCACGGTTGAAGAACGCTGAGGAACTGTCTGCCATGTATGCCAAACGACTGGCTACAGGAGACGCCAATGCACTGGAAACAAATAAAATCAATTTGGAACTGCTGAATGTCCGCACCGAATCACGTATGAACAGCACCGCCTTGAACAATAAAATCAAGGAGTTGCTGGTGCTTAACGGTAACCATCCGCTTACTCCCGGACACCCCATGCCCGAAGGACCGGCAGTACCTACCGCCAACACCCTCGGCCTGACAGACTATCCTCTGATTCCTTTGCCGGCGGATTTCTATCAGGTATGTGATGAATTATTGGCTGCCGACCCTTCCCTGCAATCATTCGACAGCGAGAGCGCGGCAGCCCGCAAACTAATTTCGGCAAGCAAACAAGGCTGGTTGCCGAAACTGGAGTTAGGTTATCGCCGCAATACGGAATCGGGACATCCGCTGAACGGCGTTGTCGTAGGATTCTCCTTTCCTCTGTTTGCCAATAAAGGAAAGGTGAAGATTGCCAAAGCCCAAGCCATGAACATCGACTTCCTGAAAGACAACGCAAAAGTAAAGGCAAGTTCCGAGTTATGGCAGCTCTATGAAGAAGCCCGCAATCTGGATGCCTCCATGCAGGAGTACAAACGGACTTTTCAAGACCAACAAGATCTGACTTTGCTAAAACAAGCGCTTATGGGCGGACAAATCAGTATGATAGAGTATTTCGTTGAGGTCTCGGTTGTGTACCAAAGCAAAACTAACCTCCTGCAACTGGAAAACCAGTACCAGAAGGCAATGGCACGGATATATAAGAGTAAGTTGTAAGATAATCACGCAACTATATATTTCCAAGTAAGCAAATGTTATACGTAATATTTGCTTACTTGGAAATATATAGTTGCGTAAAATTCAAAGAATAAAGTCTAATGACTGCCTTTCCAATTCCATCTCATATTGTTTAACAAGAGCTTGATAACTTAGAAAAGTAACTCGCCTGCCTTTACGCAATTCATCAAATGCATGATAATACAGTTTATTTTCAAACTCTAATTTACGTCTTGCATCTGCAACTATTATCATTCTAACATAAAAATCTTGCAAATCATTAAATTTCAATAGAGAATTCTGAATATCGGTTGAATACTCTACTTCAAAAAAAGAATGTGGCATATTGCGTTCATTAAACCATATTGTGTCTATTGTAGCACTACGATTAACCAATTGGGCATATGAATAATGTGGTTGTTCACTAAGCGTGGAAAGTTCACGTAAGGCTCTTCCATCATAAAATTTTTTATTCTTGTCTTGATTCGGAATAAAAGTATTCATATTTCGATATTTACCGATAATCAATAATAAACCTTGATAATAAGCATGATTTGATTTTACTAAAGATTCCGAATTCCTATTTACTTCCGTTTCAACAAGGAATCCCTTGTCTTCTATTTGCTTTTTGTACTTCTCAAGTCCATATAGCCCTGGCTTGATTTTATAAATGCCTTTTGTTTGCTGAACAATCCGGCGAATACTGGCAAATGGAGTTTTTGTTTTCCACTCGCATTCCTTTATTTTAAATACCTCCATATTTAAATCTCCCAAAGTAGCCATGCCGCCCAATCTGTCTAAAGTTTCAATAACAGCTTCGTATTGTTTCATTATTCTATATAGTTTTATCTATGTCATCATCAACCACACCTTTTATATTTTTATGTGCCGACTGCATATGGAATAATATTATTTTCTTTCCCACAAATAGTGTTACAAAAATAATCAATTGCCGCCTACTATTTGTCAATAATAATAGATTTATTTTTTCATTATATAAAAATCAACATCCATTAATTACAATCTCCAGTATATCGCCCCATAATAAGCCAAATCAGTAATTCAGGTATTCCTTTCTGTAATTTATCTACCGGCATTAAGCCTAAAAAGCGATAATTTTGTACCAGCAACCTAATAAGAATGAATATGAACAAGAAAATTTTAATTCTTTCTTCCAGTCCACGCCGTGGAGGAAATTCCGACAGTCTTTGCGATGAATTTATGCGTGGCGCCATTGAAACGGGAAATCAAGTGGAGAAAATATTCCTGCGTGACAAAACCATTCACTATTGTACCGGATGCAGCACATGCAGTCATTTGCAAAAGCCGTGTCCCCAAAAGGACGACGCACACGAAGTGATTGAAAAGATGATTGACGCAAATGTCATCGTCATGGCAACCCCGGTCTACTTCTACGCCATGAGTGCGCAGATGAAAACGTTGATTGACCGCTGTTGCGGTGACTACACCCGGATAACGAACAAAGAGTTTTACTTTATCGCAACCGCCGCCGAAGAGGACGAAAGCATTATGCAACGCATCACGGACAACCTGACGGGTTTCCTCGATTGCTTGGAGAACCCCGTCCTCAAAGGAACACTCTTTTGCGGAGGTGTATGGCTGATGAATGAAATAAAGGGTAATCCTAAACTGAAGGAAGCCTATGAAATGGGCAAACAAGCATAAATATACGTATAACGACCTAAATCACCGTACTTATCACCTCCGGCAGGTATCCGCTACGAATGCGCCATTCCTGCGGATAAAGGTTATTGGCGCGATTGCCGATGTTCTTGACAAAGCCGAGAGGTACGTGCCTATACGTGAGTAGAACAGCTCCACGGGGAGAGGCATCCGACAACACGACAGCCTCTTTCCGTAAATAAGCGATGGCCTTTTCGTAAGATAGCTCTTCACGCGGAAAGGCATCCGACGCCAGTATACGGCTCATTGCCAAGGCATGACAGGGCATCCAGTCCTTTCCTTTCTCTTCGGCAAGCTCTACTCCCGCCTGTACAACGCGCAAGGATGCCTGCAACACCGACAACTCCGCAAGGTAACGCTTAGGGAAGGCACTGACATTACTGCCTTTTTGAATAAACTCGTACTTTTCAGGAGCCAGCACCCACTTCTTCAAAGCCGAGAGCTGTTCTCCGGAAAGCCCCAAAGTTTTCATTCCTTTCCCATGAGGATTCTTCCCTTTTTTCCGAGAGTTTTCACCATTTAAGCCCTGAATTCCGGAAGTATACCCCTGAACAAATTCCGGTTCACCTCCAGACTTGCAAGCATTCCCTCCCTGTTTTCGGAGAACAGCTAAAAAGAATCCCTCTCCTTTGGTTTTATGGGGCAGAAAACGATAAACGGGAAAATCCTCTCCCTGCAACAAATTGCCCGTGATATTCCAATCTTCCGATACATCAAGCGGCAGCACCTCTGCTTCAAACTCATCTCTTATCCAACGGATGTTTTCTTCATTTTCCTTCGTGTTGCAGGTACAAGTACTGTATATCAGGATTCCTCCCGGCTTCAGGCAAGGCCAGATATCCGAAATAATTCTTCGCTGACGCTGCCAGCATATTTCTACATTCTCCGGACTCCACTCACTCACGGCAACAGGGTCTTTGCGAAACATTCCCTCGCCGGAACAGGGCACATCCGCCAATATAATATCAAAGAAATCTGCCAACGGCGTAAAGTCCGACGGATCACTATTGGTGACCACCACATCGGGATACCCCCACTTAGTCAAATTCTCGGCAAGTATCTGCGAACGATTGCGGATGACCTCATTGGCCACCAACAAACTGTCTTCGGGAAGAACGCTGCGTGCGTGCGTCGACTTACCGCCCGGAGCGGCACAAAGATCGAGCATCACTACCGGCTCCTCACCCATATATTGCTTCAAAGCTCGTTCTACAAACATGGACGAAGCCTCTTGCACATAATAGCATCCCGCATGAAACAAAGGATCAAAAGTAAACGTCAGGCGTTCTTTAAGATAAAAGCCAGAGGTACACCAAGGAACCGCATCCTTCCCGGAGCGGAATGCAAAAAGTTTTAACGGGTTCAGCCGAATGCTGACAGGTTGTTCCGACTCCAAAGAGGTGACTAACTGCATATACCCCTCATTTCCTAAAAGAGTGCGGGTATATTCTGTGAAAGAAGCGGGTAGTTCCATGTATTGTACTGTTTTATGCAGGCAAAGGTAACATAAATATTTTGCGGTCAATAATAGCTATTCTAAAAAAAATATCGTCTCTTTGCAACTTTCTAAATGATTGGAAACGTCTAACACACAAAGAAACTAATAAAAAACAAAAAATAGCATGATTATGAAACGTATCATTTTTGCACTAATGACAACCATGATGCTCTGCACATTGGTACAAGGGAAGAACAGAACTGTAACGGAAAATGACAGTCTGGGAAACAAACAAAGGGTTATAGAGTTGAGAGACACCCTAATTAACGGAAAAGCCGTAACGGATACACTCAGCGTCATGACTTATGAAAACAGTTCAAGCAGTAATTCAGAAAGCGGTAATGATTATAAGCACCATAGCAGTGCTTACGACTTCGGTTGGAATATCGGACATGATGTGAAAGAAACGATTGTAGCGGTTACAGCTATCGTATTCGTATTCGGCTTTCCGCTGATAATTGTATTCATCATTTTCTTTTTCCGCTATAAGAACCGGAAAGCCAAATATCGTTTGGTGGAGCAGGCTTTGGCCAGCGGACAGCCGCTACCGGAAAACCTTTTTAAAGAAGCCGAGTCGATAGATACCCGTAGCAAAGGAATCAAGAACGTATTTGTCGGTATCGGATTATTCATCTTCCTTTGGGCTATTACCGGAGAATTCGGGCTTGGTTGTATAGGTCTGCTTGTCATGTTCACCGGCTTCGGACAGGTTGTCATTTACTACACGCAACAGAGCAAAAACGGGGAACCTTTTATCCAAGTAAAAAATGATAAGGAAAACGAAGAACAAAGTGTAAAGATAGGCGGCATCGAAATCAGCAACCGCCGGAAGAATGAAGAAAAATGAGTCAGCTCAATGATATATCGTTAGTCGCACAGGTCGTGGTGTTCCGCAACACCAGGGCCTTCGACCAGTTGGTAAGGAAATATCAGTCGCCCGTACGACGATTCTTTCTGCACTTGACTTGCGGCGACAGCGAATTGAGCGATGACTTGGCGCAAGATACATTCATTAAAGCATACACTAACTTGGCCTCATTCAAGAACCTATCCAGTTTTACCACTTGGCTCTATCGTATTGCTTATAATGTATTTTATGATTATCTTCGCACCCGTAAGGAGACAGACTGCTTGGAAACACGCCAAGTGGACGCTCAATGCAGTACGCAGCAAAGCGACATAGGACAGCGTATGGATATTTACCGTGCGCTGAGTATGCTGAAAGAAATGGAACGAACCTGCATCACACTCTTCTACATGGAGGACCAAAGCATCGAGAAAATTGCAGGTATTACCGGTTGCCCCGCAGGAACTGTAAAAAGCCACCTGTCACGGGCTAAAGAAAAAATGGCTACCTACTTAAAACAAAATGGTTATGACGGAAAATAATGACAGACTTTTAGTTGCTTTCTTTGCCGAACACCGGCAGGATATACCGGACCATGGCTTCACCCACCGCGTGATGCGTCACTTGCCCGACCGTACCCGCCGGATTTCACAATTATGGGTTACGTTCTGTTTCACACTGGCATTAGTGTTGTTCTTTACCTTCGACGGTCTACAACTGATACTGGGTACGCTTCGTGAAACGTTTACCGCCGCTACCCAAAGCGGCATCACCGAACTCGACCCGAAATCTTTATTGGTTGCAGGGATAGTATTGCTTTTCTTGCTCTATCGCAAGATATGCTCACTGGCTTAAACGTTTCGGAAAACAGAGAAGGTAAGGGCTAATTTTTTATAAACGGATGAACATATCTCAATGACCTTAATTCCGCAACACTATTATAAAATATTTTTTTTAAGTACCTGAGCAACAAAAAGTTGCTCAGGATTTTGCCATGTCAGAGGATTCACTTAACTTAGTGTTGCAAAAAAATAATCA
>NZ_JAHBBW010000015.1 GCF_018390535.1 Bacteroides propionicigenes | reverse complement strand
GGCAAGGGGATATTGTGGGCAGAAGTGGGTATTTCAGCCTCAATTTATCTGCTAATTCAGTGATGAGAGGACGTTTAGACGCAAGAAGGACGCTGAAGAGCTTAGTTGCGGATTTGAGGTATATATAAAACGGCACACATCGCTCACTCCTTTTTTCCCGCTGTGATATTCCAGCATTGGGTAACGATGTAAGGAATAATCTTGCAACAACTCAGCTAACGGACTTTCACCATCCGGCAAAAAAACGGCTATGTCATAATTCGTAGAAAGTACATCACAAATTCTACGGCTCATAATTTGTCCACCACCCACCGTTCTTCTGCCTTCTACCAGAAGAATACGAGATTTACACATATCAGTTCAATCGAATAAAACATTGGAATAAGGCAGATAAGGACCACCAAACTCGGTATCGAAAAGTATCTTACTTAAAGAATAAAGACAATACATCATAATAAAAAGCCATATCAATAGCTTGTTGCGGAAACCGCGGGACACATAAATGAATAATGGTAAAATAACCAATTCCAAAATCTTGAAATATCCAGACCCACGAGTGGCAAATTCGGAGTTAGAATTAAACATCATATAAATCAGTACACCGCAGAAATACATATTAAACAGAAAATTCCATGTGTAGGAATCTACTTTGGCATTACTTTTACACCCAAAAAGCATGAATAAGATGATGCTTCGCAATAAGAAAGAAATATTCAGCCCCAAACTTTTCCCATAAGTATCCGTATAAGCCGTATAAAACTGGATTTTTGACTGTATATGCGGAAACGGAATGTATGCCATACTCCACTGTAACAAATCGTTAATACTAAATATATAGAAACTAAAGAAAACACAGAACAGAAACAGTACCTGTTTTCTGGTAAATACGTGTCTTCTCAACAGCAGTGCCGGAAGCGCTATAAGAGCAGAATAGTGAAAAAGAACAGCCAGAAAAAAAAAGAAAAATGCTTTTTTTATATGCGATCTCACTATTTCGTGAAAAAACAATAACATAAGGCTCATCGCCAGCCCATAGCGAATTTGCCCCATATCGTTTATCAGCAGAATCGTGACAAAATAAACTACCAGACTAACTAATGGATAAAAAGAATATTTGTGAATAAAAAAAACTTTCAAAGAGACTGCCAAAACAGCTGTTGCCAATAAGAACAATTGAAAGCTAGCGAAAGGTTTCCAAAACCATACCCATAATTTAAAAGCTGGCTCCAACAATGACACTTGAAGAATATCATCTGAATCCTCAAATATGTTTTCATAGCTTTCATAATCAAAACCTACATTATGTCCTCGTAATCCAGCAAACAAAATAAGAACAAGAACAGAAAGGGAATAAATTAAAAGCCTTATCTTCCTACCAGAATTATACAAACCGGAAAAAGACATGAAAACAAGCCATGAAAAAAGCAAAAGATAAGCACTCATTATTTAATGAGTTTTTCCCACAAATGAATTATCTTTTCCACTTTAAACTCTTCACTTTTCGTCAAAGCATGCTTTGCATATAAATGCTGACGTGCAACATTACCAGCTAACTCATCTATCTCTTTCGCAAGCATTTCAACATCACCAGTAGGTACTAATACACCGTTAACACCATTATCAACTATATCTTTAGGACCTGTTTCACAATCAAAACTTACGATAGGCAATCCCATAGCCAAAGCCTCAATAAGAACCAATGGCAGACCTTCAAATCGTGATGACATTACATACATAGATGCATTTCGGTAAAGAGATATAACATCCTGACAAAAAGGTTCAAAAACAATAGAATCTAAATTTAAACATAAAGCTTGCTTTCTCAGACTACTTTCCAATTCACCTCCACCTACAATGCGAAGTTGCCAGCCTTCCTTTCGACATTTAGTCAAAGCCCACGCATCAATAAGCATATCAAAACCCTTTTGGTAAGTAAAACGTCCTATTGCCAACACGCATCTGACATCCAATGGAGAAGGTTTGTCTACCCTAATAGTTATAGGATTAGGGATGCAAACGACATTATCAGCATGATAACGCATCTTGAAAATAGATTTATCATCTTGTGTTAATACTACTATTTTCTCCGCATAGCGAGCAGCCAATCTACGAGCCAAATTTGAAGTTATAGGATTCCACTCAACATTAGCATTAAAATGTTCCCAACTTAAAATACGTATATTCATACCTATCAAAGCAGGAATACTAATTAAAGACATCGCACTGCATACATCAATCCAGTAATCCGGTTGGATATTCCGAGCTATCTTTCTTACTTTAAATAAATTAGGGAGATATCCTATGTATATATTAGATTTCCTTGACTTCTTTATATAATATATTTTCACTTCATTAGACAATTCAAAAAAAGGTTTTTCTCCCTTATGAATAGAAACAATGCAAACAGACACACCTCCCTTATTTGCCCAATAATTTGCTAACAAGGTGGTCATACGTTCAGTACCACCTGTATTGTGCAAAGAATTTATCAAAAACACTAACTTACGCATGAATCAGTTTTTTTATTTTTATAAAAGAACTTACAACTATATATTTAAACACAGGAAATAAAGAACAAAGGATACTATAGATAATTTTATATTTACCCGTACATCGTTCGAAAGGTTTCAATAGCCTGTCTATTGATTCTATCTTATTCCTCAACGGTAATCTATAACTACATTGTACACTAGCTAAAAACAAAATTTCCCGAATAATATAATCAGATAGAAGAGACTGTATAATAGGATCCGTTGTCTTAAATAGAAATTTTTTCTTTAAATCAATAATGCACATTCCTTCCGATGCAATTCTGCTGTGTTTATCATTCTTTTTAATCCTCATATCAGTAAGCGCGCCCGAGCGCTCATAATATAAATAAGTTATATCAGAAACGAAACAAAGTTTTTTTATATTCCACATTACTAAAAATGTAAAGTACATATCATCAACTAGTCTAGTTTGGGGCGCACATAATATTTCATTTCTTCTTAAAAAGTCTAAGTTATATAGCTTATTCCATAAAGGAGTATGTACTTTTCTAAGTTTACGAGACAAGTAAAGTTTTTTTAATCCATCCGAGAAGCCTGTAAACATATCTTCATATACCCAATCTTTACTAACGACTTTATTCTCTTTTTTCCTAACATAAGAACCCACAACCATATCTGCATCTGTCTCTAATATTCTTTTATGAAGAATAGAAATACATTCAGGCACAATTTCGTCATCACTATCCATAAAATACAGATATTTCCCCTTCGCTTCTCTTACTGCAATATTCCTACATTCACTCAATCCTTTATTTACTAAATTATCTATAATCCGTATATCGTTTTTTCGTAAATGAGTAGTAACTATCTCGTTCACAAGTTCCATACTTCTATCAGTACCTTTATCATCAACAATAAGAAACTCTATACTTTCAAAGTTTTGATTCAAAGCAGAAAACAATGCTGTATGAATATACTTTTCAACATTATAGACAGGTATACTCAATGTCACTTCATAATTTTTCATTATCTAATTATCCTTAGTTTCTTAAAAATACTCATTTTAATTCGTACAAGTAAATTCGCATTACTCTCTCCCAACAACCTCAAAAAAGCGACCCTGACTCTGCGCCCTCGAGTCAACCACGACCCCGCAAAGTGATGAATAGTATAGGTATGTTTCGTTACTTCTATTTTTCCGTTGAGATAAGATTTGGCGGTAAGGTAATCCGAAGGGAATAAATACATCATGCTGGAATCAAAAGGAATACCGACAGAATTTCTTTCTCTCAAAACATAATTATCAGTCAGTATTTCGAACAAAACAGAAGGTAAAGGACGCATGTCAAACGTTCCATCTTCTTTCAAAAAAGATCGTCTTTCATAATAAGACAAAATTTTTTTCAAAAAAAGGCTGTATCTTTCTGCTCCAAATACACCAGCCTCCACCCCTTTCTCCGATTCCAAGCCCAAAATATAGGGCGATGCCAACAAATCATCAAAAGGTCTTACTACTTCTACATCCATATCCATATAAATTCCGCCGTAATTATAAACCGCATATAAGCGGATATAATCAGCAGCAAAAGCATACTTCTGCGCTTCAAATGCTTCCTTTACCCATTGAGAGGTCTTGATATCAAAACGCTCCAAGTCCCACAATACAAACTCATAGTCCGGAAGGAATTTCTTCCAGCTATCCATACAACGCTGTAACTTTTCGGGAATAGGATCACCGCTCAACCAACAATAATGAATAACTTTAGGTATCATACTATTATATTTTTATTTACGTTGTTTCTTCTGTAAGCCACTCTCATAATTCCTAACAGTTTACCAGCCCCATCCAGAACTCCCTGAATTCTTCTTCCGTCATTGCGCGGCGCAGGCATGCCAAAAGTCGCAGCAGGCTGTCGTGCCTCGCCCCTCTTCCCTTTTTATTTTTTGGTAGGTGTAGGGACTTATCCCTGCTTCTATGCATAAGTCAATCTGGTGAATACCCAAACGGTTACGCACTTCTTCAATCTTTTTTCCCCAGTTAAGAGGAGTAATGACATCATTTGTCAGTTGTTTCATGTTAACTTTATTGAATTATAACAAATTATTGTATTAGGATTACACCTATACGTGTAATCCACTACGGATTATTCTCTCTAACTTCACCGGAAATTTCAAAACCCAAAGAAATAATGAACGAATGTAAAATGTCACTGTTCCAAAACCCCATCGCACCCCAGCGAAACCCGCAGGGACGAATCCTAAAAGCTGCCACACTGACTCCCGCCATGGAAGTGACCCCTGCCGATGTGTATCAACTCATCACCTGCAACGAACCGTTGCGCCTTGCCACCTTACAGGTGCGGAACGCCGCCGACATACGCGCCGCCAAAGCCTCCCTGTTGCCCTACGTCACTCCCTGCGGCGTATTCACCCGCCGCAACTGCCGCTCGTTGCTGAAAACCTCCGGACTGGTAGTGGTGGACATCGACCATTTGGACTCCCTCCAAGAGGCCGAGCAAATGCGCCGGACACTCTTCGATGATCCGTTCCTATGTCCCGTACTCTGCTTTGTAAGTCCCGGCGGACGAGGAGTGAAAGCCTTTGTGCCCTATCGGCAGGAACATGCCGCCGATGCCGCACAAAATGCCGCAGAAAGCATGTATTGGGCAATGAACTACGTAGAGATGGCCTACGGAGGCGATACGCAAGACAAGCCCACAGGCAAAGGCGTGGACACTTCAGGCAAGGACATCGTGCGTGCCTGTTTCCTGTGCCATGATCCCGAAGCCTTGTTCAGAGAACAGAAAAAACCTCTTCCATGCCCCATAAATCACAACTTATAAATCACAACATGTTTAAATCATTAGAAAAACTCACAGCTGCCATCGAAGCAGCCTGCGCAGACATCGCGCCCTCTTATGCCGAATACGTACAACTTGCCATGGCGATAGCCACCGATTGCGGTGAAGGAGGGCGAGCTGGATTCCACCGCATCTGCCGTCTCTCGCCCAAATATCAGTCAGCCCATGCCGACCGCCTATACACCAACGCCTTAAAGAACGGGAAAGGAAGCGTACACTTGGGTACAGCATTCCACCTTGCCCAAGCGGTAGGTGTGAACATCTGCGAAGAGAAACTGACAAAACAGACAAAAAATGCACAAAATGCCAAAAATGCACCGGTTCCCCTTCCTCACACACACGCGCACGTACCTTATATTGCGGACAAAGACTTACAGTCCGGCACCGACGACTTCCCGGAGCGTGAAGAAGAAAAGACACCCGGCAGCGAACCCTTGCTGCCCCTCCCCCTGCTGCCCGAAGCCGAATGGCCGCAGCCCTTGCAACGCATCCGCGACTGCGACGCCACAGGGCCGCAACGCGACGTATTGCTGCTCGGAGCTCTCACCGCATTGGGAGCCTGCATGGAACGTAAGGCCCGCTGCCTATACGGGGGCAAAATGCAATCGCCCTGCCTCCAGACCTTCATCGTGGCGCCCCCCGCTGCGGGCAAAGGGGTACTGGGATTCATACGCCTGCTGATAGAGCCTATACACGACGAGATACGCCAGCAAGTGGGACAGCAGATGGACGTCTACAAGAAAGCGAAAAACAGCTACAACGCCTTGGGCAAAGAGCGCGGACAAGTGGAAGAACCACAGATGCCCCCCAACAAGATGTTCATCATATCGGGCAACAACACAGGCACGGGAATCCTGCAAAATATCATGGATGCCAACGGCACGGGAATTATCTTTGAAACGGAGGCGGACACCATTTCCACTGCCATCGGCACGGACTACGGTCATTGGAGTGACACGCTGCGCAGGGCTTTCGACCACGATTTCCTCTCGTACAACCGCCGCACGGAGCAGGAATATCGCGAAATCAAGAAGTCCTACCTCTCCATTCTCCTATCCGGAACGCCGGCGCAAGTGAAACCACTCATACCCTCGGTAGAGAACGGGCTTTTCTCCCGACAGATTTTCTACTATATGCCTGCCATACATGAGTGGAAGGATCAGTTCGACAACCACGACACCGACATGGAAAGCCTCTTTGCCACCATGGGCGAGGAATGGAAGCGGCAGTTGGAAAAATTGAAACAGGGAGGCCTCTACACCCTGAAGTTTACCGAAGAACAGCGCAGCGAGTTCAACAGCCGCTTCGCCGCCCTCTTCCGGCATGCCTATGCCAATCAGGGCAACGAAATGAGCAGCTCCGTGGCACGTATGGCAGTAAATATCTGCCGCATAGCCACCATCGTCGGACTGCTGCGAGGAAACCTCACCCCTGATACCGAGCTCCCCACGGACAACCTGAAAGACGGTATCATCACCCGTTGGGACATCCACCTCTCCACAGTCGACTTCGAGGCGGTAATCGGACTCGTGGAACCGTTTTACCAGCACGCTACGCACATCCTGTCTTTCCTGCCAAAGACAGAAGTAAGCCGACGCACCAACGCCGACCGGGACAATTTCTTCCACGATATGCCGCAAGCCTTCAACCGTACGGAACTGTTGGAACACGCTGCCCAAAAGGGCGTTAACCCCAATACCGTGCTGAGCTGGCTAAGGCGTCTATTGAAACAGGGTGCCTTACAGGAAGACGCCCATATATATACACGCACGCGTGTGTGAGGAAGCGAGACCTCTGCATTTTCTGCATTTAGTGCATTTTTCAGTGCCACTATCCGTCCTGTCCCTGTAAAGAGCCACTTCAGAGAGCTAAAGTTCAACTCCGGCTCTTCCAAGTAGCTCTTTACAGTTGAAATCACGGCTCTCCCAGCACCTCTACAATCAGCCGCACTTGTGCCGGGGTATACGTCCTTGTCTTCTCCGAAGGCATCAGCGCCCGGAGTTCGCTCCGCAAGGTGGGGTGAAAATCTATCCATTGGTTCAGTTTACGAAAAGCCGCCTGCGGGCACAGGTCGGGAAAATAGGTCTGCGCCAGTTCGGTACGGCCATACATATGTGTCTTGAATTCTCCCATATCTTTTTGAGTTTCAGTTCTTATTATACTCCAAAGGTACATAAAAACATTCATACAAATGAACATTTATTCAACTATAACGAACCATAATGAACCCGAACGGACAGAAACCTGCAAACCAGCTTTTACCGTGTCGTATCTTTGCCATGTGATCACAAAATAGTTGACAATTGACAATTCATAATTTAAAATTCAAAAAAGTATGATTCGTTACAAAAAGTATCAAATTACAGGAGAGAACAATTCTCACAACGGTCTTTGGTATGCCCGTCCTCTCATTGAAGACACCTTCGACACCGAAAAGCTTGCCAAGCACATGGCAAACCACAACACGCCCTATTCCGCCGGGTTAATCAAAGGCGTGCTCACCGACATGATTTCCTGCATCAAGGAGCTTATCTTGGACGGCAAGAACGTGAAGCTGGACGACCTCGCCATTTTTTCCGTAGGCATCGTCAGCAAGAAAGGCGCTGCCTCGGCTGCCGACTTCACGCTGGCGGACAATGTAAAGGGGCTGAAGCTCCGTGCCCGTGCCACCGGAGAGTTGAGCAACGCCCAAATCAACTTGGAAGGCCAGTTGAAAGAGGCTTCCAAGTACACCACCGGGGAAGATACGCCCACCGGAGGCGGAAGCGACTTAGAAGAGGGACAAGAGGAGAATCCGCTGGGATAAATATTAAGCATTAAATATTAATTCATATTTAAACAACATGAGCACAAAATCAAAATCTGTATGGGGCATCGTCCTCAAAGCACTTGTGGCGGTAGCTACCGCCCTTGCCGGAGTATTCGGTATCAGTTCCTGCATAGGACGATGAGAACCGTTACCCTGCTTGTTATTCACTGCTCGACCACGCCTCAGGGCGTGAGCCTGAGCTTTGAAGATTGCCGACGGGAGCACATCCTGCACCGGGGATTCCGGGACATCGGATATCACTTCTACGTGACACGTGACGGAGAAATTCACCGAGGACGTCCGATAGAAAAGATGGGTGCGCATTGCCGAGGGCATAACCGCTATTCCATAGGCATCTGCTACGAGGGCGGCCTTACTGCCTCGGGACAACCTGCCGACACCCGCACGCTGCTGCAAAAGGCTTCACTACTGGCGTTGCTGCGGGAGTTGAAACAACTTTTTCCACAAGCGCTGATTGTGGGACATCATGACCTGAATCCGATGAAACCATGCCCCTGCTTCAATACAGTGGCGGAGTACAGGGGGCTTTGAAACTATTATACTATACGTCTTGGGGGATGCTAACACACTAACCCGTTATCAACTTTATCACACTATCAGGTGCACACCATCTGTGATAATAATCACGCGCTCCCTTCTCCAACTTTTTTCTGAAAGACTCATCATTCATAATACGCTCCACCGCCTCTTTTATCTCCGCTTCATTATGAACAAAGTAGACAGTTTCGCCATCGATTAAAGGAGACGGCAACTCATTCTTCATTGGCATACTGATAATGGCTTTACCCATGGCAAGAAACTCACACATCTTCCAGCCATGGCATCCCCATACGGCAGGAAGATTGAACACACACACCGACTGTTTGCTTTTATTGATGTAATCTCTGTAACTATATCGAGTACTATAACTGATATTCTTACCGCTTGAATTATACAATGGTTTTTCCACAGACCATAAGCCGCCCTCAAAACAAACCGAATCCATTGACGAAACCGCATCCAAATATATCAGTCTCCCATCATTCACTGCATCGATATAAGCATCGTATTGCGGATGATTCCTATATTTCCACAAAGAGGAAATAAAGAAAAGATAAAACGGCCGGACAGCCGGGCTTGCATTTTCCAGTTCTGACATGTTGATGCGTTTGAATCTGGCGGAAACACACTCTTTGAGAAATGGCAGGGGCTTCTTAAGTATCTTTCTACGGAGCAGAAACAGGACAATGGTACTATGCAGTGCATTCAATACAGTCCTACAATATCCGTGAGCCGGAGTAGCTGTACCCGGCGGTATTGACAAAATTTTCGCCTTGTATTTTTCGGGAAGTTTATCTTTTTCAAAATTAATTTTGGCATAGACATCACACCACTCATACATTTTATCCCTGATATAAGTTTTATCATTGTAGTCAACCACAAACTTCCGGATACGATTTCCGTTTTTTACGACAAACAAAAGCATGCGGGGATCTTCACCTCCGGCAGGGTCATCGCTTGGGATAAGTTTAGTCATATCAACCTCTCGAAAATATTTCAAGGTATATATCACGTTTTGACTGCCAAACACCTGACATAACCCCTTTATATAATAAGAAGAATAAACACGGTCACAGCGGAAGTCTATGTATACTTTTGTTTTCATTAAATATTTTGTTAGCGTCCCATGAAACTTCCAGATGTAAATGTTTTAAGCAATAAATCATAGATTTTCCGAGACTGGTTACAGTAATCGTATTGTTTTTTCAACGTTTCTGATATTCTTTCCAACTCCTCCGGAGCGACCTTGTTCTCCAATAACAGCAATATCTTTTCCGCTAAAGCATGCTCATCCGTAGCTGGACTATAGTAGTTCAGTAACCCCATAGTCGTTTCGTATAAAGCGGTTTCCTTAGTAGTTAAAACAGGCACTTTATGAATGGCCGCCTCAATGGGAGTATAACCAAATCCTTCTAATAAGGATGGATGGATAAAGAGATCGGTAAACTGGAAATAACGAGATAACTCATCGTCTGCCAATGGCTGTGAAATATGAATGATAAAACGCTCCAAATGGTTCTTCTGAATAAAAGGAAGCGCCTCCTTTTCCCAAGAATCGTCCGCAAGATTGATAACGCGACCGATTATCACCAGTTTCCGGTTAATCTGTTCCTTTATCAGGTTATACGCTTTCAATAAAGTAAGCACATTCTTATACTTCAACAGTGAACTCACATAAAGCAAATATCCTGCTTGCAAAGGAGAAGTGCCATAGTATGTATCATCAACCGCCACGCTGTTATAGATTGTTTCTATTTTAGACCGGGATATAAACGGATATACTCTCTCAATCTCCTTTTTTACATAATCGGAAATAGTGATAATTCTTTCGCTTCTTAACAAGATAAACGGAAAAAGCAAAGCATATACCACGCGTGGTAATCCTTTATACACTTTCAGCGGCTGAAGGTCATGGACTGTTTGAACAATTTTCTTTTTTGTAAACAGATAGCCCAGACAAGACGGATGCGGTGAAAATACAACATCTGCATCACTCTGGTTTACCAAACGAGACCAGTAATACCCTTTTACTACCAAACGAAATCTGCATACTTTTAAAGATTCACACTTTATACTCTCATAATCAGGGAATGTATTTGTTACATAATCGTACAGTTTTGGCTCACATAATATCGTTACATCTTTATATCCATTCTTTACGAAACCGGAAAGAGTGCGCAGTGCATATATCGTAACGCCGGAATAGATAGAATCATGCCCCGACAAATCAAATAAAATCTTCATACTATTTTCTATGTACATCGTTTTTGAATTTTTGGATTACAGCAGCGAAGGTTAGGATTTTGAAACTAGTATACTATACGTCTTTTTTGGATGCTAACCATTTTTATATTTTCAGAATCCACCAATTAATATTTATGTATCAGGCTTAGTATTCTGCCTATTCCTTGCCGCATTGAGCTATTAATGCCACACAGGATAAGCAGGAATAATACACTAAAAATCATCACAGGCACAACTGTATATAAAATTAAGAGTCGATAGTTTCCCCCAAAGTTTGTTGGCATCACAGAAAACATAATCATACAAATCACCACTGCTACCGCTCCGGCCACAAAACATTTGAAATAGAGTTTCCAGTAGTGAAGTACGGAGATTCTGAATCCCCAACCAAACAAGAAGTAAGGTTTCCATAGGAAGATAATCAATAACAAACTCAGTAGAACACCTGCCAGGATACCGGGTAATCCCCACAGATAGCCAAACCAAATGGAGCAACCGATATTGATGCACGCTTCTACCACTGTTGCCCATACATCCTGAAAAAGTCCGTAAGCATTATTAAAAGAATCTATAATATTACGCACCAAGTCTACAAAAAGAATGGCAGTAATCAATAACAATGTTGTATGATCCAATATATATTCCTCACCAATCCACAGAGAAATAAAAGGACCAACCAGCATATAGTAACCATAGCACACCACCGCTACAATATAAAAGCGGAGAGAAAACAATTCATTAAAAACGGAAACGGTACGTTCCTTATTATTCTCCGCCACCAAATTGCCGATACCCGCATTAATACTGTTGAAAATAGCGCTTACCAACATTTGTAATCCGGTGGCAACCAACATATAATTACCGTAAACAGCAACCAGCGAAAGGGAAGCGTATGCATAAATAATAATGGAGCTGGATTGGGTAAAAGCAAATCCACCGACTCTATGAAAGAAAATTTGCTTGGTCTTCCTGATAATCTCCTCATGCTTCTTGTGGAGCAATCCGCCCAATTGAGGTTGCGGACGCAACCAAGGGTATTCGCGATGTAGCACATATTCTATAACCACTGTAGTTGCTATACCCATTAAAAACTCAAGTATCAACCAATAAACATAGCCGTTTGCCAAATAGGTGATAGCCAATATTTGGGCTACGACTTTCACGACCTTAACACCTTGTATATTCAGAGTGATTTTATATTCCTTTTGATCGGCTGTCAGAACAATTTGCTTATAATTAAAAATATATCCTAACAAAGCACTAAACAGAAGAACGGAAAAGGATGCATAAGTGTACCATAAAGGAACTTTCGCTTTTTCAAAGATTAACGGGAAAAAGCACATCAGTACACAAGCAGCAACAACTACCACAATCGCAACTTTTCGATAGAGCCAGCCTTGTACGGAAACGATTTCATTGATAGTCTGAGAATCTTTATTAAAAAGAGGCCTATAAAGTGCATAAGAAATGGCACTTCCAATTCCCAATTCTGCCAAATTCAAGAAGCCCAACAGGTTTTGTGCAGTTGTATTCAGTCCCAGTACTTCCGCTCCCAAATAGTCAAGAAAGACTTTGCGGGAGAAGAATTGGAGAACTAAATTAATGAAATAAAAGATAAGGGCTACCTTCGCATTTTTGATGCTCTTGGCAGTCCGGGAAGATTCAGGCACGTGTTTGTTATTTAAGGATATATATATATTGAAATATGAGGAAATCATGAACGTTCACTATGGCAACATTACGTTCAATGACTAAGTTCGACTTTTCAATTATCAACCCCAAGTACTCTATTACGATTGCTTTAGATGTAAATCGCATCTTTCAAAATGTTTTGTTTAAAGGAATCACGCAATGTATCTCTAAAGTTTACTACATCAATCTTAAAGTGTAATAATTGTTCCCACTCTTCTTTGATTTTCTCCAAAGTGAAGAAATCAGAATCTTGCAAAGTGACAAATACATCCAAATCGCTCTTTTCATCTTGCTGATTACGAGCGAACGAACCGAAAATACCCAAAGAACAGATTCCGTATTTATGGGCAGACGTACTCTTAAAGCGTTTCAGTAAATTTATTATTTCAGTTGTACTCCTCATTTTTACATTCAATCATACATAATGAATTGAGACATTCAGATGTTTCTATGCAAAAACAGGCATTTTTATTTTAGTTCCCTTATTTTTCTTAGAATTTCTTCCCGAACGCTATATTCATAAACGTCATAAAAAGTATCTTGATGTCAAAGCCCCAAGAACGGTGTTCCAGATAGAACAAATCGTAACGCAGGCGGCGGAGCATTTTCTCCAAAGTATCGGTATAACCATTGTAAAGAGTGGCATACGATGTGACGCCCGGACGGATCTGGAACAAATAACGATAGCGAGGATCCTCCTTCATTATTTGGTCGATAAAGAACTGACGTTCGGGACGGGGACCGATAAAGGCCATATCACCACAGAACACGTTCCAAAGCTGGGGAAGCTCATCCAAGTGGTGGTCGCGAAGAAAACGGCCTACTTTAGTCATACGGGAGTCTCCCTCACCGGCATACAGGGCCGGGCCATGCTTCTCCGCATCCAGCTTCATACTGCGAAACTTATAGATGTTGAAAGGACGACCGAAACGGCCGATACGCTCCTGCTTGAAAATAGCGGGACCACCGTCTTCACGCTTCACCGCTATATAACAGAGTAAAAATAAAGGAGAAAAAACAATGAGCGCGCCAAGGGCCAGAATACAGTCGCCGATGCGCTTTACATTACGCTCAAAGGCATTCATTCCGTCGGGAATGAAATGATCATCTTTCTCAATTGGTTCCATAAAAATATAAAAGTCTTAGTTTAGTTCTATTTTCTTCCTATTCTATCACTTCGTAAGGATAAGGGTTCTCCTCAATGTTACGAAGCTCTTCAATGATCTCGGCCTGCCCGGAGGACAACGAGGTATTGTCCCAACTCCCTATTATCTCGTGGGCTTCACGAAGCAGGGCCTCTTCATAGACCTCACCATAGCAATAAGTGAGCAAGCGCACTTTCAGCAAGGAGGCGGGAAGCTGTTCGAGTACCTCAAAAGCACGATCAAGCACAGACTGCTTATTACGCTCCTTATTACCGTAGTCATAAATCGTGGCATTATAACCTAAAAGGAGAGCCAGACAGAGATTGGCCTCTTCATCGGAGGTGCTCCCCCGGAGCAAGAAAAGAGAATCGCACTGCAGAAGGACATCCTTATTCAAACGGCAAAAGGTGTCTGAATAGATCGGCTCACCGTCTACACCAAGATACATCAGCTCGTGAGCCAAACGCTGGAGCTCAAGAGCACGAGAAGTCAAATTATTCATTGAGAAAGGGATTTTGATGGAATATTATTGTTTCTTGAAAACAATGTTTGAATTATTACTTGATTATCTTCAAATAAGATTTGGGAACCTTGACACTTGCGGTCAGGATGTCCTTGATACGGATAACGACATACGTCCTGTTGGCATTTGTGGCAACCTCGCCTTCAACGCCGGTGAGATCGCCCTTGACAACACGCACCCTGTCGCCTACAACAAGGGAGCCATTGTCGAAGCTGACACCGTCGGGATTCAGGTCCATCACGAACATGAAATCGGACATCTGTTTGTCCGGAACCACAAGCATGGAACGGGTGAAGAGGTCTTTCATATAGAAAAGACGCACGCCATAGACATTGGAAAGGTCGCAGGCCGTCTGCTTGGTGGTACGGATAAAGACCAGATTGCGGATGACAGGGACTTCACTGCGCTTGCGGCGGTACTTCAATTGGGAAACCACAATACGGGTGGGAAGGTAATAATCGACATCCAAATGCTCCTCAGACTTCAACCGGGAAAGGGATTTGCATATGGCAAACTCCTGCTTGTCACGAGTGCGGGCAGCAAACCAATATTTCTGTGTTTCAGACACTTAAAAGTAATATAATTTAAAGGGGATCCTTCGGGTTAGGGTGCGCTTCGCGGTTTGAACGGGACATTTCTGACCATTCAAACCGTACGATGTTAGTTTAGCTTCTATAAAGTATTGCAAACGAATGAGTTAAAAGCAAAAAGTGTTTTTTAAACGTTCGTTTAAAAAACACCTCTTTTACAGATTTCTCCAACACGTGAAATTGTTAAAATATAAACGCATTTATTTCAGAGCACTACGGAAGCAATGCATTAATAATCAAAGCAATGTATCTAAATAAAAATAAATCATCCATTTATTTACATCAAATATTTTGCCAATAATAAAAACACTCGTATCTTTGCGTTTATTAAACGAACGTTCAAAAAACACTTTCCACATAGCTACAAAGCATAAAATCAGCCTCTTCGTTGCTACAATAATATTCCCTTTCCAAGTATATTTCTTCTGTATCAAGCAGAATCTGAAACGATTTCAGCGAACTCGGAATATAAAAAGAGAACCCTATCGGAGGTATTTTTGCATACTTGACAGGGTTCTCTTTCTCAACTGTAATCTGTACTAATTATTTTTTCCGAGGCAACTGTTTTAGCAGGTGTTCCACTGCAACTTTCAATTGTGCATCATCTCCGCTTATCATCTCTTCCGGCGTATTGTATATCAAAATATCCGGTTGCAGAGTATGATTCTCCAGATAATTGCCTTGCATATCCATGCAACCCACCTGAGGAATTCCAAATACAATGCTGGGATTGATCTGACGTTCCCACCACACAGCCGTCATTGTTCCGGCAACAGGCGTACCTACCAACTTGCCAATGCCTAAAGTCTTGTAAACAAAAGGAGCGCCATGGGCATTACTGTAATTGTCCTCACACACCAACATACAAAACGGTTTCAACCATTTATTAAACGGATCACTGCCAATATACTGCCCACGCGGAACGAAGCACTCGTATTCTCTACCGCTAAGTAACGTAACAACATCATCATGCAGCCATCCGCCACCATTATGACGAACATCCACCACTACCGCTTCCTTATTGCGGTTACGTCCCAACAATTCAGAATATATTTTGCGGAAACTCGGGCTATCCGTTCCCTTGATATGAACATAGCCGATGTGTCCACCATTGACCGGCACTGTATAAATATCTCCTTTGTAAGTGAAAGCAATCGTCGTTCCGTCAGGAGAAATAGCACAATGACGCATCCAAAGCGGGGCATCTTGTGCAAAAGCGAAGCTCGCCATGCAGACAGCGGCAAAAGCTAATAATATTTTTTTATATAATAGGTAATAAAAAAGCCTCACGACTTTTCCTTTTCGGTAAAAGTACGTGAGGCCTTGCTTATACTTTAAAGTTACCCCCTCAATTAGAGAGCACCTACTTCTTTCAAAGCAGCGTTAGTTTTGTGAACAGCAGCAGCGCTGGCAGCAAATTTAGCCTTTTCGTCAGCGTTCAATTCCAATTCTACAATCTTTTCGATACCGTTCTTGCCAAGGATAACAGGAACACCGATGCAAATATCCGATTCACTGTATTCACCTTCCAAATATACTGAACAAGGAATCATCTTCTTCTGGTTGTGGATGATAGATTCAACTACATAAGCACCTGCCGCACCCGGAGCATACCATGCAGAAGTACCCAGCAGCTTAGTCAGAGTAGCACCGCCTACCATAGTAGAAGCAACTACTTCATCCAATTTTTCCGCGCTCAACAGTGTGCTTACCGGCTGACCTTTGTAAGTAGCCAAACGAGCCAAAGGAATCATGGTAGTATCACCGTGACCACCGATAACCATACCTTCTACTTCGTTAGCATTGCAGCCCAAAGCCTGAGACAAGAAATATTTGAAGCGAGAGCTGTCCAAAGCACCACCCATACCGATGATACGATTCTTAGGAACTCCCAAAGACTTCAATGCCAAATAAGTCATAGTATCCATCGGGTTAGAAATAACTACGAGGATAGCATTCGGAGAATATTTCAGAATGTTCTGTGCAACCGACTTAACGATGCCTGCATTCACACCAATCAACTCTTCACGAGTCATACCCGGTTTACGAGGGATACCTGAAGTGATAACAACAACATCAGAGTTAGCAGTCTTCTCATAATCGTTGGTACAACCTACAACAGTGGTGTCGAAGCCCAACAGTTGAGCAGTCTGCATCATATCCATTGCTTTACCCTCTGAAACGCCTTCTTTAACATCCAGCATTACCACTTCGTCAGCCACTTCATTAAAGGCTAACACATTAGCGCATGTAGCACCTACGTTACCTGCACCTACTACGGTTACTTTTGACATAATTTCTAATTTTTTTGTTTATAAGTGTTCTATAAAGTTGCCACAAAAGTACAACGACATTCCTAATTAAAGAAATATTTCCGTAATAATTTTAGTTAAATGAAGAATTTGATAGTGGTTAGTGGTCAGTGATTAGTGATAAATGCTTATTTTTGCGGCGGAATAGAACCTAACCAAGTTAAAATTAAGAGTTATAAGAATAATGACCAATAAAAAAAATACGCCCCAGATTGTTATCGGAAGCCTTTTGATAGTATTACTAATAGGTGTAACCATATTGTTGATTTCAGAAAAGCGAACCAACAGCGAATTGGTACAAGAGTTTAATCTGGAAAAAGAGGATTTGGAAAATCAGTACACCGACTTTGCCAAACAATACGATGAGTTGAAGCTTACCGTTTCCAACGACTCTCTTTCCGTACTGTTGGAGCAAGAACAGCTAAAGACACAGCGCCTGTTGGAAGAACTCCGTACTGTAAAAAGCACCAATGCTACCGAAATACGCCGTTTGAAAAAAGAATTGGCGACCTTGCGTAAAGTAATGATCGGTTATATCAACCAAATAGACTCCCTGAGTCGTCTCACCACCCACCAAAAGGAAGTGATAGCCGATGTCACCCGCAAGTACAACGTCGCTTCGCAACAGATAAGCAACCTTTCCGAAGAAAAGAAGAATCTGAATAAGAAGGTGACGCTTGCCGCCCAGCTGGATGCTACGAACATCAATATCCAAGCCACCAACAAGCGAGGCAAAACCGCCAAAAAAGTGAAAGACGTCGTTAAACTGAAAATCAATTTTACAATCGTCAAGAACATAACCGCCGAAACGGGAGAACGTACGCTCTACGTCCGCATTACCAAACCGGATAATGATGTATTAAGCAAAAGCGCTTCCAACACATTTCCTTATGAAAATCGGGAATTGGCATACTCTATCAAAAAATATATAGAGTATAACGGTGAAGAACAGAATATAACGGTTTATTGGGATGTCGAGGAGTTCCTTTATGCAGGAAGTTATCGTGTAGATATATTCTCTGACGGAACACTCATCGGTTCTCAATCATTCAATCTGGATTAAGTAATACTTCTTCAGACAGAAGAACAGCCTGTTTTACGTTTCTTTCCGCCATATTTATCATCTTAAATCAAAAAAGCCTCGATTTATTTTGCAATATCACTGAAACCCTATACATTTGCATCGTTGTTTATGCAATTGTTGTTGCTTTATTAAACAACGTTTCCACTGCTATTCTAATGTATAGATATAATGAAAAAGTTCTTCTGTTTCATCTGTTTGACCTGCCTGACGCTTCCAACGGTTGCACAGGGTATTCTGAGTTTGGATAGTTGCCGTGCATTGGCGATTACCAACAACAAAGACTTACTAATCGGTCAGGAAAAAATCAAAGCGGCACATTACCGAAAAAAAGCGGCATTCACAAACTATCTGCCCAACATATCCGCTACCGGCGGGTATATACGCAACCAAAAAGAGTTTTCCCTGCTAAATGATGCACAAAAAGGTGCACTCAGCTCTGCAGGGACGCAAGTAAGCGATGCGTTGCAGAATGGTATTCAGGGGATGATAACCCAGTATCCGCAACTGGCACAAAACCCACAATTTATGGCACTTGTCCAATCATTGGGCAATGTAGATATCGCCACTCCTCTGAACGGATTAGGGCAATCGCTTGTTGATGCGTTCCGTACCGATACACGTAATATGTACGCCGGAGCATTAACATTGACCCAACCGCTATATATGGGAGGTAAGATACGCGCTTACAACAAAATCACCAAATATGCCGAGGAACTGGCACGCCAACAGCACAACAGCGGAATGCAGGAAGTCATTCTAAGCACAGACCAAGCATATTGGCAAGTAGTATCTCTCGCCAATAAAAAAAAGCTGGCAGAAGGTTACCTCGAGCTTTTACAAAAATTGGAGAGCGATGTAGACAAAATGATAGCTGAAGGAGTTGCCACTAAAGCGGACGGGCTATCGGTCAAAGTAAAAGTAAACGAAGCTGAGATGACTCTGACAAAAGTGAATGACGGTTTAAGCCTTTCCAAAATGCTGCTATGCCAGTTATGCGGATTAGATCTTAGCAGCCCTATCATTTTAGCGGATGAAAAGGAAGACGACTTAGTTCCCACTCCTGTAGCCAGCAACAACATTGATTTAAACAATGTGTATGCCACTCGTCCGGAAGTCCGCAGCCTGGAACTTGCCACTCGAATATACAAACAGAAAGTGAACGTCACCCGCTCGGAATTCCTGCCGTCCGTAGCCTTCGTTGGAAACTATATGGCAACCAATCCTTCCGTTTTCAACAGCTTTGAAAACAAATTCAAAGGGATGTGGAATGTAGGTGTTATGGTCAGTGTGCCTATCTGGCATTGGGGAGAAGGCATTTATAAAGTAAAAGCCGCCAAATCCGAAGCACGTATCACCCAATATCAACTGGATGATGCCAAAGAAAAGATAGAGCTGCAAGTCAATCAATCGGTTTTCAAAGTAAACGAAGCAGCCAAAAAGCTCATCATGGCTGAAAAGAATCTGGAAAAGGCGAATGAGAACTTACGCTATGCCACCCTCGGATTCGAAGAAGGAGTTATCCCGGCAAGTAATGTACTGGAAGCACATACCGCTTGGCTATCCGCCCAATCGGAAAAGATAGATGCACAGATTGACGTGAAACTGACAGAAATCTATCTAAAGAAAGCAACAGGGGAACTGAGGATTGAAAATTAAGGTGCGGAATTTTAAAATCGACAAATTATAGATCATAAAATGGATACAAAATCACAAAACAGTAACATGCTGCTGGCATTCCTCACTTTAACGGGGGTAATTGCCATCGTAGCTTTGGTCGGTTTCTTCATGCTGCGTAAAGGACCGGAAATCATACAAGGCCAGGCGGAAGTAACGGAGTATCGAGTATCAAGCAAAGTTCCGGGACGTATCCTGGAGTTCCGGGTAAAGGAAGGGCAGAACGTACAAGCCGGAGACACGCTTGCCATTCTTGAGGCTCCGGATGTACAAGCCAAGCTGGAACAGGCACGTGCTGCCGAAACCGCCGCACAAGCCCAGAACGAAAAAGCCCTGAAAGGCGCCCGCCAAGAGCAGATACAGGCGGCTTACGAAATGTGGCAGAAAGCCCAAGCCGGACTTGCCATAGCGGAGAAGTCGTACAAACGCGTAAAGAACCTGCACGACCAAGGAGTGATGTCCGCACAAAAGCTGGATGAAGTAACCGCACAACGTGATGCCGCACAAGCCACCGAGAAAGCCGCCAAAGCCCAATATACCATGGCTAAGAACGGTGCCGAACGCGAAGACAAAGCCGCCGCAGCCGCCTTGGTAGAACGGGCAAAAGGCGCTGTAGCCGAGGTGGAATCGTACATCAAAGAAACTTATCTGATAGCTCGGACAGCCGGAGAAGTCTCCGAAATATTCCCTAAAGTTGGCGAACTGGTAGGTACAGGCGCTCCCATTATGAATATTGCCATCATGAAAGATATGTGGGTTACTTTCAATGTACGCGAGGATTTATTACAAGGGTTAGGCATGGGAACAGAATTCGAAGCCTTCATTCCCGCTCTTGACAAAAACATCCGCCTGAAAGTATACTACATGAAAGACCTCGGTACATATGCCGCCTGGAAAGCTACCAAAACTACCGGGCAATTCGATTTAAAGACATTCGAAGTCAAAGCGTCTCCGCAGGAAAAAGTAGAAAGACTGCGTCCGGGCATGAGTGTGATATTGAAAAAGTGACAAAATGACTGATAGCGGTAAGATGATAAAGTGATGGAGTAATAATGGAGAAGAAGAACAATAAATACATAGCTTTGTGGAATGTGATGAAACGTGAGTTCCACCGCCTCGTTTCACGTCCGCTATACCTGTTTTGTATGATAGTGGCGCCTCTGTTCTGTTATGTCTTTTTCACGACATTAATGGATTCCGGTCTGCCCACCAATATGCCGGTCGGCGTAGTAGACCAAGACATGACTACCACCTCCCGCCAATTGATACGCAATCTGGATGCTTTCGAGCAAACAGCAGTCATAGCCCATTACCCTAATATTGGCGATGCACGCATCGCCATGCAAAAGGGAGAGATTTACGGTTTCTACTACATCCCCGATGGAATAACTGCCAAAGTACAAGCCCAACGTCAGCCCAAAGTTTCTTTTTACACCAACAATACATTACTTATAGCCGGTTCATTGCTTTTTAAGGATATGAAGATGATGAGCGAACTGGCATCAGGAGCCGCCGCACGCACTGCATTGTACGCCAAAGGTGCTACGGAAGACCAGGCAATGGCATTTCTGCAACCGATTGTCATCGACACCCACCCACTGAACAATCCCTGGCTGAACTATTCCGTATATCTGTGCAACACATTTGCTCCGGGTGTACTGATGTTGCTCATCTTTATGATAACCGTTTACTCCATCGGTGTAGAAATTAAAGACCGCACCGCCCGCGAATGGTTGCGCACAGGTAATAACTCTATCTGGATTTCCCTTGCCGGGAAATTACTGCCTCATACAGCTGTCTTCTTCCTTATGGGTATATTATATAATGTATATCTATACGGCTTCCTGCACTTTCCCTGCAATAGCGGAATTCTGCCGATGTTACTTGCCACGCTTTGCTTGGTACTGGCTTCACAAGGCATGGGCATACTGATGATAGGCACTCTTCCCACACTGCGGTTGGGACTGAGCTTCGCATCTTTATGGGGAGTATTGTCGTTCTCCATGTGCGGACTGTCATTCCCGGCTATGGCTATGCACCCCGTACTGCAAGGTTTGGCAAATTTATTCCCCCTGCGTCACTATTTCCTTATCTATGTAGATCAGGCCCTGAACGGCTATCCAATGATTTATTCATGGATGAATTATGTAGCATTGCTTATTTTCATGATGCTTCCTTTCCTTGTAGCCCACAGGCTGAAAGGAGCATTGATATCCTATAAATACGTACCCTAATGAAACAACTGACGTTCAAACAGAAAGTCGTACAAGGCATATATGACTTGTTCTATATATGGAAACTGGAATTTCGCACAACCTTCCGCGATCAAGGGGTGCTGATTTTCTTTGTACTTGTTCCGTTGGTTTATCCGTTGATATACTCTTTCATCTACACAAACGAAACAATCCGTGAAGTACCTACCGTAGTCGTAGACAATTCACGCAGTTCACTAAGCCGGGAATATCTGCGGAAAGTGGATGCCAGCCCCGAAACAAGCATCGTGGCGCATTGCGCCGACATGGAAGAAGCCAAACTCATGCTTAAGGATCGTAAAGCCTATGGCATTATCTACATACCCACCCATTTCAGTGATGACATAACCCGGGGCAAACAGACACAAGTCAGCATTTTCTGCGATATGAGCGGACTGCTCTACTACAAAGCGTTATTGACAGCCAATACAAATGTATCGCTCGCCATGAATGCAGCTATTAAGATGGAACGCGCCGGCAACACCACCGCACGCCAAGATGAAATAACAGCTTACCCCATTGAATACGAAGATGTAGCCATTTTCAATCCAACAAACGGGTTTGCCGCCTTCCTGATACCAGCCGTACTCATACTGATTATACAGCAAACTTTGCTACTTGGCATCGGCTTATCTGCCGGAACCGCCCGCGAGCACAATCGTTTCAAAGATTTAGTTCCTATCAACCGTCATTATAACGGTACACTCCGCATTGTTATGGGAAAAGGGTTAAGTTATTTTATGGTCTATTCACTGGTAGCCGTATACATCCTATGTGTAGTGCCCCGTCTTTTCAGCCTCAACCAAATAGCGATTCCCGGTGTGCTGACTTTGTTTGCCCTGCCCTACCTGGCAGCTTGCATCTTTTTTGCAATGACGGCATCCATTGCCATACGCAACCGGGAAACCTGTATGTTATTATTCGTATTTACTTCCGTGCCCCTACTGTTCCTGTCCGGCATATCTTGGCCGGGAGCGGCAATGCCCGCATTCTGGAGATATTTCTCCTATATTTTCCCTTCCACTTTCGGAATCAATGGCTATGTACGTATCAACAGCATGGGAGCCACTCTCAATGAAGTCTCATTTGAGTATCAGGCTTTATGGGTACAAACCGGAGTATACTTCCTTACCACTTGTCTCGTCTATCGCTGGCAAATCATACAAAGCAGGAAGCATATGATAGAGAATTACCTCTCCTCGTATCCTGCCAAGTTATAGCATACCGGCACGGTACTGTTGCCAACACGATATATACCGAATTTGAAGTAGTAGCCGTCATCATCATTACGTCCTATCTGAATTTTCTCATTATTCACGATATGCTCTTTAACGGCTTTCTTCTTGTCGGTGTACTCCATTTGTACATCCAGCATGCCCGGCTTCACGATGGTTTCGGCTTCCTTGCCGTATGTAGTCCAGTCGATATGAATACGGAAAGTAACCCAACAATCCTTAGGAAAATCTGCAAAAGGCATCTTATAGGCTATCGTAGACGACTTGTAATCGGAAGTTACCGACTTCATTATCGGGGTCTTTTCAGCACTGGCATTACAACGGTCGGTTTTATCCGTCAGCCATTTGCGATCCGAATTAGCCTTGATATAGAACCAACCTCCGGAAAACCCGAAAGCCAACGGTGGATAACCGCCCTGTTCTACCAACCAGCCATTCTTCTTTCCGGCCTTATAGATGAGATTTCCCTGTTTGTCTTTCATTGGGTTCCCCTCTTTGTCCAACTTGGCTACCTTTTCATGGCCTGTATTCTTTTTGAAGATAGTGGTCTTTTCCAACTCTATAAACTCATCAACCGTCAGCTTTTTCACTTCGCCATTAGGAGTCTGGACAAGTGTACGATCGGGCATACCATGCCATTGCGCGAAAATGGTAGAGACATTGCTGTCCAGAGTAGACGGAATGTATACTGAGAACTCATAATCCCGTGAGGCGCCTTGCGGACAAATACCTTTTCCATGATGATAAACGGTTTTCGTGATTTGTGCTTTCCGGTAAGTGTCTTCCGGCAATCCGTTAAAATCCGCTGAAGTAGCGTAACAATAAGAAAACTCGGCACGACCTTTCGTTTCTCCCTTTCCATATCCTTCCAAAGTATTGTCTTCCTTACGCAGTTCAAAACGATAAGAAGGCTTGCCGTTGAACAGACACGTAAAATCCCGTTGAATGGCATGTTCCTTTTTAGCTCCGACAGCCACCCAACGGCCATCTATAATTTGATTGAGGCGTGCAGAGTCGGCTTGCACATTTACCCGTTCAGTCAAGGGGACCAATGCTTTAGTGCCTTTGGTTTGTGCAGTCAGTGTTGCCATACAACCTGTAGCCACCACCATACAGATAATAAAAATGTTTTTCTTCATCCTATTTTGATATTAAACTTAAATTATATCGCAAAAGTACGAAAGCTATCACTCATACTTCCCCCCATTTGTTTCAGAAAACCCTATATTTGTGCAAATCATCCATAACCTAACAGAAATTTTGAAAGATATCACTATCTTTGGTCCATCATAAATTTTACGGTTTTATAATGAGTAATCTTAAACAGATAGCAGCCCTCCTGTTGTTTTTATGTACGGCAGGAGTCTCTTATGCTTATTCAGAAGCTTGGGGACAGATAAACTTCTCTTATATTTCCATTAATGACGGCTTGTCGCAGAGCACTGTATTCTCCATAGCCCAAGACAAGCTCGGCAATATGTGGTTTGCCACTTACGACGGTGTCAATAAATACGATGGATACGCATTCACTGTTTATCAGCACGATGAGAGCGACCCGAACAGTATCGCCAACGACATAGCCCGCATTGTTATGACCGACAGTAAAGGACGCGTATGGATAGGCACTCGTGACGGCTTGTCCTATTACGATGAGGAGAAAGACAGATTTCAAAACTTCTTCTATGAAAAGAACGACAAGCGTTTGCAAATCACCGGTATTGTAGAAGTATCGCCGGAGCTGTTGCTTGTCAGCACATTAGAGGGATTGACCATGTTCGACATCCCCTCCTCCCAATTTGCAGACAACGCCCTCAGCTCCACAATGCGCCAAATAGTCGCATCTACCCTTTACAGATATGGCGAGCAAATCTATATTGGCACACCCAAAGACGGGATATACAACTATTCCATTTCACAGAAGAAGTTTGAAAAGCTCACTTACATACCAAACAGCAAGCAGATTCAAAGCATACTTCA
This sequence comes from Bacteroides propionicigenes, assembly GCF_018390535.1. GTDB lineage: Bacteria > Bacteroidota > Bacteroidia > Bacteroidales > Bacteroidaceae > Bacteroides > Bacteroides propionicigenes. Next base: position 83,187 of record NZ_JAHBBW010000015.1, on the reverse strand, counting down.
ACAATCGCCCACCCGCATATGGGTGGCAACAGAAGGGTCAGGCCTTTTCCTTGTCAATCCCAAGACCCGGGAAGTCAAGGCCTACAAACATTCTCCTTCCAATCCGCAAAGCATCAGTTCCAATTACATCCGTTCATTGGCGCTGGATTCACAAAACCGCTTGTGGATAGGCACTTTCAACGATCTTAATATCTACCATGAAGGGAACGACTCTTTCATGTCTTACAGCAGCAATCCCATAGAAAGCGGCAGCCTGTCGCAACGCTCGGTACGTAGCATCTTCATGGATTCGCAAGGCGGTATGTGGTTAGGCACCTTTTTCGGCGGACTAAACTACTACCATCCTATCCGCAACCGTTTTAAGAATATAAAAAGTATTCCTTTCAAGAATTCTTTAAGCGATAATGTCGTAAGCTGCATCGTTGAAGACAAACAAAAAAACTTATGGATAGGGACCAATGACGGCGGACTGAATCTCTACATTCCCACCACCCAACAGTTCGTTCACTACGCCCTGCAAGAAAGCCAGCGTGAAGACGGCTTCGGTTCCAACAATATCAAATCCGTATACGTAGACGAACAGAGAGGATTAGTATATATAGGCGCCCATGCCGGTGGTTTGAGTATCCTGCACCGCAGCAACGGACGCATGGAAAACTTCAACCAAAGCAACAGCAAGCTGGTCAACGAAAACGTGTATGCCATTCTCCCCGACCAAGACAATAACTTCCTTCTGGGTACATTAAGTGCATTAGTGCACTTCGACCCGGAGAAACGGAACTTTATTACCATAAACCAAGAAAATGACGGGACACCGATTTCTTTCCAAAAGATTACAACCTTATTTCGCGATTCACAGAAACGCCTTTGGGTAGGGAGCGAGGAAGGTGTATCCGTATTCAGGCAACACGGCACAGATATACAGCACATATCGCTTTTGCCTTCATCCGCTACTATCAAAGCATTCACAAACTATATTTACGAAGCTACCAACGGTATAATCTGGATAGGTACGCGCGAAGGCGTTTATTGCTTCAACGAGAAAGACAAGCAGATAAAACGATACACCACAGCCAATGGTCTGCCCAACAACGTGGTCTATGGCATACTTGAGGATTCTTACGGCCGCTTGTGGATGAGTACCAACCGTGGCATTTCGTGCTTCAATCCGGAAACCGAGAAATTTCGCAGCTTTACGGAAGCTGACGGTCTGCAAAGCAACCAGTTTAACACCTCTTCCTGTTGCCGCACCTCCAATGGTGAAATGTACTTTGGCGGCATAAACGGACTCACCACTTTCCGCCCGGAATTATTGTTAGACAATCCCTATACGCCCCCGGTTGTAATCACCAAACTGGAACTTTTCAACAAAACTGTCCGCCCGGACGATGAAACCGGTATTCTCACCAAGAATATCAGCGACACAAAGAGCATCACGCTGAAATCTTGGCAAACGGCCTTCTCGCTGGAGTTTGTCGTATCAAACTATATCTCCGGGCAGCACAACACCTTTGCCTATAAATTGGACGGGTACGACAAAGAATGGTACTACCTCACGGACAAACGTACTGTCTCCTACTCCAATCTGCCGCAAGGCACTTATAACTTTATGGTGAAAGCCGCCAACAACGACGGCAAATGGAATGCCACACCAACCGTACTGGAAATCGTAATACTGCCCGTATGGTACAAAACTTGGTGGGCTATCCTCCTGTTCTTCGCCACATTCATCGGCTTCATAACTTTTGTATTCCGCTTCTTCTGGCTACGCAAGAGCATGGAAGCTGAACTCGAAATAGAACGTCGCGACAAAGAACATCGGGAGGAAATCAACCAGATGAAGATGCGCTTCTTCATCAATATCTCACACGAACTCCGTACTCCGCTAACCCTGATATTAGCACCGCTGCAGGAGGTCATCAGTAAAATCAACGACCGCTGGACCCGTAATCAACTGGAATATATCCAACGAAACGCCAACCGCCTGCTTCATCTGGTCAACCAACTCATGGACTACCGCCGTGCGGAACTCGGAGTATTCGAACTGAAAGTAAAGAAAGGAAATGCTTACCGGTTGATACGCGAAAACTTCCTGTATTACGATAAGCTGGCACGCCACAAAGAAATCAGTTATGCTTTCCATTCGGAACTGGAAGACAGAGAGGAGCTTTTCGACCCTAACTATTTGGAGCTGATTATCAACAACCTTCTATCCAATGCCTTTAAATATACGGACAACGGAAAAAGCATTACCGTAACCCTGAAAGAAGAGGAGAACTGGCTGATACTGCAAGTCAGTGACACCGGTATCGGTATCCCCATCAACAAACAGGGAAAGGTATTCGAGCGTTTCTATCAGATAGAAAGTCAGCATATAGGAAGCGGAATAGGCCTTTCACTGGTTCAACGTCTGGTAGAGCTGCATCATGGACGTATTGAACTGGAAAGCGAAGAAGGCAAAGGCAGTACTTTCTCCGTCTATCTGCCACAAGACCCTTCGGCTTACAAACTGTCCGAACGGGCTGACTCCAACCGCCCGGAGGAAGAAGAGCAAGTCTACTCCACCAACTCCAAAGACATGTACTTCATCGATACGGAGAAAGTGGAAAATAAAGTTCTGGAAACCGGCGATAAGAAACGGGGTACCATCCTTATAGTAGAAGACAATCAGGAAATCCGCCACTATCTGTGCAGCGGCTTGTCTGATTTGTTCAACACACTGGAAGCCGGCAACGGTGAAGAAGCATTGGAAAAGCTGAAAGATAATGAAATAGACATCATCATCACTGACGTCATGATGCCCGTAATGGACGGTATCAAGTTATGCAAGAATGTAAAACAAAACATCCGTACCTGCCATATCCCGGTTATTATCCTATCCGCCAAAACCGACATAAAAGATCAGCTGGAAGGATTGCAAGTAGGAGCGGACGATTATATCCCCAAACCTTTCGCCATAGCCGTCATCACCTCCAAGATACAGAACATGATGCGTACCCGCCGCCACATGCTCGAACGATATGCTAAGTCACTGGAAGTGGAACCGGAAAAAATTACTTTCAATGTCATGGACGAAGAGCTACTGAAACGTGCCGTGAAAATTGTGGAGGAGAACATAGACAATATAGAATTCTCTACCGACGAATTTGCACAAAAGATGAACATGAGCCGCTCCAACCTGCACTTAAAGCTGAAAGCAATCACAGGAGAATCCGCCATCGACTTTATCCGCAAGGTGCGTTTCAAAAGAGCAACGGAACTGCTAAAGAGCGGACGCTATACGGTAGCCGAAGTCAGCAGCATGGTAGGGTTCAATTCATCTTCCTATTTTGCTACTTGCTTCAAGAAATACATAGGCTGCCTACCGACAGAATACATAAAGAAATCGAAAGGATAGCGGATGAAAGGGGAGATAATTCCGTTTGATGTACATCAAAAATTTTTTTCCTCTATTCATATTTTTTTCACTTAGAATGGTTTGAACGGCGGTTTTCAACAAATCTAATATTTCATTCAACAACTCTGATAATAATATTCGGTTTTCAAAGAAAGCTGAAACAAAGCGTGTTAACATCCACGAGCAAATATTATATTTTTGCTGCATAAAAATCGAATTTTTACTAATAAAAACCAACAACTGTTTTTAACATGAAAACCAAATTGTTAACCATCTCAAGGTCACTAAAGGTCTTTGCTATAATAGCATTGGCCTTAGTCTGCGCCTCTTGTGACAAAACGGAGACAACGGACTCAACGGGATTTATTCTTCATTATTATGGTGTAACGGACATAGGTCCTTCTATGGCGTACACACTGGAAGCACCTACTTATAAAGGTAGCGCTCCCTATGACTTCACTATCACAGGCATTACGCTCAATGACGAAGCCTGCACAACCGAAAGTTTTGTAATAGATGCCGAAACCGGTGCTATCAACATCCAGAACACAGAGAATCTTGCTACCGGACTTTACGCCATCAGTGTAGGCTGCTACTCTAACGGCAAGTACTTTGAATTTAAAGATGCAGTCCAGATTAATATGCTACTGGCTGTACCCGAAGGTGTAACAGTTACTCCTGCCGAAGTAGTTGTAAAAATGGAAGATAAAAAGTGGTGGGAAGCCGGTGCACAAGTCACAACCGACACAGAAAAGCATGTAAGCATCACCGGATATTCTATTGCGGAAGATGAAAGCAAAGAGTATTTAAAGTACTTCACTATCTCTAACGACGGCATTATCACGTTCAATCCTGACAAGAAAGACAATATCATTCCGGGAGAGAAGTATGTAATAAGCTTAAAGCTAAAGACAAAAGCCGGCGAACACCTCTATGCAGATGCTGTAACTTTCAATGTCATCTCCAAACCTCTGAACTTACTGTACACTCCAAACGAGGTAAGAGTAGAAAGAATGACAGCACACGAATCAGAATTACCGACTATACAAGGTTCTTTGGAAGGTAGAACTTATGCTATCAAATCCATTACCCCCGAAATATCCGGGTTCACGATAGATGCAACAACCGGTAAGATTACCATTGCGGAGAATGTTCTGACTACTATCGGTAATATATATAAAGTAGATGTTACCGTTACGAATGAATACGGAAATGCAGACTTCCCCGAAGCCTATATTGTTACAGTAGTAGATTTTATTGCTCCTATTGTCCCGGAAAAATTCAAATACGAGATTCCCGAAACTTACGAAGGAAAAGGATATACCATACCATTAGCCGACGGTTTTATTGGAGACGAGGTAATATTTGACTTTTCTGATAATGAAGGTGCTATCAAAGACCAAATTGAAAAGAAAAGAATAAGCATTGATAAGGTTAGCGGTAGCATTACTATTGCAGAGAATAACACATTAGTACCTAATGATTATACGGTTAAGGTAAAAGCAACTAATCCGAAAGGGGAAGTTACAATTTCTTTCCCATTAGTAATAAAGGCGAATCCGAATAAGTTTACATTCCATTATGGCAATAACATAGGATTGTCTCCGGAAAACGATTATGCCAATCAATTTGCCTATGATACAGAAGAAGCCTTCCATGGAACAATATTAATGCCAAAAACAACTCTTCCAGCTGGGAAATCGGCTAAATGGGAAATTCTTGTCAAGAAGCCAGTTAAATCAAAAGAAACCGACATAAATGATTATGTTACTGGAATTGGAGCTACAATAGACGCCAATACAGGAGCAATAAATTTCTCAAATGCAAAATTTCAGTATTATGACTTCAGCCAAAAAAATCCAGATGGTAGAAGTGTACCTATGATGAATATCGGTATGCTTGTTGTAAAAGCGACTTGCGGTGAAGGAGATTTAGCTTACTCTGTAACAGCACCCATATTCATTAGATCCAATATCAGCAACAGAGATGGAGTTATGTTAGACTATCGTCCTTTTGTTCTTCAAGTCAATTCTAAGACTGGTAAGTATTCTGCTGGAAAACTCACAATTCAATGTCCTGACCAAAATCTTTTAAAAGTAGATTATCGCAGAGATTTCCATTTCTACACAATCGATTTAATAGAAGAAACAAGTTGCACCCCACAGCAACCTGATAACTTCATGAGAGATGTTTGGACAGCCTGCTGGAATGAGATGGGGCTTACACCCAACTATGGTGCTAAAAAGCCTATGTCGTACTATGATATTTCTAAATATATCAATAGAGAACATCTTGATATATTATTAGGATATGTAAATCCTGAAACCAAAGCTATAGTTATCAACCCTGATAAATGGAAATCTGCAGACGGAACTTATGCAAATGGAGTGCTTATAGGTAGTATGACATGCCAACCTCAAGGAGATGAATCTAAACTCAATGCAGGAACTAAGCTCAATCCTGTTGCCATCTGGTTCGACGAAAACTTTTAATCTAACAAAACAATAATATAATTATGTATAAACCAACATATCATACATTGAGCAAAAGAGGGTATATCACCCTCTTGGCTCTCCTCGTCTCCATTATCACCTTTGCACAAGGTGTGACCGTGAAAGGAGTTGTCATTGACGAAACCGATATTCCCCTTATCGGTGCAACTGTTCAAGTTAAAGGCGGACAGGCCGGTGCAGCTACCGATTTAGACGGTAACTTTACCCTGACAGCAAACAAGAACGCAACTTTAGTTGTCAGCTACATTGGCTATCTGACACAAGAAGTAAAAATACAAGGTAAAACCCAACTTACCATTAAATTGGTTCCCGACAGCAAAACGTTAGATGAAGTTGTAGTGGTAGGTTACGGCACAATGAAGAAAAGCGACCTTACCGGTTCCGTGTCTTCGGTATCTGCCAAAGACGTGGAAGGCTTTCAGACAAGTTCTATTGCCGGAGCATTAGGCGGTCAGATTGCCGGTGTACAAATCACTTCTACCGACGGTACTCCGGGTGCAGGTTTCAACATCAGCATCCGCGGTGTGGGTACATTGACCGGTGATGCCTCCCCTCTTTACATTGTAGACGGTTTTGAAGTATCGGACATAGACTATCTGTCCAACTCCGATATTGAATCTATCCAAGTATTAAAAGATGCCTCTTCCTCGGCTATCTACGGTGCGCGTGCCGCCAATGGCGTAGTATTGATTACAACCAAATCCGGTAAATCAGGCAAGCCCGTCGTTACCTACAACGGTTCCGCTACTTACCGCAAGATTTCAAAAACATTGGATTTGCTCTCTCCCTACGAATTCGTAAAATTACAAGGGGAAGTAAAACCGGAATTGAGTACCGGATACTATAAAGAAGGAAACGATGAGGATGGTACGCCTTACCGCTATCAGTCACTTGAAGACTATATCGGTCTTGGCGGTGTAGACTGGCAGGGCGAAACTTTCAACCCTACTTGGTCACAAGACCATAACCTGTCATTGATAGGCGGTAATGATAACACCAAGTACAATGCTTCATTCTCACGTTATATTGAAAACGGAATTTTCAAAAACAGCGGTTTCGACAAAACAACTGCCAAGTTCCGTCTCGATCAGAAAATCAATAAGAAAGTTTCATTCAACGTAACCGTAAACTATGCGCAAACCAACCGTAAAGGTGCGGGTACTTCTGCCGATTCAGGACGTTTCAATATGTTGGCACAAATATTGAGCGCCCGCCCTACCGGCGGTCTTAAACTGACTGACGAAGCATTGCTGAACTCTGCCATCGACCCCGAAATGCTGGAAACCGGTGAAAGTTTGGCACAGGTAAATCCAGTGAAGCAAACAGAATCCGTAACCAATAACAAGCGTGCCGAAATGTGGTCGGCAAACGGTGCTCTTACTTGGGATATCATCAAAGGATTAACCTTCAAAACTGCCGGGACTTACAATACCACCAATAACCGCATAGACATCTTCTACAGAGACGGTTCAAAAGAAGCTTACCGTAACGGTCAAAAGCCATACGGACGTACCCAAATGGGACGTGACGTACGTTGGAGTAATAACAACACCCTGACTTGGAAACAAAAAATCCAAAAGCATAATTACGACATTATGTTAGGTCATGAAGTATCTTACAGAAATAGTGAACACTTATTGGGTGAAGCTATGGACTTCCCGTTTGACAATTTGGGAAATAACAATTTAGGGTTAGGAGCTGTTCCCAGTAAGGTAGAAAGCGGCTACAACGAAAAGATGTTGCTTTCTTTCTTTGCCCGTGCCAACTATAGCTACAACAACCGATACTTGCTGACTGCCACTGTACGTGCCGACGGTTCTACCGTATTCTCACAAAAGAACAAATGGGGCTTTTTCCCCTCTTTCTCTGCCGCATGGCGTGTATCCGAAGAAGCCTTCATGAAAGACCTCGAATGGATGTCCAATTTCAAAGTCCGCTTTGGTTGGGGTGTTGTCGGTAACGACCGTATCACCAACTATCTGTCTATGGACCTGTACACGGATAATAAATACGGTGTGGGAACCAATACCGTAACTGTATTGACTCCGAAGCAACTCAAAAACTCCGATTTGAAATGGGAAGGTTCAAGCACTGTGAACTTAGGTGTTGACTTAGGTTTCTTTGACAACCGTCTGAATGTAACAGCCGACTTCTTCATCAAGAACACCAAAGACTTATTGCTGGCACAGTCATTGGCACACGCTACCGGGTTCAGCTCACAATGGCAGAACATCGGTAAAATCCAGAATAAAGGTATCGAACTTAGCTTAAGCTCTACCAACATCCAGACCAAGGATTTCAACTGGCAGACCAACTTCAACATTTCATTTATCAAGAATACATTGGAAGCGCTTTCTTCCGGTGAACAGTACAGACTTGCCCGCTCCGGCTTTGATTCAAACTTTACCGGTGATGATTATATAGCCAAAGTAGGTGAATCGTTAGGCTTGATTTACGGTTATGAATTCGATGGAATTTATCAGGCTGACGATTTCTATACCAACACGAACGGTCAGTTAGTACTGAAAGACGGAATCACCAATAACACACGTTACACAGGTGGCGTAAGACCCGGTGTAGTGAAATATAAAGACCAGGACGGTGACGGCAAAATTACGACGGCAGACCGTACCGTAATTGGTAATGCCATGCCGAAATGGTTTGGCGGTATCACCAATACACTGGAATATAAAGGAATCGACTTCAGCTTCATGTTCCAATTTAACTATGGCAATGACATTTATAACGCTACACGCCTGTATGCTACCCAATCCAGAAGTTCGCGCAGAAATATGCTTGCCGAAGTAGCAGACCGTTGGAGCCCGACCAATGCTTCCAACTTGGTACCTGCATTCGACGGTTACATCACCAACGACGTATACTCCCGCTTCATTGAAGACGGCTCGTTCCTGCGTCTCAAGAACATCACTTTAGGATATACCCTGCCCCAAAAATGGACCAGCAAGTTCTATGTATCCAAACTGCGTGTTTACGCAACAGGCCAAAACCTGTTCTGTTGGAACAATTATAGCGGATATGACCCGGAAGTAAACAGTTTGAACGACCCGATGAGACCGGGACTGGACTGGGGTGCTTATCCTAAGAGTAGAGTGTTTACATTCGGTATAGATCTTCAATTCTAATTCATAAAAACAGATAATATGAAAAAATTAATATACTATATAGCTCTTTCAGCAATGTGTCTGCTTCCTGCCGCCTGTTCGTTGGAAGAAGAAATCAGCACTGAAGTAGAAAAGGAAAACTACCTGAACGATGCGGGTGAAGCGCAGAATGTTTTGCTTGGTATCTACCTTACCAACGTAAGAGACGCCATGTATGGATACAATATGTCCATTTACTTCTCAATGGGAACAGACATCGCACAAGTAGAAGGAAGCACGACGGAGAACTTCCGTATTCTGCCTACCAATGCCTACCCCACTACACAAGCAGAAGTACAACAAACGTGGGAGTCTCTCTACACCGGCATATACAGAGCCAATGACTTTCTGGAAGGTGTCTCTGCCAAGATAAACACCTACTCAGAGAAAGATAAAGCACTGGCTACCATCTATATGGGAGAAGCCAGAGCTCTGAGAGCCATGTATTACTTTGAGTTGGTACGCCGCTATGAAAATATACCTCTGATGACCAGTACCCAAATGTCCAACCAAAACCCGAACACTTTTGTACAGGCAGACCCGATAGATGTATACAAATTCATTGAAGATGATTTGACCTATGCCAGCGAAGTATTGCCTTATGCAAAAGACGATACTTACCGGGAAGATAACAGCTTCCGCTTCTCCAAAGGCGCAGCCTTAGGCTTACTTACCAAAGTGTATGCAACTTGGGCTTCAAAAGATGCAAGCAAGTGGGAGAATGCAGCCAACACAGCAAGTATTCTTGTTGAATCGGGCAAACATGATTTATTGCCGGATTATAAAAAGCTGTGGGAAAATACCTGCAACAGCGTTTGGGATCCTACCGAAAGCTTGATTGAAATCTCATTCTATTCACCTACTTACTCAAACAACAGCGACCCGGTGGGACGCATCGGTAAATGGAACGGAGTAAAAACCACTGTCAACATGGGTAAAAGCGGCAGTTGTGCCGGAAATATGAAAGTGGTTCATACCTTCGTGTTAGATTGGAGAGAAGGTAATAATGCCGGTGATTTACGTCGCGATTTATCTGTTGCCAACTACAAATATGGTGATAAAGAAACCAACGGACGTTTCTATTGGGCAGCCAAAATAACAGATGACGAGGCTACCGCTTTAGATAAAGATCAAGACCCTGAAAAGTCACAAAAGGAAAAGCAGAACTATACTCCCGCAAAATGGGATATCGAGAAATATGTCAAAACTGTCAGCTTCGTTAATAATGACAAATCCAATGTAAACTGGTATGTATTGCGTTATGCAGATGTATTGCTTCTTTACGCAGAAGCATTAAACGAATGGAAACACGGGCCTACCGATGAGGCTTATGACGCAATCAATAAAGTTCGCCGCCGTGGTTTTGGCAATCCGGACGATACTTCGGTCTGCGATCTGCCGGAAGGACTGGACGAAGCCGCTTTCCGCGAAGCCGTTCGCAAAGAGCGCGCCTACGAATTAGCATTCGAAGGACATCGCCGCTTAGACTTGGTACGTTGGGGAATCTACTACAAGACTATTCAGGAGACATCTAATGAATTGTCCAACTGGTACTCAAGCGCCAACTATGTTGTTGCAAAATATACAGAAGAAGGCAAGCATGAATTGATGCCTATCCCGCAACGTGAAATGGACTTATGTACCCAATTCAAACAAAACCCTAAATGGTAATCAGCTTGCTGATTATCCTCTAATAAAATCTCCAATATACCTCCCCAAGGGGTATATTGGAGATTATCTAAACACTTTTCAACAAAAGTGACATTCCGAAAAGACGGATTATTCTCCTTTTCAACATTCTTACTACTGAATCTATAAAGAATCCATTAGCTTTGCTTTCGTTACAAAACCTACTAAAATCAATTACATAAAAAACAAATAACATGAAAAAGAAACTTGTTCTCTTAGCTTTGGGTGCACTGACTTTAGTATCATGCCAGACACAGCCTAAGAAAGACTACAGTTGGATAAAAAAAGGTCTGGATGTAGCTTCCGCCCAATTAGAATTAACCGCAGAAGAAATTTCATCCACCAATATGCTGCCGCGTTCCATCCGCACTGGCTATGATATGAATTTTCTGTGCAGGCAATTGGAAAGAGACTCACTAACCTTTAAAGACTCGCTCCGTGCTCATCCGACAGCCGACCAAATGGGAAAACGCCGCCTATGCAGTGTTTACGACTGGACCAGCGGTTTCTATCCGGGCTCTTTATGGTATGCTTATGAGATGACAGGTAACGATACACTAAAAGCACGGGCTATCCAATATACTAACCTACTGAATCCTGTACGTTATTACACCGGTACACACGACTTAGGTTTCATGGTAAATTGCAGTTATGGTAATGCAGAGCGTCTGGCTCCTAACGATACAATTGCTGCCGTAATGAAAGAAACAGCTGATAATTTGTGCGGACGTTTCAACGATTCTATCGCAGCTATCCGTTCTTGGGATTTCGGTACCTGGAATTTTCCTGTTATCATCGACAATATGATGAATTTGGATTTACTGTTTAATGTGGCTAAAGAAACCGGTAACAACGCCTACAAGGACATTGCCGTTAAACACGCCATGACTACCATGCACAATCATTTCCGCCCTGACTATACTTGCTGGCATGTCGTTAGTTACAACAACGATGGTACAGTAGAGAAAAGACAAACATTTCAGGGTAAGAATGACGACTCTTCATGGGCACGCGGTCAGGCATGGGCTGTGTATGGCTACACTGCCTGCTATCGCGAAACAAAAGATACCACTTTCTTAAATTTTGCCGTAAAAGTGGCCGACATGATTATGGCACGTGTCAAGACTGATGATGCGATTCCATACTGGGATTATGACGCCCCCGTTACCAATGAAACTCCCCGCGATGCATCTGCCGCTTCTGTAACAGCTTCTGCGCTGATAGAGTTGAGTACAATGGTACCTGATGGAAAGAAATACTTGGATTATGCAGAAAAAATTCTAAAGAGTTTGTCAAGCGATGCTTATCTGGCTAAAACTGGTGAAAACCAAGGATTCATTCTAATGCACTCCACCGGTTCATTGCCCAACGGTTCTGAAATTGACACTCCGCTGAACTATGCCGACTATTACTATCTGGAAGCATTAAAGCGCTTTATGGATTTGGAAGGTATCAGTTACAACAGCCTCTAATATTCCCGATAATATATCTGCAAGCATTATGAACAAGACTTTTAAATATATACTCCTGTTGGCATTTGTCTGTTTCATCGGAAAAGCCAATGCCCAAGAGCTCAAAGTAGAGGCTTTTTCACTCCTCAATTTGGATTATCCCGGATTGGAGAAGGTAAAAGCCTTACACCAAGAGGGTAAGGATACAGAAGCTGCCCAAGCATTGCTCAATTACTATCGTACACGCACCAACGTGAAAACGCCCGACATCAATCTGAAGAAACTCTCTATCAGCAAGGATGAACAGAAAATGGCGGACGAGGCTCTGCAACACACATTCTTTGCCCATAAAGGCTATCAACCGTCATTCAACTACGGTGAAGACATCGACTGGAAATACTGGCCGGTAAAGGACAATGAATTGCGCTGGCAGCTGCACCGCCACAAATGGTTTACCCCCATGGGTAAGGCTTACCGTCTGAGTGGTGACGAAAAATATGCCAAAGAATGGACTAAACAATATATTGACTGGATCAGAAAAAATCCGTTAGTAAAGATAGATAAGAAAGAATATGAAATGACCGGTGACAGCCAACTGAAAGGTGACGTAGAAAATATGCGTTTTGCATGGCGTCCGTTGGAAGTAAGTAACCGTCTGCAAGACCAGACCTCACAATTCCAGCTGTTTGTCGCGTCTCCCTCGTTCACTCCGGAATTCCTGACCGAGTTTCTTGTGAACTATCATAAACATGCCATCCACATATTAGGTAATTACTCCGCACAAGGTAATCACCTGCTATTTGAAGCACAGCGCATGATTTATGCCGGCGCTTTCTTCCCAGAATTTAAGGAAGCGGCCGCTTGGAGAAAGAGCGGCATCAACATCATGAATCGTGAAATCAATGTACAGGTTTACAATGACGGTGGACAATTTGAGCTTGACCCGCACTACCATCTTGCTGCAATCAATATATTCTGCAAAGCATTAAATATAGCCGACTTGAACGGTTTTCGCAATGAGTTTCCGAAAGAATACCTGAATACCATTGAAAAAATGATTGTATTCTATGCCAATGTTTCTTTCCCGGACTACACCAACCCCTGTTTCAGTGATGCAAAACTGACTTCTAAATCTGAAATGCTGAAAGATTATCGCAATTGGAGTAAAATGTTCCCGAAAAATCAGTTCATCAAGTATTTAGCCACTGAGGGTAAAGAAGGTGCATTGCCCGATTATCTCTCCAAAGGGTTCTTAAAGTCCGGATTCTTTGTATTCCGTAACTCTTGGGGAATGGATGGAACACAGATGGTAGTAAAAGCCGGTCCGAAAGCCTTTTGGCATTGCCAACCGGATAACGGGACTTTCGAACTCTGGTTCAACGGCAAAAACTTGTTCCCTGATTCCGGTTCTTATGTATATGCCGGTGAAGGAGAAGTAATGGAACAACGCAACTGGCATCGCCAGACTTGTGTGCATAATACTGTTACTCTGAATGACAAGAATCTGGAACAAACTGAATCCGTAACTAAGCTTTGGCAACCGGAAGGTAATATACAGATATTAGTTACCGAAAATCCAAGTTACAAAAATCTAAAACACCGTCGTTCCATATTCTTCGTAAACAACAGTTACTTTGTGATTGTAGACGAAATGGCAGGAAGCCAAAAAGGCTTTATCAACCTGCACTATCAGATGCCGAAAGGTGAAATCGCCAACAATCGCGAAGACATGACTTTCATCACCCAGTTTGAAGAAGGAAGCAACATGAAACTGCAATGCTTCGGTCCCGAAGGTATGACGATGAAGAAAGAACCGGGATGGTGCTCAACCGCCTACCGCAAACGTTACAAACGTATGAACGTATCATTCAATGTTAAAAAAGATAGCGAAGATGCTGTACGTTATATTACCGTTATCTGTCCGATTAAGAACAGCGCAGATGCCCCCAAATTATCCGCTAAGTTCAAAAACAAAACTTTCAATGAAAACGGACTGGAAATAGAGGTGAAAGTAAATGGCAAGAAACAGTCTTTAAATTACAAATTATAATATACGAATTACAGCAAATCAATCCAGTTATGAAAAACAATTTCTCCAATTTGCTTCTTCCGTTAGCTACATTAAGCCTTGCTTCTTGTGCCGGCCAGAAAAAAGAAGAGCCCAAGCGTCCGAATATAATCTTTATGATGACGGATGATCACACCACGCAAGCCATGTCTTGCTACGGTGGAAATCTACTGCAAACCCCCAACATGGACCGTATAGCTAATGAGGGTATCCGTATGGACAATTGTTACGCTGTCAATGCTCTTTCCGGTCCGTCGCGCGCATGTATCCTCACCGGCAAATTCAGCCATGAAAACGGATTTACAGATAATGCAAGCACCTTCAACGGTGACCAACAGACGTTCCCTAAATTACTCCAACAAGCCGGTTACCAAACCGCTATCATTGGTAAATGGCATCTTATCAGTGAGCCGCAAGGTTTCGATCATTGGAGTATTCTAAGCGGTCAGCATGAACAAGGAGACTATTATGATCCCGATTTCTGGGAAGACGGAAAGCATATTGTAGAAAAGGGCTATGCCACGGACATCATAACAGACAAAGCCATCAAGTTTCTGGAAAGCCGGGACAAGAACAAACCTTTCTGTATGATGTATCACCAAAAAGCTCCGCACCGTAACTGGATGCCGGCTCCACGCCATTTGGGTATATTCAATAATACGACATTCCCTGAACCTGCCAATTTGTTTGATGACTACGAAGGACGTGGGAGAGCTGCCCGCGAACAAGATATGTCTATTGAGCATACTTTGACAAATGACTGGGACTTGAAGCTGCTGACTCGTGCAGAGATGTTGAAAGATACCACCAACAGACTTTACAGTGTGTACAAACGTATGCCCGCCGAGGTGCAAGACAAATGGGATTCGGTATATGCGCAACGTATTTCCGAATACCGCAAGGGCAACCTGAAAGGCAAGGCGTTAATCAGCTGGAAATATCAGCAATATATGCGTGATTATCTGGCTACGGTATTGTCCGTAGACGAAAACATCGGCCGTTTACTGAACTATCTCGAAAAAACCGGTGAATTGGACAATACAATCATAGTCTACACTTCCGATCAGGGATTCTTCCTCGGTGAACATGGCTGGTTTGACAAACGCTTTATGTATGAAGAATGTCAACGTATGCCGCTCATCATCCGCTATCCCAAAGCTATAAAAGCCGGTAGCACAAGCTATGCAATTTGTATGAATGTGGATTTCGCCCCGACTTTCCTTGATTTTGCCGGAGTGGAAATTCCTTCGGATATTCAGGGAGCTTCCATGAAAACGATATTGGAAAATGAAGGCAAGATCCCTGCCGACTGGCGCAAGGCAGCTTACTATCATTATTATGAATATCCTGCAGAACATTCGGTAAAACGCCACTACGGTATTCGCACACAGGACTTCAAGCTGATTCATTTCTACAATGACATTGATGAATGGGAAATGTATGATATGAAAGCAGACCCTCGCGAAATGAACAATGTGTTTGGCAAACCGGAATACGCTGAAAAACAGAAAGAGTTAATGCAACTGTTGCAAGATACTCAAAAGCAATATAAAGACAACGACCCTGATGAAAAAGTCAATGTACTTTTCAAAGGTGACAGAAGATTAATGAAAAACAGATAAAACCATTAAATTTATTATCATGGATAGAAGAAGTTTTCTAAAAAACACAGGCTGGTCTTTTCTTGGATTAGCAGCTTCAGGAAGCCTGCTCGGTTCTTGTGCAGCTGGAAGTAAGGAAGCAAAAAAGATTATGCCGTCAGCCAGTAATCTCAAGATGTTTTGGGGCGACTTACACAATCACTGTAACATCACTTATGGACACGGTGATATGCGCGATGCTTTTGAAGCCGCCAAAGGACAACTGGACTTTGTCAGTGTAACGCCTCACGCCATGTGGCCGGATATTCCGGGTGCAAACGATCCGCGTCTGAAGTGGGTAATCGACTATCACACCGGAGCTTTCAAACGTTTACGCGAGGGAGGCTATGAAAAGTATGTAAAGATGAGCAACGAATACAATAAAGAAGGAGAATTCCTCACTTTCGTCGGATACGAGGCTCATAGCATGGAACATGGCGACCACGTAGCATTAAACTATGATTTGGATGCACCGCTTGTGGAATGTACTTCTATCGAGGATTGGAAAGAGAAAGCCAAAGGGCATAAAGTATTCGTCACTCCACACCATATGGGTTATCAGGGTGGTTATCGCGGCTACAACTGGAAATGCTTTACAGAAGGAGATATTACTCCGTTCGTAGAAATGTACTCACGTCATGGTTTGGCGGAAAGCGACCAAGGCGACTATCCGTATCTGCACGACATGGGACCGCGCCAATGGGAAGGAACAATCCAATACGGTTTGGACCAAGGTCATAAATTCGGCATCATGGCTTCTACCGACCAACACTCCGGCTATCCGGGCAGCTACGGTGACGGACGTATCGGTGTTATGGCACCGTCATTGACTCGCGATGCTATTTGGGAAGCTCTTCGCACCCGCCATGTATGTGCCGCTACCGGTGACAAAATATTAATAGACTTCCGCCTCAACGATGCTTTCATGGGTGATGTCGTTCGTGGCAACAGCCGCCGTATTTACTTGAATGTAACCGGTGAAAGCTGCATAGATTATGTAGATATTGTAAAAAACGGCCAGATACTGGCTCGCATGAACGGTCCGTTGACCCCGATTGCACCGGAAGGTGATACCATCCGTTGCAAAGTAAAAGTTGATTTCGGTTGGAACCGCGAGGAGCAATACGTACACTGGCAAGGAAAATTAGCTATAAATAAAGGTCGTATCGTAAGTGTTACTCCCTGTTTCCGCGGTGCAGCTTTCACTTCTCCCCAAGAAGGTGAAACAGAATTCAAGACACATGTCAACCGCATCCTCTCCGCTGGTGAAAAAGAAACGGAACTGGATTTGTACAGCAGCAAGAACCCTAACACCACCACTCCTGCTATGCAAGCAGTAATCCTCGACTTGGAAATGCCGAAAGACGGAATACTAACTGCCGACTTCAATGGCAAGAAGTTCGAACACTCATTGGGTGAACTGCTTGAAGGTTCTCGTTCTCACTTCATGATTGGCTGGTTGAGCGAAGCCATCCTCTTTAACCGCGCCATGCCTGAAAGCTGCTACACTGTGGAACATTATATGGAAGACAAAGAGCCTCAACGTGACACAGACTATTATTACGTACGCGTACGTCAGCGTGACGGACAATGGGCATGGAGTTCTCCGATTTGGGCTGAAAGAGTTTGATGATTATGAGTAAAACATACGCTATAGGAATTGACCTTGGCGGTACTTCTGTGAAATACGCCCTTATTGACAATGAAGGCGTATTTCACTTTCAAGGAAAATTACCGTCAAAAGCCGATGTATCTGCAGAAGCAGTAATCGGCCAATTAGTAGCTGCCAGCAAAGAAACAATGGCTTCGGCACAACAACTTGGCGTGGCAGTAGAAGGTATAGGTATAGGCACTCCCGGTATTGTAGACGAAACCAATCGCATCGTACTGGGCGGAGCAGAAAACATCAAAGGCTGGGAAAACCTGAATCTTGCCGACCGTATCGAAGCGGAAACCGGCTTGCCTGTGCAAATGGGTAATGATGCCAACCTGATGGGATTGGGAGAAACAATGTATGGCGCCGGGCAAGGTGCAAGAAATGTAGTCTTCCTGACCATAGGTACAGGTATCGGCGGCGCAGTCGTTATTGATGGTAAACTGTTCAATGGTTTTGCCAACCGGGGTACTGAACTGGGTCATGTACCTCTTATCGCCAACGGTGAACCTTGTGCATGCGGTTCTGTAGGCTGTTTGGAGCATTACGCATCTACTTCTGCATTGGTACGCCGTTTCAGCAAACGGGCAAGTGAATCCGGTATTTCATTTCCGAATGAAGAAATCAACGGAGAACTTATTGTACGTCTTTATAAAGAAGGAGACAAACTGGCAACAGAGAGTCTGGAGGAACATTGCGATTTTCTGGGGCACGGCATTGCCGGGTTTATCAATATCTTCAGTCCGCAACGTATCGTAATAGGCGGCGGACTATCCGAAGCCGGCGACTTCTATATTCAGAAAGTCAGTGAGAAAGCACATCGCTACGCCATGGCGGATTGTGCCGTGAATACCCGAATCATGGCTGCATCTTTAGGAAACAAAGCAGGAAGTATCGGTGCTGCATCACTGGTATTCTCCCATTAAACACAAAACAATATGAAAAAGAATTTAGGAATGCTGGCGCTCATCATGGCGTTTTGGTTTACCATATCATTTATTACTAACATTCTGGGGCCACTCATTCCGGACATTATTCATAATTTTAATCTGAGCGATTTGGCAATGGCAGGGTTTATCCCGACTTCTTTCTTGCCTATGCCATCATGTCCATCCCTGCCGGATTGATGATTGACCGTTTCGGTGAGAAACCGGTATTGTTTCTGGGATTCCTGATGCCGTTCATCGGAACCACGCTGTTCGCCTGTGTGCATACCTACCCTATCCTGTTAGCTTCTTCTTTTATCATAGGCTTGGGTATGGCTATGTTACAAACCGTACTTAATCCGCTACAACGCGTTGTAGGAGGAGAAGAAAATTATGCCTTCGTAGCGGAAGTCGCCCAATTTGTATTTGGTATCGCTTCTTTCTTGAGTCCTCTGGTATACACGTACCTGATTCACGAACTCAATCCGGATATATATACAGAGGGAAAGAGCTTCTTTATCGACCTTTTAGCCGATATGACTCCGGCTGATATGCCGTGGGTTTCACTATATTGGGTATTCACTCTTCTGTTACTGATTATGCTGATTGCCGTAGGGCTTTCCCGCTTCCCGAAAATCGAATTGAAAGAAGATGAGAAAAGCGGTTCCAAAGATTCCTACGTGGCGCTATTCAAACAGAAATATGTATGGCTGTTTTTCCTCGGCATCTTCTGTTATGTGAGCACGGAACAAGGAACCTCTATCTTCATGAGCACATTCCTTGAACAATATCACGGAGTAAACCCGCAGGCAGAAGGTGCGCAAGCTGTAAGTTACTTTTGGGGACTGATGACGGCAGGCTGTCTGGTAGGTATGGTATTATTGAAACTGATTGACAGTAAGCGCTTGCTCCAAATTTCAGGAGTATTAACCATTATCTTATTGCTGACCGCCCTCTTCGGAAATAAAGAGATTTCTCTCATTGCTTTCCCGGCTATCGGATTCAGCATTTCCATGATGTACTCCATTGTATTCTCGTTGGCCCTGAACTCGGCATCGCAACATCACGGTTCGTTTGCGGGTATCTTGTGTTCCGCTATCGTAGGCGGAGCCGGTGGCCCGATGATTATCAGTATGCTGGCAGACGCAACTTCACTACGCACCGGTATGTTGATTATTCTGGTATTCGCAGGTTATATCACATTCATCGGTTTTTGGGCACATCCGCTCATCAACAACAAAACGATTTGCCTGAAAGAACTTTTCAAGAAAAATAAATAAGGTATAAAAGAAGAATATAGTACAAGAGGATATCTCAATATTTGTATTGAGATATCCTCTTTCTTTGTTTCATTTTGCATCAATTAACCCACAAAAACTTGCATTTCTACAAAATAACCGTATTTTTGGTACAAAAGATCAATACATTATGAGACAAACACTATCTCTTCTCATCGGCTTGTTGCTATGTTGTACTATTCAAGCCAAGAACCGGGTTATTGAAAAACCTCCTTTCTGTGTACGTAACACAACTTCTATTGAAGTAAGTGAAATAATACTTAGCGACACAGCTACGGTATTGCACATCTATGCCAAATACCGTCCTAAAAACTGGATACGGATTGCTTCGGGCAGTTATTTGCAAGACAATAATGGAGAAACCTATTTATTACGTTCGGGTATAGGCATCACTCCTGACAAAGAATTTTGGATGCCGGAATCCGGTGAAGCTGAATTCCAGTTAGTATTTCCGCCACTGCCTGCCAAAGTTACTGCCATCGACTTCACAGAAGGAGAAGGCATTGACGGTGCTTTCAGTATTTGGGGCATACAGTTGAAGAGCAAGGAACTGCCGAAGCTGATATTACCCAAAGAAGCTGTGGTCCATCCGGCGGATAAGGAAGCCACACTCCCCGTTCCCCTCATTCAATATGGCAATACTACCGTGAAAGGAAAACTACTGGATTATCATCCCAGCATGGCAAAGGAACTCTCCCTGTACTTATACGAACCGATAAAAGGCTATACGGAACCCATGACAGTAGAAGTCAAGCAAGACGGAAGCTTCAGCACTGCTTTCCCTATAACAGGAACCACACCGGCAGCCTTCAGTCTCTTCGGCACAAACATCAACTTCTTTGTAGAACCGGGAAAAACCAGCGAACTATACATCAACCTGCGTGAGATATCCCGAAAGAATTCTACTTTCCACAAGAACAAAAAGCCCTATGGGGAGCCCGCCTACATCAACGGTCCGATGGCGAGCCTGTCTGAGGAACTAAACAGAAACCGCATCAACACAGCTATCATCACCGACTACCAAAGCCTGATAGAAAAGGCCGGTGATATGGATATAACATCCTATAAAAGTTATATATTAGAAACAGCAAAAGGCATACAACAGGAGATAGACAATGCCAATCTCAGTGCAGGAGCCAAGCAACTGCTCTCTTTTGAAAAGGACTTGAATATCATCGAGGTTTTAACACAAGCTCCGGGACTGCTGACACAAGCCGCCCTGCAACAAAAAAAACTGGAACGAAATGAAGCCGAAGACTATTTCCGAAAAATAGATCAGAACATGCCGAAAGACTATATTCCTGCCGAATTACTGAAACACCTGAACACGCCACAAGTTACTCTTGTACAACCTTATACATATGCTGTTATCGTATCGGCGCGCCACAAAGATGATTATGCCCGGGCATGGGAAACAGATAAAGGCGTATTTTTCGACATTTCCCGTACGGCATTGCTTTATCAGGGTATAAAAGATTTCAACCCGCTGACCGATACCCAAAAAGCCGAAATCAGTACCCTGCCCGATGCTTATCAACAAGTATTACTGCAAGCCAACAAACAGCTGTTGCAGACTATTGAGAATAACAAGAAGAAGTCAGGCTTTACCATTAATGAGGCAGGTCAGATAGCCAATGAAGATTTATTTGCCTCCATTATCAGTAAATTCAGAGGTAAGGTTCTTTTAGTGGATTTTTGGGCAACTTGGTGCGGTCCTTGCCGCATGGCAAACAAAGCGATGGTTCCAATGAAAGAAGAACTGAAAAATAAGGACATCGTTTACCTATACATCACCGGAGAAACTTCCCCGCTAAAAACTTGGGAAAATATGATTCCCGATATTCATGGAGAGCACTACCGCCTGACAAATGCACAATGGGAGTATTTAAACAAAAGTTTTGGAATCAGAGGAGTTCCTACATACTTTGTTGTTGACCGTGAAGGAAACATTAAATTCAAGCAGACCGGTTTTCCCGGTATTGGAAAGATGAAAGAAGAGTTATTGAAAGTTACCGACTAAGCTTAACGTACAAAGACCAATATAAAGAGGTGTATTACAATACTGAACATCCCATAGGATAGTTCAAGTTGTAATACACCTTTTTATCATCAGACAGGTTTCCGGAAAGGTCACCTGTTATCATTGACAAGTAATTACTTCTTTTCAGCCTGTGCCCATTCTTTAGCGCCTTGTTCTTTCAATTCAGCCGTAAACGCTTTCGCCTTTTTCATTGTAACGGCTTCCTCTTCCGGGCTTGCATAAGCATGCTTATACCCCTTCACAACGTTCCACTCGCCACGGGTAAAATCGGGAAATGCCACCGGAGCACAATTGTTGTCCATAGAAAGCTCACCCAACTCTGCCAGACAGCACCATTCCGCCAAATCGTATACATCCATATCCAAAGGCAAACCGTTTTGCAGGCAATAAACCAAACGGCTATCCATGATAAAGTCCATACCGCCGTGACCGCCCACTTCTTTCGCCATATCACCGTATTTCTTCAAGATAGGATGCTGGTATTTAGCGACAAGCGCTTCCATCTCCGCCTTCGGCAAGAAACCATGTGAATTCAGGTCGTCCACCTTAGGCTCCACACCCGAAGCTGCCAGTTGGTCGGCATCAAGCGCGTAGCCTTCTACGGGATATTTATTGGCAAATCCTTTTGAGCCGGTCAGTTGATACAAGCGGTTGTATGGCTGTGGTGTCATAACATTATGCTGTATTTCAATTACTTTACCGTTAGCAGTACGGATTAATGTCGTAGTGTGATCACCGTTGCGGAAGTTATTGCAAGCGGAGTCCGTTCTTGCCTCAACCAAAGACTTTCCTACTATCGATTTAGTATCCATAGCAACTAAGGTCTGCATACGGTCTCCTCGGTGAATATCAAGTGCCTGCGCCACAGGGCCAAGACCATGAGTGGCATACACGTCACCGCGATGTCTCATGTTATAGTCCAGACGCCAACCCAGTTTGTCACCCTCGCCGTCTTTCCAGTAATGATTCCAAAACGGACTCAGATTATGGATATACGCACCTTGTGCACGAATCACTTCACCGAACACACCATGTTGTGTCATGTTCAGCGTATTCATTTCAAACCAGTCGTAGCAGCAGTTCTCCAGAATCATACAGTGCTTGCGAGTCTTCTCACTCATGTTAATCAAATCCCAGCACTCTTTCAGATTCATAGCGGAAGGAACTTCGATAGCCACATTCTTTCCATTCTCCATAGCACACATGGCTACGGGGAAATGATGCAACCAGTCGGTAGCGATATAAACCAAGTCTATATCATCACGCTTACACAGTTCTTCATAGCCCTTTTCACCGGAATATACGGCAGCTTTCGGCATAGAAGCCCGTTCCAGATATTTCTGGCACTTATCCGCACGCTCCTGTTCGTAATCACAAAGTGCCACAACTTGCGTTCCGGGGATATGGGTAAAACGTTCTACCGCTCCGGGACCACGCATACCCAGACCGACAAATCCTACGCGTACCACTTCCATTTTAGGAAGTGCCAGCCCTACCACGCTCTTCCGGTCTGCCGGACGCTGGGGAGTTTCAACAACAATCGTTCCGTTTTCCCATTGCCATTGAGTTCCCTTGTCATTGGTATGCACAGCAGATGTCTGCGACGAACATGCGCACAATGCAATGCATATTCCAAAAAGCAATACCTTTAAACTCTTCATGCTTTTCAAATTCAAAGTTAATAATACGGGTATTTTTTACTTATGTGTCTCTACAATCTTGGTAGGCGCCATTTCCATATTCCGACGGTCTACCTGACGGACAACGGCTGCCGCCAATTGCAAGAAGGCGCGTCCTGTCACCGTATTCTCATCCAAAGCTACGGGAGTACCCTTGTCCCCACTCTCGCAGATACTCTGCACGATAGGAATCTGTCCCAATAGCGGAACATTCATATCCTCCGCAAGTTTCTTGGCTCCTTCTTTACCAAAGATATAGTACTTGTTCTCCGGAAGTTCAGCAGGGGTAAACCAAGCCATATTTTCTACCAGACCGAGAATAGGCACGTTCACCTTATCATTCGTAAACATGTTGATGCCTTTACGGGCATCCGCCAAAGCCACCGCCTGCGGTGTGCTGACAACGATAGCCCCGGTCATGGCAAGTGTCTGCACTACGGTAAGATGAATATCGCTGGTTCCGGGCGGAAGGTCTATCAGGAAATAATCCAGTTCACCCCAGTCGGCATCGGCTATCAACTGTTTCAGCGCATTGCTTGCCATACCGCCGCGCCATAGGGTAGCTTGGTCGGGATCTACGAAGAAACCGATAGACAGCAGTTTGATACCGTATTTTTCAATAGGCACAATCAAATCACGTCCGCCGATGTTCTCGGCATACGGGCGGGCATCTTCCACCTGAAACATCTTGGGCATGGAAGGTCCGAAGATATCGGCATCCAGCAAACCTACCTTATAACCCAACTTAGCCAAAGAAACCGCCAGATTGGCGGAAACGGTAGACTTGCCCACACCGCCTTTACCGGAAGACACGCCAATTATATTCTTCACCTGCGGCAACAGTTTGCCCACCTCCGGCCGTGCAGCCTGACGGCTTTCGGTGGCAATCGTCACTTCCACTTCCGGTGAGACATAGGTATGTATTGCTGTTTCAGCAGCCTTTACCATTGACTTCATAAAGGGATCGGTCGGCTTCTCAAAAACCAGCGAGAAACTGACTTTCATCCCGTCAATACGCAAATTATCGGCAACCATTTCCGCCTCAACAAGGTTCTTCTTGTTGCCGGGATAGCGCACTGTTGCCAGTGCATCCAAAATCAATTTAGGATAGAGAGTCATGTTATTTACTATTTTACGATTTACTATTTACTATTTGATAGTCCCTGTTTATTTGCCGGTTTGAAGACCGCTGCGCTTGCTGCGGTTGTAGCTGCGATACTCGTCCAACTCTATTTCTACATCGGGTTCTTGCAGCTCTCCGCATTGGGGAAGCCTGAACTTGATGTACTTTATGGTTAAACCGCGATCCAGCCACTGTTGTTCATAATAGGTGCGAATACCGAGGATGTCATCCACCAGACCGGAATGATAGAGGTCGTCGGTGATAAACTCTACCGGAAGTCCGTTCTTCTCTATCATATATTTGGTATAGGTAAACATAAAGTTGCTGTCGGTCTTTACGTGAATGGTGCCGCCGTCTTTCAGGAACTTGCGGTAACGCTCCATAAAGTAAGTGGACGTAAGGCGCTTGGTGGCTTTTTTCATCTGCGGGTCAGAGAATGTGAGCCATATCTCGCTCACCTCGCCCGGTGCGAAGAAGCGGTCTATTATTTCGATGTTGGTACGCAGAAAAGCGACATTCTTCATGCCCGACTCCAGAGATTCGGTGGCTCCCGTCCACATACGCGCTCCTTTTATATCCACCCCGATGAAGTTCTTGTCGGGGAACATACGTCCCAGCCCTACTGTGTATTCTCCACGTCCGCAACCCAGTTCCAGCACAACCGGATGATTGTTCTTGAAAAACTGTTGATGCCAGTTCCCTCTCATGTCAAACGGAACATTGTCCACTGCCGAGTACGGGTATTCAAAAACGTGCGGATAACTCGCCATATCGGCAAACTTCTCTAATTTATTCTTTCCCATTCGTATGTATTAAAGTATTTCTACCCGACCGGTATAGTTATAAAAAGCCCGGTCGCCAAAGCATTGATGAAACAATGCATATTTATCAATACCCGTACAATGACAAACGCCCAGCCGTTGCGGCAAATGGCTTTCAAAGAAACGGGCTATCACATCAAATTTCTCTTTTGCAGTATTGCGGATATGAAAACCGCCCAATACCAGCTTCAACGATGCCTGCGGAAAATATTCCTGCACCGTGCGGATGATATTCGTAATTCCCCGATGCGAACAGGCGCTCAAAACAGACACTTCATCAGCTTGCTTCAGCACCAATGCCAGTTCATCCGCAAAAGTATCAGCTTCTTTTCTCCCTTCCGCCAACGTGAAGAAGTGTTCAAAATGCGTATCGCCCTCATCCGTAACGGGCAACTGCGGAAAAACAAACACCCCGGAGCACAACTCGGTGACCTCGTCTACAAAACGGAAGCGCGCACTATCCAACGCATCAGGATGCAGCACGCCGTTTTCACGTTCTTCTTTGAACTTCGGAATGAAAAGTTCTTTCTTACAGACTACCTTAGCCGTCCGGTTCACTCTGAGAAAGTGATGCAACCCGCCTGTATGGTCACGATGTCCATGCGACAGCACCAAGAAATCCACTTCCTTTAAATCAATCCCAAGTATCCGGGCATTGCGCATAAAGAGGTCGGAAGACCCCGTGTCAAACAGCAGGCGATGTCCGCCCGTATCAACAAGCAGGGAAAGCCCGTGCTCTCCCTGTAGTCCCTTGCCGTAAACCGAATTCTCGACAAGGGTTGTAATCTTTACGCTCATGCGTTATTCTACGATAGTTACCCAACCATGCGTATCGGGTTCGTCACCGTATTGAATGGCACGCAGCTTATTATACAACTTCGTACAAACAGGTCCCGGCTTTCCATCTTTGGCAATCACGTACGACTTGCCGTTCTCCACATCGTCAATGCGTTCTATCGGACTGATAACGGCAGCAGTACCGCAAGCGCCCGCTTCCTCAAAAGTCAGCAGCTCTTCTTCCGGAACCGGACGGCGTTCCACCTTCATGCCCATATCCTCCGCCAATTGCATCAGACTCTTGTTGGTAATGGACGGAAGGATAGAAGTAGACTTCGGAGTGATGTATGTATTGTCTTTGATACCGAAGAAATTGGCAGCACCGCATTCATCGATGTACTTCTTTTCCTTGGCATCCAGATAGAACTCGCAAGCATAACCCAAATCGTGCGCTTTCTTATTGGCACGCAGGCTGGCGGCGTAGTTACCGCCTACCTTATAGATACCTGTACCCAAAGGTGCGGCGCGGTCGAACTCGCGAATAATAACGTACGGATTAGTTGAGAATCCCCCCTTGAAGTAAGGGCCTACCGGTGTTACAAATACCACAAACAGATATTCTTTTGCCGGATGCACTCCAACTTGTGCTCCCGTACCAATCAGCAACGGACGGATATACAGGGAAGCTCCCGATTCGTAAGGCGGAATAAAACGTTCATTCAGCTTCACAACATTAAGGATAGCCTCTTTAAAGCGTTCTGTCGGCAGTTCTGGCATCAGGATGCCCCGACAGGTAGACTGCAAACGCGCCGCATTCTCTTCCAAACGGAAGATACGCACCTTGCCGTCTTTGCCACGGAATGCCTTTAAGCCTTCAAATGCCTCCTGGCCATAGTGCAGACAAGTGGCAGCCATATGCATGGGAATGGTTTCCTCGCTGCATACTTCCAATGCGCCCCACTGTTCATTACGATAGTAAATTCTCACATTGTAATCTGTCTTCATATAGCCGAACGGCAGATTAGCCCAATCCAGTTCTTTCATATCTCTTAAAATATTAGTTGCTACTATGTACAATCAGCAACAAAAATAGTTTTTATTCTTCACATTCCCGCTTCTCCGCCAGTAATTTTTTAATTTCCCTGTCAGCTTTCGTCAGTTTGTCACTGCAAAACGCAATTATTTCGTTCGCCTCTTTAATTTTTTCGGCAAGCGCATCAATTTCCAGTTCATTATTGTCTATTTGGCTTACAATTTTCTCCAGCCGTTCTATCGCTTGGGAATACGTTTCTTTTTTCTTGGGTGTAGACATAGGGCTATTATTTTTTTGACGATTCATTGGTTACTATTGAAGTGATTTCCCCCTTATGCAGGCGGGTAATGATTTCATCTCCCTCATTCAAGAGAGAAGCGTTCTTTACAACTTTCCCGTTTTTCAACGTGATGCTGTAGCCGCGTGCCAGTTGTTTCTCGGGCGAAGCGTCTGCCAGCCGTTGTTGCAATAATTCCAACCGATGACGATGACCGGACAAAGAAGATGTCACAGCCTGCGCCATATCTTTCCTCTCTGCAAGCAACGCAAATTTCGCATCCGATATGTACCTGTAAGCGGCAGAAGGAATACGGTTTTTGTACGACGCCAATTTTTGATACTCTTGTGACAACAGGCTTTGAACCCCTCCATACAGACGGTCAGCCAACACATCCAGTTCATCGGCCGCATCATTCATACAATCTATCAGGAATTCCGCAGCCGCAGTAGGAGTCTTGACACGGGTATGGGCGACAGAATCGAGCACTGTATCGTCGCGCTCATGTCCGATGCCCGTTATGACAGGT
This sequence comes from Bacteroides propionicigenes, assembly GCF_018390535.1. Classification (GTDB taxonomy): domain Bacteria; phylum Bacteroidota; class Bacteroidia; order Bacteroidales; family Bacteroidaceae; genus Bacteroides; species Bacteroides propionicigenes. The sequence continues at coordinate 55,110 of NZ_JAHBBW010000015.1, read as the reverse complement.
AGGGGAAACTGCGCGCAAGCCGCTGCAAGCAGATAAGTATCAAAACCGGAAAGGTCGGAAGTGGCTCCACCGCCCCGGATGATAACTACTGCATCAAAACTATCCAAGCGAGAATTTATCTTATCCAAAGCGGCCAGGACAGACTCCTCTACACGCTCACCTTGCATCAACGCCGGAAAAAGTTCCGTATGGAAGTAAAAACCCCTCGCATTATTCTGCAACTGATGGCAAAAGTCACCGTATCCGGCAGCGGTTGACGAAGAAATAACGGCAATGCGTTGCGGCAAGCGGGGCATTGCCAGCTCTTTATTCAACGTAAGCACCCCTTCTTCTTCCAACTGTTTCAGAATCTCCTTGCGCCGGCGTGCCATGTCGCCCACGGTATAAGTAGGGTCTATGTCCTGCACCGTAAGGCTGTACCCGTAAAGTTCATGAAAGCTGACGGTGACCTGCACCAACACCTTGATGCCCGACACGAAAGCCTGCCCCGTAGCTTCTTCAAAATAGGGTTTCAACAGGCGGAATACATTCGACCAGACCGTTCCTCTCGCTTTGGCTATCAGGTTGTTGCTGCGAGGGTCTTTCTGCACAAACTCCAGATAGCAATGCCCGGTGCTGTTGGTGCGCACATCACTTAGCTCCGCCTGTATCCAATAGGTGTCGGGCAGGCATTGCTCCAAGCTGCGGCGCACCAGGGCATTCAGGTCGTATAGTGATAATGCATCCATGTTTTTAAAGATAAAGTATATGGTTGAGGGCTTCTGTTTTTTTACTTCTTTTGCTTGTAACTATTATACGCTTTCCAAATATCCGGTACACCGTAACCGTAGATATTATCCGGACAATCGGCACGGTCACCGGAAGAGCGGACCAGTTCAATCAGTTCTTTCGCAGTCAGCTTGGGGCATGCCTGCCATAAACAAGCTACCATACCGCACATGATAGGCGAAGAGAAAGAAGTCCCGTTCGCCTTACCCTGATTGCCGTCCGTACGGATTACGTCCGACCCCTCACCTACAGCCACTACATCCGGTTTAATCCGGTTGTCGGCGGTATTGCCGATAGAAGAGAACGGAGCCAGCAACGCCCGCTTATTCACAGCGCCTACCGTCAACACATTCTCGGCGTCTCCCGGCGGAGTTATTTTCTTCCAAGAACCCATTCCCGAATTACCCGCACTGCACACCAACACCATGCCCTTATCGGCAATGCGTGATGCCTGACGGGACATCAAGGCATGGTGTCCGTCCAAATCGCGGTATTTATAGTTTTTCGACTTATCATCGAAAGCATAATATCCCAAAGAGGTATTGATCACATCCACCCCTACACTGTCGGCAAACTCAACAGCCGCCGCCCAATAATCCTGTTCCACCAGATTCTCTGAATATTCATCCTCACTGCGAAGCAGCCAGAAAGAGGCCTCGGGTGCAGTTCCCGTCATTATTCCCGGCCGGTTCATACCAATACAGGAAAGCACACTCATCCCATGACTGCTTTCGGCAAACAAATCCGCCTGAGGGTTGACAAAATCTTTCGTTCCCAAAACGCGGATATTCTGCATCGCCGTTATCTTGTCCAGATTATGGAATCCGGCATCAATTACGGCAATCGTCATTCCTTGTCCCTTGAACCCGGCATCATGCAATTTGTCTCCATTGCTCAACTGGATTTGAGTAATGGCGGGGCCATAAATGCTGTCAGTATATATTTTGGGGGTATTGACTACCGAATCGCGTGTTGCAGACATCATCTCTCCCTTTGTTTTCGGGGCGGTCCACACTTTCTCCGCAGTGCGTACAAACGGCAATGCCGCAATACGGTCTATCAAGGCAGAGTCGTTGCAGGAAACTGTGACAAAATTCTCCCATTTACCGGTGACAATCACATTTACCCCCTGCCTGCGTATCTCATCGACATATTTGCGGCAAACGGGCAAATCGGTGGAATCAATTGCCAGATTTTGTTTCCGGCGCCTTTCAATAGCCTTTTGTGAAAGGAACTGTTCCGGACGTTCCAACGAATAAGCGGTGGCCGCCTTGTCTCTTAAACTAATACGATACTTCAACGTATCCTGTTGTGCCGAAGCGCCTGCTGCAAGCAACACTAAAGTTGAAAGAATCAACAATCTCTTTCTCATTATCTCTCTTACTTTCTATTTTTTTAGTTCTTAATCATTCAAATACATACCGATGCCGCGCTGCGAAGCGATGAACGAACCGCCTACCACCCGTTTCCCTATATAGAACACGGCAGATTGTCCGGGAGCAATGGCGGATGCGTCCGACCGGAAATGCACCAGCAGGCGTCCGTCTTCCAGACGTCTCACCGAACAAGGAATCGGCTTGCTGCGATAGCGTATGCGAACCGTCAGTTCCTTGCTTCCAAAGACCTCCGCCTCATTAATCAAACTATCCTGTTCCGCCAGCATATACTCCGCTTTCAACTGTTCGGCATCGCCCAGCATCACCGTATTCTTTTGCGGATTGATTTTCAAGACATAGGCAGGCTTGCCCAAAGCTATTTCCAGTCCCTTGCGCTGCCCGATGGTATAGTAAGGAAAGCCTTTATGCTCGCCCAGCTTCACCCCTTCCGAATTGACAAACCATCCCGGCCCTACTTCGTTGTCCATCTCCGGAGAGTGTTCGCGCAAGAAGTCCCGATAATCTCCTTTAATGAAACAAACTTCCATACTCTCCCCTTCTTCGGCTTTCAGCGTATAACCCTTGCCGCGCAAGTAGTCGCGCACCTGCAGTTTTGTATATGCTCCCAACGGAAAAAGGCAACGTCTCAAAACATCCTGCCCCAATCGCCAGAGGAAATAAGACTGGTCTTTCTTGTCGTCATCTCCCGCCACTATGTATATATTCCCGTTCAATTCTTCCAGACGGGTATAGTGTCCGGTGGCGATATACCTGCAACCCAGCTTGTCCGCCCATTCCGTAAGAATACGGAACTTAAACAGCGGATTGCACATCACGCAGGGATTAGGCGTCCGTCCTTGCCGGTATTCATCGATGAAGTTCCGTACAATCACATTGCGGAAAGCCTCGCGTTCGTCCGCCACGTAGTGTTCAATGCCCATACTCCGTGCAAGTTCGCGAGCCTCTGACGGTTCGTCTCCCCACACCCACATCGTAAGGCCGATTATCTCGTAACCTTGTTCCTGCAGCATCAAACAGGTGGCAGTACTGTCAATGCCACCACTCATGCCAACCAACACTCGCTTCTCTGCCTTGTTCATATCTTGGATATTCATCGTTTAGCTTGCAAAAATACGGGTTTTCAAGTAGAAGACAGAGAAAAGGTACGGCTTTTTAGCATGCCTTCACAAAAGAAAACCGCTATTCTCCTTTTCTTTGCTTACATTTGTACCTACGAAAGATTTACGGGTTGTACAACTCGTCACGTTCCAGTTGTACAACTCGTCATGCCCCGGTTGTACAACTCGTAAGTTTTCCGCCATAAGGGGAAAAGAACAAGACCGGCATCCCCGCAAATAACGATAAAAAATAATGAAAGGAGAAAGAAAACCATGTCAATTCCATACCTTGTAAGACAAAAAAAGAACCTGCTCAACAAGAAGAAAAGCGGACTTTGGTATGCCGTAACCCACAAGCTGCAAAAACGCGGCGGAGTAAACGAAAAAGAGTTGGGACACCTCGTTGCCATGCGGGGCGGTTTCAGCCGCGGCGTAGTGGAAGGCGTGCTGACCGCTATCAGTGAAGTGATAGAAACAGAACTGAGCAAAGGAGAATCGGTCACAATACGCGAATTCGGCTCGTTCCACCTCGCACTGGGCAGTGAAGGCTACGAACATCCGGCAGATGTTACCCCCGGCAAAGTACAGGTGTCCAAACTATACTTCGTGCCGGACCGCAACCTGATGCAACGCCTCAAAAAGACCAAAGCATTCCGTATCCCTCTCAGCAGTTACCTCCCGGCAGAGTTACTGACACCCGAGATTTTGGAAGAAGAGCGAAAAATGGAAGAACAAGGTCTTTTGTAATAGAAACGAAACACGTATGACATAAAAACACAACACATATGACTGTATCTTTGCCGCCGTAAATAAATCGACAACAACAAATTATGAAAAAAAGCGCATTGATGCTACTCATTGCTTTACTGCCATTCGCAGCAAAAGCCCAAAGTTCCTATAACAACGAGGACGGAAAAAAGATAGACAAGGACAAACTGGAAACAAAGGATTACCTGCCCGAAATACATGGAACAATCCGCGCCAAATACGAATACCAGACCACAATGGGAGCCGGACGTTTTGAAGTGCGCAACGCACGTGTCAGCTTCACCGGCAATGTATTGCCGATTGTTGCCTACAAAGCCGAAATCGACTTGTCGGACGAAGGGAACATCAAGATGCTGGATGCCTATGCACGTCTCTTTCCTGTCAAGGGGCTGACGGTGACCGCCGGACAAATGCGCGTACCGTTTACCATCGACGCCCACCGCTCGCCGCACCAGCAGTACTTCGCCAACCGTTCATTCATCGCCAAACAGGTGGGCAACGTGCGCGACGTGGGTATCACACTGGGATATACGCTGCCCACCGACCTCCCCATAACGGTGGAAGGCGGGCTTTACAACGGTTCGGGACTGACCAACCAGAAGGAATGGCACAAAGAAATAAACTACTCCGCCAAGGCCCGGTTCCTTTTCACCAAAGGTCTGAACCTGACACTGAGCGTACAAAGCATCCAGCCGGAAGAAGTACGGGTACAATCGTACGACATCGGCGCTTACTATGAGTTCAACCGTTTCCACATCGAAGGCGAGTATCTGTACAAGCAGTATTCGGACAATGCCTTCGGAGACGTACAGGCGGTGAATATATTCATCAACTACGATTTGCCCCTGCGAAAAGTTTTCAATAAAATGTCCTTCCTCTTGCGTTACGACATGATGACGGATCAAAGCGACGCCAAAACCACCGATGAAGAAACCGGCGCACTAACCGTCACCGACTACAAACGCCAACGCCTGACGGGCGGCATCACTTTCAGCCTCAGCAAAGCATTCCGCACAGACTTGCGCCTGAATTACGAGAAATACTTCTACGCCAAAAACAGCATTGCAAAAGAATCCGAACAAGACAAAATTGTACTGGAATTAATGGTGCGATTCTAAATAAAATTCCGTATATTTGGAATAAGCAAATCGATGTATGGCAAATCCGCTTATTCCGGGCATCACTGCCACAGAGCAAGACTCGTTGTATCAAAAGTTAAATGAATACAACTTGAAGAAAGCTTCTTTCAAAGAGGCGGGCGCTTATCTTGTGGTCCTGCCGAGGGCGGGACATCCCCGGTATTCCCTATGGATTTATTCTCCCTTGCCCGAAAGGCAGTCCATATTTTATCTGTTCGACCTGAACGAGGACATACACGAAACCTTACGGATAGCAAGCACCCTGTGCTATTACTCCTTGCGCCCCCTGCTCTTAGTGGAATACAACGCCAAGCGGATGCAGAACAGGGGTGACGATATTATCTCATTCGGCAAATATCGCGGGCATTATCTGCACGAAATCCTGCAAGTGGATCCCGGTTATCTCACTTGGATAGCTTTCAAGTTTACTCCCCAGATACCCAAACAGGAACGTTTCGCGCAAATCGCCCGAATATACCATTCCGTCCACATCGACATCCTGCAACGGAAAGCCAAGCAACCTCCCGCCGGACGTTTCCTCGGCAAGGAAGGGGAGAAAGTGGAGAATCTTACTTTGACTGTTCTCAGTGTCCGTCTGGAGGATGACCCCTACAAGACGCAAGTCAGAGGTACGACTCCTTATTTCTATGTCCGCCAAGTATTAAGGCTGAAAGATGCTTCCGGAAATCTTGTAACCTTCCGCGTCAACTCCCGAACCGCAAGCCGGCACTCGTGCCAACTGCCCGCTGTGGAGCACGCTTACCGGACAGACGAAGTAATACATATAGTCTCGGCACGCGTTGCCAACACATATACCATCGGCAAGAACAAATGGACACGGCTGAATTACGTGAAGCTCCACCAATAATATAATACCATTTTAAATATTGTAATACCATGAAAAAACAATCTGCACTCTGGTGCCTGTCCCTTTTATTGACGATAGGAGCATGCACCACTACATCTCCCCGGAAGGAAGCCGGAGAATGGGCCAAAGTACCCGAAATACTAAAAAATATCATACCACCCACATTTGCCGATACGGTTTACAACGTAGCCGATTACGGAGCAAAGGACGATACCACCTTCGACAGCCGGCACGCTATTCTCAAAGCTATCAACCTGTGTAATACAAATGGTGGCGGAACCGTACTCATCCCCGCCGGAAACTACTTCATCAAAGGAGCCATTACACTGAAAAGCAACATAAACCTGCACATCGCCGAGGGTGCACGTCTGGAATTCTCTACCGAAGCCGCAGACTATCTGCCCATGGTGCTGACCAAATGGGAAGGGACGGAATGTTTCAACTATTCCCCCTTCATCTACGCTTACCAATGTACAAACGTTGCAGTAACCGGCAAAGGTGTCATCGACGGCAACGGCTCGGTAACCTTCAATGACTGGCACGCCATACAAGGTCCCGCAGTGAACCGTCTGCGCCAAATGGGTATTGACTCCGTCCCGGTATACAAGCGCGTATTCGGAGAGGGGCATTATCTGCGCCCCTGCATGATACAGTTCTATGGCTGCAAGAATGTGCTGGTGGAAGATTTAAAGATATACGATTCTCCTTTTTGGATTATCCACCCGGTATTCTGTGACAACGTAACCGTACGGAATGTATACATAGACAGCAATAACTACAACAATGACGGCTGCGACCCGGAATCTTGCACCAATGTACTGATAGAAGGCATGGACTTCAACGTAGGCGATGACGGTATCGCCATCAAATCGGGACGCGACCAAGACGGGTGGCGCATCGGCCAGGCCACGGAGAACGTCATTATACGCAACTGCCACTTTGCACGCTGGGCCATCACCATCGGCAGCGAAATGTCGGGCGGAGTGCGGAATATCTATATCGAAGATTGCAAGATAGACAGTTGCCGTAACGGTATCTACTTCAAATCCAATCTGGACAGAGGCGGCTATTTCGAAAATCTGAATATGCGACGCATTGAGGCGGACGTCTGCCTGTGGGGAGTAATTAATTTCCGTACAAACTATCATGGATACCGGGGCGGCAATCACCCTACATTGTTCCGCAACATCTGCATCGAAGACGTAACCTGCAACCGGGTAGACAGCGTGGCGCTCATGGCAAACGGACTGCCCGAGGCAAAACTGTACAACATCACCCTGCGGAACATCAGCGTAAAGAAAGCGCCCAAAGCCATACAAATGGAGAATGTCGTAAACCTGACACTGGACAATGTGGTGGTAAACGGAGAAAAAGTAGCCGCTCCCTGAAACGGGGTTGCCCTTGCCCAAAGCGACTGAAGAGAGTCGGTTATCCTTTCGTTATCAATACGGTCGCATAAGCCGACATACCTTCTTCGCGTCCGGTAAAGCCCAGTTTCTCCGTAGTGGTGGCTTTTATGGAGATATCATCTTCATCAATCCCCATTACTGCGGAGAGGGTTTGCTGCATGGCGGGAATATGAGCTTTCAGCTTGGGGCGTTCGGCACAGACGGTCGCATCAATATTGCCGACAGAATAGCCTTTGGTTCCTATCAGCTCCACCGTCTTTTTCAACAATATCTTGCTATCCACATTCTTAAACTCACCTGCCGTATCCGGAAAGTGATAACCTATATCGCGCATATTAGCCGCTCCCAACAGTGCATCACAAATGGCATGTATAAGCACATCGGCATCCGAGTGCCCCAACAGACCTTTCTCATGTTCCAGACGCACGCCGCCTAACCAAAGTTCTCTACCTGCCACCAATTGGTGAACATCAAAGCCAAAGCCTACACGTATCTTCATTTTTTCTTAATTATAGAATGGATGTGTCCGCAAGCACCCGCCGGAATCAGCGAATATAGAAATCGAGTAATTTTTCTTCCCCCAAATAACCTTGCAGATGTTGCCCGATACTGACAGGTGCTACACCGGCAGGCGTACCTGTAAACAGCAAGTCACCAATCTTCAAGGTCATAAAACGGCTGACATAGGCTATTATATCGTCTATCTTGAAAAGCATATCCGCCGTATTGCCACGCTGCACTTCGCTGCCATCGATGTCGAGATGAAAATCCAGTTGCTGTAAGTCACCGCCGGCTTGTTCCAAAGAAATGAATGTGCCGACAGCCGCCGAATTATCGAATCCTTTGCAGAGTTCCCACGGATTGCCGGCTTCACGGAATTTCCGTTGCAAGTCGCGTGCGGTGAAGTCAATGCCTACTGTCACCGCATCATAATAGCGGTGCGCAAAGCGCGGAGCAATATTCTTGCCCAACCGGCAAATACGCACTACAACTTCCGTTTCATAATGAACTTCATTGGAAAAGTCGGGAACAAAGAATGGCTTGCCGTCTTTAAGAATAGCCGAATCGGGCTTCATGAAGATAACGGGTTCCCGGTTTACCTGAGTATGCCCCAGCTCTTTATTGTGCTGCGCATAGTTCATCCCTACTGCTATAATCTTCATTACTTGATTTCGTTAAAGTTCAAACGGTTAAACATAACTGCCAGATGTGCATATAATGAGGTGTTCTGGACTACTATATCTTCCGGCACCCGTATACGGAACGGGGTAAAGTTCCAAACAGCTTTAATGCCGCCTGCCACCATAGTGTCCGTTATCTTCTGTGCAATCTCGATTGGCACTGTCAGTACACCGATATTGACATCGTACTCGCGCATTTTCTTCTCAAAGTCATCGGAGTGGTAGATAGGAATACCGTTCAGGGTTGTCCCTACCAGTTCAGGGTTCACATCGAATGCCGCCACAATCTCCAGACCGAAATGGCTCAAACCGGAGTCACGCAGCAACGCGCCGCCCAAACTTCCGACACCGAAAAGAAAAGCTTTATGTATATTGGTAAATCCAAGGAAATCTTCCAGCACAGCAATCAGCGTATCTACATCATACCCCACACGCGTACGGCCTGAGATATTGACATACGACAAATCTTTTGCTATCTGAGAAGCATCAATATTGATTTCTTTGGAGATTTGAGTAGAAGAAACGAAACGCTCCCCTTTCTTTCTAAGCAACTTTACATTGGAAAGGTACCACGGAAGACGGCGCAGGGTAGGTTCCGGCACTTTCATGGAGTCTTTCTTTTGTAACTGATTGTTCATAGTCTTCCCTTTAAGTTCTCAATATTATGACTGACAAAAGTAGTGCTTTTTTTCTAATCTGTAACATATCTATGACAAAAGGTTAACATTATTTCTACCTATGATTGCAAAGTTCCCTGCAAAACCGTATTTTTGAACTCCTTTTCACAGAATATAAAATAGATATATATGGCTAAAAATTCCAAAGACAACGACTGGAAAGACAGACTGAATGTAGTGTACTCCACCAATCCCGACTTTAAATACGAGGTAGATGATGACGAAGAACAAACCACTCCCCAACCCTCCCAACAACGTCTGCGCGTACAACTGGACCGCAAAAACCGGGGTGGTAAAGTCGTAACCCTTATCACCGGCTTTGTCGGCATGGAAGACGACCTGAAAGAATTAGGCAAATTCCTCAAAAGCAAATGCGGTGTGGGCGGGAGCGCCAAAGACGGAGAAATCATTGTACAAGGTGATTTCAAACAGAAAGTACTGGAGTTGCTGAAGAAGGAAGGGTATACACAGACTAAGCCGGTGGGATGAACACACCTTATACCTGAAAATTTCAACAAAAAACGGCCGCTATGGATACCTCCATGCGACCGTTTCTATATATTTTTATTTGTACCGAATTATTCAGCGCGCAAAGTGAAACGCTTGAAGTCAACAATCTTCAATTCAGGATCGGCTTCTTTCAGCACTTCTCTTACTGTCTTCTTGGCATCCATGATATCTTCCTGATTCAGCAAGCAAACTTCTTTCAAGAATTTACCCAGACGACCTTTAGCAATGTTCTGAATCATCTGTTCAGGCAGATTTGCAGCCTTCTCAGCAGAAACAGTAGCGATAATTTCTTTTGCCTTTGCTACATCTTCAGCTGTAATCCAGCCCTTAGACATATTACTTTCCATATGATCTTCGCTGTCTACATGAGCCGGGTTAATACCTGCTTTCTTCAAAGCAGCTTCAACAGCTTTCTGCACTTGCTCAGCTTTTGTCTTTTCAATGGCAACTTCGATTTCTTTCTGCTTAACTTCTTCAGAAACACCGTCTTCATCAATAGCCAACGGATTCATGGCAGCAATCTGCATAGCTACTTGCTTAGCCAACTGTTCGTCAACATTCTTGTTGAAAGCAACGATAGTACAAAGACCGTTTCTGTTCATGTGATTATAAACAACGGTAGTTGCACCCTCTACAGTCATATAACCGTCGAGTTCCATTTTTTCACCTGTAATACCGCTACGGTCAGTTACTGCATCTTGTACAGTACCGCTACCCATCGGCAACGCTTTCACTTCATCCAAAGTCTTACACTTGTTGGCAACAGCAAGATCAAGAATTTCCTGAGTCAGTTTCACGAAGTCAGCATTCTGGGCTACGAAGTCAGTTTCACACTTCAAAGCAATGATAACTGCAAAGTCACCAGTAGTCTTAGCCAAAACGCAACCTTCAGAAGCTTCACGGTCTGAACGCTTAGCGGCAACAGCCTGTCCCTTCTTACGGATAATTTCCATTGCCTTGTCGAAATCGCCTTCAGCATCATTCAATGCATTCTTGCAGTCCATCATACCAGCACCGGTCATTTTACGGAGCTTGGTTATATCAGCCATACTTACAGCCATAATATCTTTCCTTTATATTTTAGTTAATAAATATCGTTCTAAAAAGCGAAAAAGAGCTGAGAATAGAGAATTGAGAATTGCCGTAAAGTAACTCTCAACTTTCAATTCTCAACTCTCAGTTCTATGATTAAGCCTCTTCGTCTTCCTTGATGAAAGCGGCAGCTTTGGCTGCGTTGATTGCTTCCTCGTCAGACTTATCGAGTCTTGCTTTTGTAGCTTTCTTCTTGCCTTTGTTGGCAGGAGCTTCACCGGCAGCTTCCATATCTACCTTTTCAGCCTTGCGTTCTTCCAAACCTTCCTGCATAGCTGCGCAGCAAGCATCCAAGATAACTTCTACCGATTTAGTAGCGTCATCGTTTGCCGGAATAACGAAGTCGATGTTTGTAGGATCGGAGTTAGTATCAACGATACCGAATACCGGAATACCCAAACGGTTAGCTTCACGAACTGCAATGTTCTCTTTCATTACGTCGATAACGAACAAAGCGGACGGCAGACGAGTCAGATCAGCGATAGAGCCCAAAGTCTTGTCCAATTTAGCACGTTGGCGAGAGATTTGCAGAATTTCTCTCTTAGAGAGGTTAGAATAAGTACCATCGTTAGTCAATTTATCGATAGTAGCCATCTTCTTCACAGCCTTACGGATTGTCGGGAAGTTAGTCAACATACCACCCGGCCAGCGCTCGATTACATAAGGCATATTTACAGATGCAGCCTTGTCGGCAACCACCTGCTTAGCTTGTTTTTTAGTAGCAACAAACAGGACTTTCTTTCCTGACTTAGCGATTTGCTTCAAAGCTTCAGCAGCTTCGTCTATTTTAGCAACCGTCTTGTTGAGGTCAATGATATGAATACCATTGCGTTCCATGAAGATATAAGGAGCCATTGCAGGGTTCCACTTTCTTTTCAAGTGGCCGAAGTGGCAACCGGCTTCCAATAATGTATCAAAATTTGTTCTTGACATTTTGTTTTAATCTTTAAATCGTTTACTTTCTTTTTTGTTTTTTCTAAACCAACCGCCGGGTAGCCTATCCAAATGAAGAGTCCCGGTAGTTTAGATACTAAACGCTTTTTCAGTTGAGAGTTGAGAGGTGAAAGTCGAGAATTAAGCAACTTGTCCGCCCCAACCGTTCTCTAACTCTTAACGTTTACTGAACTGGAATCTACGACGAGCTTTCGGCTGTCCCGGTTTCTTACGTTCAACAGAACGAGGATCACGAGTCATGAAACCTTCAGCGCGGAGAGCAGCCTTATCTTCAGCATTGATTTTCACCAGTGCACGAGCAATTGCAAGACGCAATGCCTGAGACTGACCGGTAAAACCACCACCGCAGAGGTTTACTTTGATGTCGTACTTTTCAGCAACACCCAGCTTGTTCAACGGTTGTTTAACTACATACTGAAGAATGCTTGATGGAAAGTACTCTGCGAGGTCTCTCTTGTTAATAGTAATCTTTCCAGTACCTTCGCTTACGAAAATACGTGCAATTGCACTTTTACGTCTGCCTAATGCATTTACTACTTCCATTATCTCTTATTTAAGTGCGTTAATATCAATCATTTTCGGGCTCTGAGCTTCATGTTTGTGCTCACTGCCTGCATAAACGTACATATTGCCCAACAATTGAGCACCCAGTTTATTCTTAGGCAACATACCCTTTACTACTTTTCTCAGCAACTTGTCATCACCGTTCGGTTTTGCCTGCAAACGAGCAGGAGTGATTTCTCTCTGACCGCCGGGATAGCCTGTATATGACAGATATACCTTGTCATTCCACTTGTTACCGGTTAATTTTACTTTGTCGGCATTGATAATGATTACATTATCGCCACAATCTACGTGAGGAGTAAAGTTTGGTTTATACTTTCCTCTCAACAGTTTCGCAACTTTTGCGCCCAGGCGACCTAATACTTGGTCTGTAGCGTCAACAATGACCCATTCTTTAGTCACTGTAGCTTTGTTTGCAGAAATGGTCTTGTAACTTAAAGTATCCACTCTTAATTGTTTTTTTAAATGTTACTACTAAATGTTTTGCTTCACCACGAATTAACCACCTCGGACAAAGGGAGATTAACTCGCTATGAATTAAATGCTTATCCTTATGAGATAATAATCGGCTTGCAAAGGTACGGATTTTCTTATAACTGGCAAACGTTTTCTTCTTTTTTTTAAATTGCACTTGGCTGATATACAACAAAAAGAAAGAGGTTGAATTCAAAATGCAAAAGCCCTATCATCCAGTCATTCAGAGGAGCTTGCGACGAAGAATCTCCTCCCTTATGTATACAGAGAAGAGATTCTTCATTGCGTTCAGAATGACAGAATGATAGGGCTTTTACATTTTGACACCACCTATCCAAAAAACGCCCGCTTATATATGCAAACGCTTATAGGCAGCGTTTTTCAAGAATTGTGTAATCAGGAACTATGTAAGAAGCATTGAATAGTCTTGAAAACCTGCTACCGGACAATATCTTCCGGGAATACCGGCGGCATATTCACCCGTTTCCATGTTTCATGAAACCACGTGTTCAGTTCATTTCCGTTCAAATCTTTTGCAATGAAATATTTCAGATACATCACACCTCCCTCACCCATTTCAAATTCAAGGACATTGTCTTTATTATCCAGCATGGGCAGATGGATATTCTTCTCGATGCTCTCTTTGTAAGCATTGCCCGATATTTGCTGATACGTGCCATATCCTGTGATAATGGCATCCGTACCCGGGCGTATCGTGAAGTTAACGATACGTCCGTCATCACTCAGTACCTTAAATGTATTACTCGGCTTCAGCATTCCGGGAATATCCGGATTCTCAGACACATAATGACACAACTGCCAAATACCTTGCAGATGCGCAGGTTCAAAAGCTGCCTTATCCTGCGCCCGGACTCCTGTTACCGCGAGCAGCACCGCTGCCAGCATGGTAAAGAAATAATTCTTTTTCATATTCGTATGATATTGGTTAACGTTATGTCATTCCTATTGACACAAATATAAAGATTTATTTTGAGAATATAACAAATTATTGCATAAAAAAAGCCCGCATAAATCAAATTTATGCGGGCTTCTCCGTTTAGGATATTTTATGTCACTTCCCGGCAGTTAGAACTCTGCATTACGCGGAGTACGCGGGAAGGGTATCACGTCACGAATATTAGTCATGCCGGTTACAAACAGCAACAGACGCTCAAAGCCCAGCCCAAAACCGGAGTGCGGACACGTACCGAATTTACGGGTATCGAGATACCACCACATATCCTTCATCGGGATATGCAGTTCATCAATGCGGTTCATCAGTTTGGTATAGTCGGCCTCACGCTCGGAACCGCCGATTATCTCGCCAATCTTCGGGAAGAGCACATCCATGGCGCGTACCGTCTTGCCATCTTCATTCTGTTTCATGTAGAACGCCTTGATTTCTTTCGGATAATCCGTCAGGATAACCGGACGCTTGAAGTGTTCTTCCACCAAATAACGTTCGTGTTCGGAAGCCAAGTCAACGCCCCAGTATACGGGGAACTCGAACTTATGCCCCTTTGCAACGGCTTCTTCCAGAATTTTGATACCTTCCGTATAAGGCAGACGAACGAAGTCTTCTTTCAAGACACCTTGCAGACGCTCTACCAAGCCCTTATCAAACATATCGTTCAAGAACTTCACATCATCGGCGCAGTTATCCAAAGCCCACTGCACACAGAACTTGATGAATTCTTCCGCCAAGTCCATATTGTCGGTAATGTCATTGAATGCAACTTCCGGCTCAACCATCCAGAACTCTGCCAAGTGACGGGGAGTATTGGAATTCTCGGCGCGAAACGTAGGACCGAATGTATAGATAGCACCCAATGCCGTAGCGGCAAGCTCACCCTCCAACTGACCGGAAACCGTCAGACTCGCCTGTTTGCCAAAGAAGTCGTCATCGTAGATAATGGAACCGTTTTCGTCTTTCTTCAAATCATACAGATTCATCGTAGTAACCTGGAACATTTGCCCGGCACCTTCGCAGTCAGAGCCCGTAATGATAGGCGTATGGAAGTAGAAGAACCCTTTCTTATGGAAGAATTCATGAATGGCAATAGCCATATTGTGACGAATGCGGAACACAGCGCCGAATGTATTCGTACGCGGACGCAGATGGGCTATCTCACGAAGGAACTCCATAGAGTGCCCTTTTTTCTGCAAAGGATATGTATTATCGCAAGTTCCCAACACTTCGATTTCACGAGCTTGGATTTCAGCTTTCTGACCGGAGCCTACCGATTCAGTCAGCACGCCGTTCACGCTCAAACAAGCGCCTGTGGTAATATCTTTCAGCATCTCTTCATCGAAGTTTGCCAAATCTACCACAATCTGCACATTATTTATTGTAGAACCGTCGTTCAGCGCGATAAAATTAACTTGCTTACTACCTCTGCGGGTGCGAACCCAGCCTTTCACGTTGACCATAGCGCCAAAGTCTTCACGCTTCAACAGGTCAACAATCTTTGTTCTACTAATCTTTTCCATAAAACAGTTATTATACCTTATTATATATATTATTCGAAAGAGCCCATGCGCAGGAAGTTCACCTCTTGCTCTGTGAGGTAACGCCATTCGCCGCGGCGCAAGCCTTTCTTGGTTAAGCCGGCAAAGAATACACGGTCCAGCTTCACAACCTTATATCCCAGCGATTCGAAAATACGACGCACGATACGGTTCTTGCCGGAGTGAATTTCTATACCCACTTCATCTTTCTTGAAATCATCAGTATAGCTGATAGCATCTGCATGGATTTCACCGTCATCCAACTGAATACCGGCTGCAATCTGTTCCATATCGGCTTTAGTCAGATTCTTATCCAAGTGCACATGATATATTTTCTTTTTCAGATACTTGGGATGAGTCAGCTTGGAAGCCAAGTCGCCATCATTTGTCAGCAACAGCACACCCGTAGTATTACGGTCCAGACGACCTACCGGATAGATACGTTCATCACAAGCGCCCTTCACCAAATCCATTACAGTACGGCGTGCCTGCGGGTCATCGGAAGTTGTCACCGTATCTTTCGGCTTATTCAACAGGACATATATCTTACGTTCGATGCTGACCGCCTGGTCGTGGAACTTCACTTCGTCTCCACGCTTAATCTTAGTACCCAGTTCAGTAACCACCACTCCGTTTACAGACACCACTCCGGCTGTAATAAATTCATCCGCCTCACGACGCGAGCATACACCTGCATTAGCAAGGAACTTATTCAGACGAATCGGGTCGTTCGGGTCAACAAACTGTTCCTTATATTCTATCTGTTTCTTCTTGCTATATTTGGCATTGGGGTCGTAGTCTCCCGTACGGCGAATGGGACGGCTATAGCTGTCTCTGTTCCCATAAGAGCGTTGCGGACGGTCGCCGCCTTCACTGTTGTAGCGAGGACGGTAAGGACGGTCGCCACCGGCATTATTGCCATAAGAACGCTGCGGACGGTCGCCACCTTCGCTATTGTAGCGAGGACGGTAAGGACGGTCGCCACCGGCATTGTTGCCATAAGAGCGTTGCGGACGGTCGCCGCCTTCGCTGTTGTAGCGAGGACGATAAGGACGGTCACCACCTTCACTGTTGTAGCGAGGACGGTAAGGACGGTCGCCACCGGCATTATTGCCATAAGAACGATCATTGTTGCCATAAGAGCGTTGTGGACGGTCGCCACCTTCGCTGTTGTAGCGAGGACGATAAGGACGGTCGCCACCGGCATTGTTGCCATAAGAGCGATCGTTGTTGCCATAAGAACGCTGCGGACGGTCGCCATTCTCCGCATTCGGGTTAAAGCGAGGACGATAAGGGCGGTCACTACTGTAAGAACGTTGCGGACGATCGCCATTTTCACTATTAAATCTCGGACGATAAGGGCGGTCGCCATTTTCACGGTTGTAAGACGGGCGGTTATAACCTCCCTCTCTGTTAAATTGGTTACCATCACGGCCGGCGCCTGAGTTCTCCTCTGAGGAAGAAGCATCACGCCAAGTTTCATTTTCTGTACTCATTGTTTTATTCGAATAAAATTAAACCTACTGGCCTCACGGCCATTCTTTATCTCTAATTACCTTTCTTTTATTTCAGCTTATAAACAAATTCCGGATTAAAAAAGTTGAGAACCTCCGGACTCTCTTTTCACTTCTTAAAGCCCCGTATATGTATGGGGGGTAATTGCACGTAATTCTTTCTTAATATCTTCGCTTACATTCAATTCTTCTATGAATTCTTTGATGGAAGCCTCTGTGATAGCCTGGTTAGTACGCGTCAACGCCTTCAGCGCTTCATAAGGATGCGGATATGCCTCACGGCGCAGGATTGTCTGAATAGCCTCGGCCACAACACTCCAGCAATTATCCAAATCGCGGCAGATAGCCGGTTCGTTCAGCAACAGCTTGCGCAATCCCTTCAATGAACTCTGAATGGCAATTACAATATGCCCGAACGGAACACCCACGTTACGCAATACGGTAGAATCCGTCAAGTCGCGTTGCAGACGTGACACCGGCAGCTTCACAGCCAGATGCTCAAGAATAGCGTTTGCTATGCCCAGATTACCTTCGGCATTTTCAAAGTCAATCGGATTTACCTTATGCGGCATTGCGCTTGAACCAACCTCTCCGGCTTTAATCTTTTGTTTGAAATACTCCATAGAGATATACTGCCAGAAGTCACGGTTCATGTCAATCATCACCGTGTTGATGCGCTTCATCGCATCGAAGATGGCGGACAGATTGTCATAGTTGGAAATCTGAGTCGTATATTCTTCACGCTCCAAGCCCAACTTCTCTGCGACAAACTTATTGCCGAAGGCTTTCCAGTCATACTCCGGATAAGCCACGTGATGCGCATTGTAATTGCCCGTAGCGCCACCAAACTTAGCGGTTACCGGGCAAGCCTTCAACGCAGCCAACTGACGTTCCAAACGGTACACGAACACCATCACCTCTTTTCCCAGACGAGTGGGAGAAGCCGGCTGCCCGTGCGTCTTGGCAAGCATCGGGATATTCGCCCACTCTTCCGCATACGCACGGAGTTGAGCTATCAGTTCCTCTATTTGAGGATAATACACCTGTTCCAAAGCCTCTTTCACAGACAATGGAATAGAAGTATTGTTAATATCTTGTGAAGTCAGCCCGAAGTGGATAAATTCTTTGTAATCATCCATTCCGCCCAACTTGTCAAATTCTTCTTTCAGGAAATATTCCACAGCCTTCACGTCATGATTCGTCACGCTTTCAATATCCTTGATGCGTCCGGCATCGGCTTCGGAAAAGTTACGGTAGATGTTCCTCAATGTCTCGAACACGCCCTTGTCCACCCCTTTCAGCTGAGGTAAAGGCAGTTCACACAAGGTTATAAAATATTCCACTTCAACCTGTACACGGTATTTTATCAGTGCGAATTCTGAGAAATAGGCAGCCAAAGCATCTGTCTTGCCCCTGTATCGACCGTCAATCGGAGAGATTGCGGTAAGTAAATCAAGTTCCATACGTCGTATTTATAGATAATTATCGGGGTGCAAAATTACGGCTTTTTTCTGAGTAATAAGGTATAAAGAAGAAATAAATTACAAAAATGAAGTTACAGGACAAAAAAATAGCCTTGCGCACCACACACAAAGCTATAAAAGTACAAACAACTTAAAAGTGGGCGTTGACGGATTCGAACCGCCGACCCTCTGCTTGTAAGGCAGATGCTCTGAACCAGCTGAGCTAAACGCCCTTTTGATGAACGAAAGTGCTTGGAATTTGGTGGGCGTTGACGGATTCGAACCGCCGACCCTCTGCTTGTAAGGCAGATGCTCTGAACCAGCTGAGCTAAACGCCCTTACACTTTCGTTTCAAAAGCGATGCAAAGGTACGGTTTATTTTGAAACTACCAAAACTTTGGTCGTCTATTTTTCAAGTTTTTTTTCAAGCAATGCCAACCATTATTGAGTTTCAAGCAATTAGCCTTATCACTTTTTTGTTTCATTTTTACGGATTACCCTTGCCGGATTACCAACAGCCACAGAATCGGACGGAATATCTTTAGTCACCACACTCCCCGCACCAATAATGCAACGGTCGCCGATTGTCACCCCGGGACAAATAACAGTACCGCCGCCAATCCAGCAATCCTCACCTATCGTCACCGGATAAGCGTGCTCTTGCTCCACACGCCTCTCCAAATAATCAAACGGATGCTGGGGCGTATAAATCTGCACACAAGGTCCTATCAGCGTATATGCCCCGATAGTAATATAGCCTCCGTCCAGAAAAGTACAGTTGGAATTAATAAAAACATGCTCTCCAAGACGGATTCCGTCACCGTGGTCGCAACAAAAAGGCGGCCAGACAGTGGCAGAAGCGGGAATACCGGGTATCAGTTCTTCCAATACGCTCCGGCATTCTTCATCATAGCCGCTCATGCCGTTCAGCCTCAACAACAGTTTTTTTGCACGCTTGAATCTCTCCTGAATTTCCGGAGAAGCGGTATTCGCCAATTGCGAACTGCGCATTTTGTCTACCTCATTCATATCGTCAATCTAAATAGTTTCTTTTTTTATTTGCAGTCCCGCTATTATCCATTGCACACCCGCAACAACTCTGTCAGCTTTTCCATCCAGTCCTCATCGGGAGCCACGTGCAACCCGTGTATGCCAAGCGCTTCCGCAGCCTTGACATTCTTCAAGCTGTCATCCACAAATATCGTCTCCTCCGCCTTCATGCCGTCAGCGGCCAGCGCTTTAAGATAAATATCCGGATTGGGCTTGTAAGCCTGCATCTCATAACTGCAAAAGAGCGTATCGAAATAATCGCCTATCGGCTTGCGCTCGTCACTGAACTTATCACTGCGGGTAAAAGCCATAATAAACGGATTAGTATTACTGAGCAAACAGATGTGGTATTCCTCCCTCAGCTTCAACAGATTGCGCAGCCTGTCCACCGGAACATCACGTATAAAGCCCAACCAGCAATACTGTGCCTCCTCCCAACTGACAGACTCGCGTCCGACAGCCTCAGCCATTCTCCGGCAAAACTCGTCAGCATCAATCTTTCCCGTTTCAACGTCCAAGAAAAAACCTTTCTGCCCGTATTCTCCCATATAATCATCCGTATTCACTCCCATTGACCGGAAGCGACGATAAGCCTCCTCCGAATTCTGACGGAATATCACACCGCCCATATCAAATAATATATTCTTTATCATACGCAAATTGTCATTTAAGGAGTCCCTATCAGGCATTCCCACTCATTATACCGCAAAAATACTGATTATTCAACGGATATGAAAAGTTTTACTTCTTTTCTTTAGGCTAAGCACGGACTTGCTTTATTCATATTCGGGAGTTAAGGAATTAATATAGGATAAGGTAAGTAGCTGAGTGACTGAATGGTTGATGTCCCACCCTTTTCAATCATAGTGGGACGTTCATTCAGTCGTATAGGGAAGGTGCTTCAGTCGTATTGAGAACATACCTCGACAAGAACACCTGTTTACCTCCATACAAAAAAGAGAGAGGTGTGTCAAAATGTAAAAGTCCTATCATTCTGTCATTCAGAGGAGCTTGCGACGAAGAAGCTCCTCTCTTATGTATGCAGAGAAGAGATTCTTCACTGCGTTCAGAATGACAGAATGATAGGACTTTTACATTTTGACACAACCCCTCTCTATTACAATAACATATCAACCGGCTTATTTATATTCCTGCCAGCTCTTTATCTGAATATCTTCCATCTTCATCTCGCAGAATGCTTCAATGAAAGCGCCTGCCAGACGGGCATTTGTAATCAACGGAATGTTATGGTCGATAGCTCCGCGACGAATCTTGTAACCGTTGGTCAACTCGCGTTTGGAGTGGTTCTTCGGAATATTTACAATCAAGTCGAACTTATGCTCGGCAATCATAGTCATTACATTGTTCTCCGCATCTGCACGCTCATCGGGCCAGAACACAGCTTCGGTATTCACGCCGTGCGCGTTGAGGAACGCGGCTGTACCTGCCGTAGCGTAAATCTTATATCCTTTGGCAAAGAGCATACGGCTTGCATCCAGCAAATCCACTTTTGACTTCATTGCACCGGAAGAGAACATCACACCCTTCTCCGGACGCGGGATCTTGAAGCCGGTAGCAATCATGGAGTTCAGCAATGCTTCGGAGAAGTCGTCACCGATACAGCCCACTTCACCCGTAGAGGACATATCCACGCCCAATACCGGGTCTGCCTTGTGCAGACGGGAGAATGAGAACTGGGAAGCCTTTACGCCAATCCAGTCGATGTCGAACGCCGATTTATCCGGACGGGAGTAAGGAGCATCCAGCATAATCTTCGTGGCGGTCTCGATGAAGTTACGCTTCAGCACCTTAGATACAAACGGGAAGCTGCGTGAAGCACGCAGGTTACATTCGATAACCTTCACTTCGTTGTTGCGTGCCAAGAACTGGATGTTGAAAGGACCGGAGATATTGAGTTCCTTCGCTATCTGACGGCTGATTTTCTTGATGCGGCGTGCCGTAGCGAAGTAAATCTTCTGTGCCGGGAACACCAGCGTAGCGTCACCGGAGTGTACACCGGCAAACTCAACGTGCTCGGAGATGGCATATTCCACAACCTCACCGTTCTGAGCCACAGCATCAAACTCTATTTCCTTCGTATTCTGCAGGAACTGAGAAACCACTACCGGATATTCTTTGGAAACCTCGGCTGCCATTTTCAGGAAGTTCTCCAACTCCTCTTCATCGTAGCATACGTTCATCGCAGCACCGGAGAGCACATACGACGGACGAACCAATACAGGATAACCCACTTTCTCAACGAAGCCCTTCACGTCTTCCAGGCTGGTAAGTTCCTGCCAAGCCGGCTGGTCGATGCCGAGCTGGTCGAGCATTGCCGAGAACTTGTTACGGTTCTCTGCACGGTCAATGGAGATAGGAGAAGTACCCAACACGGGAACGGACTGGCGATGGAGTTTCATGGCCAGATTGTTGGGAATCTGCCCGCCTACGGACACGATTACGCCGCGCGGCTGTTCGAGGTCGATAACATCGAGCACACGTTCAAAAGACAGTTCGTCGAAGTACAGACGGTCGCACATATCGTAGTCGGTAGACACTGTTTCGGGGTTATAGTTAATCATGATAGATTTGTAACCCAGCTTGCGTGCAGTCTGGATGGCGTTCACCGAGCACCAGTCAAACTCTACGGAAGAGCCGATGCGGTAAGCACCCGAACCCAGCACAACCACCGATTTCTCATTCTTGTAATAGTTCACATCATAACCCTGTACGGCATACGTCATATAGAGGTAGTTCGTCAGTTCCGGATGTTCGGAAGCAATGGTATTGATGCGTTTCACAGCCGGCAGAATACCCAGTTCCTTACGACGGGCGCGTACCATAAGGTTTTCCTTCTCCATATTGCCTTCCGGGCTCAGCACGAAACGTGCAATCTGGAAATCGGAGAAACCGAGCACTTTCGCTTCGCGCAGCACGTCGGCCGGAATATCTTCCACCTTATTATATTGCGAGAGTTTATTCTTATAGTCTACGATGTTCTTCAGCTTGCCGAGGAACCAAGGGTCAATCTTCGTCAGTTCAAAGATACGGTCGATTGTGTAGCCTTTTTCCAAAGCTTGGGCGATGGCGAACACACGCAGGTCGGTGGGGTGAGACAGTTCGTGATCCAAATCATCGAATTCCACATCGTCATTGCCCACAAAGCCGTGCATACCCTGACCTATCATACGCAGACCTTTCTGGATAATCTCCTCGAAAGAGCGGCCGATAGACATGATTTCGCCCACCGACTTCATGCTTGAACCGATTTCACGAGACACACCCGCAAACTTCGTCAAGTCCCAACGAGGGATTTTACAAATCAGATAATCCAGTTGCGGAGCCTCGTAAGCGGAATTTGGAGTACCCATTTCGCCGATTTGGTCGAGCGTATAGCCCAATGCAATCTTGGCGGCAACGAAAGCGAGCGGATAACCGGTGGCTTTGGATGCCAATGCAGAAGAGCGGGACAGACGGGCGTTCACCTCAATTACGCGGTAGTCGTTGGTCTCGGCATTGAACGCGTATTGAATGTTACATTCGCCCACGATGCCGAGGTGACGGATACATTTGGTAGAAAGTTCCTGCAACATCTTCACCTGTTCGTCGGTAAGCGAGCAAGTGGGGGCAACCACGATAGACTCACCGGTATGGATGCCCAGCGGGTCGAAGTTTTCCATGCTTGCCACAGTGAAACAGTGGTCGTTGGCATCGCGGATTACCTCGAACTCTATTTCCTTCCAGCCTTTCAGGGATTCTTCCACCAATATTTGTTTGGAGAAAGTGAAAGAGCTTTCGGCCAGCTTGATGAATGCTTCCTCGTCCGGACAGATACCGCTGCCCAAGCCGCCCAAAGCGTATGCCGAGCGCACCATTACCGGGTAGCCGATTTCGCGGGCAGCCTTCAAGGCGTCTTCCATGCTTTCCACAGCGTGGCTCTTCGGAGTTTTCATGGGTATTTCATCCAGCTTCTTCACAAAGAGGTCACGGTCTTCCGTGTACATGATAGCCTCTACCGAAGTACCCAGCACACGTACGCCATATTTCTGCAAAGTTCCGTTCAGGTAAAGCTCCGTACCGCAGTTCAGTGCAGTCTGTCCGCCGAAAGCCAACAGGATGCCGTCCGGCTGTTCTTTCTTGATGATTTCTTCTACGAAATAAGGAGTTACCGGCAAGAAGTAAACTTTATCGGCAATACCTTCCGATGTCTGGATTGTAGCAATATTCGGATTTACCAATACCGAACCCACACCTTCTTCACGCAAAGCCTTCAAAGCCTGCGAACCGGAATAGTCAAACTCCCCGGCCTGACCAATCTTGAGCGCACCTGAGCCCAAGACAAGCACTTTCTTCAAATTCTTTTCCATATTCTCTTGTTGTCTATATAAGTTCATTCTTTACGTCCCGGCACAAAAAAAATGCGTTACCCGAATAAGGATTAACGCATTACCAAAGAACTAAAAATATTGTTTTCGGAAAAAGAGAAACCGTCAGCCAGCGAATGAAATTCATTCGAACGTAGGTTGTATGTACTTCTCTTTTCCTGCGGTTGCATAGTTGTCTCTAAAATTTTTGCAAAGAAACGACTTATTTACGATTTGAGCAAATTAATCAAAAGAATAAATTTCTTATTTTTCCGGGTTGCCGGAGCGGGCATTGTCCGCAAGCTCCCGAATGGCATCTTCCAAAGAGTCATCTTTGCCAAGTCCCATCGGTTGCCGCCCTTGATGTGGAGCGCATTGTCGCTAATGGTCTTGATGTCTGTTTGCGTGAAGTTTGGCAGTAGTAGGCATTTCTTGCGCTTGCAGCGGTGTTCCAATCACAGCCGCCGCAATGACTGCCAAAAAACGGAGTAATTTTTTAAATTTCATAATTTTTTTTTAATGCGCGAAAATTAGATTATATGCAATGAACTGCCAAAAAAGTGTTGTCTACAAACGGCTAAAACACAAAGAAATATGCTAAAAACGGCATTTCGGATACCAATTCGTACCATTTCCGCAACTTTCCACCTACTTTCCTCCTCTAATTTTCACAGCAATGCACTGCATTAGATGAAAATAATGGTATCTTTGCATTCCGTTACAACGGACAGAGTTTTATAAGGAAAGAATAAGAATAATAAATACAGATATGGCAAAAGAAAAAATCATCCTCACGGGCGACCGCCCCACAGGACGCCTGCACATCGGACATTATGTAGGCTCATTGAGACGAAGAGTGGAGTTGCAGAACTCCGGACTGTATGACAAGACATTCGTGTTCATCGCCGATGCGCAAGCATTAACAGACAATATGGAGAATCCGGAAAAAGTACGTCAGAACGTTATTGAGGTGGCCCTCGACTATTTGGCTTGCGGACTGGACCCGATGAAGAGCACCATCTTCATCCAGTCGCAGATACCGGAACTGTGCGAACTGACTTTCTACTATATGGACCTTGTCACCGTATCGCGCCTGCAACGCAACCCGACGGTAAAGACGGAAATCCAGATGCGTAACTTTGAAACAAGCATTCCGGTAGGTTTCTTCACCTACCCCATCAGCCAGGCTGCGGACATTACAGCGTTCCGCGCCACTACCGTTCCCGTCGGCGAAGACCAGGAACCGATGATTGAACAGACCCGTGAAATCGTACGCCGCTTCAACTTCATCTACGGCGACACACTGGTAGAGCCGGAAATCCTCCTGCCGGACAATGCAGCCTGCCTGCGTCTGCCGGGAACGGACGGAAAAGCCAAGATGAGTAAGTCTTTGGGCAACTGTATCTACCTTTCCGATACCGCCGACGAGGTTCAGAAGAAAGTGAAGAGTATGTACACCGACCCCGACCACTTGCGTGTACAAGACCCGGGCAAGATTGAGGGCAATACCGTATTTACTTATTTGGATGCTTTCTGCCGTCCCGAACACTTTGAACGTTACCTGCCCGACTATCCTTCTTTGGAAGAATTGAAGGCTCATTATCAACGCGGCGGTTTGGGCGACATGAAAGTGAAAGGTTTCCTCAACAACATCATGCAGGAAACGTTGGAACCGATTCGCAATCGCCGCAAGGAATTCGAGAAAGATATTCCCGCCATCTACGATATGCTGAAGAAAGGCTGTGAAACGGCACGTGAAACAGCCGCAGCAACGCTGGATGATGTGCGTCGCGCCATGAAGATTAACTACTTCGATGATGCGGAACTCATTGCAGAACAGATAAAGAAATTCAGCGCGGAATAATATTCATCACAAAGCATAAGAATAAGGGCTGTACCCGTTGCCGGATACAGCCCTTGTTCTTTTCTATTTATCTGTTAGTTGGCAGATTTCACTAATACTACACGGTTCAGAATCGGTTGTCCGAACTTGTCAACACCACCGTCGGCAGAAATCGTCAAGCGGTCGGCAGAGATACCGTAATCTTTTACCAAAACATCCACTACAGCCTGTGCACGCTTCAAACTCAACTCTTTGTTGAACTCAGGAGTACCTGTTGCAGAGTCGGCATAACCGTTTACAGTGTAAGTTGCGTTCGGGAACTCTTGCATCTGTTTTGCTAGATAAGAAATGTTCATAACCTCACGAGGTGACAACTCGGCAGAACCAATCTTGAAGA
Organism: Bacteroides propionicigenes; assembly: GCF_018390535.1. Classification (GTDB taxonomy): domain Bacteria; phylum Bacteroidota; class Bacteroidia; order Bacteroidales; family Bacteroidaceae; genus Bacteroides; species Bacteroides propionicigenes. The sequence goes on along the minus strand of NZ_JAHBBW010000015.1, from coordinate 29,073 downwards.
ATACGGTACGCGGTGCGATATTCGGATCGGTAACGACCACTTCGGTTTCGGCAACTTCTACCGGTCTGTTCTGTGCAGCGGTCAGAGCTGACTCCAACTGTTGGTTGGCGGCAGCCATCTCGGCAATCTGTTGCTGCATGGCAGACAATTCAAGAGCGGAAATCAACTGCGGCATCGGACGGTTGAACCCGCGTTTCGGGAAGTGGTAAGTCAAACCGAGAGTAGCGCTGAACACACCGTCATAACCCTTGCCGGCAACTGTTCCGTCGAATTTATCTTCAACGCCCATTGCACTAAGCTCCAGATTAATATCTATTGCATTCGAAACGCGGAAGCGATTGATAATACCGGCATTTACAGATAGAGCTTTGCGGTGAGGCTTTGTATAGTTATGAGTGATACCGGCTCCCAAATAGGGGATGATTTCATATACACGGTACTGGTTGTAACCGCCAAACAGGGCATTCAGGTTGAACATTACATCACCGTGGAAGTTCATATAATCGAAACGCTGTTTGTACGAACCGTTTTCACGTTGAGTACCCTTTACATAATCGGCAAACGGATCCATCGTGAAACCTTTTGCCTGAAGACCGCTATACTGCAAACGCAATCCCAGCCCCGGAGTAAACCATTTGCCGACAGAGATATTCATCGTAGGACTGATGCGCTTACCGAAATCGCCCAATTGCTGATCATTATCTCCATACATCACCGATGCACCGCCCCCGATGGAGAAGAACCAGTTGCTCCAGAATGGATTTGTTATCACTTGGTACTTATCCTGTACCTGAATAATATCGACCTGTTCTACAACAACAGGTTTTTGCTGTGCCATAGCGGCAGAAGAAACGCCGGCCAACGCCAGCAACATTAGAATCTTTTTCATATACCTAAAATAGTTAAGTTGGTTAATTAAATTCTTTATCATTCAAACTGATTAATTAACACCGGCAAAACTAAAAGGTTCTGAAAAGAGGAAATTTTTTTTAAATTATCACTTCAGGAACAGTTTCTCAATATCTTCTTCTTTAATGGTAGAAAGAACCGTACGTCCGTCAGGCGTATAGTTGGGCGTGGAACAAGCAAACAGGCTGTCTACCAGATTGGACATTTCATCATTGCTCAGCACCTGCCCGTAAACGATAGCCGCCGCACGCGCCAAAGTCAACGCAAGGATGGTCTGGACTTCTTCCTTCACATCATTGCCTTTCTCCATAGCGGTATGCACCATACTGCGCACCAGTTCTACGGGGTTCAGTCCCTCGATGCCGGAAGGAATACCGTTGATAGCATAACTGCCCCCTCCCAAAGGGCTGAGGTCGAAACCTACCGCCGCCAAATCATCCGACAAGCTTTCCAGCACCGCCGCTTCGGAAGCCGGCAATTGGATTATCTCCGGGAACAGCACTCCCTGAGACACCCCCTGTTTCTGGCAAATCTGATTCATGTATCGGTCGAACAGCACACGTATATGCGCACGATGCTGGTCAATAAGCATCAAACCGGACTTTACGGAAGTAAGTATAAAACGTCCCTTGAACTGCAAGTGCTGCGCACCTTTCTCCATAGTAGAAGGCTCACCCGAATACAAAGGAGAAGATTGCGGGGATGCTGCAACCGGTTCTGTTACGGCGGAAGCTGCCTCCTCAAAATCAAACGGTTCTTCCTCGGCAGGTTCGTTCATCTTGCTCGCTTTCTCCAAACCGGAATACAAGCCCTCCCACTCCACACTCTGACGGGAATAGTTTCCTCCACCGCCATAGGAAGAGGCGGACGAGGTTTTAAAAGGATTGAAATCTGCATTATAGTGCACCTTAGGCGGTTCGATAGGACGGTTTTGTTCAAACGCCGGAATATCGGGCATACCCTCCGTATCGAAGTCTATGGACGGCACGGCATTGAACTTTCCAAGCGATTCTTTAACGGCAGCCGAGAGTATCTGCCAAATAGCCTGTTCATTCTCAAACTTGATTTCCGTCTTTGTAGGATGGATATTCACATCTATGTTGGCAGGGTCTACTTCAAAATAGATAAAATAGGATATTTGTTCCCCGGCGGGAATCAGCTGTTCGTAGGCATCCATAACCGCCTTATGGAAATATGGGTGACGCATATAACGCCCGTTTACGAAAAAGTACTGATGCGCACCTTTCTTCCGGGATGTTTCCGGCTTCGCAACAAAACCGGAAACTTTTATCATCGTCGTATTTACATCTACCGACAATAATTGCTGGTTCAACTTCTTACCGAATACGGCAAGAATACGTTGGCGCAACGGCATGACGGGCAGGTTGAACAGTTCGGTATCATTGCTGTACAGATAGAAAGCCACATCCGGATGCACCAAAGCAATACGCTCGAACTCGGTCAGGATGTTGCTCAATTCCGTTGAATTTGCTTTCAGAAACTTGCGGCGGGCGGGAATATTGAAGAAGAGGTTCTTTACGGAAAAGTTACTTCCCTTAGGACAAGATACGGCCTCCTGACTCTCCACCTTAGAACCGGCAATCACCAAGCGCGTGCCCAATTCCTCATTAGCCGGACGGGTTTTCAACTCCACCTCTGCCACCGCAGCAATAGATGCCAACGCCTCTCCGCGAAATCCCATTGTGCGCAAGGCAAACAAATCGGAGGCTTCGCGTATCTTGGATGTGGCATGGCGCTCAAAGGACAAGCGGGCATCAGTCTCGGACATTCCCTTTCCATCGTCAATGACCTGAATGCAGGTTTTCCCGGCATCCGTAATCAAAACATGTATTTCTCCGGCTTCTGCATCAATCGCATTTTCTACCAATTCTTTGATGACAGATGCCGGACGTTGAATCACCTCTCCGGCAGCAATCTGGTTTGCAACCGAATCGGGCAGCAAATGAATGATATCGCTCATGATAAGTATAAAGTATAAAATATAAAGTTAAGATATAGGAACTTAAATGATACCGTTGGTTATGGCATACCACAGGTATATCAGCAAAGCAATGACCACCAGTATTATCCCCAAATGAACAGGTTTACGTCCGCTTTCCTTGCGGCGCTTCAGGTGGGTGGTGCTTTCGACGAACTTTCCCCGGATATCTTCGGGCGAAAACTCCTTTTCCGGCAACATACCTAATTCGCGCTTGGCATCTTCTTCCATTTTAGCCAGCTTCTCTTTCCGTTCATTCACATAGATGTATGAATGGTGAAAACCTCGCGGCTTACGCATTGTAAACATTCCCATAGCGTTATTTTTTAGTTCGTTTTATATGCATATCTCTTGGCGAAGTTAAAGGTTTCCGGTCACTTTTCTGCAATGTTTCACCCGCTTTTTTACCTCGCCACTCAAAGATGTCGTACTTGTTCAGCGGACGGATATAATCAAACCATACAAATGAAGGCAGCCTCATCTTGTCCGCCGGTATTTGATCCATGGGATACAATATACCATTGGACTTGCCTATCAATGCGGCTTCTTCCATCTTGCGGTCCTTAAGATAAATACGCAGAAAGCTGCCCTCGGCATAGTTCATACCAATCATCGTACTGTCTTTTTCCTCTGGATAGAAGATTATCAAGACATTACCGTTCACATCTACACGACGCATATCTCCATTCTCGAAAAAGGCTTTCATCTCCTTTCCTGTCACTTGATTGTAATGGACGGAATCTTTCCGCTCCACAGCCAAAGCCTGATTGATGATGTGAGCCCAGTCAATGGTGCTGTCATTCATGTAGACCTTTATCTCCTCACCGAGCAACTGCTGCGCACCATGCCACAGGATAGGATCTGTATACATCGTCATACAAGAGTCTTTGGAGTTGTAGACCAAAGAATCACATACCGCCTGCACATCCGTACGATAAGCACGCACTTTATGATAGACGCGCATCTCACGATAGGCGGAGTCGGTATTCATATTATAAGTTACCAGCCGCAGGGTATCGCCATGCATGAAAAGGCTGTCACCCTGAGAGTAGTCTACGGCAACGGCACGCTGGGTGGCAATGGCATTGCCCGTCAGCTCATTGTAGAAACAATAATTGCCGGTAAGCATATTCCTGTTGACCGTATCATTCATCTGGACGTTGTTGAAAGCCTCGCCATATCCCAACTTGCGGTCGTAGAAAAGGCTGTCACCCGTAAGTTTCTTGCCTTCGTTTGTCAAAACAGAACGATCCAGCAATTCCGCCTGCTCGGAAACGGTGTTATATTCTCCACGCTCCGAGTAAATATGATTTTTGTCGCTAACAATGTCGGAAGGGCCCAAAATTGTTGCGATTTTGGACTCCGTACTGTATTTCAAGGTATCGGAGGTCAGGACAAACTTCGGATTTACCAGCTTCACCTCATGGTTGAAAACAGCCAGTTTGGTTGCCGGACTGTATTCGCCCCATTCGGAAGTGAGCACATTCTCTTCATCGGTCAGCGTACCGCCGTCAAAGTAATATCCTAAATTATAAAGACGGTCATAGTTCAAGCTGTCCGTAGTAAGCTCTGTATTGCGGTTAATCATACGGACATTCTCGCGCAACATGGCCAGTTGCGACATACCGTCGTAATACAAGTAATCACCATATATAAATAAGGTGTCCCCTTGCTCCATACGGACATTGCCGAATGCTTCTACGGAATTGATTTTTTCGTAAATCAGAGCACTGTCGCAAAACATATACATACTGTCATGCTTCATCCGGACAGAACCGATCAGTACCTGCACATCGGGACGCAACTGTTTATCCGCCTGCGCCTCATCGGCATAAAGCAAATCTACACGTTTCTTTTTCTTGTCAGGCTCACTTTTCCTGTCCTGCGCACTTAACAAACAAACGCCGAACAAGCATATCAAACCAAATATCAGTCTTTTATCCATCCCGGATACTTGAATGTACAGTTTCTCCAATTTTCGTTAATACGGACGTAAGTGTGTTTCTGTTTTTCACGAATCCACTTGTCCAGCATTTCGTCACGGCGTTTCTCCAAAACAATTTCTTTCAGGTTCTGGTAATCGTCGGCAACGGTTGCCTTATGGCCGTTGGTACGGCTCTTTAACTTCACAATGACGCACTCCTCTTTTCCGGTCTTCTGCGGAATCATGGTGAATGCTTCGGAGATTTCCCCTACTTTCATCTTGTCCACCACTTTGGCTATTTCAGGCGGCAATTCCTGCATCTCGAATTTAGAAGTGTTATTGTTGGGATTAGGAAGCAGACCGTGATTGTTGCGCGTGTCCTTGTCCTGTGAAAGTACCGACGCAGCCTCCTCAAAAGAGAACTTTCCGTTACGAATATCATCGGCTATGGAGTCCAAACGTGCCATACCTGCCGTAAGCGCCTCTTCGGGCACATGCGGTTTCAACAAGATGTGACGTGTCTTGATACGATCTCCACGCTTTTCTATCAGCTGTATGATGTGAAAACCATATTCCGATTCTACGATTTTAGACACTTTGTTGGGATCTTGCAAGTTGAAAGCCACACTGGCATAAGCGGGGTCGAGCATACCTCTACCGGAGAATTCTATTTCTCCGCCCCGGATTGCCGACATACGGTCTTCAGAGTACATACGCGCCAACGTAGAGAAACTGGTTTCTCCTTTCGTGATACGTTCCGTAAAATCGCGCAAACGCTTCTTTACGTTTTCAATCTCTTCCAAAGGGACTTTCGGCTGTTGAGTGATAATCTGCACTTCTACCTGAGTCGGGATATAGGGAATACTGTCTTGAGGCAAATCCTTGAAATAACGGCGCACCTCGGCGGGCGTTATCTTAATTTCACCAACCAGCTTCTGCTGCATTTTCTGCACTTTCAAACCTTCGCGGGCGTTGTCGCGCAAAGTCTCGCGAATCTGGCTGGAGGTCTTATTGAAGTACTCTTCCATTTTTTCGCGAGAGCCGATATTGGTAATATACATATTCGTCATATAATCCACGCGCTGGATAACCTCGGCTTCGGAAACTTCAATACTATCGAGTGCCGCCTGATGCAGGAATAACTTTTGTACGGCTATTTCTTCCGGAATCACGCAATAAGGGTCTCGGTCGAATTTACGTCCTTCGTACAAAGCACTCATACGCGCCTCTTCCACTTCAGACTTTAATATAGCCTCGTCGCCTACTACCCATACAACCTCGTCAATCACATTGTCTTGTGCATAAACGGTAGAACCGGCTAACAGCGTCAAGGCAAATAAAACTACAAACTTAAAGTTCATACACTTTTTCATTCTTGGTGTCTTATACTAATAATATTTAATCTTGTCTCTTTTCTCAGCACGTTGATACAAGTCTTCTTTCACTTGTTTCATAAACTCCACCTGCTTCATATTCAGCATCATGTCCTTCACTTGGGTACGGGCAAACTCGTACGGTTCCTGTTCGCCCGCCGCACGATAGTCGCTTACGTTCAGAAAATAATGAAAAGCTGTATCTTTTAATTCCACATGGCGGTTCTTATTCAGGTATTCTCCCGCATCGGGCACTTGCAGCGGCATCAAATCCATAACTTCGGCTATCGGTACCCACTTGTCATAGAAGTACTCATACTTTACAGCATTCTGCAAACTGTATTTCTCCAGATGCTCTACGGCTTCGCGGGTTTCCGTCTTATACCAACGGCGAACATTACTCAGCTGGGGAGCCGTCAGAGGGACTTTGATAAACAATCCCTTCATCAAAGGACGCTCTACCTTGAAAAGTTCCTGATGTTTCTCATAATAATCGGTCAGTTCTGTTTCCGAGATTTCTTCGGAAAGGGTTTGATTTATCAATTCCTGTTGATAGGTATGCATAATCAACGCTTTCCGGTAGTTCTCCACCAACTTGTCAATCTCACCGCTATTAGGAATATTGCTTTGCGCTTTCTCGTACAGCAGCACATCTTCCGCCCAGTTACGAATGTAATGCTCCGCAAACAACAGACTGTCATCTTTCGACAAATCCGCAGGAAGTACCGTCTGCAAGTCCTCGTAGTAAAGGAAGTTGCCATCCAATTCCACCAACGGTGTCCGCCCTCCATGGTCGTGCTGTTCCTTGCATGCCCCACAGAAAAGAAGAATAAAAAGCCCCAAACAGGTTGTTCGCATCACCAACTGATATTTACTATATTTTAAGGTACGAAGATACGGCTTTAATCGGTTGCATCAGTGATTATTAACGGTTTTTAAAACCTCTTGGTTTATTTCAACCTTAGCAGAAGCGCGCAAACGAGCTATCCACTGGCTGTCCAAATAACTCTGATAATCTGTGACAAGCCGGTCTTTCACTTCCAGATAGTCTTCCGGACCTTTCACTTTCTTACCCAGCACAACGGTAAAAGGAAATGACACCACAGGCATTGCCTCTTTCCCTTTGAATATCACATCATCAACATACACGTTGTCACCGGGAGCAAACGTCCCTTGTTCCAACCGTATCTGCGGTTGCGCACCGGCATTAAAAGTCAGACGGATTGCATCCTTCCATTCTTCTTCCGGCAAGCTTTTCAAGAACTTACGCGCTTGTTTGACAACACGTTTACTTACACCATGCAGGACGGCGCCTTTATAACGTGGTTCTTTCCACTGATACTTTGAACGATATTTCTCAAAGTAGTTTTTCAATCCGGCCTCATCCGTTGCAGCCCGTTCACAGACTTCTTTTTCTGTGATTTTATTTAACATCAGCTGTTCCTTGTAACCTTGCACTAACCGACGAAAGTCCGGATATTTTTGTTCTAAACGTGTATTCTCATAATCGAATACAGTTTTCATTATAAAAGCATCCAATTGTTTGCGAACGCCCGCCGGATATGCTGCAGCAAAACGGGCAAAATCATTCCCCGTATAGTTTTTACCTGCCAACGTAAACAGTGTGCGGCTTGTTCGTCCTGAATTCACCAGCTCATCCATACCAACTTTATCGGGGATGTATTGATACTCTTTCTTTAATTTCTCAACCTTCGCCTTCGCTCCCCGGTCCGGTCCGTGGCGTTGCGCCTGACGAGCCATTATTTCTTCCCTCACGTCCTCAAAAGGAGGTATTCCTTTCCGTTCAAGGACCTTTACAATATGAATACCTTGCGGAGTAAAAAAAGGTTGCGATATTTCTCCCGCCGACAAATCGAAAACGACATCTTCAAACTCCATCGGCATCTGCAACCAACTTACCCAAAATGTATGTTTATCATCAGAGTAGCGCTCTACACAGGCATCAAAAACCTCACTCGCAGGATTCCTCCGGAGGTATTCATAAATGGAATCCATATGGGCTACTGCATCACGAAGCGCATGACCGGAGATTGTCTGAGAAAGATATTTAAAAATATGCTTCACACGCACCTGTCCAACGCGATGGCCGGCTTTCATTTTATCATACAACTGCCGGGCTGCACGCTCCGCTGCAATTGTATCGGTCAGATATGATTCTATCAATCGATTACGATAGTTTTCCACTCTCTCGCGGAGAACAAGAACCGTATCCAATCCGGCAGCTTCGGCAGCGGCTACTTTCAGTTTGAAATTCACAAACCGCTCCACATATTTTTCCGGCATAGTCTGTTTGGGAGTAAGCGATACTTTATCCTTGTTGTAGCTATACTCAAACTCTGAACGCATCACATCCTTTCCATTGATACGCATCAACACCAAATCCGATTGAGAGGAAGCATTCCAGCTCAACCACAGAAAAAGCATCATCCAAAAACTTCTCATCTTCATCATATTTTATTAAAATAAGCGGAATCAAATAGCATGTACATCAAAAAAGCGTTTCAAGTATATCAAAAACAAATAGCAAGTATATCAAATGCACGCAACAAGTGTATTAAGAAGAAACAAACAATGCCCGAAAAGTACAGTTTACTCTCCGGGCATATTATCTTCATGAATGAAAATTCTCTATTCAGGGCGGCTGTAGTTCGGAGCCTCACTGGTGATAGCAACATCATGCGGATGACTCTCAAGCACACCGGCATTGGTGATACGGGTGAATTTAGCATCATGCAACTTTTCAATATTGGCTGCACCGCAATACCCCATACCTGCACGCAAGCCTCCGGTCAACTGATAAATCACCTCATACAAAGTTCCCTTGTAAGGGACACGGGCTGCAATGCCTTCCGGAACAAGCTTCTTCACATCACTTGTACTACTTTGGAAATAACGATCTTTAGAACCATGTTCCATAGCCTCCAAAGAGCCCATGCCGCGATAAGACTTGAATTTACGTCCGTTAAAAATAATCGTTTCGCCCGGAGACTCTTCCGTTCCGGCAACCAAAGAACCAATCATTACCGAATAACCTCCGGCAGCCAAAGCCTTCACAACGTCACCGGAATAGCGCAGACCACCGTCGGCAATCAAAGGAATGCCCGTACCTTTCAACGCTTTAGCCACATCATACACGGCAGACAGCTGAGGAACGCCCACACCGGCTACCACACGAGTGGTACAGATGGAGCCCGGACCGATACCGACCTTTACTCCGTCGGCACCGGCGGCAACCAATGCCTTCGCAGCCTCTCCGGTAGCAATGTTACCCACTACGATGTCAATGTCCGGGAAACGCTTCTTGGCTTCTTTCAGTTTCTCAATTACAAACATAGAATGTCCATGAGCCGTATCAATCACAATAGCATCCGCTCCGGCATCAACCAACGCCTGCATACGTTCCAACGTATCGGCCGTTACACCAACACCGGCAGCTACACGAAGACGCCCCTTGCTATCCTTGCAAGCCATCGGTTTGTCTTTGGCTTTGGTAATATCCTTATAAGTAATCAAACCTACCAGCTTATTGTCTTTATCAACAACCGGCAGTTTTTCTATTTTATGTTCTTGCAGAATTTGAGCGGCAGCTTCCAGGTCGGTTGTTTGGTTAGTAGTAACAATGTTTTCTTTAGTCATCACTTCATCAATGCGCTTGTTGTGGTCTTTCTCAAAGCGAAGGTCACGATTGGTAACAATTCCCACCAAACGTTTCTCATCGTCCACCACCGGAATACCACCGATTTTATACTCTGCCATCAGCCCCAAAGCATCAGCAACCGAAGAGCCTCTCTTGATAGTTACCGGATCATAAATCATACCGTTTTCAGCACGTTTTACAATAGCAACCTGACGAGCTTGCTCCTCAATAGACATATTCTTATGAATAACACCGATACCGCCTTCGCGAGCGATGGCAATAGCCATTTTCGCTTCGGTAACAGTATCCATTGCGGCTGTTACAAACGGGATTTTTAACTCGATGTTGCGTGAAAACTTAGTCGAGAGCTCGACTGTTTTAGGAAGTACCTCAGAGTAAGCAGGGATTAACAAAACATCATCATAAGTCAATCCGTCCATTACAATCTTATCAGCAATAAATGACATAGGGCTATGCGTTTAAAATTTATTGCGTGCAAATATACGGTTTTTATTCCATTTCGTATATTTACACGCAATATTTTTTTTCTTTTTTTAAATCACAGTCCGGAGACTAATTTGCCATTTCAGAGATAAATTTGATACGTACCAAACGTACTTCTTCTTCCGTGAAATCATCGCCCAATTCATCCAAGGCATCATCAATATCGTCCGTAGTAGATTCTTTAAAATAATCGTATATATCCAGCAGGTGGTCTTCGTCCATAATATCTTCCAAGAAGTAGTCGATATTCAATTTCGTACCGGAATAAACAATAGCTTCTATTTCATCCAGCAACTCTTCAAATTCTATACCTTTCGACATGGCGATATCATCTAAAGCCACCTTACGGTCAATAGCTTGGATAATAGCCACTTTCATCTTAGACTTATTGGCTACGGTGCGGACACGCAAATCCTCAGGACGTTCTATTTCATTCTCTTCACAATGACGTTTAATCAGCTTGCAGAACTCTTCACCATAGCGTTTTGCCTTGCCGGCTCCCACGCCCGGAATATTCTGCAACTCATCCAAAGTCACCGGATAGATAGTTGCCATTGCTTCCAAAGAAGGATCTTGGAATATAACATAGGGTGGTACTTCCAATTTCTTGGAGAGTTTCTTACGCAAGTCCTTCAGCATGGAGTAGAGTGCAGGGTCTACCGCACAAGCGCCACCACCGCGTGCCGGTGCTTCTTCTTCCACTTCCTCAAAATCATTATCCTCCGTAATCTTAAAAGACTTAGGATGCTTCAGGAACTTCTTTCCTTCCTCTGTCACCTTCAACAAACCATAGTTTTCAACTTCCTTAGTCAAATAACCGGCAATCAATGCCTGGCGGATAACAGCATTCCAAGTTTTGTCTTCTTCTCCCATACCGGAGCCGAACACTTCCAAATCTTCATGCAGATGCGCCTGCACTTCAGAAGTTTCTTTTCCTTGTATTATGTCTATAATATAGTCTGCTTTAAAATTTTCTTTTACCGCAAGAATCGCTTCTATTACGGTGCACAATAATTCCTGAGCTTCCACTTGTTTTTTCGGATTTAAACAGTTGTCACAATTTCCACAATTTTCCTCCGTATACTCCTCACCGAAATAGTGTAATAACGTCTTTCGGCGGCAAACGGACGATTCGGCATACGCAGCTGTTTCCAACAGAAGCTGCTTGCCAATTTCCTGCTCTGCAACAGGCTTGCCTTGCATAAACTTTTCCAGTTTCTGCAGGTCTTTATTAGTATAAAACGTAATACACTGTCCTTCGCCTCCATCTCTGCCGGCACGTCCGGTTTCCTGATAATATCCCTCCAGGCTTTTCGGTATATCATAGTGAATCACATAACGCACGTCAGGCTTGTCAATACCCATACCGAAAGCAATGGTAGCCACAATTACATCAATCTTTTCCATTAGGAAATCATCTTGATTCTGTGTTCGTGTGGCCGAATCCATCCCGGCATGATAGGCACGGGCATTAATGCCGTTTGCCTGAAGTATTTCAGCAAGTTCTTCCACCTTCTTCCGGCTCAGGCAATAGATGATGCCCGACTTCTCCGGATTGTTCTTGATGAACTTGATGATGTCCTTATCCACATTTACAGTCTTAGGACGTACTTCATAATAAAGGTTCGGGCGATTGAACGACGACTTGTACACTTGTGCCTCTATCATACCCAGATTCTTCTGGATATCGTGCTGCACTTTCGGTGTAGCGGTCGCGGTCAATGCTATAAGCGGAGCTTTTCCGATTTCATTGATAATGGGACGTATACGGCGATATTCCGGACGGAAGTCATGCCCCCATTCTGAGATACAATGGGCTTCATCTACAGCGTAGAAGGAAATCTTCACTGTTTTCAGGAACTCTACGTTTTCTTCTTTTGTCAAAGATTCCGGAGCCACATACAGCAATTTCGTCCTTCCGGCAAGAATGTCAGACTTCACTTGGTCTATCGCGCTTTTATTGAGGGAAGAATTAATGAAATGGGCTATGCCGTCCTCCTCACTGAAGTTACGCATCGCGTCGACTTGATTCTTCATCAAGGCAATCAAAGGAGAAATCACGATAGCCGTACCGTCCATTAACAAAGAAGGCAACTGATAGCACAAAGACTTTCCACCGCCGGTGGGCATCAATACGAAAGTATCGTTACCTGCCAACAGGTTCTGTATGATTGCTTCCTGATTTCCTTTAAAAGTGTCGAACCCGAAGTAGTTCTTCAGCTGGTCTATCAAATTAATCTTCTTCCCTGCCATGATTCATTAGGTTGTTTATTGAGTTAAGCAATTAATCATGCCCACTATAAGGCATTTTTGTTTTCAAGAACTCTAACAAAGTTATAAACAACTTCTTAAATTTCAAGCATAATCCGCCGAATATTTTTCAATAAAACACAAAAAAGTCAGCTTTATTTGTATTACCTTTTGATTTTAAGCACTTTGAAGCCTTGCCATATTGGCTTTTTCCAACTGGCGACGGGCATAATCTAAAGTTACTACAAGGCTATCTTTGTGTTCGGAAGGGATTTCAAACATCACATCCATCATAATAGTTTCTACTATGGAACGTAAACCACGAGCTCCCAGCTTGTATTCAATAGCTTTGTCTACGATGTATTCAAACACCGCATCTTCAAAAGTCAGCTTCACTCCATCCATCTCAAACAGTTTGATGTATTGCTTGATTATGGAATTCTTCGGTTCCGTCAGAATGGCACGCAATGCCGTACGGTCCAGCGGATTCAGATAAGTCAGTACCGGCAGGCGGCCGATAATCTCAGGAATCAGACCAAATGACTTCAAATCCTGCGGAGCAATGTACTGCATCATATTATTCTTGTCAATGGCAGCCGTACTGCGCACTGCACCATATCCTACGACATTAGTATTGAGCCGTTGCGCTATTTTCTTCTCGATGCCGTCAAATGCACCACCGCAAATAAACAAAATATTCTTGGTGTTCACCGGAATCATCTTTTGGTCGGGATGCTTGCGCCCGCCCTGAGGGGGAACATTCACAACTGAGCCCTCCAGCAACTTCAGCAATCCCTGCTGCACGCCTTCACCGCTCACATCACGGGTGATGGAAGGATTGTCACTCTTACGGGCAATTTTGTCTATCTCATCTATAAACACAATGCCTTGCTCCGCTTGCGCCACATTATAATCGGCCACTTGCAAAAGGCGGGTAAGAATGCTTTCAATATCCTCGCCTACATAACCGGCTTCCGTCAATACGGTTGCATCTACAATCGTAAAAGGAACATGGAGCAGTTTGGCAATGGTACGGGCAAGCAAGGTCTTGCCGGTTCCGGTGCTGCCCACCATGATAATATTGGATTTTTCAATCTCGACATCATCATCGCCCGTTTTCTGCAACAGACGTTTATAATGGTTGTACACAGATACCGCCAGGAAACGCTTTGCATCATCCTGCCCGATAACATACTGATCGAGAAAATTCTTTATCTCTACAGGTTTAGGAAGTTCTTTCAGGTTCAGTTTCGCTGCGCCATCGCCTTTCCCGGCACTCAAAGCCTCCTGAGTAATCTCATAGGCTTGAGTAGCACAGCTGTCACAGATGTAACCGTTCATCCCCGTTATGAGGAAACCGACTTCATCCTCCGAACGCCCGCAGAAACTGCATCTGTTTTTGTTTCGTTTAGAGTCTGCCATATTTATTTCTTCGTATAGACTTGGTCTATCATACCGTACTCTTTAGCTTCCTGTGCCGTCATCCAGTAGTCGCGGTCAGAATCAGCCCACACCTTGTCGAAAGAAGTATGCGAGTGGTCGGCTATGATAGTATAAAGTTCTTTCTTCAATTTTTGAATTTCGCGTGCTGTGATTTCAATGTCCGAAGCCTGTCCTTGTGCACCGCCCATCGGCTGGTGAATCATCACACGCGAGTGGGTCAGCGCAGAACGCTTGCCTTCCGCACCGGCCACCAGCAACACGGCAGCCATACTGGCAGCCATACCGGTACAAATGGTAGCGACATCACTGCTGATGAACTGCATGGTGTCATAGATACCCAGTCCGGCATATACCGAGCCGCCCGGTGAGTTGATATAGATAGAGATGTCCTTACCCGGGTCTACGGAGTCCAGATACAACAACTGGGCCTGCAAAGTATTGGCCGTGTAGTCGTCTATCTGTGTACCGAGAAAAATGATACGGTCCATCATCAGGCGGGAGAACACGTCCAGCTGGGTTACATTCAGTTGGCGTTCTTCCAAGATATAGGGATTTAAATACCCGGCTTGTGACTTAATCACGTCGTCCAGCACCAAGCTGTTCATTCCTAAATGCTTGGTAGCGTATTTTCTAAAATCATCCATTTTCTTTCTGTTTTTAATTTTTAATGTGAATGCAAAGAAACGAAAAAGAACACAGAGACACAAAAAAACACAGAGTTATAGTTTGTCAAACTCTGTGTTTCTTTATAAAAGTCAACGGTTATCCGTCAAAATCTTATTCAAACATTTTATTGAACTCTTCAGCTGAGATGTTCTTGTTTTCCAGCTTTACCTGAGTTTTCAGAGCTGAAGCCAACTTCGTTTCAACAACGCGGTTCACCAATCCTTCGATGCTTTCTTTCTTCTTCAACATTTCTTTGGCGTAGTTGTCGAGGATTTCATCGGGCACGCTCAACATACCGTACTGTGCAAACTGTGCACGGGTAGATTCTTTTGCCATGTTGAGGATGTCGTCTTGTTCAACTTTGATGTCGTTAGCTTTCACCAACTGTTCTTTAATCAGATGCCAAGTCAGCTCTTCGATGCTCTTGTCGTAATTGTCTTCTACGAACTTTTCGTCCTTGTCTTGGTTGTTCAGGCGCATGATACGCTTAAGCAATGCATCCGGGAATTCCAGTTTACCAACCTTTTCCATCAACATCTTGCGAGCATCCAACAGGAACTTATAATCGCTGTCAGCTACAAACTGGTTAGCAATGATTTCTTTTACCTTAGCACGGAATTCCTCTTCGGTCTTGACAACACCTTCGCCAAACACCTGGTCGAAGATTTCCTGATTCAGTTCGCCTTCCACGAAACGAGTGATTTCCTCTACCTGGAAGCTGAAGTTAGATTTCATTTCAGGGGCAACTTCCTTGTCAACCTTCAAGAGAGAAGCAAGTTCGGCAGCATTACCGTCCCATGCAGTATGAGGGTTGAATACGAGCACGTCGTTTACCTTAGCATTAGCGAAGATAGCTTTCTGCTCATCGTTCTTCATATAAGCCGGCATCATCACAGCACCTTCTACCTGAATACCGCCTTCTTTGGTATTGCCTTCCGCATCCAATTCGGCGAGCAAACCTTTCAGCATATCGTTGTCAGCGTAAGCATCTACCTTTTCGTATTTGCCGTTACGTTGTGTGTAAGCCTTTACTTGGTTGTTAACCATTTCTTCGGTTACGTCAATCGTATAGTAATCTACCTTATCATCAGCAGCAACCTCAGCTTTGAATTCCGGAGCCAAAGCTATGTCGAACAAGAATTCAAACTCTTCCATTGTATCGAAGTCGATTTCCTTCTGCTTGTCTTCGTTAGGCAGAGGTTCGCCAAGTATATTCACTTTGTTATCTTGAATATACTTATATACGGAATCAGAAAGAAGCTTATTAACCTCTTCAGCCAATACCGACTTACCATACATCTTCTTTACCAGGCTCATCGGAACCATACCTTTACGGAAACCGGGGATTTGAGCTTTCTGACGGAAGTTCTTCAATGATTTGTCTACCTTTTCCTGATAGTCTGCTTTCTCAAGCTTTACAGTAAGCAAGGCGCTTACTTTATCAATGTTTTGCAATGAAACGTTCATTCTGACAATTATTTATTTGATTTATACTTTATTTCATTCTCCAATTTGAGCGTGCAAAATTAGCGTTAATCTTTCAATTATCAAAAAACACAGGCAATTATTTCCTCTGCCTCCCCACCCACCAAAAACTTTTCCATCCCGATTCTTATACAAGATACCTCCGGGCAATATTCCCGATACCACTGTTGGGTAGCGAGAATACCACCGGGTGGTATCTTTCGTACCACTGTTAGGTAGTCGTCGTACCTTAGCTTGGTAGCTGTCGTACCCTACTATGGTACGACAGCTACCAAGTAAATAAATTATTTAAAGGCATAAATCAAAGAATTATCTTTTGTGCTTTGAAACAAGAAAAATAAAAATAATTGAGAAAAAGTATTGCGGTTCCGAAATTAATGTGTTCCTTTGTCGCGGAATGATGGCACATTAGTTTCTCGATTTCCATTACATGGTTTTTACTTCCGTTGAAAAAACGTATTTGTAAACTCTCTGTCGTTGTTATCTTTTTATTATTCAGCTGTCTTTCCAAAGAGAGTTTTATTTATTTTTATTTATTTACATTTTTCATTATGAACATTTATGTTGGAAACCTTAACTACCGTGTTAAGGAAGATGACCTGCAGAAGGTTATGGAAGATTACGGTACAGTATCTTCTGTTAAATTTATCATGGACCGTGCAACCGGACGTTTCAGAGGCATTGCATTCGTAGAAATGGAAGACAGCGCTGCTGCCGCCAAGGCTATCTCTGAACTCGATGGCGCTGAATTCTTCGGTCGCCAGATGGTAGTAAAAGAAGCAAGACCTCCGAAATTCTAATCATATAGATTAAAAGGAGAAAAAACAGGAGGATGTGTCGAGATTTAGATTGACACATCCTCCTTCTTATTTATAGAAAGATAAGAGAGAGTCTCTTAATTATAACCGGGGTTCTGCATTATATTCGGATTTTCATCCAACACTTGTTGAGGGATAGGAAGAAGATAGTTTTTTGACGCATCAAAGCCGTTGTTTACAGATGATATAGGAGTATTCAGTATCCTATAATAAGGATATACCCAACCGCCGTGACCTTGCAACAGCCTTTGTGCCATATCTGCTAAGCTCTCAGGAGTAGAAGCAAACCCAGCATCCTCCTGAAAAAGTTCTTTCAGCAATTCGATATATTTGGCGACCTCAGCCTGACGACCCAGTCCGTAATTAGCTACAGCAGCAAGCAAATAAACTTCGCGATAAAGGAGTAAGGGAGTTCGAACTTCGCTACCATCACCGGTCATATATTTATGCCCGCTCCATATTGCTTCTTTTTCTGTGGGATAGCCAAGATTAGTCAACTGATACTCACCGCTGTTCGCTATACGTTCACAGCACTCCAAAGCCTCATTCCAACGTTCTTCATCCGCATACACCTTTGCCAGCAAAAGGGTCACGGCGTGTGAACCGGCAGAAGGATATTCGTCTCTCGCTTTCTTAAGGTCTTGAATTAACTGCTCAACAGGCAAACTAACCTTGTCGCCAAGTAATTGTCCGTAATATCCATATAGATGACAACGGATTATGGCCATATCCACATTAATGTCGGTAAGCAGCTCCTGTGCTTCCACTTCCATGGAGGCAAGTTGCTTCGCATATTCCGCCCCCTTATCCAACATATCATAAGCTATATTCCAAACAGGATTTGAGTAGAATACAAATTCCTCTTCCGTATAGGCAAACCCACCAGAACCGGTAACCAAAGCCGACTCCAGTTCAAGAACCTTCTTAAAATATTCCTCAGTTGCCGCATCCCACTCAGTCGCTATTTTTGCCAAATCCGTTTCAGGCGTTATAGCCAGCATATAGCACGTTTGTGTCGTTTTCGTATCTTCCATATCTTTATAGCTCAGGAAGTACGGGTAAGGGAAAGATGCCACCTTATCGAGTGCATCATATTTGCCGTCACCATTCAGGTCTGCATAGGCATAATCACCGTTTGCATTAAGGCCTTTCAGCAAATAACCGTCATGTCCCTCGGAATATCCCTCCTTCTTTATCTGATACATAATGGAATCCGCATCGTGCTTAATCACGACAGTTCCCTCGGCACCGGTAGTCCACTCGCCCAGCTGAGTGCCGGATCCGTCTTGCACCGTCACAGTAACTCCCGCCAGCGGTGTAAGCGGGTTCTCCTTATCAGCCCACAACTCCTGTACTTCAATCGTAGTGGTATATCTCTTTTCCAACTGTTCCGTCAGGACTTCCGGAATAATATACACATAACTGTTACCTGCCGCTATGGCATCACCCTCTATAGGTACTCCATTTATATACACTCCTCCGTCACCGGAATGCGACACATGGAGACTTTCACCGTTTATGCTCTTCAGTACCATACCGTCTTTCAGTTCCGCTTTCTGATAACTGCCCACTGCAATATGGCGTTTAATGGATGCAGAATCCAAGACCTCTCCCGATGCCCGTGTCTGGGTAGCATTGCGTACTGCAAAAACAGTCAATTTATCCTCTTCAAGATTGGCAACATCAACCGATTTCAGAATTTCCACAAAGGTGCTGATCTCGGCTTCCTCTTCCAGCACTTCTACAATCTTATTCACAGCTTCCGCCCCTTTGGATGGTGGAGGAGCCGGAGTAGGCTCATCATCGTCGCTACAAGCAGTGAGTGCGAACAGAAAAGCCAAACTCATTACATAATAATAAAGTTTTTTCATAATATTCTCATTTTTAGTAATCCGTGTGCAATTTATTTTTTCACCGTTTGTTGAAATTTAGCTGTGGCATCTTCATACCGTTTCAAGTCATCATCGCTAAGCGTTTTTTTCCAAGCCGGCAAAGAAGTACCGGCATCTTCACAAGCTTTATCAATGGCCTTACTGGTTTCTGCCATAATAGTAAATGCCTTTTTAGGATCGGAACAATCCTTTACTTTATCCGTACCATCCTCAATCAGACCGAGGATTTTATCCAGAAGTTCATTTTGCGAAGCAGCACTTTCTCCGGCCAACTGTTCCGTAATCTGTTCCGCCTTAGCACTTTTACCCGAACAAGCACTTTGTGTCATCAGAAACAGACACAACATTCCAAATGCGAAAACAACTTTCTTCATGATATTTAATGGTTTTAAGTACAGCCCTACATTCAAATTTCTCAAAACTACCTACAAGCGGCAGGGCTTATTCCGTATGTAGCGTTAAAGTGGAATCGTCAGGTAACCTTTAGTTAATGCTTTAATAACCAAATCGGTCGCATTACGCGCAGCAAATTTCAACATCAGGTTCTTCCGATGCCATTCAACTGTATTTTCAGAAATAAAAAGATGCCGGGAGATTTCATGGGTATTCATGCCCTGAGCTATTGCCTTCAGGACATCCAACTCGCGTGAAGTGGGCAGCATATCCGGCAACTCCGTTTCATCCTCCGTCCGGCTTTTCTCTTTATATAGTTGTTGATAACGCTGGCAATAATAGTTTTCATCCAGCATAACAGCACGTACCGCTTCACGCAGAGCCTCGGTTCCCGAAGACTTGAAGACAACGGCGTTGATATTCGGATGCTTCAGCTTATTCACAATCCATATCTCCTCGTGCATGGTACAAACCACAATCTTAGCCTGAGGATCATTCTCTTTTATGTTGCGTATCAGTTCGAAGCCGTCAATATCCGGTAATTCAAGATCTGTAATATATATATGGAATGTATGTGATTTTATTAGATTCAGTAATTCAGTGCCGTTCGTCACCGTACAAACACTGTTTACGTCGGCAATATCTCTCAATAGAGTTTTCAGCCCTTCCAACACTAAAGAATGGTCATCTATCAGAACTATGTCGAACTTCATTTGCAGTCTGTTTTATATTATCTTTGACAAAATTAGACATACACGCCGACATATACCCTACGGGAAACCGTAGTTTTTGCGTCAAAAAACAGGAATAAGTACAATAATCGTAGTTCCCGACCGGGTTGATTTCATTGTGAAAGTCCCCTTTAAAGCGGTCACCCGTTCTTTCATCGTCTGTATTCCTATGCCCGGCCTGTCCGTTGCAGCCCCGTTTCCATTGTCAGACACCCTGATTTCCAGATTGGGCAACTTCCACTCCATCACAACCGAGATACGGGAGGCACGGGCATGCTTCAGCGAATTGCCTACCGCCTCCTGAATAATTCGATAAATATTTAATGACATTGCATCCGGCAACCCCGTCCATTCCACATCTTCCGGAAGGGTCTCAAAACGTATCGGACATTCCGGTGTGGAAAGACTTTCCAAGTAGTTGGATATTACTTCATTGATGGTAGCTTCCCGGAATACGGGCGGAAGCAATTCATGGGAAACAAGGCGGATATTTTCCCTTATCCTCCGCAGATTCGCAATCCAGTCCTTCGTTGGTGCAACCGGGTCCGAAGCGGCGTTCACTTCCATAGAGAACAAATCGTTGCAGACACCGTCATGCAATTCTTTTGCCAAACGCGCGTGTTCATTCTCCAGTTTATCCAGATAGTTACGGGTCAGTTTCTGTTCCGTGGCACGCTGCAACTGTTCAAACTCATGCCGCTGAGCCTCCATCTCCCGCTTCTGACGCTCTACACGCAACCTCTGCCGCTGTACGAAATAAGCGAAAAACAACCCCGAAAGCACTAACACAAATACCAAACCGCCTAAAACAATGAACAGACGTTGCCGTGCCCCCCGTTTCTCCTCATTCAACTTTTGTATCTCAAGTTCTTTCTCCTTGCTTTCATATTTTACGGAAAGCTCTTCCAGCTGTTTCGCCTTTTCTTTCTGAAACAGAGAGTCGTTTAACTCCTGCGCCTGTGTTAGGACCGTATAAGCATTTTCATAATCATGTACATTCTTATACGCCGAATGCAGATTATTATAAATATCGTACAAAAGGAAAGGATAGTTTTTAATTCCATCCAAACTCAGCAGTTTATCGGCGATGGCAATAACTTCCCGATACTGTTTGCCATCCTGCCGGATTACAAACAGTATTTGATAATAATTTATCAGGGTCATCACCGACTTTACCTGAGGAAGGATAGAGTCGGCTTTTCCGGCATAGCGGTTTATCTCGCTTTGCGGACTACCGGTTCGCTGCAGAACCAGCATATAATAGGTAAGGGCGTTCAGTTCCCCGTCAAACAGTTCCTCTTCGTGTGACAATTCTATCGCCTTCAACAAATACTCTTTCGCTTTATCATACAATTTCCTGACAATAAAAACAGAAGAAGTTACTGTATAAATCTGTGCACGGAAAGACTTATCGGTGCATTTGTCAGCCAATACGGCCGCCCGCAACGCATATGTTTCGGACTTATCAAGCGACTTCATATCCATGTGCAGGGTCGAAAGGTTATTATACAACACCACGGCGCTCTGCCTGTCATCTTCCGAAGCCATATCCAGCCGGTCCACATATTCCAACGCAGTATCATAAGACTCCACCGCATCCGGCAGCATACCGGATGACCGCAGATATACTCCCTGCGAAGTGTAGAATGAAACAATCACACCGGCATTTTTTTCTTGCCGAACCAGCGGAACCGCTTCCCGGCAAACAGCCAGTGCGGAATCTACCTTACCAAGTGAGTAAAGCGAATCCGTAACTTCAAGAATACGCTTAATTTCCGCAGTATTCTGTCCTATAGCTGAAACAAAAAGAAATACCGCTCCTATAAACAACAGCACCCTTTTCATTCTACCTATACCATAAAGTCCTTACGACGAAGTACGAAGCTGTTACTCAAATACTTTTCACGTACAATCTTATTCTCGGCAAGTTCTTCCGGTGTACCTTGGAATAAGATTTTCCCCTCAAACAACAGATAAGCGCGGTCGGTGATGCTTAATGTCTCCTGCACGTTGTGGTCGGTAATCAGGATACCGATATTCCGGTCTTTCAGTTTCCATACAATCTGTTGGATATCCTCTACGGCAATAGGGTCTACACCGGCAAACGGTTCATCCAGCATGATGAATTTCGGGTCGATGGCAAGGCAACGGGCAATCTCCGTACGGCGGCGTTCACCACCGGACAACTGGTTGCCCTTATTCTTACGAACCTTCTGCAAGCGGAACTCCGCAATCAGGCTCTCCAGTTTGTCTTTCCGGTAATCCAGCGGTTTGTCCGTCATTTCCAATACAGCGGCGATATTATCTTCCACACTCATCTGGCGGAATACGGACGCTTCCTGTGCCAGATAGCCGATACCCGTCTGCGCACGCTTGTACACGGGATATTTCGTAATATCCAAGTCATCCAAGAAGATACGTCCTTCATTGGGAGTAATCAATCCTACGGTCATATAGAATGAAGTAGTCTTGCCGGCCCCGTTCGGGCCCAGCAATCCAACGATTTCCCCTTGCTTTACGTTGATAGAAACATGGCTCACTACCGTACGTTTACCGTACTTTTTCACCAAATCTTCTGTCCGGAGTACCATTTTGCTTTCTTCTTCCATAACGCTATATCACCACAGGATTATACAGATTTACACAGATTGATATCAATCTGCAAGTTTACCGTTTCTCCCGCAAATTACAATGTTCTCATCCTGTTTTATGAAAAAATACTGTGCCATACGGCGTAATCTGTGGTGAAACTGGCGCAAATGTAGCAAAAATAAGCCGAAATAGTGTACATTTGCAGACAAATACTTACGAGTCATGATTAAAGCACTTAGAACAGTCGGGAAATATATGATACTGATGGGCCGCGTTTTTGCACGCCCGGAACGTATGCGTATGTTCTTCCGCCAATACATCAATGAAATAGAGCAGCTTGGAGTAAACTCCATCGGCATCGTATTGCTAATATCGTTTTTTATCGGAGCTGTTATCACCATACAAATCAAGCTGAACATAGAGAGTCCCTTCATGCCGCGCTGGACGGTAGGATATGTCACCCGCGAAATCATGTTGCTGGAGTTCTCATCTTCCATTATGTGCCTGATATTGGCAGGCAAAGTGGGGTCTAACATCGCTTCCGAGCTTGGAACGATGCGGGTCACCCAGCAAATAGACGCTCTTGAAATTATGGGGGTCAACTCCGCCAACTACCTGATATTACCCAAAATAGCGGCAATGGTGTCAACAATCCCTCTGATGGTAACGTTCAGTATATTCGCCGGAATCATAGGTGCGTTTTGCACGTGCTGGTTCGGTGGCATCATGTCGGCCGTCGATTTAGAATACGGGTTGCAATATATGTTCGTAGAATGGTTCATCTGGTGCGGCATTATCAAGTCGCTGTTCTTTGCCTTCATCATTGCCAGCGTGTCGGCATTCTTCGGCTATACGGTCGAGGGAGGTTCCATTGAGGTGGGCAAAGCATCTACGGACTCGGTAGTATGCAGCAGCGTACTGATTCTGTTTGCCGACCTCATATTGACACAACTGTTAATGGGATAAAACCATGACGCTTGTGAGTGCTAAATTCATAATTGATAATTCAAAATAGATAATTCCATACTAATGATTGAGCTGAAAGGACTTTGCAAGTCATTTGAAGAAAAAGAGGTGCTGACAGACATCAATGCCACATTCGAAAACGGAAAGACGAACCTCATCATCGGGCAAAGCGGTTCGGGAAAGACCGTACTGATGAAGTGCATCGTAGGCTTGCTGACCCCCGAAAAGGGAGAATTGCTATACGACCACCGCGACTTCCTCACGATGGGCAAGAAAGAGAAGAAAGCCCTGCGCCGCGAAATGGGAATGATATTTCAGAGCGCCGCCTTGTTCGACTCGATGACGGTACTGGACAATGTGATGTTCCCCCTCAATATGTTCAGTTCGGACACCCTGCGCGACCGTACACGCCGTGCCATGTTTTGCCTGGAACGTGTAAACCTTATCGAGGCAAAAGACAAGTTCCCCGGTGAAATCAGTGGAGGTATGCAGAAACGTGTAGCCATTGCACGGGCCATTGCCCTGAACCCGCAATACTTGTTCTGCGACGAGCCAAACTCCGGTCTTGACCCCAAAACATCTCTCGTCATCGACGAACTGATACAGGACATCACCCGCGAATATAACATGACTACGCTAATCAATACCCACGACATGAATTCCGTAATGGGCATCGGAGAGAAAATCATCTACATCTATGAAGGCCATAAAGAGTGGGAAGGCAGCAAAGACGACATCTTTACCTCCACCAACGAGCGTCTGAACAACTTTATTTTTGCCTCCGACCTCTTCCGCAAGGTAAAAGAAGTGGAGATACAGAACATCGAAGGCTAAAGGCGATAATTTTTAGGCACGAATTTCATAGATTTCACGGAATAATAGAGCAAATCCGTGAAATCTATGAAATTCGTGCCTAAAAATTCATTAAGTACGTTTTGAGCGTCTGCAAGAGACTTATTTCTGTCTTATATATATATTTATCGGAGTTCCTGTCAGATTCCATTTCTCGCGCATCTTGTTCTCAAGGAAGCGTCTGTACGGTTCCTTCACATATTGCGGCAGATTAGCGAAATAAACGAAAGACGGAACCTGCGTATTCGGCAACTGCGTGATATATTTAATCTTGATATACTTTCCTTTGATGGCAGGAGGCGGATAAGCCTCAATCAGCGGCAGCATCTCTTCATTCAGGCGAGCGGTCGGTATGCGCACCATACGGTTCTCGTACACAGAGCGCGCTTCTTCCAGTACTTTCAAGATACGCTGTTTCGTCAGTGCCGAAGTAAAAATTATCGGAAAGTCCACAAAAGGAGCAAAACGGGTGCGAATGGCATTCTCAAAAGTTTTCATCACTTTCACAGTCTTGTCTTCCACCAAATCCCACTTGTTCACAACCACTACCAATCCTTTGGAGTTTTTCTGGATAAGCGAGAAGATATTCAGGTCCTGGCTTTCGATACCACGCGTAGCGTCCAGCATCAAGATACATACATCCGAATTCTCGATGGAACGTATAGAACGGATTACCGAATAGTATTCCAAATCTTCACTCACTTTGTTTTTCTTGCGAATACCTGCCGTATCCACCAGATAGAAGTCGAAACCGAACTTATTGTATCGCGTATAGATTGAATCACGTGTCGTCCCGGCTATTTCCGTCACGATATTGCGATCCTCACCGATAAAAGCATTTACGATAGACGACTTTCCGGCATTCGGGCGACCCACCACCGCAAAGCGAGGAATATCTTCGTCCAAAATCTCATCAGACTCCTTCTTAAAGTTCTCAACGATAAGATCCATCAAA
This sequence comes from Bacteroides propionicigenes, assembly GCF_018390535.1. Taxonomy (GTDB): domain Bacteria; phylum Bacteroidota; class Bacteroidia; order Bacteroidales; family Bacteroidaceae; genus Bacteroides; species Bacteroides propionicigenes. Next base: position 3,663 of record NZ_JAHBBW010000015.1, on the reverse strand, counting down.
TCGCCCGTACCGCTACCGGTCACGGCAGAAATACAATACGGATCTCCCAAGCCCAGACTGTAAAATTCAGGAGCATTATATTGCAATTCATTATTATCGGTCTTGTTCGCAACCAGCAACACAGGTTTCTTGGCACGGCGCAAGATGGAAGCCACCTGCAAGTCCAAATCAGTAACCCCGTTCATCACATCCACCACAAACAGAATCACATCCGCTTCATCCACCGCCATCAATACCTGCTTGCGTATCTCCTCCTCGAAAATATCGTCCGAGTTCACTACCCAGCCACCGGTATCCACAACCGAGAATTCACGTCCCAGCCATTCGGATTTTCCATATTGGCGGTCGCGTGTTGTCCCCGCCTCTTCGTTTACAATAGCCTGCCTTGTTTTGGTCAGACGATTAAATAATGTAGACTTTCCCACATTGGGGCGTCCTACGATTGCAACTAAATTTCCCATAGGTACACTCTTTGTTTTTTTGCGACTGTCACAGTCGTATGAATATTAGTCCAGCTGATAACCGAAATTACGCAGTTCCTTGTCTGAACTACGCCAATCCTTATCAACCTTCACAAATGTCTCCAAGAATATTGTCTTCCCGAAGAACCTCTCCAAATCGCGGCGAGCTTCGGTAGCTACTTTTTTCAAAGCCTTTCCTTGCTTACCGATAATGATACCCTTCTGCGAATCACGTTCAACGTATATCACAGCATTGATATGTATCTTCTTTTCTTCTTCCTTAAACTGTTCCACAACGACCTCTACCGAATAAGGTATCTCCTTGTCATAGTACAACAATATCTTTTCGCGGATAATCTCGTTTACAAAGAAACGGGCAGGCTTGTCCGTCCACTGGTCCTTATCAAAATAAGGAGGCGAATCGGGCAACAGTTCTTTTATCCGCTTCATCACGTAGTCCACATTAAACTTGGTGGCAGCCGAGATAGGGATAATCTCCGCATTCGGCAACAGCTCTTTCCATGCCTCCACCAGTTCCACCAGCTTCTCCTGATTGCTCAAGTCAATCTTGTTAACGAGCAACAGTACCGGCGCTTCCATATGGCTCACTTTCTCCACAAAATCATTATGCTTGTCAGGTGTTTCAACCACATCCGTCACATACAGCAACACATCCGCATCCGTCAGTGCCGAAGTGGAGAAGTTCAGCATAGACTCCTGCAATTTATAGGTAGGTTTCAGTACGCCCGGCGTATCCGAAAACACAATCTGCATATCATCCGTATTATATATACCCATAATCCGGTGACGGGTGGTTTGCGCCTTGAAGGTAGCTATTGAAATACGCTCACCTACCAGTGCATTCATCAATGTAGACTTACCTACATTGGGATTTCCCACAATGTTGACAAAACCTGCTTTATGCATAATCTTCACGTATTTGAATTGAGACAAAAAAACGCATCGAATCGAAATAGGATGCGTCTTTTTATCATATTTTGTCAGTAACGTTCACATTACTGTTTTTTGCCGTCATAGCCCCATTTCACGTAAACGGCCCCCCATGTAAATCCTGCGCCGAATGCCGTAAATATAAGGTTATCACCTTTTTTCAACTTCTCTTCAAAGTCCCAGATACAGAGCGGAAGCGTACCGGCGCTTGTATTGCCATAGCGTTCGATATTTATCAGCACCTTTTCGTGGGGAACTTCGAGGCGGTGTGCCACAGCATCGATAATACGCAGATTGGCTTGATGAGGAACCACCCAGTCAATAGTATCTTTTGTCAGATTATTCTTTTCCGCGATTGCGGCGCTTATATCCGACATATTGGACACTGCGTATTTAAATACCGTGCGACCTTCCTGATAAAGGTAATGCATATGATTATCTATCGTAAAATAAGAAGGAGGACAAACAGAACCGCCGGCTTTCAGATGCAAGAAAGGTAATCCCTTTCCGTCCGTTCTCAGCATGGCATCCATAACGCCCAGTTCTTCAGTAGTCGGTTCCAACATAAAGGCCGCTGCACCGTCACCGAAAATAGGGCAAGTGGCACGGTCTGTATAGTTCACAATCGACGACATTTTGTCTGCGCCTACGATAATCACTTTCTTGTATCTACCCGAACGGATAAAGTTCGCCGCTGTCTCCATCATATAGAGGAAACCGCAACAAGCTGCCGACATATCAAATGCAAAAGCGTTTTTCAGTCCGAGCTTGTCACACAAGATAGATGCAATAGAGGGGAATTGATAGTCCGGAGTAGAAGTAGCGACAATCACCAGATCAACATCATCCGGATTGGAACCGGTGCGCTGCATCAACTGCTTTGCAGCTTTACGCGCCATATATGATGTGCCCAGCCCTTCTTCGTTCAGAATATGTCTTTCCTTAACTCCGATACGGGTCATAATCCATTCATCGTTGGTATCCACCATTTTCGATATCTCGTCGTTCGTCAAGATATAATCAGGTACATATCCACCGACTCCTGTAATTACTGCATTTATTTTTTCCATTAATCTTGTTTACTTATAAGGACACTTAAACAACGGCAGTCTAAAAAGTTTTGTTCATTGAATGCTACAAATCTTTTTAGACGCCCGATATTCAAGTATAAGTTTTAGTCAAACTGCTAATTAAACCGCAGCTTCTTTCTCTACTGCCAGCTTACCACGATAGTAGCCACATGCACCACATACAGTGTGATATACATGCCATTCACCGCAATTCGGGCAAATAGCCAATGTAGGAGCTACTGCTTTATCATGAGTTCTTCTCTTTGCAGTTCTTGTTTTTGACTGTCTTCTCTTAGGATGTGCCATTTTCTTTAATCTTTAATTGTTATCTAATATTTTCTTTAATTCGTCCCAACGCGGGTCTACCGCAGTTTCCGTATCATCGTTTACAAGTTCGTTGCTCTCCTCCGGTACAAAACCTTCTTCGTCCATTTCATCATCCGGAGTAGTACGCAGATGCTTGCTCAATTTACTGCTCATCGCTTTGTTGCACTTACCCGGAGCGTGTATATGCTTCATCGGGATAGCCAACGCTATAAACTCATACATGAACCACGCTACATTGATTTCCCCTTCTTCCTCGGGGATTACGATAAGGTTATCACCTTCCTCAGCGTATTCATGTCCGAACTTCACCAGTAGCTTATCTGTGGAGCTTACAGGCTGTTCCATATCATCCAAACAGCGGTCGCATGGAACCCACACTATTCCGTCTGTCTGAAAGTTCAATTCGAAAGCACGAGACGTTTTCTTTACAACCAAAACAACATTGACTTTGCCCTTCTGTACTTCCGGGCCATCAATATTAGCGAAGAAAAGGTTGTCCAATACAAATTCATATTTGCATGAATCTGCCTGCATACCTTTCAAATCTATTTTGTATTTATCAAACTTTCCCAAAGCTTCTTTTATTTATTCGGGCGACAAAGATACAAATAATTATCCTCATTATGTAGCATTTAGGGTAAAATATTCACTTTTTTATATTCATTTCACCCCATTCTGTCCGGCAATACCTGCCGAAACCAAGTTCTTAAAACGAATAAAGCCCCCGTATCATCCGATACGGAGGCTTCTTCTAAAACGGCGACTACCTACTCTCCCACTGTTACGCAGTACCATCGGCGTGACCGGGCTTAACTTCTCTGTTCGGAATGGGAAGAGGTGGAACCCCGGTGCTA
>NZ_JAHBBW010000014.1 GCF_018390535.1 Bacteroides propionicigenes | reverse complement strand
TGATTATTTTTTTGCAACACTAAGTTAAGTGAATCCTCTGACATGGCAAAATCCTGAGCAACTTTTTGTTGCTCAGGTACTTAAAAAAAATATTTTATAATAGTGTTGCGGAATTAAGGATAATCAAAACACACGTAGTGCTTCACGTTGATAATTTAATATGATGATATACTTAAATATTAATCTTAGTTTATATTTGTTGTAATTCATTGTTCATATACAAAATGCATTTTGCTATAATATGAAAAACAAAGTTTTACTATTTTTGCATTTAATTATTTGTGACTAATATCTAAAAGTGTAAGTATTTTATTTAAAAATATAACATGAAAATTAAAATATTGTAGTCCTTTGCAATAAAATATATTTTTTATTAATTATCGAATTTGTTAAACTGTAAAAAAATGCCTATGGAAAAATATTAAACACACAAAAAAACATATAAGATTTACGTACTATAATCTATTAGACGTAGATTGTTTGATGATACTATTGAAAATATATTTTTATTAAAATTGTTAATGTTATACTTATGAAAAACAAAGTTTTACTATTTTTTGTATTGGTGGTACTGTGCTATTCTTCAGCATGGGCTCAGATCCAAATTAAAGGGACCGTCGTCTCGGAAAACGATTCCGAACCGATGATTGGAGTTGCGATTCTAGAGGTAGGAACTTCGAACGGAGTCATTACAGATTTGGATGGAAATTTCAATATTCAGGTAAAGAACGCCAACAGCCAACTGGAAGTGTCGTTTGTGGGATATAAAAAGCAAATTATCAAACTGCAGGGGCGCACTAACTTAAACGTGCGACTGGTTGAAGACACGAAGGTGTTGGATGAAGTGGTCGTTGTGGGTTATGGTGTCCAGAAGAAAAGCGATTTGACAGGGTCGGTGGCGTCTGTAAAGGCTGATGAACTGAAAGGTTTGTCAACTACCGATGCTGCTGCCGCTTTGCAAGGTAAGGCAGCAGGTGTACAGATTTTGAATGGTTCTGGTAAACCAGGTCAAGGCGCATCAATCCGCGTTCGTGGTTATTCTTCAAACTCCAACAACATCGGTCCTTTGTTGATTGTTGATGGTTTGCAAGTTAGCTCTATCCAATACCTCGACCCTTCTATGATTGAATCAATGGAAGTATTGAAGGATGCTGCTTCGGCGGCTATCTATGGTGCTGAAGCGGGTAATGGTGTTGTTCTTATCACTACTAAATCAGGTGCGAAAGGACGAGGTTCTATTACTTATAGTGGTAAGTGGACTAACCAATCACTCGGAAGCGTGCCCAATTTGCTTAACGGTGCTCAATTCAAGGACTGGATGACTATGCAGCTTGGTGCTGAATCTGTGAATGGTACTTTGGCTGATGCTCAGACTCAATACGGATGGGATCCTAATACCAATACAGACTGGTTGGATGCTTATTTCGAAGATACTTGGGCTCAACAGCACACCCTTACTCTCCAAGGTGGTAACGACCGCGGTTCATACTTCCTGAGTGTGAACTATGTGAACCAAGACGGTATCGTTAAGGGTAGCAAAGATAAGTACGAACGTCTTACCGCTCAACTCAATGCCGATTATATGATTAAAGATTGGTTGAAAGTAGGTACCAACACCTCTATTGAAAAATGGAGATCTCGCGGCATATCAGAACAAGGTTATGGCTCTTCATTCGAGATGCTTCTTTTGATTGACCCGTTAACTCCGCTCTATTGGACAAAACGAGAACAGATGTTGGGTGAATATCGTAACTATTACGACCAAATTCAAGCAGGTAACTCTAACTACACTCTCTTTGGTGATGAAAATGGTTACTATGCCACTTCCTACTTTAACCAACGTCTTTCCGGTGGTAACCCCTTCTCACAACGCGACCGTTCAGAATCGCGCAACAGTGGTGTGAACGTTAATGGTACTGCTTACATGAACGTTACTCCTGTCAAGCAAGTGACTTTCACTTCCCGTTTGGGTTATCGTATCTCCTTCAACAACGAATCTGACTGGCAATACCCCTACTACCTCAATGCTCAAACCAAAGGTGACAACTACACTATCTCAGGCGCCAGTAGAAACTCTACTTGGTATCAATGGGAAAACTTCGTCAACTATAACGATATCTTCGCCGGTAAACACGTTGTAGGTGCCATGGCCGGTATGTCATACCGCCAAAGCGATTCAAATTATGTCAGTGCCAATGCTTCGGGTCCGGATATCCTTAAAGCTTATTCAGCTAACTTCATCTACCTTAATAGCGTAAATGCTAATGATAAAACGGTGAAGAACATCGGCGGCATACCGGGTACTTCTCGCGCCCTCTCTTACTTCGGTCGTGTAACTTATAGCTACGACAACCGCTATAGCGTTCAGGCTAACTTTCGTGCCGATGCTTTCGACGCTTCTAAGCTTTCGAAAGACAACCGTTGGGGTCAGTTCTTCTCCGCATCTGCAGGCTGGACATTCTCAAACGAAAGCTTCTTCAAAGACAGAGTCAACCCAAGCATCATGTCATACGGTAAGATACGTGCATCTTGGGGACAGAATGGTAACGTGAATGTATTGAATAACTATGCATATACAGCTGGTATTAATACAAATGGACAATTCTATAACTATGGTTCAACAAATGCCGTTACTTTAGGTTCAATGCCTAATGGCATTGCCAACCCTAACTTGACTTGGGAAACTTCAGAACAAATCGACTTGGGTGCTGACTTCCGTTTCTTAAACGATAGATTGACCGTTGGTTTCGACTGGTACAAGAAAAAGACTAAGGACTTGCTTGTAAATGCTCCCACTATGCCTGAATCAGGTGTTTCTTCTATGACTGTAAACGCTGGTGAAATTGAAAACAGCGGTTTCGAAGTGGAACTTAGTTGGAAAGACCATATCGGTGATTTCAAATATGGAATATCTGCTAACATGGCAACACTTCACAATGAAGTGACTTACCTCGAGCCATCTATCGAACGTATCGCTGGCGCAACTGTTGAAGGTGCATCTCCTGAAGTTGTTCGTTGCTACTTCGAAGAAGGCGAACCCGTATGGTACATGCGCGGTTATAAGTATGCAGGCGTTGCTGCTGACGGTACTGCACAATATTACACCAAAGATGGTGAATTGACCAAGGACCCACAAACTGAGGACATGACTAACATAGGTTCTGGTCTTCCTACTTTGACTTATGGCATTACCTTGAATGCTGAATACAAGGGATTCGACTTCACTTTGTTTGGTACTGGTGCTGCTGGTAACGATATCTACTACGGTCTCTATCGTACAGGCTACAACAACATATCAGAAGATGTTTATAAAGAATTCAAGTCTGGCAAACTTCCTAACGCAGCTTCTGTAGCAGGTAGCGGTACATTCTGGCGTTCATCTGCCATGGTTTACAATGGCTCGTTCTTCAAGATCAAGCAAATTCAACTTGGTTACACATTGCCTAAGAAACTCACCAGTAAAGCATTCATCGAAAACGCACGTGTTTATGTATCATTGGACGACTTCTTCACATTCACCAAGTATCCGGGTCTCGACCCTGAAACTTGTACAAATGAATACAACTGTCCGGGTCTCGACAAGGGTGCATATCCTAACATGAGCAAGATGGTACTTGGCGTAAGTGTTACATTTTAATTTTAATTAATCGAAAGAGATATGAGAAAAATATTTTTATCAATCATTTTGCTTTCAAGTATGATGTTCACTGCGTGTGAAGACAGGCTTGATGTTGAACAGAAAGCAACCAGCAGTACAGATAACTTCTACAAAACAGATGCGGATGCCGAATCTGCGTTGACAGCCATGTACGCTACTTATATCAATGAAATCGGTGGTAATGAAGGAATTTGGAATGCATATATCATGGGTCTTAACTACTCTGCCGACGACGTGTTTGCAGCCGGTGGTGACATTAACGACCACGCAGATTTCCGTATCCTTAATGAGTTCCGTTATGATGCCAGCTCTCTCCCTATCAGTACGCTTTATAATCACATTTATAAGTCAATCTATTCTGCCAACTTGATAATTCACTATTTTGGTGAAACAGCCGATACTCCTATTAAGAAACGAGTTGTTGCCGAAGCTAAGGTTATGCGTGCATGGGCACACATGTTGGCTGCACAGGTTTATTATCAACCTCCTTTGATTGACCACCTCATCACCAATGAAAAACCGGTTAATGCTGAGTCACAAAAGGCTATCTTTGACTGGTGCGTGAAAGAATGTGAAGACGCTCTTCCTGACTTGCCCGATCGTAATGGTAAGAATGATAAAGAAGGTGCTTGGGTTGTAACTAAAGGTTTCGCTCAATTCGTAGCCGGCAAGTCAGCTCTTTTTGCAGGCGACAATGCTAAGGTGATTAGCGTAATGAAGCCCCTTGTAGAGTCTGAAAACTACGATCTCGTTCCGGGTGAACGTTTCCGCGACTTGTTCCACGTAGAAGGTGATGGTTGTGAAGAAAAGATCTTCGAATTCAACTATATTACTAATACAGCGGCTGCAGGTGGTGTAGATCCTTGGAGAGTTGGTAATAATCGTGGTCGTTGGATGGTAGCTAACGTACTCAACTGGCGTGGTGATGATATTAAAGGTGGTGGTAAGAGTCCATCCATTTGCTCAACTGCTGGTTGGGGTGGTGGCTCTATCAATCATGAGTTTGCTCATAAAATGTTAGCAAACGATGGTGACAGCTATCGTCGTAAAGCTACTTTCTTGACTTCTGACGAATTCTTCTACGATGAAGAACTCTGCGGTTGGAAAAGCGATGCTACTTGCACGACTCGCCAAGAAAAAGAAATGGACCCGGAACGTGGTATCACCAAGACTAATGGTTCTTTCGCTCGTAGTGACGTGATGGAAGTGAAGATGATGATGCATCCTAATGACGCTGACTTATCTGTAGGTGACAACTGTAACAATACGAACCTCTGTATTGCCCGTTTGGGTGAAGCTTATCTGATTTATGCAGAAGCTTGTATTGCATCAAATCAGCTTGATGAAGCTAAGAAGTATATCAACAAGATTCAAACTCGTGCAGGCTCAAATACTGTATCTGAAACTGTTGACCTCAAAGTGCTTCAAGACGAAAAGCAATATGAACTTTGGTTCGAAGGCTGCCGTTGGTTCGATATCGTTCGTTGGGGTATTGCTAAGCAGTGCTACGACAAGGTGCTTGATAATATCCCTTATCAAACTGACGAATTTTGGACTTCCCCTGAAAATGCCAGAAAACCTCACAAGCTTGTGTATACCGTACATCACCCATTTGCCGAGGCTGGTATTACACTTAAATTCGTTGAGGGTAAGAACGAATATTGGCCACTTCCACAAAATATAATCGAAATCAACGACCAAATACATCAAGTGCGCGGTTGGGCAAAATAGTAAAAACTATATTCATAATTTAATCAGAACGATGAAGAGGTTGTGTCATTGACACAGCCTCTTCTATTTTAAATATAGGTGGAATCAAGGTATCTTGCATTAGGGCGAATTTTTTTTACTTTTATTGAAGCCATCTATTTCTTCTTTACCGTTTTGGCAATGCTGTCCAGCCGTGCTGCCTCACGTTCCTTACGTTTGGCTTGTTCGCTGATAACTGCTTGTTTTCTGACCGTTTCCTCGTATTCCTCCACGTCCTCTTTCATCTGACGGATTCTCTTATCGTCCCGGTTTACCTCAAACATATCCTCCAGTTCATTGATACGGTTAGCATTTTCGCTGCCAAGCAAAATAGTGCATTGTTGTTCATTTCAAACGAGTTATGTTTTATTCTCTATCGGTTACTTATCGTTGCTGATGGTGTACATTGCCATTGGGCAGGCACAAACGTGCCATCGAGTAGGCACAATTGTGCCAATAGGCTGGCATAAATGGCACAGTTAAGCGGCTCTATTCCTCTTGCGCCAATAGCTTCACTTCGTTGCTTTCTTTCTCAAACCGATAGTTGCCGCCTTTTTCGCTCAGTTCGAACAGGGACAGTTTATCGGTGGCCTTGTCCACTATCATCAGCGCACTTTGCTCGGCAAACCGTTTTACTTCAAAGTTAAAAGGTTCTTTGTCAATGCGTTGGTCTATCAGGATGCTGTCGTTGAGAAGAATGGAGATGGAATCTCCGGTGAATCCTTTCACTAAAGTGATGTTGTAGGTTTCGGCGAAATACCGTTCGCCTTCCTTCTGGCGCTGCAAGCGCATACTCATATAGACAAAAATAACGACAACGAATATTACGGCAAAGGCAAGGATGCCGTTACCTATCATAAACTGTTTATTGGTATTCAGGTGATGTGCCATGATGATTAAGTTTAAAGAACCATGCAAATGTAGTGATTAATTTTGAATGAGGGATAATTTCCGGCAGGAGTGCTAAATATTCTTTTTTTCTCCTATTATTTTGTAGTCGAACAGATTATTTATATCTTTGCACCCGAAACGGATGAAAGGTGGAGGGGCGATTAAGCTCCTCTTTTTCGTTCTTAAAGGTTAATCTATGATAGAAAAGAAAACAGTTTGTCAGATTGTAGACGAGTGGCTGGAGGATAAGGATTACTTCCTCGTGGAAGTCATAATCAGCCCTGATGACAAGATTGTGGTGGAAATAGACCACAAAGAAGGTGTTTGGATTGAGGATTGTGTAGAGCTGAGCCGCTACATAGAGTCCCGACTGAATCGAGAGGATGAGGATTACGAGCTGGAAGTCGGTTCTGCCGGCATCGGACAACCGTTTAAAGTATTGCAGCAATACACCAACCACATTGGCAAGGAGGTGGAAGTGCTGGCAAAGGACGGTCGTAAGCATTGCGGAATATTGAAGGATGCCGATGAACGGCAATTCACCGTTACCGTCCGGAAGAAAGTGAAAGAGGAGGGAGCCAAGCGTCCTAAAATGGTGGATGAAGATATAACCTTTACATACGAAGAGATAAAATATACTAAATACTTAATTAGTTTTAAATAAGACTATGGCCAAGAAAGAAGAAACTATCAGCTTGATAGATACCTTTTCGGAATTTAAAGAACTGAAGAATATTGATAGAACCACCATGGTGAGCGTACTCGAAGAGTCGTTCCGCAGTGTGATTGCAAAGATGTTCGGTACTGATGAGAATTACGACGTGATTGTGAACCCGGATAAGGGTGACTTCGAAATATGGCGTAATCGTGAAGTTGTGGCAGATGAAGATCTTGAGAATCCGAACTTACAGATTTCTTTGAGCGAAGCCCAAAAGATTGACGCTTCGTATGAAGTGGGAGAGGAAGTGACGGATGAAGTGAACTTTGCGAAGTTTGGCCGCCGTGCTATCCTGAACTTGCGCCAGACATTGGCTTCCAAGATTTTGGAACTGGAAAAAGACAGTATTTACAATAAATACATTGATAAGGTAGGTACTATTATCAATGCAGAAGTTTATCAGATTTGGAAAAAGGAAATGTTGCTGCTCGATGACGAAGGCAATGAACTGCTGTTGCCCAAGACCGAACAGATTCCGAGTGACTTCTACCGCAAGGGTGAGACTGCCCGTGCCGTGGTGGCGCGCGTTGACAACAAGAACAATAATCCGAAGATTATCTTGAGCCGTACATCGCCCGTTTTCCTGCAACGTCTGTTTGAAATGGAAGTACCTGAAATCAATGACGGACTGATTACCATCAAGAAGATTGCCCGCATCCCCGGTGAGCGTGCCAAGATTGCCGTAGAGTCATACGATGACCGTATTGACCCGGTAGGCGCTTGCGTCGGTGTAAAAGGTAGCCGTATTCATGGCATTGTCCGCGAGCTTCGCAACGAGAATATCGACGTTATCAACTATACGTCGAATATCCAGTTGTTTATACAGCGTGCCCTTAGCCCTGCCAAAATATCTTCTATCCGTCTGAACGAAGAAGAGCACAAGGCAGAAGTCTTCCTGAAACCGGAAGAGGTATCGCTGGCTATCGGTAAAGGTGGTTTGAATATCAAACTGGCCAGTATGTTGACTGAGTACACCATTGACGTATTCCGCGAATTGGATGAAGCGGTAGAGGATGAAGATATCTACTTGGATGAATTCCGCGACGAGATTGACGGTTGGGTAATTGATGCCATCAAAGCTATCGGCATTGATACCGCCAAGGCTGTATTGAATGCCCCGCGCGAGATGTTGATTGAGAAGACAGATTTGGAAGAGGAAACGGTGGACGAAGTATTACGCATTTTGAAATCGGAGTTTGAGGAAGAGAATAATTGAGCACTAAATTCCGCTTCTTTCTCCATTATTCATTAAATTAAAGTATGACGATAAGGTTAAATAAAGTAACAAGAGATTTAAATGTAGGAATCACGACGGTAGTTGAGTTCTTGCAAAAGAAGGGGTATGCGATTGAAACAAACCCCAATACGAAGATTACCGACGAGCAGTATGACTTGCTCGTGAAAGAGTTTAGTACAGATAAGGATCTTAAATTGAAAACGGAACGTTTCATTCAGGAACGTCAGAGTAAGGACCGTAACAAGGCATCAGTGTCTATTGACGGTTATGACAAGGAAACACAAGAGAAACCCAAAGCTGAGGAGGTTGTAAAGACTGTGGTTCCCGAAGATGTACGTCCGAAGTTTAAGCCTGTCGGTAAAATTGATTTGGATAAACTGAATCGTAAACATACTGTGGAAAAAGAGAAAGAAGCAGAACCGGAAAAACCGGTAGTTGAAGAGGTGAAGGCAGAAGAGCTTGCACCTGTTGTTGAGGCTCCGAAACCGGAACCCGTTCCCGAACCTCAGCCCGAGCCGACACCGGAACCGGTTGTTGAGCCGGCTCCCGTTGTAGAGGAAGAACCTGTGCCTGTGGTGGCCGAACCTGTATCAGCACCTAAGGAAGAACCGGCTCCCGTTGTAACCGAAGAGATGGTTTCAGAAGATAAAGAAGAGATATTTAAAATACATCAGCCGGAGTTTGTATCGAAGATTAACGTCATCGGACAAATAGACCTTGCTGCGCTGAATCAGTCTACACGCCCGAAGAAGAAATCGAAAGAGGAAAAACGTAAGGAGCGCGAAGAAAAAGAGAAGCAGCGTCAGGATCAGAAGAAGCTGATGAAAGAAGCTATTATCAAGGAAATCCGTCGTGATGACAATAAGACGAAGGATTCGAAAGATAGCAACGATCCCAATGCCAAGAAGAAACGCGTCCGTATCAACAAGGAAAAAGTGGATATCAACAACGCGTCCAACTTCCAGCGTGGCGGAAACGATCGTCCGAAAGGTGGCAACCAACAAGGCGGCAATAACCAGCAGGCCGGTAAGAACAAGAACAAAGACCGCTTCAAGAAGCCTGTAATCAAGCAGGAAGTAAGTGAAGAGGATGTAGCAAAGCAGGTAAAGGAGACGTTGGCACGTCTGACCTCTAAAGGCAAGAATAAGGGCGCGAAATATCGTAAGGAAAAACGTGATATGGCATCCAACCGTATGCAGGAGTTGGAAGACCAGGAAATGGCGGAAAGCAAGGTATTGAAGCTGACCGAATTCGTGACTGCCAATGAGTTGGCAAGCATGATGGATGTTTCCGTTACGCAGGTTATCGCTACTTGTATGAGCATCGGCATGATGGTTTCCATTAACCAGCGTCTGGATGCCGAAACAATCAATCTGGTGGCGGAAGAATTCGGCTTCAAGACTGAATATGTAAGTGCGGAAGTAGCCCAGGCTATCGTTGAGGAAGAAGATGCCGAAGAAGATTTAGAGCATCGCGCTCCGATTGTAACGGTGATGGGTCACGTAGACCACGGTAAGACTTCATTGCTCGACTATATCCGTAAGGCGAATGTTATTGCCGGTGAGGCGGGTGGTATTACACAGCACATCGGCGCTTATCACGTGACGTTGGAAGACGGACGTAAGATTACGTTCCTCGATACTCCGGGTCATGAGGCGTTTACCGCTATGCGTGCCCGCGGTGCCAAGGCAACGGATATTGCCATCATCATCGTAGCTGCCGATGACAACGTGATGCCGCAGACCAAAGAAGCCATCAACCATGCTATGGCTGCCGGTGTGCCTATCGTGTTCGCCATCAACAAGATTGACAAGCCTACCGCCAATCCCGATAAGATTAAAGAAGAACTGGCTGCCATGAACTTCCTTGTAGAGGAATGGGGCGGCAAGTACCAGTCTCAAGATATTTCCGCCAAGAAAGGTCTTGGTGTAAGCGATTTGATGGAGAAAGTATTGCTGGAAGCTGAAATGCTGGATTTGAAGGCAAACCCGAACCGTCGTGCTACCGGTTCCATCATTGAGTCCTCATTGGATAAGGGTCGTGGCTATGTAGCTACGGTGCTGGTGTCCAACGGTACTTTGAAGATGGGCGACATTGTGCTCGCAGGTACAAGCTATGGTAAGGTGAAAGCCATGTTCAACGAGCGTAACCAGCGTCTGAAAGAGGCAGGTCCTTCGGAACCGGCTTTGATTCTGGGCTTGAACGGTGCGCCGGCTGCAGGTGATACATTCCACGTAATCGAAACAGAACAGGAAGCGCGTGAAATTGCCAACAAACGTGAACAGTTGCAACGTGAACAAGGCTTGCGTACACAGAAGATGTTGACATTGGATGAAGTAGGCCGCCGTTTGGCATTGGGAGACTTCCACGAACTGAACATCATCGTGAAGGGTGACGTAGACGGCTCTGTTGAAGCGTTGAGCGACTCGTTGATTAAACTGTCTACCGAACAGGTACAGGTGAACGTTATCCATAAGGGTGTCGGCGCTATCTCCGAATCGGATGTATCTTTGGCTGCCGCTTCGGATGCGATTATTGTCGGATTCCAAGTTCGTCCTTCGGGCGCTGCCGCTAAGCTGGCGGAACAGGAAGGTGTGGATATCCGCAAGTACTCTGTCATCTACGATGCCATTGAAGAGGTGAAGGCTGCCATGGAAGGTATGCTGGCGCCTACTTTGAAGGAACAGGTTACGGCAACTATCGAGGTTCGCGAAGTGTTCAACATTACCAAAGTGGGTCTCGTGGCAGGTGCTATGGTGAAGACCGGAAAGGTGAAACGCAGCGACAAGGCTCGTCTTATTCGCGACGGTATTGTTATCTTCACAGGAAACATCAATGCTTTGAAGCGCTTCAAGGATGATGTGAAAGAAGTAGGTACCAACTTTGAATGCGGTATCAGCCTGACAAACTGTAATGACATCAAGGTGGGAGATATTATAGAATCTTACGAAGAAGTGGAGGTAAAACAGACTTTGTAAGAAAAAAATAAATTTTTAGGCGCGGATTACACGAATTTCACGGATTGGTTAAAAGAAAAACCGTGCTTATCCGTGTAATCCGTGCCTTTTTAATATCATATATGGCTGTTATAGACATCGTAATATTGGTAATTGTCGGTGCGGGAGCGGTTGTCGGCTTCATGAAAGGATTTGTGAAGCAACTGGCCACTCTGCTGGGGCTGATTGTCGGCTTGCTGGCGGCAAAGACTTTGTATGCTTCCGTGGCCGAAAATGTATTTTCTAAGGTTACCGATTCGATGACGGTGGCGCAAGTGCTGGCATTCATCGCTATTTGGATAGCCGTGCCGCTGGCTTTTGCACTGGTAGCCGCACTGCTGACAAAAGCAATGGAAGCGGTTTCGCTTGGCTGGCTGAATCGTTGGCTGGGTTCCGGGCTGGGGGCGTTGAAGTCTTTGTTGCTGGTGAGCCTGCTGGTTGGTGTCATTGAGTTTATGGATGCAGACAATACGCTGCTCAGCCAAACAAAAAAGGAGGAATCGGTGTTATATTATCCTATGAAGTCGTTTGCCGGGATATTCTTTCCCGCGGCTAAACATGTTACAGAACAATATATATTGAATGAATAATGCAACAAGAAGAACCCAATAAATATGTAAAGGAACTCACTCAGGAGAAGTACAAGTACGGTTTTACGACCGACGTGCACACAGATATCATCGAGCGTGGCTTGAATGAGGATGTGGTGCGGTTGATTTCTGAGAAAAAAGAAGAACCCGAGTGGTTGCTGGAGTTCCGTCTGAAAGCGTACCGTCACTGGCTGACGCTGGAGATGCCTGCATGGGCGCATCTCCGTATTCCTGAGATAGATTATCAGGCCATTTCATACTATGCCGACCCTACCAAGAAGAAGGACGGGCCTAAAAGTATGGACGAGGTGGATCCTGAGTTGGTCAAGACCTTTAATAAGCTGGGTATTCCTTTAGAGGAACAAATGGCGCTGAGCGGTATGGCGGTGGATGCCGTAATGGACTCTGTGTCTGTAAAGACAACTTTCAAGGAGACGCTTATGGAAAAGGGGATTATTTTCTGTTCGTTCAGCGAGGCTGTACGCGAGCATCCCGATTTGGTGCAGAAATATCTGGGCTCGGTAGTGGGGTATCGTGATAATTTCTTTGCGGCGCTGAATTCTGCGGTGTTCTCCGACGGTTCTTTCGTCTATATACCGAAGGGGGTACGCTGCCCGATGGAATTGTCCACTTACTTCCGTATCAATGCCCGCAATACCGGGCAGTTTGAGAGAACGCTGATTGTAGCCGATGATGATTCGTACGTTTCTTATTTGGAAGGATGTACGGCGCCGATGCGTGATGAAAACCAATTGCACGCCGCTATTGTGGAGATTGTGGTACACGACCGTGCCGAAGTGAAATACAGTACCGTTCAAAACTGGTATCCGGGAGATGCCGAAGGCAAGGGTGGTGTCTATAACTTTGTAACGAAGCGCGGGCACTGCAAGGGCATAAACAGCAAACTGTCTTGGACACAGGTGGAGACCGGTTCGGCCATTACATGGAAATATCCCTCTTGCATCCTTTCAGGTGACAACTCTACGGCGGAATTTTACAGTGTAGCGGTCACCAATAACTATCAACAGGCAGATACCGGTACAAAGATGATTCATCTCGGAAAGAATACCCGCAGCACTATTGTCAGCAAAGGTATTTCTGCCGGACGGAGCGAGAATTCTTATCGCGGTCTGGTGCGTGTTGCCCAAAAGGCGGACAATGCCCGCAACTATAGCCAGTGCGACTCACTGCTGCTGGGTGATAAATGCGGTGCGCATACTTTCCCTTACATGGATATCCATAATGAGACGGCTATTGTAGAACACGAGGCAACCACCAGCAAGATTAGCGAGGACCAGATATTCTATTGCAATCAGCGAGGCATTTCCACGGAAGATGCGGTGGGGCTGATTGTAAACGGTTATGCAAAGGAAGTACTCAACAAGCTGCCTATGGAGTTTGCCGTAGAAGCTCAGAAATTGTTGGCTATTTCATTGGAAGGAAGCGTAGGATAAATGAGGAATTAAGAATGAAGAATGAAGAATTAAAATAGACAATGGAGAATTAAGGATGATGAAATGGACCACGCATTGTTATGCCGCATGGTCATTCTTCATTCTTAATTCTTCATTCTTAATTTAAAAGTATAATGTTAGAGATAAAAGACCTGCATGCCAGCATCAATGGCAAAGAAATATTGAAAGGTATCAACCTTACAATTCGTGACGGTGAAGTACACGCCCTGATGGGACAAAATGGAGCCGGAAAAAGTACCTTGAGTAATGTGCTGGTGGGACATCCTGCATACGAGGTTACACGCGGTACTGTAACTTTCAACGGTAAAGACCTTTTGGCTATGAGTCCCGAAGACCGTGCCCATGAAGGTATTTTCCTTTCATTCCAGATGCCGGTGGAGATACCGGGCGTTTCTATGGTGAATTTTATGCGTGCAGCTGTTAACGAACAGCGCAAATACCGTCATTTGCCCGCCTTGTCTGCCAGTGAATTTTTGAAACTGATGCGTGAGAAGCGTGCTATTGTCGAGTTGGATAACAAACTTGCCAACCGTAGTGTGAACGAAGGCTTCAGCGGTGGTGAGAAGAAGCGTAACGAAATCTTCCAAATGGCTATGCTGGAACCTACCTTCGCTATTCTCGACGAGACGGATTCCGGTCTTGATGTAGACGCTTTGCGTATTGTAGCCGATGGCTTCAATAAGCTGAAGACTCCCCGGACCAGTGCAATGGTTATTACTCACTATCAACGTCTGCTGGACTATCTGAAACCGGATACCGTCCATGTATTGCTTGGCGGGCGCATCGTAAAGACAGGCGGTCCTGAATTGGCGAAGGAGATTGAAGCACGTGGCTTCGATTGGATAAAGAAAGAAGCAAGTGAATTGTAAATTATGAATGATGAACTCATAATTAGATAACATGAGTGTAGAGCAACAATATATAGACCTTTTCTCCCAAACGGAAGCGATGATATGCCGCCACAGCACCGAGGTGCTGAACGCTCCGCGTGCTGCCGCGTTTGCCGACTTCGAGCGGCTGGGGTTTCCCACCCGTAAGACGGAGAAATATAAATATACCGATGTCAGCAAGTTCTTTGAACCCGACTACGGTTTGAACCTGAACCGTTTGGAGATTCCTGTCAATCCCTACGAAGTATTCAAGTGCGATGTGCCGAATATGAGCACTTCCCTTTACTTTGTTGTGAACGATGCTTTTTATAGCAAGGCTTTGCCCAAGTCGCATTTGCCCGAAGGTGTTATTTTCGGCAGTCTGAAGGATATGGCGGAACATCATCCGGAGTTGGTGAAGAAATACTACGGCAAGCTGGCGGATACTTCCAAAGATGGAGTGACGGCGTTTAATACAGTCTTTGCGCAAGACGGTGTATTGCTGTATGTTCCTAAGAATGTGGTAGTGGAAAAGCCTATTCAGTTAGTGAATATCCTGCGCGGTGATGTCAACTTTATGGTGAACCGCCGGGTGCTCATTATTTTGGAAGAAGGTGCACAAGCCCGTCTTCTGGCATGCGACCATGCAATGGACGGCGTAAATTTCCTTGCAACGCAAGTGGTAGAGGCGTTCATCGGTGAGAATGCCACTTTCGATTTCTATGAATTGGAAGAGACGCACACCAGTACGGTACGTATCAGCAGCTTATATGTCAGGCAAGAAGCTAACAGCAACGTTTTGCTGAATGGAATGACTTTGCACAACGGTACTACCCGTAATACAACCGAAGTTACGCTTGCCGGCGAGGGTGCTGAACTGAATCTTTGCGGCATGGCTATTGCGGATAAGAACCAGCATGTGGACAATAATACCACCATAGATCATGCAGTGCCCAACTGCACCAGCAATGAACTCTTTAAGTATGTGCTCGACGACCAGTCTGTCGGCGCTTTTGCCGGTCTGGTGCTGGTACGTCCCGATGCACAGCATACCAGTTCCCAGCAAACGAACCGTAATCTTTGCGCCACTCGTGAAGCGCATATGTACACTCAGCCGCAGCTGGAGATTTATGCCGATGATGTAAAGTGCAGTCATGGCGCTACGGTAGGCCAGCTTGATGAAAGCGCCCTGTTCTATATGCAGCAACGCGGCATCTCCATGCATGAAGCCCGTTTGTTGTTGATGTTTGCCTTCGTAAATGAGGTGATTGATACAATCCGTCTGGATGCCTTGAAAGACCGCCTGCATCTGCTGGTAGAGAAACGTTTCCGCGGTGAACTGAACAAGTGTCAGGGGTGCGCGATATGTAAATAATGAAGAATCCTCCATTCATCATTCATAATTTAAAAGATATGGACCTTCAAAAGATAAGAGCTGATTTTCCGATACTTTCCCGCGAGGTATATGGTAAGCCGTTGGTTTACTTTGATAACGGCGCGACTACACAGAAGCCCCGTCAGGTGGTGGATGCCATTACGGATGAGTACTATTCGGTCAACGCCAATGTGCATCGTGGTGTGCATTTTCTTTCGCAGCAAGCTACGGAGCTGCACGAAGCGTCTCGTGAGACGGTGCGGAAGTTCATCAATGCCGGCAGTACGAATGAAATCGTCTTTACCCGCGGTACAACGGAAAGCATCAATCTGTTTGTGTCCAGCTTCGGCGAAGAGTTTATGCAGGAGGGCGATGAGGTGATTCTCTCCGTTATGGAGCATCACAGCAATATCGTTCCCTGGCAGTTGCTGGCAGCCAAGAGGGGGATTGCCATTAAAGTTATTCCGATGAATGACAGAGGAGAACTTCTGTTGGACGAGTACAAACAGCTGTTTTCCGAGCGTACAAAGATTGTCAGCGTGGCGCATGTATCCAATGTGCTGGGTACTGTAAATCCTGTCAGGGAAATGGTAGGCTATGCCCACGAACAGGGCGTTCCCGTGCTTGTAGACGGCGCTCAGTCCATTCCGCATATGCCGGTGGATGTGCGGGACCTGGATGCGGATTTCTACGTTTTTTCCGGTCATAAGGTGTACGGCCCTACCGGTGTGGGCGTGCTTTACGGTAAAGAAGAATGGCTCGACAAGATGCCTCCTTATCAGGGTGGCGGAGAGATGATACAACACGTATCGTTTGAACGGACTACCTTCAACGAACTTCCTTTCAAGTTCGAGGCTGGGACACCCGATTATATCGGTACGACCGGGCTTGCCAAAGCATTGGATTACGTTTCTGCCATCGGTATGGAGAAAATCGCCGCCCATGAGCACGAACTGACTGCGTATGCTATGGCCCGCCTGAAAGAGATTCCCGGTATGCGCATCTTCGGTGAGGCCAAAGAGAAGGGCAGTGTTATCTCTTTCCTTGTAGGCGATATCCACCATTTCGATATGGGTACTTTGCTCGACCGTCTCGGCATTGCCGTACGTACGGGACATCACTGTGCACAGCCGCTGATGCAACGTCTTGGCATTGAAGGAACGGTACGCGCTTCGTTCGGCTTGTATAATACGAAAGAGGAGATAGATATATTGGTGGCGGGCATAGAGCGTGTCAGCAAAATGTTTTGATGTTTTGCAACTTTTCTGAGGTTTCGTGCGTCTAATGTATTAAGAACTTAAAATACAGAATTATGTTAGTAACAACAACTCACACTATTGAGGGTGGCCGTATCACCCGTTATTTTGGTATCGTCAGTGGTGAGACGATTATCGGAGCCAATGTTTTTCGTGATTTCTTTGCCAGTATCCGCGATGTGGTAGGCGGGCGCAGCGGTTCGTACGAGGAAGTACTTCGCGAGGCTAAAGACACGGCACTTCGCGAGATGCAGGAACAAGCCCGTCTGATGGGTGCTAACGCTGTGATTGGCGTTGACCTTGATTACGAAACAGTAGGCGGTAGCGGCAGTATGTTGATGGTAACTGCCTGCGGTACGGCGGTAACGATAGAATAAAGGGAGCATTTTGACATACTCCCGTGTTTTTTGTTCCTTAGCATAAATTCGGTTAATCGTTTGCTTATTTCATTTCAAATCAATATTTTTAGGCTTTCGTTCAACCTTTTAATACGATTTATGCTATGGACCAATTGCTTTTCTGGCTGGTTCCAGCCGCTTCCGTTCTGGCACTTTGCTTTGCCTGGTATTTCCACCGTCAGATGATGAAAGAGAGTGAGGGAACTCCTCAAATGGTTAAGATTGCCGCTGCGGTGCGCAAGGGAGCCATGTCCTATCTCCGCCAGCAATATAAGATTGTGGGCTGGGTGTTTTTGGGGCTGGTGATTCTTTTCTCGATTATGGCCTACGGCTTCGGAGTGCAGAACTCTTGGGTTCCGATAGCTTTCCTCACAGGCGGATTCTTCTCCGGTCTTTCCGGATTTCTCGGTATGAAGACGGCTACGTATGCCTCGGCACGTACGGCAAATGCTGCACGCAACTCATTGAATGCGGGTTTGCGTGTCGCTTTTCGCAGTGGTGCGGTAATGGGGCTGGTTGTAGTGGGGCTTGGCCTGCTCGATATTTCCTTCTGGTATCTGCTGCTCAACGCAGTTATCCCTGTGGATGTGATGACACCTACCCATAAACTTTGCATCATCACCACTACGATGCTGACGTTCGGTATGGGAGCTTCTACACAAGCCCTGTTTGCACGTGTGGGCGGCGGTATCTATACGAAAGCTGCCGACGTAGGCGCCGACCTTGTAGGTAAAGTGGAAGCCGGTATCCCCGAGGACGACCCGCGCAATCCCGCAACCATTGCCGACAATGTAGGCGATAATGTAGGCGATGTTGCCGGTATGGGCGCCGACCTTTACGAGAGCTATTGCGGTTCTATCCTTGCTACGGCCGCTCTTGGCGCTGCGGCTTTTATCCATTCGGGAGATACGCTGATGCAGTTTAAAGCCGTTATCGCTCCGATGCTGATTGCGGCTGTAGGAATTATCCTTTCTATCATAGGCATTTTCTCTGTACGCACTAAAGAGAATGCCAAGATGAAAGATTTGCTGAATTCCCTTGCTTTCGGTACGAACTTGAGCTCGGTATTGATAGTCGTTGCCACTTTCCTTATCCTTTGGCTGCTGAAGCTGGATAACTGGATGTGGATTTCCTGTTCGGTAGTTGTAGGTCTGGTGGTAGGTATCGTTATCGGACGTTCTACGGAATACTATACTTCCCAATCCTATCGTCCCACCCGGAAGTTGAGTGAGAGCGGCAAGACGGGACCGGCTACTGTCATTATCTCCGGCATCGGTTTAGGCATGCTTTCTACCGCTATTCCGGTGATTGCCGTAGTGGTGGGCATCATTGCTTCTTATCTTTTTGCTTCCGGATTCGACTTTGCCAATGTAGGCTTGGGACTTTACGGTATCGGTATCGCTGCCGTAGGTATGCTTTCCACTTTGGGCATTACATTGGCTACGGATGCTTACGGACCTATTGCCGACAATGCCGGTGGTAATGCGGAAATGTCCGGTCTGGGCGAGGAAGTGCGCAAGCGTACCGATGCGCTCGACTCTTTAGGAAATACAACAGCCGCCACGGGTAAAGGTTTCGCTATCGGTTCGGCTGCGTTGACAGGGCTTGCCTTGCTTGCATCTTATATTGAGGAAATTCGTATCGGACTGACCCGTTTGGGTACTACCGACATCTTTGTGGGTGGTGAAGCGGTGTCTGTGCACGATGCTACTTTCTTTGACTTCATGCACCATTACGATGTTACGTTGATGAATCCTAAAGTCCTTTCGGGTATGTTCCTCGGCAGTATGATGGCTTTCTTGTTCTGTGGATTGACGATGAATGCCGTAGGTCGTGCTGCCGCTCATATGGTAGACGAAGTGCGCCGTCAGTTCCGTGAGATAAAAGGTATTCTGACCGGTGAGGCGGAACCCGATTATGAACGTTGCGTGGCCATCTCTACGAAAGGTGCGCAGCGCGAAATGGTAGTTCCCTCACTGATAGCAATTGTAGCTCCTATTCTGACCGGACTTATTTTTGGTGTTCCCGGTGTGCTGGGACTGCTTATCGGCGGGCTTAGCAGCGGATTCGTACTTGCTATCTTTATGGCAAATGCCGGTGGCGCGTGGGACAATGCCAAGAAATATGTAGAAGAGGGCAACTTCGGCGGCAAAGGCAGCGAAGTGCATAAAGCCACGGTTGTGGGCGATACGGTAGGCGACCCGTTTAAAGATACCTCCGGTCCGAGCCTTAACATCCTTATCAAGCTGATGAGTATGGTAGCCATCGTGATGGCGGGGCTTACCGTGGCTTGGAGTTTGTTCTGATAGCCGCATAACTTCTGCTACTTTGAAGAAAAGAGTACCAAAGGGGGAAACTGTAAATACCAACGGTTGGTACAGGAAGTACCAACGTATGAAACCCGAAGTACCAACGGTTGGTATTTTCTATTCCAACGGTTGGTACTTCGGGTTTTATAGGAAGGAACAGAAATATCCTCCTATGTTAATATCGGAAAGTCAGTTACTTCAGTTTCTTCCCGTAGTCATCGTACATCATCAGCAGATGCGATGAACTCCAACTGAAGTGCGGGGCTTTCAGGCGTTCACCTGTGTGGGTTCCATAGTTTTCGTGTATTGGGGCTCCTTCCTTCAATCCGTTCAGACGCTCAAACACTTGCAACGTATATCGGTCGGCAAGTTCGTTATAACCGTAGTTACGCAATCCTCGAATGGCAAAATACGTCTGGTCCAACCAGATAGGTCCACGCCAATATCCGCGGGGATTGTATTTGGGATTATCTGCGGCAATCGTCGGGAAAGGGATATAAGTAGAGAACCTGGCGGTATCTTGCAGCATAGGCAGCATACTGTCTACTTGCTCCTGTGTAGCAACTTCCGTCCACAAAGGGGTGTAGGCTTCGCATCCCGGTTCGCGTACGAAAGAGCCGTCTTTCAGGCGACGGTCGAAGAAGAAGTTCATCTCCTTGTCGAAGAAGTAGTCGGCAACCTTGTCGCCATAGTCGGGGGCGTCAAAGGCGGTGTTCAGCAGTCCGGCGAATTTCTTCAGCAGCTTGCACTCCAATGCAAGATAGGCATTCAGGTCCACACTTTCCTGATCCATGCTCCAAGCATCGCTGGCACCTTTGTTTTTCAGCATTACGGCATCGTCAAAGCGGATGGCATTGTCCATGCCGCTTTCCCATGCGGCAGCTTCGAGCGTTCCGTCGGTAGAGCCGTATTCGCACATTCCGTTTTGGTTATGGTCGCGTTTCTTGTACCACCATTTGTAGTAAGAGAGCAACTGCGGATACATCTCCGCCACAAAAGCGGTATCACCGGTGTGCGTAAAGATTTCGTCCACCGCCCAGCACACCAAAGGAGGCTTGCTGTCGCGGGCATTGTTTTCGGACGGGTCGGTGTAGATGCAGTCTATTATCATGCCGTCAGGCTGCTGGTAGTCGAACATGGCGCGGATGTTGTTCTTGGCCAGTTCGGGATCGAACTTGGCGGTTCCCGCACTGAAGCGCCAGCTGTCCCATGCCCAAAAGCCTACAAAGTAACCTACGGCATGGCTGGGGATGATACCTTCGTGCAGCAGTCCGCCACGATGTGTCCGCCAGTTCGCGATAAGCGTTGTTACGGCTTTCACGGCGATGCGGTCGTATTCGGGTTTCATGTCAGTGCGTAAAATCTTCTTCAGGTAGCCTTCCCAGCGTTCGGAGTTGGCGCGTATGGCTTCTTCCGGGTTATTGAGTACCGTGATGGTGTTTTGTATGCCGGCGGTCAGTTCCTTTTCGGAGGTGAAGAAAGAAATGACTACATTAGTCTGTTCTTTCGGAGTGTGCAGTGTGGCGGTGTAGTTATTGTCAAGTTGCGCCAGAACTACATCGGACATGAATGTCAGGACCACGCTTTCACCGCTGGGGTGATGTGCTACGACTGAATTCTGTTCTACGCTTATCGTGACATCCTTGCCCCATTGGCTTCCTGTAAATACTAACCCTTCTTTACTGTCGGTGTTGATACGCAGCAAGGCGGTAGTGGCATCGATGAAGTTGAGGCGTTGGCTGATTGTGCCTTTGCCGGAATGCGCAGACATATACAGCTCGCCCGGATAGTAGCACGTAGAGTCGGGAACGAAACTTGTTTCGGGAGCTTTTGCAAACTTCACTGTTACGGCGGACCGGGCAATCCATTGGCGGCGGAACATATCAAGGCTGAAAGGACCGCAGAACCCGTTTACCCATTTGTCCTTTTCGGGCAGGGTGAATCCCATCCACGAACCGGCATCGGTGAACCAGCCGTAGCAATGGTGCAGTGTGTCGGGAGTGTAGGCTATGTCCAGAATATTGTTGAAGGTGTACCTCTTTTCGGTAACGGCCTTGCTGCCTGATTGGCAGGCTGTGATGCCTGCAATCAGCAGCGAGAGGCAGATGAAATATCTTACTTTATGTAGCATGGTTTTTGAGCTTTTTTAGAACAAACATTTATGTGCCTGTCGGGCGGCATCTTGTTGCGTGCCGAGCGGTTGCAGGGTGAAGCTGTACTTCCATTCATGCGGAGTGATGGTGTATTCGGGATGTACCTGCGCTCCCCAGGTGTTGTCACCGCCTACGCCCATTTGTTTGTAGTCGATGTTGAGCCACACCATGTCTTTCTTCAGGATGCTTCCTCCATGACGGCGTTCTACTTGTGACGGACGGTACTCGATGTCTTCCATCGGGAAGTTCCACGCACTGACGCTGAGCGGCTGCTCACCGGTGACTAACAGACCGTTTCCGGAGGCGTCACGCAGGGCTATCCAGCGCACATCGCAGTGGTTCCCTGTTTCTTGGGCGCGTACATAGGGGTGGAAGGTGTCCCACACCGTAGATTGGTATACTCCAATGAGTGCGCCTGTTTTGCGGTCGGCATAGTTTTCCTGTGGTCCGCGTCCCAGCCAAGACATCATTTCGTATTCGGCAGGCAGTATCATGCGCATACCCAGTCGCGGCATTTCGCTCAGTGGCTTTTTGCCGGGCGTGAAGTGCATGGTTACGCGGACAGCACCGTCGGGGCGTATATCGTATACGGTTTGCAGGCGGGAGTCTTGTGCTTCCATACGGTAAGTGGCAGTGAGAGTTGCCGATTGCTTGTTTTCTGTAACTTTCAAATCCGTCAGTCGGGCATCGCGTCCGGCCGTTTTCCAGGTGGCGCAGCGGTCAAGGTGTCCGGTGGGGATGTCATTATCGGTCAGCGGACGCCAGAAGTTGGGTTGCAGGCCTTGTTTCACCATCTCCTTTCCGTTGTAGGCAAGGCTCGTCATTTCACCATTGCGGGTGGAGAACCGCACTTGGAAGTTATTGCCTTTCAGCAGGACGGCGCTGTCGCTGCGTTCTACCGTAAGCATACCGTTGGCAGGCTCTGCGGTCTTTGCAATCTGTGCAGAAGGCAGTAACCATTGTTCGATAGCCGCTTCATGTCCTTTCGGCACTAATGGCGCTTCATGTTTGGTGAAGGCACGCAGGGTAAGGAAATATTCTCTGCCGTCAGCGGGCAATGCTTCCAGCGGGAGTTCTATTTCGGCAGATGCTCCCGGGGTGATGACGGGGAAGTCTGTTTCGCCGCTTTGTACCGCTTTGCCGTCACATTCTATCGCCCAGCGGAGTCGGTATCCTTCCAGTCCGATGAAGTCGTGCCGGTTAGTTACTTTTATTTTGTTGGCTGTGAAAGCTACGGGGGCGAAGTGGATATATTGCAATACCTTTTTCACTTCATAGATGTGCGGATGCGGGGTGCGGTTGGCAGCTACCAGTCCGTTGGCGCAGAAGTTGGAGTCGTTTACAACACCCACGAAGCCCATATCACCGCCAAATGCCCATATATCGCGGTTGTTCCGGTCTTTGATGGCGAAGGTCTGGTCCACCCAGTCCCAGATGAAGCCGCCTTGCAGTTGGTCGTATTTATAAATCAAATCCCAGTAATCTTGGAAGTTTCCCACGCTGTTGCCCATGGCATGAGCATATTCGCACATAATCATCGGACGCTTGTCGCGTTGGTTGATATGGCGGCGAAGCGACCATATACGTGCATACATGGGACAGTAGATGTCACTCTTTGCATCATAGCCGCCGCCTTCGTACTGCACGGGGCGTGTTGTGTCTGTCTTTTTTGTATAGTCATAGAGTGTCTCGAAGTGTTTGCCATAGCCCGATTCATTTCCCATAGACCATGTGACGATGGCGGTGCAGTTACGGTCGCGGGCTATCATGCGGCTCATGCGTTGCATGAACGGCAGTTCCCAATCGGGATAGTTGGCGAGGGTTTCGTCTTTGTGGAACATCATTCCATGGCTTTCGATGTTGGCTTCGTCCACCATATATAAGCCGAATTCGGTGCAGAGTTCGTACCAGGGGGCATTGTTGGGGTAGTGGCAGTTGCGTACACCGTTCAGATTGAACTGTTTCATCAGCTGAATGTCATGTATCATGGATGCTACGGTAATGGTACGTCCCTTGTGAGGGTCGTGTTCGTGGCGGTTCACTCCTTTGAAGAGTACTGCCTTGCCGTTAATCATCTGCATACCGTTCGTCATCTCTACGGTACGGAAGCCGAAGAGGTGAGTGAAAGACTCCAGTGGTTTGCCTTGTGCATCAAAGTGGTTCACTACCAATGTATAGGTGTTGGGTGTTTCGGCGTTCCATGCGCGGGCATTGGGGAAGAGTTGCCGTTGGCTGAACAACGTGTCAGTGGCGGTGGAAATAGTTTTCTTTTGTTTGTAAGCAACCTTTCCCTCATCCATGACTTTCACTTCTACCGTTTCGCCGGGTTGGGGGCAGTGGAGGATGACGTCTAATTGCAGTTCGCCGTCCTTGTAGCCGTTCACCAGTTCAGAGGTCATGCGGAAATCCTTTACACGGCTTTGCGGGCGTGCATAAAGATAGACATCACGTTCTATGCCGCTGTACTTCCAGTAATCCTGACCCTCCAAATAAGAGCCGTCACTGTAGCGGAACACTTTTACAGCAAGCTTGTTATTCCCTTTTTTCAGCAGCTTGGTGATGTTGAAGTGCGACGGCAGGCGGCTGTCTTCGGCATAACCGGCGAGTTCTCCGTTGACCCATACGTAGTAAGCGGATTCTACTCCTTCGAAATCAAGGAAGACGTCCATGCCTTTCCAATCGGCAGGCACGGTGAATTCACGGATGTATGCGCCTACAGGATTATAGTCGGTAGGTACGTAGGGTGGATTGGGTGGGAAAGGATAACGGGTATCTGTATAAATGGGAGCGTCGAAACCTTGTAGTTCCCAACTTCCGGGAACTTGTATCTTGCTCCATTTGCGTGTACTGTAGCCGGGTTTATGGAAGTCTGCAGGGCACAACTCGTTGTTTTTCGAGAAAAGGAACTTCCAAGTGCCGTTCAATGAGACACGTCGTTCGGCGGCGGGATTCAGGTCGAAGCGTTGGTCGGCGGGCAGTCCGCGTTGCTTCATTGCGCCGGCTTCATCTACAAAGGGGGTGAAGTGCGCATACATCGGTTCCCGGTTCATTTCGTTCACCTGCGGGTTTTGCCAAGGCTCGTTATCTGCCAAAGCGCTTGTACACAGTAGCGAAGAGAGTAAGAATGTATAAAGTTTGATTTTCATGGTTTTCTTAATTATAGGTTTATATCGAACAGAACAGAGTCACCAGAAACGGTACGCTGAAATCGACTACAAATCCGTGGAATATGGAAACTACTACAAATTGTTGTCCTGCCGTGCGGGTAATGATAGGAAGCGTAGTATCCATCGTTGTGGCGCCGCCGGCGGAGATAGGGGCCAGATTGCCGAACCAGCGTACCAATAACGGTGCTGCCAGTAGAGTGAGTATCTCACGGGTAATGTTTGCCAACAGAGCGATGGTTCCTAATTCAGCTCCTTTGTATTCGGTAATGAAGATACTGGAAAGCGAATAATACCCGAATCCCGAACCGACTGCCAGACAGTCCGTCACGGAACGGTGTGTCAGGAGCAGGCTGACTGCTGCAGAGCCTGCCAGCGTACCCAGTATGGTCATTATGGGCAGGAAGATTAACCGTGGATTGAGTGAACGGAAGTTTTTCAGCGTCTGCGGATCGTTACCCACACTCAGTCCTACACTGAACATCAATGCACAAAGAGCATAGAAACTGATTTGACTGTCCATGATGAGGTCAACAGGTATCAGGTGGAAAACTCCGCAAAGCGTACCCAGCACAAAGAAACCGACTATGATGAGACTTCCTTTCATGCTTCTTCTCCTTTCCTTTTATATAAAGCTCTCCACAATGCCCAAGCGGCAATGACGCTTCCCAAAGTTCCGCCCAGAGTCAATACAACAGCTTCCATTCCTATAGTGTGCAGCCCTTTGATAATTTGCTCGTTTCCGCCTACTTCAATGCCGAGAATGAAGAGAAGTACCCAGATTAGCACTGTGATAATGGTATGAATTTTACGTAAATTCCGTTTCCGTAAGAAGTAGCCCAGCAGCATTCCTGTGAGCATAAGTCCGATAATTGTAAACATATCTATTGTCGTTTAATTTTATTGGGCAAAGATAATGTAATTTGCGCAAAGGCAAGAATCAAACAAGGCAAGGCGGTATTACCCGAAGGCATATGCCGCCTTGTCTGGATTGCCGGATTAGGTTATTGAACCTGAGGGTTAGCGTTGACTTCCCACAATGGGATAGGGAAGAATTCATGTGTACCCTTCACAAAACCGCGGCTGCCTAATTGTTGTTCCAGTTTGCCCCAACGACGCAAATCATACCAGCGATAGCTTTCCAACGGAAACTCTATGATGCGTTCGTGTTCTATTTGGGCTTGAACTTCTGCCTGAGTAGTTCCGGACATGGCGGGCATATCACCGTGGGTTCTTCTGATGTCGTTGATGATAGGAATCGCCAGTTCGGGATGGCCTTGTTTGTTCAATACCTCGGCTTTCATCAGCAGTACGTTGGCATAACGCATTAAAGGAATGTTGAAGCCGCATCTTGTTTTAAGTTCTTTTTTTGTGGCAGGAGTGAAGCGGCGGAAGGCCGGGCGGTCAATCAACTTAGCGTCGGGTGCAGGTTCTTTTAACGCATCCCCATCTTCGTCTTTAATGTTGTTGCCTTCTTCATCCTTGGGATAAATGTACTTATCAGCGAACCAGTAACTGTATTTCTTTCCTATCACTGTCTCTTCTTCCTCTTCTGTGAAATATTCGTCGAGGAAATATACAGTATTGTACAAGCGTTGGTCGTAGCGTCCTGCAGTTCCACCGGGTCTGACTCTGCCTTCTTTCTTAAACTCGTTCATCAGGAAATCATTAGGCAGGATTTCGTCCCAGCCGCCCAATTGCTTGCTTGCTATGAATTGGTGAACGTAAGAATAGTATCTGGCACCGTTATCTGTGTTTGAACTATATTGCAGTTCAAAAACGGACTCTTTGCTGTTTTTGTTTCTGCCGTTGAACATATCGACCAAATCATTGCCGCTTACCAATTCATAGTTCTTAACTTCGTTCAGGGCATTCAGAGCGTCTTTCAAGAAAGTTGTTTCTTGCTCCGGTTCTTCGTATGCACGCGTTAAATAAGCGAAGCCTAAATAAGCGTTGGCTGCTCCGGATGTAGCGCGTCCGGCTTCTGTGCTGGGACGTTCAGATGGAAGAGCTGCTCCTAATTTAAGCTCATCGATGACAAAATTCCAGCAGGTTACACGGTCGGATAGAGGAAGGTTTAATTCATCCTGATTGTTGATATATTTGTCGCGTATGATAATCTTTTCCCAATTTAATATTAACATCATATGAAGGTAACCTCTCATAAAGTGGGCTTCAGCTATCAACTCATTCCGTTTGCTGGTAGTAATGCCGCTTTCGGGTATCAGGGGAACAAATTCCAATACCTGATTGGCAAAATTGATTCCGCGATAAAGGTCTTGGTAATAATAAGAGAATTGCGTATTACCGTTAGTATACGTGAATTTATAAATGTCTGTCCAAGTCTGATAGTTGATGGCATCATTTCCCATAGCGTATAAATCAGTACGGAAAGCTTCTACCGGCCATCTGACTTCACTGGTGGCATAGGCGTCACCATGATAAAGCTGTGCGTAGACTGAAGCCATGGTAGCTTCGGCGTCTTCTTGATTTCTCCAGAAGTTGTCGGTGGTCAACTCGTCGGGAGAAGATACGGTTAGAAAGTCGTCGCAGGAAGCGAAAGACATTGTGAGGCATAAGCTTGCCAAATATATAAATTTTTTCATATTCTTATGTATATATCTGTTTGTAATGTTAGAATGTAAGTTGTGCACCTACCGTATATGAGCGGGTAAACGGATAAATGTGTCTGTCAATACCTGAATTGACGGGACTGCTGGTAGAGAATTCCGGGTCAATGCCGTCATATCCTGTAATGGTAAATAAGTTATCGCCGCTGATATAGAAACGGAGTTTCTCAATGTGTGCTTTCTTCAACAAAGAAGTAGGTAAAGTATAGCCTATTTGTGCTTGACGCAGACGGACGAAGTTGCCGTTTTCAAGGAAACGTTCAGACTCGCGGGAGTTACCGTTGGGGTCGTTATAAACGGCACGCGGGATATCGGTACCTTTGTTATTCGGTGTCCAAGCATTGGCTACACTGCTCAACATATTGGTAGGAGCACTCATTGACTGGTAGAAGTATTTGTTACCATTGTAAATCTTATGCCCCCACGCGCTACCCAAGCTCAATGAAAGGTCGAAGCCTTTATAGGCAGCTGAAAAGTTTAGGTTGGCTTCTACTTTGGGAATACCTGTACCACAGTATTCTTTATCGTCTTCATCGATAGTACCGTCACCGTTTGAATCTACAAAACGGATATCACCGGCTTTGGCATTGGGTAGAAGACGTTCGCCGTCTTTGTTGACATATTCGGCAGCTTCTTGGTCACTCTGGAAAATACCGTTTGTGCGATACAGATAGAAACCGCTGATTGGCTTACCTTCTTTGGCATAAGCGGGGACGTGATCGGTGTCGTACAATAAACCTGTGGCGGGCAATGCTTGGCCTTTGTCTGCCAATTCCACCACTTCATTCTTGGTAGTGGCAAAGTTGAAGCCTATATTGTATTCAAAATCTTTTACTTTATCACTCCAGTTCAGTTCCAGTTCTACACCTGTATTGCGTATCTTTCCTACGTTCAAAATTGGATTCTCGTAACCTGCGGAAGGAGACAAGCGTTTGGTTATCAGAAGGTCTTCTGTTTGATTGATGTAGTAGTTGATGCTACCCGTCAGTTTATTGTTAAACATACCGAGATCGAAACCGATATTCTTTGTATCGGTAGTTTCCCATTTCAAGTCATTCCTCTCAATATTCCAAGATGCGGAGCCCGGCCATGCGTTTCCACCCTGTATGTATCCGCCTTCGTGACGGTTATAAGAGGTTATAAGTGCTTGGAAGTCATAGTATCCTAAAGCATTTTCGTTACCCAAGCGTCCCCAACTGGCACGGAACTTCAGGTTATTTATGAATATGTCTTTCGGGAAGAAATCTTCTTCACTGATTCTCCAACCCAAAGCTACAGACGGGAAACAACCCCAACGGTTGTTGGAACCGAATTTGGAAGAACCGTCATAGCGCATGGTAGCTTGGACAAGATAACGATTATTGTAGTTGTAGTTTATGCGGCCGAAGAAAGAGGCACGGTTGTATTTATAGTTGTAGCCGTCACCTGCAAAAGTACCGCCGATACCTGCATTGATAGTGCTGAAACTCGGATCGAGGAAACCGGCAGGTTCCTCGCGGTTTGCGAGATTACCATTTTGGTCTACATAGTATTTAGTGGTTTTACCGGTTACGTTTACACCGTTTTCAGTATATTTGGTGGAAGTGATAGAAGAGCCTGCCATCACATTCAAGCTGTGCTTGCCGAACTCTTTGTTGAAAGTCAGCACATTGTCTATAACCTGCTCTTCCCAATAGTAAGTATCTTCCTGTTGATAAGGGTAATTGTAGGGATTTTGTCCGTTGGATATATAGTCAGGGTAGTGCAAGGCATAACGATAGTGTACACCGCGATAGGCATAGCTGGTCTTGAAGTTAAGCCACGGAGCCAATTTTACGCCTAAAGAGACGTTGGCTGTGGTATAGAATTTTTTGGTAGCAGCGTTACGGAAAGTGTAGTCTGCCATAACGTTGTTGTTGGCAGGCAATTGATGAGTGGATGCCAAACCGAAACCGTACTTCTCTGTTTCATCATAAACGGGAAGCAACGGAGAGGAAGCATACATTTCTTTCAGGCTGTATTGCGGTTGCTTGCTTTTGGTATAGCGTAAGCCAAGATTGGCATCAATGTCAAAAATGTATTTGCTCATGTGCATTTTCATACGGGCGTTATCTTGACGATAGTCGTTACCCAAGAAGATACCTTTGTCATCCGCATGGTTGTAAGATACGGAATATTGCGCTGTCTCTCCACCACCGCGTACACTGAACATATAGTTCTGTGAAAGACCATTGCGCAACATCAAATCTTGCCAGTCAGTGTTTACACCCGTATTGGAAGTAACATATGCGGGAATTGTTTCCGCATCGTCGGGATACTGTGCATTGTAATTCTCGAACATTGTTTTGATAGTGTTCTTGTACTGCTCTGCATTGGTCATCTCCAACTTATTGGCAACCTGAGTTACGCTTAAATAAGTATTAAAGTCGATGTGTGTTTCACCTTTCTTTCCGTTTTTGGTAGTGATGATGATAACCCCGTTAGCGGCTACCGAACCATAGATTGCAGCTGCGGCTCCGTCTTTCAGAACTTCCATAGACTGAATATCTTGCGGATTGACATTGTCAATATCACCGGGGAAACCGTCGATGATGTAGAGAGGTTCGTTGCTTCCGAATGATTTCACACCACGGATTTTTACAGATACGCCGGCGCCGGCATTGCCACCGGCTTTCATAATGTTTACACCGGCAATCTTGCCTTGAAGGGCTTCTGCAGGATTGGTTGTGGCGCGTTTGGTTAATTCCTCCGTATCCACCGAAGAAATGGCTCCTGTCATGTCGCTCTTTTTCATGGTTCCGTAGCCGATGACAACTACTTCATCCAGCATTTCGTTGTCTTCCTTTAAAACAACGTTTAATGTTTTACGGCCGTTGAGAGGGATTTCCTGTGTTGTATAACCCACATAAGAGATTACGATTGTTGCGTTGGGTGATACGGTTAATGAGAAGTTACCGTCAATGTCTGTAATAAGACCGTTGGTGGTTCCTTTTTCCAGTACACTGGCACCGATGACTGTTTCGCCGGATGTATCGGTTACTGTACCTGTCAACTGGATGCTTTGTGCCCATGTACATACAGGTAACATAAAAGCAAAGAAAAGGAACAGTTGGATTGTTCTTTCTTTAAAAGCATTACTTTTACTCATTTGAATAAGTTTTTTAAGGTTAATATTTTTTTTGTTTTCCACAATGCCAAATTAAGATGATATTAATGGGCTTTACTAATAAAGGTTATCTACAAATAGCCTACAAATAGGACGTTTCTGCTCTTTTATAATCTACATGAATACTTGTAATCTATTGATATATAGTAGTATAATTGCTTAATCCTATCTACAGAATAGAATATTGCTTTATAGTATATATTAAAGTTCAATGAATTGAATGTGGTGAACAGGGACGGTAATGAAGATAGTTCGTCTCTTCGTTGTCTCAATGAAATAATCTCATATATTCTGTAGATAGTCTGTCAAGTCCTCTTCGGAAGATAAGTTTAAAGATTTACGTAAGCGATAACGGTTCATGTTGATGGTTTTAGGAGTAGTGCCCGTCAGCATAGCTACTTCTTTGGTGGAAAGGTTAACTCTTAACAGGGTAGCAAGATATTTTTCTCCTTGCGTTAATTTGGGGTGTAGGGTAATGAGCTTCTGCAAGAATTCATTATTCTTATCTTCGATATTAATTAATAAAGAAGTGTTGGTTTTATCGCCATTTTGATATTGTTTGATAAATGAATTGATTTTCTTAAGATGCGGAACAATGGCTTGAGAATCCATTTTATATCCTTCTTTTATCATTTCGCGTATCTTGTCCAGCAGTTCATTGCGGCTTTTCAGGAATACGGCAAAACTTGTAGCTTCCTGCCGGCTTGCCTGCAAGGCACTCTGTACATTTTGTAGTTCCAATTCTTGTTGGTGTAGTTTCAGTTCGGCAACTTCCCGTTCGGATAGTTGAAGTTGGTATCGGGCTTCTACCAATTGTAGGTTCTTTTTGCGCTTATACCATTTATATAGAAAAATGCAGGAAGCTATTCCAAGAATGAATATGCAACTCAGAAGCCATAGATTTCGTTTTAGGAGTTCTATCTTGTAGATTTGTTCCTGTATCTCGGTAGCATATTTTTGGTCTTGATACCTTTTGTAAGAGATTTCCTGTTCAATATTGCGCAGTTTATTGCTGCTTTGGAGTTTTTTACTTAGAGCGGACATTTGGCTTAAGCATTTGAAAGCTTGGTTATAGTTACCAATGGCGGCATATACCCAAGATGAGTATTCATAGTTGTCACAAATCAGTTCACGTGCACCGATGCTATGAGCATATTCATAGGCTTTTTCTAAAGCTTCCAATGCTTTGGAATATTGCTCTCCAAAGTAATATTGTTTACCCATATTATTATAGTTTTCGCCTAAGGACCATTGGGAATCTAAATTTTTGTTGATGGTAATGGCTTCATGTATGAGTTTCAGCTTTTCGTCGGTATTACCTTGATACAGACAAAGATTACTTAGATTTGTAGCAATACCTTTTAGATTGCGTTGGGCACGGTTGATTATTAAAGCGCGCTGAAAGAATCTTTCGGCAATCAAAAATTCATTAAGGAGATAATGCATGACACCCCGTTCATTATAACATTCGGCTATGGAGATTGAATCTCCCAATACTTTGAAAATAGAAGTGGCTTTGTCGTTTAATTCAATCGCTTTGTTGTAATCACCCAATTTGCTGTATACTCGGCCCATGAGTGAGTAGAGTTGTGCATTTTGTAGTTTGTTCGAGGGTGTGATGTATTTTTCTGCATCATATAGATTTTTGATACTCATATCAAAGTTTCCTAACAGCTGTTCTGCTTGACTTTGAAGCAACATGGCTTGTGCGCGTATCTCATTAGGCTCATTTTCCGGGAATAAGTTTACTGCCTGCCCTGCATAGTATGAGGCTTGTTTTGGAGTACTGAATAGGTCCTTCTGTGCTTGTTCGATAAATTCCAGTGCTTTCTCTAAGTCTTGGGCCTGTAGAAGTATGTTGGGTAAAAGGTAGATAAAGAAAAAGATATAGTATTTTTTCATAAGGGTTTCTTCTTTCTGCAAATTTAATTATTTTTGTTTAAAAGCCTCGTTTGCTTATGAAAAGATTTATCTTTGTGCGCTCTAATATAGTGATATATGCTATTACCTTACTTAAATAAAGATATGATAGAAGCCGGCTGTGATGAGGCCGGACGTGGCTGTCTTGCAGGTGCTGTTTATGCTGCCGCCGTTATTCTGCCTACGGATTTTAAGAATGACTTGCTGAATGATTCTAAGCAACTGACTGAAAAACAACGGTACGCTTTGCGTGAAGTCATTGAGAAAGAGGCATTGGCTTGGGCAGTGGGAGTTGTTTCGCCTGAAGAAATAGACAAGATAAATATCCTGAACGCTTCTTTTCTTGCAATGCATCGCGCTGCAGACCGGTTAAAATTATGTCCGCAACATTTGCTTATAGACGGTAACCGCTTCAAGAAATACCGGGATATTCCACACACTACTGTAGTGAAAGGTGATGGCAAATATCTTTCTATTGCGGCAGCTTCCATTCTTGCCAAGACTTATCGTGATGATTATATGAATCGTCTACATGAAGAATTTCCTTATTACGATTGGGAGCATAATAAGGGATATCCCACAAAAAAACATCGTGCAGCTATTGCCGAACGGGGGGCTACTCCATATCATCGTATGACCTTTAATCTGCTGGGTGATGGACAGTTGGAACTGGACTTCAAATAGTCGTCATTTTCTTTGCTCCAACTGTTCAATTCTTTTGCATAGTAAATCAATCGTCCTGCAATTAGCCTTGACCAGTTCATAAAGGGTATTGTAACTTTCAGGATCATTATTATTTAGAACATTATTGGCAGAATTATTTTTCTTATAATAAGAATCGGTATCTGTGTACTTATCAATGCGTGCCAATAAATCCATAAAAGATATGTCTAATGCTTGTGCTATTTTATATAATCGTGTAAGCGTTAAATCAGTCTCTCCATATTCAATTTTGCAATAAGCACTTGTAGACAGATTTAGTTTCTCGCCCATCTGCTCTTGGGTTAAGTTCCTTTCCAGACGCAATAGCTGTAGTTGTTGACCTGCAATTTTCTTCAGTTTTTTTTCCATACTGATAATGTTTTGGGGAGTGTTGCTTGTTTATCGGGTAAATATAATAAAATCTGTGGATATAATCAATGTTAAAACCTACTTATCTTTGTGAACAATGAAAAACATTTATGTCAAACCGGTTAATGTGATGCGATATCACTGTTGAGTAAGTTAATAATGTTTTAACTGGAGAGAGATTTACACATTTATTATAAACCCGAAACAGAGATATTACCTCTGCTTCACATTAACGATTACAGGTTATGAAAAAGTATTTATTTATTCTATTGGGTATTTTTGTCTTAAGTACTACTGTTTATGCTCAGGAACTGACAGAAAAGGAAAAAGCAAGACAAGAAAAAGAGGCGGCCAAACAAGAAAAAGAGAATGCCAAGAAAGAAGCTAAACTTAAAAAGGCAGCAAAGAAGCAGGCTAAAGATGCTGAACGCCGTGCTGATTATGAAGCATTCTTGAAAGAATGGGAGCCTATTGAAGCTAATGTCGGTATTGCAGAAGTAGACACTTTCTTTGTACATTCTAACGAACTGTTTGCCTTGTTGGTTTCCATTGAGCAGAATATCGGTTTTATTGAAATGGTTCCTGAACCCTATTTTGATGAGGAAATGGGTGTGAATGATACCATTTGGAATGCCAAGAATAAGTTGACTAATGAGCCTATTGCCAAGAATGATGCCCTGAAAGTATACAGCTTAGCTTTATTGGATGCAACGACAGCTACTGCCAGTACCGTTTCTCTGACAGCCGAGGGTGTCAGTGCTATTGCCGCTTTGACGGGTGACCCTTTGAAAGCTTTGACTTTGGGCAAGCAAGTGAAGAAAGTAGGAAAATACATTAAAATCGCAGGAGATATTCTTCCCTTAACCATACGGAATATTAAAAGTAATACAGAGAAGTTGAAGTATAAGAAAGCTAATGAGGGGCAAGAAGTTGCAACCGAATAATAGCGAAGCGGATAAAGATAGATTATGAAAAAGATATATTTATTGTTTGTAATGGTTGCCCTTGCTCTGAACGGTTTTGCTCAGAGTAAGGGCAAAAACGCAATGACATTGCGTTTGGTTGATATAAAAGTAACCGATGGGACTTTAGTTAATATTGCTAAAGAACAGGAAGCCAAAGGTAATACCAAGCCTATGGATTTGATTCGTATTTATGAAGGAAATGTACGCGCCAAGTTGGATGAAGTTGCGAAAGCCTGCGGACGTTTTGAAATATCGGATGAGAAGGCGCTGCAAGCCCTTACACGGGATGCAGAAGAGAAATTGTTTATGAAGATGTCTAAAGCAGAAAGAATAGAATACGTTTCTGCCCAGCAGAATGACTACACTCTTTCCTGTGACATCAATAGTTGCCAGTTTACGCGCAGGGCGGGTGGAGCAGGTTATTCTTGTGTGCTTCGCTTGAAAGTGAGCATAGGAGATGCACGCGATTCTACTGCCGCCGCTTTAATTTCTCGTGAGTTCATCAGCGATATAAAGAAAACGGCAATCCGTCCCAATAGAGACGCTGCGTGTCAGGAAGCTTTGGCTACATTGACGGAGCCTCTTACTGATTTTTTTCTGAATAACATCCCTATATACGGGCTTCTTGACTACGAAGGAGATGAATATATAGTTACTTGCGGTGAAAATCTGAATATCAGAAAAGGTGATCAATTTCAAGTCTCCTTGGTAAAGTATAATGGAGGGGAGCGAGAAAGTGAGGTTGTTGGTGTGGTAAAAGTGCAAGATTTGCGTGCTTCAACATCCGCCATCTCTTTCTCCGAAGGTAAAGACCGTATTATAGAGGCGATACCCACTTTGGATGCTAATAGTTTTCTGCAATGCAGATTGTTACTTTTAAAATCTCGTTAACTTATGAAAAAGGTATTAATTTTTTCTTTGTTCTGTTTGCTGTTCTTTACAGGGGCTTTTGCTCAAAAGGTAAAACCTGTGAATTATGGCGGCTCGGTAAATTTAATGGAAGTGAAAGGACGTGCAGGAGATGCCACACTGGTGCTTCGTACGTTGGGTTATGGTAAAAATGATGCTTTGGCACAGGAAGATGCGGAAGTACGCGTAATACGTGCACTGTTGTATTCCGGCTTTTCCAAAGATTATCCGGCTGTTATTTCAATGACCGAATCGGAAGCGGAATCGAAGAGTCAGGGTAAACTGCTCGCTTTCTTTGAGAATAAAGAGTATAAGGATTGCATAAGTTCGGTAAAGCCGTTGGGTAAGCTGGATAAAGTGAAAGGAGAAAAGGTCAAGAAGAAACCGTTTGATATAACGGTCAACTATTTTGTCCTGAAGAATAGAATTGCGAGTATGAATTTTGATTCATTTGGTTTTTGAATCATTAATATAAGATGATGATTATGAAAAGATTAATTTTCTTTTTGAGTATGTTTTTGCCTCTTTATCTTTTTGCACAAGGCAATTCGGCAAGAAATCCGAGTGTGATAGTTGTACCTTTTGTAGAACCGGGTGATGGAGAGAATGATCGTATTAAAGAGGCAGTTCTGAATGATGAGGCTGTGCCACTGGCTCTTTCTAAAATAAAAGAGCAGTTCAATCTGCGCAGTTTTAATACGATTGATTTTATGACCGAATTTCAGAGAGTACAGAATCGCTCTTATGCAGCTTCTGCCTTGAATGCCAAGTCTACCGGTCTGCAAGCCTATGTGGATGGTGCAAGAGCGGACATATACGTAACCGTAAAGATTAGCAAAGAAGATTTTGACGGGGGAGCCTCAAATGTCACCCTTCTGCTGGAAGCCAAAGAGAGAGAAACGGGATTCTCATTGGCTAATGCCAGTGTTGTGAGCGATCGTTTTCGGGCATCGAAGAAAGAGTTGACGGAGTATGCTTTGGAAGGAATTACAGAAAATTTCTTCAATCAGCTGAAACTTGCTTTTCGCGATATGGTGAATAACGGACGTGAAGTGAATGTAACGCTCAATGTAGACGAAAACTGCGAGTTTGACATGGAGAACGATGTGGTAGGTACGCAAGACATGACTTTGAGCGAGGAACTTGATGAATGGGTGCTCAACAATGCTTTTAAAGGTAATGGAGAAGTGCGTTGGGGTGGTAATAGCCTGAACGTCTTTATGCGTGTACCTGTGTATGACCCTGAAACCGGAAGACCGCGTTCCATAAGTTCGGAAGTCGGTAAAATGAGAAGATTCATTTCCGGCTTGTTGAAAAGCAAAGGTTATACAGCAAGTTCAAAAGCAGCTTCCGGACAGTATATCCAGCTTTTGATTCAGAATTCAAGAGAATAACCTAAGGCGGATATTCGGTGCGTGTTGGTCTGAGTAAATACACAGCTGGGTATCGGTCTTTTAATAATAATAGACATGAGGAAATTTTTATTTCTATTGGCGACAGCTTTCTGCACTGTTCAGCTTTGGGGCCAGACAATTAATTTTTCTGTTCAGCCTTTGGCGGAAGCGGGCGATTTGTCCGATGCATCGCAGGAGCTGCTGCAAAATAAATTGAAGCAAATCATTACCCGTAATAGTGCAGGTGCATCAAATGATTATAATGTCTTTGTAATAGAACCTACAATAGATATTGTGGACAAACAATCTACTACGGGGCTGATGCGCAATGCCACTCTTGTGAAAGGAGAACTGACCTTAGTGGCTAAAAACAAAGTAGACGGCAGCTTGTATCACAGTGCTGTCGTGCAGGTTTCCGGACAGGCGGCGGAAGGAGCCGACCCTTATAAAACAATGATTACCGGTATCCGTTCTACCGATCCGGTTTATACCCGCTTCATCCGTATAGCTCGTCAGAAGATACAGGATTATTATGCGGCTAATTGTGCAACTATACTTCAGAAAGCCCAAAGTCTTTACGGCTTGAAAAAATATGCGGAGGCCTTAAGCTATCTCTCTGCGATTTCGGAGAGTGTGCCTTGCTATGAGCAGGCGGCTGTACTCCAGACAGAACTCGCACAGTATGTTCCCGATGCACAACCCGATACGGTGATTATACAAAAAGTTATTGAAAAACCTGTTGAGGTGGAAAAGATTGTGGAAGTTGAAAAGATAGTGGAGAAGCCGGTAGTCGTTGAGAAGGTAGTAGAAAAACCGGTTGTTGTAGAAAAAGTAGTTGAGAAACCTGTGGTTGTTGAGAAACCGGTTGTAAGGGAAACGCCGAAGGCAGACTGCGAAATAACCTTTTCCACCAACAGACTGCAACTTAATGTACTGAAGTGCTACGGTAACGCTGCTCAACAACGTATTACAATCTTGGTTGAGATGACCAATTTGGATACTAATCGCAATACGGAGGAGTATCTGCGAATAAATTCGGCTGTGACCGATAGCGGCGCGGAGTGCAAGAATTTTGAGATTCAGAATGGAAATTGGATGAAGATGCCTCCTCGCGTAAAGCTTCGTCGTGAGTTTTATATAACGAAAGTTTTTGATAGATTTTCCAGTTTCTCTTATGTGGAACTGAAGATTGCAGATACTCAGGTATACATCCGTAATCTGCCTATCCAATGGCAATAAAAAACAAGATGCTTATGAAACGATTGATGTGGGTGGTTTGTGCCTTGTTACTGGCAGTTGGGATAAATGCCCAGACTAAAGTAATAGAGAAAAGTGCCAAGAAAGTTCCGGGGTGGATGAATACGGCTGTGGATGATTATCTGATAGTTTCTGTTACAGCAAGTTCTTTGGCAGACGGGCAGTCGAAAGTCTTGCAGGAAATTACGGAGCGTATCATTCAGGCTGTTGCGAGTAACGTTTCTGTCTCTAAAGAGAATATCCTTTCGGAGGTGAATACGAATGGAGAGATTGAGTCTTCGGATGCTTTTAAACAAATATCCAAGATTAAATCGGCGAACCTTCCTTTTTTGAAAGGCATTTCTCTTTCTAA
The DNA here is from genome assembly GCF_018390535.1 of Bacteroides propionicigenes. GTDB lineage: Bacteria > Bacteroidota > Bacteroidia > Bacteroidales > Bacteroidaceae > Bacteroides > Bacteroides propionicigenes. The sequence continues at coordinate 76,194 of NZ_JAHBBW010000014.1, read as the reverse complement.
TGTGGAAGAAATCTATTGGGAGAAAGTACAGGATAAGTCTACGAAAAAGGAACACTATAACTATTCGGTGAAGTATCCGTTCTCGCAGGCGGAGCAGCGTAAGTTGGTGGCGGAGTTTGAAGCGTTGGATGCTGAGAAAGTAGCTCAATACAAGGCTTTGGAACAGAAATTGCATTCGATAGAGTCAGTAGACGAAATCAATCAGGCTGTTTTAGCATTGAATACTTTGTCCGAGTACTTTTTTGATGAGGTGCGTTTGAGTCAAGTAAAAGGCCTAATCAGCCAGTATAATGAATTGTATAAAGCGATTTCCGTTACCGGCACTTTTCTTGATAACGGGAAATACCAATGCCAAGTATTGCTTGAAGGCAATCCGGTAAAGGTGTCTGCCACCCCGAAAGTAACTTCTAACTGTGCCGGCCAGCTCAGTGCCCGTCCTGATGACGGTAGATTTGTTATTTCTTATAATGCGGAAGACTGTCTGCCTGAGGAGGAGAATGTATTGAACATTACATTCGTCATCAATGGAAAGCGCATACAGCACCAAGCTTTCTTGAATGAATCGGGAGCAAGCGGCGTATCCTTTTCGGTAGTGCCCGAAGGAAAACTTATTCTCACTGCCGATTCCGTAGTGTCTGCCAACAGGAAATTGTTCAATATCAATATCCGCCTCACGCTCAACAACCGTGGCGGTACCCCTTTCGGACTGAAATCACTGGAACTCCATATTCCGGAAATTTCCACTCCTATCATTTTTGATGATATTGACGGAGTGTACAAGACCAAGGGAATCGTTCAGATAAAGGCATTGGCTGAGGGTGAATTTACCGCAAAAGAGAAGAAAAACTCAGCTTTCTCCTTTGCTAAGGGTTCCATTACATTTGTCAATCCGTTGACAGGCGCTGTAGAACGCAGTCAGCTCTCTTTGCCTTATATAACGAATTGGGAATAAAGAAGTAAAGTCATAGTATTAACTGTTAAATTAGAATGATTATGAAAAGAAGTTTTGCATTTTTTGCGCTTGTCTGCGCTATACTTTTCGGATGCGTGGCAACTGTCGATGCACAATCCAAAGCTCTGAAGAAAGATGTCAAGAAGAGAGTGAAAGAGCTGAAGAAGGAAGGATGGAAGCCTTTGGCAAGTTCTTCTACATTGGAATATGCTTTCTCTAAATATCGTACTTATCTGGAAGAAGACCCCGAAAACCGTATTGAGATGGTGGGTATTGCAATTGGTAAGAATGTGAAGATTGGCAGAGAGAACGCCATAATGAACGGTATTACCAGCTATGCTTCTCGCGCTAAGGCACAGGTAGTGGGTAAAATGAAGAGTCTGCTTTCCTCCTCCGCAACCGATGCTCCGGAAGAAGAGATTGATAAGTTTGGAGCTGCCTATCAGGCTGCGGTGAATACAAAGATTGCCGGGCTGGTGAAGCAACACCTTGTTTTGGTGAAAGAGAATAAAGACGGAAGCAAAGAATTTAACGTTTATATGTCCATTGATGAGGCTCAGGCAAAGAAGGCCAGAGAAGCGGCTGCATTGGAAGCCAAGAAAAATGCTGCTTTGGGAGACTTGTCACAGAAGGTGGAAGAATTTATTGGCGAACCGGTAGAGGAATACTAATCCGGATAAATCTATAAAGGTTGTCCTTGTGCCGAACGGCTCCGGGTACAACCTTTTTTAAATTATTTAAAAGTATGCGACCATGAAGAAAACAGGAGTTTTTATTGCGGGGCTTTTCCTCTCTTTGGCAGGAATGGCTCAAGAAAACAAGGGAGGCATATCTGACTTTATGAAAGAGGAGATAGCGGATTTCGATAAGTTTATGAGCGATGCCGATAAAGAATTCATAGACTTCATGCGTAATCCCTGGAAAGAGTTTGAGGCAAAGAAGCCTGTGGTGAAGCGGGTGAAGCCCGAACCTGTGAAACCGGTCGTCTATGATGAAAAGGTTACGCCCAAGGATGCAGCGCCGGTATGTCTTACGATTGAGGAGATACTGGACATGACCACTTCCGAAGGCAAGCAAAAGCCGGTGATACAGCTGGATGACGTAGATAAAATCACTTTTGACAAACCTGAAGTAATTGTCAAGAAGAAGAAAGACCCTAAGGTCATTATTATCGAAGAGAAGTTGCCTGATAAACCGTCAGTACAGCCCGAGAAGAAACCGGTGGTTGAGGTCGTTGAGCCGGAACCGGTTGTTCCTTCTCCTGTCATTCCGCAGCCCGCAGTAAAACCGGAGACACCTGTCGCCACACCGCCTAAGACTTCTCCGTTGTACACCGCCCAAACAGGACGTAGCAAGATAACTTATGCCGGTGAATCTTTCTATCTGAGCAACGCACTGAGTGGCAAGTGCCGCTTGAGCGGACTGAATGAGAACGCCATTGCTGACGCTTACGAAGCATTATGCAGCTCCAATTACCAACCGTTGGTGGCTGACTGTGCGCAGATAAAGAAGGATTTACGGCTGAATGACTGGGGGATGTTCACGCTGATACGGCAGATATCCGATGCTTATTGCAGTACAACTGATGAAAGTATCGTCATGCAGCAGTTTCTGCTGAATGAGATGGGATATAAGGCTCGTATGGCGCGAAAGGCCACGGGAAACAAGATGATGCTCTTTGTGGCTACGGATTGTAACATCTATGCGCATCCTTATATCACATTGGAGGGGCGCAATTATTACAATATGAGTGGTGATAATACGCAGTGCCAATTCTATATGTGCCCGAAGGATTCTCCGAAAGCTAAGAATCTTGTGGGTATGCGTCTGAATGCAGCTCCTAACTTTTCGGGTACAGTGGCCACTGCCACTCGTCAGGCACGGGGAAGCGCCGCCAAAGTTACGGTGGAGGTTCCCAAAGCCCTTGCCGATTTTTATAAAAGCTATCCTCAGTGTGATTACAGTGTTTATTTCAATGCTACGGTCAACAGTGCTGTCGAGAGCCGGCTCATTTCTTCTTTATCTCCTTTGATACAGGGCAAGAGTGAAGCTGATGCGGCAAATATCCTTATAAACTTTGTGCAGACCGCGTTTCAGTATCAGACGGACGACGAGCAGTTTGGGTATGAAAAGCCGTTCTTTGTCGAAGAGCTTTTCTATTACCCTTATTCCGATTGCGAAGACCGTTCCATGTTGTTTTCTTACCTGGTAAGGAAGTTGCTGGGACTTGATGTGGTGTTGCTGGACTATCCCAACCATATAGCCACGGCCGTTCGTTTCAAAGGAAACGTCAGTGGAGATTATGTCATGGTAAACGGGCAGAAGTATACGGTATGTGACCCTACTTATATCGGAGCCTCCATCGGCATGACAATGCCGAAGTTTAAGACCGTAGCGGCAAAGGTCTTGAGATACTAAGTCTTGAAGATATTAAAGTGGTTCTTTTCAGAACCACTTTATTTTTCTGAACCAGATGAAAGTTATAGCCGACAGTATTGCGGACAACAAGATGATGAGCACAAACGCATGTGGGAAACTTTCCAGATGTATGTCCACATTCATGCCATAGAAACTGGCTATCAAGGTGGGTATCATCAGTGTGATAGACAGACTCGTCATACGTTTCATGATAGCGTTCACGTTGTTGGATATGATGGAAGCAAAGGCATCCATTGTTCCCGTAAGGATGTCGCTGTAGATGTTTACCGTATTATAGGCCTGCTTCAGTTCTATCACGACGTCTTCCAGCAGCTCCATGTCAAGGTAGTCTGTATCTTGGAAGATATTCTTCAGCCGTCCTATCATAACCTCGTTTCCTCGGATGGAAGTGTTGAAGTATACGAGCGTTTTTTGCAACTTCATCAATTGAAGGAGGTCCTCGTTACGGATACTCTTCTCCAGTTCCTTTTCGGCGGTGGCCACATCGTTATTGATTTGTTTCAGGTATTTCAGGAACCATACGGCTGAGGAATAGATAATACGTAAAATCAGAGTCAGCTTATTGTTGACAACAATGCCTTTGCGACGGGTGTGCTGTATGAAGTCCGGTATCAGTTCGGTGTGGTGATAGCATACGGAAACAATGATGTCGTTATTGGTGATGATTCCGATGGGTACTGTGATAAACGGAATACCATGTTGGCTGCTCTGCATGGGAATACGCAGAATGGTGAGCAACCAGTTGCCTTCCGTTTCCGTACGAGGGCGCTCGTCCGTATCGGCAATGTCTTCAAGGAATGATTCGGGAACTTTCAGTTCTTGGGTAAGGAATTGGAAATCGCTGTCGTCCGGGCATTCTACATTTACCCAGCAGTTAGGTTTCCACTCGGCCTTTTCTACGAAGCCGTTTTCGCTGTAGAGATACTTTCTCATTGTTTTGCCTCCTTTCTTTAGTCCGAACAGAGGCATTGCGACCAACGTCTCCGCTCGCTTTAATTGTAAACACTATTGCACGTTCGTGGGTTTGAATCGTCCATAATTTTAATTGATTATGATGGAAAGTTTTGCAAAAGTATGAAAATCAAACCTTACTTCATGTCTTTGTACTGCTTTTTTAGTATTTCTTGTTATTTAGCCTTCGTGGTAAATGCTGTTTTCCCTTGTGTGAAATGCCCCGGTGCCTTGTATGAAATGCTGTGATGCTCCATGTATTTCTTCGTCCCGCAGTTGGCAACCGCAGAGCCCGCAGCTGGCAACCGTACGGCCCGCAACTGGCAACCGTACAGCCCGCAGCTGGAAAACGGGATAATGCACGAAGTGTTGTAGGCTTTTGCATGAAGGAGCACGGCTTTTGGCAGTATGTATAAGCATCTTTTATACAGGGGCGGGAGGGAGCCGCCCTGGGGAGTGTGCCGGGTTTGCCCTCTATAAATGTTATTTTTACTTTTTGAAGTAACATAGTTTGGTTGCTATTTCGTACCTTTGTGCGCGGAAAAACAAATGGTACCTCCGCAGTGTTTTCTATGTGAGAAAGAGATTGTACAATTAAAACAATAATAATTATGAGTAAGAAAGCCCTTTTAATGATTCTTGATGGCTGGGGTGTCGGCGATCAAGGCAAAGATGATGTGATTTTCAACACGCCTACTCCCTATTGGGATAGTCTGTTGGCTACTTATCCGCACTCTGAGTTGCAGGCAAGCGGTGAGAATGTCGGATTGCCCGACGGACAGATGGGTAACTCGGAAGTAGGCCACCTCAATATCGGTGCAGGACGTATCGTATATCAGGACTTGGTAAAGATTAACCGCGCTTGCGCCGACGGCAGTATCTTGAAGAACAAGGAAATAGTTTCTGCTTTCTCTTACGCTAAAGAACACGGAAAGAGTGTCCACTTTATGGGACTGACCAGTAACGGTGGTGTGCACAGTTCTTTCGACCACTTGTTCAAACTCTGCGATATTTCAAAGGAATATGGCATCGAAAATACATTTATCCATTGCTTCATGGACGGCCGTGATACCGACCCGAAGAGCGGTAAAGGTTTCATCGAACAACTGACAGCGCATTGCGAGAAGTCGGCAGGCAAGATTGCCTCTATCGTGGGCCGTTTCTACGCTATGGACCGTGACAAACGTTGGGAGCGTGTGAAAGTGGCTTATGACCTGTTGGTAAACGGTGAAGGCAAGGTTGCTTCCGATATGGTGCAGGCTATGCAAGAGTCTTATGACGAAGGTGTAACCGATGAATTCATCAAACCGATTGTGAATGCCAACTGCGACGGCACTATCAAGGAGGGTGATGTTGTAATCTTCTTCAACTACCGTAACGACCGTGCCAAGGAGTTGACTATCGTTCTGACCCAACAAGATATGCCGGAACAGGGAATGCATACCATCCCTAACTTGCAGTATTACTGCATGACTCCGTATGATGCTTCTTTCAAGGGTGTTCATGTTCTCTTTGATAAGGAAAATGTACAGAATACATTAGGCGAATACCTCGCTGCCAATGGCAAGACCCAGCTTCACATTGCCGAAACGGAGAAGTATGCTCACGTTACATTCTTCTTCAACGGCGGTCGCGAAACTCCGTACGATGCCGAAGAACGTATCCTTGTTCCGTCTCCCAAGGTTGCTACCTATGACCTGAAGCCGGAAATGAGCGCTTACGAAGTAAAAGACAAATTGGTTGAGGCTATCAATACGAAGAAGTTCGATTTCATCGTAGTGAATTATGCAAATGGTGACATGGTTGGTCATACCGGCATCTACGAAGCCATTGAGAAAGCCGTAAAAGCTATCGACGAATGTGTGAAAGATACGGTAGAAGCTGCCAAAGCCAACGATTATGAGGTAATCATCATTGCCGACCACGGTAATGCCGACCATGCTCTGAACGAGGATGGCACTCCGAATACGGCTCACTCTTTGAATCCTGTTCCGTTTGTTTATGTAACGGCAAACAAGGACGCTAAGGTGGAAAACGGTGTGTTGGCGGATGTGGCTCCTTCTATCCTGCATATTCTGGGTATGAAGCAACCGGCTGAAATGACGGGTAAAGACTTGATAAAGTAATTAAGAGGCCGGATTAGATAATTTAGGCGCAGATTACACGGGTTACACGGTGCTTACTCCGTATATGTTCCCGTGTACTCTGCGCCTTATTTCGTTTGTAATATGGCTTTGGGCCTTTAATTTTTTAATTTAAAACAATGTTACAGATTGGTGATATAGTAGTCAGCTTCGATGTGTTGCGTGAGAAATTCCTTTGCAACCTTGAAGCTTGTAAGGGTGAATGTTGTATTGAAGGGGATGCCGGTGCTCCGGTGGAATTGGAAGAAGTGGAGAAACTTGAAGAAGTGCTTCCCGCGATTTGGAATGAACTTTCTTCGGAAGCACGGGCTGTGATAGATGCGCAGGGTGTGGTGTACACGGATGAAGAGGGCGATTTGGTAACCTCTATCGTTAATAATAAGGATTGTGTATTTACTTGCTATGATGAGAAAGGCTGTTGCTATTGCGCCATAGAGAAAGCGTACAGAGAAGGCAAAACGGACTTCTACAAACCTGTTTCCTGCCATCTTTATCCTATTCGTATAGGCGATTACGGCCCTTATAAAGCGGTGAACTACCATCGCTGGGATGTCTGCAAGGCAGCGGTGTTATTAGGACAGAAAGAGGATGTCCCTGTATATAAGTTTCTGAAAGAGCCTCTGATACGCAAATTCGGTGAAGACTGGTATGCCGAACTGGAAGTGGCGGCTGAGGAAATGAAAAAGCAAGGAATGATATAAGAAAAGCTCCGGTCAACAGGTATTTCCTGCCCGTCCGGAGCTTCTTCGTTGTAAGATGTGAGGTTGGTAAATAAAAACGTTATTCGGTGATTAATGACTAAATGCTAATCATTAATCACTGTCCTTTTATGCATCGATATTTGCATACGTTGCATTCTTTTCAATGAAATCGCGGCGCGGACCTACGTCTTCACCCATCAGCATGGAGAACGTGTAGTCGGCTTCGGCGGCATTTTCAAGATGTACTTGTTTCAGCATACGGTTTTCCGGATTCATGGTTGTTTCCCACAGCTGTTCCGGGTTCATTTCACCCAAACCTTTGTAGCGTTGGGTATGGATTGCATTTTCCGAACCGCCGCCATAAGTGTCGATAAACTTCTGGCGTTGCTGGTCTGTCCAGCAATACTCTTTTACTTTGCCCTTGGTGCAAAGGTAGAGCGGGGGAGTGGCAATATACAAGTAACCTTGCTGTATTACCTGCGGGAAATAGCGGAAGAAGAGCGTCATAATCAGTGTGTCGATGTGAGAACCATCGACATCGGCATCGGTCATGATGATTACTTTCTTATAACGCAGCTTGTCTATGTTGGCTTCTTTGCTGTCTTCGCTGTCTACACCGAAGCGGATACCCAAGGCTTGGATGATGTTGTTTACTTCGTCGCTTTCGAATGCTTTGTGCCACATGGCTTTCTCCACATTCAAAATCTTACCGCGAAGCGGCAGGATAGCTTGGAAAGCGCGGTTACGTCCTTGTTTGGCAGAACCGCCTGCAGAGTCACCCTCGACGAGGAACAATTCGCATTCTTCCGGGTCTTTGCTGGAACAGTCGGCTAGTTTGCCCGGCATACCGCCGCCTGACATCGGCGACTTGCGCTGTACGGATTCACGTGCCTTGCGTGCTGCCACACGTGCTTGTGCTGCCAATATCACCTTGTCTACAATTACCTTGGACTCTTTGGGGTGCTCTTCCAGATAGTAGGAGAGCGCTTCGCCCACGGCTTGGTCTACGGCTCCCATAACCTCGTTGTTGCCGAGCTTGGTTTTGGTCTGCCCTTCAAACTGCGGTTCGGCCACTTTGATAGAAATAACGGCGGTCAGACCTTCGCGGAAGTCATCACCGGATATCTCTACTTTTGCCTTTTCCAGCATCTTGTTGTCCTCGGCATATTTCTTTAATGTACGGGTCAGCGCACGGCGGAAACCTGCCAAGTGAGTACCACCTTCAATGGTATTGATATTGTTTACATAAGAATGGATGTTCTCGTTGTAGGAAGTGTTGTACATGATGGCTACTTCCACCGGTGTACCTTGCTTTTCGGTGTTGATGTAGATGACATCGTTCACCAGATGCTCGCGGGAAGAATCGATGTAGCGTACAAACTCCTTCAAGCCCTCTACGGAATAGAAAATTTCTTGTTTGTAACTTCCGTCTTCTTCTTTTACGCGAAGGTCGGTCAGCGTGATTTTGATTCCGGCATTCAGATAAGCCAACTCGCGCATACGAGTTGCCAGAATATCGTAATTGTAGACCGTTTCGGTAAAGATTGTATCATCCGGCCAGAATTGTTGGCGTGTACCTGTAATCTCGGTAGTGCCGACTTCCTTTACCGAATAAAGCGGATGTCCGCATTCGTATTCTTGCTGATAGACTTTTCCGTTACGGAAAACTTGGGTAGTCATGTGCGTGGACAATGCGTTCACACAAGATACGCCGACACCGTGCAGACCACCGGATACTTTATAAGAGCCCTTGTCGAACTTACCACCGGCGTGCAGCACAGTCATAACAACTTCGAGAGCTGATTTCTGTTCTTTTTCGTGAAAGTCTACCGGAATACCGCGTCCGTTATCTTGTACGGTGATAGAGTTGTCTTCGTTAATGGTAACCTCGATGTGGTCGCAATAACCGGCGAGCGCTTCGTCAATAGAGTTGTCTACAACCTCGTAAACCAAGTGATGAAGTCCCTTGATACTAATGTCGCCGATATACATGGCGGGACGTTTACGTACGGCCTCCAAACCTTCCAAAACTTGGATGTTACTGGCCGAGTAATTGTTTTCGCCGTTTATCTTTTCTTCTTCAGTCATAATCTAATTTCTCTTATTGTAATAACAAAGCAAAAATAGTGAAAATCCTTGATATATCATGCCTGTGCTCTGATAAATTTGGGTCGTTTACAGCTTTTTAGCATCGTGAGGACTTGCTTTGAGAATGTGGTGCAGGAATGATGTGAATGCAGAAAAGGCCGGACTAAAAAGTCCAGCCTCTCATATCTTTTTTACTTATCAGCTTAACCGAGCTTGTTGATGTAAACCGCCAACTTAGACTTCAAGTTGTTCGCTTTGTTCTTGTGGATTATGTTAGTCTTAGCCAACTTATCCAACATCTTGGTGATACCAGGATACATAGCTGTTGCTTCAGCTTTATCTGTAGTAGCGCGAAGCTTGCGAACAGCGTTTCTCATGGTCTTACCATAATATCTGTTGTGAAGTCTTCTTGTCTCTTCTTGTCTGATTCTCTTCAGTGATGATTTGTGATTTGCCATCTCGACTAATCTTTTTTTAATTCGTTTATTCTTTTAATTGTAGCCCGTGGGGGAATCGAACCCCCCTTTCAAGAATGAAAATCTTGCGTCCTAACCGATAGACGAACGGGCCATCCTTTGGTGAGCGTTTCCGCTCTTGCATCCGCTTTTCCTTTCGTTTGCGGTTGCAAAGGTAGAAACTATTTTTGAATTGGCAAACATTTCTGATGAAAATTTTATAGCATTTCTCAGGTAATTCCTTTATTCTTGGATTTTATCTACTGATAATCAGGTGTATATATGTATTGTATTTTTTATTCTTTTACCTCGTTTTTTTATTCCTCTTCTTTAAATTCTGTGGTTTCATGCTTTTTTTGTAGCTTTGTTTGCAGGATTGAAACTTGACAAAGGACGGAAATGTTACAGAAAACACAGGGAATCGTATTGCATTCTTTAAAGTATAAGGATACTTCTATTATAGTGGACATCTATACAGAGGTATCCGGACGGGCTTCTTTTTTGGTTCCGGTATCCCGTTCGCGCAAGGCGGCGGTGAAGTCGGTATTGTTCCAACCTTTGTCCTTGGTGGAGCTGGAAGCGGATTTTCGGCCGAATACTGCTATATATAAAGTAAAAGAAGCGAAATCGCTTTATCCTTTTACTTCCATTCCTTATGACCCTTATAAGTCTGCTATCGCTTTGTTTTTGTCCGAGTTCCTATATCGTGCTTTGCGTGAAGAAGCGGAAAACCGTCCTCTGTTCGCTTATTTGCAGCATTCCATTATTTGGTTGGATGAGTGCGGCAGCGGTTTTGCCAATTTTCATTTGGTCTTTTTGATGCGTTTGTCCCGTTTCCTCGGATTATATCCTAATTTGGAAGATTACCGCAGCGGTGATTTCTTTGATTTGCAGAATGCTTGTTTTACCCCGTTGCGCCCGCAACTACACTCTGGCTACATAGGCCCGGAGGAGGCATCTCGCCTGACGGGGTTGATGCGCATGAATTACGAAACGATGCATCTCTTTGCCATGAGCCGCACCGAACGTGCCCGCTGTCTGACAATAATGAATGAGTATTACCGTTTGCATCTGCCCGATTTTCCCGTATTGAAGTCTTTGGAGGTTCTGAAAGAGTTGTTTGATTGAGTTTCGCCCGCAATCATTTGTTTATGGTGTAGAAAAACTATAAACAAATGATTGCGGGCGAGTGATATGGCTCTACTTATATTGGGAACGGAGGAACTCTTATCCCAACAGTTCTTTTACTTTGGCTGAAATGGCACGTCCTTCGGCAAGTCCGGCAAGTTTCTTGCTGGCTACGCCCATTACCTTGCCCATGTCTTTGCCACCGGTAGCGCCTACTTCGGCAATGATTGTTTTCAGGGCAGCTTCCAGTTCTTCGGGAGACATCTGTTTGGGCAGATATGCTTCCATGACTTTCACTTGTGCCAGTTCTGCATCGGCAAGGTCCTGACGTCCTTGTTGTACATAAATTTCGGCAGCATCTTTGCCTTGTTTGGTCAGTTTCTGAATGATTTTCAGGGCGTCGGTATCGGTCAGGGTATCATTGGCTCCCGGAGCAGTCTTTGCTTCAAGGAATACTTTCTTTACGTTTCTCAAAGTTTCCAGGGCTACTTTATCTTTAGCCTTCATTGCGGTTTTAATGTCTTCGCTGACTTTTTCAAATAAATCCATCTTATTATATTTATAGTTTTATTATTTGCAATTTGCTATCTCCGGTCGAAGTTTTCGAACCGTCGCGTCGGCAGTTTAGAAAGTAATTACGTTGCCATTACCGTTTTCGGTTTCTTGGGCTTCTTCGGTAGCGAGCATTCCGGCTTCCTCCGCCTTGATTTTAATTGTAGCCAGTGTACTTTTATCGCGCAGGTAGGTGGGAGAGTTCTCTACCATGCTGATGATGTCAGTATTGTCCATATCTTCGGGGTTGAAAATATAAATATGCCGGCGGCGCAGACGTTGGTACTTGGCATTGGCATCCTTTCCGTAGTATGTTTCGCGGCGTGAGCGTCTCTGTTCTTCTTCCTCTTCCAGTTCGGCAAGGCGTTTTTGCTCTTCTGCAGTACGCTGAGTGATGCGTTCATCCATTTCTTTCATATGAATATCCTGAATGCCGAAGCCGGTGGCAAGTAAGGTAATCTTGACGCTTTGTCCCAGTTCCGGATCTTCGGCCATACCGAATTTGGTTTCGAAGTCACGGTTGAAACGGTTCATAAATTCCTTTACTTCATCCATTTCGCTCATCATCAGTTCATGGTCGGGACTGTAGGAAATATTGAGCAATACTTTCTTGGAGTTGAAGATGTCATTGTTATTGAGTAGCGGAGAGTGCTGTGCATTTTTGATGGCTTCGCTGACGCGGCTTTCGCCTTCGCCGTAACCGGTACTCATGATAGCTACCCCGCCGTCCTTCATAACTGTTTTTACATCGTTGAAGTCGAGATTAATGATGCCTCGCATAGTGATGATTTCGGCAATGCTCTTGGCGGCAATCAGCAATGTGTCATTTGCTTTGGCAAATGCACTGGTAACGGAGAGGTCCGGATAAATCTCGCCCAGCTTCTCGTTGTTGATGACAAGCAGCGCATCTACATGTTTGCTGATTTCTTCTACACCGTCCAGTGCCTGATCTATCTTTTTATCCCCCTCCCAGCGGAAAGGAATAGTGACGATGCCGACGGTCAGTATATCCATATCTTTGGCAATCCGGGCAATGGTAGGGGCTGCGCCGGTACCAGTGCCGCCACCCATGCCGGCGGTGATGAATACCATTTTCGTACCGTCATTCAGCATACCTTGCACTTCGTTAATGCTTTCTTCAGTTGCTTCTTTCGCTTTCTTGGGGCGGTTTCCGGCTCCCAATCCTTCGTGCCCCAGTTGCAGTTTGACCGGAACCGGAGATTCTTCCAATGCTTTGCGGTCGGTATTGCAAACGACGAAAGCAACATCATGTATGCCTTCCCGATACATATGGTTTACGGCATTACCGCCACCACCACCTACACCGATAACTTTAATAATCTTTGGTGAATCGGTCGGAAAATCGAATTGTGCTATATCATCCATGATTATATAGTTTTTTTGAATTATTTCATATCGTCATCTGAGAATATCTCGTTGGAGAGTTTGTTGAAGGTTTTTTCAAACCAGCTGGGACCTTTCTTCTTCTCTTTATCTTTCTTCTCCCGGTCTCTACGTTCTTTCTCTCTGCGCTCCTTTTCCTCTTTCTCGCGTTGAGCTTTGGCGGCACGGGCTGCGGCTTCCTGTTCTTTCAGGGCTTCGTCATTGCCGAACATATCTACCGGTTTGGGCGTGGGATTACCGGCAGGTTGTGCAGGCTTTACCTCTTGCCGGCAGCAATTTTCATTGCCTGCGGCAAGAAGGCCGAGCAATGTATTCTGCATACCGTCTTTGGTCAGCACGTCACTGAAGCCGTGAATCGTATTATGGACAAAGCGCATTGTTTTTATCTTCTCTATTTTGCTGTGCTTGCGGAAAGCTTCTTCAATGTTCTTCAGGTTTGCGCCGCCACCGGTGAATACTACTCCGGAGAACAGCTTGTCTTCATAGCCGGAGAGTTGTAACTGGTTCCATACGTTGGCAAGGATTTCTTCGGCACGGGCTTCGATGATGTTATTCAGTGTGGCCTGTTCGATAGTGCGTCCGTCGTCCAGCGTACATACGGCGGGAGTTTCGCTATCTTCCTCTTCTTCGTAAAGGGCGTTGCCGTATTGCAATTTCAGTTTTTCGGCATCTTGTTCCTCCATTTGCAATGAGGTGATGTCACGGGTGATGGTGTTTCCGCCCAAAGGCAATACACTCAGGTAGCGGAGAATGTTGTTCTTATAAACTGAAATAGTAGTTGTATCGGCGCCAAAATCCACCAACGCACAGCCCGAGCGCATTTCATTTTCCGTTAAAACGGCATTTGCCAACGCTATCGGGGCGATGAGAAGGTCGGCTATCTCTACCTTTGCCTGCTCAAAACTGTGTTCCAGATTCTTCTTGAGTGAAGCGCGGGCTACGATATTGAGGAATTGTCCTGTGATATGCTGCCCTGCCACTCCTACCGGGTCGGCTTGGAGGTTATTGTCTATCTTATATTCTTGAGGGGCAACATCCAGTACACTCATGTCTGCCAACGGCACTTCAAGGTTCTCGTCGCAGATAGAGTCTACCAGCTCTTGTGAGATGATGCCTTCCTCTTCCAGTGTACGACTTACCGCATTTTTTACTGTGCGCAATGATTGTCCGCCGATGCCTACATATACTTTGGCAATGGAGTTGTTAAGCTGGCTTTCCAGTTTGTTGGTGATGGAAGTCAATGCCTGCGCTGTCTTATCTATGTTGTAGATGACACCCTTGTGAATGAACGAGGAGGCGTCTTCACGTGCATAAGCCAACACCTGAATACTTCCGTCACTGTTCTTCTTTCCTGTGATACCGGAAATCTTGGAAGAACTCAACTCAATAGCGGCGATGAAATCTGTTGTTGCCATAACTATTTTATTTACTATTTTACTATTTACTGTCTACTATTTGCTACACGGAAACTATTCTCTTTTCGTGCAGATAATCTGGTTACCGAATTCAACACTGATGCGGGAATATTTGTTCCAGCCTACTTTGTTTAAGCCTTTTTCGTAGAATGTCTTTACTCGTTTCAGTTTTTGTTCGAAACCATCTAATTTGCCGAGGTAGATGATATGGTCGCCTACACGCGGTACTAACTCTATGTTTTTGCCCGGTAATACATGGATCTGTTCGATTTGTGCATCCCAGAACGAATTCTTTTGCAAAAATACACCAAACTTATATAAATCCCTCATGGCAAACGACTTTTCTACGTTTCCGGTTACAATGGCGAGGTGTGCAACGCACTTTGCATCAGGCGGCATCACTGTGCCTTTGTTGTCCAGATAGTAGTTATCGCCATTGGCACTCATTATCCGCAGGATTGGAATGCGTTGGCTTACTTCGATACAGAGTTTGCCGCTTGGTGTCTTGTAACATTCCACTTCGTCGATAAGCGGATGCTTGGAGAGTACCTGTTCTAAAGTCTTGGTGCGGATACGATCCAAGTTTTTGCCTATGGGGCTGATGCCTTTCTTCTCCAGCATGGCGGCTACTTCCTTTTTCGTGATGAAACCGGCGTATACCGTATCCTTGATGACCAACTCTACATCGCGGCACACCTGACCGACCGGCTTTCGGTTGAAAGCGGTAACGGCTACTACCAGATAGGCGAGGACAAGCAGCAGGACGATGGAGAGTAAAATCCGTTTAATCATAGGCTTATTTACTGTTTCACGATTTATTATTAACTGTTTGCTCTCTGTTCAAGCAATTGGGTTATGGAAGGCACATAGTTATCCAAGTCGCCGGCTCCCAACACTATCAGCACTTCGATAGGTTTCTCCGAAAGCAGGTTCAGAATATCTTCTTTCTTACAAATGCACTTTTCGATACCTGGGCGCAGGTTGTCATAAATGAGCCGGCTGCTGACACCGGGAATGGGTTGCTCGCGGGCAGGATAGATTTCTGTCAGAATCACCTCGTCCAATAGAGAAAGACTGTCTGCAAACTCTTTGTAGAAATCCTTGGTGCGGGTATAAAGGTGCGGCTGGAAGATAGCGGTTATCTTCTTGTCCTTGTAGAGTTCGCGAATGGACGTTACGCTTTGTGCGATTTCGGCAGGATGATGGGCGTAGTCGCTGAGGAATACGAGCTTGTCTGTTTTAATCTTGAAGTCAAAGCGGCGGTCTACTCCGCGGAAACTTGCCATTCCTTGTTTGATTTCCTCATCGGTGACCCCGTTCAGGTGGGCAAGCGCCATGGCAGCCACGCCGTTTTCTATGTTGATGCCGATGGGCACACCGAGCCGGATGTCATTGATGCGGGTGTCCGGCGCAACGAAGTCTATGAAGATTTCACCATTGCCGATGCGGATATTCTCTGCATGGAAGTCTCCTTCGTTGCGAGAGTAGGTGTATATCTTTACTCCCGGTTGTACCTCCGGCTGCAAGGCAAGGCCTTTACGGATAATCAATGCGCCTCCCGGTTGGATAAGGGTGGTGTAGTGGCGGAAACTTTCAAGGTAAGCTTCGCGTGTACCGTATATATCCAAATGGTCGGGGTCTGTGGCGGTGATGACGCTCATATAGGGAGAGAGCCAGTGAAAGGAACGGTCGAATTCGTCCGCTTCAATTACAGTGTACGGGCTGGTTTGCGACAAAAGCAGGTTTGTTCCGTAGTTTTTGGAAATACCGCCGAGAAAAGCGGTACAGCCTATATGCGACTGGTGGAATAGGTGTGCGGCCATTGTACTCGTAGTGGTCTTTCCATGAGTGCCGGCAACGCACAGTCCCTTGCTGCTGCGGGTGATTGTACCCAGTACTTGGGAACGTTTATGTATCTCAAAGCCGTTTTCATGGAAGTATGTCAACTCAGCATGTTCTTGAGGAATGGCAGGGGTGTACACAACCAGAGTGCTTTCTTTCTCCTTACAATTCTCCGGAATGAGGGCGACGTTTTCCTCATAATGTATTTGTGCACCTTCTGCAATCAGATGTCCGGTCAGCGCGCTTGGTGTGCGGTCATACCCTGCTACGAATTTGCCTTTGGAAAGGAAATAGCGTATCAGTGCGCTCATGCCAATGCCGCCGGCGCCGACGAAATAAACGGATTTTATAGTTTCTATATTCATGTCCTTGTCATTTTATAAGTTTCAGTACCTCTTTGGCAATGATTGTTGCCGAGCCGGGTAGTGCCAATTTGGCGATATTGTTACTCAATTCTTTCAGCTTACTACTGTCTTTTACGGTTGCCAGTGCTACGGGCAGAAGTTTTTCTTGGGCTTCCGCATCCTTTACATAGATAGCGGCGTCTTTATCGACGAGCGCCAGCGCATTCATGGTCTGGTGGTCTTCCGCCACATTGGGCGATGGAACAAGGATTACAGGCTTGCGCAGCAGGCAGAATTCAGAGATGGAACCTGCACCGGCGCGGGAGATTACCAAATCGGCTGCCGCATAGGCATTCGCCATGTCTTTGATGAAATCTGTTACATACAGATTAGGAATGGCGTTGATATGAGGATGATGCACGGCTTCACCGGTTGCTGTGGTGATGGCGGCTCTTACTTGGTCGATGTATATTTTACCGGTTTGCCAAATGAACTGTATGTCGGGGTTCTGCCGAATGATGTCAAGCCCTGCGGTTAAAGTCCGGTTAATGGTTCGCGCCCCAAGACTACCGCCCAATATCAGAATAGTCTTTTTGGACGGGTCCAAACTGAAATAGCGTACGGCTTCTTCGTGCGAAATGGAATGTCCGAACAGATTTTGACGGACCGGGTTGCCGGTCATGATAATTTTCTCTGCAGGAAAGAACTTTTCCATACCTTCGTAGGCAACGCATATCTTACAGGCTTTCTTGGCAAGTAGCTTGTTGGTGACACCTGCATAAGAGTTTTGCTCTTGTATTAAGGTTGGAACTCCCATCATTCCTGCCGTTTTCAGGGTAGGACCACTGGCATAACCGCCTACGCCTACTGCCACTTGCGGACGGAATTGTTTGATGATTCTGCGCGCCTTCCATTGGCTGCGCGCCAGTTTTACCAATACGGCAAAGTTCTTCCACAAATGCTTGCGATCAAATCCCGCTACAGGCAGACCGATAATCTTGTAGCCGGCATCGGGTACACGCTGCATTTCCATACGCCCTTCTGCGCCTACAAACAGGATTTCCGCATCGGGGCACAACTCCTTAATTGCGTTGGCGATGGATACAGCCGGGAAAATATGTCCGCCTGTGCCGCCACCGCTGATAATAATGCGCGGCTTGTTATTCTTTGTTTCCATATCTAAGTTTATCTACTTGCTACTACTGATGATTAATCTTATTCAAATTCGGCATCGCTGTTCAGCATTTTGGCTGTCGGCTCTGCGGCGCTTTGCGCCTCACTGTAAATACTCTCGTCTCCGTTGCCGGCTTCTACTTGCATGGTGATTTGCGCATCGTGTTCTCTCTGTTCTTCCAGCTTGGCTGTATATCGGCTGACGCTTAATATCATGCCGATATAAGCGCAGTTTATCAACGTAGAAGTACCTCCCTTGCTGATAAGCGGTAGCGGCTGTCCGGTAACGGGAGCCAACCCCACGGCTACCATCATGTTGAAGACGGCCTGTGACACCAGTAACAGGGCGATGCCGATGATGAGAAAGGCGGGGAAAGTACGGTCGCATTTCTTGGCAATACGCCCTACACGTATCAATAGGCAGATGTAGAGGAATACAACTACGACTCCTCCTACCAGTCCGAGTTCTTCGATGATAATGGCAAAGATAAAGTCGGAGAATGCCTGGCTCAAGAAGTCCCGCTGCACGGAATTACCCGGACCTTTGCCCACAACATTGCTGGTGGCAACGGCGATACGTGCGTGGGCTATCTGTGCATCTTTGTCTATGTCAAACTTGGCGGCGGGTACTTCCTTGTCACTCGTGAATTTCTCAATACGGGCGCGCCATGTATCAAACCGGTGCAGGAAAGGTATGTCGCTGTTCTTTGTCATCAGCAGGAAAGTTACGGCAATAATACCTACCGATGCCAAACCGCCAATCAGTATCAATAGTTTTTTTGCGGAGACACGTCCTATGAACATCATCAAAAAGACCACCCCGAACAACAATGCCGCTGTGGACAGGTTCTCCGGAGCAATGAGCAGGCAGATAACTCCGGTTATTATCATAATCCGCTTGAAAGCCTTCGGATTGGCGCCGTCCTCGTCCTGCCCTTTGGATAGTATAAAAGCCGTGACGATGATAACCGCCATTTTTGCAATCTCCGAGGGCTGGAACTGTATACCCATGAATGTCATCCAGCGTGCCGCGCCATTGATGCGCTCCATCATCATAACCAGCACCAGCAATATTGCGGAAGCCGGCAACAGGAAGACGGGAAACACTTGGAACCATTTATAGGGGATGTTGTGCATAAGAACCACAATCACAGCACCCACCAT
This sequence comes from Bacteroides propionicigenes, assembly GCF_018390535.1. Lineage (GTDB taxonomy): Bacteria > Bacteroidota > Bacteroidia > Bacteroidales > Bacteroidaceae > Bacteroides > Bacteroides propionicigenes. The sequence goes on along the minus strand of NZ_JAHBBW010000014.1, from coordinate 57,442 downwards.
TAGAATAATGCTGTGCTGGGTGATAGGGCCCCAATGGTCGCCACTCTTGTAAGTAAGCGTACTGGCAGCACTGAACACCTCTGTGATGGAGATGAGACAGAGGAAGAGGAAGATAATCCAGATTACCTTATCTCCTTTGAATATGCTTTTTAATAAATCCATTTATAGCTCTCTTACGTATTTCTTAAATTGGTCACCTCTGTCTTCGTAGCTCTTGAAGAGGTCGAATGAGGCGCAACAGGGGCTCAATAATACCGTTTCACCTTTCTGTGCCAGCTTGAAAGCTGCATCTACCGCATCTTTCATACCGGTTTGCACATCGGCTACAGGCAGACCGAAACGGTCAAAAAACTCATGCAGCTTTTCATTGTGCAGCCCCAAGTAAACTAAGGCTGAGCATTTGGTGCGTACCAAGTCCTCTATTTCGGTATAATCATTCCCTTTGTCTTTGCCGCCAAGAATAAGTACGGTCTTGGTTGTCATGCTTTGTAAGGCATACCAGCAAGAATTGACGTTGGTTGCTTTGGAGTCATTGATGAACCGGATGCCGCGTACGGTCGCCACTTTTTCCAATCGGTGCTCCACACCCTTGAAGTCGGACAGGGCTTTGCGTATATCTTCTTTCCTGATACCTGCAAGGTTGGCAGAGATACCGGCAGCCAGTGAATTATAGAGATTGTGGGTTCCGTGCAGGGCAAGCTCCTCTTGTTCCATATTGAAAGCGATAGGCTCGTTGATTTCCACTTCGCCGTCTTCCACATAAGCGATGGCTCCATCCTCTTTCACGGCGGCAAAAGGATAGGGATGCGCTTTCAGACCATGCTTCTCCAACTCCTTGCGGATAATAGGGTCGTCGTTCCAGTAGATGAAGGCATCTTCCGGCGTCTGGTTTTGCGTGATGCGGAATTTGGCATCTACGTATTTCTGCATACAATGATCGTATCGGTCCAGATGGTCGGGAGTGATATTCATCAGGACAGCGATATTGGCACGGAACTTATACATATTATCCAGTTGGAAGGAACTGAGCTCGATAATATAATAATCGTGCTTTTCCATTGCTACTTGCAAGGCAAGGCTGTTGCCGATGTTTCCGGCCAGCCCCACGTTCAGTCCCGCACTCTTAAAGATGTGGTAAATGAGCGAAGTAGTGGTAGTCTTACCGTTAGAACCTGTAATACAAATCATCTTGGCGTTTGTATAACGTCCGGCAAATTCTATCTCGGAGATGATAGAAATACCTTTTTCTTTTAACTTCAGAATCAGCGGAGCATCATTAGGGATACCGGGGCTTTTTACCACTTCATCGGCATTGAGTATCAGTTCTTCCGTATGCTGTCCCTCCTCCCAAGCAATGTCATACTTGTTCAACAGTTCCTTGTACTTGTCTTTAATGGCGGACATATCGGATACGAACGTGTCGAAACCCTTGACTTTGGCAAGTACGGCAGCTCCCGCGCCGCTTTCGCCTGCTCCTAAAACTACAATTCTACTCATACTTTATTATAATTAAGAATGAAGAATGATGAATGAAGAATTCCTCATTTAATTGTTATCTTATCTTTAACGTTATAATTGTTATTGCCGCCAGTACAATGGTTACAATCCAGAAACGGACGGTAATCTTTGATTCATGGAACAATTGCGTCGGTTGGGTAAATACCACTTTGCAACCGGGTTCTATCAGGTTCATGCCGGTGCGGAAGTGGTCGTGTATCGGCGTTCGCTTAAAGAGACGCTGCTTGACTCCTTTTCGTTTACCGGCCTTGTAATATACCCGTTGCAGAATCACCGACAGGTTCTCTACGAGGAATATGCCGCAGAGAATCGGTATCAATAGTTCTTTGTGAATAATGATGGCGTATACGGCAATGATGCCGCCGATGGTCAGACTACCCGTATCACCCATGAATACTTGTGCCGGATAAGCATTGTACCAGAGGAAGCCTATCATTGCACCGATAAAGGCGCAGATGAAGATTACCAGTTCTTCCGACCCAGGGATATACATGATGTTCAGATAACCGGCATATTCGATGTGGCTGGATACGTATGCCAGTATACCCAAAGTCAGACCGATGATGGCGGAGTTGCCCGCTGCCATGCCGTCCATGCCGTCATTCAGGTTAGCGCCGTTGGAAACGGCTGTCACAACGAAGATTGTGACGAATACGAACAGTATCCAGCCGGCTGTTTGGGCATGCTCTCCCAGAAAGGATACGAGGTCGGCATAGTCAAGGTTATTGCTTTTGAAAAAAGGAATGGTAGTCTGTGTAGCCTTGATTTCTTTGGCGGCATGTACTACTTCAATGCCTTGTCCGGGCTTTTCCACTTCGATGTTTTCACGAATAACGACCTGCGGGCTGAGATACAGCGTAAGTCCTACGATGAGCCCGAGACCTACCTGACCGATAATCTTGAACTTACCGTGCAGGCCTTCCTTGTCTTTCTTGAATATCTTGATATAGTCGTCGGCAAATCCCAATGAGCCCAACCAAACGGTTGTGACAAGCATTAGAATCATATAGATATTACCTAACTTGCCCAGCAACAGGCAGGGAATCAAAATGGCAAAGATTATGATTACCCCGCCCATACTTGGTACGCCCACCTTGTTTACGCCAAACGGGTCGATACTGGCATCCCGCTGTGTTTCGGTGATTTGCTTGCGTTTTAATAAATTAATGAACTTGTCACCCCATATACTCGAAATGAGCAATGCCAGGATGATAGCCATTAACGCCCTGAAAGATGTATAACCGAACATACCCGCACCGGGGAAGTCGTATTTATCTAACCATTGGAATAAGTAGTATAACATAGTCTCTCTCTTTTATAATAATAAGTGATAAGGGGTAGTGTGATGTCACATTACCGCCTTATGACTCTAAAACATAATCGCCTTTAACTCTTCTTTGTCATCAAAATGGTGTTTCACTCCTTTTATCTCCTGATAATTTTCGTGTCCTTTGCCGGCAACGAGGATTACGTCTCCCGGTTGTGCCAGCATACAGGCGGTTTTTATGGCTTCTTTTCTATCGGTGATGCTGATCGTTTTCTGCAAATCGTCTTTGTCCAAGCCTGCCAGCATATCGTTGATGATGTCTTGCGGCTCTTCAAAGCGGGGGTTGTCGGAAGTGATGATAACCCGGTCGCTCAAACGGGCTGACTCTTTCGCCATGATAGGGCGTTTCCCTTTGTCGCGGTTGCCGCCTGCGCCAACTACGGTAATAACCTTTCCCTTACCTTCCAATACGCCGTGGATGGCATTCAGCACATTCACCAAAGCATCCGGAGTATGGGCGTAGTCTACAATGGCGGTAATCCCCTTCGGGGAACGGATTGAGTCGAATCTGCCGGCTACCGGATGCAGAGTGCTGAGGGCAACGAGGACATCTTCTTCTTTTTTGCCTAATAACACGGCTGCGCCGAACACGGCAAGAAGGTTGGACGCGTTGAACCTGCCGATGAAGCGTACGGCCAGCTCGCGGTTATTGAAATCGAGCAACATCCCTTCAAAATGAGATTCCAATACTTTCCCTTTAAAGTCGCTGAGGCTTCTTAATGAATAGGTATATACGTGCGAACGTGTATTCTGAGTCATAACCAGTCCGTTCTTATCATCCAGATTGGTCAGGCTGAACGCATTCTTCGGCATATCGTCGAAGAACTTCTTTTTCGCCTTGAGGTAGTTCTCCACTGTCTTATGATAGTCCAAGTGGTCACGCGTAAGGTTGGTGAAGATACCTCCGGTAAACTTCAGGCCGCTAATGCGTTGCTGTGCGATGGAGTGGGAACTGACTTCCATAAATGCGTATTTGCATCCGGAGTCTGCCATCTCGCCCAACAGGCGGTTGAGGGTAATCGGGTCCGGAGTGGTATGCTCGGTCGGAACGGGCTGGTCGTCGATGTAGTTGCATACGGTAGAAATCAGTCCTACTTTATACCCGAAATAGCGGAATGTATTATATAATAAGGTGGCGATGGTTGTTTTGCCATTGGTGCCGGTTACGCCTACCAACTCCATTTTGGAGGTAGGGTCGCCGTAGAAGGTGGTGGCAATCTTGCCTACCGCATTTTCGCTGTCCTTTACTTGGATATATGTAATGTCGGGGTTAAGCTCTTCCGGCATATCTTCGCACAGCACAGCTATAGCGCCTTTGTCAATGGCTGTCGGGATATATGTGTGCCCGTCGGTCTGCGTGCCGCGCATTGCCATAAACAAATGTCCGGCCGCCACTAAACGGGAGTCTATATTTACTCCGGTTATATCAATCTCCGTACTGCCGATAATCTGTATCGGTTGTATCGCTTTTAATAGTTCGCTTAATTTCATACCTTATTATATATAATGTATATTCTATTGTTAACGTAAAGTCAAGGCTATTGTCTGACCTCTTACCAGCCGGCTTCCACCCGCAATGGACTGGCTTCTTACTTTGCCGATTCCGTTGAGGCGTACTTTGAGCCCTTTGCTTTCCAGCAAATAAACGGCATCTTTGGCCCCCATGCCCACTACGCTGGGTACTATGCCGGCGGAAACCTTCTGATTTTGCAGGATAACGGCAGACGGGGCAGCCTGGCTGTGTCCCCATAATTCTCTCCCTTTTTGTGTTTCAAACTGTTTCTGTACCGGAACATCCAATGTGTTGAGCACACGCAACGCTTCGTTCATCTCTCCGGCCTTTACTGCAGGAATCACATTTGTGGTGCTGTCTATCGCACTGCGTATGTCAAATCGCAGATTCTTGGCATATACCCTCTCTGCAATCTTGCTGAATACGCTACCCGCCATTAAACCGCCCGATGCCGGAAGTCCCGGCTTCTGTATGGAGACGATGCAACTGTATTTGGGAGCCTCTGCCGGGAAGTATCCGCAGAAGCTGACGAGATAATTCACCCGTCCTGCCTTATACCCGGCGGCGCCTTGTGAAATCTGTGCCGTACCCGTTTTGCCGGCTACGGCAAATTGCTTGCTTCCCGCAGGCTTTGCCAAACCTTCGGAGACTACTTTGTACAGAATCTCCCGTATCTGCGTCAGCGTATTGTCCGAGCAAATCTTGGGATTGATAACCTCCGTAGGGAATTCATGCACAACCTCACCGTCTTTCACCGCCGCTTTCACGAATTTCGGGCGTACCATCGTACCGTTGTTGGCAATGGCGTTATAGAAAGTCAGGATGTTCAGTGGCGGTACTTGCGTTTCGTAGCCTATACTCATCCAAGGCAAAGTAGTCTTGGCAAAGTAACGTTCTTTCGGACCGCGGATGTTAGGCTTACCTTCTCCGGCTATTTGCAGATGAAGCGGGCGGTCTATGCCGATACGCTTCAATCCGTCTACAAACTTTTGCGGATTGTCGCTATAGTGCTTGTCGATAAGGTAAGAAACGCCGATGTTGGATGATACTTCCAGAATACGTGTCACATTGATTTTGCCATATCCGCCCCGGTGCCAGTTATGGTCTTTCATCGGGCGGCCGTGCATCATCATGATGCCGTTGCCCGTATCAACCTCGGTGTCGGGGGTGATTTTTCCGTCTTCGAGGGCTACCATGATGGAGGCTGTCTTGAATGTGGAGCCCGGCTCCAGCATATCACTGATGGCATTGTTGCGCATTTCGTAATAGTTGCCGTCACCCGCTTTCATCATGTTGACAATGGCTTTTACTTCTCCCGTTTGTACTTCCATCAATACGGCGACACCTACATTGGCATTGATTTCTTTCAGCTTGTCTATCAATGCTTTCTCGCAAATATCCTGCATACCTACGTCGATGGTGGAGATAATGTCGCAGCCGTCTACGGGAGCAATGTCCACTATGTTCAGGTATTTGTTCATCACCTTTTGGCGATGGGTGATGCCGTTGCGTCCTTTCAACAGCGTATCAAATGCCAGCTCGATACCGTTCTTTGCCCCTTGTGCCGTGTCGGCGTAGAGGTCGCCCAACGTACGGGCTGCCAAAGAGCCGAAAGGCTTTTTGCGCTGATTGTAAATCTGTTCGTGGAAGCCGCCTTTGTATTTGTTCAGGTTGAACACCGGTAACCTCTTGGCTTCTTTGTACTGGATGTAAGAGATGCGTTTGGGGTAAATCAGGTAATTACGGCTTCCCTTTTTGCGCCCTTTTAACAAGTGTCTTTTAAATTCGGCGGCGCTTTTATCGGGGAATATTTGGTGCAGTCCTTCGCATATTTCACCCAGATGATTCATAAGCATGGTGTCTTTCTTCTCACCACCGGCTTTGAAGTCCATATAGATGCGGTACTCCGGCAGGGAACTCGCCATTAGCTTACCGTCGGATGAAAGGATGTTTCCGCGGTTGGGTTTCACCGTAACATTCTCCTTCACAAAGCGGTCGGCGACATCTTGCCAGTACTGCCGTTCGGCAAACATGATGACAGTGCCTTTTACGATAATAGCTACTCCTATCAGTCCCATGACGAGGACTACGAAGAAGTAACGGGTCATTATATTTTTCTTGTTTACTGCCAAGGCTTTTTTTAGTTTACTATTTCACTATTTACAATTTACTAATTCATGGTCTACGATTTACTAAATCGTTGCTTGCAATTTACTAAATCGTCGTGTACGATTTACTAAATCTTATTTGCTCCTCGTACCTTGCGCCTATTTGATTAAATATGGCGGATTGGTTGAAGTCTGCAAATCGCTTTCTTTCGTTGCAATATATTCTTCGATGCGCGATTGGCGGCTTCGTTCCATCAATTCGGAGCTGCGCGTCAGAGCATCGTATTTTATATCTATCAACTCTTTTTTGAGTTTGTCTATCTCTATCATCTGTTGCTGGCAAGCGTAACGGTTGTGGATGTAGAACAGAATAAGAACCATGATAAGGACAAGTAGTTTTGTCTGACGACGGAAAAAGTCCGTAGCCAGAATATCGCCGCCTATAATATTCTTTAGCGAAGTGTGTCTTTTTACTTTTTCGCTTTTTTGTTCTTCTTGTTTGGTACCTGTCTCGTTCATCACCTTGTTATTTTACCACATTACCGTCTTGTCACTTCTTTCCTTCCGCCACTTTTTCCGCAATCCTCAGCTTGGCGCTTCGTGAACGCGGATTACGCTCAATCTCGGCTTCGTCCGGAACAATCACTTTGTTGTTTACCAAACGGAAAGGCGTTTGCACGTTTCCGAAGAAGTCTTTTTCCGCCTTGCCTTCTATGTTGCCGGTCTTCATTATGTTTTTCACCATGCGGTCTTCCAGCGAATGGTAGGTGATTACTACCAACCGGCCGCCGGGCTTTAATGCTTCCGTAGCCGCATAGAGCATTTCTTTCAGCGCTTCCATCTCTTGATTGACTTCGATGCGCAACGCTTGAAATACTTTTGCAAGTTCTTTCTTTTCTCTTTCGCGTCCGAATAGGGGCTTGATAATGTCCAGGAATTCTCCGATGGTGCTAATCTTTTGGGTAGCGCGTGCCTTGGCTATGACAGACGCTAATTTGCGGCTGTTCTTTAATTCTCCGTACAAATAGAATATATCGGCAAGACGCTCTTCGTCGTATGTATTCACAATATCGGCAGCGGTGAGCCCGGCACGCTTGTTCATACGCATATCGAGCGCTCCGTCGAAACGGAAAGAAAATCCCCGCTCGCTGTCATCGAAGTGGTGTGATGACACACCGAGGTCGGCAAGTACGGCATCCACTTGCTCGATACCGTGATAGCGCAGGAAATTATGCAGATAGCGGAAGTTGCTGCGTACAAATGTAAAGTGCGGGTCGTTTACGATGTTTTGTTCCGCATCCTCATCTTGGTCAAATCCCAGTAATCTTCCTCCTTTGCCTAAGCGGGACAGTATTTCCCGGGAATGACCGCCTCCGCCGAATGTTACGTCCACGTACGTTCCGTCCGGACGGATGTCCATTCCGTCAACACTTGGCATTAGTAATACCGGAATATGATATGTCGTTTCTTCCTTCATTTTTCTTTCGTTAGAATCGTTTATTGCTCTATTGTCTCACCACTTCTCTCTGTCGCTTCCCAATTATCATCTCCCAGAATATCTTGTAACGCTTCGCTGAACTCTTCCGGGTTCATGAAAGGTTGTTCAGCCTTCTCTTTCGCCCAGATTTCAATGGTGTTGTCCACGCCGATAAAGCGTACATCGCTTTGTATGCCTGCCATTTGCAAGTAACGCTTAGGCAGCAGGATACGTCCGTTCCCGTCGGGAATCATGATTTCCGCATCACTGACGAATTGCCGGAAGATTTGTTGGTGTTTGGCATTCCACTTGTTCAGCCTCTGCCGAAGTTGGGTTTGCGTTTTGAACCAGACGCTTTCGGGATAGAGTATCAAGCAGTCTTGGAATACGTCTTTGCGCAATACAAGTCTTTCTTCGGAAACGGCTTGTAGCTGTTTCCGGAAGCTGGCGGGGATAAATACGCGTCCCTTTGTATCTGTCTTTGCTTCAATATTGCCTAAAAAGCGTATCATTTTCACCTTATTATAATAAGCGACGGTAAAAATACACATTTCCCCACAATTCCCCACAATGTTTTAACTAAAATCTTGCTTAGAAGTTTTCAACAAGTTGTTGATTACTTATACTGTTGAAAATGAATATGGTGCTGTATCACTTTATTGGTGGGGGATTGATGCGGGTATTGGATAAAAAAAATCATCCCATGAGATGAATGTGCTTATCTCATGGGATGACTTTATATCGGGTGTTAGTTAAACAAAATCTTTCAAATCTTGTTGTAGTTTTTGGCGGGTAAAGAAGATGCGGCTTTTTACGGTTCCTAATGGAAGACCCAGCTTCTCAGCTATTTCGCGGTATTTAAAACCGGAAACATGCATGGAGAATGGAACTTTATATTCACGCGGCAGTGCGTTGACAATGCGGTGCATTTCTTTCAGGTCGTATGTGCTTTCCGTACTCTCAAAGGCGGAGTCACGCGGCAGGTTCAGATGATAAAGATTGTCTGTCTGGTCTACAAATGTCTGGTCGCGCACAACTTTACGGTAGTTGTTGATAAAGATGTTGCGCATGATAGTATATATCCACCCCTTGAAATTAGTATCGGGCATGTATTTATCTTCATTATCCAAAGCCTTGAGAGAGGTTTCCTGAAGAAGGTCGTTTGCTTCTTCGCGGTCGGAGGTGAGCTTATATGCGAAGCGTAATAAGTCGTTTTGTACTCCAACCAGATCTTTTTTAAATGTAATACTGTTCATAATGTGCTTTGTTAAATGATTACTTGTTCGTTTAGCTTTTCAGCAATGCAAGTTTACGGAAATTTTAGCTTTGTGACGGGTGGTTTTTAGGCAATCTTTGGGGTAAAATCTATCAATTGATAGATTTTAGGTGCTGTTTGATAGATTTTGGGTGCAGTTTTCTATCAAATATTTGCATTTAATTAAAAAGATGCGTTAATTTTGCGCAATCATTTCATCATAAAAAGAATGGCTGACGACTCTTTATTTTTGATTGACATTGATAAGATTCTTCGGGAGAAAGCTCCGAAGCATGTAAAATATATCCCTAAGTTTGTCGTGTCTTATTTGAAGCGCATCGTTCATCAAGATGAATTGAATGTCTTTCTGAAAGAGTCGAAAGATAAAGTTGGGGTGGAGTTTCTGCAGGCTTGTTTGGACTTCCTTGATGCCAAATTGATTGTAAAAGGCGAGGAGAATCTGTCTAAGGACGGTCTTTATACGTTTGTTTCCAATCATCCTTTGGGCGGACAGGATGGAGTGGCGCTGGGTTACGTGCTTGGAACTTATTACGATGGAAAGGTGAAATATATGGTAAACGACTTGCTCATGAACCTGCACGGATTGGCTCCCCTTTGCATTCCTATCAATAAGACCGGCAAGCAGGCTAAGGACTTTCCGAAAATGGTGGAAGCCGGATTTGCGTCGGATGACCAACTTATTATGTTTCCTGCCGGACTTTGCTCGCGTCGTCAGAATGGGGTTATCCGTGATTTGGACTGGAAGAAGACATTTATAGTAAAGAGTGTTGAAGCACATCGTGATGTAGTTCCCATTCATTTTGAGGGACGTAATTCCGACTTCTTTTATAATCTGGCCAATCTTTGTAAAACGTTGGGCATCAAGTTCAATATTGCCATGCTTTACTTGGCGGACGAAATGCTGAAAAACCGTCATAAAACATTTACTATTACAATAGGCAAGCCTATTCCCTGGCAAACATTCGATAAAACGAAAACACCTGCACAATGGGCGCAGTATGTGAAGGATATCGTGTATAAATTATAAGTTGAAAATTGAATATTAAAAAATAGAAAATCGGAAGATGGAAGATATTATTGCACCGATAAGCAAAGAATTGCTGAAAGCGGAGTTGACTGAAGACAAACGCTTGCGCATGACGAACAAGAGTAATAATCAGATATACATTATTACCGCTCAGGACTCACCTAATACGATGAAAGAAATCGGGCGTCTGCGTGAGATTGCATTTCGTGCTGCCGGTGGCGGAACAGGGTTGTCCATGGACCTTGACGAATACGATTTGATGGATAATCCCTATAAGCAGTTGATTGTCTGGAATCCGGAAGCGGAGGAGATATTGGGCGGTTATCGCTATATTCTCGGTACGGATGTACGCTTTGACGAGCATGGGGCGCCGATTTTGGCTACTGCGCATATGTTTAATTTTTCCGAGAAGTTCCTGAATGAGTATCTTCCTACCACCATCGAACTCGGACGTTCATTCGTGACGCTCGAATATCAGTCTACCCGTCGTGATAGCAAGGGATTGTTTGCGCTGGATAATTTATGGGACGGTTTGGGCGCATTAACGGTGGTTATGCCTAATGTGAAATATTTCTTCGGAAAGGTTACCATGTATCCCAGTTATATCCGTAAGGGACGCGACATGATTCTTTATTTCTTGAAGAAGCATTTTGCGGATAAGGATAGCTTGATTACTCCGATGAAACCGTTACAACTGGAAGCTGACGAAAATGAATTGGCAGCTTTATTCTGTAAAGATACATTTAAGGAGGATTATAAGATTCTGAATGGTGAAATCCGTAAATTGGGATACAATATTCCGCCGTTGGTGAATGCGTACATGAGTCTTAGCCCGACAATGCGTATGTTCGGTACAGCTATTAATTACGGTTTCGGTGATGTGGAAGAAACGGGAATCTTAATCGCTGTCGATGAAATTCTGGCAGAGAAACGTATCCGGCATATCCAGTCATTCATCGAGAGCGAACCGGAATCATGCAATCTGACTTCCGGAGCGAATAAGATATTTTTTCCAAGCAGGTAATTACACGGCCGGCAGACTGTTTCCGTTGATTTTCCGGTATAGGTCGAGGGCAAATACGTCCGTCATTCCGGATATGTAGTCTAATACGGCTTGCACTCTTTCATATAACGCAGTTGCTTTCATGTTGTATTGATCGGACACCCGGTTGATGAGCAACTGCGAATATGTTTTTTCCGGTGAACATACCGCATCAATCATCAGTTCGAGCAGAGTGCTGATGATGCGAAATCCGGCAAGTTCTATATCCAATACGTCACGCGAACGGTATATCTTTTTGAAAGATACCTTCTCGCAATTTTTATAGGCTGTGGCAGGCCGTTCTGCAATATGCTTGATGAGACTTCCCTCAAATTCTCCTTCCAAAATTTGCGTTTCATTGTCAAGGAATGCTTGGGTGCATTCGCCGATAAGCAACCCGATGACAGAAGAACGCAGGTAAGCAATCTGTTCATTGGTGTCGCTCACAATCTTGAACGTATCGAGTATGTGCGCTTTGCGCTCATCAGGGAAATAAGACAGTAATAAGTCCTGTGTTTCCTGAGTTGTCAGAATCTTCAGTTTGTGGGCATCTTCAATATCCATCATCTGATAGCAAATATCGTCTGCGGCTTCTACCAGATAAACGAGCGGGTGGCGTGCGTATTTTAGGGGCGAGTCATTAAGCTTCTTCATGCCTAATTCTTCAGCTATCCGCCGAAAGCTTTCTTCTTCGGTCGTGAAGAATCCGAATTTGGATTTTTGTCCCGCTAAACTCGATGAAAAGGGATATTTTACGATGCTGGCAAGTGTGGAGTAGGTTAGAACGAAGCCGCCTTTGCGGCGTCCTTCAAATTGGTGGGTAAGCAGGCGGAAGGCATTTGCGTTTCCTTCAAAGTGTGTCAGGTCTTCCCATTGCGCCGGGGTGAGTTGTTCTCCGTTAGGTTGCTGTTCTTTTAAAGCCAATCCTTTCCCTTCCGAAAAGAAAGTGGAAATGGCACGCTCGCCGGAATGGCCGAATGGCGGATTGCCCAAATCGTGTGCCAAGCATGCGGCGGAAACAATAGAACCGATTTCCGGCAGATAAGAACTTTGCAATTCGGGACGTCGGGCAAGGATGGCTTTGGCTACATCATTACCCAATGAACGGCCTACACAAGAGACTTCCAAACTATGTGTCAACCGGTTGTGTACGAATATGCTTCCGGGCAGGGGGAATACTTGCGTCTTGTTCTGTAGTCTCCGGAAAGGTGCGGAGAAGACGAGGCGGTCGTAATCCCGCTGAAATTCGGAACGGTTCTCGCGGCGTTCTTTATGAAACTCTTCCAAGCCGAATCGCTTGGCAGATATGAGGGTATTCCAGTCCATCATGTTGTTACTTTCTTATTATTTAACTGCAAATGTATGACTATTTGCTTCAAAATCCGTAATTTTGCCCGTTAAATAGTGAATTTAAAGTAATCTCAATCGTAAATAGCAAATTGTAGTATGACTGTCCAAATTATAAATAAGTCGAAACATCCGTTACCCGCATATGCCACTGAATTATCTGCCGGAATGGATATCCGCGCCAACCTTTCCGAACCGATAGCTTTGGAACCCTTGCAGCGTTGTTTGGTTCCTACAGGTTTGTACATTGCTTTGCCGGCAGGTTTTGAAGCGCAAATCCGTCCGCGTAGCGGTTTGGCTATCAAGAAAGGCATTTCGGTATTGAATTCTCCGGGAACCATCGATGCCGACTATCGCGGTGAAATCTGTATTATCCTCGTAAACCTTTCTTCGGAAACATTTGTAATTGAGGATGGCGAACGAATAGCCCAAATGGTAATAGCCCGCCATGAGCAGGCTGTATGGCAGGAGGTGGACGTGTTGGACGAAACAGAACGCGGCGCCGGTGGCTTTGGACATACGGGCGTATAACAAGAAGCTTGCATGAGAAATAAGAATATTTACATAATCGGATGCTTATTGGCCTGTGTGCTGTTTGTTTCCTGCGGCACTTCCCGCCAGAAGATGAAAGTGCAATCGGTGGAGACTGCCGTGCTCGCTCCGGAACAGCAGCGTAAGTATGATTACTTTTTTCTGGAAGCAGCCCGCTTGAAGATTCAGAAAGATTATGATGCAGCTTTTGATTTGTTGCAGCACTGTCTGACTATCAATCCGAATGCTTCGTCGGCTCTATATGAACTGGCTCAATATTATCTGTTCTTGAAACAAGTGCCTCAGGGACAAGCTGCATTGGAGAAAGCTGTGGAGAATGATCCCGGCAATTATTGGTACAGTCAGGGACTGGCAAATCTCTATCAGCAGCAGGATGAGACGGAAAAAGCGACGAAGCTGTTGGAAAGTATGTCCGTACGTTTCACTGATAAGCTTGATCCGCTTTATGCCTTGTTGGATATCTACAATCGGCAGGAACAGTACGATAAGGTAATTGCCACCTTGAACCGTATTGAGGGAAAGATGGGCAAAAGCGAGCAGCTGAGTATGGAGAAGTTCCGTATCTACCTGCAAATGAAGGATAATAAGAATGCTTTCCATGAGATAGAGAGTTTGGTTGCGGAGTACCCGATGGATTCCCGTTATCAAGTTGTGCTGGGTGATGTGTATATGCAGAACGGGAAGAAGGAAGAAGCATATAATATGTATCGTAAGGTGTTGGATGCAGAGCCGGACAACGCTATGGCGATGTATTCGCTGGCATCTTATTATGAGGCGACCGGTCAGAAGGAACTCTATCAGCAGCAGATGGACACATTATTGCTCAACAAGAAAGTGCCGTCGGAAACAAAGCTGAATGTAATGCGGCAGTTCGTGGTGCAGAATGAGCAGGACGGTAAGGATAGTACGCGGGTCATCAACCTTTTCAACCGTATTCTGGAACAGGAACCGGATGATGCGGGCATACCGATGCTTTATTCCCAATACCTTTTGTCTAAAGGCATGAACAAAGAAGCATTTCCCGTGCTGCGCCAAGTATTGGCAATAGACCCTACCAATACGGCTGCACGTATGATGTTGCTGGGTGAGGCGGTACGCAAGGAAGATTACAATGATGTTATCAATTTGTGTGAAGCGGGTGTTGAAACCAACCCTGAAATGTTGGAGTTCTATTTCTATCTGGCCATTGCTTATAATCAGGCGGAACGGACTGATGATGTGATTTCCGTCTGCCGGAAAGCATTGACGCAAATCACGGCCGACAGTAAGAAAGAGGTTGTTTCGGATTTCTATTCCATCTTGGGAGATGCTTACCATACGAAAGACCTGAATACGGAAGCTTATGCCGCTTATGATTCGGCATTGGTGTATAATCCTTCCAATATCGGAGCATTGAACAATTATGCTTATTACTTGTCCGTTGAGCGCCGCAATCTGGACAAAGCAGAGGAGATGAGTTATAAGACGGTAAAGGCAGAACCCAATAATGCTACTTATCTGGATACTTATGCTTGGATTCTGTTTGAGAAAGGCAATTATGCCGAAGCCCGTTTGTATATAGACGATGCCATGAAAAATGATGGCGGCAAGAGTGATGTTATCGTGGAACATTGCGGTGACATCTATTATATGACAGGTGATGCGGATAAGGCTTTGGAATACTGGAAGCAGGCATTGGAGATAGGAAGTAAGTCCAAAACGCTGAAACAGAAGATTCAGAAGAAGAAATATATTGATGAAAAGTAAGGCGATAGGGGGATAAAGTGATAAATGATAAAAGTGATAAGGTGATGGTACAGACAAAATTCAATAGTAAGACACTGGTCTTTATGCTTTTTCTTCTCTGTTGTTTGGCAGGTTGTAAGACTTCCCGTAAGGCGGAGACATCCAAATTGCCTGAAAGCGCCCGTTACTTATCTTCTAAGGTACGATTGACAGTTCCTACCAAAGATGCCGTTTTCACCGTCAACGGAACGATGAAATTGATAAGCGGTGAACGGATGCAGCTCTCTTTCCTTATGCCTATTATACGTACAGAGGTGGCGCGCATGGAAGTGACGCCCGAAGAAATATTACTGGTAGACCGCATGGGTAAGCGTTATGTGCGGGCTACTCGCAAAGAATTGAAGGATGTATTGCCGAAGAAAGCCGATTTTGTCCATTTGGAAAAGATACTGTTCGATGCTTCCAAGCCCAATGGGAAGAAGGAATTGTCCGGAAAGGAACTGGGTATCCCTTCATTGGAGAAGGGTAGAATTGAGTTGTCCGGCTTCTCCAGTACTTCGTTTTCCCTGACGCCTACCGAACTGTCTTCAAAGTATACACAAGTCGAGTTACATGAAATATTAGAAATGCTGATGAGCTTATGAAACGTTTGCTTTGTATTTTTATAAGTTGTTTCTGTCTGGCCCTTCCGCTTCTTGCACAGTCTAACAAGCTGATAAAAGAATTGGAAAGTAAGCGCGGCGCTTTGCAAAAGCAGATTACGGAATCGGAAACACTTCTGAAAACTACAAAGAAAACCGTAAGCAGCCAGCTGAACGGACTTGCCGCCCTGACCGGGCAGATAGAGGAGCGCAAGCGCTATATTCTTACCATAAATAATGATGTGGAGTCGATAGACCGTGAGTTGGCGTCACTGGAACGTCAGTTGGGGAAATTACAGCGAGACTTGAAGGACAAGAAGAAGAAATACGACTCGTCCGTGCAATATCTTTATAAGAATCGCTCCATTGAAGAGAAGCTGATGTTTATTTTCTCCGCCCAAAGTTTGGCGCAGACCTATCGCCGCTTGCGTTATGTACGAGAGTATGCCACTTACCAACGTCTGCAGGGCGAGGAAGTGCTGAAGAAGCAAGAGCAGGTCAATAAGAAGAAAGCGGAACTACGGCAGGTACGGACTGCCAAAGCCAATTTGCTGAAAGAGCGTGAAGCCGAAAAGGTAAAGCTTGAAGCGCAGGAGAAGGAAAAGCGTACTCTTGTAACCAGTCTGCAGAAGAAGCAGCGCGGATTGCAGAATGAGATTGCCAAGAAGCGTCGTGAAGCCAATCAGCTTAATGCACGCATCGACCGCTTGATTGCTGAAGAAATAGAGAAAGCCCGCAAACGCGCCGCAGAAGAAGCGCGTCGTGAAGCGGCTGCCCGCAAGAAAGAAGGGGCAAAGACGGATAAGCCGGCAACATCCGCCTCCAAAACAAAAGCGGCTCCTCTGGAGACCTATACTATGAGCAAAGCCGATCGCGAGTTGTCCGGTGACTTTGCCAATAATCGTGGTAAGTTGCCTATGCCTATCAGCGGGGCTTACATCATAACCAGCCATTACGGGCAATATGCGGTGGAAGGATTGCGCAATGTCAAACTTGATAATAAGGGTATCGACATTCAAGGAAAACCGGGAGCGCAAGCTCGTGCCATCTTCAACGGCAAGGTAGCGGCAGTATTCAAGTTGAACGGGTTGTTTAATATCCTTATCCGTCATGGAGCTTATATTTCCGTATATTGTAACCTGTCTTCTGCCTCGGTGAAACAAGGTGATATGGTTACTACCAAGCAGGCTATCGGCCAGGTATTCTCGGACGGGGCTGATGGCGGGCGCACGGTACTTCATTTCCAGCTACGCCGCGAGAAGGAGAAACTGAATCCCGAACCTTGGCTGAACAGGTAGGTCTTATATCTTTGCTCCGTCCAATAATTCCAGATAGAGCGTAATCGCCTCTTCAATCTCCCTGATGAAAATAAATTCATCGGCTGTATGGGAACGGCTGCTCTTGCCCGGTCCTATTTTCATGGATGGGAATGACATCAACGCTTGGTCTGAAAGTGTAGGAGAGCCGAACGGCACTCTGCCCAGCTCGACAGCTTTTCTTACCAGCGGATGGTCGGGTGAGGCGTGCGAAGAACTCAAACGGAAAGAGCGGGCTTTGGCTTCACAACCGATATGTTTCTGTATTTCGTCGAAAAGCTCCTGATTGCTATAACATTCATTACTGCGGATGTCGACAACGAATGTGCAACGATCCGGTATCACATTGTGCTGTGTCCCTGCATTTACCATGGTTACACTCATCTTCACCGGCCCCAGTAAGGGCGATTCTTTCGTGAAACGGTAGTCGCGGAACCAGGCAATATCGTTTAGTACCTTATATATGGCGTTGTCGCCTTCATTTCGGGCGGCATGGCCCGATTTACCGTAAGCGATAACATCCAGTACCATTAGTCCTTTTTCGGCAATGGCGGGTTGCATCTCCGTGGGCTCACCCACAACGGCGAATTGTATGGGCGGCAGTTCCGGCAGTACGGATTCTATTCCGTTCTTGCCCGACACTTCTTCTTCGCAGGAAGCCAAATAAATGAGATTGTATGCCTGTGTAGTCCGGCAGAGTTGCAGGAACACTTGCAACAGACTAACGACACTTGCTCCGGCATCGTTACTCCCTAAGCCATAAATCTTGCCGTTCTCTTCCGATGGGGTGAACGGAACTTTCCGCCACCCGTTTACAGGTTTCACCGTATCAATATGTGAGTTTAACAGCAACGTCGGCTTGCTCAAGTCGAACATCGGGCTGAGACACCATACGTTGTTGCCTTTTCTTCCGGTTGACATTCCCTGCATTTCGATGTAATTCTGTAGAAAGTCCGCAGCTTGTTCTTCTTCGCGGCTTAATGAGGGAATGGCTATCAATGATTTAAGCAATCCGGTAGCTTCGGAAACCAAAGTCTGTATGTCGGTTATCATCGTCAAGATTAGTTATATATTTGTTATTACTTTGCAAACTTACGGATAAATCCCGAAAAAGGGAGATAGTTTCAAATAAAACTAATACCTTTGTGCCCATATTTACCAATTTATTAAAGATATGACTTATCATCATTTGTCTGTCATGGTACACCGTCAGGCAGAGAAGTATGGAGACAAAGTAGCCCTTAAATACAGGGACTATGAAACATCACAATGGATACCTATCACTTGGAATAAATTCTCCCAAACAGTACGTCAGGCAGCCAATGCGCTGGTGGCTTTGGGAGTGGAGGAACAGAGGAATATCGGTATCTTCTCACAAAATAAACCAGAATGTTTGTTTACTGATTTTGCAGCTTTTGCCAATCGCTTGGTGACCATACCGCTGTATGCCACCAGTTCCTCGGCTCAGGCGCAGTATATTATTAATGACGCTCAGATACGCTTCCTTTTTGTAGGCGAACAGTTTCAATACGATGCGGCCTTCAGCGCATTCGGTTTTTGCCATTCTTTGCAGAAGTTGATTGTTTTTGACCGTAGTGTCGTGCTCGACCCTCGCGATAAAACATCTATTTACTACGATGATTTCCTTGCGTTGGGCGAGGGACTTCCTCATAACGATGTTGTAGAAGAGCGTACCGCCCGTGCGTCGGACGACGATCTTGCCAATATTCTTTATACATCCGGTACTACCGGTGAGCCGAAGGGAGTTATGCTGCATCACTTCAACTACAGAGAAGCTATACGCATTCATGACATTCGCCTGACCGCCATGACGGATAAGGACGTGTCCATGAACTTCCTTCCGCTGACACATGTATTTGAGAAAGCCTGGACTTATCTCTGCATTCACAGAGGAGTACAAGTCTGCATTAATCTTCGCCCGGCAGATATTCAGACCACTATCAGGGAAATACGTCCTACGTTGATGTGCAGTGTTCCCCGCTTCTGGGAAAAGGTATATGCAGGTGTGCAAGAGAAGATTGCGCAGGAAACCGGTTTGCGGAAGGCGATGATGCTGGATGCCATCAAAGTAGGCAAGATACATAACATAGATTACCTGCGTGCAGGCAAAACACCGCCGTTGATGCTTCATTTGAAGTATAAGTTTTATGAAAAGACTATTTATGCTTTGCTGAAAAAGACAATCGGTATTGAGAATGGTAACTTCTTCCCTACGGCAGGTGCGGCTGTGTCCGATGAAATATGTGAATTTGTACACTCCGTAGGCATCAATATGGTAGTGGGCTATGGACTGACGGAGTCTACGGCTACCGTTTCCTGTTTCCTCGACAAGGGATATGAAATAGGTTCGGTAGGAACTGTGATGCCCGATGTTGAAGTGAAAATAGGAGAGAACAATGAGATTCTGCTCCGAGGCAAGACTATTACTGTCGGCTATTACAAGAAGCCGGAAGCTACTGCTGCGGCTATCGACAAAGACGGTTGGTTTCATACAGGTGATGCCGGTTATATGAAGGGTGACCACTTGTATCTGACTGAGCGCATTAAAGACTTGTTCAAGACTTCCAATGGCAAGTATATTTCCCCGCAGGCTTTGGAAACCAAGCTGGCAATAGACCGTTATATCGACCAGATTGCTGTTATTGCCGATCAGCGTAAGTTTGTGTCCGCCCTGATAGTTCCCGTGTACGGCTTGGTGAAGAATTATGCCAAAGAGAAGGGACTTGAATATAAGGATATGGAGGACTTGTTGCAACATCCTAAGGTACAGGGCTTGTTCCGTGCCCGCATTGATACGTTGCAGCAACAGTTTGCTCACTATGAACAAGTGAAACGTTTCACTTTATTGCCCGAACCGTTTAATATGGAACGGGGCGAGTTGACAAATACATTGAAGCTGAAGCGCTCTGTGGTATCAAAGAACTACAAAGAGTTGATTGATAAGATGTACGAAGAATGAAACTTTTGCACTATCTTTGCATCCGAAAAAGATAGAATTTGAAGAAAGTATATGATTACCATTGAACAACTGAAAGATATCAAGGAACGTACCGAAGCGTTAAACCGCTATCTGGACATTGAAGGAAAGAAAATACAAGTAGAAGAGGAACAGTTGCGTACGCAAGCTCCGGGCTTTTGGGATGACCAGAAAGCCGCCGAAGCACAGATGAAGAAAGTAAAAGGCTTGCAGCAATGGATTTCCGGCTACAATGAAGTCAAGGTTATGGCAGATGAGTTGCAACTTGCATTCGATTTCTATAAAGATGAACTGGTGACGGAAGAAGAGGTGGATGAGGCCTATGCAAAAGCATCTGTTGCTGTAGAAGCCCTTGAACTCAAGAATATGCTTCGTGAAGAAGCCGACCAGATGGACTGCGTACTGAAAATCAATTCCGGTGCCGGCGGTACGGAAAGCCAGGATTGGGCAAGTATGTTGATGCGTATGTACTTGCGATATGCCGAAACTCATGGATATAAGGCAACTATCGCCAACTTGCAGGAAGGTGATGAAGCCGGAATCAAGGCTTGTACCATTGAGATAGCGGGTGATTATGCTTACGGTTATCTGAAAGGCGAGAACGGCGTACACCGTTTGGTGCGCGTATCTCCCTACAATGCCCAGGGTAAGCGTATGACATCTTTCGCATCTGTTTTCGTCACTCCGCTGGTAGATGATACGATTGAGGTGAATATTGAACAAGCGCGTATCTCTTGGGATACTTTCCGTTCCAGTGGTGCGGGCGGGCAGAACGTAAATAAGGTTGAGTCCGGTGTGCGTCTGCGTTATCAGTTCAAAGACCCTTATACAGGCGAGGAAGAAGAAATTCTGATTGAGAATACCGAAACGCGCGACCAGCCCAAGAACCGCGAAAACGCGATGCGTCAGTTGCGTTCTATCCTGTACGATAAGGAACTACAACACCGTATGGCGGAACAGGCAAAGGTGGAGGCCGGTAAGAAGAAGATTGAGTGGGGATCGCAAATTCGCAGTTACGTGTTCGATGACCGGCGTGTGAAAGACCACCGTACCAACTTCCAGACGTCGGACGTGAATGGAGTAATGGACGGAAAGATAGACGGTTTCGTCAAGGCCTACCTGATGGAGTTTGCAGGCGGAGATACTATTTAGCCCTTTTTAAAAGTTAACATCATTGCCCGGAACAAGTTAACTGAGTTGCGGGCAAAAAGTTAATATCGTATATGCGGGAAGTTAACATCATATAATCAATGATGTTAACTTCCCGCTTTTTTCTTTTATAAATGTTTGCAAACTTCCCGAATTTCCTTTTACTTTGTTTATCGTTGAACTTTAAACTATAGAAACACCATGGGAAAGAGTAAAAAGAAAGTAATGCACAGCCGGAAAGAGGAACAACAAGCCAAGAAAGTATTGCTGATTATCGGAGTGACCGCTTTGGTATTGGTAGTTGGTATGCTGATATTGTACTCTTTCTGGTAATAAAATAGCAGAATATGCCGCAAGAGATAGAACGGAAGTTTCTCATAAAAGGAGAGTATAAGTCGCAAGCATACGCACAGAACCGCATCATTCAAGGATATATCAGTAGTGCGCGCGGACGGACGGTAAGGGTTCGCATACGCGGCGGGCAGGGCTACCTTACCATTAAGGGGGCATCTGATGTGTCCGGCATCAGCCGTTACGAGTGGGAGAAAGAGATTCCCTTGAATGAAGCCGAGGACTTAATGAAGTTGTGCGAACCGGGTATTATTGATAAAACCCGTTATCTGATACGCAGTGGAAACCATGTTTTTGAGGTAGACGAGTTCTATGGGGAAAATGAAGGACTGGTAGTGGCGGAAGTAGAGCTTACCTCGGAGAGCGAGCCTTTCGAGAAGCCGGATTTTATCGGGCAGGAAGTAACGGGAGACATCCGTTATTATAATTCGCAGTTGATGAAGCATCCGTTTAAAGAATGGAAGTAAACTAATCATGTCCCGTAATTGTTGATTCGTATATGGAGAAACTATACCAATACCTGCCGGAAGAACTTGTCACTTTTATTTTGGTGACAGTGTTTTCTTTGCTTATAGGCCTTTCCTTGCGGCGTATCAGCTTGAAGCGCGAAGGGGAGACTACCCTTTTCGGTACGGACCGTACTTTTACCTTTATCGGTATTCTGGGTTATCTCCTTTATATTCTTGATCCGGTAGACTATCGCCTTTTTATGGGGGGAGGGGCTATCTTAGGCCTATTGCTTGCTTTGAACTACTACGTTAAGCAAGCCCAGTTTCACGTATTCGGGGTTACTACTATTGTCATTGCACTCATTACGTATTGCATTGCGCCTATTGTTGCTACACAGCCGTCTTGGTTTTATGTAATGGTGATTGTGACGGTATTGCTCTTTACGGAGTTGAAACATACATTCACCGAACTGGCGCAGCGGATGAAGAATGACGAAATGATTACGCTTGCCAAGTTCCTTGCCATTAGCGGTATCATACTTCCGATGCTGCCTAACGAGAATCTGATACCGGGCGTCAATCTCACGCCTTATAGCATTTGGCTGGCTACGGTAGTGGTTTCAGGTATTTCCTATCTTTCTTATTTGCTGAAGAGATATGTATTTCGTGAATCGGGCATTCTGGTTTCCGGTATTGTAGGAGGGTTGTACAGCAGCACTGCCACTATATCCGTACTGGCGCGTAAAAGCCGTAAGGCATCACCTCAGGAAGCTCCCGAATATGTGGCCGCCATGCTGCTGGCAGTCAGTATGATGTTCCTGCGATTCTTGATACTGATTGGTATATTCAGCGTAGATACTTTAACGGCTATCTATCCCTATCTGTTGATTATGTCCGCTGTCTCTGCGGGAACGGCTTGGTTTCTGCATTCCAAATGGAAACGTCCTGCCGTATCGGGAGCGGCCGATGAAGATGAGGACAGCAGTAACCCGTTGGAATTTAAGGTAGCGCTTATTTTTGCCGTACTTTTTGTGGTATTTACAATAGCTACCCATTACACGTTGATATATGCCGGCAAGAGCGGGTTGACTTTACTCTCCTTTGTGTCCGGTTTCAGTGACATCACTCCGTTTATTTTGAATCTTCTACAAGGTACGGGCAGTGTGCCCGTTTCGTTGATAACGGCTTGCAGTATGCAGGCGATAGTAAGTAATATTGCCGTAAATATGTGCTATGCACTCTTTTTTTCCGGTAAGAAAAGCTCGCTGCGTTCGTGGATTTTGGGCGGTTTCGGTTGTGTCATAATCGCCAATGTATTCTTGTTATTATTCTTCTACTTTCTGTAAATCAACGGACTTTTCGCTTTTTTAACTCCGGTGTTCCGCTAAATGCCGAAGAATGCTCTATTTTTGCCCAGTCCATAACAACACAATATGGATAGAACACTTATAATACAAAACAATAAACCAAAATACTGATTTAAACAGGGGAATACCATGAAAATTAGATGGGTTATGTTGCTGACGGTATTATTACTATCTGCCGGGGCAACTGCACAGAATACGACAAATTCTTCATTTCAGATTAAAGGGGTTCTGCTCGACTCGCTTACTCAGGAAGGAGAGCCTTATGCAACAATCAAGATTGTAAAGAAAGAAGCACCGGCACAAGCTGTCAAGATGCTGGTAACGGATATGAAAGGACAGTTTCAGGAGAAAGTGCCCGGTAATAAAGGTAACTTTATTATGACAATTTCTTCGGTAGGGCGAAACAGCATTGTGAAGAATTTTTCCGTAAAACCGGGAGAAAAGTTGGTAGATTTCGGTACTATTTACATTACGGATGCCTCCAACGAGCTGGGGCAGGTGGAAATCGTGGCACAAAAACCGCTGGTAAAGGCTGATATTGATAAGATAGAATATAATGTGCAGGACGATCCGGACTCCAAGTCAAACTCGGTTCTTGAGATGTTGCGCAAGGTTCCCCTTGTAACGGTGGACGGTGAAGATAATATTAAAGTAAACGGCAGTAGCAGCTTTAAGGTATACGTCAACGGCAGGCCTAATAACATGATGAGCAATAACCCGACTGAAGTCCTGAAAAGTATGCCTGCCAACTCCATCAAGCATATAGAAGTAATAACCAATCCCGGTGCGAAATACGATGCGGAAGGTGTCGGGGGTATCTTGAATATTGTTACCGTAGGTGGTGGTTTGGAAGGTTATACGGCCACATTCAGCGGTAATGTGAGCAATAGGGGGGCAGGTGCAGGCTTGTTTGGTACGGTAAAGAGCGGCAAACTGACGTTCAGCGCCCGATACAATTACAATTATAATAACCAACCCCGCAGTTATTCCGGCGGCAACCGACGTACGGTTGGCGAAACAAACAGTAGTTCGTCCGATTTGGATTATAGCGGAACAAGCAAGGGAAATGGCAACTTCCAGTCCGGCAGTATGGAAGCCAGCTACGAGATTGATACTTTACGCTTGGTAACCATGTCCTTCGGGCTTTGGGGCGGCAGGAATAAAAGTGACGGCGTAACTGATGTACTGGCTACATTTCCGGGTACAGCTGACGAGTTATATAATTATACGTCCGGCAGTCACAACAAAAGTTCGTGGTATTCCATTGACGGCGGCATCGACTATCAACGTCTGTTTCACGTGAAAGAACGTATGCTTACCTTCTCCTATAAGATTAATACCCGTCCGCAGAGTTCGGATGCTTATTCCGGTTACGAGTACGATATGGATAATGTGGCTCCGGATTGGCAAGACTTTATGAGACGTATGCTCGACCAGCACAATGACGGGTCGCAGAATACTACGGAACATACTTTCCAGGCGGATTATACTACTCCTATCGGCAAGATGCATACTGTGGAGGCCGGGGCCAAATATATCCTTCGCAACAACAGCTCCGAGGATGACCGTTTCCAGCGCACTGCCGGGCAACAGTCCGATTACGAATTCGATGAAGACCATAGCTCGCATTATAAACATCAGAATGATATTCTGGCCGCTTATGCCGGTTACTCATTGAAGGTAAAGAAACTGTCCGGCAGACTGGGTGTACGCTATGAGCATACCATACAGAATGTGAAGTATCTTTTAGGTAGGGGTGATAATTTCAAGAAAGACTTTGACGATGTAGTCCCCTCCGCCAGCATCGGTTGGAAGCTGACGGATATGGCTAACTTACGTTTCGGCTATAATATGCGTATTTTCCGTCCCGGTATCTGGTACCTGAATCCTTATCTGAACGATAGCAACCCCACTAATATTACACAGGGAAATCCTAATTTGGATAGTGAGAAAAGCCACGCATTCAATTTGAGTTACAGTAACTTTACGCAGAAGTTCAATATCAATCTTTCGCTCCGTTACTCCTTTACCAATAACAGTATCGAACGAGTCTCCGAGATGATACCCGATACCGAGATTGATGGTTTGCAAGAGACTACCGGTAAGGAAGTGCTTTACTCTACCTATCAGAATATAGGAAAGAGTAGAAATGCCAATTTAAGCGGTTATATCAATTGGAATGCCACATCCAGTACTCGTATTTATGCTAATATCTATGGTAGCTACTCGTATATGGAAGGGGCCAATGGTCTCAAGAACGACGGATGGAATCTTTTTGCCTACGGAGGTGCACAGCAGACGTTGCCCCACGACTGGCGCATTAGTCTGAATGTATTCGGTCAGACCCCGTGGGTGATGTTGCAGGGTAAAGGAAGTAGTTACTTCGATTACGGGCTGAGCGTCAACAAGTCTTTCTTCGATAAGCGCTTGTCTCTTTCTGTCTTTGCCAGCAACTTCTTTAAGAAGTACATGAACAATACCGATATGCTGGAGGGTACAGGCTTTATGCAGGAGAACTGGAGCAAGTATAGCCGCCAACGCTTTGGTATCAGCATCAGCTACCGTATCGGCGAACTGAAAGCCAGTGTAAAGAAAGCCGCCCGTTCTATCAGCAATGATGATGTGAAGAGTGCTGAAGGAACAGGCGGGAATAATTAGCGGGAAAGCTTATTTTGTGGTTTCTGCCTGTCGGGTAGTGAACCCTAATTTCTGCAATCCCTGTTGCACGTCGGGATGGCTCATAAAGAGTTTCCAGAGTAATCCGCTACGGTAATTCTCAATCATTACCGCTATCGGACCTTGGTCGATGGCAAGATAACGTTGCGGATACCAGTTGTCCGTTTCGCTGAAAGCGTCGTAAAAACCGTAAGGCCCGAACACTTTATCGCCCATGCCGTAAAGGTGGCGCATCACTTGCAGTGAATACTCCGGTGTATATACGATAGAAGACAGAGCGGCTGTGGGGGAGATTACTCCCCGGTCGTCGTGCTCGTTTGGTGCGTGGGCGGCATATCCGTTTACGGAGTAGCTGGCGGTCAGTCCCCAGCAATCAGGACCGAAACCTTTGTAGTGCTTGGGATTGCGGATGCAGTAGGCGCGGTTTACAAGTGTCAGGTTACGCATCTCACCGAAGTAGCCGGGGCAATACTCGTCTTCCAGCCCGTTGGGGTCGAGTCCGAGGAAAGAATACTGTGCCCAAAACAGGGGGCCGGCCTTTGTGCCTTGATACCGCAGATGCAGTTCGATGTTTTCCACCTTGTGAGGGCTGACGATAGCGCCGTTTTGTGCCCAACCTTCATGGTACACAGCCGCAGGTACGCCGTGGGTAGGCGAGGCGGCGGCGAGGATATACATGATGAGGCATTCGTTGTAACCGTGTACGGGAAAGTCCATTTCCCAGCCATATTCGGGGCTCCAATGCCAGTAGAGCACGTTTTGGTCACCCTGCCGGTAGAAGTTCCAGTCTACTTCGCGCCATAGCTTGTCGATGCGGGCGGCAAGTGCTTTTTCTTGCGGATTACCGTTTGCGTAGTACTGGTGTACGGCAAGGAGAGCTTGCATGACGAAAGCGGTTTCTACTAAGTCGCCACCATTGTCTTTCTGTCCGAAAGGCTTTACCCGCCCTGTGTCACCATACCACCAATGGGGGTAAGCACCGTGAAAGCGGTCGGCGGTTTCGAGGAAGGAAACGATGCGTTCCATGCGTGCCAGTCCTTCGTCGCGGGTGACGTAGCCGCGGTCGATACCTGCCAATACGGCCATGATGCCGAAACCGCTGCCGCCGGATGTTACTATATTTTGATCGTTTTCGGGGTATATACCGTCCATATGGATACGTTCGCGGGCAAGCCCGCTGTTAGGTTCGGCTCCGTCCCAAAAGTAATTGAAGGTTCGGCGCTGCACCGTATCCAGCAGGGCATCGTCACTCAGCGTTTCGGATGTGCTGTCGGTTTTCTTTGTACCGCAAGCTCCTGTAAGGAATAAGAGCAAGAGAAGCGGGATATGTATGTTCATTAATTTCATCTTATTTAGGTGTAAGAATTAATACTTTGTTGAAAGAACTTTGTTCGCAAGGGAGAAACCAAAAGTTTCAAAGGGGGAAACTTTTAGTTTCAACCGTATGGTACTTAGAGTTTCAATGCTTGAAACTCTGAGTTTCCCCCTTTGAAACTTTTGGTTTTCCTGTATGAAACTGTCGGTTCCCTCCATTGAAACTAATTTATCACTTCAAAGTGAAGCGTGCCGTTCGGGTAGCTTGGCTGTTTCCACCGATGAATATATCGAATTCTCCCGGTTCGGCTACGTGGTTCAAGTCATAATTATAGAACTGTAAGAGTTCGGGAGTAATCTTGAAGGAAACAGTCTTGCTTTCGCCTGCGCGAAGGAAAACCTTTTCGAAGCCTTTCAACTCGCGTACCGGGCGGGTGATGCTTCCTACAAGGTCGCGGATATATAACTGTACGACCTCTGCGCCGTCGCGTTTTCCGGTGTTGGTTACGGTGACTACGGCGGTTATGGAACCGTTCTGTCCCATTGACGGGGTGCTCAGGGCAATATCGCTATATTGGAAGGTGGTGTAAGACAAACCATATCCAAAGGGATAAAGCGGATTGTTGTCCACATCCAGATAGTTGCTGCGGAACTTCTCGAACCATTTGCCGTCCGGTAACGGACGCCCGGTATTCTTGTGGTTGTAGAATAGCGGTATCTGTCCTACATTCTTGGGGAAAGTCATTGTCAGCTTGCCACTGGGGTTGACATCTCCGAACAATACATCGCCTATGGCATAGGCGGCTTCGCTTCCGCCGAACCATACATTCAGTATGGCAGGTACGTTTGCCTGTTCCCATGTCAGTGTCAACGGGCGTCCGGTGAAGAGGGTCAGTACCACGGGCTTGCCCGTTTTCAGCAATGCTTCCAGTAGTGAGCGTTGCACGTCGGGCAGGTCGAGGTTGGTGCGGCTGGAGCTTTCACCGCTCATCTCGGAGGATTCACCGAGGGCGGCTACGATAACGTCCGCACCGGCGGCTGTTTTCAGGGCTTCATCCAGTAGCTCCTTGTCCGTGCGGTTGTCCCGGTTCAGGGAGCGTCCGAACATGGTGGCGCGCTCTTCGTAGGCGGCATCACCGATGAGATTACTGCCTTTGGCATATGTGATGTTCACTTTGCCGGACATCATCTCTTTCAGTCCCTCGTATAGGGAAGGATAGTCGTTGAGGCGTGCGGCCACACTCCATGTACCGGGCATATTGCTGCGCGTGTTGCCCAACGGACCTATAACGGCCACGGTTCCTTCCTTTTTCAGCGGGAGCAGCGGTTCGGGCAGAGAACCCGGATGTTGCTTGATGCTGTCGTTCTTCAACAACACGAAGCTCTCGGCGGCAATGCGGCGTGCGGCTACGCGGTGTTCTTTGGTAAAGATGTCACGAGCGGGACGGTTGAGGTCGCAGTATTTATAGGGATTGTCGAACAGCCCGAGTTTGTACTTTGCCTCAAGGATGCGGCGACAGGCAGCGTCGAGAGTCTTCATGCTTACCTTACCCGACATGACAGACTTTTTGAGCGTACCGACAAATCCTTCACTCACCATATCCATATCTATGCCGGCATTGAGAGCACGTGCGGAGACGGTTTGCAGGTCGCCGATACCATGTTCTATCATTTCGGATATACCGGTAAAGTCGGTCACAACGAAGCCGTTGAAGCCCCATTGCTTGCGGAGCACATCGGTCATCAGCCATTTGTTGGCTGTGGCGGGTACGCCGTCTATCTCGTTGAAAGATGCCATCACACTTCCCACACCTGCCTCTACGGCAGCTTCATAGGGGTACATATATTCGTTGAACATACGATTGCGGCTCATGTCTACTGTATTGTAGTCGCGACCTGCTTCGCCTGCCCCGTAGAGGGCGAAGTGCTTGACACAAGCAAGGATTTCGTCGTTACGCTTCAGCTGGTCGGAGAGGTTGGCTCCCTGATAGCCGTATACCATTGCTTTGGCAATCGCTCCACCGAGGAAGGGATCTTCGCCGCTGCCTTCGCTGACACGTCCCCAGCGCGGGTCGCGGCTGATGTCTACCATCGGACTGAATGTCCAAGAGATACCGTCGGCACTGGCTTCAACGGCAGCAATTCGCGCAGATTCTTGGATGGCTGCCATATCCCAAGTACAGGAAAGTCCCAAAGGGATAGGGAAGATTGTTTCGTAACCGTGTATTACGTCCATACCGAAGAGCAGGGGGATGCCCAAGCGTGAGTTTTCTACTGCCAGCTTCTGCACGTCGCGTATCTTGGCTACTCCTTTCAGATTGAAAAGACCTCCGACGAGTCCTTGTTCAATCTTCTTGGCTACATCACTGTTTTTAGCTTGTCCGGTAGTGATTTCACCGGTAACGGGTAGGTTCAACTGCCCGATTTTCTCTTCTACGGTCATTCGCTTTAGCAGTGCATCGATAAAGCGGTCCATGTCTTGAGGAGATTTCTGTGCCTGCATCGTGGCGGCGCCCATAAAGGCGGCCGCCAGTAACAGACTTGTTTTTTTGAAAAACTTCTTCATAATATGTTTCTTTGTAATATGTTTTTAATGTTATGTTTCTTAATGCTATGCTTCTTAATAAGTAAGTGTTGATTTTTAATTTATATCAAGAGTATCTGTCATTCAGAGCGTAGCGAAGAATCTCTTCTCTGTGTATACATCAAGAGAGTAGATTCTTCGCTACGCTCTGAATGACAGATAGTATAAACTAATTATGCACATTTACTTACTATGTATTCTTAACACTATATTCTTTTCAATTAACACTTCCTCAATAAAAGACTTTCAGCCTTAGGTTGTGTTATCATGCCGCATGGTACGAATCGTTACTCGCTACCGGCTAATAATCAGGATTCTGTACCAGTACCCCATTCGATTTGTCAATCTCGTCTTGCGGCAATGGCAGTAGGGCATTCTTGTCCTGATAGTTTTTTCCGGCAGCTTGCAGTACCTCTTTGGCAATTCCCCAGCGTACAAGGTCGTAGAAGCGGTCGGGCTCCAATGCCAACTCTACACGGCGTTCGTGGCGGATGGCATCACGCAGTGTGCTTTGGTCGATAGACGTAACTTTGGGAAGTATGCTGCTGTCCGTACCGCGTGCATGGGCGCGAACTTGTTCCAGATAGTCGATAGCTTCACCCGAAATACCTTTTTCGTTGGCGGCTTCGGCGGCCATGAGCAATACGTCCGGGTAGCGGATGATGCGGATGTTTACCCAAAAGCCGTCTTTGGTATATTTCTTACGCAGCTCGGGCTCGGTGTATGCCTTTTTGTTGAAGTAAGCTCCCATAGCGGTAGATACGGGAGACTCACCGTAAGGCTTATTAGTGTTTTCCGGGGTGATAGGGTCGCTGATGCTTCGGCGGAAATAGAGCAGGGATGCGTCTTTGCGAGGGTCGCCGGGCTCGAAGGCCTGTCCTAAAAGCGTAGTACCCATATGCCAACCCCAACCGAGGTCCCAGTCTCCTGCACCGCGCACACCTTGTACTTGGCAGAATTGGCTGCCGATGACATCACTGTTTTTCAGTGCGTCGGTCGATTCGCATTGCAACTCGAATACGCTTTCACCGCAGTTCTCACCTTCAACGGTAAATACTTTGTCCACCGGAGTGTTCAGATTGTAGATGCCTGACTTGACTACTTCGGTAGAGGCGTCGTACATATTGCCCCAATCGTTGCGCATCATGTAGGTACGGGCGTGCAGCGAACGGGCGGCTCCCCATGTGATGCGTCCGGTATATTCGGAAGTCCATGTCCGCGGCAGGCATTTCTCGGCTTCGGTCAGATCCTTGTCTATTTGCTCGTATATCTTGTCCGCGGCGGTTTTGGGTACATTGGCATCGGATGCTTCTTTTATTTTGAACGTTACTAACGGCACTTCTCCCCATGCGCGTACAAGGTTGAAGTAACAATAGGCGCGGAAAAACAGGGCTTCGCCTTTGGTGCGGACGTTCTCCAAATCATCTTTGTTTCCACTGTTCTCCAAATCATCGAGTATTTCGTTGCACTGGTAGATGATTTTATAATTCTGTCCCCAATAGGCACTGAGCGTACCATTGGAAGCTGTGTACTGGAAGTCGTCCCACATGGCTGCTTGGTCAGCACCATCGCCGGCATCGCTTCCTTTCTCGGAATCTTCGCTGCGCACCATGTGTATCATGAAGGCGGGTATGCCTGCAGTGATATTATAGCTGCGCATCAGGTAGTATACGTTGTACATCTTTCCGCCGATAAGGGCGTTGGGGGCATCGTCTTCGGTGAACTGTCCCAGAGGGTCACGGTCGAGGAAGTCATTACAGGATGTCAGGGCAAAGGTGGTGAGTGTGCCTGCTATCAGGGTTAATATCTTATTCTTTAGTTTCATAATTTTCCTATTATAGATTTAATAAAATACTGTTATTCTGCAAGGGAACTTTGCTCCGGGCTATGCAGGTCAGAATGTCAGATTGAAGCCGAACGTGTAAATGGCAGGCATCGGATAGCTGCCGTCGTCTACACCGAAAGCAATGGCTGTGCCGCCCAGTTCGGGAGTGTAACCGGTATTGTGTTTCCACGTTTTCAGGTTCTGGATGTTGACATAGAGTTTCAAGGCCTGCATACCGATTCCGGATATCAGGGTCTTGTCGAAGTTATACGCTAACTGTACGTTGCGGATGCGGAAGAAGCTGCCGTCTTCGATATAGTACTCGGAATTCATATTGTTGATGGTATGCTTCGTATTCAGCAAAGGTTGGGTATTGCTTGTGCCCGGTCCGTGCCAACGATCCATACGTTGCTCCATGAAGTTGAACTGGCTCCAGTTGTAGTTGTCCCATGTACGGAATATCTGGTTGCCGCCTTGCCCCATCATGTCGATGCCGAGTTCCCAGTTTTTGTAGTTTACACCGAGGGTGATGCCGTAAGTGACATCCGGAGTGGGGTCGCCTATCATGGTACGGTCGGCAGTGGTGATTTCACCGTCACCGTTCACATCTTTGAATTTCAAGTCACCCGGTGTAACGGTTGCCAAGGTATTTTTGGGAGATTGCGCTATTTCTTCATTTGTCTGGTATACGCCTTCCACCTTGTAGCCGTAGAAGTAACCGATAGGATAACCGGCCATTGTGTAGCTTTGGCTCTTGTCTCCGGCAATGATTGAGTAACCGTCTTGTACAAGATTCAATACTTTGTTCTTGATTGTTGTGAAGTTGGCGCCTACGTTATATCCCCAGTCGCCAATCTGGTCACGCCAGTTGATAGCGAGTTCCACACCTTTGTTCTCTATGGAACCGAGATTGCCGATGCCCGGAACCGTACCGGAGATGCCCGGCACTTCTGCCAGCAGGTCTTTGGTGGTTTTCTTGTAATATACACCCTCAAAGTGCAGGCGGTTGCGGAAGAAGTTGGCCTCTGCGCCTACTTCCCAAGCTTCCACTTTCTCCCAACGGAGATTGGGATTAGGCAGGTAGGACAGCTGGTAGCCCGGATAGATGGCGGATGGTTTGCCGAATACGGCAGAGTAGGCATTGGTGAGCAACGGCTCGGCAGGATAGGCTTTATCCAGATTCTGATTGCCGAGCGTACCCCATGAACCTTTCAGCTTCAACATATCCAACCAAGTAATATCTTTCATGAATTCCTCTTCAGACATCAGCCAGCCTGCACCGACGGAATAGAAGTTCTGCCACTGGTTTCCGGTATAAGAGAATGCGGAAGAACCGTCACGACGGAACGAACCGTTGAACAGATATCTTCCTTTGTAATTATAGAGCACACGTCCCAGCATGGATACGGTGCTGCGCTCCCATTGCTTGCTTTCGTTGGTGGCGGTTGCCGCATCGCCAATACTGACGTACCACTTATCGGGATTGTCGGGAATAACCAGACCTACTCCTTGCGTACGTTCTCCGCCCAGCATCTCCAATTTATTATAATAGGTTGTGAAGCCGGCGGTGGCGGTCAGACTATGGTTGCCCCAAGTATTGGTGTAGGTCAGGAGGTAGTCGCTCTGTACTTTGGCTTCGGTTTCTTTGGATTGTTTCACTCCGGTCTTTCCGTTGCCGAGGGTTACGATGTT
Source organism: Bacteroides propionicigenes (assembly GCF_018390535.1). Lineage (GTDB taxonomy): Bacteria > Bacteroidota > Bacteroidia > Bacteroidales > Bacteroidaceae > Bacteroides > Bacteroides propionicigenes. The sequence goes on along the minus strand of NZ_JAHBBW010000014.1, from coordinate 24,168 downwards.
GCCTTCCACACTGCTGTCGAATACGGTGATGATAGGGGTGTAAGTGCGGTTGCTGTTGGAAGCATAATCCATGGAATACATCACTTTGAACTGGAAGTTCTTCAGGAAATCCCATTGACCGTATACATTGCCCGACGCACGATAGTTTTCCGCACGGGTGGTGTTGGCTTTCAAGTCCACATCGACCATAGGGTTATTCATCTGTGCTTTCTGAAAGCCGGGTAGGGTGGTGTACAGGTCGTATTCCGCATTGTATACGGGAGCTACCGGTGCGGCGCGGAGAGCTGTTGCCACACTCTTGGTATCGGCAGGCAGTATGCGTGCACCGTTAAACTGGAAGCCGACTTTGAAGTTATCCGTAACTTTATAGTCGTTGCTTACATTCAGTGTGACTTTGCTGTATTTCTCGTGCTTGATATTACCTTGCTCGTAGGCATAACCGGCACCGAGGTAGAAGCTGTGTTTGGCAGAAGCGCCCGTGATGCTGACGCTGTTGTTGGTGATGAATCCGGTTTGGAAAATTTCATTCTGCCAGTTGGTATTGCCCGTCCAGGGAGTGAAGTCGAATTCGGGATTACCTTCATTCCTCAACTGTTCGTTGTAAAGCTCTTTGAAACCGGCTGCGTCGACCATTGCAATCTTGTTCGTTACGGTCTTGAAACCGAACGAGCCGTTGATGTTGACACGCGTCTGCCCTTCTTTGGCCTTCTTGGTGGTAATGATGATGACACCGTTGGCGCCGCGCACACCGAAAATGGCGAGTGATGACGGGTCTTTCAGGATTTCCATGGACTCGATGTCCTGCGGATTGAGGAAGTTGATGTTGTCATTGAACAGGCCATCTACTACATACAGCGGTTTGTAGCCGTTGATGGAGTTTGTACCGCGCACGCGTATTTCGGGGTCGGCACCGGCTTTACCGGAGTTGATGACCTGTACGCCGGCTATCTTGCCCTGCAGGGCAGCTACCGGGTTGACTACGGGTTTGTTGGCAATCTCATCACCTTTGATGTTGGTGATGGAACCGGTGAGGTCGCGTTTTTTGGCGCTACCGTAACCGATGACGACTGTCTCGGCAAGCATCTGCGAATCATCGTGCATTTGTACATCGATAACGCTCCGGTTGCCCACCTTGATAGATTGTTTCACCATGCCTACATAGGAAAACTCCAAGATGGCTTCGGGCGGTACTTGGATGGAATACTCTCCGTCAATGTTCGTAATGACACCGTTGGAAGTACCTTGTTGCAGTACGGACGCTCCGATAAGCGGTTCGCCTGTTGCATCGGTCACCGTGCCGGTCACTGTTTTGTTTTGAGAGAAACTGGGAGTTGCCGCAAGGAGCAAGCATGCCGTCAGAAATAGATTTTTCAGCCAAAAGGCTCTCTTCATAGGAAGTTTAGGTTTTTTCTTCATTGCATAAAGTTTTAGTGGATAACTAACTTTGATAATTTCCTCTGAAACAATCAGGATGCAAAAAAGATTTCAGACCTTTATATATCTCAGGTTTTTAACACAATCCGTGGGAAAAGAAAAAAGAAGATGTATTTATGTACATCTTCTTTCCCTGTTGTTTGTCTTTTATAAAATATGTGTGCGGGTGATAGGACTCGAACCTACACGCCTCACGGCACCAGATCCTAAGTCTGGCGCGGCTGCCAATTACGCCACACCCGCAGGGGGATTTTCCGTTAAGCGGTGCAAAGATAAGAAGTTTTCCCGGTTCTACAAGCAAAAGGGTAAAGAAAGTTATTCATTTCATTCCGGATTCCATTCTCCTTTAAGGAAAGCCCGGGCTTTTTCGATGATAGTGTCTATATGCTTTGCTTCATCAGCCTCGTCCATATCAATTTTGATGTCAGGCTCTATTCCCCATTCTATCTGTTCCATGTTGACATTGAAATGCGGGCTGGCAGAGAAGCGGACTGTCCACCCGTTAGGCAGTTCGGAGGTAAAAGGCATACCGGAGCCGCCACCGGTTTTGTCACCCATGATGGTGACATTAGGCAGGCAACTCATTTGGTTGACAAAATCGTTGGTTGCACTGTATGAGCGGCGGTTGGTCAGTACTACCACTTTCTTTTGCCAGCGTATGCTGTTGCTGGGTTCTAACTCTATGGGGTAGGGTTCGGAAAAGTCATTGTGTCCCTTGCCTGTTTTATGGCAGATATATCCGGTCTGCACTTTTTCGTTGGTGAAACGGGCGGCAATGCGTGTGGAGTTGGTTACATTGCCGCCGCCATTACTGCGCACATCTATGATAAGTCCGTTGCATACGGCAAGGTAGGAGAGAATCTCGTCCAGATTGCCATTGCCTATTCCCGAAGAGAAACTTTCGTAACGCATATAGCCGATATTATCTTCAAATATCTTATATTTGACACCTGCGGCGGTACGGTAGTCGGTACTGGCCTTACCCAGATAGACATCTTCTACGATGTCTTCACGGAAATTGCGTGGATAATCTTGATACCATGCGTCATAGTAAGATACATTATGGGCGGAGGCTAAGTTAACGTGCCCATCCTGCAGTTCATTCAGCATATTTCCCAGTACTTCAAAAAGCCCTTCACTACTCATTGTATTGGTAATGAGCTTACTGTATTTTGTATGGATGGCATCCCAGTCTATTTGCTTGTATTCCAAGAAACAATACTGCTCATCGATAATTTTCCATAGCGCCTCAAAGTTCCCTTTCGGAGAATTGGTAGTTTCTTCTTCGCGGATACAACTGCTTAGCAAAGAAAGCACGACAACCAGAACCATTATCTTTTTTAGAAATCCTATCATCTTATCATTTACCATTTATTATCCTATCACCTTTTCCTCTTATTTTTTAATAAATAGAGCTCCTTTATAAAGCCCACCATGAATACGTGTGAATAGGCATGTGTCTTTATATCGTTCACTTTAGATTGTTGAGCATCCCATATATAGGCGAGACGCATTTTGGCTCGCCCTATCGGAAAGTCTGCCGTGAGCATTTGTCGCAATGAAGGTTGGTTGTGTAATGAGGTGAATTTCACTACTCCGCTACTGTTTCCTAATGAGAAAATTTCATAGTAGGATTGACCATAGTGCGGTGAAAACATGATACCCATTAACGGCAGGTTGATTTGGTAACGTAATGTCAGTGGGTAGTTTCTTACACGTAAGTTCCAGATAGCCATACCCGATGCATCCAAATTGATATAGGCACGTGCCGATGCCGGATTGTTGGTATTGCGCAGGTTATAGACGAAACCGCCATTTAAGTCGGCAAGACCGCCGGCAAGTAACTTGAAGTTACTCGTTATCGGAAAGTTGTAGTGCAGACCATAGTTCCAGTTTGCCAATGCGGAGAATGTATTGTTATTATCCACTTTGTTGTGGGTATAACCGATGTCGGCTTGAAAGAAGCTTTGCAAAGACAATCTGCCGTTCATCCATTTGGTCATACGCATACTTTCGCGTGAGACACGAAAGTCGATTCCGGTATATTCTTGTGGGGACAGATAGGTGTCGAATATGTTTGTAAAACCTATACCGTACATGGTGGCACGAGTTACTAGACGGCTTTGCTCCAAGCCTTCCCTTTCTGCGGGAAGCTGGGCCTGTATGGTACTGCTGTGTAGTAACAGAACAAGGCAGATAATGGCTATCACCGGCTTAGGTAGTTTCATGTTCCTCGCTATCATCATTGTTAGAGAACAATTTCATTTGCCCTGTCAGTTCATCTAATATGTCGCTTTCACTCTTTCCATGATCCGGGTCCAGGATCTCTGTTTCTTCCTCATCAAAGCTTTCGGTAGTTTGCGGAGCTTCCGGCTGGCGGGTGGGCTCTAATTCGTTGATAGTGTCCAGTGTGTAAGTAGTCAACCGTTTTCCTTTGGCTTTGAAACCTTTCACTGCGATAAACTCATCCGCATCAATAATTAACGGTTCACGGAAATTATCATGACCACCGAATATGACTTCCAGCCGCGGATAATATTCGTCAGTTAACAGAATGAGACGATTGTCCTTATTTTCACCCAAATAGTTCTGCTTGCGGTTGCTTGCATCAAAACAGAAACGCTTGATATACGGATAACCTTGCTGGTCGGCATCATAAAGAACAGCTGTCCAAACCTTGTTCGGATCATATTTCTCCAGTACCCGTATGCTGTCTTCGTAATGATTGTTTACATCGAAATTGCTGGTGTAAAACTCACCGTTATTCAATACCACCAAGATTTGTTCGTCACTTTGGAATTCACCAAGATACTCTCCGCGACCGTCATAGTTGAGGCGCAGCACATCTTGGTCAAACCATACTTTTCGTCCGCCCAATGTAGAACCGCCGCGTTGTTTCAAGGCTATCTTATGAACCGGGTTACGGGTGAGTATATTACCCATAGCCTGGCGTCCTTTGATGTTGATTTGGCTGAAATCCTCTTCGAAGATAATGCGACGTATACGCGGGTTAGGCTTAAGCGTTACCTTGATGACCTCGGCCTCACCGTTGGGATTGGCAGTGAAATATACGATACGTGAGTCGGGTGCACCTTGTGTCACGTCATATTCGCGGTCACGTACTACGGAAGTTACGGCAAAACGTTTGATATAATGTGTACCTTCTTTTCCGTCACGGTAGACGACGTTGTAGATGGTGCGTTTGTCGTTCTTCTTAAATACGTTGGCATAGAGTATATTCTTGCCTACGAATTTTTTGTCTGCTACCGGAGTAATGATGTAACGTCCGTCGCGGAAGAAAATGATTACGTCGTCGAGGTCAGAACAGTTGGCTATGAATTCGTCTTTCTTCAAGCTTGTGCCGATGAATCCCTCTTCGCGGTTGATGTACAGTTTCTCATTGGCTTCCACCACTTTGGTAGAGTCGATGGTATCGAAGTTACGCAACTCGGTACGGCGCGGGAAGCCTTTGCCGTATTTCTCCTTCAGCATACGGAACCAGTCTACCGTATATTCCACGATGTTTGCCAGATGGCGGTCTATCTCCTCGATGTCCGCTTTCATGCGGGCAATCAGTTCTTCTGCCTTGTCGGAGTTGAACTTGAGGATGCGCGCCATTTTTATTTCCATCAGTTTGAGGATATCTTCTTTAGTCACTTCGCGGATGAATGTGGGATAGTAAGGAGTTAAACGCTCGTCGATGTGCTCGCAGGCGGCATCCATGTTTTTGGCTTGCTCAAACTCCTTATCCTTATAGATACGCTCTTCAATGAATATCTTCTCCAATGAGGAGAAGTGCAGGCTTTCCAGTATTTCGTTTTTGCGTATTTCCAGTTCTTGGCGCAATAAAGCCAATGTATTGTCCACTGACTTTCTCAGTACATCGCTCACGGTGAGGAAGTGTGGTTTCTGTTCGTCAATGACGCAACAGTTGGGTGAAATGCTGACTTCACAATCCGTAAAGGCATAAAGTGCATCAATCGTTTTGTCTGATGATACACCTGGAGCAAGGTGCACCAGTATCTCTACGTTTCCGGAAGTTAGGTCTTCTACTTTTTTTATCTTGATTTTCCCTTTTTCGCTTGCTTTGACAATAGAATCGCAAACACTGGCTACTGTTTTCCCGTAAGGAATTTCTCTAATGACAAGTGTTTTGTTATCTACTTTTTCAATCTTGGCACGTACACGTACAGCTCCTCCGCGCTCACCGTCGTTATATTTTGATACGTCAATATTTCCGCCTGTTTGGAAGTCGGGATAGAGTTTGAATTCCTCGTTGTGAAGGTATTTTACAGATGCATCACACAGCTCGTTGAAATTGTGCGGCAATATTTTGGAAGACAGACCTACAGCGATACCTTCCACTCCTTGTGCTAATAACAGGGGGAATTTGACGGGGAGCGTCACCGGTTCTTTATTTCGTCCGTCGTATGACAGCTTCCATTCTGTTGTTTTGGGATTGAACACTACATCGAGCGCAAATTTGGAGAGGCGTGCTTCAATGTAACGGGGGGCGGCTGCGCTGTCTCCCGTAAGAATGTTACCCCAGTTTCCCTGGCAGTCAATAAGCAAATCCTTCTGGCCGAGCTGTACCAGTGCGTCACCGATGCTGGCGTCACCGTGAGGGTGAAACTGCATGGTATGTCCCACGATGTTGGCTACCTTGTTGTAACGCCCGTCTTCCATACGCCGCATAGAATGTAGAATACGTCGTTGGACAGGTTTTAATCCGTCCATGATGTGAGGTACGGCACGTTCCAGAATTACGTAAGAGGCATAATCCAAAAACCAGTTCTGATACATACCGCTCAGCTGGTGCTTGATGCTTACATCATTGGTATCTGCAGGTTTATAGTCCGAATGCCCTTCACCCCTTTCAGGGAGTTCTTTATCCAAATCGTCTTTTGGTCCTTCAAAGTCTTCGCTCATATTTATTCGGGAATTGTCTATTCATGAATTGCTGCTGGTTTGGCAGTTGCAGGCAAAAATACAAATTATATTCCATTAAAGAAAAACTGTATAGGAGTTTTTTAAAGCAGGTTGTTCTCTATACTAAAATAAGGAAAACGTGAATCGTACAGGGTTGAGTATGAAACAAAGTGTTTCTTGACAAGCCTGCGTGATTCACGCCTGATATTTATGTTTTTGTCTTTGTGTCTTTTATCTCTGTAATGCTAATGTATCCACTTTTAATGATTGCGGAAATTCCATTTGGAATTATCACTGTTCATATCAAACTTACCCAATGAGGGGGTGCTGTCACCTACAGATACCAATACCAGTTCTTCATCAGTACCGGGTACTTTCTTAGGCATAATGCGGTAGGTGCCGTCTGTGAGTTGCTCTATCCGCCAAAGTTGTTCGGGAGTACCGGTGAACTCAGGTACAGTTGAAACTTCAGCATCCGCTGTGGCAGTCAATGCACGGTTGGTGCCTTCGATTACTATCTTGTAGTAGGGAGCTCCCAAATATCCGCCGGCATCAGGTACGGCAGTTATAGTCCATCTTTGGTGAGGGCGGAACATATAGTCGCCTATTCTTACATCAATATTACCTTGTGGCCATGTGCCTATTACATCCTCCAAAGTCTGTGATTTCAGCGGTAGAAGAGGTTTATCGCTTTTTTCCCAGAAACGATGTCTTTCTGCCTGCATACGTATGAAGTCAACGCAAAGTTCAAGGGCATAACCTCTACGTTCGGATTCTATTTCATATGTGCCTTCCTTAAACACTTCGCCTGCTACCGGCCAATCATTCTTCCACAAAAGCGGACGTATGGCGAGTACGCTGCGACCGCCGCGGTCGAAATCGGCTTCGAAGTGGCATGACATTTTCTCTACTCCGTCGGCCTCAATGAAACGTCCGAAGTGTCCGGCTCCCGTTTGGCGGTTTCCTGCAGCAAGCACCATTTTACCACCGCCTTCCAGCATATCTCTGCCCATATTGTCGATATATGGTCCTGTGACTTTACGTGAACGGCCTACTACAATATTGTAGGTAGAATTAGGACCGTCACAGCAAGTACCATGTGTTCCGAGCAAGTAGTACCAGCCGTTGCGATATATTAAGTCAGTGGCTTCACAGTCAATGGCGATATTGATAGGTTCGTTGCCTTCTACTCGTTTACCGGTGGTAGGATCAAGTTCTACCAATCGGATAAAACCGAAATAGGTTCCGTAAGATAGCCACAGGCGGCCATCGGTAGGATCTAATAGAAGTCCGGCATCGATGGCGTCGCAATCTTCATTGTCTTCGGATGAGGCAACTGCTATTGCTTCTGTATATTTGAAGTCGGGTGAATTGGGATCTAACGTTTTATTCCACATAGTCAGTACTGTACCGCGATGACTACCTCCAAGACCGCCACCGGTAGCACTATAGGCAATCAGGTAACGATCGCCTATTTTTACGGCATCGGGAGCGGCACCTCTTCCGGGTCTTACCCCACCGCCATTCCATGTCCAGCCATCTTCGGAAATTAGTCCGCCTCCACCTGTGCCGAAAGTGTAATATTTACCCTCACATTCCATAATGGTGGAAGGGTCGTGTATGTAGGGTTCTCCGATTTGTGCGATTGCTTTTTCTGATATCAGCAAAGATAGTAGGGTTGCAGTACCCCAAAATATAGCTTTTGTTTTCATGATTATTTATAACTGATGGTAATGTTTTTAATAGGTGCTCCCTTTTCATCCAGAAAGCGAATACAGAAATCACTCATTCCGGGACCGTTAATGACAGCTCCACGTATAATGTTTTTCCCTTTCTTCAAGGTCAGGCGCTTTGACAGGCAATCGTCTTTAACCATGCGGCGGTCTCCAGACAGAATAACAGCTTCTTCACCATTCAACCACCACATAGAAGCGGAGTTCGAGCCTACCGACATCCTGACGTTGGACATATCTTCCGGACAATTGATAACAGTAACAGCCCAGAACAGAACGCCGTATATTTGCTTTTGAAGGTTGGATGCAAAACGGAACAGTTTTACATTGAATAGATTGCTGTCAAGGGCGTGCCATCTAAGTTTTTGCTTGCCTACCTTTACTTTATCGCCATCTTTGGGTAATATAGTGAACTGTTTTGGGAAATATTCGGTAGTAAAGGCCTCACGGATATAGCTGTCTGTAAATACTGTATTGCTACGGTTAGGCTTGTCTATGGGTTCAAGTAATAGCCAACGACGTATAAAGCCTTCTTTGTCAGGATACATGACATCAGTGCTACCCGGTGAGAAATAAGGTGCTAAAGGATAGTCGCTCTCTTTGTTCTGTGCATATGTATGCACATTCATTATAGTGGCGAAACAAATCGCCAACAATGCTTTGCAATAAGGAATTTTCATTATTGTAGTGTGTTTCTCAATGATACATTAATTATTGGTTTTGAATAGAAGCGGGATAAATTCCTTCAGACATCTGCGCCAAGTAAGGAACTCATGGGCAGTACCCGGAGACTCGTAATAGATGTTATTGATGCCGACTGCCTTTAAGCCATCACTGAGTTTCTTGGTTCTTTCGGGATTCTCTTCCGAACCGATTCCTAAGAAGAATGTATGTACTTTATCATTAAAAGCTTGGCGGTCTTTAAAAACTCCGTTGTAGGTGGTGTCAATGTTTTTCAGGTCAATACTGCCTGCTCCGCTGAAACCGCCTATGTAAGCAAATTTATCCAAGTTATTCAGTGTTGTGTTGAATGTAAGAAGTCCTCCCCATGAAAGTCCGGCCATAGCGCGATTCTCCCGATCGGTCAGTGTCCGGAAATTGGATTCGATATGCGGGATGATTTCCTTTACCAAGATATTGGGGAATTGAGCTCCGAATCTTGCTCTGGCTTCAGCGGGACTTTCACCCGGATTATTTTTGAATACTTCGATGTTACCGTTGTCCATCACTACAATCATGGGTTTGGCTTTACCCTCGGCTATAAGGTTATCCATGATGAAGTTCATCTTGCCTTGGTTGGCCCAGCTTGTTTCATTTTCTCCCATTCCGTGTTGCAGGTATAATACCGGATACTTTTTAGAGGGATTCTTGTCATATTCAGCCGGTGTGTATACAATGCATCTGCGCCATTCTTGGCGGATCTTGGAATAATACCAGCTTTGGCTTATTAATCCATGCGGTACATCTTTGATGGCATAATAGTCAACGCCTTGTTCAGGAATCTCGATTCCGCTGACCCATTTGCCCATTCCGAAGAACGGTTTGCCGTTAGGATCGGCTGTGCTTACGCCATCAACTATAATCTGGTAATAGTGAAAGCCTACAACTTCAGGTTCTTTTGATACTAACGACCAATATCCGTCTGCTTCTTTAGTCATTTCACCACGGAAACTGATTTCGACTTTTTGTGCATTGGGAGCAAATATTCTGAAATGTACTCGGCGGTCTTTTCCTATACGAGGATATTCCGCTCCGTTAATGTTGTGTTCGTTGGGAACCGTTCCTTCCGGAAAACTTTGCTGTTGGGCACACACAGCTAAAGGAAGTGCTAATAAAGATGAAAAAATAAACTTCAATGCGTTTTTCATAATTTGAATATTTAAAATAATTATAGTTTTTGATAATTCGTTGTTACTGCTATTTAAAAAGGAGTGGCGCAAACTGATACAAGCTTTCACGCCATACTGGCCAAGTATGACCGCCTGGAGTTTCATAATAAGTGTATTTGATACCTATTTGGTCAAAGCGCTTCATCATTATTTGACAATTGTTGTAGGCTATGTCTTCTTTACCACCCATGGAAATCCAGAACTGCTTTAACTTCGTGTTGTAGTCCTCCTTTTTGTCTTGTAGCATTTTGTAATATCTTTCGGTATCATTGTCTCCTCCGAAAGGAGTGGGATTAGCCCACCATCCGGAACTGAATACACCTAAATAGGCAAAGTAGTTAAGGTTGGGAATACCTACATTTAAGGTATGGATGCCGCCCATGGAAAGCCCTGCTAATGCGCGGTTGTTGCGGTCGGTCTTTACGCGGAAATTCTTTTCTACAAACGGGATGCATTCTTTGAGAAGTTCGCTTTCAAAATCGTGTGTATTACCGTCTGCCATGACAATAATCATTGGCTTTGCTTTTCCTTGGGCTATCAGGTTGTCCATGATGATGTCAGTGCGTCCCTGATTAGACCAGCCACGTTCATCTTCGCCACCGCCATGTTGCAGATAGAGTACCGGGTAGGACTGTTTGGATGTGTCATAACCGGGTGGACAGTATACAAACATTCGTCTCCAATCATTGGCTGTTTTCGAAAAATATTTTTTTATACGAATATCTCCATGAGGTACATCTGCCATATAGAATCTCACGTCATCATCGGGATACGGAATTTCGACACCGCTTGTCATCATGCTGCAGCCGTAAAAAGATTCGCTGGCCGGGTCGGCAACGGATACTCCGTCTATGATGAGAAAATAGTAGTGAAATCCTTGTGTAAGCGGATCTGTAATGCCGGTCCATTCGCCATTGGCATTACGGGTAAGGTCGTATATGCGGCCTAAATTGATTTGCACCTTTTGGGCATCAGGCGCTTTTATTTTGAATTCTATACGATTACCGGGTAAAAGACGCGGGTATGCGGAACTACGTACATTTAGTTCGTTGCGTTTGCCGGGTAAAGCGGATTCATCCTTCACTGGTCGGCCAGGTTGTGCCAGAAGAATACTTGAACATATTACTTGAAGTAATAGGAAAAAGAGGAATCTGTTCATAAAGCAATTAGTATTTTTAGTTGTTAACCACACAAAGATAGCCGTGTTTTGGCTTTTCTTCTTTGTACTTTTGAACACTTTCCTTACACTTTTAAATAACATGGGAAGGTGTATTCTCTTTTTTCTTTAATTTATCTGAAACTGTAAAGACTTTATCTGAAACTGCATACTTTTATAATTTTGTATCGTGTATTTTTGTTAAACTATTAATTTTACCTTTTGTGATATGAAGAAAAACATTTTATCATTAATTTTATTGTCGTTTATTGTCGCATATAGTGCAGCTCAGCCACGTGGCAATAACGGTTGGCGGCAACCAAATACTACTTCACCGGAAGTACATGCCGATAATAGGGTTACTTTCCGGTATTTGGCTCCGGATGCTAAGAATGTGAAGCTAAGCGGGCAGTTTGCTACTCAACCATTTGATATGGTGAAAAACGGAGAGGGAGTATGGACTGTTACAGTCGGCCCTATTGAGCCGGATATGTATCCGTATGAATTTGTGGTGGATGGCGTACGTGTGATGGACCCGGGTAATGCCGATTATTTCCCCAATGAGAATTTCAAAGGCAGTTTGCTTGAAGTTCCTGGAGATGAGTCTTTAGTACACTCCATTCAGAATGTACCTCATGGTAATGTGGAGTACGTGATATATGATGCTCCCTCTATCGGGGCTACAGGTAGAATGCTGGTTTATACTCCCCCCGGCTATGATCCGAAAGAGAATAAGAGGTATCCGGTATTTTATTGCATCAGTGGTACTACCGATACTGAAGAAGTTTACTTTAAAGTAGGGCGTGCTAATTTTATTCTTGATAATCTGATTGCCAAAGGTAAAGCAGAACCGATGATTGTGGTAATGCCTTATGGAAATCCGGCTGCTTATTTTTCAACAGTTGATGAGATGCCGAAAACAGATCTGTTCAGCACAGAACTGATGTCAGACATTATACCTTTCGTTGATAAAAACTATCGTACTATCACGGCTCGTGAAGGACGTGGTATCGGTGGCTTTTCGCGTGGCGGTGGACAAGCTTTACGAAATGGGTTGGCGCATACAGATAAGTTTGCGTGGGTATGTTCGTATAGCTCAGGTCTTGGAGTTGACGACTTTGAGAAGAACTTCAGTTCGTTCTATGCCGATCCGGATAAAACCAATCGTGAGATGAAACTTATTTGGTTAGGGGTAGGCAATAACGATTTCCTTTATAAAATGGCTTGTGATTTTGGTGATGTACTTTCCAAGCATCGCATTAACCATACGTTTTTTGTCAGTAGTGGCGGGCATACATGGATGAATGCCAAACTCTACTTGCACGAAACTTTCCAGCGTTTATTTCAAACTGCAAAATATTAACTTTTATCATCTGTAATATAATGAAGAATAGATTTACAATTATAGTATTGGCAGCATTTTCGCTTGCTCCTGTTTTGCTTACAGCGCAAGCACAGTCGGCTCGGCCTCAATCGGTATCACGTTCGAATGCTCGTTTTATCCGCATTGTATCGCCTGAAGTGCATGCCGATCAAACGGTTACTTTTCGTTATTTAGCTCCCAATGCCACAAAGGTTGAATTGAGCGGGCAGTTCCTAAAGAAAAACTTGCCGCTTATCAAAGATGACAAAGGGGTTTGGAGTGTTGTGACAGGTAAGGTAAAGCCTGATATTTATCCTTATAATTTCATAGTCGACGGCGTTGCTGTGGCTGATCCCAATAATGTGGATCTCTTTCCCAACGAACGTTTTAAGGGGAGCTTATTGGATGTAAAAGGCAAATCCCAATCAGTACAGGATCTTCAGAATGTACCTCATGGTAAGGTAACTTATGCTTTTTATCATTCTCAAAGTCTCGATTTGGAGCGTCCATTACTAATTTATACACCACCCAGCTATTCCGAGAATAAACGTTATCCTGTACTTTACCTAATTCATGGCATGACGGATACACACGAAACATGGTATAAAGTGGGTCGTATGAATAATATTCTCGACAATCTTATTGCTCAGGGTAAAGCTGAACCTATGATTGTAGTAATGCCTTACGCTAATGCTTATCCTGCTTTGATGAAGAAAGACCCAAACACACAAATGAATCTGATGAGTACGGATTTGTTTACGAACGAATTGTTGAAAGAGATTATTCCCTATGTGGAAACGAACTATTATGCTAAAACAGACCGTGATAATCGTGCCATTGCCGGATTCTCGCTTGGTGGACGGCAAACATTAGGTGCAGGTTTAGGACATCCGGATATGTTTGCTTATGTATGTCCGATGGCTCCGGCTGTCTTTCCGCAGGGAGTGGCTGAGAGTTTCCAAAAGGATTATGCTGCACCCGGACAGTTGCGTACATTGAAACTCCTTTGGATTGGTTGTGGTAAGGATGACAGCTTGTATGCCGGCGCTAAAGCCATGGCTGCGGAGTTGAAGAAGAATAAGGTTCCCTGTGAGACATTTTATACCTCGGGTGGACATACATGGATGAACTGCAGAATATATTTAACAACAATCGCACAAAAATTATTTAGATAATTATAAATATATAATTGGATGACGAGAATAGGTTCTTCCAATACTCTCTGATAGCTGATATAAAGAATACTACCTTATCCCAATTTCAATGGTAATTCGAAATTTGTCGACATACTGTTGAGGTTGGGATATGTTAGTATTGGTAATATTATTATCTTTGTCGTGTTTTGGATGAAGAAATATAAGGTATATGAAAAACTTACTATTACTAATATTTGCCTTTCTATTGTTAGGACCTCATAATGTAGTGTCTCAGGATTTTACTTTCAATAATATCAATGAATTATCCGGTATTTCTATGCGGGAGATAACAGCTGTGGTACGTGATGATGATGGCTTTATTTGGGCTGCTTCGCGTACAGGGATTTTACGTGTTACGGCCGATGATTACCGGCTTTATGAACTTCCCTATGCAACAACGGATGTGATGCAGGTAAAAATGGCTTGTCGTGGCAACCTGTTGGTTGCTGCTACCCAAAACGGGCAGATCTTTCGTTATAATCCTATTTTAAATAAGTTTGAACAGTGGTTTACAATCTCATCATTATTGGGCAATGAAGATTGGGTGACTAATTTATTGATAGATACCGACGGGAAAGTGTGGGTAAGTACTAGTGTCGGTATCTTTTTTTGGACAGGTGAAGAAGTAGTGCGATTTTTTAATGATATAGAGGGCTTTTCCAGCATCGCCTTGCTGGAGGATTGTCAGGCATTGGCTTTTATACAATCATCCATTTACCACATAAATACCCGTGACTGTACACAGCACAAATTACATGGGCATTTTCCCTATCTTATCTCGTCTGTCCGTTATGATGAGCGTACACACCGTGTTTGGATAGGTACTTATAATGCGGGATTGTGGAAGTATGAGCTTATGGACCAAACTGTTCGGAAAGCAACGGTTACTCAGTTACCAAGGTTTATCGTGCGGGATATTCTGATACCTGATACCACTTCAATCTGGCTTGGTATTGATGGTGGTGGCATATGGATACTTGACTCGGAAGCTAGCCGGGTAGAACAAGTATTACATGAAAATCTTGACAATCCTATTTCTCTACGCGGCAACGGGGTTTATTCCTTATTGATGGATGATCATCAGCGGATATGGACAGCTACTAATAGCGGAGGCTTGCAATATACAGAAACGGCGCGTTCTGAGGTGGAACATCTGGTACATGGGATTAATAATCCTCAATCGTTGCATAATAATGAGGTAAACCATATTTTAACGGATACTAGGGGAAATCTTTGGATTGCGACAAATGATGGCATCAGCCTGCGCGATGCTCATACTCGTAAATGGAGACAGCTATATAATGGTTCTCAATTAGTATTCTTATCATTGGCAGCTGATAAAAAAGGACGTATTTATGCAGGTACTTACGGTGGAGGAGTTTATGTGCTGGATGAAGCTACAGGTCGTGAGTTGTATCATTATACAGGCAACGAGGCTGGTTTATTTGGTGCAGGCGGGTTTGTGTTTGCTACTTATGTTGATAGTCAGGGTGATGTGTGGATGGGCGGTGTTAAAGGGAGTGTATATTGCCGTCATTCTGTTACCGGAAAACTCCGTGCTTATGATACGCAGCCTGTTTATTGCTTTGCGGAATTTTCACCCGGGCAGATTTTATTGGGATGTGCGTATGGCTTGTTATTGTTGGATAAAGAAACGGGAAAGTTTGATGTGCTTTTGTCCGGTTATACAGTACATGATATTGCTGTGTTGGGGCATACTGTATGGATTTGTACCTCAGGTGATGGTGTGATAGGTTTGGACTTGCGTAATGCCGAGCAAACACATATTACTACACAGCAAGGGTTACCCAGTAACTATACTAAGAGTGTGCTGTTGGCTGATAATAACCTATGGATAGGTACGGACAACGGACTATGTTGTTATTATCTTCCGTACAGGCAAATTCAAAAATTTGGTACTCAGCAACAATTGGCGAATACGTCGTTTAGCGTCAGTGCAGCTTGTCAACTGCCTGATGGAAGATTGGCTTTCGGTAGTAACAATGGAGTGGTGCTGTTTGATCCTGATAAAGTTAATTCTATTAGCGCCTCGGGACGCATCTATTTCTCGGATATACGCGTATCGGGGCGTTCTATTCGGGAAATAGCTGACTTTGATTTGTCTGTTCCGATTGACAGCCTCTCCACGTTGCATTTAAGTTATCCGCAGACGTCTTTTACACTGTCGGTACTCCCACTGGGATATGTCAGTAAATCCGTTTCCTTTTCTTGGAAACTGATGGGGCAGGATGATGAATGGACTGCCTATACCACTAACCGATATATCAATTATACTAATTTACGGGCAGGAAATTATATGCTGTGTATCCGGATGTATGATGGCAGTCTCTTGTCAGAACGTCAAATTTCTATTGTTATAGATCCTCCTTTCTGGCAGACGATTTGGTTCCGGTTACTGATGTTTGCCGTTGTTGCTGGTTTATTGTTTCTTGTTGTCCGTTATTATATACAACATTTGCATCGCCGCTATTCTGATGAGAAAATACGCTTTTTTACGCGGATGGCGCATGATATACGCACCTCACTGATGCTTATTAAAGCACCGATGGAAGAATTGAATAAGGAGCAGGCTCTCTCAACATGGGGAGTCAAATGTCTGGCATTAGCTTTAGAACAAACTACACGATTATCTGATACGGCTACGCAGTTGCTTGATTTTGAGAAACTCGACATCGGATGTGAGCAGCCGGTGTTTACGGATCTTAATTTGACTGATTTAATTAGACGGCGTATAGGAATATATACGGCATATGCAGCCGGAAAACAGATAGATGTGATAACTGACATTACACCGGAAAATTATTGGGTACAGGCTGATGTACGTATGTTGGAAAGGGTGGTTGATAATTTGCTTTCCAATGCAGTTAAATATTCCACTTCAGGTGGACGTATTGAAGTAACCTTTACAGGAAAGGCAGCTGAATGGACATTGCGTGTCAGGGATCATGGTATGGGAATCAGTAAAGCGGCACAGCGTAAACTGTTTCGTGAATTTTACCGGAGTGACAATGCTGTAAACGCTCAAATTGTAGGGTCGGGAATCGGCTTGCTGATGACTAAAGAATACATTTCTATTCATAATGGGAAGATTACCGTAACCAGCGAACTTGGTATGGGGACTACTTTTGATGTGACTATACCACTACGGGTAGCTTCCAAGACTCAGACAGCTGATAATCCGGTGGAAACTAAAGCCGGCGTATTGATAAGTGATGATGTGGAAGTGCATGATATGCATATTCTTATCGTGGAAGATAATCAGACTTTACGCGAGTTTATGATGCATCCGTTGCGCGAGCATTTCCGTGTAACTACTGCTCAAGACGGACAAGAGGCTTGGGAAATGATGAATGAATTGCAACCGGATCTTGTAGTTTCGGATGTTGTTATGCCGCGTATGGACGGTTTTGAACTTTGCCGTCGAATTAAGTCTACTTATGAAACATCTCATATCCCTGTGATTCTGCTTACAGCCCTTTCCGACAAAACTAACCAACTGCATGGATTGGGGCTGGGTGCTGATAACTATCTGGTCAAACCATTTGATATGGCATTGCTGGCAAGCCGTATAACTTCTATCATTCGTAATAGACGTACTGTACTCCAAAAAGCCATTGAAGCGAAACATGACGATGCGCGCTCTATTGTGGCAAATCGTATGAATGATGAATTTATCAAGAAAGCTATTGAATGTGTGCGTACCAATATTGCTAACGAGAACTTTGGTAAAGAGGAGTTTGCTGCCGCGCTTGCTTTGAGCCAGTCATTGCTGTATAAAAAGATAAAGGCGCTTACTAACTTATCAGTGGTGGAATTTATTCGTTCAATCCGATTAAATTATGCGATGGAGAAACTTCGTTCAGGAGAATATAATGTGACTGAGGTGAGCGAGATGTGCGGGTTTAATACACCTGCCTATTTCAGTAAAGTTTTTAAGGAATATTTTGGAAAGACACCGACAGAGGTTATGTAGGGATATTCAGTAAATTTCCTGAAATAAGGTCTTGTGAGAAATATGTATTGCAGTGAATAAGGCATAAAAAATGAAAGCTGAACCTTTTAAAGTTCAGCTTTCATTTTTTATGCCTTATTCACCACTTGGGTTTTGTTTCAAGTTTGGATTAACGGAAATTGCATCAAATGGGAATGCGAAATATTCATGCTTGCCTTTTATGAAACCTGTCGTACCCTTGTTGGGATTTGAATATTCTACGTAGATACGATGCTCAGGTTCGCCTTTTGTGAAGAAAGCATCGTAAGCGGAAGGGATGTTCTTTCCATTATCTTTAACACCATCTGTGTCGCCCCAGCGTACCATGTCCGGAAAGCGAACTCCTTCAAGCCACATTTCGAAACTCTTCTCTTTTTTGACTTCGTCCAAAGTCAGTTGGGTAGAGATATGGTTTGAACCTGCACGTCGTTGGATGTCTTGAAGGCATTGAAGACCCAGTCCATCCGAGTCATCTGTTTGGGCACAAGCTTCGGCATACATCAAAAGAACTTCAGCATAACGGAAAATCGTCAAGTTTTTGAATCCCCAATTACCTTTTACGTTATCTTCTTTCCAAGCGATGAACTTATTGGCAAAATACTTCCCAAAACCATAAAGTCCTGTCTGGTCTTTAATACCAATCTGATCAGATTTTTTAAGTTGTTCAAGGGTTAATCCCTTATCCTTTGTTCCATTCCATTCCATTTCATAGAGAAACTCTTCATCGGTAAGGAATGTTGCTTTACGACGAGGAGAGTCACCGTCGTTGGCCAGCATGCGTTCAGCAAAGTCCGGACGAATGGAGTGACCGCCCCAACCATCAACACCTATGAATGAAGGCACAGAAGCTAATTTGTCAGTTCGCCAGTTCCAGAATTGGATAAACATCCAGCCTGTGCGCTGAATATTGTTGCTCCAGTCACCGATATTTGTATTTTGCACTACATTAGCTTGGAAAATCATCTCTTCACAAAGATCACCTGAGGTGTGGAAAAGATTTGCCCAGCGATCAGTAGGTACAAGTTCATATTTTCTGGATTGGATAACTTGCTTGAGGTTGTTTTTGGCACCTGCGTAGTCTCCCATAAAGAGACGAGCCTTACCTGCAAGGGTGAGAGCAAAGCCCTTAGTAACCTTTGATGCTCCAACTTGGTCTGTTGGACTTGTACGTTCATCAAGGTCATTAACAACAGCTTCTGCTTCTTTTGCACACCATTCAAGAAGTCCATTATGTCCGCCTTCATAGTTGGCAGGCTTTTCGTCTGCGGGGAGGATATGGTCAACCAATGGAGGACAATTCCAACCGATGGTAAGCATGAAATGTGCCCAGGCGCGGAGAACACGGGCTTCACCACATACACGTTTCTTGATGTCAGTAGTAGGTTCTATATTATCAAGGATAAGGTTGCTGTCGTAAATTACGCCATAAAGTCCCCAATAGGCATTCTTGATAACTTCGTTTTGTGAGTCATAACGAAATTCATTGAGCTGTGCACCGAAATCGTTGTCACCATAAAAGTTACCTGCTGCCAACATATCGTCACCGGGTTCATTGAAGAGTACGGGAAGAGCGACATAGATACCCTCATTACCAGCAATATTCAAACAAAATGACTGGTAGAGGTTGTTGAGCGCATTTTGTGCATCGTCATCGGTTTGGTAGAAGTTTTCAAACGGAATGACACCCTTCTGCCCAATGTTGAGGCGATCCTCACAAGCACTGAAGAGGAATGCAGCACCTAAAAGTGAATATATAATCTTTTTCATAATGAATATACTTTTTTTGAGTTTTTTCAAGTAAGACTTGTCTCGATTAGAATGAGAAACTAGCACCGAATGTACATTTCTTCATAGTGGGGTAAGAACCGATATCAAAACCTGCACCACCGTTTCTGCTTGTGGTTGCGGTTTCCGGATCCATACCCGGGTACTTGGAGAAAGTAAAGAAGTCATCCAAAGACACAAAGAAGCGGAGATTTTTGATTGCCACTTTCTGAGTAAGTCTCTTGGGTAAGGTGTAGCCGAGCTGGAGCTGCTTGATCTTGAAGTAGGAACCATTAAACATAGAAGCACTTGACCCCCAGAAATTAAGGTCTGTTGCTACTTGATCCGGTGCTGGCATGGAAGCCCCTTTGTTCTCCGGAGTCCAGGCGTTGTCCATATAGTATCTCAATGAGTT
This sequence comes from Bacteroides propionicigenes, assembly GCF_018390535.1. Lineage (GTDB taxonomy): Bacteria > Bacteroidota > Bacteroidia > Bacteroidales > Bacteroidaceae > Bacteroides > Bacteroides propionicigenes. The sequence goes on along the minus strand of NZ_JAHBBW010000014.1, from coordinate 4,277 downwards.
ACGTAACGGGCTGTCTGCACGATAGAGGATATTGAAAATCTTATTGCCTGCTACACCGGTACCGAATGCTGTGAAGTCAATTCCTTTATATTCGAGGTTAATGGTGATACCGTAAGTGAATTTTGGAATGGCACTACCGATGTCTGTCATATCCTCATCAGTCAATTCTGAAGAGTTTACGATTTTACCTTCATGGTTGCGGAACTGAGGAGCACCTGTCTCTCTGTCGACACCGACATAGTCAAATGCTCGGAAATACCAAATGGAATGTCCTTCCTCAAATGCGGTATGTACCTTATTGTTTGTACCGTCTACACCGCCTTTGCTGGCTGTAATGCGTTGGAGGTCATCATAAAGGTATGTCACTTCGTTTTTCAATGTTGAGAAGTTAGCATTAACATTGTATGCAAGGTCTCCGATATGGTCTTTCCAGCTGGCTTCAAATTCAAAACCTTTGTTGTTCACTTCACCGGCGTTTACGGTAGTTTGGTTTGTATAAACTTCAGGAACCGGATTGATCTTTACAAGAAGGTCTTTTGTGTTCTTGTTGTAGTAGTCAAGGCTAACCGTCAAACGATCGTTCAAGAAACGCATATCAAGACCGAGGTCCAACTGTTCGGATGTTTCCCATTTGAGGTTCGGGTTGGCAAGACCGGAAGGATAAGAACCATAGTATTGATCGGGGTTATTTCCGTATTGATACCAAGCTGAATTATAGCTGATAGGTGCGGTATACGGATAATTGTTGAGAACGTTGACATTACCATTACGACCCCAAGAGGCGCGGATTTTCAAGAATGAGAGAATATCGCTACTGATATTTTCTTTAATGAATTTTTCATTACTGATGGTCCAACCTGCAGACATTGAAGGGAATTTTCCCCAACGTTTGTCAGCCGGAAGTTTGGAAGTGTCAAATGCGTCAGCACGATAGTTGAACTGTAAACTATAACGGTTGTCATATGTATAGAGTAAACGACCGAAGTATGAGAGACTGGTTGAGACGCCCGGAAGGTTTCCGATACTTTTTGTTGTAGTCGAAGCTGAATTGACATAGTCTAGATACTTAAAGTTGTCAGCATCGCCGGAGAGAATTTTATTACCGCCTGAACCGGTAGCTGAAGCCGATACATTGTCCGAACGGTATTCCGTATAGGACATACCAATCATGGCGCCTACATTGTGTTTGTCAAACAATGTCTTGTTGAAGTTCGCAAAGTTTTCCCATTGGTAGTAGTGGTTGTTGTTGGCATTGGCCGAAATAGAGTAATCATCAGCTTTTGCCTGACCATTCATGTAGTATGGTTCGGAATAGTTATGTGAATTGCTCTGCGCAATGCGGTAAGAGAAGCGGGATGTCATCACAAGACCATCGATAGGAGTAAGATCTACGAAGGCTGTTCCGCGAACAGTGAAACCGGAGTTTTTTTGATTACGGCGGTCACGCTGAAGGAGCGGATTACCATTGTCGTCATTTTGGAATTTTGAAGTAGCGTAGTATTTGCCGTTTGGAGCGACAAGTATCTTGTCTGGGTTTGTGTTATATACATCCTTCATGCTTGTTGGAAAGTCATCGACGCTGTCCCAATATACAGGGGTCAACGGGTCGAGTAAGAGGGTTGATGCAAGCATGGAACCATAAGCGCTTTGGTGGGTAATGTTGCGGGTTGCCCATTTCTCAATAGAGGTGTTGGTACCGACCTTTATCCACTTATAAAGTTGGTAGTCCGCATTGAGCTGAGCGGTAAGACGGGTATAGGTATCTTTCTTGCCACGTACAATACCATCATTGTCAATGTAATTTATAGAAGTAAAGAAATGACCCTTGTCGTTACCGCCCTGGAATGTAACAGAGTGTTGGGTAGCCCAGCTGTTATCGAATACTTCTTTTACCCAGTTTGTCTCTTGAGGATTGTTGTAGTCAACGCCATTAGCTTCACATCGGGCCTCCATGTCGGTAAAGCCTGACATTTCTTTGTATTTAATCCAGTCTTTTGCACCGAACAGTTCGGGTGTCTTGCCAAGACGCTGGTTGATGGCTTTGAAAGAGTACGTAATTTTAGGACGACCGTTTGCACTACTACCGGTCTTTGTAGTAATGAGGACGACACCATTACCGGCTTGGGCACCATAAATTGCAGCTGAAGCAGCATCTTTTAGGACTTCCATTGATTCAATCATGGAAGGGTCAAGATATTGGATATTGTCAACCTTCAAACCATCGACAATCAATAGCGGACCAAGTTGGTCTGAGTTAGAAGAATAACCACGGATACGAATCTGTGCACCTTCACCGGGTGCACCGGATGTGTTTAAAATCTGTACACCGGCAGCCTTACCTTGAAGAGCTGCACCAGCATCAACAGTCGAAAGGTTTTTAATGTCATCCGAATTGACAGAGGCAACAGCACCTGTAAGGTCGCTTTTGCGTTGCACACCGTAACCTACAACAACAACTTCATCGAGGACTTTTGTGTCTTCTTCCAAACGGATATTGATTACACTACGACCATTGACGTTGATTGTTTGCGTTTTGTAACCTACAAAAGAAACGGTAAGGGTAGCATTGCCATTTTGTACAAGGAGAGAGTAGTTACCATTGAGATCGGTAATACAACCGTTGGTAGTTCCATCTTCGAGAATAGCAACACCAATCATTGGCTCAGAATCATTAGCTGAGACAACAGTACCTTTGACTTGGGTTTGTGCCATTGCTGTAGTACAGCAGAAAACAACAAACGCCAGCAACAACAAAATTCTTGTTTTCATAAGCATAGATTGGTAATTTTTAATAAATAATATGGTTTAGTATTAGATTGATTATATAAAAAAGTTTGCAATATATATTGTAAACCTTACTGCAAATTGTGTTTTTCTCTTTAAATTTTTCTCATAGGCAAAATACTTGTTTAGTTTAACAAAGATGAATAACTATATTTAAATAATTTATTCCTATCCTATCTCATAATAAGATAGGATAGGACAGTGAAATTTATTTTGATACCCCTTGTTTAGTTTGTATCACCGGCTGCATAGTACCGTCCGGGTTGTAATGTAGTTCATCCACACATACGCTGCGCCGTCCTATTGCTCCGGCATGGCCATCGAGCGTTAGTGTAGCATTGTGATAGAATAGATACCATTTACCTTGGAACTCTATAATTCCCGGATGGATTGTGAAGCTGTTTTCTGCCATACCGGTCAACTCGCCTTGCGGTGTCCATGGACCTTCCATACTGGGTGCGGTAGCATAAGATATGGTTTCGCGTCCTTGTCCGAAGGATGCATATGTAAGGTAGTATAAATCTCCGTGTTTATGTAGCCAGGGACCTTCAACGTAGCGGGGTAAGTCTACTACTTGAATATCACCGTCAATTTCGATAAGATTGGGTTTCAGTTTGGCAAGGAAGCAAGTGCCGTTTCCCCAAGAAAGCCAGGCTTGCCCGTTCGCATCGATGAAAGCTGTAGGATCTATGTCGTTCCACCAGCCACGAGCACCGTTGGAAGTCATGTCGTCAGTAACGAGGGGTTTACCTATTGCATCGGTGAAAGGACCGGTGGGGGTATCACCGATTGCCACACCAATAGCTTTACTGTTGTAAGGTTCGCCGGCTTGCACGGTGGTATAGTAATAGAATTTTCCGTTGTGTTCTATCACCTGTGATGCCCATGCTTCACCTATTCCCCATTTAAAGTCAGTAGGTTTCAATACGACACCGTGGTCAGTCCATGTCTGCATATCTTGGGTGGAATAGCAGAGCCATTCGGTGATGTTGAATTCTTTGCCGCCGTGAGCGGTGTCTTGACCTTCGTAAAATTCGTCGTGTCCTACGTAAAGATAGAGAGTGCCATCGTGTACAAGCGGAGCCGGGTCTGCTGTAAATTTGTCTTTAATAAGCGGGTTGCCTGTGTTGCGGAAAGTGGGCAACTGTGGGCGTTGTGTACATCCTGTGAGAAGGACAATGGCACAAAAAACAAGGAGAAGATTCTTTTTCATATATCTTTATGTTATTAAATAGTATTAATTGTTAAGGTGCGATAAGGCATAAATCTTAATGCAAAAATAACCCTGCAATATGTTTATAGGCTTATATTTTTAGATATTCAGTTTGTAAAATTAGATATATCAGAAAAATATAAGCCGTTCTTTTACTTTAACCTTAATTCCGCAACACTATTATAAAATATTTTTTTTAAGTACCTGAGCAACAAAAAGTTGCTCAGGATTTTGCCATGTCAGAGGATTCACTTAACTTAGTGTTGCAAAAAAATAATCA
>NZ_JAHBBW010000013.1 GCF_018390535.1 Bacteroides propionicigenes | reverse complement strand
GGCAAGGGGATATTGTGGGCAGAAGTGGGTATTTCAGCCTCAATTTATCTGCTAATTCAGTGATGAGAGGACGTTTAGACGCAAGAAGGACGCTGAAGAGCTTAGTTGCGGATTTGAGGTTATATAGTTTCATATAAAAATCGTTGCAAAGATAATGCAAAGGTCTTTTTCAATTGGCAAAGGTAGTGTAATTTTATAGAAAACTTACACTTTGCTTTCAAGTTTTGTTTGTAACGGCTTCTTTTTCTATGGTCTTAAAGTCGGCTTTCCATGTATTTGTTATCTGCGCTTATAGTTTTACTCCCTTTCTTTACTAATTTCTTTTCTTTCCACAGGTGTGTTCTTTTCATACAACAGCTTTGTTTCTTTCGTACAACAGCTGTTGTATGAAAAGAACACATCCGTAGAAAGGATAAATAGTAGTATACATCTATATACTTGCCGGACAGACGGTAAAAAGAATGTAGCGGATATGACTAAAAGAAACCCTCAGATGCGTTTTTATTGATAATATCCGTAACTTTGCACGCAAATATTAATTGGTAGATACTGGTATGCTTCTTCGTTTTATAAAGAATTGGACATTGCCTTTGGCAATGCTTGCCGGTACTTTGGGATATTTCTTCTTGGCGAGAATCCCTTTGTTTGCACCGGCCAAACCCTGTTTGAACGGGTTGATAGCCCTCCTTACTCCGGCTCTGATTTTTGCACAGCTGCTTCTGACTTTTTGTAAGGTAGAGGTGCGCGAACTGAAGCCGAAAGCGTGGCACGGTTGGTTGTTGCTGTTTCAGGCGGTTGCGTGTCTGGTGGTTGCGGCCTTGCTGATATGCTGTCCGATGGAGGAGATGTATCGGGAAGTTTTTGAGGGGGCTATGGTATGCCTTATCTGTCCTACTGCCACTGCGGCTGCGGTCATTACGGGTAAGTTGGGCGGAAGTGCGGCAAGTCTGACTACTTATACGCTATTGTCCAATTTGTTGGCGGCGATGGCCGTGCCTCTGGTATTCCCTTTGGTGGAACCTCATGCTGACATCACTTTTTTTGCAGCGTTCCTGAAGATATTGAGCAAAGTGTTTCCGCTGTTGCTGCTGCCATTTTTTCTGGCTTGTGCCCTGCGTGCTTTTGCACCTCGCATCCACCGTTTTCTGTTGGATTTTCATGACGCTGCCTTCTACCTGTGGGCAGTGGCGCTTGCCATCGTGTCCGGACAGACAGTACGTTCATTGGTGAATAGCGATGCGCCGGTGTTTGTGGAAGTTCTGATTGCTTTGGCGGGCTTGGCGACCTGCTGCATCCAGTTCTATTTAGGCAAGAGAATTGGCGGGCATTACAAAGAACGAATCAGTGGCGGACAGGCATTGGGACAGAAAAATACGGTGCTTGCCATTTGGATGGCTTATACTTATCTGCATCCGCTTTCTTCGGTGGGACCGGGATCGTATGTGCTGTGGCAGAATATTATCAATAGCTATCAGTTGTGGAAAAAGAGAAGAAATGAGATGAAAATTTGAGTGTAATATTTTGATATTTATGGTTTTATGTTTATAGTGTATAGTCCCTTTTATTTTCTTGTTTAGTCTAATAAATGCCTTTATTTTGTTACCCGTATTCATTGGAGCAACAAAATAATCGCTATATTTATATCGGTAACAAAATAAAGAACATAATTATGGCGAAGAAGAAACAAAAAGTTAAATTGAAAGAGCCTGTAAGGATTAGATTTAAGCAGCTTGCCAATGGTAACCACTCCATCTACTTGGATTATTATACGGGTGATGTCATTAGAAAAGAAAATTATGTTGGCGGTTGGAAAGGCTTTGTTCTTCAATCCGCTGTTTGAGTTTTTCTGGGTATTCTGATAATAACCGGAAAAATCTCTGTTGTGATAATTGTTTTATCATATAACTTTGTACAGAAACATTATTTTGTATGCTTAAAATAATTTCAAATTTATTGTTTCAATCTAATTTTTGTTCATGCAACCATTCTAATATGACATTAGCTATATCTATGTTGTTCAAATCAGACATAGGGAAATGGGTGTTTCCATAAATGCCTATTTTCGGTAGGTGAATGATAGTAACATTACCCCCATGCTTATTTACAGTATTTGCCCATTGATAAGCTAAGTCCAAACGTATTCTCCAAATATCCAACTCGGGTATATTCGAATGCTCTGTAGGAATATTATCACCATAAATTAGAAGTATTGGAGTTTGAGTAAACACTTTAAAAGTATCAGGAGATACCATAATATACTCAATCTCTTTTGACGCCTCGGTTATAGGATGCGGTTCATCGGTTGGAAAAGAGAAAAATCCGCCACCTTCCAATGCTATTACAGCTTTGATGTTCTTTGTTTTAGTCATTGTTTTCCATGTGTGCATTACACCTTGCGAATGTGCCATCATAATGGCACCCTCTAACTTGTCAAATAATGCGGCTATGGCGTCCGTATTTACGTCAAAGTCTATTGGACCTGTATCCGGTGTTATTTGCCGCATGAATTGATTCAGGCTTTCTTGGTCATGCGGAAATTGTACATTCTTAAAATAGTTAGGATATATGCCAATACGCCATTTTGTGTACCATGTCTGTTCATCATATATAGGTTGTATGTTGATTCCCGTTTGTCCGCGTCCGGCATTTCCACGACGCGGGTGTGTCAAGTTATAAGTCGAGAAATTATGTCTGATGAAGATGTTTTGAAATCCTTCCCGTCCATCAGGTGTACTTTCCCATGTCTTTGAAGATTGGTAAATTCCATGAAGAAATACCAATGGGTATTTATGCGGGTGTGTGGGCTTCTGATAAAATACATACCCGTGGTCGCCATGAAATTGATTGCCATTTTCATCGGTTGTAATTGTACCGCCTATGGCAAAACTGCCCTGCTCTTGTATTGTCAGTGTTTTTTTAACATTCTTTTGTGCATATATCCCACAAGAGAAAAATATGGGTAGCAAAATAATTGTATTAATAAGTCTCATTGTCTTTTTGAATTTGTATTGAAAGTTTGATTTGTTTTATCGAGGCTAAATGTCATATACAATATTGTTCAAACGCTCAATTGCTTCAGGGTCGTAGTGTGAATAGAAAACCGTTTGACCTTTATCCAGTGACTTGATTAGGTTCATGTCATCATCGGAAAGCCGGAAATCGAAAATATCGAAATTCTGTTGCATACGTTCCTTGTGCAAAGATTTGGGAATGCAGACAATCCCCCTTTGAATAAGCCAGCGTAAGGCAACTTGAGGTATTGATTTTCCATATTTCTCTCCTATATTTTTTAGAGTATCGTTTTGGAAGAAGCCGTTTTTCCCTTCTACAAATGCTCCCCAAGATTGAAGCTGTACACCTTTGCCCAGCATTAGTTTCTGGTATTCGTTGTGCTGCCAAAATATATGTGTTTCTATTTGGTTGACGGCAGGAACTATTCTGTTATGCTGAACCAAATCCACAAGGCGGTCAGGGAAGAAGTTGCACACTCCGATGGCACGTATTTTACCATCTTCATAAAGTTCCTCTAAAGCTCTCCATGCGCCATAATAATCACCCAGTGGCTTATGGATAAGGTAAAGGTCGAGATAATCTAACCCCAATCGTTCGAGCGAACGATGGAATGCACGTTTTGCACTCTCATAGCCGGCGTCTTGAATCCAAAGTTTGGTAGTTATAAATAGTTCTTTGCGTGGAATATCACTATTCCTGATAGCTTCTCCAACGGCTTTTTCATTCATATATGCCGCAGCAGTATCAATCAGCCGATAACCGACTTTTAGGGCATCCGTAACACATCTTTCGCAATCTTCGGGGGCAATCTGATAGACACCGAATCCCAATAAAGGCATTTCAATCCCGTTGTTTAATTTTGTAAACTCCATAATTATTAATTATTTGATTTGTAATTACTTGAAAAAATGGTGATAAACGATAATAATGTGAAGATGAAGCCGATTAGCATGGCTGTGTGGCAAATAGCAACCATATCTGCTGTATGGGTTGTACAAGCCACCATTACAGAAAGCCCGACAGAGCATCCTATCTGATGTGCCGCATTGACCACCCCGGATGCCGCTCCTGAGTCTTCAGGTCGCACTTCTTGTATTCCAAGATTTGTAAGAGGGCTCATCACCAATCCCTGCCCAAATCCAATCAATATCATCGGTATGCCTATTCCCTGCCAATAACCGCTTGTAGTATTTAAATAAAGCATGCCTATAAATCCGGTTAGCATCAATACAAAACCCCCGAACAGAGTTCTTTTATCTCCCCAGCGCCTTACTGCCCGTGGAACCTCTATTGCACCCCAAAAAGTAAATAGGGTTAAAGGAAAAAACGCAATACCCACCCATAAGGGCGAAAACATAAAAACCTCTTGTAGATATTCAGACACGAAGAAATAAAATCCCATCATCGCTCCGGCAAATAATATGCGGGCTATGTTGGCACGAGTGCGGGGCTTGTTGAACAGACGCAAAGGCATAATGGGAGCTGTGGCTTTTGATTCAATTCGCATGAACAGAAAAAGGGAAATGCAGGAAACTATCAGCCATAGCCATATATTGCTTGCCCCATTAATGGCATAGACAAAGCTGAAAATGCCTATGACGGAAGCAATCGTTCCATAAATGTCAAAATACCCCTTGGAATGTTTTTTGTTATTTTTGTTAAGCATTTTCATTGAAACAATAAGCATGAACACAATAAGTGGAAGATAAATAAAAAATCCATATCTCCAAGAAAAGAAACTGGCTAAAGTTCCACCCATAACCAAACCTATGCACATGCCTAAACCGGAAATAGAACTGTACCACGCTATTGCTTTTATACGTTCTTCGCCAGTGAAGTAGTCCATAATCAAAGCCAGTGAAGTAGGTGCGAGAATAGAAGCACCCACTCCTTGAATAAATCGGGAGAGAATCAATATTGTTGCAGATGTAGCGATTCCTGCAAATAGTGAACCAATTCCGAAAAGCAAGAGTGATAGGTTCAAGATACCTCGCCTGCCGAAAGCATCGCTCAATCGCCCGCCCAATAGCATGAAACATCCCCAAGCCAATACATATGAATTCTGCACCCATGACAACACAGATTGGTTTAAATCCAAATCTTTAGCCATGTTCTCCAATCCTGTAATGACTATCGCCCCATTGATGGCAGTTGCCAAATAGCTTAACAATACAATGGTCAATATGAATTTTTTTTTTATCTCCATATTCTTATTCTTTTTTCGGGTTCAAAATTAGGGTGTATCAGGCTTGTAGTCGGTGCAAATACTACGGATAGAATTATAAATTTTATCGGTACAAGGTGGAAATTCTGTATTTCAATGCCTGTATTGACTGGAAATAAATACCTTTGCTTTAGAATTTTGCAATAAACGATGATGAAAATAGCAGAAATAAAGAATATACGGCAATATTGTGATATGATTGGGGCGGAAACATTACATCCATTGGTTAATGTCGTGGATTTCGCAGCACTTCCACCTATCCGTTATATCAATTTGCATCGGAGAGCAGAGTATTATGCCATTTATTTAAAAGAAAGCAAGCATACGGCTTTAAGGTATGGGCATAGCGTGTACGACTATGAAGAAGGTACACTCGTTTTCATAGCTCCCGGTCAAGTGGTCGGTTCAGAAGAAGATGGTGAATATCATCAAGTAAAAGGGTATGCGTTGCTGTTCCAACCTGATTTGTTGCAAGGCACTGAATTGGCACAGAACATGAGGCGTTATTCTTATTTCTCTTACGACATTCACGAAGCATTGCACCTGACGGAGCAGGAAAGGTCAATTTTTGTAGATTGTCTGATACACATACAAAATGAATTGCGGCATTATGATGAGCAAAGCAAATATTTGATTACTGACTACATTAAGTTGGTTCTTGATTTTTGCGTTCGCTTTTACGACAGGCAATTCAAGACACGAACAATAGAGAATCATAATGTCTTAGCTCGGATGGAAAAATTGCTTGATGATTATTTCCTTTCTTCCTTGCCTGTGCAGAAGGGACTGCCTACCGTGCAATACTGTGCCGATAAGCTATGCCTTTCCGCTAATTATTTGGGCGACCTTGTTCGGAAAGAAACCGGAATCTCTGCTTTGAAGCATATTCATCGCAAAACATTGGAAATAGTAAAGTTGCGATTAGATGACCAGTCCAAATCTATTAATCAGGTTTCAGAACAGTTAGGCTTCTCTTCTCCGCAACACTTTAATAATTGGTTTAAAAAAATGGAGGGAAAAACGCCCAATGAATATAGGGTACAGGGATATTAAAAAGATTAGTTGAATAAGTTTAGTCTATTCTTTTGCCTATATATCCAAAACGGACTAAACCTATTTCTATTGACAGCAAATTATATATGCTGGCGAAAAGAAAAAAACAGTATTTTTCTTTTCGCCAGTTTTACTTTTATGGTTAGAGGGCTTTTGTCACCTTTGCACATGAAGCCCACCACAAAGCGATTTCTTCGTTTTTTTTGTTACTATTTTGTTACCCGCTGTTAGTAATAGGTGGGCTTTTCTTTTGATAATCAATTTTGTATGTTCTTTTATATATAATATGTGGCAGAATATTATCAATAGCTATCAGTTGTGGAAAAAGAGAAAGAGAGAGTCCTGACTCCTTTTAGAAAGGAGAGGTACATTAAGATACTATTCATCATATCCCAGTTTCTTTTCATTATAGTCTGATGCGATATACGTGGGTCGTCCTTTGGTTTCTTTGAAGATACGTCCGATATATTCCCCGATAACACCCAATGAAAACAGCTGAATACCGCCTAAAAATAGGATGACAACGATTAAAGTGGGGAAACCGGCAGCTTGGTCACCGTAAATGATAGTCTTTATTAAAAAATAGATGGCATAGATAAAGCTGGAAATCGAACAGATGATGCCGCATACGGTAGCGATGCGCAAGGGGGCGGTAGAGGAAGAGGTTATTCCTTCGATTGCCAGATTCAGTAGTTTGAAGAAACTCCAAGATGAATGCCCTGCAAGGCGGTCGCCCCGGTCGAATTCTATGCTTTTCTTTTGATAGCCTATCCAGCAAAACAGTCCTTTGGTGTACCGCTCCTGTTCGCGCAGGCGTCTTAGTGTCAATACGCAGCGGCGGTCGAGCAAACGGAAGTCGCCTACATTTGGCAGAATATCTATCCGGCTCATGTTCTGCAGAATTTTGTAGAAGGCGAGTGACAGCCGACGGCGCACCCAGCTTTCCTCTCCGCGGTTGCGGCGTTTGGCATAGATGTCGTCATACCCTTCTTCCCAGTATTGCAGCATCCGGTCTACAAGTTCGGGGGGATCTTGCAAATCGGCGTCCATTACTACACAGCAATCGCCGGTTGTATAGTCAAAACCTGCCAGCATGGCTATCTCTTTGCCGAAGTTGCGTGAAAGGTTTACGAAGTTCACCCTGCTGTCCGTCTGCCTGAGTTGGCGGATAACATCCAGCGTCCTGTCACTGCTGCCGTCGTTTATAAATAAGATTTCCCACTCGTAGGTGTCGTTGCGCTTGACAAGTTCTATCAAGCGTTGATACAAGGTGGGGAGCATGGCTTCTTCATTATAGACCGGAATCAGTAGGGTTACTTTCTTCATTTCATAAATATGTATGATAAATACTTCGCAAATATATTACTTTTAAAGAAGTTTTGAACAATATTGCCTTGAAAACATCAGCCGTGCCGTTTGAAAACAAAACGTACCAATAAAAAGTTGACCGGAATGGCGATGACGAATACGGGAACAGGGGCGAAGGGTTTCGGCAGTCCCAACCAAAGAAATATATTCAGTAGCCCGATGTGTAGCAGGTAGTTGAATAAATGTGCTCCGCCAAAACCGAAAGCCTTTCCCCATGACGGTTTTTTACCGAATGTAAAGTAGGCGGTAAGGTAGAAATTGGCGATGAAGCTGAGTGCATAACCGAGGGTGTAGGCTATGTTGACATTGATGAGCCTTTGAAGCAGGAGGTATATGCCATAGTGCAAGGCGGTTGCAAAAACTCCTACCAAGATAAAACGTACGAATTCGGGGACTCTTTTTAATTGCTTCATTTTAGGTTGACACTATCATTGGGACGGCAAAGTTAGGTATTGTAATAGAATAATTCGTATTTTTGCAGCGTGAAAATGTAAAAACAGAAATATATGTCAGACAGAAAGATAGCGTTCTGGTTCATTGCACTGTTAAGCGTGCTTGTGTTGGTTCCCTTTTTAGGAGAAACCATATTCTATTCAAAAGGCGAACCGCGTGAAGCGATAGTTGCGTATACCATGCTGGAAAGCGGCAACTGGATACTTCCAACGAATTACGGGGTGGAAATCGCTTATAAGCCTCCTTTTCTCTATTGGTCAATAGCTGTTATATCGTCAATTCTGGGAGGTGTGTCGGAATTTTCGGCGCGTATGCCGTCGGCGCTTGCTTTTCTGGCTATGCAATTGGTGTTCTTCGGCTTCGTTGCCAAGCGGAAAGACGTAAAAACGGCACTCCTCACTTCCATTCTTCTTCTGTCTTCTTTTGAGGTGCATCGCGCGGCGGTGGCTTGCAGGCTGGATATGTTGCAGGTTTCTCTTATTGTGATATCACTGTGCCTGCTTTTTCGGTGGGACGAGAAGAATTGCAAGGGAGTTCCCTGGCTGGCAGTCCTGCTGATGGCATGCGCTACATTGACGAAGGGACCGGTCGGATCCATATTCCCTTGTCTGTGCATCGGTATCTATCAGCTGTTGCGTGGGCGGACGTTTGGAAAGACGTTCTTTTCTCTGTTGGGCGTCGGACTATTGTCTCTCATACCTTTGGGTGTCTGGTTCTGGGCAGCCTATCAGCAGGGAGGAGAGGCGTTCGTTAATTTGATGTTGGAAGAGAATACCGGACGCTTTTTCCGGAAAATGTCTTATGAGTCACATGAAAATCCGATATGGTATAACTTCCTGACCCTTATTTGGGGATGGATACCGTGGACGTTGGTTTTGATTATTTCCCTTTTCGGACTGAAATGGAAAGAAATACATATCTTGCCGGCAGGGAGTTCTGTAAGTGAACGCTTAAAGAAAGCATGGGGTAAATTCCGTTCTCAATCACCGTTGCAGCTTTTTACGTGGGTGGTGGTGCTGACGATATTCATCTTTTATTGTATCCCCAAAAGCAAGCGCAGCGTATATTTATTGCCAATCTACCCTTTCATGGGAATGCTGATTGCCGAATATTTGTTGGCATTGGTGCAGCGGGGTGCAAAAGTCTTTAAGATTTCCGCATGGATTTTTGCTTCATTGGCTGTACTGCTTACGGTTACTTTCTTTGCCGTGCGTCTGGGCATGGTTCCTGACAGTGTTTGGGGAACGGGCAGACACGCTGCCGAGAATATAGCGTTTATGAATGCGTTGCAGGCTGTGCCGCTGTCATTTTCAAAGTGGCTGATTGTTTTCCTACCGTTGCTGGCTGCAATCTGCCTGTTGTATACACTGATGAAATGTGCAGACGCACGCCCTCTTTTGTATGGTGTGGCGGGATGTATGTTATGCATTTTTGTGTCATTGGATGCCGTGTACCAGCCTACTGTTTTGGCTGTGAAATCGGATAAGCCTTTGGCGGCCCGCCTCAATGAACTGGAGCCGCAAGGCACGGTGTATTCATATGGGGAAAATGTGAAATTCTACGGGATGAATTATTATTTAGGCGATCGTGTACGCATCTTTAATCTGTTCCAACCCGACGCCGGATATGTTTTGGTCATAGATAGCCGGCAAGAGGAATTCTTGCGGGAAAATAAGGATATATACCGGGTGGAGGAAGTCTATCGCACTCCATTGCGTAGCGGTGAGATGCGTCAGAAAGTTACGGTTTATAAATTCAACAAGAAATAAGATGCTGCCTGTAGAGTTGATTGATAAATATTATCCGGAGGAGAACGAACTGAAGCATATACTTCTGACTCATAGCCGTTCGGTTGCCGATAAGGCCTTGTGGATTGCCGACAATCACCCGGAACTGTCTTTGGATAGGGATTTTCTGTACGAAGCGTCTATGCTGCATGATATAGGTATATTCCTGACGGATGCCGATGGCATTTATTGCTTCGGAGATAAGCCTTACATCTGTCATGGCTATTTAGGGGCGGATTTGGTACGTTCGGAGGGGTATCCGCGTCATGCTTTGGTTTGTGAAAGGCACACCGGAGCCGGCCTTTCCCTGGAAGATATTGTTGCGCAGAGTTTGCCTGTTCCCCATAGGGATATGCTTCCGGTTAGTATGGAGGAGCAAGTTGTTTGTTTTGCCGACAAGTTTTACTCCAAGACGCATTTGGACCGGGAAAAAAGCGTAGATAAGGCACGGAAAAGCTTGCAACGCTATGGTGAAGCCGGTCTGCAACGCTTTGATCATTGGTGCGAACTGTTCCTGTAAGCAATCTAAATTTCTTTAAAAAGGGAGATTATCCGTATAAATTACGTACTTTTGCCCCTTCAAGCGTAAACTATTAGTTAATGACGCCATTGAAAGCAAATACATTCATATCATTCATACTACTATTTGTCTTACTCCTTCTTTCCGGTGAGGCTGCTTCGCAACGTCGTCGGCGAGGTTTTGTACCGCCCGAAAGACAGAAAGTGGACTCTTTGCAAGTGGATTCTCTGCAAATGGATACATTGGCTGTTCCTATCAAGAAGAAACAGCCTTTGGATGCTCCCGTCACCTATGAGGCAAATGACTCTATCGTATTTGCGCAGGGCGGATATGCGCATTTGTACGGACAGGGAAAGGTGAACTATCAGCAGATAGAACTGGCGGCTGACGTTATCACCATGAATATGGATAGCAGTACGGTATATGCCCATGGAGTGGAAGATACTTTAGGCGTGAAGAAGGGAACTCCGGTATTCAAGGATGGGGAAACTCCGTATGAAACAAATACCATCCGTTATAATTTCAAAAGTAAAAAGGGGGTTATCAGTAATGTAGTCAGCCAACAAGGAGAAGGCTACGTAACCGGAAACAACGCGAAGAAGGGGGCAAACGATGAGCTGTACATGAAAAGCGGCAGGTATACCACCTGTGACCATCATGAACATCCCCACTTTTATATGCAGATGACCTACGCCAAAGTGCGCCCAAAGAAGAATATCGTAACGGGACCTGCCTATCTGGTGGTTGAAGACGTCCCTTTGCCGCTTGCCGTGCCGTTTTTCTTTTTTCCGTTCTCGAGTAGCTATTCGTCCGGTTTTCTTATGCCTACGTATATGGACGACTCCAGTCGCGGTTTTGGCTTGACAGACGGTGGGTATTATTTTGCTATCAGTGATAAGATGGACTTAAAACTGAGGGCTGATATCTTTACGAAAGGCTCGTGGGCTTTGAATGCCGAGTCTAATTATATCAAACGCTACAAGTATTCCGGTTTGCTTCAGGCAAGCTATCAGGTAACCAAGACCGGAGACAAAGGGTTGCCGGATTATTCTGTGGCTAAGGACTTCAAGATTGTTTGGTCTCACAGACAGGACGCGAAAGCTAATCCGAACCAAACTTTTTCTGCCAGTGTGAATTTCGCAACCAGTAGTTATGAGCGTACTAACATCGGAAATATGTATAACTCGAATGCGATGTCGCAGAATACAAAGACTTCAAGTATCAGTTACTCCCGCTATTTTTTCGACAGGAAACTGACGATTGCGGCAACCACCAATATCGCGCAGACCATGAGAGACTCTTCGGTCAATGTTACTTTGCCCGATTTGAATATTTCTTTATCCACTCTCTATCCTTTCAAGCGCAAAAAAGCGGCAGGTGAAGAAAGATGGTATGAAAAGATTTCAGTACGGTATACAGGCCGTCTGACTAATAGTATCCAGACAAAAGACAACCTTCTGTTTAAATCCAATCTGATAAAGGACTGGAAGAATGGTATGAAGCATGAGATACCGGTCAGCGCTACTTTTACCTTGTTCAAATACTTTAATGTAACGCCCTCCGTCAGCTATACGGAGCGTTGGTATACGCGTAAGGTGATGAAGGATTGGGATCCCAATTTAGGGACGAGCGGTGCGGAAGTTGCTACCGATACGATTTACGGATTTCATCGTGTATATAATTACAATGCCAGTCTGGGTATCAATACGAAGATATATGGTATGTACAATCCCATATTTTTTCCTAAGAAGAAGATACAGATTCGTCATGTCATAACTCCCTCTGTGAGTATAAGCGCGGCTCCGGACTTTGGCTCTTCCCGTTACGGCTATTACGATTCTTACATCAAGAATTATGCAGACGGCAGACGTGACACGATTACGTATTCTCCCTATTCGGGACAAGCGTTTGACGTGCCGGGAAGGGGTAAACAGGGAAATATAACCTTCAGTATTTCCAATAACTTGGAAATGAAGTATTATAACAGCAAGAAGGACACTGTGAAGAAGGTCAGTCTGATTGATGAGTTGGGTGCTAATATCAGTTATAATATGGCTGCTGCAACACGCCCATGGAGCGATCTTGGTTTGAATTTGCGTTTGAAGCTAAGCAAGAATTATACATTCAGTATGAGTTCTTCTTTCAAAACATACGGTTATAAGTTCGACAAGAATGGCAATGTAGTGGATAATGACCGTACGGAGTGGTCTTATGGACGTTTCGGTATTTTTCAAGGTTACGGGTCTTCCTTTAGTTACACCTTTAACAACGATACGTGGAAAAAGTGGAAAGAGAAGCTGAGTGGAAGCAAGGATACTGATAAGGAGAAAAAAGATGAAGCGGATTCAGAAGAGGGAGACGTTGCGGAAGCAAGTGCTGATGAGTCCGGTGTTCCTAAGAAGAAAGTAGAAAAAGCGGCAGTTGATGCCGACGGATATCAGGTATTCAAAATGCCGTGGTCTTTGAACTTCAATTATAGCTTTAATATTTCAGAAGACCGCAGCAAGCCTATTAATAGGGAGAAAATGCGTTATCCGTACCGTTATACTCATAATCTGAGTGCTTCCGGTAATATAAAGTTATCTAATAAATGGGCGGTCAGCTTTAACTCCGGTTACGACTTTGAAGCAAAGAAAATAGTACAGACCACCTTTAATATAACACGTGACCTCCATTGCTTCAGCATGTCAGCCAGTTTATCCCCGTTCGGACAATGGAAATACTATAATTTTACTATCCGTGCCAATGCAAGTATCTTGCAAGACCTGAAATGGGAGCAGAGAAGCCAGACGCAAAGTAATATTCAGTGGTACTAATCATAATTTAGGTACGGATTTACTTTATTCTTTTTCCGTGAAATCCGTGTAATCCGTGCCTAAAAAAACATCAAGTACATTTTGACGCCCCCATTTATATCAGTATCGCTTTACCATTTAATCTCTTCCTGCCCGTGTGCTTTCAAGTATTCGTTGGTCTTACTGAAATGTTTGTTCCCGAAGAAGCCGTTATAGGCAGAGAGGGGAGAAGGATGTGCAGATGTTAATACTAAGTGTTTGTTACGATCTATAAAAGCGCCTTTTCGTTGTGCATAGGCTCCCCATAGTATAAAGACCAAATGTTCACGCTCTTCGGCAAGGATGCGGATGGCGGCATCTGTAAATGTTTCCCAACCGCGGTTTTGGTGGGAACCGGCTTGATGGGCACGCACTGTAAGGGTGGCGTTGAGTAATAATACGCCTTGCTCCGCCCAACGGGTTAAATTGCCGGTAGATGGTGCATCTGTACCGATGTCGGCTTTGATTTCTTTGAAGATGTTGATTAGGGAAGGAGGGAAAGGTACACCGTCATTTACAGAAAAACAAAGTCCGTGTGCTTGTCCCGGTCCGTGATACGGGTCTTGACCGATAATCACAACTTTTACTTTATCAAAAGGGCATAGGTTGAAAGCATTGAATATCAATTTTCCCGGTGGGTATATGGTGCATTTGCCATATTCCTCACGTACGAAATTCGTTAATGTATAAAAGTAATCTTTTTCAAACTCAGGCTGTAAACGCGTTTTCCAGCTATCTTCTATCTGAACATTCATAATTGCAGGCATTAGTAGTTTAGGACGCTAAGATACAAATATTTCATCATAGAGCATACAGAGTCCCGTAGAGTTTTTTATTTCGCTTTAAAACTCTACGGGACTCTGTGTATTTGCGACTATAATCAGATTAAATGTATGTCGTGTGCTTTGCATTCCCGGCGCATATCTTCGGGCCAGATGCTGGCTTGTATCTCTCCGATATGTGCTTTACGCAGATAGAACATACATAGTCGGGATTGTCCGATGCCGCCACCGATAGAAAGCGGGAGGGCATCTCCCATTAAGCGTTTGTGGAAGTAAAGTTCCAGACGTTTTTCTTCTCCTTCCTGTTTGAGTTGGCGTTGGAGTGCCTCCTTATCAACGCGAATACCCATTGAGGATAGTTCTACACTGCGTTGCAGAACATCGTCCCAGAGTAATAAATCGCCGTTCAGTCCGGGCAGGCTGTTTAATCCGGGAGTGGTGTAGTCGTCGTAGTCCGGTGCACGTCCGTCATGCTTCTTGCCATCGCCCAGTTTGCAACCGATACCTATGATAAACACGGCACCGAACTTTTTAGCAATAGCATGCTCACGGCATTTTGGCTCTAAGTTGGGATACAATTGACGTAGTTCTTCCGCATGGATGAAATGTAATTTCTGTGGCAAACAGGGTTTGATTTGCGGATACATTTCATATACCATATATTCTGTACGAACCATTGCTGCATAAATACGGGTGACAATTTCTTTCAAGAAATCGATATTGCGGTCTTGGTCAGTGATAACACGTTCCCAGTCCCATTGGTCTACATATAAGGAATGCAGGTTACCTAATTCCTCGTCTGCTCGGATAGCATTCATGTCAGTGTAAATGCCGTATCCCGGTTCTATATGATACTCGGCAAGTGTCAATCGTTTCCATTTGGCAAGCGAATGTACCACTTCCGCCTGCGCATCGCCCAAATCTTTGATGGGAAAAGATACTGCCCGTTCCACACCGTTGAGGTCATCGTTGATACCCATGCCTTTCAATACAAAGAGCGGGGCGGTGACACGACGCAGGCGAAGTTCGGAAGAGAGGTTCAACTGGAAGAACTCTTTAATCTGTTTAATACCTAATTCCGTTTGTTTTAAGTCCAATAAAGGTTTATATCCTTCAGGTTTTATCAGGTAGCTCATAGGTTTAATGTCTATAACTTCTATTAATTTGTCCGGCAAAGATAGGAATAATATTAATACTTGCTTCTATTTTGAGTGAAAAAAGAACAAAATGTTTGTATTTGTTCCTTAGGTGCTCTCAAAATAATAGCAAGAATGTTTTAAGCAAACAGATAGAAAAAACAGGTGAAGATTAGGAATATGCGAAGATTTTTTCTACTTTTGCATCCGAATTAAGGCTCCGTAGCTTAGTGAATAGAGCGTCAGATTCCGGTTCTGAAGGTCGTGCGTTTGAATCGCACCGGGGTCACTAAATGGAAACTCCCTTTGCAAACTTGATTGCAAAGGGAGTTCGTTTATTATAATAAGTCTGGTTTAGAAGTAGAATGTCATATTCAAAGCGCCGCCAAGGCTTTCTGTTCCGATATGGAAACCTCTGTCGCCCGGGCTTGTGATATCTGTTCTTTCCTCAATAGCTCCAAGTGATACATTGTAGCCTTCGCTTTTTGTATAAGACTGGGATCCGAACTCATAGTAGGCAGTGATATTAACTTCAGCACCTAAAGAGATTTTGGGAGCTACAAACCATTCTACACCGATGCTACCGGTCAAGCCGGTATAAAAGTTGCCATTACTTTTGACTTCTGTCGGACGGTATCCGTTTTGGTATGAGAATATTGTTGTAGGGGTCTGATTGACAGCTGTCATCTCATTACCATATTCATACGTTGTTTTTTGTGATTGAACGGCAAATAGGATGCCGGCTCCAAATACTCCTTGTACCCTTCGCGAACCTTTGCGATATTCTATGCCTAAGTTAAGACTCATTCCGTTGTTGTTTGTGCGGCATGCGTCAATTACCTTGTCCTCACTTAATGGGTTGTCCATAACGGCTTTGTCATCCGTGGTGTAATATCGGTCTTTGTCCGAACCGAACATGAAACCTACGTTTGCACGTAAACCGATATTGTCAGTCAGCATATATTTGGCCAAAATGGATACATCCGGTATTAAGCCGAATTTCTCATTATCTTTGGTGAAAGGAGTACCTCCACCGAAAATCTCATCGTCATTTCCACCAATATGCTTCAATAAAGGTATTACATTAACACCGACAGCCCAATCTCCTTCTTCCGGAAGATACTGCTTAGCGGTATTTCCTTGTGCATTTGCTCCCATTAATGGCAGCAAAGCAATTATTATAATTGATACTATTTTCTTCATATGTTTATCACTGCTTTATTTGAAAGTATCTACGTTGCACCAAGTATATTTATTGTATACATCTTCGTTTTCAGCATTATCAAACGGATTGAATACCATCTTAACCGAAACAACGGGAGCACTGATTGGAGTAAAGTTATACCAATCGGATATACCTTCAAGTGTATTGTAAAAATCGGAATCTACTTGATTGTATGTTCCTTTGCCAATAATTACACCGGAAGTTCCGTTGTAGTAATTGAAGCTGTTAGCTGTGTATGGGGCTACCTTAGTAGTAATCAAGACATCACTCCATGTTGTTTCCTTTGACGGGATGCTGAAGATTGCGTATCCATTATTGTTTGTAGTGGCTCCATAGAGTCTGATGTCATCGTTGCCATCACCGTCTTCATCACTGTCATAAGAAACCTCAATTACAACGTCAATGTCGGAAGTGAGTTTGAAGATAGGGGTATGGTCATTTATTCCGTTTGATTCGTAACTGTTTTCTCCTACCTTAACTTGTAATTCTACGGTTTCCGGATAGCCCACCTCTGAATTGCGTGGTGTAAAGCCACATAAAACATCTTTTAATACGATGTCATAAGGATGAACTGTTTCTGTGAAATTAGCCTTGAAGATAACTTCTTGTGCTTCAAAAACAGGTTTTTCATTTTCCCATGATACCAGCATATTACGTTTTCCTACATAAGGCTTGGTTTGAACAGTTACCGCTGTACCTTCGGCTCTGTCTATTGCCGGAACTTCTACCTCGTACTGACCGCTTTCGTCTGTCAATGCTATATAGGTGGTATACCCTGTCGCTTGCCCTTTAGGATCTAATGATGAATTTGCAATTTTTACAAATACAGTGTCCTTAGCGTAAGGTTTAATTATTTCTGTGAATTTACCATTCTGGTAGGACTGTCCCTCATTAAAAGTAATGATACCTTTAATTTTTGCTTTACCTTTGATGTCATTGGCTGACAAGGATGTTTGATCCTCTGAACAGGAGGAAACCGCTACTGCTGTAATAGCAACGGCAATGAATAATTTGAATTTGTTTAGCATGTTCATAATTTAGAATGTTGAATTAATTAATAAAAATTGATGGCGCAAATGTATACGTATTTTATATTATAGCCAAATAAAATCTAAATTATTTTAATGCAAGTTTCTTTTATAAAAAATTAAATATACAAAGTACTATATTTTGTACAATGCAATATTATTGCCGGCTTTGATAAAAGCTGACAAGATAGAAAGCGGGTAGAGTCTGTTTAAAGAAGATATGGTAATTCCCGGTGGAGTGTCTCCCAGTTATTGCAGAAAGCCTGCATGGAAGGAAATAATAGATTGGCGCCTGCATCCAATAACACTTGTCCGTCCAGCGGACCGGTATTGACAGCAACTGTAAATATTCCCGCTGCCGCCCCGGCTTGTACACCGATAGGGGCATTTTCTACGACGATAGCTTCATTGGCCTTGACTCCGGCTTTCTCCAATCCCATAAGATAAGGTTCAGGATTGGGTTTACCGTATTTCACATCAAAAGCAGTTACCATATGTTCACGCCGGAACATACCGGGAAAGTTATGGGCGAGACGGTTTAGCAGAGAACGCTGACCGGAACCGGTAACCAATACGGGAGTTAATCCTGCCGCTTTTACCTTCTGTAATATTTCCCAAGAGCCGGGCATACGTTCGGGTTCGGGATGCTTGTTGAACTCCGTGCTCTTCTCGGCATAGATACTCTCTATCATTTCGGGAGTGGCATCCTTGCCGTATTGACGTTGATATACAAGATTGATTGTAGCAGCTCCGGTGCGTCCTTCGTGCATATAAGCCTCTTCACGACTTAGATGCAATCCGTGCCGCTCCATCACCTTATGCCAGGCATCGGCATGGTAGGGCATGGAATTGAATAGTACGCCGTCCATGTCAAAAAGGACAGCTTTTAATTGGATATTGGAGTGCCCGTGCTCTTGTAAATAGCGGGCGATTGATTCTTCAAACACTTGGTAAATTGAGAGTTAAGAATTGAAAATTAAAAAATAGAGGATGGATAAATTAAGAGTTGAGAATAAAGAAACAGCTCCTTGATATTGCGCATGATATTCGTGCGCAGCTATTTCTCAATTCCCAACCCTCAATTTTCAATTTATTACAGTCTTGCCTGAATAGCTTTGGATTCTTCTTCGTAACCCGGTTTGTTCAGTAAGGCAAACATATTCTTCTTGTAAGCCTCTACACCCGGTTGGTTGAATGGATTGACACCCAAGAGGTAGCCGCTGATGCCGCATGCCTTTTCAAAGAAATAGAGCAATCCGCCGATACTTTCTTCGTTCAGTGCAGGGATAACGATACGCATATTGGGTACGCCACCGTCTACGTGAGCCAGCTGTGTGCCGAGCTCTGCCATTTTGTTCACTTCGTCTACGTGCTTGCCGGCGAGGAAGTTCAGGCCGTCGAGGTTGGCTTCATCCGAAGGAACTTGCAGTGAGTATTGGGTCTTTTCTACTGAAATGACAGTTTCATAAATGGTACGTTCACCCTCCTGAATCCATTGTCCCATAGAGTGCAGGTCGGTAGAGAAATCTACAGATGCAGGGAAGATACCCTTGTTTTCTTTACCTTCGGATTCACCGTAGAGTTGTTTCCACCATTCGCTTACGTAGTGCAGTTTGGGGTTGAAGTTTACGAGGATTTCAATCTTCTTGCCATTCTTGTAAAGTTCGTTGCGGGTAGCTGCATAGATGGCTGCCGGGTTTTCTGCGAACGGAACATCCTTACCGCAAGTTTTTTCCATGGCAGCTGCGCCGGCTACCAGCTTCTCGATGTCGAAGCCTGCAACTGCAATGGGCAGCAAACCTACCGGGGTGAGTACAGAGAAACGTCCGCCTACGTTGTCGGGAATAATGAAAGATTTGTAACCTTCATTGTCGGCTGTAACACGTGCAGCACCTTTCTTGGCGTCTGTAACGGCAACAATCACTTTCTTTGCCATGTCTTTGCCGCGTTGGTCTTCGCATTGCTTTTTCAGCAGGCGGAAAGCCAAAGCTGTTTCAGTAGTAGTTCCTGATTTGGAAATATTGATGACACCGAATTTCTTGTCTTTCAGATATTCGGTAAGTTCGTACAGATAATCTTCACCGATGTTGTGTCCTGCATACAGGATGACCGGACCGTTCTTCTTGTCTTGCAACCAAGTGAAACTGTTTGACAAAGCCTCGATTACGGCACGCGCACCGAGGTAGCTTCCGCCAATTCCGGCAACAATCACTACTTCACAGTTCTCACGTAGCACTTGCGCAGTAGCTTTCAGGTCTGCCAAATGCTCTTTTGTGATGGAAGAAGGAAGGTGCAGCCAGCCTAAAAAGTCATTACCTTTACCTGTGCCATTTTCCAATGCTTCTTGTGCAACCTTAACTTGAGCTTCGTAGGCGAAAACGTTTTCTTTGGAAATGAATCCAAGAGTCTTTTCAATGTTCAAACTAATCATAATATTATAGGTTTTAAATTCTATATTTAGTTCTTCCTGTCCCTTTCCCCGTATTTACCGGAAAGAGTCAGTCAGTAACTTGATTTCAATCATCGGTGAGATGCGTTCGTATAAGATGTTGTACACAGCATCCAGTATCGGCATATTCACGTGATAATGCTTGTTGATTTCCTTGATACATTTGGTTCCGTAATAGCCTTCGGCTATCATTTCCATCTCTATCTGGGCGCTTTTTACGGAATATCCCTTGCCTATCATCGTACCGAACGTGCGGTTGCGGCTGAAGTTGGAGTATCCCGTTACCAGCATGTCACCCAGATAAACAGAATCACTGATGTTTCTGTTCAGCGGATGTACGGTTTGCAGGAAGCGGTCCATCTCTTGGATGGCGTTGGACATGAGTACCGCCTGGAAATTGTCGCCATACTTCAAACCGCTGCAAATCCCTGCGGCAATGGCATATACGTTTTTGAGTACGGAACCGTATTCAATGCCGGCCACGTCGTTGCTGACGGAAGTCTTGATGAATGAACTTGCCAGACGACGGGAAAACTTGTCCGCCTTGTCTATATCGGGACAGGCTATCGTGAGATAAGAAAGCCGTTCGAGTGCGACCTCCTCCGCATGGCAGGGACCTGCCAGTACGGCAATGTTCTCCGCCGGTACACCGTATTCTTTCGTGAAGTATTCCGATACAATCACGTTATCATCGGGTACGATACCCTTGATGGCTGTGATAATGAGTTTATCCTTGATTTTTGTCTTCAGCTTCTTTAAGTGAGCTTTCAGATAAGGAGAAGGAGTCACAAAGATAAGCGTATCCGATTCCTTGACAACATCGTTGATGTTTGAGTTGAAATTGATACGCTTGGTATCAAACTTGACGCCCGTCAGGTAGGCAGGGTTATGACCGAGACGCTTAAAATCGGCAATGCGGTCATCGCGCCGCATATACCAATTTATAGTATCTTCTTGCGCCAATACCATTTTAGCAATGGCAGTGGCCCAGCTTCCTCCGCCCATAATGGCTATCTTACCGGGTAGTTTCATTTCTTAGATTTTCTCAACCCAACCTTCCACGTCTTTCACAGTCGGATTTGCCAGTTCTAATTTATATTTCTTGTTGATGCCGCAAATGTCCATATGCAACTTTTGCGGGTTTACATCTTTCATGTCGCTAACCAAGTTGTAGCCGGCCTTCTGGATAACTGCCACCCATTCTTCCGGAATGCCCAATTCCATAAATTTGGCAGGCGCATCTTTCGGAGTAACCTTTTCGGGGCGCATCTGCGGGAAGAACAATACTTCCTGAATAAATGCCTGTCCGGTCATCAGCATGGTCAGACGGTCGATGCCGATACCGATACCCGATGTGGGAGGCATACCGTATTGCAGCGCTTTCAGGAAATCCTGGTCGATAAACATGGCCTCGTCGTCACCCTTTTCACTCAGTTTCAACTGCTCTTTGAAGCGTTCTTCCTGGTCGATGGGGTCGTTCAGCTCACTGTATGCGTTGGCCAGCTCTTTGCCGTTTACCATCAGTTCGAAGCGTTCGGTCAGTCCCGGTTTGCTGCGGTGCATTTTGGTCAGCGGGCTCATTTCCACCGGATAGTCGGTGATGAAAGTAGGCTGTATGAATGTGCCTTCACAGAATTCGCCGAAGATTTCGTCTATCAGCTTGCCTTTGCCCATGGTGTCGTCAATCTCCATTTTCAGTTCGCGGCACACCTGGCGGATTTCTTCCTCGCTCTTGCCGTTGAGGTCGTAACCGGTCTTTTCCTTGATGGCATCCAAGATGGGCAGACGGCGGTAAGGAGCCTTGAAGCTGATGGTCTTTCCGTCGATGGTAGTCTCTGTGCCGCCGTTTACCGCGATACAGATGCGTTCGAGGAGCTTCTCGGTGAATCCCATCATCCAATTGTAGTCCTTATATTGTACGTACAGCTCTACGCAAGTAAATTCCGGGTTGTGGTTTTTGTCCATACCCTCGTTGCGGAAGTTCTTTCCGATTTCGTATACACCCTCAAAACCGCCTACGATGAGTCTCTTCAGGTAAAGCTCGGTGGCGATGCGCAGGTAGAGATCCATGTCCAGTGAGTTGTGGTGGGTTGTGAAAGGGCGTGCGCTTGCACCGCCGGGGATGGATTGCAGTATCGGTGTTTCCACTTCCGTATAGCCGGCTTCGTCCAGTACGGCACGCATGGTCTTGATGATTGTGGCGCGCTTCTGGAACGTTTCTTTGACGCCGTCGTTCACGATGAGGTCTACGTAACGCTGGCGGTAACGCAGTTCCGGGTCGTCGAACGAGTCGTAAGCCACGCCATCCTTATATTTTACGATAGGAAGCGGCTTGATACTCTTGGCAAGCACGGTCAGCTTTTGGGCATGGATGCTGATTTCGCCCATTTGAGTGCGGAATACAAAGCCTTCGATGCCGATGAAGTCGCCTAAATCGAGCAAGCGTTTGAATACGGTATTATACATTTCCTTGTCTTCGCCCGGGCAGATGTCGTCGCGGGTGATATATACTTGGATACGGCCTTTAGAGTCCTGTAACTCGATAAAAGACGCTTTCCCCATAACACGGCGGCTCATGATGCGTCCGGCTACGGATACGTGACGCGGTTCGGCGTCATCTTGAAATTCTTTTTTGATATCGGTAGAGAAAGCGTTGGTTACATACTCTGCTGCGGGATAGGGTTCGATGCCCATCGCGCGAAGTTCATTCATGCTGTTGCGACGAATGATTTCTTGTTCACTTAGTTCTAATACGTTCATTTCGCTATAATTCACTCAATTTGGGGACAAAAATACGAAACATTTTTCAGAAAGCGAACCTTTAGGGGAATTTATTCACCGCAGGGACCGTGTACGCTGTGGCGGGCTGTTAAGTATTCATCGGGCAAGGTCTTGGAAAAAGATAGCTTCGGATAGGGAAGAAGATGGTCTGACTCCGCCGGAAAGCCTGTCTAAGATAGGGGATGAACTTTATCTTCAGTCTAAAGATGTGTATCTCCAGCTTAAAGATGCGTATCTCCAGCCTGAAGATGAGCATCTCCAACCTAAAGATAAAACTTAAAGTCGGGTTGAACCTTCCTTCATCCCTATACCTGATATTTTTCTGATAGGAGGAAGGGTGGCTCTTCTTTAAGATGAAGCGGGGGCGCTTGCTCACCTGACGAATTTTGAGTACCTTTGCACCCTCGAATAATAGGTAAAAAGTATGGCAGGACAAAAAACGCCCACAGCGTTGGGTACAGAGAATATTGGAAAACTATTGATGCAGTATGCCGTACCGGCAATTATTGCCATGACGGCGTCTTCCTTATATAATATGGTGGATAGTATTTTCATCGGCCACGGCGTGGGTACGATGGCTATTTCGGGGTTGGCGTTGACTTTTCCGTTGATGAACCTTGCGGCAGCTTTCGGGTCGCTGGTCGGTGTAGGAGCGTCTACACTGATTTCCGTCAAGCTGGGGCAGAAAGACTATGATACGGCTCAACGGGTGTTGGGCAATGTTTTCGTGCTGAATATCCTGCTGGGGGTGGCTTTTACGGTGGCTGTAATGGCATTCCTCGACCCTATTCTTTACTTCTTCGGCGGCAGTGACGAAACCGTGGGATATGCGCGCGACTATATGCAGATTATCCTTCTCGGCAATGCCGTTACGCATCTTTATTTGGGATTGAATGCGGTGCTGCGCTCTTCGGGACATCCGCAGAAGGCGATGTATGCCACTATCGCTACGGTAGTTATCAACACGATACTCGACCCGGTGTTTATCTATGGTTTTGGATGGGGCATTCGCGGGGCGGCTATTGCCACGATTGTGGCGCAGGTTATATCCTTGATGTGGCAGCTCAAGATATTCAGTAACAAAGATGAACTGTTGCATTTTCATCGCGGCATCTTCCGGTTGAAGCGTAAGATTGTCTTTGATTCGCTGGCTATCGGTATGTCTCCGTTCTTGATGAATATGGCGGCCTGCTTCATCGTAATCCTTATCAATCAGGGATTGAAAAAGTATGGCGGCGATTTGGCTATCGGTGCCTTTGGTATTGTCAACCGGCTGGTATTCATTATTGTGATGATTGTGATGGGGTTGAATCAGGGAATGCAGCCCATTGCAGGCTATAATTTTGGCGCCAAACAATACGGACGTGTCACCAAGACACTGAAACTGACAATAATCTATGCAACGGGGGTCACGACTTTCGGCTTTATTGTAGGTATGCTGTTCTCCGATTTGGTGGTCAGTATCTTTACATCGGACGCCGAACTGATAGACCTTTCGGCAAAAGGGTTGCGCATTGTAGTGATGTTTTTCCCAATCATCGGCTTTCAAATGGTTACGGCCAACTTCTTCCAGAGCATAGGAATGGCGAGTAAGGCAATATTTCTTTCCCTTACCCGCCAGATGGTGGTGTTGCTCCCCTGTCTGATAATTCTGCCTCGTTTTTTCGGTGCGGCAGGCGTGTGGTACAGTATGCCGATTTCCGACTTGCTGGCCAGCCTGATAGCGGCGGCAATGCTGACGTGGCAGTTCCGAAAGTTTAAGGCACAGGCGCAGGGGGCTTGATGGCTTTGCGGATACGTCAGTTGGGGAGTGGAACCATGGGCCTGCGTCCGTGATTCAGCTTTAATCCTAATTTGTAGGATTCAGGACCATGGAGATTCTTTATGTCCATCTCGCCAAGATTGACCAAAATACCGCGTGCCATAAGTCCGGCATCTTCGTTCGCTTTGCGCGGAAGATTTTCGGCTTTGTCTTTCAAGTCTGCCAGATGAACGCGGATGGCGGGTTGCATGGCTTTATCCAAAGACAGGCATTCCAATAAAGAATAACCGATTTTTCTGTCAGCCTCTTTATCCGGATTATTCAGGAGTTCGATTCCTTTGGCGGTTTCTCCCAGATAGGCGGCTGCGTAGGCGGCTTCGCAAGCTATGTAGGGGTCTGCATCATTCAGCAGGGCGAGCAGAGGGGCGGGGCAGCTTTTTAATTCTCCTTTGCTTCCCAGTTGCGCCAAGCCAACGGATGCCCAATAACGCATTTCGGGATATTGGCTGGATAATGCTTTCTCGAATATGGGGGCATTGCTTGCTGTGGCTGTGCCTGCCAGTTCTACGAGATTATACAGTTCGTCTAAAGGATATTTCTCTTTGCGCACTTTATCATATAATACCACATTCTCGCGGGAAGTAGGCATGAAGAAACCCAAGTCTTTGGTGGCACGGATATGGTTGGAGAGAGCTTTACGCATCTTTACCAGCACTTCTGCGTATTCAGGAGAATCGGACAGGTTGTGCAATTCACCCGGGTCCTTCTCAAGGTCGAACAGCATTTCGGCAGGATGAGCATTGAAGGTTTGCGCCCAGTCGGGGTTGGTGTTATGTCCGCCTAAGACCAGTTTGTCCCATGCTTTGTTGGACGGCATGCCCCATTGGTAGTAATTTCGCAAGGCAAACTGACGGTAAGGTATGTAGCTGCGGATGTATTTAAATCGCCCGTCGGTTGCGGCGCGTACCGGCATGAAGTGGTGCAGCTGATTGGCCGCTAATGCGAACTGAATTTCCCGCTTTTCATCGGAAGCGTACTTCCCGAATAAAGCCTTGCCTTGCATATGCTTGGGCGGTTTTATGCCTGCAAGGCTGAGTACGGTAGGACCTAAGTCTGTGAAGTTGACCAAGGAGTATTCTTTTCCGGATGTTTTCTTTCCTGCCAGATGTTGCCATTTGGGTGGAAAATAGGCTATCATGGGTACTTTCAAGCCGCTTTCGTATAAATAACCCTTACCGCGTGGAACACAACCTCCATGGTCGCTGAAGAAGAAGATTATTGTGTTATCGTCCAATCCTTTTTCCTTTAGGTCTTTCAGGAAGAATCCCAGCCATGTGTCCACATCTTGTACGGCTTCCAAATGGCCTGCATAGTCGGAACGTACTTCGGGCAGGTCGGGCACGTAAGAGGGCAGGGTGAGCAATTCGGGATAGATACCCTCTGTGGTGTAATCTCTTCGTCCGTCGGTGTGGAAAGTACGGATGCGCCCCATATGCGAGGTTACTGTATTGTATACGGCAAAGAAGGGCTGGTCTTCACCGCGTTTCGGACTGTTGTAGGAGGCTGTTGTCGTACATTCATCCCAACAACTTTTGTTGTCTGTGGTGGAGTTGTAATGCGTTTTGCTGTTGTTGGTGCAGTAATATCCGGCTTCACGCAGCCATTGCGGGAAGAAGATGTTTGCCGGAGTATCATATGACACCGGATGCACATCCATTCCGTAGGTGGAGGAGTAACAACCGGTAATCAGTGATGAGCGTGCAGCCGAACTTTGCGGAGCCACCGACCATGCGTTCATGAATTGTATGCCGCGGGTGGCAAGGCTGTCCGCGTTGGGCGTATGTACATCCTTGTTGCCGTAACAACCGAATTCATATGCGCTGGTGTCTTCAAATGTGAGCCAAAGGATATTGGGCCTTTCGTTCTTTTTACTGTCTGCTGCATCTGCCTGGGTAGTGTGCAGTCCACAAAAAACAGAACACATTAATAAAGGGAAGTTTTTCATATTATATCAGTTTTTAGTAATAACCGCTAAGGTAGGGCATTTGGGCTGACAAGTATATTTCATGTGTTCAAAAAACTGCTAATATTGTTTCCATACATAATTATTCAACAAATTTGATGATGATTCAACAAATTTATGGAACGGGTAAACGTATGTTGCGGTCTATTGGAGAAAATAGTGATGGCATATGCGTGGAATGCTTTATTTTTGAAAAAATAAATCTAATAATATGAATGGTATGAGAAACATAGTTTTAGCGGTGTTTGTGTTTGCGCTGTCTTTCCCGGGACAAGTCCGTGCCGGAAATCCTGTTTATTCTGATAAATCCCTGCGTAATGATGCGGAGAAATTGCTGGTAGAGTGGGTGGACGCTTTGCTGACCTATCAATGTGAAGGGCTGCATCCGGTACTTGACGGTGGCATTCTGTGTCCTGCCTGTGCCCGTATCCACGGGCGGATAGGAGATACCGTTTTGCCCTTGATGTATCTGGCGGACAAAACCGGTAATGATAAATATCTGCTTGCCGCTAAAAAACTGATGAAATGGATGGAAAATGTGCACCGTCCGGACGGGGCTTGGATGAACGACGTTCATGTGTCGGATTGGAGTGGGACGACTGTGTTTGCGGCTATCGCTTTGTATGAGGCTTTGCATTATCATGGGCATCTGTTGGATGACTCCACCCGGAATCATTGGAAACGGCAATTACTGGAAGCCGGTGAATTTATGATGAAAAATCCCCAGATGTACAGCCGCCGTATGCAGGGAAAAATGAAACGTCTGAATAATGTGAACTATTCGGCTTCGGTGACATATGCCTTGCAGGCTCTCGGCGAGATGTTCAACCGTCCGGATTTTAAAGAAGAAGCCCGGATTGTGGCTTCAGATTTAAAGAAGTTCTTTACGACGAATGATTTCTTTCTGTACGGTGAAGGACCAAAGATATGGACACCTACAAAAAACGGTTGCCTTCCTGTAGATTTGGGTTATAATATAGAGGAGTCTTTGCCTAATTTTGCCTATTATGCTCTGATGGTGAACGACCGGGAATTATTGTCTGTCGTGGAACGTTCCATGAACACTCATTTGGAATTTATGCTGCCCGACGGAGCATGGGACAACAGTTGGGGGACACGTAGCTTCAAGTGGACATACTGGGGAGGACGCACAAGCGACGGTTTTATGGGCGGTTATTATGCCATGGCGGATAACCATCCGGAGTATCTGGAAGCTATCAACCGCAATATACAGTTATTGAAGAAATCAACATATAACGGTTTGCTTCATGCAGGACGCGACTATCAAGCCTCCGGAATTCCGGCGTGCATTCATCATACATTTGGGCATGCCAAAGCATTGACTGCCTTTTTGGAGCTTCCGCCTGTCAAGACACAGCAGTACAAGGCTTTGCCACGCGACACGGCTTATGGAGTGAAATATTTCCGGGATATTCGTACTTGGTTGGTTGCAGAAGGTCCGTGGCGTTCTACATGTACCGGCTTTGACGCTGAATATAAGGTAAAGGGGACCCATCCGATGGGAGGAGCTGTTTCGCTGTTATGGCATGAAGAGGCAGGCCCGGTATTTGCGGCTACCACAAACCGGTACGAACTGATAGAGGCACCTAATATGCAGAGTAATAGTCGTGAGTATATCATGAGCGGAACTCCTCGCGTGGAAATGGTGCAATACGGAACGGTTTACAGTAATCTGGATGACTTGGATACGGATATAACTTATGTAAAGGAGAAAGATATGCATCGCTTCCATGTCAATACTCATTTGGTAGATGCCGACCAGCAAACTCCGGTTCAAGGTTCAATACCTGTCAACATGGATTATGTATATTCCAAACAAGGGTTGTTGATAGAAGTGGATTACTGTCCTTTGACGGCCTGTTTGGTCTTGCCGGTTATCGCTTCTCCTTCAGAGGTGGTGACTATTACTCCGAAGGGTATGCGTGTTCAAAAAGAGAATGGCATTTTGGAGGTAGTTTGTGTCAGTGGTCAGCTGAAAGTCGCTCCGACCGATAAGGACGGACGGATATTCGTTCCCGTACCGGGTTTTTCTTTTGTACCTTTGCAAGTACTGCCTGAGGAAGGAGATAAGAAAATTCAAGTTAAAATCATATATAATTAATATATTTTTGTTTCTTTGTTCTGTATTAATATGTAATATATATGAGAATTCTTCGGTCTTTGTTAACATTCTTTGGGGCATTCTTGGCCGGTATCGGATATGCCGGTGGTATAGACGATATGCATTTCACACATATTGGCTTGGAAGAAGGCCTTTCACATTGTACGATATTCGGAATAAATCAGGATAAGGAAGGTAATTTGTGGTTTGCTACTTATGACGGGGTTAATAAGTACGATGGCTATAATTTTACCGTCTATCGGCATCAATATACGAATCCCCAAAGCATAGCTTGCGATATTAGCCGTTGCGTCACAGTTGATGACTCCGGAAGGGTATGGATTGGTACAAGAGAGGGATTGTCCCTTTATAACCGGAATCAGGACACTTTCTCGAATTATGTTTATAAAAGAAATGGCTATAAGGTAGCTGTCACCTGTATTGCACCAATGAATGAGGATTATCTGATGTTGGGTACGGCAAATGAAATATTACTGTTTGACATTAATCAGGGGCGTATTCTGAATGATACGCTGCCGCATCCGGCACATTTGCTGAGTGCTACCGCTATGGTTCGTCAAGGAGATAATATTTATATAGGGGCAAAAGAGGCGCTTTATGCTTATTCTTTAACAAAAGGAACCTTAGAGAAGCTATTGGATATGCCGGCGAGCGTTCAGATACATTCGATTTTCTGCCAAATGTTTAGCCGGATATGGATAGCGACGGAAGGTGAAGGGCTGTATATGTATGATACTAAGTCTAAAGCTTTGAAGAATTATAGGCATGAGGAGGGAAATTCCGGCTTGAATTCAAACTATGTTCGTTCTTTGGCTGTGGATCAGCAAAACCGGTTGTGGGTTGGTACTTATGGCGGTTTGAATATTTATGAAGAGAGTAAAGACCGTTTTTTGTCCATAAAGAATTCTATGGTGCAGGACGCGAGTTTGTCACAGAACTCTGTCCGCAGCATCTTTATGGATTCGCAAGGCGGAATGTGGTTGGGCACTTATTGGGGCGGATTGAATTATTATCATCCTTTATGTAATCGCTTCCAGCATATTAAGCATATTCCATTCGCTAATTCAATCAGTGATAATGTGGTCAGTTGCATAGTGGAGGATAAAGCAAAGAACCTATGGATTGGGACTAATGGAGGGGGCTTGAATTTTTATGACAGTGCATCGAAGACTTATAAATGCTATTTATTGAATTCCGGTTCATCCAAAGCTACGTCTTCCAAAGATATAAAAACGGTTTATGTGGATGAGCGGACTGATAATATATATATCGGAGCACATGCCGGCGGCATGATTGTGCTGAACCGTAGGACAGGACAACAAAGATTCTTTAATACCCAAAACAGCGATTTGCCCAGTAATAATGTTTATTCTATTTTACCGGACGGGTATGGAGGGCTTTGGATAGCATCGTTGAATGCTTTAATCCATTATGATATAGCTAATAATCATTTTCAGACGGTGGATAGAGACAGTAAAGGGCATCGTCTGCAAGAGTTTAATGGTGTGTTGTTCCGGGATTCGAAAAGACGTATCTGGGCAGGAGGAGAAATGGGGCTTTCAATTTATAATCAAACCAATACATCTTTGACAATCAATACGGATTATGACATTGCTCCCATATTGCAGAGGTCTTTTATCAATTGTTTTTATGAATCTGCATCCGGGCATATATGGGTTGGAACACGTAATGGACTCTTTGCCCTGAAAGAAAGTACAAAAGACTTTCTGCAATATACAACAGCAGACGGTCTGCCGAGCAATGTTATTTATGGCATATTGGAAGATAGCTATGGACGTTTGTGGATAAGTACCAATCAGGGTTTGAGCTGTCTGAACCCGGAAAATAGAAAATTGCGTAATTTTACTATAGTAGACGGCTTGCAGAGCAATCAGTTCAATGCCGGTTCTTTTTGCCGCATCAGTAATGGAAATATGCTTTTTGGAGGAATTAACGGGATTACTTCATTTCGTCCCGAAACGCTTATAGACAATCCGTATTCTCCCAAGCCGGTTGTAAATAAGTTGTATGTATCCAATAAAGAGGTGCTGCCCGGTGATGAAACCGGTATCCTGAAGAAATGTATAGAGATCGGAGATTATATAACATTGACTTCTTCTCAGAGTTCTTTTGCTATTTCATTTGTCGTTTCAAACTATATTGCCGGAAAGCATAACACTTTTGCCTATAAGTTGGAAGGGTATAATGATTCATGGTACAGCCAGGATAATATAAATCTGGTTTCTTACTCAAACCTGCCTGCAGGAGACTATACATTCTATTTAAAAGCCGCCAATAATGATGGAAAATGGAGTGAGGTGCTCGAAGCTCTCCATATACGGGTGCTTCCGGTATGGTATCGTACCTGGTGGGCGATTTCCGTGTTGGTTGTTTTGTGTGCGGCATTGTTGTTTGGTATATTGCGCTTTTTCTGGTTGCGCAAAAATATGCAGGCTGAGATCCTAATGGAGCGGTTGGATAAAGAGAAGCAGGAAGAAATCAGCCAGATGAAAATTCGTTTTTATATTGACATCTCCCATGAACTTCGCACCCCTCTTACTTTAATTGTTGCTCCGTTACAAGAACTTTTAGAGCGTATTAAAGGGCATTGGGAGCATGAAAAATTATCGTATATTCAACGTAATACCAATCGTTTGCTGCATTTGGTCAATCAGCTCATGGATTATCGCCGTGCCGAATTGGGAATTTTTAAGTTAAGACCGATATATGCTAATGCTTATAAGAAGGTACTGAATTGCTTCCTGAATTATGAAAGCTTGTCAAAACGGAAAGATATAGATTATAATCTGTATACGGAATTGCAGGATGAAGAACTGTTGTTTGATGAAACTTATTTGGATTTAATTGTAAATAACCTGCTTTCAAACGCCTTTAAGTATACAGAAAAAGGAGAATGTATCACGGTACGGCTTTATAAAGAAGATACTAATCTTGTTTTGCAGGTCATTGATACAGGTGTCGGTATCCCGGAAGAAAAACAGAAAAAGATATTCGAACGTTTTTATCAGGTAGAAAACGGACATGAAGGAAGCGGCATCGGTTTGTCTTTAGTTCAGCGGTTGGTAGAGCTACATCATGGGCGGATTGTTTTAGAAAGTAAAGTGGGTGAAGGGTCGACCTTTTCAGTTTATATTCCACAGGATAAATCGGTGTATAGTTCCGAGGAATTGCTTCAACAGGAAGGCGATTCGGAAGAGCAGCGCGCCTACTATACAAATGCGCATGATATCTATGTTGGCGATGAAGAACTGTCGGAGACCAGTGTGTTGACAGATGAAGAAAAGGAAAAACGGGGTACTGTCTTGGTTGTGGATGATAATCAGGAACTTCGACAATATTTGGTAGGTGGGTTGTCAAGTGATTTTAGCTTGTTGGAAGCGGATAATGGGCAGAAGGCATTGGATTTGTTGAAAGGGCAAGAGGTCGATTTGGTTATTACTGATGTAATGATGCCTGTAATGGATGGCGTGAAATTATGTAAAGCTATAAAACAAAATATACGTACTTGCCATATCCCCGTATATATGTTGTCGGCAAAGGCTGACATAAAATATCAGTTGGAGGGACTTCAAGTCGGAGCGGATGATTATATTCCTAAACCTTTCTCCATGCCCATTCTGAAAACTAAGATTCTGAATGTGTTGCGTACTCGTTATCGTGTTTTTGAACGCTACTCCAATACAACGGAAGTGGAGCCTGAGAAGCTGGCGAATAATACAATGGATGAAGAGTTATTAAGAAGAGCTATAACTATCATCGAGAAGAATATGGATAATGTGGAATTCTCAACCGAATTGTTTGCCAGGGAAATGAACATGAGCCGTTCTAATCTTCATTTGAAGTTGAAAGCGATTACCGGTAAGTCAGCTATAGACTTTATCCATAAAATAAGATTTAACCGTGCGTGTCAATTATTGAAAGAGGGTAAATATTCTGTTTCGGAGATTAGTTTTATGGTAGGTTATAACTCGCCTTCTTATTTTGCCGCGCGTTTTAAGAAATATATGGGATGTTTGCCTACGGAGTATGGGAAAAATAATATATGATGTTACTATGAACAAGCGAATTATGCTATTTGTGCAGCTGGTTTGTCTCTCACTGACGTTGTGGGGGCAAACGAATATGTCCGGATTTTCCATAACAAAGGAGGATAGTTTGCAGCATGAGGGCAAATCCGTGGAACTTATCAAGATAGTAAATAAAAACGGAATGACTGTTAAAGTGACAAACTATGCGGCTTCCTTAGCATATGTGTCCGCACCGGACAGAAATGGTGTGTTTGAACCGGTGGTTTTAGGGCTTGATAGCCTGTGTTACTACTTTGGCAGGCAACCTAAGCTTGGCGCTACGGTAGGACGTTTTGCCAATAGAATTAAAAATGCGGAACTAGCTTTGGACGGTAAAGTCTATCATTTAGATAAAAACAGTAAGGAACACTCTATTCATGGCGGTATAAAAGGGTTTCATTTGCAAGTCTTTAAGACAGATACTTGTTATACCGCAGGAGATACGGCGATTGTCGTGTTTAAATATCTCAGTCCCGATATGGAAGGTGGCTTCCCCGGAAATCTCAGCCTTTCATTGGCTTATAAATTTACTAATGACAATGAGCTTATTTTGGATTATGTTGCATCTACGGATAAGCCTACTGTAATAAACCTGACCAATCATAGCTATTTTAATTTGACGGGGTGCAAAGAATCAATCTTGAATCATTATTATATGATTAAGGGAGATTCTATTACATTGGTAAACTCTACAGGCATACCGACCGGAGAACTTATGTCTGTAGTGGGAACGAAATATGATTTTAGAACCTTACAACCTATAAAACGGCGTATAGAGCAATCAGGAAAGGGATATGATACCAATTACAAACTCAATAAAGCGCCGGGTAGTTTGGCATTTGTAGCCCAAGTAGTGGATTCTGTGTCCGGTAGAGTTTTGAAAGCATATACTACGGAACCGGGAATGCAGTTTTATACCCCCGGTTCGGACTTGAGTTATCTGAAAGGAGTTGGGCATTTGCGCTATGGAAAGTTTTTCGGGTTTTGTCTTGAGATGCAGCATTTTCCGGATTCTCCGCATCATCCGCAATTTCCTACAACTGTATTGTTACCCGGAGAAACCTATCGCCAAACGACTATATATAAATTTGAAATATTATAAGTATTTAAATAATTATCAAACAAAAACAGATTATGAAAACAAAAAATTGGAAAAAGTATGTATGCTTGGCTGGAATTTTTTTATTTATGCTTCCCGGAATATACGCTGCACAAGATGGAAACGGTAGGACAGCAGGTGAACCGATAAAAAAAACACGCAGTGAAACTTTTATTAGCGGAGAAAAAGAATGGGAACCGGCCGGTACGGGTGTTACTCGCCAGATTATGGGTTATGACGGACAAGTGATGCTGGTGAAAGTGAAGTTTGAGAAAGGAGCTATAGGAACCCCTCATGCCCATTACCATACGCAAACGACTTATGTGGCAAGCGGAAAGTTTGAGTTTACAGTAGGGAATGAGAAGAAAATAGTGAAAGCCGGTGATGGCATTTATATTGAACCGGATATTCTGCATGGTTGTGTTTGTTTGGAGCCGGGTGTGCTCATAGATTGTTTTGCTCCGATGAGAGCTGATTTTTTGAAATAAAATTAGTGGCAGACTTAGTAGAAAAGACAGCTTGATTAACGAATATTAGTACGACAAGAGATATTTACTTGATAAAGAAAAACGAGCCTGTGTATATGTGTGGCCTTGTTTTCAATACAAAAATATCCTTTATTGTACAAAAATAGCATTTGAAAAGTGTAAAAGTGTGATGAATAAAAACAATACTTTTACACTTTTTTTAGCATTTGCAGTATGTTTGCTGTCGAAAAAATTATTTCTAACGTAGAACCTTAGATTTATTTATTATGTACAAATTAAAAGAACTATTTTTAATGTTAATCCTCGTCTTTGTGAGTATGTCTGTATATGCGCAAAGTTTGACTGTAACCGGAAAAGTCATTGATAACGAAGGATATGAAGTAATCGGTGGTAGTGTTACTATTAAAGGTGCTGCCGGTGTAGGAACAGTTACAGACGTGAATGGTAACTATTCTTTGAAAGTAAATGATGCATCTAAAGATGTGTTGGTATTTTCGTATGTGGGTATGACTCCCCAAGAAGTAAAGGTTAATGGTAAAAACGTAATCGATGTAACATTGAAAGCTGACGCTGTAATGTTGGATGAAGTGGTCGCAATCGGTTATGCTACAGTTAAACGTAAAGATTTAACAGGGTCTGTAGCATCAGTTAACAGCAAAGAACTATCTAAAGTGCCAACGAGTGATATAACCCAAGCATTGGCAGGACGTATGGCCGGTGTGCAGGTGACACAGAGTGAAGGCGCTCCCGGTTCATCTATCTCAATTCGTGTTCGTGGAGGTATTTCTATTACTCAGAGTAATGAACCTCTTTACATCATTGACGGTTTCCCCAGTGAAGACGGTATGTCTACTCTTGACCCGGCGGAAATTGAAACGATTGACATTTTGAAGGATGCTTCCGCTACCGCTATTTATGGTGCTCGTGGTGCGAATGGTGTTGTTGTTATTACTACAAAGAGTGGTGGTAAAGACGGTAAGGCTACTGTTACTTTCGATAGTTATGTAGGCTTTAAGAAAGTAGCCAAGAAATTGGATGTACTTTCTACCAGAGAGTTTGCCATGTTGGATTATGAACGTCGTTATTATAGTGCTCTTACGGCTAAAAACAGTACTCAGGAAAACTTGGATAAAGCTGTTGCTGATTTTGAAAAGCTATATGGAAAGTATGCTGACATCGATGCTAACTATGCTAACCGTGCAGGTATCGATTGGCAGGATGAAACATTGGGACGTACTGCATTGACGCAGAATTATCGCGTAGGTGTTTCAGGCGGAACAGACAAGTTGAATTATAACTTGGCGTATTCTTATTATGATGAAGAGGGAGCTATGGTGTACAGTGGTAACAAGAAGCATAACATCTCGTTCAGTATGAATCATAAACTGAACGAACGTTTAAGCGTTAATGCTCGTGTTAGCTATGACCAAATGAAAATTTACGGTATGGGTACCTCCGAAGGTGGTGACCGTTTCAATAAAATGCAGCACATCCTGCAGTACCGTCCGATGGTAGGTATCGGTGGTACAGACGATTTGTTGTTAGGTGATGAAGACCCGCTTTTGGTGGATGATACCGGTAATGTGATGCAGAATCCTTTACTTTCTGCTGCCGAAGAGACTAAAGACCGTGAATATCGTACATTCCAGGCTAATGGAGGTTTCACTTTGAAATTGTTTAAAGGATTCTCTTTCCGTAACACAACGGGTATGCGCTATCAAACACGTCGCAATGATATATTCTATGGTGATAAGTCTATAACAGCTAAGCGTTCAAGTATTAATGGTAGCATTGAGAATATAGAAAACGGTAGCTTCCAAACGTCGAATGTGTTGAATTATAACTGGTCTGGCAAGGGACACGATATAACTGCCATGGTTGGTCAGGAATACGTTAATCGTTGGAACCGTCGCTTTTCGGCTGCTGCCGCCAACTTTCCGAACGATGATATAGGTTTGGGCGACCTTTCGTTGGGCTTGCCGACTGCGGTTTCGTCTTCCGAAAATTACGATGATAAGCTGCTTTCTTTCTTTGCACGTTTCAACTACGATTTCAGAGACAAATATTTGTTTACTGCTTCGTTCCGTGCAGACGGTTCTTCTAAGTTCGGTAAGAATAACAAGTGGGGATATTTCCCTGCATTCTCTGCAGCTTGGCGTTTGGGCGAAGAAGAGTTTATTAAGGATTTGAACATCTTCTCTGACTTGAAAGTGCGTGTGGGTTATGGTATGGCCGGTAACAACCGTATTGACAGTTATCTGAGCTTGCCGATGCTAAGTTCGGTTACTTATCCTAACGGTGACTCTACACAGCCCGGTTATATATCCAAGCAGATACCTAATCCCGATCTTAAATGGGAAGCTAACAAAACATTCAACTTTGGTCTCGACTTCGGTTTCTTTAACCAACGCCTGACTATTTCTCCTGAGTTTTATATCAACCGCAGTAGCAATCTGTTGTTGAGTGCCAAATTGCCTACGTCATCCGGTTATGATACGATGGTTATCAATGCCGGTGAAACGGAAAATAAGGGTATTGACTTGACAATCAATTCTACCAACATCATGACTAAAGACTTCACTTGGAATACAGCTGTAACGGTTTCACACAATAAGAACTCGGTAAAACAGTTGACCGGTGAAGATGTACAACTTTGGGAAGCTAACTTCGGTTACAACCAGAATACGCATATTATCGGTGTGAATCAGCCATTAGGACAGATGTATGGATATGTAACAGACGGTCTGTATCAGGTATCTGACTTTGATTATGATGCAGCTTCAAATACTTATACGTTAAAAGATGGTATACCTTATTCCGGTAAAAAGGCAGATGTCAAACCGGGTATGTGGAAATTCAAGAATGTAGATGGTAGCGAAGACAACAAGATTACAGAAAATGACAAGACTGTGATTGGTAACGCTTATCCCAAGTTCTACGGTGGTATCAACAATACTTTCACTTATAAAGACTTCGATTTGAGTATCTTTTTGACTTACAGCTTTGGCAACGATGTGTTCAATGCTACCAAGCTGACAAATACTAAGACTGCTTTGCAGAATAAAAATGTATTGGATATCGCCAACTCCAGCAACCGTTGGGTAATGGTGAACAAGAAGGGTGAATGGATTACAGATCCCCAAGAAATGGAAGAAATGAATAGAGGCAAAACAATTGCTGCCGTATATGACAATGAGATTGGTGATACTTATATTCATTCATGGGCTGTAGAAGACGGTTCTTATTTGAAGTTGAGTAATATCACGTTGGGTTATACATTCCCGAGAAAGATGCTCAATAAGATTGGTATCAGTAAACTGCGTCTTTATGCTACAGGTTCCAATC
The DNA here is from genome assembly GCF_018390535.1 of Bacteroides propionicigenes. Taxonomy (GTDB): domain Bacteria; phylum Bacteroidota; class Bacteroidia; order Bacteroidales; family Bacteroidaceae; genus Bacteroides; species Bacteroides propionicigenes. The sequence goes on along the minus strand of NZ_JAHBBW010000013.1, from coordinate 100,376 downwards.
TGTTGACTTGGACTAAATATTCAGGTTTTGATCCTGAAGTTTCTACAATGGGTAACGGTTTGACGCCGGGTGTGGACTTTGGTGCTTATCCTAAGAGCCGCTCGTTCGTTTTCGGTATTAATTTAGCTTTCTAATAACCTTAAAAGGAGAATAAGATGAAAAAATATAAAATGATTGCGCTCAGCGCACTGATTGCAGTAGGATTCACCTCTTGCGAATTGGATGAAAAACCTACTTCTTACTATGAGAAGGATGCTTATTTTCAGACATATAATCATGCAAAAATGGCAGTGGTGGGTATTTATGACTGTTTGGCCATAGATAAACATTATGGACAGTTTGAAATGGCTATGCCGGCTTCGGATGATACCTATTATATAAATGGTACCGGAACAGACAATACGCGCCGTGATATTGCGCATTATACAGTGAAAACAACCAATACGTGGATTGCCGATTTGTGGAAGTATAAGTATATGGGTATAGACCGTGCCAATTACGCCATTGAGAATATTAAGAAAATGGAAGGGTATGAAGAAAGTACCGAACTGCAGGAACTGGTAGCTGAAGCGCGTTTCTTGCGTGCATTCTTGGCTTTCGACTTGGTTAAATATTGGGGAGATGTCCCATTTAAAACCGAATATACTTTTTCATATAATGATATTAACAATGGTCGTGTAAGTCGTGAAGAAATATATGATTACATTATTGACGACTTGAATTTTGCAAAAAACAACTTGCAACAAGCAAGTGCGGAACTTTCTCCGGAAGTTCCTTCACAGGGAGCAGCTCATGCTTTATTGATGCGTGTCTATTTGCAACGTGCCGGTTACAGCTTGCAACAAAATGGAAACCTTACTCGACCGGACGAAGCAAAACGTAAAGAATATTTTGAGGCTGTAATCACAGAATGGACTACTTTCCAGAGCAAAGGTTATCATGGCTTTTATGACGGCGACAACAGTTTTAAAGAATTGTTTATCGGCTATTCAGCCGGTGTCTTGAACTCTAAAGAAAGTCTGTGGGAAATAGCCTTTAATCCTACGGGAAGCGGTTATAAAGATAACTCCGGAACTTGGGCTACGTATAACGGACCGTTGGTGGAAGCTCCGGGTGCAGGCGCTCCGAAAGAAGTCATGGGACGTGCCAATGCTTTCTTCCGTGTGATGCCTGCTTGGAAAGATTTCTTCGAAGCAAATGATAAGCGCAGGGATGTAATGATATGTGATTATCAATACAAATGGGATGCAGATAAAAAGGCGCATAAAAAGACTGTAAATAAGAAACTGCAGGATTGGTATCCGGGTAAGTGGCGTAGAGAGTGGATGCCGTTGGGCTTTATAGATCCTAACAATACAGGTGTCAACTATTGTCCTTTGCGCTACGCTGATGTAGTGTTGATGGCAGCCGAGGCTTATAATGAAACAGGTAACACCCCGAAAGCTTGGGAACTGTTAAACGATGTTAGAGGGCGTGCGGGTGCTACTAAAACTAATTCTTTGCAAGAATATAAGAATGTGCAAAAGAAGTTGTACGATCTGCCTTTCTTCAATGGTGGCGACAATGCTGATAATTTCCGTACTGCCCTTTATTGGGAGCGTGGCTTTGAATTGGCTTTTGAAGGTCAGCGAAAATATGATTTATTGCGTTGGGGTATCTTGGGCGATGCATTGAAGTTGTTCCAAACTAAGATGGATAAATCATTGAATGGTAAATATGTGGCTGGTGACAACTTTGTGAAAGGCAAGCATGAACTCTTCCCTATACCATTGGGAGAATTACAAGCTAATCCTGCTTTGAATAACCAAAATAATCCCGGTTATGAATAAATAGGTTTATTGTTATAGACGAATAGCAGAGATAATTCTGCTTTGAATATTGAAAGGTGTTTCAGGGTTGGCAAAGCCACAAAGCTATTTTGTTTTGTGTCAACCCTGTTAAACATCTTTTTGACTTTTCAGAGATTGTAAACATACCAATTGAAATGAGTTGTTCGATTGATAAAATAAAATAGGAGATAGTATACGAAATGAAAAAAATATCATCGTTTAGTTTTATTCTTATAATATTGTGCGGATTCTCTGCTTGTTCTTCCAAACAATCAAGTGAGGATTATACTTGGCTGAAGCACGCCATAGATGTTTCTGCCGAACAGCTGAAATATACTGTGAATGATGTGGGAGATTCCGTTTGGCTGCCCCGTTCTGTTTGGACAAGTTATGGTACAGACTTTTTGTGTACCCAATTAGAGAAAGAACCGCTAACTTTTGCAGACTCCTTGCGGGTGAAGCCTGTTAAAGGGGAAGTAGGCTCCCGTCGTTATTGCTTTTCTATTTATGATTGGACGAGTGGTTTCTTTCCGGGTAATTTATGGTATGCTTACCAACTGACGGGTGATGAAGGACTGAAAAAGGACGCTGTCAAGTTCACAAACTACTTATATCCTTTGCGTGAATATAAAGGTACGCATGACATCGGTTTTATGATGAACTGCAGTTACGGTAATGCTTATCGCCTGTGTCCGGCTGACAGTGTTCGCCAAGCACTGGTACAGACTGCCGATAACTTGTGCGGTCGTTTTAACCCGGAAATAGGTTGCATCCGTTCATGGGATTTCGGTAAATGGAATTTCCCTGTTATCATTGATAATATGATGAATCTGGATTTGTTGTTCTATGTCAGTCATCTCACCGGTGATGATAAATATAAGGAGCTTGCCCTGAAACATGCAAAAACAACGATGAATAATCATTTTAGGGATGATTGTTCATCCTATCATGTAGTCAGCTATAATAATGACGGAACAGTAGAAAAGAAATGTACGCATCAAGGGCAGAATGACAACTCTTCATGGGCACGCGGACAGGCATGGGGTGTATATGGCTATACATCTTGTTATCGTGAATCAAAAGATGCAGGATTCCTGCAACAAGCTAAGAATATAGCCGCGCTGATTATGGAACGTGTAAAAACCGATGATGCAATTCCTTTGTGGGATTATGATGCACCGGATATCTCCCAGACACCTCGTGACGCATCTGCCGCTTCTATTACCGCTTCTGCCTTTATAGAACTGAGTACGCTGACCGAAGACGGGCAAATCTATTTTGATTATGCTGAAAAGTTGCTCAAAAGCCTTTCATCGGATGTCTATCTGGCAAAGGTAGGTACCAATCAAGGTTTTATATTGATGCATTCTACCGGGTCATTACCCAATGGTTCTGAAATAGATACACCGATTAACTATGCCGACTATTACTATCTGGAGGCATTGCTTCGTTATATGCAGGTGAAAGGCATTGATTACAAGAATATTTAATCTTATTATTTATATATCATGAAAGTAGTAAAATACATTTTAAGCGCTCTCTTCTTGGCTATTACCATTGTTGTAGATGCACAGCAGCTCCGGAAAGAAGCTTTTGAACTGCTGAATCTGGATTATCCGGGTTTGGAGAAAGTAAAAACAGCGTACTCACAACAGAAATGGAATGAAGCCGCACAAGAGTTATTGAATTATTACCGTAACCGTACAAATATCATACATCCCGACGTTGACTTGAAGAACCTCACCCTGTCAAAAGAAGAACAGAAATGGGCGGACGATGCTTTGGAGCACACTTTTTTTGTACATAAAGGCTATCAGCCCTCATACAACTACGGTAAGGATATCAACTGGGAATATTGGCCTGTGAAGGATAATGAGTTGCGTTGGCAGCTTCACCGCCACAAATGGTTTACCCCTATGGGTAAGGCCTATCGTATGTCGGGTGATGAGAAGTATGCCAAGGAATGGGCTTTTCAATATCTCGATTGGATTAAAAAGAATCCGCTGACTCAGGTCAAGAAAGAAGAGTTCGAGTTGGTCAGTGCCGGCGAGATAAGAGACAACGCGGATAATGTTCGTTTTGCATGGCGCCCGCTGGAAGTTAGTAATCGTCTGCAGGACCAGACCGGTCAGTTCCTTTTGTTCTGCACATCAAAGGCATTTACACCGGAATTCCTGACAGAGTTTCTGGTGAATTACCACCGCCACGGTGAATTTATTTTAGGGAATTACTCGGACCAAGGTAATCACCTGCTGTTTGAAGCGCAGCGTATGGTATATGCCGGTGTTTTCTTCCCGGAATTCAAAGATGCCGTCGCTTGGAGAGAGAGTGGAATTAATATTCTGAATCGCGAAATCAAGAAGCAAGTATATAATGACGGCGGTCAGTATGAGTTAGACCCTCACTATCACTTGGCGGCAATCAATATATTCTGCAAGGCTCTGCGTATGGCGGATTGTAATGGATTTCGCAATGAATTCCCGACAGAATATTTGGATACAATAAAGAGTATGATTGAGTTTTATACCAATATTTGTTTTCCCGATTATACCAATCCTTGTTTCAGTGATGCCAAGTTAGGCGATTATAAGTCTGAACTTGCCAATTACCGTGACTGGCTCGCGCTCTTTCCGGAGAATGAGTGGATACGCTATTATGCCACAGAAGGTCGTGAAGGCTCTACTTTGCCTTATCTGTCTCATGGTGCGTTGACATCGGGTTTCTTCACTTTCAGAAATGGTTGGAAAAAGGATGCGACCGTAATGGTAGTGAAAGCCGGCCCTAAGGGTGAATGGCATTGCCAACCGGATAACGGTACTTTCGAACTTTGGTTTAACGGCAAGAATCTGTTCCCCGATTCGGGTGCATATGTCTATGCAGGAGATGCTGAAGTGATGAAACTGCGCAATTGGTTCCGCCAGACACGTGTGCACAATACGTTGACGTTGGATGGCCGTAACCTTGAGACTACACAGTCTGCAACCAAGTTATGGCAACCGGAAGGTAAGGAACAAATCTTGGTTACTGAAAATCCGAGTTACAAAGGTTTGAAGCATCGTCGTACGGTATTCTTTGTCGACCGGACCTATTATGTCATAGTAGATGAGGCGGTTGGTGATGCTGAAGGAACGGTTAACCTGAATTATCACTTCTGTGAGGGCACGGTGAATATCGATGCAAAGAAGAATATGATAACCACGGCATACGAAGGTCCGAGTAATGTGAAGTTGCAATGCTTCCCGGAAATGAAAGCCTCCTTGAAAGAGATAGAAGGCTGGCGTTCCACCGCCTATCGCCAACGCGTACCCCGCACTTCCTTGTCTTTCGATGTAAACAAGGGCAATGCGGATGCCATACGTTATATAACGATTATTTATCCGGTAAAAGATGTTGCTGCCTATCCGGTTCTTAAGGCAAAATTCTTGAACAAGGGTTTTGATGAGAAAGGCGTGAAGGTGGAAGTTTCTGTTAACGGTACGACTCGCCGGTTGGAATCTCTGTTGAAGTAAACCAAATGAGTGTTTAAGAAACAAGGATTCTCTGCCCGAACTTGATATTTAGCAGGAGAATACTTATATTTGCTACCAATCATTCAGAAAACATATCTATGGACAATAAATTTGTAGTAAATATAGGTCGTCAGTTGGGTAGCGGCGGACGAGAGATAGGAGAGAAGCTGGCTGTCCGGTTGGGCATTGACTTCTATGATAAAGAACTGATTAATCTTGCTTCCGAAGAAAGCGGATTATGCAGGGAGTTTTTCGAGAAAGCCGATGAAAAGGCTTCTCAGGGAATTATAGGCGGCTTGTTTGGTATGCGCTTCCCGTTTATCAGCGACGGGGCCATGCCTGCAACCAATTGCTTGAGTAACGATGCACTGTTTAAGGTGCAAAGCGATGTGATACGCAAACTGGCTTCCGAGAAGTCCTGTCTGTTCGTCGGGCGTTGTGCCGACTATATTCTGCGGGATAATCCGCGTTGTGTCAACATCTTTATCTCCGCATCGCGTGAAGATCGTATAGCCCGTTTATGCCGTCTGCACTCTATCTCCGAGAATGCAGCAGAGGAGAAGATGAACAAAGCGGATAAACGACGTGCGGAATATTATAACTACTATAGTTATAAGACTTGGGGAGCGGCAGCCACCTATCATCTGTGCATTGACTCGTCTGTATTGGGAATTGATGAAACGGTCGGTTATATAGAAGGGTTCATAAGGAAGAAGCTGAATTTATGAAAAGCCCGCTAAATAAACTTTATAATAATTGAAAATAAACGGTGATGTGCCAAAACGAATGAGAACTAAAATTCGTTTTGGCACATCACCATTTATTAATAGCGTTGAAAACGCTTTGAACCAATTTCTACATCATTGCCAGCAGTATCATCTGTCCTGCCAGAATACGCAGGAACATCGTCAACGGATAAACCGTAGAATAGCCTACTGACGGCGCATCGTTACCCGATGCCTGATTGGAATATGCCAATGCGGGCGGGTCGGTATTACTACCGGCAATCAAACCCATTAACGTGAAGTAGTTTACCTTGCAATAAAGGCGGGCTATAATGCCGATTACCAGCAATGGAATGGTTGTAATCAAGAAACCATAACCTACATACGACAAACCGCTTCCTTCCACTACTGTCTGTACAAAATGCTCTCCCGCTTCTATACCTACACTGGCAAGGAAGAGCACGATACCTATTTCACGCAACATCAAGTTAGCGCTCATGGTAGTGTACGTCACAAGATGCAGTTTATGTCCGAAGCGTCCGATAAGGATAGCCACAACCAGCGGGCCGCCTGCCAGACCTAACTTCACCGGAGTCGGCATACCGGGGAATGCGATAGGAAGGCTACCCAGCAAGATACCGAGGAATATGCCGACGAAGATGGTTACGATGTTCGGTGTGTCCAAACGTTTCAATTGGTTACCCAATACGCCGGCTACACGCTCTACGGCATCCTGTTGGCCTACGACCATTACGCGGTCACCTACTTGGAGTACAAGGTTGGGATCGGCAAACAAGTCCATACCCGAACGGTTGATGCGTGTTACATTTACGCCGTACATACTGCGGAAGTGCATGCTTCCCAGTTTCTTTCCATTGATTTCCGATTTGGTAACCAAGATACGTCGTGACACCATAGGAGTGTCCTGCTTTTCCCAATCCACTTGGATTTCCTTACCGATAAAGGCAGTCACAGCCTCAGCATCCTCTTCGGAACATACAATAAACAACTGGTCGCCGATATGGAATTCCGTATCTTGATTCGGGATGCTGACGTGTCCTTCATGGCGAATGCGGGAGCATACGAAAGAGCGTCCCAAAAAGTCCTTTACCTGAATCAGCTTCTTGCCGTCGATAGCCTCATTACGCACTTCCAAATGCAGCATATGCGGCATATGCTTCATATCTGCTTCTTGCGTATTAAGCTGTTCTTCTTCTTTCTTCAAGTTAATGCGGCAGATATAGCGTACGGCGATAATGGAGCCGATGATGCCGACTACACCAAGCGGGTAAGCACAGGCATATCCCAGCGCAATTGGGTCTCCTGTATAATTCAGCTGGTTCAGCGCTTCTTGGGCAGCACCCAAACCGGGAGTATTGGTTACGGCTCCGTACAGAATACCTACTATCATCGGCAGGTCTATATTTCCGTCGATGAAGTAAATGCTCAGTGCGACAATGATATTCAGTGCTACAATACCCACAGCAAGCATATTCAGCGTCATACCTCCTTTCTTGAAAGAAGAGAAGAACGACGGTCCTACTTGCAGACCGATACAGAACACAAATAAAATCAAACCGAATTCGCGGATGAAATGTAAAATGTGTGTTTCACCTGTAAATCCAAAATGTCCCATTAGAATACCGGTGAAGAGTACAAATGTGACTCCCAGCGATACCCCGAAAACTTTAATCTTGCCCAACAGTACCCCCACAGATATAACGAATGCATATAAGCAAACGATATGAGCGACGGATGAAGGGTCCCAAAGAAGACTTTCTAACCAGTTCATAGTACCTTATTATATGTTGCTTTTAAAATTTTTGCGCAAAATTACTTAATAAAGAGGAGCTAACAAAGGGTTTGCCTTTCTTTTTGTAATACCAACTTTGCAAAAACAAGGCGTATGCGGGGAATATGTCTGAAATAAGGATAAACATAGTGCCATCTGTAAGTGCAATTTTCCCTAAAAAGCCTTTTTGTTTTAAGTATTTCCTTATATTTGCAAGTCTCTTGATGACAAAATGAATACTATTCATCTATTTTAATTTTAAATAAACTATGGCAGACAGTAAAGAAAAACTCTTCTCGGACTTTTCTCCGGTTTCTACGGAACAGTGGATGGAGAAAGTAACCGCAGACTTAAAAGGTGCGGACTTTGAGAAAAAGCTCGTTTGGAGGACGAATGAAGGATTCAAAGTGAAACCTTTCTATCGTATGGAAGACCTCGAAGGTTTGAAGACCACAAATGCTCTTCCCGGTGAGTTCCCGTATCTTAGAGGTACAAAGAAAAACAACAATGAGTGGTTCGTTCGCCAGGAAATCAAGGTGGAATGTCCTAAAGAAGCCAACGCCAAAGCATTGGATATCTTGAACAAGGGCATCGATTCACTTTCTTTCCATGTGAAAGCGAAAGAACTGAGTGCGGAGTATATCGAGACTTTGCTGAAAGACATCTGTGCCGAATGTGTGGAACTGAACTTCTCCACTTGTCAGGGACACGTGGTAGAGTTGGCGGAACTTTTAGTCGCTTACTTCCAAAAGAAAGACTATGACCTTACGAAGTTGCAGGGTTCTATCAACTACGATTATTTCAACAAGATGCTGGCTAAAGGCAAAGAGAAAGGCGATATGGTAGCTACTGCCAAAGCCTTGATTGAAGCCACTTCCGCTCTTCCGAAATATCGTGTGCTGAATGTAAATGCACTGACACTCAACAATGCGGGGGCATATATCTATCAGGAACTGGGTTATGCGCTGGCTTGGGGTAATGAATACATGAACCAACTTACTGATGCCGGACTGCCGGCAGCGTTGGTAGCCAAGAAGATAAAGTTTAACTTCGGTATCAGTTCCAACTACTTCCTTGAAATTGCAAAATTCCGTGCAGCCCGTATGTTGTGGGCCAATATCGTGGCTTCTTATAATCCGGAATGCTTGCGCGATTGCGAAAACAAGGGCGAACATAATGAATGCCGTTGTGCCGCCAAGATGAGGATACATGCGGAAACTTCCACTTTTAACCTCACTTTGTTCGATGCGCACGTCAACTTGTTGCGTACGCAGACTGAGGCTATGAGTGCCGCTCTTGCAGGCGTTGACTCCATGACAGTGGTTCCGTTCGACAAGACCTATGCAGCTCCCGATGAATTCTCAGAGCGTCTGGCACGCAACCAACAATTGCTGTTGAAAGAAGAATCTCACTTTGATAAGGTGATTGACCCGGCTGCCGGTTCTTACTACATCGAGAATCTGACCGTGGCTATTGCCAAGCAAGCTTGGGAACTGTTCCTTGCAGTAGAAGAAGAGGGCGGCTTCTATGCTTCTGTAAAATCCGCTAAGGTACAGGCGGCTGTGAACGAAAGCAATGCGGTTCGTCACGCAGCTGTTGCCAAACGTAAGGAAGTGTTGTTGGGTACTAACCAGTTCCCGAACTTCAACGAAAAGGCGGGCGACAAGAAACCTTTGGAAGCTTCTTGCTGTTGCGGCGGGCACAGCACTTGCGAAAAAGATGTTCCTTCACTGAACTTCGACCGTGCAGCCAGCGAATTTGAAGCGCTGCGTCTGGAAACGGAGGCTTCGGGTAAGCGTCCTAAAGCCTTTATGCTGACTATCGGTAACTTGGCAATGCGTCAGGCACGTGCTCAATATTCTTGTAACTTCCTGGCTTGTGCCGGATATGAAGTTGTTGACAACCTCGGTTTCCCGACTGTAGAGGAAGGTGTGGAAGCTGCAATGGCAGCTAAAGCCGATATTGTGGTTCTCTGTTCAAGTGATGATGAATATGCGGAATATGCTGTTCCTGCTTTCAAAGCTTTGAATGGCCGCGCTATGTTCATCGTGGCCGGTGCTCCTGCTTGCATGGATGAGTTGAAGGCGGCAGGTATCGAGAACTTTATCCATGTTCGTGTCAACGTTCTGGAAACATTAAAGGAATTCAACAAGATATTAATCAAGAATTAAGAATGAGAAATGAAGAATAGGTTGCGCATTTATTCCGCATGGTAATTCTTCATTCATCATTCTTCGTTCATCATTTTTAAGAAGATGAGAAAAGATTTTAAAAACTTAGATATATATGCCGCTTTCCAGCCTGCCAATGGCGCTGAGTGGCAAAAGGCTAACGGCATCAAGGCCGACTGGAAAACTCCGGAACACATTGAAGTGAAGCCTGTTTACACGAAAGAAGACCTCGAAGGAATGGAACACCTCAACTATGCGGCAGGTATTCCGCCCTATCTGCGTGGTCCGTATTCAGTGATGTATACTCTGCGTCCGTGGACTATCCGTCAGTATGCCGGGTTCTCTACTGCCGAAGAGTCCAATGCTTTCTATCGCCGTAACCTGGCTTCCGGTCAGAAAGGTTTGTCCGTTGCATTCGACTTGGCTACCCACCGTGGCTACGACCCCGATCATGAGCGTGTAGTAGGTGACGTTGGTAAGGCAGGTGTATCTATCTGTTCACTGGAAAACATGAAGGTGCTTTTCGACGGTATTCCTCTGAACAAGATGTCAGTGTCTATGACAATGAACGGTGCGGTGCTTCCGATTATGGCATTCTACATCAATGCCGGTTTGGAACAGGGAGCCAAGCTGGAAGAAATGGCAGGTACTATTCAAAATGATATTCTGAAAGAATTCATGGTGCGTAACACTTATATCTATCCGCCTGCATTCTCCATGAAGATTATCTCCGATATCTTTGAATATACATCTCAGAAGATGCCTAAGTTCAACTCTATCTCTATCTCCGGTTACCATATGCAGGAAGCCGGCGCTACGGCGGATATTGAGTTGGCTTATACGCTGGCCGACGGTCTGGAATATCTTCGTGCAGGTGTTGCTGCAGGTATTGATATTGATGCGTTTGCGCCTCGCCTGTCATTCTTCTGGGCTATCGGTACCAACCATTTTATGGAAATAGCCAAGATGCGTGCCGCACGTATGTTGTGGGCTAAGATTGTGAAGCAGTTCAATCCGAAGAATCCGAAATCACTGGCATTACGTACGCACTCCCAGACTTCCGGTTGGTCACTGACTGAGCAAGACCCGTTCAACAATGTAGGCCGTACTTGTATCGAGGCTATGGCTGCCGCTTTGGGGCATACACAGTCTCTTCACACCAATGCTTTGGATGAGGCTATCGCATTGCCTACCGATTTCTCCGCACGTATTGCACGTAATACGCAGATTTATATTCAGGAGGAAACTTATATTTGCAAAAATGTCGATCCATGGGGCGGTTCTTATTATGTAGAGTCTCTGACCAATGAACTGGCGCACAAGGCCTGGGAACTGATTCAGGAAGTGGAGAAACTGGGAGGTATGGCAAAGGCTATCGAAACCGGTATTCCAAAGATGCGTATCGAAGAGGCTGCCGCACGTACGCAAGCCCGCATCGACAGCGGTTCACAGACTATTGTAGGTGTAAACAAGTATCGTTTGGAAAAAGAAGCTCCCATCGATATCCTTGAGATTGATAATACAGCTGTTCGCCAAGAGCAGATTCAGAACCTGAAGACATTGAAAGAAGGTCGTGATGAAGCTGCTGTTCAGAAAGCGCTCGAAGCCATCACCAAATGTGTGGAGACGAAAGAGGGTAACCTGTTGGAACTGGCAGTGGAAGCCGCACGCGTTCGTGCCACATTGGGTGAGATTTCGTATGCTTGCGAAAAAGTTGTAGGACGTTATAAAGCAGTAATTAGAACTATTTCAGGCGTGTATTCATCAGAAAGTAAAAATGACAGCGACTTCCACAAGGCGTGTGAGTTAGCTGAGAAGTTTGCGAAGAAAGAGGGACGTCAACCTCGTATCATGGTAGCCAAAATGGGACAAGACGGTCACGACCGTGGCGCCAAAGTTGTAGCGACCGGATATGCGGACTGCGGTTTCGATGTGGATATGGGACCGTTGTTCCAGACTCCTGCCGAAGCGGCTCGCGAAGCTGTGGAAAATGACGTTCATGTAGTAGGTGTTTCTTCATTGGCTGCCGGACACAAGACATTGGTTCCGCAGATTATTGAAGAACTCAAGAAGTTGGGTCGTGAGGATATTGTAGTTATCGCAGGTGGTGTAATTCCCGCACAAGACTATGACTTCCTCTATAAAGCAGGTGTAGCTGCCATCTTCGGTCCCGGTACTCCGGTAGCGAAAGCTGCTTGCCAGATTCTTGAAATCTTGTTGGATGAGGAATAATCTGTAAAGATAAATGTTAAAAAAAGGACGGAATATGTTTACATATCCGTCCTTTTTTCTTAATCTATGTTATGAAACATACTTTTTTTCTTGGATAATTTGCAGATTTCTCAAATGTCCGTATCTTTGCAATGTGTTTTTCATAGTATTAGATTTAAGGTTAACAAAGGTTGGAGTACAGCGGTACTCCTTTTTTTATGCCCTTACATTACGTAAGGGCATAATCAGAACCTCTCTTAGATATGTTTATAAATAGAGAACGGGGATAAACGATTATCCCCGTTCGTCAAAGTTAAAAAAAACAACCCTTTGTCTAACCTTGATTCTTTATTTTTTCATATCGATGTATTTCTTCATCGCTTCCAGATAGTAGTAGTCTGCATAATTCAGGGGTACATCTATCTCGGAACCGTGAGGCAGTGAACCGGTGGAGTGCATTAGCACGTAACCTTGATTGCTGCCTTTGGCAGACAGGTAACCGGGACCGGAAAGGCTTTTCAGAATAGTTTCGGCATAGTCTGAATATTTCTTTCCGTCGGGTACGAAAGTACTGAGTTCTAAAAAGGCAGATGCTGTTACAGCAGCGGCAGAAGCATCGCGCGGAGTCTTTTCGCCTGCCGGAGCGTCATAATCCCAATAGGGAATAAGGTCATCGGTCTTTACGCGTTCCATAATCATGTCTGCAATGTGGACGGCTTCTTGCAAGAATGCAGTATCCTGAGTCTCACGATAACAGGACGTGTAACCGTATACGCCCCATGCCTGTCCGCGCGACCAAGCCGACTCCGCGTTTTTACCCTGATGCGTTTGTTTTATTTCCACGCTTCCGTCATTGTTGTAGCTGACTACGTGATATGAAGTGTAGTCGGGGCGGAAATGATTTTTCATTGTGGTTTGTGCATGCTTTACGGCTATATCCTTATATTTATTGTTTCCTGTCAGTTTGGATACGTTGAATAACAAATCCAGATTCATCATATTGTCAATGATGACGGGGAAGTTCCAGGTACCGAAGTCCCATGAACGGATGCAACCTATTTCCGGATTGAAACGGGCGCACAAGTTGTCCGCTGTTTCCACGAGTACGGCTTTTATGGTATCGTTGGGAGCCAGACGGAGAGCATTGCCGTAGCTGCAGTTCATCATGAAACCTACATCATGCGTACCTGTCAGCTTTCGTACCGGATTCAGTATATTGGTGTATTCGACAGCACGTTTTTTCAGCTCTTCATCACCGGTCATTTCGTAGGCATACCAAAGGCTTCCGGGGAAGAAACCGCTGGTCCAGTCGTAAATTCCGCAAAGATGGCGTTGTCCTAATTGCAGGGCTGCCGGGTTGGGACGCAAGGAGTCAATGTAAGATTTGTTCTCACGCTGCAATTGCGCATCAAGGAAATTGATGTCATAGCCGGCATAGATGGAACGCGGCAGTTTGTCTGTTCCGGACAGCTCCTCGGCTGTCAGTTTCAGTTGATAGGAAGCGGCATCAAGTGCATTGCTAATCCAGGCTTCTTCTTGAACCGGTGTGTTTTTACAACCTGTCATACCTACGAGCAGGGCGGTTGCAAATAACAAAGAGTTTCTTTTCATGTTATTAAATATTTAGTGATTATCGTTTGTTGACAAAAGTATGGATATTCAGGAAATATTTTGTACAAGATTGTCGAAAGCAACTTAGACATAGTTCAAAGGCATATCACTTTTGTCGAACACGGTTTTAATTCTGTATTTTCTTACTATGCGGCATTATTTTCCTTGTAATTTCTTGACTTGAAAGTCTGTGAATAGTGTATGGTTTTTCAGTAGCCGCAGGCCGAAATGTCCATCCCCCTCATTGTCTTTTATGGGCAACCGGAACAATTCTTCACCATTGACGCGATAAGTTGTGATTCCCTTTTCTACACGAATCCGGATGTCATACCATTTATTGGGCAGTAACAGATGCGCTTTGTCCGTATATTCTTTGATTACGGGGCGTGCCACCGCATCGTTGGTGTCTGCCGCTTTGGCAAAGTATTGACGGAAGCGGGTGGTGGAGTTATGGTTCCCACCATACCCCACATAAAACAGGCTCAATGTCTTGTAACGCTGAAAGATTCCGTTTCTCCATCCGCTGCGTGCAAAAAGATTGTCGGGATGCTCCGGATCATTGGCTCCCCAGAAGCAGTTCAAGTCGCTAAGGCGGTCGTATTTGCCGCCTTGCATCAACATCTTCACGCGATAGCTGATTTCATAGTCTCCGGTGATGCGCCGGTTATACCACAGTGTAAGACCTTTCGGAGCGGTAATTTCCAATGTATCACCCGATACGAGGATTTTTACTTCACCGGAGTGGTCTTCTGTTGTCCAATCCTTTAAGGCCACCTGTGCCTGGGCCATGAATGGAAGTAACATTAATATGCTTCCTAATACGAGTGTGTGAAGGTTGCTTCTTGCCATAAATGTTGTTTTATTACAGTTGATATTTTAATGTCTGCTTTTTCCCGTTGAGGCTGACTTCCACTTCCATGGCATCGGAACTGTTGTTCTTAATCTTGGCTTCCATTTTCGGGAAGTCTTTTGTGCTCTTGGCAGGATAGATAACGGTTACAAACTGTACGTTTTCTTTCTCTTTCTTTTCCGTATTGAACGAAACTGCGGTACGTTCGGTACGTTGACGATAGGCGACTGAGTACCAGCCTTCTTCTTTCTTCAGCGTTGTTTTCTTGGGAACGAAGCATTGTAATTTTACTTGGCTTTCACCTGCAAAGTCTGAAGAAAGCGAGAACGTTTTAGCGTCAATATCAATGTCACCGTCACATAACTGATAATGCAGGTTTACATTTCCGGTGGCGTTTCCTATCGCTTCATCCACGATAACGAAGTATTGCCGGTTCACGAAGAATACGGAGCGACGGTGTTTCAAGCCTTTATAACTCGGGTTCTCCGTAACCAATATTTGTACATCTCCTTCCGGTTTCCACAACTTGGTTACTGACTCTGTGGTTTCCAGATTTTTATTATCCAAAGTCAAAGTATTATGTACGGCAGTCTGCCTGAACCAGTTGCGCAGCTTCATCACTTCCGCCCCGCCGGCATAGATGTACGAACCGGAGTCGGGGAACAGGTTCTTGCCGTTAAACCACAACTCGAAAGTTCCGTTGTCCGGTTGGCAGTGCCATTCGCCCTTAGGACCGGCTTTCACTACCATTACAGTAGCGTCCTTCTTCCAGCCGTTTCTAAAGGCGAAGAAACCGGACTTCAAGAAACCTTTGGAAAGGTTTGCCGGAGCTTCTCCCTCTTGCCCGTTGGTTGCAAAGTAGCGTATCTGTTTGTTTTCGGGGAACAGTTTGAGCCATTCTTTATAATTGGCTTGTTCTGTTTGCGGGTCTCCTTTTTTGGCATCACTGAAACAGGGATTGGTGTAGTCGGGGTAACAAACGTTCATGTAGAACATAATCATGGATTCAATCGTGTTGATGTAATGAGCGGGAAACTCATTGCGGAATCCGTTAACGTCCGCCATACGCAGTGCTTTGCAGAATATCTCTATACAAGCTAAATGGTAGTGCAAATCCAGCTCGAACTGACCGCCGTCCGGGTAAACCTGTACTTTTATTTCCCTGTTCAGGATGTCGATACCGCTTTTTCTCCATGCTGCCGCTTCTTTAAATTCCGGGAAGAAAGCGCCGGCGGCCAGCATACGTTGCGCTTCAAACAGCAGATGATTGCCTTGGTCCGAGTAGTTGCCGAGGATGTGGACGGCATGTCTGTGATAGTTCACCAGAAACTCTGTCAGGAAGGCGGGGGTAAACGAGGGGGAGTTGATAAAGAGTGTAAACTGGTTGATTTGGTCTTGCAGACGGTGGCTGGTTTCCAACGGACGCCACGCGAAACGTACATTCTCGGCATCTCCTTTCACCTCTCCGGTGCTGGCAAGTTCAAACTCTTCTTTGGTGACGGTGGTCAACGGGTTTTTCTTCACCCAGTCGAGGTATTGGAAAGTCCATTCCTTGGCGTACTTCTCATTACCCGAAATACGATAAGCCTTACCCATAGGGGTAAACCATTTGTGGCGGTGGAGTTGCCAACGCAGCTCATTGTCTTTCACCGGCCAATATTTCCAGTTAATGTCTTTTCCGTAATTGAAGGCGGGCTGATAACCGTCGTGCACGTAGAATGTGTGCTCCAGTGCTTCGTCCGCCCATTGCTGCTCACGTTTGTTGATGGTGATATTGCTTAAGTCGATTGCCGGGTTGACAACGCCGGTGCGGTGGCGGTAATACTCCAAAAGCGCTTGCGCCGCAGCCTCTTTCTTTCCTTGTCCGTAAAGGTCTTTCACTTTTTCCAAACCGGGATAGTTCAGGTTCAGCTGTGAAAAAGCCTCTTCATTGATGGATTGTGCCTGTAATGAACAGGATAACATACAAATCAAAAGTACAATAATGTGTCTCATGTAGTTGGTTTATTAGTAATTATGAATATTGTTTTTTTATTTTATTGCAGTCCGAAGAAGTTCCGCCCTTGTCCGTCAACGGGACTTATAACAGGAATGGCACCTCCTTCGGTAGTCAGGACAACGGTCTCTCCCTTCTTTAAATCTAAAGAGTACTCTCCTTTTCCCGTTGGAGTAAGTGTGGCGTGGCCAAGTTTTACTATTGGTTTCACCATATCTGTACGTAAAATACAGGGTTCTCCTGCAAGGCTTTTGATACGGATGCAGGTTGTCTTTCCATCTTTCCGTCCGGCAGACACGAGAAATGCGCCTTCCGTCCTTAAATCTTCGAACTGCACATCTCCCCATTGGGAAGGTACGGCAGGGAATACGCGTATCTTTCCGCCCCAACTTTGAAGCAGCATATCGTGTATGCACTGTGCGCCGGACAGGGGAGTCTCAATGACCGGGCCGCTTTCCATATACATGGTATTGGGGCGCAGCGTACGGGCAAACAGGCCGTTCAGCTTTTCCAACGCTTTGTCTCCCTCGCCAAACGCTGCATACAGTGAGGAAGCTCCCGTGTAAGTGTATCCGAGGATATTTCCCGGCAGGCTGTGCCAATGTTCCACAGATTTTTCCATGAGTTCTTTGCTGCCGCTTTGTTCAGCATTCAGTAAATAGAGCGGGTAGAACATCAGCAGATGCGAGTAATGGCGGTGCGAACGGCTAAAAGGCACATCTTTGCCTATCATCATGCCGTTTTTATCTTGCGGATAGTCGGTCAGCTTTTCTGTGACTTCTTTCCAGCGGGGTATCAGTTCATCGTCAACGGACAGGATTCGGGTGGCTTCGAGCAGTGTGTTGCATCCCCAGCGTAGTAATGCGATGTCGTAATTGCAATCCTCGGCAGTACCGTATTCGGGAGAGAAAGTCCTTTTCAGGTGCAGTTTGCCTTGTTCGTCTTCTTTCAGGAAAGGAAGGTAGAAATTAATGGCGCGTCTTAATGTCGGGAACAGGACATCCCTCAGTATTGTCTCGTCCATGCTGAAACGGTATTGCAGCCAGATATTATGGCAAATCCACGGTAAGTTTCCTACTTGGGCTTTCTTTTCGGTACCGGGTACATTCACCATTTCTCCTGCCAAGCTGAAATCAGTGGCAACGGGCAGTGCCGCTGCATCTTTCCGGTAGGCTTCGGGGACATTGCTTATCAGATTCTTCAGATTGCTGCCGATTGCGTTGACCAGCGGCATTCCCAGCTCCAGACGGTTGGAAGCATATACCGACCAATAGCTTAGTTGTACATTCAGGTTCCACCACGCGTTGGGCCAGGGAGTAAGCACTTGCCAGGGACCGCTGTTGTCCAGCAAACCGCCGCCAATACGTGTTGCGGATGCAAGTTTGTACATTTGCGCCCAATAGAAGTTCTCCTTCTTTTTGTCGGGCAGGCTTACGAAGCTCTGCGGGTAGTAGCTGTGCCACCACTCCCGGTGAGCCTTTAGGAGAGCCGGCAAGTCGTTTTCTTGCAGATTAGCCAATGCTGTTTCCACTTTTCGCATAGCATTCGTTTCCGGAAATGAATATGCGTTGCTTATGATGAGGACGCTTTTATTATTTTTCCTTATCTCTTTCCAAGCCGTGGCTGTACCGCCGCCGGCAAGCAGAGGCTGCCAACAATAGTTCACTCCGTTGCGTGCGGATAACTGTGATACGGGATTGGATATATAATCCTTTTTAAAATGTTTTTTACTTTTTATGCGGATAGCGTTCAATTGTCTTGGCGAGTCCGTATTCTCCGGATAGAATTTCCAGATGAAATCCTTTTCTCCTTCCGTAGCTTCGGCTTCAACGATGATGTAGGGGTTTTCGGAGGTGACGCAGGCTTTCAGTTTTATCTCTCCTTTAGTGGTGCGGATACATCCGGTGGTTTCTGCGTTCCATAAGCCCAGTCTCATGTTTCCGGATTGTATTTCTCCTGCAGGTTGCAGGAGGAAATAGCCGATAAGCAGACGGCATCTCCCGTAGATGCTTTTATCATCGGCGCGACGGTCGTGTACCATGCTGTTGCCGATGTCTACCCGTATGGCGTTTTTGCCGGGTTCTTTACAGATATAAGTCCCCATACTGCCGTTTCCCATAAAGGGGGCTTCATACCATGTTTGGGGGAGCCGCGTCCAAATCATGTCCTGTTGGGACATGAAATTCTTCCAGTCTATTTGGCAGTGGCAACAAACAGTTATGCACCAGACTGTGATGGAGAATAAAAGAAGTCTTTTCATGTGTTATAGATTCGTTATCATATGTTTTTATAGTATATGTTTTCTCTTGTAACAAAGGTAACAGATTATTAATGAAATGAGGTTTGATAATGTCGAAAGGTCTTGCATTATATTATGCTGCATTTTTAATTTTGTCTCATGAAGTTTTAGAATTGTGCAATTCTATATAAAAGCAAGGTATGTTATGGTATACTCAATCAGATTAAGCCATAACATACCTTTAAAACTTCAGAATTATTTAGAGCACTTCAATATTCTGGTTTATTGATGTCTTAGTTATATCCGGGATTATTTTTTCCCTCTAATTTAGGATTACTTTGTATTTCTTTCAAAGGTATGGGAAACAATTCATGTTTTCCGGTTACGAAATTTTTGTATGCCGGATAACTGTCATTGGCGTTGATAGGTTTATTTACTGCACTTTTGCTGCCAAACAATTCTAATGCCTCTTTCAATATTCCCCAACGGATAAGGTCATACTTGCGTTGTCCTTCAAATGCCAGTTCAAATGCCCGTTCCCAATAAAGGGCCGTACGGAATTTTCCGGCATCATCAGCGTCGCTGATGAATGGCAGGTTGTACACTTGAGGAGCTTTCACTAAACTCGTATAATTGCTTGGGGTGATTTCTGTCGCTTTAGCACGGGTACGGACTTTGTTCAGCAATGTCCATGCCATTGGCGTGTCTCCTGTTTCATTGTAGGCTTCGGCAGCCATCAACACAACATCGGCATAGCGTAGCGGGCAATAGTTCACATCAGTACTATTCGGGTTCTTATAACCTATTGGCATCCATTCGCGACGCCATTTTCCCGGATACCATCTGTTGGATTTGTTTTCAACTTTTTTATGATTGTAAGATTGGGTGTCCCATTTGTACATATATGTACAAACCATAACATCACGGCGTACATCAGAATTTTCAAAGAAATCTTTCCATTCGGGTACAACCCGGAAGAATGCATTGGCCCGTCCCATGAAATTAGCTGTTTCTGTGGGTTTGATTACAGGGGCTACTACTTCCGGACCGTTATAAGTTCCCCATACTCCCTTTCCCTGAGTTCCATCAGGAGTGAAGTAAAATGCAATCTCAAAAAGATTTTCTTTAGAGTTGATAATACCGGCGGATACATCCTTAAATAATCCGTCGAAACCATTAGGATAGAAATCATGGTATTTGTTTGCTTCAAAAGCCTCCCATTCTTTAATAACTGCACCGAAGTATTCTTTTCGTTTTGCATCATCGGGGCGGGTCAGGTTTCCGTCTTGTTGCAAACTGTAGCCGGCACGTTGTAGATACACACGCATTAATAGAGCTCTTGCAGCCCCTTGCGTTGCTCTCTCAGGAGACGAGGAAGCGTCAGCCCACGATAAGTTGTTTTTAGCGAAATCCAAATCTTTGATTATTTCATCGTAGATTATTTCACGGCTTGTACGTCCTTGAAATGTAGATGCATAGTCAGAAGTGTAGGTAGTCTTAAAAGGAACATCTCCCCAATATTTAACCAAGTCAAATGCAAGGAACGCACGTAAAAAGCGAGCTTCAGCTACCAATGCTTGTAGTGCTTTATTCTCTTCATAGCCCGGCATTGATTGAATACCGTCAATGGCATAGTTTGCCCGATCAATGCCCTGATATTTATAAATCCATATATTTTGAATCCATGCATTGGACGGAGTGAGTACATAGTGAGCTATGTCTCGACGTATATTATCAATATTGGTTCCGTTCATGTAATAGGTATCGTCTGAAGCCGGGGTCACGGTTTCTACAGAGCCATAATGATCGGAATGTTCTATGGAATGATAGATACCGTAAATTGCCATTTCTGCTTTAGATTCAGAGGTAAAGAATTGCTCTTTCTTGTAGGAAGAATCCGGTTCTTCTGTCAGCGTATCTTCGCATGAGGTAAGCCCTGCCAAGAATAAGGTCGAAGCTATGTATAGTAAGTGATATTTTTTCATTGATGTAATCTTTTAAAGTTTAGAATGCTACGTTAATACCAAAGATGAATGAACGGCTGCGGGGATATGCGCCGGAGTCTACGCCCGGAGTTAATCCGCTTGCCATGGTAGAAACTTCCGGGTCGAAGCCGGAATATTTGGTCCAAGTTGCCAGATTGTTACCTGTTGCGTATAAACGCAGGTTGCTCAGCCCGATGTGGCTAATCATCTTCTTAGGGAATGTGTATCCTAATGTTATATTGCTCAGTTTGAGGAAAGAAGCGTCTTCTACAGCCCATGAGTGGATATAATTGGCGTTATCGAAATAGGCTGCTGTGGTTTTGCCGATATTCAGTTCTGCCAGTTCCGTAGGATCGGTTACTGTCTCTCCTGCAGCATTGATGGTCATCCAGCGATTTGCGCTGCTCATCGTACTCAGTGCGTTCTTATTTTTGTCCCCTATCTTGGAGTTAATCAGTTTAGTTGCGTTGAAAACTTCATTACCATAGCTGAATGTAACGAATATACTTAAGTCGAAGTTCTTGTAGGTAAAAGTGTTGTTTAAACCGCCATAAAATTTGGGGCTGGCATTGCCTATTACAGTTTTATCCTCTTCCGTAATAAGATTATCCTCGCTTCCATCCAGATTTTTAAATTTCCACATACCGGGTTGGATGTTTCCTTTGTTTCCGGTATACGGAATACCGTCTTTGAGCGTATAGGTTTTCGTTGCAGCATCATAATTGAAGTCACTGACTTGGTATAAACCATCTGTTACGTATCCGTAGAATTGTCCGATAGGAGCTCCTACAGCCAATCTATGGGTATTCAAGTTAAAACCGAATTTTGCTTCATATAATTGTTCCGCTTCACCTGTCAATGCTTCTACTTTATTCTTGTTGTGTGAAAGGGTCAAGGCAGTATTCCATGTGAAATCTTTTGTGGAAATATTGGCTGAATTGATGGTCAGGTCGATACCTACATTCTTTGTTTCACCGGCATTGATTACCATGGTTTGAAAACCGGATGAATAAGGCAGTTGTGCGCTTAATAATAGATTGCTGCTTTTGTTGATATAAAATTCGGGCGAAATAGTTAAGCGTTGGTTGAAGAAACCGAAATCCATTCCTAAGTTAAATGTCTTGTTTGCTTCCCATTTCAGGTCGGGGTTGGGAATCTGGGTCGGTGCGTATCCGGAGACGGTAGCATCTCCTAATGATGCTACGATAGAACCTAATATGGCCAAACTATTGTAGCTGCCGATACGGTTGTTTCCGGCTAAACCATAACCGATACGGAATTTCAAGTCAGAGAAAATATCCAGTTTTTTGATAAATTCTTCTTCTCCTAAACGCCAGGCGGCTGATACGGCAGGAAAGTATCCCCATTTATTATTCTTACCGAATTTGGAGGAACCGTCTGCACGGAGAGAAGCGGTGAAAATGTATTTGTCTGCAAAATCATAGTTGGCACGTGCAAAGAATGAAATTAATTTGTCATCATAGTTTTCATTGGATAAAGGAGTGCCTGCCTTACCTAAAGACATATCGCTTAAGCCTATTTCATCGTTGGGAAAGTCGGTAGCACTTGCTTGGACATAGCGAGACCAACGATTAACGTATTCTTGTCCTGCCATTACTGTAAGACTGTGCTTATTGAAATCCTTGCTATAAGTCAGCACGTTGGAAGTTTGGAAACTACTGTTTTCAGTATTTCTGATACGACCATTGATGCTTGAACGCTGTGCTATTCTGGATTCAGCTCCATAGAAAATAGAATTTCTATAAATTTGATAACGCATACCGGTTGTGTTACGGAATGTCAGTCCATCTATAATTTTGACAGTAAGGCTTCCGTTGGCTTGGAATGTGCGGTACTCTTTGTCATTGGTTTCTTCTCTTGCAGAAATTAAAGGATTCTGCATGACGTTTCCGCTGTCATCAGCCAAAGCGGGGTCTTCTCCTGCTAACAAATCGGTATCGTTTCCGGTAATACCGATGGTTGGACGATATTGTAAGATGTGTGTCATCTTATTGAATCTGGCTTCCTTGTTTGAAGTACCTTCGTTTGTGCCATCTCCGGAAGTACCTACACCATAGATATTCAACTGGTCGAAGCTGATACGGGCTGTGGCAGACAACCATTTATTGATTTCACTGTTGACGCTGAGTGAGATATTATGTTTTGAATTGCCACTATATACCATAGCTCCTTCATCTTTGAAGTAACTGTATGCCATACTGTATTGTGTCTTTTCGCTTCCACCTTGAATACCGACACGGTAATTTTGGGCAATAGCGGTACGTCCTAATGTCTCTTCTTGCCAATCAATTCCTTTGCGGTTTTTGTAATTGGCCTCAATATCGCTGAACTTACCGTAGCGTGCTTCCCATTTGGTTGTTTCTTCGGCTATATCAGAAGCTTTTCCTATGGTTCTTTCGTAGTCTGCCAATACATATTCGTAGGGGGAGAGTACATCCAACTTGCTTGCCAGTTTCCGAATGCCGAAATAACTGTCAAATGTAACAGTAGCTTTCCCTTTGTTTTTCGAACCGTTCTTGGTAGTGATTACCACAACGCCATTGGCACCGCGAGCTCCATAGATAGCGGTAGCTGAAGCATCTTTCAAAATATCTATGGTTTCTATTTCAGCGGGATCTAATGTAGACATTCCATCTTCTGTAGGAAAACCGTCGATGACATATAAGGGTTCGTTGCTTTGAGTAATAGAGATACCACCGCGAACACGAATTGAGATAGATGAACCGGGAGCGCCTTCACTCTGTGTCACCTGTACACCGGCCATACGTCCTGCCAATGCTTGGGTAACGTCTGATGTCGGTATTTTCAGCAGGTCTTCACTTTTCACTGATGCTACGGATCCTGTTAAGTCTTTACGTTTCACAGTAGCATAACCGATTGCAACTACTTCATCCAGCATTACGGCATCTGCCTTTAAAGTAACATTGATGTTTTTTTGTCCGTTGACTTTTACTTCTTGCGAGGTCATTCCTACATACGAAAATACTAATATGTCTTTTGACGCATCATTTACTGTCAAGGTGTATTTACCGTTTACGTCAGTGACAGTTCCCGTTCCGGCAGCTCCTTTAATGGTTACGCTACCGCCGATCACTTCATATCCTTCATTGTCTATCACAGTACCGGTTACTTGCATCTTTTGTGCATAAGCGGCAGATAAACCTGTAAGGAGGAAAAATAGAATGAACAGAATCTTACATTTCATAATACTTTTGCTTAATAAGGTTAATAAAAATGTTTGTTTATCATATTGCCAACAATATTTGTCAGCATTGGCAAAATAAATAAATCCGCATTTAAGTTAACTTCTCTTCTGTTTGAAAAGGTTATATCCTTGTAGGAAATAGTTCAATCTTGTATGAAAGAAGTTTAATGTTGTAGTATTATGTAATGAATAATATCTTTTTATTCTGTATGCATCCTTACTTTCCGTATTCTGTGGGTAAGTAACCGAAGTATTTCTTGAAGCTGGTTGAGAAATAAGAAGGAGTGTTGAATCCTACCATTGTACTTATCTCGGCCACTGTATATCGTTTTTCTTTAAGTAATTTGCAAGCCCGGTTAAAACGTATTTTACGGATGAAGTCATTTGTTGTATCTCCGGTCAATGCTTTCAATTTTGAGTGCAAATTAGAACGGCTCATGCATATTTCGCGGGCAAAATCATCGGTAGAGAATTCTACATCGTCCATATGCTTTTCTACAATGGCGACTGCTTTTTTCAGTAAATCCTCGTCCATTGCATTGAGCGCCACTTTTTCCGGTTCCACTTCCAAAGAGTTGGAATAGTGTTCAATGGCTCGATAACGTGTACGGAACAGGTTTCTAATTTTCGTTGCAATCACTGCCATTGAGAATGGCTTGGGAATATAGTCGTCCGCACCTACCTGCAATCCTTCCAGCTGCTCTTTCAAGTCTGTTTTGGCGGACAGTATGATGATAGGGATATGGCAGGTACGCAGATTTTGTTTTATCTGCTTGCATAGCTGTAAACCATCCATAACGGGCATCATGACATCTGTTAATATAAGGTCTATCTCTTGCTCTTTGATGGTAGCCAGCGCTTCTTCTCCATTGTCAGCTGTCAATACACGATAACTTTTGCCTAATTCATCACTGAGATATTGACGGATGTCCGGATTGTCTTCTACTATGAGAATATTCTCTTTTCGTTTCTTGCTGTTTTCCTCTGTCTCTTCTTCTGTTGCCGTTTTTTCATCCTCTGTATCGACGATGTACATATCTTGGTTGTTGGTAGTATATGATTGCTGTTCTCCGATAGAATCCGTCAGGGTGGCTATTTCTCCCGGTTGGTATGCGCTTTCCTCCGTTGGCAGATAAATGGAGAAAGTACTTCCTTCTCCTTCCCGGCTTTCCAGTTCAATCCGACCATGATGCAGGTCTACGAGACGTTGCACCAGTGATAATCCTATGCCGCTTCCCATATGTTCGCTGTCCGCCTGATAGAATCGTTCAAATATTTTAGCCTGCTTGTCAATGGGGATTCCGTTTCCGGTGTCCTTCACTTGCAGCAACAATTCTTTTTCGGTTTCTTTTAGCGTCACTGTGATACTCTTTCCCTCATCGGTGTATTTGAAGGCATTCGAGAGCAGGTTGTTGACTATCAGCTCCAAATAGTTGGGATCACAGAGAATATCCTTCCCTTCTACTTCCGAAGAGAGGTTATAAACTATCTTTTTCTTTTGTGCCAATCGGTCATAGAATAAGAAATCTTTTTCGATGACTGTATGAATAGGAGTACGTCTTACTTTGAGATTGAACACTCCCAGTTCTGCACGTCGGTAGTCCATTAACTGATTTACCAAATGCAGCAATCGGTTTGTGTTTCTCTGTATATGGTCCAGTTGTTTTCGCTGCCACCGGTCGTTCACCTTATCCAACATTTCTTGCACGGGAGCCAGAATCATAGTGAGTGGCGTGCGCAGTTCGTGCGAGATATTTATGAAGAACCGTAGTTTCATTTCATTCACTTCTTTCTGTCTTTCTTTGTCTACCCGTTCCATTTGGAGCTCTGCTTGCATACTTTTGCGCATCCAGAAATAGCGGAATATGAATATTGTGATGGCGATAAAAGTTACAATGAATAACAGTATAGCCCACCAAGTCTTATACCATACCGGCAATACTATGATTTCCAGCTCTGTGGGTTTCTCATTCCATTTACCGTCGCTGTTGGCGGCTTTTACTAAGAACCGGTAAGTTCCCGCCGGGAGGTTGGAGTAAGATACGGTACGCCGGTTACCTGTGTAGTACCATTCTTTGTCATATCCTTCCAGTATATAGGCGAAAGTATTATGTTTGCCTGATATATAGTTGGGTACAACGAAGTCCAGGGAGAACATTGATTGTTTTGCAGCGAGGGTTATACTGCGGGTTTCGCAGATATTGGTTTTCAGTATGCGGGTATCGTCTCCCGGTATGACTTTCTTGTTGAAAAGTCGTAACTGGGTGATGGTAACCGGAGGGGTATACGGATTGTCTACAATTTCTTCCGGCTGAAATGCGGTGATACCTCTGATTCCGCCAAAGTACATCTTGCCATTGGCTGCACGGCAGTATGCGGATGCTGCAAATTGGTTACTTTGCAGTCCGTCGTTGCTGGTAAAGTTACGGAACTTTTCAGTTTTGGGTTGGAAACAGCTTAATCCTTTATCCGTACTTATCCACAGTTTTCCTTCACGGTCTTCCAAAATACCAAAGACTACATTATTGGGCAATCCTTCTTCTGTGGTATATTGTTTGCTTGTTTTGTCTTTTTCATCGAAACGGTAGATTCCGTTACGTGTACCAATCCAGAATATGCCGTCGTGTCCCTCGTATA
The DNA here is from genome assembly GCF_018390535.1 of Bacteroides propionicigenes. Taxonomy (GTDB): domain Bacteria; phylum Bacteroidota; class Bacteroidia; order Bacteroidales; family Bacteroidaceae; genus Bacteroides; species Bacteroides propionicigenes. Next base: position 73,595 of record NZ_JAHBBW010000013.1, on the reverse strand, counting down.
TGCTGTTGATAAAACGATGGTTCAGGGGAGAGTCCGAAGGCAATACCGGGATACTTTGTAACTCGTTGCCGTCTTGTGCGTAGACAATGACTCCCGTTTCACTTCCAAACCATAAACGTTGCTTGCTATCCTTGAATACGGTAGTGATTCGTGTACTTTTGAATGGCTTGCCGTCTTTTTCGGCGGTAACAGGGGTGAATGTCTTTTGTGAAGGATTGAAACGGACTACTCCGCCTAAGGTTCCTACCCAATATTCGCCATTGCCGATAGGTACGATGGCATAAATACTTTTTGTCGCGATTCCTGACGGATAAGGGATGGTAAGGGTTTCAATGCGGCCGGTATTACGATGCAACACACTGATGCCGCCTGCATGTACACCGATATAGACCTTGTTTTGTCGTTCGTCTACATAGATTGTCTTTACGTCATTAGAACCCAACCCGTCTTTGGGAGTATAATGGGTGAATGTATTGGTTTTGGAGTTATAGAAGTTGACACCGCCACTGTTTGTTCCAATCCATAAATTGTTTTCCTGATCCTCTACTATACAATTAATTATGTTGTTGTTTAGGGAGTTACGGTTAGGTACAGATTGTATTTTTTGAAAACGGCCCTTCAACGGGTGATAATAATTCAGACCTCCGAAAAATGTTCCCAACCACATTCCGCCTTGTGAATCGGCGAATATGCTGCGGATGGAGGTTTGCGACAAGCTTCCTTCTCTCAGAGGGTTGCTTTTGTATATTGAGAAGGAATCGCTCTCTTTTTGGTATATGTTGAGGGAATTGATAGTACCCACCCACAGCCGGTTTTGTGTGTCCAGTGACAATACACGTATGTAGTTGGAACTGATAGGGTGTGTGCCTCCCGGTGTCGCTGTATATTGCTTGGTTTCGTTGTTGAACGGGTTTACAAGGAATAATCCGTTTCCTTCGGTTCCCACCCATAACAGAGTGGGGGATTGTTGTAGCACGGCGGATATATGTTTCCCTTTCAAAATCTCAGGTGCAACGCTTGTGATTGTATTTTGTGAGATAGAATAAGAGAACAGGCCTTCTCTGCTACCTATATAAATATAATCTCCCTGACGGTTGACGGATGTAGGGCTAATGGTAAAGATGTCCGGATTAAGCTGAGATTTGGAGAACGATTGGGTGCGGGTATTGAACAAGACAAGTTCTCCGTCCGTATAGATAAGCAACAGTTCCTCGTTGACTGTCACAATCTTATTGACAGGCATATTCTTGCCCTCTTTCTTGTATTGGAAATTCTGGAAACACTCTTTGTCAGTGTCATATAATGAAAGTCCTTCGTAAGTTCCAATCCATATTCTGCCTTGTTCGTCAGTCTTTAATGAGCGGACAATATCGCAACCCAAGCTTTGCGGGTCTTTTTCATTATGTTGAAATACCGTGAATGTATAACCGTCATATTTATTCAGCCCGTTGTAGGTGGCAAACCACATATTACCGTATTTGTCTTGGGTAATATCGAATACGGTACTTTGCGACAGTCCATCGTCCAGCCCGATATGGACAAAACTTATTGGTTCTGTGGTTTGTGCGTGAAGCGGGTAGATGAGTAGCCAAAATAAGATGGACAATAAGACAGGCTTTACCATGGTTTATTGATTGATAAGGTTTTGTAACAACAAATATAGGAAAAAATCTTCATTCCTGCCGGATAATGGCAATAATGAAGATTTTTTCTTGATAAAGTGTTGTAAATATAAGTTCTTATAGTTTCGTAACTTTATACAATTCTTTTCCATTGAGGAGTTGCAGGTATCTCAGCAATCCTTCCGTATAATAATAATCGGCATACGAGAGTGCCCCGTCCAGTTCACTGTTGCGCAGGAAGTTTCCGGTGGCGTGCATCAGGACAAAGTTTTCATGAGTTCCCGGCTTCGCCAGATAAGCAGGAGAAGACAGGCTTTTCAACTGTTTCTCACCGGCTTCAAAGTATTTCTTTTTCTGAGAAGAATAGGTGCTGAGTTCCATGAGTGCCGATGCCATAATGGCAGCCGCTGATGCGTCACGCATCTTTGAACGTTCGGGTGCGGAGTAATCCCAGTAAGGAATCATGTCTTCGGGCATATTGGGATGGCTTAGCAGGAAGTCCGCAATCTTCTCGGCATGGCGTAGATACTTCCGGTCACCTGTTTCGCGATACATCATGGTGAAACCGTAGAGTCCCCATGACTGGCCGCGTGACCAAGTGGAGTTCGTAGTGTTGTCCGAGCCATTGTTCCAGTCGTATTTGCGCATAGCTCCCGTTTCCGGTTCGTAGTCCACAACATGCGGACAAGACATATTTTCGCGATAATGGTATTTCATGGTCTTGTCGGCATGAGAGACGGCAATCTGTCTGAGCGTTGTATCTCCCGATATTTTGTAGGCTTCCATGAGCAGTTCCAAGTTAATCATGTTGTCTATAATGACCGGAAATAGCCAGTCGCGTTTTGCATCCGGTTCCCACGACATGATGAGGCCGGTTTTGTACGAATAGCGTGAGGCCAGCGTTTTGGCAGAACGGAAGATGATGTGGCGGTAGGTTTTGTTTCCGGTCAGCAGATAACCGTTTCCATAACAAGAGTACATTTTAAAGCCGATGTCGTGGTCAAAGGCATTGTTCTGTTCCCCTTCCATTAAGGCGGTGGCTTTCTCGGCACGTACTTTCCATATGTCTTTTCCGGTGTAGGTGTACAGATACCATAGCGTACCGGGAAAGAAACCTGCCGTCCAGTTTGTTTTCGGCTGTAATCCCTGTTGAATGGAGCGTGGAAGCAGTCCTGTTTTCATTACCTCTTTGTACATGGCTTCCGATTGTGTTTGTGCCACAGTAAAGGCGTTTTCCACCCATGTAGGTACCTCCTCCACTTGAAGGGGGGGTACTTGCTGGGCTTTTAGGATACCTTGGCAACCCAGTAGGGTTAATGCCAATAGCAGTATAGTTCTTTTCATGATACAATTCGTTTTTTGTTTATACGAGTGTATGTTACTCAATCATAAGGTGTTTCATCTCTTCGTCCATTTCCTTTTGGAACTCCTTTATCTTGGCGTACATCTGTTCTGCAATTTCAGGGTGTTGTGCTGCCACATCGTTGCTTTCTTTAGGATCGGTTTCCATGTCGAAGAGTGCAAGACCGATGTTTCCGCCTTTGGCTATCTGCTCTCCGGGCATTCCGTCTTTTCCGGGAGTCTTTACGATGCGGTAGCTATGTGGGGCTACGCATTTCCATTTGCCGTCACGCAGCGCTTCCACAATACCGTTGTATACGAAGTAGAAAGGCCGGTGACCGTTTTCTTTTCCGGTCAGGATTCCCCAAGCGTCTTGTCCGTCGAATTTGTTCATGCGCGGCATCTGTGATTGGGTGAGGTTTACCAGAGTGGGTGTGATGTCGAGGGCGGATAGGAATTGGTCGCTGACCTTGCCTGCGGGTATTACGCCCGGCATACGTACCACAAAGGGGACACGCTGTCCTCCGTCGAAGGTTGTTCCCTTACCTTCTCGCAGTCCGCCGGTGCTGCCGCCATGATTTCCGTAACTCAGCCAGGGACCGTTGTCGGAAGTAAACATGACGATGGTATTCTCATCCAGACCGTTAGCTTTCAAAGTCTTCATTATTTCTCCCACACTCCAGTCTATTTCCATGATTACATCCGCATAAAGTCCTTCACCTGATTTTCCTTTGAATTTGTCCGAAACGCCCAGTGGCACGTGCGGTTGGGTGTAGGGCAAATAGAGGAGGAACGGCTTTGCCTTATGGTCGTTGATGAAACGGATGGCGCGTTCGGTCAGTCTTGTCGTCATTTGATTGACGGGAGGGTTGTATTCTATTATACGGTCGTTGTCATAAAGCGGCAGTGCCGGATAGGCGTGGTCGGGGGCGGGATGATAAGGCCACATATCGTTGGAGTAGGGAAGACCGAAGAATTCTGTGAACCCATGACGCAACGGCAGGTATTCGGGTTGGTAGCCCAAGTGCCATTTGCCTACGAGGGCAGTGGCATAGTCATTCTGTTTCAGATATTCCGCCAAAGTGATTTCACTGCGTTTGATACCGTTTTCCGAAGTGTCGTCCACCACTCCCGGCACTCCTACACGTTCGGCATAGCGTCCTGTCAGCAATGCGGCTCGTGAGGGGGTGGAGGCGGCGGCTCCGGCATAGAAATTGGTGAACCGCGTCCCTTCGGCAGCCAGCTTATCCAGATTGGGAGTTTGCAAATTAGGACTGCCGTAACATTTCATGTCTCCGTATCCTTGGTCATCGGTCAGTAGGATTACGATATTGGGCCGGTGGACAGACCTGTTGTCTGTATTACCGTTTTCGGGTTGTGTAGTTTTGGAGCCGCTGCAGGATGATAGTCCTGCAGCCGCCAAACATACAATGGATAGTTTATTCATTGTGCGCTGTTTTTAAGTTCCTTCGTATTACTTCTTGGGTATGTTCACTATGATTGGTGTAGCTGCGTACAAGTCCGATTGATAGTTGTACTTCTCGGCGTCGCGGCTGTCCGGCAACTCTACCGTAACCTTGCTGCCTTTGCCTTCTGATATTACCGTAACGGTTTCACCTTCCAGCGGATACACGCCTTTGGTTCGGTAGGTGTAGGTTCCGGCAGGCAGTTGGGCGGAGGTGCTGAACGTCAGGGTTTGTTTCTGTCCGTCCGGCATGGGGTTGTTTACGGACAGTACCCATTCCTTACCGTTGTCACGCAACATAATTTGTGCAACATCGTTGGCAGTAACTGCGGTCTTTCCCACGGAGATGCTTCCGGGTTTGAAGAAAGCGTATTGCCAAGTCTTGTCGGCATCGGAGTACACGGCATGCGCCTTGCCGTCCTGCATATTGAATTCCAAATCTTTCAGCAAGGCTTCTACACGTTCCGGCATTTCTGCTGCGCTGACGTTGGGAAGTTGTACATAACGGTATGCGTTGTCCCAAGTTTGCCCCGGTTGTGCTCCATGACTTACGGCGACAATGAAGTTAGGCTTTTTGTTGGCTATCGTACGGTCGGTGATGTTTACTTCCTTACCGCTCTTTATCCGTAATGACAGTTTTTTCAGCGGTAGAATAACATATCCTTTGCCACCCTGATGCAGCCAGCATACGTCGTTTATCTCCTTGGCGATATTTACGGACTGTCCGGATTCTATCGTTTGCGTTTCTTCGCCGACGCACCATGTCAACGGGCTGTTCAATGCCGTCTGTTCAATGAATGTGGTAATCTCATTTCCTTGTCCCGGACGCAGACGGGCGATGTCGCTGCCCAAGGCGATTATTTTGTCCTCGATGAAGTGATAGCTCTTGAAGGCTGTGGCAGAGCTGTACGTTTCTTTAGGCAGATGATTGTAGATACCCATACCTGCTTTCCCATCTGCCAGTACACCCGAAATTTTATTTAGTCCGGGCAGCGATAATTGCGCGTGTCCTAACGGCATCGGATCGGTGCGCCACTCTTCCGTCAGTCCGGGCAGGGCGTGCCAGTCGAAGTTGCATATAACCTTGTCGGAATATTCGTTTCCATTCACTTTCACTTGCAGGATGCCATATCCCATATGCCATGAACGGCGTACTTTCTTGCTGAAATCCTCGGCGCCTACGGTACGTTCCGATTTCAGTTTCAGCGAAGCATAGAACGGAGCTTCATTTTCACCACGGCGGTGTACCAGATATTCATTAATCCAATAGGCATCTGTTCCCGAATATTCATAGGTATTCTCTTTCAGCTGTCGGCAAATATTTTTGAGTTCTTCTACTCCGGCCAGTTTAGAGCCTTTGTTTTGTGCATTCAGCATGGACTTTACAGCTCCGGTGTATGTTTTGGTTACGAATCTTTGCATATCATCTATGAAAGAACGTCCCGCAACGAGGAAGTCCATACGTTGTTTGTAGAACAGTTTCGGATATACATTCAGCAAGCGGTCCAACTGGAACTGGTAGTATTTATCGTCTATTTTGAATTTTGTGTTCTTGAAATAGCTGTATCCTTCATTACAATCCGTCAGCCATTCAAAACCGTAAGCCACCATGGCGGCATCGGTCGCATTGGCGATGTGATGCGATATGGTTCCGTCAGGTTGGAAGCCGGACTGTATATATTTGTGAGACACGATGTTATATTTAGTCATCCAACGGCTGACATCCGCTACAATGCCGTGCGGGCTCCATCCCGGTGAGTAGCTGAATCCTTTGAACGGTTGGTCGTGATAGAAATCGCTGTACCAATACTGTACGTAAGTCAAGGGACGGTTGTAGTCTGCCCAGATGATAGGCAATGCCAATAATGTACGTGAACGGTGGCCAAGGTTGGCGTCAGCCCATGCACCGGATGAGTAGATTGTATCTTGCAGTTCGCCCCAGCGGCCGTCGGGATTGTCTATGGCGCGGCGGCTTTCGATTTCCGAGAAGAAGATTTGCAGGTAGCGTATCAGCGCATTGTGTACCTTCAGGCAGGTTTCATCCTGATTGTGCATACCTTTCAGCAATTCGGGCATCAGGTGAAGTACGGGGACTACCAGCGGGTCGGTCAGAGTCCATTGGTGGGTGGGCGTTTGCATTCCTGCCATTTTGTGCGCTTGCAGCATACCGAAGCCGTCACCGGTGCAATTACCAATCGGCTTTCCGTCTACCATAACTTCGTTTCCCTCTACGGGTACGGAGTTGGTATAGGTCAATATCGCCTGATATAAGGTTTCTCTCAGTTCTTTCCGCTTTTCGGGGTCACCTTTCGGACCGTACACTTTGGAAGTGGCGTAGGAGTAACCCAATCCGCCTATTTGGTTGGCGACTTTCGCCCAGTCATATTCTATGGTTCCGCTTGGAGCATGGTCGTTGGTGGGGTCGAGGATGATTTTATAGTCTTGCGGGCGTCCTTGATAGCATTTTTCCAGTCCGGCAAACTTCCAGTTATTATTTTTCAGTTCTTCAATCTTGGCTGCCACTTCATCGTCCGAGTATTGGATACGCCCGTACAAACGATTGTTTTTAAGTGTTTTGGGAGTGTAGCGCTTGTTGAATAAACTCCATAAAGTCTCTTTTACAACTTTGACGTTGATATTGAATTTTTTCAGTTGCCTGTCACCGTCTTTCAAGGCAATGGTCAGGCGATGATTGGAAGGGGTGCTTCCTGTATTCTGGCCTTTGGCTACGGTAAGTACACCCATAATGCGTTTGGATAAGTCATATCGGGTTTCCAAGTTGAACATTCCATCCGCTTGTTTGAGAATCTCAAAGTGATAACCGGCAGGAATGGGGCTTGTCAGTACATCTTTATTCCTTTCCAGATGAATACGGCCGATTACTTCCGTTCCTTCCGGGCTGTTTACCGGAATGTCGAAATAATTGGCAAAGATTTTCTCTTCCTTTGATGCGGCGGACAGCATAGCGGGAAAGAGGAATAATACAATTAATAGATGAAGAATCTTGTCTTTCATGATGTTTTAGTTTTTTAGTTTTTCTTGCAAGGCAAAAGTAACGTATTCATCGGAAAGAGGAGTGTAATGTTGTTTTCCAAGATAGTAATATTCTTCTATTGTATTACAATTGTGTGCGACAAGATTACAATCTTGTCGGTATTAACGGTTAGAACCTGTTTGATTTACCTATTATTGCATAATTACCATTATTTTAAATCATGAATAATGATAATTTGTTATCACTCGTCACTTTTTGTTGTAATGCTTTAAGAATAAGTAGTTTATTAAGTGATATTAACGCTGTAAGAAGTGACGACCCCGCGTTTGGTCGTCACTTCTGAAAATAGAATATCAGGATTTTACAATTCGATAAACAGTTCCTTTGTTGGTGTGCCTGCTTTCCAAACTATTCTTTTTTAATATCCGTCCGAAATGCTTTGAATAACCTTCTGTGAACTTTATGTTACTATTCTTTGTATGCAAATACTCCAATATCTGTATTGGCGACATCCATATCCCTTCTTCTCCTTCTTCCGGCAAGCGGAAGTAACAATGGAACATTTGTTCAATCGGGCTGATTTGTTCGAATTCCCGGTTTGTCTCCTTCAAGACAGACTCATCCTCGTCGTCAAACCAGTAACGTTCGCCGTTCCTGACGGCTTGCATGGCTTGCGCATAGAGTTGGCGGTAGTTTATCGTCACATTCGTGTCAATGGGAGCCGTCACCTCCACACAGACAAAACGGCGGCTGCCGCTACTGTCCGTCAGCAAATCTTTATGGTTGCTCGTACCGATAAACGACGCATACCGCCTCATTTCCTGAATGCTGCTTCCGTAGGGCTTGCGCAGGTTGGCGACGGGCTTCTGCAACAGATGTTTCAAGAATCCCTGCTGATGGATGCTCACTTGGTCGAATTCGTCGATGTTCACCAGCAGGAAACGGCCCAGATACATCTCCGCGTCCCGCTTGCTTCCAAAGTCCAGACTGTCCGTATAGCCGAAGCGCAGTTCCGGCGGAAGGATGATGCGGCAGAAGGTGGACTTGCGGTAGCCCTGCGCACCAATCAGCAACGGTGACGTGCTGTTGGCGTGCATCTTGTTGCCAAGTCCCCGCCAGTGCGCCACCATGTTCAGAAACCAGCGGTAGAACAGTTCGCGCCAATACCGGTTGTTGCAGGGAACCAAATCGGCCAGCGCGCGGATGCGGTCTTTCCCGTCCCAACGGCCTACACCGGACAGATATTCCTCGACGGGATTGTACAACGGCACGCGGTTGGAGGTAAGGTAGCGGTTCACGTCCCTGTCCCATACACGCAATCCCTCCTGCAGGGCATCCATAGCCACGCTGTTGCGTGCGCGCTGGTCCATTACATGAAAATAGAAGTGGATGGAATCGCGTTGGCGGTATTCCAAGTCGCCCATCAGCTGGTTATACCGGAATTCATAGCGGCGTTCCATGAACTCGTCCAGTTTCAGTGCCGTACACTGTTCGGGCGTGAGGACGGGCTTCTTGCCGAATCCCCGGCATTCGCGGTAGAGGTTGTGCAGCGTGGCGCGCACCGTCTGTTCATCCGCTTGCCTGCGGTAGTGTATCATTACCTGCCGGACGGCTTCTTCTTCGGGGATGCCGCTCCCGAAGCATTGCTCGCCTATGGGGATGAGCAGCGGTTGGAAGTCGTCGCGGTCTCTCTGCCAGTTCTCCACCTCGTCCAGTGCACGGTTCAGCGCCGCTTCAAACAAGAAGGTGAAGGTCTGCGAAGATTCATAGCCCGGCTGCAACCGCTTCAGAGGATTTTTCTCCGCCAGCCTGTGTTGGCCGAATGTCTGTTCGCCGGGCATCGTCACCGGCTGTTCAAGACAGAAAGGAACGGCATCGGGGGCGAAATAGGGCGTCTCGTCCAGCGTCATGCGGAAAGTATCGTTATGCGAAGGTTCTTTCAGTGTGAGGGGAAACGGAAGCAGGGGTTGGTAACACTGCACCGCCATGCGGTAGGCGTGTGCATGAAACAGGGCAATCTCTTCTTCCCGTTGCGGCAACCTGCCGTCCGGCAGGGCGAACAGCGCCCATATCTTTACACTCCGTCCGCTGCTTCCCGCAAAAGCGGCATAAGTCTGGGGTAGCAATGCCGCCTGTTCTTTCACCTGTTCCACTTCGGACAGTCCGGATAGCCCGCCCGCATCCAACAGCACGATGCCGTTGTAGCGTTTCATCCGCCGCTCTCCCTCGCGGGTACGGCCGTACTCCATGGCGGGGCATATGCGGGGAAGTCTGTCGACGGATTCGTATGCTCCGCCGTCGGTGCGGCCCGTATATTCCAGCATGGCACGCAATCCGCTGACATACCGGGCTTTGGTTTCCGACTTGATTTTGGCAATAAAAGTGTCTGTATCGCAGGTGCTGATACTTTCCGTGCCTGCGTCACGGTTTTCCTTGATAAAGGTAATTTTCATCCGATGTTGTTTGTTTTGAAAATTGTTGAGGATAAGAGCGTCTCTCTTAGCGTCTGCAAGGTACGCATAAAATGGGCTGAAAGCAAGTAAATACGTCCTTTTGTTTTGAGAATTATCCTCCTTGCCCGTCACCGGAAATAAATAAGAAAAATTGAAAAATATATCGTCTGAAACTTGACTTTGCCTTGTGGATTTTGTATCTTTACAAGTACTAAAACCTCGTTTTCCAATTGCGGGCCGAAGAGCCTCCAACTGCGTGCCCGACGGCCCGCAACTGCCAACCGGAGAGCCCGCAACTGCAAAACGAGGTTTTGTTATAAGCATATCGGGGTTTTGCCATAGGCATACCGGCATTTTCGATGAGGCTGACGTAGAAAACCAACGGTGCGATTTTAGAAATAGAAACTAAAAACAAAAAGAACAATGGCAGCAGAGTATGACTTCCAAAGAAAGCCCAACCCGAAAGGGGACGGCGAGTTACAACCCATGTATCCCCGCATCGTGAACAAGGGTACTATCACCACGAAACGTCTGATTAGCGACATATCGCAGGCAACCAGCTTCACCCCCGGAGACATCGAGGGACTGCTGGCGGCATTGGAAGACCGCATCTCCTACTACCTGTCCGAAGGGCATCATGTGCAGTTGGGAGATATGGGGCATTTCTCGGCGGGACTGGCGGCGCGTCCCGTCATGGACAAAAAAGAAATCCATGCGCAGACGGTATTCTTCGGCAAGGTGCATTTCCGTGTATCTCCCGGTTTCCGCAAACAGTGTGCGGGATTTGTGGAACGTGTCAGGGCAGGGTACGGTTTCCGGCATAGTGCGGACATCAGCAGTGCGGAACGTTACCGCCGCCTGTGCGTGTTTTTGGAGGCGAATCCGTTCATTACCCGCAAGGATTACAGCGGAATTACGGGGCTTTTGAAGAATAAAGCGCTGAACGACCTCAATTTGTTGGTGGAAAAAGGTATTTTAACAACATTGGGACAAGGGTCGCATAAGGTGTATGTAAGGGCTGTGAATAAGGAAGTTACAGCATAATATCGTAAGAAAGACGCAAAAAAAACGGTGACGACCAGCTGTGGGTCGTCACCGTCGTAATGGTTCTTATCACTCGCAAATGCCCATACTCATAGGCAGTTAACTGCAAAAGTGATGAGTGATGACAAAAAGCGGATTATTTGTATTTGTGATTTAAGTTCTGCATTCAATGTTAATGCGGGTTATTTGAATTCTATATTCCAATTGATAGTTCCGGATTTTTGAGGAATAAATGACACTCGTACCAGCTTTCCTTCCTTTTGGATAAACATTTTGCCGCCATTACTTTTTGCACTTCTGATGGCGAACTTTTCGGGTACTATAATACGTAGTTCATATTTATCCCCTTTTACAACTTTACTTGTTCCGGATAGGATTTGTCTGTCGGGATTCCATGATTCTTCTTTTATATCCATCAGTCCTTGAGTAATGTGCCGGGATGTGCTGATAACCTGTGGATGAGACTTGCTTGGGCGTACTGCCAACACTTTGCAGGATGCAGGGTCCAGTGTTTGGGAAAGTTTCCCTTTGATATTTCCTAAATACTTATTGTCCCAAAAGTCGAACAGTTCGTAGTTCTCAGAACTCTTCAGTCCCATTCGTTCCAAACCATAATCAATTTTTGTGTGTCTTTGTTCATTCCAGTTGAACAACCCCAAGACGATTAGCCTGTCATTTTTTACCATCCAGATTTGAGGCTTATTACTTTCAAGGATATCTATTGGACGGGCATTCAGATTGTGGGTGGGCAGTGCACGTTTTATTATGTCCAAGCGTTCGGGCTCCAGTTCGGAATATTGCATACTGGTAGTGTTCATTACTCCTGAAACAGCCTGCCAAGATACCATCCAGCGTGTTTTGTTTAACGGGTTGGAGTTGCGTACAAAGTAAGGGTCGGGATCGTTGTACCAGACTTTGTTGTGCAGGAAGTATAGGTTGCCTGCATAGTCTGCTCCGGCTGTGGTTTTTCCCCATACTCCCTGTATGGCACCGTCGTTGTCGGGGCCTACACGCATAGCATCCACCATACCGAAGGATGCCCCCAAAGAACTCATGTTCTGAGTTGCGGCGCATCCTAAAAGGAAAACGCCCGGAGCTTCTTCTTTTAAAATAGAAAGCCCTTTACGGAAACATTGTGTGAAAGTGTATTCATCATTGTAAAGGCGTGCATCTCCATAAACAGGTATTCCATCATAGCTTCTGTTTATATAGATGTTTTCGGAAGGTGCACCGGTGTGCAATCCGTCAATTTTGTAATAGCGATACCCCCAATTATAGATTCTTTTAAAACGTTCCCGCAAAAAAATCTCACCTGCCGGACTTGTGGCGTCTATGCAGGTCCCCGACCATTTTTTTACTTCATAAGGAGTATCTGTCCAACGGTGTTTCGCGAAGATTTCTTTAGGAAAATACGGATTGTGTACGTCACCGGAAAAAGGCATGAACCAAAGCCCGGGAGTAAAACCTTTCTTTTCCAGATGTTTTGCGGTATGTTCCATGCCTGAAGGGAAGTTGGAATTATTTTCAGCAAAAGTTTTTAAAGGGCCTGTCCCCAATTCTGTTTTGGGCATTTCCATGGAACTTTGCCAATGGTCGTCAATTTGGAATGTGTTCAGACCGAAGGCAGCTAATTCTTTTCTTGCAAAATCGGCATTTTCCAATAATAGTTTTTCGGTGGAAGCGCCTGAACCGCTTAGGTTACGGTGATACCAAGTACAATAGATTTCCGGTTTGGACGGTAGCTGTATACGATATGCTTTGGCAAGATAATCTCCATATAATTCCAGTCCTTCTCTTCCATCCTCGAAAAAGCCTATCAGTAGGATATCGGTGTCTCTTTCTTTACCGTTTCTTACCAAATAATTGCCGAATTCCAGTTCGGCTTTTACTTTGTATGTTTTCTTGCTTTTGTCCAACTTCGGAGTCATTAATCCTATACCTTGTTTCTGTGTCAGCCAGGCAGTTAGAATGGAATGCCGGCTATCGGGCTCGGCTAATAGAGTGTAGGTGTAACTTCCCTGTGCCTGTTGGGCAGGGGCAAATCCGCCACTTCCCAAAGTGTTCAACGGCTTGCTCATCTCACCTATACTCATTTCTACGGATGCTATTTCCAGACGATTCACCCGTATATCCTGTCCTGATTCGTTCTTTACTACCGTATGGATGTAGAGAAAGGGATTGTTGTCATATAGGGTGAATGTAACCTTACGTCCGTCGTTGTAATGAGCTTCTAATGATTGTCCTTTTCCCCACAAATTATCAGTTGTTTCTGCCTTCCCGGAGGAAACTATTTGTCCCGGTAAAAGTATGTTTTTTACTTTTAGGTCAGGACACTTTTTACTCTCTACTGCAACCTGTTGCTTGTGTATTCGCAAGGTGAGCAGATTATTTTCTATACTTGCCGATTGGGCATTTGCATTGGAAATGTCTATCAGAGCCGATAAAATAAGGAATATAGTAATCAGAAATTTCATATGAATTATGTTTATTTGGTTATTACTTTGAAAGCATAGGCGTATTCTCCTATGGGTTGGGACGGAGTTGTGATATACAATCCGCTTTCATCTTGTTTCCATTTCACCTGTTCTCCTGATGCAAGGAATGAGATGGATTTGATGTTCTTTATTTCTTTGCTGTTCAGGTTTTGTATCTTGACGGTTTTTCCGTTTCCGGGCCAATCCAGCGTAAGGACGTATATCGTATTCTTCTTGGTGGTGAAACGTATGTCTTTTGCGGTGAAGGCATACAGGTAGTCCGCATATTTTTTCTTACCGGTCGTAGCGTTCATACTGAATGTTCCTTCACCATACACCTTGAAAGGCCGGGTATTGTAGATGGCTTCACCGTTTAGTTTCAGCCAGTTGCCTATCTTTACAAGTTCGTCCCGGAATGTTTCGGGCAGGCTGCCGTCTGCGCGCAATCCTACATTGAGCATCATATTGCCGTTTTTGCTGACAATATCCACGAGGTTGTCCACAATCTGTCCTGCAGTCATGCGCAGTTTGTCTTTGGTCTTTCCCTGAATAACCGAACCCATACCTGCGTCTCCACCGTCTTTGCTGATGTTCAGCGAGTTTCCCATGTAGAACCAGCCGGGGTTTACCGTCGTATCTACCAAGAACGGATTTTTCTGCAAATCATCTACGCCGGAACATTCGCGGTCCAGTGTATATCCTTCTCTCACTCTCTTAATGGTGAGTACACCGTTTTGTATGCCTTTGCGCGACAGGTTCTTGTTATAGAAATGCGCAGCCAGTTGTTGCCCATAGATGCCATTAGGCAGCGGACCGTCGAAGTAAAGTAGTTCGGGTTCGTATTTGTCTATCAGCTCTTTGGTTCTGAGGTACCATGACTGTGCGAATTCGGGTTCCAGTCGCATGATGCGGTCCGGGGTACGTTTGCCGTACAGACCTTCGTAGGCAGGATTCATATAATCATAAGGCACTCCGGCATAGGACCCTTCGGGGTCGGCATTAGTACCCTGGTAGAACATATGTTCATGGCAGTAGTTGCTGAGGTGGGAGGAAATGGCAAAATGAACGCCCGCCTTTTTGCATGCTTTCTGCCATGCACCCACAATGTCCAGTTTGGGACCCATATTTACAGAGTTCCAAGGTTGGTGGCTTGAATCGTACAGGTCGAAGTTATCGTGGTGGACAGCCATTACACCGATAAATTTGGCACCAATTTCTTTGTAGAAGGCTGCCAGTGAATCTGCATTGAACTTGTCGGCTTTCCACATCGGTATAAAGTCTTTGTAGCCGAATTTGGAAGGATGTCCGTAAGTTTTCAGGTGATGTTGGTATACTTTGGGTGCATGTGCCCTGTATCCCAGTATGGGATATTTGCGTAGCCCTGAGTCCGGTTCCTGATACCAGTACATCCATCTGCCGTAATGGCCGTCATAGCCCGGAATAGAATTGACTCCCCAGTGCATATAGATACCGAACTTGGCGTCACGAAACCATTCGGGGCATTGATAGTGCGCTGCAATAGAGGCATCGGTAGGTTCTATGGGACCTGATGCTATGTCGAAGTTGAAGGTGGACGCGCTTGGGTTGATAAGGGCATCCTGACCGAAGTCGTCATGCTGTGCCTGGACGGTAAGTGTACAGCAAGAGAGTGCAAAAAGTAGGGTTTTGATGTTCATGGATTATACTTTAAAAAGGTTTACTGAAAAAAGTTTACTTATTTTGCCAACAGTATTGGTTAACGTTGGCAAAATAAGTAAATTGGCATTTTAATAGGCTTCTTCTCTGTTTGAAAATACTATATTTCTGTAGAAAACAAGTTCAATGCTGTTTAAGGAAAACTTAATATTGTAGTATTTATACAGGAAACAGCAAAAAAATGTTACTTTTTTACTTTGAAGCTGAAAGCCAATGCTTCATTTTTCAGCCCTTGTGGCAATATAACCTTTACTTTACCGTCTTTGCAGGTATATTTTACACGTTTCCCGTTTTGAAGCAATGTCATTTTACCATTGGGCTCGTTGCCTTCCCATTCTATATGCTCAGGCAGTTTTTCCTGCGCATAGAGGGCAAAGGACAAACCGAGTCCTGCTATTAGAGATACAAGTCTTTTTTTCATGATTGTATAAATTGATAAAATATGTGTTTAGATAAGCCTGCTACCTTACTCTTCCAGTCACCTGTGCGGGTCTGTCCTTCATTTCTTGTACTGCCCATTTGCCGTTAAAACTATCGTATAAGATAGAGAAATCTTTTTCTTTACCTTCGTACACCTTACCGTTTATCATCGGCTTTTCTTTTCCGTAGCTGAAGGTTGCCTGTGTTCGGCTGTTCCGGATGTACAAACTTGCCGGACGTTTGGCATTCAATTCCGCTTCAATCGTCCAGTCACCGCATTGGAAATTGTTGCCGGTACGTTCTATGTTTACCATCTGGTTTTCGTTCGCTTCCACTTGAATGATAGTAAGAATACGGTTCATCTTGCAGGGTTCGTAGCTGGCTGTTAGCGACCAGGGGGCGGTAAAGTCTTCACCGCGTACACCTATCTTTTTGTTAGGCTCGGCTATAAACTTGTTTGTTTGGCTGATGGTGCATCTCTGTTCGCTGAACAGGCGGGCAACAGAAGTATATTTGTCTCTTTTGTTATGGGTTGTCAGTGTTGCTGTTGCCTCGTCTATTTGGAATTTAACCGGACTGTGCAGCAACCAATCCCAGCTTACGGCTTTGTCCGCTTCCAGCTCGTCGTAGATAACTACAATGTTGGGATGCAACAGGAAGATATGACGGCGATACTTCTTAAGTGGAGTTTCTCCGAAACCGTTTTCGCGCGACTGTTCAAGATTGTGGTTGGCAAAGTTCTTTTGCCACATGGGGTATTCACTGATGCCGCAATAGGCGTTGGAGGCATCTCCCAAGGCATAGGATATATGCTCTCCGTTGAACATACGGACAATGTTTCCATAGGCACGTGTGGTGAACGGTTGCCCGATACCGTCTACTAATATGGTGTTGTGGGCGCGTGTATGGCGGTAAGATAACAGGTTGTGTGGGTCGGCAAAATTCATGTAATGACCTACTGCATGATAAATGGCTTTTCCGCCGTAGTGCAGGTTGAAAGCGTTTTGGTTGGAATGCGTGTGGCTGCCGGATCCGAACGGGCTGGAACGGAAACTGAGACTGATGTTATGTTTATAGTCTTTCAGGTTACTGTTGGCTATCATCTCGCCTGTGTCTTTGAACCATACGGCTTTGGGGGCATCCGACGGCAGTTCAGCTTGTCGGGGACGCTGCTTGCCACACGCCATGCGGTAGAGGCGGGTTTCTGTTTCCGCTTTATAACGGTTGTTGATAGACGAATACCATGTGGCATAAGGGTCGCCGGTGGTACGTGCCATGAAGTCGGCAAAGGCGCTGCGGATGCGCAGAGGCTTCGGATTGCTCTTCTCGTGTCCGTCACCGAAACCGGCACTCAGTGATTTGGGTTGCCAGCTGTACAGCATACCGATGCCGGCGTTCTTATACCAGGGGTGCTGCATAAAGTCCGTATTTGTCAGGTAGCTGAACAAGGCGGGTACATAGGACAAGGTAACAGCGTTGGCGCTGAAATAACTTGTACCGTTGTGCCATGAGCCGTCGCGATTGAAACCGGATGCCGGGGCGCGCGCCGTCCACAGTTCATAGCTGTATTCCAGATATTCTTTGGCAAGCGGATATTTATCGTACATGACTAATGCGGCTTGCATGAAGTGGCGGAAAGCAAACTGCCAGAAGTGGTTGTCGAAGATATGGGTTTCTTCGTTCGCTAAAATGTGGCTTTTATAGTAGAGTGACAGTACATCCATGATGATGCTTTCCATCTGTTTGCGCTCTTGTGCGCTGAAGCGGTCGTAACAGTTCTCGTAGGTACAGGCTAACATATAAATCAGCTCACCTGCGTTAAAGTCATTGCCGATGACTTTCCGGTCGGGTTCTACTGCCAGCAGGCAGCGTACGTTCTGTACCATTTTTTCTGCATAAACATCCAATTGCAACATTTGGTAGGCGGTATTCAGGATGTCGCACTCGGCAGCCATACGGGTGATTTGCCTGTAGGGCTTGGTGTCGTTGGTATAGTTTGAACCGAGCGCATTGCGCGAATCGGCAATCATATTCTCGAATTCCGGATGTGAGCGTACTTTCTTGCGAGCCTTTTTCAGATTGTCGTTCAGGAAACAATAGATGCGAGGGTATGTTTGGGGAATGTTATTCAGAAAAACGTTGGCTTCGGGCGTGACGAATTGCGGTATATCTCCGGTTACGGTGAAGCTGTACGTCTTGCTCCAAGGAAATTCTTTGCCTTCCTTGCTCACTGAACGTACGCGCCAGTACCATATGCCGTTTTCCAATATTTTGTGCGGATTGAACATACACCAAGGTTTGGGTTGGGACAGTACGCTACTTGCATCCGAGAAGTTTTCGCTTCGGGATAGTTGGAATTGCAGGAAGTCCGATTGCTTCATGCTTTTGGGAACCAGTAGCGGCGAAGGGTTTATATATAAGGTGTGCTCCTGTTGCGGATACGGTGTTTCCCGTTCATTTTCGTGGATACGCCAGATGTTTTCTGCTTGAACCGTAGTTAGTGCCAGGCAGAATGTTAAGAAGAGTAAAAGTCGTTTTTTCATGTTATATTGTTTTTGAAATGATTCTCAGTCAACGGTAGCAAAGGTATCGTATCGATATATAAACGACTTTCTATGTCGTCAAATGATTTATTATATAAGTATAAAGCGCTTGCACTTTTGTGCAAAGTGCTTTTGATTTTGTGTAACAGTGACAGATATGAAAGAAAAAAGGCAATATTCATTGCCTTTTCTTTATTTAATGAGTCTTATTTCTTTTCAATGCAGGTAGCCGTTCCTTTTCCCTCATTACCTCCCTTGTCGAGTGATACCACTTTGAGTACCAGATAGTCGGTGTCTTTGAGTTCCGGTGCGGTGTATTTATAGGTCGGTTGCTTTACATCGGTTGCTATCAGTTCGTAGTCGGGGTTGTTACCGCGAGTGCGATATATGGCATAGGCGGCAGCATCTTTGGCGGGTGTCCATTGCAGGGAAACGGTGTTCCCATCGAAGCCCGCCTTTAAGTCCTGTGGGGCTGCCGCTACTTTGCGTTGCGGCACATTACTTAGTATGTATGTTTGGTTGGCTTTTGCCGGGAATGATATTTTGTCTTTACCTATCGGCTTGTATTTTATCGCTTTACCTGCGGTATCTTTCAGTACTGCATAGGTAATGTTGGGATGTTTTAAAATGCAGGCGCCATTCTGTTTGGACAGAATCTCAGCTTGTATAAGCATCCCTCCCTTCCAGTTAGCGGATACTTCGAAGTTGCCGCGTGCGGTGAGTCCTTTGTATGAACCGTTCTTCCATACATCCGGCAGGGCGGGCAGGATATGTATATAGCCTTCATGGCTTTGCAGCAGCATTTCTGCGATACCGGCTGTTCCGCCGAAGTTGGCGTCAATCTGGAAAGGCGAACGGAGGACGGCAAGACAGGTTGCCCAAAGATTTTCGTGAATGCCCGTTGTGAGCAAGGCGGCTACGAGGTCATGTGCGCGGTTCCCCTCTTTGGCACGTGCCCAAAGATTTATTTTGTGTGCCATAGACCAACCGGTGGAAACATCACCGCGACGGTTGAGCGTCACTTTGGCTGCATCCAGCCATGCGGGGGTATTCTCATTGATTAGCGTACCGGGATAGAGGCCGATAAGATGTGAGATGTGGCGGTGGTTCTGTTCCAGTACGATATCACCGTAATGTTTTTCCTCGCGGTATTCTTTGATTTGACCGGAATTGCCTATCTGTACGGGATCCAGCCGTTTGCTTTGTTCCTTAAAGAGACGGATGTTTTTGTTGCGGTCGCCCAGTAAGGCTGCGGCACGGATGGCGTCCTGATGGTTTTCATATATCATCTGCTGGTCGAAAGCGCATCCGATGGTAGGATAAGGACGCTTGGTGGCTTTGGCATATTGTTCGGGTGAGGCGGAGGGAGTGGCAAGCAGGAAGCCGAGTGTGTCGGCAGTGACTTTGCTCAGGAAGTTGGCCACTCCCAGCACTGCGGGATAGGCTGTCTCTTTCAGGATTTGTTTGTCATTGGTGAAGGCGTAATAGTCCCAGAAAAGTTTCGAGGTGAAGGCTGCCATGCCGGGACCGGAATGTCCGCCGGGCATTCCTACCATATAAGCTCCTGCGCCTGTGCCCATGGTCCAGCCATTGCCGCCGGGTTCGTCGGAGAAGTGCTGCGGATGGTGTATCTTGATGTATTTCGATGCAAACTGTTCTGCCATGGGCTTGTAGGCCTTATGGAAATCCGCGTAACTTTCGAAAAGCTCTATCAGATTGGTGTTGAAGGCAGGCCAGTAGTTCATTTGTATATTGATGTTGTGGGTATAGTTTCCGTTCCATGGGGCCAGTTCATACTGGTTCCAGACTCCTTGCAGGGTGGGAGGCAATGCTCCTTTACGGGTGCTGCTGATAAGCAGGTAGCGGCCGTAGTGGAAGAAGAGCTCTTCCAGATAGGGGTCTTGCTTCCCTTGTTTATAGGTTGCCAACAGGCGGTCGGTAGTGAGGGGGCTTTTCTTGCCGATATTCAGCTGTACCCGTCCGGTGAGGGAGGAGAAGTCGTTGATGTGTGCAGCGCGTAATTGGTCGTAGCCTTTTTGGGCGGCCTTGATGAGGCGTCGGGATATTTCCGTATGCGGGTCAGGACAGCCTTTCAGTTTTTCGGCAGGTTTGTTGGAGAATACTTGCGGCGTTAATCGGTAATTGGTTCCTAAAGCCAATAGTATGACGGCTGAATCGGCATTCTCTACCCGGAGGGTACCGTGGTCTGCGTTGGTGTCATTTCGGGCGGATATGCTTCCGTTTACCGGAATAACTTTGATTTGCGCTTCATAAATCAGTTTCAGATATTCTGTTTTACCTCTCAGAGTAATCATATCTTCTTTGGCAAAGACCTTGCCTTCACGTCCGTTATAGTTGAAGCGGGTTTGTGTGGGACCGCTTAAATAGCCTATGGTCATAGTGTCCGTACGTTGCAAGGGACCGAAAGGAACGAGGTGGGCAATTTGGGGACGAACGGTAAAAGAAAGTTTTCCGGGTTTGTCGGCGGTTAGTTTGATGACCAGTACATTGTCCGGATAACTCATGAAGTATTCACGATGGTATTTTACGCCTTGGTATTCGTAGCTGACTTCGGCAATACCTTTGTTCAGATTCAAGCTTCGGCGATAATCGGTACGGAGATTATGGAAGAAATCCAGATACAAATCGCCGAATGAGGTTTGGGTTTCGGCTCCCCAAAGTCCGCGTATGTATAGGGTCTTGTCTGTCAGCTGCAGTCTTTCCGTACTTGTACCGCCAAAGATACTTGCTCCCATGTAACCGTTCCCGATAGGGAGCGACCAACGTTCCCAATCCGTATCGATAGGGCGTTCGGACTCATTAGGGGGAATTACGCCGCCTTGGTTGTTTGCGGGTTCATCATACCAAAGTTCGTAATCGGAAGTAGGTTGTCCGGTGCTTTCATACTGCGCCTGCACATTGATTATATAGGACAGGCATAATAAGACGGTCAGAAGTTTCTTTCTGTTTTTCATGGTAAATGTTCTTGCTTTTGTTTGAAACAAAGATAGGCAAGTTGGCATTTCAACGGTTATAACGGTGTATGATAAAAAGTGAGACAAGTATAAACCTGTCTCACTTCTGTCTAATTGCATTATACTTTTGTCTGAAAATCTACTTTCCGTACTCTGACGGCAGGCAGCCGAAATATTTTTTAAAGCTGGTAGCGAAGTAAGACGGAGTATTGAAACCGACCATTCCGCTGATTTCCGCTACGGTGTATCTGCCCTCTTTCAGTAATTTGGTGGCTTGGTTGAAACGCATTTTGCGGATAAAATCATTGGTAGATTCTCCTGTCAGCGCTTTCATCTTGATGTGCAGGTTGGAGCGGCTCATACACATCTCACGTGCGAATTCATCGGTCGAGAACTCCACATTATCCATATGCTTTTCCATGATAGCTATCGCTTTCTTCAACAGTTCTTCATCCATCGGATTGAGTGCCACTTTTTCCGGCTCCACTTCCAATGAGTTGGAATAATGCTCAATGGCACGGTGGCGTGTACGGAACAGATTCTTAATTTTTGCGGTAACCACTGCCATAGAGAAAGGTTTGGGGATATAGTCATCCGCGCCTACTTGCAAGCCCTCCAGCTGTTCTTTCAAATCGGTCTTGGCGGACAGTATGATAACGGGGATATGACAAGTGCGCAAGTTTTGTTTTATCTGTTTGCAAAGTTGCAATCCGTCCATAACGGGCATCATGACGTCGGTCAGTATGAGGTCAATTTCTTGCTCTTTTACGATGGATAACGCCTCTTCACCATTTTCGGCAGTCAGTATGTGGTAGCTCTTGCCCAACTCTTCGCTGAGATATTGGCGGATATCCGCATTGTCTTCTACAATCAGGATGTTCTCTTTACGTTGTCCCTCTTTTTCGGGCGTTTCCTCAGCAACCTCTTTTGTTTCCGTGTCGATTACATACATATTCCGGTCATTGGTGGTGTAGACTCTCTGCTCTTCTACGGGTTCTGACGCAGTCTGTCTTTCCTCCGGGAGATAGACCGATTCCTCTGTCGGCAGGTAGACGGTGAATGTACTTCCGACACCTTCCCGGCTTTCCAATTCGATGCGTCCGTGATGCAGGTCTACAAGCCGTTGTACCAGTGACAAACCGATGCCGCTGCCCAGATGTTCATTATCTATCTGGTAGAAGCGTTCGAATATCTTTCCCTGCTTGTCTATGGGAATACCGTTTCCTGTGTCTTTCACTTGGAGGAGGAGTTCGCGGTTCTCTTCCTGCAAGGTTACGGTGATGCTCTTGCCCTCGTCGGTATATTTGAAGGCATTGGAAAGCAGGTTGTTTACAATCAGTTCCAAATAATCCGGATCGCAAAGAATCTCACGTCCTTCTGTGTTGGAGTTGAAATTATAGGTTATCTGCTTACGTTCTGCCAGACGTTCGTAGAACAAGAAGTCTTTTTTAATGACATTGTGTATCGGATTGGGACGTACTTTCAGATTGAACACACCCAATTCGGCACGGCGATAATCCATTAGCTGGTTCACCAGATGCAGCAACCGATTGGTGTTTTTCTGTACATGCTCCAGTTGCTTGTGCAGCCATCGGTCGCTTACTCTATCCATCATTTCCTGTACCGGGGCGAGAATCAATGTCAGCGGAGTACGCAACTCATGGGAAATGTTGATGAAGAAACGCAGCTTCATTTCATTCATCTCTTTTTGACGCTCTTTGTCCACACGTTCCATTTGCAGTTCGGCTTCCATACTTTTGCGCATCCAGAAGTAGCGGAATATGAAAATTGTAATGGCAATGAAAGCAGCTATAAATAGCAGGATTGCCCACCATGTCTTGTACCAGACGGGCAGTACCACGATTTCCAGCTCTGTCGGCGTCTCATTCCATTTACCGTCGCTGTTGGCGGCTTTTACGAGGAAATGATAGGTTCCCGCCGGGAGGTTGGAGTAGGATACCGTACGCAGGGTATTGGTATAGTACCACTCTTTGTCATACCCTTTCAGCATATAGGCGAATGTGTTATGGCTACCTGATATGTAGTTCGATACAACGAAATCCAGTGAAAACATGGTTTGCCTGCTCGATAACGTGATGCTTTTCGTACTGCTGATGTCTTGCTTCAGCAGACCGGTGTCATCATTAGGGGAAACTGCCTTGTTGAACAGATGCAATCGGGTGAGGACAACCGGAGGGGTGTATGGATTGTCTACTATCTGCTCCGGGTGGAATGTGGTGATGCCGTTGATGCCGCCGAAATACATTTGTCCTTCTGTGGTCTGGAAGTAAGCATTATTTGTAAATTGATTACTTTGAAGCCCGTCATTGTCTGTATAGTTACGGAACTTCTCTGTCTCGGGTTGGAAACGACTCAGCCCTTTGTTGGTGCTTAGCCACAGTCTGCCGTCTGCGTCTTCCAATATTCCGTGTATGACGTTGTTGGGAAGTCCGTTGGCAGTGGTATATTGTTTATACTCCTTTTTGCTTTCGTCAAAGCGATAGAGTCCGTTTCGCGCTCCTATCCAGAAAATACCGTTTCGCGCTTCGTATATGGTGTTGACGGCTTTAGACCTTACCGGAAAGTCGTGTGGCAGTATGGGACAGGCTAACAATCCGTTATTGTCCTCTGTATATACGTTCAACCCTTTTTCGCTGCCTATCCAAAGGCGCTGCTTGCTGTCGCGTAATATATATGTAGATTCCTTCTGCTCCAAAGGACGTCCGTCACTTTGATGGGTTATGCGGGTAAATGTTTTCTGTCGAGGGTTAAAACGCAGAAGAGCCGTCATTCCGGTTATCCATAAATCACCGTTGATGGCAGGCTGAATATCGTATAGGTTTCTCGTATTCCTGTTGTTGAACGTTTCGATACGGCCGGAGTTACGGTGCAGTATGCTGAGACCTCCGGTGTGAGTACCGATGTAGACCAGATTCTGTGCTTCATCGATGTATATGGCTTTAATGTCATTGGATTCAAGCCCGTCTTTTTGTGTATAATAGGTGAACTTATGTGTGTGGGGATTATAGTAGTTCAAACCGCCGTTATTGGTACCTATCCAAATACCTTTCTGCGCATCTTCCTTGATACATCCTATAGTGCTGCTATTCAACGAATTTTCTTTTGCAAAGGACCGGATATTATGAAAACGGTCTTTTAGCGGATGATAGTAGTTCAATCCGCCGTAATAGGTTCCTAACCACATTCCGCCTTGCGTGTCCATAAAAATATCACGGACAGATGCTTGTGAGAGGCTTCCGCTTACTTCCGCATTACTGGCATAGCTGTCAAAGGAATCGGTTGCTTCATTATAGATGTTCAGGGAATTGATAGCGCCTATCCATAAGACATTTTCCGAGTCGAGTGCCAGGGAGCGGATATAGTTGGAACTGATACTTCCTTTCTTTCCGGGGATATGAGTATAATGGATTAATTCTTTTGTTTGAGGATTGATTTTGTACAATCCGCTTCCCTCTGTACCTATCCATAGGCATGTAGGGGATTGCTGTAAAATAGAGAGTATTTGTTTGTCTTGCAACTTTTCCGGTATGATTTTCTCAAGCGTATTGCGGGAGATTGAGTAAACGAATACTCCTTTGTAACTTCCGATGTATATATTGTCTCCTTGCCTGCTGACAGTAGTGGGCGATACGGATAGTAGCGAGGGATGCAGAGGCTTGTCGGAGAATTGGCGGGTTTCAGTATTAAATACCAAGAGATCTTCATCCTTATTTGATAGTAGGAGTAACTGCCCTTCATTGATTTCTACAATTCCGGTAACAGGTATATTCTTTTTATCCCTTTGAAAAGTGTAGTTATAGAACTTGTCTTGTGAGGTATCATAGAGTGACAAACCTTCCTGTGTACCTATCCATATATTGGCTTGCGAATCGAGCAGGCATGTTCTGGTAATGCTGCTTCCTATGCTGTACGGATTCTGTTCATCGTGTTGATATGCGGTGAAGTCGTAACCGTCATATTTGTTCAGGCCGTCATAGGTGGCAAACCACATATTGCCCTGTTTGTCTTGCGCTATGTCAAAGATTGTATTTTGTGACAATCCTTCATTCACTCCGATGTGCATAAACTTGATGTGCTTGGGTGTCTGTGCATGGAGGGGGAGCAATAGTATGACAATATTTGCTATAAGAAATATAAAGTACTTTGCCATATTCTGTTAGTTTTTAGTAAGATTGCAAGACAAAGATAAATAATTAAATCTTCATCTTTGCGAAATGATGCGCAAAAATGAAGATTTATGATGATGAAAAATAGCAATCATCCTGTTGTTAACGTGCTACGCGGGTAGTTGCCGGTAGCCGGTCGTTCATTTCTGTCACTTTGTATTCACCGTTTATTGCATCGTAAAGCAGGGATGACATAGTATTCTCTCTCGGATAAAGTGTTCCGTTCAATACTGGATTTTCCTTGCCGTAGCTGAAATATACGGGAGTGTCGGCATGGGTTATGCTGAGTGAAGCGGGTTGCGAGGCGTCCAGTTCGGCATTGACAGTCCATTTGCCTATTGTTAGCGTATTACCCGTTTTGCGGATGATTTGAGGGGGGATACCACTGGCGTTGGCTTGTATTACGGCAAGAATACGGGTCTTGGCCTCTCCTTCGATGCGTGCCGTCATGTGCCACTGGTTGGGGTATGATTTTCCTTTTTTCATGGTAGCAGGATCGGGGGCGACAAGAAATCGGTCGGTCAGTGACATATTGACGGGATTGTTGCAGAATAGTTGGGTCACAGCTGTATAACCGAACTCATGACTGGAATGGTTAATGGTGAGCAACTCTTTGTTGAGAGACAGTTGTGAGGGACTGTGTAATAACCAGTCATAGGCGACGGGTTCCGAAGCCTCCAGTTCGTCGTAGATGAGGACAATGCCTTCGGGATGAAGCATCAATACGTGGCGGCGGTATTTGGTGAGGGGTGTTTCACCGAAACCATTTTCCGGAGTTTGGGTGATGCCGGCTTTCTCGAAAGCCTCCACCCACATGGGGTCGTCCGAGATGCCGCAGTAGGCTTTTGAAGCATCACCCAGACAGTAAGTGATGTGTTCGCCTTCGAGGGCGCGCATAATGTTGCCATAGCCGTTGGTGGAGTAGGGTTGCCCGATACCGTTCACCAGAATGGTGTTGTGTGCCCGCGAGTGGCGGTAGGACATCAGGTTGTGGGCATCGCTGAAATGCAGATAGTAGCCCGAACTGCGGTATATCTCTTTCCCTTTGAACAATAGGTTGAAGGCGTTTTGGCTTGAGGTGGTGTGGCTGCCCGAGCCGAAGGTGCTGGAGCGGAACGACAGGTTCACGTCGCGGTCAGTGTCTGTCAGGCAGCTGTGCATCGCCACTTCGCCCGTGTCTTCGTACCATACCATCTTGGCAGCGTCGGCAGGCAGGTCGGTGGGGTAGCAGAGGGTGGAGCACATGCGGTAGAGGCGAAAAAGGTAGTCGTTTTGCGCGTTACCGCATTCTGAAGCGTACCAGCCGGCGTATGGGTCATTCAGCTCGCGGGCAAGGAAGTCGGCGAAGGCAGCGCGCTGGCGCACCGGTTCGTCTCCGTTTTCGCTACCGTCTCCGAAGCCACTGCTCTTGGAGCGGGGCGGCCATGTGTAGGTCATTGAACGCCCGGCGTTGCGATACCAGGGATGTTGCAGGAAATCAGTGCCGGTGACGTATGTGAAGAGCATCGGCATATAGTGCAGTGTTTCGAGGTTGCTATTGAAGTATCCGCTACCGTTGTGCCACACGCCGTCGCGGTTAAAGCCGGAGGCGGGGGCGCGGGCGGTCCATAGTTCGTAGTAGTATTTCAGCATGGGTAGCACTTCGGCACTGTATGCGGGCTTGTTATACAGCAGGAAGGCACACTGGAAAGTGATACGCATATTCTGTTGCCAGAAATGGTTGTCGAAGATGTGGTTCTCTTGCATACCGCGGTGCATGGAATAGTTTTTACGCAGTACGCGCATCATTACATTTTCTGCAACGGCACGTTCGTCGGCTGTCAATTCGTTGTACAGCATATCGTAGATGCGGGCGTAGCAGATGGCGATGTCAGTAGCGCCGAAGTTGGAAGCGAACAGTAGCCGATCGCTGATGGGGTACGCCATCATCTGCCGGAGCAGTTGGTGCATACGGTTGCTATATCTGGTGTCTTGGGTCAGGTGCAGGGCATCGTAGAGCATTTGCAGGTGTCCTGCCAGTCTGCCGGCGTCTTCGTTGGGATTTATCATTGTATAGTCGGCATTGAGGGCGTTTTGTGCGCGCGACAGCAGGGTGGGGTATTCGCTGTGTTTGGATACTTGGCGGCGTGCCTCTTTCAGTTGCGGGTCCAGGTAGCAGTAGAGGCGCGGATGCCTGGAGGGCAGGCTGCTACTGAATGCGTTGAATGCGGGGGTGACGAATGCAGGGGTCTTTTCGGTTACCTCAAAGTGGTAGGTATCGCTCCATTCGCCTTGCGGGATACCTTGGGCATCGGCTTGCCGGAAACGCCAGTACCAAGTACCTGTCTCCAACTTACGGTGGGGGTTGAAAAGGCACCATTCTTCGGCTTCGGAGCGCATGGTCTCCGTGCTGCTAAAGTTTTCGCTGGGTGAGAGTTCAAATAGCAGACGCTCGCCGGTCTTCATACTTTGGGGTACGATAAGGGGTGGCGGGTTCAGATAAAGTTCGTTGTTGGCTTTCGGGTAGGGAGCAGTACGTATTTTGTCGTGATAGGCATCAGATAGTTCTGCAGTCTCTTCTTCTTCGGTGTCGGGCTCTTGGGGGGTAACGGGTGGCGTATCGTCACGGCAGGCGAAGAGTGAGAGTAATAACACAATAAAGCAGAAGTGTGCGGTATGGCGACAAAGAGTGTAGATTTGTGTTCTCATACGATAAGTTTAAACTGGGAACCCACCCCACACACGCGTACTTACGGTGGGGGTGGGAAAAATAATATATGTTATCCTATTGTCTTAATTACCTTGTTATCGGGTTACAGCTGTTTATTGTGCTTTGCTGATACCTTCGAAGATGGTGAGGACGGGGCGGATAGCAAACTGTGTATCTGATTTGAGTTGTATAGTTTTCGGTGTAAAAATGAAAGGGGTTTTATCCGTAGTATCTTCTGTTTTAGTGACGATACATGGCATTGTATTGTCTGCACTTAGAGTGCTTGACATGAAGTACGTTTCCCCAGTTCGATTGATGATCGTGGCATTCGCTGCGGTAAAGGCTCCTGAAATTGCTTTATTGGCGGGTGTATCACCATATCCCAATATGGCAGTATGGAAATCTGATAATTGGTTACAAGAAGGGATATACCATTTACTAATGTTGTCATTTGAAGAGATGGTATTATTCGTAATGAATGTAAGATAAGCTGTATTAAACAAAACAGAAGTCTTTCCGGTAAAGGTAGAAATTATATTGTTAGATTTTTGAAGTGCTGCATAATTAGTTGTTGTAAGGTCGGTAGTATTGGCGACTAAAGTGTATTCTTCAGTGTTTTCTTTATTGACTATATATGAGCGATTTACATAGCCTATTGAGAATGCATAACCTGTAATCTTCTTGCTTGTCATGTCAGTCCCATTGGCTTCTGCTGTATAATTATCTGCTGCATCACCTACAGCTTCGCCGCCGTCTGTTACCAATTTCCATACAATAGCTACAGCTTGGTCTGAATATGTTTTGCTAAAAGTACCGTCTTTCAGAATATAGTCACCTACAGCCAATGCATTTGGATCTACCATTCCATCGGGGAAGATAACATCTATTGAAGTATCATTATCCTTTTTAGGCTCTACTGTTGCTTCTACTTCTACATTTTCTGTCAGAGTGATGCTTGCACCGTTCAATTTGAGTTCTCCACTGGTTTCGTCATTCTCCTTCTTCAGCTCGAATACAATGTCATTGCCTTCACCTAAGTTTTCCTTGTTTGAGCTTGCAAATAGGTATACGCTAAACCATTTTCCGCTCTCAACAGCAAGTTCGGAAGAAGATATTTTGCTATTTGTATAAGCATCTTTACCGGCATATCCGGCAGTCTCTCCACTCATTACGTTGAAACCGGTGGGGGCGGGCAAATCTTTTATTGTAATCTTGGTATAGCCAGTGTAGGCTGATTGACCGTCCTTGAATGTGATTTTAGTAAAAGGACGCTTCAGGGTGATTGATGGGAGTGTTTCATTGCCTGTAGCAGGGGCCAGTGAGCAAGCGTAGAAAGCATCAGCCACATCACCATTGAACATCTCGTTTCCGGCATTGGCTGTGTAGCCGATAGCTTTCAGGTCAGCTGTATTGTAGATGTTGTCGGCTGCGGCAAGGTCTTGTTCTTCTGTCGGTTTCTTCACATAATCTGCCCAAAAGGCGCATTTATACGCTTCGTCTGGAGCATTAAAGGTGAAAGTTATCTTTTCAATTCCTGCCGGAACTTCCTGTACAATTTTGTCACCGATAGCATCATTACCGTCTGACTTCATCAGTTGAAGAATGCAACGCAGCGTATATCCTTCGGGTATATTAGGCACGGCACGTGTCACGGGATTGTTCACCGGAATATTTACGTCTATTGATATAGCACCGCCTCCGGTTTGGTCTTTGCTCGAAATAATCTCGTCTTGGCTACATGAGGTTGCTATCAATCCCATGAAAAATGCCATTACTGCGAATAAGAAATTCTTTTTCATAATCAATGTGATATTAGTTGGTTAATAAATTATTTATACTCTTAGTTAAATTATTCTGTGGGATATACCGGTACTATAATGTCCTCTTTGCCATCAAAATCGGGGTCGAAATCAATACCGCCATCAGGGTTGGCGGTGAGGAATCCGTAGGTGATGGTAGTGTTCTTTCCTGCCTGCCCGGTAATGTTGAAGGTGGTGGATGCCACAACTTTCTTGTTTACCACAATTTCCAGTGTAACAGGGATACGTGTCACTGCGTCGTATGCTGCAAATGCGTAGTCGAAAGTCAGCGGATAGGTGCCTTTATCCTTCAGGACACTGTTTTTGATGGTTCTTTCCTGCTGTAAGAACATCAATCCATGCCGGGGTATACGTTCCAGCACATTATAACCCATTTTGAGATAGGAGATATACTTGACACGGGCTATGAAGCTGTCGCCTGTTAGTTTGCCGTCAGTAAAGAGCTTAAGGAATTTCTGTACGTCATTTGCCACAAGCTCGTAGCGCATTACGGGGCGTGCCAGTTCCATGTCGAGCGATACTTGAGTGTTCCATTGGCCGCGATACTGTTCAAGCTCTAGTTGTGCACTACCGCAGAAAGCGTCTTTGTATTCGTTGTTGCCCCGATAGGTTTCACTGCCATATACGGTGAGCAGATGATTGTCGGTAGAGTTGTAAAAGTAGTCTTCCGTTCCGGTGATGCCTTCTGCTTCATCGGGCATTTGCACGTAGTCTGTCCACACGGCTATCTCATAGTTGCGTGCGTGCAGCTTCATACTGACGG
Organism: Bacteroides propionicigenes; assembly: GCF_018390535.1. Lineage (GTDB taxonomy): Bacteria > Bacteroidota > Bacteroidia > Bacteroidales > Bacteroidaceae > Bacteroides > Bacteroides propionicigenes. The sequence continues at coordinate 43,109 of NZ_JAHBBW010000013.1, read as the reverse complement.
GCAGGCTGATTTCATCACGTCCGTCTACTATGTCTTGATAAACTACTTGGCGTGCCACGAATACGCGATCCAGATAGGCATCAATGATGAAACGATGACGATACTGCGGAGCATCGCCTGCTGTGGGGCGTAACAATGATGTGCCGCCTTCTTCTGCTGCGGGCATTTTGAGATTGAGCTTTAGTTTGGCATTCAGTATTACGGATGTAGGGTCTACGCCTATCTCGCCATCTTCGGTCATTATGGGGTGCTCGTATAGGCAACCTGTCAGCAGGGCGGGTAGCAAAAGGTACAGAAAGTATGTTGTTATTTTCTTTTTCATGGCTTCTTCCTTTCTTTTTAAAAACGGTAAACTAATGAGAGACCCGCACGGGTGATGCCCCAATAATGGCGGATGTGTGTCTCCAGCCAGGCGCCGTTCTCTATATTATAAAAAGTGTCGTATTTCATGTTGGCATAACCTGCGCCAATATTGAACTCTGCTCCCCAATGGGCAGAGAGAGGCAACTTGTAACCGTAGCTGATACCGGCACCGGTAAGGGGGCGTTTCCGGGTTTGGTAGCGGTTGTCTTCCCACTTGGCATTAAACCATGCTACGTGGGTGTGTAGTCCGAAAAAGTGTCCGGTACCTGCTTCTTTGAGCCACCAGCGTCCTTCCGGTTGGAAAGCGATGCCGCGTATTGCGTGTTCACGCTCTATATCGCTGATACTCCACATTACGGGGAGGTCTATGGTAATGTGTTTGTGCACTTGCACTTCGAGGGCGAGATTCTGTACTGCAAGTACATCGAAAGGAATGTTGGTTTTCAAGGCAACATAGTGGCCGTTTACTTGTGTAGCAGGTTTGATTTTACCTTTCTTGCTATTTGTATTGCTCTTGCCACTTTTGTTTTTTGCAGTTTGCGGTTTCTTTTCTTTTCCGGTTTGGGAATTATTTTTTTTCTTGACTGTTTCTCTGGAAGCATTTACTTGGGGGGGAGTCTTCCCTGTTCCGTCAACCTTTTTGTTGATGACGGTCTTTTTGTTGATGACTGTCTTCTTTATATCTTGTGCCCAGGTGGCGGAAACCATTGCCAAGCAGAATATCAAGATTACTTGTCGCAGTAAATAAGTATTCAGTTTCATATACCGGTATTATTCATAGTTTATAACTGTGTTTTTCAGTCTCTACGTTTTTATTGTTTTTCTGTTAGCAAATGTATATGCTTTATAGGAAAAGGGATTTCTTTCTCGTCTTATCTTTGTTCAATGCCGGTGAATTGGCTTTTAATTCTGTTTAAGTCCCTTTCAGTATTGTACATACTGAAAGGGTTTAAGATATATCGTGTGTGGTTTCTTACCGGCTCTTTGTTTGTTAATACGGTTATTTTGTTACTTTTCCCGTTGGTCGCGGCTCAATGTCTGACATCTCGTGGATGGTCCATTTGCCATCCATTTCATCGAAAAGCACCGATGTGCCGGGTGTGCGTTTGTAGTCCTCTCCTTCAATTCGGAGGTTCTTGTTGCCTAAGCTGAAAAGCACCCCGGATTTCGGGTCACGTATCAGGAGCTCAGCAGGCTGTTTCGGGTCAAGCTGTGCCCTGAGTTTCCATTTTCCGGCAAGGATGAAATCATTGGGCGTTCCGTTCTTGTCATGTATCACGGTGTAGGGCTTGCTGCCGTCGGGGAGCAGAAGGATGACAGTGAGGATACGGTTGGCGGTGCTCTTTTCGTAAGCGGCGGTCATGTGCCACTGGTTGGGGTAACTTCTGCCTTTGCGCATCTTCTTGGGGTCGGGTGCCGAGAAGAATTTGTCAGTCTGAGACAGTGTACAATCGGAGTTGCTGAACATGTAGGCGGTGGAAGTAAATTTCTTCTCGGGGTAGTAGGTGGTAAGTGTCTTGTCCTTACCATTCTCATCGAGCTTGAACTGCACGGGGCTGTGTAGCAGCCAATCCCAGCGCACAGGCTTTTCCGCTTCCAGTTCATCGTAGATGACCACGATGTTGGGGTGTAGCAGCAGGATGTGGCGGCGGTATTTCTTTAGCGGCGTTTCGCCGAAACCGTTTGCCACGGATTCCTCTACCTTGACGCTCTTGAAGTTCTTTTTCCACATGGGGTAATCCGTCAGACCGCAATAAGCGTTCGACGCGTCACCGCAGGCATAGGAGATATTCTTTCCGCTGAGCATACGGACAATCTTGCCGTAGGCGCGGGTGGTGAAAGGCTGCCCGATACCGTCAACAAGAATCGTGTTGTGTGCGCGGGTGTGGCGGTAGGATAACAGGTTGTGTGGGTCGTTGAAGTGCAGGTAGTAACCGGTGGAACGGTAGACAGGCACTCCGCGATAATGCAGATTGAAACCGTTTTGGTCGGCAAGCGTATGGCTGCCCGATCCGAAAGGACTGGAACGGAAACTGAGGAATGTGTTCTCTCGGTAACGGTTGAGGTTGCTGTGTGCCAGCAATTCGCCGGTGTCTTGCATCCAAAGCGCTTTGGGTGCATCGGCGGGCAGCGGAGCGGAAGCAGGGTAGCTCTTTAAAGAACCTATACGCTGGAGACGGCTGTCGAAATCTCCTGTAGCAGCTTTGGTCTCGTTGCAATACCATATTGCGTAAGGGTCTTGCAGTTCGCGAGCGAGGTAATCGGCAAGCGCTACGCGTTGGCGCTGAGGAGCGTTTTCTTTTTCATTTCCGTCGCCGAATCCGGCACTCTTGCTTCTGGGTGGGAATGCATAGACCAGAGCGCGTCCCAGGTTCTTGTAGAATGGGTGTTGCAGGAAGTCTGTCTTTGTGACGTATGATAGCAGTGCCGGTACATACCACAAGGTCTTGGTGTTGGCGTTGAAGTAGCCTTGTCCGTTGTGCCATTCGCCGTCGTGGTTGAAAGCGGATGCCGGAGCGCGTGCCGTCCAAAGTTCGTAGCAGTATTCAAGAATCTCTTTGGCGTCATCGCGGGTATCACCGAACATCACCCCCAGTTGCAGCATTTCGCGGAAGGTGCGTTGCCAATAGTGGTTGTCGAAAATGTGGTTTTCCACTCCGCCGTTTCGATGCTGCTTGTGGTGGTATTTGGCTGAAGCGAACACACGCTTCTCTATCTCTTTGCGTTCGGCGTCGGTCAGTTGGTCGTGGCAGGCATCGTAGACTTGCAGGAAGGTGTCGAGGATGTCGCCGCAGATGAAGTCGTTGTTCAAGGTCATGTCGTGGGGAACGGCAAGCAGGGCACGGATAACGGCAAGCATTTTGTCGGCATATTGCTTCTCGCCGGTGGCACGGTAGATGGTATGGAGGAAGTTGAAGTCGAGCGCTATCTTTGCCATTGCTTTGTAAGGCTGTGGGTTGGTCTCATAGCTGTTGTTCATGGCACCGTCCGCACGCCTTTTCATCTCTTTGTATTCGGGATGCGTGGCAATGGTCGCCTTTCCTTTTTCCAATCCCTTGTTCAGGAAGCAGTACATACGCGGATAGGCTTTCGGCAGGTTCTTGAAGAAAGTGTCGAAGGTGGGGGTGACGAATTGCGGAACGTCTTCCGTTACATTGAAATGATAGGTCTCGCTCCATTCGGTCGCTTTCTTGTCTTTGCTTACGGAGCGGAAACGCCAGTACCACGTGCCATTCTTCAGTACGGTGTGCGGGTTAAACATACACCAGGGAAGAGGTTTGGACTGTATGGTCTTTTCTGCGGGGAATGCCTGGTTTTGCGACAGTTGGAATTGTAGGAATTCCGCCTTGCGCATTTGTGCCGGTACTATCAGTGGCGAAGGGTTCAGGTACAGTGGGTTATCCTGCTGGGGATAGGGGGTGACGCGTACGTTTTCGTGCACACGCTCCAGGTTGGTCTTTTGTGCCAATGTTGCTGGCATCGTTGTCAGAACAAGGACAAGTATTAACGCCCATTGTCGGATAGCTTGTTTTTTCATGATAATGGAATTTATGATTTGTATTTTTAGTTATAGTGTATGATTTATTGTTTCTTGACGGTATCAGTATCCGGGATTGTTCTTATTTTCTAATTTGTAGTTTATTTGCAGTTCGTCTTCCGGTATAGGGAAGAGTTCGTGCTTGCCACCATGGAAGTTCTCTCCGGCAGGATAGGGTGTATTTCTGCTGGTGTTAACCGTAGTGATGCCGCCCATCAGTTGCAAGGTTTCTTTGAGGATACCCCAGCGGATAAGGTCGTACTTGCGGACTCCTTCGCAGGCAAGTTCGAAAGCGCGCTCCCAATAAAGGACGGTGCGTATCTTGCCGGCTTCGTCGGTGTCGTTGATGAAGGCGAGGTCCAGTACCTGCGGGGCTTTCATCAGGGTGCTGTAGTTGGCTGCGCTCAGCGCTGTGGCTTTGGCACGGTTTCGCACTTTGTTGATGAGTTCCCAGGCTTTGCCGGTTTCGCCCAGTTCATTATAGGCTTCGGCTGCGGACAATACCACTTCAGCATAGCGTATATAGCAGAGGTTGACGTCAGTTGTGTTCAATTCTTCATAGCCTAGCGGCATCCATTCGCGTCTCCACTTGCCGACAAAGGCATAGCCGGTGATATCTCTTTTGACGTGTGTCTTCTTTTCATTGTCCCAGTTCCATTGGTGTTGGGCGACCAGTACATCACGGCGCTGGTCTGTCGCTTCAAAGAATCCTTTCCATTCGGGCAGGCAGCGGTATTGTACGGCGGCACGCCCCATGACATTGTTTTTCTCGTTACCTTCTACACTGGGCTGTGCTACCTGTACTCCTATTGCGGAACCGAGCGAACCTTTGCGGTTAGGGTATTGGAAAGCTATTTCGAACAGGCTCTCCTTGCTGTTTAGGATTTCGGCAGAGAAACTCTTGAACAGTGCTTCGTAGCTGTTGGCGGCATCGTCATAGAAGCCGTGATAGTTGCCGCCTGCTCCCTGGAAGGCTTCCCACTCTTTCGTTACAGCTTTGAAGTATATCCGGCGTTGGGAGTCTTCAGGGCGTTCCAGAGAACCGTTGGCTTGCAGGCTGTAGCCGGCACGCTGCAGTAATACGCGCATTAGCAGGGCTCTTGCCGCCCCTTGAGTGGCGCGTTCCGGCGAGGAACTGGCAGTGGCCCATGGCAGGTGTTCCTTGGCGAAAGTCAGGTCGCTTACTATCTGGTCGTAAATGACTTCCCGGTCGGTGCGTGGTCTGTAACTGTTTTCGTAGTCTTTACTGTAATCGGTGGTATAGGGAACGTCCCCCCACATCCGTACGAGATCGAAAGATACCATGGCGCGTACGAACATGGCTTCCGCTACGTAGGTCTGCAGCGTGATGCTGTTCCGGTAGTCTTTCATGCCTTGTATGCCGTTAATAGTATAGTTGGCGCGGTTCAGAATGGCGTACTTGGTTCTCCATGCTGTGTTGATCGCCTGGTTAGCGGGCGTCATGATGTACATGAAGATGGCATCCTTGCTGTTATCATTCTGTACACGGCTGGAGTAATAGATGTCATCTGCCCCCCAGAGATTGTAGTCTTCGGTCAGTCCGGCATAGACACCGATGACTGCCATTTCTGCATTTACCTCTTTGGTAAAGTAGTCGTCCTTTTCATAGACATTCTGTGGCTTTTCTGTCAGTATGTCCGCACAGGCGGATAGAGTCATGACTCCCATGAGGAGTATGTTTGAAAGACATATATGTTTGAACTGTTTCATATCGATATTTATTTTATAGGTTTATAAAGTGAGGTTTAATCCGAAGACAAACGAACGGTTGCGCGGATAAGAGCCGAAGTCGATTCCACGTGTCAACCCACTGCCTGATACGGAAGTTTCCGGGTCGAAGCCGCTGTATGGAGTCCATACAAAGAGGTTATTGGCGGTGAAATAGAGTCGTAACCGCTGTATGGAGTATTTCCGAATGAGTTGCTTCGGGAAGTTATAGCCCAGTGACACGTTTTGCAGACGGAGGAAAGAAGCGTCTTCCACAGCCCAGGAGTGAATATACTTGTCGCCTTGTTCCATGTCGTATATACTGGCTATGGTTCGTCCGGTATTGACGGCTTTCAGTTGCTCGGGGTCGGTTATTAGCTTGCCGGTCTGTCTGTCGATATATGTCCAGCGATTGTTCATGTTGCAGATGTCCAGCACATTGTAATTCAGTTTTCCGGACTGGGTGTTGGACAGCTTGGTGGCATTCAGCACTTCACCTCCGTAACTGAATCTGAAGAAAATGCTTAGGTCGAAGTTCTTGTACTTGAAAGTGTTGTTGATACCTCCGTAGAAGTCGGGATTAGCATTGCCGATGACAGTCTTGTCTTTTTCGTTGACTACCCCTTTGCTGTCACCCGTATCATCGATGTTGGCGAATTTCCAGTCGCCGGGGCGAACACTGTTACGGTCGCTTCCTTTATAGGGGATGCCTTCCTTCAGGGTATATTTTTGGGTGTCGGGGTTGTAGTCGAATTCATCCACTTGGTAAAGTCCGAGTGTCTTGTAACCGTAGAATTGTCCGATGGCTTTTCCGACTTCAACCTTATGGGTGCTCTGCTGCCATCCGAAGGCATATTCCTCGTAGAAATAATCCTCGCCGGACAGCGCACGGATTGTGTTTTTGTTATAGGAGATGTTGAAATCCGTTTTCCACGAGAATTGTTTCCGTTGGATGTTGAAAGTGCTGATGGCAAGGTCGAAACCGATATTTTGTGTCTCGCCGATATTGCGCATCATCTTTGTAAATCCAGAGGAAGAGGGCACGCGTGAGTTCAGCAGTAGGTGGTTGCTGCGGTTCAGATAGAACTCCGGTGTGATGATGATGCGTTGGGCAAGGAATCCTACGTCCAGACCCATGTTCAGAGTCTTGTTCGCTTCCCATTGTAAATCGACGCTGGGGATGCTTGACGGTATGTAGCCGGTGATAATGTCGGAACCATTGGCATACTTTATCGAGTTTAGAAGATCCAGTGACATGAAGTCGCCGATGCGATTGTTACCGGCAAGACCATAACCGACACGCAACTTCAGGTCGGAGAAGAGGTTCAGCTTCTTGATGAAAGGCTCTTCCGACATACGCCAAGCACCCGATACTGATGGAAATACACCCCATTTGTGGTTGTGTCCGAATTTGGAGGAACCGTCGGCACGAAGGGTGGCGGTGAAGAGGTATTTGTTCTTGAAGTTGTAATTGGCACGTGTGAACCAGGAAATCATCCGGTTGCTGTTGATATAGCTCGAAGAGATGGCGGTGGGGACACCTGCGCCCATGTTGTTCAAGCCTAGGTCATCGTTGGCAAACTGGTTGGCATCGGCACGTAGTGATTTGCTCCAACTGCTTATCCATTCCTGACCGAGCATTAAGGTGAATCGGTGTGCCTTCTTATACCTATTGTCGAAGGTGAGCACATTGGATGTCTGGAAACTATTGCTCTCTGCGTATTGTATGTATCCGCCGATGCTGGAACGTTTGGCATAGGCAGAGAGGTCGCCGTTGAATTGGTCGTTACGATTCAGGTAATAGCGGGTACCAATGATGTTGCGGAAACTTAACTTCTTGGAAAAGTAGAACGTGAATCCGCCGTTTGCCTGCAGATTGCGTGTGAAACGCGTGCGGTCTTCTTCCCGTGCCGATATAATAGGATTCTGCATCGGGTTGTCCTGCTGGTCTACGAACATGGGGTCTTCACCTTCGAGTAATTCAGTATCGCTACCTTTGATGCCGCTTATGGGGCGGTATTGGAGAATATGCTCCATTTTGTTGAAGCGCGTGGTTTGGCCGGAGGTACCCATACCGTAGGTCTTGCCTTGGTTGTAGCTGAATCGGGCATTTGCCTGGAAGCGCGAGGATGCCTTGTGAGAGATGTTGAAGGAGATGTTGTGACGGTAATCACCGCTGTAAACCATGGCTCCCTGCTCCTTGAAGTAATTATAACTCATACCGTATTTCAGCTCTTTCGTACCGCCGGAAATATTGACACGGTAGTTTTGGGAGGTAGTGACGCGTCCCAATGCTTCTTCTTGCCAGTCGATGCCTTTACGGTCGGCATAGTTTTCATCGATATCTTGGAAAGAGCCGTAGCGCTTCTGAAAGGTACTTACTCCGGTAGTCCCGTTTAAGGCATAGCTGCGTTCATAGTCAAGTAAGGCAAATTCTGCGGGTGACAACACGTCTAATTTTTTGGCTATTTTGCTGATACCTACGTAACTGTCGAAACTGACATTCATCTTACTGGCATCTTTAGGACCTTTTTTGGTCGTGATAACCACTACACCATTAGCACCGCGCGCACCGTAGATGGCAGTGGAAGATGCATCTTTCAGGATGTCGATGCTTTCAATTTCTCCCGGGTCTAGACTGGACATACCGTCCTCACTGGGATAACCGTCGATGACATAAAGCGGCTCGTTACTCTGGGTCATGGAGATACCGCCGCGTACATTAATAGAGATAGAAGAACCCGGACCTCCTTCACTTTGTGAGATTTGCACGCCTGCCACACGTCCCGCCAAAGCCTGTGCCACATCGGAAGTAGGGGTCTGCATCAAGTCCTCACTCTTTACGGATACGACAGAACCGGTGAGGTCGCTACGTTTGGATGTTCCGTAACCGATAACGACGACTTCATCAAGCAGCTTGCTGTCCGATTGCAGGGTTACGTTAATTTGTTTTTTACCTTTTACGTGTACTTCTTGGGTTCTCATCCCGATGAACGAGAAGACGAGAATGTCTTTGGACGGATTGTTTACTTTCAGCGTATATTGTCCGTCTAAATTGGTAATAGTACCGACGCCGGCGCTTCCTTTTACGGAAATATTGGCGCCAATCACTTCCAGTCCTTCTTCATCTATGACCTTTCCGGTAACGGTGATACTTTGCGCATACATACCTAAGGTGATGAAGAGGCATGATGTCAGCAGGAGAATCTTTCGAATGTTTTCCATATTTAGAATCTTAATAGTATGATATTTGTTATCACTAATTTTTCAGATGCTAAATTATGGATTTTCTGTGTGCCGGTCTTTTTGTAGTGTCTTGTAAAAGTTGTGGAGTGTTGATTTAGCTTTCAGTTTTGTGCATACAGCTTTCATTTCTGTACAAAGAAGCCGAAAGAGTTGAGAGTTAAAGGTTGAGAGTTGAAAGTCTAATAACTTTCAACTCTTTAGATTTCCAGTTCCGGAATTTCGTCTTTCAGTGTTGTTTTCTTGCCATTGTCATGTATCACGGTTGCCCCGTAATCCTTATAGCTTACGCTTGCATTGTAGCCTTTGCGCGTATTTTTTACTTCAAAGGAGGGCTTTCCGGCAGTGGAGATGTTCGCGCGGATATTCCAGTCACCTACTTGGATGCTGCCGTCTTTCAGTTTTCGGGGAGCGGTTTGGGCGCTTTCCGTGTTGTCGGCTTTGGCGTGTGTATATACAATTGTTGCGAAACGATATACCTTCTGTTTCTCCGATGTGGCGGTGAAGTGCCAGTGATTGGGGTATGGCTTGAAATTACCTTTCTCGTCTGCACGCAGCCAGTTGACGGCAGGAACAAAGAACCGGTCGGTGGTGTCTGTCTTCAGTGTTCCGGCAGAGAAGAGGTAGGCGTCCGATACACCGTCTTTGCTGGTGGCTTGTATGTGTACGTATTCTTTGGCCTTGTCCACGCTCATCGGATTGGTGACGGTGTGCAGCAGGTAGCTCCAAGTTACGGGTTCGGCAGCTTCCAGTTCATCATAAATGAACGAATAGCCGCTCTTGCCCAAGGTTACGATGTGGCGGCGGAATGTCTTTAAGCCTGTTTCGTCCCAGCCGTTTTCGGGGGAGTATTCCAGATGGCTTTGTTTGCCGCGTAGCAGCCACAGCGGAGAGATAACTTTTCCATAAGCGTTGGATGCGTCGCCTGCGACATAGCTAATCCTGTCACTGACATAGTGGCGGGGTATCCAGCCGTAACCTTCTGTTCCTATGCGTTGACCCATGCCGTTTACCAGAATGGAGTTGTGGGCACGTGTGGCACGGTGGCAATAAACACTGTGCTTGTCGGTGAAGCTGATGTGATGTCCGCTGCTGTAAAAGAGCGGCTGTCCGTTCCAGAAAGTATTGAAAGCATTCTGGTTGGCTATGGCGTGCGAAGTGCTGCCATAGGGGCTGCTGCGAAAACTGAGCATGGCGCTTTTGCGGGTGTCGTCCAAGTCGGTGGAGAAAGAAGCCAGTCCGCTTTGCGGGAATACGTGTCCCATCGGCAGGTCTTTCAATCCCGGTCCGTTGGGCAGAGGCTTGTCGCATTGAAGGCGGAACCATGCCAGACCTCCGGCTTTTGAGGTGCTTCCCTGTTCGAGAATATCGGGTTGGCGGGCACTGATATGACGTACATAATCTGCTGCATAGGTGTTGCCTGTCATACGTGCCAAAGCATCGGCATAGCCTACACGCGTACCGTTCGGGGTGAGAATGTTCTGATGTGAGCTGCCGTTGCCACCCGATTTGGAAAATGGCGGTTGCTGGTAGATGACATACAGCGCATTTCCCTGATACCAGGAATCGGAGAAGTAATTGTAACCGGTAAGGCGGGTATAGAAATATGGTACTTCTATGAGTGTGCGGAAATTGACACCGAAGTAGGAGTCACCGTTATGCCAAGCTCCATCCTTGTTCAGACCGGGGAAACGGGCGAGCCACAGGTTATAGCAATAGTCCGTCCACATATCGGCTTCGGGCAGTTCGCCATAAACGGTAAAGGCTGCCATGGTAAGGATGCGGAAGGTCATTTGCCATACGTGGTTGTCGGCGATGTGGTTTTCCAAACGATTGATGTCGTGCAGGAACATACTGTTGCCGGACTTTCGTATTTCGTTCAGCAGGAACTTGCGGGTGGTGTCATCCAAAGTATCGTATAGAGCGTCGTATGCCATAGAGCAGAGCGAAAGAAGGGTGGCTTCATTGAAGTCGCCCACTACATTCTTGTTGTCTCCCCAAGTTACCATTTCCTTGACACGTTTGATGGCTTCATCGGCATAACGGCGGTCTTTGGTGAGCAGATAGGCACGAATCAGCACGTCCGTATTGGCTTCTTCACCGTCGATGATGCGGCGGCTTTCGCGAGTGAGCATGGCGCTTTTCTGTACTTCGTTGGTCAGTCCTTTCGCTAAGTCTGAATTGATATCGTTCACGGACTTCATCGGAGTGACGAGTACTTTCTTGGCGCGTTTGAGGTAAGTAGTGCGTTCGGCTTTTCCTTCGCTGCGTTTTATGAAACTGTTCCATTCATCCTTGTCGAGCCATATGCGGGGGTGATGAGCGGGCAGCGCTTTCAATACGGTTGCTAAAGCAGGAGGACAGAACTTTTGGGGATTGGTTTTTACCGTAAATTGCAAGGTTTCGCTCCATTCGGCTTTGCCATCCGTAACATAGCCGTATTGCCAGTACCATGTGCCCGGAGTAAGGTCTTGTTCGGGATTGAAAAAGGGCCAGCGTGTTTCTACTTGTACGGTGCTTTCCTGTTCAAATGCCGGGCTTTGTGAATAGCGAAGGAAATAGCGTAATTTACTTTTGTCTGTTTCTTTTTGAGGAGGATTCTCTTCTGTCCCGTCCAGACCGCTTCGCAGTATGTTGAGGCTTGCCGGTAGCTGCCATTGAAAGGATACGGCGCGGTCGCTGACCGAAGCGCCGTTCAGCGGTGAAGGAGTTGCACGCATTTCGTGCATCAGTGTCGTGTCGGAGAGTTTGACGGTTGCCTTTCCGACTGCCTGTGCCTGTGCGCAGAGGGGTAGAAGGGAGAGGAGAGTAATGGATAGAATCTTGTTCATTTAATTGGGTATTACAAAAATAAGATGAGTGAAAGTACTATTATTTATACGCCGCTTGATAATTAGCCTTTTTTAGGAAGCACCTTTCCCGGTACATCATGCAGTTTGGGACGTGTCGGCTTAATCTTATGGGTATTCATATACTTTTCAAGAATGTCACGATGTTGCTGCGCCACTTTCTCGTAAGCGTTTTCCATCATGAGATTTCTTGTTTCACCCCTGTCGTTCTCCATGTCGAACAGTTGTTCGCGATGTCTGCCTTTGTCGTACAATACATATTTATAACGTGCGGTACGTACCATCCAACCTCGCGTCTTGCTGCTGTCGAAGCGTGTCTCGGTGATGACGTAATCCTGATGGGGAGCTTGCGGGTTACCTTCTTCGGCCACTTTACGGAATGATTTTCCGGCAGTGCCTTTAGGTTTTTTAGCACCTGTCCAGTCGCAGATGGTGGCGAAGAAATCTACTCCGTTGCTGATGAGTTGCGGCAATTGCTTGCCTGCATGTTTCTTGCCCGGCAGGGTTACGATGAACGGAATGTTTACCACTTCCTCGTATAAAGCCGATTTCTGGTTCCAGTGATGGGCGCCCAGTCCGTCTCCATGGTCGCTGGAGAAGATGACAACGGTATTCTCCCAAAGGTTGTTCTTGTCAATGGCATCGACTATCTTGCCGATTTCACGGTCTACTTTCTCTACCAAGCGGTAGTACGTGTAGCGGTACATACGCCAATCTTCGGGGGTAAAGGTAGCGGTGGGGTAGACATTGAAATTGTTGGCTCTCTCGTTTTCAAGGACATCGGCATCGTAGGGGTTCTTGGCGAAGTTGGCGGGCAGTCCCGGACAGTTACGTATCTCCGGTATACCGATATTGCCGTAGGGCAGGTTTTGGCTGCGTGCATATTCGCAAACATTGTGCGGATTGTCGAATGAAGCTACCAAGAAGAAAGGCTTGTTGTGCTTCTTGGAAAGGAATTGCACACAGGCCTCCGCCAGTCCGTCGTCGCTGTGTTTGTACAGTTGGTCGAAGCCGCGTTGTTTGTCGGGGATATCCAGTTCGGGTACGTGCCATTTGCCACCGTATGCGCATTCATACCCGGCATTCTTGACAAGCGTGCCCAATGTTTGTGTCTGAAGGGAATCGGGCATTGGAGCGCCGTTGATTGATAATCCTACCGCATCGGGATAGTGTCCTGTAAACATGGCGCCGCGTGAAGGACCGCTGAGCGGAGCGGTACAGTAAGCGTTTTGGAACATGATGCCGGCAGCAGCGAGCCTGTCCAGATTCGGTGTATGCAGGTCCGGGTTTCCGGCACAACTCATGGCATTTGCCGTATGCTGGTCGGTGAAGATGTAAATGATGTTGGGACGTTCGGCAGCGTATGCCATTGATGAACTTAGCAGGGATAGGCAAGCTATGTGCTTCATTGAGATTTGTTTTACCATATTATTAGTTTTTATAATTGATTTCAGAGGCTATTTCCACGATTGCTAAATTACGCTTTTCTCTACGTATAGATGAACGCTAATGTTTTTTTTATGATACGGAATGTGCATTTGATTGTCAATTTTGTACAGTTCGCTTTTAAATTTGTGCTAAAGGTGAATACAGAGGCACGGAGATAAGTAAGTATTGGAATTTAATTTATATCAAGAGTATCTGTCATTCAGAGCGAAGCGAAGAATCTCCTTTCTGTGTATACATTAAGAGAGTAGATTCTTCGCTTCGCTCTGAATGACAGATAGTATAAAAGTCGTTTTTCAAAATCTCTGTGTCTCAGTGTCTCTGTGTTTGAATAAGGGAACAAGTTAATCCCTAAACTCGCTTAATCGAATTTTTGCATTATCTTTGTCCCGACTAAAGAGAAAAATGAATGATAGTTTGTATAGCCGAAAAGCCTTCTGTGGCGCGTGACATAGCCGATGTACTCGGAGCGAAAGATAAGAAAGACGGATACATCGAAGGAAACGGATACCAGGTGACCTGGACGTTTGGCCACCTCTGTACACTGAAAGAACCGCACGAATACACTCCCAACTGGAAGTCGTGGAGCTTGGGCAGTCTGCCTATGGTGCCGCCCCGTTTCGGTATCAAACTTATCAGCAACCCTACATACGAACGCCAGTTTCGCGTGATTGAGAACCTCATGCAGCATGCCGATATGATTATAAACTGCGGTGATGCCGGACAAGAGGGAGAGCTCATTCAGCGTTGGGTGATGCAGAAAGCCGGTGCGCGTTGTCCGGTGAAGCGTCTGTGGATTTCCTCGCTGACGGAAGAAGCTATCCGTGAGGGGTTTGCCAAGCTGAGGGACGCATCCGATTTCCAACCTCTGTACGAAGCAGGTCTTTCGCGTGCCATCGGTGACTGGCTGTTGGGGATGAACGCCACCCGCCTGTACACCATGAAGTACGGTCAGAACCGGCAGGTACTTTCTATCGGACGGGTACAAACGCCTACATTGGCGCTAATCGTGAACCGCCAGCTTGAGATACAGAACTTTGTCCCCAAACAATACTGGGAATTGAAGACGGTGTATCGTGATACCACCTTTTCGGCCATTCTCCGCAAGAGCGATGAAGAACTGGTACTGGAAGCCGAAAAACAGAAAGAAGGCGCTGCCGCCAAAGCCGCAAAACCCGAAGAAAACCGGGGAATAGAGCCTATCACGGACAGGGAGCGTGGAATGGCTTTGCTGGAGCAGATAAAGAACTCTCCTTTTACTGTCACAAACGTCACCCGCAAGAACGGTAAAGAGGCCCCGCCTCGGTTGTTCGACTTGACTTCCCTGCAGGTGGAGTGTAACAAGAAGTTTGCTTTTTCCGCCGACGAGACGCTGAAAACCATCCAGTCGCTGTACGAGAAGAAAGTAACGACCTATCCGCGTGTCGATACCACTTTCCTGAGTGATGATATCTATCCCAAGTGTCCCGGCATACTGAAGGGGTTGCGGGACTATCAAACATTGATCGCTCCGTTGGACGGAGCTACGTTGCCGAAATCGAAAAAGGTGTTCGACAACTCGAAGGTGACGGATCACCATGCCATTATACCTACCGGTCAGCCCCCTCAGAACCTGACGGATATGGAACGACGTGTATTCGATCTCATTGCGCGCCGCTTCATTGCCGTGTTCTATCCGGACTGTTTGTTTGCAACGACTACGGTAATAGGTGAGGTGGAGCAGATTGAATTTAAAGTTTCGGGCAAGCAGATATTGGAACCCGGTTGGCGTGTGGTCTTTGGTACACCCTCGGCACAATCGCAAGAAGAAAAAGAAGAGAAAGGCGGAGAAGATGAAAACGTGCTTCCTGCATTTGTGGCGGGAGAGAACGGCCCGCACTTGCCGGACTTATACGAGAAGTGGACGCAACCGCCACGCCCTTATACCGAGGCTACTTTGTTGCGTGCCATGGAAACTGCCGGTAAGCTGGTGGATAATGACGAACTGCGCGATGCTCTGAAAGAAAACGGTATAGGCCGCCCTTCTACCCGCGCCGCCATTATCGAAACGCTCTTTAAACGTAATTATATCCGCAAGGAGAAAAAGAATCTGATTGCTACTCCTACGGGGGTAGAGTTGATTCAGATTATTCATGAAGAATTGTTGAAATCAGCTCAACTTACTGGAGAATGGGAACAGAAGTTGCGCAAGATTGAGAAAAAAACATTTAGTGCTTCGCAGTTTCTGGAGGAGTTGAAGCAAATGGTATCGGAGATTGTGATGAGTGTACTTTCCGATAACAGTAACCGCCATATCACCATACAAACTCCTGTACCCGAAAAGGGTGAAAAGACTTCTGCAGCATCAGCTTCCGCTGCCGATAAACCGAAAAAAGAGCCAAAGAAAAGAGCGCCGCGAAAGCCCGCAGCAAAGAAAGCGGAGCAAACGACCGATGCGCTGGTAGGACAACCTTGTCCGCTTTGCGGAAAGGGAACGGTTATTAAAGGAAAAACGGCTTACGGCTGTTCCGAATGGAGGAGCGGATGTACATTCCGCAAGCCGTTTGAATAGAGGCACAGAGATACAGTCCCCTCTGTGCTCTCAGCTTTATTCGTAATTCAAGTGGAATTCTACGACCGCTTCAATACCTTTCCGCAGAATATCCAGCGGGATATTTTCGTTGGGAGAATGAATGGCGTTGGACTCCAGACCGAATCCCATCAGTACGGTTTTTATTCCCAATACCTGTTCAAAAGTAGAGATTATAGGAATACTTCCTCCGCGACGTACTGCCAACGGTTTCTTTCCGAATGCTTTGGTGAAGCCTTTCTCTGCGGCTTGGTATGCGGGGAGCGTAATGGGGCATACATATCCTTGCCCGCCATGCATGGGAGTAACCTTTACTTGTACGGTATCGGGGGCTATACTCATGATATAATCGGCGAACTGTTGCGAAATCTTATGATGCTCCTGATGCGGAACCAGTCGGCATGATACTTTGGCATAGGCTTTGGAGGGCAGCACGGTTTTAGAGCCTTCACCCGTATAACCTCCCCAAATACCGCATACATCGAAAGACGGACGGCAACTGTTGCGTTCCAGCGTACTGTAACCTTTTTCTCCGGAAAGGGCATTTACGCCGATAGCCTTTTTATATTTCTCCTCATCAAACGGGATATGCGCTATCATCTCACGTTCTGCCTGCGGCACTTCTTCCACATCGTCGTAGAAGCCCGGTACGGTGATACGTCCGTCCGCATCCGTCACTTGGCTTATCATCCGGCAAAGCACGTTGATGGGGTTGGCTACTGCACCGCCGAAGTGTCCGGAATGCAAGTCGCGATTCGGACCGGTTACTTCTATTTCCCAATAGGCAAGCCCGCGCAGTCCGGTAGTGAGTGAGGGAAGGTCTGCACCCAGCATACTGGTGTCGGAGACGAGGATTACGTCGGCTTTCAACAGCTCTTTATGTTCTTGGCAGAATCCTTCAAGACTGGGTGAACCGATTTCTTCTTCTCCTTCGAAGATGAACTTTACGTTGTGGGTCAGCAGGTTGTTCTTCACCAAGTATTCAAAAGCCTTTACTTGGATGAATGATTGGCCTTTATCATCGTCTGCGCCACGTGCCCAGATGTGTCCGTCACGTATTTCCGGTTCAAAGGGATTGCTTTTCCAAAGCTCCAGCGGTTCGGCGGGCATCACGTCATAGTGGGCGTATATTAATACGGTCTTGGCTTTCGGGTCTACGGTTTTCTGTCCGAATACGATGGGATTGCCTGCGGAGGGCATAACCAACGCTTCGTCAGCGCCGGCTGCCAACAATAGTTGCGCCCAGCGTTCGGCGCACGCCAGCATATCATCGTGATGTTCGGGCTTCGCACTGATGCTGGGAATACGGATAAGGCTGAATAAGTCTTCCAGCATCTTGGATTCGTTCTCTGCAATATAATCTTGTATCATATAATATTAGATAAGTATGTCATTATTTATTTTTTTCGTCTTTAGTGTGGCTTAGAATGATGCCAAAATGTGCGACCAACTTAATTTGTCAGACACTGTCTGACAAATTGGATAGAGTAGATAGAACTTTCTCATATTGTTTAAATTAGGGCGGCTGTAGCCTTTCCCTAATTTAATACGTAATATTTTTGCTAATGAAGAAAGCAATGCTGTACCATATTTAGCCTTAATATTTCCTTGTTGCTCGAACTCTACAATGTATTTGCCTATATTCCAATAGGTAGAAACCAAAGTCGTATTAACAATTTGGACTAATTGATTCTTAGTGTCAGTTACCAGATTGGTAATATTGTCAGCCAATTGATTTAATTCTTGTTCTGCCAAAATTGGTGAATTTGCAATATTATTGTTTTTATCCATATCTATAAAGTCTATCTTTTATTGATAGGTATCAGAGTTGTGTTGTTCTATCAATCAGATAATAATCCAATAATGTCATGGCTGCCATAGCTTCTACAATGGGTACGGCGCGGGGCAGCACGCAGGGGTCGTGGCGTCCGCGGGCTTTGAGGGTGGTGTCTATGCCGTCCATGTTTACGGTATGCTGTTCCATGAGTACGGTTGCCACGGGCTTGAAGGCTACGCGGAAGTAGATGTCCTGTCCGTTGCTGATGCCGCCCTGAATACCGCCGGAGTGGTTGGTGTGTGTTTCGATGCGTCCGTTATTATTGAAGAATACGTCGTTTTGCTCGGAACCTTTCATCTTCAGACCTTTGAAGCCTTCACCGTATTCAAATGCCTTTGCAGCATTGATGCTGAGCATACCGGCGGCAAGGGCCGATTGAAGTTTGCCGTAAATGGGTTGTCCCAGTCCGATGGGGCATCCTTTGATGACACAAGTCACTACGCCGCCAATGGTGTCGCCTTCTCCTTTTATCTTGAAGATGAGCTCTTCCATTTCTTTCGCCTTCTCCGGGTCGGGGCAACGCACCGGATTGCTCTCAATCAGGTCGAGGTCGTAAGCGGTATAGTTTTCTTCCAGCTTGATAGGACCTACTTGTGAAGTGTATGCCGTGATGCGGATGCCCAGCTGTTTCAAAGCCAATTTGGCCAATGCTCCTGCCACAACGCGCGAAATGGTTTCGCGTGCCGATGAGCGTCCTCCGCCACGGTGGTCGCGTATTCCGTATTTTACGTTATATGTATAGTCGGCGTGCGAGGGGCGATATACTTCTTTCAGATTATTATAGTCGTTGGAGTGTTGGTTTTCATTCCATACGATGAATCCGATGGGGCATCCGGTGGATTTACCTTCGAAAATGCCGGAAAGGAATTCTACTTTATCAGATTCTTTGCGTGAGGTGGTGATACGTGATTGTCCCGGACGGCGACGGTCGAGTTCCGATTGGACAAAATCCATATCGATGGTAATTCCTGCGGGGAATCCATCTATTACACCGCCTATGCCTTTACCATGTGACTCTCCGAAACTGGTAAGGCGGAGAATATTACCGAATGAGTTGAACATATCAAATGCTTTAAGAGTTTATAATGAGGTTAATGTGCCAGTTTGCCCTGTCATAACGGGCTTTGACTTTTTAAAGGTAACAATTATTTTTGTAAAACGTTTCAAAAATGGCAATAAATCTTTTATTTTCCGGCTTTCGGGAGTGTCAATTACTGTTTCAACCTATTGATTCCGTTCGTAAATCCATAGAATCCTTTAAGAATGTGAAGAAACTTTATAAATGCTCCTATATGAAAAAAGGGACATCTATTCTATATAAAAGACCTTGTTTGGAGGTTTTAAAAACTGTTATTTTGCGCCATAGATAAAAAAGAGAATATTAATCCACCCATAATTGTATGGGAATTTTATTAACTAAACAAGTACTTATATGAAGAAAAGTTTGTTTTTTTTATTTGCATTGATCTGTTCAATGAGTTTATTTACCGCTTGTAGCGATGATGATGATCCTGACTACTCTAAAGTTATTGAAGAAGAAATAGCAGGTGATTATAAAGGAACCTTGACTGTGACAGTAGAGGGAACTACTATGCCTTCCGAACCTCAAAAGATTAAGATTGAAAAGGCCAGTCCTTCTGCTATAAATCTTTCTTTAGCTAATTTTAGCTTTATGGGGATTGCTATCGGTGATGTTGAGTTGAAGAACTGTGTATTATCTCAGAATGGTAATACTTATACATTTTCTGGTACCCAAGATTTGAAGGTAGAAACCTTGTCTTGTATAATTAATGCCAAAGGTACAGCTTCAAATGGTGCCGTAAAAGTTGATATGGATATCGATGCCACTGTAGGCAGCTTGGAGCAGAAAGTCAAAGTTGTGTATGAAGGTACTCGTCTGACTGGCTCTGAAAGCAGTGAAGCTAAGATTACGGCTTTCTCTTTCGATATGTCTAACAAAGCAAATTCCATTGTAATTGAGCAACCGGTTATTAATGATGATAATACAATCACATTTAGAGTAGACGAGGCTGCGGTGGAAGCTGATGCAAATGTATTGAAAACTGTAGTTCCTACGTTTACTGTTTCTGACAAAGCAACTACGTCTGTGGAAAGTGGTAAGGCTATGGACCTTTCAAAAGATGTAACGATTACTGTGCTGGCAGAAGATGGTACAGTAGTGGAATATATAGTAAAAACCCCTGTAAGAAACTCTTTAATAAAATACTCTTTTGAAACTTGGTATGTTACAAATGAAGGGAAAGAATCAGAATATTGGAATCCAAATCCTAAAGAGGAATTGAATACATCAAATGAAGGGGCAGCACTCATGAATAATACATCATTTTCTCCTTTATTGATTGGTTTTCCTGTTACATCTGAAGATAATGGATTTACAGGTAAAGCAGCTAAACTGGTGACTTTATATTCTAAAAATCATCCTTTTGGTACTATTGCCCCTATAACTTCAGGCTCTTTATTTATGGGGCAGTTTAAAACAACTTTCCCAGCTCTAAAATCAACAAAGTTTGGTATACCTTATGATAAAAAGCCTATACTATTTAAGGGAGTCTATAAATATACGGCTGGGGATAATTATGTAGATGGAACGAAATCTCCTGTAGAAGAGAATCTTGATATCAAAGATGAGTGTGCTATTCAAGCTGTACTTTATGAAGCTGTTGATGAAAATGGAAAAGAGGTAACTTTAACAGGTGAAGATATTAACACATCACAATATCGTGTAGCACTTGCTCAGTTGGAAGATGGCTCTGAAAAGGCAGAATGGACTAAGTTTAATATTCCGTTTAAATATTTGGAAGGTAAATCTTATGATGAAAGTAAGGAATATAAATTGGCTATTGTGTGCTCTTCAAGTAAAGATGGTGACAAATTTAAGGGTGCTGTAAATAGTACTCTTATTGTAGATGAATTAGAAATTATTGGTGAATGATGATATTATAATTTAGAAATTTGAAAGGTAAGAAACAATCAGTGTTTCTTACCTTTTTTTAATACTTTTAGTATAGTCTTTTGAGGGGTAATTAAGATTATCCTCTGTGCTTATCTCCGATTTCCATAGACTGAAACATTATCATACTTCTTTGAAAACATACCCCAGCTTTGTGTTTTTTCTGTTTTCATCAGTAGTATAACCTCGTTTTACAGTTGCGGGCTGTACGGTTGCCAACTGCGGGCTGTAGAGCCCACAACTGCAAACCGTACAGCCCGCAACTGTAAAACGAGGTTTAGTTACGTGCATAGTGGCATTTAGTATACGCTATAACGACAAAAAGAACGTGCCGGAATCTCTTTTGTATGTATGGTTGAGGACTATATGCTGCAATAAAAGGGAAATTTACTCCTATTAACGGTTTGATGTAGATTAAGGGAAAATCCTTGTATGTGAGTAAGTTATAAGAGAAAAAGAAACAATGGGATTATAATAAGGAGTGACGACCAAAAGCGGTCGTCACTCCTTATTATGATTGTTATCACTCGATAACTCCTTTTGCTTTAATATGTTACCACTAAAAGTGACGAGTGATGAGAAAACACTCAAACTTTATATTTAGAATGCATACCCAAATCCTAAGTTCATATAGATGGGATACATATTAAATGTTATTGTATTAAAGTCTTTCTGGAAGATATTGTTCAGCCCCCATGTCAAGTCGGCATGTACGGTAAGGTGTTTGAATGCTTTCCATTCTCCGCCAAGTTGTAAGCCCCACTGAAATTTTCTTAAATCATTGGAGAAGTCATACGTTGCGATACTTTCTCCGGTGAATTCAACTTTTGAACCGGTTTGGTCGGGGGTACGTAGATGCCCTTCGTAAACGTGTCCGGAGAAGTTGCCCTCCAGCAAATAGGAGAAATAAGGGCCGGCAGACAATATCCAGCGTTTACTGATATGGTAGTTTGCCAGAACGGGAATGGTAAGATAAGAGTTCTTTACTTTAGTTTTGACTCCTCCTGTCCAAAGTCCTGCCAACTCTCCGCCATTGGTATTGATGATTTTCATACCGTAATTCTTTACGGTGGCTTCGGTTGTCATGTTCTTGTTCTCTAATCGTAAGCCCAATGTGAGTCCCCATTTCTTGTCTTTGTCAAACCATTTGGTGGCATTACCTTCAATGGCAATGGCTATGCCGGGTGCATAACTGTTTATTTTACGTATTTCCTTAGGCAGAGGAATAGGAGATGTACCACCAATATTGAATCCGGCTTTTATGCCATATTCCCAACCATGCAGATAGGAGTTGATAAGACTCTTATTTCTTTCTTCTTGTGCCTGTACGTTGGCAGCCATTGCCAACAGTACGGCTATAATGCAAATAAAATGATACTTTTTCATACTGAATATTAGTTGTCTTCGCTTATAAGTTCTAATTCGTCTATATGCAGTGTGCTGCCAACAGCTCCTTTGAAGTAAGCGCCGTCTACACTGGAGGAAAGGACAATACTTAATTTATATTTACCGTTCTGCAATTTGGCAGCGTCTATGCTTTTACCGTTTACCGCTTCAAAAGGCAACTCAAACGCTGTCCATGTATCGGTTTCTTTAGCTTCTTCTTCGCTGATACGGGCGATGGATACGAGCTTGTCGGAAGTCAAATCCAAGCTGTTGCTGCCATCCAGCATGAAAGAGTTTTCGTTTGCCTCGTATAGTATGGCATAAATGTCGAAACGGTCTTTTTTGTCTTTCTGTACTACGCCTTCATCGGTGTACACGTCTCCGGCTTTGAACTTATAGTAGCCTTTTAGTGAAACGGGACGCTTGTAATATTGTATGCCGAACTTAGTAGCCCGCAAAGGATCTTTTAGTGCGTTTGCCAAGTCGAAAGAGCCGATGAACAGGTTGCCAGCCGCAATATACATCTTCACCATAGCGCCGAAGCTGCCGGTGTCGCAGGTGGTTAGTTTCAACCCTTTGCCGCGGTAGCCGTCGGTTATTTGCTGGGTTGGATAGCCGGTACGGTTATCTGCCATACTGGTTAACTTGAATCCGGGGTTACCGCTTGACCATTGCAGTACACGTGAAACACTGGTTGATGTTCCCGGTTCGAACTCATAAAGAATGTCGTACTCGGTATTGCTTGATGGAAGCAGTTCTTCAAAGTGGAAAGAGCCGGGTACTTCGGTCGGTATAATCTTTACGGTATATGTGGAGTGCCATTCTCCGTCTTCGGAAGTTACGGTAAAGGTGCGTGAGTGCGAGTCATTGCTGAAATCGTAATTGTTCATTACGTCATCCGGATAATGTTCGTTCGCTTTGAGGGTTGCGCCTGCGGGCAACTTAAACTGTAATTGCTGTTTTGATAAATCCGCTCCTTTATGCACGTATATGTTTATCTCTTTTGAATCGCTATTGATATGAGCTAATTGTACGTCTGTACCGGTACAAGCATCAATGGCTGCTTCGGAGTTGAGTGCTTCGTCTTGAATGCACGATGTTGTTGCGAAGCCTAAAAAGAGGCAGGCTATCAGATTTTTAAGTCTCATATTTTTCTGTTTAGTTAATAACTGTTTGCTAATTAAAGCCTTTGTAACTTTAATAATAACAAAATTCGGTCGACAAAGTTAGGTTTCTTTTTCGTAAATAAAGTATTTCTCCAATCCTTTCTGCTCTTTCGGCATTATAAAAGTTTTGAAACGATATCACTTTCTCTTAACTTTAGGAGATACATACGGAAAAGAACATCCGGAATGTTGCCGGTAATGATAAAAGGATTTCTCATATTTGCTTAATCTACACTTAGTGAATATAAATGTAATTATTCATTTTGAATTATACAAATTGTATAATGCGAAATGAATAATGGAAGTGTCACATATCATCTGATAATCATCACTTCTTATCCTTTTTATTTGGCAGTCTCAAAGAGATATATTACTTTTGTGTTGAATATAAACCTATTAGAAAGAAACGACTATGGCAAGACCTATTAGAGAAACACCGATACTGTTCGGTAAAGATGCCGCTCGTTTCGAGGCAGAAATGAAGCGGGTAGAGAACTTGACCGCGGAAGAGCGTAAAGCCAACCGGGATAAGGCTCGCAAGGCTTATGAAGAGTTGATAACCGAAGTGAAGTTTCCAAGCATAAGCCGTGTATGAAACTGATACAACTAACTGAAGATTACGAGTTAAAGCCATTCGATTGCGGCGATGCCGATTTGAATGGCTTTCTTGCGCATGACGCAAAGGGATTTCATGATAAACACATCGGAAAAACTTTCCTTCTTATCGACGGTGAACAGATAGCTGCCTATTTCTGTCTGTTCAATGATAAGGTGTCACGTGTGGAAGCATCCGGTTCCGCATGGAGAAAAATGAAAAAGCTCTTCCCTCACGACAAACATTTCAGCAGTTACCCTGCTGTAAAGATTGGGCGGCTGGCTGTTTCACAGGATTATCGGAACACCGGTATCGGAAGCAAACTGATGTTGTCTATCAAACATATGCTCAATGCCGAAGATACATGCTCGACTTTCCGCTTTATCACTGTTGACGCTTATTTGTCCGCCGTACCCTTTTACATCAAAAATGACTTCAAATTGCTGGTCTCCGATGATGATGACAAGCACACGCGTCTGATGTTCTTCGACATGATGGAAATGTAGCGGTCGTAACTGAATTATACAAATTGTATAATGTGAAATGAATAATGGCGGCTATCGTTGTTTCTCCAATCCTTTTTGCTATTTTTGCATGATTAAAAACTGAAGTAGTGATGACTGAAACAGAGAGAAAACAGATAATTGCCTTAGTGCAGCGTGAAGTAGTTCCCGCCATCGGGTGTACAGAACCTATTGCCGTAGCTTTATGTGTGGCGAAAGCGACCGAAACCTTGGGGACAAAACCGGAAAAGATAAATGTCTTGTTAAGTGCCAATATCTTGAAAAATGCAATGGGTGTCGGAATTCCCGGTACGGGCATGATAGGGCTGCCCATTGCCATAGCGTTGGGAGCGCTGATAGGCAAATCGGAATATCAGCTGGAAGTGCTGAAAGACAGTAGTCCTGCAGCAGTGGAGGAAGGAAAATGCTTTATCGGTGAAAAACGCGTTAATATAGCCCTCAAAAAGAATATCACAGAGAAACTCTACATCGAAGTATGTTGCGAATCGGGTGAGAACAAGGCTACTGCCATTATTGCCGGCGGACATACTACTTTTATATATATAGCCCGTAACAATGACATCCTTTTGAATAAGCAAAGCACAAGTTGCGGGGAAGCGGAAGAGCAAACCGTAGAACTGACTTTGCGCAAAGTGTATAACTTTGCCATGAATGCTCCGCTGGACGAAATACGTTTTATTCTTGAGACTGCCCGTTTGAATAAAGCTGCCGCCGAACGCTCTTTCGATGGAAACTACGGTCATGGGCTGGGCAGAATGCTGCGTGGCACTTATGAACATAAGATATTGGGCGATAGCGTGTTCTCTCATATCCTTTCTTATACATCCGGCGCATGTGATGCCCGTATGGCAGGTGCTATGATACCGGTAATGAGTAATTCCGGAAGTGGAAACCAAGGCATCTCCGCCACGTTGCCCGTCCTGGTTTATGCCGAAGAAAACGGTAAATCGGAGGAGGAATTGATTCGCGCCCTCATGCTTAGCCATCTGACTGTGATTTACATCAAGCAAAGCCTCGGTCGCCTGTCTGCACTATGCGGTTGTGTGGTAGCGGCTACGGGTTCCAGTTGCGGCATCACTTGGCTGATGGGCGGCACTTACGAACAAGTTGCCTTTGCCGTTCAGAATATGATTGCCAACCTTACCGGAATGATTTGTGACGGCGCCAAGCCCAGTTGCGCCCTGAAAGTAACTACCGGCGTTTCCACCGCCGTCCTTTCCGCCATAATGGCAATGGAGAATCGTTGTGTTACTTCAGTTGAAGGAATAATTGATGAAGATGTAGATCAAAGCATCCGCAACCTGACAAAGATAGGTTCTAAAGGAATGGATGAAACGGACAGACTGGTGCTGGAGATAATGACAGGAAAAGGGAAATAATTGATAGCTTTTAGAGTTGATAGCTTTTAAAGTTGAAAGTCAGCTACACTATAATGCTGCATAGCTAACTTTCAACTTTAAAAGTTTTCAATTTTTAATGGCAGCATCCGTCCCCGCATTCATGGTCGCCGCATCCGCTGCCGCAGTCTCCGCAGTCGCATCCGCCACTGCATCCGCCGCCGCTCATCATGCGTGCCATTTCTGCCAATTCATCGTTGGTAGCCGGACGGTTTTCGGTGATTTCACCTACAAAGTTCAGGTCGCAACCTGCCAAGGGGTGATTCATATCCATTACTACTACATCATCTTTTACTTCTACCACGCTTCCGTTGATGCGCTGGCCTTCTGAGGTCATCAAAGGAATAACGGCACCTTCTACTACACGTTCGCTGTCAAACTGGCCTTCTATCTCGAAGATGTTTTTCGGGAGGTCGATAACGTGCTCGTCGTCATATTCGCCGTAGGCTTCTTCGGCTTTGATTGTAAAGTCGAACTTGTCACCTTTCTTCAAATCTTTCACTTGGTTCTCGAAAGATTCCAGTGTCAGGCCCAATCCGGAGATAAATTGGAACGGGTGCTCTGCGGGCGCCTCTTCTGTGAATTCTTTTTCTCCGTTTTCAATTGTGTACAACTTATATGCTAAGGTGATGTACTTGTTTTCTACTGTTTCCATTGATTTTGTTATTTCTTTATTAATAAATACTGTTTTTCAGTCTCGCGTAATTTTCGCTTAGTGCGCAAAGATACGGAATATTTTGTTTCGGGAAGGGAAGCGTTCCGGTAATTTTCAGATTATTAAATGCTTTGGAATTGATGAATATCTTCTTTAAAAAGTATCCGAATCGTTTTATTTGCAACTGATAAGTGATAAAATAAGATTTTAAAGCGCGGTTTCCTTACGATTATTCATGTTTATATCTTTTTTTTCTTCAATTTGTTTGGAGTTTATAAAAAAGCACTTACCTTTGCAGCATATTTATATGAAACAACAAATAAGAGAACAATAAAGATAATTTAGTTATGAATCTACATACATCTATTAACCTGGCAGTCCTGCATATTATTCGCGTCGTGGTGGTGGCATCAAGAGCGTGAGAAAGGTTGTGTATGTATTCGTACGGTAAAGATATTTATAATAAGCCTTTCTCATTACGGTGAGAAAGGCTTTTTTCATAAAAGGAGACAGATAAGATGAAACATCAGTTACGCAGTTCGTTCAGCACACAAGGCCGCCGTATGGCAGGTGCCCGCGCATTGTGGGTGGCAAACGGCATGAAGAAGGAGCAAATGGGCAAGCCCATAATTGCGATAGTCAATTCTTTTACCCAGTTTGTACCGGGGCATGTGCATCTGCATGAAATAGGCCAGTTTGTAAAGGAAGAGATAGAAAAGCAAGGCTGCTTTGCTGCCGAATTCAATACGATTGCCATTGACGACGGCATCGCGATGGGGCACGACGGTATGCTGTATTCATTGCCGTCACGCGATATCATAGCCGACAGCGTGGAATATATGGTGAATGCGCATAAGGCGGATGCCATGGTTTGCATCAGCAACTGCGACAAAATTACGCCGGGTATGCTTATGGCTGCGATGAGGCTGAACATTCCTACGGTATTTGTTTCCGGTGGTCCTATGGAAGCCGGAGAATGGAACGGACAGCACCTCGACCTGATTGATGCTATGATTAAGTCGGCCGATGAAAGCGTGAGCGATAGCGATGTTGCCAAGATAGAACAGCACGCTTGTCCTACTTGCGGATGTTGCTCGGGTATGTTTACCGCCAATTCCATGAACTGCCTGAACGAGGCTATCGGTCTGGCGTTGCCGGGTAACGGTACGATTGTGGCTACCCACGAGAATCGCAAGAAACTGTTTGAGGATGCCGCCAAGCTGATTGTTGAAAACGCTTATAAGTATTATGAAGAGGGAGACGAAAGCGTACTTCCCCGCAGCATTGCCACTCGTGAGGCTTTCCTGAATGCAATGACACTGGATATTGCAATGGGCGGTTCCACCAATACGGTGCTTCACTTGCTGGCGGTGGCGCATGAAGCCGGAGCGGATTTCACGATGGATGACATTGATATGCTGTCCCGTAAGACTCCTTGCTTGTGCAAAGTGGCTCCCAATACCCGGAAATATCATGTGCAGGATGTAAACCGTGCCGGCGGTATCGTTGCCATTATGGGCGAGCTTGCCAAAGGCGGCTTGGTGGATACGAATGTACGCCGTGTAGACGGGATGACACTGGCGGAGGAAATAGACCGGTATTGCATCACAAGCCCGAATATTTGTGAGAAAGCTATCAAGAAATATTCCAGTGCCGCTGCCGGAAAGTTCAATCTGGTACTCGGTTCGCAGGATACTTATTATAAGGAATTGGACACAGACCGTGCCGAAGGTTGTATCCGCGACCTGCAGCATGCTTATAGCAAGGACGGCGGACTGGCTGTTCTGAAAGGAAACATAGCACAGGACGGTTGTGTGGTCAAAACTGCCGGAGTGGACGAAAGTATATGGAAGTTTACCGGCCCTGCTAAAGTATTCGATTCGCAAGAAGCTGCCTGCGACGGTATTCTGGATGGAAAGGTTGTCAGCGGCGATGTTGTCGTCATCACCCACGAAGGTCCGAAAGGCGGTCCGGGTATGCAGGAAATGCTTTATCCCACTTCTTATATCAAATCCCGCCATTTAGGCAAGGAATGTGCGCTGATTACCGACGGACGCTTTAGCGGCGGTACTTCCGGACTGAGCATCGGGCATATCTCTCCCGAAGCCGCTGCGGGTGGCAATATCGGTAAGATTCAGGACGGTGACATCATCGAAATAGATATACCGAACCGCTCTATCAATGTGAAGCTGACGGACGGTGAACTGGCTGCCCGTCCCATGACGCCGGTAACCCGCGACCGCCAAGTGTCGAAAGCGTTGAAAGCGTATGCCGGCATGGTAAGTTCGGCAGATAAAGGAGCTGTAAGGCTGATAGATTAATTTAGAATTCCGTGCCCGGAAAACAATAATAAATAGATATGGAAAACTTAATAACAGGCGCAGAAGCATTGATGCGTTCTCTGGAACATCAGGGAGTAAAGACCATTTTCGGTTATCCGGGTGGCAGCATCATGCCGGTATTTGATGCCTTATACGACCACCGAGAGAATCTGAATCATATCCTCGTTCGCCATGAACAGGGAGCTACTCATGCTGCACAGGGCTTTGCACGTGTGTCGGGTAAGGTCGGCGTATGTCTGGTCACCAGCGGTCCGGGTGCAACAAACACCATTACAGGTATTGCCGATGCCATGATAGACAGTACACCGATAGTTGTCATTGCAGGGCAGGTTGCTACGGGATTTCTCGGAACGGACGCCTTTCAGGAAGTGGACTTGGTAGGCATTACACAACCTATCACGAAGTGGAGCTACCAGATTCGTCGTGCGGAAGACGTGGCATGGGCTGTCGCCCGCGCTTTCTACATCGCACAGAGCGGACGTCCCGGTCCGGTTGTACTGGACTTTGCCAAGAATGCCCAAGTGGATAGGACGGAGTATATTCCTACCCGGGTGGATTATGTGCGCAGCTATCTGCCCGTACCGGAAATGGAGCCGGAAGCCATACAACAGGCTGCCGATTTGATAAATGCTGCGGAACGTCCGTTGGTATTGGTGGGACAAGGTGTGGAGCTCGGCAATGCGCAAAACGAATTGCGTGCTTTCATCGAAAAGGCAGGTATGCCTGCCGGCTGCACTTTGCTGGGGCTTTCCGCATTGCCTACGGATCATCCCCTGAATAAAGGCATGCTGGGTATGCACGGCAATCTGGGCCCGAATATAAACACCAACAAATGCGATGTGCTGGTTGCGGTGGGTATGCGCTTTGACGACCGTGTCACTGGCAAAATATCCACTTATGCGCCGCAGGCAAAAGTAATCCATTTCGATATTGACCCTGCGGAGATAGACAAGAATGTAAAGACTGACGTGGCAGTATTGGGCGATTGCAAAGACACTCTTGCCGCAGTAACCGAATTACTGAACCCCGCCGAACATAAAGAGTGGCTGGAAAGTTTCCTGCCCTACGAACAGATGGAAGAGGAGAAGGTAATCCGTCCCGAACTGCATCCGGCAGGTGATGCTTTGAGCATGGGCGAAGTGGTGCGTGCCGTTAGTGAGGCCACGCATAACGAGGCTGTTTTGGTGACGGATGTAGGTCAGAACCAGATGATGTCTGCCCGCTACTTTAAATATAGCAAGGAGCGCAGTATTGTTACTTCCGGAGGTTTGGGTACAATGGGCTTTGGTCTTCCTGCCGCTATCGGCGCTACTTTCGGACGTCCCGACCGTACGGTTTGCGTCTTTATGGGTGACGGCGGTCTGCAGATGAACTTGCAGGAGCTGGGTACGATAATGGAACAGAAAGCTCCCGTTAAGATGATTTTGCTGAACAATAACTTTCTCGGTAATGTTCGTCAATGGCAAGCCATGTTCTTCAATCACCGTTATTCGTTCACTCCGATGATGAATCCTGACTACATGAAGATTGCTTCCGCCTACGAAATTCCGGCACGCCGTGTATTTACCCGCGAGGAATTGGCAGAAGCCATTGAAGAGATGATTGCGACAGACGGTCCGTTCCTGTTGGAAGCTTGCGTAGAGGAAGAGGGGAATGTAATGCCGATGACACCTCCGGGTGGCTCTGTGAACCAAATGTTGCTGGAGTGCTAATATAAATGATGAGAATGAAGAATTTTCGGGATGTTTCTCTTTTATTCTGCATTCTTCATTAAGGAGATATGTACAAAATGTAATTCTTCATTCTTAATTCTTCATTAATAAAGTTATGGACAAGACATTATATACAATTATCGTTCATTCGGAAAACTTTGCAGGTCTGCTGAATCAGGTAACGGCTGTATTTACCCGCCGTCAAATCAATATCGAGAGTTTGAACGTTTCGGCATCCTCTATCAAGGGGGTGCATAAATACACCATTACAGCTTGGACGGACAAAGACACTATTGAGAAGGTGACGAAGCAAATCACCAAAAAGATAGATGTATTGCAGGCGCACTATTTCACGGATGATGAAATCTATCAGCATGAGATTGCGCTTTACAAGATAACGACTCCCACGCTGGAGGAGAAGCCGGAAGTATCCAAAATCATCCGCAAGTACAATGCGCGTATCGTGGAGGTAAATTCCGTATTCTCCATTGTAGAGAAGAACGGCATGAGTGAGGAGATAACCAATCTTTATGAGGAACTGCGTGCTTTGGAGTGTGTACTCCAGTTTGTACGTTCCGGTCGTGTGGCTATCACAACGAGTTGCTTTGAACGCGTAAACGAGTATCTGGCGGATCGTGAAACAAAATATCGCCGGAGTAAAGAACAACAAGGACAATGAGTGAAAACAATAAAATAGGTACTTACAAGTTTGTAGCCGAACCGTTCCATGTGGACTTTACCGGCCGTCTTACAATGGGTGTGCTCGGCAACCATTTGCTGAACTGTGCAGGATTTCATGCAACAGAACGCGGTTTCGGTATTGCAACCTTGAATGAGGACAACTACACGTGGGTACTTTCCCGTCTTGCCATCGAGTTGGACGAGATGCCGTACCAATACGAGGATTTCTCTATCCAGACTTGGGTGGAGAATGTATACCGCCTCTTTACGGACCGTAACTTTGCCATCATCAACAAAGACGGAAAGAAAATAGGATATGCACGTTCCGTATGGGCTATGATTAGCCTTAATACCCGTAAGCCTGCCGATTTGCTGGCCTTGCACGGTGGCAGTATTGTGGACTATGTGTGCGACGAGCCTTGCCCCATTGAGAAGCCTTCGCGTATAAAAGTGACTTCTATGGAGCCGGCTTCTTCGCTGAATGCCAGATACAGCGATATTGATATTAACGGGCACGTAAACAGTATCCGTTATATCGAGCACATCCTTGATTTGTTTCCGATAGAACTATATAAGGAGAGCCGTATCCGTCGTTTTGAAATGGCATATGTAGCCGAGAGCTATTACGATGACGAGCTTACTTTTTATAAAGACTATGTAGGCAACGGTACGTATGATGTAGAAGTAAGAAAGAATGGCAGCGAAGTGGTTTGCCGTTCTAAAGTGATATTTGTAGAGAAATAATTTATTAATCAATTAGTTGGCATAAGCCACAAATAAAAATTAAAACAAAAAATGGCACAATTGAATTTTGGCGGTGTTATTGAAAATGTAATGACCCGCGAAGAGTTTCCTTTGGAAAAAGCACGTGAGATTTTAAAGGATGAGACAATCGCAGTTATCGGTTACGGTGTACAAGGTCCCGGCCAGGCTTGCAACCTGCGCGACAATGGCTTCAATGTGATTGTAGGCCAGCGTCAGGGCAAGACTTATGAAAAAGCCGTTGCAGACGGATGGGTTCCGGGTGAAACGCTGTTCAGCATTGAAGATGCTTGTCAGAAAGGTACTGTTATTATGTGCCTGTTGTCTGATGCAGCTGTAATGTCTGTATGGCCCACAATGAAACCTTATCTTACGGCCGGAAAGGCTCTTTACTTCTCTCATGGTTTCGCTATTACTTGGAGCGACCGTACCGGTGTAGTTCCTCCTAAAGATATTGATGTTATCATGGTTGCTCCCAAAGGCTCGGGTACGTCACTTCGTACAATGTTCCTCGAGGGCCGCGGCTTGAACTCTTCTTACGCCATCTATCAGGATGCTACTGGCAAGGCTTTGGACAGAACGCTTGCACTGGGTATCGGTATCGGTTCCGGCTATTTGTTCGAAACAACTTTCATCCGTGAAGCTACTTCCGACCTGACCGGTGAGCGCGGTTCTTTGATGGGTGCCATTCAAGGCTTGCTGTTGGCTCAGTACGAAGTTTTGCGTGAAAACGGTCATACTCCGTCAGAAGCGTTCAACGAAACTGTTGAAGAACTGACGCAGTCATTGATGCCGTTGTTTGCAAAGAACGGTATGGACTGGATGTATGCCAACTGTTCTACTACTGCTCAACGCGGCGCTTTGGACTGGATGGGCCCGTTCCACGATGCCATCAAGCCGGTTGTACAGAAATTGTATCAGAGTGTTAAGTCCGGCAACGAAGCTCAGATTTCTATTGACAGCAACTCTAAGCCTGACTATCGTGAGAAACTGAACGAAGAATTGAAAGCATTGCGCGAAAGCGAAATGTGGCAGACTGCCGTAACGGTTCGTAAGCTCCGTCCGGAAAACAACTGATTCTTGATATAAATCAGAGAATAATGAAAGAAAGGCTGTGTCAGAAGAACGTTGACACAGCCTTTCTTTCATTACTTTTCATTAATCTTTCTTATGTATTCAAGCAGTCTTTTATAGAATGCATGGTGGCTCAGTGTGGCTGCTTCTCCCAGTATCACCAATTTCATGCGTGCCCTTGTTATCGCCACGTTCATTCTGCGCAAATCGTTCAGAAAGCCGATTTGCCCTTCTTCATTGGCACGTACCAGACTGATAAAAATCACGTCCCGTTCCTGTCCTTGAAATCCGTCGACGGTATTGACTGTTATCAAGCTGCGGTAGGGGCGTAAAGAGGCGTTGTTTTTTATTTTTCCCCGTAAATATTGTACTTGCGCCTTGTAGGGCGAGATTAGTCCGAAGTCGATGCGTTCTTCAAGGATGCGTTCGCCACCTATTCGCTGAATGTACGCTTCCAACTCTTTTAGTAATAGATTGGCTTCCTCCTTGTTGATGCGTCCGAATGTTTCTCCGACAAACTCTTCCTTGAAATCCATATCGGAAGTATCAATCCATGTAACGGGAGTGTCCCAGTCCAATATGCCCCGATGGCGTATTTCGGGAGCTGCTTCCAACTCTCCGTTATAAAACCATTCCGAGGAAAAACGCATAATATCCTCATGCATTCGATATTGTACCTTTAATAAAGATACGGCAGACGGCTTGTTGGTTACAACCTTTTCCATTAAGGTCTGTTCCAATCCGCCACGTGCGGCTTCGTAGCATTTGATGGTGGGGGGTAATTGGCAGTGGTCGCCTGCCAACACTACCCGGTCTGCCTTGCGGATGGCTATCCAGCAGGCGGCTTCCAAGGCTTGGGCAGCTTCGTCGATGAACAGCGTGCCGAAGCGGCGTCCGTTCAGCAAGCGATGATTGCTACTGACAAGGGTTGAGGCTATGACATGGGCATTGTCGAACAGCTCGGCATTGATTTGCACTTCCAGTGCGGTGGCGCGGTCACGCAGGCGACTCATGCGGCTGCGTATTCCTTCGCGTTCATCATAATTGCCGCGGCGGGTCTTACCGCCCAGTTGCCGGAGTTCCTTACGAATGCTCCATAATTCGGGATAAAGCGGATGGTTTTCGAACCGGCGTTCGTAAGTGAATGACAGCATTTTATCATTTACCCGTGTGGGATTACCGATTCGCAGCACATTTACACCTCTGTCCACTAACTTCTCGGAAATCCAGTCGACTGCCATATTGCTTTGGGCGCACACCAATACTTGGGGCTCCCGGTGCAGAGTCTCGTAGATGGCTTCTACAAGCGTGGTTGTTTTGCCTGTTCCCGGAGGACCGTGTACGATGGATACGTCGCGGGCACACAACACTTTGTTGACGGCTGTCTCTTGGGTAGGGTTCAGCCATGGGAAACGTACCGGGTAGAGCTCACGAAAACCGGTTTTTACCGTTCCCAGCAGGATGTCCCGCAATTCGGCAAGCCGATTGCCTTTTGCGCGGAGTACATCTTCCAGCGCCTCAAACATCGTGCGGTAAGAGGTCTCATCGAAATAAAGCTGTACTCCGAGATTGTCGGCGGACTGCACATCCATGACAGCTCCCGTGCCGGGCATAACCACTACCATACGTGTCTCGTCGGCATAACTGACGGTGCCCGTAAAATTGAAGTAGGTGATTTTCCCGTCGGCAGACTGACGGAAGAAACAGACAGGACGTCCGAATTCGAAGTTATGTTCTATATCCGTATTTTCGATATGTGTAATTTCTATTACTAATTGATTCAGCGAATTATAGTAACTTCGACCCGGTGAGACGGGATACCAGCAGAGTCCTCGTTTTACTTTTCGGGCGACACCCATATTCTCTGTTTGCCGTTTGAACTCCTCTTTTTCGTATTCATACTCCATACGTAACAAGAGTTGCTGCCGTTGAAGGTGTATAATGGGAGATTGTATATTGTTATTTTCGCTCATTCTTATTATTGTGAGACTCTGCGTCTTTTGTGATGAATATTCTTTTGCAAAGGTAATAAATCTCAGCCTTTAGGGGAAAAAATGCTTTATTTTGTTAAACTTTTCCTTATTTTAATTTGTTTATTATATTAATTTGTAATCTTTACAATATTGAAAAAACTAAAACAAAAGTGGTTATGGTATATGATTTAACAATGCTCAAAGCGTTTTATGCACTTTATGAGGGTAAAATAGAGCGCATCCGGACTCTGTTGCAACGTCCGTTGACTTTAGCCGAGAAGATTTTGTATGCTCATTTGTACGATGAGAAGACTGTAAGGAACTACAAACGCGGTGAGGACTACGTAAATTTTCGCCCCGACCGTGTCGCCATGCAGGATGCAACCGCCCAGATGGCATTATTGCAGTTTATGAATGCAGGCCGCGATGAGGCGGCTGTCCCTTCGACGGTACACTGCGACCATTTGATTCAGGCTTATAAAGGAGCAAAAGAAGATATCGCCACCGCCACCAAGACGAACGAGGAAGTGTATGATTTCCTCCGCGACGTCTCTTCCCGTTACGGCATCGGTTTCTGGCAACCCGGAGCGGGTATCATTCATCAGGTTGTGTTGGAAAACTACGCATTTCCCGGCGGTATGATGGTAGGCACCGATTCTCATACTCCGAATGCCGGTGGTCTGGGAATGGTGGCTATCGGTGTAGGTGGCGCCGATGCGGTGGATGTAATGACCGGTATGGAGTGGGAGCTGAAGATGCCCCGTCTGATTGGTGTGCGTCTCACCGGAAAGCTGAACGGCTGGGCGGCTCCTAAGGACGTTATCTTGAAGTTGGCGGGAATCCTGACGGTGAAGGGCGGAACGAATGCCATTATTGAGTACTTCGGACCGGGTACGGCTTCGCTTTCGGCTACCGGGAAAGCAACGATTTGCAATATGGGTGCGGAGGTAGGAGCCACAACTTCTCTTTTCCCTTATGACGAGCGTATGGCTACTTACCTGAAAGCTACCGGACGCGAGGAAGTGGCGGATATGGCTACCGCCGTTGCCGCGGAACTGCGTGCCGATGATGAAGTGGCTGCCAATCCGGAACAATACTACGACCGCATTATTGACATAGACCTTTCCACATTGGAGCCTTACATCAACGGCCCGTTTACACCGGATGCCGCTACACCCATTTCGGAATTCTCCGAGAAGGTCTTGAAGAACGGTTATCCCCGCAAAATGGAAGTGGGGCTGATTGGTTCTTGCACCAATTCATCCTATCAGGACTTAAGCCGTGCCGTATCTTTGGCACGTCAGGTGACGGATAAACATCTGTATGTGGCAGCTCCTTTGATTGTCAATCCGGGTTCGGAGCGCATACGCGCCACAGCGGAACGTGACGGCATGATTGACGCTTTTGAGAAAATAGGCGCCACGATTATGGCAAATGCCTGCGGTCCTTGTATCGGACAGTGGAAACGTGTGACGGATGACCCCACCCGCAAGAACTCCATCGTGACTTCTTTCAACCGGAATTTTGCCAAGCGTGCGGATGGCAATCCGAACACATATGCGTTTGTTGCCTCTCCCGAACTGACAATGGCGTTGACCATTGCCGGGGATTTGTGCTTTAATCCGCTGAAAGACACATTGGTCAATGCCAACGGCGAAAGAGTAAAACTCTCCGAACCCGTAGGCGAGGAACTGCCGCCTAAGGGATTTACCGCAGGCAGCGAGGGTTATACCGCACCTTCCAAGATAAAGACGGATATTGTGGTAGCTCCCCAATCGCAACGACTGCAACTTCTTACCCCGTTCCCTGCATGGGACGGAACAGACTTGCTGAATATGCCTTTGTTGATTAAGACACAGGGCAAGTGTACTACCGACCATATCTCGATGGCAGGACCGTGGCTCCGTTTCCGCGGACATTTGGAGAATATCTCCGACAA
Organism: Bacteroides propionicigenes; assembly: GCF_018390535.1. Lineage (GTDB taxonomy): Bacteria > Bacteroidota > Bacteroidia > Bacteroidales > Bacteroidaceae > Bacteroides > Bacteroides propionicigenes. Next base: position 6,359 of record NZ_JAHBBW010000013.1, on the reverse strand, counting down.
TATGCTGATGGGTGCTGTCAATGCCTTTAACGGAGAAACGAACAAAGTATGGAACCGTTCCACCAATACGTACGGAACGGTTTCCGGTACGGCAAAGCTGTATAAATCCGAGGGAATCGCTTCCATTGTCGTTGCCGAAGAAAACTACGGTGAGGGCTCCAGCCGCGAACACGCCGCTATGGAACCGCGTTTCCTGAATGTACGTGTCATATTGGCAAAGAGTTTCGCGCGTATCCACGAGACAAATCTGAAGAAACAAGGTATGTTGGCGCTGACCTTTATAGACAAGGCGGATTATGATAAGATTCAGGAGCACGATTTGCTTTCTGTGACGGGCTTGAAGGATTTTGCTCCGGGGCACAACCTGAAAGTAGTACTTCACCACGAAGACGGCAGCAAAGAGAGTTTTGAAGTACAACATACGTATAATGAACAGCAGATAGGCTGGTTCCGTGCCGGTTCTGCATTAAATGCACGATAGAATATGGAAAAGATTATTGTACCTTTTATTACAGGCGACGGAGTGGGTGCGGAGATAACCCCGTCCATGCAGGCTGTTGTGAATGCAGCCTTGAAAAAAGCCTACGGAGACAGCCGGAGTATAGAATGGAAAGAAGTGCTGGCGGGTGAGCGGGCATTTAATGAAACGGGTTCTTGGCTGCCGGAAGAGACGATGGAAGCGTTCCGGACTTACAAGGTAGGCATCAAAGGACCGTTGACTACACCTATCGGCGGCGGCATCCGCTCGCTGAACGTGGCATTGCGCCAAACACTCGATTTGTACGTCTGCCTGCGCCCTGTGCGCTGGTATAAAGGCGTAGTCTCTCCGGTGAAAGAGCCGCAGAAGGTAAATATGTGCGTATTTCGTGAGAATACGGAAGATATTTATGTAGGTATCGAGTGGGAAGCCGGAACGCCGGAAGCCGAGAAGTTCTACCGTTTCCTGCATGATGAAATGGGGGTGACTAAAGTGCGCTTTCCCCAGACCTCTTCCTTTGGGGTAAAGCCTGTGTCTAAAGAAGGAACGGAGCGGTTGGTGCGCGCAGCTTGTCTGTATGCGCTCGAAAACCATTTTCCTTCCGTAACGTTGGTGCACAAAGGCAATATCATGAAGTTCACCGAAGGCGGTTTCAAGAAATGGGGCTATGAGTTGGCCGAACGTGAGTTTGGCAGGGAGATAGCCGACGGACGTCTTGCCATCAAAGACTGCATTGCCGATGCCTTTTTGCAGAATACGTTGCTCATCCCCGAAGAATACTCGGTCATTGCCACGCTGAACCTGAACGGTGATTACGTTTCCGACCAGCTGGCTGCCATGGTGGGCGGCATCGGTATCGCTCCGGGCGCCAACATCAACTACCAGACGGGGCATGCCATTTTTGAGGCTACTCACGGCACGGCTCCCAACATTGCAGGAAAAGATATTGTAAATCCATGTTCCATCATCCTTTCCGCGGTGATGATGCTCGAACATCTGGGTTGGAAAGAAGCGGCTGCACTGATAGAGAAAGCATTGGAGGATAGCTTTACGGAAGGTCGTGCCACCGCCGATTTGGCCCGTTTTATGCCGGACGGTGTCTCGTTGTCCACATCGGCTTTTACAAGGGAGATTGTGGAAAGAATAGAAAAATAAAAATAACGAATAAAACGAAATGATTATGAAGAAGGAATATTTGATTTACAAGCTGTCTGAAGACCTGAAAGAAGCGACCCGGATTGAGAACGAATTGTTCAAGAAGTTTGATGTGAAGCGCGGCTTGCGCAACGAGGACGGGACGGGTGTGCTGGTCGGATTGACCAAGATTGGTAATGTAGTAGGCTACGAACGTATTCCGGGCGGAGGATTGAAACCCATTCCGGGTAAGTTGTTCTACCGCGGTTATGACCTTGAAGATTTGGCGCACGCCATTCTTAAAGAAAAGCGTTTCGGTTTTGAGGAAGTGGCCTATCTGTTGCTTTCCGGCCGCCTGCCCGACAAGGAGGAACTGGTGTCCTTTCGCGAACTGATAAACGACAATATGCCGCTGGAACAGAAAACGAAGATGAACATCATTGAGCTTGAGGGAAATAACATTATGAACATTCTGGCACGCAGCGTACTCGAAATGTACCGTTTCGACCCGAATGCCGATGATACTTCCCGCGATAACCTGATGCGCCAAAGCATTGAACTGATTTCAAAGTTCCCTACTATCATAGCTTACGCCTTCAATATGCTTCGCCATGCCACTCATGGCCGTTCATTGCACATCCGTCATCCGCAGGAGAATCTCTCCATTGCCGAAAACTTCCTGTATATGCTGAAAAAGGATTACACGGAACTGGATGCGCGCACTCTCGACCTCTTGCTGGTGCTGCAGGCAGAGCATGGCGGCGGTAACAACTCTACGTTCACTGTACGTGTAACTTCTTCTACGGGGACGGATACTTACTCCTCTATTGCTGCGGGTATCGGTTCGTTGAAAGGTCCGCTTCATGGCGGCGCCAATATTCAGGTCACCGATATGTTCCACCATCTGCAGGAGAACATCCGGGATTGGACGAATGTGGATGAGATTGACACTTACTTTACCCGTATGCTGAACAAGGAGGTTTACAACAAGACAGGACTGATATATGGTATCGGCCATGCCGTTTACACAATTTCCGACCCGCGTGCCATACTGTTGAAGGAACTTGCCCGCGACCTTGCCCGCGAGAAAGGCAAAGAACGTGAGTTTGCATTCCTTGAATTGCTTGAAGAACGTGCTATCGAGGTCTTTGGACGTGTGAAGAACAACGGAAAGACCGTTTCGAGCAATGTTGATTTCTATTCCGGTTTTGTATACGAGATGATTGGTTTGCCGCAGGAAATCTTTACTCCGCTTTTTGCCATGGCGCGTATCGTAGGCTGGTGTGCACACCGCAATGAGGAACTGAACTTTGAAGGTAAACGTATCATCCGTCCGGCATACAAGAATGTGCTGGAGGAAGTGGCATATATTCCTATCAAGAAACGTTAGAATCCATTTGACAGACATAGGCATCGGATTGCCGGATTGTATGAGGTATCACTGAGACGATTAAGAGGTCGGACAGCGATACCTTATTCGTTCCACCGTGGGGTACTTTCCGTTCCACCACGGTGGAACGAAACTTTCTCCACGGTGGAACGGAAAGTACCCCATGGCGGAACGAATAAACTTTAGCATCCTCAGATTTACGTCTTCTCTCTTGTTGTTTTTAATTCTTACAGGAAAACGGTTTGATTCTCATGAGTTTTCTTTATATTTGCCACACTTAAATTAAAGAGTATGAGCGAAGAAGGATTTCATATATTCTTGGGAGTGATGAGTGCGACTGCACTTTTTGTGTTCATTGCACTTTATTTTATCAAAGCGGGGTACGGAATGTTCCGTACGGCGTCATGGGGATATTCCATTAACAACAAGCTGGCATGGGTGCTGATGGAAGCGCCGGTGTTCATCGTTATGTTCTGGCTGTGGGGCAGGAGCGGGGTGGGGTTTGCTGTGCCGGTATATCTTTTCTTCCTGTTATTCCAGCTGCATTATCTCCAGCGTTCGTTTGTTTTTCCTTTTTTGCTGAAAGGGAAGAGCCGGATGCCGATAGCGATTATGGCTATGGGGATTGTGTTCAACGCCCTGAATGGAATGATGCAGGCAGGCGGTTTGTTCTATTTTGCTTCCGAAGGACTGTATGCCGACGGCTGGGCTTATTGGCTGAAGCCGAATGCGTTGCCGGGAGCCTTGCTGTTTTTTGCGGGTATGTTCATCAATCTCCATTCCGATTATGTGATACGGCATCTGCGCAAGCCGGGCGACACGAAGCATTATCTTCCGGCAAAGGGCTTTTACCGCTATGTCACTTCCGCCAACTATTTCGGTGAATTAGTGGAATGGACGGGGTTTGCCATACTTACCGCTTCACCCGCTGCATGGGTGTTTGTCTGGTGGACTTTTGCCAATCTTGTTCCTCGTGCCGATGCCATCTACCGTCACTATCGGGAAGAATTCGGTGATGAGGCGGTGGGAAAACGCAAACGCATCATACCTTATATCTATTGAACAGTTGATTGTTGAAAATTGATAAATCATAAATCATCACATGGAATCAAAATTATTCACACCGGTCACTTTCGGACCGCTGACTTTACGCAACCGTACCATCCGTTCGGCCGCTTTTGAGAGTATGTGTCCGGGCAATGCGCCTTCGGATATGTTGCTCGACTATCATCGCTCGGTTGCAGCGGGCGGTATCGGTATGACTACCGTGGCTTATGCCGCCGTTACCCGGAGCGGCCTTTCTTTTGACCGCCAGTTGTGGATGCGTCCTGAAATCATTCCGGGACTTCGCAAGCTGACTAATGCGATACACTCGGAGGGCGCCGCTGCCGGCATTCAATTGGGGCATTGCGGAAATATGTCGCATAAGAGTATTTGCGGGTGTACTCCTGTCGGTGCAAGCAGTGGCTTTAACCTGTATTCGCCCACTTTTGTACGCGGACTGCGTGCCGATGAACTTCCGGAGATGGCACGTGCCTACGGGCGTTCGGTAAATCTGGCGCGTGAGGCGGGGTTTGATGCTGTGGAAATCCATGCAGGGCATGGTTATCTCATCAGCCAGTTCCTTTCACCCTCTACCAATCATCGAAAAGATGAATTCGGCGGTTCGTTGCAGAACCGTATGCGTTTTATGGATATGGTAATGGAGGAGGTGATGAAAGCTGCCGGTAACGATATGGCGGTGCTTGTGAAAATGAATATGCGTGACGGATTCCGGGGAGGCATGGAGATGGATGAAACGATGCAGGTGGCCAAGCGCCTCGAACGGTCGGGAGCGCACGGGCTGGTGCTGAGTGGTGGGTTTGTAAGCAAGGCTCCTATGTATGTGATGCGTGGGGAAATGCCGATTAGCAGCATGACGCATTACATGACGTGCTGGTGGTTGAAGTATGGAGTGCGCATGGTAGGCAAGTGGATGATACCTGCTGTGCCGTTCAAAGAAGCTTATTTTCTGGAAGATGCCTTGAAGTTCCGTGCGGAGTTGAAGATGCCGTTGATATACGTGGGCGGACTGGTGTCGCGTTCCAAAATAGACGAAGTATTGGACGATGGTTTTGATGCCGTGCAAATGGCGCGTGCGCTACTCAATGAACCGGGGTTTGTGAACCGTATGCGTGAAGAAGAGAATGCACGCTGCAATTGTCGGCACAGCAACTACTGTATAGCCCGGATGTATTCTGTTGAAATGGCTTGTCATCAGCATTTGAGTGAGGAGCTTCCGGCTTGCCTGAAGCGGGAGATTGAGAGAATAGAAGCGAAAGGGTGATTGCTGTCTCCTTGGATTTTGTAATTTATAATTTGTAATAGATAAACGTGAAACTTGCTATTATAACCGGTGCCGACGGCGGTATGGGAACGGAAATAACACGCGCTGTGGCTGAGGCCGGATATAAGATTATTATGGCTTGCTACCGTCCGGAAAAGGCGGAGAAAGTGAGGGAGATGTTGGTGCGCGATACTGGTAATCCGCATCTTGAGGTATTGGGCGTGGACTTGTCTTCGCTGGCGTCTGTGTCGGCTTTTGCCGAAACTGTTTTGAAGCGTGGCGATACTGTCAGTCTGCTGATGAATAATGCGGGGACAATGGAGACGGACCGCTTTATTACGGAGGATGGTTTGGAACGTACGGTAAGCGTTAATTATGTTGCTCCTTATTTGTTGACGCGCAAACTTCTTCCTCTGATGGGAGAGGGAAGCCGTATTGTTAATATGGTGTCTTGTACCTATGCTGTCGGGCATCTCGATTTTCCTGATTTCTTTCTTCGGGGAAGGAAAGGCAACTTTTGGCGTATTCCTGTTTACAGTAATACGAAACTGGCGTTGACTTTGTTTACTCTTAATCTGGCTGACCGTCTTAAAGAAAAAGGAATTGTGGTCAATGCAGCCGATCCGGGCATTGTTTCCACCAATATCATAACGATGCATATGTGGTTTGACCCGTTGACGGATATTCTTTTCCGTCCTTTCATCCGTACTCCCAAGAAAGGGGCTGAAACGGCTGTTCATCTACTGCTGAATGAAGATGCGGGGAAACGTACGGGTACTCTGAACGTGAGTTGCCGTCAGAAGAAGCTTTCCGGAAAGTTTACCAACCATGTGCAGATGCAGGAACTGTGGGATAGGACGGAGAGGATTGTGGAGAAGTGGTTATAAAACAAAAGGAGAGGTGTGCCAAAATGGCACACCCTTTTTTCGGACACAACTTTTGTGATTAGGAAAAATAGTTGATTGATAACGAGTTAGTAAATGACACAAGTACGGATTTATCCGTATAAACATTATTTCGCTAAGGAAACT
>NZ_JAHBBW010000012.1 GCF_018390535.1 Bacteroides propionicigenes | reverse complement strand
GGCAAGGGGATATTGTGGGCAGAAGTGGGTATTTCAGCCTCAATTTATCTGCTAATTCAGTGATGAGAGGACGTTTAGACGCAAGAAGGACGCTGAAGAGCTTAGTTGCGGATTTGAGGTCTTACTCTAATCCAAAAACAACAGCGCCTTCCATACCGTTTGCAATAGTAACACCGGAATCAACATTACACTTATTCGTGCCACGTCTGTCTATCACGAAATACGGCAAACGAGGAGTATCGGACTCTCCTACAAGTTCATACAACTTGGTAGTTCCTTTCAGGTTTATCATATTATAATCGGAACGAGCATCAACACTAAACTGACGATTATAGTCCGTATTCGGATTGGTACGGGAATAAATATCCGTATCGATAATGTTCACTGTTGTATAGTCTGCCATATGCACATCATCATCACGATTCAATACTATCGCTCCAAATTCTTCAGTTGGTCCTTGAAAATAGTTGCGCCCTACCAAAACAGATTTTGATACCGTAATTTCATTATAAGAATTACGGACATTGAAAGCACAACGACCATCCATATAGGAATCAGTTACGTTTGCTATAAGCTGACCACCAAAGAATGTCTGGTTTACGGCATAATAATAACCTTCTATTGATGACTTATTTCTAATAATCAAGTCGTGCTTACCAGTCATATTATAATAATTAATACCACGAGAGTAAGAACGCCCCATAAACGCATTTACTTGTCCGGCATCATATGCCGCATTTCCAATAGCTGTTGCATTAGCACGAATACTCGTTGCATCCAATAAAATATAAGGAGAAGAAGCCACCTCAGAGTTTGCATTACCTCCGATAGTTATTCCACGAATTGACTTGCCGGTAGTCACAACATTAGAGCCATACAGTTCAAGATGAGGATTAAGACCAATACATTGTATTCCACAAGAAGGATCTATTTCTTGTTCGGTATTTGTAATAGTAGAATTACTCAATTTCACCCGTAAATCATCACCCATCACATTAAATGTACCTTCTCCACCTGATGTCAGCTTCAAATTATTAATCTCCACATTTTGTGAAACAAACATCGGTTTAATAAGTTCGGACGTCCCTTTAAAGTCAAGCGTTCCGCTAACAGGCTGGTCAATCAAGATTTGCTCATAACCGGTAACGTTGTCCGCCAACAGATTGTCTACATCTTGTTGAGAAGATACACAACGATAGATATGGCTATTCCAACCAGACTCCTTTTGTATTTCGGAAACTTTACCATACAATCTTACCCCACCCTTCTTCAAAATCAGTTTAGTAATAGTTAATTCACTACTAACAATCAATGTATTCTCTGCAGTAGTAGCGGTAAGCTGTGCTATACTTATTCCGGTAGCGGTGAAAGTTGTTTTTTCTGAATTAATTTCAACTTCATTCGCTGTAGATACGTTTACAGTCACTTCTTTTAAAACTGCCGTATTACTTTCTGTCGTTGTTGCATTCGCTATTACAACCTTCTTCGTAGTTGCAGGAATTGTTACCGACCGTGGTGTAGTAGCGTCTTCACTGGCAGCCAATACCGGCATCTCTACTTTTACAGGTTCAGACGAACCTACTGAATTTATCGCTTCTTCTGTCAGTACCACATTGGCATGCGTTTTCAAAAGATTGGTTACTTCAGCCACACTTTTTGCTTCCGCAATCTCATGGCTGATGTCGGGAGTGCTAAAGACAGGTTCTACCGTCACTGTAAACTTACCACCTACCGTCATCAAGTTACCGGTAACATTGGTTTTATAGTTACGTCTGATAGGTATGTTTACCAATGATTTATCAGTGATTTTAGAACCATCAGCCTTATGCACACTCAAAGTCATATTTACCGGATAATCTTTGCTATTATCTTTGGGAGCGAAAAGATAATCAAGGGTCAGATTACCGTCAGCATCTACTACATCAGCCGTAGCATAATAAGCCTGTTCAGTCTGTTCACCTTGCGCCTCACCCGTAACCGCATTGAAACCTTTATATATTTTTGCAAATACCAGTTGCGCACCTTTTGGCTTCAACGCATCCGACTTAATATCATTAATATCGGTAGTCTTGATATTCAATTGACCGAAAGGACGGGTTAACGAAACATTCAGAGAGAAAGCCTTGTTAACCTCCATCGATTTACTAACAAAGAAAGCATCACGCGTGTCGTCCTTGCTACTTCCATAGTAATTGCCTGTCATTGTAATGTTATTCAGACCATTAGCAGTATTGTAGTGATTATCCAACTTGATGTTCTCATCGGAAGAATTATCAACCACATTATCTGCCCAAAACACAAAGTTATAGGTTTGTGAAGTAACCAAGCGTATATCAAATGTAGCTGCCTTATCCACTACTTTGGCAATACTGCGTGTATAAAGCACATCATTCAAATAGACCTCCAAGATACAGCGATTTACCTTTGAGCCGTCTCCCGGTTGCGGCTCCCCTCCTGCACGCGTATCGACAGATTCGTTACCGCCGGACACTTGTACACTGAAAGATACCGGCACTTCACTACCGTCTCCCCCATTCACCAGCTCATCATTTTGACAGGCTGTGAAAACCAACAAGATAATACTTGTCGCTAATAACAATAAGTTTTTCATACAAGATATAATTCTATTTGGTTTTTACTTATAATCACTCCAACCGGTATACTTGCCGAACTCACCACCATTGATGATGATATAGTCCTTTATATTCGCAAAATTCTCATAGTCATAATTCCTTAAATGACCATTAAAGGTTCCCCCGTTGACAATGAGTTTACTAATAGGAGTTTCGGTATCCCCCGCAAATATTACTTTTCCATTGATTACACTACCTCCGTTTATCGTAACAGTAACGCCTTCCGCATAACTCGGACTGGAAGCGGAATATACATCCATTGCATAGAAAGTGAAACTGGTTCCTGACGTTATTGTACTATTAGTAACAGTACAACTTCCATAATTATTGGATACCACATACTGTGCTTTCACATCTTCAACTTCCACATCTTTCAAAAGCAAGTCACTGTAATTCTGAATCATTATACCATCGGCATTGGTACTTTGCAATTTACCATTACTAAAAGTAACTTTAGACCCTTTCAGCAACTGGCAGCTATTTGTTTCAGAGCCAGCAGATCCAACTCTGGGTTCAACTAACGTAAGTGTATGCTGATTCAAATCTATATCTACCACCTGTCCGCTTTTGGTTACAAAACCTCCGCAAGATTTATCAGCTGTCATTTTCACCTTAACATTGGCATTAGCGCCAAGATAGCCAAGTAAGCTGGCATCAGAGAACGTTCCGCCCGTAACGGTTACATTCTGTTGGAAATTACTCTTTTCTTTGAGGAATATAAGGTCTTTTGCAGCTGTCAACTTTCCACCGCTGATATTCACTGTACAGTCTCCATATTTAGCGGAAACCATCAATGCGGTATTAACCTTACCGCCTGTACCATCACTCCAATCTCCTGTATCACCTGTACCCAAGCTACAAATATCCGCAGTTCCGGAAATATTCAATATACCGCGTTGGATACATACACCACCTGCCGCACCAACAATAGTTCCACCGGAAATCGTTGTTTCACCAGCGTGAGGCAAATAGAGCACATAGTCTGACGTAGAAACCAGCTCACCACCTTCTATTTTGATTACACTATTTTTTGTCTTATCAATACCATTACCGCCAACAGCACACCAACCGACTTCTATTCTACCTCCTTTCATGGTAAAGTCACCACCATCGGAGACGATTATACCGTACTGTCCATTAGCTGCCGCATTATTTCTGACAGCATAAATAGTTCCACTCAGCATTTCCAAGAAAGCATTTTCACCATCAACAACAACCACTCCGTTGCCATCTGTAGCACTATTATAGTCTTTGCTTCCTATAATCTTACCATTACCCTTGCTGTCTTTCAGTGTCAACTTACCCTGTACGGTAATGCTGCCTATTCCCGGATTGCCGGAAATGGGGCTACTATTAGCAGCTGTAATCGTATAACCGTTCAAATCCAGTGTTGCAACCTTATTGACAGGAACAACGACGCTTGCATTCGTTATATCGGCATCTTCTTTCAGCATATAAGCCTCACCCTTAGCAAGGGCTTCTTTTATGGCAATGGCTTCTTCCGAAGCAATCACTGTAAAACCACTTAAATCAGTAGGAAGCGTCGCTTGGTCGGAGGCTATGATATAGGCTGTACCTTGATAGCTGCTTCCCTTAGAAATACTACCTATCTTACCGTTACCAATTACTTTAACGTTACCGGCATTCACCGTCAAGCTCGTTACTTCAACACCCGCTCCGATGACAAGAGTATTGGGAGCAGTACCGGCTGTAACACTCGCATATTTTGTTCCATTCAAATAAACAGTGGTTTCCGCTGCTTCAATCACAAGTGCTGCATTGGCATTGGGTATAGTAATGTTCAATACTTTAGGGACATTGCTACCTGAAGATGAATTTGTATCATACTGAATCGTTATCTGTTTATCTGTTGTCGGCAAAGTGATAGACAATTCTCTGTCGGCAGCAGATGATTTCGGCAATGAAATAGTAGTTTCTGTAGTCGGAGCTTCCGTCACCACTACATTGTCACACTCAGCTAAAGCTGCCGCAACTTCCGATACGGTAGCCACTTCCTTCACCTTTATTTCAATATTATCTTTATTAAATGCAGGCTTCACTTCCACATTAACCTCTCCGGACACTGTCAGCAACTTGCCGCTTACATTGGTTTTATAGTTACGCTGGACAGGAATAGACGTCAAATCTTTTGATGTAATACTCGTTGACCCGTCTTCTTTATAAGTAGTAAGCGTTATATCCAACGGCAACTGCCCGGTACTTGGAGCAAGAATATAGTCCAAAGTCAATGTACCGTCTTGAGCATTAACCACCGATACAGGAGCTTGATAAGAAAGTTTTTGAGCGCCTGATGCATCTCCACTCAAAGCATTAAATGTTGTATACAAATCTGTTTTGAAAGTTAACGAAGCCTTAGCCGGTTTCAATTCCGACTTGGTGGTAGGAATATCCGCCCAATCAGTAGTCTTGATATTTAACTGGCCAAACGGACGAGTTAACTTAATGTTTTCCGTAAAAGCAGCTGTCACCGTTTTCTCCATAGTGCAGAAAAAAGCATCCCGTGTTTCATCATTACCGGTATAACCCGATGTGAAAGTAATGTTTTTCAATCCGTCCGCACTAGTCGTTGTATAATGCAGATCGGAAGTAATCGCAGACGATGCATCAGCCACATGGTCTGCCCAAAATACAAATTGATAAGTCTGTGATGTCACCAGACGAATATCCGAGAATGTAACTGTTTTGCCGCTCATAGCCGCTACATGGCGTGTGCCATAAAGTTGGTCTCCCTGATAGATTTCCAAAATGCAACGGTTTACTGTTGTTCCGTCACCATTAGTTTTTGTCTCCGCCCGTGTAACAGCACCGTCGTCCGGTATCTGTACGTCAAAGGAAACGGACACTTCTTTGCCATCTCCATTCACCAACTCATCATTCTGACAAGCGGCGAACAAGAGCAGGATAATCCCTGCCATAAGTGAAAAATACTTTTTCATACTACTTGTTGTTTGTGAAACATTATTTATTTTGTTTATATCGAAAATCAAGGTATTACCACATTTATTTCGCCATTAAAGCTTGGGTCTACACCAATACTCGGATCAAAATCACGAGTTAGAAAAGCGTCTCTCACAGTCGTTATCTTGTTTCGTTCAATGGGTATCTCCACACCACCTATGCTGTTCACTTCCACCCCGTCTTTATTATAGATAATCATATCTACCGTAACGGCGGATTGTGCACCGTTCACCAATACATAGTCGAAAGCCAAACAAGCTTCCGTATCCGAAATGGATATAGGCACAGAGGAAAAGCTCACACCGGTATCTACTTTGTTAGGGCGATTAAGTGAGAGGTCGAAGCCCGTAGGGAAGTAACCGGAATAAAGCACTTTCAACGTAAGATCCTCTACATCGGTCGTACGGGATGTAGTTCTATCATCGGCTGCAATTTTGTTTTCCGTCTGTTTCAAATTATCAAAGTATTTAATGACATCCGTCGTCACCAGCATAATCTTTGCCAACGGGCGTTCCAACCGCATCTCCTCTCTGTGCTCAGTTTCCAAATCGCAATGATAGGAGGTGAAGTTGAGCGATACTTGTCCCGAAAAGACATCCTTGTAGTCAGTTCCGCCCACGTAATCGCCATTCAGCTTGATAGCCGAAAAGTCTTCGGTGCTATAAAAACAATCATCGGAAGTGCCTGCAGGTACAAAGTCGCGCCATGCCACCACACGATAGTTGCGGGCATGGAGGTCGCATTCCAAAGCGACTTCCCCCGTATAGCCCTCGGGATAGGTGAGCGTGCGGCGGAATTGCAAATTTTGGTCGTACTTGTCGTCGGCATAAACTTCCACCTGATAGCGCACTTCGTACGTATGTCCGTCGGCTGCACGCGTGGAAAATTCGGGAATATCAAAAGGAGTCATGTCTGCACCGGGCAGCAACACGATAGTAGTGTGCACAACCGTAGGGTCGACGCCACCGTCTTCGGGCAGTTCGTGCACACCGCAGGATGTCAGTAAGAAAAGCGGCAGGCATAAGACAATGCTAAACACGCTACCGGTATACACCTTATTTATATATAGGGAGAATAAGCGTTTCATCTGCGGCCTCCTTTCCAGTCTATACGATAGCCAAACGAAACACCCACATGGTCTATTCCGAAGAAGTTCTTAGTGCGAGTATCCACATATGCCCCGTTGGGGATATTGAAAAAACGGTCGTAGTGCAAGTAAGCATAACCCAAGCCCAAAGAAAACTCCACGCACCAGCGGCGATGCTTGTCAAGCGGCAATCGATAGCCTGTGTCTACACCGATATTGAACAGGGGAGAATCCGCGTCACTGTCCTGATAGCGGTAAGTGCCGCCTTTTTTGGCATAGTTATAAGTAGCTACGCCCACGTGCGCACCGGCAAACAATCCGTCCACACGTTCAAACCAGTAACGCACCCCGGGCTGCACACAGAATGTACGCAACTTGCGATTGCCATAATTGAAAGGAGAATAGTAGACCGGCAGCACCACGGAAACCGCACGCGAGACATCATACTCTACCGCCATATTCATGGCCAGCATGCCCCACCCCACAGCATTGGTTTTCACCAGCAATGAATGATTGTTGCGATTGATACCTTTTCCGTTGTCCCATTGGGCATATGCCGGGACAGAAAGAAAAGCCGATAATAAGAAAACGAGCATTCCTAGTCGCATAGCTTGTAATAACGCTCCCTACTCTGCATAGGCAGAAAGGTTAGCATACGTCCTTCCAAGCTCCCGCAAGGACCGGTTATCTAAAAACAGAAACGTGGAGCTGCGTGCTGTTTCTAACATGAAGGCCCTAGGAAAGCCCTTAAACGCAAAACAGACAGCAGTCCCACGTTGTAAACGTGAGAATCCACTGTGCTGTCCTTGCGTAAAAAATGAAAATTTCCTAGGTTTTCATGTTAAAGGACAAAGCACAACGCTTCTAATAATACTTTCTCTAAAAAATCAAACTTCAGTCGCCACTGAATTTTCCTCAAAGGTATAGAAATATTATTAAAAAGAAAAAACTCACGTCTTTTTTTATCAAAATATTCGGCATTCACGCCCTGATTGTTGTAGAACAAAGATTTTATCCATATGTTTGTACCTTAAGAAATATATTCATTGAGCATGACCAGCTACATATTTTTAGACCGGATGCACTTCTTCGCCTATCATGGCGTTGGTGAACAGGAAACCATAGTAGGCAATGACTTTATCATTGATTTACGGCTGAAAACGGATATCGCCCTCGCCGCAGAGACAGACGATGTGACAAACACGGTGAGTTATGCCGATGTGTATGAAGCAGTGAAGGAAGAGATGGCTATCCCTTCCAAATTATTGGAACACGTTTGCGGACGCATTGTAGAACGCCTGTTCCGCGATTTTCCTACCGTAGAAAGTATAGACCTGAAACTGTCCAAACGGAATCCGCCAATGGGAGCGGATATTGAAGCGGCAGGAGTAGAAATCAACGCAGAAAGAACTGCATAGAGCAAAGTTGTGCCATCGTGATGGCACAACTTTGCCTATTCGATGGCACAACCGTGCCAGCCCAATGGCAAAACTGTGCCACCACGGTGGCACAAATCTAAATAGATGTTATTTCTTCCGTTTCCGTTTCTTTGCCGACTCCACCGCCTCGGCAACAACCGGTTTGTTTTCGAACCTCTTGGCATAGGTGCTATAATCGGGAACGGTACGTTCGTAAGTAGGGTCAATGAATAACGGACTCGAAATGATATGGTCTGCCGTACTGCGGTTGCAGCAGAACACAATGTTCTCCACCCCGGCAAGGCGCGTCAGGGCCTTGACGTCCGTATCGTGCGGCTGCAAAGTCATGGGGTCTGTAAAGAAGAAAAGATAATCTATCTCTCCGTCCACAATGCGCGAACCCATTTGCTGGTCACCGCCCAAAGGACCGGACTTGAGGATGGTAAAATCCCACTCCACATCGGGATGCTTCTCTTTCAGGGCTTCCAGAATAAGCGTTCCCGTAGTGCCTGTGCAATAGAATTTATGCCCCATCAATAACTCCGAATTCCAAAGTACCCATTCTATAAGGTCTTTCTTCATGGCATCATGCGCCACCAATCCAATCTTTCTAACCAATTTGTCCATAAGCAAGTAACTTTAAAAAATAAACAATCAGAAACAGATTACAGTTCTTACAAGCGGGAGAAGAGTCTCTTCCCATGCAGATAAAACTGTGCCAAGATACTGTTTTTTGTCCGTTCGGGGATTATCAGGAGGGATATTTTTTTCAGATTCTCTTCGCGGGCTGCCGCAAACGAGGGACGGAGCGAATGGAAAGCACGACGTGCACGAATCACCGCCCACATATTTGAAAACTCGCCTTTCAGCAGAAAGTTCAGTGCCGCCACATAATCGAGCACTGCACGCACGCGCATCACAGAAGCCAGTTCTTCCTGCGGCAGATTCTTATACAGCATTACAAGATTGTTACGGAAATTGAGAAAAGTCTTACGGGGATTCTCTTTCTTTAATGTTGCGCCGCCCACGTGGTAGACGGTACTCAGAGGCACACAGACCAACATCCGCCCACGGGCACGAAGCCGCCAGCACAGGTCAATCTCCTCCATATGGGCAAAGAAGCGTCCGTCCAGTCCGCCTGCATCTTGATAGTCTTTCTGACGGATGAACAGCGCAGCCCCCGTAGCCCAAAACACCGGAATGACAGTATCATATTGTCCGGTGTCACGCTCCACTACTCCCATTATGCGTCCCCGGCAAAAGGGATAACCGTAGCGGTCTATAAATCCGCCTGCAGCACCTGCATACTCAAACAGCTCCTTATGCCGCCAACTGCGTATCTTAGGCTGGCACGCCGCCACTTCGGGATGTGCATCCATATAGCTTACGAGTGGCGCAAGCCAGTGCCCGGTCACTTCCACATCGGAGTTCAGCAGTACCACATATTCGGCGGACACTTGTTGCAAAGCCAAGTTGTAGCCTTCGGCAAATCCCTGATTACGGTCTAATATAATAAGGTGTACGGAAGGGAACTCCCGGCGAAGCATTTCAACGGAATCATCCGTCGAGCCGTTATCCGCCACATAGACCACCGCGCCATCCGCCTCGGAATAGCGCACCACGGAAGGAAGAAATGAGCGAAGCATTTCACATCCATTCCAGTTCAATATGACAACGGCTACCTTATCCATGTCTCACGGCATCCTTACGCTTTAGTTTCCAACGTTTGTGCGACCAGAACCAGTAAGCCGGTTCACGATAAATGGTTTGTTCCAGACGGCGGGCAAAAAGTTCCGTTATCTCCCCGTCAGCTGTTTCTTTGGGAGTTTCAGTTATCAAGTCAAATTGTACGTTGCAATATCCTCTGTCCTGTTTCTTCAGTTCACAATAAAACACAGGGAAGTCCATCAGTTTGGCTATGCGCTCGGCACCGTCCATGAAGCCGGTATCTTGATTCAGGAAAGTGGTCCAATAATGCGCCTCATTAATATTGGGAGACTGGTCGGTAATCATTCCTACCGCCACGCGCTTATTGTCACGACGCAGTTTTATAATTTCACGCGCCGTAGAATGTTTCGGCACATTGTAACCGCCGAAACGGGCACGAATGCGCTTGAACATCGCATCCAGATATCTGTTATGCAGCGGTTTGTAGATTTGCACCGGTATGTCTCCTTCCTGCATGACAGCGCCCATGCCTATAATCCATTCAAAATTCGCATAATGGGGAATGAGCAACACGATGCCGCCATGTTTTTCAATCATGGCAAGGAACTCTTCCTTATTCTCATACTTCATGCGGCGGCAAAGCTCTTCGAAAGACATACGCAGCATCTTTACCTCCTCCAGCATATAATCGCAGATGTAACGGTAGAACTTACGTTCTATCGCCCGTAACTCGGCTTCGGACTTTTCCGGAAATGCATTGCGCAGATTATTACGCACCACCCTTCGCCGGTAATGGGCAACGTGGTGCATCAAAAAGCAAAATCCGTCGGACAGCGCATAGAGCGCCTTGAAAGGCAGCAGTGCCAACAGCCACATACCCGCATAAGTCAGCCAATAGATTAATCTCGATTTCACTTCGCTAATTACTAATCACTTATCACTAAACCCTCATCACTCACCGCCAAGCACGCCCAAAAGCGCCGTGCCGTCTTCATTGAACTCGCCCATACGCACCGGAACCACTTGATTGTCCAGCGCATCATCATGCGGAACTTCCACCCGGATATAATTCGGAGTGAAGCCGTGCATCGGTGTCCCCGGCTTGGAGCGCTCCAACAAAACCGGCATCGTCTGTCCGATATGACGGGCATAGAACGCACGTGTCTTTTCCTCCGACAACTCCAGCAGAAGCTGGCTGCGCCTGTGTTTTTCTTCGGAAGATACCACATAGTCTATCTTTAAAGCCTGCGTACCCGGACGCTCGGAATAGCTGAACACATGAAGCTGCGTCACGTCCAAACTCCGGATGAAACGGTATGCCTGTTCAAAGTATTCTTCCGTCTCCCCGCGCGTGCCTACAATCACATCCACCCCGATAAAAGCATCGGGCATCACTTCCTTTATCTTCTTCACCTTAGAAGCGAACAAAGCCGTGTCATACCGTCTGCGCATCAGCTTCAGCACTTCATCGCTACCCGACTGCAACGGGATGTGGAAATGGGGCATGAACCGTTTGGAACGGGACACGAACTCTATGATTTCATCCGTCAGCAGATTAGGTTCGATAGAAGAAATACGATAACGTTCGATACCCTCCACCTCGTCCAACGCTTTCACCAAATCAAAAAAGGTTTCACCCGTCGTCTTGCCGAAATCACCTATGTTGACTCCGGTCAATACAATTTCCTTGCCGCCTTCGGCCGCCGCCTGACGGGCCTGTTCCACAAGGGAAGCAATACTTCCGTTGCGGCTGCGCCCGCGGGCAAAAGGTATGGTGCAATAAGAACAGTAATAATCGCAACCGTCCTGCACCTTCAGGAAGAAACGGGTGCGGTCGCCGCGCGAACACGACGGAGCAAACGAACGTATATCTTTCAAAGCAGAGGTGTAAGCCTCGCCGCTTTCGTGTTTTTGCAAATCGCCCAGATACTGAAGCAGGTCTTTCTTTTGCTCTGCACCCAGAACCACATCCACCCCTTCTATCTTTGCCACAGCATCCGGCTTCAGCTGGGCATAGCAGCCCGTCACCACCACAAAGGCGCCCGGATGTTGCTTCACCAACCGATGGATAGCCTGACGGCACTTCTTGTCCGCCACCTCGGTCACCGAACAGGTATTAACCACACATATATCCGCTTTCTCTCCCTTGCGTGCCGTACGCACTCCTGCCTCCCGCAAAATCTTACCGATAGTCGAGGTTTCAGAGAAGTTCAGCTTGCAACCTAACGTATAGTAAACCGCTGTCTTATCTTGAAATATATTGGTATCTATCATGAGCCTAAATCACTTTTTCACGACAAAGGTACACATTATTATTATATTTTTCCTACTTTTGCACAATTCATCAAAAAACGTGCAATGATACAAGAAAACTTTATCAAGCTATACGAGCATAGTTTCCGCGAGAATTGGGATCTCCCCTGCTACACCGATTATGGAGAAAACGAAAGCTACACCTATGGAGAAGTAGCGCAAGAAATTGCCAAATTGCACTTGCTGTTCAAGCATTGCAGCCTGCGCCGCGGCGACAAAATCGCCGTTATCGGCAAGAACAACGCCCGCTGGTGCATTGCCTATATGGCCGTTATCACCTATGGCGGCATCGTGGTTCCTATCCTGCAGGACTTCAACCCCAATGACGTACATCATATCGTCAACCATTCCGAATCCGTATTCCTTTTTACCAGCGATGCCATTTGGGAACATCTGGAGGAGGAACGGCTTACCGGCTTGCGCGGCGTATTCTCTCTCAATGATTTCCGCTGTTTGTACCAGCGTGACGGAGAGACTATCCAACGCTTCCTCAGACGCTTGGATGACAAAATGGAAGAAACCTATCCGAATGGTTTCACACAAAAAGATGTAACCTATACGGAGCTCTCCAATGACAAGATAATGTTGCTGAACTACACCTCCGGCACTACCGGTTTCAGCAAAGGCGTTATGCTGACAGGAAATAATCTGGCAGGAAACGTGACTTTCGGCATTCGCACCGAATTACTGAAGAAAGGTGATAAAGTGCTTTCGTTCCTGCCATTGGCTCATGCTTACGGTTGCGCTTTCGATTTTCTGACCGCCACTGCCGTGGGTACTCACGTCACACTGTTGGGCAAAGTGCCCTCTCCCAAAATCCTGATGAAAGCATTTGAAGAAGTAAAACCGAATCTGATTATAACCGTACCCCTCGTTATCGAAAAGATATACAAGAATGTCATCCAACCCATTATCAATAAAAAATCAATGAAATGGGCGCTCAGCATCCCATTGCTGGACGGACAGATATACGGACAAATCCGTAAGAAACTGGTAGATGCGCTGGGGGGCAGGTTCAAGGAAGTTATCATTGGCGGCGCCGCCATGAATCCGGAAGTGGAAGAGTTCTTTCATCGTATCAAATTTCCGTTTACCATCGGTTACGGCATGACAGAATGCGCTCCGCTTATCAGCTACGCCCCATGGAATGAATTTGTACCGACCTCCTCCGGACGGGTGCTTGACATCATGGAAGCCCGTATCTACAAGGAAAATCCGGACGACCGCCTCGGAGAAATACAAGTGCGCGGTGAAAATGTAATGGCCGGCTACTACAAGAATCCGGAAGCCACCAAAGAAGTGTTTACCGAAGACGGCTGGTTGCGTACCGGTGATTTAGGCACTTTGGACGAAAACAACAATCTCTACATACGCGGACGTAGCAAAACGATGATTCTTAGCTCCAGCGGACAAAATATTTTCCCGGAGGAAATAGAGGCTCGTCTCAATAATATGCCGTTTGTTTTGGAAAGCCTTGTTATTGAACGCAACAAGAAACTGGTAGCCTTAGTCTATGCCGACTATGAAGCTCTGGACTCCTTAGGACTGAATAATCCGGAGAATATAAAGACCATTATGGACGAAAATCTCAAAAACCTGAATAACAGCGTTGCCGCTTACGAAAAGGTCAGCCAAATACAGCTTTATCCGACAGAATTTGAAAAAACGCCCAAAAGAAGTATCAAAAGGTATCTATATAACAGCATTGCAGAGGTTTAATATGTTATAAAACATACCAAAAGCGCAAAAAACGGGCTATCCTCAAAAAAAATTATAAAAAAAGTTGGGGTTTTAAGAACAACGTATCTAAAAAGTACATACCTTTGCATCGTTTTAATAAAGCAATTGATTGTATTACGTTTTAAAAGTAAAGAAAATGAAAAAATTAGTTTTGATGGCCGTAGCTATCGTAGCAGTATCTTTCGCATCTTGTGGTAACAAAGCAGCTAACGCTGAACAAGCAACAGCTGACTCAATCCGCATCGCTGACTCAATCGCAGCTGTAGAAGCAGCCGCAGCTGAAGCAGCAGCCGCAGCAGTAGCTGATACTACTGCAGTAGATAGCGCAGCAGTTGTAGCTGAATAATTTCAGTACAACATTAGAGAGAATTGAAAGTCTGACGTACGAAAGTACGGGCAGACTTTTTTTATGCCCGTAAGTATATCTATTTCTCCACATAGTTTTGCAAGTGACCTACAAAACAGTTTTACCATTTCCAGTCATTCAGAGCGAAGCGAAGAATCTCTTCCCTATATCCACCAAGAAAGGAGATTCTTCGCTTCGCTCTGAATGACTGGAAATCAAAAAAAAGCCCGGTCTCTTTTCAGAAACCGGGCTTCTCCCTTTATATAGAATTCTATATTATGCTTCTTCAGCAACTACTTCGAAAGGAATTTCTACAGAAACTTCCTTGTGCAATTTAACGATAGCTTTGTAGTTACCAATTTCCTTCACTGCGTCTTTAACAACGATAATCTTACGATCGATGTTGTGACCCAATTTAGCCAGCTCTTCAGCAATCTGGATATTACCAACTGAACCGAAGATAGTGCCGGTTGCGCTAACCTTAGTAGCAATCTTCAAAGATACGCCTTCCAGTTTAGCAGCCAGTTCTTCAGCATCCTTTTTGATTTTCTCCAACTTGTGAGCGCGTTGTTTCAACTCTTCAGCCAGCATTTTCTTTGCAGCAGGAGAAGCAATGACAGCTTTTCCTGTCGGGATGAGGTAGTTACGACCATAACCGGACTTAACGGTTACGATATCGTTCTTATAACCCAAGTTTACTATGTCTTCTTTCAATATAATTTCCATACTTTCCTCCTCCTATTATTTCATCATGTCAGTTACATAAGGCAGCAACGCCAAGTGACGTGCTCTCTTCACAGCTTGAGCTACACGACGTTGGAACTTCAAAGAAGTACCTGTAATACGACGCGGAAGGATTTTACCTTGTTCATTCAAGAATTTCTTCAAGAATTCAGGATCTTTGTAATCGATGTACTTAATACCGCTCTTTTTGAAACGGCAGTATTTTTTCTTCTTAACGTCTACTGAGGGCGGAGTTAAATATCTGATTTCTGATTGAACTTGTTGTGCCATGATTAATCCTCCTTTTTAGTTGATTTAACACTTCTTCTCTTTGCAGCGTATTCAGCAGCGTACTTGTCTTGCTTGAAAGTCAAGAAGCGGATAACGCGCTCGTCACGACGGAAGTTTAATTCCAGTTTCTCAATTACAGTAGGTTCTGCATTGAACTCAATCAGCTGATAGAAACCGGTTGACTTCTTCTGGATTGGATAAGCCAGCTTTTTCAGTCCCCAGTTTTCTTCATTTACAATCTCAGCACCTTCAGCAGTAAGGATGCCTTTGAATTTTTCTACCGCTTCCTTCATCTGAACATCAGACAAAACGGGAGTCAAAATGAAAACGGTTTCGTATTGATTCATACTCGTTTAATTAAATAAATAAATTATTCGTTTATTAAATGCGGGTGCAAAGGTAAGCATTTTATTTTGAACTACAAAAATAAGCGGACTTATTTTGTATTGTATCCAACTTATACTATATTTGCAAAGTTGTTTAAACAATAATTTCATGATAGAGCAATTCAACTTTGATATCCGGCTGATATTTGCCATACTCAATGGCAAAGTATCCGCAGCCATTAACCGCAAATTATCACGCAACTTCAGACAGAACGGTTTGGAAATCACTCCCGAACAATGGACTGTCCTCATCTTCTTATGGGAAAAAGACGGGGTGACACAACAAGAGTTGTGTAATGCAACTTTTAAAGACAAGCCCAGCATGACCCGTCTCATAGACAACATGGAACGCCAGCATCTTGTAGTACGCATTTCTGATAAAAAAGACCGCCGCACCAATCTGATACACCTTACCAAAGACGGTAAGGAGTTGGAGGAACGTGCTCGTGTCATTGCCAATCAAACACTGAAAGAAGCATTACAAGGTATTACTATTGAAGAACTAAGTGTGAGCCAGGAAGTGCTGAGAAAAATATTTTTCAATACGAAAGACTAGGAAAATGAAGAATGAAAAATTATTTTGTCCTTCGTTCTTCATTAAATTAGGTTGAATAATAGTTTTTTTGCAAAAATAATTTCGCTTGTTAAAGAATTATGCTTTTCTTTGTGACAAGAATACGAAAATAATAATCTATTAAAATACACACATATGAAAGGCTTATTAAAAAATCTGGGATTGATATTAATCTTGGTAGGAGCTGTAATCTTGGTTGCATGTTCTTTTACCGGCAATGTAAATAACAACGCGATTCTGGGAACCAGCGCTGTTTTAGTTGTAATAGGATTGATTTCTTACATCCTTATCAACAAGAGAATTGCTGATTAATACCGAGAAAAAGAAATAAAAAAAGGCGATTGCAATGCAACCGCCTTTTTTTATTTTCCACTGTCCGGAGACCGAGCCCGTTAGGACTCAGCTTCCGGAGTAATAAGTTTATATCCCTTTCCGTGAATATTGATAATCTCGATAGATTCATCTTCTTTCAGGTGCTTACGCAGTTTGGTAATATATACGTCCATGCTGCGTGCATTGAAGTAGTTATCATCAATCCAGATAGTCTTCAATGCAAAGTCACGCTGCAAGATTTCATTAGCATGCGCACAAAGCAAGCCCAGCAATTCCGACTCTTTTGTAGTCAATTTAGTCTGTTTCTCCGGTGTTGACAAAATCTGTTTCTGAGTGTCAAAAGTAAACTTACCAATCTTGTAAATACTACTTTCTTTGTTCTTCTTGCCACGAACACGTCTCAAGATAGCCTCAATTCTGAAAGTAAGTTCTTCCATACTGAACGGTTTGGTGATGTAATCATCCGCACCGATTTTGAAACCTTCCAAAATATCTTCTTTCAAAGTTTTGGCTGTCAAGAAGATAACGGGGATTTCAGCATTTGCAGCACGAACTTCTTGCGCCAATGTAAAACCGTCTTTCTTCGGCATCATTACGTCAAATACGCACAAGTCATATTTGTTTTTCAGGAAAGCCTTATATCCGGCCTCTCCATCAGGATATAACTCGGCTGCATAGCCTTTAGCCTGTAAATATTCTCTTAAAAGCATGCCAAGATTCTCATCATCTTCGCACAATAAAATACGCAGTTTCTCATCCATATCAATCAATTTTTTAATAAAGGTAATGCAATAATAAATTTAGTTCCAACATTCAGCTCACTTTCCGCACGGATGGTTCCCTTATGATCCTGAATAATCTTTCTTACATAAGCCAGTCCAAGCCCGAAGCCTTTAACATCGTGCAGATTACCTGTATGCACGCGATAGAACTTATCAAATATCTTTTTCAAATTTTCTTTCTTAATACCTATACCGTTGTCTTGCACAGAAATCATCAGTTTGCCCGGTTCGTTCCAGGTCTTCACCATTAACTGCAAGTCTGCATCCGGTCTTTTGTACTTCACCGCATTATCCATGAGGTTGAAAATCACATTCGTAATATGCATTTCATCCGCAAAAATAACCGGATCGGTTGCTTTCAGTTCCGACTCAATCTTTCCGTTGTACCGTTCCACCTTCAAGGTAAACGTATTGATTACTCCGGTAATCAGTTCATTGGCATCCAGTTCTTTCATTTTCAATGTCGCCTTCTGCCGGTCGAACATCGACATTTGGAGAACTTTCTCCACTTGGAACCTAAGTCGTTTCGTTTCATCATTAATAACGCCCGATATATGCTGGAACATTGCCGGTGATTTACCAACTGCCGGGTCTTTCAACATCTGCGCCGCCAACGAAATGGTCGAAATCGGTGTTTTGAACTCGTGCGTCATATTATTAATAAAGTCATTCTTCATCTCAGTCAGCTTCTTTTGCCGGAACACGATATAAATCGTGAAGATGAACGTTATCAACAGAACAAAAGTAAATATCATCGACGGAATCATAAAGCTGACCGAATCGAAAATATAATCCTGTTTACCCGGAAAATGTATCTTGACGATACTCATACGTGCAGGCGGATCGTTCAGAAACAAGGGTTGTGAGTAAGAACTCTCACCGCCTTCATCACTATAATCCGAGCAGCGATATACTTCCCTGCCGTCCCGGTCTATCACCTTGAAGTGATAATTCAACTCAATACCGTTGTCAATCAATCCCGATTTCAAATACTGGTCTAAATTCTTAAAATTTACCCGTTCCTCTATCGGCTTGTCACTGGCACGGTATATCATCTGCCACGCCACCTCATCCAGCAAAGCCCGTTGATACAGATAACGATTCTTTATGGCATCTGCCAACGAACGTGATGTTTGAGGTATCGTTTTCGTCCCATGCTTACGCGATATCATTGCCCTCGGCAATTCCGAGGCCTCGTTGGTAAATGTTTTCAGTTCAACAGCCGAATATCTGGTCCCATCCGGCAATGTCACTGTAAAGCTCTGCGTCCGAGCTACGCCTTTACCTTGCGAACTCTGTTCCCACGCTCTCTTTTCCGCTTCAGAGATATCCTCCCGCAACCAGCGGTCAACCTCCGCAGACTCCACATCTTTTGAAGCTGCCATTAAAGCGCGCTTCACCGATTCATCAAATTGCTCGTTACGCATCTTCACCATTTCCTCAATATAGCTAATCTGCAGATATAGCAAACTGATGAAAGAAAGGCCCATAACGACGCCTAATATCCATATTGTCGACTTTTTCATAGTCACAAAATTAACACTCCCTAATTAACACTCCTAACAAATTAACCTGATTTAACCGGGTGTTCTCGTTAATTAACCGTAGAAGGTTTTTTAAGTTGTATTACGAGCATTATAACAAAATGAGACACCTTTGGTTTGCAAATTTAATAAAAAATTAAATATTAACATTCACATTTCCCTATGTTCTTAATCAGTGTTAATAAAAAAGCCGCCATTCCCCCACAATGAGCGAACGACGGCTTTAACTATTTATTAATTTTTCTATTCTTCAGCTTGCTTTGCTTCAAATTCTTTGATTAGTTTATCCTGTACATCACTCGGAACAAGCTCATAGCTGGCGAACTTCATAATGAACGAAGCACGACCGCCCGTCAATGAACTCAATGCCGTAGAATACGAGGACATTTCTTTCAAAGGAACCTTAGCAATCAGCTTTTCATAGCCGGCTTCGCTGTTCATACCCATAATCATGGCACGGCGTCCCTGCAGGTCGCCCATTACATCACCCATCTTATCGGAAGGAACAAACACCTCTACATCATATATCGGTTCCAGAATCTTCGGACCGGCATTCTTAAACGCTTCACTGAACGCATTGCGTCCTGCCAACATAAAGGAGATTTCATTGGAATCTACCGGGTGCATCTTACCGTCGTACACGATGACACGTACGTCACGGGCATACGAACCGGTCAACGGACCTTGTTCCATACGAGACATGATACCTTTCAGAATGGCCGGCATGAAGCGGGCATCAATAGAACCGCCCACAATACTGTTTACAAATACCAGTTTGCCACCCCATTCCAACGGAACTTCCTCAACACCCTTCACGTTCATCTTGAATTCCTGTCCGTTGAACTTATAAGTTTCCGGCATCGGCATACCTTCATAATAAGGTTCTACAATCAAGTGAACTTCACCAAACTGACCGGCACCACCGGATTGTTTTTTATGGCGATAGTCGGCTCGAGAAGCCTTCGTGATAGTTTCACGATACGGAATTCTCGGTTCTTCAAACTTAATCTGCAATTTTTCATTATTCTCCAAACGCCACTTCAACGTACGCAGATGGAATTCACCCTGCCCGTGTACAATGGTCTGACGCAATTCTTTAGACTGGTCAATAACCCATGTCGGATCTTCCTCGCGCATACGGTTCAAGATAGCCATCATTTTTTCCGTATCGGCTTCATTCAGTGGTTTGATAGCGCGGGAATATTTGGAATTCGGATATTTAATAAAGTTGAAACGGTTTTCAGCGCCTTTGGCATTCAGTGTATTGCCCGTATGCACATCTTTCAGCTTCACCGTGCAGCCGATATCACCGGCCACCATTTCTTCCACCTTGATACGGTTGGCTCCCGCACATGCGTAAATCTGCGCAATGCGTTCTTTAGAGCCACGGTCGGCATTGGTAAAGTCATCTCCTTCGTGCACTTTGCCGCTCATCACCTTGAAATACTGTACGTCACCGATATGCGGTTCAACGGCAGTCTTAAAGAAATACAAGGAAGTAGGTCCGTTGGAGTCGGGTTTCACCACTTCACCGCGTGTATTGTGTACCGGAGGCATTTCGTCTACAAACGGAACAACATTACCCAAGAACTCCATCAAACGGCGCACACCCATATCCTTTCCCGCACACACGCAGAATACAGGGAACATACCGCGAGAAGCCAGCCCTTTACGGATACCCTCACGCATTTCGTCTTCGGTCAGGGAATCCTGTTCGAAGAATTTCTCCATTAAAGTTTCATCGTGTTCGGCAGCTGCCTCTACCAATGCTTTATGCATGGCAGTTGCTTTCTCCATTTCCTCAGCGGGAACATCTTCTATAGTGGGCGCTCCACCTTCCGGTCCCCACGAATATTTTTTCATCAGAAGCACATCAATCAACGAATTGAAATTCGGTCCGGTAGCCAACGGATATTGAACGGGAACTACCTTAGAACCATAAATTGACTGCAGCTGTTCCAGTACCATATCATAGTCGCACTTCTCATGGTCAAGCTGGTTTACAAGGAAGATAACCGGTTTGCCCAGCTTCTCCGTATAGCGGAAATGATTTTGAGTACCTACCTCGGGGCCGTATTGCCCATTCAGCAACAGAATAGCCGTATCGGTTACATTGAGCGCCGTCATGGCCGCTCCCACAAAGTCGTCACTACCCGGACAGTCTATGATATTCAGTTTCTTACCATTCCATTCCACATGATAAACGGTGGAAAACACAGAATAGCCATATTCCTGCTCCACCGGGAAGTAATCGCTGACCGTATTCTTGGCAGTAATTCTGCCGCGACGTTTTATAATACCACTCTCAAAGAGCAGCGCTTCCGTGAGAGTGGTTTTACCCGAGCCGTCATTGCCAAGGAGGGCAATGTTCTTAATTTCATTCGTCTGATATACTTTCATGATATATAAGATTTAAAGTGAATACTCAGCATGCTTCCGTATGCCATTATTTTAGTGAGCCGCAAATTAGAAATTAATCAAAAGAAAAGCAATAAAACGTCTGTGTTACTAAACAATGTTATGCAACACATCAGCCATACACCTTATATATAAGAAGAACTTACAGAAAGTATCGGATTACAAACCCGCAAAAATGAGTATAACGATGTATTATTGGTCTTTTTTGACATATTATTCTCCTATCCGCAACCTTTTTTTCTTGTATCTTTGCAAACAGATAAAATTAATTCAAACGATATCAACATAGATTACACTATGAAAACACTTATTTGGAGCATGGTATTCATTACGGGACTTTCCTGTTTACCGGTCAAGGCACAGACAACAGTCCCTCCTATCAACCATGCTATCACACCGGGCGAAGTATGGAAAGATACGGATGGTAACCCCATCAATGCCCACGGAGGCGGAATACTTTATCACAAAGGAACCTACTATTGGTATGGCGAATACAAAAAAGGCAAGACCATCCTACCCCAATGGGCCACATGGGAATGTTATCGAACAGATATAACCGGCGTTGGCTGTTACTCCTCAAAAGACCTGTTGAACTGGAAGTTCGAAGGCATCGTACTCCCAGCAGTAAAAGACGATACGTCACACGATCTGCATCCCAGTAAAGTATTGGAACGTCCCAAAGTCATATACAATGAAAGAACAAAGAAGTTTGTAATGTGGGCACATGTGGAAAGTGCCGATTACAGTAAAGCATGTGCCGGAGTTGCTGTCAGCGACTCTCCTACCGGACAATTCACCTACTTAGGCAGCTTCCGTCCGAATAATGCCATGAGCCGCGACCAAACCGTTTTTGTAGACGACAACGGCAAAGCCTATCAATTTTACTCATCCGAAAATAATGAAACGCTTTATATCAGTGAACTCACAGACGATTATCTGAGGCCCACCGGACGGTACACCCGCAATTTCATTGGAAAAAGTAGGGAAGCCCCTGCCGTATTCAAGCATAACGGCAAATATTACCTTCTTTCTTCCGGCTGTACTGGCTGGGATCCCAATCAGGCGGAACTGGCCATAGCCGACTCCATTATGGGTGAATGGCATACCATCGGCAATCCTTGTACCGGGCCGGATGCAGACAAAACATTCTATGCACAAAGTACTTATGTGCAGCAAGTCATGGGTAAAAAGAACGCATACATTGCCATGTTCGACCGCTGGAACAAGAAGGACTTGGAAAGCTCACGCTATGTATGGCTTCCGATTTATTTTAAAGACAACCGAATCACTATTCCTTGGAAAGACAAATGGAATTTAGATTGTTTTGAAGACCAACCCCGTTTTGAAGCCGGACAAGGCACCTTCCTGTTGAACGGCAAGCCTTTCGTTGTAAAAGCCGCGGAACTGCATTATCCACGCATACCCAAGCCCTATTGGGGCCAGCGTATCAAGCTGTGCAAGGCGCTGGGTATGAATACCGTTTGTCTTTATGTATTCTGGAACGCACACGAACCGCGTCCGGGAGAGTTCGACTTTACAGGACAGAATGACTTGGCAGAATTCTGCCGCCTCTGCCAACAAAACGGGATGTATGTCATCCTCCGTCCCGGACCGTACGTCTGTGCCGAATGGGAAATGGGAGGACTGCCCTGGTGGTTACTGAAAAAGAAAGATATCCGCTTACGCGAATCGGACCCTTACTTCATAGAACGTGTAGGCATATTTGAAAAAGCGGTGGCCGGACAGGTGGCTGACCTGACCATCGCCAATGGCGGTCCTATCATCATGGTACAGGTGGAAAACGAGTATGGTTCCTATGGGGAAGACAAACACTACGTATCGCAAATCAGAGACATCGTACGCGCCAACTTCGGCGACGTCACCCTCTTCCAATGCGACTGGGCGTCCAACTTTACCAAGAACGGACTGCACGACCTGATATGGACTATGAACTTCGGTACGGGAGCAAACATAGACCAACAGTTCGCCAAACTGAAAAATCTCCGCCCGGACAGCCCGCTGATGTGCTCCGAATTCTGGAGCGGATGGTTCGACAAATGGGGAGCAAACCACGAAACCAGACCTGCGGAAGATATGATAAAAGGCATCGAAGAGATGCTCTCAAAAAATATCTCCTTCAGCCTCTATATGACCCATGGAGGAACAAACTGGGGGCATTGGGCAGGAGCTAACTCACCCGGATTTGCCCCCGACGTAACTTCCTACGATTACGACGCACCTATCAGCGAATCCGGACAGACGACTCCCAAATACCGGGAACTGAGAAAAGCGTTAGCAAAATACATGAACGGCGAAAAACAATCCAAAGTACCGGCACTCATCAAGCCTGTATGTATACCGGAATTTGAATTTACAGAGATAGCGCCTCTATTCTCCAACCTGCCCGCGGCCAAGAAAGACCGCGACATCCGTACCATGGAAGACTACGACCAGGGATTCGGAAGCATCCTCTACCGCACAAACCTGCCACGGATGGCAACCCCCTTCACTCTCACAGTCAACGACGCCCACGATTATGCACAGATATTTCTGGAGGGTAAGTATATCGGCAAACTGGACCGCCGGAACGGAGAAAAGAAACTGCGCCTGCCCGCCTGTAACAAAGGCGCACAACTTGACATTCTCGTGGAAGCCATGGGACGCATCAACTTCGGAAGGGCCATCAAGGATTACAAAGGTATCACCCGCAACGTGGAGATTTCCATGGATGTAGAAGACCATCCTTTCGTCTGTGACCTGAAAGACTGGGAGATTTATAATCTGGAAGATACTTACGATTTTTATCAACAGATGAAGTTCCAACCCATACAGTCTTTGAGGGACAGTCTCGGCCAACGCATTCCGGGATGTTACCGTGCCACTTTCCAAGTAAAGAGGCCGAGTGATACTTTCCTTAACTTCGAGACATGGGGCAAAGGTCTTGTCTACGTCAACGGGTATGCTTTGGGACGAATCTGGGAAATCGGCCCACAACAAACGCTCTACGTACCGGGATGCTGGTTGAAAAAAGGAAAGAATGAAATACTTGTATTCGACATCATAGGTCCTAAAGCCGCCAAATCCGAGGGACTGAGCGAGCCGCTGCTCGACCGGTTGCTCGTCAGCAAACCCCTGACCCACCGTAAAGAAGGTGAAAAGCTGGATTTATCCGGAGAAAGACCTATCTTCAGCGGAAGCTTCAAGCCGGGTAACGGCTGGCAGGAAGTACGCTTTGAACAGCCTGTTACCGGACGCTACATTTGTCTGGAAGCGATTAGTGCACAAGACAACAAAAACCTTGCCTGCATTGCCGAAATGTATGTGCTGAATAAAGACGGGGAACGCCTGTCACGCGAACCTTGGGTTGTGGAATATGCCGACAGCGAGGAGGTCGCCCACGTGAACCGTTCTGCCGACAAGCTGTTCGACCTTCAGGAGTCAACTTACTGGAGTACGACCAAAGGCAGCCTATACCCACATTCCGTGGTTATAGATTTAGGAGCTACACACACATTGAGTGGCATTCAGTACCTGCCACGAATGGAAAATGAAGCGCCCGGAGGCATTAAAGACTTCAAAGTGTATGTAAAATCGGAGAGTTTTAAATTCTAGCCTAATTATATAAACAAAAAGAGAATTTGTTTTTTATCCAACAAACTCTCTTTTTGTTATAGTATCTACCTAAACGGTTTTCATTTATAAATATTTTTTACATTTAAGAATGACAACTTATATGGGAAAATATGAACCTGCTTATTTTGTTTTTTCTCCAGGGTGCGGAAATCCCGGAAATGGATTAGGTTTATTTCTATATTCTTTTGCTTCATCTGCCGTCATAAATTCCAAATGCTCTCCCCGTAACAAATAAAGCCTTCCAACTTCATTCCCAACTAATAAATTACGTTGCATCCCTCCACCCAGCTTAGTGCCTACGGCTCCACTTTCGTGCGAGCCACCAGGTTGCACTAACCCCGTAACCGGATGCTTAAATGGAGAAGGATGAGCAAAAACGGGATATGATGAGCTACCTACATTCTTCATAAACAAAGGAGTTCCCATCGTCTTCTTTCCCAAAATAGGTAAAGGATAGCCAGTCTCCATATTAGGGATTGCCGAACGTCTCCCGGTACCAATAATTAAATCAAGCAGTCCATCTCCATCATAATCGAAAAAATTAAGTTTACATCTTCCTGTACCTCCTGCAGGCTCGGCACTCGTTAATATAGGACTTCCATCCTCCAGTTTCAGTTCACCACCATCTTCTAGATGGAAATTATCTATTTTCCAATACAAATGAAATAAATCATTGTCATCAACTATCGCCAACGCCATACGATCACCAAACTTTGCCACAGCCGCTCTTGAACGCCACATTCCATGCAGCTCTAGTCCTTCACAAAAAAGAGGTTGAGGTGCATCAAGTTTTGGTTCCGTCAGTGTCCCTTTATTCACATAAAGAGTATATTTCCCAGTGATATCACCCATTATAATATCAGGCAATCCATCACCAGTCCAATCTACAACAGTTGGAGAAAGATATCCCCAACGAGATTCCGGAGTACCTTGTACACTACCTGAATATCCAGCCTGGATATGAATATCCCTACCATTAGCTTGTACTCTTCCTTTAGGTATAAAATGTGGGCTATTATTACTGCCTATATTTTTAAAGAAAAGCACATGTCCTTCTGAATTGCCAATAATAATATCTTCATTCCCGTCTCCATCCCAATCTATCACACTTGGAACTGGTAATGTTCCACAATAAAGATCCGCATTTATTTGCAAGACTGGTAATGGTTGATTGAAAACAGGGTGACCATCCTGAGTAAATTCACCGGAAAATTTATAAAAATAAACAGCACCTTCGCCCCCAGCAATAATATTAGTTACCCCATTTTTAACATCAACATAAGAACATACAGAAGCCGATATGCTGGGATGCTGTAACAATATCTTATCAGGACCTACTACATAATGACGGAAAGCAAGAGTATCTTGCGAAAGCTCCGGACGTGAATAGTATGTAAAATTCCCCAATCTTGACCCGCATATCAACTCCTGTATACCATTCTTTCTCAGTGTTACCATCGCAATATTCATCATCCCCCAGCGAGTTTCTTTCTGGCTATGAGTGATCATCGGTTTTACAGAAGGAACACCAGACAATAATTTAGAATAGCGTATATTACATAGATAGGTATAATGAAGCGGAGTAGTAGAAACACCTGCTTCGTCATAAGGTCTCCATTCTTTGCTCGAAGGATTTTGGTTAGCATACTTTGCCGGAATTCTATAACCCACCAGTTCCAAGAATAAATCTACACTTTGATCTTTATTTATGCGTGCAGCTATACTTTGAGGGACAGAAGCTAACTTAGGTAGTCCAATACCTCCAACCTTATCAAACGATCGATTTTTAAGATTGAAAACGGTGTGGATTACAGAGTCTTTTTTCAACCACAAAGCATGAACAGTTCGATCATCGGTTTGAAATATTGTACCCTTCAACTTAAATGGAGATGTTATTTTATGAGGTTTATCAAATATAGGAATACCATTTTCCGCATTTCTCACCCATTTATAGAGATAAAGTTCCGTTGTTTTTCCTGTCCCAGTGATAAAGAGGTCGGGACAGTCACCATTATAAACAAACGCACTACCCAATACCATATGACGCAAATGAGGAAGAGAAAGAGGGCCGATCCCATCTGGAGCCATGGACTTTAATGGTATCAAATCTTGACTAATTTGTGCAACTCCCAGAATTGGAAAAGATAAAAACAGAATTATGGATAAAAAATATATTCTCGTCATAGGTCTTTATTTTTTGACTTTAAACTTTTTCTAAATGATTTAAAACGGTGAAACGTCAAATAGTTAGCATCATGTTGTCGCTTAGGTAAACCATTCTTATCATCAAATGCTGTACGCGAAACAGCAATAATATCATTTCCTTCAATAAGCCAATCAATATACTGAAAACCATGAAAATGAGGATCTTCATGACTGATAAGCGTATCCCGAACTTGCCAATCTCGTAAGTTCGATGAGGAAGTCAATACCAATCTATTACGCAATAAGCCACAATGTTCTTTCCCCAAATCTTGCTCAAATACGTGATTAGTAATAGCCCAATAGAGATTGGAAATAGAGTCAAATCTTATTACAAATTTCTTAGAAGCCCCCGGCAAATCAATAATATCCGTTTGAGGATCAAAATAGGTTCGTTTACCATCGCCACTAATCCTGACCATTGCCGCCTTTCCATCAAAATTGCGCTCTTCAATCCTCAATATATCTACCACATCCCCTTCACGGGTAACAACAGCATTCCCTTCAAGCCAACCATTGAATGTCCGATCAGTACCAAGCCAAGTCGAATCATAGGGTAATGCCTCTGAACGGGTCCACACCGCCGAATCTAAAAGATTGGCATCGATAGGAGCTGACATCATAAATGCCCTAAAATATCGCTTGCCTTTGGGAAGGTTATCTTCCATAGCACGCCAAATTCTACCTTTTGCATAAGCCACCGGCACGGATGCTGAATGATAACTTTTAGATTCTCCACTTAGTAATCCATGTTTCGAGTCGATGGGTATAGTCCAATTACGTCCTCCATTATCCGAACGTAAAATAACCATATGATTAAAACCTCCTTTGGTGCCCATTAAATATAAAACAGAGTTATGAACAAAAATACTATAAAAACCAACTTCAGGAATCTCAGAAAGTACCTTCCACGTTTGCCCCTTATCAGTGGAACGATAAAGACGTACAAATCCGGCTTTACCACTAAAACGCGCTCTGCACCCAGCTATGTAATCACCATTCGGTAAAACCGTTAACGCAGGATCCGTTACAAAATTACGATCCGAATTATCTGAATTATAAATAACTATACCCGGCACTACAGGAAAATTAACCCGTTCAATTTGTGATGCAAATAATAGCGAACTGTTTCCATCCATATCAGGCACAGTAATCCATCTGCTATCCAATTCGTAACTATAAAGATAGAACCTTTGACTTCCAGATACAAAAGACTCATTCAATGGCTTCCATTTTTTATTGGTTACAGGTGTCATGGCAGCTAAATAAACTGTAACAGGATATTCACTCCTTATTTTTATCGCTGACTGGCAATATTTAAACCGGCGAATAAACATTTTCCCCTGAAGATGTTGATTTATCTCCTTGCCAAACTTAAATAAGTTAGACTTCAAAAACAACTCAGTTTGAGGGGATACCGTAGAAATGTCAGTCATATTTCCCTCTACAAACACTTTCTGTGCTAAAACACATTGACTCGCGAGTAGACAAAGCAAAATGATAAATAATACTTTTTTTCTCATTACTCCTGACTGTTTAGAATATTTCTACGACTTCGTTATCAGTACGAAATGGCAATACCGGTAGTCCGTTGAAACAAAAGAGATTGCCTATCGCATCATTAGAAAAGCTGTATCGTACAGCGATAGGATATTTTACTTTGGTCGACGTGACTATTAATGTATTGGTTTTCTTATCTATCTTACCTTTAGCAGGAACAAATTTCATATCTTCTCCCGCAATTTCCAAAGTAAGCGGATCTTTACCTTTACATATGATCCCTGTTTCAGCATTATCAAACCAAATTCGTATACTAGATTTCTCTCTTTCCATCTTTAGAAAAGAAGGATGTTTATAAGCTGCAGTTTTTCTATTATACTTCTCCCCAAGAGCCCAATGTGCCAAACGTTCACCTACAGGACGTTTGTACCTGGGATGTATGTCTTTTATATTATCAACATAATCAGGTATAGCAACCATGCCAACATTAGGCAGTTTAGATACCTTATATTGTTGTTCTCTAACTTGTGCCGCAGCTCGAGAAGCAAACTTATAACGAGCATACGGAGCTATTTGTACATAATAAAACGGAAGCTCATTATCAGAAAACCCTATACGCCAAGCTGTGATCATAGACGTAAACATACTTGCATAATAATTACCATTGGCAAGATTGGCTTCGCCCTGATACCAGATAACACCTGCAAGCCGCATAGGCATTAAAGGATGTATCATGGCATTATAAGTAGTAGATGGAGAAATATCCCAGCCAGTACTTACGTTGAGGGTTTGCCACGCTTTGGCAAATTCAGGATGTTCATCCATTATTTCACAAGGCATCCAGGTTTCAATATTAGTTCCTCCCCAAGAAGAATTAATCAGTCCAATAGGGCTATCTAATTCCTGGTAAAGCTTCTTCCCAAAGAAATAACCTACGGCAGAAAATAATTTTAGTGTTTCATGAGAACATACCATCCAACGACCGCGACAGTCATCCTGAGGAAATGGAGATGTTTGTTTCTCTACAGTAAAAAAGCGTATTTCAGAATTATTGGCACGTGGCAATTCATCTTTTACATCTTGAATACCCTTAACCGAATTCCATTCCATATTAGACTGACCACTGCATAACCATACCTCACCAATAAGGATATCTTTAATAATTACATCCCTACCTTTTATCTTTACCTCTATTTGATAGGGATTTTTTGAGGCTGGAGGAGTTTGTAATTCTACCTCGAAACGTGCTCTATTACTAGCCTTCACGATAATGGTATCTTTTCCCCATGAAGGAATAATGCGTACAGTTGTACGGGGATTAGTCCAGCCCCAAAACTTCACTTTTGAGTTCTGTTGTAATACCATATGGTCGCTAAGAATTGACGGTAACGACAAAGAAGGTTGAGACTGAGCAAATGCCTGGCTACAAAAGCATAGCCAGACAAATATAATAGTATATAAGTATTTTTTCATCACTCGTATATCTTAATCCCACAGTTCCAGTTCCATTTCAGTATTACGATAAATTAAAGTATCAGCCATTACATATCGTATTCCGCTGGCTTCGTCAATATACTCATAATTCAAATAGAATTGCTTTTTCTCTCTGTCGTACTTAGAATCACCAAGATCCTTGATACCTGTGATTTGAGAGCTCCCCGGACTTAGATTATCCGAGATGGATACACTATTGTTTTCATTAATATTCAAGACCATTGAATATTTGGAAGTCCCAGATAGAAATTCCGCAACACCATCTGTAGTCAAACTTGAAGCATTGATAGTCCCCAAATTCCACACCAGATTTTTTATATATATATCTTCTTCATGTTCTCCAACATACTTTAAAGTTTCAATCATATTTCCTAAATTATCATACGATGTCCGTTGCCCCCGATGATAGTACACGCCATGATATTCACTGATATATTTAATGACTACTATGGTATAATCCTTAGCTGCAATACCGGCCTCAATATCCCCTTTCAAAATCTGGTCTGTAGAACTTTCAGTTATTCGAATTGGTAAAGCATAGGTACTTTCAACTGCTAAAGGATCCATCAAAAATTTTTCTTTATTCAAGGTCAATCTGACTGTTCCCAAAAATTTTCCTTTAGGAATAATAATTGTATTATTATCACTCAATGAATAATAATCCTCCGGTAATAGTTTAAACTGATTGCTCCCCACATAATCAACATCCTGCAACATTTCCGGTTCTATTTGAAAAGTTACTCTCTCATCAGTTTTATTTTCACGCTTTCCTCCTAATACCACACCTATTTCAATAGACAGATCATCGGAAAAAACTGTACGTACAGGCTTTTGATACGCAAAATAAGTAGTGGAATAGTCAAAATCCTCAATAAAATCTTCATACTTCTGACAAGAAGTTAAAGATAAAATTACCGTTAATAAAAAAAACAATTTAGCTTTCATATTACTGTTTGATTTTAATCTTTAAAATATAAAAAAGAGAATACTCATTTTACCATCCTTTATTTTGCAAAATTAGCCCATTGGTACTATTTACTTCCGCTTCAGGAATGGGACCATAATACATATAATCTCGATAATTTCGCGTTTCAACAACCCTGTCAAAATCATATGTAAACTTGTCACCGTTTTTTTGAATTGTAACCCCCTTTACTGGTGTATTTATAACCTCTAAAGGAAGCATCCAGCGCCTTACATCAAAAAATCTATGATTTTCAAAACACAATTCAATACGACGTTCATTCTGAACCAACTGACGAAATTCATCTTTCCCAGCTGATGCCATTTCTCCAAGATAAGGATCTGCAGAATCTATTCCAGCCCTTTTACGTAATTCTTTTAACATCGTTTCTGCAGTTTTACCTAGCCCAAGTGGATCAGCTTTAGGTCCCCAAGCTTCGTTAGCTGCTTCTGCATAGTTCAACCATAATTCGCCTTTACGGAAAATACAATAGTGATGTTTAGCTCTGGTTACAGTTTGTCCAGGAATGAGAGATACATTTTCACTTATAGTCTTACGTAAATAATAACCTGTACGTGTAGCCTTTTCTTTATTGCTTTCTGTATCTAATCCCCCTTCAAAAGTTTCAACTTTTGTTTTTGAAAAAATAGCACCATTATACAAAATTGCTAAATCAAAACGTGGATCACGGTCAATATAAGGATTATCAGGTGTATATCCGCTATGTTCAACATCAGTAATAGGATAACCGTTTTTCATAGGGAAAGCATCCACCAATTGTTGTGACGGGTTAGTACGTCCCCAACCATATAACTGGGGAATGAAATTATTTTGCTCAGGAGTATTAATATCTTCTTGATAGTTACGCCACAAAACTTCAGCATGGTCAGGCTTTTCAAAAAAGTCAGCTTTCATTGCCGGCAACGAAGTCCCACTAAGCTGAATAGCCTCCATAGCATATTGAGCAGCAGATTCCCATAATTTGTTTTTTTCAGCTTCATTTTTTTCTACAGTATATAATGGACTCGCTGCATAAAGTGCCACACGCGATTTCAAACACATTGCAGCTATCATGGTAGCGCGACCTTCTTTTGTCGGTCCCAATTCTGCATTATTTGCATCATCATATTTTTTAGGAAGATATAACAAACTATTGTCAATATCATCGTATATCTGCTTTACACAATCATCAAACGAATTACGGGCTTGCTTGATATTTTCATCTTGTGGCAGAGATGCTGTGACAATCGGGAAGCCTAACAACTGCCCGTTTGTAGCAATTCCTGCAAATCGGCTTAATAACTCAAATTGGTACCATGCTCTTAGAAAATAAGCTTCTCCTTTTGAACGATGTTGGATAATCGTATTGAGTTCATCTTTATTGGAAAACTTAATTTGTGAAGCCCGTTCCAGAAAATAATTCATATTTCGAATTTGCCTATAACAATTAGTCCATGTATCAAAAGGATTATAATCAGGACGCCATGAACCTAAAGCCATATTCAAAATCTGAGTATTATAATCATTAGTTACAGCATTATCGGTAGCACAATCAAGATAATTGTTTGAAAAGCAATCATAGTAAGTAGGTAGCTGAGCATAACCATCTACCAATGCTCCCATAGCAAATGTTCGGTCATTCCAAACAGTTTCATCGTTGTAATTGTCATCTATTTTGGGATCCAAAAAGTCTGAACATCCATATAGACCAACCAAGACTACAACTAATAATTGTTTTATAATATCTTGTAGTTTCATATTCGATAGATTTATATTTGTTTTTCCAATTAGAATACAACATTAATTCCTCCTGTAAATGAGCGGAAGAAAGGATACCCAGTTACACCTGCATCAATATATTCTGGATCAAGATCCTTTATGGAAGAAATTGTGAATAAATTAGACCCTCTTACGAACAGTTTCACTTGTTTTAGTGTCATCTTATTCGCTATATTCTGAGGTAATGAATAACTAAACATTGCATCACGTAACTTGAAAAAGTTTCCGCTACGCATCCATAAAGAAGAAGAACGGTAATTATTTTGGTTCTGCTGTGTGCTGAGTCGTGGGAATTTACCCTCACCAGTAGATGGGTTAAAATATTCTTTAACAAATGTGGAATATTTCTGATCTTCTCTCATCCAATAATATGAATTGTTCAAATATATGTCATATTGGGCCATACCTGAACCTGATAAAGAAAGTTCAAAACCCTTATATGCCAAATTAATATTCAGACCAAATTGAAAACGTGGATATTCGTTACCGATTGGCAACATATCATTCTCATTTATACGACTATCATTATTTATATTTGTATACTTTACATCACCAATCTGTATAGGACCAAAATCTTGTACAGGATGTGTAGCTATTTCATCTTTACTTTTGAAAAGCCCTTCAGCCATCAGTCCAAAATAGGTATCAAGCGGCTTGCCCTCCTTTTTACGGTTTGAAGGTAATCCTTCCATATCATCTGCTTTCTCATATACAGCTTTGCTCCATATAGTATTCCCACCTATTGAATAATGAAATTTTCCAATATTACCTGAATATTCTAATGCCAATTCTATTCCCTGATTGCGTACGCTTCCATAATTCCTATACATCAATTCACCCCCATTTATAGAACTAAATGATGTAATAGGAGTAAGAATGTCATAACGATAATTATTAAAATAGTTAAAATTAGCAGTTAGACAATTCAAGAATGATGCTTCTGCTCCAATATTTATTTCAAATGATTTTTCCCATGTCAAATCTGGATTTCCTACATGTACCAAAGTTGATGTATTTATATCTTCCTCTAGTTTGGGACCAAAATGCGTGCTTTGGTTAGTATTCCAACGAGACTCAAATAGGAAAAAATCAAAATAATTATCAGTACCCAATAACCCCGTACTAGCTTTTATTTTCAAGAAATCAAGCCATTCTTTATCTTTTAAAAATTTTTCTTCTGAAGCAATCCAAGCAAGCCCCACTGTTGGGAAATAGCCATAACGATTTCCTTTTGCAAAACGAGAGCTACCCATTACCGCCATATCCAATTCTGCAATCCACTTTTTATTGTACACATAATTTGTACGAAGCGCAAAAGTTCTGTTTACATCATCTTGTGAAGATCCCAAATTTTCCCGTTTACTTTGAAATATTACTAAGTCAGATTTTAATTGATGTTTTGTTCGAAATATACGATCATAGCTCAGTTGTCCAAAATAACCATAGTTACGATACATTTGGTCTTCAATTCTACTTTTATCAGATACTTTCTTCTCTACTGTTAGCAATTCTTTTCCTATTAAGCTATTTTTACTAAAAAGAGGACGATAGGAAGAAAAATTCTCATTCTTACCTACTACTAAATAGTTATAAACATCAAATGTTACATAAGCTTTGGCACTTAACCCTTTGACATACCGATCCAAACTCAAGTCAAGACCAATATTAGTTTGTCCCTTTCTGACTGTATTTTCTTTAGAACCTCCTAATAGCATTTCAGCATATATATTTTCACGTGATGAAGCAAGATTAGCATTCTCCATAGCACCATAAATTTCTGTTTCAGAGTTCTCTGGGTCACTGAATCTTACGGGATAAGCGTTTGGCCGATGTGAAGATAAACGAAAAAAAAGTTCATCAGCTAACATATAGTTAGTTGTGTAAAACTCCATTTGTCCTGCAATGTCAACGAACGCCTTTAACCAATCATTTACTTTATAATCAAGATTTACGCGTAAATTGAATTTATTGGAAGTATTGCTATTGCCTATAGCCTCATATCCACCGTAACCAGCATAGGTAGCATTTACATAATATTGGGCTGCTTCATTTCCACCACGAAACTGTGCTATTGCTTTTCTATAACTCATATGGTCATTTAAACACAGCTTATGAAAATCAACGTCGGGATAAAGTATCGAATTAGTTTTCATGCGATAACCATCAATATCAGCCTGAGTATAGTAAGGTGATAAACCATCATTAAATCTTGCCTGATTATACATGGTTGCATAATCAGCCGAATTTAAGTATTCAGGCATACGCACAGGGAGCTGTGCTCCAAATTCAATATTAAATTGTCGTTCCCTTTTATACTTTATCCCTCGCTTAGTCTTTACTAACAACACTCCATTCACAGCTTTAGGACCATATAATATTTTAGAAGTAGCATCTTTCAGAACAGTAATTGATTCTATCTCTTCCGGAGTCAAATCTTCTAAAGGGCGTTCAATACCATCAATGATAATCAATGGAGCATTATCAGTCGTAGAACGAGATAGGCCTCGTA
The DNA here is from genome assembly GCF_018390535.1 of Bacteroides propionicigenes. Classification (GTDB taxonomy): domain Bacteria; phylum Bacteroidota; class Bacteroidia; order Bacteroidales; family Bacteroidaceae; genus Bacteroides; species Bacteroides propionicigenes. The sequence goes on along the minus strand of NZ_JAHBBW010000012.1, from coordinate 106,041 downwards.
TATTAAGTATAGTAGCTGAGCGTCCCGGTTCCGCTGGTACTTGTGATACATTTAGACCAGGAGCTTTACCAGAAAGTATGTTTAACACGTTCATTTGATTGGATTTGGAAATAATATCCTCACCTATAGTTGATATGGCACCCACTACTTCCCGAGCTACAGTTTCCCTAAATGGCAGTTCTACTTTGTCTTCCACTCCACCATAAGGAATAGATTTTTCCATTATTACTACAGGATTCTGTTTGATTGCGGATACTTCCAAATATTTAGAATCATATCCAAGCATATCAAATACTAATGTACTGTTATTAGTTACTTTTAGGGAAAATACTCCTTGTTTATCTGTAAACGACTCAAAAAGACCTTCATCAACCGTTATTTTTACCGATTGTATCGGATTTCCTTCTTTATCAACAACTTTTGCTGTTATCTCAGAATATTGTTTGCTTTTTTTCTGTGCATAAATGTTACTTTCTGAAAAGAATGGCAACAGAAGCATCAGAATAATATATATATATAATGTTTTCATATCCTACAAATTAAAATTTATAGTTATTTTTCTACCAACCAGGATTTTGCTCTACATTATTAAGCATTTCCATTTGGCTCTTAGGTATCGGATACCAATAATGTTTATCTTCGAATACACGCTTGTAATCAGGATGTTCCATATATTCAAATCGAAACTGTTCTTTACCAGTCCGAGTAATTACAGCTTTATAAATAACCTTTACTACATCTTTGGCTATTCTCCAACGACGGATATCATACCAACGATGATCTTCAAAGCATAACTCTACGGCTCTTTCATTACGAATACGATCTCTGAAAACTTCTTTATTAGCTTTGTATTCACTTCTAACCGGAACAGCTCCTACTCTATTACGAATAATATTAATAGCATCTACAGCAGACATATCCGTACCCGGTACCTTCGTTTCGGGTCCGTACGCTTCATTAGCCGCTTCGGCAAAATCAAGATAAAGCTGTGCTACCCTAATATAAATGGCAGGCATATAATAGTTATAATCATTTTCCCACTTATTGGCTGTTTCAGGCCACCATTTTCGAATAAGATATGGACAACGCGGATTATATGTCTGTGAGAACAGAGCCATCATATCTGCTGATTTTGAGTTATCATATGTGTTATACTCCCATAATTCGAAATAATGAGGAACACCTTTATTATTTCCCCATTTCACTCCATTGTACAAGATATCATAATAGAACCGAGGATCACGATTCACATAAGGATTTTGATCATCGTAATCAGCACCTGCATCTTTGATCGTACGTCCATCAGCCATTTCAAACATATCTACCATATTTTGTGTAGGAGACGCACAATGTACATTAGCAGCACACATCGAATTCGGTACGAAATTAGCATTCCATTCGCTAATAGCACGCTTTCCATTTCTTTTAGTCTGATAAAAAATGGCCTCATCACTAGCCATGATATCCTTATTATAAAATATCTTAGAATATTCTTCTGCTGTTTTTCCTGGCATTAATCTATTGCAACCCGTTCGATTAATATAATCAATAGCTTCCCATGCTGCCGTAGCTGCCTTTTTACAAATCTCAAGATCATAATTGTAATTTAATTCAGGACACATTGAAGGGCTGGCTGAATAAAGAAGTGCCATACTTTTAAGAGCCAATGCAGCCGCTTTTGTAACACGCCCTTTTTCTGACGCTCCCCATTTCTCTGGTAACAGCTGATATGCAAGCTCAAGATCTGAAACAAGCCAGTCTGTTGATTCATGGTAAGACAAACGAGGAAAATCCATATCATCGTCCGACAGGAATACTTTATCAAACTTGAACATACCTCCCCAACGACGAATTATCTCAAAATAATTCCAAGCCCTAAAAAAATAAGCTTGACCTAACAGATGATCACGCTGTTCTGAAGTAGCATCTTGCAGATCATCTATACGACTAATACATAAATTAACAGTACGCAAATTTCGCATAGCCATAGCAATTATTGGCATTTTATTGGTAGCCACTGAATTCATGGCTTCACCTGTGTACCAGCCTAATTCCAAGTTATCTTTAGTAAGCATAAAATTACCGTCATTCAAATCTCTATGACAAGTTCCTTTTGCAGTACACAGCCCCTCGTCACCAAAGGCAAAACGTCCTCCACCATGAGTAGAAAGAAAAGGATCACATGTTAATACATATACTTTATCTAAAACCCCTCTATAGGATAAATAATTCTGGAATACTTCCTTATCTGTAATTCCCATATCTGGTGATTTATCCAAATAATCTTCACATGAGCTAAGTAGCATGAAGACTGATAAAATTAGATATATACTTTTATTTTTCATAATATATTAGTATTTAGAAAGTTAATCTGAATCCCATATTATATCTACGTGTCAAAGGGTAACTGCCCGATCCTCCTGATTCCGGATCGATCCGGTTATCAAATGAAGTAATCGTGAATAAGTTGTTACCATTAACATAAACCTGCATATTGTTTATGCCTACAAAACGACGCAATACTTCAGCCTTTATATCATAGGATAACTCTAATGTTTTTAATCTAAAATAAGAAGCATCCATCAAACCATATGTTGAAGACTCACGAATATGCGCTGTATTCTTCATACTTAAACGAGGTCTATTGGCATTCACATTATTCCAGTGCCAACGTTCTAAACTTTCAGGCCATGCCATATCATAATCATAAGGAAATTCCCACAAAAAGGAAGTTCGTTTTTCAACTCCAGCTACTCCATAAAATAAAGCCCTAAAACCAAAGTTCTTATAATTAAATCCAAGTGTAAATGAATAAGTATAAGCTGGATCTGAAGTTAATTTCATAGGAACTTTATCATTATCATCAATTACACCATCACCGTTATAATCATTATAAACAAAATCTCCCGGTTGCCTGAAATCATTTTGCCAAATAGAGGCTGGTGTATTGTATACATCATCCCATGAACGATTAATATCAATCTGATCCAATCTAGATGAATATCCTATTGGCTTACCCGCACTTTTTTGATATTCTAAACGATTTATGGGATCATCACGAAACACGACTCTGTTTTCTTGAAATGAGAAGCCGGCTTTAAGATAATATTGAAAATCAGTAATATTATCACGCCATTCTGCCTCTATCTCATAACCATGATTTTTAGTCTTACCTAAATTCGCATATGGAGCAGTTTGACCAAACCATATGGGAACAGTATTAGCTCTTTTCATTAATATACCATCACGTTTTTCACTAAAGAAATCTATGACAAGATTGAGCTTGTTGAAAAATGATAGTTCAATACCTAAGTTTTGCTTACGTGCCGTTTCCCATGTTGCATTCTCATTTGCAGCCCCACTTTCAAAATATAATATATAATCATTATATGCTTTATCGTCACCAAATGTAGCATTACTACCAGAAGAATATTGAGTAAGATATGTAAAGCGTGAAGCTCCATGGTCACTACCAACTTCACCATATGAATATCTCACCTTTGCTTTTGTCAAGAAACTCAAGAAATCCATTTTTTTTATAAAAGGTTCTTCCGTAATCATCCATCCTATTGCCATAGAAGGAAAGAAGCCAAAACGCTTACCTGGAGCAAACTTTTCAGAACCTGTATATGCTCCATTAAATTCCGCAAAATAGCGATTATTATAATTATAGGTAACACGTCCTACCCAACTTTCTTCATAGCTCGGGAAATCAACCAATGATGTTCCAGTACGCTTCGTTTCATAATTACGACGATTAAAAACGCCTAAAACAGACAGATCATGATCACCAAATTTACGAGCATAATTAATCGAAGCTTCATAATACAAATCTTTGATTGAGTAATCTAATGTCTCACCACCATATACAGCCGGTTTTTCCACCCATTCATCATTAGGAAACCACATAGGCTCAGCCCCTGGTTCCCAGTACATACAAGCTATATCTTTTTTAATCAATCGATTATATGCAAATGTAGTGTTATACGAAACCTTTGCCTGTACCGACAAGCCTTTGGTAATAAAATCTAAGTTTTGCTTTAAAGTTACATCACTAAATAACCTACTTGTTTTCTGAGTAGCACTACCCTGGTAATTCAGTGAGTAAATGGGATTCCACCAACGCCCGATAGAAGTTGTACCTAAAATGCCATTTTCATATCTTAACGGATAAACATAATTAGGCATTAGATACATATAAGAAAATAGATTCGAATTGTTGGAACTCGATGAGGAACTAAATGGATCTCCTCCCATATATGATAGGGGGCGATTACGAGTAGCTATATCTCCAGCAAGGTTCACAGATATTTTAGTGTAGTTAGTTACATCCATATCAAGATTGGTACGATAATTATATCGCTCATATTTGAAAGTCGGATCGTATTCAGGTTGCTTTTCTGTTTTAAAAATATCTCCATCTTTTGTATAACCAATAGAAGCAAAGTATTTAACAAAAGAGGTTCCACCAGACATATTCAAATTATATTGTTGCGAAAAAGCAACCTTCTTATAGAGTAAATCTTTCCAATTAAGCTCTGGATAAAAATAAGGGTCAGTATTATTTCTCCAATTATTTTTATAGGTTTCACTATAGATCTTATCCCAACGTCCTTCATTGGCATGAGCCTCACTAGCTAAATCCATTGCAGTCAATCTATCCAGTACCTCATAATTATTTATAGGCTCTTTCAAACCGAAATTTGAAGAGAAATTAATTTTAATTTTACCTTCTTTTCCCCGTTTAGTAGTCACTAAAATTACACCATTAGCACCTTTTACTCCATATACAGCAGTAGCAGATGCATCTTTTAACACTGATAAACTCTCAATCTCATTAGGATCAATATCATTAAAACTACGTTCAATTCCATCTACTAAAATTAGAGGGTCTGTGCTTCCCCAAGTAGATTTTCCTCGAATGACTATCTGTGCCTGATCACTACCCGGCTCTCCACTCGACTGTATTGCTGTAACTCCAGGAAGCATACCTGTAAGAGCGCTGGATACATTGGTAGTTCCTCCTACCTTCAATAAATCATCACCTTTAGCCTGAGTAATAGCACCAACGATTGATGCTTTTTTCTGCACACCATAACCCACCACCACAACTTCTGTCAATTTTTGAGTATCATCTTCCAATTCAATCTTTAAATTAGTTAAGGATTTTAAACTAACCAATTGTAGTTCTTTCTTCTCAAAACCAACATAAGAAAATACCAAAGTAGCGTTTCGAGATACATTCATACTAAAATGCCCATCAATATCAGTAATGATCCCACTTGAAGCATTTTCTTTCTCTACAATATTTACACCAATCAGCGGAAATCCACTTTGGTCATAAACTACACCCTCCACTATCACTTTATCAGGAGATGTTTGTGCTAATAAATCAATGCATATCCATAATAGGCACAATAGTAAAGCACTAGCTCTGTACTTGACCATACTGAATCTGCATACCGGTTCTTTATTTCCTTTCATAATATTAAATATAATTTAGTTAAAGCATCTGATTATTCCGACGCATACAATCAGTCAATATTTATTATTTAACTCATGTATAAAATACATATAGATTTCGGGTCATGATCATGGAAGCGTTATCAGCTTCTTTTTTTAAATTATAGACAATCAAATGAATTCCTGTTTTAGGGTGTTTTGTTTTCATGGTTAATCAAATGTTAAATAAACTACTTCAACTGACTTTAATTTTTATTACTATTTTTTTTACGTATTTACTTGAACCTATATTTATGCAAGGTTGATGTAAATCCTCTGGAAAAAACAGAAAAAACCTTGTTGAATCAGCCAAGAGCTGCTTCTCCACATTGGCTGTATAAAATGCAATATCCTTTTCTTTATTATATAAAACAATATTCTCTATTGCATTATGACTGAGAGCTATATATTCGCTACCTTCTATTACGTATTGTAGGTCAATATATTCACGGTGGGATTCAAACCAAATCTCTTCTTTCTTCTTAGTTTGGTATTCGCTTATTGTTACATATACATCATTACTTAAGTTAACAGTTCCCAACAGTAACGAATCCGCTCTCAAATTATTTAAATAGTCAAACACCACTTCCCAACGTTCTGGATATAATTCATAATGATTTCTGAAATAATCCATATTTATTGAAGAATCTGGTTTGGCTTTAAAATTATGTAGGATTAAATCCCAATTGACTGAAGATACCATTATACCAGATTGTTTCTGTAACATTTTTTTATGATTTACATTACAAGAAACTAAGAATATGATTAAGTTAACAAATACTGTTTTTATACATATTTTCATAGAGTCTTGTGTTCAAATAAGTTTGCACTAATAAAACCAACAAAAAATATGATTATTGTGCCAAAAACAATTGTTAGATTAGCATGAAATGGACTTTTGTATGCACTCCAAAATCCATCTGTGAATAATGCAGGTGACAGACTCATAGCTTCGGTCCATATTACAGCTTCTAATCCACCTAACATCGAATAAAAGATAATAGCTACACTTGTAACTATAATAATTGTTTTAATATCCCAACCCAATAAAGCATTCATAGGTAGTGCTAAAAGATAAAGTATGAAACCCATACGCACTACCTGAGCCAACAAATAACAGATAAATGTATAAAACCTAGCCCATACACCAAATCTTTCTTCAAGAAAACTATATGCAGAAACACTATTTAAATTACAACAAAAAGGTACAAAATTTCGTACTGCAAAATAAGAAGCAATAGGAATAGAAAGACTAAACACAAATGTATTCCAATCGGACATATATGCTTTCCCGGGGTAAGCCAAATAACTTATACTACTTACATAAGTAGCCAAAATAGACATACCTACTACCCAACCAGGAAGACTACGACCGGCTGAAGTAAATTCATCTGAAGTTCGTTTCTTACTAAAGAAAGAACATCCAAGCAATACTACTCCTCCTGTAAATATTAGAAATACTATTGTATCTATTACAGACATAATTTTTAGTAATTATGATTTCAAATCAAGATCCATATTCAAATTTTCTAATGCTATCCTTACTTGATTACGTTCTTCTTTTTCGAAATGGTTAAATGGAGATGCCACGAAATCATTACATACGCCCAAAAGAGATAAAGCACATTTTAAACTTTTCAAATAACTGGAACCATATTTTCCTATGGTATATACAGTAGTACTTATTTGCATCACAATTTTTTGTAAACGATATAGTTCCTCAAAATCATGTCTCTTTGCAGCATTATAAAGAGCAACATATAACTTAGGAAACATATTGGCACCTCCATTAATTCCACCATTTCCTCCCATCAGCACAACTTCCCCGGTAACTTCTTCAGGACCTACTAGCATAGAGAAATTTGAATGATCTTTCATTATATGCATTACTGACTGAAAGTAAACTAAATTAGCAGAACTATCTTTAAACCCTATTACTTTGGGATTTTCTGCTATACGATGGATTGTTTGTGGAGCAAAATTTACTTTTGTATGTGTAGGCATATTATACAAAAAAAGAGGTAGTGGCAAATCTTTAATAAGTTTATCATAAAATTCAACTAATTCAGGTTGGGCAGAAGCAAAATAATATGGTGGTGCAGAAACTACAGCTTCAGCACCATAGTTAGCTGCTATCTGTGCCAGTCTAACACTTTCTACAATAGATGTATCTGATATACAAACCAACACTGGCAGACGACTGGCTGTGATACGACAAGTCTCACGAATCATTTCTTCCCGTAGTTTGTAACTTAGGCATTGTGCTTCACCTGTTGTCCCAAGGATAAAAAGAGCATTTACACCTCCATCAATAAGACGCTCAATCAAACACTCTAAGCCTTTAATATCCAACTTGTCATTATCTAATAATGGAGTTACTAATGGCGGAATTATACCCGACAAAGGAGATTCAAGTAATCTGTTCATAATATTATTCTTTATTTGTTTTATTTTTTATAATATAGAAAAATCCATCTTCCGCACCTACCAATAAATCAGATATACCATCCTTATCCCAATCAATAGGAGTAGGACTTGTTGTATGTCCAGCTAAACGAAGTGTGGAAAGATTTCCCTGATTTTTAATATATATAGTATCTCCGGATTGACGTACATTCTCAAGAAATGCAGCATTCAAAGTATTTACAATTAAGTCCAAACGTCCATCGTTATTCCAGTCTACCAAACAAAACTTACGCCTACCAGAGGCACCAGCCACTTTATCACTTAAACGAAGAGGACCTGGTTCATTAACAACCGGAGCATGTTTTTTTGTAGAACCAGCAATGACACCTTCTGTTGCAAATATTCTTTTCCCTGGTTTTAACCATAATTCATCATTCATTTCAAATCTCTCATAAAAACAGAGGTATCCTTCATGATCCATCAATATAAGATCTGTAAGTCCATCCTGATTCCAATCTATAGCAAAGGGAGTAGTACGCCATTGAGTCACTAAATCTGTTTTACCTGGACTCCACCAATTCCACACAGGTTTAGGCACATCTTTTCCTTGCCAATCCACCTTTACACGATAGGGACCTTTTAAATTCTCAACATCCCCAGTATTTTTATACCAAATTATTTCTCCCAAAATAGAGTTAGCTACAATATCCTTTTTCCCATCTCCATCCCAATCGGCTACAGAAACAGTTGTATAACCCCATTTTTCTTCACATGGACCTTGAATAGAGCCGTTTTTACCTGCAAGAATACGAATATCCTCACCATCTATTTTTAAATTGACAGGAGCTGCCCATATAGGATCATTACCTCCACCTAAATTTTTAATAAAACAAATATTTCCAGCTGAATTTCCACTGATAATATCCTCGAGTCCATCGTTATCCCAATCGACACTAAATGGAGTAGATAATGCACCATATTTTACACAATCCGCCTTTTGCTGAAGATAAACAGGAGATTCAAATTGTGGCATATTATTAATTACAACACCCGTATTTTTTAAATAAGCCACTCTACCATCCTCATCCCCCACCATTAGATCTATATTTCCATCATTATCAAAATCCACAGCGACAGGTAATATCATTTCAATATGAAATTTAATAATTCCATCTTTATTTTCTAGATAACGACCTTCGGCAAAGCGGGGAGCCTCACGTGTTCCAATATTTTCAAACCAAGTTAGCTTGTCTACGAATTCACCACATATCAAATCGAGATCACCATCTCCATCAAAATCATACATGTTAGGAGTCGGCGCACCATAAACATCAATTACTTTTTTCCCCGCTTTTATTCTTCCTTTATTAATATATCTTCCATTTTTATTCTCCAGTAGATACACATATCCATGAAGAGGACCATTTTTCCATTTACCATTTTCATCATAGGCATTATCCCAACCATAATCTCCCCAATCACCTAATCCTACAATAATATCAAGATCACCATCATTGTCATAATCAACATAAGCCCATGTATTGCCGCGCTCTTTTACAATGTCTTTCAAAGGATTTTCAGTGATCTCGATTTTTTGAGGTCGCGCAAACAATGAATTTCTAAAATCCAAATATTCGACTCCCTTATGAATTATATGTAAGTTCCCATTCACATAAGAAACACTTAAATCTTTATAAGTAGTGTCTAGCAATTTTACTCCTTTGTCAAAAAGTGGGGTTTGTCTATTTCCAATATTATGGAAATAAAATATCCCTTTATGAGGCGTTGACGGACATGTCATCAATAAATCCATTAGCCCATCACCATCATAGTCAATTGGAATCGGCATACCCCATAATCCCACTCCTAAGTCTACTACCAAATTAGGATTGTTATATTTCAATCTATATTTATCATTGTCCTGTCCATAGGTAGAAATACATATTATAGCTATTAAAATAATAAAAATAACCTTTTTCATATTATATAATTTAAGTAATAAAAAAATAAAGAAACATAAGAGTTTCACTTCTATTTTGTAAGTATCAATATCAAAAACAAATATTTAAATATAATATACCACTTCCAGCTTTCATAAATTCAACTTTCAATTGTAAACTGAAATTCATTCACATCATCTTCTTATTGAAATTTAGCTTTGATAGCGCATATATCTGTTTTAAATAATTTTTTTATTATATAATCTAATTGTTTATCGTTTCCCTGTAAATGAATAATTTTCTGTGTATGAATTAACGACTCATAAGGTGCTAATTCTGCACCAGGAGAAGAAGTTTCTATTTCATAAAAAGGTCCCATCATAGAACCATCTTCAGTCGGTCCATCATTATAAGCATTGATTACATCACCGCAGTAAGGATTCTTTTGCCTCCCCACTGTCCATTCATGTAGTTTAAAGAGTTTTCAAAAATATCACACCATAAAACAGTGAGTACCTCCTTAGAAGAATCATAACTTCCACATAAATTAGTTGCACATGAAGCTGGTATCCCCAATTTAGAACGAAAGCACCCGTCTATCTTAAAGTAAATAACTCCATTTTCTACAATTAATCTATCTGTTGGAATTTTACCAAAATACTCATCATTTACAATTTTTCCTTTTTTAGACTGTTTATAAGGGATAAATACAGTGGTAGTAAGAGTAGGATTAAACATACTAAGCATCCAAACAGATATCAGTCCTGTTTTTTTACTCCATGATTCATTGCCAATATTTGTAATCCGATTCTCACTTTTATAAGCTACTACTTTTAGATCCTCAGGAATTTCAATATTAAAACTTGCTACAATTTCATTAATATCTAATAAAGAAATAGTTCGTTCAATATTCAGAAAAAAAGTAGTACCATAAGTATTTGTCAAACACCCCTCTTTGGTCAAACAAACATGATTTTCGCTTTGTGATCGTACGCTGAAAGCCTCTATATCTAAAACCGAAGGGACCCTCCAATTTTTATAAGTTTGTTTTTCTCCTTGTTTAAAATATAGAGAAAATACCCCACCTTCCGGACCAAGCCAAAAGCGTTCTTCACCTCCTACAGGATTAAATTGAAAGTTTATTTGTTTTTTCTTGATAAAAGAATAATTAATCCAACCATAACTATCTCCAGCATCTCCAGCAGCAGATGTAGTCATAACTCTCCCTTGCCATGCTGGAACCACCATAACCTTAGATTCTCCATCATCAGAAATCAACTCAATATATTCAATGTCATTCCTGTTCATAAACTGGGCATCATCAGCATAACTTCCCATTTTATTTTTTTTTATCTATTGCAAGATATAAGGAAAACTTATACCTTGCAATAGAGAGGTTATTAACTATATTAGATTTGTCCTTGTGTTTTTTCTTTATTTATATAATGGACCATAATTTTTACAAGCTCTATAATCACTACCTTCCATATCTTCACCAAAAGCTGACCATGCACTAGGACGGAAGACATTTTCGAATGGAATATTATGCATACTAACAGGAATACGAAGCATAGAAGCCAAAGTAACCAAATCTGCACCTATATGTCCATAACTAATAGCACCGTGATTCGCCCCCCAATTATTCATAACAGTGTATACATCACGAAAATATCCCTTGCCAGTGAGACGTGGAACAAAAAAGGTGGAAGGCCACGTACGGTCAGTACGGTCATTAATTATCCTAAATACATCATCATCTAAATTGACCGCCCATCCCTCAGCAATCTGAAGGACTGGTCCTTGACCTTTTACGAGATTTAAACGACACATAGTCAAAGGCATTTCACCACGAGTAAGGAACTGAGAAGAAAAGCCTCCTCCTCGCATATACTCACGAGAAGCCGGATACCATTTGGTAGCTGCAAGACATCTTTCCACATCTTCTTCTGATATTTCCCAAAAGGGCTTCATTACAGGCTTACCATCTCGTTGCATACAGCCTGTACCATCCAAAGTACAGGAACCCGAATTGATAAGGTGAATAAAACCATTGCTAGCCTTGCCTTCCGGTTTCTTGCCTGTTACTCTCTCTATGGAGTGAGGACTCCAATAGGTACGTACATCAGCAAAAATTTGTGCTGTATTTGACAATAAATGTCCAAATAACATGGAAACACAATTTAATGTATCATTTTCCGTAGCAAATGTAAAAGCTTCACGAATACCATTCCAATCAAACGAGCTGTTCAAAATAGCCTCTGAAAAATCACCATCAGGCTTGTAATCCGTCCATTGCCGTTGTCCTTGGAAACCAGCCGCAATCGCATTATGCCCCATAGCTTCCTCTTTAAATCCAATTTCGGCTAATTTAGGATTTCCAATCATTAAATCACGAAAAATAAGAGTCATTTTTACTACATATTCCCAACGTACATTTTTTTCTTCACGAGAATAGACTAAATGTTTTGGATTGAAATCACACCCTTCATTACTCTTACAATATTTCTCAGTCCATATCATAGCACGTTCAAACTCTTCATAATCATAAATACCCAACTGAATACGACGTTCTATTTCACTAGCATCTACATATTCATTACGCATTCCTAAATACTCCTGAAAAAAATCTGGATTAGGGATAGACCCTGCAATTCCCATAGATACGCTACCTATCGAAAGGTAAGATTTCCCTTTCATGGCTGCAACAGCTAAACCGGCACGTGCAAAACGTAACAATTTTTCTCGTACATCTTCCGGCATTTCTGTATTACCGATATCCTGTACATCCTGTCCGTAAATACCAAATGCAGGCAACCCCTTTTGCGTATGTCCAGCCAATGCAGATGCTAAATAAACAGCACCTGGACGTTCAGTACCATTAAACCCCCAAATAGCTTTAGGAATCTCACTATCCATATCAATAGTTTCAAAGCCATAACACCAACAGGGAGTTACTGAAAGTATTACACCCACTCCGTTATTACGAAATTTCTCTGCAGCCATAGCCGCCTCAGCTACCCCGCCAATAGTTGCATCCGCAATAATGCACTCTACAGGAGTTCCATCACTGTGGTACAAAGACGATGAATATAGCTCGGCAACCTTACGAGCCATAGTCATAGTTATATCTTCTAGCGATTCACGGATACCTCCACGTCGTCCATCAATAATAGGACGAATACCAATTTTTGCTTTACTACCAATAAGTCTCAAATTTTTCATGGATAAAATAGGTTTGCATTGATAAATACTATAAAAATTAACTAAAACGATTAAGCAATAATATAAAAAAAAATTCTATGAAGAAGCCTCAACAAATACTCCTTCTGCAAGTACAGACTGCACAGCATTCCTCTCTGCAATACTATCTATAAGTATTTCAAGAGCTTTCTGAACCAAAGTCTCTATAGGTTGCTGAATATAAGATATAGGAGCATTAAAAAAGTCAAATACCGGATTGCCATCAAAACCAGCAAGACCTATTTTGCCAATCACGTCTTGCCCCATATCTTTAATTGTATACAAACAAGCCAATGAAATCATATTGGTTCCAAATAAAAAAGCATCTGCTCCTGCCTCAATCATTTTCGGGAGCATCCGGTCTGCCGATTTCCGAGGAGTATCCTGTTTCAAAAAAACTACATTTATCATATTCTTTTTCCCCGCATTTTCCATAGCCTTTTTATACCCGCGAACACGCTCTTTCATATGGACGAGATTAATATCATAAGCCGCCATGCAAGGAGAATTATATCCCGAATCCAAAAGATACTTAGTTGCAATATACGAAGCATTAAAATTATTAAGAGCCACGTAACTAACATTAAGTTCAGGAAAATAACGGTCAAATAAAACAATAGGAATATTGTTATTAATCAGAGAAGCGATAGCTTTCTCTGAATTTTCGCAAGGAACAATAATCAGCCCATCAACTCCCTTGTTAATAAGGTTACCCACCACAACACTCATCTTATCTGTATCCTCATCCGAACTTCCAAAAAGTACAGTATATCCTTGTTTAGTAGCTTCATCTTCCAACACACGCGCCAATTGAGAGAAGAAGGGATTAGATATATCAGAAACCACTAATCCAATTGTTTTCGTCTTACCGCTACGCAGACTTTTAGCCGCCAAATTAGGTTGATAATTCATTTCATTAGCAATCTTTAAAATACGCTGGGCTGTTTCTTCGCCTACACGATATTCTTTCTTCTTACCATTTAGTACGAATGAAACTAAGGCAGTTGAAACTCCTGCAGCTTCTGCAATATCTTTTAGCGATATTTTTTTCAGTGATGACATATATTAAGATATAACGTTTTTGCAATATTACAATATTGTGTTTTCTACTTAGTTATTGAATTAGTAGTACTTATTTGTGTTTGTACGATGCAAATATAAATATAATAATTGAATTTACAAATTATTTTGCTAATTCGTTATAACATTTTTCTATTTTCTATATGAATGCCCCTTAGAACCTAACATCAACTCTACATTTTCTATCTTTTCAAATCAACTCACAAGATAAAAAATATCCCATGAAACAAATAAATACGTCTCATGGGATATTTTTAATACGGTACAACCCTACAGAAATACGTTTATTCCCTACTTTCTCATTCTATTTCTATACTATGGCGTACCGGCGTCAGAATGAATGTAAATTCATAATCAGCATAAGGAACTTGGTATTCGGGCCGGGCAATACGTCCCCAGCTATCCTCGCAACCTAAACCGGCCTGCACCTTATCAATACAGAGGTTAGTCAAGTCTGCTTCTTCCACCTCCTGAGAGTGTCCTTGCTGTTTGCTCCAGCCCTCATCCAAGGATTCAATCGTATAGTGCAAAGCCGATGCGGAGAATGGAGCGGTAGCAACTACCTCGATACCGTTACCGGCTGCATCCAGCATTTTCCACCAACGGATATCCGTCTTTGTCCCATTCTCCTGCGGACGGATATAGGGATAGAACTGTTCCGACACGCTCTGACGATAAATGCCGAGGTCGGAGCAATGGTTACGGTCGATATAGTTCTCTACCGGACCGCGACCGTAATATTCTACAGTCTCAAAGCTGCGAGGCATAGGCAGTTGCACCCCGAAACGGAAAAGATTGGCAACTTTGGCATTCTTGTCGGCAATCATCTTTTGAGTGACTTTAACAGCGCCATTGTTGTTGATGACATACGTCAAATTTAAAGCAGCCGATACTTTGGACAACTCATAAGCGGCTTCCACAATCACTTGTTTGTTCTCGGTGTGCTGATTGAAAGAGATCAGCTTGATTTCCGGATTCTTCCAGACAATATACTTGCGGTGCAGGTTGGCGCCGAAATCATTATCGGTAGGAGCACGCCAGAAGTTAGGGGTAAGGGCTTCGCCCTCTTTAATCATATTCTGACCGTTCACTTCGTATTTAGTCAAGTACCCGGTATGCTTGTTGAATTCCATACGGAAGGTCTCACCGGAAATAATAAGGTAATTATAGTCATTCTCCTGCACTGCAGGAACTGTTACTTCCACATTACTCAGTTCGACATTTCTCAAATCCATTGCAGGGGCTTGATAAGCGTTCAGCGTCAACTGGTTTTTAGCTACAATATGACCGGCAGGAAGCAGTCCCTCACGATTCTTCAGCTTATAAGACACGTTGAGCAACCACTCGGCACATTGGCAAGTTGCACCCAAATCCAATTTGATTTTGGCTGTCTGTTGCGGGGCTACATCCAAGTCATCCACACGGCCGCTGCGCATCACCTTACCGTCTTTCAGCATCTCCCATTCCAGATAATAAGCGGAAAGGTCACGGAAGAAGTTTTCATTGAACACATTGATTTCTCCACGCTGCAAGTCGGCAGGAGTTGTCCAAATACTCTGATAGATGCGTCCCACTTCGTACATATGCGGATTAGGCACACGGTCGGGACTAATAAGACCGTTATCGCAGAAGTTAATGTCGCTGGCATCAAAGCGATTGAAGTCACCGCCATAAGCATAAATCATCTTGCCGTTCTTACCTGTCCAACGTACAGACTGGTCTACAAAATCCCAAATAAAGCCACCCTGAAACTTGGGATATTTACGCACCAAGTCCCAATACTCCTTAAAGCCGCCTTCGGAGTTACCCATAGCATGGGCATATTCGCACTGAATCAAAGGCTTCTTGTAGTCGGCATTCTTACTATAATCCTCGCACCAGCCATAACCGGCATACATCGGACAGTAAATATCCGTCTTGCCCTTCACGCCGGCCTGCTCATACTGGCACGCACGGCTGGGGTCTTCCGCCTTCACCCAATCGTAAGCGGCCTCAAAGTTAGGACCATATCCGGCTTCATTGCCCAACGACCAGAAGATAATGCTGGGATGATTGAAACCGCGTTGTATATTACGTTGATTACGTTCCATATGAGCTTTCTTGTAGTCGGCACGTTTGGCAAGGGTTGATTCTCCATATCCCATTCCGTGAGACTCGATATTCGCTTCCGCCACTACATAAATGCCGTATTGGTCACACAAGTCATACCACAGATTATTGTCGGGATAGTGGCAGGTACGCACAGCATTCAAATTGAACCGTTTCATTATCTGAATATCCTGAATCATACGCTCACGGGAAACTACATAACCATAGTCGGGATCCATTTCATGGCGATTGGCTCCTTTGAAAAGAACAGGTTGGCCGTTTACCAGTATTTGCGAATCTTTGAGTTCAATCTTACGGAAACCTACTTTAACGGGAATCACTTCATTACTGCCCTGCAAAGTGGCACGCAATGTATAAAGATAAGGAGTTTCCGCTGTCCATTTATGCGGATTATCCAGGTTCATCAAGGCAGTACCGTTACCACGAACAGCTGCTGTTGCCACCTGCCTACCTTCGGCATCCGATAATTCCAAAGTGGTATTACCGTTACCTTTCAGGCTTACCGTTACACGCAAAGTCCCGTTCTTGTAGTCGGTATCCAAATCTGGGGTAACACGAATATCTTCGATACGTTTCTTATCACGGGCATACAGATAACAATCACGCCCTACCCCGCTGTAACGGAAAAAGTCTTGGTCTTCAAGATAAGTACCGTCACACCAGCGGAACACTTGGAAAGCTATCAGGTTTTCTTGCCCCGGCTTCAGGTAAGAGGTAAGATCAAATTCCGCCTCCAACTTGCTGTCTTCGCTGTAACCTACATACTTACCGTTTACCCACAGGTACATATTGGAAGTCACCGAACCGAAGTGGGCTATAATATCCTTGCCTTTCCAATCGGCAGGGACTACAATCTCGCGGCGATACGAACCGACATGGTTATTCACAACGGGTACTTCCGGCGGATTATTCTTAAACTGGTTGCGCCAGGCATAACCTACATTTACATAAATAGGGTCGCCGAAGCCATACAATTCCCATACCCCGGGAACAGGCATATCACTCCATCCTTTATCATTAAAGCCCGGTTTCCAGAAGTCTGTGGGACGGGCATCAGCATCTTTCACCCAAAAGAATTTCCATGTACCATTCAAGGTCATGAAACGGGAAGAGTGTTCTTTGGCTCCTGCACGGGCAGCCTCTTCCGATTCATAAGCAAAATAATTGGTGTGCATCGGTGCACGGTTTACGGCATTGACTTCCGGATTCCGCCATTCGGTAAAAGACTGCGCGCTCGTAACCACAGCCAAAGCCGCAAACAGTCCGGTAATAATCTGTTTCTTCATGGTATCTGTTATATATAAAAAGTTACAACTTCATTCTATCGCTATTTTTCACTGATGCGTATCACCGTAAACGAATATGCCGGCATCTTATAATCAAATTCATTGCCCGCAACTTCGAATGCAGAAGAGACGGACTTGGCATCTTTACTTGCCGGGCTGCCCGTAAGCAGTGTCTTTACGGCTGACGGATTAGTCAAAGAAACACCTTCCAACTGTACCTTGGCAGAAACCTCTACCGGCAATAGATTCGCCAATTTCACGATATAGTCGCCACTGGCATCATCTCTGACTACGGATACACCCACACGCTTCCGCACTGCATCCGAGCCTTCACTCAAACTGACAACAGAGGGCAAATAAACAGTACCGGAATTCTGTCCGTACATCTGCTGGACATAATAACCCACCGTAGGCTTTACTTCTGAGTTATTGAAGTAAATCAAATCGGGATTCCATTGCGTATGACCTTCTTTGGCCAGCAACGGAGCATACGAAGTCATGGTCACGACATCAGCGTTCCGTTCTACGGCCGTAAGGTACAATGCCTCAGTCAAAGCCGTTTCAACGTTATTGGGACGACCTGCCATATGGGAGGCATACTCACCCAAATACACTTTGGACTTGTTACGGTCGTAACGGTCGTAATAATCCTGATTATTGATGAGCCAACCGGGTTCCACATAATAGTGTTCGTCCACCATAGGCACACCGAGACGGGTGGCAAGTTCCCAGCCTTCCTCGTAGTCCGTTCCTTCGTAGAAAGGTCCTACCGTACCGATAACGGTTATTTCGGGATATTTCTCCTTAACAGCATTATATATCATCGTGAAACGTTCTTCAAAGACATCTGTTATCATGTCCTCATTGCCTATACCGATAAACTTCAGGTTGAAAGGCTTCGTATGACCGGCTTCCGCACGTTTCCTGCCCCACTCCGTGCGACGTGCATCGCCATTAGCATATTCTATAAGGTCGAGCACATCTTGAATGTATTGATCCATTTCTTGCATCGGGATGCCTCCTTGCTGCCCCATACACGTCAGCTCGCCGTCGGAGTGATGCGCGCACGTGCCGGAATTTTGGCAAGGAACGCCTGCCGCAAGTACCGGAAGCGGTTCAGCACCGATATCCTCACAATATTGGAAGAATTCAAAGTATCCCAAGCCGCGTGTCTGATGATACCCCCAAAGGTTGCGCAAAGGCTTGCGGGCTTCGAGCGGACCGACAGAACCTTTCCAATCGTATATATTGTCAATTCCGTCTCCATGAGCCACACACCCGCCGGGAAAACGGATGAAGCGCGGATGCAGGTCTGCAAGCGTCTGGGCCAAGTCGGCACGCAGACCGTTCTCGCGGCCTTTAAACGTATTCTGCGGGAAAAGGGAAACCATATCCAGATGCAGCGTAGCCGGAACCGATTCTAAAAGAAGTTCGAGACGTCCCTTGTCAATGGCAGACGCAGCAGTCAATACAGTCTTATACTTCTTCCACTCACGAGAAGCCACCTTTACTACAGATTCGGCACAAACCTTGCCCTTGCCATCCGTAATACGAATCAGAAGTTTCATACTCTTGGGCTGTGCATAACGCTCTGCCCTTGCCGAAAGCCCTTCCGACGGAATGCGGGCAAAGAAGGACAAATCGTATTTTTCACCTTGCTTTATCACAATCCCGTCATAACCGGTATTGTAGATACCTGCACCCGGTGTATTTATCATCATTTTCAGATAATGAGAATTATTGGCATGTATGGGAGCAACCGTATCTATCTGCAAGTGCACGGGAACTTGACCGGCATTCTCCTTCCCAACCGAAGAAAGAGCGGGACGAATACCACCCCAAGCCGTCATGGGTCCCCATTCCGCAGCCCTATCCAATCCGTAGCCGCGGTCGGCGGGAGCATATTCAAAATCGCGGTTCTGAATAAGCTCGGCATAAAGTCCTCCATCGGCAGCATAATTAATGTCTTCAAAGAAGATACCTATCAAATGCTCGCTGATTTTCTTTGCCTTTTCGGGCTTTACTTGTACAGTGGCTTCCAACGGTTTCAATCCGGCAAAACGCACAGGGTCCTGCGCCATACGTTCGGCATTCTGTGCCGAACGGAATTTCTTGTGTTCTGCATAGCGGATAATCTGCTGTACGGTGGTATACGAAACTTTCTGTATACGTCCCGTCTGTTCCATGCCATTCACCGATACTTTTCCTTCGAGGAAAGGGTACACATCTTCAGAAGAGAACTTACTAAGATCAGAGGATAAGAAATAACTCTGCCGCCCCCATTTCTGCAAGTCAGGCGAAGCTACATGAGCCAATACTTTGCCTGTATCCGTAACTCTCCAGATGCAATGCCAGCTACCGTCGGCACGGTTTTGCACCAACTGCGGATTGAACATTTTCTTCGCTCTGCCCCACGGGCCGAAATCGGAATTGACATAAGTGAAACCGTCTGCTACACTGAACCACGTCCTGTTGTCGGGACTCCAGGCAAACTTCAATCCACCCTGCCCGTTGGCATGGGAATAGGAAAAGAGATAAACCGAATCGGGTTCATTCGTCACATGATGAGTCTCTGCCCGCAAGGAAGAAGCCAAAACCAGTAACAGGCAAAGAGAGAATAATTTGAATCGTACTTTCATGGTATTTAATATAATATAATTCTTTAACTTGTGAAAAGCCTGCCCGTCCTACTTCACTATCACTGCTCCGCCCATAGGCTGAACTGTAAGCTGCAACGTACCGTCAGACTTGATTTTCTGTTCTTTCTGTTGCGGCTGCAGCTTCTTATCGTCAAAATAAACAGAGACCTCCTCACCCGCAGGTAACATCGGAAGGGATAATTTCAGCTTCAACGGTTCCGCCATAGCATTGGCAGCAGCTATATACCACACATTGCCATGACGACGTGCCAAGACGACATAGCGGCCGGGATAACCGTCGATAAAACGGGTTTCATCCCATGTAGTAGGTACTTGTTTCATAAAGTCAAGACATAGCGCCGGAGCATCCGTCAAATTATTGGGGGCAAGAGCAAAGTTCTGTATGGGATTCTGGAAAAGCACCGTAGTTGCCAACTGGAAAATATCCGTTGTCCGACGAACAGTACCACCGTCATTACCACGGTTCAAGCGTTTATTCAAGAATCCTCCGCCAAATTCCATACATCCCACAGTATTACGGATAAAAGGATGCAAAGTGGCATTGAACGCTTCATTATCACAGGCTTGTTGGCTGAAGACAAGATTCTCGGATGCCAACACAGCCTCACTGCCTACATAGTTAGGATACATCCGCTCCCACCCGCGAGGCAACGTACATCCATGGAAGATGACCATCAGCCCGTAATCATCGGCATCGCTCAGTATTTCTTCATACAAACGCATTGTCTCCTGCTTGTCACCTCCAAAGAAGTCTACTTTTATACCTTTTACACCCAGACTTTGCATCCAGCGCATCTCTTGCTTACGGGCAATGGAATTGTCCATTTTGTTAACCGGCCCTTGCTCTATATCATTCCAGTAGCCGCTGGAACTATACCACAAGAAGACCTCCACTCCTTTGCTACGGGCATACTTGACGAACTGCTCCATACGGTCACGACCGATATACGTATCCCACCAATTATCAACCAAGATATATTCATACCCCATGGCAGCTGCCAAATCGGCATATCGTACCTGGTCATCATAGTTAATACTGTTATCTTGCCAAAGAATCCAACTCCAAGTACCGCGCCCCGGTTTATAGTCGTGTTTCGTTGCATAACGCGGCTCAACCACATCCCAAGGAACCGTCGTCTCTACAATCGGTTTCAAAGTTTCACCTACCGTAATAGTACGCCACGGCGTGCTGCCGGGCAAAGCAAAAGTGGGTTCAATTGTTCCGTTACCGTTATTTTCTTCCGGCATGGGGAACTCAAGGGTATACACGCCGCTTGCCGCATCGCTAAGGCGGGACGCACAATAGCGGCTGTCAACACCGGTCTCGCTGACCAGTACCCAACCGTCTTCACCCACTTTGAACAGACAAGGGAAAGTATAACCATGCCCGTAATGCGAACGTTCGTTCATCGATGCATCCACTTTATATCCTTCTTCGTAGCTGGGCTTCGTACGTTTCCATCCTATCATGGCATCGCTCTGCGGGCAGAGGAAAGTGGTAGTCTTTTCCGGAAAGGCAAAACCGGTATTTTCGTTCATTACGCGTACACTGCCCGTATTGCCTTGGCGTGACAGGGTATAACGGAAAGCAATATCGTTATTGCTCACCCGGAACGTAATCTGCATCTTCTGTCCTTTAGCATTGTCAAAGAAACAGTTCAATTCGTTAGCCCGGTAATGTACTTGAGAAGTCTTGATGTGGTTCAATGAATACTGGCTGTCAATTTTGTTCACTTCATGTCCGGTTAGTTTCAAACCTTGTGTAAAATCGCCTACATTAGTGTTCATGCCCAACGGGGAGTTTTCCAGCATCTGCCTGCCCTTGTAAGAAACAGAATAAGCTGCTTTTCCGGTTTCGGTACATATAACCTCCACCTGCAGGTTTCCGTCCGGTCCTTTCACTATTACATCTTGCGCCCTCAACGGTGCAGTAACTGCCAACAACAGCAATAACAGTTTCAATCCTTTTTTCATGGTATGTGTATATTAGTAACTAATTTATGTCTTTCATAATCATTTTACAGCAAGAGAATTAGAGAGTGTAAAAATAACACTTTTACTACAGACGCAACAAATAAGCGCATATGTTGTGTAACATATACACTTATTCTTCATTGAATCAATGTACGTTCAATAACGTCGGTCATTACCACACGAGCCCTCTGAATGACAAAAGGACTCCTTCCCTTATTCATCTATAAGAGAAGAAATCCTTCATTATATTTATAATAACAGGCTGTGGTGCGTCAGCCTATGACCGCTTTTCCTTCCTGCAATCTCTTCAACCGCAGCAATGCTTCGATATAATAATAATCCGCATAAATAATAGAAGCGTCTATTTCCGACTTAGCCGGCCAGTGTCCTGTAGAGTGGAGCAGGAATGCCGGACTTGCTTCACCGCATTGATAGCTGTCCGTACTTAAGTTCGTCAGCATTTTCACTGCCGCATCCTTGTACTTCTCTCCTTTGTCACCCGGCAAGTACGTAGAAAGTTCCAGTAAGGCAGAAGCCACTACACAGGCAGCCGAAGCATCACGAGGAGCATTGGGTATTGCGGGGTCATTGAAATCCCAGTAAGGAACATAATCCTCCGGAAGATTTTTCAAATACACATTCGTTACCTTCTGCACAAAGTCCAGATAACGGCAGTCTCCGGTTTCACGGTAAACCACTGTATATCCATAGATGGCCCATGCCTGACCGCGCGCCCACATACTATTGTCCGCATATCCCTGGTGCGTAACCCCTTTGACAAAGCCACCCGTCAGCGTATCGTAAACGGCCACATGATACGAAGTATAATCGGGACGAAAGTGGTATTTCATCGTTTTATCGGCATGAGAAATGGCAATATCCGCCAAATAAGGGTTGCCGCCGTTCTTTGCCGCCCAGAAAAGCATTTCCAGATTTATCATATTATCCATAATCGTGTTGTGTCCGCCAAACAGTTCTACATTACGCGGCCAAGACAACATCGTCCCTACCTGCGGCTTGAATAGCGTAGCCAACGTATCCGCCGTATCCAGAATCACCTGCTTGTAAAGGGGATTTTGCGTCAGGCGATAACCGTTGCCATAACTGCAAAACACCAGAAAGCCGAGGTCATGGTCAAATGCAGGTGTACGGGAAAGGAACTCCAAGGAGGCGGTAAATCTTTCCGCTTCCTCCTTTATCCGCTTGTCACCGCTATATTCATAGTCGTACCACAGCACACCGGGCCAAAATCCGGCACACCATTCTTCCTTTGCGGCTTTGCGGCAATTCCAATTACTTTGACCTTGCAGGATGTTGCGTGGCATCATGGTATAATCAATCTTACCATTTGCATCGTGCAACCGGTCTAATGTACGTCCTACCTGACGGTTACAATAGTCCAATTCCCTATCAACATAAAACTTGTTTTCCGGAATAGTGCAGGCAGACAACAGGCAGACGCCCAAAACTGCCAACAGAGCTTTTGTCTTCATATCTGATTTTATTCTTTTATTTCTCAATATGGAACCAGTCGGCATCCACCCAACCGCGTTCTTTACCGTAAGGGGCCGTACTGAACAATCCTACCTTAGCCCCTATCCATTTTCCCTGACGGGCAGTGAAAGGGATTCCGGCAGATGTATACTTCTTACCGTCCAAGCTATAAGAGAAGCGGCATACACCGTCTTTCTCCACTTTTACCCGCAGGTAGATTTCCCTTTCATAATTGGGATATAAGCCTGCCTCATAAATACGGCTTGCCGGAATTTCCGCCAGACGTACAGTCGTTTCCGGCATATTCTGCTCGGCATCCTTGCAAACGGCCTGTTTCAGCACGAACGATTCGCCTGCCTTTTCCACACCGATGTAACTATAATCCCAGCCCATCACAATAAGTCCGGATTGTTGTCCGTCCATTTTGGCTGATACTTTCAGCTTGGCGGTAGCCGTGAACTTTTCGGCAGGAAACTTCTGCAACAACAGATTGGGCACTTCCCAGAAGTTCACGAAGCTTTCCGAGAGGATATGTCCGTAGATGCGGACAAACCCCAAATCCGAAGTGAATCCAAAAGTATCTTGATAATTGGCGTGCCACTCCCATTGCAATCCCAACCGACGGGTATTGAACTCGTCGCTTTCCACAGGAGTTTCTATGGGATAAGTCTTGCCTACATTGGGTTTCTTATAAGTAGTGACCGGCTCGCCACAACCGTCACCGTCCTTATCCACACCGATTACAGGCCAATCATTCACCCAAGCCATCGGATTCAGATGAATCACTCGCCCGTACATCGCTTTATCCTGAAAATGTACAAACCAAGACTCACCTTTATTTGTGTCCACCCATGCTCCCTGATGAGGACCGTTAATATCCGTCTTGCCCTGCGCCATGACTATTTTCGGTTCATACGGCCCGTATACATTGCGTGAACGCAACACCAGCTGCCAGCCCGTAGCCACGCCACCCGCAGGAGCGAAAATATAGTAATAGCCATTTCGCTTATAAAATTTCGGTCCTTCCACCGTGTGATTAATTCCGTCATTCCCGTCATAAACAAGTACCGGATTGCTTATAACCTGTGTACCTTCGGCATTCATCTCGCATACCACCACAACACTGTTCATCTTCGAGCGGCTGCCTGCCCAAGCGTGCACCAGATACACGTGCCCGTCATCATCCCACAACGGTGCAGGGTCTATCATCCCTTTACCGGCTTTCACAAGTACAGGCTTCTCCCATTCGCCGGCAGGGTCTTTGGTCTTCACCATAAAAATACCAAAGTCCGGGTCGCCCCAGTAGATATAAAATTCACCTTTGTGATAGCGAATGGAAGGAGCCCATACCCCCTTGCCATGCCGGGCCGAATTATAGAACTCTGTCGGTTCCAATTCTTTCAAGGCATAATTGATAATACGCCAATTCACCAAGTCTTTGGAATGTAGAACAGGCAAGCCGGGCGTACAACCAAAGCTGGAAGCGGTCATATAGAAGTCATCGCCTGCCGCACAAACATCAGGGTCGGAATAGTCGGCATGCAACACCGGATTCCTATATGTACCATTCCCTCTATCCGAAACCCATACTTCGGACACATATTGCGCTCCTGCCTGCAAACAGACTACGCACAACATACCAACAATCAGCGTTAATCTTTTCATCTTGTAACTAATAAATAACCCGAAAGCAAAACATTCATTTATTAATACGAACAACCCCTGCCGATTACTCAATGCAGACTGTATTTTTATAGCACTTCCCCCTTATATCTTTTATACTTCTTCGCCTCATCCTTATTTACGGGAACAAAACGGACAGCCGCCCCACCGCTCGGTTTCAACTCAAACTTCATCGTTTTGGAAGTATCCACCAACAGATACGAACATTTCACTTGCGTGCGGGTTTTCACTTCCTTCCCGCCGTCCGTATAGATATATGCAAGATAAGTCTTGCCCTTATCGAGAAAAGAGAGCGGTACATTCTCTTTCGAGCCGTCATTATTCGTCATGGCCGCCAAGAACCATTCCTGTCCTTTCCGGCGTGCCATTGTGATATTCCTGCCCGGTGCCCCGTCCAACACCTGCGTATCGTCAAAAGCAGTCTGCAAGTTCTCAAACCATTCCACTTCCGGTTCCCCGCGATAGAAAGACGGTTTATCATACCAGAAGATTGTTTGCAGCGGACTGTAGAATACCAGCGAGGCCGCCAACTGATGTGCGTGTGTGGTTTTCAGACGCTTGTCGAAATAGCAGATGGTATAATCCGCCGCACCATTTATCATACGCGTAAAAGGCAGCGTCACATTGTGCGTAGCGTCCGGAAACTCTTCGTTCCCGCAAATACCTTCCTGAGTCAACAGATTGGGGTACGTACGGCTAAAACCGGACGGACGGTACTCATCATGGATATTCATCATCAAATGGTTTTCGGCCGCCAGACGCACCAAATCGTGCAACCACGTAGCCCAACGATGGCTGGCATACTGCACAAAACCGGACTTCACCCCAACAATACCCCATTCACGAAGTATCGGAAAGAGCTCACGCGCCTGTTTCATCAACGCATGCTGGTTGACGTACACCCAGATACCGACCCCCTTTTCCTTTCCGTAAGCCACTACACGCGGCATATCCAGTTTCTCCACCACTTTGGTGGCGTCTCCGTCGTGCGAAGTACAAGGCAGATACCACAACCAGTCGAAAAGCATATAAGGGATATTGTGTTCGGCGCAGAAATCAATCGTGGCGATGGCTCCTTCGGTACTGATGGTTGTCTCGCGCATAATAGTGCCCGGTTTCACCCACTCGGCGGCATCGGCTACCTCGCAAGGCGGGTTCAGGTTTTGGACAATGTCGTTATGTTCCAGCAACTCTCCCGGCTTTTCCGCAGTCATTATCACCCTCCACGGAGTAGCGTAATAAGTCACCACATCTACCGGACTATACATTACGGAAGCCAGCGTATTCTTTTTCTCTGCCGAAGCCTGATATTTGGTAAGGCACCAGTCGTCCACATCGGCATCCAGCAATGCAGCCCACAAGCCGCCGGGCAGTTCCAACGTCAAGGCACGCTCCACGGGACGCTTCAATTCATTGACATCCAAGTGTTCAAAGAAAGCCTGCGCCCACTGTTCCGACCATGCTTTCGTACCGGCAGGCAAGGTATACTCCGTCAAATCGCCCACTACCTTGTGGAAAGTGGCACGAGGATGTTCGGGGAAGAAATAGCGGAAAGCGATACCTTCGTCATAAGCACGCACCTCTATATCAAGGCGGTAGAAAGAACCGTCTTTCTTGGAGAGGTGAAGCGTTGCCGCATTGTAACGGTCGCGCACTTCGCTGCGTTCACCGTAAAGAGGCTTCCAAGTTATATCCACCGCAGGAGCATAGGTCACGGAGTCCGTCTCCAGATTATCCATCCAACAGGCCGGTTGTATCAGTTTACGCTGTCCCAATGCCATTTCCCAAATACGATTATCCAACTCCAGTCCGGCGCGCGACTCTTCTATCACCGATTGTCCCTTGAAGGAGACACGGTAAAACAAGCCGTTGACAGCCGGAGAGGTCTGCTTCTGATAGAAACAGACTTCGTGTATGCCGCTCGGAGAGGTCAGTTTCAACTCCCGGGCATTACCCGCAAACATAAAAGCGGCATATACAAATATACCAAATAGAAATCCTATTCTTTTATTCATCACTGCAAGCATATCTTTAAGTAAGTTTGATTTTTATTTATGTCAAGAGTCCCTGTCATCCATTTAATAGTTCATTTCTCAATAAAGAAAGTGCGCTCTACCGGCTCTGCCGTCTGCACCTTTCCCATAATACCGTATTGCCATGCCACTACCGTTACTTTAAGCGGGTATTTGCTGCGGGGAGGTATCTTGGTAAACACTACTTTGCCTCCCTCTATTTCCGCCGGTCCCTCTTTTACATAATAATAGACGGGCAGACCGCAGTCGGACGTCGCATTGAGCATAATGGATTCTGTTCCGTCTTTCACATCCGCAATACCGGGAAATAGAATACACTGCCTGCGCCCCCCGGTCAGCGGATAAGGGATATTGAAACTCAGCTCCTGCACGCACTCTTTGTAGAAGCGGTCGCCTCCGGCACTTGCCACAAGCGTAATGCCCGGAGTACGCTTTTTATTGTTTGTACCCATACGGTAGAAGTCGAGGACAAAAGTCGTATCGTTTATCTGCTTCACCGGGCCGCAGATACGTTCGATACGCGGCACGGCAACCGAATGTTTGTCCGCCAAAGCATTGCGCAGGCTATCGGTATATACCGCTTTCAGATGAAACGTCACGCCGTCCGGTTCGGGCAGGAAACGTGCAGAAAGGGTGATATGCGATTTCGGATTATAAGGAACGAGTTGTCCCTCCTGCATAAAGCTGACGTATTGCGGCAGCAAGTCACGCTCTTGGCGGTAGAACTCTTCAGTCAGTTCCGCCATTTCGCGGTCGAAATACCAGAAGGCGTCATGGCGGTCTCCTTTGTATTGTCCGTAAGGAGCCGGCTTGGCACGACGGGGTTGTTTCGCAAGGCGTGCCGTACGTACCTCTCCCTGCGGTTCTTCCGCACCCGTACGCCAACGTTCGGCAAGCCAGCCGTTGCGAGGGTCCAGTTTCTTCAGAGCGACCGGTTTATTCCAATCCACACTCTCCGGCAACCTGTACTCCACGGCTTTTTGCAAGAAAAGGCCGATATAATCCGCCGTACGGTCTGCCACATCAAAGTGCCCCCGCCCGGCATCGCAAAGAAAGGAGATGCAGCTTTCGGGATACATCATACGAAAAGCCAAAGCCGGATTGACGCGCGCTTCCCACCACTCGTACTCTCCTTCCACCATCAGACCGGGGATGCCGTCGATGTGGCGTGTACGTCCCCATTCCAAGTTCGCACCGCCATAACCGGTCAGGTTAGTGCGCGGAGCATCACCATGATAGGAGATTACCGCCAACGTACGTTCCGGGTTCCATGCAGCAAAGTTCCACGGGAAAGTAGCCATTGCAGAGTGCCCCAAAGGCACAACAGGCACAACTTCCAGCTCATTGTAGCCGCTCGTCTCCGCCAAATTGTCCAAAGCTGCGAGCAGCGCATTGTTACATCCCGTCTTTACATCCCACGGGAAATCAAGAATGGGCGTAATCCATACCAATGCAATACCCGCTTCCTGCATCCGTTTACGAAACACCGGATTCTCAAACAAAGTCTCTTCACACATATTATGCTGTCCCACCACTACGGCCTTCACCCGTTTGCAATCATCGGGTATCCACAGAAAAGCCTGCGGATGCGCTCCGGTTTCCTGCGAAGTCATCGAAGGAATCCGCACCGACCATTGCCATTCGGCAGCCATGCCGGCTGTCCTTCCCCCAAAGAGGAGGACGAAGAGGAAAAAGCAAAAAGACAGATATTTCATACGATTAAATGCCTACTTATTCTTTAAATCCCAATATACCACATATCTCTGATGATGCACATCGTACAAGGGGCGGAGCACATCACCTTGTTGCGTAGTGAACTTCAGTTCCTTTCCAACCCGTTGCAGCGCACGTTCCGGATGTTTGCAGTCTATCAGGAGCGTTGTTTTCAGGTCTGCCGGAATATGGTAATCATAGGTATAATAATCATTGTAAAGCCGGGGGTCGGAGAAAGGCGCCGGAGACTGCATACCTTCCGTACCCCGCTCTCCCGCCAACACCAGCGGTCCGTAGAGCAACGCACCCTTTTGAGGGCTATCCGGAGTGGTTTCCAGTTGCACTTGCATCGGATAAACGGCCTCTATGCGGTCGCCATCCCTCCACAGACGGGTTAAAGCGATATAAGAACCGGGAGCCTGTCTCACCTGTATTTTCTTTCCGTTGACACGCACCGCCACCTTTCCGCTCCATGACGGATAGCGCAAATATACGGTGGTCTGCACCGGACGGTCGGCCTCAACAGTCATTACAGTTGTTTCCTCTTCGGGAAAAGCCGTTTCCTGTCTCAGGGTTATTCCTTTTTCCTTCCAACGGACCACGGAAGGAATAAACAGGTTTACATAAATACCCTCTTTGCTGCGGTAGTAAATGCCTTCTCCATACTTGGCATGATTCTCGAAGCCGCTTCCCACACAGCACCAAAAGGAATTCTCCTTTGTGCTATACACCTTATGCGCCCCCGACAGCAAGGGCAGGAAGTAACAAACCATACCGGTCTGCGGGTCTTGCTGTCCCAAGATATGATTATACAAAGCTCTCTCGTAATAATCGGCTATGCCCGCATCCGGTTGCCAGCAAAACAGATGCCGGCTTAGTTTCAGCATATTATAGGTACAGCAGGTCTCACCCGTATAGCCATTCAAGAAGTTCGAGAAGCGCTTTGTATCGAAAAAATGCTCCTTCTGGCTACTGCATCCGGGCGCAAATGTATGATGTTCCGTCATTGTGCGCCAGAAGAACCCACTCAACGCCTTGCTGTCCTCATCTCCCGTCAGCTCATAGTTACGGGCTTCCGCCAGTACTTTCGGTATGAACGTATTTGTATGCTTCGTACCCAAATCATCCTTTTGTTCTTTCAAAGGGTCTATCACATCATTATGATAGAAGAAGTGTGCCAGCCGGCGGTAACGTTCGTCACCGGTAACGGCATACAAATTATAGAACGATTCGTTGATGCCGCCAAACTCATTGCGTATCATCCTCCTACGTGTTTCTTCGTTCAACGATTGCAGTTTGTTGTATGCCCAGTCGCCCATTCTCGTCACAATCGCCAAGGCCTGCGCATTATCCGCATACAGATATTGGTCTATCAAACCGGAAAACAGCTTGTGCAGCGTGTACCACGGAGCCCAAACGGACTGTCCCTTGATATTACGGTTTATCAGTTCTTCGGGAAACGCACTTAGATAACCGTTTCCCAGCGCCTCCTGTACTTTCCCCAGTTCCGTCACGATGCTATCGCCTTTTAGTTTGAAGATTTCGCTGCCCGTAGCGGCATACATCAGTCCGTATGCCGAGAGCAGATGCCCCGTAGTATGTCCGCGCAGCTCGCAATCCAGCGATTCCCAACCGCCATATTTCTTCACGGTCATATATCCTCCTTCACGTCCTGCCCATATACCGGCATTCGTGCGGAAGCTATGCAGCAAGCGGTTCACGTCTATCGACGTCATCCAAACCGAATCACGCAACATATTATCCCGGAAGCGGCTCGGCAACAAACGCACATCCTGCAAATCAAAACCTTCAGCTCCTACCCGAACCGATGTATTCAGCTTCATCTTATCCGTATGCAAACCGGGATAAACAGATTGTGCAGACAGCGTACCCGACAACCCCAGACATAAAGCTATAACAATAGACTTATACTTCATATATTCTTGGTATTTTTAATAAAGATACGAATGAAAGTATGAAAATACCTAATGCACTCATAAGTTTGCAGCAAAAAGCGGAAGAAAAGTTTAAAGTATGACTAAAACGTCCGGGATAGAACAGGAAAGTTTGAAGTATAATTAAAACTTTCAGTATATGAAGTTCCCTAAAAATATCGCTCTAAGAATAGACAGTGAACAAACTGCCGAAAGCATCAAGCATTATTCAGTGCGGGAGTTCCTAATGGAGTGAGCTGAGGTAACCTTTTTACGGTTCTTTTATCGCAAATGTATGGTGCATAATCTCGCAACAAACGTGTAAAAACAAGATAAAACACCAAAGAAAACTTCGTTTTCCAATTGGGGGCTCTACGGTTGCCAATTGGGGGCTGTCGGGTTTCCATATGGCAACCGTAGAGCCCGCAGTTGCGGGACGAAGTTATACACGTAGGTTTACTACATTATGCTTCTGCCAAAATCACAAAAACAACAAGGAATAACGGCGTAAAGCAAGAAGCCTTTCTCCTTGTTTGCCTGAGAAAACCGCTTCAATCCGCCTATTGCATGACAAGAAAATGCGTGTACACTATCTATATTTGCAGTTATGATAAAGAAAAGGTTGTGTTTTAACCGCTATTAACACGACTCTCCACAAAAGATTTTTATGCTGATTATAAATATATTACCTTATAAAATCGGGGAATAGACCACAAAAAACAGTGACGACAAATTAGTTATCATCACTGCCATTGCAATTGTCATCACTCGCTCTATCCCCTTTCTACAAAGGGATAGAGTGCAATTTATGATAAGTGATGACAGAAAAGTTATAAAACAGTCTTGTAATAAAAGGGTTAAACAATGTGTATATTGCTAACATGAGGACAAGAAAAAGAGGTGAATGTGTCAAAATGTAAAAGTCCTATCAGTCTGTCATTCAGAGGAGCTTGCGACGAAGAATCTCCTCTCTTATGTATGCAGAGAAGAGAT
The DNA here is from genome assembly GCF_018390535.1 of Bacteroides propionicigenes. Classification (GTDB taxonomy): domain Bacteria; phylum Bacteroidota; class Bacteroidia; order Bacteroidales; family Bacteroidaceae; genus Bacteroides; species Bacteroides propionicigenes. The sequence continues at coordinate 73,994 of NZ_JAHBBW010000012.1, read as the reverse complement.
TCTTCACTACGTTCAGAATGACAGACTATACCTTAGCGTAAAAATCAAAAGATGTTTTGAGCGAAGCTAATGATAGGACTTTTACATTTTGACACAACCACTTGAAAATCAATAAGTGACAATGGAATATAGTCCATTATCTTTAGAAAAGGATAGTATTCTGAATACCTATTAAGAACTGTTTTTTTATGATTTAACAGTAAATAGAGGATGTCAGAAAGCTAAGATAGGACGTATCGATGCATGTTTATTGCTACCTGTTTTATCTCTCTCCAGCACCTTCACCTGTCCATTTGTTTTCAATTCTATTGCCCATGTTTTTGCATTACTAACTTCTGTTATAGACCACCAACGGTCTGTATAATTTGATGAAGACGAATTCGTTGGATCTTCAGGAAACTCTTGTAAAAATTCACCACCTGCCGCAACTAACTTATTTCGTAGATTTAGCAAGGTAGCTGACTTATTAGTCGTATTAGCACTGTTATTCGCAAAATCACTAGCACTCAATGAATAGGTTCCTTCACCGTTGCTTGTTACCGCAAAAGCATTAAATACTTCAATCAATTCACCTATACTCGGCATATACCATCCTGTAGAACTGATAGGAGCTACATACTTCGTATTAATTTCCTTACCAAAATTCAGTACTTTCTGAACTGCATCTACTGAAGAAGCAAAAGCCGTAGTTTTTGCATAACCATCAAGTCTTCCCGAAAAAGAAGCATAACTTTCTTCTGTATTAGAAGCTGAAGTTATTACATCGTCACCGGCTGTATGAGTGCCCCAATAATTGTAATAACTGCTTGTACTAGCTCCACTTGTTGCCGGCTCACCATCTGCATGATAATTTACCAAAGCCAATACCTTTCCATGAGTGTAGGTCTTTGACCCCTCTATTCCATTATTTACAGATACATTGTTAGTTGCAAAAATTATTCCCACGCAACCATTAGTAATAATCTTATCATTAGTACCCGGATAGATACTTCCATCTGCATAATAATAATCACCTACCGCAATATCACGTTTAGTATAAGAACTCACAGCATTCGTTGCATTGATTGTGTACTTCATATATTTACCAACCGGCAGATTCACGGTCTTATCGTTCAGTGTAATAGGTGTTGCATATTCTAACTCTCCTGATAAAGTATATTGAGTGTCCGGTTTTACAAGAAAGCGGAACAGATTATAGGCCTTAGCATTAGCATCACCCGCCTCTCCGCTTGTTTGTAAGGAAAGAGGGTACAATTTAATCTCATTCACAGGTTCAGAGCCATTCAAAGTAAAAGTTTTAGAAAAGGGCTCTGCATAGGTAAAATTCTTGGTTACATCCAAATATGCTTTTACAGGTACTGCAATCTCTATTAGCGCAAAGCGGTGTTTAAAATTGAAAGAAAGCGACTTGTCGTTTGAGCCCTCTATATCTGCCGGTTCTGCCGATGCCATCATCAAGTCAAGAGAAGGATAAGCAATGGACTGGTCATTTCCTGCCGCATCCAGTTTTTCGGTAAAGTAGGTTTCTATTTTAGCCTGTAAATCTTCTATACCGGTTGCATCGGTAATGTTCAGTTTGTCATCATAAGGAGAATAAGCTACATATGCAGTATTCTTATAATAATAAATTTTATTCTCATTGCCTGTCCATCCTGATTCTGCATTCAGGTATTCCAGTGGCATATTTTGGTACATCAATTTATTGTCCGTAGAACGAATGGCAAAAACACCAATCTCATCTCCTGCCTCAAAAGCGGTATTTGCACCGTCATTGGCTATACGGGTATCTGTTGCATCGGATGATACAAAATCTGAAGCTGTTGCATGGATAGTGAGTTGTCCTTCATTTTCCACCGGTGTCACATCCAATTCATCGTTTTGGCTGCAACCAGCTACAAAAGCTGCCGCCAACATCATTGCTGATAATTTGAAAATGTTTTTCATATTCATATTCTTTAATTGTTATTATTATTCCATTCAAATTTCGGTTGATTGTACTTTATCAGAGCCTTCCCATGATTCTGCACCGGAATCCCACGAGCCGCTGTCATCAGGAGTATTCGGCTTATTCTCAATTGCGCTGCCGTCTATCGTATCTTTTCCTTCACTATCCCATGAATTATCGGTATCTGTGTTCGGCTTATTCTCTATGGTACTACCATCTATACTGTCAGCACCTTCACTATTCCAAGAGTTATCGGCATCTGTATCCGGTTTGTTCTCTATGGTGTTGCCGTCCAAAGTATCTTCACTCATATCCCAAGAAGACAAATCTTTGAAAGTCACCTTGATTCCGTCCTCTGACACCTCAAGTTCCACACCTTTTGCAACGCCTTGTCCCAAAGACATATCTTCTTCGAGCGTGTACGTATAAGAACGTTCATCCGGCAAGGTTATTTCCATAAATTCCGTTCCGGCAGGAATGGTTTGGGGCACAATCAAAGCCTTGCCTTTACTACCGGTACGTACGGTTGTCCCCTCTTCCACATTCTGCAGATTGAGGTATTTAACCGTAACATTGTTATAACTGACACTGGGCAGAGTGGACTTCAAATCACATACCATTTGTGTATTACGGTGACGGAAAGAAATAATGGAAGTTGAGAAAGGCACGTTCAACGTCACCACTTCCAAATGATCGCTTTCCCAATACCCACTGCCGCTTTGGTCGGCTTTCACAACAGGAATCTCCGGTTTAATGCCTTCATTATAGGGATACCAAGCATTTACGGTCAGTTCTGTTTTATCACCCCAGTAGAAAGGGTCTTGAGAAGTCAGGTTTCCCTGTTCGTCTACGGTATAGGGTTTTACCACGCCGTCTATCTCTACCGCTACGGTACGGTCGGCAAGCCCTGCCCAGTTATCATTGGTCGTCAAGCGGGTGCTTGCGCCCGAGGTCTGCATCGGTACGAATCCGGCAGTGAATTTCACTTCCGCCCCGCCGGTGTCCTGAGACTCATCGTCATCTCCACAAGAAGCCAAGAAGAAAGCCAAAGTTGCTGCCAGTAAAAATTTACCTTTTATCATACTATTCGATTTAAATATTCTTGTTAACATCAGAGTATCATTATGTTTTGAAATAAGATACGGATGAGCGGAACACACCGCTCAAAACCGTATTTACTTTTTTTGCCATGCCTGCCACCGGCTGGCGCAGATTGCATTTACTCGTAGTAGAACATGAGTGTACTGTAACCAAGCTGGTCGAGTGCACCGCCACTACCGCCGTATTGTTCCGGCCCGGCATCCGGGCGGAGACGCGATGCAAACTCATTGCAATATTTGGCAGGCATACCTACTTTCTTGCAGTGGCCGTACCATAGGTCCCAGATAGGACGTTTACCGCCGCGACCTGTTTCAGCACCGTTGTTGCGAAGTTCCACTGCCGAAGGTTCGTCCATCTGTTCGTCACAGTAGAAATAAGAAGTATACGGGAAACCTGTGCGCGTGTAACTGAACCAATCGTTATTGCCACCCGGCACTTGGTCGATGTACTCCGGTTTAAAGACGTTGTATTTGGCAACATATTCAGCCATTGCCACTACACGGCCGTTATCATAAGCGAAAAGGTCTTCACCAATGTTATAAGCCATTTTGCAGAAATACCCCATTAAAGCACAACACAACATGGCATGTCCCTGGTCGCGACCGGACTCCTGACACTGCCCCAGCTTCTCGCCCGAACCATCCGGATCGTCATACAGGTGCAGTACGGCAGTATTTACATTGCCCGGACCGATGCCATTCTTGAAATATTGGATTACTTCGTTTATCATCTCCTGATTATCGCCCAAGATACCGATAGACAACAAAGCGGTCATCTGCGCCAAGTCCCAGTTGAGCCAATAGTGGTCGGTCGTACCGTTGTGGCGGGTAAGGAAATCATCTGCCATGGCATAAAATGTATTCTCCATCCAAGCTACGAAAGCTTTGAATTCGTCCGTATCTCCCCAAGCATTATAATCCCTCAGAAGTTCGGCGGCATTAGCGAGTTGATAAGCCTGGATGGCTATCAGGTATTCATTCGGGTCAATCAAACTACCGCTTTCACGATAAATGCCTTTACAGTTTTTAGCCCAAGTATTCAAAATGGCTTTGGCGGCATCTGCATATTCTTCCTTGTCGGAAAGTTTCCAACGCAATGCCATTTGATAAGCGGCTGCGGCATCATTAGCCAGCTTTGTATAATTCGCATAATCAGGATGCTTGCTTGCCCAATTAGCTTGGTCCAGACGTTTCAGCCATTCCACCGGTTCTGCCTGATAGGTCAAGTTGGTAAACTTGCTGCTCTCCAATGAAGCATAAGCATCTGCCCACGGTTGTGCGGAAGTGGCAAGTTTTTCCCTGACATACGTAAAGTCGGCTTCCGAATGCAACATACACGGATGATTCAAGGTGAATTCTATCTTCTCCGGCGCTTCCCATTCATCAAAGTTAATGGGAGTGCCGTCTTCTATCTCCGTACACGAACAGAACCCCAATGTGGCGGTAACTGCCAATGTGTAAATAAAGTTGGTCTTCATATCTTTTGTCTTTTTATTCTATATGGTTATTGCTTATTTATTCGCGGTAATTTGGTCTTCGGCAAACTGCACGGCTTCTTCCTCGGACGCGAAAGTACGTATCCAATACATTTCGTACCGGCCGGAAGGAAGTTCAGCGGATGTCATATCAGCTATCTTAATTTGGAAAGTAGTGAAGGTCACCTCGCCTTCCGCAAACTTATTAAGCGATTTCACATTGTAAATCAATAATTTGGTTCCGTCCGAAAGAGTCTTTCCTTTGTTCAGCTTGCTTTCTCCCTTCGTACCGTTGCTTGCCACCAAGTCCAGCGTATATCCCTGCTTACTTATGTCCGGAAGATTGGTGTGAAGGGCAATGACCGGATAGTTGGCAATATCCATGACAACTTTCGTGCCTTTAGTGTCCAAGGTCAAGTCCGCACGCAACGCACCGGATGACTGGAGTGCGGTAGTTACTATCATACGGTCTTCCGTTATCTCGCTACTTGCGCCTTTGGTGCCCATGCCCCAGCCTTCGAAGCTGCAAGCGGCATCCCATACCCACCAGCCGGTGGCGACTTTCACTGTTGTCGAGGCTTTATTACCCGTAGAACGGCAAGTACCCGTAACAGTCGCCTCGCCAAAGCCCACTGCGGTAACCATTCCATTCTTCACCGTAACCACGCCCTCATCACTCGACTCCCAGTTCACCGAATTGGCAACGGCTGTTTCCGGCACAAATGTGCACTTCAGTTTAGCCGTCTGATAGATATGCAGAACCGGCAACTCTTCAGTTATGGCAATATCTTCGGCGTCCACTATTTCATTTACCGCCAGCGGGAACTCACCCCGGTAATTGCTTCCGTCGTGCGTATAGGCATATATGACTACACTTCCCGGTGCAATGGCAGTGACAGTTCCATTCTCCGTGACGGTGGCAACGCTTTCGTCACTGCTCTCCCATGTAAGATAGGAATAAGTGTGGTTCTCCGGCAAAAGCGTATAAGCCAGTTCCTGTTCATCGCCCGGATAAAGGGCTGTAAGCGGGTTGCCCTCATCATCCTTATTCGTAAACTGAATATCGGTCACTTCAATAATTTCGGGTATCACACTTACGGCAATCGCTTTCTCCGTAACATTGGAAACACCAAAACCTATAATCGGCTTCACCGTAATGACAGCCTCTCCCTCGGCAAGCGCCGTAACAGTACCATTCTGAGAAACAGCGGCCACCTTCTCATTGGAGGAGCTCCACAGAACTTCCTTGTTGGCTGCACTTTCCGGCACAACGTTGTAAACAATCGTAGTGTCCATGCCCACAGCCAAAGGCAATTTAGCGGTCACTTTCAGTTCTATGGAATTGATAAGTTGTTGCTCGGGCATTCCCGTTGTAAACTCTTGTTCCTTATCGCAGGAGGCCAAAAGGAAACATCCCGTTAATGCGCTCGCAAACAAGAATTGATTCATATATATCTTTTTCATAATACTCTTCTTTTTTATAAGTTCGCTACTTATTTATCCCAACCCGGATTTTGTTTCAGATTCGGATTCAACTGCAACTGGTCTTTCGGTAAGGGGAACAAATAGTGCTTCTCCTGCCACTGGCGACCTGTCTCCATCACAATTACCCCTTCGCTGTTGCGGGAATAAGGACACGCAGCCCATTTAGTCTCAAACTCCGTTCCTGCCCACTTCACGCCAAGTATATCTTGCGGCATCTCCGTTTCCGCCGTCTTCCAACGTTTCAAATCATCCAAGCGGAAACCTTCATGGAACAATTCGACAGTACGTTCGCGGCGGATTTCTTCACGCATACTCAACCCGTTATCATTCACGAGTTTGTTTGTCAGCCCCGGCATATTGGGATTGACACGAGTACGCACAAGATTCAAAGAGAGATTCAAATCTGCATCCTCAATCTTTCCATCGCGTTCGTAAACAGCCTCAGCATAGTTCAGCAAAACTTCGGCATAACGGATAATCGGGTAATCATAACCTTCAAAATTATCTTTTACTTCGCGTTCGGAAGCCCACTTCTGGTTATGGTAACCGGTTCCGCTTCTTGGAATAAAATCCGTATGCACAGCATGGTTTTGGTCGGAAGCATCATTCCACGTCAAGCGGCATCCCTTACTACTGTTGTCCCAGAAAGTATCTCCCGGCTTGGCAAGCGTATAACGCATACGGTTGTCACGATTTTCCCATTCGGAAGCAAGCGTGGCATAACCTTTAAATTGAGGATTCGTTCCATTATTATAAGTTACGGGAAGTCCGTTCTGACAAAGATACATATTGGCAAACTTGCGGCTCACCCATACCATGTTAATCAGATTGGTCTTTGTAATGTTCTTGCCGATAGGAGCCAAAGATTCATCATGACGGCGTGCAAAGATATATTCTTTGTTGGCGCTCTTCTGTATGCCTGCCGGATTAGACTTGGCATCCTCCAGAATAAACATATACTTCTGTGCCTTTTCTTTCAGCGCATCCGGTTTGAACAGACTGAATGCCTTACTGTCTATAACTTGTTTAGCTGCTTTGGCAGCAATATCCAGCAATTCACATCCCCGTTCTTCATTTCCGCGGAACTTCTGCCAAGTTCCTTCATAAAGAGCTACACGTGAGAGAAACGCCCAACAGCCTTCACGACTGATACGTCCTGCATCGTTGGTAGTCAATTCGGAAAAACGCGGCAGCATGGGAGCCGCTGTTTCAAGATCCTCTATCATAAAATCGACTACTTCACTACGGTCATTTTGGGCAACTTTCAACTCCGGTGAAGTTACATCCAAAGGTTGGGTTATGATGATGGCATCTCCATAGAATTGCAACAAGTCGAAATAGGAATAAGCACGAAAGAAATAAGCCTCACCTACATACTGTGCAATATCCGCAGGAGCGGAATATTTCGCCGCATTCTGCAATAGCAGGTTGGTACGACGGATATGCGCATAGCATGAACCGTAATTGCCGTCGGACTCCTGTACGGAGTTTGAACCGTTGCTGAATCGATTGCGATCGTCGCGGCTTGTAAAGAGGTCGGAGTTATAATCCGAATGCAACGGTTTCGTAGAGTTGTTGTCCAATGAACTGAAATCGCGTGTCCAACCGTAAAATTGATTGGCAAACAACTGGAACTCGGAAGGAGAGCTCCATAAATTGGATTCGGCCAACTGGTCTTTCGGATCTAAATCGAGACAGGACTGGGACAGGATTCCCATTGCCGCTACTGCCAAAATAGTTTTAATCTTATGTAATTTCATAATAATCTGTTTTTAGAAAGTTAAGTTTAAGCCGAACGTCACACTGCGGGTAAATGGATAACGGCCGTATGCAGTCACAGTACGCGAAGCTTCCGGGTCCCAGCCGTCACGAATCTTACTGGTTTCCCATAAATCGGCTCCCGTTACATAAACACGTGCATAAGTCAGGAATTTAGTTTTCTCCAGCCATTTGGTCGGGAAAGTATATCCTAAAGATATATTCTTCAAACGCAAGTAGTTACCATTCTCTACCGACCAAGAAGAACAACGGTAGTTATAAGTATTTATCTGATCAACATTAGTATAAGTAGGGTAATAAGCCCCCGGATTTTCCGGCGACCATACATCACCTACCGAAAAGTTCGGAGAATTCAAATGAGGCTTCATCACAGGAATACGCCATGCATCATTACTCTTATTGGAGCTGCCCGTACGCCAAATGGAACGCATACCCACACCTTGAAATACAACAGAGAAATCAAAGCCTTTCCATTCCAATCCGCCATTGAAGGAGAAAGAGATTTTCGGGTCGTCCGTCCCTAAAAAGACGTAATCCTCTTCAGTCAGCTTGCCGTCGCCATTCACATCCTCATACATATTGTCGCCTAAACGAAGGTTAGTTGGCATATCAATCGTATTATTGCCGGTATAACGGTAAAGGTATTTCTCCAATTGTTCGTCATTCTGTATTTTACCTACATACTTCAAACCGAATACGGAATTCAACGGATATCCTTCGCGGTCGGAACGTACTCCATCGGTAATCGTTACGCCTCCGCCATTGTCAGTAAGTTTGTTCGTAGTATAAGTGAATGTTCCACCGATGCTATAACCCACTTCACCTATTTTATCCGACCAATTGAGGTTTCCTTCAAAACCGTTTGCCTTAAAGCCACCCACATTGGCGGTAGGCGCCTTGTCCCCCAACGTTGCAGGGTAAGACACATCAATCAACATATTCTCACAGACTTTCCAGAAGAGTTCCGCCGTACCTTTCAACCGATTACCGAACAAACCGAAATCAAGGCCGACATTATAATTCTGAATAGTTTCCCATTCACGGTCCATACTCAGCAACTTGCCGTTCGTATCAATATATGAAATCTTTTCACCACCAATCAAAGCGCCCTTGTTCTGGTTGAAGTTATAAAGCTGAATACCATCATAACGGTCGATTCCTCCCTGATTACCCACCGTACCATAAGATACACGCAACTTCAAATCATCAAAGATATTCAAATTCTTAATGAGAGTTTCTTCGCTCAAACGCCAGCCGGCCGATACACCCCAGAAAAACGCCCAACGATTTTCGGGTTGGAACTTGGAAGAACCGTCATAACGGAAGTTGCCTTCCAACAAATATTTGGAAAGATAATCGTAGTTGACACGGGCAAAATAAGAGAGCAGTGCTTCCTGCCATTTCTCCGGTCCTTTATTGTTGTCATTTACCAAAGTCACTTCTCCGATACCATTGATAATATCTAATGAAGGCAAAATGTTTTTAGCTTTGGTAGTGGTATAATCATACTCCTTAAAGCTGTACTGCGTACCCAACATCACTGCAACATCATGCTTGTCTGCCAAAGTTTGGCTCCAATTGGCATAGGCATTAATAGTATAGAGGTCTGTTTGGCTGTTACTCTTAATATAATTACTTTCTTCCTGTTGAGGATTAGTCATTACTTTTTTAGTTCCGGCATAGTTATACCAGTCAATAGAGGTTCTCTGTATGTCTCGCGTAGCATTATTGGTATTATAGCCAAAGGTGGCCACTGCATTAAAATGTTCGTTGAAGGTATATTTGAACATCTCACTGATGTTGACGCCTGTAACCCTCAGCTTATTGTCGCCACCTAATTCACAATACCAGTTGGGAGCTCCCCATGTACCCCAAGCATAAGGCTTTCCATCCGTAGTAGACGAAGGGAAACCGGGCTGCTGGGTAGAAGCCGTCAATGCCGAACCAACCTGAGTAGGCGCTACCTGAGCTTGGCGGAAGAATGAAAGGACAGACTCTATATCAAACTTATCCGTCACATGGAATGTATTGTTCAGGCGTAAGTTATAGCGTTGGTTATTATTATTACCCCACTTCAAATTACTGTCATCGTACATATAGCGACCGGACAAGCGATAAGTAGTCTTCTCACCGCCACCCGACACACTCAGTTCGTGAGACGTGGACATTGCTGTTCCCCACAGGATATTCTGCCAGTCCGTATCGAAAAATACAAAGTCCGCAACATCAGTAAAGGCATTATTAAACGGGTTCTGTGTATTATCCAAATCAATATAGTATCCCTTATTCGCCTGAGCCAAAGCTGCGTACTGCAACCAAGTGTCATCGGCAGGCTTATAACCGTCATTCAGACGGGCTTGAGTAACGGCATTACACCATTGATCCAGATTCATCAATTCCGGTTGGAGTCCGACAAACTTTGCAGTTACCGAACCGCCATACTCTACTTTTGCTTTACCTGCCTTTGCCTTCTTGGTTTGAATAAGGATTACGCCACCGGCTGCCTTACTACCATAAATGGCGGCAGAAGCATCTTTCAAGAAGTTAATAGACTCGATATCCGCCGGATTCAACTGGCTGAATGACTCCGATTCCACTCCGTCTATAATCACCAACGGATCAGAATTATTCTTGGAAAATGAACCGCGCAACTTCATGTTCCAACTTTCATCACCCGGTGCTGCCGAAGTACGGGTAATTACCACACCGGGCACCTGACCTTGCAATGCTTGCGCAGGACTGGAAAGCGCCCCCTTATCTTTCAGCATCTTATCATCAACCACTGTTACAGCACCCGTCAGCGTCTCTTTCTTCTGAGACCCGTAACCCACAACCACCACTTCTGCCAATACTTCAGAATCTTCACGCATCACTATTTTCTGAAAAGCTTTGGTGTCCGATGCCGGGATTTCTACTGTTTTATAACCTATATAAGAGATAACTACAACAGCATTGGGAGAAGATACATTAAGAGTAAAGTTACCGTCAATATCCGTTATCACCCCATTCGTGGTACCTTTTTCAAGTACACTTGCACCAATCACGGACTCACCTGCTGCGTCAACAACCAGTCCTTTCACCGTTCCCGACTGCATAACGGACTGCATTTCTAAAGTCCCGGCAAATACCGGTAATGAAACCCCGGGCAGCAAAGCCGCAGCCAACATGACTGAAAAGAAAAGCTTTCTCGATGAAGATTTCAAGAAATCATTTTTCATACATCTATAATTTAAAATTAACATTCTCGTTGATATACTATATTCTATTAGATACATTGCCTGATATATTCGCGGATCTCATGACGTCCGATACGCAGATGATTTTCCACCGTACGGTGCGAAAGATTCAACTCGGAAGATATATCCGCTATCGACTTGTCTTCAAAACGGCTCATCGTATAAATCTTTCTGCGTTGAGCGGGAAGAACGCTAAGTTTGCGTTGCTCCAAAGCTGCCAAATCATTAGAGATAACCCGACTTTCCGTATCACTTGTACAAGTTTCTGCATGATCATACATATAAGAAGATATTTCCTGTTTCTTATAATAACGGCGCAAATAGTCATTTACCAAATTGCGTGAAATGGTATAAATAAAAAACTTTACTGTATCGGGACGAAGCATTTGCTTGTACTCCATTAATCGCAGGAACACATCTTGTGATAAATCTTCAGCTTCTTCTTGGCTATTTACCTTATTCAATATATACAGGTAAACTTGGCGATGATAGCCTACATAAGAGTCAGCTATTAATTGAGAAGTTGTCAGTGTACTGTTTTCCATATCTCAGATTTTTGGGTTTACGTTTGTTTTACGAAAGCAAAGATATAGATACATAAACAGATAACAACATTCTACTGTGGTTAATAAATCTCGCTTAATCCTATTAGACTAAAGAGCGCATAAAATACAATAAAACAGATATTTAAGAATTTGAGACTCCCAGTATCAACTAATAATTTGAGACTCTGAAGCCCATTTTAGCCGTTACTCGTTTGTTTTTCCAATGCTGCGAATATATTCATTGGGTGTAATGCCCGTAGCTTTTTTGAAGTAACGGAAGAAAGAAGCACGGGAGCTAAAACCGCAAAGTTCGGCCAGCGCACTAAGAGTATATTTGGAATATTCCTCTCTCTCAATCAGATGTTTGAATTCGGCAATACGATAATCATTGATGTAATCATAATAATTACGGTTCAGATGCTGATTGAAAAGATAAGACAAAGTATGTGCGGATGTACCTATCATAGCCGCTAAATCGGCAATCTTCAAATCCGGATTTGTATAAGCCTTCTCACCATGCATCACATTTTCCAGCTTCTCGGTGAGACGCTCGCATTCTTCAAGGCTAATTTTGTTGGTCTTATATTTTTCTTCCGTAACAACCGCTTTTGGTTCCACCTCGGCAATGAGCACAGGCGCAACAGTTTTCTTAGACTTCTCTTTCCTCTTATAGAAATAAAAGAGACCCGAGAACAATAGGATAACCAAGATGGCTATTCCTGCAATCCAAGCCATAACCGGATAGTCTATATGTACCACCATACTGATTTCCGAGCCTGCCACACCAACACGACGCACTTTAAAGCAATAATCTCCGGACGCCAAGTCGTAATAAGTTATGTCCGACCGTCCCATAAGCATCTGCCACTCCTCTTCTTTGCCCTCCAACTTGCATTCATAAGACATATAACTGGGATCGGTAAAATTCAGGGCAGAGAAACAAATAGTCAGGTTGTTTTGCGAACTTTCCAACTCAACCCGCAACTTTTCTTTATTCAAAGAAGGTGCAACCGGATGTTTGCCATTAACAAAAACATCCGTAATCATTAAAGGGCGATTGTGCTGCAGAAGTTTACTCTCGTCTTGAGGATTCATGTAAATCAGCCCTTTTGAATTTCCCATCCAGATGCGTCCTTGTTCATCCTTAACCGGCAGACAAAATATAAAAATAGGACTGGGAATACCGTCTATGAAATGGTAAAGAATAAAAGTGTCTTTCTTATCATACCGATAAAGTCCGTTGCTGGTTCCAATCCACAGCCACCCCTCATTATCTTCTATCATGAACATAAAGTCCTTACCTTCAAGCAAGGTCTTAGGCTGCAAATGCCGGAAATGGTTCATTGACAAATCGGATATATACATAGGCCCTTTATCCGGAAGGAAATAAAGCTGGTGTGCGGAATCCTCAAACACGGTACGGATTTTCTCTTTGTGGATAAAGCCCTCCGGAAAGGCATCCACCTTCAGGCTCTCGGAAGAGGGATCCCAGATACACATGCCATTCTCCGTACAAATCCAACCTTTGTGCGTAGAATCGAAATAAATTTCATATACATTCCCCTCAGGCAATTTGGAATTGGCGCTATTGTAGTGATTCAACATTTTGCCATCCTTGTAACGGAATAAACCGACTGAAGTCCCTATCCACAAACAACCATCCACATCAGATTTAATACAGAATATCTGCCCTTTAACGAAAGGTTGCACCATACGGGGTTCAAAATCGCTAATGGATAATGTGGCAGGATTCAGTACATACATTCCTCCGCCATAAGTCCCTATATAATATTTCCCTTGAAAAGCATAACTACAAATTATCATGCTGGAACGCAATTGCGGAGCACTGAAGCTGGCGTATCTTCCCCGTTGTTCGTCAATAAAGTACAAACCGTCACGAGAACCTATCAGTTTTTCACTGCCCTGAAAAGTGATTGTACGCACAGGCATATCCTTAGTATCAAAATAAGGCGGATAGCTATAAGTACGGAACAGCTCGCTTTGATAAAGTGTATAATCCAGACCCAGTTGATAGAATCCTACCCAAATCAGCCCGTTTCTGTCCACCAGCAAAGAATAAACCGAATTGGAACGCAAGCTGCCGCCCTTCCCTACTTCGTGCTGGAAGGAACGTACTATCTTCTTCTGTTTTGTAGAAATAAAATGTACCCCGTTACCGTCCGTACCCACATACAGTAAATCCTTTCCATCACTGGAAAGGGAAGATATTACATTACAACCTACATCCAAATAAGAGCCGAACTTATGCGTACGAGTATCGAAACAAGCAATCCCCTGCCCCATCGTACCCAAATAAACAACTGACCCGATACGGGCGATATTGGTATAAGAGCAAATATGCTTATCATCCACTATAAAATGATAAGGGATGATTCTCTTGTTTTTCAGTTCCAGCGAGTAAAGCCCGCTTGATGTAGCCATCCATAAAACTCCGTTATCATCGAGATTCAACCCATTAATGGTATTGGCGGCAGAAAGCACATTGGGGTCTATCAGGATTCGTTCCAGTTGTCCTTTCCGATAAATAAACAGCCCCGCCTCGCTGCCGATATAAAGCGTGCCTCTACCGTCAGCCAACAAAGAGCGGACACCGCATCTGATAGTTTCGGCAGCAATGGCATCCAACTCACGTCTCTCGTGATTCACACGCCACAAACCCATGCCATTCCCCATCCATATCTGGTTACCTTCCGTCTCGGCAATTGCAGTGACACGTTTCAGTTTCTCATTATTGCCGGAGATAGGATAGCGCTTCAAATGCACACCATCAAACCGTTCTAATGAAGTTCCCGTACCAATCCATACATACCCTATCGAATCTTTATACAGTGCATTGACCACCAAATCAGAAAGCCCTTCAGTGACGGACAGGCCACGGAATATAGATGTCTGCGCGTAAGGAGCATAAGAAATTAACAGAACAAAAAGTGCTACTATATATCTTAGTGTTATGCTTTTCATACAATGTAAATTGGATTCCGTTGCCATGACAACGCTACAAATATAAGGAAAAAACACAGTCCTTCCGCATTTCAATATCCATTTTAGTATTAAATACAAGCAAAGAAATAAAATCACTCAATCTGCAATAGAAAAAATCGTATCTTTGCGCCCCAACCAATTTACAGCGCCATGGCAGGTATCTACATCCATATCCCTTTTTGCAAGACACGCTGCATCTACTGCGATTTCTACTCCACTACCCGTAGCGAACTGAAAAGCCGCTATATCCATGCCTTGTGCAAGGAACTGCGAATGCGGAAGGAATACCTGCGGGGAGAACCTGTCGAAACCATCTACTTTGGCGGCGGCACTCCCTCACAACTTGCGGAGGAGGATTTTCGGGAAGTATTTAAAACTATTCAGGAGTATTACGGAATGGAGCATTGCCAAGAAATTACCCTCGAGGCCAACCCCGATGACTTAACGGAAGAATACGTCACTATGCTGCGGCAGCTGCCTTTCAACCGTATCAGCATGGGAATACAAACTTTTGACGATTCTACCCTGAAGCTACTGAACCGCCGCCACAATGCAGCACAAGCCGTTAATGCCGTACACCATTGCCGACGTGCCGGTTTCAACAATATCAGTATCGACTTGATTTACGGCCTGCCCGGTGAGACAGACAAACGGTGGAAAAGTGATTTACAGCAAGCAGTCATCCTTAATGTCGAACATATCTCTGCCTACCACCTGACCTACGAAGAAGGAACCCGCATCTACGAACTACTGCAAACCCACCGCATCCGCGAAGTAGACGAAGAAAGCAGTGTCCGCTTCTTCTCCACCCTGATAGACACACTTGGAAGCGCCGGTTACGAACATTATGAAATATCCAACTTCTGCCGTTCGGCTATGTACTCCCGCCATAATACGTCTTACTGGAGAGGGGTTCCTTATTTGGGTTGCGGTCCTTCCGCCCATTCATTCAATACAGATACCCGCGAATGGAACGTATCTTCATTAGAAGATTATATACACTCTATTGAAAATAACCATCGCCGGTTTGAAAGTGAATATTTAGACCTGGTCACCCGTTACAATGAATGTATCATGACCTCCATCCGTACTCAATGGGGATTGTCGCTGAATGAAATAGAACAGAATTTCGGCAAAGAATTATGGAAATACTGTATGGATATGGCGCTTCCGCACCTGAATAGCGGAAAACTGGGAATGCATAACGACCGTCTCCGCCTCACCCGTAAAGGTATCTTCGTATCAGACGGCATCATGAGTGATTTAATGTTTGTAGAAGAATAAAGTAATATGACCGAACAAGAAGTCAGACGATACTTGCGTCAAATGAAAGATGAAAACTCGGAACAAGCCTTCCGGGGATTCTATGAGTTGACTTACGACCGTCTTTTCCGTATCGCTTATTACTATGTCAAACACAAAGACGGAGCACAAGAAATCGTACTGGATGTCTTTATGCGCCTTTGGGAACAACGCAAGAAACTTCCTGAAGTAAACAGCATCGAAGATTATTGCTTCATTCTTACTAAAAACGCCGCCCTCAACTATCTGGAGAAGGAATCGAGATATACCGCCCAATCTGCCGAACACCTGCCGGAACCGGTCGAACTTGCAGACTCTCCCGAAGACACACTTATCAGTGATGAACTTTTTGCCCGTTATGTCAAAGCCCTCGACCGGCTGCCGGAACGTTGCCGTGAAGTATTTATCCGTGTGCGTGAAGAGAAACAGAGTTACGCCCAAGTAGCCGAAGAGTTAGGCATCAGCGTGAAGACCGTAGATGCACAACTGCAAAAAGCACTCACACGTCTAAAAGAATCCCTGCTTCGATAGCCCCGAACAAAAAACATCGAAAAAAAAAGAGATAGGCATAGGGAGTTTTCAAAAAAGAGCTGTCTTTACTTATGAAAACTAAAAAACAAATGAAAGAGAGTTATGAAAAGCCTATTTACAATTGGAGCAGGTATACTGTTTGCCCTGTTGGGTCTGAGCGGATGTGAAAACAATCACGGTGACTATCCCAAAGAATATATCGGTTTCGACAAAACGATAGAGAGTTACACCGTTAATCGCCAGGTAGAAGAGCAGGATATTGATATTAAAATCATTGCTATTGAAAAAAGCCAAAAAGACAGAGAAGTAACACTAAAGGGCAATCGGAAACCCGGAGCAAAGCCAATATTCAAGTTGGTGGATACCCGAATTATTATCCCGGCCAAAAAGAAATCGACTACCGCCCGCATCCGTATTTATCCTAAACAGATAAAACGCTCCGAAAAAATATATATAATCTGTACTCCAAAAAACAAAGAGGTAAAGCAATCACAGCTAACATTAAAGTTGGTCGTCAAATAAGAAAAGATGAAAGTAAGCAACGAGAATTTTGAAAAAGTATTAGAGAAGCTAATCTCCTCCACCCGCTCACCCCGAGGACGGTTCTCGGCAGAAAGCAGTTGGAAGATATTGGAAAGCAGATTATTTGCCCGACGCATAAAAAGAAGGTTCTGGCTACGCACAGCAAGTGCCGCCGCAGTAGTCTTGCTATGCGTGGCAAGTTGGGCCGCTTATCATGCCTTATCTTTTGAACCGACACCACCTGCCGCAATCGCCACAGAGAGCCGGTCCGTAGCACCGGTAAGACAAAGAGAGGCGATGGTCTTCAGTCAACAGCCATTGGAGGAAATCGTTCTTCAACTTTCGAAGACATTCCATAAAGTTATCCGGATTGATAATGACAGTTTAAAGAATTATCGAATGACTGCAACGTTTGGTCCCGGTGAAGAGCTGACAGAAATTCTCGACCTGCTGAAAGAAGCCGGCAGCTTTCAATATAAAGAATCTAACGATACAATAGTAATTACTAAACTTAACTAATCTAATGAGAATTCTTACCATCGGTTCACACCACCACACCGGAATTTTACTTCTGGTGTGTGTGGTTCTTTTAAGCAACCCGCTCCATGCGCAAACCAAAGAGACCCGCCTAAGCCTTAGCTTTCATAATGCCACATTGGAAGATTTCGTCAGACAACTGGAGAAAACGACAGGGTTTTCCTTTATATACGGAGAAGATGTGAAACTAACCCGGCGTATCACTCTGGAAGCCAAGTCGCAAACCATCGGCAAGATATTGCAACGCGCTTTTGAGAATGAGCCTGTAAGATTTGAAATATCCGGTAAACATATTCTATTGTATAAGCGGCCTGTGCCGCAAAAAGCCGTAAGCCGAAAGTTCACTATCAGCGGATATGTGACTGACGGAGCGTCTTCCGAGACGCTGATTGGTGCCAATATCCTTGAGAGTCGTCGTTCCACAGGTACTGCTACCAATCCTTTCGGCTTTTATACACTTACGCTGCCAGAGGGGGCGGTAGAGTTGATTTTCTCCTATCTTGGCTATGACACACAGCATTCCAATTTTGAACTGACAAAAGATACGGTACTCAATATTCACTTGGCAAGCAATAACCGGCTGGCAGAAGTAGTGGTGCTTTCGGACAGACAGGAAGCGGGTCTTCAAAGTACCGCCATGGGAGCGCACAATATCCCCATGACACAAATCAAACATACGCCTGCAATACTCGGAGAGGCTGACTTATTGAAGACAATCCAGCTGATGCCCGGCGTACAAGCCGGAATGGAAGGCTTTTCGGGTATGTACGTACGCGGTGGTGGTCCTGACCAGAATTTAGTATTGCTGGACGGTATCCCTGTGTACAACGCCGACCATATGTTGGGCGTCTTCTCTGTTTTTACTCCTGAAGCTGTAAAGAACGTAACACTTTTCAAAAGCTCCTTTCCCGCCCGCTACGGCGGCCGTCTTTCTTCCATTGTAGACGTACGCACCAACGACGGAGATACGTACCGTTATCATGGTACTTTGAGCGTGGGTACACTTACCGACAAGCTGCACATAGAAGGTCCTATCAGGAAAGGACATACCGCTTTCAGCATCAGTGCACGAGGTACACACACTGTTTTTCTCAAAAACCTTACCGTTACGAAAGATGATTATGACACCGACAAATACAATTACTACTTCTATGATATCAATGCCAAAATAAACCATAAATTCAATGACCGCAGCCGCCTATTCCTCGGATTCTACAAGGGAAAAGACCACTTTCATTATGACTATCGGAACAACAACAATCAGAACGGACATAACAACCAGAATTTTTACAGAGACGACAATCACCTGAACTGGGGTAACACCATTGCTTTCGGCCGTTGGAATTATGTTTTCAGTAACCAACTGTTCTGCAACACAACCGTCTCATACAATAACTACCGGATGAAACTGAATCAGGACATAGAGGACGCACACAAATACAATGACCGGCTGCAAGACCGGCACTCCTATTCATCCGTTTTCAAATCGGGTATCCGCGACTGGAGCGCACGTATGGACTTTGATTATACTCCCTTACCCGAGCACCACATCAAGTTCGGAACAGAGTATATCTACCATACGTTCCGCCCGGAAACAACCACCTCGCAAGTGCAGGATATCGATAACGGAACCGTCCAACAAGACACTGTCTATCAAAACAAGAACAATGACGTATTACACGGGCAGGAGCTGTCAGTCTATGGTGAAGACAATTTCAACCTGAACAATCATTTCAGCATAAATGCAGGCCTCAGGCTATCGCTATTCCATACGCAAGGCAAGAATTATTTCTCAGTACAGCCCCGGTTCTCGGCACGGTACGATTTCGGGCAAGGGTTCTCTACCAAAGCATCCTACTCATGTATGGCACAATATGTACATATGCTGTCATCCACTCCATTCTCTATGCCGACAGATCTTTGGGTTCCTATCACAAAGAATATCAAACCGATGTATTCAAACCAATATTCACTCGGAGGATATTATGACGGACTGCCCGGTTGGGAATTCTCCATAGAAGGATATTATAAACAAATGCGTAATATATTGGAATATCAAGAGGGAGTATCTTTCTTTGGCAGTTCCACCAATTGGGAGGAAAAAGTAGAGGTAGGCAAAGGACGTTCTTTCGGATTGGAGTTCATGGTTCAGAAAACATCAGGCAAGACAACCGGATGGTTGGCATATACCTTATCCAAAACCGACCACCGCTTCGAAAACGGAACCATCAGCCAAGGCGAATGGTTTCCCTACAAATACGACCGCCGTCATAATATCAGCCTTTGCCTCAACCATAAATTCAACAATCGCATTGATATAGGGGCTTCGTGGATATTCAACACCGGCGGGTGTATCACTATTCCCGAACGGGAAACCATCGTCATAAAGCCCGACGGCTCTATCGAGGAAACCGGCTACATCTCCTATCGCAACAATTATCGTCTGCCTGTCAGCCATCGTCTGAATATGGGCATCAACTTCAACAAGAAGACCAAACATGGTATGCGCACTTGGAACATCAGCATTTATAATGTATATAATGCCATGAACCCCAATTTGGTATATAGCGAACAAAGAAATGGAACTGACCAGAAAACTAAGAAAACCGTCATAAAAAAAATAACGATATTACCTTGTATTCCATCTGTCACCTATACTTACAGATTCTAACAGAAGTTCTGAATATGAAAGCAAGAATAATCCTATATATAGCCATCACTGCTGTTCTGGCAGCTTGCGAAAACGAGATACCATATAATCCCGTAAACCAAGAGCCACAACTCATTATGAATGCCATGCTTGATGCCGGACAGACCGAAAATTATGTATATCTGCATTTAAGCGAGGGAAACACCATAGGCAGTGTGAAAGAGGCAACCCTTTCGCTCTATGTAAACGATAGGCTTACCGAGTCACTCCAAGCAATAACCCCGGAAGAGAAATTCCGTCTCACTACCGCCTTACATCCCGGTGATAACATTCGTTTAGAAGCCATGGCAGAGAACGGTCACTACCATGTCAGCTCAGAAGTAACCGTCCCCCATCCGGTAGAGAGCCTGCAGGTGGATACCTGCCTTTCTTACTTACGGGAATATAACGGACAGAAACCTTACCGCCAGTTCAAAGTCACCTTGCAGGATAGCCCTAACGAAAAGAATTACTATCGGTTGGAGATTCTGAATGATATAAGCTATCATTACGAAGATACCGTCATCATTGAACGTCATACTGAAATTATCAACCGTGAAGACGTCATACTGACCGACGGACATCCAACCAGCTATGACGATGAAGAAAATGGAATGTTCCCCACCATCAAAAACAAATACAATATATTCACTGACAACCGCTTCAGTAATTCTTCCGTAACACTAAAAGTATATACAAGGCTTTTCGATGACTTTTATGCAGCAGAGGTCTACTACGGCAAAGTACATCGTAAGCATACCGTCACCGTCCGCCTGCTCAGCTTTCCCGAAATCGGCTACCGCTATCTGAGGGCACTGAATACACTGGGCGATGACGACTACGATGAATCATTGATGGAACCCATCAGCTTGCCAAATAACGTAAAAGGTGGACTGGGCTTTGTCGGAGTCTGCTCCGGAATAGAATATAGAATGGATTTGCCGGAGAAGACATGGCCAAAATACTAACCCCACTGAATATGAAGTACCTGTTCTATTTACTATCAATCCTCCTTCTTTGCTCCTGCCGGAGTTCGCGCAGTATGCAGAAAGAAATCAACGGGATGCGTAGCTACCTATTCTATGAACTGACTTCTTCCGAATATTCAGGAAAGAAAAAAGATACGGTTTACCTTGACTTCATCGATTATTCAAATATAGATT
The DNA here is from genome assembly GCF_018390535.1 of Bacteroides propionicigenes. Classification (GTDB taxonomy): domain Bacteria; phylum Bacteroidota; class Bacteroidia; order Bacteroidales; family Bacteroidaceae; genus Bacteroides; species Bacteroides propionicigenes. The sequence goes on along the minus strand of NZ_JAHBBW010000012.1, from coordinate 52,682 downwards.
ATTATACCACTATTAAAAAGAAAGGAGGATTTGCCGTTCCTCTTTTTATATTCAATTTTGAAAAAAACAAGTTTCGCACCCACCTGGGAGAACATTCGTTGAGCCAACTATATCGTGAATTCCTCACGGATGCCCTACTAACAGAATGCAACAGCAGCACTTGTTTCCATCTTGCAGATAATAAAGACAATCGCGTACCCGCAGATTCAGTCTACCGCCTGGAAGTAAAAATCAGACAGAACAAGACCGTTGGCGGAGTAGTACTGAAAGAGAGCAGTTTTATATGGTTTGAAGGTGACTATGTTTCACTCCCCAACTACCGTTACCAACCAGCGGAAACCGAATTGTCCATTGTCATCCGGCTTTCATTCCGGGAAAACTGTCTCTTAGACAAGACCTATCACACCCGATACAAACATCCCCGCAAAAGTCGTCGATACTGCTATTCATATGAGGCCAATCAAGCCTGCCTCGACAATATGGCAGAATGCTTATCATATGCCACCAAAGAAATCGTAGAAGATATCAGTCAAGAGCTCCATCTGCTTTTGTCGGGCAAACAGCAACATATCCTTTTGACAACAAAACAACAATAATAATATCAGATTGAAGAATACAACTCATCTCACATTACATTCATATTACAATAAAAGCATAATCCTATCTTTTTCATAGGGAAAAATTGATATAAATCAAGAAATGAAGGTATAACCTACACTTTTTTCTCTTTTCATTTTTATGTTATAGAACACCTTTCTATATTTGCACAGGTAAAAAGAAAAAGCTAAGCACTTACAATTGTTTTCAGTAGGTATTAGATTTATTATTAGATTAGTTTTTAGGTATAACAATTAAAAAGTAGGTATTATGAAACGTTTAGGATTAACATTAATGGTAGCAGTATGTTTGACTGTCAGTGCATTTGCAGCAGGTAACCAACCTACAACTGCAAAATGGGAAGGTAACATCAACGTAAACAAATTAGGCAAGTATCTGAATTTGTCCGCTAACCAAAAGGAAGAAGTTACAAACATCTGCGAATACTTCAATGAACAAATGGCACGTGCCACAAATTCAAAGAAGGATCAGGAAAAGTTGCTGCGTAACGCAGTTTACGGTAACCTGAAACTGATGAAAAAGACTTTGAGCGAAAAACAATATTCTGATTATGCCAAAGTTTTAAACGTTACGTTACAGAACAAAGGTATCGAAGTGAAGTAATATTCACTTCAGATAAATGTGAGAATCGTAGTATTTCAAAATAAATAAAAAGGGTGCTGAGTTTTCAACACCCTTTTTTTATGTGTTAATATCGTTAGAGTAATTGCGATATTAACTTCCCAAACCAGTTATTGGTCTACTTTCACAAGCAGAAACGATCTTGTAATTCTTTCTTATATTTTTTTGATACAAGCAGTTCGGTGATCTTGTCAAAAGGCGGATATAAGATACACTTATTATCTCTTATGAGCATTAAATAATCAATATTGATGATATACGATTGATGTATCTGTACAAAATATGGTGAATATAATGTAATTTGTTCAGCTGTCATGCCACGGCGTAAAGTCAGAGGCGGCTGGTTACTCAATATCACTTCCCATTGCTTACGGTCGGAAGAATAGCGGAAGAAACCAATCTCAGCCGGACGCAGAGCACGCATATCATTAGTCGGAGTAAAAACAATGAAAGTCTGCCCGCTGTGCGCAGAACTTCCTATCGGCAATACCATCCGCTGCCCGGTCTTAGTTTGCTCAACAAAACGTGTTAAAATATCTTTCAGTTCCTGTTCCCCAAAAGGCTTTAACAGATAGTCGAATGCTGCTTCCCGAATAGCTTGTATCATATACTTATCATATGCCGTATAAAATACAACCCGCATATTCCATGCCACGCAATCGCGCATCTCTCGCAACAAATCCAGCCCCGTCATGTCCGGCATCTCCACATCCAAAAACAGCAAATCAGGCTGTATCTTCGTTATCAGCTTCTTCCCCTTCTTACCATTACGCGCAATACCTTCCAAAGAAAAACGGGTATCTTTCTTCAGTTCAAAGCTTAACCTCTCCAGAGAAACCTCATCATCATCTACTATAACGACCTTGTACTTGCCCATATTTTATGTTTTGTTTGGACGAATATAAATATTTCTTGCTCCTATACAAAGTCTGAAATGAACATTTACAAACTATTCAGCCATAATTAGTCTTATCATCCTTAAAAACGCAACTAAACGGTTATTATTAGATACTGTAATCGTACTTATCCGGCAACAGGAAAGTTACTTCACAACCCATTTCACCGTTTGGTAACGTTACATTATGTACGGTGGCATCAATCGCTTCTTTATTTTTCATATTTAGAATCTGAATGGTCTGCATAACAACCTTCATCCCTGTTCCCGTCCCCCTATGACGACTGTCCGGACGATATCCTCCACCATTATCCGTTATTTTAATACAAATTGCGCTTTTCTGACGATTTACGGCAATCCACAAATTGCACTCTCCTCCTTTGCCCCGCAAGGCATGCTTCACAGAATTCTCCACCGGAATTTGTATCATCATGGAAGGAAGCCGCACCTGACCGGGATGTACATCTTCCCCTATACTGATGTTTGGATGAAAGTCGGGTCCGAGCGAACGACATTCCAAGTTAAGATAAGTCTGGACAAAGTCCAGTTCTTCATCCAAAGTAACGCATAGTTGTTCCGCCAGTTCCAGATTTCTCCGCATAAGTTTCACCAAAGACGTCAATTCCTGTTTTTCTTCTTCCTTACGGCTCACCACTTCCTGATTAAGCACATTGAAGATGAAATGAGGGGACAAACGGTTGCGAATATTCTCAAGACGGAGCGTAGAGACTGTTCTACGATTCTTGGCAAGCAACAAATCATGCTTTTTCTTATTATAGAAATAAAGAAAAACGGCAATCAGGAAAGCTACAACGGCAATTGCCAATGTCACAAGGCGAGTCTGCCTCAAAACCAGCACCTCATTTTCCTGTTTCTGCAGCAAAACCTTATGCGCCATCAAAGTAGAGTCCTGCTGATAACGCAAAGTCAAGTCGGCCGTACGCAACCTTACACGCTCATTACGGATAGAGTCGTCCAGACGGTTGTTCTCCTTCAAGTAGTTATATGCCTGCTTGTAATTACCGGTTTCTTCATGAAACTGCTGCAAATATTTATTACGGATATGTATCATATCCGGATCTATTTCCGGTGAAGTCTTGCTCCTCATCAGCAATTGCCGCGCTCCCGCAAAATCCTTACGCTGCAAGGCCAACTCTATTTTCTGCGTATCAATATAGTAAAGTGCGGTAGTAGAACCTATTTCCTGAAAGAAAGGCTGGCACAATTCCAGATATTTAGCTGCCGAATCCGTTTCGTTTCGTTGCAGAAAGCAATCGCTCAAATTCAAATAGCTTAAATTAAGTCCCCAGCGCATATCGGGATAATCTTGCGCAAGGTCCACCACCTTTCTAAAATACCTGATTGCCGTAATGTAATCACTGCGATAATAATAAGAGTTTCCACGGTTATTCAAATAGAAATGCTTTTCGTCCGGAAGCATATCATCGTAGTTCTTGGCAGCAAGCTCCGAATAATAGTCACATTGCTCGTAATCGCGTAAGGTCATATATCCTTGCGCCAAACCATAATAAATAGGGAATTTCTTATCGGAAGGCATATTCAACGAATCACAAATCAAAAGTGCCTTTCTATACCAAAAAGCACCCATATCCAACCGCCCCAAATGATTATTGGCATCGGCAAGATTTATCAGAATATCGGGAATAGCCTCAAGCTTCGTTCCTTGCAACCTTAATTCGTAAGCATTCCGGAAACAGACCGCAGCCGAATCTATATATCCTTTCCGCGAGTAAATATTACCTTTCATATTAAAGCATTCCGACTGCAAATCGGCCAATCGATGGGAAAACGGTTGTCGGTCGGCAAAATTCTCTATCTGCCGGATTAAAAGCTGTGCCGAATCAATATCAGAAGTCGCCAGACAAGTTTTCAAGACGACAGAGAGATAGTTGTATTGTACCAAACTATCTTTCGCCTTCTTCATTCTTTGCAAAGATTGCGTTCTCATCCAGCGCGGAGCTGTTGCAACAGAATCGACATGAGCTGCAAAAAAAGAATCGAATTCTTGCATTTCGAAAGTTTTGCCATCGTTACTTTTACAAATACAGCCCGACAACACTACTGCCACCCACATAAGAAAAAAGAAATAAACCCTGTTTCCCAAACTGCCCCGCATACTATACCATTCTATTTTATAGTAACCATTGTGGCTCCGAATCCATACTCTTGAAAAGAAGCATCTTGCGTCTTGCAAGCCGGATACTTCCGTTTCATTTCATCCAACAATGCCTTACGGAGTACACCATCTCCCTTGCCATGAATAAACACAATGCGCTGCTCACGCTTATTCTTATACTGTTCCATTACCTCACGGAACTTATCCAACTGGTAACCCAATATCTCACTATTGCTCATACCCCGCGTATCATCCAGCAATTCGCCAATATGCAAATCCACTTCAATGATTTCATTCTTGCCCCCCCGCTTGACGATAGTCTGCGGTTTGGACGAACTCTCTACCGTTTTCTTTTGCATCAGAGCATCTTGTAACTCTTCTGCCGACACATAGACCTGCTTAGAAGAAAAATCATTCTTCACCACATCGTACATCAGTGCCGGAGTGTCAAAAAAATCCGTCATCTGAAAAGTGTGCAGTTTATAGAACTTCACCGTATCAATGCGAACTTCCACATTGACAGCAGGCTTCATCACAAAAGAGCGATTGTCCTTGAAAGCAACCAGCTGAACAGCCACACGTTCCCTGTCGTTCAGTTCCGATTTCTCGAATTCTTCCAACAAAAGCTTCGTATTCGGTTCTATCAGACCATGAGAACGGGCAGTCCATGATTTGCCTTCGGCACTTGCATAGGTATAATACATATAGTAGTTGCTATCATTCACCAGATAGGCCCCGAACGGAGTAGTGCTTACCGCTTTAATATCTTCCGGTACAAATGCAAGATATACATTCAATGTATCACCGCCTTTCACTTCCGGCTGGCGATAGACGGACACCTGAGGTTTCGCCAAACGCGCCGCCTGAGACTCGACTCCGGAAGCCGGAGATGAGGATTTCGGCATTGCAGAAACCGTACGCGCAACCGATTGTTCTTCAGCCCTTTTCTTGGCAGCTTTTGCGGCCGAAGTAGGAATATTATAATCATCGGTTTCAATCACTACACATTCACGTATCGGCATCGGAATGTCAAAACCGTCGGCATCTTCTATCAACACAATCTCTTTTCCCTGAAATCCTGTTACAACGCCGCCGCCAACTTCACTGAGGAAGCGCACTTTATCTCCTATTTTCATAATCTTCTATATCTGTTTTTTATTACGTTTCGCAAAGTTAGAAATTATTTGATGATTATGCGCAATCATACTTTTTTTGTATTATAAAGTTCCTGCTCTTGCAACATATTCTTAAAAACAGAAGTTTTATTTCTAAGAATTAAAGTTTAGTTTTTAGAAATATAGCCTTAATTCTAAGATTTTGTAGTGTCAGGAAAAACTCTCCGATCGCTTAAACAAAACAATCATTAATTGCCTGCTTATAATTTAAATCTTCCCAAATATCTGTACCTTTGCAGTCCCTAATAACATAAAGATATGAAAGAGGATCCCAGACATATTAGAATCAGCGAATTCAACTATCCGCTACCGGATGAACGCATCGCCAAATTTCCGTTGCCCGTACGAGATCAATCCAAGCTATTGCTGTATCGGCACGGTGAAGTTTCCGAAGACAGATTCACTTCCCTACCCAACTACCTGCCGGCAGACAGCCTGATGATTTTCAACAACACCAAGGTTATCCAAGCCCGCCTACACTTCCATAAAAAGACCGGAGCACTTATCGAGGTATTCTGTCTTGAACCGATTCTACCCAACGACTATGCGCTCAATTTTCAACAAACGGAACATACCGCATGGCTCTGCATGATAGGGAATCTGAAAAAATGGAAAGAAGGCAAACTAAAACGGGAAATGGTAGTGAAGGGTAAACCACTTACGCTGACCGCTGAACGGGGAGCTTGTCATGGAACCAGCCATTGGGTAGACTTCCGTTGGAACAATCCGGAAATAACATTTGCCGATATTCTTGAAGTGTTCGGAGAACTTCCCATTCCTCCTTATCTGAACAGAAACACACAGGAGAGCGACAAGGAAACTTACCAAACCATTTATTCCAAAATAAAAGGGTCGGTAGCCGCCCCAACCGCCGGACTGCACTTCACCCCGCACGTTTTGGACGCCTTACGCGAAAAAGGAGTAGAACTGGAAGAACTGACACTGCACGTAGGAGCCGGAACTTTCAAACCCGTCAAGAGCGAAGAAATAGAGGGACACGAAATGCATACGGAATACATATCCGTAAACCGCAGCACTTTAGAAAAGCTGATAGCGCACGGAGGAAAGGCCATTGCAGTAGGTACTACCTCTGTTCGCACATTAGAGAGCCTCTACCACATTGGCGTAACCCTCTTGAACAATCCTCATGCAACAGAAGAGGATTTGCACGTAAAGCAATGGCAACCTTATGAAACGGCAGCCGAAACCATCGTCATACCTGCTGTCAATGCTCTGCAGGCAATCGTAACTTACCTCGACCGGCACCACATGGAAACCTTGCATACCAGTACGCAAATTATCATCGCTCCGGGATATGAATATAAAGTCGTCAAGACCATGGTAACCAACTTCCACCAGCCACAGAGTACACTCTTGCTACTTGTTTCGGCATTCTTGCACGGAGACTGGCGAAAAATTTACGATTATGCGCTTACTCATGATTTTCGGTTCCTGAGCTATGGCGATTCATCCTTATTAATACCATAAGTAATATGAGCAACGATAATAATCAGGAAATGTTTCCCCTTGTCGATGAACAAGGAAACATCACAGGTGCAGCTACTCGTGGTGAATGCCACAATGGAAGTAAACTTTTACATCCTGTGATTCATCTGCATATATTCAACTCAAAAGGAGAGCTCTATCTGCAGAAACGCCCCGAATGGAAAGATATACAACCCGGCAAATGGGACACATCTGTAGGCGGACACGTTGATTTAGGTGAAAGCGTGGAAATGGCATTGAAACGGGAAGCCTGCGAAGAACTGGGCATAATCGATTTCACACCGGAAGTTATCACCAATTATGTATTTGAATCCACACGCGAAAAGGAACTTGTCTTTGTGCACAAGACCGTATACGATGGAGAGATTCATCCCAGCGATGAACTCGACGGCGGACGCTTTTGGAACGTGGAGGAGATTAAGGAGAACATAGGGAAAGGGATATTCACTCCCAACTTCGAACAAGAAATAGAACGGGTAAAACTGATATAAAAAGAAAGGGCAACATCCATAGAAGATATTGCCCTTTTCTGTTACTTTTTTATTTTATTTCGCCAAATCTTCAATTACTTTCATAATTTTCTGACCGATTTCCTCGGCTGCTTCAGGTGTAGCCGCTTCACTATAAACACGAATAATCGGTTCGGTATTGCTCTTACGCAGATGCACCCATTTGTCGGGAAAATCAATCTTCACACCGTCAATATCATTGATTTCTTCATTTTTATAGATTTCCTTTACTTTTGCAAGGATAGCGTCAACATCCGTATCCGGTGTCAAGTCTACGCGGTTCTTTGCCATGAAATAAGCCGGATAAATGGCACGCAGTTCACTTACCTTCTTGCCTTCGTGAGCCAAATGGCTTAGGAACAAAGCAATACCCACCAAAGCATCACGTCCGTAATGGCTGGCAGGATAAATCACTCCACCATTGCCTTCTCCACCGATAACAGCGCCAACCTCTTTCATCTTAGTAGTCACATTCACTTCACCTACGGCAGAAGCATAATATTGTTGACCATATTTACGGGTTACGTCACGTAATGCACGGGTGGAACTCAAATTAGAAACGGTATTGCCCGGAGTATGCTTCAACACATAATCTGCTACAGTGACCAATGTATATTCCTCACCATACATTTTACCGTCTTCACAAATCATGGCCAAACGGTCCACATCCGGGTCTACAACAAAAGCGACATCGGCTTTGCCACCCTTCATCAGATTCATAATATCACCCAAATTCTTCTCCAAAGGCTCAGGATTATGCTGGAAGTTACCGGTGGGTTCACAGTAGAGCTTTTCTATATGCTTCACACCAAGTTGCTCCAACAGTTGCGGAAGAATGATGCCGCCAACAGAGTTTACACAATCAATAGCTACGCGGAAATCAGCCTTTTTGATGGCTTCCACATCCACTAAATCAAGTGCCAAAACACTGTCAATATGTTTTTGATTATAAGTCAAGTCCTTGCGGTAGGAACCGAGTTTGTCAACTTCGGCAAAATCAAAAGCTTCGGCCTCAGCGATACGGAGCACCTCGTTTCCTTCTTCCTTATTTAGGAACTCTCCCTTTTCATTCAAAAGTTTCAAAGCGTTCCACTGCTTGGGATTGTGAGAAGCGGTCAAGATGATACCACCACTGGCACCTTCCATAGTTACTGCCAGCTCTGTGGTTGGAGTCGAAGCCAAATCAATGTCCACTACATCCCAGCCCATACCCATAAGAGTACCTACTACTACATTCTTCACCATTTCACCCGAGATACGGGCATCACGGCCTACTACGATTTTGTTACTTTTTACAGTACACGTTTTGCGGATAAGGGTAGCGTACGCTGAAGTAAACTTCACAATGTCGAGCGGATTCAATCCCTCGCCTGCACCACCGCCGATTGTTCCGCGGATTCCAGAGATAGATTTGATTAGAGTCATAGGTTAATAATTTAAATTATTGGTTAGTTATTTCCAGATTTGGAATTTCCGGATATCGTAATAATAAGGATAGACATATTGCATGGCCGTCTGGTGCCCCATCTTGGAAGGAACAATCAATCTCACATGGGCCATATCACGAACATAAGTCAACGGCACGAGCCATCCCGCAGGAACAGCCGGCGAAGAGTAATAACTCATCATATATCCTTGCAAAAAGATTCCTGCTATGGATGAGGAGGTCACCGTATAGCGAAAAGCATCTACGGTTTCCGCAGCAGCCAAATTTGATAATGTAGTATCTTTATCAAGAATGCTATACTCCATAAAGCGTACTAACACCTCGTCATTGCTCTTCACCGTATCAGCTTTATTTTCAGATCCCTTGTCAACAATCTGCATATAAACCCCGCTGGTAAGTTGCACGAATTCGTCCACATCGTCCCCTCTATCTTTGGACTTTGTAGTGGAATCTTGCTCATAAAATTCTGTCTGCGAAATAACCTTTATATTCCGGTCTTTGATAAAGTTATTTATACCGTCTTTTTCCTCTTCCAGCATCTCTGCATAGGTCTTGCTGTCATCACAGGCTTGAAAGCCCAAACTGAGTGCTAATAAAGACAAAAAGAATAAAGTAAGTTTCTTCATTTCTGTTATTTAGTAATTTCGTACAAAAATATCTGATTTCCTCGAAAGTTAAAAGCCGCGAGTTGAAAGTTCGTATCTTTTAACCTTTACAGCCAAAGTTTTTTTATCCTTTGGCATTAAGTAATGGCTTGAATTTTTCCAGTGCAAGTTCCAGCACACTTTTAGCTTCTTCCAGTGTTCCATAAAATTCTCCACCGGAAGCATTTAAGTGTCCTCCGCCATTAAAGAATTCAGCCGCCAATTGGTTGCATGGGAAACGTCCCACCGAACGCAAGGACACCTTTATCATCGGCTTTTCCGTATCTTCGCGCAAGAAACAGGAGAAAACGACATTTTTAATGCTCAATGGTATATTTACAAACCCCTCACTATCTCCACGAATATAGTTAAAGCGGTTTTGTTCTTTCTTGGTCAACGTAATCAAGGCTGCATGGTAATCCGGATAAACTTTCATCTGCGACAACACATACCCCATGAGACGTAAACGGCTCTCGGAATAGGTATTATACACTTTCCGATAAATATCATCTTTATCAATGCCTTTTGAAAGCAGCTCACTGATTATAAAATATATCTCACGATTGTTGGAGTTATACGTAAAACCTCCCGTATCAGTCATCATACCGGTATAGATACACTCTGCCCCTTCCTTAGTGATATCACTGAAATATCCCATGCGGCAAATCAGACGAAAAACAAGTTCGGAAGTAGAAGAAATCTCAGGATGAGAAATAATAATCCTGCAAAAGTCTTCCGGATTCAAATGATGATCCACCAGAATCTTTCGCGCAGGGGAAGCCAAAACAGCATCTGCCATGGCGTCAATACGGCTGGTAGCATTAAAATCAAGACAACATATCACGTCCGCTTCCGCTATCAACTTATCAGCAAATTCTTTATAACGATCGTACAAAAGTATATCTTTGCTACCAGGCATCCACCGCAAAAAATCAGGGAAAGCATTGGGAACAATAACAGTCACATCTTTGTCCTGTGTATTGAGAAAATGCCATAATCCCAAAGAAGAGCCTACCGCATCCCCGTCAGGAGATACATGAGCAACAATAACAATTTTATCCGCACGTTCCATCCACTTGGCAAAGTGGTCTATTTTAGATTGCTCTATTATCTTAGTCAACATATAGTCCTTACAATTTACATTCAAAAAAACAGAGTGATTCTATTTATCCACAACTATTGAAAGGGCAAAAGTACGAAAAAGTTTATGATTTATAATGATATGCGCACAGAACCTTTTTCAGAAAGAGGAAGATAAGAAATTCCCAATCTGATACAATCATTAATAATTCTCTCCCGATAATAGCCGGAAAGCGATGAATCAATCACTACCGTACCCACTTCAAATAGGGAAGTCAGTTCCTTTATGCTACCCTTATATCCCCGGGAGACATACAAATAATCAATAAGGACGGGTACATCAGACCTCTTATTTCGCCAACGATCATCGCACAGTAAACATATACGTTTTCCTCCATAAAAAACAATTTGATTTCGAACAGAAATATCGGGTGCCGAATAATCCTCTACAATTACGGTAGGACGCTTCAAGCGCAAACGGTTCCAATAAGGAGACAGCGCACGTTCTAAGCCAGCAATATCCGGCAAGCTATCTGTACAAACTAACCATGAAGAAGAATTATCAGCCAAACAATGTACAGAAGGACAACTGCGAAAATTATAAAAAACGATACTACTCCGGGAAGTATCTCTTATGAATGAATACGAATGATAAGAAACGCAAAGTAACATACAGAACAAAGCAGTATAAGCATTCACAGCCGTACGCCTAACCAAAGCACGACCAACACATAACAAACAAAAATAAAACAGAAAGACATCCCATACATCCACCCAAATATAATCTATAGAAGCCAAAGGGAGTTGTTCAACCCAACGAAGTGCCATATTCTGTAGCCGAATCAGCGCTTCTACCATATCTGCAAAACTTTGTTGCAAACTGGGAAAAGGAGTCAGCACAAGTAATACAATGGCTGCGTATACAATCAGTGATACTAATGGAATCACCCACAAATTAGTCAAAAGGAAATGGGTGGAAAAACGTGAGAAGTAAAGCATAACCAAAGGCGCTGTCCCGATTTGGGCTGCAATAGATACCGTTATCAATCCCCAAACCTTCTGCAAAACCGTATTCCTAAACGATAACAATCCGTATAGGCCGGGTTGCAGTAACAAAATTGCCGTAACAGCGATGAAAGACAACTGGAATCCAACATCAAACAACCATACAGGATTAAACAACAGCATCAAAAAAGCCGTAACTGCCAATGTATTCACAGTCAACTTTTGACAAGTTGAGAAAAGAGTGGAAATCAACCCAAAAGAGCACATGATAACGGCGCGTACTACTGAAGAGGATAATCCTGTAAGAAAAGCAAATCCCCATAAAAGCACTATCACCGATAAAAGCAAAAACGGCTTCAAAAATCTCCACCGGTTCCACAAAGGAGACAAAGCAAACAGCAATAAAGCAGAAATAAAACCGATATGCAGTCCAGAAAGCGCCAGTACATGACTGGCACCGGCAACCGAATAAGTTTCAATTATATCCTCACTCAATTCATCCTTATCACCTACTGTAAGCGCAGAAAGCACCGCCAATTCATCTCCCCGGAACCCCATCTTACGATACATATCAACTACCCTGCTCCGACAATCAACAGCTTGCTGGCGGAAAGTGAAAGAACTGTCACAACCAATCATGCGCCAATGTCCAGTATGTACATAAGCTGTTCCGCTTATTCCTTTTCTGAGGAGATAACGGGCATAGTCAAATTCATCCGGATTCCCATTATTTACCGGTGGAGACAGATAAGTATGGACCAACAATCTATCTCCTCTTTTCAGAGAGCATGTCGCTGAATCTTTAGGGAAATAGAACAGAAAGAACTTTTCTGATAATTTGTGTGAAAATGTATTTCCCGGAGCTTCCCCTTTCAACGCAACACGAAATAAAATGCTGTTTTTCTTAATTTCCGGCTTGGTTGCAAGAGATACTTGGCAGGTGGAAAATTCACCCGTTTTGGGGAACGTATATTCTGCCTGTTTTAACTGCAGACTAACCAAAGCTCCTCCCAATAAAAAGAAAAAGAGGAATACAACAGCTCCATATAGTTTGCATAGAATATGATACCTCAGACTAAAAGCATATATTCCTGCCAACAGAAAGATTTCAGCTACCCACAAACATACAGGCAGTACATAAGGATACTTATCCCCATATACTATTCCACCAACCAACGGCATCAAAAGTCGTAGGAAAGGATGCCGCTGTAAGCTGTCTATTATCAATAAATATTACAGATTCCTCAAAGCACGGATTGCTTCTACCGGATCGGGAGCTGAAAAAATTGCATTACCGGCTACCAAAACATCAGCACCGGCCTCTACCAAACGAGCACCGGTTTCTAAATTTACACCGCCATCAACTTCTATAAGAGCTTCTGAACCGGTCACCGTTATCAATTCACGCAATTCACGTACTTTATCAATAGTATGTTCTATGAATTTCTGACCGCCAAACCCCGGATTTACGCTCATAACCAACACCATATAGACATCATTGATAATGTCTCTCAACATAGACACAGGGGTAGCAGGATTGATAGTAACTGCCGGCAACATCCCCGTTTCACGAATCTGCTGCACCACCCGATGCAGATGCGGGCAAGCCTCATAATGCACATTCATTATACGTGCTCCCAAAGCCTTTACTTCAGGAATAAACTTTTCCGGCTGCACTATCATCAAATGCACGTCCAAAGGCTTCTCAGCAAGCTTTGCTACATACTTTAGCACAGGAAAGCCAAAAGAAATATTAGGAACAAACACACCGTCCATTATATCGATATGCACCCAGTCGGCTTCACTACCGTTAATCATTTCAATATCATTTGCCAAATATGCAAAGTTGGCGGACAATATGGAAGGAGATACTATAGGCTTCATAACAGTTACATTCTAATAAGTTACACGAATTATAACGTACAAATGTAGGCAAAAGATTTCATCCGACCTAAATATTATGCCACAACTTACGACTTAGCGTTCCCCTACGAACCATTCCTTAAAATCGCCGGCACGCACTTTGCCGACCAAGAGTACTCAACAGTGTTCTTTTATGCACGTAACTACCCAATAATACAGTTCTCTTTGGCGGCGTTCATGATTTGCACTATTAGTAATATCCATCTCACCTTACTAAACTACGAATCAGCCGCCTTTAACTTCAGCCAAAGTTCCTGCTGTAAACAGGAGTGAAAAAGTTTACTGTACTTTTACCCCGTCAGCCAGCCGGAAGCCGCGTAATAATTCATCTATCTTCAATCGCTTCTTACCGGGAAGTTGCAAGACAAGTATCCCAATAAAGCCTTGGGGAACCGCTACATGAAGATAAGTTTTATTATCTGTTAAAATTGTACCGGGCTGTAACCGGTGCTCTTGATGGATTTTCTCTGTTTCAAAGATTTTCAGAACGGTTATTGCCCCATCCGGTTGTACCAACTCTGTCCATGCAGCCGGATAAGGGGATAAACCACGGATAAAATCATAAATCTGTTTTACAGGTTGACTCCAGTCTATACGACAAGTCTCTTTGAATATTTTAGGGGCAGGGCGCAGCTCACCCACTACGACCATTTCTTCCTGTGGAATAGGTTTCACCGTATCGGCAAGGATAGCATCTACAGTCTCCGTTACCAAACGACCACCAAGCACCATCAATTTATCATGTACAATACCGACATTATCCGTTTCAGCAATCGGTACACGCACCTGCTGAATAACCTCTCCCGTATCTATTTCATGTTTCAAGAAGAAAGTAGTGATACCCGTTTCCGTATCTCCATTAATCACCGCCCAGTTGATAGGAGCCGCACCGCGGTACTGTGGCAGTAATGAAGCGTGCAAATTGAAAGTTCCCAGTCTCGGCATATTCCAAACCACTTCCGGCAGCATTCTGAAAGCAACTACAATCTGCAAGTCGGCATTCCAAACGCGCAAAGCCTCAACAAATGTTTCGTCCTTCAACCTCTCAGGTTGGAGAAGCGGCAAGTTATAATCCAGTGCATATTGTTTCACCGGAGAGAATTGGAGCTTATGTCCTCGTCCTGCCGGTTTATCGGGCATAGTAATCACTCCTACTACATTATATCCGCCTTCCACAAGGCAACGCAAAGGTTCTACCGCAAATTCGGGAGTACCCATATATACAATCCGTAAATCTTCTTTCTTCATAATCACCTCTTTTAATCTTCTGAAAAATGTACCAACACCTGACGGTACGAATTGAATATTTTTGATTTGGAAACAAAGCCGAGATATTTGCCTTCTTCATCTACCACCGGCAAATTCCATGCTTTCGTATCATCGAAAGTACGCATCACCTGCTCCATACTATCCGTATCATAAAGCCGTGCCGGAGCAGAAGTCATCAGCTTACCCACCGTAAAACGATGATACAGTTCCTGACGGAACATTATATTACGTATATCGTCCAGCAAAACAATGCCTATCAGTTTATTTTCATTGTCCGTCACCGGGAATATATTACGGTGAGAGGCGGAAATAGCCCTCACCAGTTCGGCGAGATCCATTTCCGGATGTACCACAATAAAGTCTTTCTCTACCACATTTTCCACTTTCATCAAGGTCAATACAGCCTTATCCTTATGATGCGTCAGCAATTCACCTTTCTTTGCCAAACGCATGGAGTAGATACTATGCGGTTCAAAAACAATAATCGTCAAATATGAGCTGACTGAAACTATCATCAACGGCAGGAACAAATCATAGCCTCCGGTTAATTCGGCAATCAGAAACACTCCTGTCAGTGGAGCGTGCATAACTCCGCTCATCACTCCTGCCATGCCCATTAATGCAAAGTTCTTCTCAGGTAGAAAAGCGGTAGTTTCAAAATCATTACTAAAGTGAGAGAATACGAATCCGGCAATGCATCCCAAATACAGAGAAGGTGCAAAAATACCACCGCAGCCACCACCACCGTTTGTCGCACTCGAAGCAAAGACCTTAAACAGGATTATCAGTACCAGATACAACAACAGTAACTGACCGTGTCCGTAGAAGAAAGAGTTATTCATGACTGTATCCCACTCCACATTACTTGTACCATTGAGTAATAATTCTATTGTATCATAGCCTTCACCATAAAGAGGCGGGAAAAGAAATATCAGAATACTCAGCATCGAGCCGCCGACCAACAGTTTCTTGTAAGGGACTCTCAACTTTCCAAACATTCCCTCTACAGCATTCATGGCGCGGGTAAAATAAAGAGATACTAAACCACAAAAGATACCCAGCATAATCACATAAGGAATACGTTCTAACTCAAAAGCCTGATCAAGGTGAAACTTAAACATAGCTTCCGTCCCCGTCACAATATAAGAGACGGTCGCTGCCGTTACTGCCGAAATCAATAGCGGAAGCAATGAAGACATAGTCAAGTCAATCATCAGTACCTCCAGCGTAAAGACAAGCCCTGCAATCGGTGCTTTAAAAATACCGGCCACAGCACCGGCTGCACCACACCCCACCAACAGCATCAGTGTACGATGTTCCATTTTGAACAGACTCCCCAAATTAGAGCCGATAGCCGAACCGGTAAGCACAATCGGTGCTTCGGCTCCAACGGAACCACCGAATCCGATGGTTATGGAACTGGCTATAATAGACGACCATGTATTATGTCGCTTAATTCGCCCTTGTCTGCGGGATATGGCATACAGAATTTTCGTAACTCCATGACTGATATCATCTTTTACGACATAGCGTACAAACAGTCCTGCCAAAAAGATTCCTACTACCGGATATATCAAATACTGGTAATTAGCCTCCGTTGTATCAAAATTCTCTGTAAGAAAATTCTGTATCCAGTGTATCAGCACTTTCAATATCAATGCGGCAAAAGCCGTAAAAATACCGACCAAAAAGCTAAGAAGTAAGATAAACCGTTTTTCCTTAACATTCTTCTCACGCCAAATGATAAAGCGTTGCAACCAACCTCTTTCTTTTCCAGCCATTTTTCTTATTCCCGGATTATTTTGATCACACCACCTTTATCCAACTTAATAATACTGGACGGTTTCGGATTACTCGTCTCTTCTTGCCGGTAGCCCACAATATAATCTACTGCGGACTTAACCTCTTCACTTATTTCATTGAAACTTTTCGGTGAGGGTTGCCCACTAATATTCGCAGACGTAGAAACAATTGCCTTACGAAACTGCTGGCACAGACGCTTTGAAAACTCCTCATTCGTCACCCTAATACCCACGCTACCGTCTTCTGCCAGCAGATTTGCCGCCAGATTACGTGCACCCGAATAAATAATAGTCAACGGTTTATCTGCCAACTCTATCAAGTCCCATGCCACCTCCGGAACATCCTGAACATAGAAATCCACCTTTACAGAAGAATCTACCAACACAAGCATTGCCTTGCTGTCTTGACGCTGCTTTATTTCATATACACGGCGCACCGCATCTTCATTGGTAGCGTCACAACCGATTCCCCAAATGGTATCGGTGGGATACAGAATCACACCACCCTCCCGCATTACTTGGCAGGCTTTTTTAATGTCTTCTATCATTTCTTGATATATAAATACAGTGATTAATACGCAAAAGTAGTGTTTTTTATTTTGCTATTACCTATCAAGCACCTATTTAATTTAGAAAGGAGACAAAGCTATAAGACACACTATTACTCTTACCTATCTGAAAATCAACAACAATAAGCAACAGGATATTCTCATTTTATGACGGCTGCAAAGCCACCACGTGGTAAACATTCTATTACCAAATCGTTTTTTTCGTCTGTTAAAGGAATATTTTCTTCAATAGTAAAATGGTTATCATCTACACCATCTTTGAATAAAGAAATTTTCTTACCGCTAACAGGTATTTTATCCAAGGGCACATGAAGAGTACTTGCCTCATTAGTTCCATTAACACCTCCAATATACCACACCTCACCTTTACGACGCGCTATAATCACTTCTTTTCCCGGATAGCCGCCCAGCAACTTCGTATCATCCCAAGCTGTAGGCAATTCTGATAAAAGTTTTTTCACAGGTGCAGGCAGGCTATAATAAACAGACGGTCTATCGGGCATATGTTGTAAAGCTGATTCAAAGATTACAGGCAATGCCAATTCATGAGCATATGAAGTTATATGCGGATGTTGAGAGTTGGAGAAAGTTCCCGGAGTATAATCCATCGGTCCTACCACATTCCTCGTAAAAGGTAAAGTCGCATTATGCTCGGCTGCCCGATTTGTCAATATTGGAGCATTATTATACCATTCCGCGCCATACACACCTTCCACTGACATCATATGAGGATATGTACGTTGCCATCCTCTCGGGATAGTCGCTCCATGAAAATTAATCATCAATTTATACTTTACAGCATCTTCAAGCAAATCTAAATAATAGTTCATGGTAGAAACACTATCACCTGAGAAGAAATCTACTTTAATACCGGCAATTCCCATATTATTTAACCACGCATATTCTTTCTCTCGGTTCTCTTTCTTGTTCAAGCGATACAAGGGGCCAGGACCAATCCAGTTGGTACTTGAATTATACCAAAGAAGCGGTTTTATTCCTTTGCCCAAGGCATATTTCACCGCGTCTTCAAGAGTTCCTCCATTTCCCATTTCATCCCATTCCCAATCTATCAAATCATAAGGCCAATTCATTTCAACGGCCAAATCAATATATTCCTTTACTTTTTGATAATCCTTAGAGCCATGGTTATGTGCCCAATATATCCAAGATACCATACCGGAATTTATCCATTCCGTATTTTCCACTTTAGAAGGATCTGATACATCTGTCACCAATGTCGATTCTACAATATCAGACAGAGTTCCTATAATGAGCACCCTCCAAGGAGAAACCCATATCCCCTCTGCGACCTGCTTTTTATCAGCCAAACTAACCTGATACCTATCACGGTCATTACCATTAGATAAAAAAGAGCCGCAATGTCCCCGCCTGATATTCGCTTCCGTTATCAATACAAATACAGAATCACACAATTCAACAAGGCCGGGATATCCCCAAAGATTAACTTCCGGACGGCCTGCCAACGTTCCGTCTGTCGACAATGGAAAAAACTTTTCGTAGCCCGGATCATATTGTTGCATCCACCTTTTAACCCCTTGCGGAACATTATACGCAGTGTACTCATCAATGACATACTCTTTATCTGCAGTCGTATTAATCGCATATTTGAAAGCAACTCCGTCGTCATATACTCTGAATGTTATATCCAACACCTCGCCTTTTTTATTCTCAAAAGAATAGACTCTTTCAGAAGCATCGTTCACGCAATGGCTGCGTTTTCCCGTTATCATTTCATAATCATCAACAACCTGTGTTACCCCGGATACTGATTTTAGCTTCAAATCTCCACAAAACTTCTGCACATCTGTCGCCAACCCCAATTCCGTTTTAGAAAGAACCGGCTCCCCTTTATAATATACAGAAAAAGTGACTGCACCATAGACATCTTCTTCAGCCGGCTCCACCATTACTTTCAGTTTACCTGCCGGAGATGTTATTTCAAACAAGTTTGTGCTGCACGAACTAATGATAATACCGGCTAATATTAGCCATATACACTTTACTAATTTCATATTCTCTTTCATTCTATAAATTAACAGGTAAACAAAACTGACATTTTCCATTAATATTACTCTCTCGGAGAGTTTATCTGCATTTATATAAGAGAGGAAGTGCAAAACGATAACTGCAATTCGTTTTACACATCCTCATCATCAAACCAGAAGATTGTTGACAATTTTATAATATGGAAGACTTAAATTTAATCTTGTAGGTCTTTACCACCCCCTTATTGTCAAACTTCACAACAGCTGTTCTTGAATCCGAATCGGCTTGAGTAACGACTATTTTCACTTTCTTATCTGTTACAGAAGCAGATACTGTCGGAAACTCTGTTACCTCAGACGGAAGTTCATAAACCGTCTCGTATAAGTCATAGCCGGTAATACCATTTTTCTCTGTGGAACGGACAGGCGTTACCGGGATTTCAACAGGCTTTCCATTAACCGTTATATTTATTTCAGGAACAAGCGGACGAACTATTTTCTTCTTTTTTGAACTAAAACCTAAGCCAATCAGATCAAAAAGTTCTTCTCCTTCACCTTCCGCTACAAGAAATATTGCATGTTTCTTATCTAAGTGGTCTACAAATTGTGATACATCAACCGCAAATTGAGTTACTTCCTGCACCGAATTTTCCGGAACCACAATTTCACCAATTTTTGTCCCTTTCCAAACCTTATTATCCCATGGACCATCCAACCATACATTAACTTTGAATGTTCTTGAGGTCTTTGGTGTAAGGAAAAGATTAAATGCTGTTTTGTTCCCTTTTTGAGTTCCTTTGAAAGCTTTCAAGCCTAACTTATCTTTATCCAGTCCACCGAAACCAAAATATTTATATCCTATTATATGACCATTCTTCACATTAGTAATAGAAGCATGATTATCCCAAATATCCCATGAATCTTGTTGAAGACTAACATCAGAAAGATAACATGCAAACCCGGCTGAATAATACCGATAAGGATCAAGACCAAAAATATGAAAACCCTCTGAAGTTACCTCAGCACCCTTATATTCATAACCTTGCGCATCTTTAGCTGTCCAAATACTATCTTTTGCATACGGATTATACCCCTTGATGGAAACTCTTCCACCCTCAGCCACAGGCTTCTCATCCCATTCCACATGAATTGGAGCTACTACCGACTGGCGTGCATTTCCAAATCCACGAGGTGGACGGTGATAAAACACATACCATTGTCCATTAATCTGTTCTATACTGCCATGAGTATTATGCGCCGCATTAGTTGTCTGTAATCGGGTACCATCTTGATTCAACACCGGTGCACGTGAATCAACCAAAACACCACCACTCTTCCATGGACCCAATGGCGAATCACCATAAGCATAACGCAAAGTGGAATTTGTCATACCCAATCCGTATTCACGACCGGAATATCCGCTGTAAATGGTTACATATTTATTTCCAATCTTACGAATAGAAGAGGCTTCAAAGAAATTAAATGCCTTAAGATCCTCTCCCGGATAAATATGTGGGTATGAAATCGAATCGCGGGTAGAACCATTTCTACGGCCTGCAGGCATAAAATATGGAATAACATCTGTTCCGGGACGTACGGAATACATCGTATTTTGATCTAACTGGGCTGCTAATGAACGCTGGAATCCCCAATATCCGTATGCTCTGAAGCCTATTTCATAGTCAGGATCATTAGGATCTGTAACATACTCAATATACACAGAAGGGTCAAATCCCATAATACTTCCGGGTAATGTTTTCGTACCGTCAGCAGTCAAATTGATAGGAGTAAAAGGCCCGTCGGGACGATCTCCTTTAGCAACCATCGCCTCCCTGTTCCGACCGCGGCTATGAGGATATAAATAATATTCTTTCTTACCGTCTTTTCTTCTTACCTCAACAAGATCGGGAGCATACATCACATCCCATTTTCCTCCTGTCTGATAGGTAAAAATCGGTCCTTCGTCACGCCAACTGGACAAATCTTCAACAGGAGCCGACCACATTCTTATGTCCGCACCGCAATAACTATTAAAACGAAGGTCGTGTGATCCAATGATATAAGCACGATATTTCCCGGGATGATCAGGATCTTCAAAAACACGTGGTTCACCATCAGGCAGATGCTCCCATAATGGTAAATATGGGTTACCTGCTCCTTGATAAACAAATTTAGAAGTCTTTGAGTCACCGCCACCAGCCATTGCTTTCGTTGCTGAAAATCCGCATATAGCCAAAAATAAAAGTAATATTACCGATTTGTTTTTCATGATGTTAAGAATGTAAAATATTAT
Organism: Bacteroides propionicigenes; assembly: GCF_018390535.1. Taxonomy (GTDB): domain Bacteria; phylum Bacteroidota; class Bacteroidia; order Bacteroidales; family Bacteroidaceae; genus Bacteroides; species Bacteroides propionicigenes. The sequence continues at coordinate 31,183 of NZ_JAHBBW010000012.1, read as the reverse complement.
GTCGCAAATGTACACCATTACCATTTATGGGTTCAATAATCATGTTACACATTTATTTCCTGTTGTTACATAATGGACTAAATATGCTTAAATTCAACAATCAAATGCTTTCTTCCGTCTCATGATCTTATTATGGTAATCGGACTGTCATTTTCTTACCTTGATATACAACAGTCTTTTCCGCAGACGGACTTATTATACGGAAAGTTCTACTTAATTGCATACCGGGATATTCTCCTTCTCGTTCTTCTATTGTCAATACTCGTTTATGATTATTCCATTGGAACATAATATTACTGTACGCACCATTCTCGTAATTATAATTATCTCCCTCATCTTCGTATAAAGTAAATGAAGCATCTTCACCCGGATAAATATATATTTCCAGTGGAGTATTAGGTCTTTCCAAAGCATATTGCTTTTTCATACCCATAGGAAGAATAGTTCCCGCTTTTACAAATACCGGAATCCTATCTATTGTAACCGGAATATCAACGTATTGCCCTCCTTCGTAGGTCTTGCCATTCCAAAAATCGACCCAACCTGCCGTATGTTCAGGAAGATAGGTTCTCCAGTTTCGTACATTACCTTGAGTTATAGGATTAATCAATAAAGATTTTCCAAACATATATTCATTTTCTTGTTTCAAGGCCTCTTTGTCTTGTGAAAAGTCAAAAATCAACGGACGCATAAAAGTTCCTCCCTGATAAGCTACAAATGCTGCCTGTGAATAGATATAAGGCAGTAAACGATAGCGCAAATCTAAAAACTCAGAAATAATATGCTCCACCTGTTCACCATATCGCCAAGGTTCTGTCTGGCTCATATAGCCATGAATACGCATCAATGGAAGAAAAGTTCCGGTTTGTATCCAACGCAACATTCGTTCTTGATAGTCTTTACTGGTATACTGATCAGACGGGCGGAAGAAACCACCCGCATCATATGTCCACCAAGGCAAACCGGTTGCCATTTGTCCTAAGCCACCGGCTATTTGCCGACGAAGTGTTTCCCAATCATTACCGACATCGCCCGACCATGTTACTGCACCATACCGTTGTATACCCGAGAAACCGCTTCGCGTCAATATCATGGCACGTCGTCCCGGGTCATCTTTGCGTAAACCTTCATAAACTGTCTTATTTACAAATAACGGGTAAACATTACGAAAGAACTCACCCGGCGTTTTCCCGTTATTTACTCGGCGATTCAACAAGTCATCGTTTTCAGGCTCAGTAGCATCTTGCCACCACGCATCAATTTTATAAGGTTTCAACAATTTACCACTAAAATTCTGCCAATAGAATGCAGCGGCATCAGGATTAAAGAAATCAATCCAATCCGTACCGGGGATATAAAATCCTTTTGACTCCATTTGTTTGCCAAGTGTCGATTGCTTGTCTATCTTAGACCAAACGGATAGCATCAGGTGCATATTCATGTCATGAAGTTCACGAACCATTTTACCCGGATCCGGATATTTACTTTCATCAAATTGCATAGCATTCCAGCCATATTTCCCCCACCATTGCCAATCTTGTACAATCACATCCACAGGCAGTTTACGTTTCCTAAATTCACGTGCATTTTCCAGTAATTCACTCTGAGTATTATAGCGCTCCCGGCAATGTATATAGCCCAATGCCCAAAGTGGCAACATAGGAGTCTCACCTGTCAACTGCCTATAACCGGCTACTATTTCATCTGCACTTCCGGAGAATACAGTATAGTCCAATGACCGGGCCACCGGTGAACGAAAAACAGTCTCATCAGTCACTTGTCTCCAATATAATACAGGAGCATCTTCCTGTACGCCTTGCACTTCAACAAAATGTTCCCCCTTCGATAAATTTACAATAACTGAAGTTGTGGGTGGAAGCCACAAATTATTGACATCAACAATTTTATTCCCATCAATAGAAATGTAATGTTTACGCGCCATGCGTTGTCCTACATCCAGCAACAATCCGTACTGTCCGTCAGCCGGGACACTAAATCTTGCCGTAAACGACTTAAAAAACCGAGTTTCACGCTTATTGCCTTTTGTACTTGTTGCATCTACCGTAACCGCTTGCACACCGGTTTCTGCAGGTAACAGCTTTACAGATTCATCAGCCGGATTAAAATCCGTCAGACCATAGTTATTCCACAATATACCATACCCCTTATTGGAAAGGACAAAAGGAACTGCTATTTGCGTATTTACCTGCGTAAGACGTCTGGTTAACCCTCGCACATTCAAGTAACCGTCTTGAAACTGTCCCGTACCAAACAAATATTCATCAACAGGCGATAAAAAATGTTGTTCAACCTCAAAAACCGGTTCCCCTTGAACCGTAGAATTTTGCAACACACGTCCTCCTTCTTTCTCTTGCAAAATAATCTGCCCTTTAGAATCAGTAAAAGTCAATGTATGACGCAACTTATCATAAACAACAATTATTTTATCAAGAGAAAGCTTTAATGATTTACTATCCTCTTTTATCTTATACACAGGAGACTCTACCTCTTCCGTATAAATTAACTCTTGCTCCGGAATATTTTTTTCTTTGGTAAACCTTATACGAACTGCATTCTGATTGAGCGGTTGTAAAGAAAGGATTCCTGCAGGCAATTCAATGTCTACACCACTGTTTTTAAAAGATTCACTTTGAGCAAAAACTGTAAAACTGGCAATTAACAACGTAAATAAAAATAGTGTTTTTCGTGTCATATTTTGTGTTTTTAACAAATCGGTTATAATAATTATAGCAAAACATATTGCTACAAGGACTTACAACAAAGATATAGTACCTTTATTTCTGCACCTATTCCGTTACCATAAAAAATCAACGTAACGCTTTACGTTGATTTTAATTCATATTAACAAGTACTATCACTCATCGCACTTATCGAGATAAATGAAACTTTACCATATCCCGATAATTCTACTCTACTAATCTTATCCGGAATAATTTACTTTTGCCGGATAACGATTTGATAAGTATTTGATTCTCTATTCATTAATTACAAATCTATGAATAGACAGTAAACTTTAATAGGATTAAAAAGAAAAAGCTCTATCTTTGCTCAAGATTAACAGTATATTTTAGTTTATTTATTGAGACATTGATTATCTTTATTCCCGTACATTGCAAATTTTGCATTTTACGTTGATATTACAAACAAAGTTTAAGGAAAAACAATGGAAGAGATTAAATTTAACCACACATTACCTATACAATTGCGTTTTAACGACGTTGACAAATTCGGTCACGTCAACAACACCGTCTACTTTTCTTTTTACGATTTGGGTAAAACTGAATATTTCGCTTCCGTATGTCCACACGTCGACTGGCAAAAAGACGGGATTGTCGTTGTCCACATAGAAGCCGACTTCCTTGCACAAATTTATAGCTCCGACCACATTGCCGTACAGACTGCCGTAACTAAAATCGGGACAAAAAGTTTTCACCTTGCCCAACGTGTTATAGACACGGAAACACACGAAGTGAAATGTATCTGTACCTCCGTTATGGTAACTTACGACCTTAACAAACATGAGTCCAAACCGCTGACAGAAGAATGGATTGATGCTATCTGCAAATACGAAGGACGGGATTTATGCAAAAAACAATAAAGCAATGTTTTCCGTAACATTATCATATCTATTGGCTAACGGTTAATTTTCATCCCAACGTAAACAACAGATGACTGTCCGTACTGCGTTTTTCATCGAAAGCAAAGCCTTCCCATGAAAAACTTCTCAAATCTTCAGGACGTTCTATACGGTTCTTGATGATGTAGCGCACCATTTCCCCCCGGCACATTTTTGCATAAATAACAATAGTCTTCAACTGCCCGTCTTTCCAAACCTGAAAATCAGGCGTAATAACCCGTGCTTCTTTTTCCACCTGCTTCCAGTCAAACAGTTCTTTCATCTCACCGCTTGCCAGATTAACCAATACACCACCCCGTCTTTTAATCTCCTCAATAAAATAATCTGTCAACAACGGTTTCCAATAATTGAACATGGAAAGTCCGCCTTTTTCGGGTAACCGCACATCACCTTCCAAACGATAAGGCTTGATTCCATCCAGCGGACGGAGCAACCCATAAAGAAAAGAAGTAATACGGAGATGATTTTGTGCATAACGAAAATCATCAGCCGTAAAGTCCTTTGGCAAGACACGTTTAAAGACAGCTCCCGTATATGCACCAATCGCCGGCATAGGTTGATTGTCTTCCGAACAGAAATCGTGAAAACGAATCCTGTTTTCCGCTGCAATCTTGGCATTCACCTTCAAGAGTTTTTCCAACTCTATGGCAGGTATCTGCGACATTTCCAACGCATTCTGCACAGCCTCCGTTTCAAAATGCGGAACGGTGACTTCAGGCACTTTCAAGGAGCAGCGCGACGCCATAGTCTTGGCGCAAGAAATGAAAGTAAGCATAATCTCAACCTGTTTTTAATGAATAAAAGAGTCCTACTTATTTAGACCCTACAAAAATAAAAGGATTTTAGGAGAGAATACGCATCGTTAAGAATATTTTCTATAGAATTCACATCGGTTTCAAGAGTTTTTCATACCTTTACAGCTTGTTGGAGAAATAGCATACAGCAAGCGGGCAGTGAAAACTCCCTTTTTATTCTCCGGCACTTTGCGATAGAAAAAGAAAAAATAATATATAAAATGACTCACAAATGGAATTATTTACCCATTACATCCGATCAGGCAGAAGCAAGCCAACGACTGGCCCAAGAATTAGGGATTAGCCCAGTACTTGGGGAATTGCTGGTGGAGCGGGGAATAACAACGGCAGCAACAGCCAAGAAGTTTTTCCGCCCGCAACTACCGGATTTGCACGACCCGTTCCTTATGAAAGATATGGACGTGGCCATAGAGCGCCTGAACAAGGCAATGGGAAAGAAAGAGCGCATTCTGATTTATGGAGATTACGATGTAGACGGAACCACCGCCGTGGCTTTGGTCTACAAGTTTATTCAACAGTTCTACTCGAACATAGACTATTACATACCCGACCGCTACAATGAAGGGTATGGAGTTTCAACCAAAGGTGTGGACTACGCCGCCGAAACCGGTGTGGGATTGATTATCGTATTGGATTGCGGCATCAAGGCCGTAGACGAAATCGCATACGCCAAAGAAAAAGGCATCGATTTCATCATCTGCGACCACCACGTGCCCGATGAAGTATTACCTCCTGCCGTAGCCATATTGAACGCCAAGCGCGAAGACAACACCTATCCCTACGAACACCTTTCGGGTTGCGGGGTAGGCTTTAAATTCATGCAGGCGTTTGCCATCAGCAACGGCATTGAGTTTCATCATCTGATTCCCCTATTGGACTTGGTTGCGGTCAGCATCGCTTCGGACATCGTACCGATTATGGGAGAGAACCGCATACTTGCCTATCACGGTCTGAAACAGCTCAACAGCAATCCGAGCGTAGGCTTGAAAGCCATTATCGACGTATGCGGACTGTCGGAAAAGGAGATTACCGTCAGCGATATAGTATTCAAGATAGGCCCGCGCATCAACGCATCGGGACGCATCCAGAACGGTAAGGAAGCGGTAGACTTGCTGACAGAAAAGGACTTCTCGCTTGCCTTGGAGAAAGCCGGGCAAATCAACCAATATAACGAAACCCGTAAGGACCTCGACAAGACAATGACCGAGGAGGCGAATCAAATCGTTGCCGAACTGGAAGGGCTGGCCGACCGCCGTTCTATCGTATTGTACAACGAAGACTGGCATAAAGGAGTAATCGGCATTGTCGCTTCCCGCCTGACGGAAGTATATTATCGTCCCGCCGTAGTGCTGACACGTACGGATGACATGGCAACCGGTTCGGCACGTTCCGTTTCCGGCTTCGATGTGTACAAAGCCATTGAATACTGCAGGGATTTGCTGGAGAACTTCGGCGGTCACACCTATGCCGCCGGCCTGTCCATGAAAGTGGAAAACGTCCCCGCCTTCACCGAACGCTTTGAAGAATTCGTTTCACAGCATATCCTGCCTGAACAAACCAGCGCCGTAATCGACATCAATGCAGAAATAGACTTCCGGGATATTACACCCAAATTCTGCAACGATTTAAAGAAGTTCAACCCGTTTGGTCCCGACAATACCAAGCCTGTATTCTGTACCCATAACGTGTACGACTACGGAACCAGTAAAGTCGTAGGACGCGACCAAGAACATATCAAACTGGAATTAGTGGATAACAAATCGAACAACGTAATGAACGGCATCGCCTTCGGACAAAGTTCCCACGTTCGCTACATCAAGACCAAACGTTCGTTTGACATTTGCTACACCATTGAAGAAAACACCCACAAACGGGGAGAAGTGCAATTGCAAATTGAAGACATAAAACCGAATTAGCCGAAAAAGGTTGTGTCAAAATATACAGGATGCCTTTTTTAGGCACGGACTACACGGATTTCACAGATTTATTTTATCCTTTTTCCGTGAAATCCGTGTAATCCGCGCCTAAAAAGAAACAAAGAACAAGCGTTTTTATGACATATCTCCTTCAACCTTCAACTCTCAACTCTCAACTCTTAAAACAGTATTGGGGATACGACCGCTTCCGGGGAATCCAGGAAGACATTATCAACAGTATCAGTGAGAATAAAGACACATTGGGACTGATGCCTACGGGCGGCGGCAAGTCCATAACTTTTCAAGTTCCGGCACTTGCCAAAGACGGATTATGTCTGGTCATTACCCCCCTGATAGCCCTGATGAAAGACCAAGTGCAAAATCTAAGGAAGCGAGGCATCAAAGCGCTTGCCATCTACTCCGGCATGAGCCGGCAGGACATCATCACAACTCTCGAAAACTGCATCTTCGGCAACTATAAGTTCCTCTACATCTCTCCCGAACGGCTGGATACGGAAATCTTCCGCACCAAACTGCGGAAAATGAAGGTCAGCATGATTACGGTAGACGAAAGCCATTGCATTTCGCAATGGGGATATGACTTCCGCCCCGCCTACCTGAAAATTGCGGAAATACGTGAACTGCTGCCGGACATACCGGTTTTGGCCCTGACAGCTACCGCCACTCCGGAAGTTGTGAAGGACATCCAAACCCGCTTGCATTTCCGCCGGGAAAATGTATTCCGCATGAGTTTCGAGCGGAACAACCTTGCCTATATCGTCCGCAAGACAGAGAACAAAACAGCCGAACTGCTGCATATATTGCGCAGTATGCCCGGCAGCGCCATTGTATACGTACGCAACCGCCGCCGTACCAAAGAAATCACCGAACTGCTGAATAATGAGGACATCACAGCCGACTTCTACCATGCCGGACTGGACGATGCCACCAAAGACATCCGCCAGCACCGCTGGCAATCCGGTGAAAGCCGCGTCATGGTAGCCACCAATGCCTTCGGAATGGGAATAGACAAGCCGGATGTACGCATCGTTATCCACATGGATTTGCCCGACTCCATAGAAGCCTATTTCCAAGAAGCCGGAAGAGCCGGACGCGACGGGCAAAAGGCCTATGCCGTCATCCTATATGCCAAGTCGGACAAGACCACGCTGCACAAGCGTATACCCGACACTTTTCCTGAAAAGGAGTACATCAAAGATGTGTACGAGCATCTTCAATACTACTACCAGATGGCAATGGGAGACGGACTGGAATGCATGCGTGAGTTCAACATCGAAGATTTCTGCCGCAAGTTCAAGTACTTCCCCGTTCCGGTGGACAGCGCACTGAAAATCCTGACTCAGGCTGGCTATCTGGAATATACCGGCGAACAAGACAACACCTCACGTATTCTCTTCACCATACGCAGAGACGAACTTTACAGGCTACGTGAAATGGGCGAAGATATGGACAAACTCATTCAAGCCGTGCTCCGTTCCTATACAGGGGTATTTACAGACTACACCTATATCAACGAAGATTCGCTTGCCGTGCGCACAGGACTTACCCGCCGGCAAATCTACGAACAGCTGGTTCACCTTGCCAAACTGCGTATCGTAAGCTACATTCCCCACAAAAAGACACCTTATATAATATACACGCGCGAACGCGTGGAGGCGCAACGCATCAATCTCTCCCCGGAAATCTACGAAGAACGGAAAGCCCGTTATGAAGCACGCATCAATTCCATACTGGAGTACGTAACCAATGACACCGTATGCCGCAGCCGTATGCTGCTGGATTACTTCGGAGAGAAGAACGAACATAACTGCGGGCAGTGCGACACCTGCATCAGTCTGCGCAACAAGCCGGCAACCGGCAGGCCGGACCAAAAGGAACTTGCCGGGAAGATACAAGAAATGTTGTCTTCCGCCCCGCAAACTCCCGCCGGTCTGCTCGAACAAATTCAGACGGACAAAGAGCTTTTGACCGAGACATTGCACCAATTATTAGACGAAGGAAAAATTATTGCCGCCAACGGAATACTGCAAATCAAAAAATAAATCATTACTTTTGTGCAGTGCATTCACACATTAATCCTGTCAACCTATTAAAAACATAACTAAAACAATATCACAGCCATGGGATTCTTTAAATCTTTTTTCTCCGGCAAACCGACCAATCCGGAAGAGGAAAAACAAAAAAATATTCAGAAGAACTTTGAGATATTCAAGTATGACGGTATGCGGGCCCAGCGCATGGGACGCGCCGACTATGCCATAAAATGCTTCACCGAAGCCCTTGCACTGCAAGAAGACTTCGAGACAATGGGGTATCTGGCACAAGTGTATATCCAGTCCAACGAACCGGGCGAAGCCCGCAAGCTGTTGGAGAAAATGACCCAAGTGGAACCGGAGCATACCTCCACCTTCCTCACCCTTGCCAACGTCTGCTATATACAAGAGGACTACGCCGCCATGGCGGAAGCCGCCCAAAAAGCCATCGCCATTGAAGAAGGCAATGCCATGGCGCATTATCTGCTGGGCAAAGCCGACAACGGGCAGGACGACGGCATCATGTGCATCGCCCATCTCACAAAGGCCATCGTACTGAAGGACGACTTCACCGAAGCCCGTCTGTTGCGTGCCGAAGCCCTGACGAAGATGCAGCAATACAAAGAAGCCATGGAAGACATAGACGCCATACTTGCCCAAGACCCGGACGACGAAAGCGCCATACTGCTCCGCGGAAAGATAAAAGAAGCAACCGGCGCCGAAGCCGAAGCGGAAGCCGACTACCTCCATATAACCGAGCTGAATCCGTTCAACGAGCAAGCATTCCTCTACTTGGGACAGCTGTATATCGTTCAGAAAAAGCTGGCCGAAGCTATCGCCTTGTTCGACGAGGCCATTGAGCTGAATCCCAACTTTGCCCAAGCCTACCACGAACGCGGGCGTGCCAAACTGCTGAACGGCGACAAAGAAGGTTCTATGGAAGACATGAAGCGCGGACTGGAACTGAACCCGAAAGACCTGCAAGGATTCACCGGACAATATGGCAATCAGCCGGGCAACAATACGACAAATGTATTGGGATTGTAAAAGATTATCTATAAATTGATGCAAATATCAAAAAAAACATTGTTTTTTATTTGCGTATAAAAGAAAAGTATTACTTTTGTCGCGTAATTCAAAACAAAAAAACAGCAAGGATGAAATCATTTACTTATGCATATTACTTCTTTTTTTACTTTTACTTTAGCCGGAAAGTAGAGCGGGAGTTTGTATGTGTCAAGTGACAGTGATGCTTAAGAACTGAATAGAGAACTAAGTAATATATAGAATCCCGCTCCATTGTATGGAAGCGGGATTTTTTTGTAGCATAAACTAAGAAAAAAAATAGTCAGGAATGAAAAAAGTAGCCATTCAAGGAACATTAGGTTCGTATCACGACATTGCCGCACACAAGTACTTCGAGGGAGAAGAAATACAGCTTATCTGCTGTGCCAGCTTTGAAGATGTATTTGCAGCTGTCAAGAAAGACAGCCAGACCATAGGTATGCTGGCAATAGAAAATACGATTGCAGGCAGCTTGCTGCACAACAATGAGCTTCTGCGCCAAAGCGGCGCGCAGATTGTAGGCGAATATAAGTTGCGCATCTCGCACAGTTTCGTCTGCCTGCCCGAAGAGGATTGGGACGACATCACCGAAGTAAATTCCCATCCCATCGCTCTGATGCAGTGCCGCGAGTTCCTCGGGCAGCACCCCCGCATCAAGGTAGTGGAAGGTGAAGACACCGCCCTCAGCGCGGAGACTATCAAGAAAGAGAACCTGAAAGGGCACGCCGCCATCTGTTCCAAAGCCGCCGCCGAACGCTATGGCATGAAGATTCTGCAGGAAGGCATCGAAACAAACAAGCACAACTTCACCCGCTTTCTGGTTGTGGCAGACCCGTGGCAGGTGGACGAGCTGAACCGCCACCGCAGCAAGGAGGTAAACAAGGCAAGCATGGTATTCACACTGCCGCATACCGAAGGAAGCCTCTCACAGGTATTGTCCATCCTGTCTTTCTACCGCATCAACCTGACAAAGATACAATCACTGCCTATCATCGGGCGCGAATGGGAATATCAATTCTATGTAGACGTAGTTTTCGACAATGTACTGAAGTATAAACAATCTATCGTGGCCATCACCCCACTGACCAAAGAACTTAAAATATTAGGAGAATACGAAGATGGAAAATCAAATATCTAAAATAAAGCCCGCCGACCGGCTGGCAAGCGTAAGCGAATACTACTTCTCTAAAAAACTGAAAGAGGTGGCGCAGATGAACGCCGAAGGCAAGGATGTAATCAGTCTGGGCATCGGAAGCCCCGATATGCCCCCTTCGGAAAGTACCATACAGACACTTTGCGATGCGGCGCGCAACCCCGACGGACATGGCTACCAACCCTACGTGGGCATCCCCGAGCTGCGCCGCAGCTTTGCCGGCTGGTATAAGAAATGGTACGGCGTGGAGTTGAACCCGAACACGGAAATACAGCCGCTCATCGGTTCCAAAGAAGGTATTCTGCACGTCACGCTGGCTTTCGTCAATCCCGGCGAACAGGTATTGGTTCCCAATCCCGGCTATCCCACCTATACATCATTGAGCAAGATACTGGGCGCAGAGGTAGTGAACTACAACCTGAAAGAGGAAAACGGCTGGATGCCCGACTTCGACGAACTGGAGAAAATGGATATGAGCCGCGTAAAACTGATGTGGACCAATTATCCCAATATGCCGACAGGAGCGAATGCCACACCGGAACTTTACCAAAAGCTGGTGGACTTTGCACGGCGAAAGGACATTGTCATCGTCAACGACAACCCGTACAGCTTTATCCTGAACGAACGCCCTATCAGCATCCTCAGCATTCCGGGAGCAAAGGAATGCTGCATCGAGTTCAACTCCATGAGTAAAAGCCACAATATGCCGGGTTGGCGCATCGGCATGCTCGCATCCAATGCAGACTTCGTACAATGGATACTGAAAGTGAAGAGCAACATAGACAGCGGTATGTTCCGCGCCATGCAGCTGGCCGCCGCCACCGCCCTCGAAGCCGGTGAAGAATGGTACGAAGGCAACAATAAGAACTATCGCGGACGCCGCCGGCTGGCAGGAGAAATCATGCATGAGTTGGGATGCGCTTACGATGAGAATCAGGTGGGTATGTTCCTTTGGGGAAAGATACCCGACAGCTGCGCCGATGTAGAGGAGCTGACCGAACGGGTGTTGCACGAAGCGCGCGTATTCATCACTCCGGGATTTATCTTCGGCAGCAACGGAAAAAGATACATCCGCATCTCGCTTTGCTGCAAGGACAACAAACTGGCGGAAGCGTTGAAACGCATCAAGGAAATGAAGTAATATCTTTACAGAAGGCTTCTGTCCCGAGAAAGGCGGCATCCGTTTTACTAAAACGGATACGGAGATTTACTAAAACTCCGGCAAAGATTTACTAAAACGTCCGTCCTGTTTTAGTAAATTCAGCAACCGGGCTCAGGAAGGGTTCTTCACAAGAACAAGAGAGACTGAGAAATATTTATACAGAAAGAATATAATTAAACAGATTAAGAATATGGAACTTGAATTAGAATCTATTTTATTGCCGGGTATCGAAGAGAAACGTCCTTTGGTCATTGCCGGTCCGTGTAGTGCAGAGACAGAAGAACAAGTTATGGACACAGCCAAGCAATTGTCTGCAAAAGGTATGAAGATATTCCGCGCAGGCATCTGGAAACCCCGTACCAAACCGGGCGGTTTCGAGGGTATCGGCGTAGAAGGGCTGTCTTGGCTCAAAGAGGTGAAAAAGGAAACGGGTATGTATGTCTCTACCGAAGTAGCCACCGCCAAGCACGTGTACGAATGTCTGAAAGCCGGAATAGATATACTCTGGATTGGCGCCCGCACCACTGCCAACCCTTTTGCCGTACAGGAAATAGCCGATGCCCTGAAGGGTGTGGACATTCCGGTATTGGTAAAGAACCCCGTGAACCCTGATTTGGAACTATGGATTGGCGCTTTAGAGCGTATCAACAATGCAGGCCTGAAACGTCTTGGAGCCATTCACCGCGGTTTCAGCAGCTACGACAAGAAGCTCTACCGCAACCTGCCACAATGGCACATCCCTATCGAGCTGCGCCGCCGCATTCCCAACCTGCCCATCCTCTGCGACCCGAGCCATATCGGCGGAAAACGTGAACTGGTCGCTCCGCTTTGCCAGCAGGCTATGGACTTAGGCTTCAACGGTTTGATTATCGAAAGCCACTGCAACCCGGATTGCGCATGGAGCGACGCCGCCCAACAGGTTACGCCGGATGTACTGGACTACATCCTTAACCTTCTCGTCATACGCAAGGATACGCAAAGCACCGAAAACCTCAGCGAATTGCGCAAGCAGATTGACGAGTGCGACAACAACCTCATTCAGGAATTAGCCAAAAGAATGCGTGTGGCGCGCGAAATCGGTACATACAAAAAGGAGCATGACATGACGATTCTGCAAACGGGACGCTACAATGAAATTCTTGAGAAACGCGGTTCGCAAGGCGCACTCTGCGGAATGGATTCGGAATTTATCAAGAAAGTGTTTGAAGCGATACACGAGGAAAGTGTACGCCAGCAAATGGAAATTATAAATAAGTGATAAAGTGACCATATAAGTAAATGTGCATAATTAGTTTATACTATCTGTCATTCAGAGCGTAGCGAAGAATCTACTCTCTTGATGTATAACACAGAAAAGAGATTCTTCGCTTCGCTCTGAATGACAGATGCACTTGAGATAAATTAAATTTCAACGCTTATTTAACATTATCACTATAACATCAAGCATATGCGAATATTAATACTCGGAGCCGGGAAGATGGGCTCTTTCTTTACGGATATTTTAAGTTTTCAACACGAGACGGCCGTGTTCGACGTCAACCCGCATCAACTGCGTTTTGTCTACAACACCTACCGTTTCACTACGCTGGAAGAAATCAAGGAGTTTGAGCCGGAGCTGGTTATCAATGCCGCTACGGTGAAATATACACTGGATGCTTTCCGGCAAGTGTTGCCTGTACTGCCCAAAGACTGTATCATCAGCGACATCGCTTCGGTAAAGACAGGACTGAAAAAATTCTATGAAGAAAGCGGTTTCCGCTACGTGTCAACGCATCCCATGTTCGGACCGACGTTTGCCAGCCTGAGCAATCTGAATACGGAAAATGCCATTATCATCAGCGAAGGCGACCACATGGGAAAAATCTTTTTTAAAGACCTATACCAGACCATGAAGCTCAATATCTTTGAGTACACCTTCGACGAACATGATGAAACAGTGGCCTATTCTTTGTCCATTCCTTTCGTTTCAACGTTCGTTTTTGCAGCGGTCATGAAGCATCAGGAGGCTCCGGGAACTACGTTCAAGAAGCATATGGCGATTGCCAAAGGTCTGTTGAGCGAGGACGATTACTTGCTTCAGGAGATTCTGTTCAACCCCCGCACACCCGGACAAGTGGAGAATATCCGCTTGGAACTAAAGCAACTGTTGGAAATTATCACCAATAAGGATGCGGAAGGAATGAAGAAGTATCTGACGAAAATCAGGGAAAAGATTAAATGATGATTTAACTCCCCTTTTCCCGCCCCTGCAAAAAAAAAGTTTTGCAGGGGCTGATTTTATATGTAACTTTGTACTCGAATCATGATAGACCAACCCACCATAGACAGGATTCTGGATGCAGCACAAATATACGATGTTGTATCGGACTTCGTCACGCTGCGGAAACGCGGAGTGAACTATGTAGGTCTATGTCCGTTTCACGATGACAAGACACCGTCATTCTACGTCTCTCCCGCCAAAGGATTGTGCAAATGCTTTGCCTGCGGCAAAGGGGGCAATGCCGTGCATTTCATCATGGAACATGAACAGATGTCTTATCCCGAGGCGCTGAAATACCTCGCCAAAAAGTATGGCATCGAAATCAAGGAACGGGAACTGTCCAACGAAGAAAAGCTCGCTCAGAGCGAACGCGAAAGCCTCTTCATCGTCAACCAGTTTGCCCGCGACTATTTCCAGAATATCCTGCGCAACCATGTGGACGGGCGCAGCATCGGCATGGCTTACTTCCGCAACCGCGGATTCCGTGACGACATCATCGAGAAATTCCAACTGGGCTACTGCACCGAGAGCCACGATGCCATGGCACAGGAGGCCTTGAAGAAAGGATATAAGACAGAATTCCTCCTCAAAACCGGACTCTGCTATGAAACGGACGACCACAGACTGCGCGACCGTTTTTGGGGACGTGTCATCTTTCCCGTACATACGTTGTCGGGCAAGGTGGTGGCATTCGGTGGCCGTGTGCTTGCCAGCGCCACCAAAGGAGTGAAAGTAAAGTACGTCAATTCGCCCGAATCGGAAATTTACCATAAGAGTAACGAACTGTATGGTATCTACTTTGCCAAACAGGCGATTGTAAAGCAAGACCGGTGCTTTCTGGTAGAAGGCTATACGGATGTTATCTCCATGCACCAATCCGGCATAGAGAATGTAGTGGCTTCTTCGGGCACTGCCCTGACACCGGGACAAATCCGCCTGATTCACCGCTTCACCAATAATATGACTGTGCTTTACGACGGTGATGCGGCCGGCATCAAGGCTTCTATCCGAGGCATCGATATGCTGCTGGAAGAGGGCATGAACATCAAGGTGTGCCTTCTGCCCGACGGGGACGACCCGGACTCTTTTGCCCGCAAACATAATTCGACCGAATTCCGGCAATTCATACAAGAGCACGAAACGGACTTTATCCGCTTCAAGACCAATTTGTTACTGGAGGACGCGGGTAAAGACCCTATCAAGCGCGCCGAATTAATCGGTAATCTCGTACAAAGTATCTCGGTCATTCCCGAAGCGATTGTACGTGATGTCTATATCAAAGAGTGCGCCCAACTACTGCGCGTAGAGGATAAGCTGTTGGTTTCGGAAGTTGCCAAACGGCGTGAAATGCATGCCGAAAAGCGTGCCGAACAAACGGAACGCGAACGCAGATCCGCAGCAAGGAACAATACGGAAAACTCCGCCGCACAAGTGCCCTACACCGGAGGAGATGTGCCTCCCGCAACTGCCGACGGCACTTCATTGCCGCCTGATATGGCTGCGGAATATGCCAACTCCCCTATTCCACCGGAAGATAATTATGTTTCTTTCATCCCTCAGGAGGGAAAAGAAGGACAGGAATTCTATAAATACGAACGGCTGATTCTTCAGATGATTGTGCGCTACGGCGAAAAAGTAATGTGTAATGCAACCAATGAAGAGGGGCAGGAAGTGCCTGTAAGTGTGATTGAATACGTCATTAACGACTTGAAGCAAGACGAACTGTCATTCCACAACCCGCTACACCGCCAAATATTGACCGAAGCCGCCGCACATATACATGATGCAGGATTTACAGCCGAACGTTATTTTCTGGCACACCCGGAAACAACCATCAGCAAACTGAGCGTGGAGCTTATCAGCAACCGCTACCAGTTAAGCAAGTATCACTCAAAAAGCCAGAAGATAGTAACTGACGAAGAACGTCTTTATGAGTTGGTTCCGGCACTGATGATTAACTTTAAATATGCCATTGTCAGCGAAGAGTTAAAGCACATGATGTCTGCCCTTCAAGATTCTGCCGTAGCCAATGACGAGGAGAAATGCAACGCCATCATGAAGCGTTACAGCGAAATGCGTGAAGTGCAAAGTATCATGGCAAAACGTTTGGGAGACCGGGTGGTACTACCCTGACATTAAGAATTGTGACGGATAAGATTCATAAATTCCTCACGCGTCTTAGCCTGATTGAAAGCACCCGTAAAGTCGGAAGTAGTGGTTATTGAATTCTGTTTTTCCACACCGCGCATCTGCATACACATATGCTTAGCCTCTACCACAACCATTACGCCCAAAGGATTCAGCGTTTCCTGAATGCACTCCTTTATTTGCAGCGTCATACGCTCCTGCACTTGCAGGCGGTGAGAGAAAATATCTACCACGCGGGCAATCTTGCTTAGACCTGTGATGTAGCCGTTGGGAATATAAGCCACGTGCGCCTTGCCGTAGAAAGGCAACATATGGTGCTCACAGAGAGAGAAGAAATCAATGTCTTTCACAATCACCATTTGATTATAGTCTTCCTTGAACTTGGCGGAGCGGAGTACTTCGTGCGGGTCCATAGAGTAGCCTTTAGTCAGTGTCAGCATAGCTTTCGCCACCCGTTCCGGCGTCTTCAGCAGCCCTTCACGTTCAGGGTCTTCACCCAGCAAAGTCAATATACGATGATAATGTTCTTTCAGTTCGTCCAATGAAGGAGATACGATTTCTTCTTTTCCTAACATGAGAAGATGGAATAAATGATGAATTATGAGTTATAAATTACAGAGGAATGTTTATCTGATCTTTCACAATAGACACTTCCTTAAAAACGCCCGTTGCACGCAATTGGCGCATCATGGCATCGGCTTCCTCGATACTGCGGAAGTCGCCTGCACGGCACAGCCAGCGGGGCGGGTTGAAAGATGTATAAACGGGGAGGTCGGGAAAACGCTCTTTTATATTGGAAGCCACCGAATAGGCTTCATTCTTGGCCTGACGGGTGTTATTACCGGCGTATACTTGTACGCGGTAGCCCGAACTCTTAATCACTTTTTGCTCGTCCGAACCGGTAGGAATGTATTCAGAACCTATCAAAGCCCCGATACGGGCATCCTGATGGATAGATACCTTACCCTGCCCCGGCACATTACGTTCCAGACTCTTTACGATGTTATTCTGCGCTACAGATGCAACGGCAAAAGCAAAACATACAATTAAAAGCAAACCAAGTTTTTTCATAAAAAGGGTGTTTTTATATAGTTGAAAAGCCAAGCTTTAAACATAAAGAGTCGGAAGTCGAGGTATGTGTCAGAAATCTCATCCTGTCATATCCTCGGCTTCCAACTCTCCGCTATTAATTAAAAGCGTCGATGATACCCTTGAAGTCAGCAACCTTCAAAGCGGCGCCACCAATCAAACCACCGTCTACGTCAGGATTTGCAAACAGTTCCTTTGCATTGGAAGGCTTGCAGCTACCACCGTAAAGGATAGAGCAGTTCTCTGCGATTTCCTTACCATACTTTCCTTCAACTGTTGAACGGATAAAAGCGTGGATTTCCTGTGCCTGTGCCGGAGTAGCAGTCTTGCCTGTACCAATAGCCCAAACCGGTTCATAAGCCAGGATAATCTTAGAGAAATCTTCTGCAGACAAAGAGAATACAGATGCCAACTGAGCGGCAACCACTTCATTCTGTTTGTTAGCTTCGCGTTCTTCCAACACTTCACCGATACAGAAGATCGGAGTCAGTCCGTTAGCCAAAGCTAATTTTACTTTTTCTTCCAAGATTTCCACTGTTTCACCGTAATAAGCGCGACGTTCCGAGTGACCGAGGATTACATACTTAGCGCCTGTAGAAGCAACCATAGCGGCCGATACCTCACCGGTATATGCACCGGATTCTTTGTCTGCACAGTTTTCTGCACCTACACCAATCTTAGCGGCATCTACCAACGGAGTAACAGATGCAAGGTGAATAAACGGAGTACAGATGATTACATCACAATTAGGCTTTTCGTTAGCCAACGCTTCATTCAGTTCTTTTGCAAGAGCAATACCCTCTTGAAGGGTTTTGTTCATTTTCCAGTTTCCTGCAACAATGTTCTTTCTCATTTTGTTTTAATTATTAAAAGGGTTAATATATTTACTATCTTATTGCCGCTCCTTACTTTTTCTTTCCCTTCGCTTGATTACCAGAATATCAATGCCGATAACCAGCGTCAAAGGTACGATAAACCACAGTAATACGTAGCCAATGGTATGCAAATTGTTTTCCTGTTTTTGTTGCCCCAACTCCAAATTATCCAAACTATCGTTCAGCACATATTCATCGGGAAGCTGGTTATCACTCCATTTATTCAGGATTGTTCCACCTTTTATCAGCAACAAGCCGGGATTGGAACGGATAATTGTCTTCAGGGTAATATCATCCATTTGACAGAACGGATATTCCGCACCGGTTCTTTCGCGCCACACCTCGATTTCTTCATCCGGTGAAGAAGTCAGTGCATAAAAACCATAACCGTGCTCCACACTGTAATCGTAGATTTCATTGATAAGGTCGATATTGCTATCATCCGCTTCCTCTATCCGGTGGGCCACCAATAAAAAAGCATATCCTTTATCTGACAACACACTCTCTGTTATATCCTCACCCGTATCCGGGCTTATCATGGAGAAGTCGTGAATGGGCGGTTCATAACCTTTTTCTTTCAAGACAGTACGTGTTTCAACAAAGGTCCATGTGCTGTCAGGATAATTATCCAATGTAAATTCCTGTTGCTTGCCGTCTTTTTCCAACACAAAGCGGCTCTCGAACACACTCGGTTTCGCACCTTCGGGAATCTCCATACCCGCCTTTATATTCGTTCCAATCTTATAAGGGCGGAAGTCCAATACCGGCAAATATTCCAGACAATAAAAAGAGAGCGCAAAGACAAATAAAAGTGTATATAGAGATACCATCCACTCTATTTTCAGCGTAACAAAGCGGAACATGAGTTTCCGATCCCTGAATACCGCTATCGCCGCAACCAACAACACTATGTTCTTTCCGAATGTCTGCCAGTTAGTCAATACCCAAGCATCTCCAAAGCATCCGCAGTCGGACACGGGATTTGCTAAAGCAAGATACAACGTCAGCGGAGTCATTACACTCATTAGAAGGAGCGCCAATGTCGATGCAATCTTCCGGCGTACACCGAAAAAGAGGAAAACTCCTACACAAAACTCCGCAGATGAAAGAATTATGGCAAAAAACAACGGCAGGTATGTAGGGAACCATGAAATCATACCGAATGCCGTCAGATAATCCTGAATCTTATAAAAAGAGCCGAGCGGATCAACAGCTTTCACAAATCCGGAGAAGATAAACAAGGCTGCCAGCAAAAAGCGGCAGGCATTCACCCAGACGAGTTTTATGATATGTTTTCTCTCAGTCTCCAAACTCTATCTTAATCAAACCAAATACGGAATAATTAATCATGTCCATATAGTTGGCATCGACACCTTCCGAAACCAGTGTCTGACCGGACAAGCTTTCAATTTGCTTTGTACGATATATCTTCATCAATATCAAGTCTGTATACGAACTGATACGCATACTGCGCCAGGCCTCATCATAATCATGGTTCTTGGCAAGCATCAGTTCCAACGATTCTTTCGCATATTTATCATACAGAGCCATTGCCTCTTCGTTCGTTAAGTCCGCAGATTCAGCATAGCCCAACTCCAACTGTATCAAACCGATAATACCATAATTTACAATAGCTATGAACTCTGAACGAATACCCTCATCCACCAAAGTCACACCTTTAGTCTCAATGCTCCGAATACGATTAGCTTTAATGAATATTTGATCGGTTACGGAAGCCGGACGAAGAATACGCCATGCCGGACCGTAATCATGAAGTTTTTTAGAGAACAAATCACGACAGATAGCAATGACATGCTCAAATTGTTGCTTGGTATCTTTCATATCCTTACAAATAGGCTGCAAAGTTAGGAATAATTAAAGAAAAAAGAAAAGAGGGCACTCTAAATTATATTAAAGTGCCCTCCTCCTATAGAGATTGTTTACGTTTAGAGAGTATTTTCGTTTTATGAGCAACGCAATACCTGTCCCGGACGGAGAATCGTTCTCCGGGTTATACGGTTCAGCTTGCAAAGTTTGTCGATGCTTGTGCCCTGACGGGAAGCAATCTTGGATAAGGTATCGCCTTTCTTCACTTTATAGAAGATACCTTCACCCGATGCCATACTGCGAGCCGTACCGGAAGTACCTTTGGTCTTACGGAAAGTATAAGAATCGGCAACAATATCTTGCTTTTCAAAATCGAACATCAATGCGGGATTGATGGGAATTCCCAAGAAACGGGTTTCAAAATGCAGATGAGAACCGGTAGAACGTCCGGTATTACCACCCAATGCAATAGGTTCTCCGGCTTTTACCAGTTGGTTTATATCAACCAATTGTTTGGATAAGTGACCATAGACAGTCTCCAGACCGTTATCATGACGAATAACGACATATTTGCCATATCCGCGGCGACCCTGATTCTTAACGATACGTACTTTACCGTCAAATGCGGCGCGGATTGTATCGCCTACATATACTTTAATATCCAAACCGTAATGGGCCCTTCTTCTGCGAGGACGATAACCGAAGACGTCAGTAATACGAGTATGTTCGGTAGGCATACAGAAGCCTTTCAAATCAAAGGTGTAACTTTCCGGCACAATAGCATTGCCATAAGCCTGCACAAATTCATTATTCCAACTCGGATACAAATCCAGCCCCGGATACAAAGACTGTTCCGCACGAATCTGTTTCTGCAGAGCCAATGAATCTACGCTTTTAAGTTTTCTGTCAATGGGAGCTTGACGGGCAATCAAATCCTGCGAGAAAGAGTTCAGGCTGACCATTGCCGTTGCTGCTAATAAAGCCGTTCTAATCCAATTAAAATTCATTCCGTTTCGTCATTCATTTCGATATCCGTAGAGCATATCTGGTGAATCAACCACACCTATTCTTACGCGAATATCCAGATTATTTTCAAAAATTCTCCCAAAGGTAACATTTCTCTCCGAAAAGGCGCCTGTATCGTTAACTATTTTTTTGAAGCAAGTTGAATAAAAACGCAGTACAACAATAGATAACAAGCTAATAACAAACAATTTACAGCGCAAATATGTTTAACAACATAAATCTGCAAAGAAAGCGTATGTTTAACCGTTTTTCAGCTTATGGCCGCCCAATTAACGTTTGTCTTCCGCAAAGCCTTCAGTTGTCGCCACAGTATCTCATTTTCAGGAAGAGAACCATTCGGATCTTTATCAACAATGGCTTGGGCCACGTCACGAACATATTGCAAAAGCTGTCCGTCGCGGGCTATATCCGCTATTTTCAAGTCGAAAGCAATTCCGCTTTGCTGGGTTCCCTCCAAATCACCCGGTCCACGCAGTTTCAAATCGGCTTCGGCTATCTCAAAACCGTCATTCGTGCGCACCATAATCTCCAGACGTTTCCGGGTATCTTCCGCCAATTTATAACCGGTAACCAAAATACAATAAGACTGGTCGGCACCGCGCCCTACACGACCGCGAAGCTGATGAAGCTGAGAAAGTCCGAAACGTTCGGCATTTTCTATTATCATCACTGAGGCATTAGGCACATTCACACCTACTTCAATCACTGTGGTAGCAACCATTATCTGCGCTTCACCGGAAACAAATAACTGCATCTGCGCATCCTTTTCGGCAGATTTCATTTTGCCATGTACTTTGCAAACCTTACAATCCGGAAACTCTTCACAGATATGCAGATAACCTTCTTCCAAGTTCTTGAGGTCAATCTTCTCACTCTCCTTGATTAAGGGATAGACGATATAGACCTGACGCCCTTCATCAATCTGTTTGCGCACGGAACGATACAAGCTTACACGATGGCTATCGAACTGATGGATAGTAGCAATCGGTTTTCTTCCCGGCGGTAGTTCATCAATGACCGATACATCCAAATCACCATAAAGCGTCATTGCCAGTGTTCGTGGTATGGGAGTTGCGGTCATTACCAATATATGGGGCGGCTGTACGCTTTTTGTCCACAGCCGGGCACGCTGAGCGACGCCAAAGCGGTGCTGCTCGTCGATGACGACCAGACCCAATGATGCAAAGTTCACGGTGTCTTCAATGACGGCGTGCGTACCGATAAGTATCCGCACATCTCCTGTCAGCAATCCGGAAAGAATGGCTTCCCTTCGTTTGCCTTTGATGGAACCGGTCAACAGTTCAACCCGCACATCCATTCCGTACAGTAATTCGCGAATCGTTTCGTAATGTTGGTTTGCCAAGATTTCGGTAGGAGCCATCATACATGCCTGATAACCGTTATCAAGCGCAATCAGCATACTCATCAGCGCAACCAATGTCTTCCCGCTACCCACGTCTCCTTGCAAAAGGCGGTTCATCTGCCTGCCCGAACCCAAATCCCGCCGTATCTCTTTCAACACACGTTTCTGGGCATTGGTCAGTTCAAAAGGGAGATTACGGGAGTAAAAAACATTGAACGTCTCGCCTACTTTCTCAAAAACATAGCCGCGGTACTTGCGTTGCCTGTCTTTGGCATAACGCAGTATATTCAGTTGGACATAAAACAGTTCCTCGAATTTCAGGCGATATTCCGCTTTTCGCAACACATCCGGACTTACCGGAAAATGGATATTTATCAAAGCATCCGTCAACGGCATCAGATGATGTTCTGCCAACAGGGCGGGAGAAAGCGTTTCCGGCAGAGGCTCATTCAACAGCTGAACGAGGCTCTTCATCATCTTTTCTATGGCATGCGAGTTGAGAGAACTTCGCTTCATCTTCTCCGTCGTATTGTAATAGGGCTGCAACCCCATAGCCGACAGTTTCAGTTCGGAAACCGAATCAATATCCGGATGGGCTATGTTTATCCTGCCATTAAAGACAGAAGGCTTACCGAATACGATATACTCCTGATGCACCTTATACTTCCCTATCAGATATTTGATGCCTTGAAACCAAATCAAATCAACTACTCCCGTACCATCCGAAAAGTGGGCTATCAGTCTCCGCTGCCGCCCTTCACCAACTGTTTCAAAACCCAAGATTTCTCCTTTCAGCTGTATATAAGGCATCGTACCGTCTATTTCCTGAATGTAATAGATACGACTACGGTCTACATATTTATAAGGGAAGTAATATAACAAATCATGGAAGGAAAAGATGCTCAGTTCCTTATTTAGCACCGAAGCACGTTGCGGCCCGACGCCCGACAAATATTTTATGTCACGCGTAGTTAAATCGAACATGAATCCAAAAGGGCAGTAGCTATTTTTAAATCAAAAGGAGTGGTTATTTTAATATTCTCCCGATTGCCATCTGTCAGGTAAACAGACTTTCCTAATGCTTCAACAACTGAAGCATCGTCTGTGAAGTGCGAAGTATAAGGTTGTTCATAAGCCAGCTTCAGTAAATCAGAATCAAACACTTGCGGAGTCTGTACCAGTTTGTATTCGTCACGACTCACTGTTTCGCTTCCTTCTCCAACTAAATGGCGCACCGTCTCCACCACATCTATCACAGGGATTACCGCCTGTTTTCCGGCAGCCAAGGAATAACAACGGGCTATGACCTCCTGAGCAACAAACGGACGGACACCATCGTGCACTCCTACCAAACCCGGCGTCGTGACAAATGCCAATCCGTTCTTCACCGAATGGAAACGCGTCTCTCCGCCGTCTGCAATTTGATGGGGGATTGAAAAATGATGTTTCCGGCATAACTCATTCCAGTAAGACTGCTGGCTGCACGGAAGCACCAATATTATCCGTATCTCAGGATTGTAAGTATAAAAGGCTTCTATGGTACGCATTAATACAGGTTTCCCTCCTATCGGAAGAAATTGTTTGGGAAGTTCACATCCCATACGTAAACCTTTACCGCCGGCTACAATCAGAGCATACTGGACCATTTTGAATTTTGAGTTATGAATCAGACAATCATCGCTTCTTTCAATTCTGCAACTTTATCTTTGCCTTGCAACAATTCCACTACAGCCAAAGCAAATTCCATTGCAGCGCCGGGACCTTTTCCTGTGATAATATTACCATCTCTTTCCACCATAGCTCCGGTACAATCCGCACCTTCCAGATATTGCTCAAAACCCGGATAGCAAGTAGCTTTCTTGCCTTTCAACAGTCCTAACTTGCCAAGTACCATAGGAGCGGCACAAATTGCGGCAGTCGGTTTGTTTTCTTCAGCAAAGCGTAAAATCAATCTGCGCAGGTCGTCACATTTTTCCAATGTAGCCGCGCCCGGCATACCGCCCGGAAGTAATATTAAATCAGCATCGAAGAAATCACAGTTCACGATATTCTTATCACAAAGCACCGGTACACCATGAGCGCCTGTTACAATCTCATCAGGAGTTACTGTAATCATTTCAACATTCAATCCTGCACGTCTCATCACATCAACAGAGGTAAAAGCTTCTATTTCTTCAAAACCGTCTGCAAAAAACACATAAACTGTACCCATAATAGTTTCTCCTCTTATTTTAAATTAAAATAATACGTTATTGTTCCCGTTTGGTTATTCAAGCCGCTTACAGTATTGAACCGAGCTTTCTTAGCCGCATCCTCGGCCGCTTTCCGCAAAGCCGGGTTCACCGTATTTGTCTGGCGGTTGATGCTGGTCGAGATTACCCGCCCCGCCGGATTCACCGTAATGGTAACCACGACTTTTCCTTCATCCTGCACATTATACACAGGACGCGGCAAGCCGCCTTCACCTATAGAACGTCCGCCAAGATTAAAAGTTCCATATCCGCCTGTTCCGGTAGTTGCCCCTGTCGAAGAGTTTCCCGTAGGGCTCCCTTGCATACCGGTTCCTTCCGTAGAACCTTTGCTACCCATTTGCGCACCTTTACCAAAAGCTCCCGCCACACGCTTACGGGCTGCTTCTTCGGCAGCTTTCCGTTCACGTTCCGCTCTTTCTGCAGCAAGTTTACGAGCTTCTTCGGCTTTTTCGGCCGCAGTTTTTTCGGGCTTCTTAACTTCTTTCTTTTTTTCTTCCGTCTTAGGTTTCATGGCAACGGTTTCTTCATTTTCCTGTGTCAGCATCTCTTGCTCCACTTCTTCGGGCACTTCCGGAGCCACCTCTTCCGGCATAGTCTCCACTTCTACCAAAGAAGGATCGGCAGCACCCCAAGCATCGGGCACCTCTCCCATCATCACAGGCACACCACCCTCTTCCGACTGTTCAGGCAACGTAAATCCGACCAGTATCAAAAGGGCAATGACAACAACGTGCACTAACAGTGCCCCTGCCAAACCTATATATTTTCCTTTCTTCTTCTGATTCACCGTCTTTATTAATGAAGAATGAAGAACTAAGAATGTAGAATTATCTTATAACAGTATCAAATTCTTCATTCTTAGTTCTCAACTTAAATTACTTGCTTTCAGGCGGGCGTGTAGCCAGCACCATTTTGAAGTGATTCTCATTAGCGATATTCAGCACTTTCACTATCTCCCGGTAAGGAACGGACTCATCGGCATACAACGCCACATACATTTCCGGTTCTTTGTCCGCACACGATTGCAAGAAAGGTGTCAATTTATCTAAGGTCAACGCCTGTTCCTTGTCGTTGCCGAAAGCAGCGTAATAATTCAAATCCTTATCAATGATAACCCTTGTCAGCGGCTTGGCAGATGTTTGCTGTTTCCCCTGCGGAAGCAATACCTTGATTGCATTCGGTGATACTACCGTAGAAGTAATCATAAAGAAAATCAACAGCAGGAATATAACATCTGTCATGGATGCCATACTGAAATTGGGTGATATTTTTGCTCTACGTTGTAACACGCTTTACTATTTATGATTTGTAACTTATATTTTATTTGGCGGGCTCGTTCAGCAAGTCCATGAAAGCCATAGTTTTAGCCTCCATCTTATTTACAACGCCATCCACCAATGTCACCAGATAATTATAGGCAAACATAGCTATAATACCTACAATCAAACCGCCTACCGTGGTAATCATAGCCTCATATATGCCACCGGAAAGCAGTGTTATATCAATATTATTACCTGCATTCGCCATTTCAAAAAAAGCACGTACCATACCGGTCACCGTACCCAAGAAACCAATCATCGGCGCACCGCCGGAAATGGTAGCCATGATGGTCAGGCCTTTTTCCAACTTTGCCACTTCGATATTACCAACATTCTCTATAGCGGCCTGCACATCATTCACCGGACGCCCCAAGCGACTGATTCCCTTCTCTATCATACGGGCCGAAGGCGTATTGACACTGCGGCAATAAGCAATGGCAGCCTTAATCTCACCACCCAGAATATAATCCTTAATCTTATCCATAAACATAGGGTCTTCCTTACCCGCCTTACGGATGACGTAATTACGTTCAAACAAGATATAGAAGCAGACCACGGAAAGCACTCCGAGAACTACCATAATCCAACCGCCCTTGACAGCCATGCTCCACAGGTTCATTTCATCGGGAACGGCAACGGGAGTAAGTACCGGATTAGAACCGGCAATAGAATCGGCCAACGCCGGAGCCACCTGGGCTAATAATAACATAAGATTCATCAGCGGAGACAATTTTTATATTCCTGAATGGTGCGTTCCAGTCCCAGATACAAAGCATCGCTAATCAGCGCATGACCGATGGAGACTTCATCCAGCCAGGGTATGTTTTTATAGAAATAATTCAGATTCTCCAAACTCAAGTCGTGACCGGCATTCAATCCCAATCCCAGGCTGCGCACTATTTTGGCAGCTTCTACAAAAGGAGCTACCGCAGCTTCCTGCCCTTTAGGGAATGCCGTAGCATAAGGTTCGGTATAAAGTTCCACACGGTCTGCGCCAGCTTTGGCGGCGTACTCTATCATCTCTGCATCGGTAGATACAAATACAGATGTACGGATACCTGCGGCATTGAACACATCCAGTACTTCAGTCAGGAACTCCAGATTGTTTTTCGTATCCCAGCCTGAATTGGAAGTCAACTGCGTAGGACTATCCGGGACCAGCGTCACTTGATGCGGTTTTACTTTCAACACCAAATCTATGAATTCGGGTGCGGGATACCCTTCTATATTAAACTCAGTACGCAACAACGGTCGCAAATCGTAAACGTCACTCTTGCGGATATGTCTTTCATCGGGACGCGGATGTACTGTTATGCCGTCGGCACCGAAATTCTCACAATCCAACGCTACTTTTACAACATTCGGAACATCTCCTCCGCGTGCATTACGCAACGTTGCTACTTTATTGATATTTACACTTAATTTAGTCATAATTCGGCCTATAGTTTGGGACAAAAGTACAAATAATAGCAATATGTTGGCAGCATTCTGAGAAAAAAACTATTTTTGCATCCTACAAAAACAGAAAACAATTATGAAATTTGCCATATTTGGAAATACTTACCAAGCGAAGAAATCATCGCACGCCGAAAACCTTTTTCGCCTGTTGGCTCAACGCAAAGCACAACTCTGTGTCTGCCGCGAGTTCTATAATTTCCTGACTTCCGACCTACATCTCAACATCCCTTCCGCCGAATTGTTCGACGGCAACGACTTCTGCGCCGATATGGTTATCAGCATCGGCGGTGACGGTACTTTTTTAAAAGCTGCCAGCCGCGTTGGTAAGAAGAACATCCCTATTTTAGGCATAAATACGGGACGTCTCGGCTTTTTGGCGGATATATCGCCCGAAGAAATGGAAGAGACCATTGACGAAATCTACAATAACCACTATAAAGTGGAGGAACGTAGCGTATTACAACTGAAATGCGATGACAAAAGACTAATGGAGTCACCATACGCCCTTAACGAAATAGCCGTCCTGAAACGCGACAGTTCGTCCATGATAAGTATCCATACAGCAATTAACGGAGCACACCTCACAACCTATCAAGCCGACGGCTTGGTTATAGCCACTCCTACCGGTTCTACGGCCTATTCGCTGAGTGTTGGCGGTCCGATTATCGTGCCTCACAGCAAGACAATTGCCATAACTCCCGTTGCTCCTCATAGCTTGAATGTGCGTCCTATCGTTATTTGTGACGATTGGGAAATTACACTCGATGTGGAAAGCCGTAGCCACAATTTCCTCGTAGCTATCGACGGACGGAGCGAATCGTGTAAAGAAACTACACGGCTCACCATTTCACGTGCGGACTATTCTATAAAGGTGGTGAAACGCTTCAATCATATCTTCTTTGATACACTGCGGAATAAAATGATGTGGGGGGCGGATGTTAGATAACAGGATTTTGGAAGCGCTTGCATTCCACCGCCAACTTCCGCAAGGGTAATGCCATATTATCAACAAAAATAATCCTGCTTAACGGCTTTCTGAAAAAATCCACAAAAGATTATGATAAACAGATAGCCAAAGCTGTGCAGATCTTAAAAGATTTAGCGTTATGATACAATTAGATGAAAAAAAGGAGAAGCTGATATACAATTGTCAAGTTTCTTTCGTATTGCTCGTGCTTTGGGTATCAAGTTTACTCCGACATTCATTTTATAGAATTATCATTGAGATATTTGAAAAAGCAAGAGAGTTTGAATCTAAAATAAAACAGCCGGAACTGCTTCATCAGGCAATCCCGGCTGCGCCTAAAACAAAATAACCGCTGTTATCTGTCGTTTATCAATTTCGTATTGCACTCACATACTGTCATGCAGAACTTGTGAAGCGTCTCTTCTCCTGCGTACCGCCAACGGCGCTCCGAGTTCCTCACGCTCCACCACTTCGATATATCCGGTCTGTTCCAGTTCAAACAAGGCGGGATATGCCCGCAGTTTGTCCGCACCGGCATTCTGAATAATATCTTCCACTCCAATAACCGAACTGGGAAAAGAGTCGATATAATCAATAATTCTCCGGGTATCAATAGCTTTGTAATCCATATTATATACAAATTCATTTTCAAGACTTAACCACATTCTTATATAAATCCACACATTTCTCTATCATTCGTTCTTTCCTGAACAGAGTTTCATAACGTTCCTTTGCTGCATGAGAAAACACCTTGTATCGTTCTTCGTCAGAGAGAATACGCACAATGGCATCAGCAATTTCCATAGCACTCTCCGGCTCCACATTTATCCCGGAGACTCCATCCTTATTCACCCATGACACTCCAGAGCCTTTTATTTTGGTTGCAACTACCGGTTTACCGCACGACATCGCCTCTATCTGCACAATTCCAAAAGCTTCTGTTTTCCAAATAGAACTCATCACGTATAAATCACAAGCTCCAAAATAGCCTGATAAATTTTCATCACTCACTCTACCCAATAGCTTTACTTTTGAATGTAATTGACGAACTTCGATCAACTCTTCCAACTTCTGTTTTAATGGTCCATTTCCTCCTATCAAGATAAGGTATTCATCAGGCAAAAGTGCAGCTGCTTCTATTAAGTATTCAAAACCTTTGTATTCTACCAATCTTCCTAAAGAGAAAATCAGTTTTTTCCCTGCATACTCTCGACGTATCTCAGTAACTTTTCCGGTATCGGGAAGTAAAGGGGCAATACCTATTGGAATACACACCTTTTTCAGCTTTTCCGACTGTAGAAATGGTGATTCGCACAGATAAACAGGTGATGTACCGACTATAACATCAGCGCGCCCTATAAGCCATTGCTGTAACGGAGCATATAATCTCAATGTCAGTCGTTGTTTTAAGATATCACTATGCCAATGCAAGATAACTTTTCCCTTATACCCCGATATCCACAAAACCAATGCAGCCATAGGATCAGGATGATGAATATGAATAATATCATAGTTTTTTTTTATCTTCCTCAATACAACACCCATCATGGGGGAAAACATTGTGGCAAACACTTTAAACCAAGTAGAAGTACATATAATCCTTGAACCTGCACCAATAGGCACCACAAATGAATGATGATTTACAGATGCACATAGCATATCGCAATATATATCTTTGCAGTCCGACATTCCAGATACAATATCAACCATCATTTTTTCTATCCCTCCCATGACCGGATAGAATTTACCAACATGAAGAATTCTCATTAAGACAAATATTTCAAAAGGATGTTTAAATTATTCCCAATAATTTTTTTCTGAAAGAGGTTTTGCTAAAGTTATTGTAAGCCACCTCATGTACTTTTTCAGACACTTCCCGATACAATATGTCGTGATTCAGTATTGTTTCTATTTTTACTTTTAACTCCTCGATATTTCCAGGAGAGAATAGCAATATCTCGGCATATTGTGGCAAAAAGTTCTCCACTAATTCCTTCATTCCCCCCAAATCACTTGCTATCGTAGGTATTCCTTTTCCCCAACTTTCCACCATAGCCAAAGAGAATGTCTCAAAACCGACAGAAGGGACAATCACCAAATCTGTTTGTTCCAGATAACGCTCCACATCATTTACATAACCTGTAAAAGTGTATTGGAAGCTATATTTTTTATCTATCAGTTCTTTATAATAATCTACCTCTACGATCCGCCCAATAATTAGAACCTCCACATTCAATGCAGAAGACTGCAACGCTTCAAACAAGACGTGATGTCCTTTTATCCTCATTACATCTGCAATTACGCTAATAACTGGCTTTTCGCAAGTATCCGACGAAACAGTTTTTTTTATGCAGTCATCGATATAATTATATAGCACCACCGATTTCCTGCGATTTTTCAAAGAAAGTTGTTGTAAAGTAAAATCAGAAACACCTATTATTTTTTTTACACACTTTTGTTGCAAACAAACATTCAACAATAAACGGACCTTCCTATCTACATGGACCACATGTAAGTGGACAAAGATCTGCACGTCCATCCCGGCCACAGCACAAACTACCACAGGAAGCAGCGAAGGCGCTTGTACATAGACAACAGTAATATCCTCTTTACGTATAAATCTACGCAATACCCTACACGTTCTCCACATATTATATCCTTAATTCCGCAACACTATTATAAAATATTTTTTTTAAGTACCTGAGCAACAAAAAGTTGCTCAGGATTTTGCCATGTCAGAGGATTCACTTAACTTAGTGTTGCAAAAAAATAATCA
>NZ_JAHBBW010000011.1 GCF_018390535.1 Bacteroides propionicigenes | reverse complement strand
GGCAAGGGGATATTGTGGGCAGAAGTGGGTATTTCAGCCTCAATTTATCTGCTAATTCAGTGATGAGAGGACGTTTAGACGCAAGAAGGACGCTGAAGAGCTTAGTTGCGGATTTGAGGATAAAATATTTTTTTTAAGTACCTGAGCAACTTTTTGTTGCTCAGGTACTTAAAAAAAATATTTTATAATAGTGTTGCGGAATTAAGGGCTACTTAAAAATTTGGTTGATTCAGACTTTATCATGCGGTATTTACCCTATATGGATGCAAAATTACCCGTGTTGCTTTGGCTGTAACAGTAAAATTCGGCTGAAACGGATAAATTTATATCTGAACCGCCCAAATAGGCGGTTTATTTTGAAAAACAGATTTTCTAAATGGTATTTCGGCAAACATAAAGTGCAACTCCATCCGTTTCAACATTCATTTTCATCACTTCAATGGTGATTTTATCCGTTTCAGTCGGTTTTATCCTATCAACTAAAGATGTAAATCCCTATTTTTGCGGAATATGAAGTAACTTTGTATCTGATATGGCCAACGAGAATATAAAAATAATGAATTGGAAGAACGGTCTGTTGTTATCAACCGTTTCCTATATGCTCTACCTCATTCTGTGGTTTATACTCGATGATGAAACCGCCGGCCAATTACCGGAGATGGCAATAGCCGATTATATCATCGATTATCTGTTGTGTATGCTGTTTACCTACATCTCTTTAGGATTTTCCTTTTTGGTCTTTAGGGTATTGCCATTTAGGACATCTTATGTGTGGGTGATTGTCTATGCTTCCTGCCTTTTTACCCTGAACAACGTTGTCGCATTCGGCATGATTTCTTTGTTCAACTTCTTATGGGGTGAAAACGGCAACGGGCTTCTTGACGAGCTCCTCAACATGAAAGGCGCATATACTTTTGCCATGATTTCCACATTCTTGTCAAGCGTCTATGCCAACACGTTCTATCTTCAGTCTTACATCAAGGCACGCAACGAGAAACAGGCACTTGAAATGGCACTGATGAAAGAAAAGGAGATAGCCTTGCAGTCACAGCTCAATTCCCTGAAACTGCAAATCAATCCGCATTTCATGTTCAACAACTTCAACAATCTGCTGGAGCTGATTGAGGAGGATAGCGGACTTGCCGGAAAATTCCTGAGCAATCTGTCGAAAGTATACCGATACATCATCACCAACTTGGACCGAAACCTGATACCTGTCGCGGACGAAATCAAGTTTCTTGATTCATACTTGTACTTGATGAAAGTGCGCCACGACGAAGGTGTCATTGCAAAAGTAAGTCCGGGCGTCAGACAATGCAAAGGTTTTCTTCCACCGGCTGTATTGCAGCTTCTTGTGGAAAACGCAATAAAACATAACAGCTTTTCATCTGAACATCCGCTGGTCATCGACATAAAGCTGTCCGATGATTATATAACAGTCAGCAATCTTAAGTCACCTTTGATGTCCCCAATCGAATCAACCGGTTTAGGACTTAAAAATATCACAGAACGATACGCTTTGCTTTGTGATAAAAAGGTCAAGATAGAGAATGCCGAAAACTTCTATTCGGTAAGTCTGCCCATCATAAAAAACACCATCCCCTATGAACATACTGATTCTTGAAGACGAGCCACGCAATGCCAAACGCCTCATAAGGCTGCTGAACGACATTGACAGAACATTTATTGTCGAAGGCCCTCTTGCCAGCATCAAAGAGACGGTCGAATTCTTTCAATCCGGCAAAACCACAAACCTCATTCTGGCGGATATCCGTTTGACTGACGGTTTGAGTTTCGAAGCTCTAAAATATGCCCCGGCAACCATACCCATCATATTTACCACCGCATACGACGAATATGCGGTACAAGCATTCAAGTTCAACAGTTTCGACTATCTTCTGAAACCGTTGGATTCGGATGAACTTGAAGCGGCCATTGACAAGGCGGCCAAAGCCGGTAAGAATTACACCGACGAAAACCTACAGCAGCTTTTCGATGCCTTACAGAAGAACAAGTTCCGTTATCGGGAGCGTTTCTTGCTTCCTTACCGTGACGGATATAAGACCGTGCGCGTTTCGGACATCAACCACATCGAAACAGAAAACAAGATTGTATATCTCCGTCTTAACAACGGCACTTCCGAAGTGGTCAATGTGTCAATGGATGAACTTGAACACCAACTGAATCCCGACTATTTCTTCCGGGCAAACCGCCAATATATTATCAATGTAGAGCACGTTTTGTTCCTCGGTAATTATTTTGGAGGAAAGTTGATTGTCCGTTTGAAAGGTTATCCGAAAACGGAAATACAAGTGAGTAAGGAAAAGGCGCAGAGGCTTAAGGAATGGATTGACAGGTAATTATTAACATGTGCGTAAAGTGAAATTATGTTCGTTTAGATTTGATTCTTACAAAATTTGCATTTGGCTCATCCTCTTTTAAACAAGTTATATCATTATCGGATTCACTTTCATCGTTTCTAAATTAAGGAACAGCCCGTGATGTTCCAACATCCCGTTACGGAACATCTTCCAAAGGATATTGCATCCGAGTTGTGCCAGTGTGGAGTTGATGAACAAGTCCTGCTTTTCCAACGCCTCCGCCAAGGAGCAGCTCGGTCCTGAATCCGCCTCCTTCACCCTCGCGTATTTCACGAACCGGGTAATGACCTTCAACGAATCGACAGTCTTGTACAACTCGGAAGCGGGCTGTTTTATTTTCTTGGGTATGGTTCCCAACACAACCTGACCCGTACTTTGTGTGTTCCCGAAATCCATCCAGTAAAGCGGTGTTTCGTAATCACGGTAATTCGAGGTGGGCACGGCTTTCAATACGTTCCATAAGTCAAGCCGTGACTTGATGTTGTCGGTACAGGTGACGGTGATATTCGCCATGTCATCCCGTCTGGCATCTTTCAGCACGGTCGGGAAAATATCCGGTACCGCTTTCCAGTCATTGCCGAAGAAATTGTTCACTCGGGTAATCAGGCATTGCGCCTTGTTCAGTCCAAGGTCGGAACAGCCGAAAAGCTGGCGACCGATGTTGGCATCCGTCACTATGTCCGGGTCATAAAGTGTTACGAACAATCCCGGATGTCCGAGTGCCCGCAATGTCACGTCCAGCCGTGCCAGACAGGTCAATACCTGCGAGCCGGTTCCTCCCGCGCCGATCAGGTTCACCGTGACCGGGTGCTGCGGGTTCAGCAGATAGTTATCTATGTAGTGTACTC
This sequence comes from Bacteroides propionicigenes, assembly GCF_018390535.1. Lineage (GTDB taxonomy): Bacteria > Bacteroidota > Bacteroidia > Bacteroidales > Bacteroidaceae > Bacteroides > Bacteroides propionicigenes. The sequence continues at coordinate 149,434 of NZ_JAHBBW010000011.1, read as the reverse complement.
TTTTCATTTCAATATATCTTTCAATTTCAAGTTATTCAAAGGTTTCAGTTCGTCGAGGTTGAAAGGCTTGTCCTTTGCGGCCTTTGTCACCAATATCAGGTTTGATCTGGTCGGGTTGCCCCCTCCGCCCAGGTGTGAAAACTCCGTCAGCCAGAACTTCTTCTCCCAATACTCCAACAGGTTTTTGTAGGTCAAATCTCTCGGCTTGTCTATTTTAGCGGAACCCAGACAGACATTTGCCCCTGTCACGTTGAAGAACGGTGCGGCATAAAGCTCCGTCTTTTCCGTCAGTTTCTTGTCCTTGTAAGCATATATACTCAACGAACTGCCACCTGCCACGTAAATGACTCCCGGCAGGTTGTATTTTGCATTCTCTACTTGAAGGGATTCCTTGAAAAACATCATCCGTTTCTGTGGGGAGTTGTACCAGATATACCTCTCACTGCCCTTGCGCGGGTCGCACCACAGCATATTGGGCGGAATCCTTCCGTATGGCGTGGTGCTGTGGCTTTCGGAATAACCGCGCACCAGTTCGTTCATGAAATCCACCGTGACGGGCCGGCCTTCTCCCATCATTCCGTTATCGTCTATATCCCTTATCTCAACAAAATAGTTGTTGTCAGAGGCATAAGAGTTGTCTTTCTCGCCTGAATAGGCAATCAACGCCGCCCTCGGATGGAGCAGCGTCCTCAATTTTTGGGTAAGTTCATTCGTTTCCAACATAATTCAACTGATTAAAGATATGAATTCGTCCGCCCACCGAAAGAACCGTTCCGGGTAATCGTCCATGCTGAACAGTTCTTCGGTATCGGGCGACAGGTCAAGGGCAGTCACCGGAGTGATGTCGTAGGTCTCCCTGCTACAGGAATTGTAATAGTCAACGAGATAGTCGGATACAATGTCGTTGATGTCATACACGACCCTTATCTGCTGTTGCAGGTACATCGGGTGGAAGTCCGGATTCTCCGAGTAATAGGCGTCATAAGCGTATTGCATGATGCCCCGTGCAGGCGTCAGAAACGGGAGACCCCGTTTCATCGCATCGACCAAAGGCTGTTCAAACCCGTTTTGGGGTTCGTATGTATCCAGTGCTTTCGGCAGGTTCTTGTAGTAGGATTTCGATTCCACCCGTTTGAGCAGCCTGCCGATTTTCCCTTCCTGATAGGAGTCCAGCAGTTTCATGCGTTCTTTCCACTCCTCCGGGTCGCTGCCGTCATCCTCCGAAAGCATTTCAAACAAAAAGTCCGATTCTTCGTAATCCACGAATGTATCAATGCCGTTTGCTTTCATCAGTTTATGGATAAAGGTAATGGCAATCCTCCTTAAAATGGGATTGAGCGATTCCAGAAACTTCACCGGGAAGTAGTACAGCGTGAAACTTCCCCACTTGTGGTATTTCCACAGCCGGAAGAAAAGCCTGCCGGCTTCCTGCTCGATGTTGACATGCAGTTCGTCACCGACAAGCGTGTTCATTTCATCGTACAGATTGGCGATGCCTTCCCCGATACTGTTTCCTGGCATGTGTACGCCCTCCTTCTGCAATAGCAGGGAATACCTGAAATACGAATCACGCAGGAATTCGTAGTTATCCCGCGTGATTACGTTTATACTGTTGCATTCGCCGCTGTCGTAACAATCCACGGTAAGATTATTCTGTGCCAGCGGTATGAAGGCTGTGCTTAGAAAAGAATTACGGCCCCGCTTGGAGCCGCAATCCGTTCTTCCCTGTTCACGCCGTACCGTACATTCCTCCGCGTCTGGCCGATGATGAGCCTCGCCAGCTGCCTTGACTGTTGTTCGTCCAATGGTACACATGGTTTCCTTTTCTTGTTGTTCTTTTTCTTTCGTTCCTTCTTCATGCTTCCTATCCTTTGGTCCCGATGGTGGTCTTGAACTCGTACACGGCTTTGTCGTCCTTGATGACCGGTCCGTGTACCGTTGCCGTTGTCAGCTCCGGGTAGAAGTTGGAGTAATAGCTCATGACCATTTCGGGGCTGTCCGACGGGTTGGGATCATCGAGCGTTACCATTCCGCTGCCTTTCTTGAATGTGAATGAGCGTGCCATTCCTGTTACTTCGAGTGCCATAATCTTATACTGCTTGATATTGTGAGACATGATTTTCTAACATGGACTGCGGAAAATCGGGATATTCCTCGTAATCCTCCGGACGGTAATTGGGTTCATCCTCTCCGGCGTGATAATGTGGGGAGAGTTCTTCAGGGTGCTGTACCGGCTCCTGCCAATGTGTCCCATGGTATCCCCCGTGTGCGGGTTGTGGAGCCTGTTGCGGTACTGGCTGCTGTCCCATATAGGGTTGCGGTTGTGGCTGGGCGTAATATTGTGCCGGTCCCTGCGGCGGTTGTTGCGGTGGCCACATTGTCTGCTGTTGCTGAGGATTGGCTGCCGGTCTCTGCTGTCCGCCAGGAGCCTGAGCCGCCATCGGTCTCTGTGCCTGCGGTTGCTGAGGATACTGTGGAGCCTGCCGCGGTTGTTGGACTGGTGCGGCTGCCGGTTGTGCCTGCGGCTGTTGTGGCTGCGGAGCCGGTTCTTCCATCAGTTCAAACAGACTGCCCTTGTTCATCGCCTTTGTCTGTTCCGCCACCATCTCGTCAATCTTCTTCTGGTCCTGCGGTTTGGCGTAAAGACGTGCCTGTCCGAGTGCGGTAACCGCCTCCTTGTGGTTCTTGGCAGCGATCAGTTCCTCCGCTTTCTTGAAATGTTTCTCGTACTTCTCCCGCTTCTCCTTTTCCTCCTTCGTCTCCTTCGCTTTGGTCTCCTTTGCCGCCTTGCTCTCGGACGCTGCCTTCTCAGCCTGCGCCTCGAACTGCGCCATGTTGGAAATCAGTCCGGTAGTCTTCTGTATAGGACGTGCTACGGCTTGTAGGAAGCCTGCGTCCAGTTCCTGCGGATGCCCGCTGACGGTCAGTGGTACGAGGTGGTTCTGGGCTTCGTCCTTCAGCCCGTTCGACTTCGGCAGTAAGGATACTGTCAGTTGTCCGTTCGCTTTGCGGATGACAAGCGTGAGATCCACGCCTTCGGTCATCATCTGGTGGATTGCTGTAAAAAACATAATTTGATGTATTAAAAGTTATTACTGGGTTTTATTCTTCACTGAACAGTTTGGCCAGCAGCCTGTTCCTGTCGGGATGGCGGCTGATTTCCAGAATCGGGTTCAACAGGGTGGAGATGTGTACCGGCCCTGTCGTCCCCCGTGGCGGGAACTTGACGGCAGGTTCGGGTTCCACCGTCCTTTTTCTTCTCGTTACCGGCATGGGCATCCTCATGGGAGCCGGCGGTGCGCTTGTTGCAAATGCTTGGTTCATGTCTCTTTATTTTTTTTAATTGTGAATATTCGGGCTTTGGCAGCCCGTGAACTACAAGGGCCCGACGGCAGATGCCTTCGGTAAGGCAAGGTTTTCGGGAAAAATACCGCAAGCCTCCGGCGAGGATGATTTTTTCCGAAACCGCAAGGCTTGACCTTGCCGTCCGAACAAAGGCATTTGCCAACTTTGCCCGGTAGTTTCCGGTATGCCAAGTCTGTGTTTTCATCCCTTTTCCTTTTATTCCTGTCGTTATGGTTTCCGGTTCCACAGAGGGCGGAAAACAAAAAGAGCCGTCCCGGAAGACAGCTCTGTTCTGTAAGGTTCCACTTGATTTTGTATGGCAGTTATGTTTCATGGTCAAATATTGTCAGGATACCAGAAAACTGAGTATGCAGAAAAGTATGGCCGCAGCCACCAGAAGGCAAGCTATCCGGTACAGGAACCTGAAGAATCCCCTAAAACACACGATGGCTACCGCAGCCCACACGGGGGATATGCCCCGTGTGTACATATAACTGAACACGATGAAGGCTGCAAAGCCCAATGCGATGGTCCGTACCCATCTGTTCGCTTGAATCTTGTCGATATATTCCCTTGTTTTCATGACATTCCGGTATTAACGGGTGAAACAGTCTTTTCCAATTTCAAGGGCCGGGATGCGTACCGCCTCCACAGGCAAGGTTTTCGGAGGAAAATACCGGAGCGGCGCGAGGATGATTTTCCCCGAAACCCGGAGGGCCTGACCTTGCCGGTGGAAAAAGGCGGTGCGCTACCTTTGCCCGCGAATTGGAATGACGGTGTTATTTTTTCTTTCCGTTCCCGGTTTTCGGGAACGAGAATACCGTGTTGTATTCCGCATCGAAGGTGACGGCGGCATCGAACGGTACACCTTTCTTTCCCTTGAACCCCTTGATGAGTCTGGTGGTGCCGGAGGAGAAAAGCTGTTCCATGTGGGTGTCGGTCAGTTCCTTGTTCAGAATACGGCGGAACACCAGCAGCCCGCACCCGTCATGGTCGCACCTGGCCACTTTGGAACGGAGGATGATTTTTCCCGTCTTGCACTTGGGGCAGGTGAATGCCCTTTCCTGCATCGCCGGAAAATCCAGACGCAGGATCTCTTCGGTTGCCCTGCGGGTGTAATCCAGGATGGACTGCATGAAGGTTTCCGTATCGAGGGTATGCCTCTCCACCTGCGCCAGGGTCTTCTCCCAGCTTCCCGTCAGTTCCACGTCCGCCACACGCATGTCCTTCACCGCCTCATAGATATACATCCCTTTTTCGGTCGGGATGATGCTTTTGCCGGAGCGGGCGATATAGTCACGTTTGATAAGGGTGGTAATGATGGCGGCACGGGTGGCGGGTGTGCCTATGCCCAATTCCTTGATAGCCTCCTTTGCCTGTTCGTCCGTGATGTTTTTCCCGCAGGTCTCCATCGCCGCCAGCAGGGTGGCCTCCGTGTACAGCGGCTTGGGTAGGGTCTTCTTCTGCGCCATCCCGTGTCCCATGACCGGAACAGTCTCGCCTTCGGCAAACTCCGCCGTCCCCCCGTCACGTTCCGGCTCGTCCTTCTCCCTGTCCTCCTTTCTGGCGAACACGCCGCGCCAGCCCGGTCTGACAATGGAGGAAGAGCGGGAACGGAACGCCATTCCCTCGCAGGCACATTCCATGACCAAAAGTTCCTTCTCGCAGGGTGGCGAGAATGCTTCCAGCATCCTTCCGGCTATCAGGGTGTAAACGGTAGATTCCGCCTCGGACAACCCTTCGGGTGAAATGCCCGTGATAATCAGGGCATGGTGGTCGGTCACTTTCGTGTCATCCACGCTGCGGGTATTCAGATCGGACATGTCGAAAGACTGTCCGTATTCCCTGAATTCCGGCATGGAAACCACTTTTCCCAGCAAGGAAGGAATGTGCCGCATGACATCCTCCGGGATATGGCGGCTTCCCGTCCTCGGATAAGAAATAAGCTTCTTTTCATACAAGGATTGGGCGATGGAGAGGGTCTTCTCCGCTGTCAGGTCATAATGGACGTTGCAATCTTTCTGGAGCGTGGTCAGGTCGTACAGAAGCGGGGCCTGTTGGAAAGTCCTCTTGTGTTCCGACCCAGTGACTGTCGCCACAGAACCGGAAGTGATTTTCCGGTATGCCGCCTCTGCCGCATCCTTTTCCTTGAACTCTTCCGTGTGGATGAACATGCGGTGCGCGTCCTGCCGTTTCAGCGTGAGGTGCAGCTGCCAGTAAGGGGTGGAGACGAAATTCCGGTTCTCCTTGAAGCGGGCACAGACCATGGCGAGCGTCGGGGTCTGTACACGTCCTATGGAGTTGTTCGCCGAGCCGGAGGCTACCGCCAGGGCACGGCTCGCGTTCATGCCCACCAGCCAGTCCGCCTTTGCCCGGCAGTCGGCGGCGGCATACAGGCTGTCGTAGTCGCTGCCGTCCCGGAGGTTCGCCAAACCCTCGCGGATGGCCTCGTCGGTGAGAGAGGAGATCCACAGGCGTTTGAACGGTTTGGTATAGCCTAAGTAGGAATATATCCAGCGGAAGATAAGTTCCCCTTCACGGGCACAGTCGGTAGCCACGATGATGCTGTCGCACCGGTCGAACACGCTGTCGATGATTTTCAGTTGTTTGGCGGCGGCGATGTCCGTCACCATCCCTTTGTCCGTCCTGACCTGGCGGGACACCAGACGGAACGGGTCCGGCAGCATCGGGAGGTTTTCGGCGGAGGTTTTCGTGTAGCCATACGCACCGGGCATGGCGAGCGACACCAGGTGTCCCAACGCCCACGTGACCATATACCCGTTACCTGTACAGTAGCCGTCTTTCTTGTCGGTAGCCCCGACCACACGGGCTATATCCATGCCGACACTCGGTTTTTCTGCAATGATTGCTTTCATGTTCGGATAAAATTTAAGCCGTTCCCCGCTACCGGAACCGGAAAACGGGAAACGGCGGTTTGACATTTTTTACTTGTTATAATGGATGAGCGTTTGTCAGGCCACCGGCTTGACACCGAGGATTTCAATCAGTGCCCCGTCGTCCTTGCGCACCAGTTGCAGGGTGGCGTCCATCACCACGTCCACGCCCAGCAGCACGAGGCTGAGTGACATCACTCCTGTCTTTTCTCCCTTGAGCAACGTATCAAGTTCCCCCGACATTTCCAGCTCGTCCTTCAGGATCCCGATTCCCGCGAGTTCTTCCCAGTTCACGTCTTCCGCCTTGAATGGCGTGTTGTTTTTATTGTTTACGTTCATATTTCTGTTTTTTTGATTTGACATTCATTCTGATTCACGCTCAGGCAATGCTTGCCCCCTTGGACTTGCGGCCAGCCTGTTCCTGTCCCTGCTTCTGGGCGTTCGCCACCACGTTGCGCTGCGATGCGTCACGCTTGCGGTCCGGGTTCTCGTTATAGAAGTCCAGCCTGCCCTGGTTGAAGTTCGCCTTGACATACTGCGAGATGGTCTTTCCATCGTAGCCTTTGATGCCCTCGACCAGTACCGCCTTGCCGCTCTGGAGGTCGGCACGCTGGTTTCTCGTCAGTTTTACGTCCCATACCTTTTCCGGTATCTTGAACTCGGCACGCTGCTCGAAGCCGTCCGGCGTGCGTGAGTAGCTCAGGCGTCCCGTTTCCAAATCCGCCTTGATGAAGGAGGAGAACTCCTCGCCCTTGCGGTTCACCATGTCGTTGAGGAAGATGACTTTGCCCTCGCGCAGTTGTTGCTGTTCCTCGGCGGTGATTTTCACGCCGCCTATTTCATTCGGGATGTAAATTTCACGCGCTCCCTCCGGGGAATCGGGATTGTAGCGTGTGTAGGAAGGTCTGCCCGTGGCCTCGTCCAGCTTGACATACGAGGAGAACAACTCACCGTCCTTGCGCTCCATACCCTCCACGAAGATGGCCTTGCCCGCGTTGAGGTCTTCAATCTGCTGCTTGGTAAGTTCCACTCCGCCCAGCGACTGTCGGTTGAAGAGTTTGTCGTTCTCGAAGATGTATTCGATGCCCCTGCGTTCGGCGTTGACCTGGATGTGGGCGTCGAACTCCTTGCCGTTATTGGAAATCATGCCTTCGATGAACACTTTCTTGCCTTCCCGCAGGTCGTTGATTTCCTGGTCGGTCAGTTTCACACCTTTGATTTCTTGCGGGATGTAGGCGTTTTCCGCGCGCATGGCGACCACCTCGTTGGTGAGCTTGTCGATGCTGATGAAAGAAGGGATGTATTCGCCGTTGCGCCCTTTCAGTTCCACCACACGCCCCATGTTGCCTGTCTCCAACAGGTTCTTCTTGTCCTCTTCGGAGAAGATGTGACCGAAGTACGGGCGTTCGAGTTCGGGTTTCTGGCGGATGCCGTGGATACCTAATACGATAGGGCCTCCCACGGACTGCTGGAATGACAGTCGTGCATCGGTACGTAATACGGCGGAGCCGAAATTCATGCTGATGGGTACCACCTGGTTGGTCTTGTAGCCCCTGAGCATCTGGTCAAGGAGACCGCGCTCCATGAGGTATTCACGGGAAAGTCCGAAATTCTTCAGTTCCTCCCAGTTGATCATGGACTCGTTGTAGCGGTACTTGGGTTGCTGCGTGCCGTCACCTTGGGTGGCCTGCTGCTGTGTCTCATTTTTCTTTGCCATTTCTTCTTGATTTTGATTGTTGATACTTTGGTTTTCCTTGTCGCGTGGAACGATTTCGTATTTTTTGAGGAAGTCTTCCACGGCTTTTGTCTGCTTTCCGGCGGCGAGGTCTTCGATGGCCTGCTTCACTTCCGGGCTGTCCAGCGTATCCGCCTTGACGGAGAGGATGCCGAAACGGGTCGGGTCTTTGAGCTGGCTCCAGAAGTTTTTCACGAAATTCTCGAACATGTTGGCGTACCGGTCGATTTTCAGGAAGGAGTTGCTGTGTTCCTTGTCTGCCGGAACGGTGCTGTATTTCCCGTCCTTTCCGATTTTTGACACCGCCTGTAAAATCAGTTCCATCTTGTCGAGTATGAACACGATGTCACTCATCTGTTCGTTCTCGCTCACTTGCGGCTTCAGGGGTTCGTCCCTCACATTTTTCTTTGCCATAACTTTGAGTTTTTAGAGTTGATAACTACTATTGTCACCGCAAATATATATAGCAAAATTTGATAAATAATTGATTTTTAATTAGTTGAACTACATATTACATCATTTGTCATCACGTTTCACCGCAGGGTGACAGCACGAAAACGAAAAAGGGAAAAAACAGAGGGAAAAGGGCGGGCCACAAGGTACGGGAAGGCAGAGAGAAACCGAAGCAGGGAAAGGGACGAAGAGGGAAAAAGAAAACCTATATTATGCAGAGTTGAGAGCGAGCTGCTTTTGTCCCTACTTCCTTGTATTTCTCATAAGACAGGCGACCGAAAGGAAAAGGATTTATGATAGGATAGATGTTCCAATTGGGACGGTCTGAATTTTATAAAGTACTCCCGTCAGGTTTTGTCTTGACCTTGTTCTATGCGTCGTAGGTCGCTTCGCTTGCTAAGTCCCGACCTTTTCACCCAACTCGGACGGCGATACCGGAACGTTTTTTCGAAGAAAAATTACCGCAGGGAATTTTTTGTACGAAAACCGGAGGCCTGAACGTGAAAGGTATCGTCCTCCGAGTTACCTTCTCAGAGGGACTTAGTGAGTGAAGCGTGACTTAGGATGGTAGTTTATGGAAGAATATGGAAAAATTACCCTTTGAACGAAAATGCGCATCTTTTTAGTGCAATGGTAATCATTTTTTGAGTACCTTTGCACTAAAATTACGCATTATGACAATACGTGAATGGATTAGAGATAGAGAGATAAGTGGATTTCCAACTTTTTCGGTTGAAGAAATTAGGTTGGCATTGCCACATTATTCAGAGCAGGTCATTAAAAATGATTTGTTCCGTATATCATCACAAGGTATAATATATCCGGTCTATAAAGGTTTCTACGTTATTATTCCTCCTCATTATGCTGCCAAAAGAATGGTACCACCGATATATTACATAGATCAGTTGATGTCGTATCTAAACAAGCCTTATTATATTAGTCTCTTAAATGCGGCAGAAATTCATGGTGCAGCTCATCAACGTCCACAGAAATTTTCTGTAATGTCGGTATTTCCAAAGTCTTCTGTTTCGCAATCAAAGAACAATACACTTGTTTGGGTATACCGCAAGGAAATTCCAACAGATTTTTTGTTATCAAAAAATTCTGAAACAGGAGTGATATATTATTCGAATGCAGAATTGACAGCTCTTGACATTGTACAATATGAGCAATATATAGGTGGACTTTCAAGAGCATCTACTATATTGGAAGAACTTACAGAAAAATTAGATTTTCGTGGTGCTTCCAATAAGTTGTTTGGTTATACATCAATCGCAACTATACAACGACTGGGATATATACTGGATGAAGTTCTAAATGCAGCAGAAATTGCAGATACGCTATATATGGAATTGACTTCATATGTAAAGCGTTTCAAATATATTCCTCTAACTATAAATAAACCAAAAGATTGCGCGGAAAGGAATAACCGTTGGAAAATTTTTGTAAATACGATAATAGAAACTGACGAAATATGATAAACAGAACAGCCATCACTCAATGGAATAAGATAGTTCCATGGAATGACAACGCACAAGTAGAGCAAGACCTCATTATATCACGTGCGTTAGTCGCTATTTTTAGCGATGAGTTTCTTGCTTCACAATTAGCATTCAGGGGAGGAACTGCACTCCATAAACTATATCTGACGCCACAGCCCAGATATAGTGAAGATATTGACTTAGTTCAAATTACTCCCGGACCGATAAAGCCAATAATGTTCAGACTTGGGGAAGTTTTGGATTTTTTGCCGGATAGAGTAACAAAACAAAAACGATATAATAACACGATGTTGTTTCGTATGGAATCGGAAATACCTCCCACAATTCCTCTACGCTTAAAAATCGAGATAAACTGTTTTGAGCATTTTAATGAACTTGGATTAGTCAAAATACCATTTGAAATGGAAAATAGTTGGTTCTCAGGCAAGTGCGGAGTAACAACATATCGTTTAAATGAACTGTTGGGAACAAAACTGAGAGCCTTGTACCAAAGGAAAAAGGGGCGAGACCTTTTTGACTTGTATGTCGCTTTGTCTGAAGCATCAGTTGATGTCGAAGAAATTATGCGTTGTTACCACCGTTATATGTCTTTTGTTGTTCAACAACCACCGACATACAAACAGTTCATTAATAATATGGAAGAGAAGATGTCTGACTCTGAGTTCTTAGGAGATACACAAAATCTTATCCGTCCGGAGAGGGAGTTCAATCCTCAGTTGGGGTACGACCTTGTTCGCTCTCAATTAATAGACAGATTGCAAAAATAGCATATCAATAAAAGTAACACCTGAAAAAGAAATATTGCCGGTATCTAAATTTGCCATATAACGATTTAATCTTTGATTTTTGCGGAAAACCTGCGAGAATTGATTTTTAATCCGTCAAATACAGATTTTAGCTTTCTGATTTTGGAGATTTCAGAATGAGCAGACGGAAATAAAATATGAGCGAAGAAAGTGTAAAAGGTAATCAGATTTTGAGTACTTCTGCGCTTTTTTCGCTCAACACAAACTGCGAAACGATTTTTCAAGTGTGTATGCTCCAGCCGTGAAACGGTCCACCAATCATTACAGCAAATGACCGATCCGGCTTGCCGTGATAGAGAAGCCCTCCGACAACGCCCCTTGTCCCGTCTTTCGCCACTTCAGCGAAACCGAATGAATATGGTGCGAAATCGGTGTACAGTTCGATTTCATACCTGCCATTGGAGTTGACCTCCCATTGCTTGAGCCGTTCAATACATTTGCTCAACGTTTCATCACCGATGCTTTTCGCATACTTGACGGTATTCTCGTAGTGTTCCTGACATTTGATTTTCATGTCTGATGTTTTTAAGTTGTTTGTAACAATTCTTCGTATATCCCGAAACCAATGCATCCGGCTATGATGAAATCCTCCTTACCTTTATCCGCCAGTGATTTTAAATTTTCCAAGCTGTCGCAGTAGAAGAATATCTCATCGTCCTTTTCGTTGTCGGAATCCATCGCCAGCGCAATCCTCACTTCTTCCGTTTCCAGCGTGTCGCACCACCGGATAGTGCAGTCCGCATAATGAGGTTCACGTCCCTGCTCACAGTAGAATTTCAGGAAATGGCTACCTATTTCCTTCTTGACTTCATCCGCCTTTTTCCAGATACTATCATCCACGATTTCAAATCCGAGTCCTTCCACCAGCAGGCATGTTCCCTTGTCATATACCATCATGGTGCGCTTTCCCATGTGTTTTTCGCGTATTTCCGCCCAATTCGGCAAGTCCCAACGCTCCACGGTCCAGATCCCTCGGTAATCCTTCGGGATGGAATTGTATTCGCTTAATGTTATCTTTCTCATAGCAGGTAGTTTTAGTTTGTTACAAAAGTCACCTTGTGAGTCTTGCACGGTTTCCCGAATGCCGGACGTGGGTTGAACTCCGTGCATGATTCCCAATCCACACTCATCGTGTAGCCGTTCGGGAAATTCTCGCCGATGAACCGGCTTATCATTTCCAAATCCTCGTTCGGCAGGAACAATTCTTCCTCGATGCCGTACTCCAATGCGAAAATCGCCCATTCAGGAATGTTATCCCAAACGAGCGTCTGTCTGTTTTTCTTGTGCATAATGTCAATGTTTATTGCGGTGATACCATAAGGCTGTTGATGATTCCTTCCAGTTCCGTTTCCCATTTGTCCGTACCGTCCATGACCGACGGATAGGTCAGTTGCTGCCACTGCCGGTAATCAAACAGTTTCATTCTCAGCGGATAGTAGTCGAACAATTTCCGGTTGCCAAAAAATACTCTCAGGTGGTTGGTTCCCACCTCCATCAGTTTCAGACCATAATTGTCAAGAATCTCATGGAATCTTTTCATCGGTGTAAAGTTGCTTCTCTTTTTCATGTCATTTCTGTTTTTTATTGTTTGAATTTTATTTCAGCAGCACATTCTGTACAGGTCATCATCGGTCAGTGTACATAGTTCCTCATCCGTGCAGTAACCGTCAATCTCCTCGCTCGCTTCCATCGCTTCATAAATGCCGTTATGCATATCGTTCACCAGCTCATCGCACAGGCTTTTTACTGACACCCTGAAAATGTCATTACCGACTTGGATTTCCCGAACTGGATAAGCCACTCCTTTCCAGTAGGTCTTTTCTATGGCTATTTCATCGGTACATCCCTCCATGCGTTCCAAGTATTCCTTGATGATGTCCCCATGACAAGGATTCGGCTTGCAGAAACACCCCAATGTCTTGCCCTGCAATTCTCCGATTCGTCTGCGGAACTTTTCATCCGTACTTAAACGATAGTAGAAATACTTCCTGTAACGGTCCAGCGTGCCGCCCCTTGTCATTGTCGCTTCCAGCCTGAACGGATTTCCGAAATAACCGTCTTTCCCTTGTCCCGCTCTTCCTATATATACATCACAGGATTCCTTGCGGATATTGACCACTCTTGTATTGCTCATAACTTGTTTTTTAGTTAAACAATTCCGACCGGCGAGCCGGTATTTTATTTCTTGCCTGCCTTACCGTTCCGTGCCGGATTGTGCAAGGCTTTTCGGGAAAATACCGCAAGCGGAGCGCGGAAGATTTCCCCGAAAACCCGTAGGGCTCGACCTTGCTCAATCCAAAAGGCACGGGACGACCTTTGCAGGCTAAAATAAAAAAGCGGCCTTTCAATGGCTATTCATTATCCTTGTCATTTTCTTCCTGTGGTATCAGGTGTTTCAAATCAGGGTCGTTCTTTATACGGGTCATCTCATCTTCGATTATCCGCACCACGTCCGCTTTTATCTGGGAATAGTTCCGGTCTATCTGCTGTTGCATGATGTCGTTGCCGTCCGCATCCTTGAACTCGTTGATGACGGGTATTTTCTTGTAGGCTTTGGTTTCCGCTGCTACCTTCTCATTATCGACAATAATGCGGGCATGGAAAATCTTCTGGTCAATCTCTTCCCCGAAGTTATCCGCTACGCTGCCCACGAATGTACCCTGTGAGAGGTTGGCTATTTTCGATGCCGGAATGAGCGAATCCATCTGCGTGTTGATGGAGGTGGAGGTGTCCTGCCGGTTGATGGAAATGGACTGCCGCTGTTGGAGTATCTTACCGAAGCGTTCCGAAAGGTTCTTAGCCGTTTCTCCCACGACCTGACCGCTGAAGATGTTGCCCACCGTATTTTGGATTACCTTCGCTTCTTTTTCACCGTAGTCACGGGTCAGCTGAGAGAAGTCCTGGAAGCCGAGACATACCGCCACCTTGTTGCTTCGTGCGGTGGCAATGAGATTGTCAATACCGCGAAAGTAAATCGTGGGCAGCTCGTCTATGATGATGGAAGACTTCAGTTGTCCCTTCTTGTTCACCAATTTTACGATACGGCTGTTGTACAGTCCGAGGGCGGCTGAATAGATGTTCTGCCTGTCGGGATTGTTACCGACACACAGGATTTTAGGGTGTTCGGGATTGTTCAGGTCGAGCGTGAAATCATCACCGGTCATCACCCAGTAAAGCTGCGGGGAAATCATCCTTGAAAGCGGGATTTTTGCCGAAGCGATCTGGCCTTGCAACTGGTCTTGTGCGCCCCCTTGCCAGGCGTCCATGAACGGGGAAAGGTAGTTTTCCAAAGACGGATACGAGGTAAGAATTGTGAAAATATCGGCATACGGCTTGTTCAGAAATTCTATCGCGTGAGGGAACGTGCAGTATTTTCCGTCCTGGTAGATGCGCAAATACCATATAATAGCCGCCAAAAGAATAATCGGGGATTCCACGAAGAAATCGCCCTGTTTCTGTATATCGGGTAAGTCAAGGGCATTGCTGCCCCCTTCTCCCCTAAGAACCGTACGTGAGAGTTTCCCCTCATACGGCTCAAGCAACTCAATATTTCTATTTGTTGTTAGAAATCGGCTCATACTTTCAACATTTTCGTTTATTTCGCTTGTAGCAGTTGTTGTGGACAAGTTGCCGTACAATCGAACCACCAACAGATATTTCGTTGACGTTCCATGCTTTTGTACAGTCTATTTCCTTGCCACATAACGGACAAATCCGGTTCTGCTTGTTCCATAAATATAAGAGAGACTTACGTCCTTTGAGAGATTCCAGCATTTGTTGCTCCTTACGCTGAGAGAAATAATCATCGTATTCCGGGTCAAAAGGATTTGCCTCTCCCTTGACTTGCTTGTACGGAGTATAATGTATATCCGACAATCTTTTAAGGGTCAGGTAGTTCACTTTCATACTTTTCGTTTCATATTTCCACGCAAACGTCCATTTGCGTCCCCGAATTTCATGCCAATACCTGTCTGCGACCCAAGACTTGCGTTTCTTAGGGTGACGACGTAAGGCCCATTTCTTCGTGAGATTATAAATGTGGTAGTCGCAACCATGAAAAGCATCGGTCGATGCACCATATCGGTAATAGTTACCCCATCCTGTGATTACAGGATTGAGCATTCGTATCAGCGATTCCTGCTTACACATCTTATGTCCTTTGACTATGTCACTGATTTTTGCCCTAAAGCGTTTCTGTGCGTCTTTGGACGGAGATGTGTATAGCTTTTTGCCGAACTTCCTTACATTGAAACCCAAGAAATCAAATCCGTCATATATGTTCGTAATAGTAGTTTTCTCTTCGGATAAGGTAAGACCTCTTTCTTTGAGAAATTCTATCACTATTGGTTTGACTTCGTTTTCCAATAGTTCCTTATCTCGGCCTGTGATTATAAAGTCGTCAGCATAGCGAATAAGATTTACCTTGTAATGGAATGTCTTGTTGTTACGCCATAGTCTTTTGAATCTTTTAGCCAAGAGCGGCTGAAGCCCGTCAAGTACCATGTTTGCAAGTGTCGGTGATATGATACCTCCTTGTGGCGTACCCTCTTCTGTCGGGAATAGTTTTCCGTTGAACACAGCTCCACATTTCAACCATTTTCTGAGTATTGTCTTATCCATAGGGATATTCTCAATGAGCCAGTCGTGGCTGATGTGGTCGAAACAGCCTTTTATATCTCCCTCCAAAATCCATTCGGGAGAATGTTGGCGGTTTAAAACCGTATCAATCTGACGGATTGCGTCCATTGTCCTGCGCTTCTTTCGGAAGCCGTAGGAGAAACGGTCGCCTGTCGTTTCGGCTATCGGTTCCAATGCCATGAGATATAAAGCCTGCATCGCCCTGTCTTTCATGGTCGGTATTCCCAACGGTCGGAGTTTACCGTTCTTTTTCTTGATGTGAACCCTACGGAGTGGCTGCGGATTGTAGCCACGGCGTTTCAGTTCACTGATTGCTTTGTACTTGCGCTTGGGAGAGTCCCAAAGCTGTTTATCTACTCCAGACGTTTTCTTCCCTTTGTTGGAAGTAACCCTCTTTACAGCCAATGCCTTGGCGTAAAAAGAGTGAGTGAGCATCCATTGCAAGGCTTTCACCTTGTTATGTCTGCCTTCTTTCTGAGCCTTTACAATACGCGCTTGAAGCTTTCGGACATAGGCTTCGCACTTGGACCAGTTCATACCGTCCCAAGTCAGATTCCTGTTGTCAGCAGGCGCACACGATGTCTTAGTTTCGTTCATTTGCTTTCCTCCTTTTGAAAGTTCTAAAAGTTATCTTGTAAAGAGTTACCATATACGGAAGTCTGCCCACTTTCGTGTCGGATGATGTTATCCACAATCAGCCCGTGATGTCGATTCAATCCGTATCCTCCCCATTACAGGGAGGCGTTCGCTTTCTCCGTTATCTCATACCTGCACCCCTTTCGGCTTGCCTTGCGGTTCGCTTACTCGCGTTGTTACGAGAGAGATACAGGCTTGCCCTGTTCCACGTAATTGACAAAAGGATAGTTTAGGTTCTGTCAAGTCCACCGGCAGTGCCATGTCCGTGTAACCCCAACATGGGCAGGGGTTATCCGACTGCTTACCTTTTGGTGAGAGCTAAAGTATCTTCCGCTCCTTCAAACCTCACGATGGCTAAAGACAGTTCACTTATGTTAACCATGCTATCCAGCCTCGCCACTCGGCAGTATGATACTAACCGCCCTTGACGTTCCCTCACGGTTCAGTCTTGTCCTTTCGGAGAGTGTACTTTGTCCTATAAGCTTGGCACAACCCATCACTGGAGATGCACCTTATAGTAGGCTACCGCTGACGGAACAGCGGGTTAAATCATGCAACTAATATCACTGTTTAACAATCAATTACGCGACTTTACAGGTCACACCCAGGTCTTGTTCAAATTGAGCATAATCGTGTAGGCAGATTCGTAGGCATCCGAGATGTCCGCCATGAATTTCGGGTTGATGGGATTGCACCTGTGCGAACGTCGCGGATCATCGAAATTGATGACATAAAATTCCGGCTTCACTTTGTAATTCTGAGTGTGTTTAAGTAGATGGTTATAAGCAATTTCGGACAAATCTGGAAACTTATAATCGTAAATATACATGGCGAAGGATTTTTCAATCTGCTGTTTTATGTAGTTGTTTACCACTGCGTAGCTCTTACCCGAGCCGGGAGTTCCAAGCACGATGGACGCACGAAAAACATTTACAACATTAATCCATCCGTTCCATTCCCTGCCTTGATAGACGAACTTTGTCGGCAGGTTGACGGAATACTCGTTCTCCATGAGCCGTGTCTCCTGCATGAAACTCTCGTTGGCGGTATTGAATACATCTTCCATGAGGTTGTGTTTCAGCATCCGGCTTATCCACACGCCGGACATCAACAACAGGATATACCCGGCTGTAAGTGTTGCCGTGTACAAGGTGGCATTGACCATCGGACTGAACGGCAGGTCGAGCATCCACCAGTTCATGAAAAACAGCACCAATCCGGCAAGGAAAGAGGCATATATTTTCTGCCATGTCATCTTCTGATTCTTTACGCCTTTTGTTCCCAAACACGAGAGGGCAAGGAATATGACGGCAAATACTTTTGTGATGAGCAGGTTGCTGAAAAGCCCCGCTGTCCTCTGGAAATTCAGGAGTATCCTGTCGACTACCCCGATATTGATACCCATATCCACGAATGAACGGTAGCAGTACCAATAGACGTGGATGACAATAAACACGATGGATATGGCACGCATGAACTCCATGACCTTGGCCAGTCCCCTCAAATCATCTTCTTGTTGCATAATGAATATAGTTTTAATGGTTTATAAAATCTGTAATCAGGATATTCCGCGGGAACGGCGTTTCTTTTTCTTCTTGCGTTGCAGCCTGCGGGCAAGCGCCTCTTCCTGCGGGTCGGGACCGTTGGCGTCAATGCCGAAGATTCCGAAAGCCTGTTCGATGGAGCTTTCCATTTCGGAGGAGAAAACGCCTTGCCGATTAAGAGCAGGCATTGGCATATCCAAGTCAGGCATATTGGTCGGACTGTTAAACAGCCGCTCAAAAGCGTTTGCCGAAAACTCTTTTCCAAGTCGGGAACCGTTATATACCTCACGGTTCTTATGGTCGATGAAAGTTGCGCCATAGATACGTCCTTCATCATTTTCACGGAATACCACATCAATACCTTTCCCGGCGAGCAAACGGGTGAACTCCTCCTTGTTTCCACGGCATCCGTGCATGGCAAGCGCCACTTCGTTCCGTATCTTCGGTTGCCATTTCTTGTTCTTGTATTCACGGGCGTTGTACCCGATACGCTTTTCCAATCCCTCGTAGCCGTAGCGTTTTTCGATAAGAGAAGATTTGACGGGCGTACATATCGGCTTGCCACTATCATCGGTCATCGTATAGACAATTCCATTATAGGGTGTTCCTTCAAATTCGCCTTTTACTTGTTTCGCCTCGATATTGAAACAGGAGAGCAAGGCGCTGTACTCGCCGAAAGACTGGAAACGATAAGTGGAGAATACACTCTTGACGATATTGGAAACCTGCCGCTTCACATCACCATTTTGGTAGTCAGCCTTTTTCAGATACGGCTCCAATAGTTCCTTGCGCTTGTCATCCACCTGTTTCAACCCGAATTTCTTTTCCAGTTCCCGGCAGGCTTTCATCGAGCGGTTCCACTCGTAGGCGTCGTCTATCTTTTCACCTTTTTCGTTCACGCAGGTGGAAACGATATGGATATGCCTCCGGTCTATGTCCTCGTGCATATATACAATGTAAGGCTGGTTGCCATAGCCCATTCGCTGCATATACTCCCTGGCCAGTTCCGTGAATTGCAAATCCGTGAGCCGGTCGTCCAAAGAAGGGTTCAACGATATATGCAGGACTGGCTTTTCTGTATTCTTGTTGGCAAGCAGGTAGTTGTCAAACGCCCACAGGGTCTGTTGCATGACACGCTCCGTGTTCCCCGACACATTGGCAATCATGCGGTTCCCGTAAATGATGCGGGCTGTATTGTCGTTCACTTTCTGCAGGTTGTAGATGATTGCACCGTAGAGCGAAGCACCTCTGTTGATTTTAGCCACCATTTTCCTCCTCCTTCCGTTGTTTTATCAGATAGTTTTCTTCAAACTCACGGGTCAGCATGATAATCCGCTTGCTCAGCAACACTAAGTCTATTGTTGCTTTTTCCAGATTACGGAGCAGGACGAAAGCCCGTTTCTCCCCGAAATTTGTCTTTACGGCTTTCACCGTCTGGTTGTAGTTGTTGCCGATACTCTGGAATTGGTGGTAGAAATTGGTCAGGCGGATATAATAATCCATCGTCGCCTTGTCTATTCTCACCACCTTGATTTCCTTGCCGAAAATCATTGTCTTGATAAACTTGGAGCGTTCTTTCAATCCTGATTTTTGGAATTGAATATCAAAACGTCCGTTCTCTTCCGAGTTCAACCGTACCACATAACGATGCACGGCAGGGTCGGATTTTGGTTTCCTGCCTGCGCTTTTTCTTGAGTTTTTCTTCTTGTTTTCTTCCATACGCATTGATATTTTCAGTTTCTAATCTTCCGGCCCCGGATTCACGACTTTGGAGTGAATCCTCCCCGAGCCGTCAGGCGAGTGGCAAGTTGTTTTGAGTGCCCGAATTTATTTCGGGTGCCTCAAAACACAACTTGCTATGTTCGCTTGAACATGAATTTTCCTTCGTCAAATTAAGTTTTGACCTTCAGCCTCATTCTTCGGCTTCGGGAAACCTCCGCAGCGGTATCCGTTCCGTTGCCGGTGCAAAGTTATGGCGGTTTATCCTATTGTAAAATAGCGGGTTATATGTAACGTGATGACAAATGATGACACAGGTCGTCACCTCCCTTAAAACATAGTGCAGGTATGAAAAAATACCCTTTTATTTGCAGCGTGAACGGTAAAACAAACCAATAATCAAGTGGCTGTCCGTTGTATTGTCGGTTAGCGAAAACACTTGTTGCAACAGGTGGGCAGTGATTGTTTACTTGCTTTGTTGGGGCAGATAACTATCGGTTGGTCGGTTTGCCGGTTGGTGAGCACAAAGTAACCATATCACTAACAAACCTTGTCACAAAGCAAACAACAGACAAGTAAAACAATAGTGTAATAAACCATTAAAAAAGTTCAGTTATGAAGAAGAATCCGTTATTCGTTGCGGTCAGCAACCAGAAAGGTGGGGTCGGCAAAAGTACAATGTTGGTAACACTTGCCAGTCTCCTGAATTATTCGATGGGCAAGAATGTGGCTATCGTTGATTGTGACGCCACCCAGCGCAGCCTGTTCAATCTGAGGGAACGGGACATGGAGATGGTGGAGATAAACAAGAAGTACATGGTGTTGCTGGAGGAACAGAGGCTCAGGGGATGCAGGATTTATCCTATCAGGCAGGCAAAGCCGGAGAATGCACGCCAGGTGGCCGGAGAGTTGGCGGCAAAAGCAGATTTTGATATCGTTTTCATAGATTTGCCGGGGTCTATGGACATATCCGGCGTTTTGCAGACCATTTTCAATGTGGATTATGTATTGACCCCCATTGCCGCTGACAATTTCGTTATGGACAGCAGTTTTGTCTTTGCCAAAAGTGTTATGAAATGTGCGGAAAACCGGAAGAACATTCCCTTGAAAGACGTGTTCCTGTTCTGGACCAAGGTAAAGAAAAGAAGCAATACCGAAGTGCTTGACAATTATATGGCACTGATGAAGAAACAGGGGTTGAAAATTCTGGATTCAATGATTCCCGATCTCTGTCGCTATGACAAGGAACTCTCATCGCGGACACGTACCTATTTCCGCTGCTCGCTCCTTCCACCGCCGGCAGGACAGCTTAAAGGCAGCGGATTGCAGGAATTGGCAAACGAACTGATTGTAAAATTTAACCTGTAATTGAGATATGGCAAAGAAAATTGTAAAAGTGAATGAAGAAAAAATCAGGGGGTATATGGTCGGTGACATTCCTGATGCCATCGAGAACGAGGATATCATAGTGGTTGAGGTTCCGGAAGAGGAAAACAATGAAAGGCAGGATACGGAAAAAGGAACTGCCCGGAAAAATCCCAAACCTTGCAATATGCCCGAATGTGACAGTAACTTTCGTCAGAAGTATCTGGTGAATACCCCCATGCCAGGACGCATCCAGGTGTACCTGAACCGCAAGCTGTACGACGAGATAAAGAATTATCTCCATGTGATAGCTCCCGAAGTAAGTATTGCGAGCTATATCAGTAACATCATCGCTGAGCATATAGAACTCAACATCGAGGAAATCACCCGAATGTATAAAGACCGTTTTTCACCCCCTAAAATTCAATAGTCATGGAAACAACATTAATTTATTTTTCAGTAAAAGCCATGTCGGCAACCTACATATTATATAAGGTATGGATGTTCATTTTCAGTCCGAGAGTTTATAATTTTTGGGATAGTCAGCTTCGTCATATGCGTATTGCACGTATCCGGTTATGGAAATCACGCAAAAAGCGGATGGCGGAAAAAGCAAGGAAAGCCCGGTATAGGGCAAGACTGGACAAGGCTGAAGCGTGGATTGCACAAGCGGAGAAGGATATCCTTAAAGTCGGGCATGAAGAGAAAACCGAAACGCAGCCGAATCCACTGGACGAGTACAATGAAGTAATCGGAAAGACAAAAATAGTCTATCTTGAAGACCCGGACATGGCGAGAAAAACTCCCACACGTTCTGAACCTATGAAGAAAGAGCCTATAGAGGAAGATGAGGATATAGATCCGGATGATGTGATAGATGGTTTCTCTTCACAAAAGGGACTGACAGAATCGGAAAAACGGGAACTTATGTCAAATGACGGGTGTGTTCCTGACCCGGATTTTTCAAGGGCACTGACTTTTGAAGAATTGAACAATGTCGCTGATGTACTTATTTTGGGGACGGATGACAGAAAGAAAATCCGAAATGCAGCCGAAACCCTGTACCAACTTCAGGATACAGACCTGTTCAGGTTCTTTGCAACCGAATTGAGTACTCAAAGCCAATTGGAAAAACTGCTTAAGGAAAATATGCCAAATGGAAAAGAGGCGCCAAAACAATCTTTGGAACAGATTAGAATTGATTGGAATAAATACATGTAAATATGGAATCGAATGTGAAAAACAAAAAACAACAAGCAATGCCGAAGTCAGAAGCAGAATCTTTTGGCATAAAAAGAAATCCTGCAATTCGTGCCCCACGCATCTATCTATCTGAAGAAGAAATCATCAGAATTATGCGGAAAGAAACCGCTATTAAAAAGAAGATAGGAAATCTTATTGATAGTATGCTTTGTGATGACTCACAAATTTCAGAAATGGATAATACAAAAAATGAGACAGGGGCATTCGATATAAATGAATTTGTTTAATTGCTTCTTTGTTGTCATATTTTTCAGAAGGCATGTCGATGTGATATCGGTGTGCCTTTTCCTGTTTTTGGAAATTTATATATATCCCAACTGTCTCTTTTTATTTCCATCGTCATATTAAATTTCTGCCAATATTGGCACTTATATATTATGGACTATAAGGTAATGCTGACAAACAAGTATTTAAGAGAAATCAATGCAAAATTCTATCTTTGCAAAAAAATGAACGATGGCAGTGACAAAAGCGATATTAGAAAAATGGCTGGTGGCGCAGAAGCGTCACCGCCTTTCAGACAGGCAGGTGCAGATGGCCCGTGAATTGGGTCTGAATCCCGACAAGCTCGGCAAGATAGACAACCACAGGCAAGAGGTCTGGAAAGCTCCGCTTCCACAGTTTATCGAAAGTATCTATTTCAAGCGGTTCAAACGTGAGGAACCGGAAACGGTCAAGCCTCTGAAACAGATCATGGCGGAAATGGAGGCTAAGAAAAAGCTGCAAAAAGAGAAAAAGAAGGAGCGTAAGATGCAGCAGGAAACGGGTTCTGATATAATTTAAAATTCTGTTTATATCAAAAGCCATTTTTATTATCTTCCATTGAATAAAAATGGCTTTTGGTATGGGGAATGAAGCGGGAGCATTAATGCACAAGTGCCGGTATAAAGTTTTTCTTATTACCCATGTATGGCATCCATTACAAAACCGTTCATCTTTTCCGGACTGAAGTTCTCATAAAGAAGCAGGTCGCAAATCGCACTTCCGTTCATGTCATCTTTCTGAAAGTCCGCCACAAATGCGCAGACCGGTTCATCCTTACAACCGGGAGTCTGATAATACAACCGGATATTTTTTCCTATATATAATCCGATATCAAGCTTTAACTGCCGCATTGACAACGCCAGCCGTCCGGACGGTTCACTGTCAGGCAACTCTACTACAACAGGAAGAACCGGCAGACAAGTGCCGTCCTTCTCTTTTTTACAGAGCAGTATATCGGGATGTCCGGAGTCATCCCCACCTGAATGCCACATGTCCCGGAACACCATTGTCCCGTTGGTCTTTTTCCATCCGAGATATCTCAGGCAATACCCTACATCCCGCAGATAATCTCCTTTTATCGCTCCCGGTCTAAGACAAGGTGACAAATCCTCCACAATTTCAGGCCAGTTTTCATTCATGGTTCATAGTTTTTTTCAATATTATTATTCAAGATACGGGCTGTACACATCATCAGGAGCCGCTTCCGGATATCGGATACTGCCTCGCGATACATAAAGCCGGGCTACCGGATTGATTCATAAAGACAAAGATACCGGTTTTGTCCGGACATTCAAGTTATAGTTTCTTAATATATCCTGTTTGTCCATTCCGGCTTGTTCCCGGTTCATGTGGATTTGCATAAGTTATGTAAATGTCACAACCCGGTTCCCACTATCTCAGCCTTTCGTGGATGTTGATGACCGGCTTGCCGCATTCCAACGCCTTGCTTACCGTGTAGAATGTTCCCCCTTTCGGTACGAGGTCCCAATAGGCAACGATAACATCCGCCTTACGTACCATGTATTCATCCCTGCGCAGGTAACAGCCCTTGTGGTAATTCTCGGAAACCATGACCACCTGGTCCATCCTTTCCAACAGACGGGCATACAACAGCCGGTCTTCCGCTTCAAACCACAAGGGCTGTTTCCGAAAAGGTACTGCCGCTATGAGCTTGATACCTTCGTATCTCTCCCTGACCTGCAAGACCGCCTCCGCAGCAGTCATATCAAATCCGCTGGCCATCCCGGTGTAGTATTCCTTGTATCCCTGCCCGTACAGTTCTGTTACCATTCCAGCCACAGCTTCCCTGATTTGTGCAAGTATCCGGGGATCGTTTCCGAACCCTTGCAGAATACGTTCCTTACGGTGTCCCGTGAAAGCCACTGTCTGATTGTTTCTTGTTTCCATGTTATCTTCTGTTTTTTGTTTTACATATATCCATTCAAACCGAACGGTATTTTATTTCCTGAAGGCTTTTCCGCCCCGGTCCGGAATCCCGCAAGGCTTGCCGTGAAAAAATACCGCAAGCGCAGCGAGGATGATTATTTCACGGCAACCAGCCCGCAGGGCCGCCTTGCCGGGCTTCTCAGGACACGGGGCTACCTTTGCCGGAAGAAATGAAATGCCGCTTTCTCCTTATCCTGTTTTTACTGTTTCATATTGCCGGGAAAACCCTTTTTGAATGGTTGAAAATTCCCTGCCGATGTAACGTGATGTCATACGGTGTCACATATCGTACAGTTTGTAAATCAATAAATTAAGCACTATATATTCGCAGTCGAAATCATTTTTTGTCTCACTAATTAAAAGTTTCGACACATGAAAAAAAGATTCTTTTTGGCAGCCATGACGCTGCTGGTTTCAATGGGGGCATTTGCCCAGGGCAACGGTATCGGTGGAATTACGGAAGCTACCAATATGGTCACTTCGTATTTCGATCCCGGCACCAAGCTGATTTACGCCATCGGTGCCGTTATCGGCCTTATCGGAGGCGTGAAGGTCTATTCCAAGTTCTCGTCAGGCGACCCGGATACCTCAAAGACTGCCGCCAGCTGGTTCGGTGCGTGTATCTTCCTGATTGTCGCCGCCACCATCTTACGCTCATTCTTCCTGTAATATGGCGGAATTCAATGTCAACAAGGGGATTGGGCGCAGCCCGGAGTTCAAGGGACTCAAGAGCCAGTACCTGTTCATCTTTGCGGGAGGATTGCTCGCGTTGTTCGTAATCTTCGTCGTCATGTACATGGCAGGTATCGACCAGTGGGTCTGCATCGGTTTCGGGGTCGTTTCCGCATCGGTGCTGGTCTGGGTCACTTTCAGGATGAATTCGAAATACGGTGAATGGGGCCTTATGAAACTCCATGCGCTGCGCAGCCATCCCCGCTACATCATCAGCCGGAGAAAGTTCCTCCGGTTGTTTTCTCCAACCATTAAAAACAGAAAAGCATGAAAAACGTAATGAAAACAGCCACGCTGGAAAGCAAGTTCCCACTGTTGTCCGTGGAGAACGGCTGCATCATCAGCAAGGATGCGGACATCACCGTAGCATACCGGGTGGAACTGCCGGAACTGTTCACGCTGACACGTGCCGAGTACGAGTCCATGCACTCCACCTGGGCAAAAGCGGTAAAGGTCTTGCCGAACTACAGCATCGTACACAAGCAGGACTTCTTCATCGAAGAGGGATATAAACCGGATATTTGCAAGGAAGACCTGAGCTTTCTGAGCCGCAGTTTCGAACGCCATTTCAACGAGCGGCCGTATTTGCAGCATACCTGTTACCTGTTCCTTACGAAAACCACGAAGGAGCACAGCCGGACAACCAGCAGTTTCAATGCACTTACAAGGGGATTCATTATCCCCAAGGAAATGCAGGACAAGGAAACCGTCACCCGGTTCATGGAGTGTTGCGGACAATTCGAACGCATCGTGAACGACAGCGGCCTGCTACGTATCATCCGCCTGACGGATGAGGAAATCATCGGGAGCAAAAATTCCGCCGGCATCATCGAGAAGTATTTTTCCATGTCGCAGGAAGATGCTACCTGCTTGCAGGATCTGTCACTCGGTGCCGGGGAAATGAAGGTGGGCGACAACTACCTGTGCCTTCATACGCTTTCCGATCCGGAAGACCTGCCGTCGAACGTGTCAACCGACTGCCGGTATGAAAGGCTCTCGACAGACCGGAGCGACTGTCGGCTGTCCTTTGCCGCACCGATAGGCATTCTGCTTACCTGCAACCATGTGGTGAACCAGTACCTCTTCATTGATGATTCGGCGGAAATTCTCAGGAAATTCGAGCAGACTGCACGGAACATGCATTCGCTTTCCCGTTACAGCCGTTCCAACCAGATCAACCGCGAATGGATTGAAGAGTACCTGAACGAGGCGCACAGCAAGGGGCTGACCTCCATCCGCGCACACTGCAATGTCATGGCCTGGAGCGATGACCGGGAAAAGTTGAAGCGCATCAAGAACGATGTAGGTAGCCAGCTGGCGTTGATGGAAGCGAAACCGCGTCACAACACGGTGGATGTGCCGACTCTGTTCTGGGCGGCAATACCCGGCAATGCCGGAGATTTCCCGTCCGAGGAGAGTTTCCACACCTTTATTGAGCAGGCCCTATGCCTGTTCATCGGGGAAACCTCCTATAAGGATTCGCTCTCTCCGTTCGGCATCCGTATGGTGGACCGCCTGACCGGAAAGCCGGTCCATCTGGACATTTCCGACCTGCCGATGAAGAACGGCACCATCACGAACAGGAACAAATTTATCCTCGGCCCGTCCGGCTCGGGCAAGTCCTTCTTTACCAACCATATGGTGAGGCAATATTACGAGCAAGGGACACACGTGCTATTGGTGGATACGGGCAACTCCTACCAGGGGCTGTGCAACCTGATCCACGCGAGGACACACGGCGAGGACGGGATTTATTTCACCTACGAGGAGGATAATCCCATCGCCTTCAATCCTTTCTATGTGGAAGACGGAATTTTCGACATCGAGAAGAAAGAGTCCATCAAGACGCTTATCCTTACCCTGTGGAAGCGTGACGACGAGCCGCCGACACGTGCCGAGGAGGTGGCACTATCTAATGCGGTCAATCTTTTTCTGGAGAAAATCCGCAGGGACAGCAGCATAAAACCCTCCTTCGATACCTTCTATGAGTTTATCCGTGACGAGTATCAGGATATCCTGAAAGAGAAGCGAACCCGTGAGAAGGATTTTGACGTGTGGGGATTCCTGAATGTGCTGGAACCTTATTACAAGGGTGGCGAGTATGACTTCCTGTTGAATTCCGACAGACAGCTTGATTTGCTTGGCAAACGGTTTATTGTCTTCGAGCTGGACAATATCCGTGACAACAAGGTGCTACTTCCGATTGTCACCATCATCATCATGGAGACTTTTATCAGCAAGATGCGCAAGTTGAAAGGTATCCGGAAAATAATCCTTATCGAAGAGTGCTGGAAGGCATTGGCATCCGCCAATATGAGCAACTATATCCGCTACCTTTTCAAGACCGTCCGAAAGTTTTTCGGCGAGGCCGTGGTCGTGACCCAGGAAGTAGAGGACATCATTTCTTCTCCGATTGTCAAGGGCACCATCATTAATAATAGTGACTGTAAGATTCTCCTTGACCAGCGCAAGTATATGAACAAGTTCGATGAGATCCAGACCTTGCTCGGTCTGACCGACAAGGAGCGGGCGCAGATACTTTCCATCAACATGGCAAACAATCCTTCCCGAAAGTACAAGGAAGTGTGGATTGGTCTCGGAGGCTCACAGTCAGCAGTCTATGCTACGGAGGTTTCACTTGAGGAGTACGTCTGCTACACCACAGAAGAGACCGAAAAACTTGAGCTGATGCGGCTTACGGAGAAACTCGGAGGCAATATAGAGCTTGCCATCAGGCAGTTGGCCGATAGCAAGCGAAGCCAGGTGAAAGGGATTGGAATCACATGAAAACCGAAAAACAATCACGAATCATGGAAATGAAAGAATGGATAAAAGAACAGCAGCGCCGCTATCTGGACGAGCCGCGCCTCAAGGAGTTGACGGAAGTGATGAAACAGACAAGGGTACTTGTCCGGAAAAAGGAGTACCGGAAGCTGTCGGAACTGGTCAGGCGGTACAGGAAGTCGGAGGATGTGATTACCCAAGTCTCCTGCCTGTTGTCAGCCTCGTACCTGTTCCCGACACCGGAAAAAACGGCGGAAACGGACAGGTCGGAACTGATGGAGGCATTGAAAGATACTTATTTCATGGAGAAGAACGGTTCCCGGCTTATGGATATCAGACCTGAAGAAGCCGTCCCTGTCCACCGAATGCTTGCCATGTACACATTCATGCAGGATGTTTACTCGAAGGAAAATCCGGAAAGCAAGCAGGAACGTCCGTCACCGCAAGAAGTGCGGTCATCTGTCCGGATTCTGGACTTCCATCGGAAAGAGAGCGACATGTGGGAACTCTGCAACCTGGCCGTGCATCTTATGCCACCTTCACGGTATGTGGCACTCAGGTACGGGCTTGCGGATGATTATGACAGGCTTGACAGGCTGAACCGTTCCGGGCCGGAACCAGCATATGATGAGGGGGTGATATTGGAAAGCCGTCTGTGCAGGAATGCGGAAAAGGCTGCGGAAAGCATCAAGGATGTCCGTCTGCCGGATTTCTATTTGGAAAGACTGGATGGAGAACTGGAGATTTTGGGACGGATTGCGGCCTCACCGGATGTGGTTCACGACATCCTGCAAATCAGTCCTGATTTTCTCGCCAAGTACGGCATAGACAAGAACGTTTCCGCGACGGAACGCTCGTGTCAGGCAGAGAAAGCCTACCGGGAGCTGGATGCCCGTTTCGTCAGAATGACCGGACGCAGGCCGTATGCAGACGAACTCTTCGCCTCCATCAGACGCAAGAGGGAGAATTCCGGAATAGAGAACCGACCGAGACAGGCGCAACGGACCATCCTCCGGAACCCGCCGTCCAAAGGGCGGAAAATGGGAATCTGACTTTTAACAGAATTATTCACAATTAAAAATAGAAACATCATGAAAAAGAAAATTCTTATGCTGTGCATGGGCTGCTTCCTTGTCAGCCTCACAGCGAAAGCCCAATGGGTAGTGAGCGACCCGGGCAATCTGGCGCAGGGAATCATCAATGCTGCCAAGAACATCGTTCACACATCCTCCACTGCCACCAATATGGCGAATAGTTTTCAGGAAACCGTGAAAATCTACCAGCAGGGCAAGGAGTATTACGACGGGCTTCGCAAGGTCAAGAACCTTGTCCGTGATGCCCGCAAAGTCCAGCAGACCATCCTGATGGTGGGCGATATCACGGACATCTATGTCACCAGCTTCGAGCGTATGCTCAGCGACCCGTATTTTACGCCGGAAGAACTGAGCGCGATTGCTTTGGGATACACCAAACTGCTGGAAGAAAGTGCCCATTTGCTGAACGATTTGAAGACGGTGGTCAACGAGAACGGGCTTTCCATGAACGACAAGGAAAGGATGGATATCATCGACCGCTGCTACAACGACATGTTGCAAAACCGCAGTCTGGTACAGTATTACACCAACAAGAACATCGGGGTGTCCTACCTGCGCGCCAAGAAACAGAACGACCTAGACCGCGTGATGGCACTCTACGGCTCACCGAACGAACGTTATTGGTAATTCCTAATCCGCTTTCATTATGTTATTGTTGGCTATAGATTTTGACAACCTGCATCAGATTTTACAGAATCTGTATGTGGAAATGATGCCGCTCTGCTCAAAGATGACCGGTGTGGCAAGAGGCCTTGCCGGTCTGGGAGCGCTTTTCTATGTGGCGTATCGTGTATGGCAGGCTCTGGCACGTGCCGAGCCTGTGGATGTCTTTCCGCTTTTGCGTCCGTTCGCTTTGGGGCTTTGTATCATGTTCTTTCCGACACTCGTTCTGGGTACGCTGAACAGCATCCTCTCGCCCGTCGTGAAAGGGACCCATACCATATTGGAGTCGCAGACCTTTGACATGAACGAGTACCGGGCACAGAAGGACAAGCTGGAGATTGAGGCGATGAAACGGAATCCCGAGACAGCCTATCTGGTCGACAAGGAGACTTTTGACAACAGGCTGGACGAGCTGGGTGCGTTTGACGCTATAGAAGCCTGCGGGATGTATGTGGACCGCGCGATGTACAACATGAAAAGGGCCGTACAGAATTTCTTCCGGGAACTGCTGGAACTTCTGTTCAATGCGGCGGCGCTGGTCATCGACACGCTGAGGACATTCTTCCTGATAGTCCTTTCGATACTCGGTCCGGTTTCTTTCGCCATCTCCTGCTGGGACGGTTTCCAAGCTTCTCTCAGCCAGTGGTTCGTCCGCTATATCAGCATCTACCTTTGGCTTCCTGTCAGCGACCTGTTCAGCAGTGTGCTGGCGAGAATCCAGGTGCTGATGCTACAGAGGGATATCGAGCGGCTTTCCGATCCGGATTTCATCCCCGACAGTTCAAACGCGGTTTACATCACTTTCCTCATTATCGGCATCATCGGGTATTTCACCATACCGACCGTATCAAACTGGATTGTGCAGGCCGGAGGCGGTGCAGGCAACTACCTCAAGAATGTGAACCAAAGGGCATCCCAGGCCGGTTCCCTGGTGGCTGGTACGGCAGGAGCAGCGGTGGGAAACATTGCCGGAAGGCTTATCAAATAATAACAGTATAAAACATTTACAGAATGGAATTCAAATCATTGAAGAATATCGAGACCAGCTTCCGACAGCTGCGTCTGTTCGGGATTGTCTATCTGTGTGTATGCACGCTACTTGTGTTTTTTTCCGTATGGAAGGCTTACACTTTTGCGGAAGCGCAACGGGAGAAGATCTATGTTCTGGATGAAGGAAAGTCGTTGATGCTGGCCCTTTCACAGGACTTGGAGCAGAACCGTCCGGTGGAGGCAAGGGAGCATGTCAGGAGGTTCCATGAACTGTTCTTTACGTTATCCCCTGACAAGAGTGCGATTGAGGGTAATATCCAACGGGCCATGTTCCTCAGTGACCGTTCTGCCTATGCCCATTATGTGGATTTGGCAGAGCAGGGATATTACAACCGGATCATTTCGGGAAACATGAGCCAGCGGATTGGGATTGACAGTGTCAGGTGCGATTTCAATACCTATCCGTATGAGGTCGTGACCTATGCGAAACTCTCCATTATCAGGGAGAAGAGTGTGACCGAACGCAGCCTTGTCACACGTGGCAGGCTGCTGAACTCCACCCGCAGCGACAATAATCCGCACGGTTTCATCCTTGAAGCCTTCCGTGTGGTGGAGAACAGGGATATCAAAGTGTATGACCGTTAAAATTTTGAATGTATGAAACAAATGTTTGTAAGAATCAAGGAAACCGTTGCAGAAAAGCTTCGGGGTTTGTGTGCCGGGCTTTCTCCGGAAAAGAGAATGTTGACAGTCATCGTGCTGGCTGTCCTGTTTGCTCTCGGAAATTTCTATCTGATTTTCCGCGCCATCTATGACATCGGGCGGGAAGATGTACAGCGGGACATCATTGAGATAGCCCCGTTGGACATTCCGGATATCGTTCCTGCCGATACACTCCCGGATAAAAGGGTGCAGGAGATGGAAGAGTTTTTTAACCGATTCAATCAGAAAGAAAATGAGTAATGATATTAATAAATTAAAACAGAGGCTGGAAATCAGGAAATACCTGGTTTTTGCCGGGATGTTCCTTCTCTTCCTCGGTGCGATGTGGTTCATTTTCGCACCGTCCGAAGAGGACAAACAAAAGGAGGAGAAAAATGCGGGCTTCAACACCGAACTGCCTGACCCGAGAGGAGCCGACATAGAGGAAGACAAGATTGCCGCCTACGAGCAGGCTGACATAAAGCGCAAACAGGCGGAAAAAATGCGTACACTGGGAGACTTCTCAGGTGTTGCGGATGAAAACTCCGGAGCTGTCGTGGCATTGTCATCGGATGCGGATACCAAGGATGGCAGTCCACGTGCAAGTGACAGTAGGAATGAAGCCCGCTCTTCATCCGTCTCCGCCTACAATGACATCAACAGGACTCTCGGCAACTTTTACGAGTCACCGCAGGAAGACCCGGAAAAGGAGGCCTTGAAAGCCGAGGTGGAACAACTGAAGCAGACGGTTGCCGCACAGAATGCACAGCCGGGTTATGAGGAACAGGTGGCACTTTTGGAAAAGTCCTACGAGCTCGCAGCCAAATACATGCCGGGTAATGGCGGCAAAAGGATGGACAGCCGCCCGGAGGATGAAGAAGCCGGACGGGATGGAAACATGAAGGCCGTTCCCGTCGGGCTGGTCTCCACTCCCGTGGTTTCATCGTTGCCGCAACCGGTCCGGGATTCCGTGTCATTAACGGGAAGGACATTGGCGGAAAGATTCCATACCCCGATTGGTCACAGGAATGAAAAAGACGTGAGGAATACCATATGTGCCTGCATCCACGGGAACCAGACTGTAATCAGCGGTCAGGGTGTGAGGATGAGACTGCTGGAAGCGATGCGTGTAGGAAAGCATGTCCTTCCCAAAAACTCCTTGCTCATCGGAGAAGGGCGCATACAGGGAGAAAGGCTTCACGTCAACATCCTTCAGGTGGAATATGGCGGTACCATCATCCCCGTGAAACTTGCCGTGTATGACAATGACGGACAGGAAGGCATCTTCATTCCGGGATCCATGGAAGCAAACGCTGTCAAGGAGGTTGCCGCCAATCTGGGGCAGAATCTCGGCACGAGCATCTCCATCACCAACCAGTCGGCAGGCGACCAGCTACTTTCCGAACTCGGGAAGGGTGCCATACAGGGTGTTTCACAGTACATCTCCCGGAAGATGCGTGAAGAGAAGGTGCATCTCAAATCCGGTTACACCCTGATGCTTTATCAGAATGACAATCAATGACAACCCATTAAAATTCAATCAACATGAAAAAGTTATTTGTAATGCTTGCCCTTGCATGGGGCACCATGGGCGCCTTTGCCCAGACTGAAACCGACAGCGCAGCGGTAGTAAACAAAGGAATCACACCGGTCAAGGAAGTGTATCCCCAAAAAGAGGAAGACGGGGACCTCTATCACGGGCTGACCCGAAAACTCACTTTCGACCGGATGATACCGCCGTACGGTCTGGAAGTGACTTACGACAAGACCACGCATATCATCTTCCCGTCTTCGGTGCGTTATGTGGACCTCGGATCGCCGAACCTCATTGCAGGCAAGGCGGACGGTGCGGAAAATGTCATTCGTGTAAAGGCTACCGTAAAGAATTTCCGTGAGGAGACCAACATGTCCGTGATAACCGAAAGCGGAAGTTTCTATACATTCAATGTAAAGTATGCGGAAGAACCGTTGTTGCTGAACATCGAGATGAAGGATTTCATCCATGACGGAAGCGAAGTGAACCGTCCCAACAACGCCCTTGACATTTACCTGAAGGAACTCGGCAGCGAGTCTCCGAAACTGGTATATCTCATCTCGAAGTCCGTCCACAAGAACAACAAAGGGCACATCAAGCATATCGGGAGCAAGGCGTTCGGCATCCAGTACCTGCTGCGCGGTCTTTACACCCATAACGGGCTGCTGTACTTTCATACACAAATCAGGAACCGGTCCAACGTACCTTATGAAGTGGATTTCGTGACATTCAAGATTGTGGACAAGAAGGTGATGAAACGTACCGCCATCCAGGAACAGGTGATATTTCCTTTGCGTGCTTACGACTATGTAACAACTGTCGCAGGGAAAAAGGACGGGCGCACCGTCTTCGTCCTGGACAAATTCACCATTCCCTCGGACAAGGTGCTGGTGGTGGAAATGCATGAGAAAAGCGGTGGAAGGCACCAG
The DNA here is from genome assembly GCF_018390535.1 of Bacteroides propionicigenes. Classification (GTDB taxonomy): domain Bacteria; phylum Bacteroidota; class Bacteroidia; order Bacteroidales; family Bacteroidaceae; genus Bacteroides; species Bacteroides propionicigenes. The sequence continues at coordinate 115,895 of NZ_JAHBBW010000011.1, read as the reverse complement.
ACCTTCACCGTGGAAAGTGAAGATATCGTGAGAGCCAGAGTTATAAACGGACTTAAAGTAAAGTAGTCATGAAGAAGTATCTGTTCCTATTCGTTACAGCCGTGTCGCTTGCCCTGTTCCCGGGGCGGGCACATGCCCAGCGGTACCTGCCCGGGATGAAGGGCGTGGAACTGCGCGGAGGATTTGCGAACGGCTCGAAATCCCCCTTGAATCATTATGCCGGATTTGCCGTTTCAGGATATACCAAAAGAGCCGACCGTTGGGTCATAGGTACCGAGTATCTGATGAAGAATTACGGGTACCGGAACGTGAATGTGCCCTGCGCACAGTTCACGGCAGAAGGCGGCTATTACCTGAAATTCCTGTCGGACCCGACCAGGACGGTCTTTCTCTCCATCGGCGGTTCCGCACTGGCCGGCTATGAAACCGTGAATTGGGGAGACAGGATGCTGTATGACGGCTCAACGCTGCTCGCCAAGGATGCGTTTGTCTATGGCGGTGCGATAACCCTGGAACTTGAGACTTACCTGACAGACCGCATTGTCCTGCTTGCCAATATCCGGGAACGTGCCTTGTGGGGAAGTTCCCTGGATCTGTTTACAACCCAATTCGGATTGGGAATCAAATTCATTATCCATTAAAACTGTACATCTATGACTATAGAAGAGATAAAAGCTATCCCTATCGCCGCTTTTCTGGCAAGGATGGGATATGAACCGGCAAGAAGACGGGGTGACGAATACTGGTATCTGGCCCCGTACCGGGAGGAACGCACCGCCTCGTTCCAGGTGAATGTACGAAAGGAAATCTGGCATGACTTCGGCACCGGGCAGGGAGGTGACATATTCAATCTTGCCGGGGAGTTTATCGGCAGCGGGGATTTCAAGGCGCAGGCCAGGTTCATCACAGAGACATGGGGCGGCCTCGCCCCCGAGCACAAGACCGTTTCCCGCACTGATGGGAATAACAGGGAGGATCTCCTCAAGAAGGAGAGTTTCACGGATGTACGCTTCGGGCCTCTATACAACAGAGTCCTGCTCCGATATCTGGCGGAACGCGGCATTAGCAGCGATGTGGCTGTACCGAACTGTCGGGAAGTCAGATATACCTTGCACGGGAAACGGTATTTCGCCATCGGATTCAGGAATGTCAGCGATGGATACGAGTTGCGCAACCGGTTTTTCAAGGCCAGCCTGTCACCTAAGGACATTTCACTGATGGATAACGGTTCGGACACATGCAACCTCTTCGAGGGGTTTATCGACTGCCTTTCGTGGCTGGAACTCGGTCTGGGATATGGAGACGACTATCTTGTGTTGAACTCGGTGTCATCGCTGGAACGCTCGTTCCCTATTCTTGACAGGTACGAGAGGGTCAACTGTTATCTGGATCGGGATGAAGCCGGACGGCGCACGCTGGAGGCACTCCGCAAACGCTATGCGGATAAACTGGTGGATTGTTCCTCTTTGTATAAAGGCTACAAGGACCTGAATGAATACCTGCAACATAAGTTCCTGTAAGTGTCGAATAAAGTATAACGTATTAAAATCTGATAGAATATGAATGCAATGAATAAAAAAAGAGGATTGGCCGGAATGGTGGCAGTCCTGTTCCTGGGTCTGGCGGTTTTGCTGTTGTCCGCCTGTTCTGATGAAATGGAAGTACAGCAGTCTTATCCGTTCAAGGTGGAGAACATGCCTGTTCCCACACGTATAATAAAAGGCGAGACGGTGGAAATACGCTGTGAACTCAAACGTGAAGGACATTTTTCCGATGCCCGCTACACCATCCGCTATTTCCAGCCGGACGGCAAGGGTACGCTCCGCATGGATGACGGGATGGTGCTGCTGCCCAATGACCGCTATCCCCTTGACAGGGAGGTGTTCAGGTTATACTACACTTCTGAATGCGAAGATCAGCAGACAATTGACATCTATTTTGAGGACAACAGCGAACCGGCACAGCTTTACCAATTGACTTTTGACTTCAACAACGAGACGGAGGACGAGGATTCCGTCGTGACTGCGGATAGTAAGGAATTGCCGGTCACAATTGTCGGACACTAAGCCGGTCCTGCCTATGATGAAGTTAAAAGCAATATGGTTTGCGGTACTTTCCGCCACGGTCTTTTTTCCGGGTATGCCTTCAAGGGCGGAGAATCCGGTAAAGGCAAGTCCGGACAGGTTCAGTCTTGCGGTCGAGTGTGTCAAGCGATTCGAGGGCTGGCATGGAGAGAAAAAGCATTGGCCTTATGTCGGGTGGGGTCACAAGGTTCTTCCCGGGGAGAGGTTTACCAACAGCATCTCCAAAGCGCAGGGAGACTCCATTCTGAGGGAAGACCTCCGTAAGCTGTGCCGCATGTTCAGTTATCTGGGGCGTGATTCTTTATTGGCAGCAGTCCTTTCATATAATGTGGGACCCTACAGATTAAAAGGATATGGAAAAAGACCGAAAAGCCGTCTGTTAAAGAAGCTGGAGTCGGGAGACCGCAATATTTACAAGGAATATGTCTCTTTCAGGTGCTATAAAGGAAAAGTGGTTCCGAGCATCGAACGGAGAAGGAAGGTGGAATTCATGCTGCTTTTTGAAGAGTAAATGAAAAAGGGAGAATCTTTCAGTTGTTATCACTGTCAGGTTCTCCCTTATTTCTTTGGCTTGAGAAGCTTGCATGTCAGTTTATCGGAACGGCATCCTGTACTTCCACCTCTTCAGAGAGACGGGAAAGCAGGAGTTCCGCCATGGCTCCGTTCTGTGGAATAAGGGCCGGGAAGTCTGTCTTTCCAGGCTTATATATTTCAGTGGCCACGTTGTACAAATCCCATGCGGTAATCTGTCCCTTGCTCATGGCCAGTTTCAGCACCTCTTCCGTGAAGATGGAAATCTGGCTCTGGTTCAACGGGTAGGTTTCTACAGTGGATGACAGGTTTCTGTCCGAACTGTCATGGGAAACGCGCAAGGCTGTCAGCAAGCCGATGTACAGGTAGATTTCCTCCATCGGGATAATCCGGCGTTTCAACCGCTGAATCCTTGCAATGTCCTCGTTCATGTTCACCTCGAAATTGGCCAGCCAGCCGTCCACGGTTTCGAAGAGCTCATCGGTTGTCACCTTCTTTTTCCCGTAATTGCTGATGCTCCGCTGCGGTGAGAGGATGCACTGGTTATGGCATATCTTCACGCAGGGGCCTATGGCTGCCTGTATGCCGTCCTGGTGGTAGGCGACGACCAGTGTGGTTGTCAGCTCGTCCGTCTCCCAATCCCTGATCCGGATAGTAGCGAAAATACGGCGCAGGATATGGGCTTCCACGGCTTTTTCGCCATGTGTCTGTTCCACCTGCGGGAGGATGCTCACTCCCGGCTGTGTCTTGTTTCTGTTCTGGGCAGCGAAGATTTCTTCCACCTCATAATCGAGATTGTATTTCTCGCAGATGTCCATCATGCGCCGGATGACCTGGTAATGGTAGATGCCCTGCACCGGATTGTTGTAGATGTCATTTTCTTTATAGGTGCGTTGAAGTGTCTCGAAGTTCATCACTTCAATTCCGTTTTTCTGGAAGTCAAACTGCTGTTGTCTTTCCATTACTGTCAATGTCGTTTCCATATTGAATTGAATTTTATAAAGTTAATACTGTCGTTTGCCTCTCATCAGGTGTGTATCTGCCATCCATGGAACGGCTGTAGTGTCACGGCGAAAGAACGGTCCGGTATTCCGTGATAGAGCAGACCGCCCACGATGCCTGTCCTTCCGTCGGGATAGTGTTGGGTGAAGCCGAACGAGTATGGGGCATGGTCATAGTAGAGTGAAATTTCGCTGGGACAGTCAGGATTTTCCTCCCAGCTCTTCAACCGTTCCAGGCATTTCCGGAGTGAGGTGTCACCGATGGATTCGGCATAACGCTTAACATTCTCGAAATGTTCTTCATTCAGGATTTTCATGATTCATTGTATTTTATCTGTTAAACACGTCCGGCTCCGGGAGCCGGTATTTTTATTTCTCACCTGCCTGACTGTCCCGTGGCAGTACCCGCAAGGTTTGGCGAAAGAAAATACCGCAGCCGTCAGGCGAGGATGATTTTCTTTCAGCCAACCCCGCAAGGGGCCTGACCTTGACAGGGTACACCGGACACGGGACTACCTTTGCAGGGTGGGAAATAAAATACACGGTAGTGTGCTTTGCATGGTCTGTGGCGATTCTCTTCCTGATTTGTTCGCCATTGCCGGACAAAAGATGTATTTTTGCAATTCTAATTTCAGTTTTATGGAAAACTATATAAAGAAAGCGGCGGATGCTTTCCTTGTGGAGCGTCCGTACGGTATGCGTGTGGATTACAGGAAGAAAGGATTCGTGCTGTTTAACCGTAACCTCAATGTGTTGGGAAATGCGGAACAGACCCGTCTGGAAGAACTGCCTCTGGAGCGGTTCAATGTGGAGGAGATTCCGTTGGAGGGTGAAGTCGTGGAGGAACACGCAGGATTTACCGATGTATTCTTCTATACCGATCTGACCAATCCCTATGCCGGATATGTGCTGAATTTGCAAAAGCTTAAAGCCTATAACCGGTTGATGTTTCCGCTGGCAATGGCGCTGAACCGTGAATTGTGAGGCCGGAAGCCGGTAGCGGTAACAGCTGCATGGAGCAGACCTTTACCGCCCCGGATTTAATTATTTGCCCTCTTTTTCTGTAATGAACGCCAGATAGGCGGACACGGCCTTATGGCATCCGGTAAAGTCCGGAGTCCGGCAGCCCTTGATTTTCCGGGAACTGACGGTGCCGTTCCTGTCAATGCCCCTCACATGCCTGTTGAATGTCCCTTTGGTTCTGATATGGATGTCAAAACCGTCCCTTCCGGTGATTTCAAGGAACATTTCTCCCGTAATCCGTTCCCCGTCCAGGAATTTCCGTTTCTGTTCATTGAGTAGCCACTGATGTTGCTCTTCCTGCACTCTGCGCTCTTCCGCCTCTTTCTCCTTCTGCTCCCTGCGTTTCTGCTCCTGTATTCTTTTATACTCCTCACGGGCTTGCACCAGGGAAGTGGTGTCAAGTCCGAGAGCCTCGAACACGCGGACGGAGATCAAATTGACGAAGGCTCCTCTTTCCGCACTTTGAAGCGTATCCGCAATCCAGTTCCTGCAATAGGTGGCGGCTTCCTCTCTGCAACCTTCTCCCTTGAGAAACCGGCGTGAATACTGCCCGCTGGAAAAATAAACGTTTTCAATCCGGCAGACCACATGGAAACAGTCATCGTCTTCATTCCCGTCTTCGTTCTTTCTTGACAGGGAGAGATATACATTCTTCGCATACGGCTCCAGTTCCATATAAGAAGCCACGACGGTATTCCCGTCAGACTTGTACTTGAACACTTTTGCTTTCATTGTTACATTTTTTTTGATTGTCCGTTCATATAATCCGTAATTCTCATTTCCAGTTCATCGTATATCCGGTTGAACAGTTCCTGGTACTCTTCCAGAAAAGCCCCGTCCGTATCGCACATGTCTTCGAGTGTCTTTCCATTTGCACGGCACAGCTCCGTATCGGCCAGCTCACAGACAATCTCGCTGAGCATCGAGCGGTCCTTGTCTTCGGGAAGCAGCCCTCCTTTTTTCAGGAGGCAGTAGTTACGGATATTGATTCGCAAATACAGGTCCGCCTCTTTCCACCGTCCATCGGGAAAAAGAGAGAATGCCTGTTTCAGTCCGTCGGGCTGTCCGCCCCACCATTCGTTCAAATTGTTCGGTTCCATATTGATAAGTTTAATTGATTACTGTCTGTTTGGTTTGCCATTGCCGATGGGCGGTGATGTATTCCTGGCGTTCCTTCTCCAGTAACGCTTCTGCTTCGGGAGTGTAGCCGATAAAACGAATGTAACCGCCGTTATATCCGGTAAGCTTGCACCGAATACCGGCTTTCTCCAATTTGTCGATCCGTTTCTGAGCCAGTTTCGCGCTTGAATAATCCTTCGGCCAGAAATAATGCTCTCCGTGTGAGCCGTAATGGTCTTCTCCGAGTATCATTTCGCCGGAATGCCTCCTGTGTTCGATGAAATCAAAGCGGGCTGTGCCCAACGCCTGCCTGATGGCCTTATGTGCCGGACCTTCGGGATGCTTGAACACTTCCGGCTTGTCCTTCCCCTTGCAGTCAAGTTTCGGCAGTTCCACCTTGTAAGGCTTCCGGTAACTCCCTATAGCCAATGTCAGGTAGAAATTGGTATGGAAATAATCCGTCATCGCATCGCTGTCATCGAAGTTGTATGACATGACAAAGTCACAGACATTCAGCATCACCTCCTTGGCACGGTCTGTAAGATCGGGGTTCCGCTCTATGTTGTAGTGGTTGATATGATCCTGTACTTTGCCGGATTCCCTGGTGAACGCCTCAAAGTCCGCACTCATCAGTTTGATGTAAATGGAATTGTAGTTCTCCCGTCTGACGGAGAACTTATATCTCGGATAGGTTTCCTTTAGCCAGATTCTCACAAGTTCTACGATTTCAGGGGCATGTTGCCCTTTGTAGTTGCGACCTTTCCAACGGTATTCATTATACACGTACTCGGTATATTCCTTTGCCGTGGCACCCGGATAGTCATGTTCATACCCGGTTGATGCGGCAGAGACATCCGGTTTGTCTTTCCAGACTTCAAAGAGCCTTTCAAACTCGGTGTTCACCTGTTGCATGATGGCAGTGTCACCACCCTTGTCCGGGTGGTGCTGCAATGCCAGACGGCGGTATTCCTTCTTCAGGTCCGCCAATGAATGTATGTTATGAAAATAAGCCATAGCTATAGGTATTTATGCCCCTGCGAGGCGGTTGATAAAATATTCCTGGTTGTCAAGGTCAAGTCCGAGGTTGCTGCACGCCATTTCGATGTCATCTTCCCTCAGGTCGTCCGCCTCCTGCAACTCGCGCAGGTACCGGATTTCAGAATCCAAGTATTCCTGCGCTTCCATATGGCTGCAACTGCATGAGTTGCTAATCTGTTCAATGATGTTAATCTGCATATTATTCGTTTTTAGAATTATACCTGTTGTAAATTTCCCGTTTATGTTCGTAGTCCCGGCTGTTCCACCATTGGTCTGCCGCATCAATGAATGTCTGCGTGTTTTCGGAAGGCGGAGAGTCACAGACTTTCAACCCTGTGATTTGTTCCTTTGTTTCAAAACCGCACGACTCCCACCAGCCCTGCATCTTTTGTGTGAACTCCGCCTTAGTACAGAAAAAGACCTGAACGCCACATTCTTCGCACCATTTCCCATCGCACCACAGCCCGTTATTGTCATCATGCACATAGCTGATACGTTCATCCGTATTGGCGTTTATCCATGCTTGGATTTCCAACTGCCGTGAACCGCATTCTTTACAGACAAGGATGTCGGAATCGTCCGGCTCTTTTCTGAAAGCCCTGCCGTCATAGAGTGTAACGGCACGTTCCACGAGTAGTTTCTGGTTGTTTTCCGATAACTCGGCAAAGAACCGTTCCGCCGCGCCGAATATGGACTTGTCCGCCAATGCGGACCATTTATCCCAGAAGTGCCGGTACATATCTCCAAATACGACCTTGCATTCTTCCTTGCTCCAGGCGTTCCACATATAGTAGAAGAAGCTGGAGACAGCATTTTCCGCTTGATATTTCATTGTTCTTCAGCTTGTGGTTCTACTTTTTTGCTCTCTTCCAGTTGCTGCCATACAGCCTCATACATTCCGGAAAGCCAGTCGATGTTGCTGGCTCCGAGTTCGAACGGGCTGTAACATTCCACTTCATCACCGCTTTCTTTCTCTTCGGCAAGGACGGTCAGGCTGCTGTCCGTTACCCGGAGTCCTGTCACCCTGCATTCGTAGGGGTCTCCGTTCTTGCCAAACCATATCACCCAGACCGGGTCATAATCCTCTTCCGGAAACCGTATCGCGTTCATGGCATGGTCATGGAGCAACTGCCGTATCGCTTCGATGATGTCTTTTCGCAGTTCTTCGATCCTGTCTCCGAACACCGACATGGGGGATTTCCCGCCTCGCTGCCTTACGGAGAGAACCTGCAAGTCCGGATGACAACCGAACTTCCAGTCCGTCACTTCATCGTCATCCCGCGTTGTGTGGATGTTGCCGCCCAATACCAGACCGCAGTCTTCCGCCACCATGCTTTCCGCTTCTTCACGGTCTTCCGCCACCACTGTGTAAGTACCCTCGAAGATGTACCTTACTTTTACATCATATTTTCCCATAATCTTCTATGATTTGATTGTTGATCAGTTGATTTTATCAGGATACAATGCGAACCGCATCCCCGAAAAAGGAGTCGTCCACCCCATATACATGCCGGACCGAACAGTCATATTTGGAACGTTCGTCATCCAGCCGGAAGCGGAAACCATGATAGTCCTTGACTTCCAATTTCAGCTTTACGTCCCGTTTCAGTTCCATTTCAAGCAGGCTTCCACCACCATACGTCGAACTGAAAAGTCCGCAACAGTTGCCTTTGGGGATAATGACCTCTTTCAATGAAAAGTCGGCTTCATACAGCTCTTTCAGGCTTACCCTGCCGATGTAAGTCAGCAGGTTCGCCCCGCAGCAGGAATTGATAAGTTCCTCGTAGAATTGTTCGTAGGAAACCTGCTCCTTGCCGTTCCGGTTCTTACGGTTCGGGAAACGCCCGTAAGCCCTGTAGCCGTGTTCTGTCAGAATTTTCTTTACCCTCGCCGGATTGAGGTTAAGGCTGTCCACCATGTCCCCGAAGTAGGATTCCTCGTACCTGTAACCGCCTTGCGATTCAAACCGGTTGGAATTGATGCAGTCATAGTTGGAAAGCATTTCCACACGGATGGGGATGTCATCCGTATGCCTTACCAATTCCTTCACCACGTCCGAATCGTTGCGGCTGTAAATCTCGTCACGGATTTCATCTTCGTATTCATCGAAGAAGTCATCGACCGCTTCCCCGTCAAAGTCATGGAATACGGCACATTCCTCTTTCAGTTTCGCAATAATCTCACGGACAGCTTCCCATTCGGCATCGCTGTACCACTCGTCTGCCTTTTCCCACAAATGTTCGCGGCTCTTGCTGTCAAGGCATTTTTGAATCAGTCCGCAATGATTGTCAAGGTTGTCATTGTAGTCCGTCCATATTAGTGTATAGGCCGGTTCCATCAGGGATTTGATGAAATCCAATGTCAATGTTTTCTGTTCATCCATTTCTGTTACCTGTGTACGGCAGGATTCCTTTTCCCGTACATACCGTTATAAATGACGGAAGCGGCCTTCAAGCCGCCTCCGTGTTGTTTCCTAACCATACAGTTCCTTCACGATCTTGTCATATATTTCCTTTGCCATTTCCGTATTCCGGTTGAAGTGGAAATAAGCCGTGTATCTGTATCCTGTTCTTGGCACTCCTCCGCACTGCTGTATTGCCCTGTCTATCTCCCAGTCGATATCACCTATGCCAAGAGATATGCTTGTGCCATGCAGCATACACCGTGCGAGTTTCAATGCGGAATCTGTCTTGTCTTCCTTGCGCAACCGGTCGAAAGCCATCAGCGCGATTTGTCTGTTTGAAATCTTTATCTCTTCCATATATTTTGCATCTGTTTGGGTCAGACAATCCCGGTAAGTTGCCTGAATCGCGCAACTATTTCATTGCATTTGCTTTGGGCAAGTTCCTCATATTTTTTGCAAATGGCACAGTATGCCTTCCAAGGTTGGCCTCTAAGCTCGTGCTCGTATGAGGACCTGACCAATTCCGGATATTCTTCAAAAAGTGTCTTGAATGCTTTACGCCATTTGCGCCCTTGCCACAATCCGTTTGCTATCAATGTTATGAATTCAAACATCTGTTCGTCTGTTTTCACATCCAATGCATAAAAATGGTCTGTTGTCGGCCACACGTTGTTGGAATGCTGCCAAGTTTCTATCTGCTTGGTTTTGGCATTGTATGCCATTCTTGTAATTACCTGGTGACTCATATTGATATGTTTTTAGTTCATTACCGTATTGTCTCTTTTCCTGTCACGGCTTGCCAGCATCCCGAAATGGATGCTGAATATGCGCCGGCTGAAGCAGAGCGGCGAGTTGTATTCCACCCGTTGCCACAGGGTAAAGTGGTTGTCGGAGAATGACCATCTGAAATATCCTGACAACGAGCCGAATAGCGGATTGGCATTCCTGTTTATCAGGAACCTGTTCACATCCACGATGTGCCCTGCCGTCAGGAGAATGTTCAGTATCTCCACAAACGCCATTTGCGAATAGGGGTCAACCGGCATTACCGGTCCTTTGAAGTTGATTTCCATCTTGTATATGTTTATATGCTTTAATCGTAATTGTCATCGAATACCTCGAAACGGGGAATACCCGTGTCGAAATAGTTGCTTGATATGCCCGGACAGTACAGCAGGCTGTCATCCCCGCTGTCCGGGCAAGGCTCATCGTCGATATAGGCCGCATTTCCATAAAGTTCGATATAGTGCGCCACCAGCAGGTGCGGGTCTTCCGTACTGATGTCATGCCCGTAACGGTCACACCAGTCGAAGAAGCAATCCTTGTCGGGTTCCTCCAGCTGTTCCATCGCCTCCCTTATCTCGAAGAAGTTGGGACACAGCCATTCCCGGTTGATGAGCAGGTCCGGGATTTCCTCCCATTTCGTGTACCTGTATTCCGGAGTTTCCTCTTCGGGGAACAGTTCGGAGCAGGTGCACAGGAATTCCCCCATGTCGCCGAAGTCGGACATTTGCAGCAGGTTGTCTTTTTCCTGCCCCATGTCTATGAGATGCTGCGTGGTCACTGCCACTTCTGCCTGATTCAAGTCCATGATATTCTTCATTATAGTTTATGATTCGGAACCGGGGATTTCATTCCACAGGCTCCAAAAGGTCCGCACCCCGGCAGTGCAGGGTTTTTCGGGAAAATACCGGAGCCTCCGGCGAGGATGATTTTCCCGAAAACCGCTTGCGGCATGACCTTGCCCTGCCGGTAAGGGGGCGGGCTACCTTTGCCTGTGGAATGGAATCTGCGGTTTCTCATTTGTTTTTCCATTTTTCAGTTCATGATGCGCTGGCTTCCCCAGCTGATATGTATTTTCCCTTCGCTGTCACGCTCCCTGACCAGCAGGCTCTCGATGACGGACATGGTGACGTCGAACTCCTCGAAGATTTCCGACTGTTCCTTTACTTCGCCCGTCTTGATGAACTCGTTCAGCCGCTCTTTGGTAAGCACCAGCGCCATCAGGTTCTGCTCCACGGAGTCCTTGTAGGTGACATAATGCACGTCCTTCAGCTCTTTGGAGTCGAGACGGATGAAACGGAAGTAGAACTGCTCCATCTTCGGGATGTTCCATTGCAGGGATTCAAGTATCACGTCGTTGCAGGTGGGTATGTTCACCGAACTGCTCAGGCTCTGCTGCGTGCATACCAGTATGCCGTTGATGGTGGAATCGAACTCCGTCACGATGCTTTGCCGTTTCTTGAACGCCACGTCGCCCTTGACCACAAATACGGGACGGTCAGGAAAACATTCGCGGAGACGGCTCTCGTAAAGGTCGAATGCGGCTATGGACGTGCAGCCGACAGCCACTTTGCCGGGTATCTTCCGTACCAGCCTTTCGATGTACCTTGTCTTGTTCGGAATCCCGTCTCCGGAATAGCCCTCTATCAGGTGTGGGACGGAGCAGGCCTTGATGAGCAGCTTGATCTGGCGCATAAGCCGGAGTCCGGCATCCTTCTTTGCATCCCCCGTGCTGTTGTAATACAGTTCGCAGATGCGGCAGAACTCCTCGATGATGACACGGTAAACCTCACGCTCGCTGTCGGACGGGCTGACGGTATGTGTCCGTATCTTGTATTTTTCTCCTGCAAAGTCCCTGAACTTGCGTGTAATGACGGTCTTCCCGATAAGGCCGGCCAGCTCCTCCTTGTTATAGACATCCTGGTTCTGCTTCTCAATGCCGAACACGGTGGATTTCCCCGGACAGTGGCAGGCACGGAAAAGCACATGCCCCCTGAAAGCGGGGAACGGCTCACCATAGTGCGGATTGTTATCTTCCTCTATCTCCTTGTCCCTGTTCTCGTGGTACACCCGACTGCTCCAACAGACCATGTTTATGGAATTGTTATACAACAGCTCAAACTGGCTGTACAGTTCGGCGATGTTGTTGCGTGTGGTCGTACCGGTGTCGAGTATCTTGTATTTGAGGCGGCGGAAGAGACCGAGGATATGCCTTGTACGTTGTGACGACGGGTTGGTTATCTCGTCCGACTCGTCGAAAACAAGGCACAGTTTTCTTGAACTGCGTTTGACGAACCTTGCCATGCCCCGTTTCAGCTTGCCGAGCATGGAGGTGGATAGGACGATGAACACGTCTTCCGGCACAGTTTCCAGGTCGGCATTGTTCCTTGCCACCCGGAACTGTTCCCTGTTTATCGAGAGGAAGGGTATCCATGTCATATTGGTGGCGATGGCAGGAGCCAGTATGATGACATTCCGTACTTTGCGGAATTTGAGCAGGTATTTGGCACGATGGTACACGGCGGCAGTCTTGCCAGAGCCTTGCTGCCAGTTCAGCAGCGCGTGGCGTTTCTGCAAGACAAGGTTCAGGTCGTGTTTCTGGAGCGTGGTAAACTCGCAGGTCTCGCCGTCCTTGTTGATGAATGCACACCGGTCCAGGTATTCTTTCAGCCTGTCATCTTCTTCCATTTCCGGGAACAGCCGGTTCTGCATTTCGTACTCTCTCCGCTTGCGTCGGATCAGTTTCTCCGCCGCACGGATTTGACGCATGTTCTTTTCTGTCGGCACTTCCGGTATGGGCAGTTCAGTACGTTCCAGCACGAGGTCGTTGATACTTGCCGCCTTGTGCGGAACTTTGTCAAGGAGTCGCGGAGCATATTGTTTCAGTTTGAAGCCGTATGAGGTCTTCACCAATGCCACTTCCTTGCGAGGTACGGTATTTTGCGAGGTGATGTACCTGCGGATGACGGCAAGCACTTTCTTCGGGGTCAGTTTGTTCTTCTCCCATTGCTCCACCTGCTCCCGCGTGGCGTTCTCAGGCGGTTTCTGGTTACGGAACTTCGTGACCAACGCTTCCGCCTTGTCTATATGTTTGTTCAACTTGGCGTGCGCCTTCAGCTCGTACATGTACTTGGCAAGTTTGTACTCGAACAGCTCAAGTTCTTCCTTGTCGATCCGGTTGGTTTCGCGCATCAGGTCGAAACGCAACCGGTGTTTCATCGCCCTGGCCTCGCCGATGCGCTTTTTCAGCTCGTCCGCCGTTATGAATTCTTCCGCGTTGTAAGCCTGCATCTTGATGTGGCCCGATTTACGGAGAAATACCATGATTTTCGTATTGAAGTCATGGACTCCGACTGCGGCAAAGGCTGACGGGCCCAACTTCGTCTGACCGACAAATGAGAATCTGCCGTTTATACCGGCTATCCGTGTCTTCTCCCAGAACCCGCTCTGCATGAAGGAACAGGGCACGATGACCATCAGGATTCCTGCCGGATTGAGCACATCGTAAGCCTTGTCCATATAGTATTCCTGCGACAGTTTGTAGTCGAACTTCAAGTTAAAAGGAGGATTGCCGATGATAACATCGAAACGTTGTTCCGGATAGTATTGCCGGATGTCGCATTTCTCGATATGGGCTTCCGGGTAGAGGTATCGTGCGACAGACACGGCCTTGCCGTCTATGTCGAAGCCGTAGGCATTATGCGGGTTGGGCAGATGGTTGAAGAAATTGCCCATACCGCAACACATGTCAAGAACCATTTCGGATGAGACAGGACACAGCATATCCACCATGTCCCGGCATATTTCATGCGGGGTGAAGAACTGTCCCATCTCGAACTCCTTCTTCGCTTCGGCATACTCGTGGTAGCTGGCAAAGTCGGACTGTTTGAGGTTGTGCAGCCCTCCGATACCGGTATAGCAGTTGTAGATGCTCTCCGCCGGAATGAGGTCCTTGCCGGAGTCTATGGCGAAAAGTATCTTCTCGTTGACTTCGGCACGCATACCTTGCGGTATCTGTTGGGGGATGATGGCATACATGACTTTATCTGTTTATCGTTAAAAATGAAAACACCCCGCAAGGATTGCCTTACGGGGTGCTGTGTAAATCTTATCATGGTCAGTTTTCTCTTAGGGTGATTTCATCCAGATGCAGACGCTTGAAACAACTTTCGGCTGCCGCACTGTCCTTGAACCGGACATCGATACGTCCGTTCTTGTAGAATCGGATTTGCTCGGCATTGGTGGTCGTAAGGTCGTACCAGTCTGTGACAGAAATGTCGTTGTCATCAAAACGGATAATCATCTTTGAATTTCCATTCAGTATGTCATCCGCACCGTAGGCAATGCCGGCACACAGGGTTTCCAGTTCTCCGCCGTAGTTGTAGGAGATTCTGTTCCTTTGGTTGTATTGCATGGAAAAATCGTCGAAACGGATGATTTCGGGAAAGATTATCTTGTCCTTCTTCAACTCCGTCTTGACTTTGCTCCAGTATGCCGGTCTGACAACTTTGCTCAGGCGTGCGAGCAGTTCTTCCACGGCCGTTTCCCGGAAACTCTTGCCGCCCAAGTGTTCGATGACTACATCTACATATGTGTCATAAACAGGACGGAAGCCCATCGGAAGTTTTTTTTCGTCTATTTTATACTCAGGAACCGACACTTTGTAAGTCCTGTTGAAATAAGAAATGATGCGGTTCGCAAAATTCGCGTTGGCGTTTCGGTTCTTATCCACCAGATCGTTAATCAGATCAAACGGTTTGAACTCGTTGTGTGAATAGTCTTCCCTGTCGTTATGGTAAGTGTAGAAATCACGCATGGAAACCTTGCCGTTTTCTTCGTAATGGAACTTACGTTCGGCTTGGTATTGTTCGGCTTCTTCCTTGAAGACGGCGTACCAGCGGTCAATCTGGTCGAGTGTCTTGTAAAGCAGGTTTTGCTGCGTCTGGCAATAGACACGGTCCTGTTCCGTAATCTTGTCCTCGTTTCTCACTTGTACGCTCAGAATGCCTTGAAGCAGGTCGGGAGCGTTGCCGGCCTTGGGTGCTGTTGTCGTTTGCATATCTGTTAGGGTTAAATGTTAAAAATTATCCGGTTTAATCCGGTAGAAATAAGTGATGTGCTTTTCCATGTCCTTGACTATCTTGACCTGCTCGGGATGGAAGTTGAGCCTCCTCGTTTCGATCGGGGCATTAAACGTTTCCCATTCGGCGGAAGGTAAGAACACATATTCCCGACGGAAACACCATAACACGATTTGATTATCCCAATTTCCCTTGAACACCGTTCCTTCGTAGTCCTTCAGGAACTGCCGGAACTCGGCTTCGTCCCGAAAAGCGATGTCAAAGCCTTGATAGAGATTGCCGTTTTCCGATTCCTCCCTTTTGTGTAGGTAGAACTTCCGGTAGGTCTCGGTCGTGAAATCTCCATACCTGGGATTGGGTTCGGCATAAAACCATAACGGTACCTTAGCCAGAAATGACACCGAACCGTTGGCGCAAGCACCGCAATGCCCCCAGTCCTTGAACACCCCTTCCGTCCATTTCAGGAATTTCAGTTCCTCCGGATTCACGGAATGGAATGCGCCTCCGCTGACACTCAGACGGATATTGCCGTCCTCTTCCCACACGAAAGGCACATACGGCTGTTCGCATACGGAAAGATATCCTTCTTTTGCACTCCTGCTGTCAATAAGGGCGTTTCCGTAATAATCCCCGTGTTCGGTTACATATACCAGCCTGTCGCCGATTTGAGGTGTAATTTCGGAGCGTGTCCGCTCAATGAGTTCAACATAATTGTTGGCCATATCCACATCTTTCTGTGTCAGCCAATGCTGGTGGTCGTATGAAACATTCCGCTCTCTGAGTGTTTCGATACTGTACTTTTCTTTTGTTACCTGCTGTGACATAACAATTTATTTTTAGTGATCCGGCTTTTCGGGGCCGGAGTTCCCGTAACTACAGGCCATAAAAGGTCGTGTCCCGTACATGCAAGGTTGGCGGGAAAAATACCGCAAGCCCTCCGGGCGAGGATGATTTTTCCACGACACCCGGAGGGCTTGACCTTGCTTGTACGAGCAGGACACGGGTTACCTTTGCCTGTGAGTTACGGGGATTCGGCTACGGTATGGCTGTCATGTCCGCTGTATATGTTTCTTGAAATGACCGTGATATTTTATGCCCGAAAATTACCGGCAATCACGAAAAAATGCTACCTTTGCATCAAGAAAAAAGAGTTATTTGAAAGCATGAGGAATATAGTGATTCTAAACAGCTTGGAATTTTCTTATCCGTTGCCCGTTCTCATGCGAGTTTTCTACAAAGCGTTGATAATCAAATAAGATACTTCAGATTACAACAAATATACTAAAATGAAAGCAAATCACAACGCATTCGTGCAGAGAAAGAAGTGAATACGGGCTGTTTCCAATGGTTCAAAGATACTAAAATGAAAGCAAATCACAACCATCTGCAATACGTACTGTAAAATATACTGCTGTTTCCAATGGTTCAAAGATACTAAAATGAAAGCAAATCACAACTATATCGAACAGGTTTGCGCTTTGAAAACGCTGTTTCCAATGGTTCAAAGATACTAAAATGAAAGCAAATCACAACTCACGACTTGGTAGATGTTGAGACTGGTGAGCTGTTTCCAATGGTTCAAAGATACTAAAATGAAAGCAAATCACAACTAACTTCCAATACTCTTGACATTTATGATGCTGTTTCCAATGGTTCAAAGATACTAAAATGAAAGCAAATCACAACCATAAGGAGCGAAGACAATCTGAGCAACTCGCTGTTTCCAATGGTTCAAAGATACTAAAATGAAAGCAAATCACAACTCCCTGCCGAAGGAACTGAAGACCTGGAAGGCTGTTTCCAATGGTTCAAAGATACTAAAATGAAAGCAAATCACAACCGTCTATAAGTTCACATCGTGGCAAATGAAGCTGTTTCCAATGGTTCAAAGATACTAAAATGAAAGCAAATCACAACCGTCTATAAGTTCACATCGTGGCAAATGAAGCTGTTTCCAATGGTTCAAAGATACTAAAATGAAAGCAAATCACAACCCGATATATCTCCGTCAGCGTCCTGTATTCGCTGTTTCCAATGGTTCAAAGATACTAAAATATAAACAAATTAATAACATTGTACGACCTAAAACTTTGCGGTTTGCGCTGTTTCCATTCTTCCGCACTTTCTAATTTTAATTGGATTACATTCAATATGGGAGGTTTTTTATAAAAAATATGGGGAGTTTTCTTTTGATAATATAAAAGTAAGGTAGCTTCTCCGTTCTGTTAGTAGCAAGTTACGGATCTACTACCTTATTTGTCTATTCTTTAGCGACCTACTTGACGTTGCTGTTCGGCATTGTGCCGGTCTCCGATAACGGGAATGGCAGCTACAGCGTTCTCCGATTCTTTTCATTCTCCGGAGGTTATCTCGTGTACGACCGAATGTTTGCAATATATTCACGATGCGGATGTTTATACGTATCGCTT
The DNA here is from genome assembly GCF_018390535.1 of Bacteroides propionicigenes. GTDB lineage: Bacteria > Bacteroidota > Bacteroidia > Bacteroidales > Bacteroidaceae > Bacteroides > Bacteroides propionicigenes. Next base: position 98,402 of record NZ_JAHBBW010000011.1, on the reverse strand, counting down.
CCAGTTAGGGGACAAATAGCGTAAGCTTTACGGATTGTCTCGGTGCTGGTAGAACATTGGCAGCGAATCGAGTTGCAAGCGATGGAGCGACTCTTTACCGTAGCGGCGGATGGCCTCCGGCTATCTGTTTTGCTTTCGCTGCAAAAGCCTTATCCAATCCGGCAGGCATAGTTGATGCTATTCTGGCTAAAGTTGCCGTCTTAAGAAATCTACATCGATTGATTCTTTCTTTGTTATCTTCTTTCATAGTATTCTTGTTTTTCAATTTCTTATTTCAGTACACGAGCTATTCGTTCCAGTCCGTCGGCAAGTAACGTCCGGGGACAGGCAATATTCAGTCGGATAAAGCCTTCTCCGCCGGGACCGTACATCGTACCGGAGTTTACCATCAAATGCTGTTGCTCTTGTAGCTGCCGGGTCATATCATCCGAACCGATACCGGATACACGGCAGTCAACCCAAACTAAATAGGTCCCTTCGAGCGGTAACACGTGATATTGCGGTAACCGTTCGGTAAAGAAGTGACAAAGGAATTCGTAGTTCTTCCACAGGTATTTCCGCAGGGCATCAAGCCATCTGCCACCTTTATTATACGCTGCTATTGTCGCAATGACACCAAACGGATTGACATCGCACACTTCGTTGATATTGATGGCATGGTCGATACGCCGACGCAGTTCCTCATCGGCTGCAATGATATTGGCTATTTGCAAACCTGCAAGGTTGAACGCCTTGCTCGGTGAAATGCAGGTTACGGAATTTTGTTGGAAATGCTCGGACAAGGAAGCAAAAGGTGTATAATTATGGCCGTTATAGGTCAGTTCGCAATGAATCTCATCCGCTACAACGAATACTTTGTTTCGCAAACAGATGTCGCCTATACGCTGCAACTCTTCGGGAGTCCAGACCCGTCCGACCGGGTTATGAGGATTACACAGCAGTAGAATTTTCGCTTTCGGATTGGCGGTTTTCGCTTCGAGATCATCAAAGTCTATCGTGTATCTGCCATCCCGATAGATCAATTTATTGGCAGACAACTCGCATCCATTGTTACGGATGGACGAATAGAAACAATTATAGGCAGGAGTCTGGACAATGACCTTGTCGCCCGGTTCGGTCAGTGCCTTGATGATTGCCGACAGAGCTGGTACGACACCGCTTGTATAGACAATCCACCGAGAATCCACCTGCCAGCGATGCCGGTTTCCAAACCATCGGACTACCGCATCGTAATAAGTATCGGGTACTTTGGTATAACCGAAAACACCGTGCATTACCCGTTCCTGCAAAGCCTCGATAATATCCGGAGTCGTGCGGAAATCCATATCCGCTACCCACATAGGCAATGTGTTTTCTTCTTCGGAGGTATCCCACTTGTAGGAGCTTGTCCCGCGACGCGGGACGATTGTGTCAAAATCGTATTCCATTAGATTATCAATCAGTGAAACATGTTTTCTCGTCCCAAAGTTTCAATTTGCAATCGGCAGGAGCTTTGATATTTTGGTCGAGAATGATTTCTCCGTAACAGTCAGCTGTAATACTGCCGCTACGAGGATTCTTGATACTACGTACGGGGCTGTTGATTGTAGCTTGTACGGAACTGTACTCAAAAGCCAAGTCGCAATCTTCAGCAAATGTACAATTCTCCAGCACAAGGTTTTCTGCATAACATAGAGGTTGTGTGCCGGAAATTTTACAGTTCACCAAACGCAGGTTGCGTGAATGCCAGCCAAGATATTCTCCGTTGAGTTCGGAATCGTAGATTGTTACGTTTTCTACCTCCCAGAAGGCGTCTTTTGTGGTAATTTTGGCATGATGTAATTCCACATTCTTCACATATTGGAAGACATATTTACTGTCACTTTCCAGTCCGTCTATGCAGATGTTATTACTAAACATAAACGGATAAGTACCTCCATGTAGCTTCAGGTTTTTGATATTCAGATTCTTGCAACGCCAGAACACTTCATCGGCATCATTTATCTCCACATTCTCCATTTCGATGTCGTGCATCTCGCGGAACATTTTGGGAGCATCAATACGTGTGTTAGTCATCTTCAGATGGTCGGAATACCATAATGCCGAACGTCCGCCAACATCGAAAAAGCAGTGGTCTATAACGAAACCATGAACATGCCAGAACGGATAATTCCCTTCAAAAGTACAGTTGGTAGCTTCAATGTTGCTACATTCCTTAATAGCCGACTCTCCGGCACGAATGATTACGTTTTCCAGACGGAGGTCATGTGATTCAAACAGAGGGCGTTCTCCTCCGAATTCTTTATTCGATATTACTTTCATGTTATTTCCTTTCAAATTTTGCAGGTATGTCTCCGGCAATGTTCAATGCTTCGATTCCGTTTCCGTCAATACGTCCGATTTTAATCAAATCATTACTATGTGACCAGTTTTTGCAGAAAATAGCTACGTTTCCCCACGGTGCATAGATGGTTATATCACCGGGTGCAGGAGTACAGCCACGAGTGACCCCCTCTGTAGTTAAAGTGGGGTTGGGATAGAATATTTTCTCCGTTATGTTGTTGTAGTCGTTCAAAGTTACTTCCAATGGAAGACGGGACAGAAAATCCCGTGCGGCGGCATTATCTTCCATTGTGGCAGTAATTGTGCGATTGCCGACTATGATGTTAACATCCAATGAAGATACCTCGGGAGTTTCGGGCTCTTTCTTTTCTATTCCGATTTTATCGAGCCATTCTGTAACGCGGGTTTCCATTTGCGGGAGGGTTGAAGAAGTTAATAATAAAGTCTGATTGACGAAGTTTGCATCGGGACAGAGGTTGCGGGCTTCACTGGCAGAGGAGGAAATTCCGCTGCTGCCGCTTGTGGCGAACAAGGCAATCTGTTTTCCGGCAAGTTTGGAAGTATGTTCATGCAAGAATGTCTGCATCGGAGTCGCCATGCTGCCGTACCAAATAGGGTAGCCGACAAAAATAATGTCATACTTGTCGAAGTTATCCATTGTGGTTTTGACGGGTGGATAATTGCCTTGTCTGATAGCTGCCAGTTCTTCCTGCGAACGCTCAAGCATGGCATTGTAATCATTGTCGTAAGGAGTTTGCGGTTCGACTTCCAATAAGTCACAATCAAGCGTTACCTGAATTTGCTGTGCCACTCGTTCTGTGTTGCTTGTACGTGAAGCATAAAGTACCAGATAACGTCTGTTACCGCCGGGAGTCGGCGTATCGGGATTATTATCGTCTCCTTCGTCCGGTTGTTCGGGTGTTTCCGGTTGTTCGGGAAAAAATGACTTGTTCTCACCTCCGGTGCAAGCTGCCATTGACAAAACCGTCAATAGCATAAATGGAATCAATAATAATTTTTTCATGTTCATTTCTTATTTTGATTTATGATTATCTTTTCTGTGGTATAACATTGAGTGTTAAGATACTGAATGCTGAAATTAAAAGAGTTTTGTGAGTAGTCGTTTAATTTATTGCATGAAGTTATTGATTTTGTTGGCGGGATTGAGTGGCATTTCTCTCTGACGTGATAGGCAAACACTCCTGATTTATCCACTGTTGTACCGCTGACACTTCCTACATAGTCGGCTTTTGGTAACATTTCACGGCTCACGAGGTTGACGGAAAGCTTTTTAGATTTCCTTATACCTTGATTGGTGTAATGGTTTTTACTCATGCTGATAAGTATTTTGTCATGGCTGATAATACCTGTAGCGCCAACAAATTTCCAAGATTTTTCTTGTTCGTTTCCATTATATCAGACTGAGCGGTATTCTCTTGTACGGCTGTACTGCATGATAGTATGACAAGTAGTGACAGAACACCTAAAAAAGTTTTACTATATTCCAAAAAGTTTCTGTGATTCATAATTATTTTTTTATTATTAATCTTCTGATTGCAAATCTACTACGATTCAATAAACCGGTTTGTATATGATTTACGGATATTTATACCCGAATAAAGGATTTACTCTTTTAAAGCATATTCTTTGCGGCATAAAAAAACTGCATATACAGCCGATATTCTCATCGCCTATATATGCAGAATCTATTTTATGGATACGTTTAACCTCTCAAACGTATTTGTGGTATGTTACAGTGACGCGCTGTATTTTATCAGCGCATATCCGCCCGCAACCTGCATTGCCATTCCCGGCAGACCGATACGGAAGTCTTGTACGGCTTGAAAGAAGCTGCCTGCCATCACCCACTCACCTAAAGTGCCTATTACTTGATAGAACAGAACAACAGCCAATAAGATAGGCAGGGAAATACGGTTGAAGCGGTGTACAGCCCAACCTGCAGCTACTGCCAGCAATACGGAGAGAACGGCAGTCAGCAATCCCACTTTCCAACCGAATTTATATGCGCTGATTAGGGTAAAGAAATAAATGGGTAACCATGTAATGCCACCTTGCGGTATAAGGTGGAACAACTGTGGCAGTGCCATATTGCCTGCAATGAATAATGCGGCAATCAAGTAAGTTTTTGCATTGCTGTAATCCAGCGAGTAGAGTTTTTTCTGAAAAATCTTCTTAATAATTGTGTCGTAACCTAAGTTTGACTACTTTTGCTCTTCCATAAATGGAGGCGGCTATGAAAGATACTATAATCATTGAACATTTACGCAGAGGAGATGAGGCGGCATTTAAATGCATCTATGAGTGCCACTATGTCCTGCTTTGTCGCTTCGCCAATCAAATATTGAATGATACGGCTCTTTCAGAAGAGGTGGTGGACGATGCTATATTTTATTTATGGGAGCATCGCCAGGAGATAGAAATCACATATTCTATCCGTACTTACCTGATGCGTGCTGTACGTAACCGTTGTCTGAATGAATTGCAATCTTCGAGTCATCGCAAGGAACTGCATTTTTCATCTTTTATGCTACCGGAAAATATAGAATTTCTTGATTCTGTTTTTGTGGAAGAAAATCAGCCCTTGGGTGTATTGCTCGAACGAGAATTGGAAGATGAACTGACTCGTAGTATAGAAGAATTACCTGTAGAATGTCGCACTGTATTTAAAAAAAGTCGTTTTGAACAAAAAAAGTACGAAGAGATTGCTTTAGAATTAGGAATTTCCATTAATACGGTTAAGTATCATATGAAGAATGCTTTAGCTCTTCTTCAAAAGCGTTTGGATAACTATTTGCATTTATTGATTATTTATATTTTTATGGATTTTTGAAAAAATATATATTTTCAACTACCCTCATTCTTGATTTTTTTGTCTTATATATAAAGCAACAGAATTATGCAACTGGAAGAACATACTGATATAGATTTATTGATAATTCGATATCTTTCGGGAAAATTGGATAAAGAATCCTTTGCTGAACTGAGACGTTGGAGTTTGGAGTCTGAGTCTAATCGGAAATATGTGCGGAATAAATTAGAGATATGGTTTTCCTCGGGGGTTGCCGATACTGCTGTACGGTTTGATAAAGACAAGGCATTCTCTCTATTCAAACAACGGGTTGTCGAGACGGAGAAGAAACAAAAACTGATGCTCCGTTTCTCATGGAAAACCTTTATGAGGGTAGCTGCCGTTGTGTTGATTCTGATGATTCCATTTGTTACTTATTGGCAGGGAAAGCAGGCTGTGAAGCAAAACTTTGTGGATATGGTTGTAGAGGCGCCTATGGGAGCGCATACTAAACTCTATTTGCCGGATGGTACATTGGTATGGTTGAACGCAGGATCGAAAATAATATATTCACAGGGCTTTGGAGTAGATGACCGCCGGTTGCGTTTGGAAGGTGAGGGGTATTTTGAGGTTATGAAGAACGAAGAAGTACCTTTTGAAATAAATACGAAAGAACTGAATCTGAGAGTGCTGGGAACGAAATTTAATTTCAGAAACTATCCGGATGATGAAGAAGTGACGGTAAATCTGATGGAAGGAAAAGTCGTTCTTAGGAACAGCATCAGGGAAATGCCTGAACTTTATCTGACGCCGAACGAAAAAATGGTTCTTAACAAGGTGACCGGTCAAATGGTAAAAAACAGCACAAGGGCGGCCAAAGCTAATGTTTGGATTAACGATGAGCTTTTCTTTGATGAGGAACTGCTGGAAGATATAGCTAAGAAACTGATGCGTAGCTATAATGTAAAGGTGGAAGTTGCTGATTCTTTACGCAACAAACGTTTCTATGGAAGTTTTGGAATCTCGGCCAATACGATTGATAAGATTTTGGATGTGATGGCTTCGACCCAGCAGATGAATTATAAATACGAAAACGGTGTATATATACTATATTAATGTTGAACTTAAAAAATAAAATATGAGAAACATGAACTCCATGGGATTTACTTTTTCCGGCTGACGTTGGCGTTTCGCTTCCCGGATAATGATTTGGGAGCCAGCTTTATTTGGTAATTTCTTACCAAACCTTATTTCTATTCATTAATTAAAAATTCAAAAAGTTTATGGGAAACTTTAGTAAGGCTGTTTTAATAGCCTCAGTAGCTCTTTGTCTTCATATTTCTGCTTTTTCACAGAATATATCGTTGAATGTCAGTGGTATAACGGTGAAAGATGCAATCGAACAATTGAAAGAAAAGACCGGTTATGCGTTTATATTTTCATCCGCTGATATAGATACGAACAAACGTGTCTCGATTGTTGCCAATGAAGAGGATATAAATAATGTTATCAAACAAATTCTACATGGGCAGAATGATTTGAGTTATGAAATTAAAGGAAAGAAAATTATTATAAAGAAAACACAACCTGTTGATCCAATACAAAAAATTAAAGTTACGGGTAAAGTAGTAGATACTAATGGAGAACCCATTATTGGAGCGACAATTAAGGAACAAGGGACTTCAAATGGTGCTATTTCTGATATTGATGGTAATTTCTCTTTTGAAACAGCTGATAATGCTAGTTTGGAAATATCTTATATAGGTTATCAAAATCAGAAAATTAAAGTACAAAAAGGCAAAAATTTGGCTATAACTTTACAAGAAGATACGGAAATGCTGGATGAAGTAGTCGTTGTTGGATATGGGACGGTAAAAAAAGCTAATGTTGTAGGTTCTATTGCCAAAATCAATTCAGATGTGATACAAGATCGTCCGGTAGGTAGAGCCGAACAGGCTTTACAAGGGCAGATGGCAGGGGTATCTGTAAGAAGTACATCAGGTGCTCCGGGGAGTGATATTACTATTAATGTGCGTGGAGCGGCATCTATAAATGGGGAAAGTACTCCTTTATATGTAGTTGATGGAGTACCTATTGATAATTTGTCCGGTATAAATCCCAATGATATTGAGTCTATTGATGTGTTGAAGGATGCTGCTTCTGCAGCAATTTATGGTTCTCGTGGTTCTAATGGTGTTGTACTGGTTACTACTAAAAAGGGAAAGACTGGTGCGCCCGTCATTACTTTGAATGCTTATACCGCCATCTCTACTTTGGAAAAGAAGGTTGATGTGATGGATTCTAATGAATGGATTGCTTTTAATAAAAAATGGTATGATTATCAGTGGACGAAAGCTTCAGGTATGTCAGCTTCTACTAATCAAACAGACAGAATTGCTTATGCAGAATCAAAATTAGGTAAGAAATTGACTACACGTGATGCGTTGAAAGAGAATGGTGTACGGAATACTTATGGTATCTATGATCCTTGGTGGGGAAGTTCAGAAATAGAAGCTATTAATTGGCAGGATGAGTTGTTTCATACAGCTCCGGCATATGATATTCAATTAGCTGCTTCTGGGGCTACGGAGAAAATTAATTACTCGCTGTCTGGGGGTATTTATAAACAGGATGGTATTGTGTATGGTTCTTCCTACAGTCGATATAATCTTCGCGCTAATGTAGAGGCGCAGATGACAGACCGTATTAGAGTTGGTTTAATGGTGGCTCCTTCGTATGGAGTACAAAAAGGAGCTAAAGTGGATGGAAAAGAAAATGCAGTATCAAAAACATTGGGATTACCGGGTTGGGCGCTTGCCGGGACAGGGCGGAATGCCGGGGCTGATCCATATAAATTTTATGATGGATGGGGACCGGGACCGAATGTGATTAGTCCATATATTCAGGCTACTGCTCCTGACAGAAAGAATGCCGATATAAGAATCAATACAGCTTTGAATACCACAATTGATATTATTGATGGGCTAAAAGCTCAAGGTATGGTTGCGTGGAATTATAGAAATAAAAATGAAAGAACATACACTCCGACTTGGTCTAATGCAAAGTGGAATACTGCGGCCCACCCTGGTGAATTGTCGAGTTCCAGTTATTCGACCAACATATCGAATTCTTTATTGATACAAGGTTTGTTGACTTATAATAAAAGCTGGGGCATTCACTGTTTTGATGCTATGTTGGGGGCTTCTTATGAATCAAATAATGTCAATACATCTTTACAGAGCGTTTCTGACTTTCCGGATGATAAAAGTTGGGTTTTTGATAAAAATAAGGGTGGTACGGTGAAAAGTAATGAAATTGACTATACAGAGAATGCACTTCTTTCATACTTTGGTCGTGTACAATATGCATTGATGGATCGTTATTTATTTTCTGCTTCTTTAAGAAGAGACGGTTCTTCTAAATTTGGTTCCGAAAACAGATGGGGATGGTTTCCTTCTGTTTCAGCTGCTTGGAAACTAAATGAAGAATCTTTTATGAAAGACATTGATTGGTTAGGTTCAGCCAAGTTACGTTTGAGTTGGGGACAAGCGGGTAATGACCGTATTGGAGAAGCCCAGTTCTTATCGAATATGGTTGCTCTGAATTATGCGATAGGTAACTCTCAGAATATGGCTAGCGGTTATGTTCCAGGTAATCTGGCAAATCCTTTATTAGGTTGGGAAACAACAACTTCTTATAATATTGGTATTGACTTTGGAGTGTTAAATAATCGGATTTATTTTTCTGCGGATTATTATAAAAAAGTAACAAAAGATTTACTGTTGAAATCTCCGGTATCTTTGATTACAGGTTTTAGTACAATGATGGCCAATGTCGGAAATGTAGATAATTGGGGGTTAGAGTTTGAATTGAATACAGCCAATATATCTACTTCATCTTTTAAATGGAATTCTTCATTGAATTTTTCACTGAATCGAAATAAGATTACAAGTTTGGGAGATGATGATTCGGACATTCGTTCAGGACAGGGAAGTACGATTATACAAAGGGTTGGGCATCCTGTAAATTCTTATATGTTGTTAGAAGTGGAAAGAACGTTGAATGCTGATGATTTTGAGGTCGATGGTATTACTCCTAAAAAAGGTATTGCTATATATACAGGGCAAAAGCCGGGTGATTCAAAATGGAAAGATAATAATAAGGATGGAAAAATAACATCCGATGATTATACAGTGGCAGGAAGTTATCAACCGAAATTTGAATGGGGTTTTACAAATACGTTTAAATATAGAAATTTTGATGCGTCTATTCTGTTGCAGGGACGTGTGGGTGGAGAACTTTTATCTATTGGTTCAAGAAGTTATAATCGTGCTACAAATGACCCGAAGTATAATTATTTGAGTAGATGGTTATATAACTCATATTGGTCGGAAAGTGAACCCGGAGATGGAAAGACGCCGGCTTTCTATGCTACCGTTACAGGTGGACAATATGATACGAATTGGTTGTACGATGCAGGATATATTCGTATCAAGAATATTACTTTGGGATATAATATACCATTTAAACCCAATTCAATTTTAAATAAGGCTCGGGTATATGTGTCTTGTGATAATGTTTATATGTGGGATCATTATGATGCAGGATTCTCTCCTGAGGCAGCTACACAAGATAATGCATCTTCTGATTGGGGAGCTTATCCGTTATCAAGAACTTTTTCATTGGGTGTTAACATTACTTTCTAAATTAAAGGCTTATGAAAACAAAAGAATATATAGTAGCATTGATAGCTGCATGTGGGTTATGTTCCTGTAATGACCTTATTGATATTTATCCGGTTGAGAATAATTTTGCAGATACATTTTATACCTCGGAGTTTGAAATTAATCAGGCTACTATGGGAGTTTATGCTCGTTTGGGGCGCAATGGCGGAAATTTAGATTTTCCAACAATTTATTATTTTATGGCGTCTGAAGGGCGTTCCGATAATTTATATTATGCAGCTTTAGCAAATGCTCAGAGAGATCAGGTTGATTTTAGGAATTATGCCGTTACCGATGTAACAGGTACTAATGAAGATATATATGCACGTTTATATCAAATAATTGGAGATGCTAACATGCTATTGCAAAAAGTTCCTGATGAATATACACGTTATCGTGCTGAGGCTTCTTTTCTCAGAGCATTGGCATATTTTGAACTTGTTAGGGCGTATGGACCTCAGCCTGTGATAGATTATCCTGTTTTGAATGAAGAGGCCAGAACATTGTCTCGACAGCCTGCTGAAGAGGTATATAAGCTGATTATTTCTGATTTGGAATATGCCGGAAATAATTTGGAGACATTTTATACGGGAGAAGAAGCGGGAAGAGTTGGTTCTGTTGCTGCGAAATGCTTATTGGCTGAAGTTTATGTAACAATGGCAGGGTATCCGATGAATGATAAGAATGCTTATCAGAAGGCGGAAACAATCTTAGGACCTATTATGGATGAAGTCAAGAAGAGATTTGCTCCTGATTATTCTTATATTTTTGATGTGAATAAAGAAAATATGTACGATTTGTTTTCTGTACAATTTGCATCCGGGAATCAAGGTCTCGGTTCTTCTTTAGCCGGATATGTTACGGAGGGTTCCGGAGGTGTGATGATACCGGAATGGTTCTATAGCGGTTATCATTTGCAAGGACAGGATTTTAGGGTAGATGAATTGTTGGTAAATGACATGAAAGCACAGAACGATAAGCGTTTGGAAACATCTGTAGCAGAGGGATATTGGGATACAACAGAGCATGGATTTACTCCTGAAGATTATGCCGCCCATTATAAAGAACGTTGTATGATGATAAAATTTTTGGTTAAAGATAATACCAATAAAACAATAAAGGCATGGAACGATTATCCGTTGAATTTCCCGATATTGAGACCTGCTGATGCCTATTTGCTTTATGCCGAAGCTTTGATTAATAATGGTAAGGCGGAATTAGCTACGGAGTGGATTGACGCTATTCGTGTAAGGGCAGGTTTAGCTTCTTTGGGGCATACCCCGACAATGGATGACATTATGTATGAAAGAAGATGTGAGTTCATTGGTGAGGGCAAACGGTATTTTGATTTAGTAAGAATGGGAAAAGATACTTTTATTTCGACCATGAAAAAGTTTTCAGATCATTATGAGCACGTGTCTAAAATGGGAGCAAATAATCCGTCTGAAAAAGATTTGTTATTGCCTATACCATTAACGGTAATGAACATTCATACTTCATGGACTAATAACCCGGGGTATTAAATTGTATATTTGAAACAAGTTGTCTCAACATTTTATTGAGTATTTAAGTAATATGCTTGAGGCAACTTGTTTTCTTTATTGTTGCAACTTTATATAAATAGCTTTCATGAAGATAGTAAGATTGTTTTTTGTTCTTCTATTGATAGGTCCAATGAGTTATGCTGGTTCCCGTTTATTACCTGGTGGGTCACTGCATAATACATTGTATGGTTTCTTGAACCCGCAGGATTCTACACGGACTAAGATGTGGTGGTTTCATGGAAAATTTCCTTCTACTCGGGAAGGAATGACTAAAGACTTGGAGTCATTCAAACGTGTAGGAATCGGAGGAATTGTTTACTACGACCAGGTTCATGGTGACCAGTTACCGAATACGGAGCTGTCGATGAGTAAAGAATGGTGGGATAATATTTATTATATAGCTAAAGAGACGAAACGTTTAGGGCTTGATTTTGAATTTCATGTATCGAATGGATTTGTGGCGGGTGGTCCGTGGATTAAACCATGCGATGCCATGAAACGTCTGGAAAGTATTGAAACTGTTGTAGCAGGTGGAATACCATTGGCGCTAAAACTGCAAGCTCCCAATAATAAATATAATTTTTATCGGGATATAAGAGTTATAGCCATTCCGACAAAAGACGTTCCGGAGATTTGTATAAAGCTTTCTGCTAATATATCTCAAGTCACACCAGAACTTCTTTTTGGAGGACAGGTACTTTATAATATTCCTGCTATGGAAGATGTTCCGGTATGCATTAATATAGATTATACAAAGGCTACGTCTTTGAGGAGCATATCCTATATAATAGGTCCATCAGGTAAAGCAACCACTAGTGCAACGAATGTTCCGGGAGAACCTCAAGAAACATTTGTTGGGACTGGATATAAGACATTACCTCCAGTGGGAGAATTGCAATATAGTGAAGATGGAGAGGTATATCATAAAGTTTGCGATTTGAAACCTTTATATCGTGCCCACGAGAGTTATAAAAAGAAAACTATATCTTTTTTACCAGTAGAGGCAAGGTTTTATAGAATTAAATTACAAGGATGGAATGGTTCGGCGGAGGGGAAACCTTTGCGTCTGGGAGGAATCGCATTAAGTTCGGATCCTATGATTAATGAATATGAATATAAGGCTGGTTATATATCAGAATACATTGAGAAAACAATGACAACTCCGGCTTATTCTGAGGGAGAAGCTGTACCGTCTGATAAAGTATTGGATATTACCCGATATGTAGGAACAGATGGTATTTTGAGATGGGATGCACCAAAAGGTCACTGGCGGATATTGAGACTATGTATGGTACCGACAGGTGGAAGGGTAAAGCATGGGCGTCCGGATATGATGGGATTGGAATGCGATAAGATGTCATCCCGAGCTTCGACCTTGCAATTTAATGCCTATTTTAAACAGGTGTTAGATTCATTGGATTATTATGGTATTAATAATTTGAAAGGTATGGCAATGGATAGCCACGAAGCAGGTGCACAAAACTGGACTGATGATTTTTTGTTGGAGTTCAAACGACTTCGGGGATATGATCTATCTCCTTATTTGCCGGTAATGGCCGGATATGTAATTGGTGATGTCAGAACCTCAGAGAGTGTGTTGTATGATGTACGTCTTACAATTGCTGATTTGATTTCAGAACGCTATTATGGTACGTTTGATAGGTTGTGTCGTAATCGTAATATTGTTTTTACGGCACAGGCTACAGGGAATGCCCAATGTATAGTTGCAATACCGATTGTTGCTAAAAGTAAGGTGCAGAAGCCCCAGGGGGAGTTTTGGCTTATGCAACCGAATGGCAATTATGATATAAAAGAATCGTCCTCATCTGCTCATTTATATGGTAAACAAATAGCTTCAGCTGAAGCTTTCACGGATGGAGATTTGACTACAATGCCGGGTGATTTGAAGAATATTGCGGATGGTGCGTATTCACTTGGTATTAATGAGTTTGTCGTATGTGCTTCTGTACACCAACCGTATACTAAATATGCCGGATATCCGGGAGGCCGATTTTATGCAACCTATTCGCGTAATAACAGTTGGTGGGAGAAAAGTCGTAATTTTGGAGATTATCAGTCACGTGTCAGTTATGTTATGCGGCAAGGAAGACCGGTTGTTGATTTATGTGTTTATTTAGGTAATAATGCTCCTGTAAGAATCTTAACTCATCGGCTACCAAAGATACCTGCCGGATATGATTTTGATGCCTTTTCAGAAGATGCGTTGTTATCCCGAATGGAACCTAGTGAGGGAAAGATTGTTTTACCTACAGGACAGAGTTATTCTATGATGATACTTCCACGTTCGGGTGAAATCTCGTTAGGTGCTTTACGTAAAATAGCTTCATTGGTAAAGCAAGGTGTTTATGTATATGGTAACAGACCGACAGGATCACCATGTAAAGAGGATATGGGTAAGGATAAAGAGTATGAAGATTGGGTAAGTGCTTTATGGAACTCGGAGGGTTATGGTAAAGGGAAAGTTTTTTCTGGAATGACTCTAGATGAGGCTTTACAAAAGGCTTGTATATTACCGGATGTATATGGAGAAAAACTTTATTTTGCACATAGAGAGACGAATGATTGCGATATTTATTTTTTGAATAATCATACTGACAGTATCGTTTCAGGATTATATACATTTAAAACAAAATATCAATATGCACAATTATGGGATGCGGTTTCGGGAAAACGCTATCGTTTATCGGCAGATAAAGGATTGGTTACTTTACATTTATCTCCTAGGGAATCTTGTTTTGTGGTGTTTTCTAATAATAACGAACAATTGGATGATAAGCCTTTACTAAAGAAACGATATATTATTGATAGTAAATGGACAATTGATTTTAATTGCCGTTATCAAGGGGTAGGGCAGATGGAATGTAGAAAGCTTGAATATTGGAATAAATCAGAATATTCAAAGATTCGATATTATTCAGGGACAGCAGTTTATAAAACATCTTTTGAATGGAAAGATGCCAAAACTGTTTTTCTTCAATTACCCTCTAATAATTGTGTAACGGAAGTATACATAAATGAGCAAAAGACTGGAATTATTTGGTGTTCTCCTTGGAACTTGGATGTTTCGCCTTACTTGAAAAAAGGGAACAATGAATTAAGGCTGGAAGTTACGAACTCATGGAATAATAGAGCTGTGGGGGATTTAAGATTGAAACAAGATAAAATAATATGGAAACCGGAGTTATTTGTATCAGAAAATTCTTTGTTACAGGATGCTGGTCTACAAGGTGATATAATGTTGATTTTTTGATTCTCGTAGATTATATTGGTTGAAACCTTAGAATTCAATGAACAGAAAGAGTTCATCATTTCTTTTTCTGATTATTGATTCTAAGGTTTTCTTTTTGGGTTGAGGCTTTACAGTGACGCGCTGTATTTTATCAGCGCATATCCGCCCGCAACCTGCATTGCCATTCCCGGCAGACCGATACGGAAGTCTTGTACGGCTTGAAAGAAGTTGCCTGCCATCACCCACTCGCCTAAAGTGCCTATTACTTGATAGAACAGAACAACAGCCAATAAGATAGGCAGGGAAATACGGTTGAAGCGGTGTGCAGCCCAACCTGCAGCTACTGCCAGCAATACGGACTTTAATAAAATGGCAGGAAGTACTGCGGGAAGCGGCATTCCGAACAACAATGAATTAACTATCGGGGAGAGAACGGCAGTCAGCAGTCCCACTTTCCAACCGAATTTGTATGCACCGATTAGGGTAAAGAAATAAATGGGTAACCATGTAATGCCACCTTGCGGTATAAGGTGGAACAACTGTGGCAGTGCCATATTGCCTGCAATGAATAATGCGGCAATCAAGTAAGTTTTTGCATTGCTGTAATCCAGCGAGTAGAGTTTTACAGTTTTTGTTTCCATGTTTTTTTATCGTTAATAGAATTATTTTTTGTTTATCGGATAATCATTTTTTGTTTTTACAAAGTTAGAACTATTATTTCAAACGTATACAGTCTTGCAACGGCAATATTCGTTTTTTTTAGAAGTTGATATTCACGCCACCCATAAAAGTAGCTTTAGGCATAGGGAAACCGTCATTGATTTCGTAACGTTGCGCCAGCAGATTCTCACCTCTTACAAAAACATCGGCATAGCGGCATAAATGATAATTGGCGCGTAGATTCCAAAGAACAAAACTTTCCTTTTTCTCTTTGCCTTTGTTTACGTTGGTATAGAGACTCTTTATATATTGCAGTCCGGTTGATACTCCCCAGCGTCCGTATGTAAAATCTGCTCCTGCAAAGAGCTTATGCTCGGGAGCGGCAACTACCGGATTTTTCATGTGCAGCCAGCTATAATTGGCATTCACCTGCCAGTGAGGAGTAATGCGGTAACTGATATTGGTTTCAACACCCCGGTTCTTAATCTCACCGGTATTAACATTCTTGGGTTTGCCGTCGGTGGGAACAGTCATAATCATATTATCACCGTCGATATAATAGAGATTTACACCGTAAAACAAAGCGCCGTCCAAAGTCCGTTGCGAGAAAGACAACTCATAGCTCATCAAACTTTCCGCCATTAACTCCGGATTCTGTGGCGGGAACATATACATTTCACGAATGGTAGGATTGCGGAATCCTTTGCTGACCATAGCCTTCACTTCCACCTGTTCGGGTAGATGGAATGACAGTCCGCCTTGCGGTATCCATTCCGTACCTACGTGCGAGTGGTGGTCTACGCGGATACCGGCATCCAAAGACAGCCATTCGCCGAGGTCCTGACGGAAATCAACATATCCGGCAAATTCGTCCATTTGTTTGTCTACACCCGGAATGCGTTCGCCGGAAGCTACCACTCTGTTCCATGATTCGCCGCCGAAGTGCTGATAGTCGAAACCTATAGTCAGGCGGTTGCCGCTGAAAAACGTGGCGCTTTGATACCATGATATACCCAGCATCCGGTCTTTGGAGTTGAAGTGGGACTCTTGCGGTGTTCCTCCGGGATGGTAGCCGTCATCTATTTTATGGCGTCCCCAGTTGTAAAAGAAACTTAGAGCACCGGAACTCTTTTCGTAACGGTTTTCAAGGGCGAACGAAGTCATACCGCGTGTGATGCGTGAATCGTTGTCTATGTACGGATTGCCGACTTCGCCCGGATTGGAGGCCTTGAATTGGGTGATATTTACATCACCCCATAGCTTCCAGATATCGTTGAAGTCATATCCCAACTTGGCATAACCGCCGTATTGTTCAAATTCCATATCGTCACGATGTCCGTCGGTACGGTTGTAAGAGCCGGTAATGATGCTGCTGAAACGTCCTTTCTTGATGCGGTTGGAAATTTCCGTCTGTAGCGTGTTGTAGGAGCCGTAGCCGATTTGTGCGTTTGTCTTTATTCCGTCCTCTTGCATCTTGCGGGTCACTATATTGATAACTCCTCCCATTGCGTTGGAACCGTATAGCACCGAAGCCGGACCGCGAAGTACTTCCACCCGGTCGGTAAGCATCGTTTGGTAAGCGTCGGCAATGGGGTGTCCCATCAATCCCATATATTGGGGATGCCCGTCAATCAGTACCAACAAGCCTGCCGTAGGACTGCCGCCGATACCGCGCAGACTCATTCCGCCTGCCGCTCCCGTAGATACGCCGTAGCCCATGATGCCGCGGCTTGTGGTGAACAGTCCGGGCACTTGTTCCGTCAGTACAGGCAGAACGGAAGGCTGGAAACTTTGTTCCAACACTTTGCGGTTGACTACGGAGATAGTCATCGGCAGATGCCGTACATCCGTTTCATTTCTTGTTCCGGTCACTACTACTTCATCTATAGTCAGGTTCTTGGCAATGCGTGCACTGTCTTTGACTGTTTGTGCAAACCCGGTCGCCGCCCAAATGCCGGCTATCGAAAAAAGTACTATCGTCTTTTTCTTCATCTGTATTATAACGTCTCCTGTTTCAGTTTTTCTACAAATTGGTCTATTTCCTGTAACTTTTTGGGTATGTCAATACCTTGCGGACAGTGCGGGTTACATTGATTGCATCCGGTACAGTGACTTGCCTGACGGAGTTTCGGCACACTGCGGTCGTAACCGATGAGGAAGGCGCGGCGCGCTTCGCGATAGTTTTCATCCTGACTGCTTTTAGGTACATTGCCTTCGTTGATGCATCGGTTGTAATGCAGTAGAATGGCGGGTATATCCAGTCCGTAGGGACAAGGCATACAGTATTTGCAGTCGTTGCATGGCACGGTGGGATAGGTCAGCATCATCTGTGCCGTATCTTCCAGCAGAGCCATTTCTTCTTCCGTACAGGGGTCGAGGGGGGAGAAAGTGCGGAGATTGTCTTGCAGATGTTCCATATACGTCATGCCGCTCAGTACCGTCAATACATCGGGGAAAGTTCCGGCAAAGCGGAAAGCCCAGGAAGCCACGCTGTCTTGCGGACGGCGTTGTTTCAGGCGTGCCATTAAGTGGTCGTTCAGTTTGGAAAGGCGTCCTCCCAATAGGGGTTCCATGATGACGGCAGGTATGCCTCGCTTCACGAGTTCTCCATACAAATACTCAGCATCCGTATTGCGGGTATTTACTTCTTTGGCATGTTTCCAGTCAACGTAGTTCAGTTGGATTTGTACAAAATCCCATTTCAGTTCGTCGTGCCGTGAGAGTAGATAGTCGAAAACTTCTATGTCTCCATGATAAGAGAAACCGAGATTGCGGATGCGTCCCGCTTTGCGTTCTTCCAGAAGGAAATCGAGTATACCGTTATCCAAATAACGGCTGTGCAGGGCTTCCATGCCACCCATGCCGATGCCATGCAGCAACAGGTAGTCTATATAGTCCACTTGCAATTCTCGGAAAGACCGGTGGTACATGGCAAGTGATTCTTCGCGGCTGTGGGTGTTGGAACTGAAATTGGACAGCTTGGTTGCGAGGAAGAACTTTTCACGCGGGTGACGTTTCAGGGCGATGCCCGTAGCACGTTCGGACATACCTTGTACGTATGCCGGGGATGTATCGAAATAGTTCACTCCATGCGCAATGGCATAGTCAATCAGCTCATTGACGGTTTCCTGGTCTATTTCATCGCCTTTTCCGTCAGCCCGTTTTCGGGTAGGCCAGCGCATACAGCCATAACCCAGCAATGATACACGGTCGCCCGTAGTGGGGTTGGTGCGGTAGACCATTTTATCGGTGGGAATTTCGCCCAATGCAGCTGATTCGCTGTCCGAGCTGTTGTTCTTACCGGAACAGCCGTATAATGTGGCTGCCGATGCAAATGTTCCTGCGCCGGCTAGTTTGAAGAAATCCCGGCGGTTTATCTTCTTGCTATTCTTGTTATTATTCTTATCCATAAGTCCCCGTATTTAGTTTCTCGGTACCATCTGTCATTCAGAGCGTAGCGAAGAATCTACTCTCTTGATGTATACACAGAGAGTAGATTCTTCGCTACGCTCTGAATGACAGATACCCAATGATATTAATTAATTCAGTCGTTTATTTATATAATTCGTAGTCATTCTCTTTTGTTATCTTATCCTTACACTGTCCTGTGCATCATATGTCCTTCCACATAAATTGCGCTGAACGGACGTGACGGGCAAAGGTTCTCGCATGCGCCGCAACCGATGCACCGTTCGGTGTTGACAACGGGTATTTTTATGGATTCCTGACTTTCCGGGTCCGATGCTACCATTTGTATGGCGCTGACCGGGCAATGACGGGCACAGTTGCCGCATTCCACATCATCGGTGATGCAGATGCAATTTTCCTTTATCCATACGGCGTGGCCTATCTGGATGGCAGATTTATCAGCTTTGGTAATAGGACGGATAGCTCCTGCCGGACATACTTCCGAGCATTTGGTGCATTCGGGACGGCAGTAACCGCGCTCGTAGGACATTTCCGGCTGCATCAGTTTCATGAAGTCGGAAGAGGGGCGCAGCACTTGGTTTGGACATACCGATACGCAAAGCTGGCAAGCCGTACAGTGTTGTGCAAAATTGCGTGCGCTCAACGCCCCCGGCGGGATAATGGCAGTGGCACGTGCAGGAATTTTCTTCTCCTCGATAACTGCCAGTCCACCGTCCACATTCTTCTCTTGTGCCTTTAAAGCGGCTGTTGTAGCCAACACTGCCGTTGCAGAGAGAAAGGCACGCCGGGTATCATCAATTGAATCTGGAGTACTTGTCTTCTCCTGAGTTTGGGCGGATGCCTTTGCTGCATTTGATTTATGCCGGCGGGTATAAGTGATAGCCCCCTGCTTGCATTTATCAAGGCAATCCATACACGCCACGCACCGGCTGTAATCAATTTCGTGGGCTTTGGAGTTGATGCACGATGCTTTGCAGTTGCGTGCGCAAAGTCCGCAACCGTTACATTTTGTAGTGTCTATAACAGGTTTGAAAAGGGAATACTTGGACAGGAATCCCAGCACAGTGCCCACCGGACAAATCGTGTTGCAATAGGTACGTCCGCTTCGCCATGCCAATACTGCGAGCACAACCAAAGTAATGACCGCTATGATGAAGGTGGACAGGCTTTTCATCCATACTTCTGTTTCATAGAAAGCGTAACTGTCTGCCCGTTCCGCCCAATATGCCAGAAGATTATTGCCCCACTGATAGACGGGGGCAAAAAGATTGGAAGCGATACGGCCATACGAGCTGTACGGTTCGAGCAATGAGGCTACTGCATGGAAGCGTATGCCTGCAACAAGCGCAACGGCAAACAATGCCAACATTCCATAACGCAGCCATTTCAGCGCAGGAGAGTAACGGAAACGGTTTTTCTTCCGTTTGCCTGCAAATCGGGAAATGACATCCTGAAACACACCGAGCGGACAGATAACGGAGCAATAGACGCGTCCGAACAATAGGGTCAATGCAACAAGCAGCACTACCACGCCCACATTCAGTGCGAGCAGTGCGGGGAGGAATTGTATTTTTGCCATCCAGCCCATCCAGCTGTGCAGTGTCCCGCTAAAATCGAGGAACAGGAGAGTGATGAATGCAAAGAAAACAATTGCAAGTGTCAGTCTGATAGTACGTAACATAAAATTCGTAGTTAGTGTTTTATTGCTGCAAAAATACGAAGTTCATGTTTAAGTTTTGTATACGGATTACAGTTTTTTATATATATTCTACAGATACGGGCGATTTTAGCTTTCCTGACATCTTACTGCATGGAAGACGCGTCGAATGAAAGCGGCAGCAATGCGCCTACATTCTTCAGTTCATAAATGCCTTTTTCGCCGAACAGCAAGATGCGCATGGGGCATTTGAAGCGTTTTTCCGTTTCGAGCATCACCTGCCGGCAGGCGCCGCACGGCGGAATCGGTTCTTCCAAAAACTCCCCGTGTTCGTTGCGGGCGGCTATGGCAAGCGTTTCTACCGCTTGGTCGGGATATTGGGAGTTGGCATAGAACAAGGT
The DNA here is from genome assembly GCF_018390535.1 of Bacteroides propionicigenes. GTDB lineage: Bacteria > Bacteroidota > Bacteroidia > Bacteroidales > Bacteroidaceae > Bacteroides > Bacteroides propionicigenes. Next base: position 77,606 of record NZ_JAHBBW010000011.1, on the reverse strand, counting down.
GGTGCGTTCCGCACAAAGCCCCGACGGATAGGCTGCATTCTCCTGATTGGTGCCTGTAACAATTGTGTGGTTTGCCAGTCGGGCGGCTGCGCCTACCGAGAAGTGCGAGTAGGGGGCATAGCTGCGATAAGTTGCCTGACGGGCGGCATCCATCAGCTCGCGGTCTGCGGCGTTCAATTCTTCGTAGTCGTATATCTTGATAGCGATTTGTATGTTCAGGTCCTTCATAGAGTAATAGTTTATTGTAATTAATGTTACAAAGATAGGAAAGAGATTGGTTTTTTCAATTCTTTTGCAGACTTTTGTGTCAAATTCAACATTTGAAGCATGAAACCTATTTTCAGACTGGCTGCTATTATAGCACTTCTCCTCCTTTCTGTAGCTGTGCAGGCGCAGCGCAGAAATTCCCGCTACAATGAATATATCAAACAATATGCCCCTCTTGCCGTAGAGCAGATGCAGGAGCACAAGATACCTGCCAGTATTACGCTGGCACAGGGATTGCTGGAGAGTGGCGCAGGGCAAAGCACACTGGCGCGTAAAAGTAATAATCACTTCGGCATAAAGTGCGGAAGTAATTGGCGCGGGCGCAGTGTGAGGCATGATGATGATGCCCGTAACGAATGTTTCCGTGCCTATCGCAATCCGAAGGATTCTTACGAAGACCACTCGCTCTTCTTGAAACGCGGCGCCCGCTATGCTTTCCTGTTTAAGTTGAAGATTACCGATTACAAAGGCTGGGCACGCGGCCTGAAAAAAGCGGGCTATGCCACAGACCCCTCTTACGCCAACCGCTTGATAACCATTATCGAGGATTACGACCTGTATAAGTATGACAGCCGCGGTATGAGCAAGCGTGAAGCCCGCAATTGGGAGAAAGAATTGAAGAAGAAACCCTGGCTTGCCAATCCGCATCAGGTATATATAGCCAATGACATTGCTTATGTCGTGGCTCGTGACGGTGATACCTTCCAATTCTTGGGCAAGGAGTTCGACATTAGCTGGCGGAAACTGGTGAAGTATAACGACCTGCATAAAGACTATACTTTAGAAGCAGGTGATATTATCTATCTGAAAGGCAAGCGAAAGAAAGCCGCCAAGCCTTATACCGTTTATATTGTAAAGGACGGAGATTCCATGCACTCCATTTCACAGAAGTACGGCATTCGCTTGAAGAATCTGTATAAGATGAATCGCAAGGATGCGGAATACGTGCCGGAAGTGGGAGACAGGCTGCGTTTGCGGTAGGGTACGTCGCGTACCAACGTTTGGTACACGCCGTACCAAGCATTGGTATTCCTTGTACCCAACATTGGTATTCCTTGTACCAAGCGTTGGTATTCCTTGTACCAAACGTTGATAGTGTTTTTTGTACCGTTCCGCTATCCGAAAATGTACAGAGTGTCCGAAAACGGACACTCTTCTTTTTTGCCTTAACGCTTGTTTTCAATGATTTACATCTTTGGCACGGATTTCGCAAGTGTAAGGACGAAGAATAACGGGCTGTCCGTTTATGCAACAGGACGGCGGCAACATAAAACAGTAAATAAAGACAGAAAAATATGGATAGAGAGATTCCGAAAGAAGTTCGTAACAAAGAACGTAACAAGAAAATCATTCGTTATGGCGGTATGGGTGCTGCGGGCATCATCGTTATCAGTGTACTCATCTCGTTGATGCGTACCGGAGTGAGAGAAAAAGACCTTGTGTTTTCTCAGGTAAGCCGGGGCACGATTGAGGTCAGTGTAAGCGCTTCCGGCAAGGTGGTTCCCGCCTTTGAAGAGATTATCAATTCGCCTATCAATACCCGTATTCTGGAAGTATATAAGAAAGGTGGCGACAGCGTGGATATAGGCACGCCTATCTTGAAGCTGGACTTGCAGAGCGCCGAAACCGATTATAAACAGAAGTTGGACGAGGAACAGATGCGCAGCTATAAGCTGAAACAGCTCAAGCTGGAGAATATGACCAAACTGAATGACTTGCAGATGAAAGTAAAAGTCTCTGCCATGCAGCTGAACCGCAAAAAGGTGGAGTTGCGCAATGAGCAATATCTCGACAGCCTCGGTTCCGGCACTACGGACAAAGTGCGTCAGGCAGAGTTGAGCTACAATGTAGCCGAGTTGGAATACGAACAGCTGAAACAGCAATATGCCAACGAAAAAGAGGTACTGAATGCCGAATACCAAGTGCAGGAACTGGAGTTCAGCATCTTCCGCAAGACGCTTGCCGAAACCAAGCGTACGCTGGACGATGCGCAAGTACGTTCGCCCCGCAAGGCAATCCTTACTTACATCAATAATCAGATTGGCGCACAGGTGGCGGAGGGCTCGCAGATTGCCGTTATCTCCGATTTGAGCCACTTCAAGGTAGAGGGAGAGATAGCCGATACATACGGCGACCGCGTATCTGCCGGCGGCAAGGCTGTTGTGAAGGTTGGTAATGAAAAGTTGGAAGGGTCGGTAAGCAGCGTCACTCCGTTGTCCAAGAACGGCGTTATCTCCTTTACCGTACAGTTGAATGAGGATAACAACCGCCGTCTCCGCTCAGGTTTGAAGACGGATGTATATGTAATGAACGCCGTGAAAGAGGATGTGATGCGCATAGCCAACGCTTCTTACTATGTGGGACGCGGGGAGTATGAATTGTTTGTCCGCAATTCCGACAAGGAGATTGTGAAACGCAAAGTACAGTTGGGCGATTCCAACTTTGAGTTTGTGGAAGTAGTTGGCGGCTTGCAACCGGGCGATGAAGTGGTGGTGAGCGACATGAGCCAGTATAAGAATAAGAACAAACTGAAACTGAAATGATACATCTCTATCTGAAACAGGCATGGGCATTGCTGAAACAGAACAAATTGTTCAGTACGCTCTACATCGCCGGCACAGGGCTTGCCATTGCCATGACAATGGTTATGGCGATAGCCTATTACGTCAAGATAGCTCCCGTTTACCCGGAGGTGAACCGCTTGAACACGCTTTACCTGACGAATTGCCGAATAGAACAAGGACCGGAAGGTAACAAGTCAGTCTATCAGTGGGCGGTGTCCTACAAGGCTTTGCAAGACTGGTTTTATCCTACCCGCAACGCACTCTGTGTATCGGCGCAACTGAATAGCGGAACGTTCAGCGACAGCTATATACAGCCTGCCGATCGCAGTGGCGATTTCTCCGTAAAGACAAAGCTCACTGACCCCGCATTTTTCCGTATTTATCCGTTCCGCTTTCTCGAAGGAAAACCGTTTACGGCATCCGACTTGGCGGGCGGTATTTGTACGGCGGTTATCACCGACGAACTTTCTCGTCGCCTGTTCGGTGTCTCAAAAGGGGTGGTAGGACGTTCGTTCCGGTTAAACTATACCGATTATCGTATCTGTGGCGTGGTGGATGCTGCCAGCTACTTGATGCAACGCTCATATGCGCAAGTCTACTTGCCTTATAGTGTGGAGGCGGATTATCGGGAACCGAAATATGGCATGGATTATCTGGGAGCGTACTCTGTGACTTTTCTGGTGAAAGACAATGAACAAGCGGATGCCTTGAAAGCGGAAGTCAAAGATATTGTCCGCAAGGAGAACTTGATGCACCCCGATGAGTGGAAGGTGGAGTTTTGGGAACAGCCGGTGTCGCATCTCGTCAGCATCTTCCATTCTTTCGTAGGCAAGGAATTTGATGTGTGGGCCACGGTGCGCTACTTCCTACTGGTGTTGCTTGTCTTACTTCTGGTTCCTGCCCTCAACCTGAGTGGAATGATAGCGAGCCGCATGGAGAACCGCTTGGCGGAAATGGGAGTGCGCAAGTCGTTCGGTGCGGGGCGCAGGGCATTGCTCTCGCAGGTGATGTGGGAAAACCTGCTGCTGACGTTGGCGGGCGGCATTTTAGGACTGGTGCTGGCATGGGTAATAATGTATACAATGCGTGAATGGGTGTTTAACGTATTCGACAAGTGGCCGGACAGTGTGCCGCAGGGAGTGGACATTACGGTTTCGGGCGAGATGTTGTTTGCTCCGTTGGTATTCGTGGCTGTGTTGTTACTCTGTATTGTACTCAATACTCTGTCCGCCCTTGTACCTGCCTGGCATTCGTTGCGCAAGCCTATCATAAACGCATTGAACGAAAAACGGTGAGAAAAGAACATAAGTAGACCTTGAAAAGCAAAAAAATATGTTGAAACTGATATTGAGAAACCTATGGGCGCGTCGCCGACGCAATGGTTGGCTGTTGGCGGAACTGGTACTGGTGAGTGTCATCAGTTGGGTGATACTGGACCCTGTTATTGTACTGATGCACGACCGTAGTATACCCATAGGTTATGATTCCGACCGCCTTTGCATCGTTTCGCTGGGTGCTTTGCAGCCTAATGCTCCGGGATATGACGCCGGAGCGCAGGATTCGGCCCGTTTGGTGGACGGATACTATCAGCTGGTGCGCCTTGCAAAGAACTTTGAAGGGGTAGAATTGGCTACGCCGTTGCTGGGGTTCTGCTATCCTAATTCGAGTGGAAGCGGAAGTGCTTATCTTACCGCCGAGGGTGATACGGTGTCTCATCAGGTGATGTGGATGCAGTTTCTGCCGCATACGCAGTTTTTTGAAACTTATGGTTTCCGTTCGGGAATGGGACGCACGCCCGAACAACTGTCCGATTATGATTATGCCAAGAATGACCTTGTATTGACGGAAAATGCAGCTTATGACATCTTCGGACGAAGAGACGTGCAGGGAGAGCGTTGTGAGAGTACCAGTCGGGGAGATACGGTCTACCAGCCTGTCATTGGTATCGTGGAAACTTTCAAGTCTTACAGTGATTGGCGGCCTATGGCAGTAGCGTTTTTTCCCACGCTCAACGTTGACGCGAACGATATTCCGCAATATGCACAAATTTTGATACGCATAAAAGAGGGGGTCAGCATGAAACGCTTCTTGCATGACTTCCGCCCGTGGATGCTGAAGGAGTTGCGGCAGGGCAACCTCTTTGCCCGCAGTGCCCGTTCGTACGATGACCTTATCACCGAACGGGAAGCGGGCAGTTCAACTCCCGTCTATCGTCGCAACTTGGCCATGGCGCTTTTCTTTCTCGTCAATCTTTGCCTGGGAGTCATTGGCACATTCTGGTTACAGACGCGTACCCGTCGCGAGGAAGTAGGGGTGATGTTGGCTTTTGGCGCTACGCCGGGGCGTATCGTTCGTTTGTTGTTGGGTGAGGGGGCAGTGCTCACGTTGCTTGCTTCGTTGGCGGGCTTTGTGCTCTACTTACAATATGCCCTGAAAGAAGGACTCTACAACGGACTTGGTTGGGGAAACTCCGCTGTGACCGCATGGGCTTCCAACTTCAACCAGAAAGGAGTGGAACCGCTGGAAACGTATTGGGTGAGTAACTTTGCACAACATTTCTGCATCGTGTCGCTCATCATTCTGCTGATACTCTTGGCGGTGGTGCTTGTAGGCATTTTTATTCCTGCCCGCAATATCAGTCGCATACCGCCTACCGAGGCTTTGCGTGATGAATAGCAATCTATTAAATAACAATTAATACTTACCATTATGATTAAGTTAACTGGCATCAACAAGATTTATCGTACTAACGAGATTGAAACCGTGGCATTGGAGAATGTAAACCTCGAAGTGAACAAAGGAGAATTTCTGAGTATTATGGGACCTTCCGGTTGCGGTAAATCTACTTTGCTGAATATTATGGGCTTGCTGGATGCACCTACCAGCGGGACGATTGAAATAGCCGGTACTAAGGTGGACGGCATGAAGGACAAGGAACTGGCGGCTTTTCGTAACCGGAAGCTGGGCTTTGTGTTCCAGTCTTTCCACTTGATTAATTCGCTGAATGTATTGGACAATGTGGAGCTGCCTTTGCTGTACAGGAAAGTATCGGCCAAGGAGCGCCGCTGTCTGGCAGAAGAAGTATTGCAGAAGGTAGGTTTGAGCCATCGTATGCGCCATATGCCTACACAGCTGTCCGGCGGTCAGTGCCAGCGTGTTGCCATTGCGCGCGCCATTATCGGCAACCCGGAGATAATACTCGCCGATGAGCCTACCGGTAACCTGGATTCCAAAATGGGTGCGGAGGTTATGGAGCTGTTGCATCAGTTGAATAAGGAAGACGGACGCACCATCGTAATGGTGACCCATAATGAGGAACAAGCCAAACAAACCAGCCGTACTGTCCGCTTCTTTGATGGTCGTCAGGTAGAATAATTCCCCGCAATTTCATAATTTCTAATTCAGAATTAAGATGCAGACTATTCGTCAAGCCTTTATACTTCTGCGGCAGAATCCGTTGCTGAGCACCATATCCATACTGGGTACGGCATTTGCCATAACGATGATTATGGCAATTGTAATAACCTGGCAGATGAAGTATGCGGATATTGAGCCGGAAGTAAACCGTAGCCGCTGTCTTTATATTAGTAGCGTACATTTGCAGGGAAAGGAAAATAAGGGGTGGAATAATTATAATTCCTGTTCACCGGCTTTCATGAAAGAGTGCATACAACCATTGCCGGAAGTGGAGGCTTGTACGGCATTCGTTCCGGCGGGAGTAGCCTTGGTATCCATGCCCGACGGTACTAATCGTATGAAGGTGGATGCCATGGAAACAGATCCGGGGTTCTGGAAGGTGTTCCGGGTGCAGTTTGTTGCCGGGCGAGGGTTCAATGATTCCGATTGGGGCGGTGATGTGCCTGCGATTGTCATAGCGGCTTCTGTAGCCCGCCAACTGTTTGGCACTACGGATGCCGTCGGAAAAACGGTATTGCTGAACCGCAACGAGACACGTGTCTGCGGAGTGGTAAAGGATGTTTCCGTAACGGCTAAGGATGCTTATGCACAAGTGTGGCGTCTTTATCCCGCCAATTTGCAGGATGTGACTTCAGTGTATAGCTATTCAGGTTCGCATACGGTTGTAGCCTTAGCACATTCGACCGATGATTTCCCGGCTATCAGACAGGGAATAGAGAAGCGATTGAAAGACATCAATGCCATACAAGATGAAAGGCTGATAGATATTATGGAACAACCCGACGAAATTGTAGCACACGTCAACCATGTGTGGGCAAACAGAGGTCCGGATTTGCGGATGCTGTATATACAGTACTTTCTGGCACTGCTCATCATTCTTTTAGTTCCGTCGCTCAACCTTTGCGGATTAAGTAACAGCCGTATGCAACAGCGTATGAGTGAGCTGGGTGTGCGCAAAGCATTCGGGGCGACACGCGGAGTGCTGATGAGGCAGATATTGAATGAAAACCTTGTGCTGACTCTGATTGGAGGAGTGGTGGGATTGCTGTTCAGCTATCTGGCTGTGTATGCTATGCGTACGTGGCTGTTCACCAATAATCTGAATGTCGGTACTTCCGGTGATTTTGATTTAAGTATGTCGGTACTGTTCAGTCCTACGGTGTTCTGTCTGGCTTTTCTCTTTTGTTTGGTTATCAATCTGCTTAGCGCGGGTCTGCCTACATGGCTTGCCGCACGGCATACAATTGTAGATTCTTTGAACGATAAATAAAGCGAAATTGATTATGAAATTCATAGTACATAACTTACATATGATTCAGGCACGTCTCCGTAGTAACGGCTGGGTGTTGGCCGAACTGTTTCTGGTATTTATCGTGATGTGGTTTCTCTGCGACTCGCTGGGATGCTTGAAGTATACATATTATCGTCCGCTGGGCTATAATATAGATAATGTCTACCAACTGTCGATGATTACGGGCGGCGAAAGCCAAGATACCGGCATGACAAAGGCGGACAAATACATTAGTATTTTGCAGAAACTTGAGAGGGAGCCCAGTGTTGAAGTTGCTGCCCTGTCATATTGGAGTTTGCCGATGAGCGGCAACAATTCTTATAACTCGCTGGCTGCACAGGATACCATCGGGTGTGAAATGCGTCTAATAAATGCCACCGGAGGATATACCCGGGTATTCCGTATGCAGGAAGATGCCAAGCGTCCGTTTGCGGCGATGCCTGTAGGGAGCGATGTCAGCTCCGGCAATTATGTAATGTTAAGTGAGAGTGCGGTTCTTTTTTTTAGGAAGAGGGTACCCGACTTTTCGTTAGACACTCCCTTGAGCTGGTATGGAGATTCTGCGAATGTTGTTACTCAGTGCGGCATGATAGGCGGTTTCCGTTCTTATCGTTATGGCGCCGATGCAAAGTGGATTTTTCGAAGAATAGACGAGAATGTAATACGGACGGAGTTACAGGATTATAGGGCACAGATTGTTTTCCGCGTGAAAGAAAAAATGGATTCTCCTGATTATAGGAACAAGTTCCTGAAAGAGATAGCTCCGCATCTGGATACGGATGATATGTTTATAGCCGATGTTGCTCCTTACACGGAACAGCAGAAACAGTTTGAGGTGATGCAAGGTGATGTGGATAAAGTGAATACGCAAACGGTGGTAGTGGCATTTCTTTTGGTGAATGTATTTCTGGGACTGATAGGTACTTTCTGGTTTCGTACCCGGAGACGCCGTAATGAAATAGCTTTGAGGCTGGCAATGGGCAGTACCAAAAAACAGGTTTTCAGTTTGCTCATGGGAGAGGGATTGCTACTGCTGACTCTTGTTACACTGCCTGCTATGATTGTCTGCTACAACGTAGGTATTGCCGAACTGACAATGGGACGTACGGAATTGATTACTACATGGCCGGTGGAATGGAGTTTTCTCCGTTTCCTGCTGGGTGCAGTGGGCGCATGGTTGTTGATGGCATTAATGGTGATAGTGGGTATATGGTTTCCGGCACAACAGGCCATTAATATACAGCCGGCGGAGGCATTACATGAAGAATAAAGTAGAAATAATAGAAAATGGATAGATGAGATGATAAAGCAATATTTTACACAAGCATGGGCGCAACTTCGCCAACAACCGTTGATTAGCACGGTCAGTATAGCCGGTACGGCACTTGCCATCTTCCTGATAATGTTGGTGGTGATGATGCAACAAGTAAAGGTTGCTCCTTTTGCGCCCGAAAGCAATCGTGACCGTTTTCTGCACGTCAAGTCTATGAGCATCTCCAACTCAAATTGGGGAGACGGTACAAGTAACGGACCGATGAGCGTACAGACCGCCCGAGAATGTTTTCAGTCATTGAAAACACCGGAAGCTGTTACTATTTATACTATTTTTCCGGTCTCTACTCCGGTATCTTTACCGGGTAAGCCGGCGGTTAGTGTGGATTTACGACAAACGGATGATATTTTTTGGCGGGTGTTTGACTTTTCTTTTATTCTGGGGAAGCCCTATGATAAGGCTGCATTTGATGCCGGACAACCGGTGGCGGTACTTACGGAGAGTGTAGCACGTAGCCTGTTTGGTACAACAGATGTTGCGGGACGTCAATTTCTTCTCAGCCATGCACCTTACCGTGTAGCAGGTGTTGTGAAGGATGTGTCTACACTGGCCGACTGTGCTTATGGGCAGGTATGGGTCCCATACACCTCAACAGGTATGGATAATAATACGTGGAATGACCGGCATATGGGAATGATGAGTTGTACAATGCTGGCGCACAGCCGGGATGATTTTCCCGCTATCCGACAGGAGGCGGAACGCCGTAAACTTGAGTATAATACGCTTATCGGAAAGAATGGATGGAAACTGATTTATCGCAACCGTCCGTACGATCAGGAGAAGAATGCAATAGCTTTTGGCGCCAATATTGAACCGGATGTGGATGCGGCTCGTCGCCAGCGGATTGTTATCTTCGTTATTTTGCTGATAGTGCCTGCCATAAATCTTTCGAGCATGACGCAGAGCCGTTTGCGACAGCGGGTAGCGGAGATTGGAGTGCGCCGCGCTTTTGGTAGTACGCGTTTGGAATTAATGGGACAGATTATAGCGGAAAATCTGGTAGTGACTTTGTTGGCAGGTATTGTCGGGTTATTGTTGAGTGTGGCCTTTGCATACTTGGGTAATACATTGTTTTTTGCGCAGGAGTTCAGCCAGACCTTAAATCCGCCGGAAGTGGATGCCTCTATTTTGCTTCATGCCTCTACTTTTGCTTGGGCATTGCTCTTCTGTTTTGTACTGAACTTGATGAGTAGCGGCTTCCCGGCATGGCGTGCTTCCCGTATCGGGATAGTGAATGCTTTGGGAGGACGATTACACTAATTGCTTTTCGCTAACTATTAATCGCAGAAAGAAATGACTAAGAAACTTTTGATACAGATAAAGAATGAATGGCGCAATAACCTGTGGTTGGCTTTGGAACTATTGGTTGTGAGCGTTGTGATGTGGTTTGTGGTAGATTATCTCTATACACGTGCAGCTACCTACTTGGAACCGAGAGGCTTTGACATCAGCCATTGTTACCTTATTGAAATGGGAAAACTCACGGACAAGAGTCCTGATTATATTCCGAACCAAACCGATGAACAGGAAGATGCCGATATTCTTGAACTTGTAGACCGTTTACGCCGCCGTCCGGAAATTGAGGCGGTAAGTCTCTCGCAAAATTCCTATCCATACAATGGCAGCAATTCTACTGATATGGTTCGGTATGATACACTGGTTTCTGATAGTTGGACTATCCGCCGCATGGTAACTCCCGATTTTGTGCGTGTATTCCGTTATCAAGGTGCACGTGGTGAAACCTCCGAGCAGCTTGCCGAGATATTGGAAAGGGGAGAGTTCATAGCTTCCAATAATCTCTTTCGGAAGTATGACCGTCCGCTGACAGAACTTGTAGGCAAACGTTTCCAGCTTTTTGGTGATACAACACAAACTTATCGATTGGGGGCGGCTTTAAAGGATGTGCGTTACAACGACTTCCAACAAGCGCGAAGCTCTTATACTTTTCTCTATAAATTGGACTGGTACGATATCGGGTTGGAACTTTGTTTGCGTGTCCGGGCTAATCAAGATCATGATTTTATTCAGCGTCTGAAGGCGGACAGTGAGAAACAGTTCCGTATTGGCAATATCTTTATTTCCGAGGTACGCTCTTTTAAGGATATTCGTCGTAATTTCCAACAAGCGTGGAGCAATGACGTACGTAATTATGTAATGGGAATGGGATTTCTGTTGCTGAATATTTTCTTGGGGCTGCTCGGCACTTTTTGGTTCCGCACCCAGCAACGCCGTTCGGAAATTGCATTGCACAAGGCGCATGGAGCTTCGGATATGAGTGTTTTCACTCGTTTGATAAGTGAAGGTCTGCTCTTGTTGCTCATTGTTACACCGATAGCATTAATCATTGACTATAATCTGGCAAGTATGGAATTGAATTCTTGGCGCAACGGTACAACCTTGGAATGGGGGCGTCTGCTGCTCTGCGCATCCGTTAGCTTCATCCTGATAGGATTGATGATTGTGGTTGGTATAGGTATTCCGGCACGTAAAGCAATGAAGGTACAACCGGCAGAGGCTCTGCACGATGATTAAATTGAATAATAGAATATGATCCGTCTTTATTTTCAACAGGCTCTCTTTCACTTACGTGAAAATCCGATTATAACGTGGGTTTCCATATTGGGAACGGCTTTGTCTATCTGCATGATTATGGTGGTTGTCATCACCTTCCAAGTGCGGCTTGTAGATTGTGAACCGGAAATAAACCGTAGCCGTTCGCTCTATGTATCGACCATGTCTGTAAAGGCAAAAGGGGCGCCCGACAGCAATTCCGCTAATTCTTTTATGTCTGTGCGTACGGGGCAGGAATGCTTCAAAAGTCTGAAAACAGCGGAAGTGGTCACATTAGTCTCTTTGCCGGAAAAAGTACGTGCGGCTGTACCGGCCGGAGCAAAAACAACGGCAGACATGAAGGAAACTGATGAAAGCTTCTGGCAGGTTTTCCGTTTTCGTTTTCTTAGTGGAAGCGCCTTTACAAAAGAGGACAGTGATGCGGGATTGCCGCGAGCCGTTATATGTGCTACAGTAGCACGCCGTCTTTTCGGCAGGACAGATGTTGCGGGACAAATCTTACAACTGAATCATGTGGATTATCGCATATCCGGTGTAGTGGCGGATGTGTCCATGCTTGCCACTTCGGCTTACGCGCAGGTGTGGATACCCTATAACTCAACGGATATGAGAAATTTGGACTGGGAAGAAGGTACAATGGGGTCAATGCGTGCCGTTATTCTGGCGCATTCATCTGCTGAATTTCCGGCTATCCGTCAGGAAACGGAACTATTGCGTCATAAATACAACGAGGGGTTGCGTGATGTAGAAGTTTTTTATCGTGGGCAACCGGACGAACAGTTCGCCGGTCTCTATCGTAAATGGAACGAAATTCCTGATACAAAAGCGATAATTCTGCGTTATATGCTGATTATTGTTATTCTGCTTCTTGTACCCGCCATTAACTTAAGTAGCATGACGCTTTCGCGTATGCGTAAGCGTATGGCTGAAATTGGTGTTCGCAAGGCTTTTGGGGCAACAGGTCGTGAACTGGTGCGGCAGGTCTTTTTTGAGAATCTTCTTCTAACGTTGGTTGCCGGTTCATTGGGACTGTTATTAAGCTATGCGGCTACTTTCTTGCTGAACGGTTTTCTTTTCAATAATACCACTAATGCTTATTTGGTAGGTGAAACATCCCTGACACCGGGTATGCTGCTTTCACCTTGGGCTTTTCTCTTGGCCTTCGGCTTTTGCTTACTGATGAATATCCTTTCGGCGGGTATACCGGCATGGCGTGCATCGAGAATGAATATAACGGACGCTATAAATCAAAGATAAACATTAACATGAAAAAGATTTTCATACAGATAATAAACGAATGGCGCAGTAATCTTTTTCTCTTAGTAGAATTATTACTGGTCTTTGTCGTACTATGGTATATTGTAGACTGGGTTACAGTGACCGCTCGCGTGTATAGGGCACCTATGGGATTCGATGTGGAGCACTGCTATGATATTTCTGTAGGCAAACTCACTCCGAAGTCTGCCGCCTATAATCCGGATTTGACGATAGATGATGATTTGGAAGATTTACTGCAGATAATTGATCGCTTGCGCCATCGTCCGGGTGTGGAGGCTGTGGCACTCTCACAAAACAGTTTCCCATATAATGAGGGAAGTAATAGCATTAATATCGGTATAGATACTGTGATGGTGCACTCTCATCACCTTCGGGTAGAGCCGGATTTTTTTCGGGTGTTCAAATATTCTGCCCATGACGGGACGGGATCGGATAAACTGGTGGAAGCGTTACGAAGGAATGAAATAGTGGTTACTTCGAATCTTGCGGACGATTATCCGCAGGCAGGCGTAAAGGACGCTTCGTCGTTATTGGGACGCGAAGTCCCTTTTTGGAGTAAGGATGCTTCCGACCATTATCGTATCGGTGCAATCGGTGCGCCTGTACGCTGGTCTCATTTCTATACGTCAAAGCAATATGGAGGTTCGTATGTGGCTACTAATTTAAGTTTGGACGTGATGAAAGAGTATGGTGACGCTCGTTTTTTTGATTTGAGTCTGAGGGTCAGTAAAGATGAGGACTACGACTTTATTACCCGTTTGATGGACGATGCCGACCGTTTGTATCAAGTAGGAAATATTTATTTGCTGGATATAACTTCTTTCAGTGATTTGCGTGAAATTTGCGAATTGGAAGAAACAAACGAATTGAAAACGCAGCTTTGTGTGCTTGGCTTTCTTATGCTGAATATTTTCTTGGGAGTAATCGGGACATTTTGGTTCCGTACGCAACAACGTCGTCGGGAAGTAGCGTTGCGTATGGCTATGGGAAGCAGTCGCCAACAAATCTTCTCGCGCCTTGTGTGTGAAGGGCTACTGTTGCTGACACTGACTACCGTACCAGCGGCAATTATAGTTTTCAATGTCAGCATTGCCGAATTGGTGGATGTAAGCCGGATAACATTCGATGTGGTACGATTCTCGTCGGTTCTCGTTTTGACATGGATGCTTATGGCGTTGATGATTGTTGCCGGAATCTGGTATCCCGCATATAGAGCGATGAAGGTACATCCGGCTGAGGCATTGCACGATGAATAAAGTTTTTTTAAGGGAAAAAGGTGTAAATTCTCAATATAACTTGTATATTTGCGTATCTGTAAATAAGTTTATACAGACAAATCAAACAAACGAAATGGGAAAACACCTTCTCTTAATATATTCATTAGTTTTTTTGTGCTTGACATCGGGGACACTCTCGGCTGAGGAAAAAAACTATAATGTGCTTTTTATACAGTCATATACAAACAGTGCTTCGTGGCATAGCAACCTTATTGCCGGTTTGCAGGAAGGGCTGGAAAAGGGTGGGGTAAAGGCGAATATTGTTACCGAATATTTGAATGCCGACTTTTGGACCTTCGCTTCGGAATGCGTCATTATGCGTCGTATATGTGAACGCGCCAGACAGCGTAAAACAGATCTGATTGTAACGTCCAGTGATGAGGCTTTCTATACTTTGACTCACTGTGGCGACTCATTACCCTATCAAATTCCGGTAGTTGTTTCGGGTATTAAATATCCTGATGAAAAGTTGTTTGAGCAGATGCCGAACGTTTCGGGTTTTACATCGAAAACGGATTTCAATGTTTTGTTGGAGGAAGCTATACGCCTGTTCCCTGCACGTAGGGAGATTATTTGCTTGTCGGATAGTAGTTTTTTAAGTAGTAAGGGGGTGAGAGCGGTAAAAGAAGCCTGGATACCTTTTAAGGAGAAGCATCCGGAATACAAGTTAAGGACGCTGAATGTTCAGGAAAAGTCGCTTAATTCCATTATTACATCTATTTGCTATGACTACAATGCCCATAAGTACATTGTCATAGCCCCTAAATGGATTCCCTTTTTGTCTTTAAAACTGAAAGCACCTGTATTTGCCAACCAAAACCTGGCAATGGCGAAAGGAGTTTTATGTGTTTATGATGTAGAACCGGCGGTAGATACTTATGCTGCGGGTGTGCAAGCGGCAAATATACTGAAAGGTCAGTCACCCGGTTCATTCGGAGTAGGGGACTTGGGCGGTAAGCTGTTGTTCGATTACAAACAACTTGACTTTTTCCATGTCGACGTAAAGAGTGTTGAACTGCGGGGAAGTATTTTGAATATCCCTTTAATAGATCGCTATCGGGTATGGTTTATTCTGTTCTATTCGGTGATAGTGGGTGCGTTGGCGTTTTTGGTTATCTGGCTTTATCGGAGTAACCGCCGCGAATCCCGCAAGCGTATACATGCGCAGACCCGCCTGTTGATACAGCAACGTTTGGTGGAGCAGCGGGATGAATTCGAAAAAATATTCTGTTCTATTCGTGACGGGTTGATAACGTATGATACGGATATGCACATTCATTTCGTTAACCGGGCTTTGGTAGAGATGTTAGGATTACCTTCCGATATATATATGGAGCGTTCGTACGAAGGGCAGATGGCCGGTTCGATTTTTCGTGTTTATATAAATGGTGAGAATATTTTAAAAACGTTGTTGGAACAAGTTATCCGCGACAAGAAACCTGTTGTTATACCTGAGAAAGCATTTATGCAAGAGAATGCGAAAGGCACTTATTTCCCTGTTTCAGGTGAGGTGGTACCTATTTTTGCGAAAGACAAACTGACAGGTATGGCAATCGTTTGCCGTAATATCTCTGATGAAGAGATGCAGAAACGTTTCTTTAATATGGCTATTGAGGAAAGTTCCATTTATCCATGGCAGTACAACACCCGTATGAAATGTTTTCATTTTCCCGGTGGATTGTTACAACGTTTCAATTGTTATGATAATACGGATTATATTTCAAGGGAAGTATTGGATCAGATTGTCCATCCGGAAGACTTGCCTCGTACACGCAAGCATTTTGATAATATCATGTTGGGGCATGAGCCTAATTCCCGTATGAGTTTCCGTTTGCAGAATGCAGACGGAAGATATGAGTGGTGGGAGTTCCGTAGTACCGCTTATGATGGTTTGACGGCAGATATTCCCTATATGGTGTTGGGGGTATGCCAGAGTATTCAGCGGTATAAGAATACCGAAGATGAGTTGATTGCCGCCCGTGACCGTGCTTTGCAGGCTGATAAGTTGAAATCGGCATTCTTAGCAAATATGAGTCACGAGATACGTACGCCGTTAAATGCGATAGTAGGTTTTTCCGATTTATTGAAAGACTTAGACGCTTTCTCGCCGGAGGAAGTGCAACAGTTTGTTGAGACTATCAATAGCAATTGTACGTTGTTGTTGGCATTGATTAATGATATTCTGGATCTTTCACGTATTGAGTCAGGTACTATGGATTTTCAGTTCTCTTCTTACAACCTTACATTTATTATGCAGCAGGTTTACGATTCCCAAAGGTTAAGTATGCCAGAGGGGGTGGAATTGCGTACCGATTTTCCCGAAGGAGCAGGCAAAGATATTATTACTGATTCCGTACGTCTGAAGCAAGTAGTGAATAATCTGATTAACAACGCCAAGAAGTTTACTACAAAAGGCAGCATTACTTTTGGATATAATGTGGAGGAGCCCGGATATACAACTGTTTTCGTGGAAGACACCGGAGCGGGTATATCCGATGAGGATCAGAAACATATCTTCGAGCGCTTCTATAAGGCGGATAGCTTTACGCAAGGTGCCGGTTTGGGGTTGAGTATCTGCCAGACGATTGTAGAACGTCTTGACGGTACTATAACAGTAACTTCAAAGCCGGGCGAAGGAACCCGCTTTGAAGTCAGAATGAAGGATAATGTAATGTAATCGCACTCCGGTTAAAGCCTTATTCTATTCTCTTGCATCCGTTGGACTGCAGGAATTCATCAATCACTTGTTCGTAATTGCCATGTAGCATGATGTGATGATTCCCCAAAGGATTTCTTAGAAAATATTCCGCTGAAGTATTCATCTTTATGCGTACCTGCGTACGGCACATATTGATGTAGTTAGTGTTTTCGGTCAACGTACCCGTACCGAGGTAATATTCATCAAGGCATTCGCCGCCACACTTTACGATTGTCACGTCTCCGGTGGGCAATATTCCCTGTATGCCAATGCCGCTTTCCGTTTCAAAGTGATTGCGAATAATGAATTGTTCTGTCTGTGCTACACCAATTGTACAATGCGCCAGTATAATTTCGTTGGTGCGTGCATTAATCATGGACGGGTTGGCCATGAAAGTAGATTTCCCGGTAAGCACTTTGGCGGCGAGCATGGTGAATACAGACTGCAAGTCACCTTCACATCCGGCAATGATGCCTTCATCATTCAACATGGAGAGTGCCAGGCAACCGGTGGTGCCCGTCTGCTCTATCAGACGGAAACAACTTAAGGTAAGTGCGCTCAAACGGTCTTCATCCACCACTTTCCGTATAGAGCGATACAGGCGCATGGCTTTTATCATATCTTCGGGTGACGCTTCCCGGCAGGCAAGTGCTTTTCCTGCAAGGCGGGCGCACGCTTCGCCTACTTCGTCATCGGTGATTTGATTGTAGTATTCATAAATGCGGTCCAGTGATACATCCGTATATTCCACTCCCCAGCGGCGTTTGGCAAGAAGATAATCTACATTGCTGGCAATGAGCCAGCTTGACGGAGTACCTATTACACCGATACGCATTCCGAAGAGACTGCGTTGTGCCATGAAATTACTGTGCAGTACAAAAATGCGTTTAATGATTTCGGACAATTCGCCATGAAGAATTTCGCTTTTCATTCCTCGTCCGCGCAGCCATGATGATATTTCGAGGGCGGCGGCAAGTGAGTTCTGCATACCGTCTGCCAGTATAATGGCGGGGCGGGGAAGGGCTTCGAAATGTTGGATAACCAACCGTTCCACTCCACCGGTGGCGATGAACAGGATACTGAAATCATCGGGAGCCAGTTTGTTGATATCTTGATAATCTATAAAATTGACGGTGAAGTATTTTTCCAACTCAGTCAATATTATTTCATGGGAACTGCGAACAGATGCTTGCTTATGTAACAGTGAAGCAAAAGTTATTAGGTTGATGACCATGGTATTACTTACTATTTTAATGTTGGTTTATGATGAAACAGCTGTAGTTGTCTATTTGTTTACTATTTCAAAGGTACAAGAATCTTTTTAAATAGCATAGTGTTTTTAATATAGATAAGGTTTTTAAAGTTTTTATGTCTTAGCTTCCCTTTAGTATCAAATAAATCACTACATTTGCGACTTAAATGATAAAATGATATAAAATACTCATGCCAACAATTTCTATTCGCGGAATGGAGATGCCTGCATCTCCTATCAGAAAGCTGGCTCCTTTGGCAGATGCAGCCAAACAAAGGGGCGTCCATGTATTCCATCTCAATATCGGACAACCTGACCTGCCCACACCGCAAGTCGCAATTGATGCCATTCGCAATATTGACCGTAAGGTATTGGAGTACAGTCCCAGTGCGGGCTATCGTAGCTATCGTGAGAAATTGGTGGGATATTACGATAAATATAACATCAAGCTCACTGCCGATGATATTATCATTACTTCCGGCGGTTCGGAGGCTGTATTGTTCTCCTTTATGGCATGCCTTAATCCGGGTGATGAGATTATTGTGCCGGAACCGGCTTATGCCAACTATATGGCGTTTGCCATTTCTGCAGGCGCTAAAATCCGCACGATTGCAACGACTATAGAAGAGGGCTTCTCACTGCCTAAAGTAGAAAAATTTGAGGAACTGATAAATGACCGCACACGTGCTATTTTGATTTGTAATCCCAATAACCCTACCGGTTATCTGTATACCCGTCGCGAAATGAACCAGATACGCGACCTCGTGAAGAAGTATGACCTTTTCCTCTTTTCCGACGAAGTGTATCGTGAGTTTATCTATACGGGTTCTTCCTATATTTCAGCCTGTCACCTGGAAGGTATTGAGAATAACGTAGTGCTGATTGATTCCGTATCCAAGCGTTACTCGGAATGCGGTATTCGTATCGGTGCGCTGATAACGAAAAACAAGGAGATACGAGATGCTGTTATGAAGTTCTGCCAGGCGCGTTTAAGTCCGCCGTTGATAGGTCAGATTGCAGCCGAAGCATCTTTGGATGCGGGAGAAGACTATTTGCGTGATACTTACGATGAATATGTAGAACGTCGTAAATGCCTGATTGACGGTCTGAACCGTATCCCCGGCGTATATTCACCTATTCCTATGGGAGCGTTTTATACCGTAGCCAAACTGCCCGTAGATGATTCAGACAAATTCTGTGCATGGTGTCTTTCCGAATTTGAGTACGAAGGGCAGACAGTTTTCATGGCTCCGGCTTCCGGCTTCTATACAACACCGGGTTCCGGTCGTAATGAGGTCCGCATAGCCTATGTATTGAAGAAAGAAGATTTGACCCGTGCGTTATTTGTGCTTTCCAAAGCGCTTGAAGCCTATCCGGGTCGTACGGAATAATAGAAAAAGATGTCTTTATCCTTATTTCTCGCTCATCGTATTTACAGCGAAGGTGATATCGGAAAACAAGTTTCCCGTCCTGCCGTACTGATAGCAACTGCCGGTGTTGCTATCGGGTTGGCGGTAATGATTATTGCCGTGTCGGTGATAATCGGTTTCAAGAGCGAGGTGCGCGATAAGATAATAGGGTTCGGCTCTCATATCCAGATTAGCAATGCGGATGCGGCGCGTTCCTTTGAAACCCGCCCTATAGCTGTGACGGACAGTATGATTGCTGCCCTCATAGATAATCCTGAGGTGAAGCAAGTGCAGCGCTATTCCACAAAGCCGGGTATGATAAAGACAGCCGATGCTTTTCAGGGGATGGTGTTGAAAGGGATAGGACCTGAATATGACATCTCTTTCTTTCGCCGCCATTTGGTAGAGGGAGAGTTTCCTCAGTTCAGCGACTCGGCTTCCACCAATCGTGTAGTCATTTCGAAGGTGATAGCCGATAAAATGAAGCTGAAACTTGGTGATAAAATAGATACCTATTATATACAGGATGATGTACGCGCCCGTCGTTTGACGATTGTCGGCATCTATCAGACAAACTTTTCCGAATACGATAATCTGTTCCTTCTTACCGATTTGTGTTTGGTGAACCGTCTGAACAAATGGAAGTCCGACCAAGTGAGCGGAGTGGAACTGGAACTGCATGATTACGACAAACTGGAAGAAACAACCTACCGGATATCTGATGAAGTAAGTCGACAGCCAGACCCTTACGGTGCAGAATACTGTGTGCTGAATGTGGAGCAACTCAATCCGCAGATTTTTGCATGGTTGGGCATTCTGGACGTCAATATATGGGTTATCCTTATTCTGATGATAGGAGTTGCCGGCTTTACAATGGTTTCTGGACTGTTGATAATTATCATTGAACGTACTTCGATGATTGGTGTTCTGAAATCTCTTGGCGCTAATAATTTCACTATCCGCAAACTATTCCTTTGGTTGGCAGTGTTCCTTATCGGAAAGGGTATGTTGTGGGGCAATGCGATAGGGTTGGCATTCTATTTTATCCAGAAATGGTCAGGGTTATTCCGGCTCGATCCGGAAACTTACTATATGGATACTGTTCCCGTTTCTTTCAATATCTGGATTTTCTTGTTACTGAACGTTGGCACGCTGTTAGCTTCACTTATCATGTTGCTGGGGCCGTCATATCTTATCACGCGCATTCATCCGGCAAATTCCATGCGTTACGAGTAAATAAATCTACTTCCTCAGAAATCCGCTTTTCTTTCTAAACAGGCAATAGAGTTTCCAACGAAGAGATTGCAGAGGTTGAAGCACATCAAATACAGGCAGCGACCAATAGTATCTGCGTTGGTCGTTCAAATCCTTTGCGGTCTTGTTGATGATGATTGCCTGTAATACGAAGCGGAGTATCCATAAAAGAGGTGCAATACCGGCTGCCAACCAGTGGTAGTTCAGTATGCCTGTCACAAGCATAGCCGGCCATGATACATAGAATGCCAGACGGGTAGTGGTTTCCAATCCAGCCAACCATCGTTGTGCGCCATGATAGAGCCGGGCGGTAGATGCGTAACTTATCTTTTCCTCACGCCAGTCCTTAGTGCGGAGTACGGGTTGCATACGCACGATGGCATCTGCATCTGTTTCTACGCGAGTATTCTCGGCAGTAGCTATATGGTTGATAAACAAATCGTCGTCACCGCGTTGGAGATTGAGATGTGCGGAGAAACCTTTCTCCCGGTAGAATACTTCCTTGCGGTAGGCAAGGTTACGCCCGATACCCATATAGGGGCTGCCTGCAAGTGCAAAGCCGAGATAGCGCATGGAAGTGAAAAGATTGTCGAATGCTACCCGCTTGT
Source organism: Bacteroides propionicigenes (assembly GCF_018390535.1). Lineage (GTDB taxonomy): Bacteria > Bacteroidota > Bacteroidia > Bacteroidales > Bacteroidaceae > Bacteroides > Bacteroides propionicigenes. The sequence continues at coordinate 56,387 of NZ_JAHBBW010000011.1, read as the reverse complement.
GCAACCAGCCTTTGCCGCGTTCGTAGCCGCTATATCCCAGAACAACTTGCGTACGTGAGGTGAAGTTGCGTGCCAGCAGACGCAGCCATTGGTTACTTTGCGGGCAACAATTGGCTTCGGTAAAGACGAGCCAGTCATATTTGCTTGCTTTGATGCCGAGGGTTACGGCAAGTTTCTTCCTACTGATATAGCGGGAAGAGTCGGGAACGAAACTATGATAGAGATGTGGATATTTCTCTTCCAGCAGGGTCAGGTAATCCTCGCTTTCATCCGTATTGCCATCGTTGATAACAATCACTTCAAACTGCGGATAGTCCTGTTCAAGAATAGCGGTCAGGTTGCGGCGCAGGTTCTCGGATTCTTCCCGGGCGCAGATAATGACCGATACAGGGGGGAACTCTTGTGAGAAGTGTACATTGTTCCGTTTTACGGCACGATTACGTAAATGAATACGGTTGTACAGACAAAAGTAATAAAGGGCTTGAATAATAAAAAGAGTTCCCGTCGCTGCGAGCAATATCTTTTCAGTTGTATCGAATGTAAATGCTTCCATGTGTCGTATGACGTTTTATAACGTGCAAAGTTACAAAATTCACCACAGATTACATGGTTTAAGGCTGATTATTTATTTCCGGTACTACCTCAAACTTCGTTCCGGGGAAATGTTTGGAGAGATAGTCCCGTATGTACTGCATCGTGTCGTTTTGTATGGTCTTGTCCTCTACCGTGGGATAAAGGTTGTACAATACCGTATCAAGTATAATTCCCCGATGCTTAATGGCTTCCAAACTCAGTAAAGTATGATTGATGCTGCCCAATTTCCCGGATGTAACGAAAATAAGCGGGTAGTTCTTCTCGGCAACGTAGTCAATGGTGAGGTATTCTTCAGTCAAAGGAACCATGAGACCGCCGGCTCCTTCCACCAGTACGATGTCGTAACGGCGGGCAAGTTCCTGTGTGGCATGCTCTATTTTGCAGAAGTCGATAGGGCGGTTGTCAATGCGTGCCGCAAGGTGGGGAGAGCAGGGATAGGAAAAGATTTCGGGCATGGTGAGTCCTTCTTCATCTTCGGGCAGATAGCCTGTACCCATGATACGGCGGTGCAGGTCGATGTCTTCGGAATGACCGGTGTTTCCGGTTTGAATAAACTTTTGAGTGATTACAAGCTGCCCGTTTTGGGATAGCTGTTTGGCATACCAAGCGGTGCAATAGCTTTTTCCGGCATCGGTATCAATGCCGCTGATGAAATAGATAGCTGGTTTCATACTTCTTTATATCTTATATGAATGGTTAAACATAGGTAGTTGTACTTTAATTCTTTTTCTTTTTGGCAATCACATAAATCGGGTGATAAGTCAACGAAACGCTATGGTCTGCATTGCCACACATTCGGATATACTCATTGCAGAAGTTTTGCAGGTGCCCGCGAGTCCAAATTCTCTTTTCGGTGCCGGTCACTCCGGTTTGTTTAAGGTGCTGCAACACTTCGAGCGGAGTATCGAAAGGCAGGGAGACAATCTCTTCTCCGGCGTAAAGGATTTCGAAATGGGGTGATAGCAAAGCTTGCAGATTTTCAAGAGGCAGATACTCCAGCCCATGTCCTGTCAGAGTATGAATTTCTTGCATATTTTTCTTGCCGAATGTACTGAATGCAAGAATACCGTCGTCAGATAAAAAACGGTGGCATCGGGCGAAGAAACGTTTCGTGTCGGCAAACCATTGCAGCGTGGAGCAAGAAGTAATCAAGTCCGTTCCTTGTGGAAAATCGAGGACTTCCGCATCACAGGGCAGGAAGCTGACATAGCCTTTACTGTTCTGATTGAAAATATCCTTTATACATTCTTCCATTTCGGGACACAGGTCGTTGAGCAGCAGAGTTTCCGGTTGCAGGGTATGGAGCAGCAAGCGGGAATAGCATCCCGTGCCGCATCCGAATTCCGCGATATGGCGAAAGGGGTGGATGTTGCGGAGGCGGCTTTGTGCAGGGTCGGTACTGTTATGCACGGCGGTAGCAGCACCGGTGTGCTCCATTAGCAGGCGCAGCATCTTTTCCGCTACTTGTTGCTGCACGCGGGCTTCACGGCTGTATGTATTTCGTGCATGGGCAAAGCGCTTGGCAACGAGCGCTTTGTCAACGGATTGAATGGCGTTGTCAGTCATTTTCTGTTGTTTCTTGTCAGATGTCCATCTTCTTAAGTTTGTATAGAAAGTCATCAACAGGCATTTCCCACATATCTTGCAGCAGAAAGCGGAACATGGCTTCGTCATAGTGTGCGCTGTCGGTCACGACTACGACACCCTCCATCGGGCCGTTGCCGTTGAGCTTCAAATTCTCAGGTGGAAATATCCGGTCGTTACTGCCGATAAAGGTATAGTCGTATTGGTATCTGTACATATCATAATACTCACTGAACTTATCCTCGGCGGCTTCGTCGTATATGTTGTTTCTTATGTCTCCACGCATCTCGAAGTATTGCTCCTGAATGAGTCTTAACTCTTCCTTTATTTCATCGAAGTTCCGTCGGGGAGTTATTTCCATGAATGCCTTGTAAGCGTTACTGTCTTTGCACATACGGCGCAGAAATTTTTGAAGTGAGACGGGAGTAAGACCGTCAAGAGTAGCTTGATAAGTTTGCAAGGGAATGCCTTCTAAGTTATCAATGGGGTATGTACTTCCATTGAAAGCTATACTGAGAATGTTGTCCTGACGGACTTGACTGAGTATGATAGAGCCTGCCCAAACTCCCATAGACCAAGCTACCACATTTATTTGCCGATAGCGGTCGAAGATGGATTTGTCGAAATCGAGTGTGCGGTAGTCGTAGCAAATCATGTAGTCCATACCTTTGGGGAGGTATTGCTTGAAGGGAGTTTCATCCGCTGCCCAGCCGGCAAACAGCAATAACAGCTTCGGATGATTTTCGTGTATGATATAAACTTGTTTCATCGTTTTTTTTTAATGACCGATAGTGTCGGGATTATTAAGTTTAAGTATGAACGGTTAAGTGTTTTTTTAGTTCTTCTATCTCTTCTTTTCTGATTTCCGCTGTCAGCGAAAAGCGGATGCGTGACGTTCCTTCCGGCACTGTCGGCGGACGGACGGGCAGGGCATAGAAACCGTGCCGTTGCAATGCTTCCGCCCGTAGGATAGTGTCTGCGCTTGGTCCGACTACCATCGGGACGATATGGCTGGTGCTGGGGCATTCGTAGCCATGCTCCTGCAAAGCTTCGCGGAGCATTCGGCTGATATTGGCCAAATGCTCGCGCCGTTCCTGCATATCAGCCAGCCTGCGTACAACGAACAGCGTCCAGGCAATGTTTACTGGGGGCAGTCCGGTGGTGAAGATGAGAGTGCGCATATGGTTTACGAGATATTCCCGCACCACCTTTTTGCATACAATGTAGGCGCCTACGGATGCAGCCGCCTTTCCGAATGTACCGACGAGAAAGTCAACATCGCGGATGCAGCCGCCTTCCTCGGCACATCCCAATCCTTGCTTGCCGCGTACGCCAAAGGCGTGTGCTTCGTCTACATAGAGCAGTACATTGTCATATCGGTGTTTTAATTCTACTAAGGTTTGCAAATCCGCTTGGTCGCCGTCCATGCTGAAGATGCTTTCGGTGACGATGATGATTTGGCGATAGGCGGTGTGATGCTCTTTCAGCAACCGTTCCAATTGCTTCAGGTCGTTGTGGCGGTAACGGATGCACTTGGCAGCCGAAAGGCGGATACCGTCAATCAGGCTGGCATGGACGAGCTTGTCGGCAAGTATCAGCGTTTGTGCATCGCTCACGGCAGGCAGAATGCCGGTGTTGGCATGATAGCCGCTATTGAAGACCAATGCGGCTTCCGTGCCGAAAAGGTGTGACAGTTCGGCTTCCAGTTCTTCGTACACACTGAAGTTTCCCGTCAGCAGTCGGGAGGAGGAGGAGGTGGGCAGGAAGGTGTCGGGGGTGAGAGTGCGGAGGAATTCTTCGCGCAATGTACGGTCGGATGCCAGTCCCAAGTAGTCGTTGGACGACAGGTTCAGCATTCGTTTACCGCTCACGATGACCTCCCTTCCGTCGTGCACCATTTCGGGCAGGCGGCGCAGATTGCTGTGCGCTTCAAGGAGTTGCAGCTCTTGCTGCATTTCATGTATTGTGTTCATTTTCGGATTATCGTTCTTGATGTAAATTAAATTTCAATACTTACTTATTTCATTTCTTCTACAATCTTAATCAACCCTTTTGTCAGAGTGCTGAGCTGTTCCGGTTCAATGATGAACGGAGGCATCAGATAAACCAGCCTGCCGAACGGACGTACCCAGATGCCTTCTTCTACGAATCGTCGTTGCATCCATGCCATATCTACCGGTTTTCGGGTTTCTATGACACCGATGGCTCCGAGTATCCGCACATCGGCTACTTGCGGCAGTTGCCGTGCGGGTTCCAGTTCTCGCTTTAACTGCGCTTCGATACGTGCCACTTTCTTCTGCCAATTATATTCGGGAGATGTGAGCAAGCCCACCGATGCGCAGGCTACGGCACACGCCAGCGGGTTTCCCATGAAGGTAGGTCCGTGCATAAAGGCTCCCGGAGCATGATTCGAGATACTGTCTGCCACTTCGTTGGTTGCCAGTACGGCGGAAAGCGTCATGTAGCCGTCCGTCATAGCCTTGCCTATGCACATGATGTCCGGCTCTACTCCTGCGTGCTCCCATGCAAACAGCTTTCCGGTACGTCCGAACCCTGTTGCTATTTCATCAAAGACAAGCAGCAGACCGTGCTTCCGGCATAGCTTTGCCGCTTCGCGCAGATACTGCGGATGATAGAACCACATTCCGCCCGCACCCTGCACTATCGGTTCCAGTATCAGGGCTGCCAGTTCATCGTCATGCTGTTCTATGATTTCTTTCAGCGGGAGAATGTCTTCCGGATTCCATTCTCCGTCGAACCGTGAGCGGGGTTGCGGAACAAAATACCGCACAGGCAATGCCGAGCCGAACAGTGAGTGCATCCCCGTCACCGGGTCGCATACCGACATGGCATTCCATGTATCTCCGTGATAGCCGCTTCGTATGGTAACAAAATTGTTTTTCTTTGCCTTGCCTTTGGCATACCAATACTGCACTGCCATTTTCAGAGCCACTTCCACGGCAACCGAGCCTGAATCTGCATAGAATATCTTCTGCATGGAAGGCGGTGCTAACGGCAGCAGCAGTTTTCCCAGTTCGATGGCGGGATCGTGCGTCAGTCCTCCGAACATGACGTGCGACATTTTGCCGAGCTGCTCCGTTGCCGCCCGGTTCAGTACCGGATGATTATAGCCGTGTACGGCGCACCACCAAGAGGACATTCCCTCTATCAATGTCTGTCCGCTTTCCAGCGTAATCGTAGCTCCGTCCGCTTGCTTCACCTTATATACAGGCAGAGGATTGGTGGTCGAAGTATAAGGATGCCACAGATGCTCGCGGTCGAACTGCGAACCGCAAAACTCATACCCGGCTTCTTCTATCAGTTTCTTGTCTTCGGAAACTTTAGAGCCGAGTGTAGTCAGCAAGTCGCCCACGATGGCCGAATTGATACCTATATAAAGAGACTTTTTCACCGCCTCCTTGCTTAGTTGCGAACGCCCGCCGGCAAAACGGAGGTAGGCGGTGGGATTAATGAAGCGGAAGAGGGCGATTGTAACCAGTACTTCTTCTTCCGTCAGCGGCGGACGGTTTTCCAGCGGAGTGCCCGGAATGGGACTGAGCAAATTGATGGGGATGGACTGCACTCCCAGTTCTTTCAGTGTAAAAGCAAATTCAATGCGTTGCTCCATACTTTCGCCCATGCCTATGATGCCGCCGCTGCAGATGTCCATACCTGCGTTGCGGGCAGCTTGCAGCGTACGCAGTTTGTCCTCTTGCGTGTGCGTGCTGCACAGGGTGGGGAAGAAGGAAGGGGCTGTTTCCAGGTTGCAATGGTAGCGTGTGATGCCGGCATCGTGCAGGTCGCGCAACTCTTTTTCGTTCAATAGTCCCAGGGAAGCGCACAACTGTATGGAGGAGTGGCGGCGCATATGGCGTGCCGTATCGCAAAGTTGTTCCATCTGTCGGGAAGAGGGTTTTCGGCCGCTGGTGACGAGGGAGAAACGGTTGATGTCCTGCCGTTCATTGTATTGCGCCTGTTTGAGGCATTCTTCTGCGGGGAGCAGGTCGTAGATGTCGGCCTTGGTGTGGTAGTGGGCTGATTGTGCGCACCATTTGCAGTTTTCGGGGCAACGTCCCGACTTGGCGTTGATGATGGAGCACATATCAAACTCGCGCTGTGCGCACTTTGTGGTAATCTCGTGTGCAGCGGCATAAAGCGCTTCACGGTCGGCGGTATTCGCCAGCCAGGCGGCTTGGTCGGGCGATATGTCTATGCCTGCCAATACCCGGGCTTTCAATTCGTCAATAGTCATGGTATGAATAAAATAGGGGATAGTCTGCACCGCATCTTGTTTCCGCAGCGAGCTGTCGGCAACGTTCTTGCGCAGGCAGCCGATGGTGACACATTTGCCTATACTGGCAAATGCGGCATAAGCCTTCCTGCTCCAACGGCGGAAGCGTATCGTCTGTCTGTAAAATTGTTTTTGTTTCACGGTTGCAGTATCTCGTTATAGATTTTTTTAGCGGCTACAAATGTAGAAAAAATATTCATTAAATGCCCGGATTGTACCGGTAACTTACAATTTCGTTTGCTTTCAGTGAAGCCTGCACATCAATCAGCCGTTGGTTTCTGCTGCCACGGAAGTAGAGGTCTTCGTCGCGCAGCTCTTTCTTGAATTTGCCGTCCACCAGTACGTCGATATACTCCAGCAGTTTAGCTTGTCGGGGATTGCGCAACAATGATTCAAAGGTGTATCCGGTGTAGCACCAGATGTTTTTCCGGCTTTGCTTCTTGATGGCGTGTGCCAGTTCGGTGAAGCCTTCGGGTTGATACATCGGGTCGCCCCCGCTGAAGGTTACGTCTGCAAAGTTATCGGCAAGCACCTTTTGCAGTATTTCATCGGTACTCATCCAGCGTCCGCGGTTGATGTCCCACGACTCCGGATTGTGGCAGCCCGGACATCCGTTGGGACATCCGGCTGCATAGATGGCGGTACGGAAACCGGGACCGTCCACCGTAGTATCTTCTAATATGTCGAGAATGGAAAGCATTGTTTAAATTCTTCATTCTTCATTTCCATGTACTACTCTGTCGTTCAGTTCGGCAAGTTTGGCTTGGTTCCAGCGGTCGGTGGTTCCCACCAAGTAGCCGGTGATGCGTTGCAGTTTATCGATATGGGTGCTGCCGCATTTGGGGCAAGCCTCCAAGTCGGCGGTAGAGTTTTCGTACCCGCATTCCAGACAGCGGTTGCGGTTATGGTTCACCGAGCCGTAGCCTATGTTGTACCGGTCCATCATATCCACTACGCGCATAATGACTTCGGGGTTGTGGGTGGCATCGCCGTCCATCTCCACATAGAAGATGTGTCCGCCGCGGGTCAGGTCGTGGTAGGGGGCTTCGATTTCCGCTTTATGGCGGGCGCTGCACTTGTAGTACACGGGCACGTGGTTGGAGTTGGTGTAGTAATCACGGTCCGTAATGCCCGGTAAGCAGCCGAATTTCTTGCGGTCTACACGTGTGAACTTGCCCGACAGACCCTCGGCGGGGGTGGCCAGCACGCTGTAGTTATGCTGGTATCGGTCGGAGAACTGGTTGGCGCGGTCGCGCATATAAGTTACGATTTTTATTCCCAGTTCCTGAGCCTCTTCCGACTCTCCGTGGTGCTTGCCCAAAAGCGCCACCAGACATTCTGCCAGACCGATGAAACCGATGCCCAGCGTACCTTGGTTGATTACGGACGAAATGTCATCGTTCGGTTTTAGTTTGTCGCAGCCTATCCACAAAGCGGACATCAACAGAGGGAACTGTTTGGCAAATGCCGTTTTTTGGAACTCCATACGTTCGTGAAGCTGGCGTGCGGTGGTGTCGAGCATGGCATCCAGCTTGGCAAAGAAGCGGGCGATGCGTTGCTCCTTGTCCGCTATGTCCATGCACTCTATGGCAAGGCGGACAATGTTGATGGTAGAGAAAGAAATGTTTCCGCGTCCGATGGATGTTTTCGGGCCGAAACGGTTTTCAAACACACGTGTGCGGCATCCCATGGTGGCAACCTCGTGCTCATAGCGTTTGGGGTCGTCGGCTTTCCAGTCGTCGCTTCGGTTAAAGGTGGCGTCCAAGTTCAGGAAGTTCGGGAAGAAACGGCGTGCGGTGACTTTGCAGGCGAGTTGGTAGAGGTCGTAGTTGCGGTCTTCGGGCAGGTAGCTTACGCCGCGTTTCTTTTTCCATATCTGAATGGGGAAGATGGCCGTTTCACCGTTTCCCACACCCTGATAAGTGCTTTTCAGCAGTTCGCGGATGATGCAGCGGCCCTCGGCGGAGGTGTCCGTTCCGTAGTTGATGGAGCTGAACACCACTTGGTTTCCGCCGCGCGAGTGTATCGTGTTCATGTTGTGGATGAACGCTTCCATAGACTGGTGCACGCGGGCTACGGTCTTGTTTACGGCGTGCTGGACGATGCGGCGATCATCGGTCAGTCCGTCCAGCGGGTGTTGCAGATAATCCGTCAGTTCCTTCCGGTAGAGATGCGAATAATCCTTGCCGTTCAGTTCCTCCAGATTCTTTATCTCTTCGATATAGCTGTTGCGCACGTAGGGAGCGAGGTAGAAGTCGAATGCGGGAATGGCCTGTCCGCCGTGCATCTCGTTCTGGGCGGTTTCCAGTGAGATACATCCCAAGATGCTGGCTGTCTCGATGCGTTTTGCCGGGCGCGATTCTCCATGCCCGGCAGAGAAACCGTACGTAAGGATGCGGTCCAGCGGATGCTGTACGCACGTCAGGCTCTTGGTGGGGTAATAATCCTTGTCGTGGATGTGCAGGTAGTTGTGGCTGACGGCATCCAGCACTTCCTCGCTCAGAAGATAGTCGTCCACAAACGGTTTGGTGGTTTCGCTGGCAAATTTCATCATCATGCCTGCCGGTGTGTCGGCATTCATGTTGGCGTTTTCGCGGGTGATGTCGTTGGATTTGATGTTGATGATTTCCAAGAACATATCGCGTGTCTTTGCCTTGCGGGCAATGCTGCGTTGGTTGCGGTAGGCGATGTACTTTTGGGCGACATCCTTGCGGCTGCTTTTCATCAGTTCCATTTCCACCAAATCCTGAATGGCTTCCACCGTCATTTGGGCATCGCCTTTAAAGGAGATGTGGTCGGTGATTTGGCGTATCAGCTGCATATCTTCCCCCTTGTCGGTATGGAGCATGGCTTTGCGGATGGCAGTTACTATTTTCTCTTCGTTGAAGCCGACGACGCGTCCGTCACGCTTGAGTACCGTTTGTATCATAATTGATAGTATTTTTAGATTTTAATAATAGGGATTAATTGCGAAACAAAGGTATTACAGTTTTCTTTATGTTTTCACTTTTGGAAAACTTTTGTTGGATTAAAAATGGTTAATCTACTGATAATCAAATATAGTCTTTTGTAGAATGGAAAACTTTCTGTTTTTCAGATTGTCTTTAGTTGTACGTTATTGGTAATTTTGTATGCCATTGTGTGTCAATCTATTTCAAGACGGACAATGAGAAATAGGGATTTCACTTGCTGTTTTTTCAAATACTTTGGCTATATTTGCTACTCTTTGTCATTCGCGAGATGTGGCAAAGTCTTGAATTTCTAATTATTATCAGGTAAAAAGGAGTGTGAATATGGGAAAGATATTTCCACCTTTCAAGGTCGATATTGCAGGTACATTGTGTGTACCTTCTGCGTTGCAGGATGCAAGGAAGGAATATAAAGACGGGCAAATCAGCCTGCAAGCATTGCGAGCCGTAGAAGATGCGGAGATTCGTAATTTGATGGAGCGTTTGAGGTCGGAAGGCATAAAGGTAGTAACGGACGGCGGTTTTCGGAGCTATGATTTTTTGGAAGGCTGGGAGGGAGTCCGCTGTAAAAGCGATGCCGATTCTTCGTCCGATGGCCGGCTGGAGGTGACAGGCAGGATCGGTTTGCTTCATCATCCGGTTCTGGAAGATTTTGCGTTTCTGGCACAGAACGCTGCGGAAGACGTGCTGCCCAAACAGCATATGCCTTCGCCCGGCAAGCTGTTGATGCGTATTCTCCGCGAAACGGAAGCCGAGTGTTTGAAGTCTGTTTATCCGGACTTGAATGTATTGCTGGATGATTTGGCTGTGGCTTATAGGACGTTGTTGGAAGGGCTTTATGAGGCAGGTTGCCGCTATGTGCAGTTTGAGGGCATCAAGTCCATGCTGACCGATGAAGCCGCCCGTCTCAACAACCGGGTGTTGCGCGAGCGTCCCGAAGGCTTGTTCGTGGCTTTCCATGCCGCAACGGACATGCTGATACGGCTGCATGGCGCGGATGCCTATTTCTTGAATTATGATTGCGGAATTTGCGACCGCAGCCGCCTGTTGTGGTTTGTACACGAGCGGGAAGCGGTTTTCGGCTTCGTGCTCTCTTATTATCCCGATGAAGAGGAGCTGGATGAATTGCAGGCAAAAATAGAAGAAGTCCTGAATTATATACCCGTAAAGCACTTGACGCTCTGTCTGCCCGATGCGGACAATCTTCTTAATCCCTCGGCGGAGGACGAAGCAAAACAGTGGAAAACAGTGGAGCTGGGCAAGGATATGGCAGACCGTATCTTCTCTGTCTGAACACGAGTCCGAGCACGCACGTCATCGAGTCCGAGCACGCACGCCACTGCGTCCAAGCACACACTTCGGTGTCTCTGAGCACGCACGTTGTGACTGTTGAGCTGCGTGGTTTCGGTCGTTGAGCTGCGTGGTTGCAAAACAACAAAGGATATGTTAAAGCCCGAATTGGCACATCATTCTGTCATTCAGAGGAGCTTGCGACGAAGAATCTCCTCCCTTATATGTAAGGAGAAGAGATTCTTCACTCCGTTCAGAATGACAGAATGATGTGCCAATTCGGGCTTCAGCACACCCTTTGTCCTATACTCTTACCGGCTCTTTGCTTCTTACTTACTTGAGCACCTCAGCCAGCTTTTCTTGCAGTTCCTCGCCATGCAGGCCGCGTGCAAGGATAATTCCGTCACCGTCAATCAGTACAGTATGCGGAATGCTACTTACGGCATACAACTTGGCGCCTTCGCAGTTCCAGTATTTCAGGTCGGACATTTGCGGCCAAGTGATGTTCAGTTTCTTGATGGCTTCCTTCCAAGAGTCGCCGCTTTGGTCTAAGGAAACGCCGACGATTTCGAAATTCTTATTCTTGTACTTGGCATAGGCTTCCACCAGATTCGGCATTTCGCGGCGGCAGGGTCCGCACCAGCTTGCCCAGAAGTCTACGAGCACGGTTTTGCCCTTTCCTACGTAGTCGGACAGTTTTACGGTCTTGCCTTCGGGAGTCTGCATTTCAAAGTCCGTAAACTTCTTGCCTACGGCAGTAGCTTTCATTTTTTCTACGTTCTCCTTGATGCGGATGATGGTTTCGTCGTTGCTGTATGTTGCGGGAATTTGCGACATCAGCGGGTCAAGCTCTTCCACGTCCATGTAGTAATGGTTCTTCTTGAGCAGGAATACTCCTACCGTATTATCGATGTTTCGCTTGATTCCCTCTTTGGCGACGGTGACATATTGTTCCTCCAAGTCATTCATCTGCTTGGCTTTGGCTTCGCGTTGTTCATCCGTCAGGATGGTGTCGGACATGGACTGGTAGATGACGTTCATCTGTCTGTTCAGTTCGTTTTGCTTGTCACGGATGCCTTGGTAGATGTCGTTGTTGGCTGTACCGGTGGCGGAGTCGCCTTCACCGGAAGTCAGTTTGATGTTGATTTTTCCGTTTTCAAGGAAGAAGTCTATCAGCACACCTTCTTTTCCGGAGGGTTGGCACGTGATATATCGGTTGACTGCGCTGTCCTGCGTTCCCTTGAAGGTGAAGGTTCCGTTGGTGATGACTGCGGAATCGAGTTTTACGAGTTGGCGGCCTTCTACGGTTTGCAGATAAACGGTGTCGCCATCGGTTGCACCTTCTACTGTTCCGGTTACGGTGTAACCTTTGTTTCCGCTGTTACAGGCTGCAAATATGGCAGCGACAGCGAGCAGGTAAGTTAATTTTTTCATTGCTTTTTTCATTAAATAAATAATTTGTAGCGGCAAAGATAATAATAAAAAATCCCCATCGGTGCAACCAATGAGGATTTTATGTTTTTTGTCCCTTTTTCACAAGGGGGGGGCTGTGCTTCTTTTTTATTCAGCAGCAGCTTCTGCAGCGGGAGCTTCTTCGGCAGGAGCTTCAGTGGCTTCTGTTTCTGCAGGTGCTTCGGCAGCGGCCTTAGCAGCTTCTTCAGCAGCTTTCTTTTCAGCCAAAGCCTTAGCTTTCACTTCGTTTACTTTCTTTTCAGCTTCCAGACGTGCTTTGGCTTCAGCCTTCTTAGCTTCTTCGTCTTTTGCTTTCAGAGCAGCCAAACCGCTTTGTTTGTTGTTCTTCCATGCTTCGAATTTAGCTTCAGCTTCAGCTTCGCCGAATGCGCCTTTTGTTACACCGCCAAGGAGGTGTTTCTTCATGTAAACGCCTTCACGAGAGAGGATGTTGCGAACAGTGTCGGTAGGTTGTGCACCTTTCAATACCCAGTCAAGTGCGCGGTCAAATTTCAAATCTACTGTGGCAGGATTGGTGTTAGGATTGTAAGTACCAATCTTCTCAATAAATTTACCATCACGTGGTGCTCTTACGTCTGCAATTACGATAGAGTAGAAAGCGTAGCTTTTACGTCCATGTCTTTGCAATCTGATTTTTGTTGCCATTTAATTAAAATGTTTTTAGTTAATGATTTGAATTATGCTACTAACTCGTAATAGCGGGTGCAAAGGTAGGATAATATTTTGGATTTTGAATCATGAATGATGAATTATTTGCTTTCATCCCCCATTCTTCATTCTTCACTCCCCTCCCGAATATCTCCTCGGATACCTCATTAATATGGCAAGTATGGCGAAGGCGCCCATGCAGAACGGATAGTACAGGTTGCCTATGATGCTGAGGGGCGAAATGCTTGCCAGCCCTGCGGCTATCAGCATTTGCGCGCCGTAGGGGATGATGCCTTGAATGAGGCAGGAGAATGTATCGAGTATGCTTGCCGTTTTCCGGCGGTCCAGATGGAAGCGTTTGGCTATATCTTTGGCGATGGGCCCGGTGGTGATGATGGCGATGGTGTTGTTGGCGGTGCAAAGATTGGCGACGCTTACCAGTGCGGCTATGCTCAGTTCCGCGCCCCGCTTGCCGGTGACGTGGCGGGTGAGGCGGGCGATGATGAAGTCTATGCCGCCGTTGTAGCGGATTGTTTCCAGCATTCCGCCTGCCAGCAGGGTGATGATGATAAGTTCGCCCATGCCGGTGATGCCCGTTCCCATGGCGCCGAACCAGTCGAAGAAGCCCGTTCCGGTGAACAGTCCGATGATGCCGGTAGAGAAGATGCCGAGCAGCAGTACGAGCATCACGTTCATTCCGGCTATTGCCGTACCCAGTACGATGAGGTAGGGGATTACCTTTATCCATTCAATCTCCTGTATCTGCGGAGCGGCGGAGAGGGACAGCCCTTGAAAGATGTAGATGCCCAATACAATCAGTGCGGCAGGTACTACAATCATAAAGTTCACTTTAAACTTGTCCCGCATCACGCAGTCCTGCGTCTTGGTAGATGCAATCGTGGTGTCCGATATGAACGAGAGGTTGTCTCCGAAGAACGAACCGCCCACCACGATGGCAACCATGTAGGGGAGGTCGATGCCTGTTTTCTCCGCCAGCCCCACCGCTACCGGGGTCAGTGCGACGATTGTCCCCACGCTTGTTCCGATGGACAGGGAGATGAAGCAGGCGGCAATGAAGATGCCCGCCAGCAGCAGGTTGTCCGGAAGGATGTGCAGGGTCAGGTTCACCGTGGCGTCGATAGCCCCCATCTGCTTGGCGCTTTGGGCAAAGGCTCCGGCAAGCACGAATATCCATATCATCAGCAATATGTTCTTGTTGCCTGCGCCCACGGAGAACTGGTAGATGCGCTGTTCCAGTTTCAGCCCCCGCGTGATGGCGATGGCATAGCAGGACGACAGCAGGAACGCCACCGTAATCGGCACTTTATAGAAATCGTTTACAAGCAGTGAGGTGATGAGGTATAGGCAAAGGAATACGGCCAGCGGACTCAGCGACCGCCAGCCTCCCTTTTGTTTGTGAGAAGTATTTGTATCTGCCGACATACTACAAAGTCACCCCTGTCTTGAAGATGGCGATTTCCTTATACCCTTTCTTCTCGTTGTTCACAAACTCGCCGCTTGCCACGCGGATAATGTAGTCGATGAACCGTTCGCAAGTCTTCTCCATCGGTTCGTTTTCGAGGATGACACCTGCGTTGAAGTCAATCCAGCCCGGTTTGTTCTTGGCGAGGGTGGAGTTGGTGGAAATCTTCATGGTCGGCACATAAGTTCCGAAGGGCGTTCCGCGTCCGGTGGTGAACAGTACCATGTGGCATCCGCATGAAGCGAGGGCGGTAGCTGCAACCAAGTCATTGCCCGGTGCGGAAAGCAGGTTCAGACCCTTTACTTTCAGGCGCTCGCCGTAGGGGAGCACGCCGTCCACGTAGCTCTTGCCGCACTTCTGCGTACATCCCAAAGCTTTGTCTTCCAATGTGGAGATGCCGCCCGCCTTGTTGCCCGGAGACGGGTTTTCGCCTACCGGTTCGCCATGTGAGAGGAAATATTCCTTGAAGTCGTTAATCAGTTTCACAGTTTCTTCAAACAGCTCCTTGTTGCGGCAGCGGTTCATCAGGATTGTTTCGGCGCCGAACATTTCGGGCACTTCCGTCAGTACGCTCGTACCTCCCTGCGCAATGAGGAAGTCGGAGAACATACCCAGCAGCGGATTGGCGGTGATGCCGGAGAAACCGTCGGAACCGCCGCATTTCAAACCTACGCGCAGTTCGCTCAGGGGCACGTCCACGCGTTCGTCCTTGCTTGCTTTCCCGTAGAGTTCGCGCAGCAGCTTCATGCCTTCTTCGTATTCATCGCCCACTTTCTGCGTCACCATGAATTTTACGCGGTCGGAGTCATATTCACCCAAAAACTCGCGGAACACGTCCGGCTGGTTGTTCTCGCAGCCCAGACCCACCACAAGCACTGCACCTGCATTGGGGTGCAGCACCATGTCGCGCAAGATTTTCTTGGTGTTCTCGTGGTCGTCGCCCAACTGCGAACAGCCGTAATTGTGCGGAAACGCCATGATTGCATCCACGCCTTTGCCGTCCGTTTCACGGCGCAGCCCTTCCGCCAGTTGGTTGACGATGCCGTTTACGCAGCCCACTGTGGGGATAATCCATATCTCGTTGCGCACACCCACGTCACCGTTTTTGCGGCGGTAACCTTTGAATGTCAGGTTCTTGTGCGGGATGTCCAGACTTACTGCGGTAGGGTTGTAGGTGTATTCCAGCAAGCCGGCAAGGTTGGTTTGGATATTGTTTTCGTTCATCCAGTCTCCTTGCTTCTTTGCGGTGCGGGCATGGCCGATGGGATAGCCGTACTTAATCACATTTTCGCCTTCCGCAAAGTCCTTCAGGGCGAATTTGTGTCCGGCAGGTACCTCCTCGTTCAGGATAATTTCCTTGCCGTCTACTATAAGTTTTTCACCTGCCGGCAGTGCAACAATGGCCACCGCAACATTATCGGCAGGGTTAATTTTCAAATACTTTGTTTCCATATACTGTGTTTTTTTTAATTAGTTTTGTTCAATTGTTGCCTTATCACTATATTGCTTTTAAGTAAATGTGCATAATTAGTTTATACTATCTGTCATTCAGAGCGTAGCGAAGAATCTCTTCTCTTAATGCACACGCAGAGAGTAGATTCTTCGCTACGCTCTGAATGACAGATGCACTGTATGGCATAAACCGTTTTTCCCTTCTATTTGTTATAATAATATTCGATATTCTCTTTCGTCAGCAAGTCAATCGGCATGAAGTTCTCCCTTGCGATTTCTTTTTTCAGAATCAGGTAATCACACAGAGCTTTGATGCCGTCAAATCCCTGCAAGGTAGGTTGCTGGGCGATGAGGAAGAAGATGCTTCCCTGTTTCAGGCAGTCCACGTTGCGTTGCAGCAAGTCATAGCCCATGAGGTTGAAGTCCGTCTTTTGATGCTTCTGCAGATACTCTCCGATGATGTACGCTTTGGAGTTGAAGGTGATGCCGTTCTTCAGGGTAGGGTGGGCCCGGAAGAAATCATCCAGCATTTGTGCATCCTCGCCGTCGCGTTTGGCATGGAGGTCCAGTTCCCAGATGCGGCACGAGGGATGATGTTCGCGCATATATTCTCGGAATCCCACCTCCCTCCGTTCCTGTTGGTTGGAGCCGACGATGCCCTCGTTTATCTTGCGGAAGATGACGATTTCCTGTGCATCCTCGCCGGCAAGCAGCATCAGCATACGTGCGGCAAAGTATCCGCTTTGGTGCGAATTCTGCCCGAAGAAAGAGAGGGCGGGAGCTTCCTTGATATTGGAGTCTATATATATATAAGGTATATTCAGTTCTTCAAGCTGATTGGTGAAAGGCGTGGTATATTGCGGGGCGGTGGGGGCAAACATCACGCCATCGGGCTTCAGCTCCACGATGTCGCGGGCTGCCCGGGCAAAGGAGCGGTAGTCGTAGGGGTCGTAGTACGACAGTTTCACGGTGATGTTGAAGTCCGAGTAAGTGGTCAGCGCTTCGTGTATGCCGTTTTCCACTTCCGTCCAATATTCGCCGGTGTCGTGTTGGGGCAGCAGGCAGGCAAACGCATACTTTTTGTTGGATGCCAGTGCGCTGGCGTACATATTAGGCTGGTAGTTCAGCTTCTCCAAGATTTCCTCCACCCTTTTGCGGCTGGCTTCCGACACTCCGCTACGCCCGTGTAGAACGCGGTCTACGGTTCCCACCGACACGTCAGCCATCTTGGCAATGTCCTTGATTCTTATTCTTTCCGGTGTATTCATGGGTTTGTTCATCGTTTTTTTGTGCTCGTACACAATAATAATCTAAATATTTTCGACACAAATATATAACAATTTTTGTAATTACGAAAATTGTTGTATCTTTGTGCCCGCACACGAAAGCTATGAAGAACAAACCCCGTTTTCGTTTACTCTGCATAGAATCAAGTGTTTAAGCTCTAAATGAGGGCTGATATGACAATTTGAAAGAAACAATTTAATCATATATTTAATAAAAACATAGAATTATGGGAAAGAAAGTCGTTACATTAGGTGAGATTATGTTGAGACTGTCCACTCCGGGCAACACTCGTTTTGTACAGTCCGATTCTTTTGATGTAGTATATGGTGGCGGTGAAGCCAACGTTGCAGTCAGCTGCGCCAACTACGGTCATGATGCTTACTTTGTAACCAAATTGCCGAAACACGAAATCGGTCAGTCGGCAGTGAACGCTTTGCGCAAGTACGGTGTAAAGACAGACTTCATTGCACGTGGCGGCGACCGCGTAGGTATCTATTATCTGGAAACAGGTGCGTCTATGCGTCCCAGCAAGGTGATTTATGACCGAGCTCATTCTTCAATCGCCGAAGCCGATGCGGCAGATTTCGATTTCGACGCTATCATGGAAGGTGCAGACTGGTTCCACTGGTCAGGCATCACTCCCGCTATCTCTGACAAGGCTGCCGAACTTACCCGTCTGGCATGCGAAGCTGCCAAGCGTCATGGTGTTACGGTGTCTGTAGACCTTAACTTCCGTAAGAAACTTTGGACAAAAGAAAAAGCCCAGTCCATCATGAAACCGTTGATGCAATTCGTAGACGTTTGCATCGGCAACGAAGAAGACGCCGAACTCTGCCTCGGTTTCAAGCCCGATGCTGACGTAGAAGGCGGTAAGACAGATGCAGAAGGCTACAAAGGCATCTTCAAGGCAATGGCCAAAGAATTCGGTTTCAAATATGTAATCTCTACTCTGCGTGAATCATTCTCCGCAACCCACAACGGCTGGAAAGCAATGATTTACAACGGCGAAGAGTTCTACGAATCAAAACGTTACGACATCAATCCTATCATCGACCGTGTAGGTGGCGGTGACTCCTTCTCAGGCGGTATCATCCACGGTTTGCTGACGAAGCCCAACCAAGGCGCTGCCCTCGAATTTGCCGTAGCAGCTTCTGCCTTGAAGCACACTATCAACGGTGACTTCAACCTCGTTTCTGTTGAAGAAGTAGAAGCATTGGCAGGCGGAGACGCAAGCGGTCGTGTTCAACGATAAGTAAACGATAAGAGTAAATATAAAATAATAGTTCTCGTGTACTAAGTACAATTATCCGTATGGCAATTTGTACATTGTACATTGTAATTTGTAGATAAATCAATGGCAAAATTTGATAAGATATCCGTATTGAACAAGATTGGTTCAACCGGTATGGTTCCTGTATTCTACCACAAAGATGCAGAAGTAGCAAAGAAAGTAGTGAAAGCTTGTTATGAGGGTGGCGTTCGTGCATTCGAGTTTACCAACCGCGGTGATTTCGCTCACGAAGTATTTGCGGAAGTAGTAAAATACGCAGCCAAAGAATGTCCCGAAATGGCAATGGGTGTAGGTTCTATCGTAGACCCTGCCACAGCTGCATTGTATCTGCAATTGGGCGCAAACTTCATTGTAGGTCCGTTGTTCAACCCCGAAATCGCAAAAATCTGCAACCGTCGTCTGGTAGCCTATACTCCGGGATGCGGAAGCGTTTCAGAAGTGGGTTTCGCACAGGAAGCAGGTTGCGATCTCTGCAAGATATTCCCCGGTGACGTGCTGGGTGCAAAGCTTGTAAAAGGCCTGTTGGCTCCGATGCCGTGGTCCAAGCTGATGGTAACCGGCGGTGTGGAACCGACACAGGAAAACCTGACCTCTTGGATAAAGGCAGGCGTATTCTGCGTAGGCATGGGTTCCAAGCTCTTCCCGGGTGACAAAGTAGCTGCCGAAGACTGGACATATGTTACGGAAAAATGCAAAGAAGCTCTGGCATACATTGCGGAAGCAAGAAAATAATCGCATTATATTTCATTTTGTTTAAAGGTGTTTAAAGGGGACAACCATCAAAGTGCTATGGCACTTTGGTGGTTTGTTTTGTTTATAAGTGTAAAATGGACGCTTAATCTCTAAAACAATGTTATAAGGCATACACTTTTTCCTCCTGTTGTTTGCGAACACGGAAAAAACACTTACCTTTGCAATGCAATTGAGAAATTGCATTTAACAATAAAAAATGAGTTTTCAGTAAAGGTAATTAGTTAAGAGGTAAAAAGATTGAATTAATTCATAGTTTTGATTTTTGGATTGAAAATAGGTAATTAGAAAAAGGTAAAAGTTAAACATTAATGTTGTTAGTAGGTATTTGAAGTTTGTTTTTTTAGAGGTAAAAAGAAAGATTGATTTTCGGGTAACAATTAGATGCAAGTAAAAAAGAAAAGCCTTTAGGCTTTTCTTACACGAGGCGAGGGGTTCGAGAGAGCTTGCTCGTTTTTTTATTTTTACCTTTTTTGTGCATTTGGAACAATCTATTCCCCTTTTTTGTATCTTTGTGACGGATGTCCTGCGCGCAGGCGGTCCAACAAATAAAACAACAAGGTTAAACCGTATGGATTTTGGAACACATATTATACTTCTTTGATTGGCTGCTATACATTTTATTCGCAATAAATGTGGCGTATTTGCTGGTGTACAGTCTGGCATCGTTGCGTCGTTGTAAACCTCTGGCAACTGTACCGGCCGAAACTTATAAGCGTTTTGCAATACTTATTGCAGCCTATCGTGAAGATGCGGTTATCCGGTCTACTGTGCACGCCTGTCTGGCGCAGGATTATCCGGGCGAGAAGTATGATGTTGTGGTTATTTCAGATCATATGCAACCCGAAACCAATGCGGCTTTGTCCTCACTTCCCATAAAGTTGCTTCAAGTTGATTTTGAGAAAAGCACCAACACCAAATCCCTGAAAGCAGCTCTCGAGTATTTGGATAAGGACGCCTATGATGTGGCATTGATAATAGATGCGGATAACATCATTGAGCCTTCCTACTTGTCCGAAGTGAACGATGCCTTTGGTGTAGCCGGTGTTCAAGTGGTGCAGACTCATCGTGTTGCCAAGAACTTGAATACGGACATGGCTTACCTGGATGCAATCAGTGAGGAAATCAATAATTCCATCTTCCGTCTGGGACATTCCAATCTCGGTATGTCGGCGGCTCTGATAGGTTCGGGAATGGCTTTTGAATACCCTTTGTTTTACGA
Organism: Bacteroides propionicigenes; assembly: GCF_018390535.1. GTDB lineage: Bacteria > Bacteroidota > Bacteroidia > Bacteroidales > Bacteroidaceae > Bacteroides > Bacteroides propionicigenes. The sequence goes on along the minus strand of NZ_JAHBBW010000011.1, from coordinate 36,053 downwards.
TGCGATGATGAGCAATACGTCGGTAGGAGGTTTCGACCGTGTGCTGGAGATGAAACTTCTTTATAAGGGGGTACACTTCCATTACCTGCCCGATACGTGTGTGAAGGACGAAAAAATACAGAAAGCGCAAAATTTCTATCAGCAACGCCGCCGCTGGCTGTCCGCCCAGTATTACAGCTTCTTTGAGTTTGCCAGTCACTTGCTGCCCGCTATTCGTAACGGGAAGTGGGACTTTTGCGATAAACTTTACCAGCAAATCTCTTTTTCCCGGGTGTTGCTGTTGGGGTTTGTGTTCATAATGGCAGTCTGCACATCTATTGCGTTTCCAATGTGGTGTCTCAAGTGGTGGGGTTTGTTTGCTTTATTATTGTTGGCATTGGCTGTTGCCATTCCCCGTAAGTATTGGCGCTGGCGTTTATTGAAAGCCATTTGTTGGGTTCCTTACTCTTTTTTGTTGATGTTTTTAAATCTATTTCGTTTAAAGGAAGCAAACAAGCGATTTATTCATACAGCGCATGGAGTCGATTAAAGATTATACTTATGGAAAAGAATGCTCCCGAAATATCAGTTATTGTTCCTGTCTATAATGTTGAGCAATACCTCGTTAAATGCATAGATAGCATTTTGTCTCAGACATTTACCGATTTTGAACTGTTGTTGATAGATGATGGCAGTCCTGACCGTTGCGGGGAAATCTGTGATGAATATGCGAAGAAAGATGAGCGGATAAGAGTGTTTCATCAGGAGAATAGTGGTGTTAGCACTGCGAGAAATATTGGATTAGAGATGATGAAGGGTCAATATTTGGCTTTTGTTGATGCTGATGATTGGATATATCCTCATTATCTGCAATATCTTTATGAAGCATTGCAGGGCAATGAAGCGGCTGGTCTTATTATTCATGGCTTTCAGAGCTTTGATACGAATGGTATTCCTTTACCTGCAAAGTTATTGCCAAATCGTTTTTATAGGAAAGAGAAATTTGGATATGCTATTTGCGAATGCCGTTTGACTGAATGGGGCTATTCTGCTTCTAAACTGTATAAAGCTGATATTATAAGGGCGAATCATTTAAGATTTGATACACGGTTGCATTGTTTGGAAGATCTGCTTTTTATGTATCAATACCTTCTCTATTGCGATTATCTACTTTTAGGTGATAAACAAGAGTATGCTTATATCCGACATCCCAATTCAATGTCAAGTACGATTCATCCATTTGATTCTGTATATGCCGGATTTCAATTATATCAATCGTTGTTTGTTAGAATGTCAGACTGTTGGTACTTTCCTGAAGAAAATAGGGAGGTATTGATTTATTCTATGATGTTGGGTTTTGATTGGTCTTTAAAAACAGATTATCAATGTAATAGGGAGGTGTCACGTTCTTTAAGATTAAGTCACTTAGCTCAGTTAGTTAATGAAAATTATGAAACGATGTGTTTATATTATCGTCCTGTATACAAATTGGATAAAATAGGGAAGTTGTTTCTAAAGTTTAAATGTTATAGCCTTTATGATGTATATATAATTTTGCTTATAAAGTTAAAAGTGCATCGTTTCTTGTATGCGCCAAAAAGCAAATAGTTAATAAATCTGTATCGAATGAATTACACTATTATAATTCCTCATAGAAATATACCTATATTATTACAGCGTTGCCTTGATTCTATTCCTCGACGGTGTGATGTGCAAATAATTGTGGTGGATGACAATAGTTCTTCAACTATGGTTGATTTTTCACATTTTCCGGGAGAGGATAGAGAAGATGTCAAGGTTATTTATACAAAAGAGGGGCATGGGGCAGGATATGCCCGTAATTGCGCTTTGAAATATGCGTGTGGAAAGTGGATTTTGTTTGCTGATGCAGATGACTTTTTTTTACCCGATTTTTTAGAGGTACTTGATAGATACAAGGATACTAATTATGATATGATAACATTTCGGGCTGATAGCGTTGACTCAGAAACCCTCGCACCGGTAGAGTCTCGGCAATTATTGTATTCTGAAATTAGTGAAAATATGGATTTGGAGATATTGAAATATAGAAATGATGTACCATGGGCAAAAATGATATCTTTGAATTTAATTCGGAAATATCAGCTTCGTTTTGATGAGACACCGGCAGGGAACGATGCAATGTTTTCAGCTTATTGTGATTATTATGCACAAAAAATAGCGGCATGCTCTGATGTTATCTATTGTGCTACAGTACGTTGTAATTCTTTACAATATGGTGCTGTACTTGAGAATCTGTTGGCGCGAGTATACGTTGCCTGTAGATTCAATCGTTTTTTGAAAAAGATAGGGCGAGATGATAAATTTGTATATGCATATTCTCGTGTGAAAAAATGTGAAGAACATTTCGGTAAGAGAGGATATTATAGAGCTTTGTGGATATATTTGCGAAAAGAATGTATAGGGAATATTATAAATACTTTTTCTGATTTGGTTATGGGGAAGATAAAACGATTGTCATTCATCGGTCCGGGAAAAATGAAGTAAAACGAATTCCTTACTAAATATAGCTGCCTATGGCCGAATCCCGTCTTCATAAAAGTTACTTGAATGCTCGTGTCAATGTATTCTTCTATCTTGTCACGCTGTTCATTTCGTTCTTCTCCCGCAAGATATTCCTTGAGAAGCTGGGGGCGGACTTTGTAGGCTTGACGGGTACGATGCAGAACTTGCTGGGCTTTCTCAATCTTGCCGAGCTGGGCATTGGAGCATCCATCGGCTATGTGCTTTATAAACCTATTTTCGATAAGAACCAAGATAAGATAAAGGAGATAATCTCAGTGTTGGGTTATCTCTATCGCAATGTAGGGTTGCTTATTTTAGGTGCCGGGTTACTTCTTGCCTGTTTTTTACCCTACATATTCGCGGACGTCAGCATTCATCTCGGAGTCATTTATTTTGCTTATTTCGCATTTTTGGCTTCCGCTCTCATCAGCTATTTCGTCAATTACCGCCAGACTTTGCTGGGTGCCGACCAGCGTAACTATGTGGTTACCGTTTACTTTCAAACGGCAAATATCGTGAAAGTCTTCTTGCAGATAGCGCTTGTGTGGTATGTGGGCAGTTTCTATCTGTGGATAACTATTGAATTGTTATTCGGCATTCTGTATTCATTCATATTGAATTGGAAGATTAACCAGGTATATCCGTGGCTGAAGTGCAGTGTGGCGGAGGGCAGGCAGAAGTATCCGGAGAATAAGATTATCGTGCATAAGGCTCGCCAGATGTTTGTACATAAACTGGCAGGAATGGGCAGGACACAACTTTTGCCTTTTTTAGTTTACGCGTTTACATCGCTGAAGTTGGTTGCCTATTATGGCAATTATATGTTGTTGCTTACCAAGCTGAACCAGTTTATTGATAATTTCTTGGGCAGTACCGGTGCAGGTGTGGGAAATCTGATAGCCGAGGGAGACATGAAGCGCATCCAGCAGGTATTTTGGGAATTGAGTTCATTGCGCTTTTTGATAGCTTCGTTCTTGACTTTTGCGCTGTATCATCTGATGGATCCATTCATTACGGTATGGTTGGGAGAGGAGTATATATTGCCACATTCCGTATTGATTGTTATTCTCACCAATTTCTTTATCAGCCAATTCAGAGGTACGAACGACCAGTTTATTTTTGGTTATGGACTATTCCACGATACATGGGCTCCGGTAGCCACGTTGGTCATAACGGTGGCGGTAGCTTTGCTGGGGGGATATTTATGGGGGCTTCCCGGTGTTTTGCTGGGCGATATAGCCAGCTCGATAACCATTATCAGTATATGGAAACCTTATCTTCTTTACAAAGAGGGATTCAAAATGCCGGTAAAGCTGTATTGGAAGAATATTCTTTGTTACTTGCTACTTGCTGTTCTTTCATGGGGATTGACGGACGTTGTTCTCTATTTCCTTCCGCTGTCAGAACCTTCCGGGGGGTATGGTATGTGGTTGGTATACGCATTGGTTTCATCTTTGGTTTTCTTGTTGATATTGGGTGGCAGTTTCTATTGTTGTTCGGAAGGGATGCGTTCGTTGGTGAGACGTTTCCGGCGTAAATAAAAAAAGGAAGAGGACGCTCTTCTCATCCTTCCGAGTAGTGCATCCTCTTGTCCTCTCTTTTACCACTTTTCCCGTTTCACGTCGAAGCACGGACATTGTTTGGTCCATTCCATAGGTTCCACCTCGCCATTGCGGTTCAGGTCGGGACTGAGGTCGCGGTGTCCCGTCACTTGGGCGCCGGGATAGTCCTGCAGCAGTGCCCTGACCAGTACGCGGAGCGAGTGCCTTTGGGCAGGCCGTAGTGGTCCAGTCCGCCTTCGTAGCAGATGCCGATAGAGTGAGCGTTGTAGTTGCGGGCGTGGGCTCCGGCCCTCTCGACCGGGCGTGTTGTCAGGATGCGTCCGTCGCGGCGGATGTAGAAGTGATAGCCTGTGCTGTCAAATCCACGCCGGCGGTGGGCGGCCTCCAGGGCTTGCTCGGTAAAGGGACGGTCCTCGCACGTGGCGCTGCAATGTATCACAATCAGATTGATAGTTCGCATTTTTTTTTCTTCAGGTTGGCAGATTAAGTAGCAGCATCCGGTCTTTTACAGCGTCATCGCATTGGCTCCGAAAACGCCGAGAACGGCGGAAGCTACGGCGATAATCACTTTCAAGACGGTACCCCAAATTCCTGTACTTTTACTCATAGTTTTTTTTTGTTAAGTAAGTGTTGAAATTTAGTTTATACCATCTGTCATTCAGAGCGTAGCGAAGAATCTACTCTCTTGATGCATACACAGAGAGTAGATTCTTCGCTACGCTCTGAATGACAGATGGTATAAACTGATTATGCATAATTCTGATTTTATCCCAGCGGATCTTCCTTGTCTCCTCCGTCCGGCAACTCCCCGTTTCCACCGCCGCCGTCGCCTCCGCCGGAACTGTTATCCTCGGACACCAGTTCGAAAATCATGGTATTCGGATTTCCTTTGGTGGTGGCGTTGGTGTCGTTTTCCAGACGCAGGGTGTTCGCTACTTTGAAGCGGATATTGACCTTTTCGATGTTCTTCACCGTGCAGTCTTTGGCGGCTTCGGTGGCGCGGCACTTGAAGGTGGTGTGGAAGATGCCGAACCCGTCCAGACGGACATTGTTGCCGTCCGTCAGCGTCTGGCGTATCTGGCGGACAATGGCTTTGCCCACGTGCACCACATCCTCGGCAGACATACTGCTCAGCGCTTCTATATCCTGCGCGAGGCGTTCGAGGTCGAGGGTTTTGGCGTCTTTCGACTTGCGTCTCAGCGTGTAGACCATGGGCGAGTCTTTGTCTCCCACCTTCTGGTGGCGTTGCGTGCGCACTACTAATGCTTTTGCTTTTGTCATTTCGTTGATTTATTAATTGGTTGTTTCCGAAACGACGGGGGGGAAGGGGTTCTCCGCGGCGAGCTTTCCTCCCTCGTTTCGTTGACACAAAGATACGGCAGCGCATCGGCACGAAAGGAGGTTGGCGGAGGTTGGGGGAGGTTGGCGGAGAATAAGGGAGGATGGCGGAGAATAAATGGTTTTTCAGGCACGGATTACACGGATTTCACGGAAAAAAGAATAAAAAGGAACAAAGCAAATCCGTGAAATCCGTGTAATCCGTGCCTGAAATATCCTACGGCTCCCCGAAGACACCCACCATCATCCTCACCTGTGCGGGCGTATACCGGCGTGTGGTGGGGCTCATGCCTGTGGCATACAGGCGTTGTTCCAGTCCGGGGGCGGTACGAATCCATTCGTTGAATTGGTTCACGGCAGTCTGTTGCGCTACGTTGCGTATGTAGCACATTGCCAGCTCGCCCTTCCCGTAACTGCGAATGGGGAAGGGGGCTTCTGAAAGGAAAGAAACATCATTTTTTGTCATAGCCGATGCACGTGTTCAGGTTAGGTTATTCAGAATATTAACTACTTCAAAGGTACGCATTTTCAGTGGAACAGGCAACCTTGTTCCTCATTATTTTTCAACCAATTCGTGTTGTCGAACTGTGTGTCCAGAGGTCCCGGAGCGTCGCCGTCCGGAGTATGCACAATGCCCTCCTCGCAAGGGAAGTAGCGGCCGCTCACGAAGTTGTAGACGAACTTGGCGCACGTGCCCGCGCTGCCCAAGTGCTTGAAGCGCACTTTGTCAACATAAATGGTCACGATTTGCTTCTTGTCGTTGCGGTCTACGTCGATGCAGTAGTCCGCCATGTTGCCGAAGTCGGCGGAACCGTTGATGTCGTTCATCTCTACGCGGCGCAGTTCGCCGGTGGCCTCGTTGCGGTTCACCTTGCGCGGGTGGGCTACGAGGATGACGAGGCAGCGGTTGCGCTGGGCAAAGCGGCAGAGCTTGTTCAGGACGGAGCGGATAAAGTCGCGTTCCGTCATGCCGTTCTCCTGTTCCAGGCGGTTCATCGGGTCTATCACGACCGTGCGCACACCACGGCGGCGCACCAGCTGGCGGGCTTTGAGGAGGATGTCGTCTATGCGGTAGGCGCCGTCGCCGGGCATGATGTGCGTCACGTTGTCCGCCAGCCATTGCCGGGTTTGCCGGTAGATATCGTCCGTCATGCCGTAGCCGGGGGCAAACTCGCGCCCCAGCAGCTTGTCGGCTATCTTCTTGAGGTGATACTCCACGGGCTGGTTTTCGGGGCTGTAGTAGGCTGTCTTCCAGCCGTGGCGCAGGCGCAGGCGGAGCACGAGTTCGTCGGTGAACTCGGATTTTCCCTCGCCCGGACGCCCCGTCACCACCATGAGCCGTCCCAGCTCGAAGGTGCAGTGCTTGTCCAGGTTTTCCCAACCGGTTTCGGCGCCGGCTTGCAGGCCGTTTTCGTAGAGCGCGCGCAGCTCGTCGCTGCACTCGTCGGCAGTGACCACCCCCTCTATGGGAACCTCCTCGGCTTGCTGCAGGCAGATGGCGAGGCTCTCCGCACCGTAGCGCACGAGGTGCTCGTTGCTGTCCTTGCACCCCTCGCCGTAGTGCACCACCTTGCAGCACTCCGCACCCAGACGGCGGATGAGCTCGCGGCGCAGCACCTCGCCTGCGGTGTCCTCGTCTACGGCGATGTAGATGCTGTCCTTGTCCTCGAAGTGGCTCTCCACGAAGCGGTCCATCCACGTGAGGTTGTTCTGCGCTCCGGCGGGCACGGAGATGATGTCACGCCGTCCGGTGGCGGTCATCAGGGCGCAGGCGTCAAACTCTCCTTCGGTGATGATGGCCTCGCGGGTGCCCAGTATGCCGTTGATGTTGTAGGGGATGAGTTCGGCGTCCTTCAGCATCTTGAAGTGCTTCTGCCCGCTGCGGAACTTGGTGTTGACGAGGGTGTCTCCTTCAAAGTAGTTGAAGCACAGGCAGTTCTCCTCCTTTTCGCTTTGGGGCATCCACTCGCGCTGTTCGGTGATGCGGAGCTCGTCCAGAAGTTCCTGACGGAGGCAGCGCTCTTCCGTCCAGTAGCGTTCCAGCTGTTCGCTGCGGCTCGTCTTGGAGGCGTCGAAAACGGGGCGGCGGAAGTGCGAAGGCAGTCGGGCGGATTTGCGGTATCGGTCTATTCGCTCCTGTCGCTGACGCTCTTCGGCATCGTCGGGGATGTGCAGCGTGTAGCCGCAGTGGTGGCAGTAGCACAGGCCTTTGTCCAAGTCTACGGACAGCGAACGGTCGCCTTTGTGCCCGCGCGTGTCGTTGCATTGCGGACAGGTGGTTTTTACTTTGCCGCTGCTGCGGCCACGGGTGTTGATGTTATACTTTCTAAAATCTCTCATCGGTTTGTAATTTATGATTTCTAATTGATGGTTTATGATTGATGGTTGGCGGTTTCCAACCACACACCTCGCCGGGGATGAGATGCGTGGTTTGCTCCGCCGAGGTGCGTCATTGGGGGAGCCGAGGTGCGTGGTTTGCTCCGCTGAGGTGCGTCATTCGGGGGGCTGAGGTGCGTCGTTGGGGGAGCTGAGGTGCGTGCTCGGGGAGCCTTTCAGCGTGTCTTCTTCCCGTTTGTCCTGCCGGGCATCCACTGTTGCAGTTCTTCGTTCCAGACGGCGTTGCGGTCGGGTCTTGGCGGGGCGTTGTCGGGGATGGGGCATCCGAGGTAGGTGCGTTTGCCGTCCACGGTCTGTTCGTGTCGGTAGGGGTTGGCGGCGTTGTCGGGAAGCGCGGCTTTCTCTTGGGCTTCAATCTCCAGCAGACGTTTGTGCAGCTCCTGCGAGGTGCGTCCGCCGGCACTTACGAAGTTCACGAAATAGCTGCGTACATCGCTCTCTTTCAGCAGGTCGTAGCCTTTGCCGTACAGCTCGATGTGCTGCTTGAAGAGCTTGATGACCTGTCCCAGATGCCGCATCATCAGCGGGGCGTAGCAGCTCTTCATGCAGGCGAGCTCCATCCAGCTGCGGCTTTGGTGCATTTCGTCCACCAGTTCCTGCCAAGTGCGCATGGGGCGCAGCGGCTGTCCGTCCGGAAAGAAAGGCGGAGTGTGGGGGTGGGCGGCAGCAGCGGCGGCAGTCTCTTCTTTTTCTTCTGTTGTTGCTGCTGTTTTTATATCTTTTATATTCTCTTTGTTATTTGCAGGAGTATTGCAGGTCAACGGCTTGTTTTTTAGCGTATTGTCTTTTTTTTCGTTGTTTTTTTCCGCTTGTTTATTTGACATTTTCTGCACTTTTTTGTCATTTTTGTATTCGGAACTGCCGTTTTCCTGTACATTTTCTGCGGCTTTTTTGCTCTTTTTATGAGCGGGATTCAGCTCGGCGGGCATAAAAAATCCGTCTTCGTCCAAGGTGAAAAGCCGGTATTCGCAGATGATTTTTTTGAGATAGCTCAGCGGCACTGCCCGCCCTATGCAGAAAGGTTTCATATATTTGAGGTTCGCGCGCGATTCGGGCAGCATTGCCAGCTTCTCGATGATGAACCAGTAGGCGCCCAGCCCCCTCAGTCCTTCCTGTTCTACCAGATTGTTCATTCTTGGGTCGTTCATTGCCATCAGCGGGTGCTGCAAATAGAAGTTTCGTTTCATTAATCGGATTGTTTTTATAATGTTTACAGGCACGAAGGTAGGCATAAAAAATAGCGTATATAGCCTGATTTACTACGGTCTATATACGCTCATTCTGTTGCAGTGCAGTGTGTTACGGTTTACAAACGCTTGAAAACCGTGTATGGGTTAAAAAATGTATAAGTCGGAAAGTTTTCTACTTTTTCTCTTCCTCCTTCTTCTCCTTTTTCTCTTCCTCCTTCCCTTCCTCCTTCTCCCTTTCTTGCTTCACAGCCTCGATGCGGTGTTCAACGGGGATAAGCTCGGCGCTTATCCTGTAACTCACTTTTGTGTCTGCCTTGAATATCCGGAAGATTACCAACTTGATGATTTCGGCGATTACCAGCTCTTTCATGGTGTGCTTGGTGACGCCCTCAAATTCCCAGAACTTTTTGTTGTCCAATGTTATGGACAGGTTGAATTTTTTGCCATTTTATGTGAATTTTTAAAAATGCTTGCAAAGATAGTATCTTTTGCCAATAATGGAAGAAAGTTTCGGAATGGAAAAGCAATCTTGTTATTTTTTATTATCTTTGTAGGAAATAGATTGCTTCCATATGCGAGGAGTTGAACAAACTGCCGGGTGCAGTGATTGACATCTTTACGGCAAACGAGTTTGACTTGCAAGTATTAAACGAATTTAAATCGCTTCTTTGCAATGGGTGATATGAAGAATGAAATGGTAAATGTTCCCCACGATTCCTTGGAAGGGTTCGTGGGCGAAATCAAACAGATAATTGATAATGCACGTGCCAATGCCGTGCGGAGTGTGGACTTCTGCCGGGTGCAGATGTATTGGAGCATCGGCAAGCGCATTTTCGAGAAAGAGCAGCAGGGCAAGGAACGCGCCGACTATGGCTCGTACCTTATCAAGAACCTCTCCAAGTGTATTGCGCCCGACTATGGCAGCGGTTTCTCAGTGCGCCAACTCGAAATCTGCCGCCAGTTTTATCGTACTTACCCAATTGCGAATACAGTGTGTTCGCAATTGAATTGGTCGCAATATAAGTTGCTGATTGCCATACCCGACACCGATAAACGCGAGTATTACCAACTCGAAGCAGTGAACAACGGCTGGACGAAGCGCGAGTTGGAACGCCAAATTAACTCCTTGCTCTATGAGCGTCTGTTGCTTAGCAACGACAAGGAAGCGGTACTTGCCGTGGCGCGGGGACAACGGATTCCCGAATCGCCCACGGAGATTATCAAAGACCCGATGGTACTGGAATTCCTCGGATTGGAACGCCGTGCTTCTTATTACGAAAAAGAGTTGGAGAGCGCTATCATATCGCACATTGCCGACTTCCTGCTTGAAATGGGCAAGGGCTTTTCTTTCGTGGCAAGGCAGAAGCGAATACTCGTGGAGGATGACGAATACTTTGCCGACCTCGTGTTCTACAACCGCCTGTTGCGTTCGTTTGTGGTGATTGAACTCAAGACGCAGAAACTCACCCACCAAGACCTTGGGCAGTTGCAGATGTATGTCAATTATTACGACCGCTGTGTGAAGACGGAGGATGAGAACCCCACTATCGGTATTCTGCTCTGCACCGACAAGAACGATACGGCGGTGAAGTTGGCTTTGCCGGAAAGCAACCAAACAATTCTCGCAAGCAAATATCAACTCTACTTGCCTACAACCGAACAGCTCATCAACGAAATCAATGAAGTGAAACGTGCTGCGGAGAAACCTCTAAAGGAAATGTGATTATGGAAGATAGAAAGAAATCCGATATAAGATTCAAAGAGCTTGAGGAGGAGTGAGCGGTAAGTATTACCTTGCTACTGGAGAAGATATGAAAATGGAATAAAGGGGTTATTTCTTTTTGGTGTATATTCCTTTGCAAGTGCCGCATAGGGTAGCTTTTGCCAGTGAGGCTTGTCCGTGTAACAGATATACGGCAGCTTTCTTGGGGGCGGCGAGTAGACAGAGGTAGGCGCACGAAAGGCATTTTCTCATGCCCCGCAGGTTTCTGCGGGCAAACAGCACTCGTGCACGCGACAGGTAGAACTCCCGCATCGGCGTTCCTCGCCGTGCCGTCATACTTTCTTTGTGGTAGACTACGGCGGAGGGTTCATACCACAGGCTGTAGCCGGCTTTCTTTATTTGTACGGACCAGTCCAGTTCTTCGTAGAACAGGAAGTATATTTCGGTCATGGGTCCTGCATCCAGCAGGGCTTTCCGGCTCACCATCATGGCGGCTCCATGCAGTGAGGCGGTTTCGCGGGGAGTGCGGAAGCGTGGACCGTCTTGTTGCATGAATCCTATGGATGCGTTGCGCAAGGTGATGGAGCTTAGGGGCGTGAAGCCTGCATATTGCAGGATGTCCGGCCGGGCGGCAAACTTCAGCATGGGCGATACTCCGCCGTTGTGTTGCGGATCGGCCTCTATGCGTCGCACCAGTGTGTCCAGAATCGGCTCTTTGATGAGGGTGTCATTGTTTATGAAGAACAGGTAGTCTCCTTCGGTAACTTTCAATCCGGCATTATTGCCGCCTGCAAAGCCGTTGTTGATGTTCTGCACTACCTTGACGTCCGGATATTTATGGCGTATTTCTTCGGCTTCGGGCAGGCGAGAACCATTGTCCACAACAATGATTTCATAGTGGGGATAGGTTTCATATCTGCGAAAGGAGTCAATCATTTCGCAGGTGTCATGCAGCCCGTTGTAGTTGACGGTGATAAGGGAGACAAGTGCTGTCATACTCTTTTTTATTTTTTCTTCAACCAGAATACAGCCCAGTTTCTGAAGCTGACAAACCCTCCAAGTTGCAGACGCTTGAAGCGGCAAGCTGTTTCTACTTTTTCGAGGAAGGTCATTCGGTGGCCTGCCCAGATTACATCATTCAGGGTATAGGATAGATATTTGTCAATCACAGCCTTCCATTCGGGATGCTGTTTTCCGAGAGTGCGTATTTGGGTACATACGGTGGTGTATCCTTCAATGTTGCGCATCCCGAAGCGATTGGTCATAATAGAGTTGGAACGTATTCTTCGTTTAAAAAAGGTCTCGGGAACATAACATACTTTCTGGGAACTTAGATAAATTCTCATAGCAAAAGTGTGGTCTTCATGGATAATGCCGGGGTGAAAACAAGTGAAACATCTGTTTAGGAACGAGCGGTTAACCAAACATAGACAAACGGAAGTAAGAAACAAGCGGTTGTTAAGTTCATATTCTAACATCTCGATTCCCGGATGGATGGATTCATCTATTTTCCCTTTTCTACTATAGTGTGGAATATTTTGGCTCTCTGATGATTCCACTAACGGTTCTGCATCGAAGAATACGAAATCCAATCCTTTCTTTTCGCATAGGGTGTAACAGTGTTGAAGCGCTTGTACATCTAATGTATCGTCACTGTCCATAAAATAGATGTATCTGCCGGTGGCATATAACAATCCCTGATTACGTGCAACGGACAACCCTTGATTGGGCTGTACGTACCATTGGATTCTTGTATCGCGTTCTGCATATTCTTCGATAATGCTTTGGCTTTCGTCCGTGGAACCGTCGTTGATAAGAATAATCTCCAGCTCTTTCAGGGTTTGGTTGCAAATGCTGTCCAATGTACTGCGCAAGTAGGCGGCAGTATTGTATACAGGGATGATGACGGAAACTTCGGGCATGGCATTCTATTTTTAAATTTGAATTATATATTCATATACTTTTTTCATTTGCTCTTTCCACGACAGGTGTTGGATAGAGTTTCTTATCTCTTGCGGGGGCATAGCCATGTTCCTGCAAAACTCTATTAACCGGGGTATGTCCACAGGACTTTCATCGGCGGGAACTTTCAGTACATAGGGCATACAGTCGAAGTCATCATCTGTTTCGGAATAGATGAAACCGAATCCGCGTGCCGCATACTCCCGGTTTTTCAGTGTCTTGATGTTGTATATGCCGCTACGATGACGCGCCAGACTGCCCACAGCGAAGTCTGCCTGATTGAAAAGGGCATCTAATTCCTCACCATGCTTTGCTCCGTACAGGGTGACATATGGCTGCAAATGATATTGGCGGATAGGTGTTTCAATTTCTTCCTCTTCCCGTTTCCCGCTCATTTTCCCTATCAGATGAAAATGGACTTTGTATGCGGGATTACCGGTGTAGTATTCTCCCAACCCTTTCAAGAGACGGTCGAAACCATGCCAGAAGTGAATTTCGGCGACTCCTATCAGGTGGAGTTCCTTACTCGTGTCATGCAGGGGAGAGCGTAGAGGAATGTGGGCAAAATCTATTCCGTTGGATATGCGGATGGTGGGACGGCCGAATATTTTCTCATCATTGGAGAATGTGACAATGAAATCGACATACTTGCAGAACGCATGGCGGAATAGCTTGTCTGTATAGAGCTGCACTTTTTCCTTGCCGGAGGAGTATTCCTGGTCGTAAGGATAAGTGGGTATCTCCAACAGTAGCTTAACGCCTTGCTTCTTCAGCGCTTTCACGAAATGGATGGTGAAAGGGTTGGCGTTGTGATAGGAACGGATATATACGCATTGTATTTTCTCTTCCCGTACATACTGCACGATAGGGGTGAATGACAGTCTTTTTTTCAGTTTGGCTGTTATGCCTTTTCCTAAATCGGCAAGTACTTTCCCGTCAATCATCCACTGCCTGTCTCCGCTGCCTGTAACCTCATAGTGGCAGGTGCGGACGTCCATTCCACATTGCTTAAGAGCATCTACCTGGTATCTGATTTTCTTACTGATACCATTGTACTCTTGAAATCCGTAAAAGACGAGGAAAAGGGTTTTCATAATGCGGTTGTTATTTATAGGCAAAAGATTGATACACTTTAATCAGCTCATCGGCTGTCTTTTCCCACGAAAATTGTCGGGCACGTAACAATCCATACTCCCGTTGCTTGTGGTAGAGCGTTTCCTCATTTTCAAGACGCAACACTGCATCGGCTATTTCTTCCGGTTTGTAAGGGTCTGTGGCAAGTATGCCCGGACCGCCTACTTCCGGCATGGAAGAGGTGTTTCCTGTGACGACCGGAGTACCGCAAGCCATGGCTTCTACCAAAGGAATACCGAAACTTTCGCGCAGCGAGGGGTAGAGGAAAGCGAATGCGGCATTATACAATGTGGCAAGGTCGGTATTGATGATGTAGCCCGGATAATAAAGGTGCTGTTTCAGATTCTCGCCGATTCCCTCTTGTTGCAACAGACTGTCTATGTAGGTCTCTTTGAGGTCTGCGATAAGTAAGGGACGTTTGACGGAGGATTTCTCCAGATAAAGGCTGTAGGCTTTCAATACCCTTGCCGCATTCTTTTTGGGGTCGGTGTTGCCCAAAAAGAATAAGAAGTCTTTCTGAGGAATATAACGGTTGACAATTTGCATATCTATGCTTTCCATAGGGTAGAAATGCTTGTTGTAACCATTGTAGATAGTCATAATACGATTTGTGGGGATGTTTAGAGCCTTGCGTATGCGGTTGCATTCAAAGTAGGAGACTGTGATGATTTTCCGGCATTTTTTCAGAATGCGGGGAACGGTCAGACGGCGATAGTACCAGCCCATTTCCTGATAAAGCGAGGGGCTGCGATGTTGTCTGGGTTCCAGATAGATAATGTCGTGAAGTGTCAGCACCAAAGGAACCGGACACCATAGCGGAGCCGTGTTGGACGTGCAGTGCAGCAAGTCTACTCCTAAGCGTTTGACAGCCCATGGCAGGGCTATCTGCTCCCAAAGCGGGTAAGTGGGACATGCCACTTCTACTATGGAGAGGTTGGCGGATTCCTCCAGACAACGGTCTTCGCCCGGAGCGACGATAATGTAATATTCATTGCCGTCATTCCGTTTCTGCAATTCGCGGATGGTCTCCAGTGCTACGAAATCCATACCGTGCTTGTTGGGACGAAATATCCGTTGGGCTTCTATGGCTATTTTCATGGTGTATATCCCTTATTTCTTTTTGTAGAAAAAACGTTTTATATGGCTGAATATAGCTGTAAATATAAGGACAGGGAGCGCCCAGATAGCTTTGCGGAGACGTCGGCTTATTTCTCCTTCGGGCAGCGCCATGAGGAATGAGAGGATAAGAACCGCAAGCAGTATGTACCATTTGGGAGCTAAAGTCCAGTCTAATAGGGTGATTCCTATTGTACACAGCATAATCAGTGCGATAAGTAAGAAGCGGGAAGGCATCAGCCATTGGAAGAGTTTGAGGGCATAGTCCCATTCGCCTTTCAGCAATACCAACGGAAGATATCTCAGTGCGAAGAATGTACTGGTATATTGTGAACGGAGCCAGCCCATGCGTTGGGTTTGGTAGCCGTCTGCATTGTCTTCTTTCTTACTGAAGCATACTACTGTTTCCAAATATTCAGTATAGATATTCTGTTCCAGCAAGACGGTTTCCATCGCTTTACTCAAGTCGGAACCTTTCAACTTGGGAGCACGTTCGTGGAACATGGCAAAATCGAATGCCATGGCAGAACCGATAAGAGCCGAGGAAAAGCCCATACGGGTATGAGCCAGACGGAAAAGATTGTTGTTGATTTCTTCGCTGGTGGCATTTAGAACGGCAATGCTGGTGTTTAGATTCTCCGCCATCCGGTGTGCTTGGATAGAATCGCAACCGGAATAGTAAGCATCATTGAACAGGCTGAGGGCATTTGGCACAATATGATTGTCGGAGTTGAAGATTACAATCATATCATACTCATCGGGAGCATAACGCTCCATGACTTGCTGGATAGCATAAATCTTGGTACAGTATTCTTTGTCGGGCACTACGATGTTTACAGGCATTTGCAGCAAAGCAATGAGATCTTCTTCGGGCAATTGGGTAGCTGCGACGGCCACATCGTACTTGTCGCGCGGATATTGCTGGGTGTCAAGAAAATGGTTGATAGATTCAATCACTTCTTTTCCATTGCGCAATACTGTGAAAAGCACCAGAAAACGATGCTGTACGGTTGCTGCCGGATAAGGGTTCTTATACTTTCCAAGCGAGAAAAGTGCGCAAATTAACAAATATGCCACCGGAATAGTTAGTAATAGGAACAGGACGGAATCTGTCATTTGTAACGCATTGTTATTCTCGTCCATCCACCAGTCTAAACTGAATATGTTAAAAATGCTGGATATCATATCGTTGAATCTTTTTTAGTTGCGGTTAATAATGCTTGCTGTTTTTCAATTGTCAGACGTTCGTCTATATATTTTCCGTTTATCAGTATGGCCAAAAACATAATCATCATGGCGCCGGTGGGGAATTGGGTGAAGAATGCGTTGCCATATGCACTAATCATCATGCCGAATATGCCGCAGGCAAGTGCGGTAAGCAAATGGCGCAGTTCTTTATTCCTGACTTTGAACATAATGTAATAGCATCCCCACAGAAGACTTCCTGCATAAATCAGCAAGTACAGGAGGATACCCACAATTCCGGTTTCCGTCCAAATCTTGACATAGGTGGAATCATTGGGGATATTAGTGGTCAGTCGGTTGCCAAATCTTCGGGCTTCCACTCCACCCAATCCGAGACCTTCGCCAAATGGTTTGTATTTCAGATATTCCGCTAATCTTTGCTGATTTCTTTTTCTTACCAGATAGGAGGCGTCTTTGTTGGGACGGAATGCCGTACGCATACGCCGTATCATGTAATTGCTTTCTCCTACGTAAGTAAAGGCAAAGAATACATAGATACAAACTCCTACTATGGTAGTGATACTCATCAATTTGATGTTTTTACTGATGAGTGCAAAAAGTAACAGACCGCCCAAAGGCACTACGATAGCTCCCCGGGTACCCGTAATGAACATGGAATATAATGACAATACGGAAATACAGATATAATAGACTTTTAGGCTGAATTTCTTGGTAAACAAGCCTGTTATGCCAAATACAACACAGGCAAATCCCATATTAGAACCATAATTCCCCGCATCGGTGAAGATTGAGAAATAACGGGTTATTTGAGGTAATAGGTGTGTTTTGTACATACCGCTCTCCATCATGGCATTATATTCAATTGCATCGAACCCGATAAATTTCTGGCAGAATCCTTTTAGAATGGCAATTAGCGTAAGTATGGAGAATAGGAATATCAAGCGGTTGACTTGCTTATAGGATGTTGCCAACAACACCGTGATTAATGATACCAGAAAGGTATTATAAATAAACATTCTGGAATAAACCCACGCTTCCAGAGATGCAGTGGGATTGACAACTTCCAAAAGACAATATACTGCCAATGCCGCACCTCCTATGGTAAGGAGGTTACGGGATTGCTTCCAAGGGAAAGGATATCGTAATGCCGTTTGAACAATGATAATAAGCAATACGCTCCACCAGATAATGTCAGACAATACACTAAGTCCGTCTTGCCGGCTGTAACGTGCCAGCGGAGTAAAAAAGTAATTGAATATGAACAACAGGAATATGAAACGTTCCGGTTTGCGGAGATGTAAAATCAAAATGCAGAAAAATGCGGGCAGTATGGCTACCAGTCCCGCTATCGCTAAATTCTGGTTCAGAACCGCTGATACGATGCAGCCTAATCCCATGCAGAGTATGGCAAAGGTCAGGGTAGGAGATGATATGTAACTGCGCTTTATACTCATTTTACGGCGGCTTTTTTAGCTGTCAGTCCCAGTTGTGACAATCGGCTGACAAAGCTGTGAAGAGGTGTATGGGGAGGCAACTCACCGGTGAATGTTTCCACAACTTCACGGTCGGCATTATTGAGATAAAGTGATAACGGAGTGTCACCCAATATTTCTTTTAGGGATTTCAGGTTAATGTCATCATTTTTACCCCACAGACGACAGGCATTTGCTATGAGTAAGTTGAAATCAGCTTGTTTTAGTACCGCCAAAGGAAGACTGGCACTGTTTATAGCCGGATATTCTATAAGAATTATATCTGGTATCTGTTCCGCAGAGTTCAGTTGCCAGAAATCAGATAACTGCTGAGCCTGAATGAATCTTTTATCATTGATTTCGAAGTCGACGTCATGTCTCACGATACGTATGCGGAGTCCTTCGGAAGTCCAATGGTCGGCAAAATATTTAGCCAGAAAACTTTTTCCTTCACGCTCCTCCATACTAAGCAGGTTTATAATGGTAGGTCGCCCTGTTGCCAGATGCTTGTTGAGCTGGCGACAGGAATAGGCTGCGGCACGACGGTTGCAGGCTTTTAAGAAACCTCGGAACTTCAAGTTACTGATACCGTTGAATGCAGCGATGACAGGCAGGCCGCTAAGACGATGGCTACGTTCCGCATCCCGTAGCGTACGGTCTATAAGCTCGATGATGAGGAAGTAGAAAGTGATGAAAATCAAGCTTCCTATCAGGGCGGCTATGATGTAAAGCATCCGTTTGCGACCGTTATCGGTGAGCGGAAATTCGGGTGGAGAGATGATTTGCAGATTGGCTGTCGTCATTTTTATGTTTTGCAGACGCAACCGTGCTTCGGACAATCCCCGGAGCTGCTCGCGATAGGTGTCTTCGGCTATGCCGATAGCGCGTTCTTTTCGCTTTACTTGAGTGCCAACAGGAGCGAATTCCCGGTATTGATTCAATATGTCGTTCCGACGCTCTTGGAGGACTTTTAGTTCGGCTTGTGCCTTTGCTTCATTGATGCATGCCAACAGCCACTCCGTTACCATACTTTCAATTCCGACTCCTTCCTTCGTGAAATTATATTCGTTGAGGTTGTCGGAGATATGGCTGATTCTTTCTTCCGAATTTCGTAACTCGGTTTTATCTTGTTGTAATTGCTTACTGCTTTCTAAATCCGTATCTGTCGAAAAGATTTCTTGCTCCAGAATGTTTTGGTTCAGTTCTGTCACTTTCTCCAGTTCTTTGAGCAATTTTGTGTTGTCCCGTATGATTTTGGCACGAACATCCATTTTCCCTTCCAGCATTTGGCGGAGCGCTACAGCGCTCTTATATGTCCGTTGGGCAAGTTCTTCACGGTCATCCAGAGAGTACTTGGTTATTGCCAGTTCTTTACTTTGATTGTCATAGTTGATAACTGAATGTTCTACGTTATATTGCATTAGATTGTCTTCTTCCTTATTCAGGTTTATTTTTGCAAGTCTGACCTGTTCTTCAAAGTAAGCAATGGCGCTATTGGTAGCACTGAAACGAAGTATCTCGTATGCCTTGATGAGTTCATCCTCTAAAATCTTAATAGTGTTTTGTGTGATGCCCGGATCTGCTGTTGTGTAAGTGAAACTTATCAAGTCACTGGCTCCCAGACGTTTCACGACTATCTGGTCAAGAGCTTCGAAACCATAAAATGCCGTTGGACGGCTATACATGGAATATACAAAGTTGGATGCGCTTTCCTGACGATATTTCCGCAAGTTCTCTGTGGTTTTTTCCAATGAGGTACGGTCTACTAAGGCTAATACTTCTTTAGGAGTGCTTTGCAGTAGTTGGCGATAATGTTTTGCCTGGATGTACATATTGTCTCGCCATTCTTCGCCGTAAACAAGGTTTGTAGCCAATAAACGGAGCGAGACGTTCTCCAATGTACTTTTGGACTTGGCTATGTTGATGAGATTATCGAAAGTGCTGCTGATATTCTCAACCTTGCTTCCGTCAATATTCGTGACATTGGTTACACCGGCATAAATGTTGCTGTTTACAGTATAGCTGAATGGTAGGAACTGGGTGAAGTACGCCACCAGTACTGTAACAATAAATCCACCCCACAACAGCCAATAACGGATACGGTAGAAGAATTGTGCTATAAACTGTATTATATCCATAAGATTTTATTTTCCTTTGATTATTTTTACATTTGTCAGCATCTCAAGTAAAATGATTGCATTATGCAGTGAGACACGTGCTTCGGCATATGAAGTTACCGCTCCGGAACGACGTGCACGCTCCAGTGACAGAGATATGATGTCAATTTTACCTTGTATAAAATTATTTTCCGATATTTTCATTTGGGCATTGTAAAGAGCTGCATTCTCTGCTTTAGCTTTGATGGTTGCCAATTGGGCTGTCACGCTGTTGTATGCTTCCAATACTTTGAGTCTCCGCTCCTCCATCACTTCCTCTTGGGTATATTGAAGCTGCTCGATGTTGTAGCGGTAGTTTTTCAATCGGAGGGGGCGGTTGAATAAATCACCAAGCCCGACGCTGAAACTGGCACCCACATTAAAAGTATGACGAGAGCCCACAGTGGTGGATTGATACCAATCTACCATAGTTTCGCTGCTTTCGTTCAATGTGTTGAACCGTCCATAAGCATAATTGGCATTTAGGCGGAAATAGTTCCACCAGTTCCTTTTTTCTATACGGTATTGGTTCTTAACTTGTTCTACTTGGGATTGTGCCCGCTTTACCGTGGCATTTTCTATGACAGCATCCATGAACACTGAAAGGGGAGGCAGTTCAAAGCCCTCGATATAGTTTTGTGTTTCTTGCAAGCCTTCTCCAGAGATGCTCTTTTCCAATATGGCATCGCTTTCTTTCAATGTTTCTAAAATCTTGATACGTTCTTCACGAGTCATTTCTTGTTGGGCACTGACAGAATGAGGCAACAGGAACAGAAAAAATGTAGCTGTGCAAAGATATAACAGGAAATATGTATAGACTTTTATCATTTGTCCGTTTGGTTTTAGTTTTAATGGATTATACATTTTCTTTCTGCACAAACGCCGTAAACGTTCTTAGCAGTATCTTCATGTCCAGCCAAAATGAAAATCTCTCGGCATATTTGATATCCAGTTGTTTTCGTTCTTCGGCGGACATCTTGCCGGCTCCGCCGCGTTTTTCCACTTGCCATAGTCCCGTCAGTCCGGCAGGGGCCATGAAACGTTCGATGTAGGTGTCGCTGGTCAGTAACTCCGCTTCATAAAGGGGGAGAGGGCGGTTGCCTACAATGCTCATGTCGCCTTTCAGGACATTGAGGAGCTGCGGCAGTTCGTCGATGCTGTATTTGCGGATGAAGCGCCCTACACGAGTGACGCGAGGGTCGTTCTCTATCTTGACAAATGTATTCTGCTTCTCTTGCGACTTCTGTTTTTGGAAGTCCTCTTCGGTGATTACGAAGTCGTCCGAAATCAACAGGGTAGCTTCTTCCTCCTCTGTCCCCACAAGGTCGTCGAACCTTATTTCAGGTTGTTCGTCGGAGATTTCCTCTTCCATTTTGTATTGGTTGAGGGCGTTCAGTTCTTTCAGCCGCTTGTCCGCATTGGTGTACATGGAACGGAATTTGAGGAAGTCGAATATACGGTAGTTGCTGCCTACACGTTGCGACTTGTAGATTATTTTTCCTTTGCTCTCCAAACGTATGGCTATTGCGGTGGCAATAAGCAGCGGTGACAGTATAAGGAGTGATGCGGTGGCGAAAAGGACATCGAAAGTGCGCTTCCATAGGGGCAGGTGAAAGGTGTTGAGCATCTTGCGGTGAGAATGGCTGAACTCCTCCAGTTTGCTTGTCTTGCGCACATTAAGGAACCGGTCCATTTGCCGGATTGCACCTTCATCCGCCTTAGGGGGCAGGGTGTTGTTGATGCCTGCCTGCAGATAGGATTTGCGATGTTGGCTTTGAAGTGATTCTGTGACAAGAATCATGTAGACGCGTGGAAAACGTTTGTGCAGGAAATCTATGTTTTTGCAGTCTTTTTCCACATCATCGGTTTGTTCGTAGAGAATGGACGTATTATACCGTTCGCGTATGCCGTCGATAATCTTTACCGCTTTGTTGCATGAGGACACAGCCATGAACATACCACCTGTGACTTTGCTCAAATGGTCGATGATAGCCCGATTGTTTCCTATATAGATGTAATACAGCATACCCTTTGATGGACTTTAAAGGAATTTCTTGATACGGGCTTTCAGTTCCAGCGGGTTGAACGGCTTGAGGATATAATCCTCGGCTCCGGCTTCGAGTAGCCCGATTCGCTCGCTGATGCTTTCTTCACACGAAAGCATGATGACCGGAATGTGCTTGAAAAGTGCGTTGCCTTTCAGATAGTGCAGGAATTCGCTGCCTGTCATGCGGGGCATCCGTATATCTGAGATGATGAGGGCCGGCTCATTTCCTTCGTTCAGCCATTCTATGGCTTTGATAGGGTCTTCCACGTACACTAAGTTGTTGTCTTTTCCCAAATAGACGGAAAGAACCTTGCCGATAGCCGGTTTGTCATCTACGAATAGTATTGTTTTCATTTGTATGTTTATAATGATCTGAATATTGTTTGTTTATCGATATATGTTCTTTGCAATCGGATATTTATACCAGTCTTTGTTCGTTTCCCGGTTGCGGGCCCAGTCCAGAAACTTGGGATAGGCGCAGTCTGATTCATCCTTTTGGTTGCTGATATTGATTCTCTCCTTCGGGTATCTGAAGTCGGGTACACAGATGGCCCACGTGTTGTTTCCGGCAAGGTCGAGGTTCGATTGCTGGACGGTTCCGTTGGCTGTGGCTCCGTATTTCCAGAATTCGTAGAGATGTATTTCCATGCGTTTTTGCATATTTCTATATTTGTAGCAAATGAAGAAATCGAGATTGTCTTTGGAGAACAAGGGGACGGTGCGGCTTTGGTCGGCCAGCTCTATGATGAGCTCGTATGTGTAGGCTTTGGCAGTTGTGCCGGAACCGGTATTGACTATCTTGCCTTGTTCCACACCGTCGTACACTTTGTGGGCATTGCCGAAGAGGGGGATGACGACAGCGTTGTCACCGTTCTCCATGCACGTGCCGGAGTCGAAAGTGAAGAAGCCGTCGGAGCCCAGCGTAGCGTGGAATCGTTTGTAGTCTCCGGCGGGAGAGATACTCTTGATGTCCGCTTTGTTGATATTGACAATGCGCAATGCCGCACCGATACTCTTGACGGCGCCGGTGGCGGCAAGCGTAACGTTCAGCTGGATGCGTTTGATGTGGTTCGTCTTTTTTTCACGATGATAGGTGGTGGTTACGTCCAGTACGATGTCGTTGAAATCGTAATCGCCTACCAGCGGGTAGTTGTCTTCAAAGGCGTATGTGTAGGGCATCTCGCCGGGGTTTACATCGTCGCCCGATTCGTCGGGGGTATTGCCTGCACCAGTGCAGCGTCCTTCGGGAATGTAGGAAGGCGCCTTGCCGGGGAGGCAAATGGTGGCGTTGCCGTTGCCTTTATGCCCGCTTCCGCCGGCTGTGCCGTTCAGACAATAGTTGTCGAAGTTTTCAACGGCTTTCTTGTATTCACAATATACATTATTGATAACATAGCCTTGGGTTACTTCCGTTCCCATTGAACCCGTCCAGTTTGCCTGATTGATGTGCTCCAGCTTCAACAGGGCATAGCTCTTGGCGGCAGTAGGTCCCGTGATGTTACAGTTGGACAGGTTGGTGGTGTTTTCTATGTCAATCATGGAATTGGCATCGAGGTCTATATAGTTGTAGGCATAGAGATGCTTGGCTTCTATAAGCGAGCCTTTTCCCATTTTGATGCCGTTGGAGGCAAGGAAGTTCTCTACTTCTATTTTGCAACTGTTCTCCAGTTGGGGACCGGTGCTTTGGTTGTCACCGATTTGGTGGACTTCCACGTCACCATGGTTCACGTACAGGCTTTCGGTAGATGAGCCTAACAGCTTGCCTGCGTCTATCTCTCCATAGTTATAGAGAGTGCCGCCGTTGTTGTTGATGCCGTCCACATCTATCTTTCCGGCATTGTAATTGGTTCCGCCGTTGGAGAATTCAATCCAACCTTTTCCTGTAATCTTCCCGCGGGTGTCTTCCGCTGCATCCGGTTCATCTTCCTGATAGGCAGTGCCTAATACCACTAAGGATGAGCTGTTGGTGAATCGGAGGGAGGGTTCATACTGCCCGCCCGATTTCAACCCTATGGCGCCTCTGGAGGCTATGATGATTTCCAGCCCTTGGTTGATGACTTGCGGAGAGGGTATTTCCCATTTGGCACCGGGGGCGATTATCAGCTTGAGGGTTCCCGCATCGGGGGTAGTGGCGCCGCCATGATTGATGCCGCCGGAATAGGATTTGGTAATCTTGAAAATGTTGGTACGGGCAATGTCGGTGTCCATATCTTGCCCGTTGTAGACTGTTGCCTTACTTAGTAATTCTTCGATTTCACTGTCTGTATAGGGACGTGCCATCGTCTTAATCTGCACTTCGCCCTCATCAGCTCCGGCGCGTGCCGAGGAACGGGTGAGAGCCTGTATGCCGAACGTGGTTTCTATCCGCCGGTTGCTGACGGGGACAACTTTCATGATGCGACGCCCTTTGGAATCCATGCGCGAAACGTAGACGCGCTCCAAAGTCAGCGGGCAATCTATGGTGGTTTGGAATATCAAGTCCTGATTGGCTGTGCCGCTTGCCAGCAAATGGGCTACTGCATCTGTTGCGTACGGATTATAGTCGAAAACCTCGACTGTGTAGTCTGTGCCGTAATCTTCGTAGACGGATATGCTTACATCAACCGGACAGGTTGTCTTCCAATCCATTTGGGGATCTATATCTTTCACCGGGAATTTGTCCTGATAGGTGGCCTGCACTTTTTCAGCGTCGAAGACATCTTCTTTGCAGCTGTAAAAAATAAAACTCATTATAAGTGCGGAAAGCAATAGAATGTGATTTATTTTAAAATAATTTCCCATATATAATGTTTTGTTTGATAATTAGCAAAAATACATTTATTTAGCTAAAGATAGCTTACATATAGTGCGTAAACCGATAATTGTTAACCAATTTTAACCGCAGCGTACCATGTATCGCGATATAATAAGTTCCAAAGCATCTTTCATAAGTGAATTTATAAATGTTTTTACAGTTTTGTTTGCGTGTTGAATAAAATAATCAACTTTTTATTGTTTACGCCACAAAAGTAGTCATACTAATTGAAAAATGGATTGTAAATATTGTCTTTTTTGACTATTTATGATGAATATTTTGTTAAATCCGGCTATCGTTGCAATAAAAAACTTGTAAAAGCTGCCCAAAGTCAACTGGAAAAAAACGGGGGAGTGGGAAATTACAAAAGAGGAAATTACTCTTTTGTAATTTCCCCCGCCAAATCCGAATTCATCCGGTAGCGAATTTCTGCCTGGCTGAGCCCGTGTCCAAGGAGGAACATGAGTTTGGTGACGGCGCATTCGGGCGTGCTGTCGTAGCCGCTGATGACGCCGGCTTCAAGAAGATGCAGCCCGGTTTCGTAACGTCCCATCTCGACGCCACCGCTTTGGCACTGGGTGATGTTGACGATGACGATGCCCCGTTCCGTAGCATCTTTCAATTGGCGGATGAACCATTCTTTCTGGGGGGCATTGCCCGAGCCGAAAGTTTTGAGCACCACCGCTTTCAGTCCCGGAACATGAAGCACGGAGTTGATAATACTCTCTTGGATGCCGGGAAACAGGGTGAGTACCACGACGTTGGTGTCGAAGAGATAATGCGGTTTCATCGGTCGTGCGGGATCGGGGCGGCGGATGATGTGCTCGTTGTAGCGGATGTGGATGCCGGCTTTTGCCAGGGCGGGGTAGTTGAACGAGCGGAAAGCATTGAAGTTTTCGGCGTTGATTTTGGTTGTCCGGTTGCCGCGCATCAGTTCGTTTTCAAAGAAGATGCAGACTTCAGGGACAACGGCAGTGCCGTCCGGGTTCTTGGCGGCGGCTATTTCGATGGCTGTAATCAGGTTTTCCTTTCCGTCCGTGCGCAGTGTTCCGATGGGCAGTTGAGAGCCGGTGAGGATAACAGGCTTCGCAAGGTTTTCGAGCATGAAGCTGAGGGCTGATGCCGTATATGCCATTGTGTCGGTTCCATGCAGGATGACGAAGCCGTCGAAAAAGTCGTAGTTATAATTTATTATCTTGACAATCTTTGCCCACAGAGAGGGTTCCATGTCGGAGGAGTCGATGGGCGGGTCGAACTGGTAGGACGAGATACGGTAGTTGAAGCGTTTCAATTCGGGAACGTGCTTGAGCAAGTGGTCGAAATTGAAATTCTCGAGGGCACCTGTTTCGGGGTTTTCTATCATTCCGATAGTTCCGCCCGTGTAAATCAAGAGTACGGAAGGGTAATCTGCTTTCATAAATATCTCGTTTAACTCGTTTTTCGGGCGCAAAGATAAGGAAAAAAGTGGTAGGATGGCTGAGGAATAGTCACTTTCTTAAATCTTCTTTCAGGTGCGAGATGGCTTTCTGTGCATCTCCCTCGTATTCGTTGAGCAAAGTGACGAAACGGCTGCCTATGATGGCTCCGGAAGCGTGGGAACAGGCGGCATCGAAGGTTTGTTTGTTGCTGATGCCGAAACCTACCATGCGGGGGTTGCGCAGGTGCATATCCTGCATCTTCTTGAAGTAGGCTTGCTTCCGGGTGTCGAAGTCCTTTTGCGCGCCGGTGGTTGCGGCAGATGATACCATATAGATGAAGCCGTCGGTGTGGGCGTCTATTTCGCGGACGCGCTCCTCGCTGGTTTCGGGGGTGATGAGCATGATGACACGGAGGTCGTATTTCCGTGCAATGGCTTTATAGTGCTCTTCGTAGTCCTTGAAGGGCAGGTCGGGGATGATTACGCCATCGATGCCGCACGCTTCACATTGCCGGCAGAACGCTTCGAAGCCGAAGTGCATAATGGGGTTGAGGTAGCCCATCAGGATGAGCGGGATGCGGACATTGCGACGGATGTCGCCCAGTTGCTCGAAGAGGAGGCGGAGAGACATGCCGTTGCGCAGGGCGCGGGTGGCGGCGTCTTGAATGACGATGCCGTCGGCCATGGGGTCGCTGAAGGGGATGCCGATTTCTATCATGTCCACTCCGTTCTTTTCGAGGGTGCGGATAACGTTGGCTGTGCCGCCGAGGGTGGGGCAGCCGGCGCAAAAGTAGATGGACAGCAGGTTTTTGGGGCTGTCCTGAAAAAGCTGGTTGATGCGGTTCATATTGAGTTTGATATTATTGGTTGGTAATGCTTTGTATTTCTTGTAGGAATGCCTTGATGCGCTCCACGTCTTTCTTGCCCGGAACTGTTTCAAAGCGGCTGTTGATGTCGACGCCTGCCAGTTTGGGGTGGTGAAACTCTTTGATGGCTTTGGCGCTGTAAGGGTTGATGCCGCCGCTGAGTAGGAAAGGAGTCATTCCGCTGTAACGGTGCAGCAGGTTCCAGTCGAACTGGTTGCCCGAGCCGCCGTACTGCGGTGTCTTGGTGTCGAACAAGTAGTAATCGCATAATCCCTTGTAGGCGGAGACGGCCGCGAGGTCTTTGGGGTGCGAAAGGGAGAATGCCTTGATGAGATGCAGGCCGTTGCTGCGTAGCGAGCGGCAGTATTCGGGAGATTCGTTGCCGTGAAGCTGGATGTAATCCAGTGCGAACCGGTCGGCGTACATCAGGATATTTTCCTTGCTTTCGTTTACAAAAACACCGACACGCTTTGCGTGCTCGGGCAGGTACTCCGGTATTTCGCATAGGCAGCGGGGAGACTTGGGGTAGAAGATGAAACCTATCATGTCTACGCCCAGTTGTTCTACGTCGCGGATGTTTTCCGCTTCAGTCATACCACATACTTTGATAATTAGAGAAAACATGGGATTTATGGTTTTATTATTTACTATATTACTGTTTGTTTCTTTTTAGGCACGGATTACGCGGATTTCACGGAAAGAAGGATAAAGTAAATCCGTGTAATCCGTGCCTAAAAAATCATCACGTGCATTTTGCCCCCTTTAGTCCCTTTGACTCCCTCCCCTCAATCTCCTGTATAAATTCTTTCAGCTCCTCTTCCGGCCGGCGGGTTTTCATAAAGGTTTCTCCGATGAGGAAACCGCGGAATCCGGCGGTGCGCAGGCGGCAGATTGTTTCGGGATGGGAGATGCCGCTTTCCGAAACGAGTAGCGGCAGGTTGCGGGTGCCGGCACTGCCCTGAACATCCGCTACCGCTTGCCGCAGCCGGTTGGCGATGCGGAGAGAGTTTTCTACATCGGTGACGAACGTGCCGAGGTTGCGGTTGTTTACGCCTACCATATCCACCTCCTTACTTATATAGGACAATTCGGAAGGGCTGTGGATTTCGAGCAACACTTCCAGCCCGAGGGCATGGGCGCGGGCGGTGAGGGTGGCGCATTCTTCTTGCGTCAGGCAGGCGGCAATCAGTAATACGGCATCTGCGCCAACGATACGTGCTTGCAACAGTTGGTATTCGTCGATGATGAAGTCTTTGCGCAAGATGGGGATATTGACCAGCGGGCGTGCTGTGCATATGTCGCGCAGCGAGCCGCCGAAGAACTTCTCGTCCGTCAGGATAGAGAGTGCGGCGGCGCCGGAAGCCTCGTATGCGGCGGGTATTTCTCCGGCTTGGGCTGCCTCGTATATCCAGCCTTTCGAGGGAGAGCGACGCTTAAACTCGGCGATGATTCCCGTGGAGGATGCGGCAAGCGCCTGTTTCATGCTGCGGCGGGGGGCTTGGGGAGCGTTCATCAGCTCCTGCGCCTGTTCCCGCAGTTGTTCCGGTGAAACGGCTTGTTTTTGCAGTTTCACTTCGGTTCGTTTATGTTCTGTTATTTCTGATAGAATATCCATAAGGGGGTATGAGTTATAAATTCTGAATGACAGATAGTCTTGATATAATCTGCTTCTCAACATTTATTTATTTCTATAAATCTCTTCAGCGTCTTCAGCGCCCGTCCGCTTTCCAGCGATTCGCGGGCTATGGCGATGCACTCTTCAATCTCCTTTTCCGGTTCCATAACTTGGATGGCGAAGGCGGCGTTTACGATGACACATTGCGTTTGGGCGGCTTCCGCGCGGTTGTTCAGTACATTGTCGAAGATGCGTGCGGCATCCTCCTTGCAGTCCCCGCCCGAGAGCTCTTCGGGTCGTACCGCGCTGAAGCCGAGTGCCTGCGGACGATAGATGCGTTCGTAATTGCGGGTCATTACCTTGAATTCATCGGTCAGTGAGATTTCATCGTAGCTGTCCAGACTGTTTACTACGGCAAAGTCGATGCCGAGCTTGTAGAAGACGTTCGTGTAGAGACGCATTTGCGAGAGGTCTGCCACGCCCAGCAGCTGGTAGGCGGGTTGGCAGGGGTTTACCAGCGGGCCCAGCAAGTTGAAGAGTGTGCGTACTCCCAGTGCCTTGCGCACAGGGCCTACGAGCTTCATTGCCGGATTGAACAGCTGTGCGTGCAGGTAGGCGATGTTGCACTCCTCCATGCTTCGCTTCAGGATGTCGGGATTGTTGGTGAAGCGCACTCCGTGTTGCTCTATCACGTTGCTTGCTCCGCTCACGGAAGTGGCTCCGTAATTGCCGTGTTTGGCAACTTTGTAGCCTGCGCCCGCCACGATGAAACAGGCACAGGTGGAGATGTTGAACGTGTTCTTCCCGTCGCCGCCCGTACCTACGATGTCAATGGGGCGATAGGGTGCGAAGTCTATCGGGATTCGCGTCTCCATAAGTGCTTCGCGAAACCCCGTCAACTCGTCTACTGTGATGCCACGCATCTGGAATACAGTGAGTAACGCAGCAATCTGAGCTTCGGGATACATCTCCCGGCTGATGTTGAGGAGAATTTGCTTGGTTTCCTCTGCGGTGAGCTCTTCGTGGTTGAAGAGGCGGGCTAATATTGCTTTCATTTGTTTCTGTTAGTGATTAAGAGGTTTATGCTGCCTGTCATTTGTTTCTGTTAGCGATTAAGAGGTTTATGCTGCCTGTCATTCAGAGCGAAGCGAAGAATCTGCTCTCTTGTGTGTGCATGGGGAAGGGATTCTTCGCTATGCTCTGAATGACAGATAGTGTATGACGTTCATTTGCTCCTGCGAGGTGTGTGATTTGCTCCCGCGAGGTGTGTGATTTGCTCCCGCAGGGTGCGTGGTTTGCCCTTGCAGGGTGTGTCATTTCTCTCTGCGAGGTGTGTCATTTGTCCTCGTGAGGTGTGTGGTTTGCGTCACCTTGCAGCCAGTTCCTCATTATCAGTTTTCCGTCCGGAGTCAGCACGGATTCCGGATGGAATTGTATGCCGCGAACGTCATACTCCCGGTGCTTCAGCGCCATAATCTGCCCTTCGGGGCTGACGGCGGTGACGGCAAGCGTTTCGGGCAGCCCCTCCGCATCTACCACCCAAGAGTGGTATCGTCCTACGGGAATTTCTTCGGGCAGTCCCCGGAAGATGTAGTCCGGTTCTGCCAGCCGTATGCGGGTCTGTACGCCATGAAACACGTTGCTGAGGTTCACCAGCCGTCCGCCGAATACCTCTCCGATGGCCTGTTCGCCCAAGCATACGCCCAGTATGGGTTTCTTGCCGGAATAGGTGCGTATTACGTCCGTCAGCAATCCCGCTTCTTGGGGCACGCCGGGACCGGGGGAGAGGATGATTTTATCGTACCGTTCCAGCTCTTCCATTCTGAATTGGTCGTTGCGCAGCACGTCTACCGCTGCGCCGAGTTCTTTCACCAGATGCGCGAGGTTGTAGGTGAAAGAGTCGTAATTGTCTATAATAACCGTTTTCATCTTTTTCATTTACAATTTACAATGTATATGCACTCACATTTTCTCAGCCATCACAATTGCTTTCTTCAGTGCTCCCAGCTTGTTGTTCACTTCTTGGAGTTCGTATTCGTCGTTGCTTTTGGCTACGATGCCGCCGCCTGCCTGAAACCACAGCACTCCGTTGCGGCTGACGAAGGTGCGGATGGTGATGGCCTGATTCAGACTGCCGTTCAGTCCGATGAACCCGATGCAGCCGCCGTATGCGCCTCGGTTGTGCGGTTCCAGTTCGCTGATGAGCTGCATGGCGCGTACTTTGGGGGCACCGCTCAGTGTTCCGGCGGGGAAGGTGTCGATGAACGCCTTGACGGGGTCGGCTTCGCTGTTCAGCTCGCCGCTCACGCGGCTCACGAGGTGGATGACGTGGCTGTAATATTGCATCTCCTTGTAGAAGTCCACCTTCACGTCGCGGCAGTTGCGGCTGAGGTCGTTGCGGGCAAGGTCCACCAGCATCACGTGTTCGGCATTCTCCTTGGGGTCGTCGTGCAGGTATCGGGCGTTTACGGCATCCTGTTCGGGGTCGCCGGTGCGCCGGGTAGTGCCGGCGATGGGGTCTATGTAGGCGTGGCGTCCTTCGATGCGGCAGTGCGTTTCGGGCGAGGAGCCGAAGATGCGGAAACCGCCGAAATCGAAGTAGAACAGGTAGGGTGAGGGGTTGATGCTGCGCAAGGCACGATAGAGCTTGAAGTCGTCGCCTGTGAAGCGCTGTTCGAAGCGGCGGGAGAGGACTATCTGGAAAACATCACCCCGCAGGCAGTGGGCTATTCCCCGGCGGATGTTGGCTTTGTGCTCCTCGTCCGTCAGCGGAGAGGTTGTTTCGCCGACGGCACGGAAGTCGTAGGCGGTGTAGTTGCGGTTGCGGATGGCTTTATGTACTTTGTCCAGTTCGCTTTTCTCGTCGGGGGCAAGCATCTCCAGCAACAGCATCTCGTTCTTGAAGTCGTTGAAGACGATGAGATACTTATATAATATGTATAGCATATCCGGCGCGTCGTTGGTGGCTTCGCGGCTGTCCTTTACGGCGATGTTCTCAAAATAGCGTACGGCATTGAAGGAGGTGTAGCCGTACAGGCCGCAGTAGTTGCTGTATTCGCCCTCCACGTGGAAGCGGTCGAGGAAGTCGCGCAAGGCGTTCTCCACACGATATTCTTCGGTGACGGGATGTTCCTCGCGTGTGCCGTCGGGCAGGCGGAAGATGGCGGCGCCGTGGTCTATGCTGACGCTTGCCACCGGACAAAGTGCGATGAAGGAGCGGTTGTTCTCGCTGCCGTGATAGTCGGAACTCTCCATCAGCGCGCTTTGAGGGAAGATGTCGCGTACCTTCAGGTAGGTGCTTACGGGTGTGTGCAGGTCGCCAAGTATCGTGCGGCTCACTGTTTGATAATCATACTGTTTCATTGTTGTTCTTATTTAGCGGTTTCCCCATACTCCAAATACGTCTCCACATCCTTGTCTCCCCGTCCCGAAACGGTCAGCACCACCACGTCGTCGGGCTTGAAGTTCAGTTTCTCCAGTGCGCCGAGGGCATGGGCGCTTTCCAGTGCGGGGATGATGCCTTCGAGTTTGGTCAGTTCGTAGGCGGCGCGGATGGCTTCGTCGTCGTTTACGGAGAGCACGATGGCGCGTTTCTTTGCGGCAAGGTTGGCGTGCATGGGGCCGATGCCCGGATAATCCAGTCCGGCGGAGATGGAGTAAGGCTCCTCAATCTGCCCGTCCTCGTTCTGTATGACGTAGGTGCGGGCGCCGTGGATGATGCCCAGTTTGCCGAGGGCGATGGTGGCGGCGGTCATCCCCGTTTCCACGCCTTTGCCGCCGGCTTCGGCGAGGACTATCTGCGCACGTTCGTCGTCGACGTAGTGGTAGATGGTTCCGGCTGCATTGCTGCCGCCGCCTACGCAGGCTATGAGGTAGTCCGGACAATCGCGCCCTTCCTTTTCCATGAGCTGTTTCTTAATCTCCTCGCTGATGACCGACTGCAGGCGTGCCACCATGTCGGGATAGGGGTGCGGGCCTACGGTGGAGCCGATGATGTAGTAGGTGTCTGCCGGATGACAGCACCAGTCGCGTATGGCCTCGTTGGTGGCGTCCTTCAGGGTCATGTTGCCGCTGGTGACGGGGACTACGGTTGCTCCCAGCATCTTCATCTTCTCTACGTTGATGTGCTGGCGTTCCACGTCGGTCTTGCCCATGTACACGATGCACTCCATGTTCATCAGGGCGCAGACGGTGGCGGTGGCAACGCCGTGCTGCCCTGCGCCTGTCTCGGCAATGATGCGGCGCTTTCCCATGCGGCGTGCCAGTAGAATCTGGCCGATGGTGTTGTTTATCTTGTGCGCGCCGGTGTGGTTCAGGTCCTCGCGCTTCAGATAAATCTTGCAGCCGTACTTTTCCGACAGGCGCTTAGCCAGATATAGCGGAGAGGGACGCCCTACGTAGTCGCGCAGCAATTGGTCGTATTCACGCTTGAAATCCTCACTTTGCAGCACGCTGAGATAGGTGTTCTGCAATTCTTCTACACATCTGTGGAGTATTTCGGGAACGTATGCTCCGCCGAATTCTCCGTAATAACCTTCTTTGTCTACTAAGAAACTTGCCATATTGTTTGTTGTTTTTATTATCTTCCGTTTATCATTGATATTTGGACAGGCAGGGGCGTTGCCTAAACGAAAAAAGCCCCGTCGCTTGGTGCGACAGGGCTCTTTTCCTATATCTTTCTTATATTACATATATACATACGAGCACTGCTCCCTTACGACTGCCGGAGTTGTAACGGGTGCCACCACCAATATGTATTTACGAACATTGTTTTCATTGTCTTTTTTTGTTTTAACAGGGGCAAATATAAGCACATTGTTTTAATTGCCAAAATAAATCTTACTTTTTTTTCGTATTAGAACATTTATCTTGAAATGTTGTTCTCTATCACAAGTAACAACCATTATTTACTAATAAAAAGAAAGGAACAAACTATGAGACGGAAACATCTGATTGCCGTAGGTGCTATTATCGCCATTGTTTTATTGCTATACTGGCTGTTTATAGCCGAGGACTTGAACGCTTGGCTCAATGTGAATTGATTTTTCGGCACCGTCATGCGGGGTTGTTCGGATAAATAATGTATCTTCGCAAAAAATCAAAGACTCATGAAAGGATTAAGTTATTCATTCTTGCGTGCTGTATGCGCGCTGGTAATTGGCTTGGTGTTGGTGATGTTTCCCGACCGTGCCGGTGATTATTTTGTGATAACGATTGGTGTCATTTTCCTTGTACCTTCGCTCATCAGTATTATAGGATATTACGCTCAGAACGCCGAGGTGCGCCGCCGCTTCCCGGTAGAGGGGGTGGGCAGTCTGCTGTTCGGCTTGTGGCTGATTATCATGCCGGGCTTCTTTGCCGATTTGCTGACGTTTGTGCTGGGCTTCATCCTTGTGATGGGCGGTGTGCAACAGATAGCGTCGCTCTCCGCTGCACGCAGGTGGACGCCCGTACCGGGTGGGTTCTACGTTGTTCCGGTGCTGATATTGCTTGCCGGGCTGATTGCGTTGTTCAACCCCACGGGAGTACGCTCCACGGCGTTCATCATTATCGGAATCACCAGTCTGGTTTATGCGGCTTCGGAACTGGTAAACTGGTTCAAGTTCACCCGTCTCCGTCCCAAGACGCCTGTTGCCGGCGGCAAGGCCGAGGATGATGCAGACATCGAAGATGCCAAAATCATAGAATGAAGGGGATGTTTTTTCAGATATTCTGCAAGTACTCCTCAATCTCTTGGGCTGTGACATCTTTCAGCAGCACGGTTTTGTCCTCGTCCAGAAGATACAGGGTAGGGATGGCTTTCAGGTCGTAGAGGTTCTTCTGTTCAATCGTCCGCTTCTTGTCGTATCCGTTAATCCACTCATCGGGAAAGTCGGAGAGGTGTTTCCGCCATTCCGCCAAATCCGCATCGGGATAGAGGGAAAGAACTTTCACCCGTTTCCGTGCAATGGCTTGGGCGGTAGCGGGGCTGCGCTTCAGGGCTTCGATAGCCTCGCCGCAAGCATGGCAGCCGGGATTGTTGATGAACAATAACGTGTAGGGAGCTTTTATGCCATGCAAGTTGCCCTGTTTGCCGTTGGCAAGCGTATAAGTAAAGTCCAGCGCTTTTGTGCCTGCACGGTTCTTCTGCGCCAGTTCCCGCCGGGCTTTCGGACGTATTTTCTCCGTATCGTCCATGACGGGAGATTTCAGCATGGCATCCAGGACGGAAATGTAAAACTCCTCATTGCGCATCGGCGAGTTGGGGTCATACAGATATTTCTCCGCAAGAGACGTCAGGTACGTATAACATTTCTTTTCTTTCTCTGCCCGGAGAAACAGTTGTTTTAAGGCGGCGTCGGCGGTGCCGGCAGAAACCAGCCGCAGGATGTCGATGAAGTCCACCCAGCCTTGTTCCGTCACTTCGGGATGGTGTATGTAGTTGGTGTCGGCAAAGTCCACGTTGTCCCAGTAGTGGCGTGCCAGATAGTCTGCACGCAGTTCCGGAGTACTCAGCATGGCGGGTATTGCGGGCAGCACAAGGGTGGTGACGGTGTCTGCAGCAATCGCTGCCGATTGTTTCTTGCCGGCCTGTTCGCTGCTGCATGCGGTGTTGGCGTTCAGCATCAGGGAGAGCAATGCGCAGACGGGCAGAAGCTTCGTGATAATATTTTTCACCCCATTATTCATATCCTCTTTCATATTTACCTTGTACACAAAGGTAGTATAAAAGTTAGAATCCATGAAGCAAAGGATGTTTTTTATTTGCTGCATACAAAGAACGACCGGATACAAACATTCGGCCGTACATTATAATGTACGCGCGCGGGCGCGTATAATTCCCTTTTTTTAAAGAAAAATCCCTGTACATATTATAATACTGCGATATATACCGCGATAACGCGCGGCGATTTTTATTCGGAAAAAATAGAATTTCTGAGAACTTCAGGAAATAGGATGTACATCAAACAAGGTTTTGCCTATGGTGCAACCCCCGTTTGACGTATATCAAACGGAATTTTCACCGTAGGCAAGTATTTATTCATAAACCTAATGCCCTGCCGTCTTTACGCGCGCCCGCGTATATTATAATGTATGCCTTCCGTTATCGTACACATCCGCTTTTGAAAATATGCTTTACAACAGGTTTATCAATCAGCGAGTTACGAAAAAGTTTCATGTTTTCGTGAAAAAAAAGATAGATATATTTGGTGCATATTGCTAAATCCTCTACTTTTGCATCCGCTTTCGAGAATGAAAGCAGCGATTGATTGACATTCTGAAACAAAAGCGTATGGATGCTGTAAAAGAGAGAAAAAGAAATGAAAAATAATTTTCCGAAAATATTTGGAAGATATTAAAATTTCTCCTTATCTTTGCAGTCCGACTCGCAAGGAAAAAGAACTTCTCTTTCTCCGCTCCTTTAAAAGAGCTCTGAAAGAAAAAGAAAAAAAACTTCCGGAAATATTTGGAAGATATACTTAAAAGTCCTTACCTTTGCATCCGCTTTTGAAAAAGAAGAGCAACCGAAAAAGAAGCGATCTTTGAAGAGATTT
>NZ_JAHBBW010000010.1 GCF_018390535.1 Bacteroides propionicigenes | reverse complement strand
GGCAAGGGGATATTGTGGGCAGAAGTGGGTATTTCAGCCTCAATTTATCTGCTAATTCAGTGATGAGAGGACGTTTAGACGCAAGAAGGACGCTGAAGAGCTTAGTTGCGGATTTGAGGCACAATACAATTTATCGTTTTCAGCGGCTACATGAGTGGCATATCCCAAATTGGTCACCTTATTATTGTTTTTTGAATCTATCATTTGCAATACATAGCTTTCAGCACTATAGTCCCAAGAAATAAGGAACGCTTTGTCATCATCTTCCGTTAATTTATTAGGATTTGAAGCTACCGTCAAGGTCTCTTTAAAAGAAAATGAATTCAAGTCAAAGACCAAAACTTCCGTATGATAAATATAGTTTACGCCTTCGTTCTTATAAGCATTGGCTACATAAAGCATATCATTACAGATGGCAACTCCCTCCAGATTATCACCATGTCCGGTCAATTTCTTTTCCACTTTCAATGTATTGGCATTGATTTTGGCAACCACACCGCCATAGAAAGACGCATAAATATAGCCGTCATGAGCCGCAATAGAACGGACACCCGCAGATAAATCGGCATCATCAATAAAAGAAACACGAGCCTGCTCTACACATGCCGCATTCAGTTTTGCCAAATAATTAGAACCATAAACAGAAACATAGATACAATCTTCATACTCTATCATATCCTGACCCGTATCTCCCAATGAAGCCTTATTCTGCGCT
Source organism: Bacteroides propionicigenes (assembly GCF_018390535.1). Classification (GTDB taxonomy): domain Bacteria; phylum Bacteroidota; class Bacteroidia; order Bacteroidales; family Bacteroidaceae; genus Bacteroides; species Bacteroides propionicigenes. Next base: position 160,973 of record NZ_JAHBBW010000010.1, on the reverse strand, counting down.
TTATAAATATCACCGATAAAATCTTTGTCTTTATTCGGGGCATAAAATGCTATACCGGCATTATTCTGTCCCATAGTTCCTTCATTCAAAAAATAAGCACGGACATAAGGCAATTCAATTTTCGAACCGCTATCATCCCAACTTTGCTCATCATCACTGCAAGATGAAAATGAAACACTTAGTGCCAACATACACAGCACACCCAATAATAAACTTCTTATTTTCATAACACTTTATTAATTAAATTGATTAAATTGATTTTAAAATTTAAAAGTTCCCGTCACTCTCCATGAACGTCCCGGCATAGGATAATATTTTATCACATCATACTGTTCATCGGTCAAATTGATGATTTCTGCCTGAAGCTGTAATTTGCATTTCTTAAAAGCAAACTCTTTAGAGATGCTGGCCGTATGCTCCATATAACCTGCTATCTCATTTTCAGGAATGTTTTGTGACAGGCAATAACGTTTACTTACGCCTACAATGGAGTAACCTATATTGAGCCAAGGCATTTCAAACCTCGCAGCTACATTGCCGCTATGCTTCGGAGTATAAGGCAACTGTTCCTTATAATTCTTGGCATCTGGGTCTGTAAGGTCAATCGCTTTCTGCAAAGTATATCCTCCGGATATAATCAAATCTATATTTTTAACTAACGGTGCCGACATAGCCAAAGTAGCATCTACTCCTGTGGCACGAACGGTTCCATAGTTTGCCATACGCCACGCATAAGTAGTGGGGAAAGCTACAATTTTATCAGTCACATCATTGTAATAAGCATCAAGCGTCGCAGAGATATAGTCCAAGAAAAACAAAGATGAACTGCTCCACGTAACTCCCACATTATATTCATTCGCCTTCTCCGGACGTAAACTCCGGTTGCCCAGTCTATAATAATATAAGTCGTTGAAAGTAGGTGTACGAAAAGTGCTTTTGTACATGAAACGCAGAAAAAAAGATTCTTCCGCCCAAGGCCGTATGCTTACGGAAGCTGAAGGAGCCAAACGGTGGAAATCCTCAGGAGCTTTCCCTACCTCCACTTTTTCAGTGATAAAAGTATGTACTAATGATCCGGAGGCGGTGATTCTTTCAGACTGATAACGAACGTTGAAAGCCGTCAAAGATGTGTACCGGGTAGGAAAAGGACAATCTTTCAGATTACTACGCAATGTATTTACAGCTCCATCTTGAGCCAAAGACAGGGATAGAGCTTTGAATGGACGGTATAAAGCCGTTGCAGACAAATAACATTCATCCTGTCTATGTACAGCACGATAGTATCCGTCAGCATATTCCTTGCCTTTATCTTCATATCTGTTCCAACCATGATTATACTTTGCTTGTGCCTGCAAACTCCATTTCGAAGAGAATCGTTTCTTATAACGTGCCTGCACAAAGGTATTCTCGTCCCAAAGAATTTCGTCGGATATCGGATTATAGAGAGTGACCGCTCCCGGAAGCCCGCGACGAGAGTTGAAATAATAGCCTTTCACATCCAACTCGCCACCGTCTTTAAAGGTATGGTAAAGAGTCGCCTCTCCCTGCCAGGAATAGATAGTTGAATTATTGCGTTTTTCTTCTGTCACATACTTTCCATTGACCAAAGTAAAAGGGTAATTCCCATCAGCACGCATATAATTAGCGTTCACAGCAAAGCGAGTACGGTCGCCTGCCTTCTGCCACCAACGCAGAGATGGAGTAACGTATCCGAATGAACCGCCACTTACCCGTGCCTGAAAAGCCACATTACGTTCCTCATCAAAATGCGGCTTTTCCGTTTCAATACTCAATACGCCTGCCGAAGCATACAAACGTGCTGACTGCAACATATCGTCAGATTGCCCTATCGCCAGTGAAAGGGCAGAAACATTATCAAGTGAGAAACGTCCTATATCAATTTGCCCTGCTTGGGAATTACTTACGACAACACCATCATAACTGACAGCCGTATGCGCCGCTCCGATATTTCGTACGGAAACTGTTTTCAATCCGCCAATGCCTCCGTAGTCTTTTACATTAGCACCCGCAAAACGACGCACGGCATCCGCCATATTCTGTATGCCGAGACTGCTTATATCTTGCTGTGACAATGTTTGTACAGGTACAGCCGAAGTAACTTTATTCGGCATACGTCGTGCTGTAACAGTCACTTTATCAATCTGATGCACTTTTCCTGTAATCGTGTCCTTTCGCGCTACTTCTTGTGCAGAAAGAATTCCTTCCATACAAAAACAAGCGATGCAGAGCAACCGCATCTTCATTCTCCACACCATAAAAGAGTAAAGATTATCTTTAAACCATACACACTGTCCGCTTTCCTCGAACGGGCAATTTTTTGACTTCGTTTTGCAGGTCTTCTGACTTATTTCTAATGTATCGCCTTCCCATCCTCAAACCAAAGACAGTGGCACAAGAATGATACATTCATAATGAAACTTACAGCAGCGGGACTGTTCGGGAGTTTCACCCGATTCCCTTTTCATCCGTTCCCTGAATAAGGAACCGGAACAAAACGCCGACAAAGATAAGAATATAATATAAATATCAACCGACTCTTTACAACAGTTTCTGCAAAAAAACATTTATTAATCTATAAGGAGCAAAATTTAAAGCTTTCTTATAGAAAGGCAACCGATGAAAAGAGAAACAAGCGCACATACAAGAGCATAACGCTCCCATAAAAAATAAGAAACCGGTAGACATCCTGATATCTTCCATACCTACCAGAGGTGATACGATTCCGCCAAATGCAAAACCTATTGCCCCCAAAAGGGCTGAAGCCACCCCGGCATTTCTGCGTTCACAATCCATTGCTAAAGTATTGGAGGCTGTAAAAGACATTCCTACCATTGAAAGCAGGCAGAAAATCAATATCTCATACACCCAGAAACTGCAATTCAGGAAAAATGCGGCGGAGACTAATATGGAGATAAGCAGCATACCGTGATTTCCTACATATAACGCCCGTTCCATTGTGGAAAAACGAACCGACAAAACGGAAGATATAACCATAGCGACCGCATTGACCCCAAAACAAATACTGAATAACATAGGTGAAAGTCCATAATGCTGCTGCATGATGAAAGGAGCTGAAGCTATATTGGTAAACAAAACTCCCATCGTAAACCCATACTGTAAAATATAGCGTACATACTGACGGTTATGCAGAACTACGCCAAAACGACGATACATATCCCCCCACTTGAAGTTTTGCCTTTGCCCGTTCGGCAAGGACTCTTTGAAACGTATACTTCCGATAATCAAAAGAGCGCCCAATATAAATAAGAACCAGAAGATTCCATGCCAACCGCTGAAATCGGCCAGCATCCCTCCCCCTATCGGAGCAACCACCGTAGCTATCCCATTGATGGCGCCGATAGTGGCAAGCATCCCCGCAAGTTCATGGGCAGAATACTTATCAGTAGCAATGGATCGGGATATGACCACTCCCCCTGCCCCGGCAACACCCTGCACAAAACGTAACGCTACAAACTGTGAGATATTCCGGGAAAAGATACAACCGACAGTGGAAATCAAGAATAGAGCCATAGCTACCAACAACGGAGAACGACGGCCATATTTATCGCTTAACGGACCAAAAACCAGCTGTCCTATCGCCAAGCCCACCATACTCGTAGTAAGCCCTAATTGCACCCTTGAAGATGTGGTCCGAAAGAAATCCGACATTGCCGGCAAAGTAGGCAGGTACATATCCATAACAAACGGACCAAAAGCGCTCAACATTCCCAAAAACACCAATATAAAACCTTTTGAATTTTGTCTGCCTGTCATCACTATCCTTCTTTTATAAACCGGCGGCAAAATTACCCTATATTTACAATACCGGCTATGGCTTATCTTGCACAAAACGTTTCATTTTAGGAACAATATACATTATTACCACAAAATATAAGTACATTTGCTGCGCAAAACAGAACTTTATTCATATGTACGAACCGCTATTGCCCGATACATCCTCCATCAAATATGAAGAAACGGATTTGTCATACTTAAACCAACGTCCATACCGCTTCAAATGCGGCATCTACTTGATTTGCACACAAGGCAAGAGCATCATTTCCACAGGAGTACAGCAATATACCGTTGACGAACAAACCGAACTCATATTTCTTACCGGCAGTCTTATTCAGGTAAAACAAGTCTCAACAGACTTCAGAATACGTATGCTGTTATTCCCGAAAGACGTTTTCCTGAAAGCTATATTGCCGATTGACACTCCCTACTTCAACTATGTTCACGAACATCCGCACTATCGCCATACAGCAGATGAAAGAAGTCAGAAAACATGGCGGGAAATCGTATTGTGGATGGATATGGCGCAAATGCTGTTCAGAGACAACACTCTCCAGTTCAGAAAGCAGCAGGAATTCAATTTCCTGCAAAGCATGTTAATGTGGCTATTCAACACTATCCCGGAGAAACTGGCAGCCAACAAGCAGTATAGCAGGAAACAGATGCTTTGCCATCAGTTTATGCAACTGATACGCGAGCACAGTGTATGCGAACATCAAGTTCCGTTTTACACGGAGAAACTTTGCATTACTCCCCGCTATTTATACGAAATCACCACTCAATACATGAATGGAAAAACTCCCAAGCAATTGATAGACGAACAGCTGATAGCAGAAGCCAAAGTTCTCTTAAATGAACCGCACCTTTCCGTTACTGAAATTGCAGAACAGTTGAACTTTACCGACCAGTCTTACCTGAGCCGTTTCTTTAAGAAGAATACCGGGATTTCTCCTAAAGAGTTCCGCCAGCAGAAACTGCTATGATAAGTTTAGCCAAAATAAATTAAATCCGGTCGTTTTAACCGCCATTTTGCTAACTTTGTTAGCATAACCAAAATCGAGTCACCATGAAATATAAATTATTAGTTCTTGACGTAGACGGAACACTCCTCAACGATGCAAAGGAAATCAGCAAACGCACTCTTGCATCTTTGCTCAAGGTGCAGCAAATGGGTGTGCGTATTGTATTGGCTTCCGGCAGACCTACCTATGGGCTCATGCCACTGGCCAAAACGCTTGAACTGGGTAACTATGGGGGCTTTATTGTTTCCTACAACGGTTGCCAGATAATCAATGCGCAAAATGGAGAAATCCTGTTCGAGCGCCGAATCAACCCGGAAATGCTGCCCTATCTGGAAAAGAAGGCACGCAAGAATGGTTTCGCCATATTCACTTATCATGATGACACTATCCTGACAAACAGTCCCGGCAACGAACATATCCATGCCGAAGCCAAACTGAATAATCTGAAGATTATCAAGGAAGAAGAATTCTCCACAGCAGTAGACTTCGCGCCATGTAAATGTATGTTGGTCAGTGACGACGAAGAAGCATTGACCGGACTGGAAGAACATTGGAAAAGACGTCTGGACGGTACTTTAGATGTCTTTCGTTCGGAACCCTATTTTTTGGAAGTCGTACCTTGCGGAATTGATAAAGCCAACACGTTAGGTGCTTTACTCTCACATTTGGACATTACCCGCGAGGAAGTAATTGCCATTGGAGACGGTGTATGTGATGTCAATATGCTACAGATTGCCGGTTTAGGCATAGCCATGGGCCACTCACAAGACTCTGTAAAAGTTTGCGCCGACTACGTAACGGCTTCCAATGAAGAAGACGGTGTCGCCCAAGCCGTAGAGAAAATGATTTTAGCCGAAGTTCACGCCGCAGAAATCCCACTTGACCTGTTGAATGCACGGGCACGCCATGCGCTAATGGGTAATTTGGGCATCCAATACACCTATGCCTCGGAAGACCGTATAGAAGCGACCATGCCCGTAGACCACCGTACCCGCCAGCCTTTTGGCATTCTGCATGGCGGTGCAACCCTTGCGCTTGCCGAAACCGTCGCCGGACTCGGCTCTATGATAACCTGCCAACCCGATGAGATAGTCGTAGGTATGCAAGTCAGCGGAAACCATATATCTTCCGCACACGAAGGAGATACCGTGCGAGCGGTGGCAACTATCGTGCATAAAGGACGTTCATCACACGTATGGAATGTAGATGTATTCACTTCTACCAACAAGCTGGTATCTTCTATCAGGGTGGTGAACAGCGTATTGAAAAAAAGGTAAAACAGGAAACCGACCTTCCCTATCTTAGCAAGGTACAAAAGGTAAAGTCAGCAGAAAACGGCATCCGTCTTTGTACGTCTTGTCCAACGTCAGGCTTCCGCCCAACCCGTTGGCAATGATACGGCAGAGCGGAAGCCCCAGACCCGTACCTTGTGTAAAGCTGTCTACCTTGACAAAACGCTCAAATACGACCTCTTGCTTGTCTTCGGAAATGCCAATACCGGTGTCGGTCACCGAATAGATAATATTCTTATCTTCAATCTTATAATTCAAAGTTATTTTTCCCCGCTTAGTGAATTTAGCGGCGTTATGCAGCAACTTGGTAAGCACCTGCGCCACACGCACAGAGTTGGTTTTAATTATCAACTCGGGACACGTGGGCGTAAACTCCAGCTGCACCCCTTCCGGTATGGAATAAGCAGCTTGTTCCATGCTTTGATAACACGCATTATTAATATTCTCGGAAACATCATAGACAAGGGTATTGTTCTGATCGAGAGCCGAAATCTCCAATACGTCATCCACCAAACGCAACAAGCTGAAAGTGTTCTGCGAAATAATATTGGCAAACTCCCTCGTTTCCTCATCTGCACTGAAATGAGTGTTCAGCACCTGAGAGAAGCCTACAATCGAATTGAGCGGAGTGCGTATCTCATGCGACATATTACGAATAAACTCCGTTTTCATCTTACTGGCCTGCTCGGCACTCTCTTTAGCAACCCGGAGGTCGGATTCCGATTTCTTCAATCGGCTATTCAAACGATAAATACGAAGGCATACAATCCATCCTGTCACTAAAAGCACTACCAGAAAGCCGATAATCAGATAAGTGACGTATAATTGTTTTTTCTGCACCGCCATCTGCAGGATATTTTTTTCTTTTTGCAGCAACTCTACTTCGAGAATCGTATTGAACTCACTGACCGAGTTTTGTAAAGACTTCGTATTCAACGTATCCTTACCTTCTATATATGCGCGATATTCTTGGGCGGCAAGCCGATATTCGCGATTCTCCATATAAATGTCAGCCTTCTGCTTCTTGAGACTGTTAGCCAAATAAGCCGTACAGTTGTAGCAGGCTTCATTTTCCAGAAAATGGAGAAGCGACATTGCCTTATCCCGCTGACCGGTAGCCTTATAGTAAGACAGACGTGTATCATACAAATCACCCGTGAAGTTATCCAGCCTTGTATTTTCCTTAAACAGTTTTTCTATGGCGGCATATTCTTCTTCGGCTTTAGCAAAGTCTTTCCGATAGAGGCAAAGGAGCAGATTAGCTTTTTTAATGACAAAAGTCTGATAGGGGTCATTCTTCCTGATATGCTCACGGCCTTTCTCTATGGCTTCCGCAGCCTTATCGGGCAGATTGAGTTCTATGGCACATTGTGCCAACGTGGAATATTCCACAGGCAGATTGAGGTAATCAATACCCGCTTTCTCATATACGTCAATCTCTTTCTGGTAATACTCCATCGCAAGTCTGAAGGCAGACTGCGACAAGTAAATCACGGCAAAGGAACGGAAACATTCCGCTATTCCCGGTTGATAATTGTCAGCTTGTGCCTCCTGCAACATCTTCTTTATTTCATAGAGGGCAATGTTTATCTTATTCTGTTTGATGTAGAAAGTTATCAAGCGGTTTCCCCAAACAAAGTAATAATAGTAATAGTTCTGATATGCCCTGCACAGCTTTTTCACAACTTCCACCTGATTGATTATCTGCTGCTCATCATTCTTGAAGTAATAGCATTCCAGCTTTATAGCCGCCGCATAGATTTCCACATCATTATTATTCGCTTTCCTTGCCATATCGGCAAGTGTGTCACACATCTGCGGAGCTTGTGGAAGGGAAATACTTTTCCGACAAAGTGCTGAATATTCTTGCAAAGCAACATCTTTATCTTTTTCAGCTAAAACATGGAGGGGAAAGCATCCAATAAAGAATGTGCACAGTATCAGAATGTATTTATTTACAGGCATAATATTTGTTTGCATTTGAGTTGCCTGACAAAGATACTTCTATTTTTTTGTATTTATCAAAAAAGACAAAAAAAGACGTGTAATCTTTTACACGTCTTTTTTGATTATTATTTATCGCGATTAGCAACTATCTTACTTCACTTCCTCAAAGTCAACGTAATATATCTATCAGCGACTTGCGTACACGTGTTGCAAATATAGCGCAAATCCGAAAATAAGCATCCATAAGCAACACACGCTCTTGCTCACAAAAGTACGATTTTTATTCATAAATAACGAGATGTAAACGCATAAAAATCAAAAGAAAGCGATGTTTTTAACAGATTCTTCGGTTTTATCCTTACCTTTGTGTATGATATTAGGGTGTTACACCCAAATAACAATAAGGAAACGATGCAGATACATAACAATACATTGATAGCGGAATGCTCGGCTTACGATTTCAAGGAAATGTTGGAACGTAAGAAAGTAAAATCGTGGCTTAAATCCGTGTCGGCTTTCGCTAATACGGATGGTGGCAGTTTGTTCTATGGAGTGAATGATGACGGCATAATTGTAGGGTTGGAGAATCCACAAGCCGATGCTGATTTTATCAGTGAAATGATAAAGGCAAGACTTGACCCTGTGCCGGAAATTCAACTTATTCCGATAGAACATGAAGGGCATACCCTGCTTGAAGTGAAAGTAAAGGCAGGAACGCTTACACCTTATTACTATTATCAGGATGGGACACGTACCGCATATGTACGAGTTGGCAATGAAAGTGTAGAATGCAACTCCCAACAATTACTTTCGTTGGTATTAAAAGGCACGCACATGACATGGGATTCTCTTCCTACCCAAGTGGATGCCGGCAAACATTCTTTCATCATCCTTGCCAATACTTTCCGTGAGCAAACCCATCAGGAATGGAACGATAAGTATTTGGAATCATTCGGACTGGTAACTCCTGACGGCAAACTGACCAATGCAGGATTGCTGTTTGTGGATAATTGCACAGTATTTCAATCGCGTATTTTCTGCACCCGTTGGACTGGACTCTATAAGGATGATGCCATCAGTTCCATAGAACATCGGACTAATCTTGTGCTACTTTTAAAATACGGCATAGACTTCATCAAGAACTACACCATGAGCGGATGGGTAAAGATGCCGAACTATCGTCTAAACCTCCCTGACTATTCAGACCGTGCCATCTTCGAAGGATTGGTAAACCACCTTATCCATCGGGATTACACCGTGATGGGCGGTGAAGTACATATCGATATTTACGATGACCGTGTAGAACTGGTATCACCTGGTGCAATGCTTGACGGTACGCAGATTCAAGACCGAGATATATACAAAGTGCCATCCATGCGCCGTAACCCCGTCATTGCGGATGTGTTCACACAGTTGGACTATATGGAGAAACGTGGCTCCGGTTTGCGCAAAATGCGGGAGCTTACGGAAAAACTACCCAATTTCCTGCAAGGCAAAGAACCTCAATATCAAACGGAAGCGACTTCTTTCTACACCACCTTCTATAATCTAAACTGGGGCGAAAACGGAAGAATACCTGTGGAAGAAGTAGCCAATAGGGTAAATAGTACCCTCGAAAAGTACCCTGTAAATGAAGAAAGTTCGGTAGAAAAGTTCGGTGTAAACACAAAAGAGTTCGGTGTAAATGAAGAAAGTTCGGTCGAAAAGTTCGGTGTAAATGCGGATAAGTTCGGAGATACATCGGAAACACAGAAGAAAGTCAGTAAAACTGCACAAAAGATAATCGACCTCGTTATTTCAGATCCTTCAATCACAGCTGATAATATGGCCAACAAGATTGGTGTAACTAAACGCGCTATAGAGAAAAATATCAAGAGCCTTAGGGGTATGGGAATTTTGGTTCACGAAGGTTCAGACAAGGCTGGTTATTGGCGCATTATTGTTAAACCATAAACAGAACAACAAACCTATGGAGACCTCTTTCATACCACTCTTTGCAATCATAGCCGTTTTGATTATCGCCTTTTTGTTTGCCTCTTTGCCACAGGTAAACCATAAAACGCGATACCGAGTGCTTTATGCAATAGCCATTATCATGCTATTAGCTGTTATCCCTATTAGTGAATATATGGCTGGTGGCATACAAAACTCAAGTAACAATTATCTGCTTGTCCTAATATTCGATATTGCAGTAGGATATTTCTGTATGTACATTGCTGCTTTGCTAAAATTCAACGTTCTTAAACGAAAGAACCAAGCATTAGAAAACGCCTTGACAGAAAAGCAACAAGAAAATGTAGCAATCCTATTGGAGCATCAAAACGAAAAACAACAAGCACTCCGGCAAAGAGAGCTTGAATGGTTAACTGGGAAAATAAAGATGTTTACCGAAGAAGAACAGGAAGCTATTCTTGCCAGTGCTCTATCATTTGCTGAACATGACTTGATAGTTGCTCCCTCAATAAGCATACAGCCCAAAGAAACATGTAGTCAGCAAGAACTAATGTACTTTGTCTGCTCTGCTTTTTACAATATGGATAAAAGTCGTAGTGAAGTTGTGGGTTTCTTATATAAAGTTTTTCCTCTCTATTTTCCAGCAGGAGAAAGTGCATTGGCTAAAAAGATGCCGGGATTGGAAAAAGTAAAAGAGAGGAGAGAGAAAGAATGTAATTAGCGCATATTTTCAAACCATAGAATAGAATTAAAATGAATAATACACTTATAGATAATTCCATAGAAGCACTTTCAATGACAACAACATTGAGAAAATGCTTAGCCATTGATGGTATTAAAACAGTTAGTATTGCCACAGGCTATTGGGATATTCCCGGTTTAGCTATACTACAAGAAAATTTGAGGTCTTTCATTGAAAAAGAAGGAACAACGCTTCGTTTACTTATAGGAAAAGACCCTTATATATACGTAAATCAATTAAAGTCACCTAAATATAAAGATGCAAATTATCCGCTGGACTTCATAAAAACTGATATCCACGAACTTAATGTTACTGAGGAATATAAAGATGCTATACGTCTGCTTCTTGATTATTGTACGGAAAACAATGATTCAAAGATTCAGATTCGTGTATTTCGAAAAAATGAAAATGACGAAACTCAATTTTTACATTCTAAGTGTTACATCTTTGACGGAAAGTCAAACGGCATTGGTATTGGTATCGTGGGTAGTACAAATTTTACACAAAAAGGATTACAAGGTAACGCTGAATTAAACTATATTGAAACAGCTCCAAATCAAGTGTTATCGCTTGATGAAATACCTGGTAATAAATCTCATTTGATATGGTTTAATGAAAAATGGGAAATATCTGAACCTTGGAACAAACAATTCTTAGAACAAATCCTTAAATCTGCACCTATAACAGATGACGTGGAAAAAGAACGCAAAAGTGAACAACAATCATTCACTCCATACGAACTATATATCAAATTGCTACAAATTAAGTTTGGTGACATTGTAGACAAATCACTCGGACAACAGATAGAAACTTATCTGCCAGCGAACATCCACAAACTGGAATATCAAATAGAAGCTGTTAAGAGGTGTATCGGCATTATGCACGAACATGGTGGTTTTATGTTGGCAGATGTGGTGGGACTTGGCAAGACGATTATTGGTACGCTCATCATCAAGCGTTTCTTGTCCGTACCAGAAGACGATGGACGAGAACGTAAAGTATTGGTCATTACTCCTCCTGCCATTCAATCGGGTTGGAAGAAGACTATAGCCATGTTCGACAAAAATTCTGACGAGAAGATTGCGCCATACATTGACTTCATTACAACTGGACGCATCGGAAATGTTGCCGAAGATGAGAGCTGCGAAGATGACGATGACGACAGCCGCGATTCTGGCGATTTTGGTGGAACACTCCAAGAAAAGAATTATGGCTTTATTGTCATTGACGAAAGCCATAAGTTCCGCAACAGTGCCACATTGATGTACCAGTCTCTTGATGAACTGATACAGAAGATTTGTTCTAATACAGGGGTATATCCATACGTGGGTCTTCTTTCTGCCACACCGCAGAACAACCGACCAAATGACTTGAAGAATCAGATTTACCTTTTTGAGAGAAACCACAATGACAGTACATTGAAGAAGGCTGAAAGTGGTAATATCGAAAGGTTCTTTGCAGATGTCAACCGAGAATATGAATCACTGATAGATAGAAGCAACGACATACCAGCAGATGAGCGCCACCAACGCTTGGATGCCGTGTCAAAGAGACTACGTGATTGCGTGTTAAGTGATATTCTAGAACGCCGAACAAGAACTGACGTTGAGAAATATTACAAGGATGATATGGAATCACAAGGCTTGATATTTCCCAAAATTGTTGGACCTAACAATCTTGAATACATCATGGATGACGAGTTGGCTCAACTGTTCTCTGATACTATGACAATCATTGCTCCAACGGAGGCAGAAAAGTTGCAGACTGACGAGTGGTTAAAATATTTCCGCTATCGTGCCATTGAATATTTTACTGACCCTGCCAACGAAAGAAAACATACTGGTCGAGGCAATCGTGGTGTCAACGACGTTGCCAAGCAGCTTGCAATCATCATGCAGATTCTTCTTGTGAAGCGTCTTGAAAGTTCGTTCACTGCTTTCACCCAATCCCTGTTGAACCTGCGACGTTACACAGAGAACATGATTAAGATGTGGGAGAACGACACAATTTTCGTTTGTCCGCAAATTGACGTGAACAAAGAACTTGACTATGAAACCAAAACATTGAAACGTGGTAGACGTGTTTCGTTTAATGATTGTGTAGAAGAAATCAGAGCCAAGATAACAAAATTGACGGAACAAGGGCGTAACGAGAAGGGACAGAATGCAGAATATAACCGCAAAGACTTCAAGGAGGAATACTATATCCAACTGAAAGAAGACTTCCGACTCATTTCTAATCTCTATGATCGATGGGCGAAAAACCCACAAGACCCGAAATTTGATGCATTCAAAGAGAATATCAAGCCAGAATTGTTTAATCCACAAAAGAATACCTCTGGAAAATTGGTTATCTTCTCGGAAGCTATAGACACAGTACAATCGCTTGCGAGAGCGGTAAAGGCAAAGGGTTATAAGGCACTTGTCATTACTGCTGCCAATCGTGATGAGATGGAACACACGATTGAGGAAAATTTCGATGCCAATTACGAAGGTGTTTGGAAGGATGACTACAATGTTATCATTACAACAGAGGTCTTGGCAGAAGGTGTGAACCTCCACCGTGCCAATGTTATTCTGAACTATGATACTCCTTGGAACTCCACTCGCCTGATGCAGCGCATAGGTCGTGTAAACCGTATCGGCAGTAAAGAGCCTTTTGTCTATGTTTATAACTTCATGCCAAGTGCAGAAGGCGATGCGCAGATTCAATTGGTTCGCAAGGCACATACCAAGTTACAATCCTTCCATGTCCTGTTTGGTGAAGACAGTAAGATTTTCTCGGAAGAGGAAAGTGTGGTACATTACGATATTGCCAAAGCTGTTGAAGGTGAGGAATCACCTTTGCAGAAGTATGTATATGAACTGAAACAATACAAGGATACTCACCCTGAACGTTATCTGCAAATAGAACAAGCTGATAAAGACTGGCAGATAGCACAGGCTGCAAGTGGAACGGCATATTTCATAGTAAAAGCACCACACTCTGCAAGGCTTGCAATTAGAATACGTACAGAAGCCGAGGGTCTGTATAACGCCAAAATAATTTCTTTGCTTGAACTGCTTGAAGATATGCGTGTGAAAGAAAATGCCAAACGTGTTCCATTACCAGATAACTGGCGACAGCTTTCGGCAGAAGCCATAAAGACTTATAACCAATACTTTGTCCGCATCAACAAGTCAAGGGCTGGTGACAAGGCTACGGCTGCAAAAGAAATGTTGGTGAAAATTAACAACACACCTAGTTTATCACTACAATCCAAGATTTTGCTGAAAAATGCTCGTAAGTTTATTGACCGAGGAAGTTTTGATATTATCAAAAAAGTATTGGCTATTGGTCAGGAATTAGAAGAGCGGGGTTTACATCTCTTTGCCATAGAGCAACAAGATATAGACGAGATTCTGGAGCGAGAAATCGGCAAACTCGTAGCCCATGTGGAAAGTAAACAAGGCGAAGCATCTATTGTATTAGGAACCATCAAGTAAACAAATACCCCCATGAATAAGGAGTCATTAAAAGAATATTTAAGCAGCCGATATCAAGGCTGGAGTTCGTTCCTCAACAATGTTATTTTTCCCATTTTCGGTGAAGATGACTTTGAGGATGGTTTTGAAACAGAGCTTTTGGAGAGTCAGCCCGAACGAAGACAACTGGCAGAAGCGACGGGAATACGCAGCATCAAGCAAGTTGGAATGATGTATGTTGGCGTTGAACCTTTACAGATTTTCGATGTGACAGTCAGCGACCGGGTTATGATGGAGCATAACCGTGTGAACATCCAGCGGCTCATCCGTGCTGTCATGGATCAATTCTCTTGTGCCTTCATGCTGTTCCATTACGAGGATGATACTCGTTGGGATTGGCGTTTCACCTATTGCCGAAAGAGTGGCAACAAAGAAGAATCCACCAACAGTAAACGCTATACGTTCCTGCTGGGGCCTGGTCAGTCATGCCGCACGGCAACTGACAACTTCATAGCTCTATACGACAAAAGGAATTCTCTTGAAATTAAAGACATCGAAAATGCATTCAACGTTGAAGCTCTTTCTAAAGAGTTCTTTGGGAAGTACAAGGCTCAATACGAAGCTTTTGTCAATTACATGGTTGACCCTACAAACGGAATGCGTCAACACTTCATTGATACAGGCTTTGACCATACGGGTATGGCTGCTGACAAAATTCGTGACCGTGAGGAAAAACCCATTCGTGACTATGTGAAGAAACTTCTTGGACGCATTGTGTTCCTGCACTTCCTCCAAAAGAAAGGCTGGCTTGGCGTTCCTGCAAGCAAGGAATGGGGCGAAGGCGATCGTGATTTCATGCTGAATATTTTCAAGAATGCAAATGAACGTCAAAAGGAAAACTTTCTTGATGACATATTAGAAGACTTGTTTACAGAAGGTTTAGACCGTAACCGTTCAGATCAGGGCGACCTTTACGACACAAAAGTAGAAGGCTTCCGCAACTGTCGTATTCCATATTTGAACGGCGGTCTGTTTGAACGTGACATTCTTGACAAGAAGCCCAGTCATTTTCCTGCCAGCTATTTTAATGGCCTGCTGACAATGCTCTCGCAGTACAACTTTACCATCGATGAAAATGACCCAAACGATGCAGAAGTGGGCGTTGACCCAGAAATGCTTGGACGCATCTTTGAAAACCTGCTGGAGGACAACAAGGATAAGGGTGCATTCTATACGCCGAAAGAGATTGTGCAGTACATGTGCCGAGAAAGCTTGATAGCATATCTGCAAACAGACATGAGGGAAGAAGACAAGGAGTGTATACGTCAATTTGTGACAACTCACGATGCATCCCAGCTGGGCGAATTAAAGGAATACATTGATCAGAAACTGTACGATGTGAAGATATGCGACCCTGCAATTGGCTCTGGTGCTTTTCCAATGGGATTGCTGCGCGAACTGTTCTTCTGCCGTTCTGCTATTGAGCCAAACATTGTAGAGAATGCAGCTAACATTAAACGTCACATTATCCAAAACAACATTTATGGTGTTGACATTGAACGTGGAGCAGTGGATATAGCCCGACTTCGTTTCTGGCTCTCACTGATTGTTGACGAAAAGTCACCAGAGGCTCTGCCTAACCTTGATTTCAAGATTAT
Source organism: Bacteroides propionicigenes (assembly GCF_018390535.1). GTDB lineage: Bacteria > Bacteroidota > Bacteroidia > Bacteroidales > Bacteroidaceae > Bacteroides > Bacteroides propionicigenes. Next base: position 145,079 of record NZ_JAHBBW010000010.1, on the reverse strand, counting down.
GCAGGGGAATTCCCTTCTGGAGCAATATAAGGGTGTTGACCTTTCAACGATGACAGAAAAGAAAATAGGAGCTGGTGAAAGTCTAACTTTCTTTGATAGCATGTTAGATGTTTATCGCAAAAATCTACGCGACAAACTTACTGAATATTACGCTTGCCCTGAACATGACAAGAAAATGCAGCTGAGAAAGGACATTGCAGATATTGTAAAGCAGGAACTCGTTGAACAAGGTATTCATATTGATTTTGAAGATATGGACTTGTCTGCAAACAGTCAGTTCTTCCTCTGGCATACCTGGTTCCATGATGTTTTCTCACGACCCTCAAAAGAGGGCTTCGATATTGTCATCGGCAATCCACCGTATGGTGCTAAAATTTCATCTATAGACAAAGCATGCTTCAAACATATATTTACATCTGCTCAAACTATACCTAATATACAAAAAGGATCTTTAGATACTTTTTCGCTTTTCATTGATTTAGGTTACCAAATATTACACACTAAAGGAAATGCAATCTTTATTGTTCCACTAAGTGTTACTGCTTCCGATGCAATGTCAGGACTTCATAGACTACTAATAAATCACTGTGACGAAATCTATGTCAGTTCATATGGAGACAGACCACGCCGTATATTTGAAAGTGCAGAACAACAAGTATCCATTATTAGTTTTAAAAAATCCAGCAACAAGGCCACAAGAATTATGACTACGTATATCAACAAACGCTATTCTGATGAATCTCTGTGGTTACTCTTAGATGACCTAAAGTTTGTAAATGCCCTTCATCATATTCGCAATGGGAGAATTCCAAAGATAGGCAATGAAATAGAATTAGGAATATTATGCAAATTAGAGCGTTGTGTCACAACAATAAAAGATGTGTATAAACGAGAAGGTTTACCTATTTATTACCGGAAGGCAGGTGGTAGGTACTATAAAATAATAACTAAGATTCCTACTCATTCTTCTGCAGAAGGGGAATTGAAAGTCAGAGAAAAATATCAAAGTCTTGTAGGAGCAGCCTTGTCAAGTAACCTTTTCTATTGGTTTTGGCTGATACACTCAGATTGGCATAACCTACGATCATCCGAATTAGAAATGTTTCCTATCCCATTCGAATCATTTTCAGATGAAGAACTTGATAAAATAAATACTTTATATGATACTTATCTTAATGATTTATATTCAAAGAGCCAGACAACTAAAACGGGACTGAAATGTTTTTTTGCAAGACAATCTAAAATGCATATTGATGCAATTGATAAATTTATTGGAGAAAAATATGGTTTATCTGAGATTGAAATAAATTTTTTAATCAATTATGACTATCAATATCGAAATGCTGAATAAGCGTTAATTCTGAAAGGAAAGATTATGATAATTGGAGGGATTATCCTCCAATTATCATTCATTCTCCAGCCAACCTAAATTCTAATTCGTAATTTTTGATAAAATCGGTTTCCTCCTGCGTCAATCCGTATAGTGGACAGATGTAGTCATCTATCTCATCAATGATGGCTTTGGAGCGTACAATTTTGTATTCCTTGAATGAATCAACATTATAAGTGGACTCTCCAGAAGTTATTCTGATATTAGCTTTTGCCTCTATGTCAGAAAGATAACGAGAATACAACTTGTCAAGATAGTCAATATCCTCAGCTGAGAGCTGTGGAACTGTGAAATTCTCTATCTCGTATGTCTTCCAATTTAAATTATCAGAAAAAATCTGATAGAACCAAAATGACAAACTGCTACTGAGTATGCAGCCAACAGCATCTGCGATTTTGGAATTAGCGAAATAGATAGTTCTCTCTGCTGATGAACCGGTACTATAATTTGTTACGACTTTGAAATATCGCCCTCCTGCAAACCTATATATGATTGGACTCCCTGAAGTTTTGATAAGAGCTCCCAACTTTGTATAGTTGAAGAGTTTGTTTAAGATGGTTTTCTCTATTTCAGAACCTATCTTTGGAATACGACCATAAAGTGTTTGCCCTTTCACATCAACAAATTGCAAATTATCAATGAGCCTTTGTAATTCAAACTCATTCCCTCTTCTGTGCATCTTGGTTGAGAAAAGATACTGACATGGCGTTTCAGTCTTCTTAAAAAGAAGTATCGAAGTGTTTACTACAGCGTTCTCAAAAACAGGCTTAGGACGTACTGCATACGATGATATGTATATGGTATCACAGTTTCCCATCAAAAGACGGTGTACGCCTGTTAGGGAATCACTTGATGTCAAGGATATTGGAACGATATAGGCAAAACTCCCATTCTTCCTAAGCAGATTGTATCCCAATTCTATGAATAGTGTATATGTATCAAGAGACCCCTTCTGTAATCCTCGGATGCTATTTGCCGTCACATAGGTATTCTTATAATACCTCTTTGTTTGGTTGTCGTATTTAGCACCGTATGGTGGATTGCCGATGACAATATCGAAGCCCTCTTTTGAGGGTCAACAATATGTCATTGATACAATGCGGTCACAAGTCCATTGAGTTGTTCTTCCAATTCGGAGTAATCAATATTTTCTTCTCGACGATGTAGAATCTCTTTTACAATTACGCCGATCGCGTTTTGTGCTTCTCTTTGCGGAGCAGGGATTGGAAGATTGCGAATGTGTTCAGGATATATGTGATAGTCGCCACCTCGTTGGTCTGCCAACAACTGGTCTGCCATAGAAGAATTAAGAATGCCCAGCAAATAATATAGGTCAACCTTCTCAGACAGAGATTCCATAACTGCACGGTTATGTTTGCAGAACTTTTTGATGCTTGAAGATAAGCTCTTATTATAGACACCTTTCAGGTCTTTCCATAAGACAGCACAGAACATTGAATCACTATGCAAGAAATGAGTATCCATATCAAGATATACCTTTAGAACACCCAAGCGATTTATTAATAACTTGGGACAATCGTACAGTTCACGGAACGTCGGACGACGTAGTTTATCTGGGCACCGTTCCGTGTTCCATTCAAGATAGCGCACCCGTTTGACTTGAAATTTGTCTATATCCTTTGCCTCAATATACTTCCTACAATGGATGGCATCGTATGAGTCACTTATCAAATCCTCTTTTTTAAATGCTCCTTGAGCATTCTTCTCATTGGCATTAACGACCATTCCTACACTTATATAGCAAAAGTCACCCAATATATTCATATTGGCGAAGCGATTTCCTGTTCTTTCCTCTTCTGTCAAGTTCCAAACATAATTTTTCTCGTCCTGCTTTAATGCCTCTGGAGATTTGCTTAACACTTCACGGATGGTCTTGTCCTCAAAGATTTTTGTGATGCGAAGTTCACCCTCTGGTTGAGTGTTCTTAATAAATGGAATGCAGTTACTCACTGTGGCATTCTCAAAAATCTTTGTGCCGTTTAGGTCGGCTATCTCCAACAAATGATATTCTTCTGCAATCATCTTACGAAGTTTCTTTCCATACTTTTGATTTGTCAAAGGATATGGAACAATCATAGAAAATATTCCATTGGGACATAGGAGTTGCATACCAAGTTCCATGAAAGGAACATACAAATCCCACTTTTCATTAAGCGATTTGTACTTCTTGCTTGCCACTATACGCGACCGCTGTTCGTTCAATTCTGGTGATGCTATCTGTGTCGGTGCACTGATGTATGGTGGGTTGCCAATAGTGATGTCGAAGCCGCCCCCATTTGAGGGTCGCTTCTGTAGTACATAGAAATCAATGATAGATACCATACTCTTCCCACCCTTCTTGTTGACAATTTATAGGCAAATGAAGCCCCGTATAAACGAGATAACGATATAATGTTGTTTTTGAAACTTTCAACCTTTTAGATATAACAGTTTTTTCTGTTCCTTTAGCCAACTCTTTTACAATATAATCATGTTTGTTGGCACATTTGGGATTAAGTCTACAGCGAAAGCCACGACAATGTCCGAGCATAGCCCCTTCTGATTTTTTTCTCGCTAATGCCTCTTTTGTACGTTGACTGATAAGATTGCGTTCAATCTCAGCTGACAATCCAAAAGCAAAGGCAAGGACTTTACTTTGTATATCTTCCCCTAGTCGATAGTTATCTTTAATTGTCCATACCTTACATTCCTTTGTCATACAGATATTCAAGATTTCCATAATCATAAAAAGATTACGTCCAAGACGTGAAAGTTCACTACAGATGATAATATCATCTTTGCATACTTTACGCAGTAAACGTCCAAGCTGTCGTTTTGTGTAATTTTTCGTTCCACTGATAGTTTCTTCTATCCAATCGTCAATTGTTAACTCATTAATTTTACAGAAATTACTTATCTCAAAACGTTGGTTTTCTACAGTTTGTTTATCACTGCTTACTCTAATGTATCCGTAAATCATAACGCTAAAATTTATATTAACATACACCAATATAAAAAAATCCCTTCACAATTAATTGAAATGTAAAGGGATAAATTGGAATAAACAGTATATACGTAAAATGTAAAAGCATATACTAATTTCCCCTTTTTATTGTTTCTATCAAGTACTGATGCTGTTCCTTCACTGCCCTATACATAGAATAATGTGCAAAGGATTCTTCCTTAAATTTCATACTACTAGCAGAAGCAGCAACAGCCCATATAATAATAATGGCAATAATGGGCACTATATACTGGAGTTTTATATGATAGCCACATATAAACAACCCACTGATATTAGGAGGAATAACGGTTACAGGGCTTTTCAATTCATTGATTTTTACTAATATCTCATCCTGCCGTTTCAATATACATCGGGTATTAGTTTCGATAGTCATACGATTTTGATTGTAATCGCAGACATGCCTATAAAGATATTCAAGAAGTTTAGACTTTTGCTTGAATAAATCAATGAGTTTTGGAAACCATAGCGAAAACGGCAATGTGTTGGGCTGCTGTTGCCAGATATGTTTCTTGACCACAGACAAGGCTTCATTCCAGCAAGTACAGAAACTTTTGGCAATTCCAGTATAAATGGTCTTTTCATTGAAATCCGCTTTTACAGATTGTTCTGGTTTAGGAACTGTGGTGTTCTGTTTTTCAATACACACTTTCAGTTCGTTGATACTTTGACGCAAATTCGCAAGATTTGCAGCTACTACATCTTCTTTCATTATCTTCTACGTTTTGTGGTTTTATGAAAAGGTTCGTTTCTTTCGTTGTCTCTGTTTTTATCGTTTCGCCATCCTTGTTCATTGTTGGTTCCTCCACCTCCACTGGGAGTTATGGCTTGATGGGGTTGAATAATCAGTTCTGCTGCCATATTACCCAATGTAGCACAAAGGCTGTTAAAACTCAAATCACGGTCAAGTTTAGAACCAGCCATGCTATACTCATCCTGACTGAATGATATACCACGAATTTTATCAGAATTCTCAGCATGATAAAAACGCATATCTATACCCAAGCCTTTGAGAATGCTAAAAAAGTCATTCCACGAATGAGAATTTGCTCGCGCATCAAGCACAGAAGAACGAAGATTATACTTCCGTAGTTGATGAGGACGCAAACGGCTTTTATTTCTGGCTTTACTATTTTTAGGGGCAAAGTAAAGTCCATACTCTTTAGTCAAAGTCCGACAGACTTTTGCATTGCGTATTCTTTCATTGCTGTCGGAAATGAGATTGCCTTTATTGTCTATCCGATTAAATACCAAATGACAATGAGGATGTTTCGTATCGTGATGCCGGGCTATGATATATTGAGTATTACGAATCCCCATTTGTTCCATCCATTTCTTGGCAATCTCCACCATCAGCGCATCCCCTTCTTCATTATCGGGAAAACGGCTAATATCTTGCGAAGAGAAAGCAAGTGATACGTGCTTCACAGGACTCTTTACTTTCGGGCGCATGGATGCTTGAAGGCAAAAAGAATCGGCAATCAACTTATTGCTAATGGCACATACTCCTTCGTGCGCTAAAAGTGTAGCGCATTTCTTCTTGTTCTTTTGGTCGTTGGCGTAGTTTACAATACCTCCGAAATCAACTCTTGTTTTAATCTTCGCTATCATGACAGGTATTCTTTACTTGGGTGATAATTCTACTAACTTCCGAGACAATCAAAAAACACTGTTGTTTGACTGTTTCCAATCCATAGATGTGCATCTGATGGGCAATCTGATTGACGTTATTGGCGATACCGGAAAGGTCACGAATTGCCGATACCATTTCCGGACTGATACGTTGACAGACTTGACAATCCATTGCAGCCTGATGGCAAAATTCATTGACAGATAATCCTGCCTGTTCCGCTTTGGATTGGATATAAATGTAGTCGTTCTCGGTAAACATTACCCGAAAACATTTGGTACGTTTCTGATAGCTCGCCAACTTTGGGCGGCCACCAAGTTTCTTTTCCTTTATACTCATATTCATTCTCAATATTGATAAATTGTTTTTTTGAGAGTGGCAGGTCTGTCGCTTGCCCCACAGGTTTTAGTGGCACTAAAACACAAACTTGCCACTCAAAAAATCTTCCTATATTTCCCCTGCTCTATCCGGCATAGCTTGCTATCTTTAATAAAGGCTTCTATCCACTTGTTTGCCGTACTCCCATTCTCACCTAAAGCTAAAACTGTCGCATCATAATCCTTTTTAGTGAATGTTTCGGGCAACATATTATAAAGGGTATTCCTTCGTGCATAAACGCCAATTTCTTGTGAAGCGGGTTGTAATCGCTTAGACTGGTTTCCTGACAAATTCTGATAAATGAATACGGCATGATAAAGCAGGGTGTCGCAAATACTCATGGCTATGGAATAGTCAAACTCATGGCAAACCAATTGTACAGTCTCGTCAGAAGAAGATTTGTGAATCACATTATCCAAATGTCGGATAGCAGTCAACACCATCATTATACGATAAGCAATCAGTCCCATCCGTCTGACTACTCCTTGCATCTTATTATCCACTTCGTCACAACACTCTTCATTCACACGGCTGAGATATTCAATAAAGTGTTCCTGTAAATCGGAGGGAAGGGAGAATGAATAATTTCCCTGTCGTACAAATTCCTCATGCAGATGGCAGAATTTATCTCCCAATAGTTTGAACATTCCATTTTTGGATTGAGAAATGTCGCTTGTGGCAAACACATTTCTTATGCCTCGCTTGAAGCGGATGATATAGAAACAAAAGCGACTCATCAATCCGTTCTCCGCATCAGGTATCAATCTTCTTACCTGTTCGGGAGTTCCAGCTAAAGCTACAGAAACTCTCGGATTAGCTACTTCACAATACTCCCTATCTTTGCGACGGCTCAAACTGACCAACTCATGATGGAATGCCTTCCGCAACACATCGGAATAATTACCATAGTCCGACTTCAAAGTCTGGCTTAACGTGTCGCCCTCCGATTCAAACAACAGCCCAATTCCGTCATTATCTCCCAATATCTTCAAGAAAGAGCTTGCGCTGCTATTGGCTGGAATGACAAGCATACGCATGGGCGGTTCGACCAGCATAGTCATTCCACTATCTTTCTTACCTTTGATATAAGCATTCATCGCTTCCTTGTATTCCTGTTCCAATCGTTTTGAAAGTTCATGCAAATGGCGGTTGATAGGAGCTACAAGTTCTCGGCATAAAGTCAATGCTCCTTTTCCCATACCGGCATCTGCCACAACGAACAGGTATAGATTCGGATAAACAATACGCTCATCGTACACACCACAAACATTATGAAAGCAGACTGACAAACACACAATAGCCCCAATCAGTATCGTATCACGGTCATCTACTGAAATGGAATTATTGACAACCTCATTTAGAAAAGGAGGAAGATGCTCAAACACACATTCAGGAAATACAGGAAGTTCTTCTTCTGATTTTATCCATTTACCCGTTTTACCATTTTGGATATTTGGTAAAATGGATAAATGCTCTTTACTGAACGGAGCCAATGAGATTACGGCTTGATTTGCCAAATGGAAGAAAGAACGGATAGTAATGCCTTGCCCTTTGGAGTGCAGACAATGCGTGTATTGTTTATCCGTTTCTTCCCTTTGATAGGTAGGGTAAAACCTGCTGATGCGGTGATAATACTCCCGTCCGTTCTCTCCTAATCCATCCACAAGTGCAAAGCCCAACTCTACCCAATCTTTATAATTAGGGGCTATATCAATGGCACGCCGTTCTATCTCCCGAACAACACTTTCCACATCTTCCTCCACCTTATTATATATAGGGGCAATACTTGGCGTATGTATTTGCTGTATTTCAGAAGGGACATTCTCCCAATCTTGGGCGGAAAATATTTTCTTCGACATCATCTTTGTATTTATGGTTAATATATGCTTGTGGGTCGTATGGCAGGAAGCAAGAACGAGCTACATCACTGCCAGATATATCCGCTGATGGCAAACCTGTTGCTTTAATACAATTAGCAACAGCCTTGAAATATCGGGAATGTTCCCAGCCTTTCAAGTCTACAGGTATTATCCACTTCAATCCATTACCGGATGGACTGACAAATAATAGTTCCGTATCAAAATATTCATGATTGAGTAATTGCTGTTTTAGCTCCACGATATTCTCCACATGGTCAAAATCCAGACACATCAATCCTGAGTGCATAATCAGTTCCTTTTCATTCCGTTTACGGAATAATCCCGAAAAAGTACAATAGTCGAAATGGGTGGCTTTGTATCTTTTGGATTCGGGAGAAGATAGCATCGAACGCAGAGACTCGGTTTGTGGTTGCGCATAATGCCCGATGATATAACGATACACATCCACAATACCTACCGCCCTTATCGGTTCGATGTTTTGAATGGGCTTGCGAAAGAACGAAAAGCAATAGTCTGTCGTTTCCATCATCTGATAATCTTTTTAGATTCGACAAATCGTCTGGCTTCTTCCATTAAGTCATCCTGTGTCTTATGCGATTTATTCTTCAACCAATCATCAATTTCCGATTGCAAGAAAGCTAATGCCTTATTTATTTTATGTACGGGAATCTGTTTGGTTGATACCCATCCATAAACCGTTTGCTTGGCTGGATGTGATGGCAGATAAGCGCAAAGCTCGTCTATATCCATCCACTTAGGTGAGCTACTTGCCTGCTTATGTTGCAAGGCATTTACTTTGGATTGCAGTACTTCTACGGACTCAATTAGGTAGGACAACGCATTCGGCATTTCCTCCAATGAATTTACTTTATAAGCCATTTTTTCTTCGTATTAAAGTTTATGCCGCAAAAGTATAGGGATGCTTATAGGTGCTAAATAGGTGCTTGACCGCCACCAATCAACCGCTCATTTACCACTGACAGATTTAAGTTTCATTAATACGAGAATTTATTGGAAGACATAATGAAAGGGGAATAAACCACTATTGGGACTAACACATTCCTTGTCGAAAGCCTCAATGCTACAAAATACCCCTCAAAAAGCCGATGCTTCATGAGGGGTAAACGGTGGTAAATACATGATAGGTATCACATAAGTTGTTGGTGCTCAGAGGTGGGAGCCTCCACCACAACCTATAAATCCAAATTGTCTATATGCAGCGTATTGGCGGCTTTCTCTTTTTGTTCGTTTACGATGTGCGTATAAATCTGCGTGGTTTTGACGTTAGTATGTCCCATCAAAGACTTGATGGTATATATGTCAACGCCATTTTCCAGCAACAGCGAAGCGTAGCTATGGCGGCCACAATGGAAGGTGATGTGCTTCTTGATACCGGATGCTTCTATCCAGACTTTCAACGGGCGAGAAATCCAAGAGGCATCAGTCAATCCTTCAAAAACAAGTGCTTCATCATCGTCTGGACGTATGCCGCATAGTTGAAGTGCCTGTTGAATGACTGGCTTGTAATCGGGCCTTTTTGTCTTTTGCTGAATTACGACAGCTTGCCATGTACCCTTGCTTGTTTGCTGAATTTGTTTCCATTTCAAAGTTTGAATATCACTATGCCGCAATCCAGTGAGAATAGAGAACAAGAACGCACGTTTCAAAACATCATCTTTGCAAGGAGTACCAACCAACATTTGCACTTCATTCATAGTAAGCGCAACACGAGGTTTCTCAATGTTTGTTATTCCCTTTACTTTCGCACTAATATCAACGGTCAGATATTCATCAATGAATGCCTGTTTCAATCCGGCTTTGAGTATAGAGAAATAAGTCGATGCTGTGTTTTGTGAGATAGTACCTTTCTTATTCCCTCCCATTGGAGCACGGAGAAGGAACATCTTAATATCTTCAAGCAGTTTAACGGAAATCGCCTTGAATGGAATTGGCTGCCCCTGCGAATACATTTTCAATAATTCACCTACACGCCTCCAGTTGACTATAATCGAATCGGAACTGTTGGGATGACGTGTGCTTATAATACGATTGAAATACTTGATAAAATCCTGTTCGCTCCGCTCATTCTGTGCTGCGATTTCGTTTTCCTTATCAGTGTAAAGGATGGCACTATCGTATTCGTGTTGGCGTAACTTACGAACATTGTCGGCATAGATGCAAGCCTCTTGGTCTATCGTTGAACGGCATTGGATAATCCCATTCAAATCACGCTTAGGCTTATAGTTGAATGTTCCATCCGGCAGGATACGTGCAATGGACGACTTGTCCCAAATGGGTGTGGATATAGTCCGGTTAATGGATTCTACCACACGGCTTGCCCGAGTTGAACCTCGCTTATAAACTGGGTATGATTCTATAATCAAATACCACTCTTCTTTGTAGTTCGACCTTCTGAGCTTGACGGTCACTTTGGTATTAGGTAATGCTTTCTTCATAACAACTTATATAAATTATCAATTTCAGATTTGGGAACATAAACATAGTTACCGATTTGGCGTATAGGAATAGAATGACGGCGTATGTGCTTAAATACACTGCTGTCATTGATATGGAACTTCTTTGCAATCTCTCCGATGGTGTAACAATCTTTGGGTTCAAAAGACAATGCTTCTTTTTTTCTCTTTCTACTCCCTGCCTTTGTTTTGAAGTGTTCGTCCATATATTGCCGACTAAGGCGTGTTAGACGTTGACCAAAATTGTATGACGGTATCAAGCCTTGCCGTATCATACGATAAAGAACGTCTTTACTAATGCCGTAAATCAACATAGCCTCTTTTACGGTTAGATACCCCTTGCAGGATGGTATTCGTCTAATCAGTGCTTGGCGTATCGCTTCTTTCTCTTTTGCGATTTGTCTTTTCTTATATGCTCTCTTGGAACAAGCAGGGCAACAATACTTCGACACTAATGTGGAAGGAGTAAAGATTTTACCACACTCCTCGCAACTTCTTTGAATGGTGTAATTTCCTCTTGGCATATTCTTCTCGTTTTAAATGGTTTATATCAATCTAAGTTGTACCTTATCGCCAAATAAGACGTGTCGCAAACATGTCGCAAATAAGAGATAAAAAAGCCCATAGAAAACACATAGCAACCATGAACCCCCATAAACGCAAAAAGCGTGCAACTCATTGAGCTGCACGCTTTTGCTTGTTGTTTATTATCTGTATCCTTATCGGAATCATTTGACCTCCTCAAAGTCAGCATCCTGTACATTATCACCATGCTTGCCATTATCCTGAGCACCACCCTGTTGTCCGGCATTCATATCAGGACCGGCCTGTGCGCCGCCTTGAGCACCGCTCTGAGCATACATTTCAGCACTTGCAGCTTGGAAAGCAGTATTCAGTTCAGCCATTGCAGAGTCAACAGCAGCCAAATCCTGTGCCTTGTGGGCATCTTTCAGTTTCTGCAGAGCAGCTTCAATCGGAGCTTTCTTGTCGGCTGGCAACTTATCCCCCAGTTCCTTCAGTTGATTTTCAGTAGTGAAAATCATTGAGTCGGCTTGATTCAGCTTGTCAACTTTCTCACGTTCTTTCTTGTCAGCTTCGGCATTTGCTTCGGCTTCTGCTTTCATCTTTTCAATTTCTTCCTTGCTCAAGCCGCTGGAAGCCTCGATACGGATGGCTTGTTCCTTACCGGTAGCCTTATCTTTGGCAGATACTTTCAAGATACCGTTGGCATCGATATCGAATGTTACCTCGATCTGAGGAATACCGCGACGTGCCGGAGCGATACCTGTCAGGTTAAACTGACCGATTGACTTGTTCTGTGCAGCCATCGGACGTTCACCCTGCAATACGTGGATAGTAACTTCCGTCTGGTTGTCGGCGGCGGTAGAGAATGTTTCGCTCTTCTTGCAAGGAATGGTCGTATTAGCGTCAATCAGCTTGGTCATTACACCACCCATAGTTTCGATACCCATAGACAGCGGAGTAACATCCAGCAATACAACACCCTTGATTTCGTCCGTCAAAACAGCACCCTGTACGGCAGCACCTACGGCTACTACCTCATCCGGATTCACGCCTTTGGAAGGAACTTTACCGAAGAAGTCCTCAACCAATTTCTGTACAGCCGGTATACGTGAAGAACCACCTACAAGGATAACTTCATCTATATCAGAGTTGCCCAGACCGGCATCGCTCATAGCCTTCTTGCAAGGTTCAAGACAAGCCTGAATCAAAGTGTGAGCCAAAGCTTCGAATTTGGCACGGGTCAAAGTCTTAACCAAGTGCTTGGGTACACCACCTACCGGCATAATGTACGGCAAGTTGATTTCCGTGCTTGTAGAAGAAGACAATTCAATCTTGGCTTTTTCGGCAGCCTCCTTCAAACGCTGCATAGCCATCGGATCCTGAGTCAGGTCGGCGCCTTCGTCGTTCTTGAACTCTTGAACCAGCCAGTCGATGATAACTTGGTCGAAGTCATCACCACCCAGGTGAGTATCACCGTTGGTTGACAATACTTCGAACACACCGCCACCGAATTCAAGGATAGAGATATCGAATGTACCGCCACCGAGGTCGAATACGGCAACCTTCATATCCTTATGTGCCTTGTCGATACCGTAAGCCAAAGCTGCGGCAGTCGGCTCGTTCACAATACGCTTTACTTCCAGACCGGCAATCTGACCGGCTTCTTTAGTGGCCTGACGCTGAGAGTCGGAGAAGTAAGCCGGAACGGTAATAACAGCTTCCGTCACTTCCTGTCCCAGATAATCCTCAGCGGTCTTTTTCATTTTCTGCAGAATCATTGCAGAGATTTCCTGCGGAGTATAGAGACGTCCGTCAATATCCACACGCGGAGTATTGTTGTCACCCTTCACTACTTTATAAGGTACGCGGGCTATTTCTTTCTGTACCTGATCCCAGTTCTCACCCATGAAACGCTTGATTGAGAACACTGTTCTCGTCGGGTTTGTGATAGCCTGGCGTTTTGCAGGGTCACCTACCTTGCGCTCGCCACCGTCAACAAATGCCACTACCGAGGGAGTGGTGCGTTTGCCTTCGCTGTTTGCAATTACTACAGGTTCGTTTCCTTCGAATACGGAAACACAAGAGTTTGTTGTTCCTAAGTCAATACCAATAATTTTTCCCATGATCGTTATTATTTTATTTGTTATTATTCTGTTTTGGTGTCCGCCTCGTTGGCAGGCGCCAATAAAAAGACAAACGCCGTGCCAAATTGTTCAAGGAGGAGACAGATTTATGAATGTGACAGTTTGTCTGTCAGTTTGGCAGAGTGAAATATATTTTTTCTGTCGGAAATTACCATTTGTTAATTCCTATCCCGCTCAAAAGTCCTACTTTTGCCCCCCGAAAAAGAAAAGACAAGAAATTGTTTGGGACATTTAGGAGGGCGCATCGCTAACATTCTTTCGTTCCACCGTGGTGGAACGAAAAGTACCCCATGGTGGAACAAAAGGTTCTCCACGGTGGAACGAAAAGTTCTCCATGATGGAACGAATAAGCATTTGCCATCAAACTTCTTAAAGAAAGAGACAGGCAACAATAAAACATACATAGAAGACTGAAGATTATGGAAAAGATGAGAGACAGCATTGACTTTAAGAACATGGACATTGCGGCATTGTTCCGCAAATTATTGCTTCCTACCGTACTGGGAATGATATTTTCCGCATTATTCGTCATTACCGACGGTATCTTTGTGGGAAAAGGTATAGGCAGCGACGCCCTTGCTGCCGTCAATATCGTGGCGCCGTTATGGCTGTTTTCCACCGGCATCGGCCTGATGTTCGGTGTAGGGGCATCTGTGGTGGCTTCCATCCACTTGTCACACAATAAACCCAAAGTGGCACGTATCAACATTACACAGTCTGTGGTGGTATCTTCCTTATTGCTGGCATGTACCTCTACCCTGTTCTGCTTGTTTGCGCCCCAAATAGTGCATTTGTTAGGCGGTTCGGAACGTCTCGAACCTCTGGCAGTGGAGTACATGCTCTGGTTTGTACCTTTCTCCGCTTTTACAGCTTTGCTGAATTCGGGAATGTTTTTCTTGCGGCTGGACGGTTCGCCCAACTTTGCCATGCTATGCAACATAGTTGCCGCCGTTCTGAATATCATACTCGATTACCTGTTTATCTTCCCTTTCGGATGGGGTATGTTCGGCGCGGCTTTTGCAAGCGCCATAGGGACAACGGTAGGAGCGTTGATGATTATCGTCTACCTTTCACGGCGCAACTGTGCGCTGCGTTTCTATCCGGTGAAGCTCAGCCGCAACAGTATGAAGCTGATGAAACGCAACATCGGCTATATGTGCCGGTTAGGATCGTCTGCTTTTCTGTGTGAAGTGGCGATTGCCTGCATGATGTTTGTAGGCAACCTTGTGTTCATTCATTATCTGAAAGAAGACGGTGTGGCGGCATTCAGTATTGCCTGTTATTTCTTCCCGATTATATTTATGGTATACAATGCCATTGCACAGTCGGCACAGCCCATTATCAGTTTCAACTACGGGCTCAACGAGACACTCCGTGTACGCCGTGCCTACCTCCTTGCCTTAAAAACAGCCATCGGTTGCGGCATATGCTTCGCCCTGGTTACGATATTCTGCAGCAAAGACATCGTAGCCATGTTCATCGACCGGAGTTATCCTGCCTATGACATAGCGGTGGAAGGCTTGCCACTATACGCATGCGGTTTCGTATTTTTCGCTATCAACATCGTCTCCATCGGCTATTTCCAAAGTGTGGAGCGTGCCAAATATGCCACCTTCATCACCTTGTTGCGCGGTTTTATTCTGCTGGCCCTTTGCTTCTACGGGCTTCCCTTACTATTGGGCAAGCCGGGAATATGGCTCGCTACGCCACTGGCAGAGTTATTAACCACTCTTTTCATACTCATTATTTATATAAACAGGAAAAGGAAGGAGAAAGAAAAAAACATATCTTTGCAGCATGGAAATCATGGTGAAGAAATTCTGCAAAAAGTATAAACTGCCTGAGAAAAGTTTATTTGACATACTGTCCCATATGGAAGAAGTTTCTTTTTCCAAAGGAGAGCTCATAATCAAGAAAGGAGAACGGAATTCTAATTTCTACCTTATAAGGAAAGGCATATGGCGGGCATATTATCTGGCAGACGGCACGGAAAATTCCTTGTGGTTTGTCGGTCCTGGCGAGGTTGCATCTTCTTCATGGGGCTATGTGGACGGAGAACCGTCACAAATCAACATTGAGTCCGTAAACGGCAGTACGGCTTATTGTATAAGCAAAGCCGAATTGGAAAACCTGTTTTCGCACTCTATTGAAATGGCAAACTTCGGCAGAAAGATTTTTGAGCGTGAAATACTGTCGGTGGATTCCTCGACATTAGCTTATGGAGCGCCGCCTACCGCTAAGGAGCGTTACCTTACATTGATGGAAGAAGATCCGGAGCTATTACAGGATGTACCGCTGAAATATCTGGCTTCATACCTGTATATCACTCCGCAATCATTAAGCCGGATACGCGCCGGGCTGAGAAAGAAGGAATAAAGAAGGCGGTAAACGCCCGTTATTTCTTTACCAGCACCATTACCAAGTTGTTGTCCGTATCATAGAAGCCCATACCGCCGCCTGCCAGCTTACCGAAAGACTGGACAGCGTTCAACGCCTTCAATACCCGGCCTTCCACTTCCATATCCGGGCACGCCATCATGGTGCTGATACCCCTTGGAAACGAGATAGCAGTAGGATTGGCATCATCCACATCAAAAGAACCGTTGATGATGTTGCATCCCGCATTGCCATGCAGGCGTTTCCCGGCAATGTCAAACTCAATGGCTGGCTGTTTTTCCATTCCCGACGGAATAGCTTGTCCGTCAGCCTCGCTAATTATCCATTTGCCGTTCAAATCAGACAACTTGGAAGCGGCTTCCTTCTTCTGCAATACGATAAGAGGACGGTTGGAAGAACCGCACAAAGCCATATTCTCCTTGCCCAGTTGCTTATACTTCTTTACTTGTCCCAAAGCAGCCAGAACATTTTTCTCGACTGTCATGTCAGGACACATCATGCGGGTACTTCCCAGCGCGCCAAGGTCTATCTGTCCGGGCTTGGCATTCACGTCAAAAGAGCCCATCAGACGGTTGCAACCGCTATTTCCATATACTTTTCCGGTCTTTGTGTCAAAACCGATAAACGGGAATTCCTGATTCGGAGCAGGTACAACCGCACTGCCGTTTATTTCAATAATATTCCACTCGCCACTCAAAGAAGAGAGAGTCGCGGCATTTTTAGTCGAAGCGCACGATGACAGCCCCATCAGAGTAGCCGCCATACAAAGGGAAACAAATACTTTCTTCATTGCTATTTTTTTGTTTAAGTTAATTTTTACGGAACAAAGATATGTAAAATAACCCAAAAGCAAACCCTTTGTTTAGAAATAGCAATATTTTCCCCAAAGTATTTAGCAGGATTTTAATGTTTATCTGAGAATTAAGCCTTATATTTGCTCTTCGAAAAAATGATAATCATATTTAAAACTTTTGCAAGTAGAAGAAATGGGTAAAGTTCTTATTATCGGTGCAGGCGGTGTAGGTACCGTTGTTGCGCACAAAGTGGCTCAAAATCCGGATGTGTTCACAGAAATCATGATTGCCAGCCGCACCAAATCCAAATGTGACGCCGTTGTGAAAGCAATCGGTAACCCTAACATCAAAACCGCCCAGGTAGATGCAGACAGCGTGGACGAGCTGGTGGCGCTCTTCAATAGTTTCAAACCTGAAATCGTCATAAATGTGGCTCTCCCTTATCAGGACCTCACCATCATGGAAGCCTGCCTGAAAAGCGGAGTGAATTATCTGGATACCGCCAATTACGAGCCGAAAGATGTCGCTCACTTTGAATACAGCTGGCAATGGGCATACAAAAAACGTTTTGAAGATGCCGGACTGACTGCCATCCTCGGTTGCGGTTTCGACCCGGGTGTAAGCGGCATATATACCGCCTACGCAGCCAAGCATCATTTTGATGAGATTCAATACTTGGATATAGTGGACTGCAATGCGGGAAATCATCATAAAGCATTTGCAACCAACTTCAATCCGGAAATCAATATTCGTGAAATCACCCAAAACGGACGTTATTACGAAAACGGCAAGTGGGTAACCACCCAACCGCTGGAAATCCATAAAGATCTCACCTACCCGA
This sequence comes from Bacteroides propionicigenes, assembly GCF_018390535.1. GTDB lineage: Bacteria > Bacteroidota > Bacteroidia > Bacteroidales > Bacteroidaceae > Bacteroides > Bacteroides propionicigenes. Next base: position 127,604 of record NZ_JAHBBW010000010.1, on the reverse strand, counting down.
ACATCGGTCCGCGTGACTCTTACCTTCTTTATCACGAGGAATTGGAGTCTCTGGTAAAGAACTTCCCCACCATCAAGCGCGCACGTTTCTGGATGACATTCGGACAAGAATACCTGACTCACCTGCGTGTTATCCAAAATATCGGTATGGCACGCATTGACGAAGTGGAATACAACGGTATGAAAATCGTTCCGCTGCAATTCCTGAAAGCCGTACTCCCCAACCCGCAGGATTTGGGCGAGAACTACGAAGGCGAAACCTCTATCGGTTGCCGCATCCGCGGTTTGAAGGACGGCAAGGAACACACCTATTATATATATAACAATTGCAGTCACCAAGAAGCCTACAAGGAAACAGGCATGCAGGGCGTGAGCTACACGACCGGCGTTCCTGCCATGATTGGCGCCATGATGTTCCTTAAAGGCCTGTGGAAGAAACCGGGTGTGTGGAACGTAGAAGAATTCAATCCGGATCCGTTCATGGAACAGCTTAACAAGCAAGGATTGCCTTGGCATGAGGTTATCGGCGGAGATTTGGAACTTTAGTTTAATGAGGAATTAAGAATGAAGAATTAAGAATTTAGTTGCACAATATACGCCGTATGGTAATTCTTCATTCTTAATTCTTCATTCTTAATTCCTCATTCTTAATTCCTCATTCTTAATTTTTAATTTATATGAACGTAGGAGATAAAGCGCCCGAAGTACTGGGTATCAATGAAAAGGGCGAAGAAATTCGCCTGAGCGATTATAAAGGGAAAAAGGTAGTACTTTACTTTTATCCCAAAGACTCCACCTCAGGTTGTACGGCGCAAGCCTGCAATCTGCGCGACAACTATGCCGACTTGCGCAAAGCCGGCTATGAAGTCATCGGAGTCAGCGTAGACAACGAAAAGTCTCACCAAAAATTCATCGAAAAGAACAATTTGCCTTTCACCCTGATTGCAGACACAGACAAGAAACTGGTGGAGCAATTCGGCGTATGGGGCGAAAAGAGTATGTACGGACGTAAATATATGGGCACTTTCCGCACCACCTTTATCATTAATGAAGAAGGGGTGATTGAGCGCATCATCACACCTAAGGAGGTAAAAACTAAAGACCACGCCGCACAAATCCTGTAACAGTGATTGATTATCAATCACCGGGCATCAATCATTCATCATGCAAATCGGTCGTTAAAGAAGTTGAGGACTGATTTGCATTAACCACTAAAATAATGGCAAAGAAAGACGAACTAAATTTTGAAAACGGAAATAATATGGCAGCAAGCGAAAAATTAAAGGCACTACAGGCTGCCATGGACAAGATAGAAAAAAGTTTCGGCAAGGGTTCCATCATGAAGATGGGCGACGAAAGCGTCGAACAAGTAGAAGTAATCCCTACCGGTTCTATCGGACTGAACGTAGCATTAGGCGTAGGCGGTTATCCCCGCGGCCGTATCATTGAAATCTACGGTCCGGAATCTTCCGGTAAAACCACACTGGCAATCCACGCCATCGCCGAAGCGCAAAAGGCAGGCGGCATCGCAGCATTCATCGATGCAGAGCACGCTTTCGACCGCTTCTACGCGGCCAAACTCGGTGTAGATGTAGACAACCTCCTGATTTCGCAACCGGACAACGGTGAGCAGGCATTGGAAATTGCAGAACAGCTGATTCGTTCTTCTGCCATCGACATCATCGTAGTGGACTCCGTAGCTGCTTTGACGCCGAAAGCTGAAATCGAAGGCGATATGGGCGACAACAAGGTAGGCTTGCAGGCACGTCTCATGTCGCAAGCCCTGCGCAAGCTGACATCTGCCGTAAGCAAGACCCGTACAACTTGCATCTTCATCAACCAGCTCCGCGAAAAAATCGGTGTAATGTTCGGCAATCCCGAAACAACCACCGGCGGTAACGCATTGAAGTTCTATGCTTCCGTACGTCTCGACATCCGTGGAGGCCAAGCTATCAAAAACGGAGAAGAAGTCATCGGCAAACAGACCAAAGTGAAAGTTGTAAAGAACAAGGTAGCTCCTCCTTTCCGCCGTGCCGAATTCGATATCATGTTCGGTGAAGGCATCTCACGTGCGGGAGAAATCATAGATTTGGGTGCAGAACTGGGTATCGTTAAGAAAAGCGGCTCTTGGTTCAGCTATAACGACACCAAAATCGCACAAGGACGTGACGCTGCCAAACAAGTTATCTTGGACAATCCGGAACTGGCAGAAGAACTGGAAGGACTTATCTTTGCCGAACTGAGAAAAGACAAGTAAAATAAAACGACAAGATGATAGGATGATAAAGTGATAGAATATTATCACTTTATCATCCTATCATCTTTTTATTACCTTTATACAGAGGTTGACTGAATGAGAACTAAAATTTCTTTTCGGACAACCTCTTCTTTTCTGTACAAAATCATTTTTGTACGAAAATGTACTCCGTCTGTACTATTATAGAAGAAGCATTTTACATATATTCATAACTTTGCCCCGAAGAAATTAAAAACAGCTAAGATAATCTTACTTTTGATAATATGAAAAGAATCCATTTCGTGAGCCTTAGAAGAGCAAGTTCTCTTTTACTCTTTTTGCTGCTTTCGCTGACTACGCTGCAAGCACAAATCAAAATTACAGGTACGGTTACCGACGAAACCAAAGAAACGGTTATCGGAGCCAACGTTACTGTAAAAGGAACAACGATCGGTACTATTACAGATGTAAACGGTAAATATTCAATCGAAGTTCCCGACCAAAAATCCATTCTTGTATTCTCTTTCATCGGATATACCACCCGTGAAATTCCGGTAGGAAAGAATAAGGTGATTGACGTCATAATGAAAGAAGACGGCGTAATGCTGAACGAAGTTGTAGCCGTGGGGTATGCCACCGTAAAGAAAGGCGACCTGACAGGTTCGGTCAGCAAGGTGGATATGGACGACCTTACCAAAGCCCCTGTCAATTCGTTCGACCAAGCGCTGGGCGGACGCGTGGCGGGTGTACAAGTAGTGAGCGGTTCGGGACAGCCCGGTTCGGAAGCCAACATCGTTATCCGCGGCAGTAACACCATTTCAAACAATGCCGACGGTGCACCACTCTACGTCATTGATGGTTTTGCCACCGATGATCCCAACGCCGCAGCCTACAATCCTAATGACATCGAATCCATCGACGTGCTGAAAGATGCTTCCGCCACCGCCATTTACGGTGCCCGCGGAGCCAACGGTGTCATCATCATTACCACCAAACGCGGTAAGGAAAGCGCTCCTCGCGTCACGTACGACGGCTACGTCAGTATGCAGATGCGCCCGCAGTACCTCGACATTATGGACGGCAGCCAGTTCGTGGCACTGCAACAGGACATACTCTCGGCTTCGGATATGGAAAAAACTTACTTCGGATATAGCGAGAACCTGGGACGCAACCGTACGTTGGAGGACTACAAAACACTGCCCTACTACAACTGGCAGAAGGAAGTGTTCCGTGTAGCCCCCATGACAAGCCACCACGTATCTTTGTCCGGAGGTAGCAAGAACACACGTTACAGTTCCAGCATATCCTACTACAACCAACAGGGTGTCATCATCAACTCTTCCTACGAGAGCCTGAAAGCCCGTCTGACGTTAGACCAGAATATCACCAAAAGCTTGAAATTCGGTGCTACAATGAACTTCGCCAACAACGTTTCCGTAGGTTCGGCACCCTCACAGAGCGGCGGCGGAACAGCACAATACTTCCTGTATCAGGTACTTGCCTACCGCCCTATCGGATATAGCGAAACGGACGACCTCATGAACAGTGACACTGTGAACGATGACGGTACATATCCCTACAACCCGCTAAAGACCATCGAAAATCAGGTAGACCGCACCAAGAGCCGTCAGCTCAACCTGAACACCTACCTGAACTGGGAAATCATCAAAAACCTGACATTCAGAGCGACCTTTTCATATAGCTGGCGTACAGACAAACGCCAACAATTCAACAACTCCGATACATACCTTGGCGACCCCCAATATTCCGCCAACGGTGTGAACGGGCAATTCTCCGTCAAGGAGTGGGACAGCTGGTCTAACGAGTACACGCTGACCTATAAGAAACGTATGGGCAAACACAACCTCACCGGAATGGTGGGTGCGTCACTTTCCAGCCAAAGCATCAGCGTACTGGGTGCGCAAGCCGTGCAAGTGCCTTGGGAAGAAAACGGTTTCTGGGGCATCCAGAGCGGTACTCCCCGCACCATTACCACCACTTGCGTGGAGAACAGGCTGATGTCCTACTTTGCGCGTGCCAACTACGACTGGCAGTCACGCTATCTGCTCACCGCCACTATCCGTGCCGACGGTTCATCACGCTTCCCCTACAACAAATGGGGATACTTCCCGTCAGCATCTTTCGCATGGCGTCTGTCCGACGAACCGTTCATGCACTTGGAGAACACGCCGATTTCCAACCTGAAACTGCGTGTGGGCTGGGGTGCAACCGGTAACAACAACACCAACAGCAACTATCCGTCGTCACGCCTGTACGCCACCAGCGACAAGTACGCCTTCAACAACGCACTGAACCCCGCCCTGTACATCACGCAAATAGCCAATAAGGACTTGAAGTGGGAAACGACTTACCAGACCAACATTGGTCTTGACTTCGGACTCTTCAAGAACCGTATCAACGGTGAAATCGATGTCTACAACAAAGAGACAAAAGACTTGCTGCTCTATGCCGAAGTGCCCGCCTCACTGGGTTTCTCCTCCGTACAGCAGAACATCGGCAGCGTACGCAACCGCGGTCTTGAAATCTCCATCAATACCGTAAACTTCCCCGGCGGACGCGGCAAGTTCAAGTGGACCACCAACTTCAACATCGCATTCAACAAGAATGAGATTACCGCCCTTTCCGACGGGCAGGAAAGCCGTTTGGTAGGTTTCAGCAGTCCCAACGTGACTAATGCCTATATTTGTAAAGTGGGACATCCGCTTTCCGAAATGTACGGTTACGTTTACGACGGCGTGTACCAGTACGAAGACTTCAACGAAATCTCCCCCAACGTATTCGTACTGAAAGACAACGTCCCTAACAATACACAAAAACGTTCCACCATACAGCCGGGAGACGTCAAGCTGAAAGACATCAACGGTGACGGCCAAGTGACCAGCGAAGACCAGACCATCATCGGTCACGGCCTGCCCATCCACACCGGCGGTTTCACCAACAACTTCGAATGGAAGAACTTCGACTTGAGCGTATTCTTCCAGTGGTCTTACGGCAACGACGTTATCAACTACAACCGTGTGAAGCTGGAATCTCTGCGCGGCAAGCACATCAACCAGCTGGCTTCGGCAGCCAACCACTGGACACCCCGCACGGACAACGGAGACGGTACGTACACAGACGGTAACTATACCAACTACCTCTGCGCACCCAACCGCAGCCTTACCAACATCAACACCAGCCGCGAAGTGGAAGACGCTTCTTTCCTGCGACTGAAAACCGTACAGCTGGGTTACAACTTCCCCGCCAAACTCTTGAAGAAAGCACGCCTCAGCTCGCTGCGCCTCTACGTAACCGGACAGAATCTCTGGACTTGGACCGGATATACCGGATACGACCCCGAAGTCTCCACCCGCAACTCTGCCATGACGCGCGGATTCGACTACTCGTCTTATCCCAAGACCATGTCTTTCACTTTCGGCGTAAAACTGGGATTATAATCATTGACTATTGAACTTTAAAGATACAGTAATATGAAAAAACTGATATACATACTCCTGCTCGCGGTAAGTTTCACTTCTTGCAACTTCCTCGACACCACGATATACAACAATCCGGAAGGAGACCAAGTAATAGACGATGAAAACGGCTGCATGGCAGGACTGACAGGTATCTACGACATACTGGGCAACAGCGCCCTTTACGGACAAAACCTCTGGGCTGACCTTGATGCAGGTACTGACATCATGTACTACAACCGCGACTACGGCAAAGATTACCTCTACGTATGTATGTACAATTACAACAATACCGAAGAACGCCTCAACGAAACATGGAAGGCCCTTTATACCGGTATCGACCGTGCCAACGACTTCCTCGCACAACTGGCAAACCTCACCGACAGCCAATGCGGCGGAGCCGCCAAGAAAACCATGTACGAAGCCGAAGCACGTGCACTGCGCGCACTTCTCTACATGAATCTTGTGGCATACTGGGGCGAAGTACCCTTGCGCACCACTCCTACCAAAGACCTCACCACCCAACTGCTGAAGAAGTCGCCGCAAGCGGACATCTACGCACAAATATTTGAAGACCTCCAATACGGTGCGGGTATAGTAGACGAAAACGGTAAAGTCATTGAAGAAGGCCACTGCCTGCCCGCCAATGAACTGAACGCTCCGGGACGTATCTCACGCACCACCGCCCAAGGCTTGCTGGCACGCGCCTACCTGTGGTATTCCGGTTACCCCGTAGAGGGCAACACGTGGAAAGAAGCCCGCGGCTATGCCAAAGCGGTCATGAACAGCGGACTTCACGACCTCAACAGAACAAGTTCCGACTCCAAGTATGCCAACGGTTACCCAGGACTCTTTATCAAGATGTGCTCCAACCAGTACGACCTCACCGCACGCGAAAGTATGTTTGAAGTGGAGTTCTACGGCAATGGTCTGGACGCTTCCAACGAAGCCGGAAAAGTAGGCCTGTACAACGGCGTAACGCAAAGCGCCACTTACGACCCCGACGTACCTTTCGCTTACGGCTGGTACAATGCCACCCATATCCTGCTCCGCCTCTACGACAAGAAGTACGGCGTTGTAAGCAAGAAAGATAAGGAAACAGGCGACCAGCGCAAATGGTGGAACCTTGCCGACTTCACTTGGAAGAAAGATGAGGCTAACAAGAAAGTCTACAAAGAAATGCTGACCGAAGCCCAAATGAATACCGACAACCGCAAAGCCTGTCCCGGCAAGTGGCGTGCCGAATACGACCCCATACGTCCGTGGGCACGCAACAACTCATCTATCAACTTCCCCATTCTGCGTTACAGTGACATCCTGCTGATGTTTGCCGAAGCGGACAATGAAATAAACGGCCCTACCCCGGATGCCATCGCCGCTATCAACGAAGTGCGTACACGTGCCGGAGCAAGCGCCATTGCATCGGGTGAAGTTCCGCCGAAGAACAGCGAAGAAACAGTAGACATCAATACACCGGAAGGTATGCGCCAATTCATCTTCGAAGAACGCACCCGCGAACTCTGTTTCGAGACACCGCGCCACATGGAGTTGCGCCGTATGGGTAAGGATTTCTTCTACAACCGCATCAAGCTGCTGGTCAGTACAGACGTCTACGCCAATGGCGACAAGCACATCATCGGCTATCCTTTGGACGATGTGGCTTCCGTACCCGCCCGCAACATTGATACAAGCAAGCATATCTACCTGCCCATTCCGCAATGCGAGCTGAACACCAACACCATCTGCGGACAAAACGAAGGCTGGTAAGTGCCGAGAAACCAAGAAATATGAACAGTAAGAATACCATAAGACTTAAAGAATATGAAAATAAATAACCTTATACTGAAATATGTCTGGATGCCCCTGATAGCAGGTACGTTTGCATCTTGCCAGACTGACAACGTAGATGACATTGAGTTTGGTGTAAGCGCTGACAAAACCACTGTTACCGTCGGTGAAGCTGTACGTTTCCGGTTCGACGGCAATCCGGACTACATCTCATTCTACCCCGGAACCAAGACCTGCAACTACGCCAACCGCGAACGTACCCGCATTGAGGGAGTGGACAGCGTAGGCATGTCCTGCAAGATAGAGCAGGTATATACCGAACTCAAAGCCTATAAAGACCAGCAGTTGCTCACTGCCTGTGTCTCTACGGACTTCACAGGAGTATATACTCCGGAAAACATAGCGGCAGCTACATGGAAAGCGGTAGAGGGGCTGAAGATGCCTGTTTCTGCCACCGCCAATGTAACCATAGAATATACCGAGGCCGACCTCAGAGAGTATCTGGATAAAGATTTCTACGTAGCGTTCCAATATAAGGCAGGTCCCAACACCATCAAGGAGAGTAACTACGGCAAACCCCGTATCCAAATCAAGCTTCTGACATTGGCTAAGCGCGACCCGGACAAATACGTCTACAAAGACGAGGATGTGGCCTACGGTTGGGGATTCCAAACCGTACTTGTACAGACCCAGCCTAAAGGTGAGAAGTACGACATCACAGAGAGTATGCTCTCCTTCTTCCCCGACAAGGATACGGAGAAGGACAAGGATGTAGAGGTTTGGATGATAAGCAAGAAGCTCAATGCCGCAACTATCGAACCGGACCGCGGCACACCCATCAAGAGCACTAATGCCCGCCTGCCCTACTACGAGTTCAGGTACGACCGTCCCGGCACTTACAAAGCCACATTCATTGCCACCAACGCCAATATGTGGAACTCAAAGCAAGCTGTGCGCGAAGTGACCATCACCGTGAACGAGACAACCGCTGAATAATAAAGATATAAAATTAAAACCTTAAGTTTATGGCTAATAATAAATTTATCCATCTACTCCTTGCCTGCGCCCTGTTTGCTGCGTGCGACGACAACGACACTCCCGTTGACGAAAGCAAATCCTACCCTGCCGTTATCATGGCAGAAGCATTCGACTACGGCAGCGAAACCGGGACTACTTGGTTTAAAGGAGAAACCATTGGCGTATATATGCTGAAAGGCGGTACGGACGACATTGTTGCTCCTTACAGCAACCTGCGCTACTATGCCAACAGCTTCGACAATCAGGACTACTTCCTGCCGGGCAACAACGACTCTATCCCCTACTTCCCCGCTACGGGCGATAAAATGGACATTGCCGCCTACTACCCGCAAACTACCGTATTGGCAGACAGTCTCGTTGCCATCCACTTGATTAATAACTACGAGTATGCGTCGCAACTGCTCTTTGCCCGTGTAGCGGATTTGAACAAGGACAGCCGCAAGGCAGAACTCCCGCTAACTCCTGTGCTGACAAAGCTGACTTTCCAGTTCAAAGTGGGCTATGGCATGACGGAAGCCGATTTGAAAGGCCTTTTAGTCACCCTGCAAGGACTGCCCGTTTCCGGCAACTTCAATGCCACCACCGGCAAAATAAACTTCCGTGATGTGACAATCGGCGAGGACATCAAGCTGACTACCACAGAGCCCAAGAAAGAGAAAGCCTCCACCCGTGCCGAAGATGACAAAGAAGATAATGAAATCCTCATTACCGCACAAGGTATGGTATTGCCTGCCAGTACCACAGAAGGCTATAAAGTAATAATAGAACTCCCCGCTGCCAACGAAGGAACCGGAAAAACATACGAATATGAAATTCCAAAAGCTACAGACCAGTTCGAAGGCTCACAAGAGTACACGTTTGATACCACCATCAATAATGAGAACCTGATTATTGTTGTTGATAAATCACCCATCATCAACTGGGGACAAGGTGGAATCATCAATGGCGACGGAGAAGAAATAAAATAATATAAACCTCAAATTATAAGAATTATGAAAAAGAACATTAAGTATTTCATGATGGCTGCCGTAGCGTTATTGTCTATGAGCGCATGTAACAATGAAATGGACGAACAAGACCCTGCAAACAATGGGAAATTACAGCCTGTACAGTTCCAAATGTCATTTGCAAGCACACGTACCACTACAGGTGATGAAACTGCCGGACGTGCAACAACTTGGAAAGCAGGAGATGCCATAGGTATTTTTGCTTATCCTGCCGGTAGCACAACAAATGCAGTAGCTACTAATTTTAAATATATATTGGGAAACGACGGCAACTGGACTGCAACAGGTAGTGAAATCTATCCTGACCAAGCACTCGATTATTATGCCTATTATCCCTATCAGGATGGTATAACAGACCCTGCGGCTATCAATGTTGCTGCATTGACAGACCAAAGCAAAACAGATGAAAGCAGTTATGCCGCAAGTGATATATTGGCAAGTAAAACCTCAAATGTAGCTGCTGGAAATGGAAAGGTTACATTAGCTTTCTCTCATATGTTTGCAATGGTAGAAGTGAAAGTGCAAGGTGACCTGATTACTCAAAAACCTACCAAAGTAGAATTGTTAGGCGTTAAACTAAACGCAGAATTGAACTTAACGGCAACTACCCCTGTTGCTACACAGAAAGCCGATGCTACTGCCCAAGACGTAACAATGTTCTGCTTGGAAAATCCAAATGCAGATTCCAAAGTTTATAGTTTCCGTGCCGCAGTTCCTGCACAGGAAATCGCAGCATCAACTCCGCTCGTTAGAATCTATGCTCCGGATGCCGCAAGCAAAACGTATACTATGCAACATACAGCTGCCGTTTCTTATAATGCAGGTCAGTTCCGCCAAATGATTGTGAACATTGGTAGTAAGAGAGTTGCTTTGATTATTCCGGCAAGTGATACGAGCATTAATCCATGGACGCCTTCGGATGCGATTAATGGGGATGGAAGTGAAGTAGTACCACAGTTAATAACACCTTTAAGCGGAAATTTGACTGAGATTATAATAGGAAAAGATGCTATGGCTAACGCAACTGAAGGCTGGTACAAAGCATTAAGAAAAACAGATGAATCGAACGTTATATTCTCTGTAACGGATGATGCCAGCACTACATGGGGGAAAGTGGCAAATTTAACATACACTTCAACATGGGATGAAACTACTAAAAAAGCTATCAATAACAGTTACTATATAGCTGCCATTAACTACCTGCACAAGACACCATTAGATATTAGTAAAAGCACAATATACAAACTGACCGCTAAGATTAAATCCAGTGCAAACGAGCTTAGTAAAAATGGAGCACTTGTATTTATGGTAAGATGTGCTACATTCGATGCTTCATTCCTTGTAACAGCAAATGTTGACAACTTCAATGAGGCTAATTTTAATAATGTTAATCAAGGAACTACAGTAGGTAAAACGCCCAAAACTGCTGATACTTGGGAAGAAGCTGTTATATATGTAAATTTAAACAAAAAGAGCTCCACTAATGGTAGCATAAATTCTGCTGATATAGCAACAAAAGTAACCGATACCACTGCAGATGACTATGCAGGATTTGACCTTAGAATATATACAAACAGTCCTGCAACGACAGACATCCAAAGTGTTATTGCCGCTATCAGTGTTAGTGATATAACAATAGAGCCTTATATTGCTTCCGCACAATAACTGTTACCCCATGTCTGGCGGATTATAAATCCGCCAGACATGAGTATAAAGATTTTAAAGTCCTATTAAGTAAATGTACATAATTAGTTTATACTATCTGTCATTCAGAGCGTAGCGAAGAATCTACTCTCTTGATGTATACATAGAGAAGAGATTCTTCGCTTCGCTCTGAATGACAGATACTCTTGATATAAATTAAATTTCAACACTTACTTATCTTATAATAACCTAACCTAAATCTATCTCTAAAAAACGTGAATTAATGGGTTTGAATCCCCCGTCTCCTTCTTTGGAGCGGGGGATTTTGATATACTTCCTATTCTGTTCTGATGTACATCAAACAGAATTATCGCCATAGTCAAAAAGGTCTTTTACGCTACTAAGAAAGAGACATTATCTGTTTTCACTCATACCCCTTCCACCCTCCACACCCGCCTATTCATGCAGGATAGCGGGTGGAAGGGACACTGTATCCGAAACCACGCATCTTAGCGTCCGAAACCACGCACGTTTACCCCCCAAATGCCACAGCTTAGATCTATAAAGCCCTGAGGTTTGGGGAGCAAACGTGCGTGGTTTCGGACGCTAAGATGCGTCAGTTTGGAAAGTATAGTGCAAAAAAGAGCCCCTTCCGCATCCTGTTCCTCGTGAGCGAAGAAACAAGAACCGCGAAAGGGGCAAGGAATACCTAAAGAAAACCAGTTATTTCTTCAACCGGAACTCTACCGGCTGTCCGTGTTGGCAGGTGACGGTAACTTCCGTAACATCTCCCGTAAAGCGGACTTTTACTTTTTCGTTGGGCACTGCCAAACTCCAATTGCCTTTCAAGTGCAAAGTCTTGAGAGACGGGGCGCTGGGTTCGGGCGTAGTGTAGGTCTTTTCCTTGATATGCAGGTCGGGGTCGCAGACGCTGACTATCAGCATCCCGTCCTCTGCCGTACGGCGCATCACCATCGTTTCGGGAGCGATATCCGCCACCACTTCATCCTCCGGCAAGCTGACCGCCTCGAAAGCCGCATAGCCCGTCACACCCGAAGCGCGGTCGAAAACAATGTGTGCCTGCCGGTCGCGGCGAAGAATGGAATAACCCGGATCTTTCTGCGCTGCGGCAAGTTCTTCGGCAGTGGGCCGGATAAGAACGCTGTAAGCATAAGTAGCGTCTTTGGGAGCCAGACCATGCACAATGTACGCACTGGCAAATGTACCCTTCGTAGGAGATTTATCCGTATCTTTGGCACTCTGCTGCTCGGCTATCTGCACACGTACAAGGCCTTCCAAAACCAGATAATGATTGCCGTATCCGTCGCGCAACCAGCAGTTGGGATTACCCGCCAGCTTTGCGCCGAATGCAGGTTTGTCTATCTCCTTGCCCATCATGGAAATGGCAGCCTTGCCCGGACGATACTCGCTTTGGAAAATAGTAGTCTCCGTGGGGTACTGCGCATTGCTGTTGCTGATACCCGTTCCCAGACAGATTATACGGTTGTCGAAACAGAAAGCGGACTTGCGCGCTACAAAGTCGGGAGTGAAATTCTTGTAATCGGCCTCTTTCAGCTTCATGGCAAGCATACCGTTGCGGCCTTCCAGTGAGGAAGTTCCGGCAAAATTCTCGGTGGAACGCGCCATCAAAGTACCGGCACGCGGGTTGTCCAGCAGTTCCAAAGGCAGATGGATGGTGGTCGTGCCCGGCAGGCGGTTCCAGTCCCAGCCCTCTTCCACATATCCGCTCGCCTTGCGTGAGGGATAGCCCATTATCTGGACAGAGCCGTAGCTTTGGTAACGTCCGTAGCGGTTGTCCTTGGCATAAATCTCCGAACCCCATACATTGGTGTTGAATGTTTTGAGCGTCACCATCCAGTTGTCACGACGGTGAATGCCGGCAGCGCCATAATTGTAGACGAAGAAACCTTGCGGAGCCTCGGCAGGATGAACACCTTTCTCCTTAAAGAGACGGGCTTCGGGACTGTTCTTGCCGTTCATCAGGCGAAGATAGTCGGCAGCCAGCAAGCGGTCGAAGTCACCGCCCTGTCCGGACAAGTCGCCGGAGAGCGCCAGTTGTGCGAATGCTTTGATGTCCGCCCCACCCATTTTACCACCAAAGGGATGACGTCCGCCAAGTCCGGTGCTCCACTCTATGAGGTTGGAGTAATTGCGCATGGCAGTGAATGCACTTGCCAAAAGGCGACGGGCTTCGAGCGAAGGAACAAATTCCGTTCCGCTGGTCATAGCCACATAATCGCCCACCGTAGCGAGTGCGCCGGTGGTATAGGCGGGGTAGAAACCGCCATGATGGAAGGTTGTGCCGTCTACTTTGATACCGCCAATCGTACCCGGCGTACAGTTGACCGAACCGGATACCCAACGGGATAAGCCTTGCAATGCCTGCACACGCCCACATTCGTCGGGAATCATCATGGCAGCTATCAGCTTGGGTTGCAACAGGGTATTCCAAGAGTCGAGCATCTCATCGCGTATCTCTGCGCAAGGGCGTCTCGTTTCCTGCAAGGCAGACCAGAAGAGCAATGTCTTGAGGATGTCATCTCGACGTGAAGATTTCAGAATGGCTTTACGCATCAGCCAAGCCGTGGTATATATCTTACGTATCTGGTAGCCGTAGTGGTGGTTAGTACCCATGCCGCTGCCATAGGCAAAGCCTTGGTCTATGGCATAGTCCCATACGGCGAAGTAGTTGCCCTCGGCTTCATAGGATTTGTTGCAATAGGCGTCGTAGGCAAATCCGGTAAGCATGGCTTCGAGGTCGTTCCATGATAGCTCGCCTTTATCACGATGCAACTCGTCCGGAGCAAGCAGGGGCGCACCGGTAAAGCCCGAACCCGACGGATAGATGTCGGCTTTAGTGTAGGTTGCCGTAGCCTTCTTCACTGCGGCTGCCACGGTTGAAGCGGCAGGCGGTGTCAGGGCATCGCTCAAACGGTCTTCTATCATCTTGAGTTCCTGACGCTGTTTCTCCGTGAGTTTGGCAGGACGGGGAATGTCGTATTCATACTGTTCCCATTCCCACACACGGCACCAGTGCCAAAGGTCGCGCCCCACAGCAAGGCTGTTGTAGTCTATCTGCATATCGGGGGTGGTACGCAGATTCATCGCCTTTTCGGGGAACTTCCAACGGTCAAAGAATACACGGCCTTTACGGTCGGGAGCCACTACCCGGTAAGAGGCTATCGTCTTGTCTGCCTTATCACCGCGCATACTCTTGAAGCCAATCCAGCAGGCACGCCACCCGGGCGATTGCAACCGGTAGGTGAACCAATAGGACACCTTACCCTCTGCATTGAGAAACTCAAAACGCAACGAATCGGGCTGTGACTTTTCATTATATATCCACAGCGTGATGCCATGCGTGTTCTCTGTCTTGTTGTTCAACGCCAACGGGGCGTCTAACGCAACATTCATTACTGAACCGGGACGGAAATCCCATTCAAGACTCTTCTTGCCTTCTTTATAGTAACGGTTTGACAAGGACAGGGATTTCTTGTCGGGAGAAGTGAAGCCCGCCGGAACCTGCTCCTCAAAACCAATGACCTGCTGCGCACTCAAAGGGAGCGCGCAGAGGAAGGCGAGGGATAGTAGGAGATGTTTCATATGATAAATGGTTGATTGCGAGTAAAGATACAAAAATATGCGAATATTTAATTATAGCTTGACTAATTTGATGTCTTTGATATATAAGGTAGTACCCTTCTTATTATTGTAAAAATATATATTTATCCCTTGTACATCAGCATCAAGCGTTCCTTCAAACAGACCTTTGTCATCAGAAATATTAACTCCTGCCGTTCCATGAGTCTGAGTAAAGTCAAACTGAATAGATATTTCATTATATAGGTCCTTTGAAACATTAGAAGTAAGGATTGTTGCCTTTTTATCTGTATTCGCAACTTTAAATGCTCTTTTATCATCACATGTTCTAATCATAGCACCAATAGAACCGGCTACTGAAGCTTTTACATTAAACGTAAGTACATAAGTAGCTGTTTTATCAAATACTCCTGTTTTATGATAACCAAAGGCTGTAAGATTCCAACCTACATTTCCATCACCAATAATAGCCTTCACAGCCAAATCTGTAACATCCACTTCATAGGAAGAATATGCCCCTTCTACATCAAACCGGGTAAACCAGTAATCCCCTTCATCATTAGGTAAAAGATTTTTAGAATTATATTTACCTTTAGCTGTTAAAGATGTAGTTGCCGTCAACGGAACGACTAATTCTGTTAATATTCCCGGAACAGGTGTCGGTTCATCCCCTCCTCCCGTCTCTACCTCAATCAGATTCACCTGCATCTTGGCAAGCGTAGCGAAGGTTCCTTTGAAAGCAAGGATAGAAATATCTCTTGTATTATCAGCCACCGCACGAGTAACAACCTTTCCTTTCGGGGCAATCACCGTAAGTTCCGCTATATTCTGTGCATTAGGAGTCCCCAATGTTGCTTTCCATCCCATAGGAGCAGTAATGATTGTTTTGTCCGCACCTTTAATATATACCTCAAACTTCTTAGTCTCATCCGGATTGATTTTCTGTTCACCGGCAATATCCTTAAAATAACATTCAAAGTCAGGGACAACAGGAACTTCTACCACTTTATTACTACCATCAAAAGTTATTTTTAAAACTCCATTTTCTTCCGTAACCGATTGAAACAGGTTGACAGATGAAGAACTTGCATCATACACAGCTGCTACCGGATTACCATTCTCATCCTTTACTACAGTATAATTCGAATCGCCGGTAGTAGATACTTCCCAATTTCCTTCGGCATTAATCCGAAACTCCGGAGTATACCCGTCCTTACCAACTGCATTTATCGGAGTATCTCCATGCAAGATAGTTACATAAGTCTGCCCATTGTTATAGCTGACCTGCCAATAACCTTCACTGCTAATATTAACCAACGGTACATTTGCAAAGCTATCGGTTCTTTCCGCCAGCTTCAATTTGGTTCCATCACTGAGCGTAAGCGTATAAACACTTTGTTCTGCATCATGCTCCACTTTAGAGATAATCATGCCATCCTGGCACAGGATATTCAAAGCTTTTATATTGCCATTCAGCATCTCTACTTTACTTTCCAATGCAGCCACACGCTCCTTAAGAGAATTAATATCAGCTTCCAATTTATCTGTATCTTCACATCCTGCCATAAACAGAGCAAATAAGATAAATGTATAGTACCAAATCTTTTTCATAATCGTATATAGTTTTAAAGTTATTATTTTAATGCATTTAACCAAGAGGGCACTTCACCCAAACGTTTCTTCAACTGTGCCTCGTAAAGAGAATTGGGGGTAACAGCTGTGCCATTACTTTCCAAACGCTTCACTTGTTTTGAATTATCCGCAAATTGTACTTGTGCTCCATGGAAACCTACGATAACAGGCGGCAAATTCTTCCACCAAATATTATTCTCATCCCACCATACAAAAGGATTATTATCTGATGCTTTTGTCTTTGTGGCATTCATGTTCCAAATAACCAAATCATCCAAGTGATTAGGAAGTTGAGTCAAGTCTCCACCTTCGCGCCATTGCATGAATCCACCGGTACAACAATCTATCAGTGTGGCACGCGGTTGCGAAGCATGGGACTCGAAACATGAATCGTCTCCCCAATGTACATTCCAGATTACAGCACCTAAACTCTGCTTAGACACACCGCAAGCATGGTACTGTCCGGCATTTTTCATAAAGTTCCCCAATTCATGTCCACCGCTATCTTTCAATTCTTTACCATCACTTCTATCCCTAACCTTGCCTATAAACACACGAGAAGAGCCTTGTGAACGAACTGCTGAATGCCCCCGCTTGCCACTAATATCTATATCGTAAACAGATACATTCGCACTATTGACAACAGACAGAGCCTCACTGACACTTATAAAATTAACTCGGCGCATCCAAGAATTTGTGAGCCGTCCGAAGTCTATCAATTTAAAACCACTATCATCAGCTGCTGATGCGTGATGTTTAAAGTCTTCTTTGGCATCACCTTGAAAAGTTATGTCTTCTACTCCTACATTTTCGTAATGTGGATATTTTTGTATTTTCCACTCATATTTAGCTTCCACTGAGTGCATAAGCGGCTCGTAGAATGTAATGGTATTGCCGCTGACCGACTTCACTTGATGATAATCCAATACTTCCACCCCATTGGCGACAATGGACGGCACATCATTCTGGGTACTCAAATCAGTAGCCGCATATGGCGACAATTCCTTGCCTACCAATTCCGTGTTATTGTTTTTTAAATAAAGTCGCACCCAGCTTCCGGCAGTAATACCGGTGGCAGCCCCTACCTTTACAGAAAAAGTCCCCTTTGCGGCATCTTCCGTTACCGGTGTCATGTCTGATGCGTCTGTATAATGCTTTATTTCAATCAAGGTAGGAGTAGTCCACATTCCGGCACCAGCCGGTTCATTCTGCTTATTCATTCGGATAACCGTTTTATTTCTTCCCGCACCTTTAATTACAAAATTTCCCATAGTAAGATGTATACATTCATTCACCTTATCTTCTACACCCTGCAAAACGAACTCTCCTTCGGGGAAATAGATAATGGCATTTGCCTTATCTTTACTAACACGAATATTATTATCTTTAGTTATCGAACGAGTAACTCCGGTAGCCGCTTCCAATGTCTTGACAAATGCTTCACGATCTGATAGTCCATCATTGGGAACAGCCCCATAATCTACCACATTATATATCTTATAGCCTTGTGCTTGCAAGGTTTCCACACTTGGCGGTTCTTTTTCGCCATGTTCATATCCTGCATACGAGAAATCAAGCAACACATTATTACCTGTATTACCTTCAAAATCCAACCAAGTTTGGCTTGTACCGTAAGAATTCAGTAATTTAGCCTTAATCGTAACTACACGTATGAAGTTTTTAGGAGACGTAATGATTATATTTATCTCTTCCGTTTTCTCCACATCTGTTACTTTAGGAGAAGTGATAGATAATTTAGCCTCTTCAAGAATCACATCCCAACCTTCCGGTGCTTTAATCACTGCCTCTTCCACATCCCCCTGCTCCACGGTATAAACACGCTTCTCAGCTAAAGGAAAAATTTGTTCATCGGCTTCGGTTATTTCACTGCCGTCATCCGCCAACACTTTTAAATAAAAGGTACTGATTACCGGAAAAGTAAATTCCTTTCCGTCAGCTGCTAATCTGAGAGTGATTTCCGGTTTACCTTTTTCATCATAATGCACACGGTCGAAAATAGAATTCGAACTGGTAACTTCAACCAACGCTGATACCTTACGCCCATCACTTCCTACTAAGGTTTCATACGTTTCTCCACCGTCATAACTCACCTGCCAGTACCCGTCGGACGAAACCCGCATCTGAGGCGATACGATACGACCGCCATCCTCATTGACAGGATAAACGCTCAACGGCTTGCCACTTCCGTCAGTCATAGGGGTATAGTTGGTTCCGTCCACACTATACATCCAGTAACCTTCATCACTGATTTTAATTAATGGAAGTAATCCGTCCACATTCTCACCGGTTACAATATTAAACGACTGCCCGTCGGCAAGTTCCAGTTTATATCCTTTATCAATAGCCGTAACTCCCACTACCGATGTACCCGACAATAAATACTGTAAACCGTTTACGGATTCATTTATGTGCTCAACCGCCTTTTCAAGTGTGGCGACACGTTCTTTCAGAAGATTTGCCTGAGCCTGCAAATCATCTACATCATTACAAGAATGTAACGGAAATAACAAACAGCAAATACACCACAGAAACAGGTGTCTAATGTTCTTGTTCCTCATAAGATTATTATTTCAGGTTATTCATATTTTAATATGACAAAAGTAACCGAAATAGAAAAAAGGGGTTGGAAAGAATAGTTCATGAATAGGCAAAAATCATACATTTACATAAATCTGCAGCACGTTTGTCTAAATTATTTATGAGATTTTTGTTTTATCAAGTATTTTATAATATTTTTGCTACACATTCAAACAAATCATTATATCACAATAGTATGACATTGATTGTTTACATTCTTATCGCAATCCCGGTATGCCTGTTGGCTATCGCTTTATGGACTTATTTGGATTTTAGGAAATACAAGAAAAAGAATTCCTGTATTCTTCTGCTATTTCTTTTCTATCCGTTTCTGTCGTATGCGCAGTACACGGACAACGAGCACTGCAACATCTCATTTACTTCATACGAAAATCAGCCGGGAAAATTGGAACACACCAAAGACAATATGATTTTTCAATTCGTTCCGGCCGATGATGCGTGGCAAATAATCATCAAGAACAACGCAGATGAAGATATACGGGTAAATTGGGAAAAAGCCAGTTTCATCATCAACGGGAGAGCATCCGGCGTCAGTTTCCATCCTTTCACAACCGATGAGACTCCTACAGACATTATTAAAAATAATTCTGAAATAGCCCGAACCGTTACCGCATCCAATCTGATTGTAGAGAAGAAAGTCAATAAAATATATAATAAGCTGAATTTAAGAAAAGGCGGAAGGACCTCTGTCAATATCATTCTTCCGGTAGGCATAGGTAATAAGCCCCAATTCTTTCATATATTCAACTTTATAGTAACACACGTTGACTAACTATGACTTCACAATATATCATCGACCACTTGGATAAACCACATACCTGGTATGTCGTACTAACCGGACCGCATGGCGAACTGACTATCAAACAGAAGTTGGAACAACAAGGTCTTATCACCTACGTTCCATTGAATTCAGTGCGGCGGCATTGGGCCGGACGTATAAAAGAAATACACATCCCGGCAGTAGCGAGATGTGTATTTGTATATGCAACCGATAATGATATTCAAAAAGTACAAAGGGAATATACCGTCCTGCCGTTTCAAACCATCAAAGCTCTGTATCAGAAACAATAGCTACCGGATTGGAAGGCTATGGATTATTTCAGCACATCGGTAATTCTTTTTTTCAGATTCAGCCTTGCCAAATCTTCCGGCTTTAATTCCAACTCCACCAATATCTTAGCTGTAGCCACATTATATGCGGCTTCTTTCATATCACAATTTGTCTGCCCTTCACGTAAAGAGTATAGCATGGCAAAATCATAATTCAGTGCTCGCGAAACATTATACAAAGTATCAGTATCAATACTTTTCCGTGTCAACATATAATCGACACTTTGAGGCCTAACACCCAGTCTCCTTGCGAGTTCAGCCTTAGTAACCTGATTATCAGCCATGACATTCCTGATAATCTCGCCAATATATATATTACTCTTTTCCATTTCTATGAAGGTACGAATTAATTAGCCATACTAAAACTACTTGAATAATAATTTATCTGATTATTTGTTTGATTTAATTCATAATTTATTTGTTTTATCAATTAATTTATGATATTTTTGCCACGTATTCATATTAATAAAAAGATAATACATATAATGTTATGACATTAACAGGTTATATTCTCATTGCAATTCCTATCTGTATACTGACTATCCTTATATGGACTTACTTTGACTATAAAAAATATAAACGGGAACACCATCTCATCATTATATTTTCACTTTTGTTTCCTACCTTATCTCATGCACAATATATTGACAATGAAAACTGCCGCATTACATTCAGATCGCATGAAAATCATCAAGGAAAATTAGAACATATCAAAAATAATGTGCTTTACCGTTTTATACCGAGCAGTAGTGCATGGAAACTTATAGTCAGGAACAATAGCAATGAAGTAGTACAGTTGAACTGGGAAAAAGCCAACTTCATTATCAATGGAAGAGCATCAAGCGTCAGCCTCTCCCCCTTTACAACCGATAAAGTTCCGATGGAAATCATTAAAGACAATCATGAAATAAACCGGACCATTACTGCATCCAATTTGATTACAGAAAAAGGCATCAATAAAATATACAATAAAAGAAATATTAGAAAAGGAGAAAGAACTTACGTCAGCATCGTTCTTCCGATAACTATCGGAAACAAGCCGCAATTCTTCCACACTTTCAATTTCACAGTAACACAAGCTAACTAAATATGACTTTTCAATATATTATCAGTCAATTAGATAAACCGCATATGTGGTATATCGTACTGACCGGTCCGCACGCCGAGCTGAATACCAAAAAGAAACTGGAACGACAAGGGTTTATCACCTACGTTCCATCTGATTCAGTTCGGCGAAGTTGGGCGGGGCACATAAAAGAAATACACACCCCGATAATAGCGAGATGTGTATTTGTATATGCAACCAATGAAGAGATTCAGGGGATACGGAAAGAATATGCCATCCTGTCCCCTCAAACCATAACAGCTTTATATCAGAGCCAATAGATATAAGCCAACGTACTGAAACTGATAACCACCCACAGCAGTATACCTTGTACAAGCGGCTTGACTCCTACAGCTTTCAAAACGTCACGTGACAAGGAAGCTCCGATAAAGAACAGAGTTATTGTCAAGGTCTTACGAGCAATACTGTTGATTCCCGCACCAATCAAAGCACCGGTTTCTGAAAGGCTCAGCACGTAGGTGTTGACAATCATTGCCAAAACAAAAAAGAAGATGAACCAAGGAATACTAATCTTCTGCCCTTTGCTTTTGAAAATAAATGAAGTAGCAATTGCCAACGGAATAATCCAAAGGGCGCGTGTCAGTTTAATAGTAGTGGCAACTTTCAACGCTTCTTCACCATAGGCGGCTCCTGCACCCACTACCGAGCTGGTGTCGTGGATAGCAATGGCAGCCCACGTACCAAACTCATGCTGGCTCATGTTCAACGCATGGCCAATCATAGGAAATATAAACAAAGCTATCGCATTCAAAATGAAGATTGTACCCAATGCCACAGACATTTCACTATCTTTCGCCTTCAAAACAGGACCTACCGCCGCAATAGCACTGCCACCGCAAATAGCCGTACCGGAACTAATCAAATAAGAAGTGTCGCGGTCTACTTTAAGAAACTTACGACCGATAACCCAACCGATGAGCAATGTGCCCACCACGGAGATAATCGTAAACTCCATACCTTCTTTGCCGGAAGCAAGCGAGGCCTGCAAATTCATACCAAACCCCAGACCTACTACCGAGTATTGCAACAGGTATTTAGAAGTCTTTTTATTAAACTTAGGATGAGCCTGCCCACACAGCAACGCAAACGCCAATCCGAGGAATAAAGCTACCGGAGGAGTGACCCATGCAGAATAAACGTGCATTCCCGGAATATAATCGAGAAATAGGAAGAAAGAAAGAATAACAAGAAGGGAAACGTAAATAATTTTGTTGTTGTTCTGTAAGAAAGACATATTAATGCTTTTCGCAGATGCTTGAGTTGAAGCCATACCTTTTTATTTTTATTAATTTGTTTTCGGGCGCAAAGGTAGGCTTCTTTTCCCAATCACGCCAATCGTTTCTGCTTATGCACTATAACTTATTGTTATTATGTATGGCAAACTGCATGAATACTTGGGCCAAACCGCTTTCTTGCCCCTGAGGCTGTGCAAAACTGAAATCACGCAACATAGGCATTCCCTTTATTTCAACAACACGCAACTGTCCTGAATATAATTCACGCGTAATAGAACGAACGGAAACAATACCTAAACAATCCGTATGTTCCAAAAACAATTTGATGCTCTCCGTACTCCCCAAATACATCAGAACCTGCAAAGAGGATAACTTTATATTATGTTGCTGCAAGGCACGTTCAAAAACATCCAACGTACCCGAACCTCTTTCACGAAGCACCAAAGGCAGGTGCAACAGTTCTTCCGGGGTTATCTCCTCCCCTACGGCAAGTTTGCTGCCTGTACGAACCACCGCTACCAATTCATCTTCCAGAAAAGTGGTATATTTTATATTAGGTAAACGAAATACTCCTTCCACAAACCCCAAATCAATACGATGCTCTTGCAGAGCGGCTTCTATCTCTCTGGAATTACCATTCAACAACGACAAATTAACTTGTGGAAATTTGCCTATGAAACTGGCAAGCAAAGGCGGCAGTACATATTGGGCAATAGTGGTACTGGCACCCAACTTCAAACCACCGGTGTACTCATTGTGCAACAAGTGCATTTCGTACTCCAGTCGTTTATAATCTTCCAAAATCCGCTCGCAATGCTCCAAAAGCAATTTACCGGATTCCGTCAATGAAATCCTACTCCCCTGACGGTCGAACAGACGCGTCTGATAAGCGGCTTCCAACTCTTGTATATGCTTGGTAATGGCAGGCTGGCTGACAAACAACTCTTGCGAAGCCTTCGTAAAACTCAGGTTCTTCGCAACAGCCTGGAACACTTTTAAACGAAAATCACTCACGGCATAATGAATTAAAACGATTAATTATCCTGCAAATCTTCGCTCCTGATACCTAATGCCGACATCAACGGATAACCCAACATCTCCCAATGACAAACAGCAGGTACAGCCGGTTCTTCCATACGGAAATAAATAAATTCCTTTGCATCTCCCGGCTTGCCGGCATTTTCCGCAACAGACTCTTTCAGCACCTCTTCAACTTCCTCACCATATTCTTCGCTAAAAGGTACAACAATCAATTTCTTCACATCGGCTGAGTTCAGGACTATATGTAGCAAATCAAGATACAATTCTCCACGGGACACAAAGCCCTCCGAAGGTACAGCCATAAAACTAAACTCCCCCAAAGGCCCTTTAAAAGCCACCCCATCCAGTTCACTCTTCAAATCGGAAGGCAGGCAGTGTTCCAACTTTCCGGATTGTTCATCATACACCAAAAGTATCTGTACATTATTCTCTCCCTCTTTCATTCCGGCATCCATTGCCAAATACATAGTAAAAAGTCCCAAGTCTACTGTCTGTAAAGAACGTCCCAGCAACGGTTCAAAATACTTCTTTAAATCATTGATAACAAAATTCAAGTAGGCAACGTCTATCACCATTACCGTTTCGGAAAGTTTTATTTGGGTATTTTCCATAATTATATATTAATTGAGGGGGTAAAGGTACAAAAAGTTTTGCAGATAAAAACGATTTGTCGCAAATCAGCCATTTTGACATTCATTCTCTTCTATTAACTGAAATTTTGTCTCATTTCTGCCGCTGGCAAATCTTTTGCGCCCTTTGAAGTGTTATGAATCTGATAAAAATAGAAAGGAGAACAAGATATGAACTTTAACAATTTTACCATCAAAGCGCAGGAAGCCGTACAAGAAGCCGTGAACCTGACGCAAGCACGGGGGCAACAAGCCATTGAACCCGTACACTTGCTTCAAAGCGTGATGAAGGTGGGCGAAAACGTTACCAACTTCATTTTCCAAAAGCTGGGTATGAACGGGCAGCAAATCGCACTTGTGCTAGACAAGCAGATTGATTCATTGCCGAAAGTATCAGGCGGTGAGCCTTATCTGAGTCGTGAAACGAATGAAATTTTTCAGAAGGCCACCCAGTACTCCAAAGAAATGGGAGATGAATTCGTTTCATTGGAACCGATTCTGTTGGCTTTGTTAAACGTAAAAAGCACTGCCTCCACCATCTTGAAAGATGCCGGAATGACGGAGAAAGAATTGCGCAACGCTATCAATGAATTACGAAAAGGCGAAAAGGTAACCTCACAATCCAGTGAAGACACTTATCAGTCATTGGAAAAGTACGCTATCAACCTGAATGAAGCAGCCCGAAGCGGCAAATTGGACCCTGTCATCGGACGTGACGAAGAAATCCGCCGGGTACTGCAGATTCTGAGCCGCCGTACAAAAAACAACCCTATATTAATAGGTGAGCCGGGTACAGGTAAAACAGCCATCGTAGAAGGTCTTGCCCATCGTATATTGCGAGGTGACGTTCCTGAGAACCTGAAAAACAAACAGGTTTACTCCTTGGATATGGGTGCATTGGTTGCAGGAGCCAAATACAAGGGTGAATTTGAAGAACGTCTGAAAGCCGTTATCAACGAAGTGAAGAAGTCGGAAGGAGACATCATTTTGTTTATCGACGAGATTCACACGTTGGTAGGAGCCGGTAAGGGTGAAGGCGCCATGGATGCCGCCAACATCCTGAAACCCGCCTTGGCACGTGGTGAGCTGAGAAGTATCGGGGCTACCACCCTCGACGAGTATCAAAAGTACTTTGAAAAGGACAAAGCTCTGGAACGTCGTTTCCAGATAGTCATGGTGAATGAACCGGATACGTTAAGCACCATTTCCATTCTTCGCGGTTTGAAGGAACGTTACGAAAATCATCACCACGTACGGATTAAAGACGATGCCATCATTGCCGCCGTAGAGCTGAGCAACCGCTACATCACCGACCGTTTTCTGCCGGACAAGGCTATCGACTTGATGGACGAAGCCGCAGCCAAACTCCGTATGGAAGTGGACTCCGTACCGGAAGAGTTGGACGAGATTTCACGTAAAATCAAGCAGTTGGAGATTGAGCGTGAAGCCATAAAACGCGAAAACGACCGTCCCAAACTGGAACAAATCGGTAAAGAACTTGCCGAACTGAAAGAACAGGAAAAGTCGTATAAAGCAAAGTGGCAAAGCGAAAAAACGCTGGTGAACAAGATTCAGCAAAACAAGGTCGAAATAGAGAACTTGAAGTTTGAAGCCGATAAAGCGGAACGTGAAGGTGACTACGGAAAGGTTGCCGAAATACGCTATGGCAAACTCCAGGCGCTGAATCAGGAGATTGAAGAAACGCAGCAAAAACTGCACGAAATGCAAGGTGACAGCGCAATGATTAAAGAAGAAGTCGATGCCGAAGACATTGCTGATGTAGTTTCTCGCTGGACGGGTATACCGGTAAGCAAGATGCTGCAAAGCGAAAAGGATAAATTGCTGCATCTGGAAGACGAACTGCACCAACGCGTAATCGGTCAGGATGAAGCCATCGAAGCCGTTGCTGATGCCGTACGCCGGAGCCGTGCAGGATTGCAAGACCCGAAACGCCCTATCGGCTCGTTCCTCTTCCTCGGTACTACCGGTGTGGGTAAAACAGAACTTGCCAAAGCACTCGCCGAATATCTGTTTGATGACGAAACGATGATGACACGTATCGACATGAGCGAATACCAAGAGAAACACAGTGTTTCCCGCCTGGTCGGAGCGCCTCCGGGATACGTAGGCTATGATGAGGGTGGCCAGTTGACGGAAGCCGTACGCCGGAAGCCGTACTCAGTCGTACTGTTCGATGAAATAGAGAAGGCACATCCGGATGTATTCAACATCTTACTGCAGGTATTGGACGACGGACGTTTGACGGATAATAAAGGCCGTACCGTAAACTTCAAGAATACCATTATCATTATGACTTCCAATATGGGTAGCGGATACATTCAAAGCCAAATGGAAAAACTGAACAGTTCCAACAAGGAGGAGATTGTAGAAGAAACCAAGAAAGAAGTAATGAATATGCTGAAAAAAACAATCCGTCCGGAATTCCTGAACCGTATCGATGAAACAATCATGTTCTTGCCACTGACGGAAAAGGAAATCAAACAGATTGTTGTACTCCAAATCAAAAGCGTACAAAAGATGTTGTACGGAAATGGAGTGGAACTGGTATTGACCGATGCTGCCATAGACTTCCTTGCCAATGCAGGGTACGACCCTGAGTTTGGCGCCCGTCCTGTAAAGCGTGCCATCCAGCACTACTTACTGAACGATTTATCAAAGAAGCTATTAGCCCAAGAAGTAGACCGTAGCAAGCCAATCACAGTGGATGCCGATACAACGAAAGACGGATTGGTATTCAGAAACTAAAAACAAGACCTTTTCAGGAAGTTAATATCGTAACTGCAAGAAGTTAACTTTATAGACAACACGAAGTTAACTTTGTAAGAAATAATAAGTTAACTTCATAAGAAACAAGATATTAACTTAGTAAATGGGGTTGTGTCAAAATGTAAAAGTCCTATCATTCTGTCATTCTGAACGCAGTGAAGAATCTCTTCTCTGCATACATAAGAGAGGAGATTCTTCGTCGCAAGCTCCTCTGAATGACAGAATGATAGGACTTTTACATTTCGACACGCCTCTACCTTAAAAAGGGAGTATAATTACTCTGCAGTTTCTTCTTTCACTTCTTCGGCAACGGTTTCGGCCTCTTCTTCAAAGTCCGTCATGCCGCTTGCAACCAACAGGTTATACCAAGAAATCAGCTTCTTAATATCCGATACATATACGCGGTCACGGTCAAAGTTCGGTAACACTTCCGCCAAATAAGCCTGAAGTTCTTTTGCAGAAGCCTTTTTCACATCCAATGTCACAGCCGCGCCGTTCTCTTTTTTCTTCATTGAAAGAAGCACATCCTTCAAAGGTACTTCTTCTTCGTCCGTATACATGGCAATATCGCCTAAAGAAATAATCTTTTCATTACCGTAAGCGGGGAAACGCTTCTTATCAACCAGTGACTCTACAATCAGCATATTCTTTCCCTGAGAAATGAGTTTATACAATCCCGGCTTGCCGGAAATAGACAAAATAGTCTTCAACATAGTATATTCTGTTTTGTAATTAGTAGTTATTTTTTCGGTGGGCAAAGATAGGTATTATTTTGAGACAGGAAAGTGATTAAAGCTAAAACCTGTGGAATTAACGGTGTTTCACCATCATTCACTATTACAAAATCCGCCCGACCGCGCTTTTCCTCATCACTCATTTGGCTGCGGATGCGTTTTTCTATCAATTCGCGCGAGGAAACATCCCGCTTCATAGCGCGTTGTACCCGCACTTCTTCGGGAGCATAGACCATAACAATTACATCCACTTCGCCCGCAAAACCTGCCTCTATCAGAATAGCCGATTCGATGCCTGCTATCGGACAAACCGCATGATGCCGAAGCCATTGTCTGAAATCTTCTTTTACTCGCGGATGAATAATACCGTTCACCTGCAGAGCATGTTCGGGGTTGCCAAAAAGATAAGAAGCAAGCAAAGGCTTATTCAGCACTCCACCGGCATAGACTTCATCACCCAACAAAGCAACCAACTCCCTGCGAATGTCAGAGTCTGCCAGCATAAGCCGCTTGGTTTCCACATCAGAAATATAGACAGGAATCCCCATCGCTTCCAACAGTCGGGACACAACACTTTTTCCACTGCCAATACCTCCGGTTATGCCTATCCTGACGGTCATAATGAAGAAGGAATTTGTTCTATAAGGAAATCAACCTGTTCGGGATTAAAACGCACTTGAGTCACTCCTTCCGGAATATTCCTTAGCTTTACAGTGTACTTGTCCGAACCCAACCGCAGCAGTTCCTCATAGGAAACATTGATATGAAAATCATCCGCGGTTATTTGACGGAAACGGCTAAGTCCTACTTGAAAAGTCACTTGAACTTTAGACGGGAAAGCACGCAGTACTTTATTAGCCGGGAAGTTTACTCCATGTAATGGTACTTCTACTGTCTTTTCCGTATAAATATCCACAGGAAGCATCATTTCAATAGAAGCCGGTACGAACTTCACCCCTTTCTGAGTGACCAAAGCCACCTGCCGCCTCAATGTATCAGAAATATTCTCCAGCTTAATATGTTGCGTATAGGCAGCGGTTATTGTATCCAGTACCCCTTCCGGTGCATAGGCCAAAACTGAATCCGGACTAAAAACCGTATCCGACAAATAATATTGCCGTCCGGCACTGACCGTGCCCGATAGTTTTACAGGGACCAACTTAGACAATCCCGTCGCATAAATATATTCCAGTGTATCCGGCTTTATGGATAGCAGGCGCGTAGAAACGTTCAACTGACTAAGAACCTTCTTCTCGAATTGAGAAGCATACACACGTACATGATTGTTGACACCTCGATAATCAGAAAAGTCAAGTGTAATCGGATAGAAACTTTTTCCCAACATATAATTGAGCAAGACAGTTCCTTTATCCTTCACCTTGATGCGAAGTTCGGAAGCAGGCTCTGAAGTAATCATTGTATTATTGGGCACACCGCGCAGACGCACCGGAACAGAGAACTCCGCTTCATAATCGTTGTTCAACGTCTGTAACAGCCAGAAACCGCCGGCTATAAAGAAGAAAAACAAAAAAACAAAGAACTCCCTGCTCTTATCGCTAAGCAGAAAGTCCTTTGCTTTTCCGGTTATATTTAAATAAATACGTCTTATGTTCCTACGATTCAACATAGGCTCACATCTACTTATTTAGAAGCCTGGCTACTGTTTGCATCAGCAGCTGCGGCAAAAATAGAATTCTTATCAATATGGATTTTAACGTTAGAAGCAATTTCAAGTACTACATCATTATCGTTAATTTCCTTGATGATACCGTGAATACCACCGGCAGTGATAACCTTTTGGTTCACTTGAAGAGACTTACGAAAGTTCGCAATTTCTTTTTGTTTCTTGTTTTGAGGACGAATCATAAAAAAGTACATGATGGCAAACATAGCTATCAGCATAATCCACATCATGCTTCCGTCCGGGCCTGCGGCAGGAGCTTGCAGGAAGAATACAGTCATTAAATTCATAAATATTCCGTTTTAATTTTTATTATTCAACAAAGGTATCAGTTTTTCGACAACTTCCCTTCTTTTTTTAATTCCTTAACTATTCCATCTAATGTGCCATTTACAAAGCTACCGCTTTTAGCAGTGCTGTATACTTTGGCTATGTCTACATACTCATTTAACGAAACACTAACGGGAATATTCGGAAAGCTCAATATTTCCGCCAACGCACACTGCATAATAACCACATCCATGAATGCGACACGATCCAAATCCCAATTACGCGTATTTTCGCTGATAAGATGACGATAGTAATCGCAATTCAATATCGTGCGACGGAACAAACGGCGAGCAAACTCCTGATCCTCGTCATCCTTAAATTCGGGTAGCAAAGACTGATTGGCACCATTCTTCTCTTCAAAACGTTTAATTGTTTTCAGAACGAATGTGTCAACTATTTCTTTATCATCATTCCAATAGAGACTTTGATCCTCAAGCAATACATCAAGATCCTCATTGTTGAAAATAAATGTTTTATAAAGCTTTCGCCATAATTCGCGGTCTTCCTCATAAGTCTTTTCAGAAGAAGCCATATATTCTTTATATATATCGGAAGCGATAATCTTTTCAAACAATCCTTTGACAAAATCCTCGTCATTCGCCCAAGTGCGCTTCTGATTGGAGATAAAATCCATCAACTGCTTGTTTACTTCTAACTGGGAAATGAATTTGTTTTCTACGAATTTCATGTTCGGATACAACTCTTCGGCCGTGGGAGCCAATTTTGCTTTTGCCGCATCAAGGCGCTTTTGTGCGTAGTTCGTCAATGCTATCATCAGCATGAGCAGGTAGTTGTAGAGATCATATGCTTTGGAAAGGCTGAAGAACAATTCCTTCTCTGCAGCATCTAAATTTTTACTACCATTCTGATAATAAGCGTATACTATTTGTATAATCTTAAGACGAATAAGAACTCTGTTTATCATAACTAAAGTAAATACTGGTGTTTTAATGAGGGGCAAAAGTAGATATTTTTAATGAGTTTACATAAATAAATCACATTTTTTAATGCAGATAATCATTATCCGGGCTTTTTCTTTTGACAGTTTAAAAAAAATCGTCAATTTTGAGCCCGATTACAACAAGATAGCTAAAATATGGAAGACTTTAAAAAGAAAAGTGGACTGGACGTGAACGACAAAGAAATTGTATTCTCCCAATCCATTAAAGCAGGCAAGCGCATCTACTATTTAGACGTTAAGAAAAACAGAAAGGACGAAATGTTTTTGGCCATTACTGAAAGTAAGAAAGTAGTAATGGGCGAAGGGGATGACTCGCAAGTGAGTTTTGAGAAACACAAAATCTTCTTGTATAAAGAAGACTTTGAAAAGTTTATGAATGGCCTGCAACAAGCGATTGGCTTTATTCAAGAGCAACAAGGGGCTTATGTGCGTCACAACGACAACGAAGAATTACCCTGTAACGAACAGCCAACGGCAGAACAAGAAGAGAAAGAGTCTCCACTGGATGGGGAAATAAAAATAGATATTGATTTTTAAAGGACAACCTTTTGATAATTCAAAAAGAAGCTGTACTTTTGCACCGCTTTTTGCAACATCGTGTGGTGAACCACATCGTGTGATGGTGAATTAAGCAATAATCTACTTAATTTAGAGTAACACAAAATTAAAAAAAAATGAAATCAATTGAAGTAAAAGGAACTGCAAGAACTATTGCAGAACGTTCTTCGGAACAAGCAAGAGCTTTGAAAGCTATTCGTAAAGACAACGGTGTACCTTGCGTACTCTACGGAGCAGGTGAAAACGTTCATTTCACTGTACCGGCAGAAGGTCTGCGCAACTTGGTTTATACTCCGCACATCTACGTGGTTGACCTGATTATCGATGGCAAGAAAGTAAACGCTATCTTGAAAGATATTCAATTCCACCCGGTAAAGGACACTATCCTGCACGTTGACTTCTATCAAATTGACGAAGCTAAGCCTATCGTTATGGAAGTTCCCGTACAAATGGAAGGTTTGGCAGAAGGTGTGAAAGCCGGTGGTAAGCTGACTCTGCAAATGCGTAAACTGAAAGTTAGAGCTTTGTACAACGTTATTCCTGAAAAGCTGATTGTCAACGTATCTCACTTGGGATTGGGCAAGACAGTAAAAGTAGGTGAATTGAGCTACGAAGGTTTGGAACTGTTGAATGCAAAAGAAGCCGTTGTATGTGCTGTTAAGCTGACTCGTGCTGCAAGAGGTGCTGCGGCAGCTGCTGCAAACAACTAATCAGTGCTTTCTTAGTAAGAAAACAAGATATTCCGGAACGCGGATTAACGCAGACAACGCAGATTTCATATCCGCGGACAGCTGCGATAATCCGCGTTCCTCTTTTATCCGAATTATCATCATAGTAAGAATATAAACAATGAAATATCTAATTGTCGGTTTAGGCAATATCGGTCCCGAGTATCACGAAACGCGCCACAACATAGGTTTCATGGTAGTAGACGCCTTAGCAAAAGCTACCGGAGCGACCTTTAACGACGGACGTTACGGTTTCACCGCCACGTTGTCAATCAAAGGCAGGCAGATAATGTTACTGAAGCCGTCTACCTTTATGAACCTGAGCGGAAACGCCGTACGCTACTGGATGCAGAAAGAGAACATTCCATTGGAGAATGTATTAATAGTGGTAGATGACTTGGCGTTGCCTTTTGGCACTCTGCGGCTGAAAGGAAAAGGAAGTGATGCGGGACACAACGGTCTGAAACATATCGCAGCAACATTGGGTACTCAAAATTATGCCCGTCTGCGTTTTGGCATCGGCAATGATTTCCCCCGCGGCGGACAGATAGATTTTGTATTGGGACATTTTACAGACGAGGATTGGAAAACAATGGACGAGCGTCTGGAAACAGCCGGCGAAATCATCAAAAGTTTTTGCCTTGCCGGTATCAACATTACAATGAATCAGTTTAATAAGAAATGAGCGAAGCAAGAATAGACAAATGGATGTGGGCTGTACGTATATTCAAAACACGTACCATTGCAGCCGAAGCCTGCAAAAAAGGACGCATCAGTATTAACGGTGCACTGGCAAAGGCTGCCCGAACGGTAAAGCCGGGAGATGTCATACAAGTACGCAAGCCGCCCGTCACCTATTCTTTCAAAGTACTACAAACAATAGAAAAGCGCGTAGGGGCCAAGCTCGTTCCCGAAATGATGGAGAACGTAACCACTCCCGACCAATATGAGTTATTGGAAATGAGTAAGGTTAGCGGTTTTATCGACCGCGCCAAAGGGACCGGACGTCCCACCAAAAAAGACCGCCGTGAACTGGAAGACTTCACTGCTCCGGAATTCATGGATGACTTTGATTTTGATTTCGACTTTGAAGAATAATTATATATAAGTATGAGCGAGAAAATAATAAAATGGGGCTTCATTGGCTGCGGAGAAGTAACCAAATACAAAAGCGGACCTGCTTTCCAGAAGATTGACCACTCCGAAGTAGTGGCTGTAATGAGCCGGGATATTGCCAAAGCCAAAGCTTATGCTAAAGAAAGAGGCATTGCCAAATGGTACAACGATGCACAAGAATTGATTAACGATGAAGAGGTAAATGCCGTGTATATCGCTACCCCACCCTCCTCCCACGCCACGTATGCCATAATGTCCATGAAGGCCGGCAAGCCTGTCTATATAGAGAAACCAATGGCAGTGACCTATGAAGAGTGTTGCCGCATCAACCGTATCTCTCAGGAGACCGGCATTCCCTGTTTCGTTGCCTATTACCGCCGCTATCTTCCTTACTTTCTGAAAGTAAAATCATTAGTGGAAGAAGGAGCTATCGGAAACATAATCAATATACAAATCCGTTTTGCCCAACCTCCCCGCGACTTGGATTATAATAAGGAAAACTTGCCTTGGCGTGTACAGCCCGACATTGCAGGTGGCGGTTATTTTTACGACTTAGCCCCGCATCAGATAGACATATTGCAAGATATGTTCGGCTATATTCTTGAAGCTAACGGATATAAGAGCAACCGTGGCGGCCTATACCCGGCAGAAGATACCCTCAGCGCCTGTTTCCAGTTTGATAGCGGACTGGTAGGCAGTGGTTCGTGGTGTTTCGTTGCCCATGAATCCGCACGGGAAGACCGTATAGAAATCATCGGAGATAGAGGTATGATATGTTTCTCCGTATTTACCTATGACCCCATAGCCCTACATACCGAAAGAGGAAGGGAAGAAATTCCGGTTGAAAATCCAATCTATGTTCAGCAACCGCTCATCCAAGCTGTTGTAGACCATCTGCTTGGCAAATCTACCTGTAGCTGTGACGGCGAAAGCGCAACACTGACAAACTGGGTGATGGATAAGATACTAAATAAAATATAATTTATAAAAAATGAAGAATGAGGAATGAAGAATGAAGAATTACCTTGCGGCATAATAGCGCAGCTAATTCTTCATTCTTCATTCTTCATTGCTTTTAAAGGTTCTTTTTCACTGCCTCAATCAGCTCCTGGTATTCAGCATCTGTCAGGTACACTTTTCCCGGATTCATTTGGAAAGTACCGCCATAATCCGGACCATCTACATATTTCGGTGCTAAATGGAAGTGAAGATGAGACAATTTATCTGAGTATGCACCATAATTAATCTTTTCAGGGTTAAAGGCTTTCTGCATGGCGCGAGTCACACGGGCCACGTCTGCCATAAAAGCATTACGTTCTTCGTCAGTCAACTCGTTCAAGTCATTCACATGGTCTTTGTAAGCCACAAGGCAACGTCCACGATAAGTCTGCTCCTTAAAAAGGAAAACACGGGACACACTAAGCTGTGCAATCTCAATCATCAGATTATGCAACGTCTCATTATTCTGGCAATACAGACATTCTTTCGGATCACTTTTCATGATATTCTTTTTTTAGTTTATATTTACAAAGCAAAGATAATTGTTCTCTTAACATTATAGGTCGATATTTTCATCATTTTCGCCAACCAATTTATACACATCCACATTTTCACCGACAATCCACACCACATCCCCCTCGGCAAATGGTTCATGTACATCGGGAGCATGCAACGCTTCCTCCCCCCGTTCTACTCCGGCAATCAGACAATGATATTTCTCCCGGATACCCGCTTCCTTCAAAGTCTTGCCCAGAAAAGGAGAAGTGGCATCTATACGCAGTTGGCGCAGTATCATTTCACTCTTTTCCACCGCATCCGTGGCTATTGCAGAAAACTTGTCCATTTCTTCGCCAAACGCATTCAGTTCTTCATCGGTGGCAATGACCTGTATCTTATCCTGAGGGAAAAGACGTACCGAAGCGCCGGGAATATTTATCCGCTTGCGTCCACGAAGAATGGAAACGACATGTACCCCATAGCGCTTGCCAAAGTTTAACTCCGCCAATGTCTTTCCCGCCCATGCCGATTCACCGGGAATCTCATAATCCGTCAGATGCAAATCGCGGGAAAGCAAACGACCGGCATACTCAGGCTTCTTCTCACCCAAATATTCCGCCCTCATCTCCCGCGAACGTAGATTCTGAAAGAAAGTACGCTCAATCATTATAGACTGACGTTTCAGCTGCCGGGAGAGTATCATCACTATAACCAGCAAAACCGCAACGCCGAAAACCAGCCCGACCGACAACTTAAACAGCCCGGCAATGACAAACATCACGAAAGAAACCGCCAACAAAATCCGCAGTACGATAGTGGCCACCAACGGAGCACGATTGCCACGGCTATCACGCCACAACGTAACGAACTCTACCGAATGGTTCTTCTTAATCATAATAGCCCGCAAAAAAGGAGATATGAACAGGATAATGACCAACGCAGACAACAAAGCCCCCCAAATACCCGGTAGGCTTTCTTTAAAAAACGGTACAAGAAAACGGAATGCAATAGCTACCACCGCAGCACTCACAATGGAATAAACCACTGTAATACGCAGCAGGGCAAATATCAATTTCTTCCATAAACTTTCATGATTCACTGTTTGAGAACCGGAAGCGTAATGCAGCAAAAACTTCTGCCACCTCTCCGGCAGGTGCGTATCGACGAAGTTGGAGGCCGGTTCGGCAAAACGAATCATATAAGGAGTAAGGAAAGTGGTAATAACAGATACTGCCACCACTATAGGATACAGAAAATGACTTGTCACGTGCAGGGACACTCCCAAAGAAGCGATGATAAAGGCAAACTCACCAATCTGTGTCAAACTGAAACCACATTGCATGGCCGTTTTCAACGGTTGCCCCGCAAGCAATACTCCCAACGTACCGAACAAAGACTGTCCGATGATAACCGCCAGAGTGATTACAATAATAGGTCCGGCATATTCCACTATCATCAAAGGGTCTACCATCATACCTACGGAAACAAAAAATATGGCGCCAAACAAATCTTTCACCGGCTTAACCAGACGTTCAATACTCTCCGCTTCTACCGTCTCAGCAAGGATAGATCCCATGATAAACGCACCGAATGCAGCCGAGAAGCCGGTATGGGCGGCAAGGACAACCATGCCGAAACAAAGTCCGAGCGATACAATCAGCAAAGTCTCCTCACTCATCAATTTGCGGCATTTCTTCAGCAAAACAGGAATCAGATAAATACCGACAACAAACCATAATATGAGAAAGAAAAGCAACTTCGCTATACTGCCCAGCATTTCCGTTCCTTCAAAATTATGACTGACCGCCATAGTGGACAGCATAACCATCAGGACAATAGCTAGAATATCTTCCAGAATCAACACGCTAAGCACCAAGCCTGTAAATTGTTTCTTGCGCATCCCCAAATCATCAAAAGCCTTATATATAATAGTAGTGGAGGACATGGCAATCATACCGCCCAGAAAGATGCAGTCCATCCGCTTCCATCCGAAAGCCGTACCGACCGCTACACCTAATAATATCATACAAAATATAATAGTGCAAGCTGCAATAATAGCGGCGCCTCCCACCTTTACAATTTTCTTAAAACTAAACTCCAGCCCCAAGGCAAACAACAAGAAAATAACGCCAATATCCGCCCAAGTCTGTATATTTGCCGTATCCATTACCGAAGGTGTATAAGCCATATGAGGACTTGCCAGAAACCCTGCCACAACATATCCCAAGACCAACGGTTGCTTCAGTTTTTTAAATAATAGCGTCATTACTCCGGCGCAAATCAGTATCAATGCCAAATCGGCAATCAAAGGAGCTAAATGTGACATAATATTTGTCCGATTGTATTTCTACTGACAAAGATATAACAAAAATTACAGCGGTCAACAGCAATCATAAAATCATTTTAAGAAGAAATACCATTATAATTAATTGGCGAAAAATTTCTTTATTCAAGTAGAAATATCTTTCTTTGTACTGCTTATTTTAAAAATTAGGAATTGAATACCAACATTAATAAAAACTGTTATGAAGATTTCACACATTGAACATTTGGGTATTGCCGTAAAAAGCATAGAAGAAGCCCTTCCGTACTACGAAAATGTATTAGGTTTAAAATGCTACAACATTGAGACCGTAGAGGATCAAAAGGTAAGAACCGCTTTCTTGAAAGTCGGTGACGTGAAAATTGAATTGCTGGAACCGACTTCCCCCGAAAGTACCATCGCCAAATTCATCGAAAAGAATAACGGTAACGGCGGTATGCACCATTTAGCATTTGCTGTGGAAGACGGAGTAGCTAACGCACTCGCTGAAGTTGAAGAAAAAGGTATCCGCCTTATTGATAAAGCTCCCCGCAAAGGTGCTGAAGGTTTGAATATTGCATTCCTGCACCCGAAATCCACACTCGGTGTGCTGACAGAACTCTGCGAAAAAGGAGAATAAGCTTTGTGATTTAATAAATCATAAATAGGCAAACATAATTCTGAAATCATAAATCATAAATAAAGAATATGAGTAATCAACTTGAGAAAATTAAAGAGCTTATTGACCGCCGTGCAGCTGCACGCCTTGGCGGTGGTGAAAAGGCGATTGCAAAGCAACATGAGAAAGGTAAATATACAGCTCGCGAGCGTATAACTATGTTACTCGACGAAGGAAGTTTCGAAGAAATGGATATGTTCGTTGAGCACAGATGTACAAACTTCGGTATGGAAAAAAAACATTACCCCGGTGACGGTGTAGTTACAGGATGCGGTACTATCGGAGGTCGTCTGGTTTATATCTTTGCACAAGATTTCACTGTTTCTGCAGGTTCTTTGTCAGAAACCATGTCTCTGAAGATTTGCAAAATCATGGATCAGGCTATGAAAATGGGTGCTCCCTGTATCGGTATCAATGACTCCGGCGGTGCACGTATCCAAGAGGGTATCAACGCCCTGGCCGGTTATGCCGAGATTTTCCAACGTAATATTCTTGCTTCCGGCGTTATCCCGCAGATTTCCGGTATCTTTGGTCCTTGTGCCGGTGGCGCCGTATATTCTCCTGCTCTGACAGACTTTACGCTGATGATGGAAGGAACTTCCTATATGTTCCTTACCGGTCCGAAAGTTGTGAAAACTGTAACAGGTGAAGATGTCAGCCAAGAAAACCTGGGTGGCGCCAGTGTACACTCCACCAAATCAGGTGTAACTCATTTCACTGCACAAACCGAAGAAGAAGGTTTGGCCTTAATCCGCAAACTTTTGAGCTACATTCCGCAGAATAATCTGGAGGAAGCTCCGTATGTAGATTGTACAGACCCAATCGACCGCCTGGAAGATTCTTTGAACGACATTATCCCCGACAATCCGAACAAGCCTTACGATATGTATGAAGTAATCGGCGCTATTGTCGATAACGGTGAGTTCCTCGAAATCCAGAAAGATTATTCCAAAAATATCATTATCGGTTTTGCCCGCTTCAACGGACAATCGGTGGGTATCGTAGCCAACCAGCCTAAATACTTGGCGGGTGTACTCGACAGCAACGCTTCTCGCAAGGGTGCACGTTTCGTTCGTTTCTGCGACGCTTTCAATATTCCTATCGTATCTTTGGTAGACGTACCGGGCTTCCTTCCCGGAACAGGTCAGGAATACAACGGTGTCATCCTGCATGGCGCTAAACTGCTGTATGCTTACGGTGAGGCTACCGTTCCTAAGGTTACTATCACGTTGCGTAAGTCTTACGGCGGTTCACACATCGTGATGAGCTGTAAGCAGCTCCGCGGCGATATGAACTATGCATGGCCTACTGCAGAAATCGCCGTAATGGGTGGTGCAGGCGCTGTAGAAGTTCTGTATGCACGCGAAGCTAAAGAACAGGAAAACCCGGCTCAGTTCCTGGCAGAAAAAGAAGCAGAATACACCAAGTTATTTGCCAATCCTTACAATGCAGCCAAGTATGGTTATATCGATGATGTTATCGAACCGCGTAATACACGTTTCCGCATTATCCGTGCCCTGCAACAACTGCAAACCAAGAAATTGACCAACCCGGCCAAGAAGCATGGTAATATTCCTCTTTAAAAATTGAGAATTGAAAGTTGAGAATTAAAACATTAAAACTCAAATTTATGAATAAAACAAAAATCGGAATATTCCTTTCATTGATGCTGGTGCTGGGGTTCTGTTCTTCTTGCGGAGAGAAGAAGTCAAACTCTAAACTGCTGCTGAATGAAGTGCTTATCAACAACGAAAGCAATTTTCAGGATGACTACGGCGTACACAGCGCATGGATTGAAATATTCAACAAATCATACGGCAGTGCCGACCTTGCCGGTTGCTATCTGAAATTCAGCAGCCAGCCGGGCGATACCGCCACATATTTTATCCCGAAAGGTGATGTACTGACTTTGGTGAAACCTCGTCAGCACGCATTGTTCTGGGCAGACGGAGAACCTAATCGCGGAACGTTCCATACCAACTTCAAGCTGGACAGCGTGAATGCCAACTGGATAGGTTTGTATGACTCCGGAAAGAAATTGCTCGACCAGATTGTAGTACCTGCCGGCATATTAAAAGCCAACCAGTCCTACGCACGCGTCAGTGATGCCACTCCGGAATGGGAAGTAAAGGGTGGAAGCGATGACCAATACGTAACTCCAAGCACCAACAACAAGACCATTGACAGCAACGCTAAAATGGAAAAGTTCGAGGAACACGACAGCGTAGGTATCGGTATGGCCATTTCCGCCATGAGCGTAGTATTCTGCGGATTGATACTTCTCTATATTTCTTTCAAGATTGTAGGCAAGATTTCCGTCAACCTCAGCAAGCGCAATGCTATGCGGGTTAAGGGCATTACCGACAAAAAGGAAGCTAAAGAGAAGCAACTCGGAGAAGCTCCCGGTGAGATATTCGCCGCTATTTCTCTGGCCATGCACGAAATGCAAAGTGACGTACACGATGTGGAAGACACCGTACTTACTATTACTCGTGTAAAACGCAGCTACTCACCATGGAGTTCCAAGATTTATACACTGCGTGAAACTCCGAACAGAAAGTAAAGTTACCTTTTAAT
Organism: Bacteroides propionicigenes; assembly: GCF_018390535.1. GTDB lineage: Bacteria > Bacteroidota > Bacteroidia > Bacteroidales > Bacteroidaceae > Bacteroides > Bacteroides propionicigenes. Next base: position 87,453 of record NZ_JAHBBW010000010.1, on the reverse strand, counting down.
AAAGATAAAACGATGAAAGAATATAAATACAAAATCAACGGTAATGTATATAAAGTTACCATTGGAGATATCGAAGATAATATCGCTCATGTAGAAGTGAACGGCACTCCCTATAATGTTGAAATGGAGAAAGCTCCGAAAGTAGCGGTAAAACCGGTAGTGCGTCCTGTAAGCACAGCTCCGGCTGCTCCGGCTACTCCGGTAGTAAAACCGGCTGCCACCTCAACAGGCAAGTCAGGTGTAAAATCTCCGCTACCCGGTGTTATCCTTGACATCAAAGTCAACGTTGGTGATACAGTGAAGAAAGGCCAGGTTATCATCATCTTGGAAGCCATGAAGATGGAGAACAACATCAATGCCGACAAAGACGGTAAGATTACCGCTATTAATGTTAGTAAAGGAGAATCCGTACTCGAAGGTACTGACCTTGTAATTATTGAATAATATGGGAGAATTTATCACATTTTTAGGAAACAACCTTGCCGATTTCTGGACTTATACGGGTTTTGCCAATGCAACGGCAGGCCACGTGGTCATGATTCTGGTAGGTCTGTTCTTCATATACTTGGCTGTAGCCAAGGAATTTGAGCCGATGCTGCTGATTCCTATCGGTTTCGGTATGCTGATCGGTAATATTCCTTTCAACATGGAAGCCGGATTGAAAGTCGGTATCTATGAAGAAGGATCTGTACTTAACATTCTGTATCAAGGAGTGACTTCCGGTTGGTATCCGCCACTCATCTTCTTGGGCATCGGCGCTATGACGGACTTTTCCGCCCTAATCTCGAACCCCAAACTGATGTTGGTAGGTGCGGCCGCACAGTTCGGTATCTTCGGCGCATACATGACAGCTTTGGCTATCGGATTCGATCCGATGCAAGCCGGTGCTATCGGTATCATCGGTGGTGCTGACGGCCCGACAGCTATCTTCCTTTCGTCCAAACTGGCTCCTAACCTGATGGGTGCCATTGCGGTATCGGCTTATTCTTACATGGCATTGGTACCGGTAATCCAGCCGCCTATCATGCGTTTGTTGACCAACAAGCACGAACGTCTTATCCGTATGAAACCGCCGCGCGTTGTTTCACACACGGAAAAAGTAATGTTCCCTATTATCGGTCTGTTGCTTACTTGCTTCCTTGTTCCGTCCGGTCTGCCTTTGCTGGGTATGCTGTTTTTCGGTAACTTGCTAAAAGAAAGTGGAGTAACCCGTCGTTTGGCCAACACAGCCAGCGGTCCGCTGATTGATACTATCACTATCCTGCTCGGTCTGACTGTAGGTGCTTCCACACAAGCATCCGAATTCTTGACTACAGACTCATTATGGATTTTCGGTCTGGGTGCATTCTCATTTATCGTTGCAACAGCTTCCGGTGTAATCTTCGTGAAGATATTTAACATCTTCCTGAAGAAGGGCAATAAGATTAATCCGCTGATTGGTAATGCAGGTGTATCTGCAGTACCCGACTCTGCACGTATCTCACAGATAGTAGGTTTGGAATACGATCCGACAAACTATTTGCTGATGCATGCCATGGGTCCGAATGTAGCGGGCGTTATCGGTTCGGCAGTAGCTGCCGGTATATTGCTGGGATTCCTTATGTAAGCAGTGAAAACGTTTGCATAACCTGCATAAAGGATAATAGCGGAGAGGCGGCAGCCTTCTCCGCTATTTTTTTTAATTTAGCGCAGAAAATAACGAAAAACTAATATCATGAAAAAAGTATTCTTCATTTTGGGAACACTCCTACTATCCCTTAGCACGTATGCAGCCATGAACGTAAACAAAATCGATCCTCCGTTTTGGTATGCCGGAATGCAAAATCCCGAGCTTCAGCTAATGGTATATGGCGAAGGCATTGGCAATGCAGCGGTATCCGTCAATTATCCCGGTGTCTCACTGAGTAGCACAGTAAAGCTGGAAAGTAATAATTACTTGTTAGTCTATCTCAAACTGGATAAAGACGTGAAGCCCGGCAAAATGGCTCTGACCTTTACACAAGGCAAGAAAAAACTTATCAAGGAATATGAATTAAAGGCACGTGCCAAGAAAGGCTATGAACACAAAGGCTTCGATGCGTCCGATGCCCTTTACCTGCTGATGCCCGACCGCTTTGCCAACGGCAATCCGGAGAATGACCGGATTGCAGGTATGTCAGAGTACAAGGTAGACCGCAATGACCCGAACGCCCGTCATGGCGGCGACCTTGCCGGAATCGAACAAAACTTGGATTACTTTTCCGACTTGGGCGTAACCGCCCTCTGGTTCACTCCGGTATTGGAGAACAACATGGCAGGCGGTTCTTATCACGGCTATGCCACTACCGACTATTATAAGGTAGATCCTCGCTTCGGCACTAACGAAGAGTATAAGCAGCTCATTGAAAAGTCTCACGCGCGCGGCATAAAAATCGTAATGGACATGATTTTTAACCACTGCGGCGTAGAACATATATGGATAAAGGATATGCCCGGCAAAGACTGGTTCAACAATCCCGACCACGAAAACAACTTTGTACAGACCTCCTTCAAACTCACTCCCCACGTAGACCCGTACGCATCGAAATATGATTTCAGCCAAATGAACGACGGTTGGTTCGTGACCGCCATGCCCGACCTCAACCAGAAGAATCCGCATGTGTACCGTTATCTCGTCCAGAACAGTTTCTGGTGGATTGAGTATGCCAATATAGACGGTATCCGCATGGACACTTATCCGTATGCCGACTATGATGCCATGAGCAATTGGATGAAAGAGCTGAATGAAGAATACCCCAACTATAACACTGTAGGCGAGACATGGGTTACCGAACCTGCATATACCGCTTGGTGGCAGAAAGACTCCAAGTTATCCGCTCCCAGAAACAGTAACCTGAAAACTGTAATGGATTTCAGCTTCTTCGATAAAATCAATATCGCCAAAACGGAAGAGACGGAAACTTGGTTCAAAGGGCTGGATCGTGTGTATAACAGTTTCGTATACGACTTCCTATACCCGAATCCGGAATCGGTACTTGCTTTCATCGAGAATCACGACACCGACCGCTTCTTGGGTGAAGGCAATGACTTACCGATGCTGAAGCAAGCCTCTACCCTGCTGCTTACCACCCGCCGCATTCCACAATTATACTATGGAACGGAGATTATGATGAATGGTATAAAGAGCAAGAGTGACGGTTATGTTCGCAAAGACTTCCCCGGAGGCTGGGCCGATGATAAGGAAACCGCACTTACAGCCGCAGGCCGTAGTAAAGTTCAAAACGATTGCTACAACTTCTACAAAACAATACTGAACTGGCGCAAAGGAAACGACGTTATCGCCAAAGGCAGCATGACCCAGTTTATGGTACAGAACGGCGTATATGCCTATGCCCGCCAATACGAAGGCAAAACTGTTTTCGTGATGCTGAACGGTACAAATGCCGCAACGAGCGTGCCTTTGAAGTTCTATAAAGAGATACTGAAAGATGCCAAACAAGGAAAAGATATTCTAAGTGGCAGAACAATCGCCTTTGGAGAAGAGCTGAAGATGGAACCACGTGAATCGCTGGTTATCGAGTTGTAAGCACGGATAAATTGAAAGAAAGCCATAAACTTTCGTAAAGTTTGTGCAAAAAAAATAGGGAGTGCATATGAAGTGCACTCCCCTTTTTATAATCAGATAACTCTATTAGTCTAATTGAGCCAATTTGTTTTCTGAACCAAGCACGCTGATGATTTTGTGCTTGTAAAGTTTCTCCATGTTGTCGCGAGCCGGGCCCAGGTATTTACGCGGGTCAAATTCAGCCGGTTTTTCAGCGAACACCTTACGAACAGCTGCAGTCATAGCCAGACGAGAGTCTGAGTCGATGTTGATTTTGCAAACAGCAGACTTGGCAGCTTTACGCAATTGGTCTTCAGGAATACCGATAGCGGCTTCCAGCTTACCACCGAATTGATTGATAGTATCAACTTCTTCCTGAGGAACTGAAGAAGAACCGTGGAGTACGATAGGGAATCCCGGAAGTTTCTCCATTACAGCGTCCAATACGGCAAATTCCAAAGGAGGAGGAACCAGACGACCTGTAGCGGGATCTATGTGACATTGTTCGGGTTTGAACTTGTATGCACCGTGAGAAGTACCGATAGAGATAGCCAAAGAATCGCAACCTGTACGAGTAGCGAAATCAATAACTTCCTCAGGGTTAGTATATGTGTGGTGTTCGGCAGAAACTTCGTCTTCCACACCTGCCAATACGCCAAGTTCGCCTTCTACTGTAACATCGAATTGGTGAGCGTACTCAACAACTTTCTTTGTCAGAGCAACATTTTCTTCGTATGGAAGATGTGAACCGTCAATCATTACTGAGGAGAAACCGGAATCGATACAGCTCTTGCAAGTCTCGAAAGTATCTCCATGGTCAAGGTGAAGAACAATTTCAGGATGTTTACAGCCCAATTCCTTGGCATATTCTACAGCACCCTGAGCCATGTAACGCAACAAAGTAGCGTTAGCATACTGGCGGGCACCCTTAGAAACCTGAAGGATAACCGGAGACTTAGTCTCAACTGCAGCCTTGATGATAGCCTGCATCTGTTCCATGTTATTGAAGTTGAATGCAGGGATTGCATATCCACCCTTGATAGCGCGAGCAAACATTTCTTTTGTGTTTACAAGGCCTAAATCTTTGTAATTAACCATTTTGTTTAAAGTTTATTGTTAGTGAATCAAAATTCTACGCAAAAGTAAGCATTATCCTTTAAATAGAAGAACGAGAGAAGAATAAAATATCTCTATTTATCTGTCAAATCTATTCTATTTTAAAGCTATTGGCTTGAATTAACAGAAGATTGTAATCTCCATATTACAAAGTTTTTGCATCTGTCTGTTTATTCCTGCCTTTTGCGTTCTTACCTTCATAAACAAACGGGTCGGAAAGCAAGTTTGCTTTCCGACCCGTTATTTACACATTATTATATATTATTTCTTCAGATAGATAATCGTAGGCAGATGGTCGCTATAACCGTTCAGCCATGTACGCCCGCCATGAGTACGCAGGGGTGAACCTTTGTATTTGCCGTCTTGCCGGATTAAGTAGTCACGGATAAAGACTTCGTTATGATCGTAGCGTAATCCTTTTTTTGCCTTCACCAATGGCTTTGACAGTACAATCTGGTCGAATAAGTTCCATTTGCCGCGATAAAGCAACGTGCCCACTCCCTTATCTTCCAGTGTTTCCCACCACGGGTTATAGAACTGGTTGGACTTCATGCCCGATATGTACTTACGAGCCCCCAAAGTCCGCATACTCTCATCCATCGGGTCATCGTTCATATCTCCCATCACAAAGAGTTTCAGCTTCTTGTCCTCACGCAGCAAGGAGTCCGTCAAAGCCTTCACCTGCTTGGCGGCGTGCACACGTACCGGTGATTTCGCTCCGCGGGAAGGCCAGTGATTCACTATGAAACAGACGCGCTCACCCGCCATCCGGCCGTCTACAATCAGGAAGCCACGCGTCAGATGCACCGTATCCCCCTCGAAAGGAGTAGAAAGCACCAACTTGGAGTTGGTAACCGTAAACTGCTGCGGATCGTACAACAACGCACAATCGATGCCGCGTCTGTCGGGACCTTCATAATGAACAAACTTATAGTTGGATATGGCCGGCCGGCTGACGAGGTCCATCAGCGCCCTGCGGTTCTCAACTTCTGCCACACCAATTACCGCCGGACCTTCGGGAACCAGATTTCGCGACAACGAACTCAGTACTTTCGACAGATTATGCAACTTGGATTCGTATTTCTTGGCCGTCCACCGATAGCTGCCATCGGGCAAGAACTCACGGTCATTCTTACCTGCGTCATGGATAGTGTCAAACAGATTCTCAAGATTATAAAACGCTACACTGTACAGTTTGCGTTCTGTGTTCTGAGCTGCAAGTGTTGCAACGCAGAAGCAAAAAGAAAAGAATATAATCAGTTTTCTCATAGGTGATATGATATTAATCTCCTGCAAAAATCTAAAATAAAAAGCTATAAACCTATCAATTACCCGATTTTTTTTGCAAAAAACCTTTTTTCATTTCATAGAAAAGCATTATCTTTGCGCACTGAAAAAGACCATTACACTATTTATTACCAAAATAGTAACAGAATATAAATTAAAAAACAAATATTAAAATGAAAAAAGGTATTCATCCTGAAAATTACCGTCCGGTAGTATTTAAAGATATGTCAAACGGTGACGTGTTCTTGTCTCGTTCTACAGTAAATACCAAAGAGACTATCGAGTTCGAAGGCGAAACTTATCCGTTGGTAAAATTGGAAATCTCCAGCACTTCTCACCCGTTCTACACAGGTAAGTCTAAGTTGGTTGACACAGCCGGTCGCGTTGATAAGTTCATGAGCCGCTACGGTAACCGCAAGAAATAATCTGTTTTTTAAGAAACAGCAAAAAAGGGAGTCTGATACAGATTCCCTTTTTTATTATGCCGTTTAGTAAAACTCCGCCGACTATTTAGTAAATCATTGGCGGAGTTTTACTAAATCGTTGGTGGAGTTTTAGTAAATCGCCGGCAGAGTTTTACTAAAACGTCGGTAGGGTTTTAGTAATGCTATCAGACAAGGAGGATATATCAACTTCCTATACTTTTCCCCGGAACGGCGGACGTACCACCACCGCTTTCAGCTTGCGTCCGCGCATATCAATACAAATCTCCGTACCGACCTTGCTATATTCAGGCTTCACATACCCCATACCGATACCGATTTTACGGGTAGGCGACATTGTGCCCGAAGTAACCACGCCAATGGGAGCGCCTTCCGGGCTCTGCAACTCATAGCCATGACGGGGAATACCGCGGTCTACCATTTCAAAACCTACCAACTTGCGTACCGTACCCTCCGCTTTCTGTTTCTCCAGCACCGGACGATTAGTGAAATTCTTGCCTTCTACAAACTTGGTAATCCATCCCAGTCCGGCTTCGATAGGCGACGTGGTATCGTCCAAATCATTTCCATACAGGCAGAAGCCCATTTCAAGACGAAGCGTATCGCGGGCACCGAGTCCGATAGGCTTGATGCCAAATTCCGCGCCTGCCTCGAACACGGCATTCCATATCTTCATCGCCGCTTCCGGATAGAAGTAGAGTTCAAAACCACCTGCACCGGTATAGCCGGTATTGGAAATAATGACATCCGGTTCGCCTGCAAACTCACCGTGCGTAAAGGTATAATACGGGAGTTCGGAAAGGTTGACGGGAGTCAGTTTCTGCAATGCCTCGATAGCCTTCGGACCTTGTACGGCAAGCTGTGCCATGCGGTCGGAAGCATTCTCCAGTTCGGCGCCCTCCGTATTATGAGACACACACCAGTTCCAGTCCTTCTCTATATTGGAAGCATTGACAACCAACAGATACTTCTCCGGCTCATACTGATAGACGAGCAAGTCGTCCACAATACCGCCATCCTCATTGGGAAAGCAAGTGTACTGCACTTTACCGGGAGTAAGGGCTGCCACATTATTAGAAGTAACTTTCTGCAAAAAGTCCAAAGCGTGCGGACCCTTCACCCAAAATTCTCCCATATGGGAGACATCGAACACGCCTACACCTTGGCAAACGGTGAGATGCTCATCGATGATACCGGAATATTCGATAGGCATATTGTATCCCGCAAATTCGTGCATCTTAGCACCCAGCGAGATGTGTGTTTCTGTAAACGGAGTGGTTTTCATGGTAGGATTTATGATTTATAAATTATGATTGATGAGCAACGAGTTCGGCTATCTTGACGATAACCTTCATGGCTTTCTCCATATTCTGAACAGGCACGAACTCGTAGCGTCCGTGGAAATTCAGGCCACCGGCAAAGATATTGGGACAAGGCAGACCCTTGAACGAGAGTTGCGCACCGTCCGTACCGCCTCGAATGGCTTTTACACGAGGCTCTACGCCGACGGCTTCCATAGCTTTGAAAGCGGTGTCGATGATGTGCATTACCGGCTCAATCTTCTCGCGCATATTATAGTACTGGTCGTGCAGTTCGAGCACGGCTGTGCCTTCACCGTATTCGGCATTAATTTTGCGTACAAGATGTTCAAATTCCTTCTTGCGGCTCTCAAAACGGAGACGGTCGTGGTCGCGGATGATATAGGCTACAGTAGTCTGTTCCACTTCGCCCGTGATGCTGATGAGGTGGTAGAATCCCTCGTACCCCTCTGTATGCTCCGGCGTTTCGTGGCTGGGAAGCATGGAGATAAAACGGTTGGCAACACGAATAGAATTTATCATCTTATTCTTGGCATATCCCGGATGCACATTACGTCCCTTGAAAACAATCTTGGCAGAGGCGGCATTGAAGTTTTCAAACTCCAGCTCGCCCAGTTCACCGCCGTCCATGGTATAAGCCCATTCACAATCGAATTGCTCAACGTTGAACTTATGCGCTCCCAAACCGATTTCCTCATCGGGATTGAAACCTATGCGAATCTTACCATGCTTGATTTCAGGATGTTCTTTCAGGTAGGCCATTGCCGAAACAATCTCCGCAATACCGGCTTTATCATCGGCACCCAACAAAGTCTTTCCGTTGGTTACAATCAGGTCCTCTCCCTTATGGTCGAGCAACTCGGGGAAACGGGCAGTAGAAAGGACCACCTTCTCGTCCGCGCAAAGAACAATGTCCTTGCCATCGTAATTCTCTACAATACGCGGAGAAACATCCTTGCCACTCATATCGGGACTTGTATCCATGTGGGCTATGAAACCTACAACAGGCACAGCCTTATCTATATTGGCAGGAAGGGTGGCAAACAGATAACCGTTCTCATCCAGCGTAATCTCTTCCAGACCCAAAGTTTCCAATTCTTCTTTCAGGAACTTGGCAAATACCATTTGCCCCGGAGTACTTGGAGTTACCCCGCTCTCCTCATTCGATTGAGTATCGAAACTTACATACTTTAAAAAACGTTCTACTAAAGTCATATTAATAATGTGTTAAGGTGATGAGATGGCAGAGTGATAACGGGATATTACTTCATTATATAATGTAACTCACTTTATCGCCCTATCCCCTATCGTTTTTTTAATTGCCGTAAAGTTAAAAAAAGGGGCGTGAACTGCCAAGCAATTCACGCCCCTTTTTTATTCCTTAATAGCTGATTTGTCAATCAAAAGTGGCTGCTTCCGTCAAAACAATGGGTACAGAGTTTACATTTAGGCAGCCCGATAGCCTCAACCAACGTTTCCAGTGTATTGAACTTTAATGATGAAAGTCCGAAACGCTCGCGGATTACCTCCACCATTCTCTCATACTCCGGCGAACCGGTAGTGGCATATTTCTCAAGGTTTTTGTTTTCATCACCTTCCAACTCTTTGATGACACGACGGGTAATCAGTTCCAAATCTCCTTTGGATGCCGTGAAACCCACAAACGGACAACTATATATCAGCGGCGGACAGGCAATACGGATGTGAACTTCCTTAGCGCCATACTCGTAGAGCACCTTTACATTATCGCGCAACTGGGTTCCGCGCACTATGGAGTCGTCACAGAACAGAAGACGTTTGCCTTCCAGCATGGCACGGTTAGGAATAAGTTTCATCTTTGCCACCAACGAACGCATTTCTTGTCGGCTGGGAGTGAAGCTGCGCGGCCATGTCGGTGTATATTTTGAGATGGCACGATGATAGGGCACCCCTTTTCCTTCGGCATATCCCAACGCCATGCCCACACCAGAATCGGGAATACCGCAAGTGCAATCTACCTCCGAAGTATCGGTCTGTCCCATTTTCAACCCGGACGAGAAGCGTACATCTTCCACATTCTTTCCCTCATAACACGAAGTGGGGAAGCCGTAATAAACCCATAGGAAAGAACATATCTGCATCTCCTCATTGGGTTTGCGCATCTGCTCTATTCCATCGGCACGCAGGCGGACAATTTCGCCCGGTCCCAAATAGCGGTCTACCTCGTAACCCAAATTCGGGAAGCTGCTCGACTCACTGGTTGCAGCATAAGCCCCGTCTTTCTTGCCTATAACGACAGGAGTACGTCCCCAACGGTCGCGGGCAGCGATAATGCCGTCTTCCGTAAGAAGCAGCATGGAGCACGAACCTTTGATATGCTTGTATACATTTTCTATTCCTTCCACAAAGGTTTTTCCTTGTATCAGGAGCAGGGCTATAAGTTCTGTTTGATTGGTCTTGCCGGAGCTTAATTCGGCAAAGTGCATATTTTGTTCCAAGAGTTCGGCTTCCAATTCTTGCAGGTTCACAATCTTGGCAACCGTTACAATGGCAAAACGACCGAGATGGGAGTTCAATATAAGAGGCTGGGGATCTGTATCGCTGATGATTCCGATGCCAGAGTTCCCTTTGAATTTATCCAGCTCATCTTCAAATTTCGTACGGAAGTAGGTACTCTCCAAATTGTGGATAGAACGCTTAAACACCGCTTCTTCCTGATCGTAAGTAGCCATACCGCCACGCTTTGTCCCTAAGTGCGAATTATAATCTGTGCCGTAAAACAAATCTGCCACGCAACTTGCTTTGGCGACTGTTCCGAAAAAACCTCCCATAAGTTCCTTGTGTTATTAGTTATTTTATTAACGGGCGCAAAGGTACGAAGAAGTTTCCTTGTTAACGCCATTTTCTACCTCTAAAAATAATAAAAAGACTCCCCGCAGAACCAAAGTCCTGCGGGGAGCCAACCAATACCTAATCAGAAACTCTTTTTACCCTAACTATTTCCATTTCTTCACAACCTTTTTATCCGCTGGAGTAGCCTCAATCAGGCTCAGCGCAAAACCACCGCTGCGCGCTTCCTTAACGGACATTTTGGTTTTATTGGTCACAATACCTTTCTTTATCAGGTAAGAAGTAGGGTTTTCCTTGTAATCGGCATCCTTACCGTCAGCATACAGAATGGCCACATACTGCTTGCCCGGCGTCAAGAAATCGAGGGTAAAGTTTGCTGTACGGGCATTCTCATCTGTAATACCGCCTACAAACCAATTGTCAGTGCCTTTTGCCTTACGCGCTACGGTAATATAATCTCCCGGTTCCGCTTCAATATACTTGCTGTCATCCCAATCTACGGCTACATCCTTGATGAACTGGAATGCATCCATATGCTTCTCATAGTTCTCAACCAAGTCGGCAGCCATTTGCAACGGACTGTAAAGGGTGACATAAAGAGCCAGCTGCTTGGCAAGCGTTGTTTGTACTTGTCCATGAGGCAGGTCGCCCATAAAGTCCAACTTCGTATCGAAAATACCCGGAGTATAATCCATCGGGCCACCGATAAGGCGGTTGAACGGAAGTAATGTGGTGTGGAACGGTTTGCTGCCGCCAAAGGCTTCGTACTCAGTGCCGCGGGCAGATTCATTGCCAATCAGGTTTGGATAAGTACGGCACAAACCGGTAGGACGTACGGCTTCATGACCGTTGACGCAAATCTTATAGTCGGCAGCTTTCTTCACGGCGTAGAGATAGTGATTGTTCATCCACTGTCCGTAATGATGTTCGCCGCGCGGGATGATATCGCCTACATAACCGCTCTTCACAGCATTATAGCCATTGTCTACCATAAACTGGTACGCTTTGTCCATATGGCGTTCGTAGTTGCGAACGGAAGAAGAAGTTTCGTGGTGCATCATCAGCTTAACGCCTTTGCTTTTGGCATAAGCATTCAGCATCTTCACGTCAAAATCGGGATATGGAGTCACAAAGTCAAAAACATAATCTTTGGATTGTCCGAACCAGTCTTCCCAGCCTTCGTTCCAGCCTTCTACCAAAACCTGATCGAAACCGTTTGCGGCTGCAAAGTCTATGTATCTCTTCACATTCTCATTGTTGGCGCCATGACGTCCGTTGGGTTTTGTTTTGGAATAGTTCGTTTCGCCCAACTTAACGGAAGGAAGGTCGTCTGTATATGCCCAAGTGCTTTTACCGGCAATCATTTCCCACCATACACCTACATACTTCACCGGTTTAATCCAAGAAACATCTTCATAAGCGCAAGGCTCATTCAGGTTCAAAGTCAACTTGGAAGCAAGAATATCGCGCGCATCATCACTGACAATCACCGTACGCCACGGAGATTTACAGGGAGCTTGCATATAGCCCTTGTCACCTACTGCATCAGGAGTCAGCCAAGATTCAAAAATCAAGTTTTTATCATCCAGATTCAGATGCATACAAGAATAATCCACCAAGGCAGCTTCATGCAGGTTGATATACAGGCCGTCCTCAGTCTTCATTTGGAGGGAAGTCTGCACACCTGTCGGAGAAAACTGGGTTTGTGACGCATTGCCGGTAATCGCTTCCTTCATCAGTCCTCGAATCTCGGAAAGTTTGGACTCTGTAAAGTCATATTCCTGCGTATCATAATCACCCGGAATCCAGAATGCTTTATGGTCGCCCGCCATGGCAAACTGTGTCCGCTCTTCTTTAATCACAAAGTAATTCAGATTCTTCTGCAAAGGGAACTCATAACGGAAACCGAGGCCGTCATCAAACAAGCGGAAACGGATAATGATGTTACGGTTCTGCGCTTTCTGATTCAGTGTTACCGCCATTTCATTATAATGGTTGCGGATTTGTCTCACTTCACCCCACACAGGTTCCCATGTTTCATCGAAGGTAGACGTCCGGGTATCAGCCAAAGTGAATCCGTTCATCAGTCCCGGATCATTCTTCAGTTCCAAGCCCAATTTTGAAGGTTTAATAACGGCTTTTCCCTTATAAAAAAGCTCATAAACCGGTTCACCTTGAGGATTCACGGAAAAGTTCAATTGAAGTTGGCCGTTGGGAGAAGTGATGCCCTCGGCCATTGCTGCGCTACCCATGAAAAGGACTAGCAGGAAGCAGGTTAGTTTGATACAAATTGCTTTCATGTTTCTCATACTATGGTATTTTAATTAGTTATCGTACCGCAAATATAAGCAGGATAAGGATTTCTATCGGAAACAATCGGATAAAAATCGAATAATTCGCCAGAAAACGTTTGCATAAGAATGAAGGGTAATGCTACCCTTCATTCTTATTTCTATCCTTCTGTATCCTCAGAAAGTTGCCATGTTATCCCAAAGGATCTTCTTTCTCACCTTCATCGGGGATACCCGAATTGTCAGGTTCGCCGCTACCTCCATTGGTATAATCCGTATCGGGCACCGCCATTCTGGTAACGCTCATATTACCCAGCATCGTACTGAAAGCCTTTCCCGGAAAAAAGAGAATACGCTTACGAACGATATTACTTGCCGTAACACCCTCTTCCGTATCCGCGCTTTTTCCTGTAAAAGAAGGGCGGAAGAGTCCGAATTCGCCTAAGCGGACAGTCTTTCCATCGTCAATCTCTTCCGACATGATGTCTACAAGGCCGGTAGCCACCAAGTCCACCGTTTTTCTATGAATGCCGAGAATACGGCTCACTTTGGCACACAACTTACCAAAGTCCAACTCGCCCGACCCTACGGATTTGGCAACATACTTTACGTTTTTATCCTTGTCGAAACCGAATACACGTTTAGCTACTACATACTGAAGTCCCATAATTTTTAATATTTTAAAAGGTTTATATAATATAATAATGTAACAGGCCTGAGCCTTTATCTTTTTCAAGAAGCAGAAGTTTGCTGCGAGGCCTCAACAGTTCAGCATCTGTTTCTCAAATTCGATGTTGCAAAGTTAGGGCGAGAATGAAGGGAATACAAGAAAACGGCATCTACAACCGTTTTGGCTAAACACTTAAAACATAGAGAATTAAAAAGAAGGTATCTCTACAGGGCAAAAGAAACGTGAGTAAGGTTAAGGAAAGGGAAAGAAACGAATTCTACAATTTCAGCCTGAAAACTACTGATTATCAGCACAAGTTCTGAATGCAATCTCTACAATCGAGCATTGAAATTACTTAAAGGGGAATGCGTCAAAATGATGATTAACATATCATTCTATCATTCAGAAGGAAGCGAAGAAACCCTTCTCTTCATGCACACAAAAAAGGGAGTAGATTCTTCGCTACGCTCTGAATGACAGAATGGTATAAACTAATTATGCGTATTTACTTAATTGGTAAGTTTATATTTACAATACATTGAATTTATCGGGCACTTGAAACATCTGTTCTTACTACCCTGAAGCCGACATTGGCGTAGCCCTGCGTGCCCGTTCTTACAACATCCGATTTCTCGCTACGGCAATCATCACGGCTGGAGTCCCAACTGCCTCCTTTTATAATGTACGAACCGGCTGCATCTGTTGATGAAGTCCATTCCCAGCAATTGCCCCAAAAATCTATACCGCCACAAGCACCGGTTGTCTGATTGTAAGCATCCACTGCTGTCAGTCCGGATTCCACACGGTCAGCGTTCATAGTGACATCTTTAGGCATATGACCGGCGCCGAGTATCCACTCTTCATCGGTCGGAAGACGATATATATGGGCGTTGTCTTGAGTGGTAAGCCAGTCGCAATAAGCCGTGGCTTCGGCAATCGTAATGTTCACTACCGGATAGTTCTCCTCTCCTGCATTATAAACGAATCCGCCTTTGAAGGCTGCGTATTCGGCATTTGTCACAGGTGCATAACCTATGTAGGCATTCGGAGCCGATGCACCGCGCAGTACCATCCAAGCATCATTCGGGTCTTCGTCATTTCGAGGGTCGATGAGACGCAGAAACTGTTGCTCCAATCGAGTATCTCGATTTTCGACCATCTCATCCACAATACCCTGCATTTCTTCTACGAGGTCAGGAGTCTTAGCCTCCCTCTCCAATTCGCGAAGTTTGGCTTTCTTTCGCGCAACGACTTTATCATACCGTAATCCCATTTGATTCAAAAGAGCCTGCTTATTGTCCTCTGTCGGGCTCTGTTGGTACTGGCGGAGAAGTGCTGTGGTCGTGGCATCCAGTTCCGGACGTTCTTCTTCTACAAGCGGAGCATCCGGGTCGTCAAACTCCAACTCGCTTTCCAGCAAATCGTTCGGGGTTATATAAGCGGTTCGCTCTATCGTTTGATGCACACTGAAATAATGGGCCACCAAACCATCCTTGTAAATAGACAGCCTATAACCTCCATAAACGTCACAAGGCAAGGTCGATATATAATAATCCTTTCCGGGAGTAAAACCTGATTTATCCGAAGCACTGAAAGTTATGATGGAATTGGCGTTTTCTATCTTATCGGCTATCGGTTTTCCATGTTCATCCCATTTTATCCTGACCGTACCGGAAAGTGCATAACCATCAACGCTTTCAAGTTCAATGCCCGTTACACCCGACATTTGGAAGTTAAGCTTGATGCCACCGCAAACAGTCTGAAAATTCAGAGAGTTGGATGTGCTACGAGCCACTGCCACTACCGACTTTTCATCATATCCACTCTCATTTCCGGTTTGAGTGGCAGGTATGGTTACAGTTAAACTTTCATTATCCGAGGACACCTTGTTATCTGCCGGATATATACCAAACAAAGGATTATCATCAGTAAAAGTTCCTTCAATAGTACCTGACAGAATAGATGAACTACCGGCTTCCTGTGCCTGTACAGTAATAGTCTGTTCGTCATGAACCAGCATTATGGGGTCGCCTTCGTTCCAACTGCCATGAAGCCCGTCGGAAATAATGGCAGTAATACTCTCAGGATTTGAATCTTGTTCTTGTTCCTGTTCTTCTTCATCAGGAAATGCCGTATCATCATTCTGGCATGCATTCATTGCAGCCAAGAAGAGGAATGAAAGGCAATACAAATTAAAAGTTTTCAAAATCGTCTTCATAATTATTTATCGTTTTTGAGTTTTTGCCTTTTGAGAACGATGATACAGACGATCCATCATCTTTTTTTCCAATTCATATACACGCACAATCTGTTGTTGTGATAAGAACTTGCTATATTCCTCATAATACTTGTGCCGCAAGTCCAATATCTTTTGGCTATGGGCAAACCGCTCTTTAATGGCTTGTTCTGTTTCCGCATCCGTCCTGCCCGAGACCTCTCTCTTAGGCCGGGGGCCAAGTGCCCAAATCTCTTTTTGAAACCGGCAAAAGGTCTCAACAAACTTTTCTGAGGTAGTGCCGTCCATTGCCATTTCCTGTGCAATGTATTTAGCCTGTGTTTCGGCCAATTGTTCACGGGTCATACGTTGTCTGCTATCTTTTTGGGCGTAAGCACTTGCGCAAAAAGCGGTCATTGCCATAGCAAACAGAAGGATTCTAAAAATACTTTTCATGATTGATTTTTATTCGTTTATAAATAAGTCGTCCTGATAGACGGTAAACAGATAATTCTGGTCGGCTCTGCTCAATTGAGAGAATGCTTGTTCAAACGACTTAAAGTCAGTTGCCTTATGGCTATCCGGCAGAATATTGAAGACCAGTAACAACGCGATGCTTGCCGCCACAAGTCCGCCGGATAT
Source organism: Bacteroides propionicigenes (assembly GCF_018390535.1). Taxonomy (GTDB): domain Bacteria; phylum Bacteroidota; class Bacteroidia; order Bacteroidales; family Bacteroidaceae; genus Bacteroides; species Bacteroides propionicigenes. The sequence goes on along the minus strand of NZ_JAHBBW010000010.1, from coordinate 71,058 downwards.
GGTGTACCACAGGCGATAGTTCCGTTGGGGCTTGGGTGGTGTCATTTCGTCTTTTATAGCCTCCCATACATTATTTTCAATATCGTCCAAGAAGTTTTCGGGCGCGGTATAGGGCATTCGTTTGCCTATGCGGTTGAAATCAAAATCTTTATTCATACGACTAACTGTTTAAATTCATATACTTGATAATCTTTTCTTTTGCAATATGGTAGTTTGATTTAGCACCATCTGCTGTTGAACCGATGATTCCGGCAATCTCATCATATCCCAAACCGTTATAGTATCGTAAGTTGAAAACCATTTGTTGTTTGGTTGGCAATGCCAGAATAGCCTGTTGCAACCTGACTGTTTCCAAATCACTGTAGTCTACATACTCATCAGCCAACAAACCATTAAGTTCAACCGGAGAATCATCCAATGACATCCGGTCATCACGTCGCCGGTCCAAAATACGCAGGGCCTCGTTGGTGGCAATTCTGTAAAGCCACGACCGAAAAGAGCATTCGCCTTTGAAACCGGACAGCGACCGGAATACCCGTACAAAATTTTCTTGTGTAGCATCCTGCGCATCTTCGTGAGCCACAACCAATCGCCGAATGTACCAATAGACCTCCTCCTTGTATTTCGCCATCAGACATCGGAATCCTGTTCCGGGGTCTTTGATTACCCTCGCGACCAATTCCCTATCATCCATTATTCCCATATACAACAAGCTCAAAGGTTACCGGATAATCAGCGGATGCACGGTTACGCATGATTGCAACAAGAACATGGCCGTAATACCTAAAGCTAAGAATCTCCAAATAGGTTTCATATACTATCCTTTTGTTATACATTATATATTGCACGTCCCCTTTTCGTGAAATCATCCGAATGGACGCTCTATATAAAAGACCTTGCAAAGAAATGAAAGTAAAATTGAATCAACGTTTTTTTGTATTTTTCTTGATGCCCTATAAGATTCTCCTGTTTTACTAAAACATCCCCGACGATTTACTAAATCTCCGGCAACGATTTACTAAATCTTCCCCATCGTTTTAGTAAATCTCTATTTGCTTCATAAAACCCGCCCGAAGATTGATTAAAATTCCCCTGCCTTCACTACCTTTGCAACCCGAAACATTCCTATAACAATCATTATGACTAAAATCCTGATAGCCATATTTCTTGGCGGCGGCACGGGCAGCGTATTGCGCTATTGCGTGCAAATGGCACTACACGAGCGGATAGTACCCTACTCCTTTCCTTGGGCTACGTTCGCCGTAAACATCATCGGAAGTTTTCTGATAGGATTGTTCTATGCCTTGTCCGCACGCTTCAACTTGTCTGCGGAAATGCGGATGTTGCTGACTACCGGTTTATGCGGCGGCTTCACCACCTTTTCCACATTCTCCAACGACGGATTGATTCTGATAAGACAAGGATTCTACGGACTGTTTGCCCTATATACCTTATTAAGTATTCTGTTGGGAATATTTGCGGCATTGGGCGGGAGTGTTTTAGGAAAAACCTTATAGAAAGACAGTTATGAGACCAAGTAAACCTTTCTGTATGCCGCCTGTACGGGTTGTTTCGCCCAGTCTCGAAAAACAGACCGAAAGTCCCAAATCACTCAAAGAGTGGTTTGGGACAGAAGAAACCGTCAGAGGATTATATTTTAACAAACAGGTAGAAGAATCAATCAATTGCTCTTATAAAAGTATCACCAATTGTACTTTCAGTCATGTACTATTCAACAATTGCCGGCTGAAAGCAACCCACTTTACAGATGTCCGTTTCGAGCATTGCGATTTATCCAATATATCATTTGCGGAAAGCTCCCTTTTTCGGGTAGAATTCATTTCTTGCAAACTGGTCGGAACGAATCTGCCCGAAACGATTCTGAATCATTGCAGGATGCAGGATTGCAATGCAAGATACCTCAATCTATCCATGAGTAAAATTAATCAGGCGGAATTTTCCACATGCGATTTGCGCAACAGCGACCTCAACGACTGCAAACTAACCTCCATCGCCTTTACCAACTGCGAGCTGGTGGAAGCTGAATTTTCACATACTCCGCTAAAGGGCATTGATTTGAGCGATTCGCATATCGAAGGCATACATCTCAATCTGCCGGACATACGGGGAGCCATCGTCAGTACCCACCAAGCCATGGACTTGACAAGTCTGTTGGGGCTTGTAATTAAAGACTGAGAACCTGAACAATTCTCTATTTTCACTTGTTATAGTTCGTAGAATTTATATTAAAAACAGAATAAGATGAAAATAGAAAAGATTATCGGACGTGAGATTCTCGATTCAAGAGGAAACCCTACAGTAGAAGTTGATGTCATATTGGAGTCAGGCTTTATCGGCCGCGCTTCAGTGCCTTCCGGTGCATCCACCGGCGAGCACGAAGCTTTGGAGCTGCGTGACGGTGACAAAAAACGCTACGGCGGCAAAGGTGTGCTGAAAGCCGTTGACAATATCAACAACATCATTGCTCCCAAATTAATCGGTATGTCGGCTTTGGAACAAATGAGTATCGACCATGCCATGCTGGCACTGGACGGCACGAAGACAAAATCCAATCTGGGCGCCAACGCCATTCTGGGCGTGTCACTTGCCGTAGCCAAAGCGGCGGCGGCCTACCTTGACGTTCCTCTTTATCGTTATATCGGCGGAACAAATACATATGTAATGCCTGTTCCGATGATGAATATCATCAACGGAGGTTCGCACAGCGACGCCCCTATTGCCTTCCAAGAGTTCATGATACGCCCGGTAGGAGCAACTTCCTTCCGCGAAGGTCTGCGCATGGGCGCCGAAGTATTCCATGCTTTGAAGAAAGTGTTGCACGACCGTGGTCTTAGCACCGCCGTCGGCGATGAAGGAGGTTTTGCTCCCGGCTTGGCAGGAACAGAAGATGCTTTGGACTCGATTATTGCCGCCATCAAGGCTGCCGGCTACGAACCGGGCAAGGATGTAATGATTGCCATGGACTGTGCTTCCTCCGAGTTCTACCACGACGGTATTTACGACTACAGCAAATTTGAAGGTGAGAAAGGTAAGAAACGTACTGCCAACGAACAGGTTGATTATCTGGAAGAGCTGATTAACAAATACCCCATCGACTCCATCGAGGACGGCATGAGCGAAAACGACTGGGAAGGCTGGAAAAAACTGACCGACCGTATCGGGAACCGTTGCCAGTTGGTAGGCGATGATTTATTTGTTACCAACGTAGATTTCCTTGCCATGGGCATCGAGAAGGGTTGCGCAAACTCCATACTGATTAAAGTAAATCAAATCGGTTCTTTGACGGAAACACTGAATGCCATCGAAATGGCACACCGCCATGGATACACCACCGTTACTTCCCATCGCTCAGGCGAAACCGAAGATTCCACAATTGCCGACATTGCCGTAGCCACCAACAGCGGACAAATCAAGACCGGTTCTTTAAGCCGTTCGGACCGTATGGCTAAATACAACCAGCTGTTGCGCATCGAAGAAGAATTAGGCAATAACGCTGTGTACGGATACAGAAGAATAAGATAAATGTAGTAAATATGCCATAAAAAAAGAGACATATCTTTGCGGATATGTCTCTTTTTTTGAGCCTCTTGTCGGATTCGAACCAACGACCCCGAGATTACAAATCACGTGCTCTGGCCAACTGAGCTAAAGAGGCAGGCGGGTAAGCTTTCTATATCGCGCCGCTACAACCAACTACCTTTGCTGCGATCAAGCCCTGGAGGATTCGAAGGGAGCTGGCCGTATAGGACTTACCCATGTTTGCGGGTGCAAAGGTAGATAAAAATTTTAAATCTGCAATACCTTACCCCAACTTTTTTCAACTTTAACAAGAATACAGGGTCTACAACCAATATTATTTATAACTTTGCGCCATATTTCTAAGAAAAATGGCAGAAAATAAAGGTTACATGCAATATGCAATGTTGTTCGGCACTTATCTGGGCGGGTATTGGATTTTAAAGTTCATCCTCTTCCCTCTGGGGCTGACAATCCCGTTTTTATCTTTCCTTTTCGTAGGGCTCACGCTATGCGTCCCTTTTATGGGATATTATTATGTGCGGATGTATCGAAATACAGTATGCGGCGGCAGCATCAGCTTCTTGCACGCATGGGTATTTACAGTCTTTATGTATATGTTCGCCGCGCTGCTGACGGCAGTGGCGCACTACATTTATTTCCGCTTCATAGACCACGGTTTTGTTATCAACGCCTATGAATCGCAAATCAATATTCTGAAACAAAGCGGCGTACCGGGCATAGAAGCCTATACAAATATATTTCAAGAAACACTGGACACTGTGAAATCGCTCACTTCCATAGACATCACCATGCAATTGGTGTCATGGAATGTGTTTTGCGGTTCGTTGCTTGCCCTTCCTACCGCCCTGTTTGCTATGAGGCGCAAAAAAGGATGACGGGAAACGGCAGATTCCAGATAAATTCAGGTATAAAGTAAACAGTAAAATCGTAAATAAGCAAATGGATATTTCAGTCGTTGTTCCTTTATATAATGAAGAGGAGTCTCTTCCAGAGTTGTTTGCATGGATTGAACGGGTAATGAAAACCCATAACTTTTCCTACGAGGTTATTTTCGTCAACGACGGAAGTACCGACCGTTCATGGCAAATAATAGAACAATTACAAGCAAAGTCGGACAAAGTGCGGGGGATAAAATTCCGCCGTAATTATGGCAAGTCTCCGGCACTCTATTGCGGGTTTGAACAGGCGCAGGGAGATGTCGTGATAACAATGGACGCCGACCTGCAGGACAGCCCGGATGAGATACCCGAACTGTACCGCATGATTACGGAAGAGGGTTACGACTTGGTATCCGGCTGGAAACAAAAAAGATATGACCCGCTGTCCAAAACCATACCGACAAAACTGTTCAACGCTACGGCACGCAAGGTTTCCGGCATAAAGAACCTGCATGACTTTAATTGCGGACTGAAAGCCTATCGCAAAGACGTCATCAAGAACATAGAGGTATATGGTGAAATGCACCGTTATATTCCTTACCTTGCAAAGAATGCCGGTTTCAAGAAGATTGGCGAGAAAGTGGTACATCATCAGGCACGGAAATTCGGCAAGACTAAGTTCGGCGGATGGAACCGCTTCTTCAACGGATATTTGGATTTGATATCCCTCTGGTTTCTGTCTACTTTCGGCATCAAACCCATGCACTTTTTCGGCATATTGGGTTCACTGATGTTCTTTATCGGATTCGTAGCGGTAGTAATTGTGGGTGCAAGCAAGTTGTATTACATGAATCAGGGTATGCCGTACCGCCTTGTGACAGATTCTCCCTACTTCTACCTGTCACTCACGTCTATGATTATCGGCACACAGCTGTTTGTGGCCGGTTTCCTCGGCGAACTGATATCCCGCAATGCACCGGAACGCAACAAGTATCAAATTGAAAAAATGATTTAACCATGAAAGCATTAGTCAAATTTATCATATTCGGGGCTGTTCTTCTCCCTGTCTTCAGTGTAGTAATGTCCTGTTCGGAAGAAGCCGACTGTTCGATGGCAACACGAGCCATGATGCAATGCTACCTCTATACGCTGGACCCCGAAACCAAGGTCGTGTCCAAAGATACGTTAGACTCGCTGACGGTCACTGCTTTCGGTACGGACTCCATTATCATCAACAACCAGAAGAAGGTGCACGACCTTTCGCTTCCGCTGAGATATACCGAAAATTCCACTGTACTCGTATTTCATTACAGCAAAACCCTGACAGACACTCTTGTAATCCATCAGACCAACACCCCCTACTTCCTGTCGATGGACTGCGGTTATCAAATGAAACAGGCTATAACAGGAGTGGATTACAGCCGTCACAGCCTCGATTCTATTCGCATTGCAAATAAAGAAGCCGGAATTTATGGAACAGAGAATCTTAAACTATTCTATTAGCCTGGCGCTTTGCTTACTGTTGTCCCTTCCGTTACAAGCGCAAAACAGTAACATTTCCGCTCCACCGGCAAACACTCCGCCCAAGACGGAGAAAAAAGAAGCCAAAGAGGAAGTGTACTATCCGCTGTACAACGGTATCTCCGTCAGTGTAGACCTGTGGGGTCCCGGAAGCAAGCTACTCGGAAGTGATTTCTTCAGTAGCGAAGTGGCGGTTGATGTAAATCTCAAGAACCGTTTCTTCCCAATCGTAGAATTAGGATATGGTAATACCGACACTTGGAGCGAGAAAGGCATACATTATAAAACCGGTGCGCCCTATTTCCGTATCGGCATGGACTACAACGCGCTATACAACAAGAAACACGGCCATATGATACTCGTCGGTCTGCGTTATGCGGCAACCGGCTTCAAATACGATGTAGAATCATTGCCAGTGAGCGACCCCGAATACGGAGGCAGCTTAGGCAACCCCAATCTGATAGACGGCATCTGGGGAAACAGCCTGCCCTTCAACTATAAAGGGATGAAGGGCTCGATGCAATGGGCGGAGTTTTGCGTCGGTATACGGGCGCATGTATGGAAAGACCTGTACATGGGCTGGGCATTACGCTTCAAGTTCCGTCTGAGCTCTTCCGTTGCCGAGAATGGCGACCCGTGGTATGTACCGGGCTACGGCAAGTATAACGGAAACACAACGGGTGTCACCTATACAATAACTTATAAACTTCCATTCTAAGACAATGACAGGATTAGAAATCTGGCTACTTGCTATAGGGCTTGCAATGGATTGTTTTGCTGTATCTATAGCCAGCGGCATCATATTGAAACGTGTCCGGCTGCGTCCGATGCTGATAATGGCGCTGGCTTTCGGCTTTTTCCAAGCGCTCATGCCATTGCTTGGCTGGATAGGCGCCAGTTTTTTCAGCCACCTCATCGAGAGTATAGACCATTGGATTGCCTTTGCCATTCTGGCATTTTTGGGCGGGCGCATGGTTAGGGAGTCTTTCAAAGACGAAGAATGCAGACACGAGTTCGACCCTACCAGTTTGAAAGTAGTCGCCGCATTGGCGGTAGCCACCAGTATCGACGCTTTGGCGGTAGGTGTTTCGTTTGCCTTTCTGGGCGTACGCAACTACTCTTCCCTTATGCCCTCCATCGGCATCATAGGATTCGTATCATTTGTCCTGTCGTTTGTAGGGCTGATGTTCGGCATCCGCTTTGGGTGCGGCATTGCCCGCAAGCTGCGTGCAGAGCTTTGGGGCGGCATTATCCTTATCATTATCGGCACGAAGATATTGATAGAACATCTTTGTTTTAGTTGAGAGTTGGAGAGAGGAAAGATTTAAACCGATTTTAATCATTTACTTAGCACTATAATACATTATGGATAAGAAAGCACAACGGAATTTTTTATGGATTGCCTTGCTTGTGTTAGGCACTATCGGAATACTGGCGCGCCACAATCGCACCGCCCCCTACCAAACTACCAGCGGACTGATTTTCGGAACAGTCTACAACATCACCTATCAGTACGACGGTGACTTGAAGGCAGAGATAGAGGCGGAACTCAAGCGGTTCGACGGTTCGTTGTCTCCGTTTAACGATACAGCCACCATTACACGCATCAACCGTAATGAGGACATCGTACCCGACACCTTCTTTACCAACGTATTCCGTCGCAGCATGGAGGTTTCCCAAGAAACCGGAGGCGCATTTGACATCACGGTAGCCCCCTTGGCTAATGCTTGGGGATTCGGCTTCAAGAAAGGAGCGTTTCCCGACTCTGCCATGATAGACAGTTTATTAGACATTACAGGCTATTCGAAAGTTTCATTATCCACCGAAGGAAAAGTTCTTAAACAAGACCCTCGCGTCATGCTTTCGTGCAGTGCAGTAGCCAAAGGATATGCGGTAGATGTCATTGCACAATTGCTGGAAAAGAAAGGAGTTGGCAACTTTATGGTAGATATAGGCGGAGAAGTAGTAGTCCGCGGAGAGAATCCGAAAAAAAGCCTGTGGAGAATCGGCATTAACAAGCCGATAGACGATTCACTTGCAGTAAATCAAGAATTACAGACTGTATTGCAAGTCACTAACGTAGGCATAGCCACCTCCGGTAACTATCGGAACTATTACTACAAAGACGGTAAGAAATATGCCCATACCATAGATCCGCGCACAGGATACCCGGTACAGCACAACATACTGTCGGCAACAGTAGTTGCCCCCGATTGTATGAGTGCCGACGCTTACGCCACTGCCTTCATGGTTATGGGATTGGAGGAAGCCGAACGTTTCGCTGATGCCCACCCCGACCTTGACGCATGTTTTATATATACTGACGAAAAAGGAAAGTTCCAGACGTTCTACACAAAAGGAATGGAAAAATATATGGCAGGAAAATAAAGAGATGAATGTCAAAATGTAAAAGCCCTATCACTCTGTCATTCTGAACATAGTGAAGAATCTCTTCTCTGCATACATAAGAGAGGAGATTCTTCGTCGCAAGCTCCTCTGAATGACAGACTATACCTTAGCGTAAAAATCAAAAGATGTTTTGAGCGAAGCTAATGATAGGGCTTTTACATTTTGACAACCCCCTTTATTTATAAAAGACGAAATACACAGCCAGCACCAAGCAAACAAATGCTGCAAAATGATTCCAGTGCAAACTCTCGCCTTTGAACAGTACCGTGGTAAATATCGTAAAGATAATAAGCGTCACCACCTCCTGAATAACCTTCAGCTGCATCAATGAGAACGGGCCGCCATTGCCGATGAATCCGATGCGGTTGGCGGGAATCTGGAAAGAATACTCCGCAAGCGCAATTCCCCACGAAAAGAGGATAACGGCATAAAGCGGCCAACTGGATATAACTTTCATTTCCTGCAACTTTAAATGCCCGTACCAAGCAAATGTCATAAAGACGTTGGACACAATCAATAGTAAAATGGTATAAAAAGCTTTCATATAGTGGTTAATGATTAGTTATTAGCGATTGGTGATTAAGGACGGTTAAATCTTTCGGGGCAACAACTCTTCCTGTACATTAGTCATGCTTCCCCACAGGCTATACCTCGCCTCCGGATTCATTTCCTCCAACTGATGCAAAACTCCTTTCATCGTGCTCCGGCTCGATTGTGATTCATAAGGGCAATTCTTCTTTTGCTTCCGATAAGCCCTTATCTCCGCCAGTTCCGTCAAGTCCGCTTCGTGCACAAGGCACATCGGCCGGATAATCGTCATGTCGAACTTCTTCATCACCAGTCGCGGCGGCATCGAACTGAATGCGCCCTGATAAGTAATGTTCATCAGCAATGTCTCCAGAATATCATCCATATGATGTCCCAAAGCTATCTTGTTGCATCCTTGTTCCTTGGCTACGGTAAACAGCGCCTTACGCCGATTCCAAGAACACAGGAAGCAAGGTGACTTACGCGTGTCCGTACTTGCGTCAAACTCCGTTTCGTACAGCACAAAAGGCACTCCCCACGATTCGGCATAGTCTCTAAGATAATCCGTATCGCTCTGATAGGGAATATTCCGCATCACCACATGGACAGCGACCACCGAAAATTTCGGTTTAAAAACCCGGGCGCGACGAGCCAATAACTCAACCAATGCCAAGGAATCCTTTCCGCCCGAAAGCCCAATAAGAATCTTGTCACCGTCTTCTATCAGCCCGTATTCCACCACCCCTTTACTGAACCGCTTGTCAATACGCCGCAATGTCTTCTCTTCCTCTGTAAATTGTGCCATAAAAATCAGTTAAAAGTCGGCTGCAAAAGTAACTGAAAAGAATCATTTAAAGAAGAATTAACATAATAGAATTACGGAAGACGGCTTTATTCCCGATAAATTTGTATTTTTGAACTCATTAAAAAGATTTTTAGTATGAAGAATAGATATATACTGTTTTTATTGTTCGGTTTCTTTGGCATACACGCTTCAGCGCAAACCCTTGCACAAGCGAAAGCACTCTATGAAAAAGGGCAATATGAACAAGCGAAGCCCGCTTTTAAGAAATTCGTAAAATCACAGCCTAATAATGGAAGTTATAATCTGTGGTATGGCGTGTGCTGCCTGAATACGGGAGAAGCGGAAGAAGCCATAAAATATTTGGAAACAGCCGTAAAGCGTCGCGCCACCGGCGGACAACTCTATTTGGGGCAGGCCTACAATGACACCTACCGTTTTGAAGAGGCCGTCAATACTTTTGAAGACTACATTGCCGAACTGGAAAAGCGGAAACGCTCCACCACCGAAGCGGAAAAACTTCTGGAAAAGAGCAAGGCAAATCTCCGTATGCTGAAAGGTGTGGAAGAAGTATGCTTCATCGACAGTTTCGTGGTGGACAAGAAAGACTTCCTCAAAGCATACAGAATCAGTCCCGAATCCGGCAAGTTGTTTATGTACGATGTTTACTTTGAAAATTCCAACAGCAAGGGCGGTACTGTGTACGAAACGGAATTAGGAAACAAGATTTATTACAGCGAACTGCAAAAAGACAGTACGTTCAACATCCTGTCGCGCAATAAAATGCTTGATGAATGGGGTAAAGGCAATATGCTGCCGGGCAGTATCAACGAATCCATGAACGCCGGTTATCCGTATGTATTGGCAGACGGCATCACTATCTACTACGCCGCCGACGGTCCGGCATCAATGGGAGGCTACGATATTTTCGTAACGCGCTACAACATGAATACTGACACCTACCTCACTCCGGAGAACGTAGGTATGCCTTTCAACTCTCCCTACAACGACTATATGTATGTCATAGACGAATTCAACAACCTCGGTTGGTTTGCCTCCGACCGTTATCAGCCGGAAGGCAAAGTTTGCATATATGTGTTCGTTCCGACCTCATCCAAACAGGTGTACAACTATGAAAACATGGATAAACCCAAACTGATAAAGCTTGCCCAACTTCATTCCATTAAAGACACTTGGACCGATGAAAACTTAGTAGCCGATGCCCAAAAACGTCTGCAAGAAGTGATGCAAGAAAAGCCGGAAACCAAGAAACGTCATGAGTTTGAATTTGTAATTGACGACAGGCATATTTATCATTATGCCGCCGACTTCCGTTCTCCACAGGCGAAAGCGCAATTCAAAAAGTATCTTCAATTGGAAGAAAGCTACAATCAGCAGCAAAGCAAACTGGAGAATATGCGCGCCCAATATTCGCGTGCCAATCAAAATGAAAAAAGCAAAATGGCTCCGGCCATACTTGATTTAGAGAAACGAGTGCAACAGTTAGCCACCGAAACAGACCGTGCAGCTATCCAAGTACGCAAATTAGAAAAGCAAACCATTAAATAAAATAGCTATGGACATCTTCATTATCGTAGTATTGGTCGTTGCGGCAGTCATACTGTTCCTCGTAGAATTATTCATAGTACCGGGTATCAGCATTGCAGGTTTTCTGGCAGGTGGTTGCATCATTTATGCCAATTACTATGCTTTCGCCAATTTAGGGACAACAGCCGGGGTCATCACACTTGCCATATCCGCCATAGCTTGTGTAGGCTCATTGGTATGGTTTATGCGTTCTAAAACCCTGGATAAGATAGCTTTGAAGAAAAATATCACTTCAAAAGTAGACCGCAGCGCCGAAGAGAGAGTGAAGATAGGTGATACCGGTATTACCACCACCCGTCTCGCCCTCATCGGATATGCCGAAATAAACGGAGACATCGTAGAAGTAAAATCCACAGACGGCTTTCTGAATGAGAAAACTCCTATCATAGTAAATCGCATTACGGACGGAGTAATCCTCGTAGAGAAAGCAGGCAAGTCATAATCATAAATTGATATTCAATAATAGTAACCATTAATAACTAAAAATCATGGATCCAAGCACAATGTATCTCACTGCCTTCATTATTGTAGGCGGTATCATTTTTCTGGTACTGTTTTTCCACTACGTACCATTTTTCCTATGGCTGTCCGCCAAAGTTTCAGGAGTAAACATATCACTGGTCCAGCTATTCCTGATGCGCATCCGTAACGTACCGCCTTACATCATTGTGCCGGGCTTGATTGAAGCGCATAAAGCCGGCCTGAGCAACATCACCCGCGATGAATTGGAAGCACACTACCTTGCCGGCGGACACGTCGAGAAAGTAGTACATGCGTTGGTATCCGCTTCCAAGGCCAATATAGAATTACCTTTCCAAATGGCAACCGCCATTGACCTTGCCGGACGTGATGTGTTCGAGGCAGTCCAGATGTCGGTAAACCCGAAGGTTATTGACACTCCTCCTGTCACTGCAGTGGCAAAAGACGGTATCCAGCTAATTGCCAAAGCCCGTGTCACTGTACGCGCCAATATCCGTCAACTGGTAGGTGGCGCAGGAGAAGACACAATCCTTGCCCGTGTAGGTGAAGGTATCGTATCATCCATCGGTTCTTCCGAGAATCATAAATCTGTTCTGGAAAATCCGGACTCTATCTCGAAACTGGTGCTCCGCAAAGGACTGGATGCCGGTACGGCTTTTGAAATCCTGTCCATTGATATTGCCGACATCGATATAGGTAAGAACATCGGTGCAGCTTTACAGATAGACCAAGCAAATGCCGACAAGAACATCGCTCAGGCAAAAGCGGAAGAACGCCGTGCCATGGCCGTTGCCAGCGAACAGGAAATGAAAGCCAAAGCACAGGAAGCACGTGCCAAAGTAATTGAAGCCGAGGCGGAAGTGCCTAAGGCTATGGCTGAAGCATTCCGTAGCGGCAACTTGGGCATAATGGATTATTATCGCATGAAGAACATCGAGGCCGATACTTCGATGCGCGAAAACATTGCCAAACCGACAACCGGCACATCCAGTCAGCCGTTGAGCAAGTAAACCGGTAAATTCATCAATATAAACGTCGGAACCGGTGAACAGAAACCGGTTACCGGCGTTTTCTCTTTATAAACGAACTTATAATATCCTGTAACATGAAAAAGTATTTTGCATCTTCCGAACTGATAATCAATGAAGACGGTTCCGTTTTCCATTTACATGTAAAGCCCGAATGGCTGGCAGATAAAGTAATCCTTGTGGGTGACCCCGGACGAGTGGCACTGGTTGCCTCCCATTTTGAGAGTAAAGAATGTGAAGTGGAGAGCCGCGAGTTCAAAACGATTACAGGTACATATAAAGGTAAGCGCATTACCGTCGTTTCTACCGGTATCGGTTGTGACAATATCGATATTGTAATGAACGAATTGGATGCCCTTGCCAATATCGACTTCCAAACCCGGGAAGAAAAGTCTCAGTTACGTCAGCTGGAATTGGTGCGTATCGGCACTTGCGGCGGTCTGCAACCTTATACTCCTGTGGGAACTTTTGTTTGCTCCGCCAAATCTATCGGTTTTGACGGCTTGCTGAACTTCTATGCCGGACGTAATTCTGTTTGCGACTTACCTTTCGAACGCGCTTTCCTCAACCACATGGGCTGGACGGGAAATATGTGCGCACCGGCTCCTTACGTGATTGATGCAGATACCGAATTGATAAACCGCATAGCCGGAGATGATATGGTGCGAGGTGTAACCATCGCCGCAGGTGGCTTTTTCGGCCCGCAAGGACGCGAACTTCGTGTACCTCTGGCAGATCCGCATCAAAATGAGAAGATTGAAAAATTCGAATATAACGGCTATAAGGTTACCAATTTTGAAATGGAAAGTTCCGCATTGGCCGGTCTTAGCCGCCTAATGGGACACAAGGCTATGACAGTTTGTATGGTAATAGCCAACCGCTTGATTAAGGAAGCCAATACAGGATATAAAAATACCATTGACCACCTTATCCTTAAAGTGCTCGAACGTATTTAAGCGTCTTGCAGTAAAATCCTGACCGTCTCTTTCAAGCGGTCTAATGAATAAGGTTTTACTACAACCTTATCACATCCCGCCTGATATGCCTGTTGTTTTGCTGTATAGCATGAGTGTTCCGCTATAGCAACAACGGGTATAGCAGCGGAAACTTGTTTCATCTTCTCTATCACTTGCACACCATCCAATTTGGCAAGTTTCAGATTGATTAATACAAAATCAGGCTTGTCATTAAGGAAGCACTCTATGGCCTTCTCCCCATCCCTTGCCCACAACATCTCATAACCTTTTTTAAACAAGCCATCTATCTCATTCCATTTCAACAACACACCCTAATACAATACGCCCCTCTGAGGTATTTTTAATGGCATTGGACATAAAGTTAGAAAGTACCTGGGTCAATCGGTTTCGGTCGGTATTGATAGTGATATCCTCCTTAGGCAGTATTACTTCCAATTGTATCGCATGGGGTATTTTAAGACGATGTACCTTTGCCACCTCCGTCAGTAAAGCCGACAAAGACACCGGACCGAAATGCATCTCAGACCGTCCTGATTCAATGCGGGATAAATCCAATATATCATTGATAAGTTGCAGTAACAAGCCGCTATTTTTCTGAATAATCTCCAAATACTCCTTCTTTTCATTCTCATCTTCAGTCAGAGACACAATTTCAGAGAAACCGACTATTGCATTCAACGGAGTACGGATTTCATGGCTCATATTAGCCAAAAAGAGTGTTTTCATACTATCAGCTTCTTCCGCCTTCCGCTTAGCCTCAATCAGCTCATTCGAACGGCGTACACGATCACTAATATCATGAATCAACGCCAAGACCTTATTGCCTTCAAAGGGTACAATGCGAGCCTGGAAGTAGTAACGTCTCCCGTCCACATCCAACGGATATTCAATCTCCCGCAGTTGATTATCCTCCAAACATTCATGAATATTCTTCAAGAAAAGTTCACTTACCTGTAGAGAATAGATAGAACGAACATCCGCTCCTTTCAGAACTTCCACCGGGTAAAGCAATACTGTACCCGGAGCCATCATCACGTCAATAAGAAAGAATTTGTCATCAAATATAAATATGAATTCGGGGAGCGCCTCTATTATTTTCCGGTTATGTTCGGCAAGACGGGCTATCTCCAACTCTTTTTCGCGTTTGGCAGTCACATTCACTGTATACACCACCAACTTCTGCGGATGTCCATAGTCATTCCGCTGATAAGACAGAAAATGGTCTTCCACCCAAACCACCTCTCCCCGGCTTCCGACAAAACGATATGGAATCTATGCGGTTTTTGTCTCCGACTTCAACATTTTTTCAAACTCCTCCTGATAGGACGGCAAATCATCCGGATGAATAAAATGATAGGATTCCATCATATCCTTAAAATGTATATTCAGTTTATCCAAACCTAATATCAGAAAATAATCATCCGAAAAACTACATCTTCCCGTAGGGATATCATATTCCCACAAAGCTATTTGATGTGCAGTCAGAACAGAAACAATCTTCTGAAAATCTTCCTGTATTGTTTCTCTTTCGTCACTTCTCCAATAGGAGTTATATTCGGCCTCCATAGATGTTTTGTTTGTAGTCATTAATTCATACGAAGTTACGATAAAAGCTAAGAACTTGCATCATTGTAGCTGTTTTTTTATGAAGAAAGCATTATCTTTGCCAAATAAAACAAGCTGGAAATCATGAACCAAGATACTATCTGCGCTATAGCTACCGCCCAGGGAGGGGCTATCGGATGTATTCGTGTCTCCGGACCGGAAGCTATCGAAATCACATCCCGTATTTTTATCCCTGCCGCTACCGATAAAAAGTTAGAGGACAACAAACCTTATACACTCACTTTCGGACGAATTTATGACGATTCTGAAGTTATAGATGAAGTGCTCGTCAGCTTGTTTCGTGCCCCTCATTCCTATACAGGTGAGAATAGTACGGAGATTACTTGTCATGGTTCCGCCTACATTCTGCAGAAAGTATTGCAACTACTAATCAAGAACGGCTGCCGCATGGCCGGTCCGGGTGAATATACCCAACGCGCATTCCTTAATGGCAAAATGGATTTAAGTCAGGCAGAGGCTGTTGCAGACCTAATCGCTTCCTCTTCTGCAGCTACTCACCGTCTCGCCATGAGCCAGATGCGAGGCGGTTTCAGTAAAGAACTTGCCACCCTACGCGATCAACTACTCTATTTCACCTCACTCATCGAACTGGAATTAGACTTTAGCGATCACGAGGAACTGGAATTTGCCGACCGCTCCGAACTTTGTCAGTTAGCGGATAACATCGAAAAAGTGATAACCCGCTTGGTGAACTCCTTCAGTGTAGGTAATGCCATAAAGAATGGGGTTCCGGTAGCCATCATCGGAGAAACAAACGCAGGAAAATCCACGTTACTCAATGTTTTGCTTAATGAAGAAAAAGCTATTGTCAGCGACATTCATGGTACTACGCGCGATGTGATAGAAGATACGGTCAATATCGGTGGCATCACTTTCCGCTTTATTGATACGGCAGGTATTCGGGAGACCAACGATACCATCGAAAATCTTGGTATAGAACGCACTTTTCAAAAGCTGAATCAGGCGGAAATTGTTCTTTGGATGATTGATGCTACGGATGCCCAAGCTCAAATTACACAGTTGTCCAATCAACTCCTTCCCCGCTGTGAAGGGAAACAACTTATCCTCGTTTACAATAAAGTGGATTTAGTGAATAATATGCAGAATACTATTCCTGCCTACTTTCCTGATAGTGTAAAATCAATCACCCTATCTGCAAAAAAAAGAGAACATATAGAAGAACTTCAACAGATGCTAATAACATCCGCCCATCTCCCTGCAATTACTCAAAATGATGTCATAGTAACAAATGTCCGTCACTATGAAGCATTAAACAATGCACTGGAAGCCATTCATCGAGTTCAAAAAGGTCTGGCAAATAATATTTCCGGAGATTTCGTATCACAAGATATTCGGGAGTGTATTTTTCATTTGAGTGATATTGCGGGAGAGGTAACGAATGATATGGTATTACAAAATATATTTCAGCATTTCTGCATTGGAAAATAACACATTACACCAACTACATTAGCAAACAGTCCATCAAACATAGAGGTTAGAAAAGCATATATATGCTTTTCTAACCTCTATGTTATCTCCGATATTTCACCGATAATGAAACTTTTACAATAGATTCAAGTAATTATAATTAAGTTACAGCTATTTTGTCTCATTCCGAACTCTTTCCATAAACAAAAAAACATGAGGAAGAACAACTGGTATCATTTCTCCATGCCCTTTATTTACCTCCATATACTCCACCTCATAGTTCTTTTCAGACATATATTTATAAATCAACCGGCTACTTTTACTTGCCGACTTAGAGCCTTCAGATATAAAGACCGGTATATTGCTAATACTATCCCAAGGATATCCATGCTCAAGCACAAAAGGACCAGACATCGGAGCTAATCCTTTCCAATAATTAGAGTATTTTGCACCTAAATACCAAGTACCTCCAGCTCCCATAGAGTGTCCTGTTAAAAACATATTTTTTTTATCTATTGGATATTCGGCAAGAATCAATTCCAACACATTAATAATATCTTTCTCACTTAATATTTGTTCTTCCTTAGAATACATTTTATTTCTCCCTGCAGCAATTATCTTAGAGCTTTCTTCTGTTTCACCAAATACAGCTGGTAACAACAGATTATTGCCATAAGCTGCATGACAACCCAATGGAGAAACCAATAAGTATCCATATTTTTCGGCTAACTTGATGAGTTGTCTATCATTAGCATCTACATATGAATTTTCATCATTCCACCCACCATGCAAAAACATTACTAACGGTAAATCACTTTTGCCATCCCAATTTTGAGGCACATATAACCTATATGGCATATTTTCATTGGCCTCTTTAAAAAAATAATTTCGATGTTGGTCTCCTTTTGCTCTCCAATATCTAACCTGTGGGTCTATTATGGACAGAGCATTTTTCCGAGCGGCTTCAATTTGAGACTTTGCATCCAGCGCTGTCCCAAAAGAAATTAAAGGAGTACACTCTTCTTGGGCTAAACAATAATTAGCTCCTATGATAGCAATTAGCAATTGTACAAATATCTTCTTCATTTTTTAATACCTTTATTTATTCATCTCATTTCCTTGCAAATTCTTATTATTATTTAGCTCTTGTTGTGGAAATGGATAGTACATAGCTTTTTCTGTCCAACCCAAATCTTTTATAGATTCCAGCCATTTCTCATCTGCCATTCCCCACCTCAACAGATCAAAATAACGTAAATACTCACCACAAAATTCAACATATCTTTCGTGCACAATCAAATTTTTGACATTATTCATTGGAACTCCATTTATTACACTTCCTGAAGCTAAAAGAGTTTCAACGTCCGGAATAGTTCCAGGAGAGTGTTGATACCACAAATGTGGCTGTTCAGAGGGTACTATATTATTTGCACGTGATCGTACAACTTGAATCCAATATTTAGGGCCATTTGGATCTGTTATCGCCAGATTATCATGCCCTGCCTCATGTAAGCATTCTGCATACATAAGCAATATATCTGCATAACGCATCAACCTTTCATTATGCTCATTTGCAATATTCCCAATTTGATAATCTAAACAATACTTACGTGTACCATAAAGTGAAACTTCCACCGGGTAATGTCCATACATATATTCCCAATCAGCTACATTACCATTTAGTTCTGTATAATAAGCACCTTCAGGGCACCATAGGGTCATAAATTTTCTCGGGTCACCTTCCTCAAATTCGTTGTAAGTACGCTGATTCGGAGCTAATTGCCACCAAGCACTCCCTGTTCCGCTAGGAACACCTATCATTTGCCACCGTAAGGAATAGGATTGTTCAAAAAAATCTGCTCCTAATAACATTTGCACTTCAAATATTGATTCTTTATTATTTTCATTATTTCCTACTGAATTATCCCGGAAATTGTCCACAAGCTCGTATTCATTACTATCAATTATTTCCTTCAACACTTTTTCTGCTTTACTAAATTCGGCAGTGGAGCCTTTCTCTAATAAAGGACGATACAGATATGCCCTAGCTAAGTATCCTTGTGCAGCTCCCTTAGTTGCCCTACCAATATATGACTCATTTTCATATAACTTACTACGAACCGGCAAAAGTTCAGCCGCTTTAGAGAAATTATCTATGATAAATGCATATATTTCACCCCGTTGGGCATTTCCTTTGTAATAGTCACTGGCATCAGTTACCGAATGATCATACAGGGGAACCGTTTCTCCAAACAACATACACAGATGCATATAATGTAATCCTCTCAGAAAATAGGCTTCACCCAACATTCTATCCCTAATACTCTCCTGAATATCACCAGTATAATTTTCTATTTTCTCTATTGCCAAATTTGCAGCATATACTCCTGAAAAGAAATCTTTCCATGAATTTAAAATAGTAGCATCATACGCAGGAGTAGTATATGTATCTTGAAAAATAGTATTAGATGGTGTTGCATCAAAATCATCACCCGGAGCCAACTGATTATTGAATGCGCCTACAGCATAGCCTCCCTGTGACACTCCGAACAAAGCCTGATAGGCAGGTATAATAGCTGCTTCTAATTGTTCTATTTTTGTATAATATGTCTCCGTCGATACTTCTTCAGGATTATTCAAATCCATATTTGGCACACATGCAGTTGCCCCAACCATTGTAGTTACTAACAAAGTATATATTTTAAGAAATTGTTTCATATCGAATAAGTTTTTTAATTAAAATACAAGTTCAAGTCCCATGTAATATTCTCTTATGTTAGGAAATGTAGAGCCCCATGTAGATGAAGCATCAATTCCCCTAGTAAGATTGTTCTCTGTATTTTGATCTCCTACTTCAGGGTCAAAGCCTGAATAACCTGTAAATATCAAAAGATTCTTACCGCCAATAAAGAATTTCATTTTCTCTATATTCAATTTCTTTATTAAATTAGTTGGTAAGGAGTACGATAATACCAAAGATTTCAAACGTAAATATTTTCCGTCTTCCACAAACCTATCAGATTTCCTAGAGTTTTGATTCGGATCTCCAAAAACAGCTCTTGGAATATCGGTGTCTGTATTCTTTGGATATATTGTAGTAATGCCTGATACCGGATTGGTAAATGACAACTCTTCTGCACGATACCGTTTTTTTGTACTGGCAAAGCAATTAGTATATCCAAACATTCCTTCACCATAATATCTGGTATTATTATATATATCATTACCATAAGTTCCCTGCCATATCATTGATAAATCAAAAACACCTACATTGGTACGGTAGCTCAAATTTGAACTTAGTCCAAAGTTCAGTTTCGGAATTGGATTTCCTATAAAATCCTGATCATCAGCATTTAGTTTACCATCATTATTCAAATCCTTGAAACGTACATCTCCTAATTGTGCATTAGGTGCAAATGCCTTATCTTCATTAAGTTGATCAACAGAGGTATAAAGTCCATCAGTAACATATCCCCAAAACATTCCTATTGGTTTGCCAACAACTGTTTTTGAAATTTCATTCGAAGCAAATATTTCATTTTTAGTTCCCAATTCTACAACCTTATTCTTTACAGAAGATAAATTTGCAGAAATTGAATAATCAAGTTTCTTATACCTATTTCTATATGTAATCATAAGTTCCATACCCTTATTCTGAATACTACCCGCATTTAAAACAGGAAAAACATCTCTAAAGCCAGCTGCAAATGAAATTGGCACTTCTACAAGCATATCTTTGGTCTTCTTATAAAAATAATCAAATGTAAAGGACAAATGGTTATTGAACATTGACAGATCCAGTCCTAAATCTGTAGAATATTGGCTTTCCCACTTTACATCAGGATTTGAAGGAGTGGTAGGAAATCCTCCAGCTACCCTTACATTGTTTAAATAATAGCATATTTTATCAAATGATACAGTACTTTGGTATTGATAAGCATTAATGTTAGAATTTCCTAATATCCCCCAGCTTCCTCTAATTTTAAGATCAGTAATGAAATCCAGATTTCTCATGAATTTTTCCTGACTAACTCTCCAAGCTGCAGAAAATGAAGGAAAATTACCATAGCGATTTTTTTTACTAAAGTTCGAAGAGCCATCTCGACGGAAGTTTATTGTCATCATATATTTACTATCGTAACTGTAGTTGATTCTTCCCAACAATGAATACATAGCAGATTCGAATTCTGAAGAGCCGACTGTCCTTGAATCATAATCTCTTGTTGTTCCCAAAGAAAGAACAGATTCACTCGCCAAGGCCCTTACCCCTGCATTCACTCCCAATCTTTTTGTTTGCTCCGATGTTACACCAATCAAAGCGCTGATATTATGCTTACCAAAATCTTTCTCATACGAAAGAGTATTTTCGTATAGTACTCTGTTTGACTTAATACTAGAAAGGTCGTACTGATCAGGAGAATGTGTACAATAAATAATAACATAATCACCATCATAATTTTGAGTCATAGTAGTATAGAAATCAACCCCCATATTGAATTTATATTTCAAACCAGGCAGTATATTCCACACTCCCCATGCATTTCCGTTTATTAGTGTTGTTTCCGTCTTATTCCAATTTAAATGTGCTTGAGCTAAAGGATTTCCACAAGTTGTTCCATTGCTTGCCCCCATGAATCCTGTCGGATTATTTTCATCATAAAACGGAACCGTAGGTGACCATTGCAAAGATTCCAAAACATTTTTGTTGCTCCAGTCACGGTTAAGCCTTTTTATCGTAAATGTTTCACCAAACTCAAAATTCCCAACTTTAAAATCTGAGATAAACTGTAATCCCAAACTCTTGCTATCTTCTTTTATGAATGTCGGTTGATCAGAAGAATAGACTCCATTAATTCTAAAATGAGCCGTTTCCGAACCACCATTAAGCGATAAGTTGTGTTTCTGATAAAATCCCGTACGTTTAAGGGCATTCAACATATTGTATCCCTCACCAATAGATTCAGGATTTGAAAGAGCTTTCATATAATCATTCCGCGTCGGGTCGGCATTGTATAATTCCTCATTAACCAATTCAGCCAGCTCCCGTCCATTCAACAGATCTATAGTATGTTGTAATTCCTTAAGCCCTGCATAACCATTATATTCCACCTTAACTTTACCTACTTGCCCCCGCTTTGTGTTAATAAGTATCACACCATTAGCCCCTCTTGCTCCATAAATAGCACAAGAAGCTGCATCTTTTAAAATCTGGATACTTTCAATATTATTTTCATCAGGTACAGCACCTCCAATCATTCCGTCCACGACATATAATGGATCTGTATCATTTATACTTCCCACACCACGAATGCGGATTCTCCCATTTGTTATCTGCACTCCGGGCACTGAACTCTGCAATCCCGTTTCCAACCCATTTGGCAATTGTCCTATATCCTTAGACGAGAGTGTGGCAATTGAAGAAGACAAATCCACCTTTTTTTGAGTTCCATAACCAATCACTATAACTTCATCCAATGCTTGTGTATTTTCTTCTAAAGTGATAGAAAATGAATTATTTGATTTAAGTGATAACTCTTGCTCAATATAGCCCATATATGAAACAACCATGACGCCTTCATAAGGTACTTCAAGTTCAAAATGACCGTTTATATCTGTAATAGCACCTATATTAGTCCCTTTTATCATAATATTTGCTCCTATAACAGCATCTCCTGATATATCCCTTACTATACCGGTAATATGTTTTGTTTTTTTATTTGCATTATTAATCTTTTCAGAAATAACAATCGATTTAGATGATATTATGCTGTAATATAAATTTCTATTCTTTAGTGCTTCATCTAATACTACATTAACAGTAGCATTTAATTTAGAAATAGAAATGTCTTTCTTATTATCAATAGTTGCGTTACGGTAAGAAAAACGATAGGTAGTTTGTTGTTCAATTGTTTTAAAAACTTCTTTGAGAGATGCGTTTCTCACATTAACAGACACTTTCTGTACTTGTGAGAAAACATTCTCACAACAGAAACATGACAATAACATAAAAACAATAAAACACCTCATTTTCAAATGATTGTTCATGACATTATAAATTAAAGTTAATAAATACCCTCTTCTTGAGAGGCTATAAGTAAAGACAATACATATTTAAAAAGGTACCATTAAAAATCTATGTTAAATAACATATTACGTATACCTCCTTAAACCAAAAATGAGTAATTTAAACTGTCCTATGATTATACTGTTATTTACAACTTACCAGATTGTGTTTATATCATTTTGTCCTATCGTGCCAAAACCGTAACATCTGCCTTTATAAAAACTATTTTACGACCTTCTACTACAGCCTTTACATTATATGATTTTTCAATAATTTCAAGAGCTTCATTCAAACTTGATGTAGGCAATGTTCCTGTAAAAAGGTCATTACCGGAAATTACTGTATCTAATTTTATTTGAACAGCAAATGCCTCTTCTACTTTTTTCAAGACATCTCCCAATGGCAGGTTTCTAAATACCAAATCGCCTCTTTTCCATGCGGTTGCAGTTGACACATTCTCTGCTGTGCTCACCGTAATAACGCCCGTACTATAATCCAAAACAGCTGTTTGACTTGGCTGTAAAACCACTTCTTTTCCTGTTTTTAAAGAGGTAAAGAGTACACTGCCTGTTTCCAATGTTAATTCAGCTGCAAAATTGTCCTCACGTGCAGACAAATTAAAAGAGGTTCCCAATACTTTTACTTTAAAATCTTTAGATAATATATAGAAAGGGGATTCTTTACGTTTACTCACCTCAAAATAAGCCTCTCCATTAAACTTTATCTCACGTTTATCTTTATTATAAGAATTCGGTTTATAACACAATCTAGAATTATAATTCATGGTTACTTTAGTCTTATCAGGAAGAGTAATACTAACTTTCTCACCCGGACCGGTAGTGACCAACATCTCTTCAGCTACATAATTAACGTTCTCAATATATAAATATATACTAATAGTAATAAAGACAGGTAACATGATGGCGGCGGCTATCTTCAGCACCTTTATCATATTGTTTCTAAACACATTAGGATTAGTAATTCTTGAATCTATTTTTTTCTTTATTTCATTTATGCGTGCATCATCAACATCAGCAATGGCTATCTCATCATTCATCCAATGTTCACGCATTACGTTCTCTATTTTTTCAATATTTCCTATATTGAAATCATTCCTCAATTTTGATAATTCTTCAATAGATAAATTATCATTTCTATATTTCTGATCTAAATCTTTCATACTTTCATTTTTTTTATGACAAATCGGAAGAGATAAAGTACTTTTTTTTCTGTCTAATTAACAAATAACAACAAAATGATTATAATCAAAGCTTTTTTTAGAATTTCCCGTAATTTTTTTAATCCAATAGAAAGCTGATTTTTAACCGTTTGTTCACTTAATAACAATTTCTCCGCAATTTCCTTGTTTCCTAATTGATGTAATAAAGAAAGTTCCAAAACTTTTCTCTGTGTAGCGGGCAACTCTTTTATTACTGACTTTAGCTGAGAAACAAACTCATCATACTCCATTTTTTTAGTAGGGTCACTACCAGATATTAAATATGGACAATTTACAAAATCTTCGTATATCGGGGAGTTTATCTTGGCATGATATGCATTAATCAGCCGATTTCTGGACATTATAAAAAGTAAAGACTTTAATGTTTCTTCTTGGCGAATTTCTTTTCTTATTTTCCATAAATGTACAAAAACATCCTGCACAATATCCTCAGCATCTTCTACATTCTTAGTGTATTGCAAACAATATGCATACAAGCGCTTAGCATACATGGCATATATTTCATCAAATGCCTTTCGAGAGCTTTTTTTCAAGTCCCGAATTAGTATTTGCTCAAATTGATAACTACAATCCATACGATATGATATCCATTGCAGAAGTTAGTAGAATTAATATTAGATACTTCCAATTAATTATGAAAGTAAGTCAACAAGCACATGATTTATATGCAATATTCGCAATTTATATCGATATCTGCAAACATTATTTATAGATACTGATTGAAAAATCAACTATCTTTGCTTTGCAAGTCAATGGACTTATATTTCTAAAAAATCATATTACCAATAAAACAAAGACTTATAAATATGCCCATCATCGAAATATCCTCCCTCTCCCACCCCGGAGTAGAAATCTTCAGTACCCTTACCGAAGCTCAGTTGCGCAACCGTATCGAGCCTTCCAAGGGCATATTCATTGCAGAAAGCCCCAAAGTCATTTCTGTTGCCATAAACACAGGTTACGAACCTTTAGCCCTCTTGTGCGAAGAAAAGCACATCACCGGTGATGCCGCCCCTATCATAGAGCGTTGCGGAGACGTTCCGGTCTATACAGGTAAAAGGGAATTACTTGCCACGCTTACCGGATACACTCTTACCCGCGGTGTCCTTTGTGCCATGCGTCGTCCCAAGCCACGCAGTGTCGAAGAGATTTGCCGGAAAGCCCGCCGGATTGTGGTAGTAGACGGGGTAGTAGACACCACCAACATCGGAGCGATTTTCCGTTCAGCAGCCGCTCTCGGCATAGATGCCGTATTGCTTACCCCAACTTCCTGCGATCCGCTCAACCGCCGCGCCGTAAGGGTTTCTATGGGTTCGGTATTTCTCGTGCCGTGGACTTGGCTGGACGCTCCCATCAGTAAACTTGGCAACTTAGGTTTCCGCACGGCAGCTATGGCGCTCACCGATGATTCAATCTCTATTGCCGACCCCGTCTTGACCACCGAACCCAAGCTGGCTATCGTAATGGGCACTGAAGGTGACGGGCTATCATGCGAGGCGATTGTCGAAGCCGACTATGTAGTGCGCATCCCTATGTCACACGGTGTCGATTCGCTCAATGTGGCAGCCGCTGCTGCCGTAGCTTTCTGGCAACTCCGTGCACCGGATTCTAATAAGTAATCGCAACCTTAATCACCCCTTCCAATCTGTTTTCAAAGACATGATAGGCCTCCTCAATTCGCTCCAAAGGAAAGCGGTGTGTGATAAGCGGTGTAGTATCTATCTTACCATCCTCAATCAGACGGAGTATTTCCGCGCAATCACATCCGTCTACCCCACCTGTTTTGAAAATCAGATTCTTACCGTACATATCGGGTAAAGGAAGAAGCTGCGGTTTATCATAAAGGGCAACGACAGTGACTACTGCATTGGGACGGGCACACTCCCACGCCATACGGAAGGTATCTTCAACGCCGGCCACTTCCAGCACGACATCGGCACCGCCATGCTCACTATTCCGAAGCACAAACTCCCTGCAATGCTCCGGTGTTGTCACCAGCACATCAGGATAATGCCGGCGAATAAACCGAGTCCTTTCGGCCGATTTTTCACAGACAATGACACGCTTCGGGTTCTTCAACATCACACAAAGCAAGGTGCATATCCCGGTAGGACCTGCCCCTATAATAAGCACGGTATCATCTTCGGAAATCTCCGAGATACGAGCCGCCCAAAAGCCCGTTGCAAGCACATCGCCCACAAAAAGCGCCTGTTCATCACTTACCGAATCAGGAATGCGGTTCAACCCCCGGTCGGCATAAGGAACTCTTACATACTCCGCCTGCCCGCCGTCAATACGGCATCCTAACGCCCAACCGCCATTCGCATCCGTACAATTATTCACATATCCGTGCCGGCAGAAAAAGCACTCGCCGCAAAAAGTCTCAACATTTATGGTGACCCTGTCACCCGGCTTTACCGAGGTCACGCCCTCCCCGACTTCTTCAACAATACCCACCATTTCGTGTCCGACCGTTATGCCGGGAACAGCACGCGGCACACTGCCGTGTTTGATGTGCAAATCACTGGTACAGATGCTGCCGAGCGTTACGCGCACAATAGCGTCGCGCGAATCCTTCAGTTCGGGTTTCGGCTTATCCGACAGTTCAAATCTTCCATGTTCGATGTATGTATATGCAAGCATAGTATCCTCCTCAATTATCAGTTCCTGTTTTTGGGGCGAATATAAACATTACATTCCTGATAAAAGAACGATAATAGAAAATATTTATAGGCATCTCACGCCCGTAAGAATAAGAATGGTTACATTTGCAGACAGATATCAGAATCCCCACATAACCACAATCCATAATGAACAAAAAAGAACTTACATTTTCAGATATTCCCAATAACTTCCTATGGTGCACCAACCGACAATGTCCCAAAGCCGGAACTTGCCTCAGACAATTGGCTGAAAGGCTTTCACCGGAAGAACGAATTTCTTGTACTACCATCAATCCCAAGCATTTAGATAAATTCAAAGAGGAGTGCCCTTACTTTCGCACCAATAAGCAAGTAAAGTACGCCAAAGGCTTCCTCGGGATTATGGAAAACCTCACCGCCAAGCAAACACGCTTCTTCATCAACCGGATTATCAGCAATTCCAGCCGCCGCACCTATTACCGTGTACGCAATGGCGAACGGGTATTATCTCCTGCCGAGCAACAAAGCATAATAAACATACTCAAAGAGTGCGGAGCAACTTTCTCCATTGAATTCGATTCTTACTTTGAGGATTATTATTGGGGCGATACATTATAATATGCCAACCATTGCCACCTCACTGGCACAACCTTGCCTGTTAGCTGGCACAGTTATGCCAACGAGTAGGCACAGTTGTGCCAGCTAAGTGGCACAACCGGTTCGGAATACAGTCTTATTATGTCCGTCTCCGATAGAGTTTTATGCATTAAGAGAACACAAAAGAGTGAAAGAGAACAGGCAACTTTCCATATATTTGCCTATCTTTGTACTATCAACTAAAGCTCAACGATATGAAGAGACAGATTGCAGTGTTAACCGCTTCGTTGCTCATCCTGTCCGGTTGCGGCACAAGCCGGATGGCATCGGACGATCCCGGCGCGATATTTGCGGGTGCCGCCATCGGTGGAAATGTCGGCAGCGCCATCGGTGGTTTGATAGGCGACAATCACGGCGGCTGGCGGGGCGGTTACCGAGGCTCGGCCATCGGCACAATCATCGGAACCATTGCAGGAGCTGCCATAGGCAATGCCGTCTCCGCCCCGAAACAAGAAGAATTCAGCTATCGGATAGAAAGAACTGAGCCCTACGAACCGCAACCCGAAACCTATCCCGCTCCCTCTGTCTTCGATAATCTGAGGATACGCAATATACGTTTTATCGACGATAACCGCGACCATATAATCACTTCCGGTGAAAACAGCAAAGTGATTTTTGAAATCATGAACGAAGGAAATCAAACGATATATAATGTAGTCCCCATAGTGACAGAAACTACGGGCATGAAGCGCATCTATATTTCTCCGCCCGTAATGGTGGAACAGATTGCCCCACACAACGGTGTGAAGTACACCGCCAACATCAGTGCCGGAGACCGGATAAAGACGGGTGACATCACCATACGCGTAGCCGTAGCCGACGGTAACGGACAACAATACGACTGGCAGGAATTTTCACTGCCCACCGAACGGTAAAAGAAATCATACAGAAAACATTCTATGCCTCCGTGTCTCTGTGTTCAGAGAAACAAGCATTGAACGACCTATAAACAACAAGAATTATGGCTGACAACTATCTGGAAAACCAATACGAACAATACCAGGCACGCAAGGCCGCTTGGGAAAGAGAACGTAAATACGGAAAGAAAAAGAAATCGGTACACCCGCGTCCTTTGCCACAACAAGCCGGAGACGATGTTGCGACCGACCCGGAAGAAGACAACAACAGCGCCCCTTACATCAATACAGACAACGACAACTTCATTGATGACTAATCCCATTATGCTGCACACTTTCCATACGCCCGTAACAGACATACCACTGCCGGAAAAGTTCACCTATCCCTTTTGCTACACCCCGCACCCGCTCTGCATAGCCGCAGCAAAAGAGGTGCAGAACTACCTCAACCGACAAGACCGATGGAAAGAAGAACTGGCACAAGGCAAAATGTTCGGTGTATTGGTTGTGGAGACGGAGGAGGGTGAAACAGGGTATCTCGCAGCCTTTTCGGGTATCTTGGCGGGCAAAAATGTGCACCCTTTCTTTGTGCCGCCCGTGTACGACTTATTACAGCCGCAGGGGTTCTTCAAAATAGAAGAGGAACAAATATCACAAATCAACGTACGTATCAGGCAGTTGGAAGAGGATGAAGACTACAAACGGCAGATTGAACAGCTGGCCGCCTTGCAACAAACTGCCCGAAAGTCTTTGGAAGAAGCCAAACTGCAAATGAAAGCTGCCAAGGAGCAGCGGGAAGAACGGAGACAAAAAGCTCTCTCATCTCCCGGTTTCCGACTCACTCCCGAAGAAGAAGCTGTCCTGATACGCGAAAGCCAGTTTCAGAAAGCCGAATACAAACGGATGGAACATACATGGAAAGAGCGGCTTGCTCCTTTGCAGCAAGCCGTCGCCGCCCGTGAAGCCGGCATACAATCTCTGAAAACCGAACGAAAGGTACGCTCCGCCGCCCTGCAGCAAAAATTGTTTGAACAGTTCAAAATGCTGAATTACCGGGGAGAAATCAAGACCCTTTGCGACATCTTTGAGCAAACCGTACACAAGACTCCCCCCGCAGGCGCCGGCGAGTGTGCCGCCCCCAAACTGTTGCAACAAGCCTATCTGCATGGTTGGAAGCCCATTGCGATGGCAGAATTTTGGTGGGGAGAATCTCCCAAAACAGAAATACGGCATCACGGGCATTACTATCCGGCCTGCAAAGGTAAGTGCGAACCGATTCTGAAGCATATGCTGCAAGGCCTTGAAGTGGACGGAAATCCAATGCTGAAAGAACTGCAAGCCACCGGGAAAGAACTGGAAACCGTCTACGAAGACGAATGGCTGGTGGCGGTTAGCAAACCGGCAGGTATGCTGTCCGTCCCCGGCAAGGAAGACGCGGTTTCCGTTTACAGTGTGCTACGTGAACGGTATCCGGATGCGGATGGTCCGCTGATTGTGCATCGCTTGGATATGGCTACATCGGGTCTGTTGGTGGTTGCAAAAACCAAGCAGGTTCACCAGCACCTGCAAGAGCAGTTTAAAAACCGCAGTGTTCAAAAACGCTACATAGCATTACTCCAAGGCACAGTCTCCCAAGATACGGGAACGGTTGAGTTGCCGCTATGCCTGAATCCGCTTGACCGCCCCCGGCAAATGGTGCATACCGGACATGGCAAACCCGCCATAACAGACTTTGAGGTTTTGGAACGCAAGGACAATTATACCCGCATCGCCTTTTATCCCCGCACCGGACGCACACACCAGCTTCGGGTGCACGCCGCCCACCCGCTTGGATTGCACTGTCCCATCATCGGTGACGAACTCTATGGAGCGAAAGCCGAACGGCTGTACCTGCACGCGGAAAAACTGGAGTTTATCCACCCGATAACCGGAGAGAAAATAAGTATTACCCGGAAAGCCGACTTTTAATTCATTGATTTATCACAATAATATATACCCAATGACAATCCTCCGCCCCACCCCGCAAGACTACGACGAACTTCTCACCGTATGGGAAGCCTCCGTACGCAGCACCCACCATTTTCTGACAGAAGAGAACATACAGTTCTACAAACCCTTAATACGGAACCAATACTTCCAAGCCGTAGAGCTTTACGTCATTCGCAACCGGGAAGGAAATATAGCAGCTTTTATGGGACTGAGCGATGAACTCATTGAAATGCTCTTTGTCCATCCCGATGAACAGGGAAAAGGATATGGAAAGCTGTTCATACAATACGCGCTCCACGAAAAACATATATATAAGGTAGACGTCAACGAACAAAACGAACAGGCGTACCAATTCTATCTGCATACAGGTTTCCAACCTATAGGAAGGGATGAAACCGACCCTACGGGAAACCCTTTTCCCATATTGCACCTGCAATGGGAAGCGTAAAAACGCTACATCATATAAACTAAAATAAAGAAAAAAATACAATGAAAAGCCATAAACAATATAAAAATGAAAATCAATGTTGGACTGAGGAAATTCAAGCGTTAAATGAAGCAGTACAACGTGATACGAAGAAATGGAAAATTATTGGATGCTTCTTTGCCTTGTTTGCAAGTCTATCATTTTGCGGCTCATTTTTTGCGGCTTGCTTTATCTGTGAGACAGCAACAATATGTCAATATAAACAGACTATGACAGAAAAAAAGTGACATGAAGAAACAGAAAAAAAAGAGCAACAAGCAATCGAGGCGTGAAATCATAGCCGATGTCAAGCGTAGAGAAGCCGAGTGGCGAAAGCAAAGGAGAAAAGAAAGGTGGCGTATATGCAAATTCCATATCTTGTTTTGGGGAGCATTTATATCTTTCTTCCCATTACTTATATTCGTCACGGAGTCAGATATACGTAACACCTTCACCAATATCATACTGGGATTGATAACCATTAACGGTTGGATTTACCTGTTCATGTACCTCCTATTTAAAGAAGCCCGGAATTTAACCGTCCGGATACCTTTGAAAAATGGCGGAAGTACGGGAAATGCGCAATGGTCACCAGATTCTTCAAGGATTCCGGTAGAGCCTGAATATTTAAGCTGGTGTGATGACAAACAGATTGTTATTGATAATGACGGCATCTCGGTGAGAATGGTGAGTTTCCTGATCTGGCTCTTTATATTTTTAGTTTCGGTTTGCGCTGGTTTAACTCCTTCAAACCTTACAACTGAAGATTATGGAAGTATATTACTGCTTCTTGAGCTGTACTTGATTATCCTGACAGCAGGAATAAGTGCCATTCTACAGCCGTGGCGGCGGATTGTTTTTGATCGTGTTTCCAAAACCGTAACGATACCAGGACGACTTCTGTTGCATAAAAAAGAAACGACACCTTATAGTCAAGCTGAACTCACGATTCGTTATTACAGGCGTGGTTCATGGCTTGCACCAGATATAATAATTTCCAATGCCGATTCATCCAGTCTGTTAAGTGGAGTCTCCTTGATGCCCGGTGATCTGGATAAGGCCAGGCGTTTTGCACGTTTCATACAACTATACATGGAAGAAGAGGAGTTGCCGGACATACCGGAATTTGAGAAATGCAGAAATAAGGTAAACGTTTAAATTAAAATAAAAATTGACTCATGAGAATACACCACATCGCCGTCTGGACCTTCCGATTAGAAGACATGAAAGAGTTTTATATCCGCTACTTTCAAGGCACAAGTAACGACAAGTACATCAACCCCAAAAAAGGATTTGAGTCCTACTTTATCCGCTTCGACAGCGGAACCGAGTTAGAATTGATGAGCCGTACCGATGTACAAAACACTGCCATTAAAGAAAACAGGCTGGGATTAACCCATTTCGCCTTTGCACTCAACAGCAAAGAGGAAGTTCTTGAACTGACGGAAAAACTGCGCAATGCCGGATATACCATTGCCGGAGAGCCTCGTACCTCAGGCGACGGCTATTTTGAAAGTGTAGTGCTCGACCCTGACGGCAACCGGGTGGAATGTGTATTCAAAGCAGTCTAAAAAGTCATTTTACATAGAATTTACATCAACACCTTTCACCCCACATTGTACTAAGTTTCTTATGTTTGCAGCATAATTCATAAGTTGATTTTAAATTTACCGGAAACCATGAAAATCATTGCATTTCTATTTACAGCGTTTATCAGTCTGCAAATGTTCGGACAAGAGAAATTCCCCGACGGCACACCAATTCCCGACTGGTTCAGACAAAACGAAATCGTAAACATTGAAACACTCGGAAAAAAATACACCATAACCGACTATGGTGTAGTGAACGACAGTACAATCCTGCAAACAGAAAAGATACAGGCAGTAATAGACCAAGCAGCCCAAAACGGCGGCGGTGTCATCATCATCCCCAAAGGAACGTTCCTCAGCGGTTCAATCTTCTTCAAGCCGCAGACACACTTATATATGGAAGAAGGCGCGGTATTGAAAGGAAGTGACGACATCAGTAACTTCGCCATTGTCAACACCCGTATAGAGGGGCAAAGCCTGAAATACTTCGCTGCCCTCGTAAATGCCGACAAAGTAAACGGTTTTACAATCTCCGGCAAGGGGACAATCAACGGCAACGGACACAGGTACTGGAAGTCATTCTGGCTGCGCCGTCAAGTTATCCCTAAATGTACCAATATGGACGAGTTGCGTCCCCGCTTGCTCTACATCTCCAATAGCAGCGATGTGCAAATCTCCGGAGTGCGCCTCATGAACTCACCGTTCTGGACTACACATATCTACCGCTGTAACAACATAAAATTGCTGAATCTCCATATCTTTGCCCCTGCCGCTCCGGTGAAAGCGCCAAGCAGTGACGCGATTGACATTGACGTATGCAACAACGTACTGGTTAAGAATTGCTATATGTCAGTCAACGACGATGCTGTAGCTCTGAAAGGCGGTAAAGGTCCATGGGCGGATAAAGATCCCAACAACGGCAGTAACACAAATATCATCATAGAAGATTGTACATACGGTTTTTGCCACAGCGGCCTAACGTGCGGCAGTGAGTCGATACACAACCGAAACATCATACTCCGCCGTTGCAAAATCAGTAATGCCACCCGTTTACTATGGCTGAAGATGCGTCCCGACACTCCGCAACATTACGAATATATCTTGGTGGAAGACATCACTGGCGACGCCAAGAGTATGCTGCTCATCAAGCCGTGGACACAGTTCTTCGACCTCAAAGGCCGTAAGGACATTCCTCTATCACGCGCCAACAACGTAACTCTGCGCAATATCAATCTGGACTGCGACATCTTCTTCAACGTAAGCAAGTCCGACCAATACGAATTGAAGGACTTCACTTTCGAGAATCTGAATATCAAAGCAAAAGATGCCAAATGTGATAAAGAGATTATCTCTAATTTTGAATGGAAAAACGTTAAGGTCAACCAATAACGTTTGTCTCAAAGCTGCGCAACATTCTGATTTCTTCCGCCCAAAGTGATTCATCGGGAGTCTCAAGCACAATCGGCATATCATTGAACCGTTCATCTTTCATGAAACGTTCAAAGAAACCCATACCGATTAGTCCTTTCCCGATGCTATCATGGCGGTCTACACGACTACCCAACGCCTTTTTGGAATCATTCAGATGGATAGCACGAAGGAAACCGAAGCCAACAGTCTTATCGAAATCCTCAAAGACCTTATCGTACTCGTTCACAATATCATACCCCGCCGTATACGTATGGCAGGTGTCGAGACAAACACCCACGCGCGATTTGTCTTCCACACGGTCGATGATATGCTTTAACTGCCAGAACTCATTGCCTACATTACTACCTTGCCCGGCTGTGTTTTCAATAACAGCCGTAACGCCCTGTGTCTCTCCCAATACCATATTGATAGACTCCGCTACCTTATCCAGACAAGCCTCAACGGAAATCTTGTTCAGATGACTGCCCGGATGGAAATTCAGCAATTTCAATCCCAGTTCTTCGCAACGCTGCATCTCATCCAGAAAAGCCGCACGGCTTTTCGCCAGTCCTTCCTCTTCGGGATGTCCCAAATTTATCAGATAGCTGTCATGCGGAAGAATATAACGTGCATCAAACCCATACTTCCCGCAGTTCTTCTTAAATAGAGCGATACTTTCCTGCGTCAGGGGTTTTGCCACCCACTGGCGCTGGTTCTTGGTAAACAAGGCAAAGGCATTCGCCCCTATTTCATGTGCATTGACGGGCGCCAGTTCCACACCGCCGCCGGCTGATACATGCGCACCTATAAATTTCATATTCCGAGTATTATTCATTAGTTTATTGTTCTATCATAAATTGCCACTGGGACTTTTTCATATCTACGAAGCCGTTTGCCTTGAACCGGACCCCTTCGTTTTCCAGCAACGTCCGTTGCTCCGTCCATCCCGGCACCAATCTACCCTGACTGTTCACAACCCGATGACAAGGCAGATTCAACTCCTCCGGTGCATGATGCATAGCCTGTCCCACCATACGCGAACACTGGGGCCTACCCGCCAGATAGGCTATCTGCCCATACGTCGTCACACGTCCCGCAGGGATAGCGGCAACAATACTGTAAATATCTTGCAGAAAAGCATCACGGTTCATAAAATAAAATCTTTCTTTCCGGCAAAGATAACGTAAACAGAAGGTATAAAAAACAAGTCCGGCTATTTTTTGTACGGTTTATAGGAAAGTGCCTGCCCCCAGCGTATTATCGTCATAGGTGATATTCTGCTGGCGGAGCATTTCGCCCTGAGGAGTAAACAACAGCTGATATTTTATCTGCACATTCGGTTTGCCCACTTGTATGGCCACGATGGATTGCCATTTGGGAAACTGCACCCAAATAACGTTCTGCACCACCCCGTCCGAAAACTGACTGGCAGCAAAGGCATTGAACACGGCGGCGGGCACTTCGTCCAACGTTTCCCAGTCTGTTTGCTTCATTACCCATTCCGCATCCGAATTGAACCAGACTTTGGTATCGAAGCCATTCATCATAAAATCCGCCACATAATATTCCTTATCCTGTGACCAAGCTATGCCGACGGCTGTGGGATAGATCTTTTTAAGAGCTATTTGCACGCTGTCGGGAGCATAACCGGCAGAAACGGATATAGATGCCAAAAGCATCAGAATCAATAAAGAAGTTTTCAATTTATTCATAATCGTTCAGGCATTAATGACTCACCGCAAATGATGCGGCAAGCATGGATTATACATATTACACGAATTATCACAGATTAATCAACAGTATCATTTCGTTTTTTGTTTGGTATTATACCTGCAAAGATTAATTTTGCAACGTAAATCCATGAAAGCGATATGATAAGCATATGTCCTGTTCTCCATAACAAGAAACAATACCTCGACCTCCTACTCCTCGCCGACGAGCAGGAACACATGATAGACCGTTATCTGGAACGTGGCGAAATGTTCGTCCTGACAGATGCAGGTGACATAAAAGCCGCTTGTGTCGTTACTCGTGAAGCGGAAGATGTTTTCGAGATAAAGAACATCGCCACCTACCCGCAATTCCAGCGACAGGGATATGGCAGGATGCTGATAGAATATCTTTTCGAACGGTATGCAGGCAGATGCCGAACCATGTTCGTAGGTACGGGCGACAGTCCTCTGACCGTTCCCTTTTATGAAAGCTGCGGATTCACATATTCGCACCGTATCCCCGACTTTTTTACGGACAACTATGACCATCCCATATACGAAGCGGGCAAGCAACTGAAAGATATGATTTACCTAAAACGCAGCATGAATGAGTAAAAATAATACCCGCCTATCACGCATCGCCCAAGAGCAACGCACCGTAGAACAGATGATCCGTCTCTACTGCCGCAAAAAAGAGGGCAACAAAGAACTCTGCCCGCAATGCCTCGAATTATTGGAGTATGCCCGCATACGCCTGTCCCGCTGCCCGTTTGGCGAAAAAAAGAGCACTTGCAGGCTCTGCCCCATTCATTGCTACAAGCCTGCCATGAAAGAACGGATGCGAGAAGTGATGCGGTATGCCGGACCACGAATGCTATTCTATCATCCTGCGGCGGCACTCCGGCATTTATGGAAGGAGTATATACATCAATATTTCAGCAAACGCCTCGGACTGCCATGCCAGGAACAGCATAAACAGTAGACCTCCGTCAAGTCATACCCTTCCAAAGAAGCGGCAAGGTCTTTGGGTACAATCTCTCCCTCGCGCGATACATATACAGGCAGGCGCTCCCCGTTACCGTTCAGCACAAAAAATGCCCCCACCTTGCATTGGGGGCATATCATTTTACGCATCATCAGTTAAAGTAATATAAGAAAATCGCGATTCCTTCGAGCGCTTTCTTCTTTTCACCCTCTATTTCGATGGCAAACTTGATTTCCGCCTTTGCCACACCACGCAGATTTGCCAACGAGTGCAGGGAAGCTACCAGACGGATGTTCTGTCCCGACAGTACAGCCTGACCGAACTTCATCTTGTCCATGCCATAGTTAATCATCATCTTCAGATTGTTTACCTCAATTATCTGGTTCCACAGATGGGGCAGCATGGAGAGAGTGAGATAGCCGTGAGCAATGGTACTCTTGAAAGGACTTTCGGTCTTGGCACGTTCGGTATCCACGTGAATCCACTGATGGTCCAGCGTTGCATCGGCAAAAAGGTCGATGCGCTCCTGCGTAAGCTCCACATACTCCGAAACGCCGATTTGCTGACCTACCAGTTTTTCAAAATCCTCATACGAGTTAATAATAACTTTTTCCATATATTCTTTGTTTTATTGGGTAAATAGCGTTGTAAACGGTAACAAAGATACCGCTTATCTCCGAATAAATTACAAGTGAATAGAGGGAATAAACATAAATTTGTACCTTTTTTATAAACAGATGCATATGGCTTTACATAACAACAAGAATTCAAAAATCAACGAGTACCATAACCTGTATCTGCTTTTTTTCATATCTCAATCCCAAAATCTTTTCATTTCAGCGAATTATCCCTATTTTTGTAATCATTATATATCAGGTATAATTAAAATATAAATTACCATAAATGTTTCTGTATGGACGCTAAAACGGATTATAACCTACTTTCAGAAATAATGCGCAATGCCGATATGGGTTGGTGGGAAGCCGACGTGCAAAATGCAAGTTATATCTGTTCCGAGTACATTGCCGACCTATTGGGCTTGAAGGAAGACGGATTCATCAGTTTTGAAGACTTCAACAAACGCATCCTGAAAGAGGAACAACCGCACACCACCGCCCATTCCTTCCAAAATATACAGCAGACGAATGAAGCTGTCTACCTACTGGACACCGTAAAAGGCCCCATATGGATACGAAGCAAAGCCTGTATGCAGAAAACCGATGAAAACGGGAACAATAAGATTTACGGCATAGCCGAAGTGCAGGACGGTCCTTATATGTCATCTGCCTCGCAAGTGCTGCAACAGCGCGAACGGTTATTGCACAACATCTACAAGAACCTCCCGGTAGGCATCGAACTCTACAACATAGCCGGCGTACTGATAGACCTCAACGACAAGGAACTGGAAATGTTCCATCTGCAACGGAAAGAAGACCTCTTGGGCATCAACATCTTCGACAACCCCGTATTCCCGCAAGAAATGAAGGAAAAACTGAGGAAATACGAAAATGCCGACTTCACTTTCCGTTACGACTTCTCACAGGTAGGCTCTTACTACAATCCGCAGATCAAGACGGGCACAATGGACCTCGTAACCAAAGTAACCACGTTGTACGACGAAAACCACGTCCCCATCAACTACCTGCTAATTAACGCCGACAAAACCGAAACCACCGTAGCCTACAACAAGATACAGGAGTTCCAGAGTTTCTTCGAGCTGATAGGCAACTATGCCAAAGTGGGATATGCCCAATACAACCTGCTTACCCGGCAAGGAGATGCCCAACACAGCTGGTACATCAATATCGGCGAACAGGAAGAAACACCCCTGTCCGAAATCATCGGAGTGTACAACCATATCCACCCCGACGACCGCCGGTATATGCTCAACTTCTTGGATAATGCCCTAAAAGGCACGGAAGACAAATTCAACAAGGAAATACGTGTACTCAGAGAAGACGGCAATTATTCGTGGACACACGTCAACCTGATAGTGCGAACTTATGCCCCCGAACGAAACTGCATAGAACTCATCTGCATCAACTACGACATCACCCGGCTCAAAGACACGGAAGCCATGCTGATACAGGCCAAAGAAAAAGCCGAAGAATCAGATCGCTTGAAATCGGCTTTCCTTGCCAATATGAGCCACGAAATACGTACACCACTGAATGCTATTATCGGTTTCTCCGGCCTCTTACCCTACATAGAAGATACCGAAGAACGGAACCGTTACATCGCCCTGATAAACCACAACAACGAATTGTTGCTGAATATCGTTAACGATGTGCTGGACTTGTCAAAGATAGAAGCCGGACACATAGAGCTGAATCCCACTTGGTTCAGCCTCTCAGAGCTGATTGACACAAGCTGCACCGAATACCAACGTAATGTTCCCGAAGGCGTAACTCTCAAAACCCGCTATCCGGCATCCCCTTGCTTGATAGAACAAGACCCGATGCGTATTAAGCAGGTATTGAACAACCTCATATCGAACGCATTGAAAAATACAACGCAGGGATATATCGAGGTTTCCTACGAGACAGACCAATCTGAAGCAAGAATAAGTATTACGGACACCGGACGGGGAATTCCCCAAGAAAAACTCGGTATAATATTCGAGCGGTTTGAGAAAGTGGACTCTTTCGTACAAGGAGCAGGATTAGGTTTGTCTGTCTGTAAGTCCATCATAGAGCACATGAACGGAAACATTGAAGTAGCATCCACCGTAGGCAAAGGCAGCACGTTCACCGTAACGTTCCCCTGTCAAGTGCAGTTAGTGGAATAAACGAAATACAGAGAAAGAGAAAAATATGATAACACAGAAAGAATTTACCCTCACCCCTCACCGACGCGGTTTTCATCTGGTTACGGAAGAAATAGCACGCAACCTGCCACCGTTGCCGCCAACCGGATTATTACACTTGTTTATCAAGCACACAAGCGCTGCACTCTCCATCAACGAGAATGCCGATCCGGATGTGCAGACAGATATGGAAGCCATCTTCAACCGCCTTGTAAAAGAACGTGAACCCTACTATGAGCATACCTGCGAGGGTGATGACGATATGCCGGCGCATGCCAAATCCACCATTGTCGGAGCCTCCCTTACCATCCCTATTACTAATGGACGGATGAATATGGGCATTTGGCAGGGTATCTATCTTTGCGAGTTCCGCAACCGAGGCGGTGGAAGAAAAATCGTAGCAACCGTCATTGGATAACCCCTGCCTATGAAAAGAGCCATCATCATAGGAGCCACCTCGGGTATCGGACAAGAAGTAGCGCACTTATTTGTGCAGCAAGGCTGGTATATAGGCATTGCCGGCAGGCGCGAAAACGCCCTGCAGAATATGCAGCAAGCCTATCCCGGACAAATAGAGATACAATGCCTCGACGTAACAAAAGAAGATGCCGTCCTACATCTCAATGAACTGATAAGCCGCTTGGGCGGTATGGACTTGTTTTTCCTCAGCTCCGGTGTGGGCTATCAGAATAGGAACTTGGAACCGGAAATTGAACTACATACCGCACGCACCAACGTCGAGGGTTTCACTCGAATGATAACCGCCGCTTTCGATTATTTCAAGAAAACGGATGGCGGATATATCGCTGTAATCAGTTCCATAGCCGGCACTAAGGGATTAGGAGTTGCACCCGCCTACTCCGCCACCAAGCGATTTCAAAATACATATATCGACGCTCTGGCGCAACTCTCACGGATGCAGCATCTTAATATCCGATTCACGGACATCCGTCCGGGTTTCGTAGCAACGGACTTGCTACGGAACGGCAAGTATCCAATGCTGATGAACGCTGATAAAGTGGCGCGGCACATCGTCCGGGCATTGAAACGGAGAAAACGGGTAGCAATCATTGACAGACGCTACCGCCTATTGGTATTCTTCTGGCGAATGATTCCACGTTGGTTGTGGGAACGGTTGCCTATAAAAAATTGATTTCGTATCTTCACGCCAATAAACCCAAAAACAACCAAGATGAAAAGAAATGCCAAATATATGATGCTTACAGCCACAGTTGCCTTATGTACAGGTGCTTCACTGCCCTTCCTCTTCGGAAGCAGTGTGCTGAATTCTGAGCAACAGTCGGTTAAATCGGAAGTACCCTATTGTGTCACTTCCCCTGCCGTACCTGCCAAAATTACCTTTGCCGGACAAGAAGTGGACTTGCTACGCTACGACCACCGCGAGCGTATGGACCGCGAACTGATGTCATTCACTTATATGCATTCCACCACAATGCTCACCGTAAAGCGTGCCAACCGCTACTTCCCCATCATAGAACCTATATTAAAAATAAACGGCATACCGGATGATTTCAAGTATCTTGCCGTAATAGAAAGCGCCCTTAACCCGCTTGCCAAATCACCCGCCGGTGCCGCCGGAATGTGGCAGTTCATGCCCGGCACAGGACGCGAGTTCGGCTTGGAAGTAAACAATAATATCGACGAACGCTATCACGTGGAGAAAGAGACGAAAGCCGCCTGCAAGTATCTGAAAGAAGCCTATGCCAAATACGGTAACTGGCTCTGCGTAGCCGCCGCCTACAATGCCGGACAAGGACGTATCTCCACGCAACTGGAAAAGCAAATGGTAAGTCAGGCTGTGGACCTTTGGCTGGTGGAAGAAACCTCACGCTATATGTTCCGCCTGTTGGCGGCAAAGTCTGTTATCGGCAACCCGCAGCAATACGGATTCTTACTGAAACGCGAGCATCTCTATCCGGTCATCCCTTACACAGAAGTGAAAGTCACTACCGGAATAGCCAACTTGGCACAATTCGCCAAAAGCAAAGGCATCACCTATGCACAGCTGAAAGACGCCAACCCCTGGCTGCGAGACACTTCACTGATGAACAAAAGCGGACGTACATATATCCTGAAAATACCGACACAAGCCGGAATGCACTACGACCCGCGCAAGACCATTCCCCATAACAGGGACTGGGTGATAAACTAAGGATTAAGTCTGTTTCTCCGTCAGATACTTCCAATAGCGCACAGGCATATCCTGCCTGTGCTTACGGGGATTCAGCCTTTCTTTGATGCAGATTGCCTTGAAATAGGTTTTCCAAAGTTGTTGAAAGAGTTTCTCGTCTTTGTCCATAAGGCTTTCGTCCAACATACCCGTCACAAGGTGCCCTTCTTGGCTGTCCTCGCCGAAGGTAACTTCGCGCACCTCTTTCAAGTCATAATAATAACCGTAGGCACGCTTGATGTCGTATATCAGCCAACGCTGGTCGGCAAATCGGTCTCTAAAATGCCCCGTTATCAGGGGGAGTGCGTTTTTCTCCGGTTCTACGGCAGCGAAATAAGTGCCGTCCGCCGCTTTTTGGAAACGAATGAATTGCAACATCCGTATGCGTTCCCAATCCACCCGCTTCCACATACGCGAAAATTCCAAAACATCGGGGTCTGCAAAATTAGTTTCAATGGAACGGGGAGCATCTATTGCCTTGCAGATATAGCGAAACAAGAGTGATGCCGTTTCCGGCTCCTCCGCCAGCCAGCATTGTGCAAGACAGGACAAAGCGGATGAAGATAGTTTTTTCTGTAAACCACGCCAAACCCTGCCCGATTTCTCTTCATCGGAAACCACAGTAAAAACCTCATCATAGAATAAAGGAAACGGCTCTCCCTCCGCCAACAAAACATCCGGAAAGCTGCGACGGGAATAAGCCTCAAAAACAGCAGTCAGCAATCCCTCAAAAGTATTATCGAATATAAACAGGTTCATTCTCCTTCTTCTCCAAAATTAAGTGTCAACTGCCTGTCATCGTATTTCTTTTTAGACTTCTGCACCAACAGGTTGCGCACCCCTTGCGGAGTCATTTCATTGACCGTACGCATAGGAAGTTCACTGCACGTTATGAAATACTGCGCTTTTTTCATCACCACGCCCATCTTCTTCAACTGATAAAATCCTAATTTGGAAAAACGACGGGAAGCGACTATCAACCGCGCCGATTTCACACCGATGCCCGGTATGCGAAGTATCATTTCATAATCCGCCTTATTGACGTCAACAGGAAACTGTTCGGGATGGCGTAATGCCCACGACAGTTTCGGATCTATCTCCAAGTCCAAATCCGGGTAAGCGTCATCTACAATCTCATCTACCTTGAACTGATAGAAACGCAGCAACCAGTCTGCCTGATAAAGCCGGTTCTCACGCACTAAAGGCGGCTGCTTCAGGGCCGGAAGGCGCTTGTCATACATATTCACCGAGATATATCCGGAATAATAGACACGCCGCATTGTAGGACGCTGATAAAGAGCCGATGAAAGGGAAAGAATATCTTTGTCCGTTTCGGCGGTAGCCCCCACAATCACTTGCGTACTCTGTCCTGCCGGGGCGAAACGGGGTG
Organism: Bacteroides propionicigenes; assembly: GCF_018390535.1. GTDB lineage: Bacteria > Bacteroidota > Bacteroidia > Bacteroidales > Bacteroidaceae > Bacteroides > Bacteroides propionicigenes. The sequence continues at coordinate 28,214 of NZ_JAHBBW010000010.1, read as the reverse complement.
CGTGGCGATACTTCTTGCGTTCTTCCGCACTCTCCAAAACACCTTGCTGGATGTATCGCATCGGAGTAAACACACTTTTATGGTCTTTCTCCGGAGCAAGCATTTTAAGGTTTTCTTCTTTGGGAATTTCTACATTAACACTGAGACGATCGGCATAAAGTCCGGCTTCGTTCACCAACTCGCGACTGGCTCCGGGAATGCTTTTCAAATGGATATAGCCGTTGAAGCGATGAATGGTACGAAGGTCTTTGGCCACGCGCACCAACCGTTCCATTGTATAATCGGGATTGCGCACCACACCGCTACTCAAGAAAAGCCCTTCTATATAATTGCGGCGATAGAACTCCATTGTCAAGTCCACAAGCTCGCTGACGGAAAGTGTGGCACGGGGCAAGTCGTTACTGCGGCGGTTGATGCAATAGGCGCAATCGTATATGCAGTAATTCGTCAACATCACCTTCAGCAACGAAATACAGCGTCCATCTTCTGCAAAGCTGTGGCAGATGCCCCATCCGCCCACAGTATTGCCCACCATGCCCGCCTTATTGGAGCGCACAGTGCCGCTGGAAGAGCAAGATACATCATATTTTGCCGACTCCGCCAATATCTTCAACTTATTCAATACATTCTCGTCCATCTACGACTTATCTATACAAAAAGAGTTGTGTATAGAAAAAAAAAGACCGCCGGACGGCAGTCTTTCACAGCATTAAATCTGCGTTTTCTCTTACTTCTTAGAAGCTTCCAAAGATGCCTTACGGAATTCTTTCATTGTCTTTTCGATTTCCAAAGAAGCCTTACGTGCACGAGTACCGGCTGCCTTGTTACCGTTTTCCAACTGAGCTTTTGCATCTTTCTCGAATGCTGCATACAATTCTGCAACTTTTTCAACTAATTCTTTCATAATCCTTTTTAAATTACTTCGTTAATAATGTCCGACAAAAATACATTCTTTCTTGAAATAAATGCAGAAAAACGATATTTTTTTTGAAATAATACGCAAAATCGGCACAAAAAAGGGCTCATACGTGTTTTTTATCTACTTTTGCAGGTATGAAAACGCTTACTGATGCCCAATATATATATGCTCTCATAGCCGAAGGAGAGCACCAGCAACAGGATTTCAAGTTCGAAATATCCGATGCGCGAAAAATTGCCAAGACGCTCTCCGCCTTTTCAAATACAAACGGCGGGCGTCTCCTTATCGGTGTAAAAGACAACGGAAAAATAGCCGGAGTGCGCTCCGACGAGGAACATTATATGATAGAAGCGGCAGCCCGGTTGTACTGCCGGCCGGAAGTATATTACAGTATGCAGACCTATCAGGTAGAAGGCCGCAGCGTGCTACTCGTGCAGATTGATGAAAGCGAACGCAAGCCTGTCTATGCCAAAGACGAAGACGGAAAGTACCTCGCCTACCTGCGCATTAAAGATGAAAACATACTCGCCACCCCGGTACACCTGCGCATCTGGCAACAAAGTGAAAGTCCCAAAGGAGAATTGATGGAATATACCGAAAGGGAACAGCTATTACTTGATTTATTGGAACAAAACGACCGGCTGTCACTGAATCGTTATTGTCGTCTGGCACATCTGTCACGCCGTTCCGCAGAGCATTTACTGGCAAAATTCATTCGCTACGACATTGTAGAGCCCGTATTCGAAGGACATAAGTTTCACTTCAGGCTGAAATGAAGTAGAAAAAGAGTTGGAGTGCTGGTAAAAAGCAAGTTATTTACTACCTTTGCATCCGTAAATTAGAAAAATTATCATCATGGGTATATTTGCCAAACTATTTAACAAGAATTCGGAAGAGGTTTCTTCCAAAAATGTGGAAGACTTCGTCTCATTGACGCGCGTCTACTTCCAGTCTGTGATAGCCGCAAACTTGGGTATCACCAACATCCGCTTTGTACCGGATGTAGCTAATTTCAAACGTTTATTCAAAATCCCCACACAGGGCGGCCGTCTGGGACAAGCGGAAAAAGCTGCTTCCCGCAAGATGCTGATGCAGGACTACGGAATCAGCGAGAACTTCTTTAAAGAAATTGACGCTTCCGTCAAAAAACACTGCCGCACGCAGAATGACGTACAAGGCTATCTTTTCATGTATCAGGGTTTTTCCAACGACCTGATGATGTTAATGGGCAACTTGATGCAATGGAAATTCCGTATGCCCTCTATCTTTAAAGGCGCACTACGCAGTATGACCGAAAAAACAGTACACGAAGTTTGCACCAAGACCGTTTGGAAAAAAGACGATGTACACAAAACGGCCATGACTGTCCGCCAGTATAAAGAACGTCTGGGATATTCGGAACAGTGGATGACCGAGTATGTGTACAATGTAGTTATGCTGGCAAAGAAAGAGCCAAAAAAGAAGGGTGACGAACAAGAAAAAGCATAAGCTAAAGTTTTGACAAACAAGTGCAAACGCTTTTTCTATGGAAATAGAGCAGCATCCCTTAAAACCTTTTCTCCCCGGCAATGCCCGTTTGCTGATGTTGGGGAGTTTTCCGCCGCAAAAGAAGCGATGGTCAATGGAATTTTATTATCCGAACTGGAATAATGATATGTGGCGCATTGTGGGGCTCTTATTCTTCAATGACAAAGATTATTTTGTAGACAAATCCCGAAAAGCCTTTTGCAAAGAATGTATCATCAACTTTTTGAACGAAAAAGGAATAGCACTGTTCGATACAGCCACTGCCGTACGACGGTTGCAGGACAATGCATCCGATAAGTTCCTTGAAGTAGTACAGGCTACCGATGTAACCGCATTGTTGCAACAACTGCCACAATGCAAGGCCATTGTTACTACGGGGCAAAAAGCCACAGATACGCTTTGTGCACTGTTTTCACTGAAAGAACCCAAAGTCGGAGACTTTACAGAATTCATTTTTGAAAATCGCCCCATGCGGCTCTATCGTATGCCTTCTTCGTCAAGAGCCTATCCGCTGGCTTTAGAAAAAAAAGCGGCAGCCTATCGCATTATGTATCAGGACCTACAAATGCTATAAGCAAATTCTCCTTTAAAATAAAGTGACAAAGGACTTGCAGATTTGAAAGTTTCCATTACCTTTGCAGCCGCAAACACGGGAGTAGCTCAGTTGGTAGAGCACCGGTCTCCAAAACCGGGTGTCGGGAGTTCGAGCCTCTCCTCCCGTGCAAAGATAAGGTCATGTAAATTAGCATTTACATGACCTTATCTTATTTATCTCCCGGTGTTCACATCCGATACAACCGTTATTCCGCAAAAATTATCATTCAGGAAATACCTATCAGTTTATGTGTCTGCAAACTCAACCTCCACTTAGGATGCTGCATTACGCACGCCACAGTTTCCGCGGTATTGCTACAAGAACAAGGTTGCAGAAAAAAGTGTCCGGCAGGAAGCGACTCATATACGGCAATATCCTGTCCCTCGTACACCACCTTCACTTCATCCATACGAGAGATTTCCACCTTTGCCCCTTGCTTGGGCGAGCAAGTCACCCAGTCTATATTATCCGGCAACGGATGCGTCCCGTTAGTCTCGATACAAACATACTTTCCTATCCGATGCAGACGGTCTACAAACTCACGATCAATCCAGAGCGAGGGTTCCCCACCCGTCAGTATCACCGTCCTCGCAGGATATTTCCCCACTTCCGCCAAAATCTCTTTATCAGACATCAACACTCCCTCTTCATGTTGCGTATCGCAAAAAGAGCATTTCAGATTACAACCGGAGAAACGGACAAAAACGGCCGGAGTGCCCGTATGAAATCCCTCTCCCTGCAAGCTATAAAATATCTCGTTAATTTTTCTCATAAGCGGTCTTGTCACTCCTCCTCATAAACGGCTATATTCGACTCAGACTCCTGTACTTCTACCTTGAAGCAAGTCGGTATCCGGTCGCATATCCAACGCGCAATATTCTCGGCTGTGGGATTAAACGGAAGAACTTCATTGATATTCCGGTGGTCCAGTTTTTCTTTCACCACCTGTTTGATATGGCTGAAATCGACTACCATCCCATCGGCATTCAGCTCTTTGGAACGGCAATAAACTGTGATTATCCAATTGTGACCGTGCAGATTTTCACATTTACTCTGGTAAGAAAGCTTCAGGCTGTGAGCTGCCGAAACTTCCATTCGTTTAATGACTGTGTACATACTGTTAATACGCTAATTAAAATATCATTTATAGAATTGTGCATCTAATGTCACCTCGATGCAGCAGCAAAAGTACAAAAAACGCTGGAATTGACAGTTATTTATTCTATTTTTGCAGCATGAAAGCCCTTTATATTTTATTCGGTACACTTTCTTTAATACTCGGCATCATCGGCATTTTCCTTCCGTTGCTGCCCACAACCCCATTTCTGCTGCTCACGGCCGCCCTCTATGTGCGCAGTTCTCCCCGCCTCTACAACTGGCTGTTACATCAGAAATACTTGGGAAACTATATCCGTAATTTCCGTGAGAATAAAGCCATTCCGTTAAGAGCCAAAATAATTTCCGTATCACTGATATGGATAACAATCCTCAACTGCATCTTTTTCATAGTCCCCTACTGGTGGCTGAGAATACTATTGCTGCTGATTGCAGTAGGAACAAGTTATCACATCCTCTCTTTCAAAACACTTCGCCAATAGACAGGTAAGAAGTATCACATTTTTACTTTATCGCAATGCGCTTCAAAAAATGCTCCCAATCCCTTACGGGCATCTGCAAGTTTATCTTCCCAATGTTTCACCGAATTCTGCCCGATAATATCGGTCACATACTTCACGGCGATGAACGGCGTATTTTTGGCACGGCACACCAATGCCTGGGCATAAGCCTCCATATCCACGACATCCCCTGTCACATCCGACAGTTCCGTCAGGAAAGTATCGCCCGTATTGCATATTCCTTCGCCCTGCCAATGCAGGCAATAGCCTTTCCGGGCCAACAGTTCCGCCGAATCTATCTCGCATTCCATATCAAATCCTGTCAGATTCTGCATATCACGGTCTACGAAATGACGGCATACAAAAACATCCCCTACCTGATGGCGAACAGTGCCTGCCGTACCCATATTGACAACCAAATCGGGCTGCGCACGATTAATCGCTTCCGTAAGATAAAAAGCCGATTTCACCTTTCCTATTCCGGTACGCAAATAACCTACCTGCACCTCTTCTTCCCCTATCAAACCGGGAAACTTCAATTCTGTAAATTCACCCTGAACGGCGTAAGTAACTAAAATTCTCATATTCTCTGGTTCTTGTTTCAATTCCTATTTCATAATATACGATTTCAGCGCTTCCACATATTCCTCAAAAGCGTCGATACCCTGCGGAGTAATCTTACAAAGCGTACAAGGCATTTTCCCCTTAAAAGTCTTTGTCACCTCTACGTACCCCGCCTTACCAAGTTTATCCAGCTGCACACTGAGATTGCCTGCCGTTGCACCGGTTTGCTGACGGATATATACAAAATCCGCTTCTTCAACACTGATGAGCAACGACATTATGGCAAGCCGCAGTTCGCTGTGGAGCAAAGGGTTCAATTCCTTAAACATATTACTTCCTTTTATTTTCCTTTTTTGCTTTATAATTCAAGATATGTCCCGGTATAATCATTGCAAATATAATCACCAAAATAAATTCCGGCAACACCTGCAAAGAAGAAGACTTGTCCAAGACATCAAACAACATCTTCACCCCCAACGCAATACCAAAACCGGGAAATCCCGAAAATATCGTATAACGAATGATGCTGCCCGTAAAAAGACTGCCCAGCGAAATCAATATGGCACACAGAGGCAAGATTATCTCAAAACGATGAAAGTACGTGGCCCACAACACAACCCCCATGCAGACTATTCCCAATACTTGCCAAACTTCATTCAGCACCTTATCTATATATAATTTCACCGGCTTTTCCTTTCTGCGCATAAGAATATAGCTCAGCAGATACCCTATGACGGGAATTCCCCAAAAGCCCCACATCCATACAGGATTTTGCGTCAGGCTAACCCCAATCCAAACAACCAAAGTCAGCAATGCGCACACATACCCCCACAACAAAAACATATTACCGCTACCCGTATCCAGATTACGACGGGTATTCTGTATCATTTGAGTGATGAGCTCCAAGCTCTCTTTCTCGCTTAACTTTTTATCTTCCATAGTCTTATTTTATTTATCCGTTACTCACTTTATTTTTTCACTTCTTTCCGGACATCCACCATGTTATATTGCCCTTTATCAGTGGCAATCATCACTTTCCCCCTATCCGAACGAACATTCACCACCTTAACCGTCAAACCAGCCTGTGCAGATGCCATATATGCAAAAGCAACAAACACAAATAGCATAACCCACTTAATTGTTTTCATACCATCACTTTTATTTAATGCAACTTAAATCAATCACTCTTTGGGTTCGAACTCCGATACAAATATAAGTAGTTTATTTTATAAACCAAATTATTTTATGAGAAATCCAACATCCATACGGATAAATCAACCGAAAGTGATTAAAGAAACTATTCCCTACACAATTACGGACTAATATCAACCATACTAAAATTTAATCGTCCGACATCCGTTACACTTTCGTCCGACAGCTGTTTAATTATCGTCCGACAACTGTGGGACGATAATTAAACAGCTGTCGGACGATTAATTTTCAGCATTAAAGAAAATTGGTGCATAGCAACAGAGAATTTCGTACTATATAGTCCCATTTTTCCTTTATTTCAGTGCATACGGAACATTTTTCCCTGAAAAGCTTTTGTAATCTCCAAGTTAATTGTATTTTTGTGTACAATTTTGGTGTAGTAATGACAGACGAAGAAAAGAAGCTATTAAGTACTTTTGAAGCCAGACTGCGGCATTTAATCTATCTGCATGATGAATTAAAGCGCGAAAATGCTGAACTTAAGCAACTTCTCGAATCAAAAGAGGAAGAATGCGAGAAGGTACGAGCCGATTACAAAGAGCTGGAGACTAACTACACAAACCTAAAAACAGCTACGGCAATCAGCCTTAACGGCAGTGACGTAAAAGAGACGAAACTGCGATTGTCCAAATTAGTGCGTGAAGTCGATAAATGCATCGCTTTGTTAAATGAATAAAAGAAAGAGGATGTATGAACGATAAGATAAAGATAAACCTGCAAATGGCAGGAGCCACCTACCCCCTCACCATCAACCGCGAAGATGAGGAAATAGTAAGGGAAGCTGCCAAACAGGTAAATATCCGGGTCAATGCGTATCGGGAACATTATCAGAATATCCCTTCAGAGAGGATTATAGCCATGGTGGCTTATCAATTTGCTTTGGAGACACTTCAGTTGAAAGACCGTAATGATACTGAACCCTATACAGACAAGATAAAAGAACTGACAGAAGTATTGGAAACCTATTTCAAAGAAGAATAAGGAGACGATTTTCTGTTCTGTTTTTACGAGAGAGACAATATCGCGCACTGTACAAAAGCCCCGTCCGGTAACAGACAGGCTTTTATGCAGTGCTTTTTATTTATATACTTAAAAACAAATTAATAAAATGACAGTAGTTACAATAGTAGTATCCATTGCCTGTTTCATCGTTGGCGGATTTGCTTCGTACATGTTCTTCAAGCATGGATTGAAGTCCAAATACGACAGCATCCTCAAAGAAGCCGAGACTGAAGCGGAAGTAATTAAAAAGAACAAGTTGCTGGAAGTAAAGGAAAAGTTCCTGAACAAGAAAGCCGATTTGGAGAAAGAAGTATCGCTCCGTAACCAAAAGATACAGCAGGCAGAGAATAAGTTGAAGCAACGTGAACTGGTATTGAACCAGCGTCAGGAAGAAATTCAACGCAAGAAGTTGGAAGCCGAAGCGGTGAAAGAGAATCTGGAAGCCCAATTGGTAATCGTTGACAAGAAGAAAGAGGAACTGGAGCATATGCAGCGTCAGGAAATCGAAAAACTGGAAGCCATTTCCGGACTTTCTGCCGAAGAAGCCAAAGAACGCATGGTAGAGTCTTTGAAGGAAGAAGCCAAGACACAGGCGCAATCCTACATCAACGACATTATGGACGATGCCAAACTGACGGCAAGCAAAGAAGCCAAACGTATCGTAATACAGTCCATCCAACGTGTGGCAACAGAGACCGCCATCGAAAACTCCGTTACCGTATTCCACATCGAATCGGATGAAATCAAAGGACGCATCATCGGTCGCGAAGGACGTAACATCCGCGCGCTGGAAGCTGCCACCGGTGTGGAAATCGTTGTGGACGATACTCCGGAAGCTATCGTTTTATCAGCTTTCGACCCGGTTCGCCGCGAAATTGCCCGTCTGGCATTGCATCAGCTGGTAACGGACGGACGCATCCACCCCGCACGCATCGAGGAAGTAGTGGCCAAAGTACGCAAGCAGGTGGAAGAGGAAATCATCGAAACCGGTAAACGTACCACCATAGACTTGGGTATTCATGGTCTGCATCCCGAACTTATCCGTATCATCGGTAAGATGAAATACCGTTCATCTTACGGTCAGAACTTGTTGCAACATGCCCGTGAAACAGCCAATCTGTGTGCTGTAATGGCATCAGAACTCGGTTTGAACCCGAAGAAAGCAAAACGTGCCGGATTGTTGCACGATATCGGTAAAGTGCCCGATGAAGAACCGGAATTGCCGCACGCACTCTACGGTATGAAACTGGCAGAGAAATTCAAGGAAAAACCGGACATCTGCAACGCCATCGGCGCCCACCACGACGAAGTGGAAATGACCAGCTTGCTGGCTCCCATCGTACAAGTATGCGATGCTATCTCAGGCGCACGTCCGGGAGCACGCCGCGAAATTGTAGAAGCCTACATCAAGCGTCTCAACGACCTCGAACAACTGGCAATGTCTTATCCGGGCGTAACGAAGACCTACGCCATCCAGGCAGGACGTGAATTGCGCGTAATCGTCGGTGCGGACAAGATTGACGATAAGGCTACAGAAAACCTTTCCGGTGAAATAGCCAAAAAGATACAAGATGAAATGACCTATCCGGGACAGGTGAAGATTACCGTTATCCGTGAAACGCGTGCGGTAAGCTATGCCAAGTAAGTAAAAGAATACAAGACTTAAAACCATAAAAGGAGCGTTGGTATCAAACCATCCGCTCCTTTTTTATTTTATCCGCTTCCGGAGTTCGCGGAGTTTCCGTATATTTGGCGGTACAAAGCAAAGATAAAAGCTATGAAGGAATATTTATTTGAAGTCTGTGCAAACTCCGTAGAGAGTTGTATGGCCGCCCAAGCCGGCGGAGCCGATCGGGTAGAACTATGCGCCGGAATACCCGAAGGGGGAACTACCCCTTCTTACGGTGATATTGTCATTGCAAGAGAGGCTTTGCAAAACACCAGGTTACACGTCATTATCCGTCCTCGCGGCGGCGATTTCCTATACTCTCCCACAGAGCAGCGCATCATGCTGAAGGACATAGACAATGCCCGCCGCTTAGAAGCGGACGGCGTTGTTTTAGGCTGCCTGACGGCAGACGGCGAAGTTGATATTCCGCTAATGAAGCAATTTATGGAAGCTGCCCAAGATATATCGGTGACTTTTCATCGTGCCTTTGATGTCTGCCGCAATCCGCAAAAAGCGCTGGAAGATATTATCAGCCTCGGATGCGACCGCATCCTGACTTCCGGGCAGCAACCCTCTGCCGAAATAGGCATTCCTCTGTTGAAAGAACTGCAACAACAGGCAGCAGGGCGCATCACCCTGCTTGCCGGCTGTGGAGTAAATGAAACTAATATTGCACGCATAGCCCGCGAAACAGGTATTCACGAGTTCCACTTCTCGGCAAGAGAAACAGTAACAAGCCGTATGCAATATCGCAAAGACAAAGTTCCTATGGGCGCAACCGTACAAATCAATGAATTTGAACGGAACGTAACTACTAAGGAACGGGTAAGGAAAACAATTGAAAAGTTGAAAACAGATATATCAGAATGATAGAGTTACAGTCTTCCTCTTTTTCAATTATCAAAGGCCTTTTATTGTTTTCATCAACTGTTCGCCCAATCCTATTGTATAGCCTTGCGACACAAAGACCACCCTATTGAATGTATCTGCAATGATAAATACAGGCAAGGTTCCTTTATGTCTTAACTTCATGGACTCTGCAATTTGGGACTGGATACCCTCCGTATCTATACCATAGATAATAGTAGAAGGCAAGTCGGGGAAAGACTCTTGAACGAATTTCTCGGACTGTGTCTCATTCGGGAAAAGCAATACCATTTTCCGTCCCCACTTTTCCAAATCAGCCTTGAAAGCTGCAATATCACGCAACGCATGATTGGTAGGCTCTTGGTTGACTCCCAAAATGCCGACAATATAGTACCCGCGTCCGCATGCCGACAACAAGCTTTGTTTGGAATCGCCCTCTTGAAGCGGAATAAAGAGAGACTCCGAATTGAAGTTACCTATCACCTGCACCTCATCCCTGCTCTCGCGCATCACCAACTCAATACGAGTGGTCTGTCCCGGTTTAATGCTGAAGCCCGCAAGACGTGAAAGCACACCACCGCTTGCCAGGCGGGTTCCGGTCACTAAAAAATAATCTCCGGCATCCAATGCCGTACCGTTCTTCAGCAGGCTGCTCCAAGTAGTGCCGTCCCCCGTATCGGGATTACCTTCACTGTAAGACAGTAGTTGCAACTTGCCCTGCGGAGTCACTTTAGAGAGAGTAAAATGAGAATAATATTTAGGATCGTCCACCGACTTGACCGGCGAATAGTTAGCGATAAGTTTACCCTTTAGAGGTATTAACTCCTCCATAAACACAACTTCTTTCGGATTGCAATCCAAATCTACATCCACTGCACCATCTTCCTTTATCAGTTGCACTTTGCCCGTTACCTCGTCTATGCGTGCAGGTATTCCCATGCTGCGTGCCATGGAAACAAAAAAGATGTCCCGGCTGTGTGCATCCGCCAGCCGTGCCCTCCACACGCCTTCGGGAGAGACAGGATCACCGCCTAAGTTGCAATCTTTCTCCACACGGATGTTCTCTACCACCCACTCCACCAGCTTCATCGGCTGCGCCGCATAGGCTTCCATATCTTCTTTTGAAACTTCCTTCTTGAAAAAAGCTTTGTATGGAGTCAGCATTTCGTTGCTCACACGCGGATTACGCACGTATTTACGGAAATACTCCGCACCGGTACGCACTTTGGACAGCATATGGTCTATCAACACTTCCAAACTTACATCCCGAAGATCTTTTGCCGAAATCCGCTGCAACAGGTCGATGCCCCCTTTCTTTGACTTTTCAGAACGCAGACGGGTCATGAAGTCGCAGATTACCTTATGGTTGCCACGGGAGGCAACCAGTATTTTGACAACCGCATCCTCATCCAACTTGTATTTACGGGCAAAGGTGCGCGCTGCATCCTCGGTCATAAACGTTGCAGTATAAGCACCACGGATAGAATCTTCCTGCGCCAGTCTAAAGTCATTCAAAGCACGTTGCTCAGGTGTTACTTCGGGCAGATTGGCAGTTTCCAACGGCGGCACGACATCCATATCTACGGTAAATGTATCACCGTCCTTTTTATCAAGCTTCACCGTCAATTCCTGCTGCTTGCCGAAAGATATTTTGGCAAAACCGAAACATCCGTCCTTTGACGCCCATACCAGCATATCCCCCTTCCCGGCTGTCAGGTCGCAAACACCGCCGGCAGAAGTATATTTGGTAGCAACTGTATAGAATTCCGCATAATTGTAAAGTTTGAATTCCACGCAGGCGCTATCCACAGGCGCACCACCAGCATCCACTACGGTTACGGCTGCTTTTGTCGCAGGGGCATAGTTACCAATCACATTGATTTCTGTATAGGTGGGGGTAACGGACATTATCTCTTCCACCCCCTCATAACGTCCGAAGACCTTTGTGTGCATCAGCATCCCCCGACTGGCAGGCGCATTGAACCAGCCAAGATTGAGAACAGGTTCGGGTTCGCAAGCTCCCAAAAAATACCATTTACCATCTGCCCATGCCTCTACCCACGCATGATTATCATCGGTATGGGCCCAACGGGGTGTATATACCTGACGTGCCGGAATCCCCACTGAACGGAGCGCGGCAACCAAAAACGTAGACTCTTCACCGCAACGGCCGTAAGCGGTGCGCACCGTTGCCAAAGGAGAACTGGTACGAGCATCGGAAGGCATATAAACAGCTTTCTCATGACACCAGTGGTTCACTTCCAAAATGGCGTCCTGCAAAGGAAGAGATTTTACCCGGTCTTTCAGCTCTTTATAGAATACTACACGGGCGCTGTCCAAATGCTCATTATTCACCCGTACCGGAAGAACAAAATGCCGGAATATATCTTCTGGAATAATCTTTCCCCAAGGCATTTCATCGGCAGCCTGCCGGGAAGCACGTACATTCATCAAATGAAATTCCCCTGAGTAATCCGCAATATCAGCCAAAGGCATATAAGCATAGAGAAACTCCAATGCTTCACGCTCATAAGTAGTGAGAGAAGCATCGAATATGGAAAACAAATCTCCATGCGGCATCAAAGTCCTTTTCTGTTGAAAATCTTGCTCCACACGCGAACGATAGGCAGCATCTGTCATAAAATGGGAATGACCGCAAGCAGCCAGCAGGCACGACAGGCTGATTATCCCGAAAAATAAGGTGATGTGTCTCATAATGTACAATCATTGAAGTTGGAGTACAAAAATAACATAAATCGTGTGCAAAAGAAAAGATAGGTAATATATTTGTAATACACGGATAGCAAAACAACGTATTTTTTAAGAAAACAAAGACTATAATGCAATTTTCTATGTTATAAAACATATTTTTCACGAACATTTTGTATCTTTGCAGCGTTAATAAGAGAGAAAACAATAAAAGATGTTTAATCGCTTTCCGAAACGCGGAAAGCAAAAAAGAAGATGATTATGAAAAAGAATGCAAATGAAATTTTTATGTTACAGTACCGTATCAAACGCTATCAAGCAATGGGTAACGGAACAATGTGCCAAACCTTAAATGGCAAACTACAAAAACTGCTTGCAGAGCAAGCTGCTATAACCATGTAAATTACACCTTTAAATAAAATGAACGAGGGCAGGAAATTTTTCAGTTTCCTGCCCTCTTCTTTTATCATTTTCTTGCCCATGTAAGATAATATGTTTACACCTCCACAATATCCTTGCCAAAAGGAGCCAACGCCAAAGCTGCAAGTTTGAAATGCTGCATACCGAAAGGAATGCCAATAATAGTGATACACAACAATATGCCAAACCCCAAATGTGAAAGGCAAATCCATATTCCACCCAGAAAAATCCACAGCACATTCATCAGTATATACAGACAGCCGCCTGAACGCTCTCCACTGCGCACATCCTTACCAAACGGCCATAAAGCAAGACCCGCCATTTTCATTGTCTGCATACCAAAAGGGATACCGACGATTGTAATCATCATTAAAAGACTGGCTATCATGTATTCCACGGCAGTAAAAATACCACCGAATATCAGCCATAAAACATTCATTAGACAACCCATTGTATTACGTTTTTATGTTCGACATTACAAAGATAATATACTTTCTTACCTATTCACTAAATTCCCAGTCACTAAATTCAAAACTTAGCTGTTCCCAAACACCTTTTTCATCACTTTCTTCACGAGGATTGGACACCGAAAGACCTATCAGTCGGATAGGATGATGCACATAGTCGACTTCTTTCAGAAGCTGTTTTGCCAATGGCAGGATTACATCAAGAGTAGTCAACTCTTTAGATTGTGTAATGCTGCGGGTAATCTGGCTGAAATCATGGAATTTGATTTTCAGCGTCAACGTATTCCCCCGAAAGTTCTTATGCTCCAAACGCCCCACCAACTCCACCGCCGTATGATATAATTCAATAATCACCGATGCCTGCCGGTTAATATCTTTTTCCAAAGTATGTTCGCATCCGATAGACTTGCGAATGCGTACCGCCTCTACCGGACGGAGATCTATCCCACGGGCGAAATCATAATAAAGACTTCCCACCTTACCGAACTCGCGCAACAGCATTGCGTGCGAACAGGCACGCAATTGTTCTCCGTTGTGTATCCCCAAAGCGTGCATCTTCTTTGCTGTCACCGGACCTACTCCCCAAAAACTTTCTATCGGCAAATGTGCTATAAACTCCAAAGCCTGATTGGGATGAATGGTGCACAAACCGTCCGGCTTGCGATAATCGGATGCTATTTTGGCAAGAAATTTATTGTAGGAAACTCCCGCAGAAGCCACTAAATTCAACCTTTCACGTACTTTCCGTTTTATTTCTTTAGCTATGTCCACAGCCAAGAGAATGCCCGGTTTGTTTTCCGTCACATCCAAAAAAGCCTCATCCAAAGAGATAGGTTCTATGATATCCGTATATTCATGGAAAATCTCATGTATCCGGCAAGATACCGATTTATACGTATCCATACGTCCCGGAATAAAAATAAGCTGCGGACATAACCGTTTCGCTTTCTGTGATGACATAGCCGAACGCACCCCGAACCGGCGGGCTTCATAGCTGGCAGCAGCTACCACACCCCGCTCCTCAGCATGACCTACCGCCACGGGTTTGCCACGCAGTTCAGGATTATCACGCTGTTCTACAGATGCGTAGAAAGCGTCCATATCAATATGTATAATCTTCCGTTCGGTCACCATCATACCAACTACCGATACAAAGATACACTAAATTTTCTTCATTCGGAGTATGCGCTGATAGACATAAATAAAAGCGGGAATAAGGAATAAATCTGCAAAAATCCAGGCAGTCGGGTCACCAAAGCAAACGGCAATGTAGCCAAATGCCGGAACTGCCAACAAACTGACCAAGATACGGGCTATCATTTCGGAAACACCCGAAAGCATAGCCAGATTGGTGTAACCTACCCCTTGAATAGTGTAGCGCAGAATACAGAGTAAACCCAGTATCGGGAAAAAGGAGACAGATATATGCAGGAAAAGTTCCGTATCTTTTAAGATTTCCATTTCCGAAGCCTCTACGAACAATAAAGCGAACGTTCCGGCGCCGAACATCAGCGCCACAAAAGTAAATGCCCAGTAGATAATCATCATAAGCGCACTTGCCTTGACACCCTGCCATATGCGTTCAGGCTTGCCTGCACCGTAGTTTTGTCCACTATAAGTTGCCATTGCCATACCCAAACTCTCGAAGGGGCACATAAAGAACATCTTGATACGCATGGCAGCCGTAAAAGCCGCTACACACGCCGTACCCAACGCATTATTGGCACTCTGCAACATAATACTGCCTATGGCGGTTATAGAGAACTGTAATCCCATAGGCACTCCGATATACATCAGTGTCCGTGCCAATGCACCATCGAATTTACGTTCGGCAGGAGTCGTCTTCAGAATTTCAAAACGTTTCATCATATAGATGTAACACAACACTGCCGAACCCCCTTGAGAAAAGACCGTAGCGATTGCCGCTCCCGCCACACCCCAATTCAAAACGAGGATACAAAACAGGTCAAGCAGAATATTCAAGACAGTGGAAAAGAGCAGAAACCAGAACGGTGTCTTGCTATCGCCCAAAGCACGTATAATGCTGGATAACAAGTTATAGAAGAATGTACAGGGAACACCTATAAAAGTAACGAGCAGATAGTAATAAGCTCCGGTAAAAATATTTTCCGGTGTACGCATCATGCGCAGGATGTCTGCACAATAAATGCTTGTAACTACGGCAAGCACCACCGACATTACCGCAGCCAGTTGCAAACTGACTGCCACATAACGGCGCATCGTAACATAATCCCGTGCCCCGAACTTCTGCGCCACCGGAATGCCGAATCCGCCGCAACATCCGTTGCAAAAGCCAAGTATCAGGAATATGACCGATGTGCTTGCCCCGACAGAAGCCAGCGCATTTATTCCCAAGAATTTACCGACTATTGCAGCATCCACCAAAGAATAGGTCTGTTGCAGCAAATTACCCAGCAATAAAGGCAAAGTGAAATTGAATATCAGCGGAAGCGCCCGTCCTTCCGTCATTTCTCTTGATGTTGCCATACAATCTAATCCCTCCGAAAACCGGTGCAAAATTAGTAAAAGAAAAGTTTACGGGAATTGATACATATCAAAAGATTCGGGCTACTTACAAACGGTCCGTCTCTTTCAATACAGAACTATGAGCCAAATAGTCGGGAGCCTCGGCATAGATATACATCACACTGCCCCCTTTGATGGCGTCGATGATAGGACGGGTAAGTTTTTGCGGAACAGCCGGACAGCCGAAACTGCGTCCCAAACGTCCTCCCTCGCTTACAACCGAAGGATTGGCATAGGCAGCCCCGTGCATCACTATGGCACGCTCACGGGCGCGGTCATTGATGCCCTTTTCCAACCCGTTCAGGATAAGGGAATAACCGTTCTTACCCTGATAGGTTGTCTCAGTCAAATAGAATCCCAAGGAACTTTTATAAGAACCGTATTCGTTGGAGAACGAAGTGGCATACTTGTCACCACTATTTTTCCCATGCGAAACAACCGATGAAAAAAGCAGCTTCCGCTGTTTCATATCGAATACAAACAGACGCTTCTCGGTAGAGGGGCGGGAGAAATCTATCAGAGTCAGCACATCCCGTTTACGGTCTGCTATTTTATGATACCCCGTTACCGCCTGACGGAAAGCTTTCCAGCTTACTACTCCTTCCAGTTGCATGGAACGGTACAAACCGGCATATGCAGCCGACTCTACCGCCAGCGTAACATCCGGCTTATCCGGCACATCGGCAGAAGGCTTGCTCCCCAAGAAAAGGAAACAAGGAAAAAACAGTAATAAAAAAGACAAGCAAAATCGCAACATAAACATCTGACCTGAGAAAATATCGGCGGCAAAGTTAATACTTTTCGCCCATACACCTATCACACAGATAGTTAAAAAAGACAGGTGTTATTCGATAACAACTACTAAAGAACGTTCCGTCGGCGCCCAGTCAAACACAAACTTTGCGTGTGAAGTAGCATTACGCACGCACATATGCGAACGCGGTGTGGTGCCAAGCGACCAACTATATTCAATCATTGCCGTACGCGGAACATTCACCGGCACTCCATGAATATAGGCTCCGTTGGTGAAGCGGCTGGCATAGGGCGCATACCCGCCCGTTGCCGTAGAGCCATCTTTAAGAAAGACCATGCGCGATTTCTTTTGTTGAAGCAAATACATACCCAGCGGTGTCTCCTGCGCATAGGGCGGTGCATGCCGTCCCGTAGTGGCAGGATTCATGCTGCGTATTTTCCATTCACCTTTGTCCACACGCTCCAACGTGGCGATATTCTGGTCCAGACGGTCTACGAAAATGGCATGGTTAAAGACGGTACTGTCCGCCAGCTGTTTCAAATAACGGCGGGGAGCCAACCATTCATCTTCTAACGTAATAGGAAGAATACGGTCGAAGCTGCCTTCCGCACCCAGCAAATAAGCCAGTGTCCCGTCTCTGCCATAACGCTCGGGAACCAGCGTATCTCCCGGCAGGTACAAAGGAACGGACTGATAACGCTCCACTCCGAGAGTGTCCGCCACACGACGATAGGTGTTACGCACAAACTTGCGAACCAAAGGAGCTTCCCGGTTCAAATTCTTATAATTCTGCAAAACCACCCACTTCACACTGTCTCGTTGCATATTCTCAATATAAGCCAGACAATTGCGGATTACATCCCATTTGAACGAACGCACGGTATCCTTGTACGGATAGGTATCTTCCAACGTATATGTATCGTAAAGCAACTCTTTGGTTAGCGTTATATCGGCTGCCGTCAACAACTTCTCCTTGAAAGGCGTTTCCACCACAGACACAACGGTATCGACAGGTTCCGATACCTGCGCAACAGGAGATGAAACCCGGTCTTGACGCCCGTTACATCCTGCAAGCACCATGTATGTAGCCACAGCGGCAAAGAGGAAGAATCGTTTCATAAAGATAAATTTAAGTTCGTAATCGGATTCAGAATCTTCATGAATACCTGACTCTACGAACAAAGATATAATTTTTTCTTACGTTTACAACGATTTTTCCCCGATAATTGTTGTGCTCCACAGTACTTTTCAAGCAGGGGGGGGTATCTAAGTATACGACTGAGACTATCTGAGTATACGCCCGAAAAATGTTACCCGGATAAATCACAAAGGTAACTTTGCAACTTGGTTGCATTTACCATTGCCTATCTTTGCATCAAAAATAGAAGATAATATGGGACATCATAATTGTACATGTTGCTGTGCGCATGACAATGCACAGCCAAAGAATGCACCGGGCAATATCGGTTTCTTAAAGGAATATTGGAAAATCCTGCTTTCAGCCCTTCTGCTTTTTGGCGGAATAGCCATGAAAGCGATGAATTTAAGTTTCTTCTCAGACGATGCCGTCGTACTTGTCTGGTATCTGCTGGCATATCTGCCCGTAGGTTTACCCGTACTGAAAGAGGCATGGGAAAGTATTCTGCAGAAAGATATTTTCAGCGAATTTACGCTCATGTCCATCGCTACATTAGGGGCTTTCTATATTAAGGAATACCCGGAAGGCGTAGCAGTAATGCTGTTCTATTCATTGGGAGAATTATTTCAGGACAAAGCGGTAAGCAAAGCCAAGCAAAACATCAGCGCATTGCTTGATGTACGCCCGGAAACAGCAACTGTTATCAGAGGTAATGAAGCCTTCATTGAATCTCCCCGCAATGTACAAGTAGGCGACATTATAGAGGTAAAAACCGGAGAACGTGTTCCGCTGGACGGAACAATGTTAGGGGAGACCGCTGCGTTCAATACTTCCGCCCTTACCGGCGAAAGTGTGCCCCGCACAATTCGTAAAGGCGAGGAAGTACTTGCCGGAATGATTGCCACAGATAAGGTTGTCAGAGTGAAAGTAACTAAACCTTTTGAAAAGAGCGCCTTGTCACGCATACTGGAGCTGGTGCAGAATGCGTCCGAACGCAAAGCCCCCGCCGAGTTGTTTATACGTAAATTCGCCCGTATCTACACGCCGATTGTAACCGGACTGGCGGTATTGATAGTGTTGCTGCCTTTTCTCTATTCATTGGCAAATACCCAATTCATATTCACTTTTGACGACTGGTTGTATCGGGCACTTGTATTCCTGGTTATATCATGTCCTTGCGCTTTGGTGGTAAGCATTCCTTTGGGATATTTCGGCGGTATCGGCGCTGCATCCCGTTTGGGGGTATTGTTCAAAGGCGGTAATTATCTGGATGCCATTACCAAAGTCAATACGGTAGTCTTCGACAAGACGGGCACACTGACAAAAGGAACGTTTGAAGTACAGGCCTGCCATACACAACACGGCACATCCGAAAAAAAGCTGATACAAATCATCGCCTCCGCAGAGCGCAACAGCACGCACCCCATAGCCAAAGCTATTACCGGCTACGCGGAACAAAGGCAGATACCCTTTGCTCCCGCTGCAGAAGTCACGGAAATTGCAGGTCATGGTCTTGAAACAAAGATAAACGGACAGCACATACTGGTAGGTAACACCCGCCTATTATCCAAATATAACGTGGAATATCCGCAGAAATTATCCACGATTGCCGATACGGTGGTAGTCTGTGCCATCGATTCTGCCTATGCGGGTTACCTGCTGCTATCCGATACGCTGAAAGAAGACGCCCGCAAAGCTATAAAGGATTTGAAAGCTTTAAATATCAATAATATTCAGATATTATCGGGAGACAAACAGGCGATTGTCACTAACTTTGCAGAGAAACTGGGAATAACACAAGCTTACGGAGACCTGCTACCTGACGGAAAAGTGGAACACATAGAGAAACTGAGGCAAGATGCAGATAACCGGATAGCTTTTGTAGGCGACGGCATCAACGATGCTCCCGTCCTTGCCCTCAGCCATGTGGGAATTGCAATGGGCGGATTGGGCAGCGATGCCGCTATAGAAACCGCTGATGTTGTAATCCAAACCGACCAGCCTTCGAAAGTAGCTACCGCCATTCGTGTCGGAAAACAGACACACAGAATTGTCTGGCAGAACATTTCGCTGGCTTTCGGAGTTAAATTATCGGTACTAATATTAGGTGCCGGAGGATTGGCGACATTGTGGGAAGCCGTCTTTGCAGATGTAGGCGTGGCCCTCATTGCCATAGTAAATGCTATACGCATACAGAAACTGATAAAATAGAAAGGCTGAATCTTATGACAGAAAAGGATTATTTAGACCTGTTGGCAAAAAGAGAAATACAACCTACCGCCATACGTATCTTGGTATTACAAGCTATGCTAAAGGCAGGCCGTTCCGTCTCTTTGCTCGATTTGGAAAATATGCTGGATACGGTTGATAAATCTTCTATCTTCCGCACCATCACCCTTTTCCTCTCCCATCACCTGATACACAGCATTGATGACGGAACAGGCTCTTTTAAATATGCGGTATGCAGTGCAAGTTGCTCTTGCGAAGTCAACGACCTTCATACTCATTTTCATTGTGAGGAATGCAACAAGACATTTTGTTTCAAGAATATTCCTACCCCGGTAGTACAAGTTCCGGAAGGATTTACCCTTAACAGCATCAACTATGTACTGAAAGGGCTTTGCCCGGAATGTGCGGCAAAAAACAAAAAGTAGATTAATCGCATTACTCTTTTATACTACTTTCCCTGATTTGCAAATGGGTAGGAATAACTACTTGTTTGATAGTTTTATCCCCTTTTATTTGTTCTATCAACAAACGGCAGGCTGTTTCCCCCATCAAGTATGTCTGATGAGATATAGCCGACAGTTTGGGCTCTACATAATTGGCATGCCGTTCATCCGTATATCCTATAAGGGCTACATCCTGCGGAATACGGAGCCCGTGCCCTTTGATAACTTCCATTGCAGCGAATGCCAGCGTATCATTCATGGCAAGAATGGCATCGGGAGGCTCAGGGAGGGACAGTAATGTTTCCGTTGCTATTTTGCCTTCCTCATAATCAATCTTACGGCATACGACCAATTCTCTTTCTATAGGAATCCTATTCTCACGCAACGCTTCCAAATAACCATGCTTCCTCCGTTTCACTATATCCAGATGATTGGCCCCCCCAATAAAAGCAACCCGTTTGCTTCCATTGTCCAGTAAATGTTGCGTAGCCTTCTGAGCCGAACAAGCTCCGTCCGCAACTACGGTAGAAAACAGTTCCGGCAGACAAACACGGTCGAACAGTACAACAGGCATATTGATATCGGACAGGCTTGTGAAATGGTGATAATCGGTTGTTTCCTGAGAAAGGCAGGCTATAATACCCTCTACACGCATATTTACAAGATTTTCAATACTTCTTTTTTCGTGTTCGTAAGATTCATGTGAAGTAGTGATAATCACAAAATATCCATTGGCTACCGCCGTATCTTCGATGCCGCTCAGAATAGAAGAAAAGAAATGAGTTACAATATCAGGAACAATCACCCCGATGATGCGCGGAGCATTCCTGCGGAGACTCATGGCAAAAGGATTGGGACGATAGTTCATCTCCTTTGCTAATTTTTTAGCTTTCGCACAAAGTTCACGGCTAATCTCCGGACTGTCTTTCAGGGCTCTTGATACAGTTGGAATGGAAACTCCAAGAATTCCGGCAATATCTTTCAGTGAAGTATGTTTTTTGTGTTCCATTCAAAGATTGTCATTAGGTTTGCTCTACAAAGAAAACACATTTCCCGCAAATAAATGTATTCTAAAAAACATTTCTTACGTAAACCGTTACGTGCTTTTTCAGAATCATGTAAGAGTTACCCGACCCATTTGCTGCATACATTTGTCGCATAATCTTAAAACACAAAGTTATGCAATACCATGAAATTGGAAAAACAGGGATGAAGGTTTCTTCCCTTAGTTTCGGAGCTTCTTCTTTGGGAGGGGTTTTCCACAACATCAAAGAAAAAGAAGGTATCACATCCGTATTCACCGCTATCGAATCAGGAATCAACTTTATTGACGTATCGCCCTACTACGGGCACTACAAAGCCGAAACCGTTTTGGGGAAAGCACTGAAAGACATCCCGCGCGACCGTTACTATCTCTCAACCAAAGTAGGGCGCTACGGAAAAGACGGAGTCAATACCTGGGACTATTCTGCCAAACGTGCAACGGAAAGCGTATACGAAAGCATGGAACGGCTGAACATAGATTTCATTGATTTGATAAATGTGCACGACATAGAATTTGCCGATCTGAACCAAGTTGTCAACGAAACTCTGCCGGCACTGGTGGAACTGCGCGAAAAAGGTGTTGTAGGGCATGTCGGTATCACGGACTTGCAGTTGGAAAATCTGAAATGGGTTATCGACCACTCACCTGCAGGAACGGTGGAATCCATACTCAACTTCTGCCATTATTGCCTTTGCGATGATAAACTGGCAGACTTTCTGGATTATTTTGAAGAAAAAGGAATCGGTATAATCAACGCTTCTCCACTATCCATGGGCTTGCTGACAGAACGCGGAGCCCCCGCCTGGCATCCGGCTCCCGAATCGTTGGCCGCCGCCTGCCGGAAAGCCATGCTGCATTGCAAGACCAAGAACTATCCGATAGAAAAGCTTGCCATGCAATTCTCCGTCAGCAACCCACGCATTGCCACTACCTTATTCAGTACCGCCAACCCTCAAAATGTAAAGAACAATATCGAATTTATCGAGGCTCCGATGGACGAAGAACTGGCACGTGAAGTCAAAACGATTATCGGAGATCAACAACGCGTCAGCTGGGCAAATTCTTAATACCGGTTTCTTATGGACTACACAATTATTGATGCACATGCCCACCTGTGGCTGCGTCAGGACACGACAGTAGACGGCCTTCCTATACGGACACTGGAGAACGGACGTTCTTTATTCATGGGCGAAATACGCCAGATGGTTCCGCCTTTCATGGTGGACGGAGTGAACAGTGCCGAGGTTTTCCTATCGAATATGGACTATGCACAAGTATCCGCCGCAGTAATCACGCAAGAGTTCATCGACGGCATACAGAATGAATACCTGAAAGAAGTCACTACCCGTTATCCCGACCGTTTCTTTGTTTGCGGAATGTGTGAATTCCGCAAGCCCGGATACTTAAAGCAAGCCGAACAGCTGATAGACAGCGGGTTCAAAGCCATTAAGATTCCCGCACATCGTCTGTTGCTGAAGGAAGGACGCGTGATGCTGAATTGTGAAGAGATGATGCAAATGTTCCGGTTAATGGAAGAACGGAATATTATCTTGTCCATAGACTTGGCGGAAGGAAGTACCCAGATTGCCGAGATGGAAGAGATTATCGACCGGTATCCCCGCTTGAAGATTGCGATAGGACATTTCGGTATGGTGACCCTGCCCGAATGGAAACAGCAGATTCTATTGGCGCGCCATCCCAATGTAATGATTGAATCGGGCGGTATCACCTGGCTCTTCAACGAAGAATTCTACCCTTTTAAAGGAGCGGTAAAAGCTATCCGTGAAGCCGCAGATTTGGTAGGAATGGAGAAACTGATGTGGGGGTCGGATTATCCGCGCACGATTACCGCCATCACCTACAAGATGTCTTATGACTTCATAACGAAGTCCTCTGAGCTGACAGAAGCGGAAAAAGCCCTTTTCTTAGGGGAAAATGCCCGTAACTTTTACGGGTTCAGCCAACTCCCCGTTCTGCCTTATATCAAGAATATGTCCGAATAAACAAGAAAAATACCATGAAAAAAAATAAATACATTGTTCCCCTTACACTGGTTTTCAGCCTTTTCTTTTTATGGGCCATCAGCAGTAACCTATTGCCTACCATGATTCGGCAACTGATGAAAACCTGCGAACTGAACACGTTTGAAGCATCATTCACCGAAACTGCCTATTGGCTGGCCTATTTCATATTCCCTATACCGATAGCCATGTTTATGAAAAAATACAGCTACAAGGCCGGCATCATATTCGGATTACTTCTGGCAGCAAGCGGCGGATTGCTGTTCTTTCCGGCAGCCATGTTGAAAGAATACTGGGCCTATCTGTGTATCTTCTTTATCATCGCTACCGGTATGTGCTTCCTCGAAACAGCCGCCAACCCGTATGTAACTGCACTGGGAGACCCCCAAACAGCACCTCGCCGTCTGAATCTGGCACAATCATTCAACGGTCTCGGAGCGTTCATTTCTGCAATGTTCCTAAGTAAACTGATTCTCAGCGGCACGCATTATACACGAGAAACCCTTCCAACGGACTATCCGGGTGGTTGGCAGGCATACATACAGGTGGAAACGGATGCCATGAAATTCCCCTATCTGGTACTCGCCTTATTATTAGTTGCCATAGCCGTAGTATTTGTATTCTCCAAATTACCTAAGATAGGTGACGAAGAAACGCAACCCGATGCCGCTGTACCCAAGGAAAAGCTGATAGACTTCGGAGTACTGAAACACTCGCATCTACGCTGGGGAGTTATAGCACAGTTCTTCTATAATGGCGGGCAGACAGCCATCAACAGTCTTTTCCTTGTCTATTGCTGTTCATATGCCGGTTTGGCAGAAGATACGGCCACTACATTTTTCGGCCTTTATATGCTCGCCTTCTTGCTGGGACGTTGGATAGGAACGGGACTCATGGTGAAATTCCGTCCGCAGGATATGTTGGCGGTATACGCTATAATCAATATTGTGTTATGTGGAGTGGTAGTCATTTTCGGAGGTACGGTAGGGCTGTATGCCATGTTGCTCATCTCTTTCTTTATGTCCATCATGTACCCCACACAGTTCTCGCTGGCACTGACCGGACTGGGCAGCCAAACCAAAAGCGGTTCCGCTTTTTTAGTAATGTCTATCGTCGGCAACGCCTGTCTTCCCCAATTGACAGCCTACTTTATGCACGTAAACGAAGATATATATCACATAGCCTATATCATCCCTATGCTTTGCTTCCTCTTCTGTGCATACTACGGTTGGAAGAAATACAAAGTCATTGATTAAATGTCTAATTATTACTATACAATAAAAATGAAAGCAGTCCAGATTACAGCCCCTTCCAAGATGAGGGTGGTTGATGTAGAAAAGCCGGTGGCAGGTGCCGGAGAAGTATTAGTGAAAATAAAATATGTAGGTTTTTGCGGTTCCGATTTGAATACATTCGCCGGACGCAATCCAATGGTGAAACTTCCCGTTATTCCGGGACATGAGGTGGGTGCAGTCATCGAAGAAACAGGTCCGGACGTACCCGCGGAATTGAAAGAAGGCATGAACGTAACCCTGAATCCTTATACCAATTGCGGTAAATGCGCATCCTGCCGTTCGGGACGCGTCAACGCCTGTGAGCATAACGAGACTTTAGGGGTACAACGCAACGGGGTAATGTGTGAATATGCCGTGTTGCCTTGGACCAAAATTATTCCGGCAGGTGATATCACACCCCGCGATTGCGCTTTGATAGAACCGATGAGCGTAGGTTTCCATGCAGTGTCCAGAGGACAAATCAATGACAATGAATATGTCATGGTCATCGGTTGCGGTATGATTGGTATCGGCGCTATTGTCCGCGCAGCACTGAGAGGGGCAAAAGTTATCGCAGTCGATTTGGACGACGAGAAACTGGAATTGGCAAAAAAGGTAGGAGCGGCTTATGTCATTAATTCCAAAACGGAGAATGTGCACGAACGTATGTTGGAAATAACGGACGGATTTGGTGCGGATGCTGTCATAGAGGCTGTCGGCAGCCCGGTTACGTACGTAATGGCTGTGAATGAGGTCGGGTTCACCGGACGGGTTGTCTGTATAGGCTATGCCAAAAGCGAAGTGTCTTTCCAGACTAAATATTTTGTTCAGAAAGAGATTGATATACGCGGTTCGCGCAATGCATTGCCGGCAGACTTCCGTGCGGTAATCAACTACATGAAATCGGGAAACTGCCCGATAGAAGAACTTATTTCCAGGATTGCAACTCCGGAAACAGCTTTGAACGCTATGGAAGAATGGGCTGCAAATCCGGGAAAGGTATTCCGAATTTTAGTAGAATTTTAGTTCTTGTGTTTATCCCCTGATTTGCCATTCCTTCATAAAGATAGATGTAAATCAGGGGATTTTTTTAGTTCAATACTATATAATTAATTTGATACTATGAAATACAATATTACAGCAAAGGAACAAGGTTATCGCGTACGTTCCTATGATATGCCCGTAAAACGTTATTGTCAAACTTTAGACTTAAAAGATAATCCGGAAATGATAGCCGAATACCGCAAACGCCACAGCGAAACAGAACATTGGGCGGAAATTCGGGAGGGCATCCGGAAAGTCGGCATCTTGGAAATGGAGATATACATCCTCGGCAACCGGCTATTCATGATTGTAGAAACTCCGTTGGATTTTGATTGGGACACCGCCATGCAACACTTGGCAACACTTCCGCGCCAAGCTGAATGGGAAGAATATATGGCTGTTTTCCAAGTGTGTAATCCCGGTGCAAGTTCCGCTGAAAAGTGGAAACTTATGGAACGGATGTTTTATTTATACTGATATCTTAGAAAGAGACCTTTAATTAAGATACTTACCATGAAAAAAAATACTATTAATAATGCGAATCAAAAAACAACTACGGATTCACATATAACTAATATTAAATAAACAATTCGTTAAATAATTAATTAAAAAACATATATACAATGAGTTATATTAACAGTAGCTAGCATAATAAAGCCTATCAAAAATGCTAAACTTGTCAA
Organism: Bacteroides propionicigenes; assembly: GCF_018390535.1. Taxonomy (GTDB): domain Bacteria; phylum Bacteroidota; class Bacteroidia; order Bacteroidales; family Bacteroidaceae; genus Bacteroides; species Bacteroides propionicigenes. The sequence continues at coordinate 1,469 of NZ_JAHBBW010000010.1, read as the reverse complement.
AGAATTATGTAATTTAGCAGCATGCGCTGCATGAATCAACCAATATGTTAATTAAATTTTTAATATTATATTGATTATAATAAAAAATAATATTTATATCTATGAAAACCAAAGTCTTCTTAGTAGCTTTCTTAGTATTTTCGATAGGGACATTGTCCGCTCAAGACTATCAAGTACCGGTATCGGAGAAAAATGAGCCCATGATGAAAGGTAAATTTCAACCTACATGGAACTCACTACAGAATTATCAAGTCCCCGAATGGTTTAGAAATGCAAAATTCGGAATTTGGGCACATTGGGGGCCACAGTGTGTGGAAGGTTCGGGCGACTGGATGGCACGTTCTATGTATCTGGAAGGAACAGCGGAGTATAAATATCATGTAGAGCATTACGGACATCCCTCGGAGGTTGGCTTTAAAGATATCATACCTTTATTTAAGGCAGAGAAATGGAATCCGGATAAATTGGTAGAATTCTATAAAAAGATAGGTGCACAGTATTTCTTTGCTTTGGGTAACCATCACGATAATTTTGATTTGTGGGATAGTAAATACCAACCATGGAATTCAAAAAATATGGGCCCGAAACGTGATATTTTAGCGGAATGGGAGAAAGCTGCGCGCAAGTACGAGTTACCGTTTGGAATCAGTTTTCACGCTGATCATGCTTGGACTTGGTATGAGCCCTCTCAACGCTATGACAGAAACGGCCCTAAAGCGGGCATTCCTTATGATGGTACATTGACTAAGGCAGACGGTAAAGGCAAGTGGTGGGAAGGATATGATCCTCAGGATTTATATGCACAAAACCATCCGATGAGTAAAGGCAGTTGGGCGAATGGCATGATTCATAGCCAGTGGGCTTGGGGAAACGGGGCTTGTTTGCCAACACAAGAATACTGCACTAATTTTTATGATCGCACAGTAGATGCTATCAACCGCTATAATCCTGATCTCATTTATTTTGATGTGACGGTAGCTCCGTTTTATCCCATCAGTGATGCAGGATTAAAGATTGCCGCTCATTTTTATAATCATAATATTGCTACTCACAAAGGGAAATTGGAGGCAGTCATGTTAAGCAAAATATTGGATGAGAATCAGCGTAAAGCCATGGTTTGGGATGTAGAGCGTGGAGCTCCCAATAAGATTATGGAGCAACCATGGCAGTCTTGCTCATGTATTGGAGGGTGGCATTACAATACATCCATTTATGAGAATAGCCGATATAAATCAGCAGCTGATATTGTGAAACTGTTAGTTGACATTGTAAGTAAGAATGGTAACTTGTTGCTCAGCGTTCCGTTGAGAGCAGATGGAACCTTTGATGAAAAGGAAGAAAAGATATTAACCTTAATTCCGCAACACTATTATAAAATATTTTTTTTAAGTACCTGAGCAACAAAAAGTTGCTCAGGATTTTGCCATGTCAGAGGATTCACTTAACTTAGTGTTGCAAAAAAATAATCA
>NZ_JAHBBW010000009.1 GCF_018390535.1 Bacteroides propionicigenes | reverse complement strand
AGTGTACGGGTAAACTACTGTAAACAAACGGATTATAACACAAAAACTGTTTTTTAGACGTTCGTTTAAAAAACGTCAAAATTTCAGAAAGACATAGGGAAAGGAATACCTAAAAAATAGCAAAAAATAAAGATGAACAAGGATTTAGCCAATAGATTGATAAACAATGTATTGCTTATAGATTTTATGATTCATAAGAATATTTTTATTGAACATTTTGTTCATTTCAAAAACAACACGTATCTTTGCGCACATTAAACGAACGTCTAAAAAACACTTTTCCATATTCCATAAGCCCTCTCATCATTAGCACTAATTCGTACTTCTGATTAGCATTACAGCCTATTTATCAACACACTAAACTGATTATGAAAAAGAGATTTACCGCCAAAGGGAAATAACCTATTGCGTGCGGCACAGGGGAAAGAAAAAAGGAAAACAGGAAGTTAACATCAAGAGCGGTAGGATGTTAACAAAACAGGTGTAAAGAAGTTAACTAAGTAGGCATCTGAAAGTTAACTTCTTGCATCTATGAAGTTAACTACTGCAAAGTCATGCCCAGCAACTCCTCCAATGTACCGTTAAAGACATTCAGATCGACTTCTTCATTGATACCGGGAACATTGCCTACATCGGTATGTTGCCAAAAATGCCATTTACCCTCGTACTTTACGGAATCAACGTAATAATGGGCTATCCAGTAAGGATAAGAGTTGAAAATAGAATCGTTGAGATAACGTTTCTTGAATTTATAGGAAGTGTAAAGAATCGGCTTTACGCCATAATGCGCCTCTATCCTATCAAGCCACGTCTTAACAGCTGTTTTCAGTTCCTGCGGTGACTTTTTCCCCGTAGTTTCCACATCAAGAACAGGTGGAAGATCACCTTTTGAGAGCTGTACGGTACGAATGAAGAAATCAGCTTGTTTGTGCGCATCCGTCTTAGGCAGGAAATAATGATAAGCGCCTCGGATAAAGCCATGTTTCCGTGCCTGACTGAAGTTCTCGGTAAAAGTTTCATCACCGTGGTCACCGCCCTCGGTAGCTTTCATAAAAATAAAGTGTATGGGAAATTTCGCCTCCTTATTATGAAGAAGCATATCCCAGTCTATAATGCCTTGATAGTGGGAAATATCAATACCATGCACCTCGTAACTGCAAGGCATACATACCCCATAACCTTTCAGTCCGTAACAAGGTTTCCAGCGATAAGCATAGGGACGGATAAAGAACCAATAAAATCCGACGGAAAACACCGCAATAATGCCAAACGCCAACAAATTGCGCAACCATATAGGCATGGTGCGGGACGACACCTGTTTCTTTTTCCGGGAGGAAGAAGTGCCGCGAGAAGCAGGCTTACGACGGGAGACAGGTTTGCGGTGAGCCACAGTATCGGTTTTAGCAGGCATATGCGTGTGGTATAAAATTCAGGCACGGATTACACAGATTTCACGGATTATATTTTATTCTTTTTCCGTGAAATCCGTGAAATCCGTGCCTAAAAAATCAATATCAGGTTCTTAAGGAACTTCAATTATTTACCTTGTTCCAGTTGCAAAGTTTTGGTAGGCTGGTCACAAACTTCCGTAGGACCGAAGTACTGGATAGGACCCGGATAAACGTAGTCTGTTTCTACAGCCCAACGGTCGCGCTGAGCGGCGAATGACTTGAAAGGAGCGCCATCCAGCTTCACCAGAGCTTTCTGGATTACCGGCTTCATTTCACCATGACGGCGTTCCATGTTCATCATCATTGTGATGGGCACACCGCCTGCAATCCATTCTTCGGCAGGAGCGGTAGTGTTGCGTACGGAAGACATATAACCGGTCTTGCCGTTAGCAATCAGCGCAGATGCCGTATAACCCAAAGAGTAGCAATAATCGGCATCGAAGTTAGACGGAGCGGCGCAACGTCCTTCATAGCCGAAGAAGTGATGCTGTGCAGCGAACTTGCCTACGAATTTGCCTTCTTCTTTCCACTGAGCCAATTTAACAGCAACCATTTCGGACAACAGTTTCTCTGTCTCGATGAGAGATACCTGTACGTTTCCGTGCGGGTCACGATCCAATGTCAGCTGGCGTGCAACACCTTCGGGAAGGCTTGCATAGATAGCGGCATTTTCCGGAGAAAGTTTGCGGACGATATAGTCACGTTGGTGTGATTTCTTAATCTGAGAAAATTCTTCCGCATTGGCAGCCAAGAAGTCATTCAGTTCGGCAATAAGACGTTTCATAGCCGGGATGAACTCAACCAAACCTTCGGGGATAAGAACAGTACCGAAGTTACGGCCTTGGGCGGCACGGTTGGCTACCACTTGGGCGATGTAAGTTACAATATCATCCAAAGACATATCTTTAGCTTCAACTTCTTCTGAAACAATACAGATATTAGGTTGTACCTGCAATGCGCATTCCAAAGCGATATGAGAAGCGGAGCGTCCCATCAGCTTGATGAAGTGCCAGTACTTACGTGCAGAGTTACAGTCACGCTGGATATTACCGATTACTTCAGAATAAGTCTTACAAGCTGTATCGAATCCGAAAGAAGTCTCGATCATTTCATTCTTCAAGTCGCCGTCGATAGTTTTCGGGCAACCGATAACCTGTACGCCATAGTTCTTGGCTGCATAATACTCTGCCAATACGCAGGCATTTGTATTAGAGTCATCACCGCCGATGATAACCAGTGCCTTGATGTCCAGCTCTTTCAGAATTTCCAGACCTTTCTCAAATTGGTCTTCTTTTTCCAACTTAGTACGACCGGAACCGATAATGTCGAAACCGCCGGTATTGCGGTACTCGTCAATGATGTCGGCAGTCAGTTCCATGTAGTTATGATCTACCAAGCCACCGGGGCCGAGGATGAAACCATACAGTTTGCTGTCTTTGTTCAACTTCTTAATGCCGTCGAAGATACCGGAAATTACATTGTGACCGCCGGGAGCCTGACCACCCGAAAGGATAACACCCACGTTCATAGCGGGGAAGTTAGTTACCTCATCAGTAGCTTCGAATTTAATCAAAGGCATTCCATAGGTGTTGGGGAACAATTTCTTGATATCTTCCTGATCGGCTACCGACTGAGTAGCTGCACCAGCCACTGCTTTCACAGTACCTCTCAGCGCTTTCGGAAGTTTGGGCTGATAGGCAGCCCTTGCAATTTGCAATGCACTTTTAGTCATTTCTCTTAATTATTTAAAGGTGTTAATAAAGTTCCGTTTAAAAGCGTCGCAAATTTCGCTCTTTTTTCTGAAATATGAAAGCCTGTGAACGAAATAATATAACTAATTAGCAATCTGCCAACCTCCTCCCAGAGCTTTATAAACATTTACTACCGCTATCAGTTCGTCGCGAATAGCATTGCTGACACCGATTTGGGCATCAAAATACCCGCGTTGGGCATCGAGAACATCCATATAATTAATGACACCGTTAATATATTGCAACTGCGCCAAATCAACGTACGTCTTGGCAGAACGTTCCAACTTGAGACGCAACTGGTACACTTCCTTTATTTTATTGAAATCCACTATCGCATTCTTGGCTTCCTTGAAAGCATTCAGCACCGTTTTCTCATAGCTATGCACTTCGGCTTCAAACGAAGCTTTCTGCGCTTTCAAGGCGGACCGGTTCTTTCCCCAGTTGAAAAGCGGAGTCAGCACCGCACCGTTCAACAATGAATAAGGAGATTGAAGAAAATTGGACAGTACATCACTCTCCAACCCGAACTGACCGGTAAGCGACAGACGGGGAAACATATTGGTATAAGCTACCTTTACACGGGCATGTTCCGCTATGAGCTGCTGTTCCGCAGCACGAATATCGGGGCGACGTTCCAATAAACCGGACGGTAACCCTACAGGCAAAGATTCCGGCACATCCAATTCCTGCAAGAAGCGGCTACGTTCGATACGGGTAGGAAACTCCCCGGCAAGAAAGGCTATATCATTCTCCTTTATAGAAATTTTGCGTTCCAAGTCCGGAACAAGCGTAGCGGTACGTGCCAGCTCCACTTGTGCCTGCTGGTAGGAAGTCTCCGAGGTAAGTCCGCCTTCAAAACGGATTCTTGCAAGACGTACGCCTTCTTCACGGGCTTTTTGGGTCTGACGGACAATTTCCAATTCGGTATCAAGCGCCACCAATTCGTAATACGCCTGCGCCACTTCGGAAACAATCGTCATACGCAGGGCACGCCGGGCTTCCACACTTTGCAGATAATCGGCAACGGCAGCTACTTTCTTCCAACGCAGATTTCCCCAAAGGTCAAGCTCCCATGACAAGAGGGCTTTTGCCTCATAGCCGTTTCCTGCATCACGGTTATGGCCGCCATAATTTTCAACCTCGCGTTCCGCTTTTATTGTTCCATTCAACTGAGGCAACAAATTGGCTACACTGATGCGTTTCTGCGCTGCCATTTCCTTTACACGGGCCGCAGCAATGAGCATATCTTTATTGTATTCCAATGCACGGGCTATCAGGCTGCGTAAAGTATGATCGGTATAAACCGCCTGCCATTGCTCATCGGCAATGCTGACACTATCCTGCTGTTGCGCCAGACTATCGGGCAATGCCATTTCGGGACGGACATAACTCTTGCCTACCTTACAAGATGCAAAAAGAACCGAGGTGAGCAACAGAAGTATATATATTTTTTTTCTTTTCATAAGTTTGTAATCAGAATTCGTTTACAATATTATCATCAGTCTTTCTTGATTTTGTGCTGTACTTTCGCCTTTGCCTTATAAATCAGGACAAAGAAGAACGGTACAAGTACAATGCCGAATACAATGGCAAAGATCATTCCGAAGAAAACTCCCGTACCGATTGCCTGACGGCTTGCAGAACCCGGTCCGCTTGCAAGCACCATAGGAAGCATACCCAGTACGAAGGCAAGGGAGGTCATCAAAATAGGACGGAAACGAAGTTGGGCGGCATGAATAGCCGACTGTACCAAGTCTCCCCCGTTATCTACCTGCACTTTGGCAAACTCTACGATAAGGATGGCATTCTTCGCCGCAAGTCCCACAAGCATTACCAAACCTATCTGGAAGTAGATATCATTCTCCAAACCACAAACGGCAACACCTAAATAAGCTCCTAAAGCAGCTACAGGCAAGGAAAGCAATACTGCGATGGGCACTGTCCAGCTTTCATATTGCGCAGCCAAAAAGAGGAACACGAAAAGGAACACCAATGTCAGCACCAATCCGGTTTGACCGCCTGCCTTCTTTTCCTGATAGGAAAGTCCGCTCCACTCAATACCTATATTATCCGGCAAATGGTCGCGCGCTATCTGTTCCATAATCTCCATAGCCTGACCGGAGCTGTAACCTTGTGCAGCCGAACCGCGAATAACGGCAGTGGTAAACATATTGAAACGTTTGATACTACCCGGTCCAGTGGTATAGGATGCATTACCCAATGAAGTCAACGGAACCATTGCACCGTTGGCAGCTTTTACAAAGAACAGATTAATGTTCTCTTTGTGCTCACGATACGGAGCTTCCGCTTGGATATACACTTTATATATACGGTTGAACATATTGAAGTCGTTCACATATACGGAACCTGTATAGGCTTTCATCGTAGAGAACACATCCGCCAACGGCACACCCAGCATCTTCACCTTGTCACGGTCTACATCAAAATAGAGTTGCGGGATTTCGGATTGCAAAGAAGACGAAAGCCCCGTCAGTTCCTTATGCTTCCGGGCATAGTACATCAAAGTATCCGCTGCCTGTACCAAGTTGTCAAAGGTAGCCTCGCCCCGCGCTTCAAGTTGCATTTCAAAACCGCCGGATGTTCCCAATCCCGGAATCACAGGCGGAGTGGAGAGATAGACTTTACATTCGGGATATTCTGTCAAGTCCTTTTCCACTTTCTCCATTATTTCGTTAATGGTAGTGTTCTTGCGGTCTTCCCAAGGCTTCAAGATAACAGTGAGTTCACTGCGTGCCTGATTGCTTCCTACACGCGGACTGCTACCCGTTACATTCTGCACATAAGCCACATACGGGTTCTGTTCCAAATACTTCACCGCACGATCGGTCACCACGCGAGTGCGTTCCAGTGTAGCGCCCTCCGGCAGTTCCAGTTCTACTTTAAAATAGCCTTGGTCTTCGGCCGGCAAGAAGCTGGTAGGTATCAGACGGTGAATAATGAAAATAGCAATCAGTACCATACCGAATGTACTCATCAAGCGTCTGGGATGCTTGATGACGCGACTGATAACACCGACATACTTATGGTTGCTGATATTCAGCCATTCATTAATCTTGCGGAACACAATATTCTTTTTCTTTCCGCTACCGGGCTTCAGGATAAGCGAGCACATCACAGGGCTAAGCGTCAACGCCACAACCGTAGAGAGTAATACGGATACCGCAATAGTAATGGTAAACTGGCGATATAACTGTCCGGTGATGCCGCTTAGGAAACTTACCGGAACAAATACGGCACAGAGTACCAACGAGGTAGCGATCAAAGCGCCTGTCAAACCGCTCATAGCTTTCTTGGTTGCCTCATAAGGTGAAAGTTTTTCCGTCTCCATTAAATGTTCTACATTCTCCACCACCACAATGGCATCATCCACCACAATACCGATAGCGAGAATCAATCCCAACAAAGTCAAGATGTTCAACGAGAAGCCGAAAATCAGCATGAAGCCGAAAGTACCTATCAAGGATATGGGCACTGCGACAACAGGAATTAAAGTTGCGCGCCAACTTTGCAGCGAAAGGAACACCACCAATACCACCAGAACCAATGCCTCGAACAATGTTTTATATACCTCGTGAATAGACTCCGAAATATAGGTAGTCATATCAAACGGTATCTCGTAGCTCATTCCTTCAGGAAAGTTCGCACTGATTTCTTCCATTGCCTTCTTCACATTGTCCGCCACTTCCATAGCATTAGCTCCCGGAAGCATATAGATACCGAGAACGGCTGCATTTTCGCCATTGATGCCGCTTTCCGTACTGTACGAAGAGGCTTCGAGCGATACACGCGCCACATCGCGGAGACGGATAATAGACCCGTTGGCATTGGCACGGACTACAATATCCTCAAATTGCTTTACGGAACTCAGACGACCTTGAGTTGTAATAGGAATAGTAATGTCCAAACCTTGTACCGGTTGTTGTCCCAATACACCGGCAGCCGACTCGCGGTTCTGATCCTTCAATGCGTTCTGCAAATCCTGCACAGTCAAACCGAAGTTCGCCAGCTTGTCCGGCATAGCCCAAATCTGCATGGCATAGTAACGGCTACCGATATTGGACACACGTCCCACACCGGGAATACGACGCAAGAGGTCGAGCACGTTGATGGTAGCAAAGTTACTCAAATAGATTTCATCGAACTTCGGGTCACTGGAAGTCAAACAGATAGTCATTAACTGGCTGGGGGCTTGCTTCTCCACCGAAATACCGTTTTGGATAACTTCGGCAGGCAGGCGGTTTTCCGCCAGCTTCACGCGGTTCTGAATTTCTACGGCAGCCAAATCGGGGTCGGCAGACACATCAAAAGTCACCGTTGCCGAGAAACCGCCGGAGTTTGAACTGTTGGACTCCATATACAACATACCCGGAGTACCGTTTATTTCCTGTTCGATAGGAGTTGCCACCGCTTGCGATACGGTCAGTGCACTTGCTCCCGGATAGGAGGCGCTGATTTTCACAACAGGAGGCGTTATCTGCGGATATTGATCCACCGGAAGCATCGTCAGACCGATGATACCGACAATCACAATCACAATCGATATCACCGCCGAGAATACCGGGCGGTCTATAAAGAAAGTCACTTTCATACTGTCATTACTTTGAGAGATTGTTATCCTGTGATTTATTCTCGGAAACGGCCTGCGCACGTACTTTCATACCCGGAGTGAGCTTGTGGAAACCTTCTGTCACTACCTGCTCGCCTGCCACCAGTCCGCGTTCAACAACCATGTTGTTGCCAAACTCCGGTCCTAATTCGATGAAACGTTTCTCAACCGTAGAGTCGCGGCGCATTACATAAATATAAGCTCCGCCCTTTTCAATGGTAACCGCCTTTTGAGGAACCGCTACCGCACCCTCGCGTACATCCAGCAACAGTTTCACTTTCGTAAACTGCCCCGGCAATAATACCCTGTTCGGATTGGGCATCTCGGCACGGACGGAGAATGTACCAGTCTGCGGATCAACCTGCGGTTCGGCAAAATCTACATAACCTTTATAAGGATAGACAGTGTTATCTGCCAAAGTAATCGTAATATTGGGCTGCCAAGAACGGGTAGAGTCCTGACGGCCTATTTCGATATTACGTTCCTTGCTTTTAAGGTAATCCAATGCAGTCATACTGAAATCAACCAGCACCGTATCGCTCTTCACTACAGTGGCAAGCAAGGATTTGGCTCCCGGTCCCACCAGTGTTCCCAAGTCTACATTCCTTTCACTGATATGTCCCGACAGGGGGGAACGTACAATGGTATAACCCAATTCCAGTTCCGCCTGATCCAAATCGGCTTGGCTCATGGAAACAGAAGCCTCGGCAGTTTCATAAGCTGCCTGTGCATTATCCAAATCCAACTGGCTGGCGGCATTCTGCGCATACAAAGGCCGAATACGTTCCAAGTCACGCTTGGCTTTCAACGCTTGCGCCTCGTCTTTCTTCAACTGTGCACGAGCCTTATCAGCCTTTGCACGATACTGGTCCTGATTGATGACAAACAAGACTTGATTCTTGGTTACATATTTACCTTCGGCGAAAAGCATACTTTCCAAATAACCCTCCACGCGTGCACGTACTTCCACAAACTGCTGCGCACGAATACGGCCTACATATTCACCGAAAATTTCCACATCACCCACTTCGGCAGGCTCCACAATTACAGTGGGAGCCTCCGGCTGAACTTTTTTCGGCCAAGTCAATATCAGATAACCGGCAAGCAGCACCGCCATACAGGCTATCATCATTATTACCCTTTTTTTTCTCAGCTTTAATTCTCTTTTCGTAAAAAATAGTCTCATGCTTGTTTGTTTATTAAAATTAACCCTGTTTCTTTTATTCAAAGCAAACGCAATGCCAAAAGCCGGCAAGGGGCTATCTTTGTTATATAATAGTTTAATTATCAGCTGTAAACGCATATATAAGGTACTCATACCCTATTTATATTCCACACTTGGATTGTAGAAAATCTCCACAAATGTAGAATTATTCCACGAACCGTCTCTCATTAAAAACACATAAAATCCCATTTTTCCTCTCCACTCATTGAGAAAAACACTATCTTTACCGAAAATAATTCAATTTATTCACATAAAAAGTAAAGATTATGGCAAGTAGAAGAGTATTGAAAAAGAACGTCAACTATATTACCGGTGAGTTATTCGCCGAATGTCTGATGAACAGCCTGTACGTGCCCGGAACAGACAAAAAGAAAGCCGATGAGCTAATGGGCAAGATTCTGAAAATACAAGATGAATTCATCAGCCGCATCAGCCACACCGAACCGGGAAATGTAAAAGGTTACTACAAGAAATTCCGTTCTGATTTTAACGCAAAAGTGGACGAAGTTATCGAAGCTATCGGCAAACTTAAATAATAAGAATGAAGAAAAGACTATATAGTTTTATCTATTATCGCCTGTTAGGCTGGAAAACAAATGTAACAGTGCCCAACTATGACAAATGTGTCATCTGTGCAGCACCGCATACATCCAACTGGGATTTATTTATCGGTAAACTGTTTTATGGCGCCATCGGACGGAAAACCAGCTTTATGATGAAGAAAGAGTGGTTTTTCTTCCCGTTGGGTTTGATATTCAAAGCTGTGGGCGGTATACCGGTAGACCGGAACCGCAAAACTTCCTTAGTGGACCAAATGGCACACAAATTTGCCGAAAGCAAACAGTTCCATTTAGCCATCACTCCGGAAGGAACACGTAAGCCCAATCCTAACTGGAAAAAGGGATTTTACTTCATCGCCCGGCAAGCACAAGTCCCTATCATGCTAATCGGTATAGATTATCCTTCCAAGACCATAACCTCCACCAAAGCAATAATGCCGACGGGAGATTTTGAAAAGGATATGCATGAGATAAAACTCTATTTCAAGGACTTTCATGGAAAGGTACCTGAAAATTTCTCAATCGGAACGATTTAAAAGAACGGTTGGCAACAACCGCTTGTCAAAATGAACCAACTACGTGTCAGTATCCTGCAAACGGATATTGCTTGGGAAAATAAACAAGACAATCTCCGTTGTCTTCGCGAAAAGCTGGAAACACTTCGCGGAGCGGCGGAGATTGTTGTTTTGCCGGAAACTTTTTCTACCGGCTTCAGCATGAACACCGATAAACTGGCGGAACCGGTAACAGGCGATACCATTACTACCTTGCGCCAATGGGCTTCGGAGTACCGGATAGCCATCGCCGGAAGCTACATTTCCCGCGAACGCCACGCCTACTACAACCGCGCCTTTTTCATCACTCCCGAAGGAGAGACCTACTTCTACGACAAACGGCATCTGTTCCGTATGGGCAGCGAAACGGAATATTTCACGGCAGGCAGTCGTCGTACCATAATCCCGTATCGGGGTTGGAACATACTGTTGCTCGTGTGCTACGACCTTCGTTTCCCGGTGTGGAGCCGGAATGTAAACAATGAATACGATTTGGTGATTTACGTTGCCAACTGGCCCGTGCCCCGACGAAAAGTCTGGGATGTACTTTTGCAGGCACGCGCTCTGGAAAACATCTGTTATGTCTGCGGAGTTAACCGCGTCGGTACGGACGGCAATCAATTCCCCTACAACGGCGGCAGCGCCATCTACTCCTACAAGGGTGAACTGATGGCTCAAGTTCCCGACAATGAAGAAGGAACTGCCACCGCCACCTTTGAACTTCCCGCACTGCAAGGATTCAGGAGTAAATTTCCCGCATGGAAAGATGCGGATTCTTTCATTATCGTTTCAGATAATAATTCACGGTAGTCACTACGCGTATACTTTTAATATAAGGTGTATTGGCATCTCTGTCCGATATGGAAAATTGTCCCTGCGAGGCATTCCGTATCTTTCCCAGACTGCTGTCCGAGTCTTTTGCAAACTTCTCGGCAGCTGCACGGGCATTCTTCGTGGCTTCTTCTATCATTTGCGGTTTCACGTCGTTCAAGCCTGTAAACTCATACACTACGTTATAGCGATAATCACCTCCGCTAATGGCAATGCCCTGTTTCAGCAGTTCGGCTTGCTCCGACATCAGCTTCCGCACTTTATCCACATCCTTTGAAGTAACCGTAATGACCGATGTGGCATTATACCGATAAACTATATCGCGGTTTCCATAGCGTTCGGCCTGCATATCTATCACCTCCGGAGGGGCGATACTGATTTCTTCTTTCGCGATGCCGTTGCTTTCCAGGAACTTCACAATAGCCTTATTCTTCTGTTCCATATTGGCATAGAGCAAAGACGGGTCATTCCCGATGTCCTTGTACATCAAAGGCCATATCACCTTATCAGCGGGAACTTCCATTTCTGCCAGCCCCTTTACACTGACAATACGTTCTTTGTCTATAAAGTCGTTTATACCCCATTTTATTACCACTCCCAGCAAAACCATACCGAGGGCAATAATAGCTGCTTCTACTTTCCATGTTTTCATAATCAATAGTTTTATAAGTTTATTATAGGTAAAACAAAATAACGAAATTAAAGTTCCCGCCTACCATCATCCTGATTAAAAGATATTAAATAGGTATTTCTTTAAATATTACGCATCAAATTTTAGAGTATTTAATGAAAATATCTAAACGTATAAGCGCATCTTACCCAAAAAGTAGTTATTTTTGTCCTTTGAAACGATGTCTAACGACTGACACAATTTATTTATTAACACTAACCCCTAAATCCTATGTTGACTCAACTTATCAACGCACGTATCTTGACCCCGCAAGGATGGCTCAAGGACGGTTCCGTACTTATCAGAGACGGAAAAATTTTAGAAGTAACCAATTGCGATCTTGCCGTTATCGGTGCACAGCTGATTGATGTAAAAGGAATGTATGTACTGCCCGGCGGTGTAGAAATCCATGCGCATGGCGGCGGCGGACGCGATTTCATGGAATGTACCGAAGATGCTTTCCGAGGTGCTGTCAAGACCCACATGAAATACGGAACTACCAGCATATTCCCTACCCTGTCCTCCTCCACCGTACCGATGATTGAGCAGGCGGCGGAAACTTGCACGAAGATGATGGCTGAAAAAGATAGTCCGATACTGGGTCTTCATCTCGAGGGGCACTATCTGAATATGGCAATGGCAGGCGGACAGATGCCCGAGAACATCAAGAATCCCGATCCTAACGAATATATCCCTATCGTAGAAAACTGGCACTGCATCAAACGCTGGGATGCCGCTCCCGAATTGCCCGGAGCCATGCAGTTCGGTAAATACATCACCGGAAAAGGCATCTTGGCTTCGGTAGCCCATACCCAAGCCGAATTTGAAGATATACGCACCGCCTATGAAGCCGGATATACACATGCCACACACTTCTACAACGCAATGCCCGGATTCCACAAACGCCGCGAATATAAATACGAAGGAACTGTGGAAAGCATTTACCTCATGGACGATATGACAGTGGAAGTAGTGGCCGACGGAATTCACGTACCGCCCACAATCCTGCGTCTGGTCTACAAGATAAAAGGCGTGGAACGGATGTGCGCCATCACCGACGCCCTGGCATGTGCCGCAAGTGACAGCAAAGAGGCCTTCGACCCTCGTGTCATCATTGAAGACGGCGTATGCAAGCTGGCAGACCACTCCGCCCTTGCCGGCAGTGTGGCAACCATGGACCGCCTGATACGCACAATGGTACAGAAAGCTGACATACCTTTGGCAGACGCCGTGCGTATGGTGTCCGAAACACCGGCACGCATCATGGGTGTATATGACCGCAAGGGATCGCTCCAGAAGGAAAAAGACGCTGATATTATCGTTATGGACGAAGAATTAAAGATAAGAGCAGTATGGGCAATGGGTAAATTAGTACCTGAAACCAATACTTTATCATAAAATTTATCTCAACATAATGCGAATGAACTTTGTTTTTCGTATTTTTGTTAAGTTTTGAATAAGCGAACAGCTTTAATCATTTTATTAATAACCAAATTATTGTATGAAAACCAATCTTAGTTCTCAAATTACTCTAAACAGAGTATCCCCCAGGTACTACAGACCTGAGAACGCTTTCGAACGGTCGGTACTGACACGTCTCGAAAAAATTCCGACCGACATTTACGAGTCTCCCGAAGAAGGAGCCAACCAAATTGCGTTGGACATTGCACAAGTGATTCGTGACAAGCAGAAAGCCGGACGCTTCTGCGTGCTTGCCTTGGCAGGCGGTAACTCTCCGCGCAATGTATATTCGGCCCTTGTACGTATGCATAAAGAAGAAGGACTGAGTTTCCGCAATGTAGTGGTATTCAACCTGTATGAGTACTATCCTCTGGCATCGGACGCGGTCAACAGCAACCTCAACGCCTTGAAGGAAATGCTCCTCGACCACGTGGATATTGATATGCAGAACGTGTTCAGCCCCAACGGTACTATTGCCAAAGATACCATTTTCGAATACTGCCGCTTGTACGAGCAACGTATCGAAAGCTTTGGCGGAATTGACATAGCCGTATTGGGTATCGGACGTGTCGGCAACATCGGGTTCAACGAACCGGGTTCACGCCTGAACTCCACCACCCGTCTGATTCTGTTGGACAGCGACTCGCGCAACGAAGCATCCAAGACGTTCGGTACTATTGAAAATACCCCGATAAGCTCCATCACTATGGGTGTGGCTACGATTCTCTCCGCCAAGAAAGTATATCTGCTGGCATGGGGTGAAGAAAAAGCCAAAATGGTGAAAGAATGTGTGGAAGGCAATGTTACGGATACCATTCCCGCATCTTATCTGCAAACGCACAACAATGCCCATATTGCTATCGACCTTTCGGCTGCCGCCAACCTGACACGTATCCAACGTCCCTGGCTGGTGACTTCCTGCGAATGGAACGACAAGCTGATTCGCAGCGCCATTGTCTGGTTGTGCCAACTGACCGGGAAACCGATTCTGAAGCTGACCAATAAAGACTACAACGAAAACGGTCTGAGCGAATTGCTTGCCCTTTACGGTTCTGCATACAACGTAAATATCAAGATTTTCAATGACCTGCAGCACACCATCACCGGTTGGCCGGGCGGCAAGCCGAACGCAGACGATACCTATCGTCCCGAACGTGCGAAACCGTACCCCAAGCGTATCATCGTATTCTCTCCGCATCCGGATGATGATGTTATATCCATGGGGGGCACTATCCGTCGTCTGGTAGAACAGAAACACGACGTGCATGTGGCATATGAGACTTCCGGCAACATTGCCGTAGGCGATGAAGAAGTAATCCGCTTCCTGCACTTCATCAACGGTTTCAACCAACTCTTCAACAACAGTGAAGACCAGGTTATCAACGAGAAATACACGGAAATCCGCAACTACTTGAAAGATAAGAAAGACGGTGACATGGACACTCGCGACATCCTGACCATCAAAGGTCTGATACGTCGCGGCGAAGCACGTACCGCTTGTACATACAACAACATTCCGTTGGATCACTGCCACTTCCTCGACCTGCCGTTCTACGAAACAGGTAAGATTCAGAAGAACCCTATCAGCGAAGCCGATGTGGAAATCGTACGTAACCTGTTGCGCGAAGTGAAACCTCACCAAATCTTTGTAGCCGGCGACCTTGCCGACCCGCACGGCACACACCGTGTTTGTACGGATGCCGTATTTGCAGCCATCGACCTTGAAAAGGAAGAGGGCGCCAAATGGCTGAAAGACTGCCGCATCTGGATGTATCGCGGCGCATGGGCAGAATGGGAAATTGAAAACATTGAAATGGCAGTGCCTATCAGCCCGGAAGAATTGCGTGCCAAACGTAACTCTATCCTGAAACACCAAAGCCAGATGGAGAGCGCACCGTTCCTCGGCAACGACGAACGCCTGTTCTGGCAGCGCAGCGAGGACCGCAACCGTGGTACAGCCGCACTGTACGACAGTCTGGGACTTGCATCTTACGAGGCAATGGAAGCTTTCGTAGAATACATTCCGCTGTAAATGTTTACTAAATAGCAATAAGAGAGGGTTGTGTCAAAATGTAAAAGCTAATGATAGGACTTTTGCATTTCGACATAACCCTCTCTTTTTTGTGTACTTTCGTACGGCAAGGGCGGGCACACCCGATGAATACGCAAATAATAACAAGAATCTTGATAAATAATCTGCGGAAATATGCATTATCTGTGGTGAAAAACTTATCTTTGCTTCTACAGAAAATATAGATTATCAAACATTAATCATTAAAACATTAACGCCATGTATACCATACAAGCCAATCCCAGCGGAACCCGCAGCTTAGAAATATCAGAAGTGAACCTTGCCACCATCGAGAAATACGGACTATTCCGTCATCTCATCGACAGTACCGGCATCGTAGACGAAACTGTTCTTGACAAGCTCAAGCTGAATATCCGTTCCCTCATCGCCTCACAGGAAGAGGACAGCAAAGACCTCCTCGACCTCTGCATCGACGTTATCTATCATAACAATATGAAGGCCTTCGGGTTGCAACAGCTCATCAAGCTTTACCTGCAATGGCTTTCCCAACAAGAAACCATAGAAGAGGAAGAAGATAAATGAAAACCATCGACACACGCGGACAGAAACTTTACAGCCCTCTCATCCCCGCTATAAAGGCCATGTGCGAAGCCGGAAAAGGCGAGAAACTGGAAATCATTATGGACGACGCAACCGCCTTTAATGACCTCAAGGAGTATCTTGCCGAGCAACAAATCGGTTTTCGCGAAATTTATGACGGAGAGGAAATGCTGGTGCAGTTCTGCAAGTGATTAAAACTTTCCGTATCTTTGCACCCATGAAAGAATACAAACTGACTGACTGGTTGCCTACAACCAAGAAAGAAGTGGAACTTCACGGGTGGGATGAGTTGGACGTTATTTTGTTCAGCGGTGATGCATATGTGGATCATCCGTCATTCGGAGCAGCCGTAATAGGGCGCATACTCGAAGCGGAAGGGTTGCGTGTGGCGATTATTCCCCAACCCAACTGGCGCGATGACTTGCGTGACTTCAAGAAACTGGGACGTCCCCGCCTTTTCTTTGGTGTCAGTGCAGGCTGTATGGACAGTATGGTCAACAAATATACTGCCAACAAGCGTCTCCGCAGTGATGACGCCTATACTCCCGATGCACGTCCGGATATGCGTCCCGAATATCCCTCGATTGTCTATACGCAAATCCTGAAAAAGCTATACCCCGATGTACCCGTCATATTGGGTGGCATCGAGGCAAGTATGCGCCGGCTGACCCATTACGACTACTGGCAAGACCGCGTACGCCCAAGTATTCTTACGGATAGCGGTGCCGATGCACTGATATACGGCATGGGTGAGAAGCCCATTGTGGAACTTGTGAAAAGGTTGAAGCAACAACAGCCTGTCTTCGACATCCCCCAACTGGCTTACCTCACTAAAAAAGAAGTTCTGCCACAGGAAGGAGACATAACCCTCTTTCCGCACGAAGAATGCCTGAAAGACAAGAAGAAGCAAGCTGCCAACTTCCGCCATATTGAGGAAGAGAGCAATAAATATGCAGCTTCGCGTATCCTGCAAACCGTAGGCAAGCACACAGTTGTTGTCAATCCGCCTTATCCTCCCTTGACAGAAGCGGAACTCGACCGTTCTTTCGACCTGCCCTACACCCGCCTTCCACACCCCAAATACAAAGGGAAACGCATACCGGCATACGACATGATTAAGTTCTCCGTCAATATCCACCGCGGATGTTTCGGCGGCTGTGCTTTCTGTACCATTTCGGCGCATCAGGGCAAATTCATCGTCAGCCGCAGCAAGGAAAGTATCTTAAAGGAAGTAAAGGCCGTAATGGAATTACCGGATTTCAAAGGCTATCTTAGCGATTTGGGAGGCCCTTCCGCCAATATGTACAAGATGCGGGGACGTGATGAAGCCGTATGCAAGAAGTGCAAGCGCCCGTCGTGCATCCATCCCAAAGTATGCCCTAACCTGAACACAGACCACAGCCCGCTACTCGATATCTATCATGCGGTAGACAGCCTGCCGGGCATCAAAAAGTCATTTATAGGCAGCGGTGTGCGCTACGACTTGTTGCTGCATCAGAGCAAAGACCCCAAAACCAATAAAAGCACGCAGCAATACACCCGCGAACTCATAGCCCGTCACGTAAGCGGCCGTCTTAAAGTTGCACCGGAACACACCTCGGAACGTGTGCTCAACATCATGCGCAAACCATCCTTCAGCCAGTTCGGAGAGTTCAAGAAAATATTCGACCGAATCAATCGTGAAGAAGGCTTGCGGCAGCAGCTCATCCCCTACTTCATCTCCAGTCATCCCGGTTGTAAGGAAGAGGATATGGCGGAACTTGCCGTCATCACCAAGCGGTTGGATTTCCATCTGGAGCAGGTACAGGACTTTACTCCCACCCCTATGACGGTAGCCACCGAAGCATGGTACACAGGCTTCCATCCTTATACACTGGAGCCGGTGTTCAGTGCCAAGACACAGCGCGAGAAATTGGCGCAACGCCAGTTCTTCTTCTGGTATAAACCCGAAGAACGGAGAAATATCATCAATGAACTGAGACGGATAGGACGGCAAGATTTGATTGACAAGCTGTACGGGAAATAGTTTTCAATCATTCCACAACCCAACGCTCAATGTTTCGCGTCTGTGTGCTGAAGTTCACCCCTATCTTAAAGAGTTTACGGTTGTCAGCCGCAAAAGGTAAGGCATATTGCTTCTCATTGATTTGCAGCAAGACTTCCTCCGCTGTACCATCCAGCTTGAATTCCATAATATAGATATATTTATCCGTCTGCAACACAAGATCTATGCGACCTTCGCTGGTGTGATATTCCACTTTAGTATAGAAACCCATCAGCTTAAAAACGATGAAGAGTACATTTTGATAATGCAGTTCCAAGTCACGAACCAGTTCGTAGGGCGTATCTGCAAAGAAACTCTGCAGGCGGCAAAAGAAAGCGTCATAGTCTCCGTTTTCTATTTCGCGAACAAATTTCTGTATTTCAAACGGGGCGTCTATTCTGTTTGTATTCGCATAGAAAGGCAGTAGAAAACGGACAAAGCCTTCCTCTACTTCACGGTTCGGAAAGCCCAGCGTATAAATGCCGAAGCGTTCATCATACCCTTTTATCGTGAGATAACCGCTTTGGTAAATTACAGGGATAGGATTGGTAGATTCAGAGTCAATGCTGTTCAGCACTTGGGCATCGGTTTCTTCGTAGGCCATGCGCTCCAAATCGTAATGATGCTTCTTCAGCAGCTTCACGAGATAGGTAGGTGTACCCGTCTCAAACCAATAGCTGCCGAACTCCTTACGCTTGAAAGCATTGAGCAAACTGAAAGGGTTGTACAAACCGACGGAGTTGTGCGTAAAGTGATAGCCATCGTAATACTCACGTAACTTGTTGCAGAACTGCTCGTACGTAGTACCTTGCACAGCGGCAAATTCGCGCATTTCCGCTTCCAGTGTTTCATGCAGTTCCTTGTCGGTAATGCCGCAAAGAGCGACGTATTCGTTCCACATCGAAAGATCTTCCAAATTGTTCAAGTCACTGAACACGCTGACCTTGCCGAACTTGGTGACTCCTGTCAGCATGGCAAACTTGATGCAGCCGTCCATTGTTTTCAGTACGCCATAGAAAGGTTTCAGAGTATTACGGTATTCCCTCTGCAGCTCTTCGTTGCCGATAGCCTGAAGCATGGGTTTGTCATATTCGTCCACAAGGATCACGACCGGGCGTCCCGCCTGTTCGCAGGCACGCCGAACCACTCCGGCAAAGCGCAGGGAAAAAGATGTTTCGGAGGAACGAGTACCATATTTTTCTTCCCAATCAGAAAGATGTTTATTCAGGATTTTATCCAGACTATTGACGGTATCATACTTCTCTATATTCAAGTCCAGATGCAGAATGGGATATTCCAACCATTCTTTTTCCAGCTTCTCTATCGCCAATCCCTCGAACAACTCTTTCTTCCCCCGGAAATAAGCCTCGATAGTAGAAATCAGTAAACTTTTTCCGAAACGGCGCGGACGACTGAGAAAATAATAACGTCCGGTCTTTGCCATTTGATAAATCAACGCTGTTTTATCAACATAGAAATAACCATCCCTGCGAAGGCTCTCGAAGTTCTGTATGCCGATAGGATAGATTTTGTTATTCATATACGTACGCTTTTAGATAACGACAGAACAAATATACATCTTTTTTCCCGGACGCCAACAAATAAAGGAGAAGAAGTGCGCCAGAATGTTGACAGGCTTTACATTTTGGCACACTCTCCAACTCAAAGAAATAAAACGTCCTCTTTACCGGGCAGCGTAGTATGTATCAATCATTGTTGCCTGACGGGCAGCGGAAACACCTTGGGCATCCAATGTCACATTCATCGCCTCACCGTTGGGCAACGCCATTTGCGCTGTACCGTCACCGTTTATCTTCAGCAACTCTGTACTATTACCCTCATAAACTACATTCCAAGAATTCAGGTCTTGGTCGTAAAGCAATTCCATAGATGTCTCTTCACCCTCCTTCTGAACGGAATAGCCATTCTCCAGAGTCTTTACAAGATAGTTGCCGTTTTCACCCTTTACTTTCTTTACATCACCTACACTTGCTATCGGATTGTTACCGCTCCAAAACTCAATGGAGTTGATAACCAACGCATCAGCCAAATAGCAGATGCCATATACCGGAATAACGTTACAAGCAAGGAAAACCAACTCGTTCACAAACTTAGAGCTGATATTACGATTCCAGTCCAGTAACTTTCCGTGCAGGGCGAAAGAACCTATACAAGATGAAAACAAAAATGCACCGCAAACCAACATGGTTGCAACCAACTTCAAATTACTTTTTCTCATAACTACTGTTTGTTTTATTTATATTAGGCAATGGAAATATTCCGTTACCAGTCTTTTTCATTATTCTTTTTTCTTTATTAAGTAAATGTACACTAAGTAAATAAGTAAATGTGCATAATTAGTTTATACTATCTGTCATTCAGAGCGTAGCGAAGAATCTCTTCTCTGTGTATACATCAAGAGAGTAGATTCTTCGCTACGCTCTGAATGACAGATACTCTTGATATAAATTAAAATTCAACACTTACTTATTGAAATTTAGTTTATATCAAGAGTATTTACAGGATACAAAGGCAACATCGCATTCCGCTCTACCTCCCAAACACCGGTTTCGGCAATCTGCATACCGGAGACATCGCCAAACAACCGATCAATATCCTCACGACAAGACACTCCGCTCAAGCTAAGCGCATGAGGAACAAACAATACGCAAAAGTTCAAAAAGCCTTCTTCCACTATACAATATAGCATATATTGCCCTTTCGACAGTTTCATCTCCGCCTCAGGAAATTTACGAACCAAATGTCCCGAACGGTCAAACGCAAAAATAATGCAATGCAAATGCGGGTGAGACCATTCTATCTCATCAGCCATCAGACAAACCTGATAACTCCGTTTCGCCTTTATCTTCCGAACCCTCCTACCGTACTTCATACCCCAATAGAAGCCTATTATAATAAGTACGAATCCGGTTACAATAACTAACTCCATATATGTGCTTTCCTTTACTTTTTCCAACGCGATGATTAGTTGTTGCAAATATAGAGTATCGCTATATATACTCAGATCGGAAACAAGGGGACAAAAAGTGGACAAATGAATTAATTTCACCAAAAACTTGTGGAAAAGATAAGTGGACATTATCTTTGCAGTCATTAGATAACAAACAGTAAATAAGGCAGATGGACAAAACAAGCAATAGGATAATCTTATTATTTCCTCTTTTCATTCTATTTTTCCTTTCTACCGTTTCTTCACAGACTCCCGCCATAGAGAATTTGGAAAAGAAACTGGCAACACACACCTATGCAGACACCGTAAGAGTGAATCTCCTCAACAAATTGGGTTACGAACTCTACGCCATCAATGCCGACAGAGCCAAAGCATACGCCCAAGAGGCACAAAAGATTGCTACCGGATTGAACTATCCCGAAGGAGAAGCCGCCGGACTGTGGATTACCGGACTGACAGCGAGAAACACTCCCAAAACGGCACTGGAATATTTCGAGAAAGCACTGGACATAGCCGAACGTGTAAAAGACCAAACCGGCATCTGCAACTACCTCCTTGCTATCAGCGTTGTCCAAAAGGCCATGGGAAACATAAAAGCCAGTGATGAAGCCATAGAAAAAGGCCTTCGAGCAAGCACCGCATTAAAAAATCCTGCCATACGCATCAAATTGCTATACAACTCCGCAAACAATCTGACAAGTCGGGGAGAATATCCGCAAGGCATCCGGAAACTGCAAGAAGTCATCGTCCTCTCCACCGAAAGCAATAACAAAACGATGCTGGCAAAAGCCCAATCCAGCATAGCAACCGCTCTCAACAGGCAGGGAGACCCGCTGCGTGCATTGGAATATTACCTGAAAGGGCTGCACATCTACGAAGAACTGAACGACCAAAGAGGCATCTGCGGATTACTTGTCAATATGGGAAGTGTCAAGTCGGAACAGAACGAACAAGAAGCTGCCCTGAAAGATTTCAACCGCGCGCTGCAACTAAGTAAAGAGCTAAACGACCCTTTCCTGATTTCCGCCTGCTATGCCAACATCGGCAACATCTACAAACGTATGCACCGCCCCGAAGCGCTGCACTATCTGCAAGAAGGAGTACGGACATCAGCCGGAATCAACATCGGATTAAGTATCAACCTATTAATAAACATCAGCTGCATCTACATTGAACAGGGGGAGTACGACAAAGCGCAAGAGAATCTGACCCGTGCGCTCGCTATGGCGCAACAAGCCAAAATAGAGTATGCACATGGTGAAATCTTACGTTTGCTGGGTACGCTGTACTATAACCGCAAACAATATGCCCGCGCTTTGGAGTATGCCAACAAAGCCTTGCAGATAGGTCGTAAGATTAACTATATGGAACTCAACAAACACATTCAGGAATTGTTGTCGGGCATCTATGCAGATACGGGGAAATTTAAGGATGCATATAACGCCCACGTGCTGTACAAACAACTAAGCGACAGCATCCTCAACGGAAAGAACATTCGCCAGATAGCCTTAATGGAGAGTTCCTACAAATACGAAAAAGAAATACAAAACTATGAACTGGAGCAGGCCAACCAGACGTTACAGATACGCAACCAGCGTTATATCATCTTCTTCCTCATTTCCGCCACCCTGCTCATCATCATCCTTACCGCCCAACTATACCGTTCCAACCGTCTGAAAAAGAAAGTCCTCAAACTGGAAGTAGACCAAGCCAACAGCAAGCTGGAATACAGTCAAAAGGAAATGACCTCCGCCACCCTGAAACTGATACAGAATGCCGAAAGCGACAACTACTGCATAAAGATGCTGGAAAACATAGAGAAAGGAGACGATGAAGAGAAACATAAGGACATACGCTCTCTCATCAACTACTACAAAAGTAAATCAACGTATGCCAACTGGGAAGAATTCGAGACTCTGTTCCTCGAAGTCAATACCGGCTTCTATGACAAACTGAACGAACACTACCCCACCCTCACCAACAACGAACGCAAGCTGTGTGTATTCCTGAAACTGAATATGAGCAACAAGGATATCGCCCAAATCACTTTCCAATCCGAAGAAGCCCTGAAAAAGGCACGCTTGCGGCTACGCAAGAAGCTGGGACTGGAAAGGACGGATAATTTGGCGGGGGTTATACAGAGTCTGTGATATGAAGCTAGTCTGCAAAGGGTAAGCCCTCAAGATTTCAAACTGAGCCGCTTTTACGAGTAGATTAGCATAAAAAAGTCCCGCAAATCTCAACGACCTACGGGACCCCAGAATAAACAGAACTCAGGATACTTTTTAGTATCCTTCAATAAGTTGTGAACAGCAGGGCAGACTTACCCAGAATTTGCTTCCTACACCGACTTCGGAATCAACGCCTATGATTCCACCCATACTCTCTACAATAGACTTACATATCGATAACCCCAAACCAGTCCCCTGTGCAAAAGAGTTTAGTTTTTCAAATCGGTCAAAGATTGTAGAAAGTTTATTCTTCGGTATTCCACATCCTGTGTCAGTTACACTCAACTTCAACTCCTGTTTATTTACTTCATAAGTTATATCTATATATCCTTTTGTTGTATATTTTATGGCATTAGACAGAAGATTATCCAGCAACTGTCTTACACGCCTTTCATCAAGCTCAACCAGACACTCTCTTTTTGGTCCATTAATCCGGACTTTTACTTCATTCTTATCTTTCCACTCCTCAACGCTTTCAGCAATCGCTTTCGAGATATTAAACCACTTGTAACACAAATCTATATGACCGGCTTCAATCTTCGAAACATCAAGCATATCATCCACCAGCTTCAACAACAATTTGTTGTTACGCTGAATAATTTTATTATACTCTTCCCGCTCATCCTCGCTTTCTATGTGCGTCAGAATACTGGAAAATCCAACAATAGCATTCAATGGCGTACGAATTTCATGACTCATACTTGCCAGAAAAGCTGATTTTACCCTATTGGCCTTTTCCGCCTTTTCTTTAGCATCCCAAAGCTGTATCTCCAGTCGCTTTCTTTCATCAATCAGATGAGTGGCACCAATCACTACCGTAGGTTC
This sequence comes from Bacteroides propionicigenes, assembly GCF_018390535.1. GTDB lineage: Bacteria > Bacteroidota > Bacteroidia > Bacteroidales > Bacteroidaceae > Bacteroides > Bacteroides propionicigenes. The sequence continues at coordinate 143,004 of NZ_JAHBBW010000009.1, read as the reverse complement.
CCCATTCTCATCACACTTGTAAACAGCACCAAACCCTTCACGCCAATGAACTTTTCCATCATCACTTACACACCTGTATTCACCGGCATAATAATCCAACTCTCTATTTTTTATTCTCCTCAGCCCCTCCAATATACTTTCTCTATACTCCGGCAGTATCTGCGAAAAATAGTCTTCCTCTTTTATCACTGTACACTTCGAACCGTTTTCCAGATTCCCATTCAGATAAATCTCTTTCCGTCTTAAATCCCATTTCCAGAATTTCAAATTTATTGTTTCCAATAACAATCGATGCTGCAGGGTCTGTTCTTCCAGTTGCCGGGTCTTTTCACTCAATTCGGTTATGTCCAAAGCCGAGCTAATAAGCCAACGTGCTTCACCATTATAATACAAAAGCTTCTTATGCATACTTAAGATATGCTCTTTACCATCAAACAAGTGCAAATGCTGTATCGAATCAGACGTTCCTTTACGGGTTGCTTCCATATCGGTCCGCCAAAAACTATCAGCTACTTCCTTGGATAGCACATCTGCATTTTCTCCCACTATATTACCACGTGAAAGATTATACAAGCTTTCCGCTTTCCTATTCCATATTAAGTACTTATAACTGTTAGTAATATCTTTCACGGTAGTTGCTACCGGCAAATTATCCAATATATGTTCCATTAGGAAATTACGTTCCTTTATTTCCTCAAACTCATAATTGGTTACTGAAACAGTCTTTATCATCAACAAAACGCTACTCTTATTAAAATAAAAAATCCTCACTTTATCTTGAGTAGTTCCACCCGCTTCCAAATTTACAGAAACAACCGTTTCGACCTCTTCCTTTGTTTTGAGCACTTTACCGATTAACTCCAAAATATGCCTGGTTGAATCTTCAGAAAACCATTGATTAAGGTTTGCCCTACGCTCATGAACCACCGGGTTCAAATGAAATATATACCTGTCTATTTTCTCATTATACGTCTTCATCACCTCTCCATCCTTGCTGATAAGGAAAACAGGATCAGATATTGCACGCATAACGTTACAACCCAAGAGTTTACATCGTTTATATGCTTGCAAGCCATAAACAGCCATAACTACAGAGAGCAATAATAAGAAGCAAAGTATATACATAGCAGTTGTTTAGCACCGCAAAGGAAAGCATTTCCCTATTGAAGAATGCAACTTCATCAACGCCTACTATAAAAAAATGTCCTCAAGTTTATAAAGAAAAGTCTTACAATACTGTTTTACAGAGATTTATTACTTCAGTTCCATTTGAACCTTTTTAAATTCCGAAGGCGTCATTCCCGTTTTACTTTTAAACAAGTTATGAAAAGTAGGCATACTATTAATGCCGGAAGCCTCTGCTATGGCACGTAAAGTATACTCAGGATGTTCTTTCAGCAACTGTATGGCATGATTTAAACGCAATTCATTGATATAGCCATTTAGATTAGTACCTGTATTCTCTTTTATCATTTTAGCAAAACGAGTATTATTCATACGCGCCATTCTAACTAAATCTTCTCTTGATAAATCAGCAGAAAGATACAATTCTTCTCTTCTTATCTGAGAATCCAGCTTCTGAAAAACCAATTTATTGATTTCATATTCCTGTCCCACATCCGCAGGCTCCATATCCAATTCATCTTGCAGAAGACTATTATCTACTTCCTCAAACGATTGAGATTTTTTATTTTGCTCGGAAAGTTCCTCATTTATATACTTCATCAACGTCCTGTTCTTATCCTTTATATTACGGTTCTGCAACCAGACTTTCCAAAGGAAAAATAATGCCAGTAACACCAAAAGGCAAATAAAAACCAAAGAGATTGTCCGTATCCTCAATTGGGAAGCCTGCTCCGCAATATGCCTTTCTTTTTCATCAGTATCATACAAAGCGTCCAACTCCAACGCCGCATTTGTCTTTTCACGCTGATGTATACTATCTGTTAAAGCAATAAAAACAGCACTGAGTTCAACGGCTCTCTTGTACTTTCCCAAACCGGTATAAGCCATTATTTCCTTAGACAAAACACCACGATACTGATAGTTGACCGTATCCTGTTGTTCCCTAAAGACGTTTTTCAAGTCACGACAATTATCCAATATCTCCTGATATTGACCTGCGAGGAGCAGATAAGGAGTAGCATCGTATTTCCCGGCAGGGGTTGACGCGGCTTTAGTTGATTTATACTTCGCAAAACACTCCTCCGCTTTCCGCTTATCACCCAAACGATAATAAAGGTAAGCCAATTTTGAATATAAATATGATTTTTGTAAATCCAAATAAGCAGCTTGCACTCCTTCTGTCCTTTCCATTTTCTCCAGCAACCTCTGTCTGTACAACCCGACAGTCAAAGCATCATCTATCAATCCATCATCTATCAGGAAACTCATTTTAACTCCGGTAAAATAAGAAAGCGTACGCAGACCATATATATTATCAGCATCACTCAAAAGCCGGATAGCTTCATCAAACGTCTCGTAAGCCTCTTTTTTAAAAGACAACCGGCGTTTGTTTTCGCCCATACAGAACAGCAGCCGGACTTCTGCCTGTTTATCATTTATATTCCTTGCCAGCCGGACACCTTCAACAACATACCGATTACTCACCTCATATTCACTCAACAGGCTTGACAGCTCCGCCAACATAATTGTCGTTTTCAGTAAACGTTCGGGATTATTACTTGCTATAGAGTCCTGTACATAGGCTTTCCGCGCATAGTGAAAAGCCAATTTACATTGATATTTATGGCGATAGACCATACTGCGCAAATCGTTTATCTGAACAGGCAACATTAGTTTCTTCTCCTCAGCCTCATCCAGCAACAGTAATGCACTATCGGGATTGGTCATATATATATCCGTTATGTGCTGCTCCGTATAAAGCGAAGCCTGCCCATTATACTTTTTCTCCTGACTCCTCGGAAAAACGCTGTTCGCCAAGAATAAGAAACAGATATAAAGGAGATATTTCATAGCTTTTGAATCTATCCGGATTTATTAATCTCCCGCAAATATATACTTTTTTATTTATCCTAACAGTAAAATCATCTATCTTTGCAAAGATGAAAATTAATCAAATATGAAAATTCTCTGGATAGACCTGAATTGTTCTTACGCTCATTCCTCGCTGGCACTTCCCGCACTACATGCACAGATAGCGGAAAATACCTCTATTGAGTGGGTAATCGTATCTGCCACAATTAATGAAAACGTAGGAAGCATTGTAGATGATGCCTACCGCCATAAGCCTGATATTATTGCTGCGACAGCTTGGCTGTTCAATCACGAACAATTATTACATATCACATCAAGACTGAAAGCATTGCTTCCCGAAACCTGCCTCATATTAGGCGGTCCGGAATTTCTCGGAGATAATGAATTCTTTCTGCGCAAAAACCCTTTTGTGGATTGTGTATTCAGAGGAGAAGGAGAAGAAGCATTCCCCCAATGGTTAACTTGCTGGAATCATCCGGAACAGTGGAATACTATCCCCGGATTATGTTTTTTGGACGCAGATAAACAATATAAGGATAATGGGATAGCCCGTGTATCAAATTTCTCCGGATTAATTCCACCCGAAAACAGCCGCTTCTTCAATTGGAGCAAACCGTTTGTCCAGCTTGAAACTACACGCGGATGTTTCAACACATGTGCCTTTTGCGTCAGTGGAGGTGAAAAACCGATACGCACCCTCTCCATTGACAGCATCCGCCAACGGCTTCATACCATCCATGAACATGGTATCAAAAACGTACGTGTCCTTGACCGTACATTCAATTATAATACACGACGCGCAAAAGAATTGCTCCAACTCTTTTTAGAATATCCCGACATACGTTTTCATTTGGAAATACATCCGGCATTGCTTTCCGATGAATTAAAAGAAGAACTAAAACAGTTACCTCAAGGACTGCTACATCTTGAAGCGGGAATCCAAAGTTTGCGCGAACCCGTCCTTGAACAAAGCCGCCGTATGGGTAAGTTATCCGATGCCTTAGAAGGGTTGGAGTTTCTCTGTTCACTCCCGAATATGGAAACCCATGCCGACCTCATCGCCGGACTTCCCCTCTATCATCTTAATGAAATATTTGAAGATGTATATACCCTTGTCGAATATAATGCAGGAGAAATACAGCTGGAGTCACTCAAATTGCTTCCCGGCACAGAAATGCGCCGACGAGCCAAAGAACTCGGGATAAGCTATTCCCCCTTCCCACCCTACGAAGTTTTAGAAACAAACGAAATCAGTGTCAGCGAACTGCAAACGGCCCGCCAACTATCCCGCCTGTTAGACGGCTTTTATAATACTCCTGCCTGGCAATCACTGACAAGAGAATTGATATTAAACGATCAATCTTTCTTGTCTGGCTTTCTTGAATACCTAATACGGATAAACCTTATAGACCAACCCATGAGCTTGGAAAAACGAGGTCTTATACTATACGAATACTGCAAACAAAATTATCCGGAGTATCAAATGCAAGCCAGCATCGCATGGATAGAAGCCGGTATGTCATTAAAAAAAGTCCCGGCAGAAAAGGTAAAAACCAAACATCAGGTTCCACCAGAAAAATGGGAAGTCATATATGGAGATTATAAAGACAGTCTTCGGCTTTGCTTTCTCCCACTTGATGAGACAGCTCAATGCGGCTATTGGTTTGGATTTGAATCAGAAATACAAAAGGCTGTTCCTGTATTCAAGGCAAAGACTTGTTAGAAACAAATATCGTGTTTCGTATAAAATTGATTTCTTACAATCATTCTGCGGAGAGACGGGGATTCGAACCCCGGATACCCTTTAGGGGTATACACGCTTTCCAGGCGTGCCTCTTCAACCACTCGAGCACCTCTCCTTATCGGGGCGCAAAAGTAGGGGAAGTTTTCGGATTTACCAAATGTTTGGCATAAATAATCAATTAAAAACATATTATATTCCGTCAAACTCAAGTAAAAAGTCAAAAAGTCTTCAATAATCAAATTTAATTATTACTTTTGCACTACCACTTATGTACGATAAATGCGATATACGCAGCGGGAAGGCATTAAGCCCTCGACGATGCGTATATCGCATTTATTGTTAGTACATGAGTGGTATCAATATTAACAAGTCGGGGGCTTTTTAGTTCCCTTTGCCATCATGAATTTATATTTTTATATACTTGTATAGCCCTCTTAAAAGGCTATTATAAATTTTGTCGTTTTCCCGTCTTACTTGTGAAAGCAGGACGGGATTTTTTGTTTCCTCTGAACAAAGCATAGCAGTGGACGTTTATATAACAGTAAACGACAAATTCCCTCATTTTAATTCCATATTTACTCATCCTTCTCAAGGAAAACAGAGTTAATAAGCCCCCGGTCTGAAAATAAAATGTGAACCTGAACCATTATTTAAAATAAACTATATTATTATGAGTAAAATAGAAATTAAAAACTTATACCTAATCTTCGGAAAAGAAAAACACAAAGCTGAGAAAATGTTGAAAAAAGGTAAAACCAAAGAGGAAATATTAAAGGCAACCGGATGTACCATTGCCGTAAAAGATGCCAACCTTTCCATCAATAAAGGCGAAATATTCGTAATCATGGGTTTGTCCGGCAGCGGAAAATCAACCTTGCTACGCTGTATCAACCGGCTGATACGCCCCACATCAGGAGAAATAATAATCAACGAAACAGACATTTCAAAAGCCTCCAAACAGGAATTGCTACAAATACGCAGGAAAGAGCTTGCCATGGTATTTCAACATTTCGGGTTGCTGCCCCATCGCTCCGTACTACACAATATTGCTTTCGGGTTAGAGCTGCAAGGAGTGAAAAAAGAAGAGCGTGAAGAGAAAGCCATGGAATGTATGCAACAAGTGGGATTAAATGGATATGAGAATCAAATGGTTGGTCAACTCTCCGGAGGTATGCAGCAACGTGTGGGGCTGGCACGCGCCCTTGCCAACAATCCGGAGGTGCTGCTGATGGATGAAGCCTTTTCCGCCCTCGACCCACTGATACGCGTACAGATGCAAGATGAATTATTGACTTTGCAGTCGAAAATGAAAAAGACAATTGTTTTCATAACCCACGACCTGAACGAAGCCATCAAATTAGGTGACCGCATCGCCATCATGAAAGATGGAGAAATCGTACAGACAGGTACATCGGAAGAGATATTGACAGAACCTGCCAATGCTTACGTAGAGCGCTTCGTGGAAAATGTAGATCGCTCCAAAATCATCACAGCAAGTTCCATTATGGTGGACAAACCGCTTGTGGCACGACTGAAAAAAGAAGGTCCGGAAGTATTGATTCGCAAAATGCGCGAACGCAACCTGACTGTTCTGCCGGTGGTAGATGCCGGCAATATATTGACTGGGGAAGTCAGGCTGAATGACTTGATAAAACTGAGAAAAGAACAAATCCGCTCAATAGGCACTGTTGTGCGCCACGAGGTACATTCCGTATTAAGCGATGCTGTACTTGAAGACATCCTGCCTCTGATGACACGCACCAACTCTCCCATCTGGGTCGTTAACGGAAACCGGGAATTTCAAGGAGTAGTCCCCCTGTCTTCACTCATCATTGAGGTGACAGGAAAGAATAAAGAAGAAATTAATGAAATCATTCAAAACGCAATAGAATTATGATAAACATAGGACAATATATAGAATCAGCCATCAACTGGCTTACGAACAACTTCTCTACCTTTTTTGATGCTTTGAGTATAGGCATCGGCGGCTTCATAGACAGTTTTCAGCACGTACTGTACGGAATTCCTTTTTATATCACGATTGTTCTACTGGCACTTCTGGCTTGGATGAAATCGGGTAAAGGTACAGCCATATTTACTATTCTGGGACTATTACTGATTTACGGAATGGGCTTTTGGCAAGAAACTATGCAAACACTGGCTCTTGTACTATCATCCACCTGCCTCGCACTACTGCTGGGAGTACCGCTGGGCATTTGGACGGCCAACAGCGACCGATGCAATACAATTATGCGACCGATATTAGACTTCATGCAAACCATGCCCGCTTTTGTATATCTGATTCCTGCTGTACTATTCTTCGGGCTGGGTACTGTACCGGGGGCATTTGCAACTGTAATCTTCGCTATGCCACCTGTAGTACGACTAACCGGGCTCGGTATCCGTCAAGTTCCAAAAAATGTAATAGAAGCCTCCCGCTCTTTCGGCGCCACCCCTTGGCAGCTACTCTACAAAGTGCAACTCCCCCTTGCACTACCCACCATAATGACAGGAATCAACCAAACCATCATGATGTCCTTGTCTATGGTAGTCATTGCCGCAATGATTTCGGCAGGTGGTTTGGGAGAAATTGTCCTGAAGGGAATTACCCAAATGAAAATAGGACTCGGCTTTGAAGGTGGCATAGCCGTTGTCATATTAGCCATTGTACTGGATCGCATCACCCAAGGAATGGCACAAAGTAAAAAGAGAAAACAATAAAAAAGAATCAACTATTATGGATAAAATAAAAATAACAGTCGTACTATTACTGGCAGCCCTGTTATCCGCAGCCTGCAGCAATCTTGACAATAATAAGAAAATCAGTATAGCCTATGCCAACTGGTCGGAAGGCATCGCAATGTCTCATCTGGCAAAAGTCATACTGGAAGAGCATGGTTACAACGTAAAGATGCTGAATGCAGATTTAGCACCCATCTTCGCTTCCCTATCACGCAAAAAAGCCGATGTATTTATGGACGTATGGATGCCGGTAACCATGCATGATTATATGGAACAATATGGAGACAGACTGGAAATCATCAGTGACATATATGACAATGCCCGTATCGGACTGGTAGTACCGGAATATGTCACCATCCGGTCTATCGAAGAATTAAACGAACATAAAGAGTTATTTTCCGGCAAAATTATCGGTATTGATGCTGGTGCCGGAATTATGAAAACAACCGAAAAGGCATTGGACAACTACGGACTGGACTATAAGCTGATGACAGCAAGCGCTCCTGCCATGACCACATCTTTGGAAAAAGCCATTCAAAAGAAAGAATGGATAGTAGTAACCGGCTGGACTCCACACTGGATGTTTGGACGTTATAAGTTAAAGGTACTTGATGACCCCAAACAAATATATGGAAAAGCGGAATCCATCCACACCGTAACTTGGAAAGGCTTCAGCGAGAAAGATCCGTTTGCTGCCGAACTTTTACGTAACATCCGGTTGACCGACCGGCAGATTAGCTCATTGATGACTGCCGTAGAAAAAACGCAGAAAACAGAGACTTATGCCGCACGCCAATGGATAAAGGCGCACCAAACATTGGTAGACAGCTGGATTCCGATGAAATAGAGTTCCCCATTCTTCCGGCAAATCTTTATCGCCTGAACTATAGGAAATGCTTCTGCGACAACCGGAAGATTTGTTTTTGTGTTTCTTTGAGCCTATCTGTAAAAACATCAATAAAATAACTAATTTTGCATTCGGACAAGGGCAATCCTTTCCAAGACATAAGAAAAAACAATTAAATTAAACCCTATAAATAAACATGGATGTACAACGTATAATCAGCTTGGTCAAAGAGACTAAGGGGATAATCACAAACAGGGAAATGGCAGCTCATGTGAAAGAAAAAGGAGTTGCCGATTACGTTACGCAAGTTGACGTGGCTATACAGGACTTTCTGAAAAATGAATTGTATATATTCGCACCTGACATCCAGTTTCTCGGAGAAGAAACCGGCTTGCAGCGGATGAATACAGACTGCTACTGGATTCTTGACCCCGTTGACGGCACTACTAATCTCATGCACGACTATCAGCATAGTGTGGTTTCGTTGGCTCTTTGTCGCCAAAAAGAGATCGTTTTGGGTATTGTCTATGACCCGTTTCATGACGAGCTTTTCTCTGCTGCCAAAGGCGAAGGCTGTTTCTTAAACGGCAAACCCATACACGTTTCCTCTGCCCGAAAGCTTTCGGAAACCATAATCGGCATCGGCACTGCTAAAAGAGAGCTGGCGAAAGAAAACTTCGCCAAGTTTCTCAAAGTCTATGAAAACTCTCAAGACATCAGAAGACTTGGTTCTGCTGCATTGGAATTAGCATATACAGCGTGTGGCAGACAAGGTGGATATTTCGAGATATATTTGAATCCATGGGATTATGCGGCAGGGATGCTTTTAGTACAAGAGGCCGGAGGAAAAGTAACCGGCTGGGATGGAAATGCACTCGACCCGGCTCAAGGATGCCAAGTAATCGGAACAAACGGAAAAATTCACGAAGAATTACTCAAACTATTATTATGAATATGATGAACAACGAAATTCTATATATACTCTTACCGAATTATGCCGCACATGAAGTGGTATATCTTTCACAGGCTATCGCTTCTGATGAATATGCGCTGAAAGAAAAACCGAAGTATGTCAATAAGGTTGTAGCCCCGACAATGGAGCCTGTAAAATCCATCGGTGGTTTCCGCACTTTACCCGATTACTCATTTGAAACAATGCCCGATGATTATGCAGCATTGGTATTGATTGGTGGTTTCGGATGGACAACACCTGTTGCAGAACAAGTCGAGCCGATTGTCAGGCAAGCCATAGAAAAAAGAAAGGTTGTCGGTGCAATTTGCAACGGGGCTTCCTTCATGGCAAAGTGCGGCTTCCTCAATACCGTAAAGCATACCGGCAACGGATTGGAGCAACTGAAAATTTGGGGCGGTGACAATTACATCAATCCGGAAGGATATACCCATGCTCAAGCAGTCAGCGACAAGAATATCGTGACAGCAAACGGTTCTGCTACACTTGAGTTTGCCAAGGAACTGCTTCTGCTACTCGAAAACGACGTACCCGAGCGCATTGAAATGTATTACCAGTTCTACAAGCAAGGTTTTTGCTCGCTTTTCTCCAATCAATAATAGTATGGAAGTAATATCTTTACGACATTCCCCAGAATATCCCGACAGAGCCATTACCTATTTTCAGGAAAAATGAGCTACGGAAGAATCCATGCCGGTTTACGATGATGCAAAGATTATCGGGGATACAATCTTGAAAAGACACTGATAGATTGTGTCGCCCGGAAATCAAGAATTTATCAAATACTCGTGTAGTATCGATAAGATTATTGAAAATAATAAAAACGCCCAATTTTACATTCTTGGTATGTAAAATTGGGCGTTTATTTTGCAAAACACTGATTTTCAGCTTTTTTGCGGAGAGACAGGCTCTCGAACCTATACATTCAAGAAATATCATAAAATTGCAAATTACTGATAATCACACACAATTTGGAATACATAGTAAATCTAAATCTTTCTGAATATCTTTTGCTATTCCAAATATTGGGTGTATATTTGGGTGTAGAATTTCAAACGCACCCAATTATGAATATCAAACGAAACATCATTTTTGCATTGGAAAGCCGGAAAAAGAACGGTGTGCCAATTGTGGAGAATGTCCCCATCCGTATGCGCGTCATATACGCAAGCCAGCGCATTGAGTTTACAACGGGTTACCGCATCGATGTAGCCAAATGGGATTCCGACAAGCAGCGAGTAAAGAACGGGTGTACCAACAAATTAAAGCAAAGTGCATCTGAAATCAATGCCGATCTGCTGAAATACTATGCCGAAATTCAAAATGTGTTCAAGGAGTTTGAGGTACAGGAAACCATGCCAACTACCCAACAACTAAAGGATGCATTCAACCTGCGGATGAAGAATGCCAACGAAGAACAGCAGGAAGAAGCACAGATAAGTTTTTGGGAGGTGTTCGATGAATTTGTAAAAGAATGCGGCAATCAGAATAACTGGACTGAATCCACATACGAAAAGTTTGCAGCCGTTAAAAATCACCTCAAGGAGTTCAAGGAAGATGTGACCTTTGAATATTTCGATGAGTTCGGATTGAACGAGTATATCAATTTCCTGCGTGACAAAAAAGACATGAGAAACAGTACCATCGGTAAACAAATGGGATTCCTCAAATGGTTCCTGCGATGGAGCTTCAAGAAAGACTATCACCAGAATATAGCATACGATACGTTCAAACCGAAATTGAAAACCACCCCCAAGAAGGTAATCTTCCTGACATGGGAAGAGTTGAACAGACTAAAAGACTATCAGATACCCAAAGACAAACAGTATCTGGAACGTGTCCGGGATGTTTTCCTGTTCTGTTGCTTTACCAGTCTGCGTTATTCAGATGTTCGTAACCTAAAGAGAAGTGATGTCAAGTCCGACCATATAGAAGTCACCACCGTTAAAACGGCAGATAGTCTGAGTATTGAACTGAACAAGTACAGTAAAGCCATACTTGAAAAATACAAGGACATCCATTTTGAAAACCACATGGCATTGCCTGTTATCAGCAATCAGAAAATGAATGATTATCTGAAAGAACTGGGAGAACTGGCAGAAATTAACGAACCTATACGTGAAACCTACTACAAAGGAAATGAACGTATAGATGAAGTTACACCGAAATACGCATTACTCAGCACACATGCAGGAAGAAGGACATTCATCTGTAATGCACTGGCTCTCGGTATTCCTGCACAGGTTGTAATGAAATGGACAGGGCACAGTGATTATAAAGCCATGAAGCCTTACATTGACATAGCAGACGATATTAAGGCCAATGCAATGAACAAGTTTAACCAACTCTAAAAGTATCAGTCAGTTTCACAGATTATCCATTATTAGAGTTATCTTTGTTAAGTAATAGTTAGTGATATGGAAAATAACAACGAACATAATATAAAGAAAGGTCATTTTGATGCCTTTGTCCATGCTGTCGGTTCGGAAATAGAACAGGCACAAGTCCGACTCATTACCGCAGCCAATGCCCAGATGTTGTTCCATTACTGGAAAATGGGGAATTATATACTGTACCACCAACACCTACATGGGTGGGGTGGTAAAATTATCAAAAAATTGGCACAGGCAATCAGATTCAATTATCCTGAAAAGAAGGGATATTCGGAACGTAATCTTACTTATATGTGCCAGTTTGCCCGTTTATATCCGTTAAATGTACTTCGTAGTTTTATTGAAGCAGATTCAATACTGTCGGTCCCAAATATTCAAAACATTACTAATGAAGTCCTTAAGCTCAATAGCGGACAATTTACGCAGGAGCTTACTGCGCAAATACAATCAGCTGATAATCAATCTTTAGAAATTACGCAGGAGGTTCCTGCGCAATTTCAGAATGTAGCAAAAACAGTAGCAACCATCTATAAAATAAAAATAGAGGATATAGAAGATTTATTCTTGGCGTCACCGATTGCAAGAATAAATTGGGCAAGCCATATGGTCATACTCAATAATCCGCCACCATTGGGCGTAAGGTATTGGTATATGAAACAATCTGTAGAAATGGGTTGGAGCAGTAATGTGCTGAAAATGCAGATTGAAAGTAATCTGTATGACAGACAAATCAAGAGTAACAAGGTAAACAACTTCACTGCCACACTTCCGGCACCTCAAAGCGATCTTGCCAATTATCTGTTAAAAGACCCGTATATCTTTGACTTGGCAGGAGCAAAGGAAAAGGCTGACGAAAGGGATATAGAAGAACAGTTGGTAAAGCATGTAACCCGTTACTTGCTGGAAATGGGTAACGGCTTTGCTTTTGTTGCCAGACAAAAACATTTCCAGATTGGGGACAGTGACTTTTTCGCCGACCTGATCCTATATAATATCAAGCTCCATGCCTATGTTGTCGTGGAATTGAAAGCAACGCCATTCAAACCGGAATATGCAGGGCAGTTAAATTTCTATATCAATGTTGTAGATGATAAACTGAGGGGAGAAAATGATAACAAGACCATCGGTCTTTTGCTGTGCAGGGGTAAGGATGAGGTCGTGGCACAATATGCCTTGGCTGGATATGACCAGCCGATAGGTATCAGCGACTATCAATTGAGCAAGGCAGTACCCGAAAATCTGAAATCTGCCCTACCGAGTATAGAAGAAGTGGAAGAAGAACTGACCTTATTCCTTGACAAGGACAAGAACCCATAATATAAAGTATATGGCAGGAAAGATACAGACGATGATTCCCCAATATGGAGAACTCAACAGAATATACAGAGACTATATAGATAATTACGCTTTTTCTTTTGACAGGCAGAAATTCATATCGGATTTCTATCAGGAGTATAATGACATGAAATCCTTTGAAGCCGCTATCCTTGAACTGGTGCTTGACAAGCAAAAAGAGCAATACACCTTGATACTCAACAGCCTGAAAACTGAAATAGAAAAGAGCATACAGGCTTATGAGATACGCCCGTTAAGTGACAGAGCCATAGAACGTGCTTGCTATCAGCACATGGAAAGGTATTCTCAGGAAATTGAAGCCCAGCTGGATGTTACAAGAAGTCTGAGCAAGCCGCTGAATGAAGCCAACAACAGGTATGATTCCATTGGTTACAGGGAGCATACAGCCGAAGAGGAAAAACAGGCAGAGAAAGAATATGAACGCTGCAAGGCTGAATATGACAGGGAAAAAGCCAAACTGAACAAACTCTATGATCAGCAAAAGGCTGCAAGAACAGAGGCATTCCAATACATGAAGAACTGTTGTGCGGACATATACCGTCAAAGCTGCCTTTTTCTGGATATATTGAAGAAATACATTCCTGACGGAAAGCAAGAGAATAAATCAAGCGAGCCAATCAGTCAGCAGGAAACGACAGAAGAACAACAGGAATATTTCAGCATGAAATTACTTTCGCTCATTCATGAGGTGTGCATAGGAGAACAGTTCGAAGAAATTTCCGCACTGGATTTCTATGCCAATATGAATCTTCACCCCTGCAACTGTAAGCTGAAAATAAAACCGAGAGAGAAAATACGTGTATGCTATCTGATATTCCTGATGAGCGAGAAACTCTCCAAACAGGACAGGGACAAATGGAAAGACAGAATACTGAAACTGCTGGATATTGACGACAGCTACTACAAATCCAAGTACAAGGAGCCTGTTTCAGATTTCCCCAGTGACAGCAACCAAAATTTCGCCAAGGAAATGGAACATATATTCAGATAATCCGTAATATATCCTGATACTTTACGAAAGTTCCACTTTTACCACTCAAAATAATTTTTGAGTGGTATTTTTATTTTCTGATATTCAATAAGATACAATGATATTCAGTTTGTACCGTCCCCATCCTTACCACTCATAACCCTACCTAATTTTGCATCGTTCGAGAACAGAAATAACAGCCAGTGCGCAGGGCTGATTGTTTAACGACTAAATAGATTGGACGATGACAAATATCCAAGAATTATTATCAAAACCCGTCTGGCAGATGACAGGCGAAGAATTCATATTCCTGAGTAAGCACGCTTCAGGTCAGGCCGAAGCATTGCCGCAACCCGTTACAGACACGGAAAAGAAGTATGTGTACGGAATACTCGGTATAGCCAAACTGTTCGGGTGCAGTCTGCCCACTGCCAACCGCATAAAGAAAAGCGGTAAGATAGACAAGGCGATTACCCAGATAGGGCGCAAGATTATCGTAGATGCGGAATTGGCTCTTGAGCTTGCCGGGAAGAAAACAGGAGGACGGAAATAATGGGAGGTATGCTTATGGACTATATGAAAGAAATAAAGGAGATTTCGGCAGAACAGGCAATAATCCTTTGGCAAGCTTCACGCCTGAGTCTGTCGAAAATCTACGAAAAAGCACCTGAGATTCTAAAAGTGCAAGGTTCGGTCATTGGTACACTGGGCAATTTCAGTGCATCCATCGGCAAAGCCAAGAGTAAAAAGACTTTCAATGTATCGGCTATCGTAGCCGCCGCATTGAAAAACGGTACGGTACTGCGGTATGTTGCGGAACTACCGGAAGAAAAAAGGAAGATTCTTTATGTGGACACGGAACAAAGCCATTATCACTGTCTGAAAGTCATGAAACGTATTTTACGGCTTGCTGGTCTTCCTGATGACAGGGACAATGAACATCTGGAGTTTCTCGCTTTGAGGAAATACACGCCCGAACAGCGTATCAGGATTGTCGAACAGGCTATCTATAATACACCGGACATAGGGCTTGTAATCATAGACGGCATCCGTGATATGGTATATGACATCAACAGTCCGGGAGAATCGACACGCATTATATCCAAACTGATGCAGTGGACGGATGACAGGCAGATACACATCCATACGATACTCCACCAGAACAAAGGCGATGAAAACGCAAGAGGGCATATCGGTACGGAGCTGAACAACAAGGCGGAAACCGTTCTGCTGGTGGAAAAGGACAAGAGCAACGGGGATATAAGCAATGTTTCAGCCATGCACATCCGTGCAATGGATTTCGAGCCTTTCGCTTTCCGTATCAACGACAATGCATTGCCTGAACTCATAGAGGGGTACAGACCCGAAGCGAAGAAACCCGGAAGACCGGAAGAGGAAAAGTTTGACCCTTACAGACATATTAGCGAACAGCAGCACCGCATAGCACTGGAAGCGGCTTTCGGACTGAAAGAGGAATACGGCTACAAGGATCTGGAAACCTCCTTAATCAAGTCATATATGTCGGTAGGTGTAAAACTGAACCATCAAAAAGCGGTATCACTTATCACCATGCTCCGGAACAAACGGATGATAGTACAGGAGAACGGCAGGAAATACACGTTCAAGCCGGACTTTCACTATTAGACCGTATAACCTGTAATCACTTCACTTTATTCGGCAGGTCTATATATTAAGAATAAAGCGAAGCGGTTGTAGGGAATAGAAAAGCGCTTCACTTTATTACCGTATCCTATATATACGAAGATAAAGTGAAGTGATTATACAGACCGTACTTCATAAAAAAGTACGGGCGAAAAGAGAAATAAATATTCCAACCATTATTCAAACACTCATCTTATTATGGATATACAGACAGCAAAACAAATCAGGATAGCGGATTTTCTGTACAGTTTGGGATATTCTCCCGTCAAGCAGCAAGGTATTAACCTATGGTACAAATCCCCGTTACGGGAAGAGACAGAACCCTCGTTCAAAGTAAATACCGAGCGCAACCAATGGTATGATTTCGCAATCGGCAAAGGTGGAAATATCATCGCACTGGCACAGGAACTCTACTGTTCCGACTATGTGCCTTATCTTCTACAGAAAATCGAAGAACAGATACCACACATACGTCCCGTGTCTTTCTCTTTTGGCAAGCAATCATTTTCCGAACCGAGTTTTCAGCAATTGGACATTGTGCTGCTGGCTTCTCCTGCCCTGCTTGCCTACCTACAGGAAAGAGGGATAAACACGGCACTGGCGAAAAGAGAATGTAAGGAAGCCCGTTTCACCCACAACGGCAAACGGTATTTCGCCATTGCCTTTCCGAACATATCAGGCGGATATGAAATTCGCAACCGATATTTCAAGGGATGTATCGCACCAAAAGAAATATCCCATATCAGACAGTCAGGAAAACCAAGGAGTACATGTTACGTTTTTGAGGGATTTATGGATTACCTTTCCTTTCTTACTTTAAGGCTGGAAAGCTGTCCGCAATCACCCGACTTCGACAGACAGGATTACATAGTTCTTAATTCCGTAGCCAATGTTCCCAAGGCACTCTATCCGTTGGGAAGCTATGAGCGCATCCACTGTTTCTTTGACAATGACCGTGCAGGAATGGAAGCAATACAGCAAATCCGAAAGGAGTATGATGCTACCCGGTATATACGTGACGCCTCGCAAATCTACAGTGGATGTAAAGATCTGAACGAATATTTACAGAAACGAATAGCCGATAGGAAAGAGCAAGCGCAATCTGTCGAAAAGAGGAATGATACGCTATCCAAGAAACCGAAAGGCTTCCGGTTATAGCCCACTATAACTACACGCTTCGCTTTCGTAGTTGTGGGCTCTCCCGAGGGGATTAGGGCTTTGCCCTAATGACCCACTCAGGGCGTTTCACCCCTGAGAACCCCGAGCAAAGAGTGACCCTCTCTTTGCAATCTCCGCTTATGGGTTACCCCTAAGAACCCCTCTGCGAAAGCGAGCAAAGTAAATCAATTGTAAACAAAGGAAAGAAGCTATGGCAACAAAATCAAGCATACATATCAAGCCTTGCAACATCGCATCGAGCGAGGCACACAACCGAAGGACTGCCGAGTATATGCGTAATATCGGGGAGTCCAGAATCTATGTCGTTCCCGAACTTTCCACCGATAACGAACAGTGGATAAATCCCGACTTCGGCACTCCCGAACTGCGAACTCATTATGACAATATCAAGCAAATGGTCAAGGAAAAGACCGGACGTGCCATGCAGGAAAAGGAAAGGGAACGCAAGGGAAAGAATGGAAAGATTATCAAGGTGGCGGGATGCTCACCCATCCGTGAAGGAGTATTGCTTATCAGACCGGACACCACACTGGCTGATGTACGCAAATTCGGTGAAGAGTGCCAAAGACGCTGGGGCATCACTCCGCTACAGATTTTCCTGCATAAAGACGAAGGGCATTGGCTGAACGGTCAGCCGGAAGCAGAAGACAAGGAGAGCTTCCAAGTCGGTAACAGATGGTTCAAACCAAATTATCATGCTCATGTCGTATTCGACTGGATGAACCATGAAACTGGAAAGAGCCGAAAGCTCAATGACGAGGATATGGCAACCATGCAGACCCTTGCTTCCGATATTCTCCTGATGGAACGTGGACAGGCAAAAGCTGTCACAGGTAAAGAGCATCTGGAACGAAATGATTTCATCATTGAGAAGCAGAAAGCCGAACTGCAACGTATAGAGGAAACCAAGCGACACAAGGAACAACAAGTAAGCCTTGCCGAACAGGAACTCAAACAGGTAAAAGCAGAGATACGCACGGACAAACTAAAGAAAACAGCCACCAATGCTGCTACCGCCATAGCAAGCGGTGTAGGTTCTCTTTTCGGAAGCGGTAAGCTGAAAGAACTGGAACATCACATCGAGCAGCTACATCAGGAAATTACCAAACGGGACAAAGCTACTGATGAATTAAAAATTCAGATACAACAAATACAGGAACAGCATAGCAGACAAATTCGTAATCTTCAAAGAATACATAATCAAGAACTTGAAGCCAAAGACAAGGAAATATCACGATTGAGCACCTTGCTTGAAAAAGCCCACAAATGGTTTCCCATGTTCAAAGAGATGTTGAGAATGGAAAAATTATGCGCTGTTATCGGGTTTACCAAAGACATGATAGAAAACCTCTTGACAAAGAAAGAATCCATACAATGTAGTGGCAAAATTTATTCCGAAGAACACAGGTGGAAATTTGACATCAAGAATGATATTTTTAGGGTTGAGAAACATCCGATGGATAGTGGTAAGCTTATGCTGACCATAAACCGACAACCCATAGTACAATGGTTTAAGGAACAATGGGAAAAGTTACAGCAGAATCTACGTAACTCGGTGCAGAGAGAGCAAAAATCCAGAGGATTTAGAATATAGAATAGCCTATTATTAATAAAATCAAGTATCTATGCATCCAAACAGATTGTTTTTATTACAGAATCAAAATCCTAAGAATTTATAAAAAATGAAGCCTAAAGAAGTTTTGGAAAAATGGATAGATTGCTTTAACAAAGCAGATGCTTATCATATAGCAGAGCTGTATGCTACTAATGCAGTAAATCATCAAGTCGCAAACGAACCAATAATAGGTAAAGAATCAATCTACAAAATGTTTGTGAATGAATTTGCCACTGCTAAAATGGTTTGTATGGTGGAAAATATTTTTGAAGATGGCGAATGGGCTATCATGGAATGGAAAGACTCTCTTGGACTTCGTGGATGCGGATTTTTTCATGTAAAAGATAACAAAATCGTCTTTCAAAGAGGGTATTGGGATAAACTTTCATTCTTGAAGCAACACAATCTTCCAATTGAATAAGTACTATCAGAATACGGACTGGGAAATTGAAATACCCAGTCCGAGTTATATAATGAATTTTACTTGTTAAACTATTTAAAGTCAGTTGGATAACAAACCATACCTTTCACATTCTCAGTAGCTCCAGGTATTAATTCAGCCACCATGCAATATTCATGAGAGACTTCGAAAGGAAATTCAATTCCTAAATCGATAGCCTTGCGATAGCCAAATCGAGGATAATACTCTTTATGCCCCAATACGACTGCTGTGCCGTAACCCAAAAGTGCTGCCCTCTGATGGGCTTACTGAATCAACATCCCCCCCCAATTCCCTTACGCTGGAATTCCGGCAAGACTGCCAATGGAGCTACACTCAGGGATGTGACAGACTGGGTGTCACTGTCTATCTTTACTTCTGTAAGTAAGATATACCAGACAATTTGTTTTTCTGTCATTTTCTTGTTCTTATCTAATTGTTAGGCTCATTGTTGTTATACATTGTTTAATTATAGATAAATCGTGAATATCCTTCTCTCTTAAATCGTAGCCCGAATGGAATACTTGTTGCCCTTTTGCAGAAATGCAAGGGATGCTTCTGCCTTCAAAGACTGCTGTTCCAAAATAGTCCGGTTGAAATTCATACCAGCCTCCATCCAAGTCGGCTTGTTTGGAAGTGCCGTCCGCATTCAAGACAAAAGGATGGATATCAATATAGCCTAATTCTTTGCTATACAGTTCCACACGGGTGGGCAACCAATTTGTTTCAATTTGATATCCTCTCTCCTGCAAAAGATCAAGGAGTTGGTCTGTATAATTGGCATCAAAATCAATGTCAATATCTCTATGCAAGCGGGTTTGCTGTCCGTACAAGACATCCACTCCCCAGCCTCCATCCAACCAAAACTGCATGTCCAGGCTTTCCAACAAGTCCAAAACTTGAAATAACTCTGTAATCGTAGTGTGTTCTTTCTTTGTCATATAATAATTCTTTAATAAATAATACTATGCGTAATTATCCAACTGCTTGATTGAAGAAATAAAATTTGCACCCACTCCAATCAGAAAGATAACCCATCCGCTGATCATAAAGACGGATGTGATACCCCATGCTTCCACCCAATATCCTGAAGCTACGATACCCAGCATTGATGGAAAGGTACTCAAACTAAAGATGAGAGAAAAAGTCCGTCCAAGCATGTCCGAAGCCAAGTTCTGCTGAATAATAGCGATGAAAAGCGCATGGTAAATGGAATAGGCTATGCCTCCTGTAAATGTTAGGCAAACAAAACCTATAAATGCGCTTGATGGTAAATAACTGGCGCTAATCAGATACAATCCCAATATCACATAAGCCGTATGCATCACTAATGTTTGCTTGCTTTTCAAAGCCTTACAGGCAAGTACTAAACCGCCCAACAATGCCCCTGAGCCCCAACCCATTTCCACAACTCCCATTTGCAAAATGTTTCCGTTGAAATGCAGAAGCGTCATAAAAGGAAATAACGTAAAAACAGGCATAAGGACAAAAGTCACCAGCGTAAAGCATACGAATAAAGGCAAAATGCCCATTGTACGCCGCAAGGTATGCCAACATTCCGTCAGTTCTTTTTTGAAATCTGGAAGAACTTTCGTTTTTTGAAGAGAAGGAATCTGGACACAAAGTAAGGTCAGACAAGCAGCAACAGCTCCGATCACATCTATGAGCAGAATATACTGTATGGGAAGCCAAACAACGAGGCTTGCCCCTACAACGGGAGCTATCACCTCACTGAAGGATTGAATGGAATGGTACAAACCTGATACCCTGACAAGATGGTGCTTGGGAACCAGTAGAGGGATGCTTGCCTGTAAAGCAGGTGCATGAAACGTACTGCCTATTGAACGACAAGCAGTCAATAGATAAAAAAAAGAAAGGTCTTTATAACCCTTGGTTATCACAATAAAAAGACATAGGGTACAGAACGCGATGAACAAGTCCGAATAAAACATCGTTTTCTTTCGATTCCATCTGTCAACATAGACCCCGGCAAACAAGCCTAATACAAATTGTGGTAAAAATCCAGCTAAAATAGCCAGAGATAAAGCTGTCGGGGATTTAAATTCGTTGCTAATCCAAAAAATAATGGAGAAGCCAACAATCGTACTTGTTAAAATAGATATGAGTTGGCCTATTCCTATCACGGCCAAAGTTGATTTCCAATGATTCATTGTGCTAATATTTCATGCGTTTATAGATAAGTACTTTCGTACATTAAGCAAAACGAAATTCTATCCACACAAAAAACTTGTATTATAATCCACTCCTGACGTTGGAATACAATAACAAATACTTTCAGGACGATGTAAAGTCCTGAAAAATCAAACTGAATGGATAGATAAATATTAGTCTTTTCTCATCGGATTCTTTTAATATCGCTACTCTTTTATTATGTAGTGGTTGTATTATCTTAAATAAAACAAAAACACCGACTTTACATTCTTGGGTGTAAAACTGGGTGTTTGTTTTGCAATCTGCTGATTTTCAGCGTTTGTTGCGGAGAGACAGGGATTCGAACCCCGGGTGCCTCGCAGCACAACGGTTTTCAAGACCGCCGCAATCGACCACTCTGCCACCTCTCCAAAACTTCTTTTTCAAAAAGTGCTTTTCTCTTAAAGCGGTGCAAAGATACTACTTTTTTCTTAATTCACAAATAAATTCAAAATAAAATAGTTTCTATATTCACAAAAACTAAAATTACAGTATAAGGGAGCCTAATGTTTCGTCACTAAATACTAATCGTCCGACAGCTGTTTAATTATCGTCCCACAGTTGTCGGACGATAATTAAACAGCTGTCGGACGAAAGTGAAACGGTTGTGGGACGAATAGATTTTAATATCCACAACATTAGTTTATGGATATTTTATGTTCTTCAACATAAAAATCAGCCATTTTATTATGTAATTACGGAAAAATTTCCATAATTTTGCGCGCTCTAAGGGATAACATATCTAATCACCTTCAAAAAAAGAATATTATGGAATTAAACAAAACCTTTATTGACGGGCTTTGGAACAAAGAAATCAATGTCAGTGATTTCGTTAGTAAAAACATCGCACCCTACACCGGAGATGCATCTTTCCTGCAAGGACCTACGGAACGTACCAAACGTATCTGGAACTTGTGTTTGGAAGCATTGGAAGAAGAAAGAGCCAATAACGGTGTTCGCTCATTAGACTATACTACAGTATCCACTATTACTTCCCACAAAGCAGGCTATATTGATAAGGAAAATGAACTTATAGTAGGCTTGCAGACAGACGAACTGTTGAAACGCGCCATCAAACCTTTCGGTGGCATCAATGTCGTGGCAAAAGCATGCCGCGAAAATGGTGTGGAAGTAGACGACAGGGTAAAAGACATCTTTACACACTACCGTAAGACGCACAACGACGGTGTGTTCGACGTATATACCGAAGAAATCCGTTCGTTCCGTTCTTTGGGCTTCCTTACCGGACTTCCCGACAATTATGCGCGCGGACGTATTATCGGTGACTACCGCCGTCTGGCGTTGTACGGCATCGACCGTCTCATCGAAGCCAAGCAGGAAGATTTACATAACCTGACCGGTCCTATGACCGAAGCACGCATCCGCCTGCGCGAAGAAGTATCAGAGCAGATTAAGGCTTTGAAGGACATCAAGACGATGGGTGAATATTACGGGCTCGACCTCAGCCGCCCGGCAACATCCGCTCAAGAAGCAGTACAGTGGGTATATATGGCATACCTTGCCGCTGTAAAAGAACAAGACGGTGCGGCCATGTCACTGGGTAATGTATCTTCTTTCCTCGATATTTTTATTGAATACGATTTAGCTCACGGCAAGATTGATGAAACTTTTGCACAGGAATTGATTGACCAATTCATCATCAAACTGCGCATGGTACGCCACCTGCGTATGCAGTCTTACAATGATATCTTTGCCGGAGACCCAACGTGGGTTACCGAAGCTATCGGCGGACGTTTCAACGACGGCCGTGTGAAAGTAACAAAGACCTCTTTCCGTTTCTTGCAAACATTGTACAACCTCGGTCCCTCTCCCGAACCTAACATGACTGTACTGTGGAGTCCGGAGCTGCCGGAAGGCTTCAAAGAGTTCTGCGCCAAAGTATCAGTGGACACCAGCTCTATCCAATACGAAAACGACAACCTGATGCGCGAGGTGCGTAACTGTGACGACTACGGTATTGCCTGCTGCGTATCCTACCAAGCCATCGGCAAACAAATCCAGTTCTTCGGTGCACGTGCCAACCTTGCAAAGGCATTGTTACTTGCCATCAACGGAGGACGTTGCGAAAACACCGGAACAGTAATGGTAAAAGGTATCCCCGTACTGACCCACGACACGCTGAACTTCGAAGAAGTAATGGCTAACTACAAGAAAGTACTGACGGAAATTGCCCGCGTCTACAATGAAGCAATGAACATCATCCATTATATGCACGACAAGTATTACTACGAAAAAGCCCAAATGGCATTCGTGGATACTGACCCGCGCATTAATCTTGCCTATGGTGTAGCCGGACTTTCCATTGCCATCGACTCACTGTCCGCTATTAAATATGCCAAAGTAACAGCACGCCGCAATGACATCGGCTTGACGGAAGGTTTCGACATTGAAGGCGCTTTCCCCTGTTTCGGCAACAATGATGACCGTGTAGACCACCTCGGCGTGGACTTGGTTTACTATTTCAGCGAAGAGTTGAAGAAGTTGCCCGTATACAAGAACGCCCGCCCCACCCTGTCACTGCTGACTATCACTTCTAACGTGATGTACGGTAAGAAGACCGGCGCCACTCCTGACGGACGCGCCAAAGGTGTTGCCTTCGCCCCGGGAGCCAACCCAATGCACGGACGTGACAAGAACGGCGCCATCGCCTCTTTGAGTTCCGTAGCCAAATTGCGTTACCGTGACTCACAAGACGGTATCAGCAACACATTCTCCATCGTTCCGAAGTCATTAGGCCCTACTGCCGAAGAGCGTGTAGAGAATCTGGTCACCATGATGGACGGCTACTTCACCAAAGGTGCACATCATCTGAATGTAAACGTACTGAATCGCGAAATGCTGGAAGATGCCATGGAGCATCCGGAAAAATACCCACAACTCACTATCCGCGTTTCCGGTTATGCCGTGAACTTTGTGAAACTGAGCCGCGAACATCAATTAGAAGTTATCAGCCGCAGTTTCCACGAACGTATGTAATACGTTAATTAAGAATGAAGAATTAAAAATTAAGAATGAAGAATTGCCATGCGGTGTATCTGCAGGATGTAGCAAGATTCTTCATTTTTAATTCTTCATCCTTCATTTTTAATTATAGACCTTCGATTATGATTAATGTTCATTCATACGAATCAATGGGCACTTTCGACGGCCCGGGATTACGGCTCGTCGTTTTCCTTCAAGGCTGCCCTTTCCGTTGCCTGTACTGCGCCAACCCCGATACCATAGACGTAAAGGGCGGTAACCCCACTCCACCCGATGAAATTCTGCAAATGGCAATCAGCCAAAAAGCGTTCTTTGGGAAGAAGGGAGGAATTACTTTCTCCGGCGGAGAACCTACCTTACAGGCTGAGGCATTGGTACCTTTGTTTAAGGATTTAAAAGCCAACGGCATCCATATCTGTCTTGATACCAATGGCGGCATTTGGAATGAAAAAGTGGAGGAACTGTTCAGCCTGACAGACTTGGTACTGCTCGACATTAAAGAGTTCAATTCCGAACGCCACCGCACCCTGACCGGACGCAGCAACGAACAAACCTTACGCACCGCCGCCCGGCTGGAACAACAAGGCCACCCTTTCTGGTTACGTTATGTCTTGGTGCCGGGATATAGTGATTTCGAGGAGGATATACGCAGTATGGGTAAACAGCTTGGCAAATATCAAAGCATACAACGAGTAGAAATACTTCCTTACCACCGACTTGGAGTACATAAATACGAAGCAATGGGTTGGGATTACCAACTGAAAGAAGTGATAGAGAACACTCCGGAACAGTTGGAACAGGCAGAGAAACTCTTTAAAGAATACTTTCCGACAGTAGTAGTAAATTGAGAATTAAAAAATTCTCAATTTAATCAGTATGTCAACCGTATCCCGCCCTGCAAAGTGAAATTACAGGGATTTTCCTTTCTTATGGTTTGAATATCAGAGCCGTCATCAAAGAAGTAAGACACCCCCGGTTCCACATAGATACCTACTCTGTTACTTATATTATATTGTGCACCCACAGCTCCCATTACAGAAAACTGCAACGGTTTCACTGTTTCACTTTGGCTGCCTATCTTGCCATAGATACATTTCTCCATAGCACCACCGGCAGAAACATACATAACAAAAGCTTTCCTATCCACAAAGTTCCAGTTTGCCCGCAGAGGAATGCCCAGATAATGTAGTTTTTGGCTGAGCTTTTCCGAACTTCCGGCGAACTTTACATCCGAAGCGAGATACGTATATGTCAAGCCTGTCTCTACCGAGAATCCTTTTGCAAGTCCTTTACGTACAGAGAAACCGAAAGACAAAGGCTGCTTATGGTCTACATCCACTATCTGATCCTTATTTTTCAACAAATATGGCATTCCGTTCTTGAAGACAAGTTCCTGCCCTTCAGGAACAGCTAAAATCCCGTTAGCTACTGTACTAAGGTCTACTTTTCCACCGGAATAACCGAAGTCTGCATCGCTTTGTATGAAACTGCCTTCACTGATATTATTTCCCGACATCAGTCCGCCCGTATTTCCCACAGCCAATCCCACCGACCAACCACGTGACTTTTCTTTTTTCGTATTTCCAACCGGTAACTGTAATTTATCCTTGCTGGACGGGCGGCGCCTCTCAACCTGCCGGTTCTCCGTACGGCTATCTTTCACTGCTACATCCCCGGTCTCTTCCTGTACTGTTTGCTCCTGCACATCTCCCTGCATTTCTTGCCGGGCAGTCAAAGGTTGCTCTTCTGTATTCTGTCCGGTTTCGCTTGCTACGTGCAATTGTTGTGCCAGTAAAGTACGGTGGTGCACACCTGTTGCCGCCACTTGTTTTTGCACGCGATAGCCAGGTTCTGTAATTTCCGTTTGCATTGCAGGAGTTTGTTGCTCAGGCAGTTTGTCCGGAACAGCCGCTAAAGCCGGCACAGCCGTACTCCGCACTTCTTCCCCCATAGGACTCTGAAGTAACCATACGCTGACTGATGACACTGCAACCAACAGCACCGCAGCTGCAGCTACAGTCCAGCGACGGAAAGGAATGATACGCCGTTGCACAACTACCGGTGGCTTAGAAGCGGACAAATCCTTTTCAAGCCGTTCCCAACCCGAAACGGGTAACGGCTCGGAATAATCCTCCAACCGTTCCTTTATCTTTCGCATCCACAATTCATCTTCCATACGTTTCTTCATTTATGCGTTCTTTCTCATCCACTCCTTTACCTTAACCGCCAAAGCAGCTTTAGCACGAACTAACTGCGAAGCCGATGACTTTTCATTGATACCCAGCAGTTGGGCTATCTCTTTATGAGATTTATCTTCAAAAACAAAAAGGTTAAATACGGTACGATAGCCGGCAGGAAGTTCACCGATAAACTGCATCAATACCTTTTGAGGAATAGTATCCACTGCCGAAGCATCCGGTTCTTCATACGTCTCCGGGACATCGTCCAAGGCAGCGGACTGGTTCATCACATCATTCTTCCGCAAATACTGCAATACCGTATTCACCATCACACGTTCCATCCAAGCCCGCAAAGAACCTTCTCCACGCCAAGTGAACTTATCGAAAGAGTCGAATAGTTTCAGAAAGCCGTCATGCATCAGGTCTTGCGCAGTCTCCCGGTCACCGGCATAACGCAAACATACGCTGAGCATCCGCCCCGCATATTGTTCATACAGTTCTTTGCGGGCAAGATTGTCTCCTTGCCTACAGCGTTCTGCCAATACCTGTTCTTCCATTCTCTCTTTCAACACGTGTTTACCTTATAAATGCAACGGGCACAAAAATACTGCATCCGACAGATAAGAAATTCATTCTTTATCTTCTTTAACAATCTCATTAAGCAGTATTCATCCAAATTCGGCATTTTCTGAATACAAAATCTAAATTATAGAATCTATAAAACAAAACCTCTACTTATGAAAAAGTTAAGAACAACATTAGCCGCATTTCTACTATTGTTCATAGCCATGCCCACGTTGCAATCCTGTTTGGACGACTGGGATGATAGCAACCGTTCATCACTCACTATCGGCACTGTACGAATCGTCGACGGAAAAGATTATTACTTTGCACTCGATGAAGGAACCAAGATGTTTCCCGGTGACACCGCACAAATCAACAACTACACATTGATAGAAGGGCAACGCGCTTTTGTGTACTTCAATTTGCTCGACGAAAAAGTAAACGGATACGATTATAATGCGAAAATCAATCACGTAGAAAATATCCTCACCAAAGACATCTACTTTATGCCTGCCGAAAAAGCCGACAGCATCGGTGACGACCGAATCAACATAACCAATATGTGGATTACCGACAATTACTTGAACATCCAGTACCAACTATACCACAGTGGCGATGATGAAAAGAAGCATATGCTAAACCTGATAGTAAACGAGAGTTCCGATGGCAAGAACGACAAAGAAGGATACATCACACTAGAGTTCCGCCAAAATGCTTATGATGACGCTCCCCTCAGACCGGGACAAGGGCTGGTTTCTTTCAAATTGGACAAGATAGCTGACCAAATAGTTGGCAAAACCGGACTCAATATCCGTGTAAAAAGTTTGTATGACGGAGAACGTTACATAACTATCGACTTTAAAAAAGACGAAAACTAATCTATCCTGTGAAACACTCTTTTCAATTCCTTTTTATAGAAGCGGAGTGAGACCTATGTCGTCACTTCGCTTTATTTATATTCTCCCCCATTATTTATTCTATTTCCTTTGTCCGTCCGACAAATTATACATACTTTTGCTTAATTTTAACTCACATTAAATGAACTTATAAAAGAAGACATGAGAGAATTCATTCAAGCAGTAACTATTTTACTTTGTTTACTGACACAATCCGTGTCTTCGTACGCCAACAAAGGAGACAAAAAAATAAATCACATTCTAATCGTCAACACATACTCCGATGCCAATCCATGGAGTAACAGTCTCATTCTCCCGATAGTAAATTTAGCGTCCCGTCACGGTGATATGGGAGCCTATACCGCACACCTGAAGATGCTCACTTTGCAAGACACAAAAGACTTCAAAAGCTATAAAAAGAAAATACGCAAAGAACTTTCCAACCAATCACCCAGCTTAATAGTCTTCATAGGATGTGCCAGTTTCATTCTATGTGACGAGTTGAACAAACAATGGCCGGATATCCCAATGCTTTTATGCGGAGAACGAGACTATACAGGTCCGGAGGACTGTGTAGCCGACGGATATGCCTTATCACCGGAAATGCGCATTCCGCTAAAAAGTATGCAAGGACGCATGAACCTGACCCTAATGCACGCCAGCAACCATATAGAAGAGAATATCCGTCTCATGGAACACATGATTCCGAAAATGAACAAACTCATGTATATCGGGGACGAAACTTATATCTGCCAGCAAAACAATTATGATATTTCGGAAGTCATCCGGAACAAACATCCGGAACTGTCATACGATTTCATATCCGCCAAAGACGTCACTACCGACAGTTTGTTTACTATTCTCAACAAAGTGAATACCCAAACCACCGGCATCTTGTACACCTCATGGTTTCGGAAACAAGACTACAAGGACAATACGATAATGGTCAACAACTCTCATCGCATCATCGCGACTTCCTCCATTCCCCTGTTCTCTTCCAGAACAGTAGGCATTAAAGACGCAACCGGTTTCGTTGGTGGATATTTTTACGACGAAAAGGCCTTTATCAAACAAATGCTTTCTACCATTCAGGAGATATTGAACGGAAAAGCCGCACGCAACATTCCTTTTTATTATGCCACCGATGGGGTTCCCACTTTCAATTACAACTCACTGAAGCAACTTAACCTCGACCCCAAACGCTGCCCTAAAAATACAGTATTTTATAATATGCCACCCACCTTTTGGGAACAATACGAATACATCATCATAATCTGTATCTGTGTTATCATTATTCTCATGTTAGCTTTCCAACACCACCGCCTGCTCGTGCTCAAAAAAATGAAAAAACTTCAGCAGAATGAGTTGGATACTGCCACCAAATACTATACCCTGATAAATAATATGCCTATTATCTATCAACTGGAAGAGTTAATTAAAGATGAAAACGGACAAATCGTAGAGACCCGCTTTATTGATGTAAACAGGCAATTTGAAGAAAAAATCCTCCGGCGCGACAAAGTCATCGGAAAACTGGGAAGTGAAATATTCCCGCAATCCATGACACATTTCCTCTATTTCATGAACATCGCCTTAAAGGAAAAACGTTCTGTAACCTTCTCCTACTATTCTAAAGAAGATAACGCTTTCTACGACATTGTGATAAATGCTTACAGCGACGAACGCCACATGGATATTTTCTGTCTGGACAGCACCGAATTGCATCGCGCACAAATGCAGTTAAGTTCCATCAACCATAAACTATCCATGGCACTCGACATAGCCAATATCGTACCTTGGAAATGGAATTTGCAGACTCACACCATACTTTGTGACGTAAACAAACCCATTGAGCTAAACCATGAAAACATCGGTTCCAATGAAGAGCAGCTTTCCGTTCCAGATCATATGTACTTTGCCAAAATACATAAGGAAGACCTGCCAAAGGTAAAAAAAGCATATGCCGATCTGATAGCGAAACGTACCACAAAGGTCAAAGAAGAATACCGAGTTATCAACCGCATCAACGGATGCAAACAAATAGACTGGGTAGAAGCCCAAGCAGCAATAGAGAGTTACGATGAGAAAGGTGAACCGCTTACGCTGATAGGTTCTTCTTTAATCATCACCGAAAGAAAACGAATGGAGACCGACCTTATCTCTGCCAAAAACCGGGCAGAAGAATCTAATCGTCTCAAGTCGGCTTTCCTTGCCAATATGAGCCACGAGATACGCACTCCACTCAATGCCATTGTCGGATTTTCCGGCATACTGGCTTCCACCGAAGAAGAAAAGGAAAAACAGGAATATGTCAGTATCATCGAAAACAACAACGCTTTGTTATTACAATTGATTAGCGATATCCTCGACCTTTCCAAGATTGAAGCCGGCACAATGGAATTTGTCAATACAGACTTCGACCTAAACCGGGTAATGACAGAATTGGAAAGCGCACTTCGCCTGAAACTGTCACCGGAAAAAAATGTGGAACTTATCTTCGAGTCCCGCCTGCCCGATTGTCATATTTATGCCGAACGTAACCGTATTTCTCAAATCATCATCAATCTGGTAACTAATGCCATCAAATTCACTGACACGGGCAGCATCCGCTTTGGCTACGAAAAGCGCGGCAAGACACTCTATTTCTATGTTACCGATACCGGTTGCGGTATTCCCGATGACAAACAGAAAGACGTATTCGGCCGCTTCGTGAAGCTGAATAACTTTGCCCAAGGTACAGGGCTTGGACTTTCTATCTGCCAAACCCTTGTACAACATATGGGTGGCAATATTGGGCTACAATCCAAGTCGGGAGAAGGCTCCACCTTCTGGTTTACCCTGCCCTACACTCCCTCCACCCACATCAGACAGCAGGAGGTAAAAACAGAGCCTATCAAGATGAAACAACAAAAAATCACTATCCTGATAGCCGAAGATCATGATAGCAATTACCGTCTGATAGAATCAATCCTCAAAAAAGACTACAATCTGATCCATGCTTGGAATGGCGAAGAAGCTGTTGCAATGTTCAAGACATATGCACCGCAACTTATCCTCATGGACATCAACATGCCTGTTATGAACGGCTATGAAGCTACCAGGGAAATACGCAAGCTATCTACACAAGTACCCATTATAGCTGTTACAGCCTTTGCCTATGCATCTGACGAGCAGAAAGTCATGGAGAACGGTTTTGATGCCTATATGGCAAAACCTATCAATGCCAATCAGCTGAAAGGACAGATTACATCTATATTGAAACAGCTTCCGTCCACCGTCGTCAGGCGGTTATACGTCCTTACCGGCTCGATGAAGTTCTCCTGCATGGCGGTACGTTTCGCCACTTTCTTGTCGATGACTTTAAAACGGATATAGTCGATGTCAAACGATATGTCCGACCTGTTGCGTACGGATGTATGCAGGTACAGCAGGTCGTTGTTGATATAAATTCCCTTGAGCAGTGTCTGTATGCCGTACTTCTTGCAGCCGATGTGCCTGATGTCCCTTTTGTTCTTCTTGTACAGCGTGTACATGATGCGGTTCACCACCAGCGGTGTCTCCCCACCGAGTTCCTTCAGCTTCACGAACATGCGGTCACCGGCAATGCCGCCTTCGGGATTGTCCCGGAGCCAGTCCTCCATCTCGATAGAGAGTTGTGCCGGTTCGTCCTTGTAAACCACATTAAAGGAATAGAAACAGCCGTCGGCAGTGATGACGGAGAAGTTGGTTTCCCCCTCAAAGCCTTTTACCGCCGCCTTGATGCGTACCACGTTTTCCGCTCCCGTCGCCTTGTCCGCTATGATGTCAAACGAACCCAGATCCACATATTTCACTTCGGAAGGGAAAAGGATATGCACGGTTTTCTGGAAAGTCACCTCAATCCGGTGCGGTGCGATAATCTGGTTGGTGGGAAATATCTTTGTTTCCACCGTCTCCTGTGCTTTTGCCCCCAGCAGGGAGAAAAGCATGACTATTGATAAAACAATTCTTGTCTTCATAATCTGATTACTGTTTTTTGGATATTAATAAAAGTTGGTAATTCGCCTTCACGGACACTTTCACTTCACGCATCTTTGTGGCGAGGTATTGCGAACCGCCGCCGAGCACACCCCTTGTCACGTCCATGACGAGTTGTTGCGAGGCGCTGCGTGCAAACGAGATGCTTGTCCCGAAACTGCCGCCTATATTGGCTGCGGCTTCCTTCATGGCGGTACGCTCCGCGGTGTTGGGGACGAAAAGCCCGGCCTGTCCGTCCATGTCGTATGCCGCCAGTTCCACCGGCAGGATATTGCCACCGCTCTCGATGGAACTCACACTGACTTCCATCCGTTGCCCCCCGATGCGTACCGTTCCAAAAAGCGGGGTGCCGGCAGGCACAAGCACATTGCCCACTTGCAGAGGTTCCAGCAATCTGAACTTCAACAATGAGCCGGTACTCACCATCTGGTCCTCGGCAACGCAGGCACGTATCGTATTGGCCCCGGCAAGCAGCCCGCCGCCTACCACCGTGGCAAAACCGTAATTTCGTGGGATTGAATCCGGCAGCGGAGGCGGGGTCAGGGAGGATACCACATTCTCTGCGGCACGTCCGGCTGCTATCGCGGCAGGATTGCCGGCATGTCCCCCCGAAGGCTGTATGCTCTTCACCTGACCGCCCGCCTGACCGGGGAAATAGCGTGCCGCCATCTCATACGACTTCTCCATCAGTTCCAGCGGGTCCTGTGATTTCCGTTCACGTTCCAGCCTCTCGTTAAGCTCTTTCACCTGCCGTTCCAGTTCGGCCACTTTCGGACTCTCCTCCGGCTCCTGATAGAACGAGGTGATCTGCCTTGAAATCTGCCGCTGCCGTTCCCTGGACTCCCGTATGGCATCCGCTTTCGGTGCTTCCGGTTTTACTTTTGAAGTGTCCGGCGCCAGACAGTCACCCGCCACGTCCTGCAAGGTCCTCACTTTCTCCCGCCTGCGCTTCTTCATCTCTTCCAGTTCGTAGGCCTTCTGCTTGTCGGCCATCGTTTCGGGTGCGATGGCATCGGGTATGGTGGTGTTGATGCCCGCCGCCCCTTCCACCGTTTCCGCCGCATCCGGTTTGAAAAGAAACCAGATGAACCCGGCACACAGCAGGGAGAGGAATGCCACCACTCCATAAAATTTCAATTTTCCGGCGGTCTTGCCGCTTAACTTTTTCTCCTTTGGGGATACCGGCTCCGCTTTCAGCGTCTCCTTCTCCCTTACTTTTTCTTCTTTCTTATCGGATTGTGTCATTGGATACATTGTTTTTTAATGGTTGGATACTGTCCGGCAGGGGAAGCATCACCCTTTGGAGATGCCGCACCTCAATCGGAAACTTGTCTGTGCCGCAGAAACCGCCCACGATGTAGGCAAGGTCGATGGCGGCGAAGAGTCCGAGCAGGTAAAGGATGATGACCCTTTGCTGCCGGTAACTCAACCGCTGCCAGCGTCTGCGGAGCTTTGCCATATGACGGTCTTTCCCCGTTCTGAACGACTGGAAGACCTTTTTCAGCCCGTTATCTTTCATACTGCCCGATGTCCCTGTTTTCGATGATTGTAAAGCCTTCTATCAGAAATCCCTGCGGATTATTGTCGCTCCGGGTCACATTCCTCAGCCGGCAGGTGGTGACAAGCGACCTCTCGGTAACGCTGCTCGAACGGATGATGTGCTGGCGGCAATAAGCCCTCATCTCGTACGGATAGCTGTCGAAGTTCCCCCCGATGCTGTCCACCGTCAGGGTCTGTGAGATATTCCCCGCTATCATCCGGTTGAAGTAACCCTTCTCCTGCAAGTTCCGGTAATAGCCGATGGCGCTTTCATCCGAGAGGTAAAGGGCACGCTGCACATTGCTTTCAATGGCGTTCTTGTCCGGTGACAGGGTAAAGAACAGTTCGTGAAAACGCCTGATATGCTCCCTCGCCTCTACCGGGCGGTTCTGCTGTGCATCCTGCGAGAGGGCCAGCATCAGCGATTTCCCGCTGTCCAGCACATAGATTTTCTGCCGCTGCGCTTCCGCAAAGTCGTATGCCTTTCAGGTGGCGAAAACCGTTACCAATGCGCAAACTCCCAGGAATACCATTCCGAACAGCCGCAGCTGCCGGAACGATGTCTCGATGTTTTTTAATGATTTGAATTCCATGTCTTTTTCTGTTTTTTAATATGATACGTTTAGAACATTTTCTTAATGCGCCCGGCTACTGTTCCGCCAACCGCACCGCCGACTGCCGCAGTACCGTTCCCGACCATCTTTCCCGCACCGTTGGCCTTCTGTCCGAAAGCCCCCGCACCGCCGGCCTGAATGATCCAGGAGGAAACCGTGGGTACGCAGAAATAACCGATGATACCGATTATCATAAAGATGCAGTACACTTTACCGGAAGAATCCGGTATGAATGTGGGGTCCTGCATCCGCTCGATGTCCTGTTGCAACATCAGGATCTGTATGCGTGAGAGGATGGAGCCGAACAGGTCACTTACAGGTAGCCACAGATAGATGCAGATATAGCGCGACAACCATGTGGTGAGCGTACTCTGGAAACCGTCATAGACGGCCAGCGCAAAGGAGACAGGCCCCAGTATGGACAGGACAATCAGGAAAAAAGTCCTCAACGTGTCTATCAGCAGCGAAGCCGCCTGAAAGAACAGTTCCAGCAGTTCCCGGAACCATCCCCGGATTTTTTCACCAAGTTCATATATCTTTTTCTGCCCGTACATGTTTATCATCGTGTCCATGTCGCTCAGTGACCAGCCCAGCTCATCCAGCCTCTTGTCATACGCCTCGTCACTTATTAGGAAAGCCTTTGCCGGGTCACGCAACATAGCGTTGCGTTTCAACTCGTCCTTCTCTTGCTGATACTTTCTCATATCGAAGGTCTGCTGCTCGACCAGGGAAGAAGTCGCACTGCACACGGGGGAAAGAATCCCGTTAATGGTCCCCAACACAATGGTAGGAAAGAACATGATGCAAAGCCCCAGCACGAAAGGCCTGAAAAGCGGGAACACATCTATTTCTTCCGCTCTCGCAAGGGACTGCCAGACCCGGTACGCCACGTAGAACAGGGCACCGATACCGGCCACTCCCTTCGCCACGCTTGCCATGTCCTCGCACAGCGGCATCATCTCATCGTAAAGCGAACGCAGCAACTCATGCAGGTTCGTCCAGTCTATTGATAGTAATACCATAGTCAATCTGTCTTTTAGGATGAATGGTTACCAGTAACGCTGTTCGTGTGTCCCGTACAAGGCGAGTACCCTTTGGGAATCCCCGCTTTCCTTGCTCCGCAAGTATGACACTCCGATGTTCTTACGGGTATAGTACCATGTCAATTTTTTGTATTCCAACACTTCACCGTATATCCGGTTAATGATGTCCAGCCGTTCCTTGTCAGTCATAGAGAGTCCGGTTGCCGTAGTCACTTCCTTCAAGTCCAGCAACAGGTTGCTGCTTTCTTCCAATAGACGGTTATACCCGAAAGCGATGGCCGAGAGTTCCTCCACGGTGAAGTTCGGGTCGCCCATCATCGTATTGAAGTTGGTCACGTAAATATCGCTGATATCCCCTACAAGCAGGATGGTCTGCTGCACCTTCCGGGCGCCTTTCACAAGGTCATGCACCGATTTCAGTGCGTCGTAGTAGGCTTTTCCCTGCTCATAAATCTTTACCGTTTCCTTGAAATTATTAATCATATTTTCAGCAGTGGAAGAGGTTTCAATGATTTCATTGGCCGAGTTCACGATACTTTGCGCAAAGTTGCTGGGGTCAAAAACCGCCCATTGTGCCTTGCTTGTCACCGAAAGGGACAACAGTGCCATAAACAGAATTATCATTCTTTTCTTCATGCGTCTATCTCCTTTCTTTGGTGAGTAAATGCCGGCTGTCGTCATCACGGGCGAACAGTCCGTAACTACCGAACAGCAATACCTCGCTGCCGCTGAAATACCCGATGCATCCGGCATCCTTGTTGCCGTGCAGGAAAAGGTCGTCGCCCTTCCTAAGAGGAATATTGATTTCCGTATAACCCCTTTCTCCGATAAACAGCGTGGCCTTGTACCCCTTGAAGCCGTCCGTCACACGGTTGGATTTACGGACAGTCAGTGACGATCCACCTTCCTTATTCATTCAGTGACCGCAGATACGGTCATGTTCCAGTTCCTTTTTCATCTCCCCAATCAGGTTCAACAGATCCAGATTGGTCAGGGTCGCATCTCCGAGGGCTTCCCTGCATTGGTTTAATAAATCTTTTTTGCTCATTGTCATCTATGTTTAAAATGGTTACTTCTTTTCCTGCCGTTTACGTTCGGCAAGTTGTTTGATAGCTAACTCTATGTTTCCCCCCAGCTTTTCAGTAAGCCGGGTAAGTTCCAGTTTTTCAGTCTCTTCGGTGGTGTAGCACAGATATTCTTCGCCCGAAACTTCTGTCGCATATACCGCGCTCTGCGTACCGCCAAGCCCTATCCAGACCTCTTTATACAGCCGGTTCGCGGCATTGGCAAGGTTGATCGAGAGTATCTGGCTGCGTTCCTTGTCCGTCAGGCCGAGCAGGTTCTGTATCTGATCGAATTTATTCTGATACTTCCGCTGGTCGAGCAATATTTTGCAATCGCTGTTGTTGATAATCGTTTCTTTCACAACGGATGAAGAGATAATGTCATCCACTTCCTGCGTCACCACAACCGCCTCTCCATAGAACTTTCTGACCGTCTTAAAGAGATATTTTATATAGGATGCCATACCTTCCTTGGCGATTGCCTTCCATGCCTCCTCAATCAGTATCATCTTGCGGATACCCTGCAAACGGCGCATCTTGTTGATGAACGTCTCCATGATGATAATCGTGACAACCGGAAAAAGGATGGGATTGTCCTTCACGACATCCAGCTCGAATACGATAAACCGCTTGTTAAGCAAGTCCAGTTCCTTGTCCGAGTTCAGCAGATAGCCGTACTCGCCGTTCTTGTAATAGGGTTCCAGCACGTTCAGAAAACCGTCCACGTCAAAATCCTTCTCCCGCACGTTCTTGTCTGCCAGCACCTTGCGGTAGTCCTTCCTTACAAAATCGTAGAACGAGTTGAAGTTGGGCTTTATCCTGCGGTTCTTTTTTATCTTCTCGATATAAAGACTGACGGCATTCGAGAGCGCCACCTCTTCCGAGCGGCGGGGCGGTTCGTCCTCCCTCTTCCAAAGAGTGAGTATCAGGGTCTTGATACTGTCCCGCTTTTCAATGTCATACTGGTAATCCTCTGTGAAAAACGGATTGAATGAGATCGGGGCATCTTCTCGGTATGTAAAATAAATCCCGTCGTCTCCGCCGGTCTTCTGGTGTATCAGGTCACAGAGTCCCTTGTACGAGTTTCCGGTGTCCACCAGCAGGATATGACTTCCCTGTTCCCAGTATTGTCTGACAAGATGGTTGGTAAAGAAACTCTTTCCGCTTCCGCTTGGACCGAGTATGAACTTGTTTCTATTAGTCACCACCCCTTTCTTCATGGGCAGGTCCGAGATGTCCAGAAAGACCGGCTTGCCCGTCAGCCTGTCCACCATACGGATGCCGAAGGGGGACAGCGAGTTCCGGTAACATGTCTCGGCCGTGAAGAAGCAGAGTGCCTGCCCGGTAAACGTGTAGAACGTCTCTTCAGAGGGAAAGTCCGCCTCGTTTCCCGGTATACCGGCCCAATAGAGGGCCGGAAGGTCGGTCGTGTTATGACGCGGGGTACATTCCATCAAGGCCAGCGCACTGCCCACGTCATTCTTCACTTTTCGGAGTTCATCGCCGTTTTCCGCCCATGCGATGATGTTGCAATGGCAGCGCACGGACTGCAACCCGTTGGTATGCGCCTCGTTCAGGTATTCGTCCAGCCACTCCTTGTTTATCTGGTTACTGCGGCTGTAACGGGAAAGCGACTGCATGTTCTTGGCCATCTTCTCAAAACGGGAAAGGTTCTCGCTGCTGTCGTCTATGAATATCCACTGGTTGTAGATATGGTCGCAGGAGAGCATCACGCCCACGGGGGCGGCATAGCTCAGGCGGCAGTCCGAGCGGTCGGTCGAGAGGCGTTCATACCGCCCGTCCGTCCTGACCCTTCCCGGAAGGTCGTCAAGGTCGGAAAGGGTATGCAGGCAGAGCCGCTTGTCACCGATACGCATCCCGTCCGGGTTCAGCTGCATGTCCTGCAACATGGTGGTTCCGTCTGCCGACAGCGTGAGATACCGCTCGATAATGCCCGGTTCGCTTTCCGTTCCTGTAATATCTTCCGTGGTGAGGCGTTCCAGCCTTGTCAGCCCGCTGTCATTGACGATGCTTTCAAACTGTCCCACGGCTTCCATGAAACGCTCCACCGTTTCCTTGTCCCTGATTTCCTTCGGCACCAGAAAACCACGGCAGAGCGTGTTCCAGTTGCTTTGTTGCCGGGAGCGTTCCTTCGTGGTCTTGGTAAGGAACAGATAGCAGGTGTGGTGCAGGTAAGGCCTTTCGTTGAAGTGTCGCTCGAAACTGCGGGAGAGGAAGCTCAGTTCGTCCCTGCGGATGTCCGGCTCGTATTTCTCCGTGATGAAAATATCCTGCTTGTGGACGATGGAGAAATTCGGCAATACCTTGATCGCCTTCGCTCATGCGGCGTGCATCGCCTCATAATCTGCGGATGATACCGAAAACACTTCCGGCAGTGTGACCCGGAAAGCGACCGTGATGTCGGCGTCCTTGCTGACGATGCAGCCGTGCTCCACCGCCATGACGGGGAACTTGCTTTCCAGTGTGGATGCTTTTAATATACTTCTCATATGATTTACGATTGTTGTTCTTTAATCAGACGTGTGATACGTTTGCGTGAGAGGATTCTCCGGGGGTGCTGCCGGGCCGCGAACAGTTTCATCAGCCCGTGGCTGCCGTATTTACGGTTCAGCGTGAAGGTCAGCCATACCAGCACGGTAGCTGCCGAAACCCCGAAACCGATACAGATCCACTGGTCAGCGCCTGCCATATACATGATGACGAACACCACGAATACGGCAAGCAGGCCGGCAGCGAAAATAAACAGGTATTGCGCCCGGAGTCCCTTGAACTCCACCTCACGGCCCACGCCCTTATTTATTTCAAAATCAGCCATAAGTTGCCGGTGTTTTTAGAGGAAGAACGACCTCAGGATGGTAGCCGCGACTATCAGGAAGATGCAGGCTCCGAACCACGAACTTGCCGTTTTCGAGGTGTCGGGGTCGCCCGAACTGAACTTCTGATACACCTTGATCCCTCCCACGAGTCCGATGACGGCTCCCACCGCATACGCCAGCTTTGTGCCGGGGTCAAAATATCCGCTCACGAGCTGTGTCGCCTCGGTAATACCGGCCTGCCCGTTTCCTTGCGCCATTGCCGCGCTTGCCGCCGCAACAGCGGCCAGCATCATAATCAATCTTTTCTTTTTCATTAATTCCGTGATTTTTAAGTGAATGAAAAGCCACGGACCGCCCCCTTTCACTATCCCCACAAGGCAGCCCGCAGCTACTTTATGGTTTACTGGTTCAGGGGGTAAGTTCCGGTTGGAAATCAGCCGGAGTCATAATATGCCATTCGCATCGTTATTTGTTTTAGTGGTGAAACACGGGTGTTAATTCTCTCTTGAAAAGGGGATGCGCATCATCCCGAATCGTAATAGCCTTTTGTTCTCATTGTTTTTACTGTTTTTTACCGTTTTATTTCAAATATTCCCCGCACTTGAAACCTTTGCGGGGTGTATAGTCCTCAAAGGAAGAGGACTTGAACAGCCACATCCGGTTTGCCCACCGTGCAAGGTCACGCTCATACCGGGTAGGCGTCCGCCTGTTCTCATAATCCCGGAAGGGAATGACAAAGGGGGTAATCCCCAGTTTCCTGAGCACGTTCAGCCGGAAAAGGTCCTGCTCTATGGTGGAATTGAATCCTACCAGCACATAGCAGGTGATCTTGTAAGGCTTCACATGCCTGACCATCTCTTTCAGACGGTCTGTCAGGTCCAGTGCGGGCAAGTCCCAGGCGATGTGGATGTTCTGTTTCATCCTCAGCCTGTTCAGATGCCAGGCCTGTTCCTCATCCATAATCCTGACGTCCACACCGTGCAATTTTACGGGCTGGCGGGTTTTCAGCAGATACTCCACAGCCGACCTTCATTCGGGATTGGCAAAGAAGTTGTTGTCCAGTACCTCAATCCATTTTCCTTCGGGATTCAGTTCCACCGGCTCCACCGCCCGGATATACCCTTCTTTCTCGCGGACGAGGCAGAAAGGGCATTTACGGATGCAGCCCCTTGAAAAGAACTGGAGGGAAAAGGGATATTCGGGGTAAAGGGAGTAATCCATCATCCGGCTGTGTTCCACCGTTTCGGAAAGCCTGCCGGCAATGTCATATCCGGTTCCGCCCCTGATTACCTCTCCG
The DNA here is from genome assembly GCF_018390535.1 of Bacteroides propionicigenes. Taxonomy (GTDB): domain Bacteria; phylum Bacteroidota; class Bacteroidia; order Bacteroidales; family Bacteroidaceae; genus Bacteroides; species Bacteroides propionicigenes. Next base: position 102,825 of record NZ_JAHBBW010000009.1, on the reverse strand, counting down.
GCATCCAGCCGGCTGTAATCATAATCGGGTGTGAAGGTGAACACCTTGCTTGCCAGCACCTTGTCATACCGCCGTGCCTGTTCCGCCCATTCCACCCGGTGCCCTTTCCCCTTGTAATAAGCCGAAAGGCGTATCAGCGCAAAATTGGGGAAGTTATGTCCGTCCACATCTACCAGTCCTATATTCATACGGATAAAATTTAATGGTGAATAGTTCTTTTTGTCTTGCCGGGTGACTGCCGCAAGCGGTCTGTCATCCCGAATCGAAATAAGTCATATACATGCTTTGTCAGTTTATTCAGTCACATACCATAGCGGATCTCTTTTTACAATGATACGGGCAATCAACCCGTATCAAAATAACCTCTTGTCATCGTTACCTCCTTTTTTAATCGGTTAATCACTGTCCGGAGCAGCCTCACTCATCCGCTCGGCTTCGTCCAGAAATTTGCTGATACGGCTGTCGCTGCCATTGATACTTTCCAGTATCGAGCGCTCAATCTGCGTATCCTTTATATGGTGGATAGCCCTCAGAAGGGCCAGCCGTTTGTCCGTGGGAATCTCCTTGCCGTTGCACAGGTCGATGATCAGGTCTATCTCTTCCGGCCCGATACCGGCTGTGCCGCCCGGATAACCGTCACGGGCGCAGTTCAAGTCTTCCAGTTCCTCATTCAGTTCGTCCGTATCCACGTCGTCACTGTTTTCAGCCTGTTCCTCATTGTCCTCAAGCCTGCCGGAACTGTCGGGCCCGGAAGCCCGCCACTCTTCCACACGCTTGTCCCGGAACAGTTCCGGGATGCGCTCCGGCGGTACTTGTGCCGTCCTTTGCGGCACCATATCTTCGTTTCTGCCGGCAAATGTAGAGGCATTTTCCTTACCCGCAATAGCCCCGGAACCGGTGGCGTTTATTGGCGGCTGCTGGCGTGTCCCGTAGCTTTTCGTGATGACAAGGCTGTCCGCTCCGGACTGTTTTTGAGGTGTTTTTTCCATGCCCGCATTTGAAGGCTTTTCCTTCATTTCCGGCTTATCCTTGTCTCCCGTTTCTGTTCTCACAGCCGGGATGTCCCTCTTTCCGGCTTCCCGTACCGACGGACTTCCTTTCTTTTCCATTTTCCCTTTCGTGCGTTTACGTCCTTTCTTCTGTTCCTCTTTTACCGGATCGAACCATCCGGCAACACTCCGCAGGGCTTTTGCCATGCGGCGGCGTGCCTTCCCGAAACATATTTCGCCAAGCTGTCCCCTGAACAAAAACTTGTCCATGAACAGATAGGCGAACAATAACCAGAACAGGACCATTCCGGCTTCATAGTAAACTGATTGTATATCCATGACCTAAAATATTTTATTGTAACTCTTTTGAAGGTGGGCCTTCACCTCTTCCGAATGTCTCTCGAAATGTTCTTTCAATACATTATCTATATAGTTGCCGACCGTCAGCTGCCGTTTGCCCGCGATTCCGACAATAACCGATATTTTCTGGTGCAGTTCCTTGTCGATATATACCCCTTGTCTGCCTTCACATTTATAGGGGGTAAGGAATCTGCGGATAAAGTCGGCCAGTGCCGTGCGTGTCGTCTTCGGTGACGGTTTTTCCGCAATCACTTCCGGACAGCCGGTATCATCCGTAACGGAAACATTTTTCACTGTTTCGTTCACACGCTCATCCGTTTTTCCTTTTTCATCGGATAAGGCGGTTTCTCTATTTTCGCCGTTCTCTCCGGTCAGAGAAGATGCCGGAGATAAGGAAGGCTCCGAAGGAACACCCGCCATCAGGCTCCGCAGATACGCTTCATCCACCGGATTTTGTCCGTTTGTTTTCTTCGCCATGACTATTCGGTTTTAAGTATAGACATGATTTCATCCATGAACGTATCGAAGCCGCACTCTTTGGTGAATGCTGCATTAGGAGCGAACAGCGTACTTCGGTAAACGGGGCCGCCCGTAGCGGACAAGTCTTTGGAGAAGTTGCTGCGCATGGGAATACGTGTTTGAAGGCAGTCCAGCCCTAACAGGGAGAATCCTTGCTGATAGATGTCATACAAGGCCGTGCGTTCCCTTCGGTCCACCATGTTCCAGAACAGGCACAACCTTTTTAAGGAGGATACGCCGGTTTTTATCAGCCGGTCATTAATGGTAGTTGCAAAGTTCAGTGTGCTTTCCAGCACCAGGCGGTCTGCCTTTATAGGCACGAACAGATAATCGAGCGCACTGATTGCGGCGATAACCCCGTCGCTGCCCATTGTGCCGGGCAGGTCGAACAGTACAATATCATAAAGAGTCTCCGCCTTTTCTTCAAATGCCCTTCAGTCCGCCATGCCGCTGGCCGGAGTGCTTCCGATGACCGGATAAGCCCTTTTCTTCAACCGTCCGGCCTGCTCCACCAGGAGGTTCTGATAAACGGGTGTGGTCTTTACCACTTCCATATCCCGTTTTTTCTGTTTCATAATTGAATGTTGCGGATAGTCACAATCCACCACCGCTACGTTCAGTCCTTTCACGTAATGCAGTCATGATGCCGCATAAATGGTAAATGTTGATTTACCCACGCCGCCCTTCTGGGTAGCGAATGAAACGAATACTGTTTTCTTTTCCTTTTCCATTGTTACAAATTTAAGTAAGTGAATAATCGGGTTTATTGATTTCCGGACGGATAGCCGCTTACCCATGCGGCTGTCTGTGCGGTTACTTGTTTCATTGTCTGCTTATCCGGCCAGTTACATAGCTGCTTATACAGTTATCTACATAGCTGTTTAGCTATCCGGCTATTTGCGCATGTAGCTGTTTAATGATGTAGCAATAAAGTTAAGTACATATTCTGCCACTTATATATTCGGAGATTTGTTTATCCGTCTATGCATTTATATGTATGGTTGTGTATCTGGATAGATACCGGTCTGAATATCTGTTTATTCGTTCAGACAGCTATCCATATAGTTGCCCGGATAGTTATTCAGATAGTTGTCCGAATACCAGACTGTTTATCTGTTCAAACAGATAATCGAATAGCTATCCGGCTGCAAATAAACTTCAAAAAGAGCATCAGTGAAGTATCCGCCGTTTCAAAGTCATTTATTGGCGGCTGTTGGCGGGAACCGCCATAATGCACGGACAGAAAAAACTCTCTACCTTTGTCGCCGGGAGAGCGCAGCCCGTTCTCGGCAGAGAACGTAAAACAATCCTTCAGACCTATAATCCGGCCCGGCCGGATTTTAATATGCGTCAGCATATAGCGAGGTGTACTTTCAGCGGTTGAAAATATTTCCAACCGCTGAAAGTCTCGCCCGAAAGGTGTTTCGGGGGCAAAGGTTCTCCCAAGTCGAACCTTTTAAAATTTTCATGTTATGAAAGATGAAACAAGAATCCGTAACGCCGCAGGGCGCAAGGTGCTGGCAGACCCGCGTACGCACCGCTATTACCTCTGTCTCAATGACAGTGAGAACGAGAAGTTTCTCACGATGTTCGAACAATCCGGCATGAAGAACAAGGCTGAATTTATCTTCGCCCGTATCTTCGGTTGAGAGTTCAAGGTCGTGAAGATTGATAAGGAAGCGCAGGAATATTACGCCCAGCTTACCGCTTTCTATCAACAGTTCCGTCGTATCGGGAATAACTACAACCAGTGCGTGAAGACCATCCATACCATTTACCGGGAGAAGAAATCTCTTGCGTTTCTCTACAAACTTGCCGAAGAAACCCGTAAGCTGGAAGAAGTATGCAGGCAGGTTATCGAACTTACGAAGCGGTACGAAAAGAAATATCTTACTAAAAAGGAATAATGTCATGGTGCCGAATATAACATCGGGCAGTTCATTCTACGGAGTGATTGCCTATAATAAAATAAAGGTGGAAGACGGTACGGCAAAGGTATTGTGACACCCGAAGATAGCGGCGGATACTTCCGGTAATGTGCCGATTGAAAACTGCGTACAGGCTTTCGAGCCTTATATCGCACTCAACTCGCACGTCAGGAAACCGGTTATACATATCTCCTTGAATCCTTCCCCGAAAGATATTCTCTCGGAGGAACAGATGACCGTACTGGCGCAGGAGTTCATGGAAAAGTTCGGGTACGGGAACCAGCCCTATGTCGTATGGCTGCACGAAGACATAGACCGCAGGCACATGCACATCGTTTCGGTACGCATCAATGAGAAAGGTGAAAAGATAGACCATAACCGGGAAGGTATCCGGGCACAGAATATCTGCCGTGAAATGGAAGTGAAGTACGGGCTTCATCCCACACTCGGAGAGCATGGCGAGCGGGAACTGGTAAGTCTGCAAAAAGTGGACTATGCGAAAGGTGATGTGAAAGCGCAGCTAAAGCATACCACCCGTACCCTGCTGGAATGTTACAACTTTCATTCGCTTGCCGAATACAATACCCTGCTGGAACTTTACAACGTGACGGTTTATGAAGTGAGGGGAAATGTGGACGGAAAGGAATACCACGGTATCATGTACGGAGCGTTGGACGATGACGGGATGCGGGTGGGAACGCCTTTCAAGTCCAGTAAGTTCGGAAAGGTATTCGGTCATGAGGCTTTGCAAAAGAAATTTGATACATCTGTTGAAAAGGTAAAAAGAGACAGTCTTGCCGAAAGGACACGCAAGGAAATCATCAAAGCCATGCAGGACATAGGCACGAAGGAAGACTTTGCACATAGGCTGAAAGAGGCGGACATAGAAGTCGTTTACCGTATCAATTCCGATGGGCGTCTGTACGGCATCACATTTATAGACCATGCGGACCGGACGGTGTTTAACGGTTCACGTCTGGGCAAGCCATTTACCGCCAATGTGTTCAACGAACTGTTCAATAATCCGGATGCGGATCGGGAAAGGCTGATACCGCCGGCGGAGCATGAAACGCCACGGCAGGGAACCATCCCGGAACAAGCGGATAATATGAACCGGGAGGAACAACAGGAATGGCAGGATACAGGGCAAAACGGACGGCAGGCGGAAATCTCCGGCAGCCTGATTGACACGTCCGCACTCGGAGCCGTTGATATTTTCTCCATACTCATGGAGGAAGACCACACGCATGAATACATCGATCCGGCTTTCCGTTACGGGCGCAGGAAAAAGAAGAAAAAGCGGAGACGAAGGTTATAATAATGTATAGAACAGAAGTCTAATTTTAAAATTTACGATTATGCAGAATGAAGATGATTTAAGGGGTCTTGCCAAGGTCACGGACTTTATGCGGGCCATCAGTTTTTTGTTTATGGCGATACACGTCTATTGGTTTTGTTACGGCTGGCTAAACGAGATGGGCTGAACACTCGGTATAGTGGACCGGATACTATCCAACTTCCAGCGTACGACCGGACTGTTCTCGTCCCTGCTTTACACCAAGCTGTTCTGTGTCCTCTTCCTCGGTCTGTCCTGCATGGGCAACAAGGGGGTGAAGAAGCATGAAATCACATGAAGGAAAATCGGTATTGTGGCAGTTGCGGGTGCCATACTGTTTTTCTTCAACTGGTGGCTGCTCTCCCTCAATGCCTCATCCGGGGTATGTGCCGTGCTTTATACCGTAACATTAACCGGAGGTTTCTTTTGTCTGCTGGCTTCCGGACTATGGGTAAGCCGGTTACTGAAAAGCAATCTGTTGGAGGACGTGTTCAATACGGAGAACGAGTCGTTCATGCAGGAGACCCGCCTGATGGAAAACGAATATTCCATCAATCTGCCGACCAAATTCTGGTACAGAAAAAAGGAATGGAAAGGCTGGATAAATGTGGTGAATCCCTTCAGGGCAAGCATGATTTTAGGCACGCCGGGGAGCGGTAAGTCGTATGCGGTGGTCAACAATTACATAAAGCAGGCAATCGAGAAGTCTTACGCACTTTATATATACGATTTTAAGTTTGATGACCTGTCGATTATTGCTTACAACCACCTGATTAAATACAGACACCGTTATAAGATACCACCCAAGTTTTATGTAATCAACTTCGATGATCCGAGAAAGAGTCACCGTTGTAATCCGTTGGCTCCGGAACTGATGACGGATATTTCGGATGCTTATGAGTCCAGCTATACTATCATGTTGAACCTGAATAAAAGTTGGGTGCAAAAGCAGGGGGACTTCTTTGTGGAATCTCCGATTGTTTTGTTTACGGCGATAATCTGGTTTTTGAAGTTGTATGAAAACGGCAAATACTGTACGTTCCCACATGCCATTGAATTGCTTAATAAAAGGTATGAGGATGTATTTACAATCTTGACAAGCTATCCTGAGCTTGAGAATTATCTGAGTCCTTTTATTGACGCGTGGAAAGGCGGTGCCAGCGAACAGTTGATGGGCCAGATTGCATCAGCCAAAATTCCACTGTCCAGACTGATAAGCCCGCAGCTCTATTGGGTGATGTCCGGTAGTGACTTCACGTTGGATATTAATAATCCGAAGGAGCCTAAAGTTCTGTGTGTCGGCAACAATCCCGATAGAATTTCCATTTATGGTGCTGCTTTAGGTCTGTATAACTCCCGTATCGTGAAGCTGATAAACAAGAAGAAGCAACTCAAAAGTTGTGTAATCATTGACGAGCTACCCACGATTTTCTTTAAAGGTCTAGATAATCTGATAGCCACGGCACGAAGCAACAAGGTAGCGGTTGTGTTGGGTTTTCAGGACTTCAGCCAGTTGAAACGTGACTATGGTGACAAGGAAGCCGCTGTAATCATGTCAACTGTCGGTAATGTTTTCAGCGGTCAAGTGGTGGGTGAAACGGCCAAAACACTATCAGAAAGGTTTGGAAAAATCCTGCAAAAGCGGGAGTCTGTTAGCATCAATCGCAGTGACACTTCCACTTCCATCAGCACGCAACTGGACAGTCTGATACCTGCCAGCAAAATCAGTACACTCTCACAAGGTATGTTTGTCGGCGCTGTAACGGACAATTTCGGAGAGACGATAGACCAGAAGATTTTCCATGCACAGATAGTGGTGGATAATGATGCGGTACAGAAAGAGACTGCCGCTTACCAACCCATTCCTGAAATCAGCAGTTTTCTGGACGAGAACGGTAATGATACAATGGAGCAACGGATACAAGTCAACTATCGACAAATTAAGCAGGATATTGTGGAACTTGTGGACAATGAACTGATACGCATTGAGAATGACCCTGCACTTAAACATCTGTTAGGTGGCAATGAAGAGGAGTAGATTTCATCCTAAAACAATACTATAAATCTCTTCCTTGCGTTATATTATCGCAACGTGTCATTTTTCAATTTAAAAGTAATATGGACGTTTAATTTTACCCGCCCATATTATACTTTTTCTAATTGGGTACTTCATTATTATTATGAAAATATGATACCATATCTTTTTCTCAAAAAATCGTTGTCTATAAAATCCAAATCATATTCAAAAGCAAAATATTTGAAAGATAGGTAAATAGAATTGTAGCAATACTGGAATGTCTCATCTATTTTATTCATATTTTCAGGAGCGTCTTGTTGCTCCATTTTAAAAGAGAAAGTTGAGTAATGAACAAATTCAGAAAACTCTTTCCATAAATAATATGCCCTGTCTCGATAAATTTTTATCTTACGAGAATGGGTTATTCGTCCAACTAATATATTGAAAGTCATAAAAGACTTAAACTTAAACCTTGAAATATTTTCAAAATATTTTTTGTTCTTGTCTTTGGTCGCAAATTGTTTTTTAACATCTTCCACTTCTTCACGTTTTAAATAAAATGGATATTTACCGTCAAAATTCTCATAATTAGAATCTGTTAAGTTTTGTAAGGAGACAAAACTATGTTTATATGCTTCTGCATTTATTCTTATAATATCTTCTTCTTTATTATTCGAAAGTTCCAGATATAACAGGTGTATAAAGTCATCCAATAAACTCCTAAGAATAATATATGGAGTTGATATATATTTACTTTGTCTATTCTCTAATATTATAGATAAATCTAACAATAAAAGAGCTTGTCTTTGTAAAATGCCTAAATAGTAATCTTGTATATCTGTCTCCCCTTGACATTTACCTTGTAATTGTTTAAGATTGCTATTAGCTAAGTCTGCAATCATTTGGGCTAAGCGAGATAAGTCGTTCGTATCCATAATAATATATTATTAGAAAAATATTCAGTCACAAATATACTATAAAGCCTACAATTTCCTAACTTCAGTTTTATTAGTTTTCTTAAGAGATAATTTCTGAATCTTATTTCTATTATTCGCCAATTTACGCCAAACACAGCCAATCATTCCCCATACCTTCAATATTATAACATGTTATTAACTAATGTTCTACATTCGCACCGACGGGCTAAAGTTTACCCGGTAATAATCATTATTGTATCATTTTAATTTTAGAATTTATGGCAAAGAAAAAGCAAGAACAAGAGCAGCAAGGTCAGGAAGAGCATGTAATGGCAGTCCTTGACAAAAGAACGAACAAGACCGCAGTCGTTTCCAAAATGAACGAGCAGGACGGCAGTCTCGAAATCGTACCACCCGACAAGAAGAACAACAACAGCTTTCTGAAGCTGGACCGCACATCACCGTTGGAACTGTTCTTCACGAATTTCAAGAACCAGTACAATAATCCCACAAGTTTCAGTTTCTTCCTTATCCCTTTCGCTGTATTGGAAAAGACCCTGAACGCCGTCATCCAGATCCGAAAGGGGGAAGACCCCGGACCGGAAGGCAAAAAACTGGTAGAGAACAGTGAACTGAACGATGAAGGGCGTATCGCCAAACTCGCCAGACGCTACAAGTTCGACGAGCACCAGCTTCCCTGGAAGGAACTCAGTGCGCTGGGAGTGGACAAGCAACTGTTGTTTGAAAACCATTGCATGGGTGAAATGCTCAAGGGCAGAATCACTTCCACCGCCTTCCCCATCAGCAAGGAAGTCAACGGCGTCAAGCAGGACATGGGTGAGGCCTGTTTCCTCTGTGTCAAGGGTGAGGACGGCAAGGTACAGCTAAAAACACTGAGCAGGCTTGACAAGCCGCAATATGACCTGCCCGCCTATAAAGGCGTATTCACGGACGAGGAAAAGCAGAAACTCCAGGATACCGGAACACTGGGAGGAATAAAGGAGATGAAGGATACCTACACAGGAAAAGTATGCAACTGTTACGTGGCTTTCCATGAACCGAGCAACCGTATCATCACGATGCCCGTGGATGCCATCAAGATACCGGACTACATCTACGGGAAAAGACTGGACGACAAGCAGAAGCAGGTCCTCGCATCAGGCGGGCAACTTTCCATCAATGACATACAGCGCAAGAACGACACGCTTCTTTCCGGCGTGGCCTTTGTCGATCCGAGAATCATGGACATCGCATTCAAGCAGGCCGGAGAACAGCTGAAAGTGAACGACACCATCATGGGAGCCAGAATCACCCCCGAACAGAAAAAGATGCTGGAAAACCATGAAATGGTATATATCGAGAATATGCGCTACAAGGGCAGGACATTCTCCGATGACGTACGCTTCAGCAACAAGAGCAACAACCTTCTCATAGGAAAGAACGCGAGGGAGTACAAGCCGAATCTTGAAAACCGGAAACAGGACCAGAAAAAGGAAAGCAAGCAGACGGCACGTCACGCCGCATCCTTCACGCCCAAACCCAAGAAAAACAGCTTTTCCGTGGCATAGTCTTACGGAAACGGCCACACTTCACATATATACCCGATTACCACACCGATGGCCGTCGGGTATATGTTTAATGAATACATGGAATCATCCAACGTAAAAACAAACCGATTATGCAACATAACAATACACCAGAGGGAGAACTGTCATACTTTGAAACGGCTCTCCTTCTTCATTTACGAGAAAGCCATCCCCACATGGCCGGGAATCCGGATTTTATCAGGTCAAGAGCCGATGAGGCAGCCAATGTCTATGAACATTCCATACGTGACGGTCTGACCGTCACGCAGGCATTGGAACAGTCGGACGCCGTGCTATACCGGGACTTGCAGTTTTCCAAGTTCGACACCCTTTTTGAAGTGGTGTCGGAATGATTCCCGGAAGTGCCCCCTGAAAAGCGGAAAGGTCTCTGCCTGGGACTACTGCCGTCCGCAGAAGCCGTATTCAACAAATATCCCATAGATGACAAGTTTGAGGCTTCCCCTTCTTACCGTATCCTCACCATCGAACTGACAGGTTTCATCCAATCAAATATAGAACAATATGGCATATAACAAGCGACAACATCTGGCGGACAACATGGCCGCACTTGAATACCTGTTCATGCGCCCGGAGTTTTGTCTCACCGAAGAAGGACGCAAAGTATTGAATGGTTATACCGGTTTCGGGGGACTGAAATGTATCCTCAATCCGGCAGAAAAAGACACGGACATCGGAAAATGAACGGCTGACAGGGAACTGTTCCCTCAGGTGAGGCTGCTGCATGAACTGCTTCGGGAGTATTCCACAGACGAGAAGCAGTACAAGGAGTATATACAAAGCCTTAAAAATTCCGTACTTACCGCATTCTATACCCCCGAAGCGGTGGCAGACATCATACAGAGGACGTTGCAGACGTCGGGTGTCGTCCCCGGACGTTTTCTTGATCCTTCCGCAGGTATCGGAGTTTTCATCAGCCCTCTGAAGGACGTGCCTGAAATAACCTGCTTTGAGAAGGACAAGCTCACCGGAAGGATTCTCTCCGCGCTCTATCCGGACAGCAAGGTCATTATAGACGGCTTCCAGACCATACAACCTTATTATAACGGTTATTTCGATGTGGTATCCTCCAATATTCCGTTCGGAGATACCAGAGTATATGACCGTGACTTTGACCGCAGTGGCGATCCGGTACGCAAAGGGGCACTCAACGCCGTACACAACTATTTCTTTTTGAAAGGCATGGATACGCTGCGGGAAGGTGGCATAATGGCCTTCATCACGACTTCGGGAGTCATGGACTCGCCCGGCAACCGTCCCATACGGGAATGGCTGGTGAACCACGCCGGACTGGTTTCGGCTGTCCGCCTGCCCGGCAACCTTTTCACCGATGCCGGAACCAAAGTGAGCAGTGACCTGATCGTATTGCAGAAGAATAGCCGGAAAAACGGACTGACCGAAGCGGAACGGAACTTCATCGAGACCCGCACACTGCCCGGAGACATCACCATCAACAACTGCTACAAGGAGCCGGACCACATTATCCATACCGCTGTCAAGACCGGTAAGAACATGTACGGGCAGCCCGCCATGAACTTCATCCATGACGGCAGCGTGGAGACCATTTCCGAAGAACTCGGTGGGTTGCTCTTGCGGGACATCGAGAACCGTCTGAACCGGGAACTCTACACGGAGAACCTGTCCCGGCAGTCCGTTCCGTCCACAGCCATCCAACCGACAATCACCATAACGGAAGAGGACGAACGGCCACAAAAAAGCGAGCAGGTGGAACAGCTCCCTTCCGCCAGACCGTATGAACCCATGCTCAACCTTTTCGACATTTATGCCGAAGAAGAAGAGACGGAAGTACCGGAAAACAGAATGCCGGAAAGAAAAGTTGTGACGGCATCCCGTAAGAAGAAGGACAACACGCCCGAAATGTTCAATCTCTTCTCGCAGGAGAACGCTTATGACGAAGCGGTCCCGGAAGAGGATCTTTCCCTGGCGCAGGCCGAGGCGGAAGCGGCATGGCAGGAACGCAGGAGGAAGATGGAGGAGGAACGCAAAAAAGAAATGGAACCAAGAGCGTTTGACGGGGAATTGAAGCCGGAATACAAGAACGGCTCCATTGTAAAATCAGGCGAACAATACGGCCACCTTCGGGGCATGAACACTCCCGAAGTACAGTTCCACCCGCTCAGACTGACAGTAACCCAGCAATACCGGGCCTCTTATTATATCCCCCTTCGTGAGGCATACCATGAGCTTTACAGGACTGAAGCCGAGACGGAAACCGAACAGCCCGGCCTGCGTGAGGAACTCAACAGGCGGTATGACCGTTTCAGACGCATGTTCCGGGAACTCAACCACAAGGACAACGCCAAGTTCCTGCTGATGGATGCGGGAGGCAGGGAAATGCTCTCACTGGAAAGAAGTATCCGGGGCAAGATACAGAAAGCGGACATATTCACCGTGCCCGTATCATTCAATGCCAACGAGGCCAAACATGCGGACACCGCCCAGGAAGCGCTCGCGGCCTCACTGAACAAGTTCGGGGAGGTGAATCTGGAGTATATGGAGAGCCTGAGCGACATCGGCAGGCGGGAACTGCTTGAACAGCTTGAAAGCCGTATCTTCTACAACCCCATGATGAAAAGATACGAGATAAGGGACCGTTTCATTGCGGGGAACGTCATCGCCAAAGCGGAATGGATAGAGAAGCATCTCAAGGAATACCCCGATGACAAGGAAAGCGGGAGGTCGCTGGAAGCGCTGAAGGACGCCGCACCGGAACCCATCGGCTTCGAGCTGCTTGATTTCAACCTGGGTGAACGGTGGATACCCACATCCGTATATGAAGAGTTTGCGGAATACCTTTTCGGGGTAAAGACCCGCATCAGCTATACGGAAAGCATCGACGAGTTCGGCATAACCCTTGAAGGAAGCAATGCGAACATCACCGACAAATACTTCGTGAAAGGAGAAAAAAGGGGATATTACGGGAATGACCTGCTGAAACATGCCCTGCACAACACCGTGCCCGACATCACAAAAACCGTACAGAACAAGGACGGAAAAGACATAAAGGTGCGCGATGCCGACGCCATCCAGCTTGCCGACGCCAAGATCAACGAGATACGCAAGGAGTTCGTGAACTGGCTGAACGAGCAGCTCCCGCAATTCAAGCAGAACCTTGCCGGCATGTACAACCGCAAGTTCAACTGTTATGTACGGCCGGACTACGACGGCTCCTGCCAGAACTTTCCTTTCCTTGATTTGAAAGGTCTTGACATCCCCGGCTTGTACGACAGCCAGAAAAATGCGGTATGGATGCTGAAACTCAACGGCGGGGGGATAATCGACCACGAGGTGGGCACCGGCAAGACGCTCATCATGTGTGTGGCCGCCTTCGAGATGAAGCGTCTCGGACTGGCGGACAAGCCCATGATTATAGGGTTGAAGAGCAACGTGCACGACATCGCCGACACATTCAAAAGGGCATATCCGAACGCGAAGGTACTGTATCCGGGAAAGGAGGATTTCACCCCCGAAAAACGTGTCGGGATATTCCATGACATCAAAAATAACAACTGGGACTGCATCATACTCACGCACGACCAGTTCGGAAAAATCCCCCAGTCACCGGAGATACAGCAGGAGATATACAATAAGGAGATAGAAAGCATAGAGGAGAACCTTACCGTATTCGAGCAACAGGGAAACGAGGTCAGTGGCTGGATTATACGCGGACTGGAAAAGAGGAAGGAGAATCTTCAGGCGAAACTTGAAAAACTGGAGGATACCATCAAGGGGCGGACGGATGACGTGGTTGATTTCAAACAGATGGGTATCGACCACCTGTTCGTGGACGAATCGCATAATTTCAAGAACCTGATGTTCAACACCCGCCATGCAAGGGTTTCGGGACTTGGAAACCCGGAAGGAAGCATAAAGGCGATGAACCTGCTTTTTGCCATCCGTACCATTCAGGAACGCTCCGGCAGGGACCTGGGGGCCACCTTCCTGTCGGGTACGACCATCTCCAACAGTCTGACCGAGCTTTACCTGCTTTTCAAATACCTTCGTCCCAGAGAAATGGAAAGGCAGGGAATCACCTGCTTTGACGGTTGGGCCGCCGTATATGCCAAGAAAAGCACGGATTTTGAGTTCTCCGTGACCAACCAGATCGTGCAGAAGGAACGGTTCAGGTACTTTATCAAAGTGCCCGAACTTGCCAACTTCTACGCGGAGATAACCGACTACAAGACTGCGGAGGACGTGGGTGTGGACAGGCCGAAGCTCAATCAGCAGCTGTACCATATACCGCCCACACCCGACCAGGAGATGTTCATAGAGAAGCTGATAAAGTTTGCGGAGAGCGGGGACGCCACCCATATAGACCGCCTTCCGCTGTCCGATGCAGAGGAGAAGGCGAAAATGCTGATAGCCACCAACTACTCGAACAAGATGTCGCTTGACATGCGCCTCATCGACATGAAATACGGGGACAATCCGGGAAACAAGGCATCCCACTGCGCGGCCAGAATTGCGGAATACTACTACAAGTATCTCGACCAGAAGGGCACGCAATTCGTGTTTTCCGATCTGAGCACGTACAAGCCGGACGAATGGAACATTTACAGCGAAATCAGGCGCAAGCTGGTGGAAGACCACGACATTCCGGAAAAGCAGATCCGTTTCATTCAGGAAGTGAACAGCGACAACGCGCGTAAGGAACTGTTTGACGACATGAACTCCGGACGCATCCGTTTCCTTTTCGGCTCCACCCAGAAACTGGGAACGGGAGTCAACGCCCAACAGAGGGCCGTGGCCATCCATCACCTGGACATACCCTGAAGGCCTTCCGACCTGGAACAACGTAACGGAAGAGCGGTTAGAAAAGGGAATATAGTGGCCAAGGAACATGCCGGCAATACGGTGGACTGCTATATCTATGCGGTGGAAAAATCATTGGACAGTTACAAGTTCAACCTGCTTCATAACAAGCAGGTGTTCATCAACCAGTTAAAAAGCCATAATCTCGCTACACGGACCATTGATGAGGGAGCGATGGATGAAAACGGCGGGGTGAGCTTCAGTGAGTACGTGGCCATTCTTTCAGACAACAACGACCTGCTGGAAAAGGCCAAGCTGGAAAAGAAACTGGCGGTCCTTGAGAGCGAAAGACTGGCATACCACAGGAACAAGGGGAACGCCAAAGGGAAGCTGCACGAGAAGGTTTCAGAAATTGAAAAGAACGAAACTTTCATAGAGCGTTTCACGCGGGATTGGGAATACCTGAACCGGGTTGCCCCTACGGATACGGCCACCGGATTGAGGCCCAATCCGCTCAAACTGGACGGGGTGGAGTCCGGTAATATCGAGATTCTGGCCGACAGGTTGTCCGCAATCAACCGGAATGCCCGGACTGAGGATGACTATATGAAAATAGGAACGCTGTTCGACTTCCGTATTCTGGTACGTTCCGAAAAGGTCTGGGACGGAAGCACGGAATCCTTGCAGAACAAGTTCATGGTCGAGGGACTGGACGGCATCAAATACACCTATAATAACGGGTATATCGCCAAAGACCCGAAGCTGGCCGTAATGAACTTCATCAATGCGTTGGAGCGTATTCCCGGCATGATAGAGAAACGGAAAAAGGACAATGCGGAGTTGGAGAAAGACCTGCCGGTCCTGCGTGAGATAGTCTCCACGCTCTGGCCCAAAGAGGGGGAGATAAAGGAACTGACAGAGGAACTCGCCACGTTGAACCGGAGGATACAACTCACATTGAAACAGCCCGAACAGAACGGGAACGATGATATGGCCGGGCAGGAAAAGGTCAGACCGGTCAGCGGCAGCGATATTGCACCCGACCAGTCACAACAGGCAAGGCATGTACCGTCCATGAACATTATAATGCCGGCAAAGGAAACCCGAAAAATATCGTAATGTTTCCCACGGCACATTACGGCAAACCCCGGAAGCTGCGCAAGCTCCACTTCCGCAGTTTGCCGCAAAGAGCCGTTTTCAGGAAAGGACAAAGGCACGGACGGCACCCGGATAAATCCGACCTGCCGTCCGTGCCCTTGTCTTATATGCTATAATACAACTATCAATCTTTTTATTCTACTTCTAATGGAAGCCCCAATTTATCAAATAATATCTGATTACGCTTTCTTGCATCATTTTTTACCTTTTCAAACGACATCACCTCTATATACCCATTATATCTTCTTGATTTAAATGTATAATAACCTTGTCCATCAGGAGTTTTATAGAAATCTCTCCTTTCTAAAATCTTTACCAATGTTGGGGTTAAATCACTTATTATATAAATATAGAAAGGAGTATCTTTTGTTATAATAATAGTTCTACCTTTACGATTAGTAATTTTGCCTCCTAATAAGTCCTCCACATAACGTTCGACTTGGTCAATAGGATTTTTTGCTTCATCATTATCTATATAATTATTTCTTTCTGGCTTTTTAAATTCGATTATGGTGATTGCATTATAAGGGGCTTCCTTTTCTGTCGCAAAAGCAAAAGCATTAGAGAATATCAACATATCTGGTCTGTCATCAGGATTTTCTGAAACTTCTATATTTTCCATGGCATTGAAAGTTTTATCAGATGCTAGATATGTATGATATGACAATTTTTCGTCAATCATCCACAAATTCTGTTTGTTATATGGGATAACATCGGAGGTAGTCCGAATAGGAAAAAAAAGACTATGAACAAGATCTTCATTGGCATATTTATCATCGTCTCCTTCTTTACTAATTAGGAAATCTAATAAATCTATAACTGATTTTCTATGGATTATATACCTGGCTAATTCTGATTGACCAATATCATTGAGTTCTGTTAGATATCCTTCGTATAGTTTATGATACTCATCCAGATTTGTAATGTCTTTTTTCTTTTCAATCAGTTCAATTCCTTGTTTTTTAACTTCTGTTTTCCATTCTGATTCTATCTTATATAACTCTATATCTAAGCTTTGTTTAGACAAACCAGCTTGCAATTTCTTAATATTTTCAGCTTTTCTATTTAATACAGCTCTATATTGAGGTAGTTCAGCCTCTATCACTGTACGATATGTTTCTACTTTCAAAGTTCTGACCTCATTTATATAATCTGAAATCAGGTTTTCAATCGTCTTTATTGCATGGCGTCGTATTTTCGATAAAGAAATTTCTGCAGAATCAAAGGTTTCATCATTATCTTCATCTTCTGCTTCATTTATTGGAAAGTCGAAGTTCGTTCTTTCATTATTTACAGAGTTATCTAATAAATCACTAACAATAAAGGCAGCATAATAAAAAGGCTCAGTGCCATTATCCAATATCGGTTTTTTGCCTAATTCAATAATTTTTTTTCCTAACCACTCTTCTATTACACTTCTATTGTGGGCACAGAAATGTAATCTATGGCTTTTTGAAGAGTTTGATTCTGACAAATAAACTTTAAAAACATCATCTCCTATTACAAATTCATCGCCTTGAACTTTGTTTCTAAATGAACCGGCATATCTATTGTTTAGATCTACCTGATCGTTATTTTGATTTCGAATAACGATATGTGGCATTTGATTAGTTATAAAATATAACTGAAAATGGGTAATAATAGCATCTGCTATTTCAATTATTTTTTTTGTAGTATTTCTCTGGAAGTCCAATGCAAAGTCATGCAAAATACATATTGTTTGATATCTGTGAATAGCCGCATCGGTTTCCTGGTAATTTTCAAACCCTTGTTTTGTGTTTTTAAGAGATAATCCTCTCTGTTTGAATATCCCATTTTCAGAGAAGGTACTGACAATTTCCAACCACTTAAATGCTTTCAGACAAACAAAACGTCCCACCCCCTTTCCACCAATTTCTAATTTGTGATCAGAATCAGCCTCTGTAAAGGAAATTAAATTATCGTCATTAAGTCCAATTCCATTATCTTCCACAATAATGTCTTTTATAGGATAATCGTCATTATCAGGAATAGAAGCTAAAGTCTCAGGCTGTCCATTTCTTATTAAAGTAATTAGAATCTTTCCACTTTCATCGTTATCCAGCAAATGTGCCTTTCTACGTTCAAAAATAGAGTGTATAGAATTACTTATCAATTCAAACAAAGGCATCAATCCTTGTTTTCGGGATAAATTTGTGTTCCTAATTTTATTAGCGATATTACTTTTAGCTATTATTTTTTCATTATTCATGGCATGATCTATTGAGCTATAGTTTATTTATTGCAAATCTACAAAAACTTTTTTAGGATATTACAATCCGTAAGTAAGAATACACATAACCTTTTTTTAGTTTATAACAAAGAATAGGCTATAAAATAGGCTGACATTCAGCATAATGCTTAGTTATCAGCCATGTAATCTTACTTCTATATATCGTCCTCAAATGAAAGTTCCTCTACCTGCCTGTTTATTCTCCTGCTGTCAATCGAATCCTTCAGGTTGATTATATCCACGATTGAGTAATGCCTTGTGCCGTTTTCCTCTTCTGCAAAACGAAGACGCCCGTTCAGACGCTGTTTCTCTATTTCGGCCGGTTCAAGTCCTATCAGTTCACATACCTCATCCGGCAGCATGGACAATTCGACACTGTTGTCCTCGCAGATATGTTGCAGCACGGCCAGCATGTTGAGGGACTTCTTGTAACTTCTCACGAGCGCAGCGAATGAACTGCTTTCAATCTTGATCATCTTTCTCATAACCTTTTATTTTTAGAGTGTTCTTCCTTTTCCAGTAACATGGCACGCAGCACGTCCGAACGGCGGTAGTAAATCTTTCCCTTGTCGCGGTGAAAGGGCAGCGTACCGTCATTGCGACGTCTCAAAAGTGTCCTGTCGGACATCTTGGTCAGCAGGCGGACTCCTTTTGAATCCAGAATCTCGCTGTCCGGCAGGTTTTCAATATTAGGTGAAAGCAGCTGTTCAATCCTGCTCACTTTGGCAAGGATGGTACTTAACATATGGGTAACTCCGGCACCCGGTACGACTTTTCTGTTATTCATATTGACCTTGTTTTTATCGTTTATGGTGCAATATTACAGAGTTATTATGAGGCTATTGGTTACTCAACCGTTGAGCAACCGACAAAAAAGGACAGAAACCGACAAAGAGGTACAAAAATAGCCGGAGGGTAATTCCGGCTATTTCACAATTTAAGAATATGTTTAAAAAGAATCTTTTGATAAGAAGAAACAGAAAAATCTAATACAAACTTACTCAATAATCACATTACAGAGATAATTGAAAATCCATTCTGACCTGTGACATTTCACGTATCACCGTACGGTCTAACACACGTGCATAATGACGGGTCATCTGAACATTGGTATGCCCCAACATTTTAGCAACACTCTCTATGGAAACACCATTTGCCAAAGCAAACGTTGCGAAAGTATGACGGGCCACATGAGTCGTCAATGTTTTCTTAATGCCACAAATATCAGCTAATTCCTTGAGATACGCATTCATCTTTTGATTACAAAGAACAGGAAAAAGCACATCGCGACTTTTACAATATTCATTAGTGGAATACTTTCCCAGAATCTTCAAAGGCACTTCCATCAATGGAATATTACACATAATTTTGGTTTTCTGTCTCCCCTTGCGTATCCATTTGGCACCGTTCGAATCCTCTACTATGTGTTCCTTTTTCAAATCATGAATATCCGAGAAAGCCAAACCTGTGAAGCAACAGAACACAAAAACATCACGCACCTGACCCAACCGTGGAATATCAATCTCCTTTAAAATCAGTTTTTGAATCTCCGAATCTTCCAAAAAATCCGGTTCTACTTTATCCAGTGAGAATTTTATTTCAGAAAATGGATCATTCTTCATCCATCCCTTAGCCAAAGCTATACGGATTATCTTCTTGAAGTTCTTTAGATATTTAGTAGCAGTATTGTGACAACACTTTTTCTCTGTCTTCAGCCAAAACTCATAATCCTCAATAAACTGACGGGAAACATCTCCCAAAAGAATGTCTTTTTTATGATATGTTTCCCAAACAAAATCCTGAGTATGTTTCAAAGATGTTTCATAACGCTGTACAGTTGCAGGTGCCATGTCCGTACCGGACAATTGAGCACATTTATCATTATGTTCCCGAAAGACCTCAAACAAAGTACGCTGTACGGGAGCATCCTTACCCAAGAAACGTTCCAAGACACTATTGGCAGAAACGGATACACCCTCTATCTCCAATTCACGCTGAATCTTCATTATCCGTAAGCGGATTGAGTCAAGATACAAATTCAGTTCCTTGTACTCCCGTTTCTTTTCCAAAACCTTTCCTTTTGATGCACTCCAGAACTCCGGAAGAATTGTTTTCTTCACTGAAGCATCAACCCGGACTCCATTCACTGTAATTCTCATCATTATCGGAGCCTCACCGTTCCGATTCAATTTCGTCCTACGAATGTAGAACAATAGACAAAATGTTGTTCTTTCCATCTTACTTGTTTTTTTAATCACAAAACTAAATTTCCAAGAGCAACAAGTCAAGATGCAAAATACTGATAAACAATGAATTATTTACCAAATAGGTGTACCTGACATTGAAGGTAATAAGGTACACCGAATAGTACACCGAAAGAATGCTTTAATATGCTTATTTTTGCTATGTACCAAAAATAAAAAATCCCCGTAAATTGTTAGTTTACAGGGATTTTCTTTTATTTGCATTCTGTTTTTGCGGAGAGACAGGGTTTTGAACCTACAACTCTAACCGCTTATATTTCAGCTACTTCGCTTTCAAAATTTCAAATAGGTAACGAAACAGTAACGATTTTCAGATGTTGGGCTTGTCCAACTTTGACCGCTGTTTGTCTGCCTAACTTTCGGGTTCAAAGATACGGCTTTCTTTTGAAACTCGCAAATATCTGATAATAAATATTTTTGGGTTAGTGCAAGGTGCAAGCTATATATATAAATATATACTTGCACCTTGCACTAAAAAAAAGCACTGGGGTACAAATGCTTAAAACAAAATCCGTATCTTCGTAACCGATTAAAAACAAACGTGTATGATAATAACTAACCGTGAAGAAGTAATAGATAAAGCGTTCGGCGTATTTGTCAGGATGAACTACGAGAAAGCAAGCATCATCACGCTTGCCAAAGCCTGCGGGGTGACAAAAACGGGTATCGTTTATTATTTTCCGCACAAGTTGGATTTATTCATGGCTGTGGCGGACAAATACGTGTTGCAAATGCACGAACCGGAAAACAAGTTTGCCGCTCCTGCCGATACGTTGGCAGAGTTCATCGGGCAATACGTGGCTGGAGTAGCCGCTTCCATGAAAAGGATTGTTGAACTGATTGGCGATAATAGCAGCCCGCATGATTGTAGTCCTAACTTCTACTACTTTCACTTTCTGTCACAAGTGCGCATGTACTATCCGGGTATCAGGCAGAAAATTGAGAAAATCTACCGACAAGACTATGACCTATGGGAGAAAGTCATACAGAAAGCAAAAGAAAGCGGGGAAATCAGGAGTGACACGGACGTGAAGAAAACGGCTATCATGTTCCGGCAAATGTTTTTAGGACTGTCATACGAACAAGCATTTCTGAACGGTCTGAACGTGGACGAACTGGCAGAAAATTTTCGCCATATCTATTCGCTGCTTAAAGCCTGATACTCTTTTGTTTTTTTAACCTCTATTATTTTTGAACAGATGTTCAAAAAGTGATATTTTTATCTTATCTTTGGAGCGAAGCAAAATTCAGCGACATGGATAAGGTTCAGAAACAGAGAGGAAGCATCGTTCTGTACAAGGAAGAAAGAAACGGTGCGGACTACATACGAATAGAGTATGTAAACAGTCAGGCTGTCGCCCTGCTGCTCGCCCAAGATACGGACATAGAAATGGCTGGCAACGGCTCTGCATACATAGCGTCAGCCGCTTTCAGCCTGCCGGATTTCTACGACCGCTATTCACCCCACGCCTATATTGATTACAGCCGGGTTTACGTGCGGCATCCCAAACCTAAAAGGGAATACACACTGCCGAAAGGCTACCTCGAACTGCTGGAACAGAAGCGTTACAGCCCCTCGACCGTCAAAACATACCGTGCCTATTTCAGCGACTTCATGGAATATCACAAGGGACGGAACATCGACCGCCTGAAAGTGCCGGACATCAACAAGTACATACTCTATCTTGTGAACGAGAAGAAAATCTCGGTGTCGCAACAGAATATGCGCATCAATGCTATCAAGTTCTATTATGAGCAGGTGAAAGGCGGCAAGCGGCAATACTACGGCGGTATCACCCGTGCCAAAGAGTACAAGAGCCTGCCCGAAGTGTTGAGCAAGAATGAAATTAAGCGCATCCTTGCACAAATTTCCAACATCAAGCATCACTGCATGATTTCGTTGGTTTACTCTGCCGGACTTAGAAGAGGCGAATTGCTTAACCTGACCCCGCAGGACATCAACAGTGAAACAATGTCGGTTCGCATTATGGGCAAGGGGAAGAAATGCCGTTATTCGCTCCTTTCGCCCAAGTTGCTGGAAGAGCTACGGCACTACTTTCGGGAATATCGCCCACAAAAATGGCTGTTTGAGGGCGAAACACCCGGAGAGCAATATTCGGCAAGTGCATTGGTGAAAGTGCTGAAAGAAGCCGCACATCGTGCAGGCATCAAACACCGTGTACACGTACACATGCTGCGCCACTCCTTTGCCACACACTTGCTGGAACAGGGAACAGACCTGCACACGATACAGGAATTGCTGGGACACAACGACATCAAGACCACAACCATTTATCTTCATGTGTCAAGTACCCATAAAGCAAAAATCCCTAATCCCCTTGATACACTGGATAATTCGTGAGGTGCAGTTATAGAAGTGTAGGAACGACACCATAAGGTGCGGTTATAAATAACATTAATGGTAATTAAGTATGATAGATTATTTATTTTTCAAATTTTATAGGCTATGGAAATACAGTTCTTATTCCGAAATAGCGGTTTATGCAGCTTTGTTAATTCTCGCTGTATTTCTGAATTGTAATATTCACACAATATGGGGAGTATTGGAACAATATAAAATATTGCCTTATCCAACGCGAACAATGTATAATGTGTCTTTAGGGCTGATATTCATTCTTTTATGTATTCGTTTCTGCTGGAAAAGAAGGTATAAAGCTGTCATAGAGAAGTTTAATGAAAAGCCTAATAAGAATAATCTATTGATACTTATATTATACATTTTCCTTTCGTTGTTTCTCTTTGTTTTAGAGGCTTTTTATAGTAAAGGGAAAATATAAATATACCATTAACAACGCAGGATAACGGCAAGCCGTTCCCTGCTGAACCATTAACATCAAAAATAGTGTACCATATATGGAAACAAGAGATAAACTTTTTACAGAAAAGCAATATTTAGATCAACTGACTAAATATTCACGGAGAAGTAGACAACTGGAAAATAGTATTGATGAACTTCTTAAAGCGGAAAAAGAACATGTTCAGTTATATTCGGTGCCGAACAGAGAAGTTCTTCATAATAAATACGATACACTTTTTGGATGTAAACTAAATTCTTTTGTGACAAAATATTCAATGGGAGAAGATGTGGTAAAACTAAGAAGTGATTATGATGATTTAGTAAAAATATTAAAAGATAATTGGACTATTACAGGTGGATATGTACAGATGTTATGGATGTTATCTATAGGGATAATGTTAGATACAGATGAACGTAATATGAGGATATTGTCAAACATGATTGATAATGAAAATGTGAGTGATGCCTTGTATGACTTTTTAATAAAATACAGATTAACCGATTGGGAAAGATGTTCCGACACAGTATTGTTTCCAGTTCCTTATCAAAGTACATTGTCTATAATTTCCAACAACAATCAAAGTAAAGAATTGACCCTTCAGAGATTAGAGAAGTATCTTAAAAAGGAATGGTATCGAGGTCATTCTGATTGCGCTTGGCATAACGATCATAAATATGGTATCATACATAACGGCTATTGGAGTTTTGACAGCGGTGCATTGGTCAAGGTCTTGGGACTGGATGACAGCAGCCTGAAATGGTTGCCCTATTATCCATACGATATGGTACATTGGAACGACAACATAAAATAAAGATAAGTATGAGTTACTCTGTTTGTGTATATTTGACAGAAGCCGATAAGGTAAAGTCTGTTTATGGAGCTTGTGATAATCTGCTGCTTAACCAATTAAAGGCAGCACTGAAGCCGGGACTTGACAGTTTGAACGATTATTTCTGCGATAGTTTGAACACGGATATGGATGCTTATGCTGTATTGGCTGATATTGTGAACGGAGAAATCCGTTATCCCGAAATCGCTTTCATGTACGGGTATGTGTATGAAAAGATTTGCAACCATTATGGAACGCAAATCTATTGTGCGGAAAACCTTTGGCAACTGGATAGCCAAAGTACATTCATCCCTATTCCATTGAGTGAAGATTTTCCTTATATCATTAGCATACCTGTTTCTGAATTGGAGAGTAAGAGGACGGAATACAATTCGCTGGAAGAGGGTAATGGTATCGGCGATTACAATTACGAGGAGGAAATGGACGACTTGAATTTCATTTTCGATGAAGCCATTGAAGCACAAAAGGACCTTGTGATTATGGTGTATTGATATGGTACACTGGAATGGGAATAAAATATGATGTTAACGAAGCAGGATAACGGACAAGCCGTTCCCTGCTAAACCATTAATGGTAATTCTGACAAAGTATGAATATAGACGATATTAAAAATATAGACGACTTTCAAGTTTACTGTTGTACGAATAACGAACAACGGTATATCTATTCTGATAATGTAAAGAATGCAATACCGATTGCGGATTGTATGGATTTATTTATCGTTTCAGGCACACATAGTATAGATAATATCAGTCTATGCACTAAATTGCGATTTTTGTCTATCAATAACTATAAGATAGGTAAAAAAGAACTTAGCACTTTGTTGGATTATAAAGAAAATCTTTCCATGATTACACATTTACATTTGTGGAACACGAAGTTGAATGATTTGTCTTTATTGCAACTGTTCCCAAATCTGACACACTTGATGATTGCATATATCAGAAAAGAAGATTTTTCGTTTGACGGTATTGGTTATACCCCCAATCTACATACACTTTGCATATTGAGTGCAAACAAGATAGCCAATATGGATTTTATACCCAATGATTTGAAGAAACAAATTAAAAATCTATCGATGGTATATACTTCAAGATTACACAGCTTAAATGGTATTGACGGCTTTATGAACTTGGAAAAGCTATACTTGTCTGCATCAACCACAGAGAGTAAGAAAACAGTAAACTTGACTACTTTGTCCGGATTAGAAACTTTGAGAAAGCTAAAAGATATTGAGCTTAAATATTATAAGTTTGATTTAGAAGATGCCAAGAAAAGACTTTCTTTAAATCCCACTTTAAGGCTATTCAAAGTGAATAATATAAATATACCATTAACGAAGCGTGATAACGCCTAACGGCGTTCCCCGCTTAGCCATTAATAATAATTGAGTTCGTAAAAAAGATTCACATAAAATGGAAAGAATAAAAACAATAGCATTTAGAGGTGGCAACGATTTAATTGCCAATTTGCAGCTATGTATTGACCGGATTAGTTATACTATTCCTGATGTCATGAATCGTATATCAGGTCAATATAATGTTAGATGTGTGTTTGAAAAGGTTGAAAACCAATTAACCTTTAGTGATTCCATTTTAGGCGAACTAATAAATCAAACTTATTTGGGGAAAGTCTATATCAATGACAAGTCAGATATACGATTGCTTTCTCCGAATAGTGGTTTGTCTGAACATAAAATAGATTTTAGCTTACAAGGAGAATTTAATATAGGTGTTAAGATTTTTAAGGACAAGCCTGTTCACACCTTGCCCGCTATTGATGTTCTTCCAATACCTGTTGAAATTATCACTATTTACTTCTATTTTTCAGAAATGAAACTAAATGAAAATTTGGTTTACTCTATATCTGACAAATACTTTGATTCTTATGATTATCTCGGCTTCATTCTTGTGGACTTAGCAAAAATGGAAGAAATAATAACTCGAAAATATGGCAATCGGAAGTTGGACTTAATAGACGAATTTTCCAATACAGAGCTAATCGATGAACTGTTCAGCCAAGAAATAATCATGATAACTTGGGGTATTCATCCCTATTCTTATCCGATTTACAGTTCTGAAAATGTTGATTCTATCCGTCCTTTATTGGGGCGAGAGTATAAGCAAGAGGGTCGCTTTTACATCAAGGAAGACATAAGAGAGTTGAGTTTAATTCCGGGCTACGAATTAAGGAAGTGGCCGGAATTTACACAAAAAGAATGGACTAAAATATCATTGAATGGCAAAGGAAAAATAGCACACTTAACTCCTTATATCCTTGAAGATTCTGAATTTGAAACAGTATTAGTTTCATTTCTAATTCATAGAAGCGAGGGGTGCTTAAAAGAAAGTATTCCTCTGCTAAATGTGAATCTTTTATACGAATAACATTGTAATTATTATTAACGAGCCAAGATAGCTGCTGAACGCAGCTCCTTGTCAAGCCATTAGTTGCAATATGAAAAGAGTAATTATACTTTATGTTTTATTCTTGCTTTCACCTTATACTTTTGCACAAAACTATAAGGAAACTATTCAAACAGAGATTGATGCAATAAACAAAATGCCTTTGAGAATTGCATACCTTGTTCCTTTAGATAGTTTAGGAAAAGTAATAGAGGATGAATATATGGAATTTGATCAAATCCATTCATACAAAATCTTAGATGATGGTCAAATTAAGAATACCAATATATTGTTCACTATGTATTTCGATAGCGATAACAAAATCAGGAAAGTATTCAAGCGATGGGCTGACGGGGGTGCATTGCATAGTATCGCATATTATGATTCTAATGGGCGATTGATATATGGGGTATATAATAGAGGAGATGAAACTCACGGAAAGCTGTATGCTGACGCTCCGGGTTTTCATATAGAGCATTTTCCTGAAGAGAATGAATGTAATGACTGTTTTGAAGCATATCTATTCTTATCTACGAAATGCATGGAAGCTCAGTATAATATAATATTACAGAGCCCTCCAAATGCTAAAAGGACGATTTTTACGCCACAAGTTGGAAATAGTGCCATACTATGCAGTTCTTACATTTATTCTTTGCCTAATGGAGAAAAAACCACCAAAGGCGAAGATGGTATAGCAGTCAATTTTGGAATGCCTGTTGTTATAAGTAATTTAACAAATGACTGGTGCAAAATAAATTCCATTTTTAATGCTCCTATAGGTTATATACCTATTCAAGACATTGAAATCATTAAGTAAATATAGTCAGCAACTAACAACGAAAGATAGCATCTGACGATGCTCCTTTCTAACCATTATAAAACTCTGAATATGAAATAATTATGGAAGCAAGAGATAAGTTTAGTACAAAAGAAAATTTTGCAACTCTTATTAGGTTGCAAACGGAATTTATTGATGATTGTAAAAAGGATATACAGGATTTGAAAGACAGTGAGGATAAAGGCATTCAACTATACAGCCTACCAAACAAAGAAGTTATTCAGAATAAACATGAAACAATTTTAATGTATAAATATGATAATCTACTTGCAACTTATTCTATGGGAGAGAGTATAGATAAGATATTGCCGCTATACAAAAAAATCGTTTCGTTGATGCCTATTGCATGGAATAAAGACAATGGGTATATCCTTATGGTAAATATGCTTTCTATCGGTATATTGTTAGGTGTAGAAGATGCTATATTCTGTCAATTAGCAATGGTTTCCCAAAAGGAGAAACTGAACGATTTCTTAATAAATTATTTTTTTCACTACACATGTAAAATAGATGTTTCAGTGAATAGCGTTAATTTTTTATTTCCTCGCCCTTATGCGGCGACAAAGGAAGTTATCTCGTTTGCAGATAAAGATAAGGCTTTAAGTGTAAATAGGTTAAAGAAATATCTTTCACAAGAATGGTATAGAGGTCATTCCGGTTGTGGTTGGCACAACATGCACAAGATAAATATATCTGTACACTCCGGCTATTGGAGCTTTGAAAGTGGTGCATTGGTCAAGGTTTTGAAGCTGGATGATAGCAGCTTGAAAGGATTACCCTACTATCCATACGACATGGTACACTGGAATGAAATTAAATATGATGTTAACGAAGCGTGATAACGCCTTACAGCGTTCCCCGCTGAACCATTATAAACAGTAATGCAAAATATGAAACAGAAAATATACCATATCATTATCTTTTTACTCTTTTGGTTTTGTGGAGTAGCCTATTCACAAAATCCCAAAGCGGATATTTTGCAGCAAGACCTTTCGGGCTTGTTTGACAATTTAAGCATGATTGGCATATTAGGAGAAGATTGTAGCCGAATTGATATTCATATTACCGAAGTTCGGAAAATGGATAGTAGAGAATATGAGATAAAGGGTATCAGTCGTACCCGATTATCCGTAATCTGTCCGTTTAAGGGAAAGGTTTGTATAGATAGCATTTCTTCCTGTTCCCAAATGATAAAAAGTGAATATACGGAATTGGACGGTTTCATATACGGGTATTACTCGTTTGCGGAATACGGAGATAAACGATATAGCGGTACATTCTCCGGTTCTTTCAAGCAGGGGTATCGGATGAGCGGACAGCAAATAGAGAAAGGACGGAATGAAATAGCAGAACTGAAATTGAACTTATCTGAATATCGGGGTAAGTGGAAATCCGCAAAGGGACTGACAAAAGTCTGTTCTTGGGCAGATGAGATTATACCCGATACTCCTGCAAATTTCTGCCTGTTTAATGATGCAGGCGAATGGATTGTATCACCGAAATATCGTAAGAATGGTTGGGAAAATCTATATAATGCCTATCACAATGAAAATCTGACAACGGATGAGATACAAAAGGCTCGTGAGGTGGAAGAACAGGAATGGTGGGTAAATAAAAGCCAATCATGCAAAGTAAATTGAGTTTATAACAAAGCGTGATAACGCTTACAGCGTTCCCCGCTATCCCATTAATCAATATGAGTAACCTTATCACAGTAAATAGATTTGGAAAAGTTCTGATATGGGTATGGAACAGATGTATAAAGAAAACTGCCATTCCTTATGAAGAACTTGATTTCCATTACCCCGATTGGGCTTTCATTATTACAGGTTGTATCTTTTTCGGGGGTGTGGTAGGTGTTACCCTGCTTTATTTTGCTTTTATAAAACAATAAACGATTTACAATGAAAGCCCGACTAAAATACCCGATATTCAGCTTTGCCCCCAAAGGCAACATGATATACGTGTTTCGCAAGGAAGAACTATACACAACGACCAATACCAAGTTGTTGAAGAAGCGGAAGAACTACATTGTTGTGGATGCAACCGGAACGAAGTATGTCGAAAAAGGGGCGCACAAAGTGAAGTGGCAAGGGATATTCGGATATTGTATCAGGATGCAGGGACGTGTGATTTCCATTGAATACGAGTACGGGGACAACCCCGAACCGTTCCCACTACGAAAACTGCAAGAACTGGTAGCGGAACGATACCCCAAGACACGGTGGTTCAAGGAAGAATGCTGGAACAGCGCAGACGAGTTCCGGCAAGCGATTTTCGACTGCAAGACCTTTGAGGAAATGGCGGACATACTGATGCCCGAACGAAAAACGAGCGTTTGGCAGCGCATTGAAGAATATTTCCTGCGGGCAGGTTTTCTTATGCTTGCCGCCATATTCCTTTATCACGTGGTTTGGTGGCTAATCCAAAAGGTCTGGATATGGGCTACCGGGTAACGTACAGGAAACAAATCAATTCATTCAAATATGGAACAACGGATTACATCATTATTGCTTCCCGCTCCCGAAGCGGAGTTGGAAGCGTCCTGCAAGGAACTGGACGAAAAGGTAACATGGCTGCTGCACAACAGCCGGAAAATGGACAACTACTTGGAATTTGAACCGTTCAGCAAGGACGGGCGGCTGTGCGCCCACGTGTGCGACACGCTCAAAAGCCTGCCGGAAACGCCGACACTGGCGGCATACAAGGACTACAAGGCAATCATTATCCTGCTGGGTATGTCCACCACACATTACGCCATACTTGACGAACTGGCGGAACAGCACCGCAAGCGGGACGAGATACCCGAACTGACCGCCTACTGCGATGCGCTCCACTGGATGCGACCGGGACGGCAGTACCTCTGCAACGTGTACAACACGGTATGCCACGCTTTCCACCTGCTGCGGAGAAACCCGGTAAGGGACAACCGCCTGCTGGTGACGGAAAAGGAACTGCGCCACGCCGAACGGATGCTGCCGGAACTGGGCAGGCAGACGTTCACCGAAATGGTGCGTCTGAAAGGCTACATGGTCTATGATGCCGAACAACTGGCGGAGAAATGCGGCATGGAATACGGCTCGTTCCGGCGAAAGGTAAAGAAAATGACCGGGTACACGGCTAAGGAATGGGTGGTAAAGGAACGGGCAAAGGACGTGGAACACTACCTGACGAACACCAACCTCACGCTTACCGAAGTGGCGTTCACCACCGGGTTCGCATCGACATCGAACCTGAACGACTTCTGCAAGGCATATCTTTTAGATACCCCCGGAGAAATACGCAGAAAAGCGCAGGAAACAAGAAAATGCACAGTTACAAGAACGTAATGTGAAAAATCAAGAATAAAACTGATTTTTTATGCCCGTAACTTTGTGCTTCATAAAAGATAAGCACAAGGTTATGGAACATAAGATACCGTTGGAAACATACTTCGCCGGACTGCTTCAAAAAGCGGAATGGCAGATACAGGAATACGAGGACACCGCAGCGGACACGCTGACGCTCTGCCGCCTGTGCGTGGACTACCTGCAAGAGATACTGGGCGAACTCAAAAACTTTATAATCTCCTACCCGTTCGCCAGCACGGAAGAGGAAATACGCTTCTTCAAGGAACTGAAACCGCTTTTAGCGAGCAAAATCATCTATTACAACACCGTTTACAAGATAGAGGTGCGCTTCCCCAGCGGCAGCGAGGAAGTGCAAAGGGACTACCTGCTGTCGGAAACCGACCGCATTTCAAGGTCGTTCCAGCGGAACTTGGCGTTCTACCAGTACCACCGCACGAAAGCCACCTACTTGGACAGGCAGTATTTCATGCGTGGGAAGCCTGACATACAAATCATCGTGGACAGTTTCTATTACGAAACAGACCCACAGTTCAGCACCAGTCATGATTTCAAGGTAGCCAAGATTTTAGCCAACGAACTGCTGGAAATATACCTCACCAACCGTCTGCACGAGCTGGAACGCCGGGAACAGCGCAAGCGGGTGAAGAACGGCTTCATGGGCAGGCTGTTGCGCTGGACGGGGACGAAAAGGGCGTTGGTGGAACTTATCTACGCACTGGACGCCTGCGGCTGTCTGAACAAGGGAACGGTTGATATTAAGGAGATTGTAGCCTATTTTGAATACGTGTTCGACATAGACCTCGGCGACTTCTACCACACCTACATGGAACTAAAAGCCAAGACCAAAGACCGAACGGGCTTCCTCTCCACGCTGAAAGACAGGTTGCTGATGCGCATGAGGGAGCAGGATTAGGCAACCGTGCTTTAACAAAATTTATTTCGCCACAGGTGGGTACATCTGTGGCGTTTTATTTTTCAGGACACCCGAACTTTGCGGCAAATCAATCAGTTACCGTTATGGAAATAATAACATTCGAGTCTAAAGCCTACAAGGAACTGGACAACAAGATTACCGCCATTGCCGACTACATCTTCAACCACATGGAAACGGCAAGGCAAAGCGAGGAAGACATGTGGGTGGACAGCTACGAGGTCTGCACGTTCCTGAAAATAAGCGAAAAGACCCTGCAACGCCTGCGGGTGTCGGGGACTATCGCCTATTCCAACATCAGGGGACGCTACTTCTACAAGGTCAGCGAGATACGCCGGATGCTGGAAGAACGCCTGATAAGGAGCAACAAGGAGAACATCGACAACCTGATAACCAACCACCAGTTGTATGCTAAGGAAAGAGGAAATCTTAGAAAGGACAAGTAACGGGCTGGCGGTATTCAAACACTACCTGCCCGGCAACTGGCGCATAGGTCGCAACTTCCTTAACCCGCTGTACGAGGACAGCAAGGCTTCCTGCAACATCTACTTCGACCGCCGGGGCGGTATCTACAAGATGAAAGACTTCGGCAACGACAGTTACAGTGGCGACTGTTTCTTCCTCGTGGGGCAGTTAAAGGGGCTGGACTGCAACCGGGCGGCTGACTTCGTGGAGATACTGGAAATCATCGACCGGGACTTGGGCTTGGGGCTGGCTTCCGGCACTCCGGTTTCCGTTCCCCCGGCGACCGTCCGCCGGGCAGTGCCGGACAAACCCGAAGAAACGCCCGAAAAGCCCGTCAAGCCCTACCAGTTCCGGGAACAGAAGTTCCCGCTTGCCGAACTGGTGTACTGGCAACAGTACGGCATCACGCCCGAACTGCTGGAACGTTACAAGGTCTGCTCGCTCCGGGAGTATCACAGCGAAACGGCAGAGGGCAAACCGTACACCTACACTTCATCGGTGGCAGAGCCCATGTACGGCTACAAGGGCAAACAGCACATCAAGCTGTACCGCCCGTTCTCCACGCCCCGCTTCCTCTACGGCGGCAGCTTCGGCGAAAACTACTGTTTCGGGCTGGAACAACTGCCAGCCAAAGGCGACACGCTATTCATCACGGGCGGCGAGAAAGACGTGCTTTCGCTGGCGGCGCACGGTTTTCACGCTATCTGCTTCAACAGCGAAACGGTGACGATACCGTCCACGCTGATTTATCGGCTGACGTTCCGCTTCAAGCACATCGTCCTGCTCTTTGACATGGACAAGACGGGCAAGGAAAGTTCATGCAAGCAGGAAAAACTATTGGAAGAATTTGGCGTGAAACGCCTGCTGCTCCCGCTTCCGGGAACGAAAGAGGAAAAGGACATATCCGACTACTTCAAAGCCGGGAACACCCGTGAAGATTTCCTGAAGCTGTTTATCGAATTTTTAGACAACCTGTATAGCGACACATTGATTATGCTTAAATCATGCGAGATAGATTTCAACAACCCGCCCGCCAAAGCACAAGAGATTATTTCGGCGGGTGACGTTCCGCTGGGGACACAAGGCAACCTGTTCGGCATCACCGGGGGCGAGGGAACGGGCAAGAGCAATTATGTAGCCGCAATCGTGGCGGGCTGCATCTGCCCGGCTGGTGCGGACATAGATACGCTGGGCATACAGATAACCGCCAACGGCAGGCACAAGGCGGTATTGCTCTATGACACCGAACAGTCGGAAGTGCAACTGTTCAAAAATGTAGGCAACCTGCTGGCACGTGCCAGACAGCCGAACAAACCCGATGAACTGAAAGCGTTTTGTCTTACCGGCATGTCACGCAAAGAACGCCTGAACGCCATTGTGCAGAGCATGGACAAGTTCTACTACCAGTACGGCGGCATCCAGTTGGTCGTCATTGACGGCATCGCCGACCTTGTAAAGAGTGCCAACGATGAAGCGGAAAGCGTGGCGGTGATAGATGAACTTTATCGGCTGGCGGGCATCTACAACACGTGTATTCTGTGCGTGCTGCACTTCGTCCCCAACGGTTTGAAACTGCGGGGGCATTTGGGCAGCGAGTTGCAGCGTAAGGCGGCTACTATCCTTTCGATAGAGAAAGACGAAGAACCTACCCAATCAGTCGTGAAAGCACTGAAAGTGCGTGACGGAAGCCCGCTGGACGTGCCGCTGATGCTCTTTGCATGGGACAAGGAAGCCGGGATGCACGTGTACAAGGGCGAGAAACCACGTGAGGAAAAGGAGAAGCGCAAGGAAAGGGAACTGGTGAATGTCGCACGTGACATCTTCGGGCGGCAGACACGCATCACCTACATAGACCTTTGCGAGCAGTTGCAGCAGGTCTTGGACATCAAGGAGCGCACCGCAAAGAGCTATATCCGCTTCATGCGGGAAAGGGACATCATCACCAAAGACACGGCGAACCAAAGCTGTTTTGTCATCGGTTCATATAATCTTCAAAGGAACGCAAGCTGCCCGTAGGCGTATGGGCTGAACTTGTGTATTTTTAGGTGCTTGTGTCCTGCCCTGTTGTGATAACACGGCAGGATTTTTTCTGTTTGCACGTGATTTTTCAGGGTATTTGCTTAACTTTGCAGAAGTTACACGGAAAAGTAACGGCAATAGGACGGCGGTTGCCGGAATATTGCCTTTATATATAACATATACGTTCGCCGAACGTCCCGATGCGAAAACTGGCACTTTTCAAAATGTGGGGATATTCAGCGCAGGATATGCTATGCGTTTGTCATAGCGTGGCTGCACTGTTTCCACATTTGGGTATGCCAGTACCTCGCATCGAAACAGCGTCATGCCACGCTTTCTTTTTTGGGGTGGCGGCTAACGTGCAAAGACAGTAGGGATTTATATCACTTTAATACCTGACAATATGGAACAAATCAGAGCGCACATCGCCGTATCGCTGGACGGGCATACCGCCACCTTAGACCAAGAACTGGACTGGTTGCCTGATAAAGTGAAAGCTATCATCGGCAAATACTATTTGGATGCGGATTGCCTGCTTATGGGGGCGAACACCTACAACTACATCTTTGAACACTGGGGCGGGTGGCCGCACAAAAGCAAGCGGTCTTTTGTGGTGTCACACTACGACACCAACGTAACGCCGGACTGCGGCGTGGAGTTCCTGACCGAAGAACCGCTGCAAAGGGTCTATGAACTGAAACAGGAAACCGACATGCTGGTGGTGGGCGGCGGCAAGCTGCTTACTTCATTGATTAAAGCCGGACTGCTGGACAGCCTGACAATCTACACCGTCCCGGTCATGGCGGGCAAAGGTATCGGCTTTATCGGGGAAACATTCGGCTCACATTGGAAACTCTCGGAAAGCAGGGTGCTGGATAACGGGGTGGTCTGTTCGACCTATCTGTTTGGCGGGAGCGTATAAAAAATGCGCCCGGTTTCCCTCCGGGCGCAACCACTAAAATTTCAATTATCATAAGTGGCAAAACCTATCACAATGAAATTCCAGCGGCAAAGATAGGCTATTTCTTCGGTTTCGCTTTCTTTTCGGGGAATGAAAAACCGACATTGAACTGTTCGTCCAGCACAAGCGAGGCATCGAAAGCCTTGCCGTTCTTGCCCTTGAAGCCCTTGATTAGCCCGGTCTTGCGTTTTGTCACCAGCTCGACAATCTGCTTGTCGGAAAGCTGCTTGTCGCACTTGTTGCGGAATATGGTAAGCGTGCAGTCCACGTTGGAACACTTCGCCACTTTCGGGTAGAACAGGATGCGCCCGCTGCCGCATTTCGGGCAGGGGCAGGTTTCACCAGTAGCGACAGATAGCTGCACCGATAGCAGTTCTGCGGTGATTTGCGTTGCGTACACCTCGATGCCCTTCCGGAACGTGTCGGCATCCATGCTGCCCGCTTCTATCTTGGCAAGGGCGGTTTCCCACATGCCCGTCATTTCGACATCGGCAATCTTCTTGTCCCTGACAATCCTGTAAACGGCAAGCCCCTTGTCGGTGGGTACAAGGTTCTTCTTCTCACGCACGATGTACTGGCGGGCGAACAGCGTTTCGATAATCGCCGCACGGGTGGCGGGCGTGCCTATCCCGGCATCTTTCAGGCTGGCTTTCAGTTCGGCATCTTCCAGTTCCCTGCCTGCGTTCTCCATTGCCGCCAACAGGCTGCTTTCCGTGTGCAGCGGTTTCGGCTTGGTCTGCTTTTCGAGCAGATCCACGCCGGAGAGTGGCAAATATTCTCCCTCTTGGAGTGGCGGCAGGCTGGCGGCTTCTTCATCCCCGCCCGTTTCCTGCTCGCCGAACACGGCACGCCACCCGGCTTCTTTCATCACAGACCCTTTCACCGTGAAGTCGGTATCTCCCCCTGACAGCAAGGCGGTGGTAACGTCTTTCACGCACTTGCCCGAAAAGGCTTCCAGCATACGCCCGGCTACCAGTTCGTAAACCGCCCGCTCGTCTTTGGAAAGTTCGCCGGGCAGGTTCTCGGTAATGATTAAGGCGTGGTGGTCGGTCACTTTGCTATCGTTCACGCTACGGCGGTTCAGTGCCGCACCGTCCAGCCCGGCGGCATACCCGGCAAAGCGGGAGTATTGCCCCAGCAGGGCGACACGCTCCGGCATTTCATCGAAAACGTCCTCCGGAATATAGCGGCTTCCGGTTCTCGGGTAGGACATCACTTTCTTTTCATACAGGCTTTGCGCTATGGAAAGCGTCTTGTCAGCCGAGAAGTTCAGCTTCGTGTTCGCTTCCTTTTGCAGCGTGGTAAGGTCGTACAAAAGCGGCGGTTCTTGGCAGGCTTCTTTCCTCTCAACGGATTTAACCACAAGTTGCCCGGCATCCTTTACCCGTTGCAGGGCGGCTATGGCTTCGGGCTGCTGTTCCCACTTGGCGGTAGATTGGGCGGTGAAACTTATTCCCCCGCTGGCGGTCGCCGCTTTGAGTTGCCAAAACTTGGCGGGTACGAAATTCCTGTTCTCCAAATAGCGGCTGCATATCATCACGAGCGTGGGTGTCTGCACCCTGCCCAGCGAGAACACGCCCTGCCCGGCGGCTACGCTCAACGCTTGGGTGGCGTTTATCCCTATCAGCCAGTCCGCTTCGCTACGGGACTTGGCAGAGAGGTAGAGGTTATCGTAACGCTCTCCCGGCTGCAAGTTATCCAGCCCCTCACGGATTGCCTTGTCGGTAAGGCTGCTTATCCACAGGCGCACGAAAGGCTTCCGGCAGTTCAGGTAATGGAAGATATAGCGGAAGATTAACTCACCCTCACGCCCTGCATCGGTGGCGACAATAATCTTGTCGCACTGGTCGAAAACTTCCTTTATCACTTTCAACTGTTTCAGCACGCCGGGGTCTGCCTTGCAGCCTTTCTCCGCTTTCACCTGACGGGGGATTAGCTGGAAATCGGGCGGCAGTATGGGCAGGCTCTCCCGGCGGAAGTTCGCCACGCCATAGGCTTCCGGCATGGCAAGCTGGATTAAGTGGCCGAACGCCCATGTCACCATATACCCGTTGCCGGAAAGATAACCGTCATTACGCTGGGTCGCACCGATGATGCGGGCGATGTCCTTTGCCACGCTGGGCTTTTCTGCTATCAATGCAATCATAATTCTTTACTTTTTAAGGTGGATACTACATTTTCATTCCTCTGGACTTCTTGGGCTTGTCCGCTTTCAGGCTCTTGTCCTGCGCCTTGTCCTGCTTCTCTTTCTGCTTGGCGGTGGGCTTGTCCTGACCCTGTTTCAGCGGCTCTTTGCCCTGCTTGGTGGCTTCGTTGGTCTTGCCCCCCGAATTGACCGCTACCTGCGTCCGGCTCTCGGCGGCGGGGGTAACGTCTTTCGGCTGCACCTTGTCGGGGGATTTGCCCTGTGCGCCGGGCTGTACATGACCGTTGAACTCAACGCCCTTGCCGTCCTTTAACCCGGCTACCTGCTGCTCTCCGGGCTGCTGCCCCTGCTGCAAGAACTGGACGGCGGCACGGGGCAGGAACTCCAAGCCACGCTCCACCGCGCTGACCTGCAAATAGGCACTGCGCTTCGTGCCGTCCCTGAATTGCAGGTTTTCCATTTTCACCGCTTGCCCGGCTTCAAAGGCGGCTTTCTGTTCCGGGCTGACTTGCACGTTACAGATTGTATCGGGGCATTTCCACTTGTCAGCCCGCATATACTCCAGTTCGTGCGTGTACCTGTCCCGGCTGACGAACACGGGGATTTGCTCGCCGCTTTTCGGGTCTTTGATTTCAGCGATGCCGCCCAAGTTGCCAGTGCCTTGCAAGTTGCCCTGTTCCTGCTTGGTGAACCCGTGTTCATGGAACGGGCGTTGCAACAGTTTCTCGTCCTGCTGCACGCCGTGCAGCTTGGGTACTACCGCACCGTCCTTTGCCTGATAGAAAGAGAGCTTGACATCGGTAGGTTTGAGGTAGAAGCCGCCCACCGTCCCCGAAACGGTGTAGGTGTTGCGGGACTTGTAGCCACGCATCACCCGGTCGAAGTCCTTTGTGTTTTTCAGGGTTTCGGCGGTGATGCCGACTTTTTTCAGGTTCTCCCAGTCGATTTTTGCCGGGTCGAAGCGGTAACCCTGCTTGAACTCGTGGAAGTCGGGCTTCGGAACTCGAAGCATTTCAGCCCGCTTGTCGCCCTCCGGTGTAGGGTTGCGGTGGTTGTCCTCGATTGCCTTTGCGTCCCGCTCCGCTTCGGAAGCCTTGACGCTGAACAGCTCCAGCCCGGAAGTGTCCTGATACTTGCGGTAGAAGTTGGAAATGAAGTTGCTGAACACATCGCTGTTCTTGTCCACCTGCATGAACTCGCCGCCGTGTCCGGTAGTGGGTGGCACGGTCTGCAAATTGCCGTCCTTGTCGATACCCTTAACGGCACTCACCTTTCCCTGCTGTTTATCCAAGACCAGCAGCACGTCTTTTTCCTGCCCCTCTGCGGGCGGGGTCATTCTGTTTGCCATAAATAATTGGAATTTTAGTGGTTACGGGAATAGTCCCGCCCAAAGGTAGCGACTAAATATGCTATATTTGGACGGGCGGCAAGGACTGTCCGAATTTGTCCTGCGCTGTCCCGATTTGTCCGGGTGGGATGAAATTCCGCAACCATTGGTTGCAGAATTGAAAAGGGCATAAAAAAAGAGAGCGAAGTTAATCACTCTCTTTGGGTGAGCCATTTATGAGCCATTTAATTATAGACCTTATGCCTTATAATCAACGGCTTATTAAAATTTGCATTATGCCTGCGATACGTTAGTGAGCCATTTAGGAACATAATAAGTTCCTTTTCCCACTTTACCCTGCATTTCCAGCCAACCATTCATTTGTTGGAGTATGCGGGATGCTGTCGGCTTGCTTACCCCCAAAATGTTCTGTACGTCCGAGTTCGTGACACGTCCGTTATTGGCTGCATACTCGACAACTGAAATATACCTTTCATCCACCCGCTGCGCCAATAGCTGCGAACGTATATCGGTATAATAGGTAATCATCAGACCGCTTAACATTTCAAGTTTGGGCGGTAACAACTTGTATGCGCTGACGGCTTCCAAGATACGCTTGTAGCCACGTCCCCAGCTTTCAATGTCCCCGCTTCTGAAAAAGGCGTTGGCGATTAGCGGATTATAAGGAGAGGACGGGTGGCTTTCAAAAAGTTTTTCGGTCGTCCAGCTTTCCGGCAACTGCCCGGCGTTCCAAAAGGTGATATGGTCGGGGAACACGCTAATCTGAATGGGTACGGCACTGGCATAGTCTTTATGTGCCACACAATTCATCAGTGATTCCCTGACAGCTTCCACCGGGAACTGCGGTGTTTCACGCCGGGAAATGCCCTCGTATGAAATGCGGTAAATCAGGTATTTGGTCTTTATCAAATCCATTGCCTTATCCACCTGCTCCATTAAAGAGCCGTGAACCTCGTCCTGAAACTCCAAGTTACCCTTATCATCCCGGAAGAAACCTATCTTGATATAAGCCCCGGTTACAAAGCGTTCCGGGTCGGGGTGGAACAACAGCAAGGCGGCACGGGTCGGACGGTTGGTTTGGGTGTCAATCAGCCTCAAATCGTGCAGCAAATTTTCGGTAGTATCTTTCAACACATCTTCGTCCACACGCCCGCTTCTCGCCGCTTCCTTGCGGAAACGGTTCAATGCGCCGGGGGAAAGTTCCTCTATGCCTGCCCACTCTATGGGAAACTCGTCCCAATGCCTGCCAGTACGTTGCAGGATAAAACGGTTCAACGCCGCACCTTTCAACTCCTGTTTCGTGCTGCCGCTGCGATAGTGGTACTGACCTTTGTAATTGATAGGATTGGAATAAGGCGGTACGTCAATCTCGATATATTTCAGCCCGTTTTCTTCCAGCAGGTTCACGTCCACGATGATACCCAGCACGTCACGCACTTTGTTCGGTATATCCTCCAGCAGTTTGTCGGCATCGGCAACGCCGACTACCTTACCGTTGTCATTCATACCTATATATATCTTGCCGCCTGTGGCGTTGGCAAAGCCGCATATCCATTTCAGATACTCGTCACGCCAGCTTTCTTTCCATTCCGTATTTTGGTTTTCATTCATAATCATTTCTTTGTCTGCAAAATTAGTAAAAATACTGTCTGTCAGGAAAGAATATCGGTTATTCTTCCTCTT
Organism: Bacteroides propionicigenes; assembly: GCF_018390535.1. GTDB lineage: Bacteria > Bacteroidota > Bacteroidia > Bacteroidales > Bacteroidaceae > Bacteroides > Bacteroides propionicigenes. The sequence continues at coordinate 62,891 of NZ_JAHBBW010000009.1, read as the reverse complement.
TTATAAGGTGGCATAGTTCCGGGTCGTTCTTAATCCGGGTTATCTCGTCCTCGACAATCTGCCGGACTTCCTGACGGATGCGGTCATAGTTGGCTTGTATCTCCTCCTGCATCCGGTCGTTGCCGTCCTTGTCGGTGAAGTCGATAATCTGCGGCAACTTCACGTAACGGGCGGTTTCCCGCTTCACCTTTTCATTGTCCACCACGATTTCACAGTGGAAAATCTTCTGTTCTATCCGTTCATCGAAGTTGTCCGCCACCGCACCCACAAACATACCTTGCGTGAGGTTGGATATTTTGCTGGCGGGTATCAGGCTGTCCATTTGGGTGCTTATCGAGGTGGACTTCTCCCGCTGGTTGATTGTCATGCTCTGCCGTTTCTGCAACACCTTTCCGAAACGCTCCGACAGGATTTTCGCCGTTTCACCGACTACCTGACCGCTGAACACGTTGCCCACAGTATTTTGTATCACACGGCTTTCCTTGTCCCCGTAGTCACGGGTAAGCTGGCTGTAATCCTGAAAGCCCAGCAGAACCGCAACCTTGTTGCTTCGGGCGGTCGCAATCAAATTGTCAAGCCCACGAAAATAAATCGTTGGCAACTCGTCTATTATCACCGAACTTTTAAGCTGACCTTTCTTGTTTATCAGCTTCACGATACGGGAATTATATAAGCCCAGTGCTGCCGAATAGATATTCTGACGGTCGGGATTGTTGCCGACAACCAAAATTTTAGGCTCTTTCGGGTTGTTGATGTCGAGTGAAAAATCATCCCCCGTCATTACCCAGTAAAGGGCGGGTGAAATCATCCTTGAAAGCGGGATTTTCGCACTGGCAATCTGCCCCTGCAACTGCTCTTGAGCGTCTGATTCCCAAGCATCCACGAACGGGGAAAGATAATTTTCCAGTTCAGGATAGCTGCGCAAAATCGTGAAAACATCAGCGTATTTCTTGTTCAGCAGTTCAATGGCATGGGGGAACGTGCAATACTTACCGCCTTGATAGATACGGAGATACCAAATTATAGCCGCCAAAAGAATAATCGGGCTTTCCACGAAGAAGTCGCCCTGCTTGCTTATCCAACTTCGATTGAGGTTAAGCATTATCGTGTAGCTTGCTTCGTAGGCATCCGCAATGTCCGACATGAAACTGGCGTTTATCGGGTTGCATCGGTGGCTCTTGCGTGGGTCGTCAAAATTGATAATGTAGAATTTGGGCTTTACCTTATACCCGTCCAAGTGGTTAAGCAAATGATTATAAGCGATTTCCGATAAATCGGGAAACTTATAATCATAGCAGTAGAGCGCAAAACCTTTCTCGATTTGCTGTTTTATGTAACTATTTACCACTGCATACGATTTGCCGCTGCCCGGCGTACCCAACACAAGGCTGGCACGGAACGGGTTCACAACATTTATCCAGCCGTTATTCCATTTCTTCTTATAGTAGAACCGGGTAGGCAGATTTACCGAATACTCGTTCTCGATAAGCCTTGTTTCCTGCTGGAAACTTTCATTTTCCGTATTAAAGACATCATCCATTAGGTTGTTCTTCAACAGCCGGGACATCCATGTACCCGCCATGAGCATACAGATATAGCCCGCCGACAGCGTGGCGATATAAAACACAGTGTCCGCCGTATGTGGCAGCGGAAGTTCCAGCAGCCACCAGTTCAGGAAAAACAACACGACACCCGCCGCAAGGCTGCAATGTATCTTCGTCCACGTTATCTTTTCCTCTTTCACGCCCTTAGTGCCGATACACGACAGGGCGAGGAACACCACCGCAAAAAGTTTCGTCCAAAGAACGGACGAGAACAGCCCGGTGGTGCGCTGGAAGTTCCACAGTATCTTGTCTATCACCTCAAACGTCACTCCCCATTCTTTCAAGGTGGAGTAACAGAACCAGTACACGTTTATTCCCACGAATAGAATACTGACAGCCCGCATAAAGTCCATGACCCTTGCAAGCCCTCTCAAATCATCTTCCTGTTGCATGATTGTAATGTTTTTTAGTTAGTCGATACGCCTTGTGCGCTTCTTTTTCTTCTTTCTCTTTTGGCGGGCGGTGTCCTGCGGCTCGTCACCGCCTGATGCACCGCCGCCCAGCAAACCGCCGAAAGCACCCAGCACGGAAGCCATGCCCGAAACGATGTCGGATTTCGGAGTGAAGCCCGGTTGTTCCTGATGCGTGGATTGGTCTTGCTGCGGTGCTGACAATTCGGGCTGGTGCATCTTTCCGGTTTCGCCCGAAAAGCGTTCGTTGAACACGTTCGCCGAATACTCCTTGCCCAAGCGTGAACCGTTCAGCACCACACGGCTGTCATGGTCGATGAACGTAACGCCATAGATGCGCCCGCTGTCGTTCTGACGGAATACCACGTCAATGCCCTGCTTTTTTAGCTGCTGTTCCAGTTCCTTGCGGCTGCGGGCGGTCTGCATGGCAGTGGCTACAATCTTCCGGGTGCGCTCTTTCAGTTTCCCGTTCTTGATTGCTTCGCCCGATTTCTCCATTCTGCGCTGCACCGCTTCATAACCTACCGACTTGCCGATGCGGGAAGCCTTTACCGGGTTGCCCGCCTTTTCGCCCTTGTCATTCATGGCGGAATAGACTATGCCCTGATAGGGCTTGCCGTTTATCTCCCCTTTGACTTCCTCGGCGCACACGTTGTAAGCGGCAAGCAAAGCCTTGTACTCCCCGAACGACTGGAAGCGGTAGCCGTAACAAGCCGCTTTCACGGTATTGCCGATTTGGTGCTTCACGTCCCCGGCGGCATAGTCCACCTTTTTAAGTTCCGGGCGTTCGGCACGTTCCTTTCGTTCTGCCGGGTGCAGGTTGTATTTCTGCTCCAGTTCACGGGTGATTTGCTTGCTGCGCCGATGCTCGAACCTGTCATTCAGCGGCTTGCCGTTCTCGTCCACCCGCAACCCCACGATGTGGATGTGGTGGCGGTCGATGTCGGTATGCTTGTACACCAAATAAGGCTGGTCGCCATAGCCCAACTTCCGCATATACTCTTTGGCAATGTCGGAAAGCTGCCGGTCGGTCAGCACGTCTTCCGGGTGCGGGTTTATGGAAATATGAAGTATCGGCTTCTTGGTGGATAGCTGGACGGGCATCTGCATTTCAAAGCTGCGCATACACTCGCCGATAGAGAAATTCCCGTCCTCGCTTAACAGCATCCGGTTGGAGAAAAGCACCTTTGCTTCCCCGCTGTCCACCTTGTTTTGGTTGTACGCCAGTGCGCCGAACATATTGCCGCCCGTGCTTATTTTGGCAACCATAGTTCCCTGCATTCATTGGTTAATGCAATAACTTGGCGGTTCAGTGCCGCCAATTCGGTGGTCGCTTTCTCCAGTTTATAGAGAAAAGCCAGTGCCTTTTTCTCCGAAAAGTTACTATTCAGAGCCTTTACCACTTGGTTGTAATTGACCGCTACCGCTCTGAATTGTGCGTAAAATTCGGTCAACCGGGCACAATATTCTACTGCCGATTTGTCCACTTTCACCACCCGGAACGGCTCGCCGAACAGCCGGGCGGCGATGAAACGGGACTTGCTCGTAACGCCCGACTGCTCCCACTGCGAGAGGAAGCGGGCGTTCTCCCGGTCGTTCAGGTAAAGGACATGGCGATGCTTCGCCGGGTCTGCGAGGGCGGGGCGACCGCCCTTGTTAGGTTTTCTTGTTTCCATGCTTCTTTCAATTAAAAAATTACGACTTCGGAGTGATTTTTACCCCCGCAAGGGGCAAGGCGTTTTCAGGCACGGAAAACGGTTCTATGTGCCATAGAACACACCTTGCTATTTTCTGACGAAAATCGAAATCCGTCACGGACGGATTGGGGTTAGCGTGGAACGGTAAGCCCAGCCATTCACCAGCCCTGTTTTACACCTGCGCCCCCTGCGGTTCGTTACTCCGCTGCAAAGTAACGGTGATTTATAATGCTGTAAAATAGGTGGTTGGTGGACAAAACGGGACAGCGCAGGACAAATCGGGACAAGGTTTTCAGGGGACGTTTTTTCTCCCTTTTTTTGCATCGGATTTCAATATTGAAAGCAAGATTGAAAGAAATATTCCAATCAGGAAAGAATGATTGAAAGCAGGATTTCAATAAAACATGATTGCAGGATTTCAATATTTCAAGAAAGAATGAAAGCAGGAAAACAAGATTGAAATAAAACAGTCTTTCAATATTTCAAGATTGCAACATGGAAAGAATGAATGATTGAAAGCAATAAACAAATCTATCAACCAATAATGAACGGAAGCAATATGGAAAACGAGAAAACACCCCTTTATGTCGCCTTTTCCACCCAAAAGGGCGGGGTCGGCAAAACCACCTTTACCGTGCTGGCGGCGAGTTACCTATACTACCTCAAAGGCTACGATGTGGCGGTGGTCGATTGCGACTACCCGCAACACTCCATTGCCGGGATGCGAAAGCGGGATGCCGAGCAGGTCGGGGCGGATGAAGATTACAAGCGAATGGCGTATGAGCAGTTCACCCGGCTGGGGAAGAAAGCCTACCCGGTATTGTGCAGTTCACCTGAAAAGGCGATTGCAACGGCTGACGAACATATAGCCGCCGGACACGTGCCGGATATAGTGTTTTTCGACCTGCCCGGCACGGTGAACAGCGAGGGCGTGATAAACTCCCTTGCGGGCATGGACTACATTTTCACCCCCATTTCAGCCGACAAGGTGGTGCTGGAAAGCAGCCTGTCGTTCGCAATGGCTATCCAAAAGCTATTGGTGAGGAATGAAGCCTGCCGACTTGCCGGGCTGTACCTCTTTTGGAACATGGTGGACGGTAGGGAGAAAACAGACCTTTACACCGCCTACGACAAGACCATTAAGGAACTGGAACTGCCGCTGATGAAAACCTTTATCCCCGATACCAAACGCTACAAAAAGGAACTGGTGGCGGATAAAAAGGCGGTGTTCCGCTCCACGCTCTTTCCCGCCAGCCGCCCGTTGGTAAGGGGAAGCAACTTGGAAGAACTGATAACCGAAATAGTGTACTACATCAAATTAAAATGATATGGCAAAGCAAAGCGGCGGGATGCCGAAGATAGACGAGGATTTTATGCGGGAACTTATCTCGCAGGGTGTACCCGCCAAGCGGGAGAGCCAGCCGGATGATGAACCGCAGCCCGGCAGCGAAACGGAAACCGCCCACGAGGGACGGCAGGCTGAAACAGTGCAAGTAGAGAAACCGACACCCCGCAAGCGCAAGGGCGGTTCGGGCGACTACCGGGAAACCTACTTTCAGAAAGTGGAACTGGCAGACCGACAGCCCTTGTACGTGAGCCGAACCACGCATGAGAAGCTGATGCGTATCGTGACGGTGATAGGCGGGCGAAAGGTGACGGTAAGCAGCTACGTGGAAAACATTCTGCTGCGCCACTTCGAGCAGTACCAAGACGAGATAAACACCCTGTACGAAAGCCACTTCCAAAAGCCTGTCTGACTATGGTAATCTATTGCATACTTACCGGGCTTTTGGTGTACTACATCGCCCTGTGGCTGTGGTATCGCTACACGGACAGCCGGACATCACCGGGCAAAACGGATGATGCGCCGCTTCCACGAAACGGGGTTTCAGGCTACACGCTGATAGGTGAAAGCCGATACAAGAGCGGACAATTTCAGACAGCGCAGGACAAATCGGGACACCTCCCGCAAGCGGCTGAAAATGATACTATTTTTGCGCCGCAGGCTGACGGACTGCCGGAAGAAACGCCCGGTTACGAGAATGACGAACCCGACTACGAGGACGAGGAAATAGCCGGGTACATGGACGGTGACGATGATACCGGGCGGGCTACGGGCGTGAGCTTTGACGAACTGGGCGAAGCGGTACGCACGGCGAACGCCGACAACCCCACCGAAACGGAACAGCGGCAAGCCGCCGGGACACTGGCAAGGATTGAGGGGACGAACCTCTACGATGCGGTGGTGGAGAACATCAACGGCGGGCTGGCAAAGGTGGCGGAACTGCTGGGACGCAACGAAGCGGAACTGGCTGCGGCTGCTGTCCCTGCCGAAGCTGGCAATAAAAGCAAGGAACACGAAGCGTTCGACATGAACGATTTCCTATAATATAATAATGTATAAGCCTGACAGCATGAAACAGCGTGATTACGGTTGATTGGCAACCTGAAAACCAAACAGACAAACGGGACTATCCCCGACCACTAAAATTTCAAATTATTCACCAGCCGGGAAAGGCGGACTATCCACCCGCCGCCCGGCATTAAAAACAAATCACAATGAGAAAGAAAATCTTCTTGTCGGCGGCTATACTTGCCGCCGTGGTAAGTGCCTACGCACAAGGAAACGGGCAGGCGGGCATCACCGAAGCCACGAACCTAATCACCGGGTATTTCGACCCCGGAACAAAACTGGTGTACGCAATCGGGGCGGTCTGCGGCTTGATTGGCGGGGTAAAAGTATATAACAAGTTTTCAAGCGGCGACCCCGACACCTCAAAGACCGCCGCCAGTTGGTTCGGGGCGTGCATCTTCCTGATTGTAGCCGCCACTATCCTGCGCTCGTTCTTCCTCTAAACCTGCGGCTATGTCTGACGAGTTGTTGAGGGCTAAGCCCGAAAAATATCAGGTAAACAGGGGTATCGGGAAGCCCGTGGAGTTCAAGGGGCTGAAAAGCCAGTACCTCTTTATCTTTTGCGGCGGCTTGCTCGCCGTCTTCGTGGTGTTCATCGTCCTGTTCATGGCGGGCGTGAACCAGTGGCTATGTATCGGTTTCATCGTGTCGGCTTCGCTGCTGCTCGTGTGGCAGACGTTCCGGCTCAACGCCAAGTACGGCACGCACGGGCTGATGAAAGCCGCCGCACGCAAACGGCATCCACGCTTCATTATCAGCCGAAAGGCGATACCCCGATTATTCACCTACAAAAAAAGAAAGGAAGAAAGACCATGAGAAATATGTTAAAGGCTACCACGCTGGAAAGGAAATTCCCCCTTTTGGCGGTGGAGAACGGCTGCATCATTTCAAAGGATGCGGACATAACGGTGGCTTTCAGGGTGGAACTGCCCGAACTGTTCACCGTCACCAGTGCCGAGTACGAAGCCATACATTCGGCATGGTACAAGGCAATCAAGGTGCTGCCCGACTACTCCATAGTACACAAGCAGGACTTCTTCATCAAGGAGAACTACCAGCCCGACACGGAAAGGGACGAGCTTAGTTTTTTAAGCCGCTCCTTTGAACGGCACTTCAATGAACGCCCGTTCCTGAACCATTACTGCTACCTGTTCCTGACAAAGACGACAAGGGAGAGAAGCCGCCGACAGAGCGACTTCTCCACCCTATGCCGGGGCAGGATTGTACCGCAGGAGATAGCCGACAAGGAAGCGGCGGCAAAGTTCATCGAAGCGGTCGGGCAGTTTGAAAGGATTATGAACGACAGCGGGTTTGTCACCCTTACCCGGCTGGCGGCATCGGAAATCACCGGGCAGGACGGAAAGGCGGGCATCATCGAGAAATACTTCTCGCTATCGCAGACAGATACCACCTGCCTGAAAGACATCGGGCTGTACCCGGAAGAAATGCGTGTCGGGGACGACATACTGTGCCTGCACACGCTTTCGGACGTGGAAGATTTGCCCGGAAAGGTCGGGACGGACACACGGTTTGAGAAGCTGTCCACTGACCGGAGCGACTGCCGACTGTCATTCGCCGCCCCGGTGGGCGTGCTGTTGTCGTGCAACCACGTCTATAACCAGTTCATCTTCATAGACGACCACGCCGAAAACCTGAAGAACTTCGAGCAGACCGCCCGGAACATGCAATCGCTCTCCCGTTATTCCCGTGCCAACCAAGTGAACAAGGAATGGATAGACGAGTACCTGAACGAAGCGCACAGCAAGGGGCTTGTATCGGTGCGCTGCCACTGCAACGTCATGGCATGGAGTGACGACCGGGAAGAACTCAAACGCATACGCAACGATGTGGGAAGCCAGCTTGCGCTAATGGAGTGCAAGCCACGCCACAACACGGTCGATACGCCCACGCTCTTTTGGGCGGGCATACCCGGAAACGAAGCGGACTTCCCCGCAGAGGAAAGTTTCTACACGTTCTTGGGGCAGGCTCTCTGCCTGTTCGTGGAAGAAACGAACTACAAGAGTTCGCTTTCGCCGTTCGGCATCAAAATGGTGGACAGGGTGAGCGGTCGCCCGCTGCATATCGACATATCGGATTTGCCCATGAAGAAAGGCATCACGACCAACCGCAACAAGTTCATACTTGGGCCGAGCGGGTCGGGTAAGTCTTTCTTTACCAACCACATGGTGCGTCAGTATTACGAGCAGGGGGCGCACGTGCTGCTGGTAGATACGGGTAACAGTTACTTGGGGCTGTCCCAGCTTATCCACAACCGCACGCACGGCGAGGACGGGATTTATTTCACCTACACCAACGAGAACCCGATAGCGTTCAACCCGTTCTATGTCGAGGACGGGGTATTCGACATAGAGAAGAAAGAGAGCATCAAGACCCTTATACTCACCCTGTGGAAGCGGGATGATGAAGCCCCGAAGCGGTCGGAAGAAGTGGCGTTGTCAAACGCCGTGAGTGCCTATATCGAACTGACAGGCAAAGACCGTTCGGTAACGCCCTGCTTCAACACGTTCTACGAGTTTGTCCGGGATGATTACCGCCGACAGCTTGAACAGAAGAACGTCAGGGAAAAGGATTTTGACATAAACAATTTCCTGAACGTGCTTGAACCGTACTATCGTGGCGGTGAGTACGACTACCTGCTGAACTCCGACAAGGAACTGGATTTGTTGCACAAACGCTTCATTGTCTTTGAGTTGGACAACATCAAAGACCACAAGATTTTATTCCCGGTAACGACTATCATCATCATGGAAGCCTTTATAAACAAGATGCGCAAGTTAAAGGGAATAAGGAAGTTAATACTAATCGAGGAAGCGTGGAAAGCGATTGCATCGGCGAACATGGCGGACTATATCCGCTACCTCTACAAAACCGTCCGAAAATATTTCGGGGAAGCGATTGTAGTCACGCAAGAGATTGAGGATATTATTTCTTCCCCTATCGTGAAAGAGAGTATCATCAATAACTCGGACTGCAAAATCCTGTTAGACCAAAGAAAATATCTCAACAAGTTTGACAGCATACAGAACCTCTTGGGACTGACCGACAAGGAGCGTTCGCAGATATTGTCTATCAACATGGCGAACCACCCCGGACGGAAGTACAAGGAAGTTTTCTTCTCGCTGGGCGGCACGCAGTCGGCGGTGTACGCCACAGAAGTTTCATTGGAAGAATATTACACCTTCACGACAGAGGAAAGCGAGAAAATGGAACTGTTCGCACTTGCCGACAAGCTGGGCGGCAACCTTGAACTGGCTATCAAGAGGCTTGCAGAAAGCAAACGTAATCCCCAATCATCAACAACTTAAAAATCAGGAACATGAAAAGAACAATTCTCCTTATGGCGGTATGCCTTTGCTTCATCGGCAACGCATCCGCACAGTGGGTGGTGTCAGACCCCGGCAATTTGGCACAGGGCATCATCAACACCACCAAGCAGATAGTGCAGACTTCCACCACAGCCAAAAACACGCTGGACGGCTTCATGGAAGCGCAGAAGATTTTCCAGCAGGGAAAAGTCTATTACGATGCGCTCAAAGCGGTACACGATGTTGTCAAGGGCGGCATCAAGGTGAAGAAGTCCATTGAACTGGTGGCGGAAATATCCGAAATCTACGTGCGAAACTACCAGAACATGCTGGCTGACCCGAACTACACGCCGGATGAACTCACCGCCATTTCAGCCGGGTATGCCAAGCTGCTCTCCGAAAGTGCGGACGTGTTGCAGGACTTGAAGAATGTAGTGAACGTGACGGGTATGTCGCTGACGGATGCCGAAAGGCTGGCGGTAATCAACAACGCCTACAAAAGCCTGCTCAACTACCGCAACCTCGTGAACTACTACACCCGAAAGAACATATCCGTGTCCTACCTGCGGGCAAAGAAGAAGAACGACACAGACCGGGTGCTGGCTCTTTACGGCTCGGCGGATGAACGCTACTGGTAACATATAAATCGGTATGCCTATGTTATTAGCAGCGGTGGATTTTGACAACCTGCACCAAGTGTTGCGGGTGCTGTACGATGAAATGATGCCCTTGTGCAGCAACATGACGGGGGTAGCCAAAGGAATAGCCGGGCTGGGTGCGCTGTTCTATGTAGCCGCCAAAGTGTGGCAGTCGCTCGCACGTGCCGAACCCATAGACGTGTACCCGCTCCTGCGTCCCTTTGCGCTGGGGCTGTGCATCATGTTCTTTCCCACGTTCGTGCTGGGGACTATCAACACGGTATTGTCGCCAGTGGTGAAAGGGTGCAACCAACTTATGGAAACGCAGACTTTCGACATGAACGAATACCGGGCACAGAAAGACCGACTGGAATATGAAGCCCTGATGCGTAGCCCCGAAACGGCTTACCTCGCTTCGGACGAGGAATTTGACAGGCAACTGGAAGAACTGGGCTGGTCGCCCTCCGATATGGTAACTATGACGGGTATGTATATGGACAGGGCGGCGTACAATATAAAGAAGTCCGTCCGGGACTGGTTCAGGGAACTGCTGGAAATGCTCTTTCAGGCGGCGGGGCTGATTATAGACACGCTGCGCACGTTCTTCCTAATCGTGTTAAGCATACTGGGTCCGCTGGCGTTTGCGATTTCCGTCTATGACGGTTTCCAAAGCACGCTGACCCAGTGGATTTCACGCTATATATCCATTTACCTGTGGCTACCCGTGTCGGACTTGTTCAGCAGCGTGCTGGCACGCATACAAACCCTGATGCTACAAAAAGACATCGAGCAGCTTTCAGACCCGAATTTCATTCCTGACGGGAGCAGCACCGTGTATGTAATCTTTATGATTATCGGCATCGTGGGCTACTTCACCATTCCAACGGTGGCAAGCTGGATAGTGTCGGCTGGCGGTACGTCTGCCTATAACCGCAACGTGGCACGGGCTGGGTCAATCGCCGGGGCGGCGGTCGGTGCGGCAAGCGGGAAAGTAACCGGGAAACTACTCAAATAACCAACATCAATATTTAGTATATGGAATTTAAGTCATTAACGAACATCGAAACGAGTTTCCGGCAAATCAGGCTCTTTGCGCTGGTATTCATCTGCCTGTGCGCACTGGTGACGGGCTTTGCCGTGTGGAACTCGTACAGCTTCGCCGAAAAGCAGCGGCAGAAGATATACGTCCTCGACAACGGCAAAAGCCTGATGCTGGCACTCTCGCAGGACATGGCGCAGAACAGACCCGTGGAAGCCAAGTCGCACGTGCGGCGTTTCCACGAACTTTTCTTCACGCTCTCACCCGACAAGGGGGCTATCGAAAGCAACATCAAACGCTCGCTGTTCCTCGCCGACAAGACCGCTTTCAACTATTACAAGGACTTGGCGGAAAAGGGCTACTACAACCGGGTGATTTCCGGAAACGTCACGCAGACGGTGGAGATTGACAGCGTGAAGTGCGACTTCGACCAGTACCCCTACAAGGTGAACACGTATGCCCGCCAGTTGATTGTCCGGGAAAGCAGCCTGACGGTGCGAAGCCTTGTGACCTCGTGCCGCCTGCTCAACGCCACACGGAGCGACAACAACCCGCACGGCTTCATCATCGAAGCGTTCACCATTACCGAGAACAAGGATTTGCAGACCATTAAGAGATAGCCTTATGGAAAGAAAACGAAACTACATCGGAAAGGTGCGGGACTGGGCGGACGACCGCCTGCGCCGAATGTGCGGACGGATTACGCCGGGCAAAAGGCTGGCGGTTATCCTCGTGATGTTCTTCTTCCTTGGCGGCTTGTCTATCTACATTACCGTTTCATCAATCTACAACATCGGGAAGCGGGACGGCAGGCGGCTGCAAATAGAACACATCAGGCAACTGCCGTTGCACGGCAACGACACAACCAAAAGTATCAACCCCTTAAACAGACCGCAATATGGAAGAAGTACAGAAGAATGAGAACGGCACGACCGTACCGCAGGCGGACGGGAAGCCGAAAAAGGAAGATAAACCCAAACGGGAACTTACCCCGCAGCAGGTGCAGCAGCGCAGGAAAATGATAGTCTTCCCGCTGATGTTCCTTGCCTTTGCCGGGTGCATGTACCTGATATTCGCACCCTCCGGCAAAGAGGACGTGAACGTGGAAAGCGTGGGCGGCTTCAACGCCGACATACCCCTGCCCGCAGAGGACGGGATTATAGCCGACAAGCAAAAGGCTTACGAACAGGCGATGATAAGCCGCAGGCAGCAGGAGAAGATACAGTCCTTGCAGGACTTCGGTTTCACCGGGAACGATGAAGCGGAAGAACCGCAAGCGGAAATCGACCTGATGCCGGAAGAGGATGCGAAGCCCCAAAGGGGCGGCGGTGCTTCTTCGGCATACGCTTACCGGGACATCAACCGCCAGTTAAGCACGTTCTATGAAACTCCGGCGGTGGACGAGGAAAAAGAGGACTTGAAGCGGCAGGTAGCGGAACTGACCGATAGGCTGCAACAACAGAACGCCACACCCACCGCTGACGACCAAATGGCACTCTTGGAAAAGTCCTACGAGCTGGCGGCAAAGTACATGAACGGCGGGCAGGGACAAGTCGCACAAGTCCCGGTAACGGGCGACATTGACCGCAAGCCGGATGCGGTGGCGGTGCAGGCTGTCAGGGAAACGACCGTTTCGGGATTGCGGCAGCCCATGAGCGATGCCGACTTCATCCGGGCTTACAGCCAGCCACGAAACTACGGCTTCAACACGGCAGTAGGCACGGGGTACGCTATGGGAAAGAACACGGTAGCCGCCTGCATCCACCAAGACCAAACCCTGACGGACGGGCAGGCGGTGAAACTACGGCTGCTCGAACCCATGCAGGCGGGGAACATAGTCGTGCCGAAGAATACCCTCGTGGCGGGGACGGCAAAGGTGCAGGGCGAGCGGCTTGACATACTGGTGTCCTCGATTGAGTACGCTGGCAACATCATCCCGGTGGAACTCGCCGTGTTCGACACGGACGGGCAAAAGGGGCTGTCCGTCCCGTCCTCTATGGAGCAGGAAGCGTTCAACGAAGCTATGGCGAATATCGGAAGCGGGCTGGGTACAAGCATTTCCTTTGCCCAAAGTGCCGGGCAGCAGGTGGCTATGGACGTGACAAGGGGATTGCTGCAAGGAACGTCCGGCTACCTCGCCAAGAAGTTCCGAACCGTGAAAGTGAAGCTGAAAGCCGGGTACAGGGTGATGCTTTACGCCAAACAACAATAACCATTTTATCAACCGTTAAAATTTCAATTAGCAATGAAACAGATTTTTGTAATGTTCGCCCTCTTGCTGGGCGTGTGTGCGGCAAACGCACAAACCACTGACACCGTGAAGTATGCGGCTGGCAACGACTTGTACCGGGGGATTACCCGGAAACTCCCGTACCGCCAAATGGTTACGCCCTACGGCGTGGAAGTGACCTTTGCCAAGACGGTGCATATCATCTTCCCCGCCGCCGTCCGCTATGTCGATTTGGGAAGCAACCATATCATAGCGGGCAAGGCGGACGGTGCGGAGAACGTAATCAGGGTGAAAGCCACGACAGAGGGCTTTCCGGGAGAAACGAACTTCTCCGTTATCTGCGAGGACGGCAGTTTCTTTTCGTTCAACGCCAAGTACGCCCGTGAACCGGAAATGCTCAACATCGAAATGAAAGACTTCTTGGAGAATGAAGATACGTCCGACTTCTCACATACCCGGATGAACATCTATTTCCGGGAACTGGGGAATGAAAGCCCGCTATTGGTGAAACTGATAATGCAGAGCATCTACAAGAACAATGACCGGAAAGTGCGCCACTTGGGTAGCAAGCGTTTCGGCATACAGTTCTTAATCAAGGGGATTTACACCTATAACGGGATGCTCTATGTACACACGCAGACAAAGAACAGTTCCAACGTGCCTTTCGATACCGACTTCATCAAGTTTAAGATAACCGATAAGAAAGTACCCAAGCGCACGGCTATTCAGGAAACGGTGCTGGATGCGGTACGTAGCTACAACGAGGTGATAGAGATTGCAGGAAAAAGTACCGTGCGCACGGTGTACGCCCTGCCGAAGTTCACCATTCCTGACGACAAGCTGCTGGTCGTGGAACTCTACGAGAAGAACGGCGGGCGGCATCAGACCATACGGGTGGAGAACGCCGACATCGTGAACGCAGAAGTGATTGACGAACTAAAAATCAAATAGGGAATGAAAAGACACATCTTTATAATGATGCTCTTTGCGCTGTGCCTGACCTCGTTTCAGGCACATGCGCAAAGATACCTGCCGGGCATGAAAGGCTTGCAAGTCACGGCGGGCATGGCGGACGGGGTGCATTGGAACTCCGACACGGATTTTGCCTACCACATCGGGGCGGCGTACAGCGTTTACACCAAGAACGCCAACCGCTGGGTGATTGGCGGCGAATACCTGCACAAGAAGTATGACTACAAGGATATGCAGATACCCGTAGAACAGTTCACCGCAGAGGGCGGCTATTACCTGAAATTCCTATCGGACAGGCGAAAGACTTTTTTCCTTTCATTGGGATTGTCGGCTCTCGCCGGGTACGAAACAAGCAACCGAAGCGAAAAGCTGCTGCCGGACGGCTCTACCTTGCTGGATAAGGATTGCTTCATCTACGGCGGTGCGCTGACGCTGGAACTGGAAGCCTACCTGACCGACCGGATAGCCTTGCTTGTCAGTGCAAGGGAACGGGCGTTGTTCGGCTCGGACATAGGCAAGTTCCACACGCAGGTATCTTTGGGACTGAAATTCATTATCAACTGACCGCTATATAATAATGTATATGAAGAATGTAATGTATAAAATCATCATGGGCTGCTACATCGTGGCCGCCCTCGTGCTTGTCACCGCCTGTAATGACAACTTGGATATTCAGCAGGCGTACCCGTTCAGCATCGAAACACTGCCAGTACCCAAAAGGCTGAAAGTCGGGGAAACCGCCGAAATACGCTGCCGACTGGTGCGTGGCGGCTATTACCAGCCGACTACCTATCAGATAAGGTATTTCCAGCCGGACGGCAAAGGGAAGCTGGAAATGGATAACGGCACGGTGTTCCTGCCCAATGACCTCTACCCGCTGGAGAAAGAAACGTTCTGGCTCTACTACACCTCGGCATCGACCGACCAGCAGACGATTGACATTTATATCATCGACAGCTTCGGGCAGATGCAGCAACTTACACTATCATTTAATAATGACAACAGCGAAGAAGAAACGGAAACAATAACCCCCTAATAATAAAACGACATGGTAAAAATAGAATTGGATATAGAAGGCATCTCGTGGTACATAGAAACCACGTTGGAAACAGATACAGTTCCGGCAGTAGGTGACATCATCATTATGGACAAGGACTGTATTTCCGAACGTGACAGTGCTGAATTATGGAAAACGCCGTCCAATCAGGTTTTCAAATGGGCGGACGAAGAAGATGATGCGCCTGTAATGGAATGGTTCGATTGCGACACGGAAATGCTTGTCAATAAACGGACATGGAAATATGACATCGAGGAAGAAGAAACCGTGTGCATACTTGGTGTAAAATTTATTCACTATGAGGATTTATAGTTGCGACATTCGTTTTTATCATCCTCTTGGGAAACCGGGTATGGAATGATACGCAAAGCGTAAATATCGGGCAGACATCCCGCCGGGAAGCATCGGCGGGATGTTTCCATGATAGGGAAAACGAAAGGCTTCTTTGTTACTTTCTTCACCCGCTGGCAGGCTCACGGAAGAAAGTAACGGCGGCAAGCAGCCGCCGTTTTCTATCAACTGGTTTTAAGGCTCTTTATGGACGTGTATTTCTCTAACCACACCTTTACCTGCTCCATGTTATATTCGCCCGTGATGATTGCCGTATGGTCGTCTATAGCTACAAACCGGACACTTTCATAGCTGTTTACCCAGCCTTGCAGGGAACAGACACCCCACGTTGCAACATCTTCAAAAACACTGCGGTCTATCCGGCTGATTGGTTCGCCGAAAACTACCGTCATTATCTGAAAGTCCGGTTTATCCTCCAACAGTTGCAAATGGTGCAGCGTGCCGAACTCGTCTATTTTGCGCCCCCACGCCCACACATCATTATACAAATCATCGCCCCACTGGTGCGGGTGGTCGAAACGGACTTTTACCTCTATGGTGTGTTCGTTTTCTTCTGTGTCCTCGATAACGCCCGTTACCATTAAGCCCGTAAAAATGCACTCGCAACGCCTGCCGATAAGCTCCTTGTTTACTTCTGTTGTTTTCATGTCCCTAAAATTTACTTGTTTATTACTCCGTTCTTCTTCGCTATCCATTCGTCACGCCTGCGGCGGCACTCGTCCAGCGTTTTGGCTACCGTGCTGAAAAGTTCGCCGTCCGTGTGGCGGTAGTCATATTGATAATAAATTTGTCCCCTGAAAGCCCCTAAACAGCATTTCACGAACTTTTCTTCTCCCGGTGTTTGGGTAATGCTTACCCCGTTTTTGTTAAGTGACTGCATGATGTTCTATTTTTTTTAATGGTTATAATATCAGTAAAGAAAGCAACAGCAGGAAAAGCAGAGCCACGCCCAGCGCATAAAGGGCTGAAAGGCAGACCCGGAGCAGGAAACGGGCGGCACAAAACACGATATACGCCGTTATCGCCGTGCCTGCTCCGGCTACGCTGGTAAACCGCCATGCAAGGCAGAGCAGCAACACCCGCCAAAGGATTTTATAAATGCTTTTCCGTTTCATCGCTTGGTCGTTTTTAACGGGCAGGGCTTTGACACCCCGCCCGGATTGGTTGTTATGCCGCACGGAACACAAAACCGTCATCAAACCAGTAATCGCACATAAAAAGGTCACGGGCGAACTTTTCATAATCGAAATAGGTCTTTGCGAACTCCGGCAGGTCGTAGCATTCCTCGATAATTTCATAGGCGAAATCTTCTTCATCGTCATATTGACCCAGATACTCGTCCCGGAAATCACGTACAAGGTCGTCCGCATCTTCCTCGCCCAAATCATGGCTTTTATAGTTGCACCACACGAAAAAGGCTTCCTGCTCGGTGTCGCTCAAATCCTCCACCGCATCACGCAGGGCGAAGAAGTTTTCAGAAATCCAGCTTTCGCCGATTAAGCCCTCCGGCACGTTCTCCCAGTCCTGAAACATGTATTCCGCATCTTCCTCGTCCTTGTGAAGTTCCCGGCAGGCTTCATAAAATTCTTCCTTGTCCGAATAGTCCGAAAGGTCGAGCCATGCGCCGGACAATGAACCGTTGTTGTACTTGGCATAAGTGCCTACATAAACTTTTGCTTCCGATAATACCTTTGCTTCCATATTGCTGTAATTTTTTAAGTTTTTAATTTTATGCGGATTTGAGAGGTGAGGGAGTTGAAGTTTCACTGAATTTTTTTCCTGTTTCCCGTAAATCCGACTTTTTTTTTATGCGTCTTCCGGTCGGGTCGGTCGTTTTCGTTTCACATAGGCGTAAAAGGGTAGTGTTTAGAGTTTGCAAGGTTTTGGGCAAAAAATACCTCGCAAGGCAGGGAAGATTTTTTCGCCAAACCGGAACGGCTCGACCTTGCAAAATCGTGAAGAACACGTAACTACCTTTGCCTATTGAAATGATTAAAACGACTGTCCCGGCTGGGGGACTGCGTAAGAGGAAGATTTACAAATAGGGAAACTGGGGAAAAGTGCCTGTTCTCTTTCATCTTTTAGGGAACACTCCATGCGGGCGGGAAAGGCAAGGGTGTTGTGAGCTTGCTTGCAATACGCTTGTGCGGGTTTCCAACGGCTCTTTTCACGAAATACAGTCAGCCATGCCACGCACGGCTGGCGTTTCGGGAAATGTGCCAGTTGGAAAAGGATATAAAAAATGCGGGTAGTCGGTAGACTGCCCGCAAGGTGGAAGAATGTACAATGCTGGGATATAGGTTATTAAGTGGAATTTCGTTACCGAAATCGTTACCTATTCGTTCTTGCCACGGTTATAGGTAACGAAACCTACCGGACGGCGTTCTTTCTGTTGTTTCGACTGGCTCAAAAGCTGGGTAAGGACTTGGTACAGTTCGTTGAACTGCGCATCGGTGCTTACCTCCAGTTCCTCGATGCGCCTTGACAGTTCCTCGTAACCGATTGCCATTTGGCGCATGAGGACAAAAGCCCGCATGATTGAAATGTTTACTTCTATGGCTACTTTGGAGCGGAGAACCGAAGAAAGCATGGCTACGCCCTGCTCGGTGAAAGCCATAGGCATAGCAACGCCGAAGTTGTAAGCAGGGGGTATCACATTTTGTGATACCCCTGTGGATAACAGCAAGTTAGCTTCCTCTTGGGTGAGTACAAACATAAAATCACCCGGAAAACGCTCGATATTGCGCTTGACCGCCTGCTTCAAGGCTCGTGTTTCCACTTGGTAGAGTTCTGCCAAATGATAATCGAGCATCACCCGGCAACTTCTGACCTCAAAAATCTTGTTTTGGATAATCTGCAAATCCATAATCGTATATTTTAGGAGATTTAGCAATGTTGGAATAATAGTAAGGACTGGTCACAAATTGTGACCAGTTCCATATAATCAAGATTACATGGCAACTTCCTTGTAAATCTTCTCAATGCCGACAAACTTCTTGTCAAGCCCCTGCATATCGCTGCCTATCTTGCTGTTGGTGATGCGGGCGTAGATTTGCGTAGTTTCTATGTTTGTGTGTCCCAGCATCTTGGACACCGTTTCAATGGGTACGCCCTTTGACAGCGTGGTGGTCGTGGCGAACGTGTGCCGGGCAAGGTGGAATGTCAGGTTCTTTTTAATACCGCATATATCGGCAATCTCTTTCAAGTAGGCGTTTAGCTTCTGATTGCTGATTACGGGAAGTATCTTGCCGTCCGGCAACTTGCCCTTGTACTTCTTCAAAATCATCTTGGGAATATCCAGCAGGGGGACATTCACGTCCGTGTTGGTCTTTACCCGCTTGGTGATTATCCAAAGGTTGCCGTCAAAAGACTTTTGGATATTCTCCTGCCGCAAATTGGCGACATCGCTGTATGCCAGACCGCAGAAACAGGAAAAGACGAACAAGTCCCTGACGTGTTCCAGCCGTTCGGAAACCATTTTCTTTTTAAGGATAATTTTAATCTCGTCCTCTGTCAGATAACCCCTGTCCACTTTTTCCAGCCGGATTTTGTAGCTGGCGAAAGGGTCGCCCACCAGTATGCCGTTGTTACGGGCGATGATGATGATACGCTTGAAGAACTGCATGAACTTGGCGGTGGTGTTGTAGCCGCACTTGCAGGCGGTACGCAAATACAACTCAAAATCGGTAATGAACATCGGGCTTATCTCCTTTATGGATATGTCCGATACGTTGTACTTGCTTTGGATAAATTCAGCGAGGTGGCGGCGGGTCACTTCATACTTGCGGTAGGTCGCTATCGTCTTGGATATGCCTACAAGCTGCTTCACATCGTCATTGTGCTTTTGGAACAATGAAAGGATTGTTTCGTGGCTCTCGCTGTGTCCCAAGAACTCGTTTTTCACTTTCTCGGCGGTCACGTAATTGTCACGCCGCTGCATTTCGTGGTAAATGGTATTCAGGGAAGAACGTATGTCGTCCAAAAGGGCGTTTATCCTCCCGGCATCCCTGCCTTTGGCTTTGCCCGCAGTAATGCTCCAGTTGTCGGGCTGGATGCTCTGTTTCGTACTGAACTGGCAAAGTTTGCCGTCTATGGTGATGCGTGCCATAATCATAACCTCGCCGTTTTTCTTTTCAGAACCTTTCTTCAAATAAAAAAGAACCTTGAATGTCGATTTCATAACTCACTTTTTTTAGTTGCAAAATTAATTTTTACCTCTCGTTTTCGAGTTATGCAGACTATGGACTAATCAAGTCATTATCAGGTCATTTATGGACAAATCGTTACCGTTTTTGTCCGGCGGGGAATAGGTAACGATTTAGTAACGAAACTTTGTCTTTTACCGTACTTTTGAAGTCTTGGAAGCAGGACTTTCGGGCAATAAAAAAAGCCACAAATCATTGATTTGTAGCTTTTTGTCCGTTTGCTGACCATTTCTGTCCAGCACGTTCAGCGGAGAGACAGGGATTCGAACCCCGGGTGCCTCGCAGCACAACGGTTTTCAAGACCGCCGCAATCGACCACTCTGCCACCTCTCCAAAACTTCCTATTCAAGAAGTGCTTTTCTTCTAAAGCGGTGCAAAGGTACAAATCATTTTTAATTCTGCAAACATACTTCCTGTTTTTTCATGAATTAATTGTACTTTTGCATCCATGATATACCCACAGAACTTTGAACAGAAGATAGGTTTCGACCAAATACGCCAGCTGCTAAGAGAGAAGTGCCTCAGTACGCTTGGCGAAGAGCGAGTGACAGACATGGCATTCTCCGACCGTTTTGGTGAAGTGGAAGAGCGTCTGGATCAAGTTACAGAATTTGTACGCATACTTCAGGAAGAAGACAATTTTCCCGCACAATATTTTTTCGATGTACGTCCATCCCTGAAACGAATACGGGTGGAGGGTATGTATCTGGACGAGCAGGAACTTTTCGATCTCCGCCGCTCATTAGAGACGATACGTGACATAGTACATTTCCTTCAAAAAAACGAAGATGAGGAAGACGACCCATCTCCCTACCCTTGCCTCAAACGACTGGCGGGAGACATAACCGTATTCCCGCAACTTATCGGAAAAATAAACGGCATTCTCTCCCCCTACGGAAAAATAAAAGACAACGCATCGGCAGAACTGGCACGTATCCGCCGGGAATTGGCAAGCACAATGGGAAACATTTCGCGTTCATTGAACAGTATCTTGCGCAATGCACAGTCTGAAGGGGTTGTAGATAAGGACGTAACTCCCACAATGCGCGACGGACGACTGGTTATTCCCGTAGTGCCGGCCTTGAAACGGAAAATAAAAGGTATTGTACACGATGAATCTGCCAGCGGAAAAACCGTATTCATCGAACCTGCCGAAGTGGTGGAAGCCAACAACCGCATCCGCGAGCTGGAAGGAGACGAACGACGGGAGATTATCCGTATACTAATGGAGTTTTCCAATCTGTTGCGACCATCTATTCCCGATGTCTTGCTATCCTATGAATTTCTTGCTGAAATAGATTTCATACGTGCCAAAGCATTATTTTCCGAACAAATCACCGGGCTGAAACCCGCTTTCGAAAACAAACAGGTTTTAGACTGGACAATGGCTGTCCATCCGCTGCTGCAACTCTCCCTTGCCAAACATGGCAAAAAGGTAGTACCGCTGGATATAGAGCTGAACGGACAGCAACGCATCCTCATCATTTCCGGTCCTAATGCCGGCGGCAAGTCTGTCTGCCTGAAAACCGTAGGATTGCTGCAATATATGTTGCAATGCGGCTTGCTCATCCCGATGCACGAGCGCAGCCATGCCGGCATATTCAGCAATATATTCATTGACATCGGCGATGAACAATCCATCGAAGACGACCTGAGTACCTACTCTTCGCATCTGACGAACATGAAGATAATGATGAAGAACTGCAACGAACGCAGCCTCATCCTGATTGACGAGTTTGGCGGCGGTACGGAACCCCAGATTGGCGGAGCGATAGCCGAAGCAGTACTGAAGCGTTTCAACCAAAAGCAGACGTTCGGTGTTATTACTACACACTACCAGAATCTGAAGCATTTTGCCGAAGATCACGAAGGGGTAGTAAATGGTGCCATGCTATACGACCGCCACTTGATGCAGGCTTTATTCCAACTCCAGATAGGTAATCCGGGCAGTTCATTCGCCGTAGAGATTGCCCGCAAAATCGGATTACCGGAAGATGTAATCGCCGATGCCTCGGAGATTGTAGGCAGCGAGTACATCAATGCCGACAAATACCTGCAAGACATCGTACGCGACAAACGATACTGGGAAGGCAAACGCCAGACTATCCGGCAGCGTGAAAAGCATATGGAAGAAACCATCGCCCGATACCAGACGGAGATAGAAGAATTACAGAAATCCCGCAAGGAGATTTTGCGAAAAGCCAAAGAAGAAGCCGAGCAACTGATGCAAGAAGCCAATGCCCGCATCGAGAATACTATTCGTACCATAAAAGAGGTGCAAGCAGAAAAAGAAAAGACACGTCAGGTACGCCAGGAACTGAATGATTTCCGCGAATCAATGGACGCTCTTGCCGCTAAGGAACAGGAAGAGAAGATTGCCCGCAAAATAGAAAAGCTGAAAGAAAAGCAGAACCGGAAAAAGGAAAAGAAAGCCGATAAAGGACAGGAAAATACACTGTCCGCCCAGGCATTGGCAGAGCAACAGGCGCGAAAAGAAGCCGAACGCCTGGCAGCAATCGTACCCGGCAGCAATGTCAAGATAAAAGGGCAAACTTCGGTAGGTGAAGTGTTGGAGATAAACGGAAAGAATGCCACCGTTGCTTTCGGCAGCATCAAAACCACCGTCAAGCTGGACAGGCTGGAGCGGACAAACGCACAGCCCAAGCAAGCAGACGTCTCTGCCAAAAGTACCTACATCAGTTCGCAAACCCAAGACAGTATGTACGAAAAGAAGCTGAACTTCAAACAAGATATAGACGTACGCGGTATGCGTGGAGATGAGGCCTTACAAGCGGTTACCTATTTCATAGACGATGCCATACTGGTGGGAATGTCCCGCGTACGCATCCTTCATGGCACAGGTACAGGCATCCTTCGTACCCTCATCCGCCAATATCTGCAAACTGTACCCGGTGTAAGCCGCTTTGCCGACGAACATATACAGTTTGGCGGAGCGGGAATTACGGTTGTAGATTTGAGTTAGTTGAGAATTAAGAAACAGAAGACAGAAA
The DNA here is from genome assembly GCF_018390535.1 of Bacteroides propionicigenes. Classification (GTDB taxonomy): domain Bacteria; phylum Bacteroidota; class Bacteroidia; order Bacteroidales; family Bacteroidaceae; genus Bacteroides; species Bacteroides propionicigenes. The sequence goes on along the minus strand of NZ_JAHBBW010000009.1, from coordinate 39,938 downwards.
ATAGAGACTAATAATCCGATAACTAAGTACTAAAATGAAATCAATCAAAGAACTCTATCGCATTGGCACTGGTCCTTCAAGTAGCCACACAATGGGGCCTCGTAAAGCTGCCGAAATATTTCTGGCAAGACATCCGGAAGCTGCGGCATTCAAAGTAACGCTGTACGGCAGTCTGGCCGCAACAGGCAAAGGTCACATGACCAACATCGCCATAACCGAAGTCCTGCAACCGGTAGCACCGGTAGAGATTATTTGGGAGCCTAAGATTTTCCTCCCCTTCCACCCCAACGGAATGAAGTTTGTTTCGATGGATAAAGAAGGGAGAGACACCGACCAATGGACGGTTTTCAGTATTGGCGGCGGCGCTTTGGCAGAAGAGAACGACGGAGCATCTTCGGTCAATACTCCCGATGTATATTCCATGAACAGTATGACGGAAATTCTGCAATGGTGTGAGCGTACAGGCAAAAGTTATTGGGAATATGTCAAGGAGTGTGAGGACAGCGACATATGGGATTACCTGCAAGAAGTGTGGAAAACCATGCAGGATGCCGTAAAACGAGGGCTGGAGCAAGAAGGTGTATTACCCGGTCCGCTGAACTTGCGCCGCAAGGCCTCAACCTATTACATACGAGCCAGCGGCTACAAGCAGTCTTTGCAATCCCGCGGACTGGTTTTTGCCTATGCTTTGGCGGTAAGTGAGGAAAATGCTTCAGGAGGTATCATTGTCACAGCTCCCACATGCGGTTCTTGCGGTGTTATGCCCGCTGTACTTTATCATCTGTCCAAAAGTCGTGAATTTAGCGACACGCGTATCTTACGAGCCCTTGCCACAGCCGGATTAGTAGGAAATATAGTAAAAACCAATGCTTCCATTTCGGGGGCGGAAGTTGGCTGTCAGGGTGAAGTCGGCGTAGCCTGCGCCATGGCCTCCGCAGCCGCCAACCAATTGTTTGGCGGTAGTCCTGCACAAATAGAGTATGCAGCTGAAATGGGTCTGGAACATCATTTGGGAATGACCTGTGACCCTGTATGCGGTCTGGTACAGATTCCATGCATAGAAAGAAATGCCTACGCCGCCGCACGTGCCCTCGATGCCAACCTCTACTCCTCTTTCACCGACGGTATGCACCGTGTATCTTTCGACAAAGTAGTGGAGGTGATGAAAGAAACCGGAAATGACCTGCCTTCACTGTACAAGGAAACCAGTGAAGGAGGATTAGCTAAGGATTATAAGCCGATGTAAAGTTACGGCCAATGCGTATCATCTTTATCTCCACTGACATCCTTTTGGTCCAATAGGTTACCGCTTTGGTCATAGAACAATTGGTATTCCATATTGCCTTTTTCCACTTCGATGACGTACTGTACAGGCTCCACCGGATATTCCAGCATATCAATATCCTCCCGTTTCCAGTTGGCATATTCTCCGGTATTGAAGGCAGTCTGTACAGCAGCCGGCAAACCCTCCCAAGAAATGTTTACTTCGGTCAATTGCCAGACAGCCTGAGTATCAAACCACACGTCCATTTCCCTACCATCCATCCAACAGTCGGCTACAAAGAAATTACCTTTCCGCTCCCATTCAACGTCCGTAGCAGCCGGATATTTCTCCTTAAACGCTTTAGATATCGCATCCGGGGCAGTTATATTGTCATTCTTATCATCATCGCTGCATGCGCTGAAAACCATTGCGGCAATAAACAACATCGCTAACATTTGAATTTTCATTTTCATACCTTACTGTAATTTTAAAGTTATACATTTAATGTAACAATCAATCATCCATGCTGACAAACTTTCCCTTACTGTTGAATTTCAACGAATAGTCATTGGCAAGTTCCACTTCCACTCCGCTACGGTCTCGTTCAATCTTTGTAATAATCTCTTGTGGAAAATTCTTTTTTACATATTCCTTCACAGATACCGGAATCAATGCTTCGGGTACGGCAGCCTTCTTGCAATCCACATCCGTCCAGTTACCGTTACTGTCAAAATCAATTTCTGTGCGGTCGGTCAATAATACCTCATACTTTTTAGATCCCAATATTCCGGTTTCAATCTTAATATGAGAAATTTGAGGTTTGGTAAAATACTGGTTGATAAAGTTACGGGCAGTCAAAGGCAGTTGCTTGGCATCACGTGTAATGACATCGCCTGCAAATGCAAACTGTACGGCTACAAGAGCCAACACAAGAATAGATAATACTTTTTTCATAATCGTTATTTTTTTAATGTTACTAAATTGTTTTGTATCATTCACACTGCAAATAACGACAGAGAAATAGGAAAGATTTGGGAATAATCGAAGTTAACTGTTATTTTTGTTTTCTTTAACAAGCAGGAAACAATGCATCCCTTCCTGCCATTCGTACGTAAGCCTCAAGGAAGAAATCCGGGCAATGGAGCGGGCTATGGCAAGTCCCAGCCCCGTAGAATCTTTCTTTCCGTCAATGCTGTGATAGAAACGGCGGAACAGTTTCTCACCGTCCAGCGATGTATCTCCCGTATTCTTTATAGCCAGCGAAGCCGGAGTAGTGAGTATCTGCAACTCTCCTCCATCCTCATTATGGAGCAATGCATTCTTCACCAGATTGGAAACCAGAATCTGAGCCAACGAATGATTACAACGGATAATAAAAGGATGTTCTCCCCGCTCACGCACCAAGCGCACTTGCTTATGCTCGTATATATCCATCAAGTCCGGCAGAAGATTATCCAGAATTTCATCTACCGACACATCTTCCAATTCCGTATACTGCCCGTTCTCTATACGTGACAGCAGCAACAGGGATTTATTCAGCTTCACAGCACGTCCCAAAGTAGAATAGATTTCATCCAGTTCTTTCATCTGCTGTTCAGTCAGATTATCATTTTCTGCCAGCAGTTCCACCTTGCCGCGTACTATGGCAAGCGGTGTCTGCAACTCATGCGAAGCGTTTTCTATGAACTGTTTTTGTTCCTCATAGGCCTTGTAGCTACGGTTGCCCATATCTACTGCAGCTTCGCTCAGCTGACGAAACTCACGTATTTTCGTAGGATTTTCCAACACCGGCACCTCCTTTCCGGGCTGAATATTGTGCAGCCAGTCCAGCAGCTTATGCAACGGACGGAATACTCCCTTCAATATCAGCTGAATACCGGCAGACGTACAAATAAGAAGAAGCAAGAACAAAGCTCCCAAATACCAAAGCACCGCCTCTACCATATCGTCCCGTTCCAAAATGGAAATCATCAGGGTCAGTTCGTAAAACTGACCGTCGGGCATACGAAAAGCCGTACGCATCACACGTACCGGTTCGTTCTCATCCTCAAGTTCGATATAAACAGTAGAATCATAAAAGACCTCCTGATAATGCTTCCCCTCTTCTTCAGAGATAGGCAGGAATTTATAAAAAGACATCAAAGAGCCTTCCGTTTCAAGAATAGAAGGGTCATGAAGCGCATGTTCCATCAATATCCCGGCATAATTCTCCAGCGTATCGTCCGTTTCGTCAACAACTTCATCAATAATGGCATAATAAAACAGTACGCCCCACACCGCCATTAACACAAATAGCAGTAAGGAAATTTTACGGTATGTGTAGTACACCAGTTTCATAGTTCGGACAGTTTATAGCCAAAACCGTAGACAGCCTTCAGTTCGACGGAAGCATCGGCCGATTTCAACTTCTTGCGCAGGTTTTTCACTTGCGAATAAATAAAGTCCAAAGAATCGGCTTGGTCAATATTGTCGCCCCACACCGACTCGGCAAGGCTCATTTTATTGATAACCCGGTTGGCATTCACCACGAAGTAATACAGCAAATCGAACTCCTTACGGTTCAGTTGCAGGGGAGCGCCGTCGACTTCCGCCTGCCGCTTGTCCGGATAGAGCAGCAGGTTACCTACGGTTACAGTCACATCGCCTTGCGTTTGGCGGCGGCGAATCAAAGACTTTATGCGGGCATTCAGTTCTGCCAGATGGAAAGGTTTTGTCAGATAATCGTCGGCTCCGAGTTCCAGTCCATCCACTTTATCATCCAGCGAATCTTTGGCGGAGATGATAAGCACACTGTCCGTACGGTGCAATCGCTTCAACTCGCGCAGCAAATCCAGGCCGCTTCCGCCGGGCAGCATAATGTCCAGCAGGATGCAGTCATAGTCATAGTCGTTTATCTTATCCAAAGCCGAAAAATAGTCGGCAGCCGTTTCTACGACAAACTTCTCTTTCAGGAGCGAAGTGCGGATCGTCTCCCGCAAATCTTGCTCATCTTCTACAATCAGGATTTTCATATCAGCAAAGAAACCTCACAAATCTGGAATCATTCTGGAATTACCCGGATATCAGTTGGGAATAGTATCTTCCTCGTACACATCTTCCAACAGTTCTTCTTTCGCCATGGATATTTTACCGTCGGCGGAAACTGTCAATCTGAGAGGCACGTAAAGATCCGTTTGCGGATAGCAGATACTGGCAGCATAGAGAATGCCCTGAGGAGTAGTCTTGTCATATACCAATCCTTCCAGAATGGCATATTTCATAAACCGGGCATCAACCAGCGAAGCAAAACTCTCTTTTGTAAACACCTTGTCCACAATTTGCTTGCCGCCACAAGTAATACGCAGCGTGATGCTGTTGTCAACAAACTTCTCTCCCTGTTCATTCTTCACAACAGGCAAGCTGTCATCCGGACGGCGGACCACAGACGAGCGATATTCCTTACCTTTATAAGTAATAGTCACTTTTGTATCAGAAACCTGCATACGTTGTGGGGCAGACGTCACTGTGCTGTCCTTCATCAATACCTGCACATCCTCTCCGCTCTTGCTTCGGGACGCACAGGAAGCAATCAACAACGCCACTGCACAAAACACTATATAACCAACAGTTTTCATCGATTCTTTTTTTAATTGACAAGGGCAAAGGAACAAAAAGAGCGGGAGAAATACAAATGAAAGCCATAAAAACAATAAGTCAATCAAGGTTCATCCAAATAGTGGACAATGATGCCTACTTGCCTCGGCATAAATGTCCGTACCCTCACATGGTATCCTGTAAGGAGTAATTCCGCATACAATTCACGGTTGCGTTTAATCCAGCGCGTCAGTGTACGAATAGCGCAGCGCGCCGTAGCATTGGGGCAATACAAGCATGCCAGTTCTTTTTTCGTATACGTTCTGATACGAAAGCCATTTTCATTTTCCATAGTCTTTTGCAGGTTTATCATTTATGTGTCATTTTTAATTGTTGATGTAAAGATACAACATCCGGAAGGCGAAGTCAAGTAATTGGAGAAAAGATATGAACCTTTCCTGAGAAAAGTTCATATCATTCTCATACACTGTTATTTGTTTTCAGTCACTTCAGCGCATATTATCCCAACGGGTTGTTATCTTCCCCTCCATCGGGTATGGAATCATTTCCGGAAATGGTTTCCGAACTCTCCCAATTGGCGCGCGTCACGCTGACACGTGTCAGCATCTCCTTGAATTGTTGTCCCGGAGTGAAAATTATCTTTCGGCGGTAAACCGTATCCGACTTCACATCTTCCTCTTTATCCTGACTTTTAGCATTGATTCCCGGACGGAAGCACCCAAAGTCTCCCAATTGCACCGAGAAGCCTTTGTTTATATTCATATTCAGTGTATCTATCAAGCCGTCCAGCACCATTTTCACCACACCGCGCGGCGCCATGCCTACTTTAGTGACTTCATTACACAAATCTCCAAACTCCACCGTTCCCAATGTCTTCAATTGAGCCACATACTTTTCTGTTTTTGTCTTGTCAAAACCGAACACTCTCTTTTTCACTTCGTAATTTAAAGCCATAATCTTTTAATTTTAGATGATTAATAAATTTGTTTTTCGGCTTTGTTCGCTCGTCAGTTTGCAAAACCTGTTTCTTTGTGATCACGATGCAAAGATACAACAGGCACAAAACGGCATGGTGCTTTAATGGTCGTTTACATCACTTTCAAATCTATCAACCGGCATCTAATACAAGAGTAACCCACTGATAACAAAAGGAATAAAATAATCTGAAATTTTTGAGAAATAAGAAGTCCCTCCGTTACAATCTGCCTGCCATACTTTTTTTTAAGATAAGGGCGGATGCAATATCAGTCAACCTCATTCTTTATCCTCCTCCAACTGATTTTCAATATTTTCAATTTGTGGCAGTACAGAAGCCACATCTTCAAAGAGTTTTTCGGTTTCGTATTGTGCAATGCCCAATGGCTGGGTGATGCCGCGCAGAGCAAAACGTGCTTTGGTGTCACTTTTTGAGCGGCATAGTAGTAAACCAATGGTAGGCTTATCTTCAGATGTTTTTACATATTCGTCCACAGCCGAAATGTAGAAATTCAGTTTGCTGACAAATTCGGGCACAAACTCCACAGCTTTCAGTTCCACCACCACATAACAATGTAGTTGCAGGTGATACATTAGAATGTCGATGTAGTAATCATCGCCGTCTACCGTCAAATGGTATTGCCGACCAATGAATGCAAAGCCTTTGCCCATTTCCAACAGGAAATTGGTGATACGTTGAGCAAGGTTCTTTTCGATATCAAGTTCACGCTGTAAAGCTACCGTTCCCAAGAAACTGAAGTTATACGGATCTTTGAAAGCATATTGCGCCAAGTCCGATTGGTAAGCGGGTAAGGTGTCCTGAAAGTTGGTAATCGCATTGCCCTTGGCTTTGATATAACCATTCGTTATCTGCGAAAGCATTACATCACGACTCCAGCCGTTGGCAGCGGTTTCCATAATATAAAACGCACGTTCCGTATTGCTTTTTACCTTAGGTATTAACGAGATATGATGGTACCACGATATTTGGTCAAGTGGCACTTGGCCAAATTCTTCATTCGGCTTTTTGATTTGGTCAAGTATCGCTTGACTAATTGGGAGCAACTCTAATTCAGCAAGTGGCACTTGTATAAACGGAAAATTAGGATAACTCAACGCAAATCCTCTCATATACTTTAAGTTGGTTACAGAGTACCCCCTATCATCGGGAAATCGCTTCGTGAGGTCCTTCGATAATTGCACAATGACTTTTGCACCCCAACCCTGCTCCTTTTGCTTGGTTAGGATATCGCTACCAATTTTCCAGTAAAGAGTAAGCAATTCTGTATTGACGCTAAGGATAGCCTTCAATTTAGACTGCTCAATCAATGAAATGATTTCTTTACGCCAATTATTGTAATTATCGGGAAGCATAGCTTGCCTTTCAGTCATTTGCGGTACTGTTATATCATTGTCCATTGCTAATTGCATTTAGACTACAAAAGTACTGAAAATAGCCAGTTTTCTATTAGGTCAAGTCAAGTATTTAATGTGGCGTCCTATTTTCTCTTCGCATATACCACACTCCTCCCCATCCCATGCCTCATCAGCACGCCATCCTCAAGCAGCTGGTTCAGGTCTACAACCGCCTGCTTGCGGCTGCGTCCTGTGAGCCGGGCATACTGGGCGCGGTTGATACAGGGATATTTTTGCAGATACTCGTCAAGCAGATGCATCCGTTGTTCTGCGGGCAGGACGGTAGCGGCAAGGAAAGTGGATTGCGGATTGCGCTCCAGCTTCATCTTACCCCGCAACTCCTCACAAAACGGCTTGCTCAGACGGAAGTTCAGACCACGCAGAGACACCGAAGCGGCACGCACCTCATCTCTGTCCATAGCATGACGCTGAAAATTCAATGAAGGGGTGAAATAGCCGAGTTCACCCAGTTCCACACTCCAACCGTCGGCAAGGCAGTCACGCATCTCGTCCGTGAAGGCGGCCAGCGCTCCCTCAAGCACGCTGCGGCTGATGCCGGAAAAGAGATGGACACGGTCTATAAATTCTTTTTTATCAATAGTACCTTTAGGTACGAAACGGGCATAAAGGGGTTGTTGCTCACCGGTCCGGCGGATGTCGGGCTTCTCAAAAAGGTCATAATAGGCACTCATAGTAGTCTGAAGTTTGTTGCCGTCAATGCTACACTCAGCAACTTGCCCCTCGACGGTTAAGGGAGAAGATACCCGGAATAAATCGTTCCACCACGGAGAACACTGCGTTCCACCATGGAGAACTTTCCGTTCCACCGTGGAGGAACGAAAAGAACTCCACGGTGGAACGATTTAGTCTTAGGCAACAAAGGTACTAATCTTCCCCGGGAAAAAGCATAAGAATCGCTTTATTTGAAAACAAATTATCACAGCGCCTTCCAGAATTTCCGGAAATCCCGATACCGCCCGTAACACACCAGCTGATCTCCCGCCTGTATTTTATCATTATCCGGCAGTTCGTTCACCACATCATGCTCCGTAAAGGAGATGCCCAAGCAGTTCTTCAGAGTCTCGGCACGTTTCAGGGCAAGCAGCTTCAGCCCGAATTCGTTGTCGAGCTTCAGTTCATTCACATTGTAACCAACAAACCTTCCGGGCACTGTGAACTTCATAACGTAGTAGTTGGAATCCACGCGGAAAGTCTCAATATCCGCACCGAACTCCAACAGATGAACCAGTCCGCGAGCCGCATCTTCCTCAGGAGTAAGGATACGCTCCAGACCGAAGGCTTCGAGCACCGAACGATGCACGCCGTCGATGGCCCGGGCATAAATGCGCTTCACTTTTTTCTGCTTCAACAACGCCGCCACCCGGATGGAAGCGCCGAAATTTTCACCGATAGCCACGATTACGACATCAACGCTGTTCAGAGGGAGTACGGACAAAGCCTGTTCATCGGTCGCATCAATCACAAATGCGGTGGCTATCTTATCCTTTAAACTATCTACACGACCGGCACTCACATCGGCGCCTATCACCTCGTGCCCCAAGGCTGAAAGCTCTTCGGCAAGCACGTGGCCGTAATTACCTAAACCAATAATAATATATTTCATATTCCAACGAATTATATGAAGCCGCCCGCCTTCCGTTCTGCAAAAACGAGCCGCTAAAATCGTGGAAAATTACGATTTTCACCGCTATCTACCAAAAATACGGCTAAAAAACTCAGAACCAACCCAAAATATGAAAGTAAGAAAGAATTTTATTTATGAGAGCAGGAGGTCTGGAAGCAAAAAGAGCACAAAGTTCGGCAAGAACTTGGTCGGTTTACCACTTGTCTTTTGATATATATAATAAATGTATACATACATTATATAAACAAGCGATTTTTCCGCTCTTATTTAACGACACCTTTTTGGTATCTATGTAATTACACCTGTATTACGATTACAAAGTTATGTTTTTTTTTTGTAAAAATGGCATATACGGGATTTTTTTTTGCACCGTTATCTGCATTTCGTCAAAATGACACTATATGCACCGAGGAAACATCATAAAGAGTGTATTTTTATAAATTTCGTGTCTATATAAGCAGTTGGAAGAGGTTAAAAAGCACTCTGTCACCCACACGGTTATTAAGTTAAATATAAAAATGATAAATATATTATTTTTAGTAAAAAATATAAAACTTACACAATTAAAAAAGAAGCATAGGAATTTTTATTATGGTCTATTCTTCTTCCATTCCAAATACCCTGTTTCTTCTTAAAACAGAACCCTTCCGGAGTTTCTTGTAAATTCACCGTTACAGACCATTATAAGGCATATTTCAACTTGTTACCAAGTTCTTGCCGTACTTTTCTTTTCCCTGTTAAAAATGTATTTTTAGCATTTCAGGCAGAAGAATGTAAAAAGAAAGACAAGTCTGTAAGAACTTTAAGAGAGATGAAAATTAAAAAAATATTTTAACGAATTTATACTAATAAAATAACAGATATGCTAAATATCCTATCATTATTAGGTTGTTACATAGCCTTGTTTTCTTTTTTGTTTTGCAATAATCGCAACCAAGAAAACTTGATTCGGTCATTATATCAGTATTACAATGCCAACTTTAATGACAACTTCCGGTTGTCTATCGTTCCTCCCTTCTGATTGATTTTTGAAGGGGAGAAATATGCTATCCCGCCTATTCTTAATCAGAGTTATCTCCCCCAATCGTATTCACAGCACTTTATGAGACTACATTGAAAAACATTGTCGGTCACAGACCCGGCAATATTATTCGTTCAATGTAAGTATGTCCGCGATGGAGTACAACTATTCTATTGATCCATGTATTTATTAAATAATTTAGAAAGAAGTTTTATGAAAAGAAAGATGGTGTTGCTGTTAGGGCTCCTGTTATTGGGAGTCGAAGCAATAACAGCCCAGACACGTAACGTTACGGGAATTGTAATTTCCGAGGAGGACAATCAGCCCGTTATCGGAGCTTCTGTTCTCGTACAAGGAAGTTCCAAAGGAACAATAACCAATGTAGACGGACAGTTCAACTTGGACGTACCCGCTTCCGCCAAGACGTTGCAAATCTCCTTTATAGGAATGAAAACCGAGGTCGTTCCCATAAAGCCGCAGATGAAAGTCGTGCTGAAAGCCGACACACAAATGATGGACGAAGTAGTGGTAGTAGGTTACGGAACCGGTAAGAAACTCGGTTCGGTAGTAGGCTCCGTGTCTACGGTGAACAGTGGCAAGATTGCCAACAAGCCGGTAGCCAATGCAGGAGACGCCCTGCAAGGACAAGTAGCCGGCCTGCAAGTATTCACCCCCAGCGGCGAACCCAGCGGAACGGTTGTAATGCGCCTGCGCGGTGTCAGCTCTATCAATTCAGATACGGAACCGCTGTTCATTCTGGACGGTTCTCCTATCTCGTCCAGTGCGTTCACAGCACTGAACCCTAATGATATAGAGAGCATGACAGTACTGAAAGACGCCTCATCCACAGCCATTTACGGTTCGCGTGCCGCCAACGGCGTCGTAATCATGACCTCCAAGAAAGGCAAGATGGGACAGAAGGCAAGAATCAGCCTTAACGCCCAGTACGGATGGTCCAAGATGACAGGCGACAATGCAAGCATGATGAACTCCGGGCAATGGTTTAACCTTCAGGAGATTATGGACCCGGGAAAGCTGTACGACAGTGCTTTCCAAGAAAGAAAAGCCTTCTATGTAGACAACGGCATATCCACCGACTGGTCGGATGTATTCTTCGGCAAAAGCGCCCCCACACAGCAGTACGACCTTAATGTAGTAGGCGGTTCGGAAGGTGTCAATTATTACCTTTCTTTCGGACATTACGATGCGGAAGGCATCATGGACGACTCTTTCATGCGTCGTGAAACCCTGCGCAGCAATGTAGAAATGAATATCACCAGTTGGCTGAAGGCAGGTGTCAACCTGAACCTGTCTTATCAGAAGTACAACACCACCTCTTTCGGAAGCGTGGCAAACAGTGTCTACAACAAGGCCTATGCAGCCCGTGTCTACCGCCCCGACCAGACGGTGAACGAAATCCTGAAAGACAACGAAGGCAAATTCATCGGCTATGGCAAACGCCTTGACTACTTCTCGGACTTGGGTTTCTACAATCCCTATTACCTCTCCGAGATACAGCCCAACGAACGCAGCACGGCACGCATCAACGGAAATACATTCTTCAACATCAACCCCGTCAAAGGGCTGAATATCCGTGCCGCACAAGCCGTAGAAGCATACGACTACCGCAACAGCCATAAGGTATATCCCGTAGGTCCGTTCGACGGCGCCGGCGAAGCCAGCGAGTCTTTCCAGCGTTACTACTCGTTTACGTACACCAACACCGCCGAATATAAATTCGACCTTGCGGGCAAGCACTACTTCACGGTACTGGCAGGACAGGAGTCCATCATCACCAAGAACGAGAACTTCACCGCCTACGCCACCAAGATACTGGACAAGCGTATGATGCTGATGAGCACCGGTGCAGACTCCGACGTGCCGTTGCATACTAAATATAATAAGGTGTTCAACTCCTACTTCGGCACTATCAGTTATAACTACGACGACCGTTACTACATCGACCTCGCAGGCCGCCGCGACGGTTCATCCCTCTTTGCCAAGCAGAACCAGTGGGCCACTTTCTACTCCGTGGGAGCCATGTGGAACATGAAGAAAGAGAAATTCCTGCAAGACATTTCATGGCTGACCGGCCTGCAGCTGAAAGCCAGCTACGGAACAACCGGTAACTCCGGAATCAGCCCCTACAACGCCCTTGCCCTGGTGAGCGGCGGTTTGATTTACGACGGCAAGGCAGGTATCGCCCCCTCTACCGTGGGCAATGACAACCTGACTTGGGAAAGCATGAAGACCCTGAACGTAGGCCTTTCCACCAGAGTGTTCGACCGCGTATCACTGGATATAGAGTTCTACAACCGTCATACGGCAGATATGTTGATGGCCTATCCCCTCTCCTTCACCACCGGTCACAGCAACAGCGTGGAAAATGTGGCAAGTATGCGTAACCGCGGTTTCGACCTCAGCCTTGCCGTAGACATCATCCGGAACAAGGACTGGAACTGGAGCGTATCCGGCAACATCAACTACAACAAGAATGAAATCACCAAACTGTTCAACGGACTGGACGAATATACACTGCCCGACACCGGACTGAAAATGGAAGTAGGCAAAGCCTGGGGCGAATACTATTACGTACGGTGGGCAGGCGTTGACCCGCGCGACGGCTACAATATGTGGTATGACAAGAACGGCAACCTCACCAAAAACTACTCCGAAGAAGACGCCGTATTCGTGGGCAAACAACGCTACGCTCCCTGGTCGGGCGGTTTCGGCACACAAGCCGGCTGGAAAGGTATCTTCATCAGCGCCGATTTCTCCTTCATGCTGGGACAGTATATGATGAACAACGAACGATACTTTACCGAGAATCCCACTTTTGCCGGTTCCAACAACCAGACAACGAAGGTACTGTCCATCTGGCAAAAACCGGGTGACGTTACCGACATCGCCGTAGCCGATTCTCCCATGCAGTTTGATACCCACTTGCTGGAAAACGCGTCTTTCATGCGCCTTAAAAACCTGACCATCGGTTACAACCTGCCTGCACAATGGCTGCGCAAGACCGGTGTCATCAACAGCGCCAAAGTGTACTTCACCGGAAGAAACCTGCTGACCGTAACCAAGTACCAGGGTTACGACCCCGAGGTGGACAGCAACCTCCAGCTGGGTAACTACCCCAACACCAAGCAATACACTTTTGGTATTGAACTAACTTTCTAAACCTATTAAAAAGTATAAAGCCAAAATGAAGAAAATATCTATCATAGCATTTACTACATTGATGTTCGGGCTGAGCGCGTGCGACATGGACATGATGCCCTACGACTCAATACCCGCCGACGAGGCTCTTAACTCCATCAATGCTTTCGAGGAAGCACGTACCGGTATCTACGCCGCCTATATAGGTCTGGCGGGCGGCAGTTACGTCCTCGCCCCCGAATTTCAGGCAGACGGCTTTAATGCCACTGCCGACTTTTCCAATACCTACGGTGACTTCTACCGTTGGAACTTCCAGAGCAGCAACTCTTATGTAGAGGCTATCTGGTCTAACTGCTACGCCGCCATCGGACGCGCCAACTTCTTTATAGATTCTGCCAAAAAGATGGACGAAGGCGAGGAAAACGACCTTACCGACGTACAGAAACAACAGCTTGCGGTGTACGTGGGCGAAGCGTACTTCACGCGCGCTTACTGCTACTACTACCTCACCACGCTTTACTGCGCCGACTATAATCCGGCTACCGCCGCTTCCACTTTGGGACTGCCCCTGCAATTGGAGTACAAACCCAAGATTTCCGCTTCCGAATATCCGGAACGTTCTTCACTGGAAGCTACCTACAAACAGATTACGGAAGACTTGGCGGAAGCCGACACACGCATCCAGACAGCCCGTTCAGGCATTGTAGACTATGACCGTTACATCAACGGCGCCTATGTCAACATAAACACAGCCCCCAAGCAACGCGGCAACTACATCACGGTAGACGTAGTGAAAGCATTGCGTGCCCGCGTGGCGTTGCAAATGGACGACTACAAGAATGCGGCTGCCTATGCGGAGTCCCTGATAGACTCGGACTTCTATCCGCTGCTGAACAATGAAAGCGGACTTAAAGATATGTGGCAAGAGGACGGCGGTACGGAAACCATCTGGCAGATAGCCATGCAGAGCGCCGACGACGCCGGTTCTCCGCTGGGAACACTCTTCATCGGTTATCCCACCACCAAGAAAGACTACATCCCTACCAAGACGTTGATAGACCTTTACGATGCCGACGACCTTCGTCTTGCCGTATACTACGGAGACTACAAGCTGAGCGTTTCTACCGGAACGGCTGCCCAAATCAAGTTCTTCAACAAGTATCCCGGCAACAAGAACTTCAATACGCTGGGCGGAACAACCCGCTACCTGAACCAGCCGAAGCCCTTCCGCATTGCCGAGATGTATCTCATTGCCGCCGAAGCCAATACGCGTATCGGTACGGCACGCAGTCTGGAGAAAGCGCGCGGCTACCTGAAAACGCTGAAAACCGCCCGTATTCCCGGATTCTCCGGCGGAAACTACAACAACCAAGAAGTCCTGATGAACGAGATTATGGACGAGCGCGAGCGCGAATTGGTATGTGAGGGCTACCGCATGATGGACCTCAAGCGTTGGGGCAAAGGCGTGAAGCGCGGCCTGCCGCAAAATTCCGGTCTGGTATTGTTCCCCGGACAAGCCACTACCGACGGACTGAACAAACCCGCCGACGACTACCGTATGGTATGGCCCATTCCCAAGTCGGAAATGGATGCCAACACGTCACTTGCCGGACAGCAGAACCCCGGATATTAATAGATAGAAAGAGTAAACCATTAATGATAAAAAAGAGTAAGATGAAATACTTGAAGATAGCTACCCTCCTTCTGTGCGGTGTCCTGACAGTGTCCTGTTCCGAAGACGAGGCTACGCTCAATACGTCAGACGCCACCGTCAATTTTCAGAATACTGAAATGGAAGTGAAAGAGACTGCCGACCTGTGCAACATACCGGTGGAAGTGACAGGCGAACGCAACGGAGACATCAAAGTAACAATCAGCATCAGCAGCGAGAATGCCGCGGAAGACGAAAATTACATCGTGACTACCAAGACACTCGTTATCTCCGCCGATGAAGCTGTCGCCAACTTTGAGTTCAAACCCGTGGACGATGAAGAAATCAATGCAGACCGCATTCTCACCATCGCCATCACCTCGGTAGAGGGCGGACAGGCCGGTCAGAAAAGC
The DNA here is from genome assembly GCF_018390535.1 of Bacteroides propionicigenes. GTDB lineage: Bacteria > Bacteroidota > Bacteroidia > Bacteroidales > Bacteroidaceae > Bacteroides > Bacteroides propionicigenes. The sequence goes on along the minus strand of NZ_JAHBBW010000009.1, from coordinate 24,800 downwards.
AGCATGACCATGAAGATTCTCGACAATGACTCCAATTACTACGAAACGCTTGCCGGAACGTGGGCATTCACCGGAACGGCTTCGGGTACTTCCGTCATGGATATGCAGGTAGGCTTCTCCGTCAAGGTGAACCTCGCCGAAGAAGGTACGGAAGCCTACGGCAAATACTTGGTATGCTCCAACGAGAAAGGTTTCGACCCGGAAGGAGATATTGAATGGACCTTCAACTGGCGTATGCGCTACGAATATGACGAAGCCGCCAAGAAGATATACGTGTACATCATGCAGGGTGAAGACGTAGCTGCCAACGGCCCCTACACCATCCGTTTCCGTGAGAACGCAAGCAGCGTGGGCTATGAAGGCTACCGCGGCGAATACGATCCGGCAACCAAGACCATTACCTTCACGGGCAACACCCTGATAGGCGACCTTTACAAGGACTGCAAAGTGGCTACCATGAAATTCAATATACGCAAATGCGCGATGGAACGCATTAAATAATACTGATTATTAATTAAAACAAAGAACTACTTATGAAAACATTTATCACTGCCGCGTTATTGTGCCTGTCTATGGCTTGCACTACCGCATGGGCGCAAGTGCCCTCGGTCAAGATAGAGAACTCCAAAGGAGAGCTCGTAAATACCGCCTCACTGGTTGATAATAAAACCCCGATGATTATCTCGTTCTGGGCCACTACCTGCAAACCCTGCATCCGCGAGCTGGACGCCATTAACGAGCTGATGCCCGACTGGCTGGACGAAGCGCAGTTCCGCGTGATAGCCATCGCCACCGATGACAACCGTTCCGCCGCCAAAGCCCGTTCGCTTGCCGAAGGTCACGGCTGGAGCGACTTCACCGTACTCTACGACAAGAACCAAGAGTTTATGCGTGCCATGAACGTGACGCTTACCCCGCAAGTATTCGTGGTGGACGCCAACGGCAAGATTGTCTACTCGCACACCGGATACACTCCGGGCAGCGAGCAGGAGTTGCTGAAAACAATCAAGGGTTTGAAGAAATAATTTATTTACTGACACAGCTAACGTTTCACGAGCATGAACAAACTATTTTTCCGGACATTAGCGCTGCTGACCTTAGTGTCGGCAGCCGCCGGAGCACAAGAGACGAAAAACAAAGGTTACCTGACCGGAAGTTTTGAAACCAATACCAATTACTACAAGGACGACAGCAAGACAAAAGCTGAATCTCCCGACGACCATTTCGGTAGCAACAACTACCTGAAACTGGACTACTATCACGGAAAGTTCACCGCCGGCATACAGCTGGAAGCCTACGAGCCCGCCCTCTACGGCTATCCTTCCGAATTGGAAAAAGCCAAGATGACCAATTACTACGCTTCATGGGTGGACAAGAATTTCTCTATCACCGCAGGAACATTCTATGACCAGTTCGGCAGCGGACTGCTGTTCCGCAGCTGGGAAGACCGGGCATTAGGACTGAACAATGCGGTAATGGGCGCACGCTTCACCTATAACTATAAGAATCTGGTGGCTTTCAAGGCTATCTGGGGCGCACCCCGCTTCGGCATGGAATTTTCCGACACGCAGGTACGCGGCGCCGACCTCAGCTTCTCCCTCTCCAACCTGCTGAACTGGCAAAGCACTTCGCTGGCAATCGAGGCATCCGCCCTGAACCGCTACGAGAAAATCCAGATGGTGGACTTGCAGGAAGAAGGCGGAAAGCCCTATACCAACGGTTTCTCCGGCAGAGTGAACTTTGAGCGCAACGGCTTCACCGCCAAAGGTGAATACGTGGACGGCGGCAACAAGTTCTACGCCTTTGCCCACGATGACAAACAGTACGTCCGCAAACGCGCCAACGCGCAGCTGCTGGAGCTGGGTTACAGCAAAAACGGGCTGGGCATCAACCTGACCGGACGACGTCTGGAATGGATGGACAGCAAAATCATCTCCGACAACACCTCCACCTCCAACCTGCTGAACTATGTGCCTGCCATGTGCACGCAATACACTTACCTGCTCACGACCCTGCATCCCTATACCCCGCAGATAGGCAGCATGACGAACAGCTACACCAACAGCGGCGAGATGGGCGGACAACTGGACGTATTCTACTACTTCAAGCGCGGCACTGCCATCGGCGGCAAACGCGGACTGAAAGTACACGGTAATTTCTCTACCTACTATGCCCTCTCCGAGGAAGGCACTGCCAAGACAGGCAATATGCTGTTCCGTGATTTCAGCGTAGATGTAGAAAAACAGTGGACCAAAGAGTTCAAGATGAACCTGCTTTACTCCATGCAAGAGTACAGCCCCTCGTATGGCGCGACCAAGGTCACCAACCTCTCCAATATTTTCGTAGCCGACTTGCTGTACAAGTTTACACCGGACTTCTCCACTCGCCTGGAACTGCAATACCTCACCAGCCAAGAGAACGAAAAGGACTGGATGGCAGCTTTGCTCGAAGTGAACTTCGCCCCCAGTTGGAGCATCTACGGCAGTGATATGTACAATCACGGAGACACCAAAGTGCATTATTACAATGTAGGCGTCAGCTATGCCAAGTCACGCACCCGCATTGCCCTGAGCTACGGCCGCAACAAGGAAGGCTATGTATGTTCCGGCGGTGTATGCCGTCTGATACAGGCATATACAGGCGCCAACCTCTCTATCACGACTTCTTTTTAACAATATCAATTCCAAAACAGTAAGAGTATGAAGAAAAATTTAATGTTTTATGTATGCAGTCTGGCATTTGCCGGCTCACTCGCCTCATGCAGCGGTTCGTCCGACGAGGTGGACATCCCTACCGAAGTAACCGGCCCCATCACGCTGACAGCGGATAAGAGCGTCATTGAAGCAAACGGAGAAGACATGGTGACCTTTATCGTGAAAGACGCCAACGGCATTGACTTGACCGCCAATGAAGAATATAAGAAAGAAATATATTTCCAAGATGTCACTACCGATACATATCTGGAAAGAAAGACCAAGACTTTCAAAGCAGTGGTAAACGGTACCCACTCTTTCAAGGCATATTACAAAGACTGGGTTTCCGAGCCTTTGGAAATCAAGGTGCAAAACCGCAAGAATTACGAAGTGTTCTATCGTAAGATTGCAGTATTCAAGATGACCGGAACGTGGTGCGTAAACTGCCCGCGCATGACTGCCGGCCTGCACGCCGTAGAAGAAGAGATGCCGGGCCGCATGGTTCGTATGGGCTTCCATGCTTCTTCCAGCGCCGCAGCCGATCCTTTCCACCTGAATGAAACCGGCAAGATAATGTCCGCTTTCGGCGCAAGCGGTTTCCCGACCTGCATCTATGACCTTATAGATATGTCAAGCAACAGCGGAAAGACTGTTATCAAAGAACTGTTCAACGAGCATATGATGAAATATCCGGCTACCTGCGGTATTAAAATCAACTCAGCCTACAATGCCGCAACAGGAAAAATTACGGTAAACGCTTCACTGAAATCAAACAAAGGCGGCACTTACGATTTGGTATACGCTTTAGTACAAGACGGCTTGACCGCGCAAGACGCAGCCGAAGACGTTTACGACTATACGGTAATGGGCATTTCTCCGAACTATATGAAAATGAGCGATGCAAAATTCACGGTAGCAGCCGATAAAGAACACAATGCAGCCGAATACACAATTGAGGCAAAAGACCTTGATGCTTCCAAAGCACGTGTAGTAATTTATGCGCTGACCCGTGTAGACGGCAAAGACCGTGTGGACAATATCACCGAATGTCCCATCAACGGCAGTGTAGACTATAAGTATAACGATTAACCCGCAAGTTTATGAAGAGATTTTATTTAAACGGATTCCGCTTTTTCCTGCCCTGCCTGCTGGCGTTTTTTGCCGCCTGTTCCGGCAATGACGGTGAAATAGAAGTGGAATACCCGGACGACGGCGCAGTACGTATCAAGGCTGACAAAAAAAGTATTGTGGCTGACGGTGCGGAAACGGTGACCTTCTCCGTACACTACGGTTCAAAGGATATCAGCGAAGACCAGTCCATGAATCTGGTGGTAACGAAAGAATCGGGCGAGGAAGTAAATATGGCGCTTGGCGCACACGCATTCAGCACCACCGTAGCAGGCACCTACAAAATCAAGGCACGCTACTACTACGGCAAAGAGCTGTACAGCGATGAAGTAACGGTTACCGCTACCGCCATCAGCGGCGGCAAGGACTATTACCACAAGGTGCTTACCATGCAGTTTACATCCGTAGGTTGCACAAACTGCCCCACGCTGAGTGCCGCCCTGAAGAATATCCAGACTGAAAAGCCGGGACGCCTTGCCGTGGCATCTTTCCATATGAACTACGATATAAGCGACCCGATGGCTATTCCGGAAACCAATAAGTATAGAGTCAATGTACTGGGCAACTTCGGCGGACTTCCCCGTTGCTTCTTTAATATGCGCCCGGGAGGCGACATGATTAGCATACAGAGCCAAATCACTCAGAAGCTGGAGGAAGAACTTGCCAACTACCCTGCTACTTGCGGTGTAGCGATAGCCAGTACATACAATGCGGGCACTTCCAAAGTGAGCGTAACCGCTAAAGTAACTTCCAACACGGCAGCCGGTTACCGCTGCATCGTTTATCTGGTAGAAGACGGTATCAACTATATGCAACTCGGTGTGGACGGCGGAACTTACCAGCATAACAATGTGGTGCGTGCAGTGCTTTCCGCTTCCGGCTCGCTCTATGGCGACTTCCTGCCTGAAAAGCCTGTCAAGGCGGGTGAAGAAACAAGCATGACTTTCGACGCGACACTGAATGCTAATTGGAAAGCTGACAATATGCGCGTCATCGTATGTGCGCTGAACTCTTTGGACGGTGGCAAGAGTTATACTTGCAACAACGTGAATGAATGTAAATTGGGCGCATCAGCTGACTATCTGTATAACAAATAAACGAATTTTCTATGCTAATGAACCTTTATCAAACAGCAGCCCTGCTTGCCTTACTTGTAACGGCAGGCTGCGGGCTGAGCTCCTGCTCCGGCGCTACGGACGACTCTGAAACAGCGCTTGCCGTAGAGCTGGCTTACGACAAGGCATCCATAGATGCCGACGGAGAAAGCGCCGTAACTTTCACTGTGAAGCAGGGTGGCGTGGACATCACCGCCAAAGCAACCATCAGCTATACCTACGGCGAGGAGACAAAAGAACTGGCTCAAGCCACTTTCTCCACCAATGTAGCCGGTACATATACTTTCACGGCAACCTACGACGGACAAAGTTCCAAACCCGTTTCCATCACCGCCAATGAAATCACGGTAGTGAAATCGCAATTCGTAAGAAGAATTTGCGTCATGGAATTCACCGGAACTTGGTGCACGTTCTGTCCGAGCGGAGCGCTCCGCCTGCAAGATATGCTTGTGCGCAACTTCGACGGCATATATGACCTGATGGCTTTCCATCTTGACAAAGACCCGATGGCGATTCCGCAATCCTCCACCCTTATGAAGAAATTCAAGCAAGACGGCGCTCCCGCCTGTGCTGTGGATATGCGTGAGGGCATGGACATCAGCAGCGGGCCTGCCAAAGCAAAAAAGGCTTGTGAGAACTCACTGGAAAACTATCCCGCACACTGCGGCGTAGCCATTGCATCGGTCTATAACGAAGCGAGCAAGACAGCCGAAGTTACAGTGAAAGTAACCTCGGAAAAGACTTCCAAGTATCGCTTGGCTGTGTATGTATTGGAGGACGGAATTGTCTATCCGCAGGCCGACGGCAGCATCACACGCGACGATTATGTACACAACCATGTAGTGCGCAAGCTGATAGCCGCATCCGGCTTGGTAGAAGGTGACGACTTGGGAGAGATAGCTTCCGGCAAAGAAGCTACCAAGACTTACCAAGTAAACATCGACAAGGCATGGAACATAGAGAACCTGTCATTCTATGCATTAGCGCTCGATGCGGAAAACCGGGTGAATAACCTGTCTGTCTGTGCTGCAAAGAACGGTAAAACAGATTACGAATACAACAAAAACAATTAATCCATTAATTAATCTTTTAGGCTTATGAAAAAGTACTTTAGTTTTTTATTGCTACTGGGAATGCTGGTAGCTGTGAGTCCAATCTTCTCGGGATGCTCGGATGACAACACAGAGACTCCGCAGCCGGAACCGGAACCTACTCCCGATGTTCCTGACAACCCCACCCCTATTCAATGGGATGAAATGGAAGCCAAAGCAGGAGAACGCGGCGTAGGTATCAAAGTAACCAACCTCAGCGAAAATGACTTCTCCTTTGAACTGACACCGGGCGCCAATGTACAGTCCTACCGTATGGACGTATATCCGGTATCGCGTATGTATAACTACCTGCTGGAAGAAGGCGGTAAAGGCGCTGATGCGGACAAGATAGAAGAACTGGTTCTTGCCGCTATCTATAATTCACAGGGTGCGGGCGGTTATACTTTCAAACCGAGCGTAAAGACTTTCGACAGCTGGGCTACTTCCAAGTATGCACAATCGGAAATCGTGCCGGATGCGGAATATATAATCATCACAGTAGGATGTAACGACGACAACGGACAATCACCTGCCGATGTGCATATCTGCCACCTCACCACTCCTAAAAAAGAGATAGTAGGCGACCCGCGTATGGACATTGATGTGACACCCGGATTTACTATGGCACGCATCACCTACAAGCCGAATGCCGACTGTAAATACTTCTATCAATATTGTGTAGCCTCTAAATATATAGACACCTACATCGAAGCATACGGAGAAAAGATGTACATTGATTTCCTCCGTCACACTTCCAAGAATGCACTGGATGCGCAAACAACCGAAGAGGATTTGACCTATTATCCCAATTTCGGCGAAACGGCAGATCCCAACACCCCGATTTGCGTAACCGCCATCGCTCTGGACGAAAACAAAACGGCCGGCAAATTTATGCGTAAAGACTTCAACCTGAATGCAATTCCTGATGAAGCCAAGCAAGCAAGTTGTACAATCACAATTGGCAGAGTAGGCTCTAACACCGTAGAGCTTAAGTCTGTAATGGACAAATATTGTAGAGCGGCATTCTACCGCATATTCAGCAAATCTGATTGGGAAGACGGTAACTATGAAAATAGTGAAGAAAACACAAAGGCGCTTATCGCACAGCTGTCCGACAGCGGTTGGGGACTTAAGAACCCGAACTACTCTACTAATGAGGATGAAAGTAAAGAAGGAGAAAAAATAGACATTCCGTTCGATGTCAACCCTAACACGGAATATGTGCTTGCTTATATTGCAAGCAACAGATACGGTCAAAGCTCCGGTTTGAAAACCGCTACCTTCAAAACTATAACGCAACAATATAACCCGGAAGCTGCTTTGGGAGGAGACGAAACAACAGTAGAATGTACATCAACAGACCGTACAAAGATTGCGCTGAAATACACTTTTGATCCGGATATGGCAGTCTTATTCCATCAATTTATTTACACAGTCAAGGATGACAAGGGAAATATTATATATGATTTTGACCGAATGCTGAAACTTGGCACAGACGGCAAAACTTATGAAATCAACGATGAAAAAGAAATAATAAAATTCCTTCTCGACGATAGATTGAACACGGAATGGGATAGAAGCAAAGATGGCACATACACATATACACAGACTGGTATGTCCCCCGGCACAACATATGTCTACGCTTATATGACAGTAGACTGGTACGGTAATCTGTCACAGGTTAAGCTGCTGCAAGCCACCACAGCGGCTATCCAAGGCGGTCCTAATCCGACCATGATATTAAGCGGTAAAACAGACCAATACAACAGATTCGAAGTGGAATTCAAGATAGACAAGGATGTTGCCAAGTTCCGCTATATGATAACGAAAGATACATATTCTACAAACAGCCGATATAGCTATAAAGACTGTATGGAAGGATATAGAAGTGACGTTATGGGAGAAGCCGGTCTGGAAACAATAAACTCTACCAGCCTTAATTCTTCAGAAACCGTTGATAAAGTAGGCCGTTTCGTTGCATTATGTGTTCCTATCGGTAAAGACGAACAAGGTCAGGACAAAGTTGGAGATTTGTACACGCTATGGTATGACCAGAGCTTGGGCGGTGTTATCAGTGACCCTGCCAAGATATTCAAAGACTATGTAGCTCCTACGGCAAAATACAGCACAATTTCCGAAATGTCCAAAAGAGTACAAAAGATGGACAGAAGAACTCCCGCTTATCTGCTCACCCCGGAAACCCGGGATATGAGACGGGTCTCAACTGTAAGCAATATGGATGTGAAAACAATTGTGATAGACATGAAGCAATTGGGCACTCATCCGCATGCCAAATAATACCGGTTTCTATTCATTCAAAAATCAACCAAAGACTGCTCAGGCAAAAACAATCCGGGAAACCGGATGCCTGAGCAGTTACTAAAAAAACATGAAGTTATGGAAAAGAACAGTATTTTTTCCTGCCGACGCAACGGCAGAAGCTTTCTGTATTTATTGATAGCTTGCGTCACCATGTTTGCATCATGTTACAATGATGATGATCTTAAAAACTCTATTTCCTCATTGGAAGACAGGGTTGCCAACCTCGAATCTTCACTGAAAAGCGTACAAAGTGACATTGCCACACTGAATACACTGCTGGACGGAAACAAACAGATAAAATCTGTAGTAAAGGACGAAGAAAGCGGCAATTATACCATTACTTTCTCTGATGACACCACTGTCACTATTCAAGGTATCAATGAAAGTGCGGATGTACCCAACATCACAGTTATCAAAGAAGAGAACGGCATCTATTACTGGGGAATAGAAACAAACGGTAAAGCTGAATATTTAAAAAACAGCAAGGGAGAGAAAATGCCTGTCACGGGTTCCGCCCCCTATATCCGTATCAACTCCGAAACCTACGAATGGGAAATCTCTACCGACAACGAAAACTGGACAGGTACGGGAGTCATTGCAAGTGACAAGTCCAATGCCTGCTCTTTATTCAGCAGTATAGAGGATAAAGGTGACTACGTTATCATTACACTACGCAGCGGAGTTACTTTGGAAGTCGCTAAAGTACAGGATTTGAAATGTATGATTCTTTGCGGTAAATTATATTTTGAAGCCGGCAAGACACAGTCAGTAGCATTAGAGATGAACGGTATATCCCAATACATCATCACCAAACCTGACGGTTGGAAAGTATCTATTGCAGACAATAAACTGAATATTACAGCTCCTGCCACGGACGAAGCTGCACCTACAACTAAAGCGTATATAGTAGAAGCCGAGGAAAAAGGAAAAGTCGCAATTCTTGCAGTAGCCACAAACGGAAAGAGCGTCATTTCCGAGATTCCGGTAGAAATAGGTACTGCACCTATGACAATCAGTGCTAACAATGAAAACAGAACTGTCAGCACAACTTATGCTACAGGAACCTATGGTTGTTACTTAGGAGTGATGAAGAGCAGTGAATACTCTGCCGATAATGTCGTGAAATTACTAAGCGATGAAACGGTAAAAGCCAAATATCAGAAAAGAAGCGCCTTACAAGATGAGACGTTGGAAAGATTACTCAGCATCGAAGGCAGTACGATGGAAGATGGCACAACTTATATGATTTGGGCGATGCCTGTCGGAAGTACTTCTGAAATTGTTGCGGATAATGTTATCGCAACAAGCATACAGTCGCCCGGCATAGTAGAATTGGCATCTTCGGACATCACGTTTGAGAGTGCAAACTTAACCATCACGATGAAAGGCTGTAATGAATATGTTTGCGGTGTATTGAAAAGCAGTGCTTTCAATGCTTCCCAGCTAATCGCTTCCCTGAATCAAGATGGAATAAATGACTACGTCACTAAAACATCCGATTACAATGGAGGATTGGACAAACTGGATACTTGGGCTGTGTCCAAGATTGTTGCAGGAACTAAATACACTGCATGGGCCATCCCTGTAAGTACGACTTATGAAGAAAAAAGACTGAAACAAATAGAAATTGAAATTCCGGCTATTACTTTCGATGGCACAGCAACCATTAGCATCGGAGATATTATCGCTGACTTCAGTAGCGTAAAAGCAGACATTACACCCGGAACAGATTGCTATAAGTTCTATTATAATTACTTCAGCAAAGATTTATTAGATACCAAATATACTACAGATGAAGCCATTAGAGACTATCTACTTCAAAGTGGAGCATCTTCAAAAACGGTTGCCACCTGCAGTAAGACTTACATGAATCCGGGTGATAAAGGCTCTATTTGCGCCATTGCAATTGGAAAAGACGGAAAAGCAGGTAGTTTGGTTAAAAAAGAAGCTAATGTCAAAGAAGTAGCATATAACAATATCAGTTTAAGCATAGCAACAACTGCCGCTCCCACTTCCCTGTCATACAAGATTACGGCAAGCAATGGAACCCCTACAGCATATCGTTATTTAAACTTGACGGATGGTGATTTGGAAGGTTATGCATATGGCAATGATGAGAAAAAAGTGGAAAATGCTTTAGTTACAAAGAGTGGTAGAGTAACAGAAATCGCAATAGCAGATTTGAGTGAAGGTACATTGAAAATTGAGAATTTGCCGATAGAAACACAATATAACTTCTTTGTTATGGCTGTAGATGCAGAAGGCAATGTATCTAAAATGTTTAAAGCGACTAAAGAGGAATCGATAACTAAATTTCCGGTATTCTTGGATGAAGAGGTATGTAATGCGGCAACCTATCCTACGGTTACCGTAACAAGCTGGGGCGATGAAGTAGTAGGTCCGGCCAGTACATACAAAAGAATTACTTACAGTATTTCTATGCCTGAAAACTGCAAAGAGTATTATGTCTATAACAATAATACACAGTTATCCGGAATGTATGATGAGCAAGCCAGAAAAGTACTGCAAAGGGGAACCAAATATACGGCTATTACTTCTAATAAAACAACCACTATCGTAAAAGATGCAAAAAAATACTTCTACATTATGTGGATAGATAAAGACAATAAGTACTATAGAGTAAGGGAAACCAAAATCGACTACCAAACCGATACAACTCCGGCTAACTTATAATTTGTATTACAACAACTTTTGAAGATTACCCGCCTCCGGCGGAAACATCGGCAGGCGGATAATCTTCTTTTTTACTTACTAATATTTTAAACAACAATTTTTAATGAGAACAATTCAAAACATTTTCCTACGCACAGCATTGTGCATTATGTGTGTGTTTGCCTCAACAGCCTGTTCGGAAGACGAAGAAGGCGCAGGAGGAGGAGGCGGTCTTGATAACACCGGTATTACCGAAAGCGCCACCGAACTGGAACAAACCGTGTCTGTATACGGTGAAACCAACACACTGTCTTTTACAGCCGCTGCCGCTTGGACAGCTGCACTTGCCGAAACCGTAGACTGGGCTAAAATATCCGGAACAACAGGTAATACCGCTGCCGGAAAAGGTTCAGTCAGAGTAACTGTGGAAAAAAACACCACCGGAAAAGAACGTACCGTATCAGTCAACATCAAAGTAGAAGGCTATACCAACATCGCTACTTATAAGATTACGCAAAGTGCAACAGCAAGCGGTGCAGATGTATCTACTACAGACATGGAACTGAACGAGAAGATGCACAACTATCTGAAAGAGCATTATCTCTTTAAAGATGAATACAACACACTGACCGTAGCTACCGACAAATGTCCGTACGGTGAGTTCCTAAACCAATATCTGCCGGGTATGAAAACCAATGCAGAAGATGGCGGTATCTACCGTGAATATTCTTCTTATGCAGGCGAACGCTACATTTACTCTTATATAGAGAAAGCCGGTAGCGCCACTCGCGGCGCAAGTACACGCGCCACCACAGTAAGCGGATTGGGACTTGGAACATTCTTCTCCTCTTATATTGACAATGCTTATACTAAAATCGGTCTTGCTATCGGCTACGTGTATGAGGACTCCCCTGCCGCAAAAGCCGGCTTACGCCGCGGTGATGTTATCAGTGGTGTAAATGGAGTGACTTTGAATAAAAACAACTACAACAGTTATATGCAGGAGTTGTTCTACGCCACCGGCGGAACATATAAAATTGACTATCTCCGCCACGAACCTAATGAAGCACTAAAGAAATATGACCTGATACCGTATGAAACAGAAGTAACAGCTGCCAGCTATATCAACAGTCCGATACTGACTTCATATATAATCAGTGAAAAAGATAAACCGGAAGGTTATAAAATCGGTTATATGGTATATCAGGCATTCGACTTGAACTTCACCAAAGAACTGGAATTCACCCTTAACCAGCTGAAAGAAGCCAAAATTACAGATCTTATTCTGGATTTACGTTATAACTACGGTGGTTCGGTACCCGTAAGCTGCTACTTGTCCAGCGCCATTGCCGGAACAGCCAACAATGGTAAAGTATTCACCAGCCTCGAACGCAGCACTACCAAACAACGCGAAGATATCAAGTTCGGTACAGACTATGAACTGGGAGTAAGCCCCGTTGACTTGGGTCTGAACAGAGTAATAGTTATCATGTCGGAAGAAACAGCTTCTTCCAGCGAACTGTTGATAAGCTCTCTAAAAGGCATTGATTTCGATGTTTATACAGTAGGTAGCAAGAGCGAAGGCAAGAATGTGGGTATGGAAGTACAGACATTGACTGCCGGAGGCGGAACTTATGAGTTTGCACCCATCACGTTCCGTACGTACAATGCCAAGAACTGGTGTGACTATGCTGACGGTATGATGCCGGACGTAGTAATGAATAATCAGAATACTTCTTACAAAGACGACATCGACAACCTCTTCCCATATGCTTTCGGTGACTGGACAAATATGGACTTCAACCTCCCGTTGTGGTACTCATTCTGCAAAATCACCGGTCAAAATCCTGCACCGGAGGAACAGCTGACAGCCACAGCAATCAATCTGAAAGCTCCCGCAACAAGAGCTGCCAGCACCATAGAACGCACTGGGTATCGTCCTGACATCAACATCGTTCCATTGAAATCCGCTCCGCTGAAACGCCCGTTGGGTACTTTCGGCTCATTGATTTACAATCAGGCGGAAACTGAAAAATAATTTTCTTTTTTTTCTCTAACACTCTGACAGGATGCTTCCCGCCAATGCTGATGAAGCATGAAACGGGGGCATCCTTTTTTATGAAACAAAAAGATATGAGAAATCTACTAATATTATGCCTTGTATGGTTTGCTGTCGGTTCTGCCCAAGCGCAAATCAAAGAACCGGTAAAGTTCAAGACCGAACTTAAATCGCTCTCCGATACAGAGGCCGAAATCGTATTTACAGGAACAATTGAGGAAGGCTGGCACGTGTACTCCACCGAATTGGGTGAAGACGGCCCCGTACCTGCCACCTTCAATCTGGATGTATGCACCCATGCGGAAACCGTGGGCAAACTGCAAGCCGTGGGCAAAGAAATAAGTACCTACGACCAGATGTTTGAAATGAAAGTACGCTATTTTGAGAAGAATGTCCGGTTTGTCCAAAAGGTGAAATTCACCGGAGGCGCTTATGAGCTGGACGGCTTTCTGGAATTTGGCGCTTGTAATGCGGAAAGTTGCCTGCCGCCCACCAAAGTACCTTTCAAGTACACAGGCAAAGTGGCAGGAGCTGCCAAAGACACAGCAAGCGAGGAAAATGCGAAAGCCGACGTACCCCTTCCCTCCTCCGCCACCGCATTGGAAAACGACCTCTGGACTCCCGTCATAGACCAGCTGCAACAGCAGGACGATACGCACGACACCACAGACAAATCATGGCTCTACATCTTTGTCACCGGATTCTTGGGAGGACTGATAGCCTTGTTCACTCCCTGCGTATGGCCCATCATCCCCATGACAGTGAGTTTCTTCCTGAAGAGGAACAAGGACAAGAAGAAAGGCATCCGTGACGCCTGGACTTACGGCGCTTCCATCGTAGTGATATATGTGGCGCTGGGATTGTTCATCACTCTGATATTCGGAGCAAGCGCCCTGAACGCCCTCTCCACGAACGCCATATTCAACATCTTGTTCTTCCTGATGCTGGTGGTGTTCGCCGCTTCTTTCTTCGGTGCATTCGAACTGACACTGCCCTCCAAATGGAGTAATTCGGTAGACAGCAAAGCGGAATCTACCAGCGGCCTGTTAAGCATCTTCCTGATGGCTTTCACCCTGTCGCTGGTGTCTTTCTCGTGTACAGGGCCTATCATCGGCTTCTTGCTGGTGCAGGTCACTACTACGGGAAGCGTTGTTGCTCCCACTGTCGGTATGTTGGGGTTCGCCATAGCATTGGCACTGCCGTTCACACTGTTTGCCCTGTTCCCGTCGTGGCTGAAATCAATGCCTAAATCGGGCGGCTGGATGAACGTAATCAAAGTGACGCTCGGTTTCTTGGAACTGGCATTCGCCCTGAAATTCCTGTCGGTGGCAGACCTTGCCTACGGCTGGCGCATACTGGACCGCGAAACATTCCTTGCATTGTGGATTGTCATTTTTGCCCTGTTAGGCTTCTACCTGTTAGGCAAAATCAAGTTCCAACACGATGATGACAACGACAAAGTAGGTGTGACACGTTTCTTCCTCGCACTCATTTCGCTGGCATTCGCCGTATATATGGTTCCCGGCCTGTGGGGTGCACCGCTGAAAGCTGTCAGCGCGTTTGCTCCACCGACATCCACACAAGACTTCAACCTCTACTCCAACGAAGTGCATCCCAAATTCAAGGATTATGACGCAGGTATGGCATATGCCCGCGAACATAAACTTCCGGTTTTGGTGGACTTCACCGGGTACGGTTGCGTGAACTGCCGCAAAATGGAAGCTGCCGTATGGACGGATTCCAAAGTAAAAAGCATTATCAACGATAAATATGTGCTGATTTCCCTCTATGTAGACGACAAAACCCCGCTACCCCAACCCATCAAGATTATGGAAAACGGGACGGAACGCACGCTACGCAGCGTAGGCGACAAATGGAGCTACCTGCAACGCATGAAATTCGGAGCCAATGCCCAGCCTTTCTATGTGCTGCTGGACAATGAAGGAATGCCGCTGAACAAGTCGTATGCCTACAATGAGGATATTCCGGCTTATGTGGAATTCTTGCAAAAGGGGCTGGAAAAGTATTAGAGTTGAAAGTGAAAAATAAAGAGGTGTCAAAATACACCTGATGATTTCTTTCGGGCACGGATTACATGGATTTCACAGATTTACTTTATCCTTTTTTCCGCGAAATCCGTGTAATCCGTGCCTGAAAAGAAACAAATAGAAAACGTTTTTTTGTTTGGATTCAACCCCCTCAACTTAATTTATTATGATTTGTCCGCTCGGATACCGATACTTCGTATGTTTCTTCTGCTTGATAATGCCGAGCATTAATGTTATCAGCCCCACACGACCTACAAACATCAAAAGTGCAACCAGCAATTTACTGTCGTCGCCCAACAAAGGGGTGGCATTCAAACTGGAACCTACCGTACTGATGGCGGAAACACATTCAAAAGTAATAGCCAGCAAAGACAGATTAGGCTCCAAAATACTGATAATGAATATAAATATAAACAATACTCCAAAGGACATCACCACCGTAGCATTGGAACGACGAATGGAGTCGTAGGACAGCTCCCGCCCGAAGACCTCTACCCGCTCCGTTCCGCGCAATACAGCTACAAGATTCAAGACCACAACCGCAAAAGCATTCACTTTGATACCGCCCGCAGTGGACTGTGAGCCACCGCCAATCCACATAAGTATGAGATAAACCAACAAAGTCTGTACACCCAGCCCGGCTAAATCCACACTGGAAAATCCCGCCGTACGGGGACAAGACGCATTAAAAAATGCCTGTGTCCACTTATCGGCAACCGACATACCCGCAAAAGAAGCATTCCACTCAAAAAGAGCGATACTGACCGTACCCACCACCAACAACAGAAAGGTGACAATCAGCACGATACGCGTATTCAGGTTATAAAGGTGGTAGAACCTGCGCCCCTCCCATCGCCAGGTATGCAGAAATCTCCAGAAACGGCGTACGTGATACAGAATAATATCCTTGAAATTCACCAATATCGGAAAACCGATACCGCCGAGAATTATCAATAGGGAAATATATATGTAAAACGGATTATGCCCTCCTGCCATCAACAACGGATTGCCCAAATTGCCCGGCAAAGTAGAGAAACCGGCATTACAAAATGCCGATATGGAGTGAAAAGCAGAAAAAGCCAGTTCTTCGTGTATATCCATACCCATCGTACCGTGAATGTCACTCCAAATAGCAAGCATCCCCACTCCCTCTATCGCCAACGTAAAAGCAAGGATATAGACCAATGTGGACAACAGCGAATTCAAGGAGTTGGAACTCACCATATCACGCACCACCAGCTGGTTGTACAGGGAAGTATTTCCCATGAAGAACATGGCAAAAAAGCTCGTCAGCGTCATTACTCCCAAACCGCCAATCTGAATCAGCAAGATAATGATAACAAACCCCGTCGTCGTAAAAGTGGATGCCACATCTACCGAGGTCAACCCCGTAACACACACCGCACTGGTAGAAATAAACAGAGAATCGACCCACGAGATACCCGCCACCGTAGAACGGGGAAGCATCAGCAATCCCGTTCCTATAAGTATAATAATAAGGAAGCTGACAGCCAGAATAAGCGAAGGGTTGGTACGCCGTCCCAACAGACGCACCAGGCCATAAGATAAATTCAGGAAAGACAGCACCAACAGCAACGCAAGATGATACATCTTGCTGTTCAGGATATCCCAAACAGTCTGTATAGCCCCTTCCACCTCCGGACGATGAAAAATAACCGGAATCAACGTCGAAAACAACAGAAAGGTCAATATCCACGTCAACTTGCTAAAAGTCTGCCTCGTATCTTTATATTCCAACAGGATATGCAAAAACATATCAACCAGAAAAACAATCCATACCGCATGATACAGGCGTTGCAGCTGCAGGGCTTCCACCGGAGAAATTGTAAATCCGTGTTCATATACCAAGCCGACAATCAACAGGATAGACGCCAAATAGGTCAAGGTTGTCATAACCCCCAACGCCACACGTATATAAGGATGAATCCATTTATTTTGATACAAAAGAAACTTGTGGTAAATCTTCATAAATATATAGATTAATGAGACGTGGCAAACTTAGACAAATCTACCTTCATAAACAAAAAACAATGGAAAAAAGAAATTGGTTTAAAAATAATAGCTACATTTGGACACTGAATTACTTTTAATTTATTAACCACTATGAGCAACAAGACAAAAAGATTTATTCTTCCGGAAGACGAAATTCCACGTTACTGGTATAACATACAAGCCGATATGGTGAACAAACCCATGCCGCCGCTTAACCCCGCTACCAAGCAACCGTTGAAAGCTGAAGATTTGTATCCCATTTTCGCAAAAGAACTTTGCCAGCAGGAGCTCAACCAAACTGATACTTGGATTGAAATTCCCGAACAAGTACGTGAAATGTACAAATATTACCGCAGTACTCCGTTGGTACGTGCCTACGGACTGGAGAAAGCACTCGGCACACCGGCACATATATATTTCAAAAATGAAAGTGTCAGCCCGATGGGTTCGCACAAGCTGAATTCAGCCATACCGCAGGCTTACTACTGCAAGCAGGAAGGCGTAACGAACGTCACTACCGAAACCGGAGCCGGACAATGGGGAGCCTCACTGGCTTATGCCGCCCGTCTTTTCGGACTGGAAGCCGCTGTATATCAAGTAAAAATCAGCTATGAACAAAAGCCCTACCGTCGCAGCATTATGCAGACATTCGGTGCACAGGTAACTCCTTCACCGTCTATGTCCACCCGCGCCGGAAAAGATATTCTGACCGCCCACCCCAATCATCAGGGTTCATTGGGTACGGCCATTTCCGAAGCCATCGAACTGGCACGAACCACTCCCAACTGTAAATATACGCTCGGTTCCGTATTGAGCCACGTTACTCTGCACCAAACCGTCATCGGCCTGGAAGCTGAAAAGCAAATGGAAATGGCAGGCGAATATCCTGATACCGTTATCGCCTGCTTCGGCGGCGGTTCCAACTTCGGCGGTATTGCGTTCCCATTTATGCGCCATACCATCCTCGAAGGTAAGAAAACACGCTTTGTCGCCGCAGAACCTGCTTCCTGCCCAAAACTGACACGCGGCAAATTCCAATATGACTTCGGCGATGAAGCCGGATATACCCCGCTACTGCCGATGTTCACACTGGGACATAACTTTGCCCCCGCCAATATCCATGCCGGAGGTTTGCGCTATCACGGCGCCGGTGTCATTGTGTCGCAACTGCTGAAAGACGGCTATATGGAAGCCATGGATATCAAGCAACTTGAATCTTTTGAAGCCGGTTGCCTTTTTGCACAGGTAGAAGGTATCATTCCCGCACCGGAATCCTGCCACGCCATTGCAGCTACTATCCGCGAAGCGAACAAATGCAAGGAAACAGGTGAAGAAAAAGTTATCCTGTTCAACCTTTCCGGTCACGGCCTCATCGATATGGCATCGTACGACAAATACCTTGCCGGCGATTTGCAAAATTATGAATTGACCGATAACGACATCCGGAAAAATCTGGATGAAATAGGCAACCTGGCTTAATAGATATTTGCCATACTGACGAGCGGTTCATAGAGTTTCTCTATGTCCTGCGAATCCATTTCAATCTGCACCTGGTCCCCCGGAATCAAACTTGTTTTCGCAGGGATCAGGTTTTTTCCATCCCTATGCACATTGATAATGACACAACGTTCGGGCAAGGAAAGTTCACTTACAGACTTTCCATCGAAGTAAGAGCCGGTCATAACCTCGACAGACAACGTATAGCGTTTCTCTTCCTGAAAGTCGGGAGAATTAATCATATCTTCATATAAGGTAACATTGAAAGGCTTCATCTGGAGTAGTTCCGTAAAATAGTAAGTCAAACCGCCTACCACCACCGAAGGATAGAAAACCTCAAAATGCCCGGTTATCTCCGTTATCAGGACAATAGCCGTAAGCGGAGTGCGCTCAATGGCCACCAAAAAGGCGGACATGGATATCAGCATGACATAAGTGATATTTTCGTACCCGATAATGCCATATTTCACAGCAACCAGTCCCACAAGTCTCCCCAACAGCCCGCCCGTCACCAACGTAGGAATAAAATTTCCACCCGGAAGCCCGGAAGAAACAGAACACACCGAAAAACCGAAATGCAGCAGCATAACAGCCAGTACCCACATTATTTCATTACTGCCGTTTTGCGCCTGCTCCAACAGAAATTGTTCGCCGCCACCCGTCAGGTTCACCTGCATCAATGAGATAATGTAGGCAACCAGTACCAAATAGAGCATCTTGATATATACCGGAGACTTGACCGTGGAATATACCCGCTTAAACGAAATTATAAGTACAGAGTATACTTTACCCGCAATGGAGACTATAACAGCCACTATAAGGAAATACTTCATCTGGACGAAAAAAGCCAAAGTCGGCTCCGACACTTCAATCAGATGATAAGGATTGACAGGAAAGACCAAACTGGCAATTGCCCCTGCCACTACACCTGCCAACAATGTAGTAATAGCCGTCTTGGGAGCATCGAAACGCTCGATGGATTCGATGACAATAAGTGAAGAGGCCAGCGGCGCCGCAAAAGCCGCCGCAAGCCCCGCTCCCGCCCCGGCCGCCAACAACTGCTTGCGCTCTCCTTGCAGGATGTGTGTCCACCGGGAAACAAGGCTGCCAATATAGGAACCAATCTGTACGGAAGGCCCCTCTCGCCCCAATGACAACCCGGCGGATACAGAAAGGATTCCACCCGCAAATTTAGAAACCAGTTCTATGAACGGGTGCTTGTAGGTTATCCTCCCATTGATTACCCCGCGTGTTTGCGGAATACCACCACCACTGATAAGAGGCATTTTAATGACCAGACGGGATACAATTATCAGAATTCCCCAAAACAACAGGAATAATGGAATATGCCAGTACCATGCAGGACAGGATGCAAAAAACTCACTACGGATATGCAACAGATAGTAAAGCAGATAATGATAAGGAACCGCAATAAGCCCCGTCAGCAAGCCTACAATCATACTGACAAAATAAAGCCGCGCATCTACTAACTTCAACTTCCAGATATGCCAGCCACGAACCGTTTTCCAATTCTTTATTTTCTGAAACAACCGCATGGAGTATTCTTTGTTATCTGCATTCCCCTACAACAAATTCTCCCCGGTGAAGTTCTAAGCCGGCACAGGATTATATTTATTTCACCGTACCGGATGTTTATGCTTTCCTTGCACTACAGCCTGTTTCTTTCTACGGTCAAACTCTTTTTTCAGCTTATTGGCATTGTTCTTCTCCATCTGATATATTTTCATAATCTGTTTGGGAGAAAGTATTTTCCTGAACTCATTATAATATTTTTCACGCACATCCAGTATCTTTCGGCTTTGCGCAAAACGCCCTTTTATCTGCTGCTCTACTTCGGCATCGGTCAGCAACGGTTTAGGTTCAGGCTTCATGCCCGGCACTTCGGCTCCTTGCTTTCCGAAAGAGGACTTACGGTTCATTATTCTGCATTCGCGAAGTTCTTTTAAATAGTTTTGATAAACCGGAACGAATTTGGCAGTGGCGGCATCATCCAACATCAATATTTTTACCATTTGGTTAGTCTGTCGCTCCACAAGTTGTTCCGGTGTCTGGCGTTTCTTTTTATCCCTGTTCGTCGGGGTTTGAGCAGAGATACCAAGTTGGCTGCCTACCATGAGGCACATCAAGAATACATAAATAAATTTTGCTTTCATAATTCTTTCTTTTTAAGACAATACTATTAATTTAAAAATATATCGTTTTCGGAGAAGCTGACGAGCTCTTCCAGCTCCTCGTCCGACATTTCACGAATCCATTTATCAGCCGGCGCTACCGCTGTACAGTTTTCCGTATCCAGTATTGGCAAATCCGAGATTCCCCTATCACCTTGCCAGAAATGGGACGGTATAAACAGGAAACCGACCAATACCGCAGCTATGGCAGCACTTGTAGAAAGGGTTATCCATAAGCGATGCCCTGCCGGCTTATTGCTGCAAGTACGCTCCTGCACCTTACGCTGCATCTCGTCAAAGAAACCTTCAGGTACACGATAGGGCGTCTTTTTTCCTATATCATCAAAATCAAACTCTTTTTTCATAGTCTTAATTATTTAGTATATATTCTTTTATCTTTTCTTTTGCATAATGATAATTCACTTTAAGCGTGTCAACCTTACTATCAAGAATGCGGGCTATTTCCTCATAATCAAGTTCGTCATAGTAACGAAGATTGAATATTAACCGCTGTTTTTCCGGCAATCTCAATATCGCCTCCTGAAATTTGACAGCCAATTCATTTTCATAGTCCACATAGTCCGAAGCCTTTAACTGGGCAATCAGGGTTTCCTGAACATCTTCAGTTGCAAGGGTTTCCCTCCTTTTACGGTTATTCAGCAAGCGGAGGCTTTCATTCGTCGCAATCCGATAAACCCATGTACTCAATGAACTTTCATTGCGAAACTGCTCCCAATACTTGTATATCTGGATAAAGACTTCCTGCAATACATCTTCCGCATCTTCATGCAAAACCACCAAACGCCGTATATAATAATATATCGGTTCCTGAAAATATTCCACCAACAACTTAAACCCTTGCTCACGATTGGATTTATATACTTGCAGAATTTTGTTTTCGTTAATCATCAGTTCATCCGGTTTTTACAGGTTAGAAAGGCAAAAAGCAAGAAAGTTAAACGAGGAAGGACACATTTGTTGTTTATTAACAAAAAGTTGGGGCTGCATCTTTCAAGACACAGCCCCAACTTCTCTGTTTATTAGTATACAGCGATTACCAGAACCTGTTTCGTGCAGGGTTATACTCAAAACCCACCGTTTTCAGTGTCCGGACAATTGCCTCTCTTTCTACATTCATATCCTCACAGAGTGCATCGAGTGAAGGATAAAAATCACGCAACTTCATGTTGATGAAGCTATACAGCATCATCGGATCTTCAGGTAATTTCATAGTCACAATCTTTGTTTAAATTAAAAACTAATACCGGGCGCAAAAGTACAATAAAAAATAATATGAAAGAGCATTATCCTTTGAAATCTGCAAGGCGTCTATGCAAACGATTGAAATATATTTATCAGGATAATCCTATCTTTCCTCTATCAGTTAAAATGCTGAGGATTTCTCTGACTTATAATAACATAGATAATTACCGGAGCTCCAATAATCGGTGTCACCGCGTTCAGGGGAATAATACCGGCCTCACCGGGCAGGACACATATCAAATTGCACAGCAGAGCCACCGCCCCACCGCTCAAAATAGTAACAGGCAACAAGGAATTATGATTGGCAGTCCTCAATATCATGCGAGCTATATGAGGCACAGCAAGACCGATAAATGCAACCGGTCCACAGAAAGCGGTAGTTATGGCAGTCAGCAAACCGGTAACAACCAAGAGCCAGTTGCGCACACGACCGGTATTAACTCCCAAGTTTTCGGCATAACGCTCTCCCAACAACAAGGCATTCAGAGGTTTTATCAGTAATAACGAACCGAATAATCCTGCAACGGTGACCAATGCAAAAGCAGGCATCTGCTGCAAAGAGACCCCTCCGAAATTACCCAACCCCCATATCATATAAGATTGTACCCCCTCTGCCGTAGCAAAGAAATTAAGCAAAGCAATGGCGGATGAAGCGATATAACCTATCATGATACCTGTTATCAGCAACATGATATTGCTTTTCAACAATGTAGAGAAAAAAAGGATAAGTCCCATTATCAACATGGCTCCCACAAATGCCCCCGCCAATACTGAAAAGAAACCGGACAGACTGAAAGCGCCGGCCGATATACTCCCGCCGAACAACAGCATTACAAACGCCACTCCCAAACTGGCACCGGAGTTAATACCCAAAATAGACGGTCCTGCCAACGGATTCTTAAAAGCAGTCTGCAACATCAGCCCGCAAACTGCCAGCGCACTTCCACAGAGCAGTGCCGTCAAAGCTTGGGGCAGACGGGACTCCCACACAATAAAACTCCAGCTCGCCTTCTCGCCCTCGCCTCCTATAAGTATATGGAAAACATCGGATACAGGAATCGCAACCGATCCTACCAACAGATTAGCCATAAACAGTAATGCAATTACTATCCCTAATCCGACACCATATTTCCACCCTTTACTCATTTAACTTGCAAAAATAGCGCAAACCGCCTAAATCTCCTATTTCAGGATGCAGAATTTGTATCAAGTCCGCCAATAAATAATCCGGACGGAAAGGCGTTTCTTCATAGAAAGGAACTTTCGCCGTATTGCATCCGTAAATATTCCGTGTTTTGAATGCTTTGAAACCTGTATATCCAATATAATCGGCTTCCATATCAGAGTAGGTCATGTCGCGGTCGCGGTTATACTTGATGAGCCAAACATCAGCATCACCGGCTTTATCGAAAACCGTTTCAAAAGCCAAAGGAATGGAGCCGCTATGCTTATCTTCCGCAAAAACATATCGCCCGCAGGCATCATCAAACAAACGTCCCGTTGTACTGCGTCCGCCCGGCACATACCATGCCGAACCACTTTTCAGTTCGCTGACGACAGACAGAGACACTGACGAAAGCATCGCGCGCCTTTTAAGCTGCTCATAGCTGTTATCCACTTCAGTAAAAAGGCTGTCGGCCTCCGAAGCAACTCCCCAAAGTAATCCGTAAAAGCGCATCCATTCGGCACGCCCTAAGGCGGAAGTCTCCATATAGTCCGCACATTCAATAATGGGAATATTCAGTTTCTCAATGCGCCCATAGCCACCACTATTCTCAAAAGGAGAAAGCAAAATAGCATCAGGATGCAAGTCGATAATCTTTTCCATATCCGGATTCATACCATCGCCGCAGTCCACGATAGTTCCCCTACGGCATCCATCTTCTACTGCCGGAAGTTTGATGTACTTCAGGTCGCAAACGCCACCTATACTGCTTGCGACTCCCAATTCATCCATAAGGCTGCAATGCACCGAGGAATAAACCAACGATTTACGAAGAGGGGTACGAACAACAGTACCTTCCGGCAGGTGAGCCGGCAATGATTGGGATGACGGAACCAATATATACGTATGTAGTATTTTCAGGGTATCCCAAGGGTTGCGCAAAGTGGCAACAGTGTAGTCGGGATAGGTTATCAATGTAAGGTTGTCGGCATAGCGCAGGGGAATAGTGTCACCAGCCGCTAAAACAAAAGCAGTTTTACTTCTTCCCCCGCAAGAAGAAAGAAGTAAAACTACTAAAAACGAGACTGATAATGCAAGCCTTCTCATTGCCGCTGTTAATTAAAGAATACAGCAGAATTCGGGTTTTGCCCGCCACAATCAAATTTTTCCATATATGTACCGTCATTTTTGAAACGGTAAATATCACCGTTAACATCACTGTGTCCTGTAGTACCGATATAAATATCACCGTTACTATCGTTGACCGCTATCATGTAAACAACTGCCGTGCCAAGTTCTTCAGGAGCATTTTTCAAGAAAGATCCGGAGCTTTTGGTACCGGCCTTCACATCATAAGTGTAAAACGTATTGACTGCTGCGACTTCCGGCCAACTGCTATAATCTACTCTGGAGTCTACACAACCTTAATTCCGCAACACTATTATAAAATATTTTTTTTAAGTACCTGAGCAACAAAAAGTTGCTCAGGATTTTGCCATGTCAGAGGATTCACTTAACTTAGTGTTGCAAAAAAATAATCA
>NZ_JAHBBW010000008.1 GCF_018390535.1 Bacteroides propionicigenes | reverse complement strand
TGCGCTTCGGCAAACTCGTGCATTTCCTCTTCAAGATTCTCTTGCAACTCCTTGTCGCTGATTCCGCAAATATCAATGTACTTGTTCCACATTGAAAGGTCATTCAGATTGTTCAGGTCGCTGAACACGCTGACCTTGCCAAACTTGGTGACACCCGTCAGCAAGGCAAACTTGATACAACCGTCCATGGTCTTCAGTACTCCGTAGAAAGGTTTCAGCGCATTGCGGTATTCCTTCTGCAACTCCTGATTGCCGATGGCCTGCAACATAGGTTTATCGTATTCATCCACAAGGATTACGACACGCTGCCCCGTCTGTTCGCAAGCACGCTTAATGATTCCGGCAAAACGCAAGGAGAACGTACGTTCAGAAATTTCAGCCCCATAAAGTTTCTCCCATTCGGCAAGGTTCTTCTCCAGTATATTACCTAAACTTTCGGGTGTATCATACCTTTCGATATTCAAATCCAGATGCAATATGGGATATTCAATCCAGTCTTTCTCCAACTTCTCAATAGCCAAACCTGTAAACAACTCCTTCTTCCCTTGGAAATAAGCCTCGAGGGTAGATATGAGCAAGCTCTTGCCGAAGCGGCGCGGACGGCTGAGGAAGTAGTAACGCCCCGTCTTCACCAACTGATAAACCAATGCTGTTTTATCAATGTAGAAAAATCCGTCTTTGCGAAGACTCTCAAAGTTCTGAATACCGATAGGATAGATTTTGTTGCCCATATTCTTATGATTTACTATAACCTTTACGCACATTATAAAGCAAAGGTACAAAAAAACTGCATCAACCACCCTAAACAGCTATTAAAATTTCAGCCGCACAGAACAACCCGCAAAGCTGCCGGCGCATTGAAATAAATCTTAATCTTACGCAAGTGAGACAAAAAAACAGCTTCATTTCAAGATAAATACGTATATTTGCCCGCTAACATGGAGAAAGAGTACTTTAGCGTACTTTCGCAGGAAGAGCTGAAATAAACGCCCCGGAGTTATTAACAAAACAGGCGACTTTTCAACCGTTTTTGCAATCTTTCTCTTTTTTAGTAGGTGCTATTCGGAATTATCACTTATTTCGCTGCCAATAAACATTGAAATTATGGGAAAAATAATTGCTTTGGCAAATCAAAAAGGTGGTGTAGGAAAAACAACAACGACCATTAATCTTGCAGCTTCTCTCGCCACACTTGAAAAGAAAGTTCTTGTTGTAGACGCAGACCCTCAGGCAAACGCCTCATCCGGGTTGGGCGTAGACATCAAGCAGGCAGAATGTACTATCTATGAATGTATTATAGACCGTGCCAATGTGCGCGACGCTATCCACGACACAGAGATTGATACATTGAAGGTTATTTCCTCCCACATCAATCTGGTAGGTGCCGAAATAGAAATGCTCAACCTCAAAAACCGGGAAAAGATACTGAAAGAAGTGCTTGCCCCGCTAAAAGAAGAGTTTGATTATATCTTGATAGATTGCTCTCCGTCATTAGGGCTGATTACAATCAATGCGCTTACGGCCGCCGACTCGGTCATCATCCCCGTGCAGGCCGAATACTTTGCACTGGAAGGCATCAGCAAGCTGCTGAACACCATCAAAATCATCAAGTCCAAGCTGAACCCCGCACTCGAAATCGAAGGATTCCTGCTGACCATGTACGATTCGCGCCTGCGACAAGCCAACCAGATATACGATGAAGTAAAACGC
The DNA here is from genome assembly GCF_018390535.1 of Bacteroides propionicigenes. Classification (GTDB taxonomy): domain Bacteria; phylum Bacteroidota; class Bacteroidia; order Bacteroidales; family Bacteroidaceae; genus Bacteroides; species Bacteroides propionicigenes. Next base: position 177,509 of record NZ_JAHBBW010000008.1, on the reverse strand, counting down.
CACTTCCAAGAACTGGTGTTCAGCACCGTTATCCAACGCAATGTAAAACTGAGCGAAGCGCCCAGCTACGGATTGCCCACCATCCTGTACGATGCAGACTCCACCGGAGCCAAAAACCACATCGCACTGGCAAAAGAATTAATCAGCCACAACGAGAAGTAAAACGCCCGTATGGCAAGAAAGCAAATAGTAAATCGTAAAACAGTAATAAATAGATGGCACAGAAAAGAAATGCATTAGGACGTGGGCTGGACGCCTTGCTCTCTATGGATGAGGTGCAGACCGAAGGTTCTTCCTCTATCAATGAAATAGAATTGTCGAAGATTGCCGTCAACCCCAATCAGCCCCGCCGCGAGTTCGACCAAACAGCGCTGCAGGAGCTTGCCGATTCTATTGCAGAGATTGGCATCATCCAGCCTATCACCCTGCGCAAGCTATCCGATGACGAATATCAGATTATTGCCGGCGAACGCCGCTTCCGCGCTTCACAAATAGCCGGACTGACGAGCATCCCCGCCTACATCCGTACTGCCGATGACGAGAATGTCATGGAAATGGCGCTCATCGAGAACATACAGCGAGAAGACCTGAACTCTGTGGAAATTGCGCTTGCCTACCAACACCTGTTGGAGCAATACGGACTGACCCAAGAACGCCTGAGCGAACGCATAGGCAAGAAACGTACCACCATCGCCAACTACCTGCGCCTGCTCAAATTGCCGGCTCCCATCCAGATGGGACTGCAAAACAAGCAGATAGATATGGGACACGCCCGCGCACTGATAACACTGGGCGACCCCAAACTGCAAGTGAAGATTTTTGAGGAAATACTCGAACAGGGCTATTCCGTCCGCAAAGTAGAGGAAATCGTAAAATCATTGAACGAGGGCGAAGCCGTGAAAAGCGGCGGCCGGAAGATTGCCCCCAAACGCGCCAAACTGCCTGAGGAATTCAATATGCTGAAGAAACAGCTTTCCGGTTTCTTCAGTACCAAAGTACAGCTGACCTGCTCTGAAAAAGGAAAAGGCAAAATCAGTATCCCGTTCAGTAACGAAGAAGAATTGGAACGTATCATCGGCATTCTTGATACGCTGAAAAATAAATGACGAAAAGAAGAAGAATATATCAAATCAGTATCGCCCTGCTGCTCTGCTTCATACAGACGGCAGGGATTGCTATGTATGGCCAGAACCGTCCGCGCGCTGCCTCAAAAAGAATACACAGGCAGCAGACGGACTCCCTCAACTCCGTACGACAAACCGTTACTTCGGCAGACAGCATCGCCACCGTCGACAGCATTGCAGCCGAGAACAAAAAGAAGCTGTTGGAAATGACCTCTTCCCCTACTTTGAAAGAGCAGGAAGTACCGACCGACAGCCTCAAAAGAGAAATAAACCGGAAAGTATGGGTTCCCAACCCAACAAAAGCAACTTGGCTGGCGCTTGTGATTCCCGGCGGCGGGCAAATCTATAACCGGAAATACTGGAAACTGCCTATATTTTACGGCGGTTTTGCCGGATGCGCTTATGCCCTGACGTGGAATGGCAAGATGTACAAAGACTACTCCAACGCATACAAGGACGCAATGAACGGCAATATGCAATCCAGCAGTATCACCGACTTGCTGCCACCCGGATATAGCATCTCCGAGACCCAGCTGAAGGAATTGTTGCGCAAACGAAAAGACACTTACCGCAGATACCGCGACTTAAGCATCTTTGCATTTATCGGGGTGTACCTGCTGTCCGTCATAGATGCTTACGTAGACGCCGAGTTGTCCAACTTCGACATCAGCCCCGACCTCAGCATGAAGGTAGAGCCGACCGTCATCAACAACCAAATGAGCAACTCGTCCAACCGCTCCGTTGGATTGCAGTGCAGCTTCCGCTTTTAAAAACAAATAAAACAGATTTATCCATGACAAATAAACCCACATACATGAAAAGAATAATCATAGGTTCCTCACTTCTGTTCAGCGTATTGCTTGCTGCTCCGCAGGCGTATGCCCAAGAGAGCGTAGACGTAATTATTCATGAAAACGGAACGGAACGCCGGGAAGTCATAGACCTGCCCAAGAGCATGACTTACCCCGTAGACAGCCTGCTAAATGACTGGAAGGCAAAAAACTACATCGATTTAGGAAAAGATTGCAGCACCTCTACCGTAAATCCGGAATTCAGCGACTCGATATACATCGATCGGCTCTCACGTATGCCGACCATCATGGAGATGCCGTACAATGAAATCGTACGCAAATTCATCGATATGTACACAGGACGCCTCCGCAACCAAGTAGCCTTCATGCTAAGCGCCTGCAATTTCTATATGCCCATCTTCGAAGAAGCGCTCGACACATACGGCCTGCCGCTGGAACTGAAATACCTGCCGATTATTGAATCGGCCCTCAATCCCTCAGCTATCTCCCGTGCAGGAGCTTCCGGTTTATGGCAGTTCATGCTGAACACAGGCAAGATATACGGTTTGGAGAGCAACAGCCTTGTAGACGAGCGCCGCGACCCGATAAAAGCAACGTGGGCCGCCGCACGCTACCTAAAAGATATGTACGCCATTTACCAAGACTGGAATTTGGTAATCGCCGCTTACAACTGCGGTCCCGGCACAATCAACAAAGCCATTCGTCGCGCAGGCGGCAAGACAGATTATTGGGAAATATACAATTATCTGCCCAAAGAAACACGGGGATATGTGCCCGCCTTTATAGCCGCCAACTACGTAATGACTTATTATTGCAAACACAACATCTGCCCGATGGAAACCAATATTCCGGATGCTACGGACACCATACAGGTGAACCGCAATTTGCACTTCGAGCAAATCACGGATATTTGCGGCATCAACATAGATGAAGTCAAGAGCCTGAATCCCCAATATAAAAAAAGTATTATTCCGGGAGACAGCAAACCTCAAACGCTCCGCCTGCCGATAAACTACATCAGTACTTTTATTGACAGCCAAGATACTATTTACGCCCACCGCAGCGCAGAACTGTTTAAGAACCGCAGAACGGTTTCCGTTGCAGACAATCGCAGCAAGGTACGCAGCAGCAAAGGAAAAAGCTCTTCACAAGGCAACGCAACCTACCACAAGATACGTAGCGGCGAAACTTTGTCGACCATCGCCCGCAAATATGGCGTCACCGTCAATCAGATAAAAAGCTGGAATGGATTGAGCAGCACAAAAATCAATGCAGGAAAGAGACTGAAGATTTACAAATAAATACATAAATGCTTGCCCGGTGTTGAAAATTGCTTATTTTTGCAAAAAGTGAAGAAGAAAGGAGAAACAGTATATGGAAGAGAGCGTAAGCCAGAAGGAGAAAGAGAAAGCCGAAGAAGAAATGATTGAACAGGCATTCCAAGAACTGTTGAACGACTATTTGGCAACCAAACACCGCAAGCGTATAGAAATTATAACCAAGGCATTCAATTTTGCCAACCAAGCGCATAAGGGAATCAAGCGTCGTTCGGGTGAACCTTACATCATGCACCCCATCGCCGTTGCAAAGATTGTCTGCAACGAGATAGGGCTTGGTTCCACTTCCATCTGTTCCGCCCTGCTGCATGACGTAGTGGAAGATACCGACTATACCGTTGAGGATATAGAAAACATCTTCGGCCCCAAGATTGCCCAGATTGTTGACGGGCTTACCAAAATATCAGGAGGTATCTTCGGCGACCGCGCCTCGGCACAGGCAGAAAACTTCAAGAAGTTGCTGCTTACCATGTCCGATGATATTCGCGTTATTCTTATCAAGATAGCCGACCGACTGCACAATATGCGTACCCTCGGATCCATGCTGCCCAACAAGCAGTTCAAAATAGCCGGCGAAACACTGTATATCTATGCGCCGCTTGCCAACCGGTTGGGCTTATACAAGATAAAGACAGAATTGGAAAACCTGAGTTTCCGATACGAACATCCGGAAGAATACCACGAAATAGAGGAAAAACTTGCAGCAACAGCAGTAGAACGTGACAAGGTTTTCAAAGAATTTACCGCCCCGATACGTGCCCAACTGGACAAAATGGGGCTGAAATACCGTATTCTTGCCCGCATCAAATCCATTTACTCCATCTGGAACAAGATGCAGACAAAGCACGTGCCGTTTGAGGAAATCTACGACCTGCTTGCCGTACGCATCATCTTCGAGCCCCGCAACATGGAGGAAGAACTGAATGACTGCTTTGACATCTATGTATCCATATCCAAAATATACAAACCGCATCCCGACCGCCTGCGCGACTGGGTGAGCCATCCGAAAGCAAATGGTTACCAAGCCTTGCACGTCACCCTTATGGGCAACAACGGACAATGGATTGAAGTCCAGATTCGCAGTGAACGCATGAACGACGTTGCCGAGCAAGGCTTTGCCGCCCATTGGAAATACAAAGAAGGTGGCGGCAGCGAAGACGAAGGTGAATTGGACAAATGGCTGCGTACCATCAAAGAGATACTCGATGACCCCCAACCGGATGCCATTGATTTTTTGGACACTATCAAACTAAACCTGTTTGCTTCGGAAATATTTGTGTTCACCCCAAAAGGCGAAATCAAGACAATGCCGCAAAACTCTACAGCGCTGGATTTTGCGTTCTCCCTGCACACAGACATCGGCAGCCACTGCATCGGCGCCAAGGTGAATCACAAGCTCGTCCCCCTCAGCCATAAACTGCAGAGCGGCGACCAGGTGGAAATCCTGACATCCAAGTCGCAACGTGTGCAACCGGAGTGGGAAGTGTATGCCACTACCGCCCGCGCCCGCGCCAAGATTGCCTCTATCCTGCGCAAGGAAGCAAAGGCTCACCAGAAAGAGGGCGAGGTTATCCTTGCCGACTTCTTCAAGAATGAGGATATCCGCATGAATGATGAGGCATTGGACAAACTCACCCGCCTGCATAATTTCCACACCCGCGACGAATTGTTCGTTGCCGTAGGCAGCCGGAAACTCGTATTGGGAGATGCGGACAGGAATGCGTTCAAAGAGAAACAAAGTACCAACTGGAAGAAATTCCTGACTTTCTCTTTCGGCAACAAAGACAACAAAGAAGCCAAGGAACAACCCGAAGAGAAAGCTCCGCAAGAAAAAATCAATACGAAGCAGATATTGAAGCTGACGGAAGAAACTATCCAGAAAAACTATATCATGGCGGACTGCTGCCATCCCATTCCCGGTGACGACGTACTGGGATACATAGACGAACAGAACCGGATAATTATCCACAAACGCCAGTGTCCTGTGGCGGCACGCCTCAAGAGCAGCTACGGCAATCGTATCATCGCCACCGAATGGGACACCCACAAGGAGCTTTCATTCCTCGTCACCATCTACCTGAAAGGCATTGACTGCATGGGATTACTGAACGAAGTGACGCAAGTTATCTCTCGCCAGCTGAACGTCAATATCCGCAAGCTGACCATTGAAACAACCGACGGTATTTTCGAAGGCAAGATTCAACTTTATGTACATGACGTGGATGATGTACGCAGCATCTGTAACAACTTAAAACTGATACAGAACATCAAGCAAGTGACAAGAATAGAAGGATGATTCTCACAGGCGCTCTTTTGCAAGGTTCTCCTTCAACGCCTCTACATCTTCGTAGGTAAAGGCGTCGAGTGATTCTTTCATTCCGATAAGTTCTTCACGAATACCCTTCAGCCGCTCTACGATTTCAAAATTCCGGAGAGTGGCTTCTTTATTGTCTTTCATGCGCTGGCGCGCGCCGGGCAATGTCATTCCGCGCTCCTTCACCAAGTGATAAATCAGCTTCACTGTTTCAATATCCTCCTTACGGTATTGGCGTATCCCCCGCCCCCCTTTCTTGGGGTTGAGTTGCGGAAATTCTTTCTCCCAGAAACGAAGCAAGGATTCGTTGACATCAAACATCTTTGCAACCTCGCTAATGGAGTAATACAGTTTCAGTTCTTTATCGGTATTCAGCATGGCGGCACTATCAATTAGTCGTTATACAATCCATTAATCGAGCACTTTACCATGATTGGCCGCAATCTGTATCATACGGTCGTAATCTTCGGCACTCAAATCCATAAAATAATAGTTTACAGGATTCACCACCTGTCCCTTTACGTGTACCTCATAATGCAAATGAGGACCCGTACTTTTGCCGGTGCTGCCTACTTCGCCGATAACCTCACCCCGCACTACCCGCTTGCCAAGCTGCGTACGGAAACCCTGCAGATGGGCATACCAAGTCTGATAACCGAAACCGTGGTCTATGATAATGGTATTGCCGTAACCGGTTTCCCATCCCATCTTCACCACCTTACCATCGCCTGTGGCATATACTTCCGTTCCCGGATGGGCCGAGAAGTCCATTCCTGCATGAAACTTGGTAGTTCCGTAAATAGGGTCGATGCGTGTTCCGTAACCGGAAGCAGTCTTACGTAAATCCTTATTTGATATAGGCTGGATGGCAGGGATGCAACGCAACATTTCATCATGGTTCTTACACATCTCCACCACATCATCGAACGAACGGGATTGAATATAGAGCTGTTTCGTAAGCATATCCATCTTCTGCGTAGTGTTTACCACCAAGTCAGAATTAGCCATATCCATCAGATGTTCATAACGGTTTGTACCGCCATATCCCGCTTTACGGATAGCCGACGGAATCGGGTCGGCCTGAAATATTACGCGATACAGATTGTCGTCACGTTGCTGTACATCCTGCAATACCCCCATAGCCTCGTCCATTCTTCGCGAAAGGACATTATACTGCGCTTTAAGTTGGCTGTTTTCTTTCCGCAGTTCCTTCTCGGACGGTGAACCGAAAATCAGCAATAGCAGGATAAAACTGCCGGCTCCCAAGCCCATGCCGAAAAACAACCGACGCAAGATGCTCAACGCCCGTTGCCGAACGGTAGGATAAATCCGGTCATAAGTCTGTGTCCGTGGATTATAAATGTAGTAAACTTTGCGCATTGAGAGTAAATAATTCATTATCAATGCCACAAAAATACGAAAAACAAGCTATCTTTGCACAGTTTTTTCAAGAATTATAAGATTTACTATAAAATAAGAAGTATGTTGACTGCAAATGAAATCAGAGACTCATTCAAGAGTTTCTTCGAAAGTAAAGGTCACCAAATTGTGCCTTCGGCTCCGATGGTGATTAAAGATGACCCCACGTTGATGTTTACCAACGCAGGGATGAACCAGTTTAAAGATATCATTTTGGGTAACCACCCGGCGAAATATAAGAGAGTAGCGGACTCACAGAAGTGCCTTCGCGTCAGCGGAAAGCACAATGACTTGGAAGAAGTGGGTCACGATACCTATCATCACACTATGTTCGAGATGTTGGGCAACTGGTCGTTTGGCGACTACTTCAAGAAAGAAGCCATCTCTTGGGCATGGGAATACTTGGTAGACGTGCTGAAGCTTGACCCGAAAGACCTCTACGCAACCGTATTCGAAGGCAGCCCCGAAGAAGGTTTGGAACGTGATAATGAAGCCGCTTCCTACTGGGAACAATTCTTGCCGAAAGACCATATCCTCAACGGAAACAAGCATGATAACTTTTGGGAAATGGGCGATACAGGCCCTTGCGGACCGTGTTCGGAAATCCACGTGGATTCACGCTCGGAAGAAGAAAAAGCCAAAGTGCCCGGTTCGCAACTGGTAAACAAAGACCACCCGCAAGTTATCGAAATCTGGAACCTCGTATTCATGCAGTTCAACCGCAAGGCGGACGGCAGCCTTGAAGGACTTCCCGCCAAGGTAATTGATACCGGCATGGGCTTTGAACGTCTGGTACGTACACTGCAAGGAAAGACTTCCAACTATGACACCGACGTTTTCCAACCGATATTGAAAGCTATCGGCAATATGGCAGGAACCACATACGGCAAAAACGAACAACAGGACATCGCCATGCGCGTAATTGCCGACCACATCCGTACGATTGCCTTCTCCATCACCGACGGCCAGCTGCCGAGTAATGCCAAGGCAGGTTATGTAATCCGCCGCATTCTTCGCCGCGCAGTGCGCTACGGTTATACATTCCTCGGACAGAAACAGGCTTTCATGTACAAGCTACTGCCTGTATTGATTGAGAATATGGGCGGTGCATATCCCGAACTGAATGCACAGAAAGAACTGATTGCCAAAGTGATTAAAGAAGAAGAGGATTCCTTCCTTCGCACATTGGAGACAGGCATACGTTTGCTGGATAAGACTATGGCAGATACCAAAGCCGCCGGTAAGACCGAAATCAGCGGTAAAGACGCCTTTACGCTTTATGATACTTTCGGTTTCCCCCTCGACCTTACGGAACTTATTCTTCGCGAGAACGGCATGACAGCCGACATCAAAGAATTCGATGCCGAAATGCAGCAGCAAAAACAGCGTGCACGTAATGCCGCCGCTGTAGAAACCGGAGACTGGATTACTCTGCAAGAAGGCGCTACCGAGTTCGTAGGTTACGACTATACAGAGTACGAAACATCCATTCTGCGCTACCGGCAGATAAAGCAGAAGAACCAGACCCTATACCAGATTGTTCTAGATAAAACTCCGTTCTACGCCGAAAGCGGTGGTCAGGTAGGTGATACCGGTGTGTTGGTTAACGAATTCGAGACAATTGAAGTTATTGATACAAAGAAAGAAAACAACCTTCCTATCCATATCACCAAAAAGTTGCCCGAACATCCGGAAGCTCCGCTTATGGCTTGTGTAGACACAGACAAGCGCGCCGCCTGTGCCGCCAACCACTCTGCCACCCACTTGCTGGATGCCGCATTGCGCGAAGTATTGGGCGACCACGTTGAACAGAAAGGCTCTTTGGTCAGTCCGGAATCCTTACGTTTCGACTTCTCTCACTTCCAAAAAGTAACAGATGAAGAAATCCGTCAGGTAGAGCACATCGTAAATGCCAAGATACGCGCCAATATTCCTCTGAAGGAATACCGCAACATTCCTATCGAAGAAGCCAAAGAATTGGGCGCTATCGCCTTATTCGGCGAGAAGTACGGCGACCACGTACGTGTTATCCAGTTCGGTTCTTCCATTGAATTCTGCGGTGGTACACACGTAGCCGCCACCGGAAATATCGGAATGATAAAGATTGTATCCGAAAGTTCCGTTGCTGCCGGTGTCCGTCGCATCGAAGCCTATACCGGAGCCCGCGTAGAAGAAATGCTCGATACATTCCAAGATACAATGCGCGATTTGAAAGCGCTCTTCAACAATGCTCCCGACTTGTCCGGTGCTATCCGCAAATACATCGAAGAAAATGCAGGTTTGAAGAAACAGGTGGAAGACTTCATGAAAGAAAAAGAAGCACAGCTGAAAGAGAAACTTTTGCAGAACATCCAAGAAATAAACGGTGTGAAAGTTATCAAGTTCTGTGCAGCCATGATACCCGCCGACACGGTTAAGAACATCGCTTTCCAACTACGCGGAGAAATCACGGAAAATCTCTTCTTCGTTGCGGGAACCGTATTTGAAGGCAAACCGATGCTGACAGTAATGCTAAGCGACAATCTTGTAGCCGGCGGTCTGAAAGCCGGTAATCTCGTGAAAGAGGCCGCCAAACTGATACAAGGCGGTGGCGGTGGTCAACCTCACTTCGCAACTGCCGGCGGCAAGAACCCAGACGGGCTGAATGCTGCGGTGGATAAAGTGTTGGAACTGGCAAATATCTAAACAACCACTTCAACCACTATAATAAGAACTCCGTTTCGGCTTTGCTTGCTGAAACGGAGTTTCTTTATTCATTCAATCTGTTCTTTTGGATAATTCACCAAATACAACGTTCCCGTAGCACGGGTAAAGGCCGTATACAGCCATCGGAAATAATCGGGTGTCAGATACTCGTCCGTCATATATCCCTGGTCAAGGAAAACATTCTTCCACTGCCCGCCCTGCGCTTTATGGCAAGTCACGGCATAGGCATATTTCACTTGCAAGGCATTGTAGTACGGGTCTGCCTTCATCTTCTTCATCCGGTCACGCTTCACTGTTACATCCGTATAATCTTCAAGGACTGTATAAAACAACCGGTCATTATCCGCTTTCGGCAATGCGGGGGCATCGCTATGCAAAGTATCGAGCAAGAGATTCACTTCCAACTCAAAATCATTATAATCCGGAAATGACAAGGTTACATCAGCAAAACGGAAGCCATATAACTCGCGAGTACGGCGCACCCGACGCACTACGGCCGTTTCACCATTGGCAATAAAGTCCGGAACTTGCGCCACCGCTTCCTTCTTCTCCCCGTTTCGCAGCATATCCGCCTGAAGTTGTTCCGTCCAGAAATAATTATTTTTCGCAACCATCAGCAAGTCTCCCGTGTTCAGTTCATCCTCCCTCCAAAGAATTTGGGCACGGATGCCGTTATTGTAAATATTTGCCCGCTTGTTAGAGCGGCATATCACAATTGTTTCGTCCTCCCCGTCATGGTCGTAGCACGTTTCAAGCATATCAATCAACTCATTGCCCGGCAGCACTTTAATATCCGCAAAGCCCGTCACCTTTATTTTCGGTAATGTCTCATACACAGCTTCGGCTATCAGTTGCCGCAAACGAGTAGCATTCCACAATATTCCCGACTGTTGCTCCTGACGGACAACTTGTGTCAGATCCACTTCCTGCACCTCCAGTCCGTACCCTTTCAACGCATCGGCAAAAAGAGCCGGACTTTGTTCTTCCCCCACCGGCGGAAGCTGTGCCGTATCACCCATCAGCAAAAGACGGCATCCCATACCGGAATAGACAAACTGCACCAAATCGTCCAACAAACGTCCCGTGCCGAATGATGCTCCCGATAATCCCTCATTGGAAATCATCGATGCTTCATCCACGATATACAAAGTATGAGTTGTCAAATTATCGTTCACAGAGAAGTTACTTGTCTCGTTAGAAAAAGATTGCTGTCTATAGATTTTTTTATGAATTGTAAACGCCGGATGTCCTGCGTAAGCGGAAAAAACTTTTGCCGCCCGCCCCGTTGGAGCCAACAATATCACCCTTTGTTGCAACTTGTCCAGTGTTTTAACCAAAGCGCCAACCAACGACGTCTTACCCGTTCCGGCATAACCACGAAGCAGAAAAGCCTCCTCGTTACGGGGCGACAGAAGGAACTCAGACAAAGATTTTATTGCAATTTCCTGCTCCGAAGTTGGTTGGTAAGGAAAATTTTCCTTAATTTGCCTTTCTAAATAGTTATTTATCATTTTTGTAATAGAAAAAAGTAACGGGAACTGTCGTTTTTAAATTTATTTCTTTTATTTTTGCGGTGCGAATATAACAACTAAAAAACATATTTATCATGAAAACAGTATTTAATATCGTTTTAGGCTTATGTGCTCTGGTCTTAGTTTATATCTGCTATGCCAGTATCATGGGTCCTATAAACTTTGAAAAAGCCAAGAAGCACAGAGACGCAGCAGTCATTGCACGTCTGATTGACATTCGTAAAGCACAGTTGGAATATCGCGGTTTGCACGACCAGCAATACACAGCCAGCTTCGATACGTTGATTGAGTTCGTAAAGAACCAAAAGCTTCCGTTCATCTTCAAACAAGGCGAATTGGATGACAAGCAGTTGGAAGACGGTTTGACAGAAAAGAAAGCTATCAACATCATCAATAAAGCCAAGAAAACCGGTAACTACTCAGAAGTTAAAAAATGGGGCTTGGAAAACTTCAAACGTGATACTATGTGGGTAGCTGTATTGGATACTATCTTCCCGAAAGGTTTCAATGCAGATTCTATGAGATACGTTCCTTTCGGAAATGGTGCACAATTTGAAATGGCAATCCGCAACGATACCGCTAAATCCGGCGCTCCTTTCTGTCTGCTCGAAGTTAAGACTCCGTACGATGTATATTTGAATGGTCTGGACAAGCAGGAAATTGCTAACTTGAAAGACCTTCAGACTAAGTTGGGCAAATACTCCGGCTTGATGATTGGTAGCTTGGAAACAGCTAACAACAACGCCGGTAACTGGGAATAATCCACCGACACACGTATGATAGAAACGACTGATTTTAGTAAATCGGAACAATATACCTTATCCATCCGTCTTAGTACGGATGGATTTTCTTTTTCTATATTCAATCCCCTCGGTGACGGTGAACTTGCTTTCTACGAACGCGAGGTAGACGCTTCCTTGTCTCTTACCGCCAACCTAAAACAGGCTTTCCGGGAAGTGGAGTGGCTGAACCGCTCATTCCGCCGTGTCAACATACTCATGGCAAACAAACGGTTTACGTTCATTCCTCTGGAGTTTTTCGAAGACGAGCAGGTAGAAACTGTATTCTATCATAACCACCCCCAACAAGACAATGAACTGGTGCAATACAATATATTGCATAAAAACAATATAGTTGTACTGTTCGGTATGGACAAAAGCGCCTGCTCCCTTTTACGCGAGCAATATCCAGACATCCGTTTCTACTCACAGGCAAGTCCGTTTATAGAGTTCTTTGCTGCCAAAAGCCGTTTGGGCAACTGCCGAAAAATGTATGTACACCTGCGGAAAGAAGCTATAGACATCTATGCTTACGAACGAGGCCGGCTAACTTTTGCCAATGTCTTTGCCTGCAAGGAAACCGGCGACCGTATCTACTACATTCTCTATATCTGGAAACAACTTGGTATGGAGCAGGAACGCGACGAACTTCATCTCACCGGTGAATTGTCCGACAAGGAACAACTGCTGCCCGAACTGAGAAAATTCATCCGACAGGTATTCATCATGAACCCTGCCACTAATCTTGACCTACAAGCCATTAACTTATGCGAGTAATCAGCGGAATATACAAAAGAAGACGCTTTGACGTGCCTCATACATTCAAGGCACGCCCCACTACAGATTTTGCCAAAGAAAACCTGTTTAATGTATTATCCAATTATATAGACTTTGAAGAAGGTGTACGTGCCCTCGACCTATTTGCCGGTACAGGCAGTATCAGTATTGAACTTGTATCCAGAGGTTGTGAACAGGTTGTCAGCATAGAGAAAGACCGCGACCATTACGCTTTTATCTGCAAAGTGATGCAAGAGCTGAAAACCGATAAATGTCTGCCTGTCCGCGGTGATGTATTCAAATATATACGGGGAGGCCGCGAACAGTTCGACTTCATCTTTGCCGATCCACCTTACGAACTAAAAGGACTTGAAACCCTGCCCGACCTGATTTTTGAGAATAATCTTTTAAAAGAAGACGGCCTGTTTGTTTTGGAACACGGAAAAACAAACAATTTTGAAGACCACCCTCATTTTGTAGAAAGAAGAGTATACGGCAGCGTAAACTTCTCACTGTTTAGTTGAAACTTTCAACTACAAAAGCGGTGCCAACAAGCGTACCACGCTTTCCGCAGCTTTACGATACCAAGGACGTTTCGCCCAATTCTTTGAGAATACTTGCACGCATTCCCTTTGATCCTGCAAGAATATTTCACGCATTTGAAGGGCTGTTTCCGTATCATATATAAATGCGTTCACCTCAAAATTATGCTCAAAACTGCGGAAATCCACATTGGTAGAGCCCACTGTAGACAACTCATCATCCGACACCATTAATTTGGAGTGCAGGAAACCTTTCTTATAAAAATAAACTTTCACTCCCGCCCTCAACGCTTCTGCCAAATATGAACAAGAGCCTAAATGCGTCAATCTGTTATCTGCACGATAAGGGAGCATCAAGCGCACATCCACTCCTGCCAAAGCCGCCGTCTGCATAGCGACGGCAACGGCTTCCGTCGGCAGGAAATAAGGTGTCTGAATATAGAAATACTTCCGTGCTCCGGTTATTGCCATGACGAGCCCCTGCATAATTTCTTTCCAAGGCCCTATAGGTTCACTTGTTACAATCTGCGCCAATGAAGTGCCGCAGTTATCCACCTTCGGGAAGTAGCGGGCAGAAGTAATCAGCGTGCGGTCTACAAAATACCAATCGAGCAGAAAGGCTGTCTGCAAACCATGTACAGCCTTGCCTTCCAATAAAAGATGCGTATCACGCCAGATTCCCCAAGAAAAACCGCGCATATAACGCTCTGCCAAATTCATCCCGCCGACAAACCCGATACGACCGTCAATAATCACAATCTTGCGATGGTTACGATAGTTTACCTTGCTGGTAAACAAAGGAAAACGTACCTTCAAGAAGCTTCGCACGTCCACTCCTGCCTCACGCATCTGTTCATAAAACCGGTTGGGAACGTGCCAACACCCCACGTCATCATAAATAACGCGCACCTCCACCCCCTGCTTTGCCTTATCTATCAGCACATCACGCACCATACGCCCGATAGCATCATCCTCAAAGATATAGAATTCCATGTGGATGTGCTTCTCAGCCCTCTGCAACTCGCGCAGCAAAGCCTGAAGCATGGAAAGCCCACGCGTATAGACCTCCACACGATTCCCATCAAACGGAAAAGCCTGATTGGTATTTTGGAACAAGGAGATAAGACGGCTGTAATTCATCGGAAGCATACACGAATCCTGAGCGAGATATTCAGCCATCGGTTTTTTCAACAGACGGTTGTAACTCTTCTTCCCTATGACACGTACACGCCGCTGACTACGACCGAAAAAGAAGTAAAGCACAAGGCCCACTAACGGTAAAAACATCAGTATCAGTATCCACGCCATCGTCTTTACCGGGTTACGGTTATCAAGAATAATAACCGTAATTGTTCCGATAATCGCACCAAAATAGATTATATCGAATGCTACTGTGGCTATGAGGCCGGCTATAAAGTTCCAATCAAGCATACATTTGTCATAAAGGGTAAAACAAATGTATAAAAAACAAAAGAACTTTTACGACCTATTACATTGATTAACATTAGAATGGACGGTGTCCTCCACTAAAGCCGCCCCGATGCCCACCGGGGCCGGGACCGCCAAAGCCCCTTCTGCCTTGCATACTTTCGCGCGCAGACTTATTTCCGAATATATTCAGACGGTAAATAAAGTGTAGCATACAATAGCTGTTGACACCATTGTAAGAAGATACCGAACGGGCATCCGCCGTCAGCGAACGACTGATATTGCTCTGTTGTTTTAGAATATCATACATCTCAAAACTTACGGTAGCTGCACCTTTCAGAAAAGATTGCGAAAGTTGGGCATTCCAAATCAATTCGTTACGGTTCATGCTGCTATCCGTATAGCCGCGACGGCTTTGATTGGTGATATTGGTAGAAAGCGTCATCTTCCAAGGCATCGTTATATTAGTCAAAGCGCCGTAAGAAAAAGTATAAGGTTCCTGATTATTCTCCGGACGCAGTTTGCTACGTTCGGCAGTATAAGAGATAGAGCCGTTCAACCCGAATTCAAACCATTCATTACGATAAGCACCGTTCAACCGCTCACTCAGCGTAAGTCCGGTAGTAGTATTCTTGTCATCCACCTTGGTATCGTTATTATACAAGAAAGCTACATTATTATTATAACTGATATTGGAAAAGGAATTAATTGTAAACTTCTTATTCTTCAATGCCGTATTGAATCCGAACATACCGAAAGCATTCCAGTTACCGTTGATATTCTTTGGAATAGTAGTTCGTCCACCCGTCTGCTCATTATATATGGTGCTGTTGCTGATACTGTTCTGTGTAGTCGAGAAATTGACATGTGCCATCATGCCGCGCTGCAGCTCCGCATTATACGTATTATAGAAAAAACGCATATTATGTGTGAATGAAGGCTTCAAGCCCGGGTTCCCCACCCGGATATTCAATGGGTTTGAATTATCAACAATAGGTAGCAAATTCTCCATACTTGGCTGGCTGCTACGTCCGCGATACATAAAACGCAATTGGCTCACTTTGGAGAAGCGGTAGCGGAAGTCAATATTCGGAGCAAAGTTGAACACATTGCGCGTTGTATCAATCATGTAATCACCACGTTTATAAGACAGTATAGAATGCTGGGGTTGGAAAGACATTCCCGCACTCAACTGATACTTCTCACGAATGAAGCGTAACGATACAGAAGCATCGTGATTATAATACCGATACTCCGCATACTTACCTAAACTATCCACCGGATGTGCCTCATATCCGGAAGGCAAAGGCCCGTTGATGTCCCAGTCCGGAAAACTCAGCATATCGAAAGTAGTCTTGTCACTCTCGCTATATTTATGTTGGAATTGATAACTGAATTGCAAGAAAGTAGCTCTGGCAATCGGCTCACTGTAAGTCAGCTGAACACTGTAATTGTAATTATAAGTGGGAGTCGTAACATATTGATTGCGATACAAAACAGAATCTCCTCCCAATGCATTCAGAATCTGGTAATAACGGGTTTCCGACTGTGTATATTGGTCATTATCATTATCACCGTAACCAAAGCGCCCGCGGAAAGTGATGTTACGCCCTCTGTCGTTCAGCTTTCTGTTCAATTGCAAAGTGGCCGCCGTAGAAATGCTCTTGCTCTTACTCAAAGAAGCGCTGTTTGTAGCATTGACACGAATATCTTTCAAAGGATCATCCTCCAACTGGTCAAAATTAAGAAAGTCGTTCGGGTTGGCAACCAAGTTGTACGGGTCGGTATTGAATGTGCCCGACTCTGAAGCAGATGCATTATCAGTCTTACCATAAGAGAAATTCGGACGGAAAATAATATTCGTCATAGAATCCGGCTTCCACTCCAGACGGAAGTCCGCATTAAAGTTAACATTCTTGTTCTTATTGACAGAATTGGAGTTGGAATATGAATTCCCGTTTTGCAAGAAACGCTCAGACGAATTGGTACTGATAATGTCCGAACCTCTGTAATTATATCGTGCACTACCGCCAATCTCCAATTTGGATGACTCTATGGCAAAGTTTGCACCTAATGTTTTTGTAGCCACCAAACCGTTGTTCCTGCGCCAGCGCGGACCGCCGCCACCACCGGAGAATCCTTGGTCGTTCACATTATTTGCCGAACCGATTAAAGAGAACTGTGTTTTATCCACAAAATGATTCACCATCATACGTGCCATGTAGCGGTCTTCCGTACCATAAGCCACGTCCGCATTGCCAAACCAACCCCTGTTCATACCTTTCTTCACTGTGAGGTCGAGTACTGTTTCTTCTTCACCATCGTCTATACCGGTGATACGGGCCAGGTCCGACTTTTTGTCGTAGGTTTTCAGTTTATCAATCATATCGACAGGCAGATTCTTCAAGCCGGTTTTCACATCACCGCCGAAAAACTCCTTTCCATCCACCATGATTTTCTTCAACTCCTTGCCGTTAATCTTCACATTACCGTCATCATCAATCTCCGCACCGGGAAGTTTTTTCACCAGTTCTTCCAGCATCGCACCTTCCGGCGTACGGTAAGCGGTGGAGTTGTACATTAATGTATCTTCCACCACCTGCACTTGCGGCGCTTCAGCGGTCACTACAGCCTCAGCGAGCATAATGGCATCCGTTTCGAGTGTCAGTGTACCGACATTCTTATTGAGCACGTTAGCATAAAGATGCAGAGGGATAAACTTATTCTTAAAACCAATGTAGGAAACTTTCAATACATACTTTCCGGCACTCACTTTCGGTAAGGTGAAATAGCCTTTGCCGGTAGTGGCAACACCGGCAGCATAGGCGCTGTCCGGCAATGACAACAATTGGATAGTAGCTTGTACCGCGGGTTCATTCGTATCCTCAACCACGCGGCCGGATACAGTAATATTTTTTGTTTGTGAGAAAGCGGACAATGCAGTTGCCAACAACAACATCGTTCCGGTGATAAATCTTTTCATGCCCTGTCTTCTAAATGATCAACAATGTTTATTTGTAACTGCTTCATTTGACAAACTTACGGGCAAAAGGTTTAATGCCTTACAGATTGATTTTGTTTAATTATCGATTATTCCGCTTAAACAACCGATCAACGGTCGCTTTTTTTATACCAAATTCCAAACAAAGAACATTCATAATCAAGAATATCAGGAAAGAAGAGGAGTCTACAGATAAAATATCCCCTTGTGCCACGCGATAAAGCATACCTCCAAAAATGAAAAGCACCGTCAGGAATATAGCGTTACGTGTAGCTTTGTTGCGTATATCCTCCACCTCCTTGCATTCGCCTTTCGTCAAAGCAAATAGAATCATCAATGCTCCCAGCATCATCAAAAGTTTGGAACACTCTTTATAAAACAACAAGTTGGCATCCGTAACCCTGCCCATCATCATCATCAGGAACGGAAGAAACAGGGCGAGTGCTATTACAAAATATCCAAGCGGACGACAATATACGGGAAGTAAAGCTTTCATTTGAATTTCAGATTTATGATTTCAGATTTATTTTCATAAGACAAAGGTAGCATTTATTGCCGAAAGAATTATCTTTGTCCCGCAATAAATCACAAATCCGCAATTTTCTCATGAGTAAACAAGAAGTAATCCTTTGCGAAGAACTTGAAAGCTGCTTGACGCATGCCATTGAGAAGTGTCCGCACGATAAGCTTTTCATCCTGACCGACGAACATACCCACCGCCTTTGCCTGCCGCAACTGCAAAGTATTCCTGCACTGCAAGATGCCGCCGAAATCATTATCGGCGCAGAAGATATACATAAGAATCTGGAAACACTGGCCTCCGTATGGCAAACGTTGAGCGAACGGGGGGCTACCCGCCATTCATTATTGATAAATCTGGGCGGCGGCATGGTTACCGACCTCGGCGGTTTTGCGGCTTCCACCTTTAAGCGGGGAATAGCTTATATCAACATCCCCACCACTTTGCTTGCTATGGTAGACGCATCAGTAGGCGGAAAAACCGGAATCAACTTCAACGGGCTGAAGAACGAAATCGGAGTCTTTGCTCCTGCCGCCAGCGTATTGCTGGAAACAGAATTCCTCCGCAGTCTGGATGCCCATAATTTTTTTTCCGGGTATGCCGAAATGCTGAAACATGGCCTTATCAGCACTCCCGAACATTTGGCGGAGCTGCTCTCTTTCGATACGGAGAAAATAGACTATACCGCTCTCAAAGCCATGGTAGGTCGTTCTGTCCAAGTAAAAGAGGATATTGTGGAACAAGATCCTAAAGAGCATGGCATACGCAAAGCGCTCAACCTCGGACATACCGTAGGACACGCTTTCGAAAGCCTTGCTTTGGCAGAGAACCGTCCGGTGCTGCATGGTTATGCCGTAGCTTGGGGAATCGTATGCGAGCTCTATCTGTCGCACATAAAAACAGGCTTTCCAAAAGAAAAAATGCGCCAAACCATTCAGTTTATCAAGGAGAATTACGGAGCATTTACCTTCAACTGCAAGCAATACGACCGTCTTTACGAACTGATGCTGCATGACAAGAAAAATACCGCCGGCATCATTAACTTTACACTACTGAAAGAAGTGGGCGATATTTGCCTGAACCAAACGGCAGATAAGGAAACCATATTCGAAGTTTTCGACTTCTATCGGGAATGTATGGGGATATAAATCTATCCCCATACTACTTTATTTTATCCTCTGCAGTTCCTTTTTGCTATTCTCTTTCATCTGATATGAACTTTTCGATTTTCCAAATTTAAACATAATGGAGAGACTTATAAAAGAAGAGTCGAAATCAAGTTCTTGCGAAAATCCAATATCATGCATTTGTGTCCATACCTTTTGCTTCCGACTATTAAGCATATCATCATATTTCAGTGACAGAACCATCTGTCCTTTCA
Source organism: Bacteroides propionicigenes (assembly GCF_018390535.1). Taxonomy (GTDB): domain Bacteria; phylum Bacteroidota; class Bacteroidia; order Bacteroidales; family Bacteroidaceae; genus Bacteroides; species Bacteroides propionicigenes. The sequence goes on along the minus strand of NZ_JAHBBW010000008.1, from coordinate 157,837 downwards.
TTAACGACTTACTTAGCGCGCAATTCATAACATGATTGCCGGAGTGATAAAAAATGCCGTTTACCCCCGCTGAATTGTACTGATACGTCAGAAACAAATTAAAATCAGCAGGAAACCTGAATCCTTGAGAAGTATAAAGATAAACCATTGTCCGCTTCCTCTTCATCGGTATGTTTTCACTCCGAAACGTTACACTATTGAAGGTTACTCCAACAGAATTCTGCATTGTCCAATTCTTATACTGAAAAGGAACAGAAGCCGATGCAGTCCAGATATGTTGCGAATCCAGGTTTTCCGCCATAGCCAAGCATACAGGTGAATCCGGTTCAAGCCGTTTGACAAAGAATGATGTAAGCGGGTTTTGAATCTTATTGTAAGCCAGTGAAACATTGACGAACTTATTATATACGAAATCCAATCCTATATTATAAGAATATTCGGGTCGCAGGTTCATATTTCCCACGTAGTATGTAAACGGGTCAACATAGTGCATAGACGGGTCAAGATCCTGAAACGCAGGATACAAGACTTTTCTCGAAAAAGAAAGATTGGTTTGCAACCGCTCATTTACTTTATAGCCAACTTCCAACGAAGGAAAGAAATCATTGTAAGTTTTGGTATAGTTTTCCCCTTGCTTATTCCTATTCTCATAATTTACATATTCATATCGCACTCCGGCTGTAATATGTATGTCGCTCCATTGTCTACGCAAAGAAACATATCCGGAAAATTTATCCTCATTAATATCAACCCCATTATATGATTCTATTGCTGCTTTTCCGGAATCATAGCTTTCTGTTCCATCCTGCATATTATAGTAACTATTATTCTTATTACGTGAAAAACAGACACCCGCTTTTCCGGTAATCCCCTGTTTCGTCTTATGTGTATAGTCGGCATTCACTGTATATAGTGTAATATCAGCTTCCGAACAAGAACTCTTATCCGTATTCCGGCTATCGTGCAACACTGTTATGGTGTTATTTTCATAAGACGAATAATCAACATATCCCATATTGACAGACAGTTTTTTACCGATAGAGTCAACCTGAAAAGTATAACTCAGATCATAAATATTTCTGAAGTTTTTAAAATCACCGTCTATATTTGTTCCAACGGTTTCCGTTATGGAGTTTGTCCGGAGATTATTTACATTCGTAGTTCTCCTTGTAGGATGCGTATTAAAATTCTGATATTGTACTCCGATAATATGCCGAAAATGTGGAATATAGTCAAAGCCCAGCACCGCATTATGGTTTTTAGCGGTATTCCTTTTCTGAATTATGGTATTATACATCTGACTGCCGTCTGGAAAATCACGACCATATTTTTCAATAAAGTTCCGTTTATTGGGATTATAGTTCGCACTTCCATAAATATTGAACTTATCGGTGGCATATCCTAATTGCAGCGAATTCTCCAAGCGCCAAAAATCTCCCTTTGATACAGTTGAAGTTATCTGTCCGTTAAAGCCTCTGATAAATGCCTGCCGCGTAATGATGTTGACTACCGCCATTCCGCTTGCATTATATTCTGCCGAAGGATTGGTTATTACTTCTATTTCCTTGATATTGTCAGAAGAAAGCAACTCCCAGTTTGTATTCTTGGGCGGAAGTCCATTAACAAGTATTATCGTATTCTTTCTGCCAAACACATCAATCTTGTTTTCAGAAATAGAAAGAAACGGGATTCTCCGGAGCACATCATCCAGTGACGTGAGATGTTTAAAATCCGTATTATTCTGGATATTATAAACCATCTTACCTTCAGTGAACTTCAATTTAGGCGGTGTTGCAACGATTGTAACTTCATCCAGACTCATCACATCCGGTTCCAACTGAATCAGCCCCACATCAACGGTAGCTACACTATCGCAACTTACCGTTTGTGAGTAGGGTTTATAAAGAAGCGGAGACGATATCCGAAGAATAAAGTTCTTCTGTTTGATACCCTCCATGATAAAGTCAGGCGCATCAAAATATCTATAATCAATGATTACAGAATCTTTTTTTGCTTGGACAGAGACATAGTAAAAATCACCTGCATTGATAGATACTCTACCTTTCACAGTAACGTTTTGAGAGCACAGTTCGTACAAAGGATACATCACCATCGTAAATACCAGAACCAATTTTGTAAAATTTTCTTTTGTCATAGCAGCACTATTTTCAGTTTTATTGGCTGCAAACATAAAATGAAAAAAATCAGTATCACAAAAGCTGGGACAGACAGAAAAAATTGGTGGCAAAATGCAGAAAAAGTAGCCTCTCCCCTGCTTTTTGTGGCAAATGACACAGAAAAAAGGTTACATGATTCTTTCTTTTAATACTTGTATATAGGTTCTTGACACAGGTATCTCCTTAGACACATTTAGAAGTTGCAGCTTATATCCTTTTGCATTACCTTCAATGCTGTCAATATGGTTCATGTTTATGATATAAGCTCTGTGACAACGTACAAAAAAGCCATAATTTTTCAGTTGTTCTTCAATTTGCTTTATAGTCGAACGCAACAACTTATGCTTAACTTCCCCTTCTTCCAAATAGTAAATATCCATATAATTATCAGCCGCTTCAATATAAAGGATGTTATCCGGATTTGTTTTTAATTGTTCTTTGGTACTTCCGGTCAATGTGACAGTCTGCTCATCCTCCCTTATCTCTGATTTTATTCTGTCCGATAAAACATTGTTTAATACTAAAGCATCCTGAAGATTCTGATTTAGCACAGCTATCCGCGTTAGTACAAATGTGAAGCCAATCGGTGCAACAGCAATGGCAAACGCAACCAATAAGTCCGTAAGTATAATACGCGTATATCCTTCACCTAAGAATGAAATACTTGTGTGCTCTATATTTAATCCGGGTAATAGAATCTGCTCATACACAATAATCTCTATACTCAACAACAGTACAAACAATAGATTATTCGCTATATGCTTACCTATCGTCCATTTATCAGGTGCATAGAATCCTTTAAACACTTTTGGAAACAGTATAAGAGGAACAGCTGTTCCAAACACCGTTATAAGTACAAAATGAATTAAAATCCAAAACTGGAATATGGAATCCAAACGATAATGAAACGGTTCAAAAACTATTAACACCAAAACAACAAATACAACGGAAGATGCTATTATCTGCCACGGTTTTCCATATTGTGGATAGGGATGACTCAAGTATTTATATATCATACTCATTGACTGGTAATTTTCATGTATTTTGAACACAAAATAAATATAAATCTCCAATGAAACCAAATTAAAAGGATAGTTTTCGTACCTATTCGGATTCAGATTTTAATCCAAAACAGTTCCATTTGTATCATCATAATACACTAATAAACAATAGCATACAACAAATATACAACAAAAAGTTAAGGAATTATTTGCTATTTCAAAATAAAGCCGTACTTTTGCATCCGCAATTCGGGGTGTAGCTCAGCCCGGTTAGAGTACGCGTCTGGGGGAACCAAAGAGCTAATTTTCAAGAACTTAATATTACTTTCAGATATACAAGGAGTTAGAACAATCAGTTCAACTCCTTTTTCTTTTTTCAGTACAACTCTCCTAAAACAATCTCTACAATTTAACTCAAACTGATACAAATCAACATCTAAAACATCCATAACTTTATAGCATTTAATTTCACTATAAAGGTCCGACATACTTTAACCACGGACAACAAAACAGACCATTATTTACAACACAGTTCTTTAATGTCAATCCCCATATATTCAGAACACACAATATTATCTTCCTTATAGTGGCAAAACATATATAAAAAGAATGCCATTCAACAAAATAGTCAAACGGCATTCTATTTTTCGTAATTAAATCCAATATCTACTGAGAAGCTATTTTCTTTTCCAATATAAACAGCCCCCTCTTCGTCTCAATTAGAGATTTAATATCTTCAATATCATTGGCAATCATTTCTGTGATTTCTTCTAAAATAGATTTTCTCATCTTTATATCTATCAAAGTAGGCAGAATTCTCTTTATATATTCAACTCTGTCTGCCACCTCATAATTTTCAAGCAAGTCAATCCCATAATCTCTAAACATATAGAACATATACTGTTCTACCATATCAAAATTACCTTCTTCTATATATTTATCCAAGACACTAATTATATGTTGCTCTGCCAAAGACAACTCTATTTCATGCCCAATTTCCATATATTCTTTTGACAATTTCTCTCTGTACTTTTTCATCCCAAGAGAAATTTTCCGTTGAAGGTCCTTTTCTTCTTGCAAATAATCTTTCTGACAACTCTTCAAGTCTTTTATATTTTGCTTATTCTTGTCAGCATGAAATTTTTCTACATTATTAATTATAGTTTCAACCATCTTTTCTGTTAATTTCTTTCTCTCCTCTTCAGTAGCATGATGAATTATGCTTACACCTCTCGTATCATTCCAACGAGGGTGAACTGAATATTTTCCTTCTTTTTCCATTTTATTATTCTGAAATATAGTTTCTATTAGGGTTAACAAGTCGCAAACTTAGATAGGTTGTTCTTATTTTCTATATTTATGAAATGCCTTTTTATTAAATTATTTTATTCATTAGACCAAATTTATCAAAAAAGTATCAATCATAAAAATGCCAAAAACATTACTATCATTAACAAAACAATAAAAGCCACAAAAATCATTACTATTTTAGAGGTATCCACTTCCCCATTATCCTTCTCTTCTGAATTTACATCTTTTGTGTCAGCAAAAACTTCTTTTTCTTGAGGCAGACTGGATATAACATGTTGCAGTTCTTTCATATCATTACTTACAGACATTATCCATTTTCTTTCTTGAACAAGCCTTTCTTTACGATGTTCATCAGTTTCACCCTTAAGCCACAACGCAAGAGCACCTAACAAAGGAGAAAAAAGAAGAGAGAAAAACACCCATACACCACCATCTCGCCCTAATCTATTAGCATAAGTGTATATACACGATAACAAAATTAGATAAGCAACAACAAATCCAAAAATTAGAAATGTGTTCAAGGCAGACAATAGTCCTAAATACTCATTCGAATTGTACATAATCAATTTATCATTAAAGTTAAAATCATATTTATAGAAAATTCCGTATCAGCCTACTTTTATAATTTAGTTGTTAATTATTAGATCAACCACCCTATTTATAATTGATAACTATCACCCTTTTTTCAATAAATCCCAACGATTAATATAGTCCTTTATATCCTTTTTAAAGATATTATAAGTTTTCCCACCATCTTTTAAGTCATATTTTGTTCTATTCTCTACCACATATTTACTTGGAACAATATAAAATTCAGGTAGAGTAAGAACATCTTCGAACTTATTATTATATATCACAAAGACAACATAATGATTATCCTTAGCCACCACATTACCAACGGGAACAGAATCAAAGGCACGAACTGATTTTACATCTATAGAGATGTCTGATCCATCATCATTCTTTATCCAAATATCTACACTTTTCTTATTTCCCAATGTCATATAAGCATCAATACCAAGACGATACAACATAGAAAGTACCAAATACTCACTCGCAATCCCAGTATCAAAACCCTTATTCTTAGTCTCCATAATCATAATATTTGTCTGTTACAATAATCATACACCATATATAACTATCTATTATAGTGCTATTTAATTAATCACAAAACAAATATATTTAATTAATTTTGACTCTCAAAATATTTATTACATAATTTTTTATAAAACAAAAAAAGGACTTACTATACAGGAAACCAGTAATATAGAAATTATTATCCCACTAATTCAGTCTTAACATAGACCTTTCCACCCCAGGTTTTCTCTGTCCCAATAGGAGAGCCTTTCTTAGCTTTCTCTATAATTTCGTCCACAATCTGATTTAAAAGTTGTTCATCTTCTATTTTTCCCTTAATTATATTTAACTCGTTATCCTTTTCGTTGGTATTCTCAAATTTTCTTACGATATTTACAGCATCAGAAAGATAGTCTTGAATATCATTGTACTGCGGGGTTGACTTTGCTGAGGACAATAATTCAAGACTATCTTTTTTATTTACCCACACTAAAGATTTATTCTCTACAATAGGAGAGATTATATTTTCCATTTCTCTTCCGTGAAACGATTTAATATCATCAACAATAAGAATACCTTTATCTCTATCTTGTTGACTTGGATTGTCCTGATTAAGATGAACCGCAACAAAGATATTCTTATTGTCATTATCTTTAGCCCTAATTAAAACACTATAAGAATCGCCTTCTTTTCTTTTGAAAATCATTAAAGGATCAGAAATAAGAATAGGTAAATTCTTTATTTGTTTAACATCAACATTATGTTTCTTTCTAATCCCCTTTGAAATAACTCTTTGTCTCAAAATGATAGGATTGTTATTAGGAACAATTTTAGCCAATATACCTTTTGCCTTCCCGAGATGAATTACTTCATTTACCTTCATCTCTCCATTTTTATATCTGTCAAGTTCCTCGTTGAATCTATCGTTAAATTTAATAAGTTCTTCGTCAATAAACTTTTTATTACTACCATAAGGTATACCAACTCGACCTAAATGTCTATTCTTAGGGTTATCTTTATAATAACCACTACGGGCTTTCATCAATTCATCAAACCTATTTTGAATTTCTATTTTAAGAATTTCGTCATTCACCATAAAACTATTATATTTGTATCGTTACAAAAAGAACGAATTATAATTATGAAAAATCTTACCAAAATCAAGTGTGCTAAGTGCAAAAGAGAGATGATTGTTCCAATAACAGTTGAAAATATCGTTTGTGACAAATGTGGCTCCATTAATCATCTTTATCTCGTAGAAACGCACCCTTCAGAAGATAGGAAATCTCTAAATAAAGATATAGAAGACAACCCCTCTTGAAGCTCTTCGAAATCAACACCTTTTTCAAGAAGTTCTTTACAATAAAATTCGTCCTGCTTTTCCTCCATTTTAGTAGGATGGAAGATTTCACGAACAGCGTTATCAACCTCCCTCCTACTTAACCGTTGAAAACTTTTACTTTTCAAGCAATATACCTGTTGCTTGTGTAACAACTTACTATAAACCTCTTCTGAAATACCTAAAGAAACAGCCTTCTTCCTTAGTTGTGAGTTAGGTATTGTAAAACTGAACTTTTCTGCTGACATATTTTCAAATCATTTATAAAACAGAGGTTGGAACTTCTTTACAGAAATCTCCAACCTCTCCGAAATACTTAATGCATCTGTAAACGATACTTCGTTTGTTTCAATGTTGCAAGAAAATCCTCTATCCACGACACTTCACCAACATAGGCAGAAAGATTGTAAATAAGCGTTTTTTGCACAATTATAATTTACTACTAATAACGATACCACCTTTAATAAATACCATATCAAAAAACGAATAAAAACGATATTTACACGATATATTTACTATCAATATATTTACTAAGAATCTCCATACGAGCAGGAGTAACATTATATCGCCTTTTCAACATAACATAGACATTCTCTATTTTTTTCGTCAGCTCATCTACTAAAGACACTTTGTCATAATCACAATAAGTTGCCCCTATTCTTCGTAACTCTTGTAAGACAGCAAACTTAACAGCGCTGTTTATCTCTTTTTTTACAAAAGCCTCTTCAACTTTCTCGAACATATTTATTTCAGACATACATAAGGCAACACAAGATTCTTTCATACTCTTTATACCAGTAAACTTTATACCAACTTCCTCCACCTGCTTATCAATATCCATATAACACCTATACCATTTATTCAATAACAACAAACAAAAATCAGGATGATACAAATAGCTACCCCTTACTTCACCCAGCACTTTCGTCACCCTCTTAAACCTGAACTCATATCTCAGCACATTCAAATGTGCCAATTCTTCCAATTCTTCTACACCACAACTTTTTAATTCACTCATCTTGTCATAGAACACCAGTTGAACATCATACTTATCCAAATAGAGGGTCTCTTTTTCTATATTTGAACGATGATAACCATCAGAATAAAGCAACCTCTTCATGTACAACCAAGGCATATATGCCACACTAAAATTAAAAGCTATATCAAGCCTTACCACTTTAGCCATTTCCAATGGAACACCAAGAGCAGAACTTAAACTCTTTATCGCAACCCTAATATCCCATAAGGATAAACTTTTTTCATAATTATTACCTAAAAGCCATTTAGTAAGACTACCCTCAACAACTAAAGTGGTATCACGAACTTCCACCCTCATATTTCTAATATGACCTACCACCTTATTATTATAGTACTTCACATCAGTCAGTCTACAAGAGATTTCTTCCATAAAACTAATTTCATTATTTAGTTCTTCTTCTCTCAATATTAATTTTAAGGTATCATACATAATACTATATTCTTAAATTACTAATATTATATTACTTATTATTATACACACCATCTTGTTGCTCCAAGAATTCATCAACCGTCCCTATCCGATGTCTCAACATCCAAGTTCTAATCTCAGGACGGAGAAAACGCAAGACACTACGTTTACTCAAAGTTGACTTATAAAAAGGTATTTCCTTGTTAGATGTCTTCTTATAAACAGTATACTTCGACAGACCAGTCATTTCACAGACTTCATCTATACCGATTATATCAGAAGGTGGTGTCTCACTTACGTGCATGTGCCCTTTTAACAAATCACATATATTTTTCAAAACTTCTTCTTTGTTATCCATTGTCCCCAACTCCTTTTTCTTCTTAGGAGTATCAGGGCATTTCTCTGACCACAACCTTAATTCACCAAGATAAATATTCAAATTATAGTTCTCAATTTCGTTCAAATCTCCTAACAGACAAGGCAGATTATTCCAATCTTTCTCTACCTCAGACCAAAAGGTCAAATCGTCAGCAAAGTTCTGTCTATATTTGTTAATCTCTTCACGAATATAAGCAAGAGACTGTTTGTCCCCCTCTATCAGCTCAAATCCGTTACCAGTTCTTAAACATTGAATATTATCTTCCATTGTTAGTATTCCATGCCTTTCATAGCGTGCTTCTATCACTTGTTCAACATCAGCAATTTCTTGTTCTGTCATTTCTTTCGAAACAAATATTTCACGTATATACCTACGAATCATATTATTATCAACTCTATAATTAGGATTGATAAGTTTTTGTTTAAAATCTATTTTTCTCATAATTTATAAGTTTCATTATATTATACATTATTATAAATTAACACTGTTTTTATACAAAGCACCTATTGTAACTCTCTCTATTTCAGCATCACCAAAGCTGTCCAAATAAGTATTAGTCGTTTCCAAATCCTTATGTCCCATTACTTGACTTATCATTTCACGGGAAACACCGTCAGCTTGTAAAGTCATAGCCATGGAATGCCTACTTACATAACTCGTCAACTTTTCTGTAAACCCAAGTTCTTCACCTATTTCTTTCAAACGGTCATTATAGCGTGCCAATCTTCTACGTAAGTGATCATATAACTGTTCACCTTTATAATCTTTCGATACCAAAGGAAGAAGATAATCACCAATAAGGGCAGTGTTCATCTCGAACCATAATAGCAGATTTCTTAATTCATCAGTCATGGGTATTCTAATAAATTTGGCATTCTTACTATGTTCTGTTTTGTGCCTCTTATATATAATATATTCTTTTCCTCCCTCCACCTTGATATTTTCTTTTTTTAGGTTTGCCATATCAATGAAACTCATCCCGTAACAAAAATAGGAGAACAGAAACAAGCGCCTTGCCACTTCACGAGGCTTGTTTTCAAACTTACAATTCATCAAAGCTGACAAATACTGCTGTGGCAAATATCTTTTACGGGTTTCTTCTTCCAAAGCGGAAATACAGAAACCACCTTTTCCAAAAGGATAAGTTGTAGGTGAACATTCTTTCAGAGAAATAGCCTTGTTCAACATAGCCCGTAACGTCTTCAATTCATGCTTGCGAGTATTACCACACCAACCTCTTTTTTCCATAAACTGATTGTAGCCGTTTACATACTTCAAGTCTATTTCTTGAAAATAACGTGCAGGCAGTTTCTTATCAAATAAGCGCAGGTTATAGACCACTCGTTCCCATACCTTGGCATTCCCAATATGTCCCGTCTCTTTCATTTCATTAATACGCAGACATACAAAATCAAGAAATTTCCCTTGTTTACTTTTATAGAGGAAAGCGCTTTCAAACTGATTTAAAGTCCAGTCTATTTTATCATATTCAAAATCACGCTCGACAGTTTGTGCACGAGCCAATAGTTGCAATATTCGTGCATTATATTCCTTATAATTAGAACAGACACGTTTGTCACATCTGAAACGTCCACATTCACTATCCCACTCTTCCTTCCTTGCATAAAGTCCAAGTGAGATATACTTAGATTTCATATTCTTTATTATCCTCAAAGAGACGGGATAAGTCCCGTCTTTTCTTCTATTAGAAGCGTGAAGGAGCACTTTAAAAGTTGCCATATAATATTTATTTTTAGGTTTGACAATTTTATCGTGCTACAAAAATATACGATTATTTTCCAAAAAAAGAACGAGTGATATATAAAAAAATCAACGATTTAACACCCGTTAGGAAAATATATATACCTCTTTTTGCGCACATCTTTTCCCTAAAACATTCCTAAAATATTAGAGATAACTTTGTACAAACAGATACAAATAAAATTAGCTCTAATCAACAGAATAAACATTTAATAATCAGCATATTACAACAACAGAAAGAAGAAATATCACCACTAAAGCAAAAAAAGAGGGGAGAAAATTTGCACAATCCCCGTAAATACGTACCTTTGCACACGCAAAACAAAAGTGCGGGGTGTAGCTCAGCCCGGTTAGAGTACGCGTCTGGGGGGCGTGTGGTCGCTGGTTCGAATCCAGTCACCCCGACTAAAAAAAAGCATTGATAATCTGATGATTATTGATGCTTTTTGCTTTTATACAGTTCTTATGGTTGTACCGGTTGACGCTGTGGTTGACTTTTTGGTGGAACACGCATGAACTCGATTAATGTCCATTCCGCCTAAATCTATTCGTCCGACAGCTGTTGAATTATCGTCCGACAGCTGTTGGACGATAATGTAACAACTGTCGGACGATAATTCAACAGCTGTCGGACGATTAAATTTTAGTATCCTAAAAATTTCACCTTTTCTTTTTATTTAGGTAAGAATAGTTACTTTTGCAAAATAAAGGACATAATTATGGGAGCAGGAAAATGGATTGGCGGTATCATCGGCTTTATGGCAGGCGGACCGCTCGGAGCATTGGCAGGATATGCACTCGGTTCATTAATTGAATTCGGCGGCAGCTCTGCAAGCTACACAACAACCTATGGTAATGGGCAAGCAGAAGAAGATATGTTTCGCGGACAGCGGAACAGTTTTCTATTCTCAATGCTGGTAATGGCATCGTACATTGTACGGGCAGACGGACGCATTATGCACAGCGAAATGGAGTACGTCCGCAATTTCTTACGGGCAAACTTCGGTACCGCGGCAGTCAGTGAAGGCGAACGGATATTGCTCAACCTCTTTGAACAACGCAAACGCATGGATATGCAGAATCCTCTTGCATTCAAGAATACAATCCGCGACTGCGGTATGCAGATTGCAGCCAACCTGACATACGAAGAACGCCTGCAGCTACTGGGATTTCTCGCAAATATAGCCCGAAGCGACAATAACGTCTGTCGTGAGGAAATAGAGGCGTTGAAAGAGGTGGCGGCTTATATGGGATTATCCGAAAAAGAAGTGGAATCCATGCTCAATCTGGGAGGAAACTCACTGGATGCAGCCTATAAAGTGCTGGAAATAGCCCCCACAGCCACTGACGAAGAAGTACGTGCCGCATATCGCAAACTGGTGCTGAAGCACCACCCTGACCGGGTGGCTACATTGGGAGAAGACATCAAGCGCGCTGCTGAAGAAAAATTGCAAAGCATCAACAATGCCAAAGAGATTATCTATAAAGCAAGAGGAATCAAATAATAATCCAATATTTTTTTGAGACAAGACTTTAATATAAAATTCCTAATTCAATAGAAATACATCTGTTATGAAGAAAATATTTGCCTACCTCGCACTCGGTTTCACCACTCTTACCGGTTATGCGGCAACTCCGCTCTGGATGCGCGACATACAAATCTCACCCGATGGAACAGAGATTGTTTTCTGTTATAAAGGAGACATCTACAAAGTTCCGGCAAAAGGCGGTGCAGCTACGCAACTCACCACACAGGACTCCTATGAATCCACCCCGGTTTGGTCGCCCGACAGCAAGCAAATAGCATTTGCCAGCGACAGATACGGCAACTTCGACGTATTCGTGATGTCCGCCAACGGCGGAACAGCCCGGCGGTTGACTACCAATTCGGCAGGAGAAATCCCGTCGGCATTTACCCCCGACGGCAAATACGTTCTCTTCTCAGCAGCCATTCAAGACCCTGCCGAGAGCGCGCTCTTCCCCCGCTCTGCCATGACCGAACTCTACAAGGTTCCCACAAGCGGCGGACGCACCGAGCAAGTACTGGGTACACCTGCCGAAGCTGTCTGTTTCGACAAATCGGGTGAACATTTCTTTTATCAAGACCGGAAAGGCTTTGAAGACCAATGGCGAAAGCACCACACTTCATCCATAACTCGCGATATTTGGATGTACGACATCCGCACAGGCAAACATACCAACCTCACCGAGCATGCCGGTGAAGACCGCAATCCCATCCTTGCACCGGACGGGCAAACCTTGTATTTCCTGAGCGAACGTAACGGCAGCTCATTCAATGTATACGCCTTTCCACTCACCCGTCCGGAATCCGTAAAAGCGGTGACTACTTTTAAAACCCACCCCGTCCGATTCCTTTCCATGAGCAGTAACGGCACATTGTGTTACGGCTACGATGGTGAAATATACACGCAGCAAGACGGTTCGACCCCGCAAAAAGTTCAAATAAAAATCATCCGTGATGACCGGCCTCAGACAGTCCACCTGAATTATACCAACGGAGCAACTTCGGCTACTGTATCACCGGACGGCAAACAGATAGCCTTCATTGCACGTGGCGAAGTCTTTGTAACCTCGGCAGACTATGCCACAACCAAACAAATCACCCACACCCCCGCCAATGAGAGCAACCTGTCCTTTGCCCCCGACAACCGTACACTGGCCTATGCCAGCGAACGCAACGGCAACTGGCAGATTTATCTTGCCAAGATAGCCCGTAAGGAAGACCCCAACTTCCCCAACGCTACCATTATAAACGAAGAAGTATTACTGCCTTCCGCTACCATTGAACGTTCTTGCCCGCAATTCTCACCAAACGGTAAAGAATTGGCATTCATAGAAGACCGTATCCGTCTAATGGTACTGAACCTCGAAACAAACAAAGTGCGCCAAGTCACCGACGGTTCCACTTGGTACAGTACAGACGGCGAGTTCAGCTATGCCTGGTCGCCGGACAGCAAATGGTTCACCCTCGAATTTATCGGCAACAAACACGATCCATACTCTGACATAGGACTGGTCAGCGCACAAGGCGACAGCCCCATAATCAACCTGACTAATAGCGGCTACATGAGCGGTTATCCCCGCTTTGCGCTCGATGGCAATGCAATCCTGTTCAAAACAGAACGTTATGGTATGCGCGCCCACGCTTCATGGGGATCGCAGGACGATGCCATGCTCATCTTCCTCAACCAAGATGCATACGACAAGTACTGCCTGAGCAAAGAAGACTATGAACTGCGTAAGGAATTAGAGGTTGAGCAAAAGAAAACACAAGACAAAGATACCGCCAAAGAAAAGAAGAGCAGCAAAAAAGGAAAAGAAAAAGACAAAGACAACGATGAATCCCAAGTGAAAGACATCGTTGTTGAGCTGAAAAACATTGAAGACCGTATCGTACGTCTCACCCCTAACTCCTCGGATTTAGGTAGCGTCATCATCTCCAAAGACGGAGAAAGCCTTTATTACTTCGCTGCCTTTGAAGACGGCTACGACCTCTGGAAAATGGATATCCGCAAAAAAGACACCCGACTGCTCCATAAAATGGATGCCGGCTGGGCTTCTATGGAGATGGACAAGGACGGCAAAAACCTCTTCTTGCTGGGAGGAAAAACCATGCAGAAAATGAATTTGGCATCCGACGAGCTAAAACCAGTCACCTATCAGGCACAAACCAAAATGGATTTGGCGGCAGAACGCGAATATATGTTTGACCACGTGTACAAACAGCAACAGAAATGTTTCTACAACACCAATATGCACGGTGTAGACTGGGACGCCATGACTACCGCTTACCGCAAGTTCCTACCTCATATCAACAATAACTACGACTTTGCCGAGTTGCTGAGTGAATGGTTGGGCGAGCTGAATGTGTCGCACACCGGCGGTCGTTATTATCCGTCCGGACAAAGTGAACCGACAGCCAGCCTCGGACTGCTCTTCGCCTGGAACTACCCAAACAAAGGTGTGCTTATAGCCGAAGTCATAGAGAAAGGTCCGTTCGACAACGCCAATACTAAAGTAAAAGCGGGCATAGTTATCGAAAAGATTGACGGCACGGAGATTACACCCGAAACTGATTACTATACCTTACTGAACGGCAAAGCCAAAAAGAAGACCCTTGTCTCGCTATACAACCCGCAGAACAAAGAACGCTGGGAAGAGGTTGTAATCCCGATAAGCAATAGTACGCTTGATGATTTGCTCTACACTCGCTGGGTAAAACAACGTGCAGCCGACGTAGATAAATGGTCCGGCGGCCGTCTCGGCTACGTCCACATTGAGTCAATGGGCGATGACAGCTTCCGTTCTGTGTACTCGGATATTCTGGGCAAATACAACAACCGTGAAGGCATCATCATCGATACCCGCTTTAATGGCGGAGGCCGTCTGCACGAGGATATAGAAATATTGTTCAGCGGCAAGAAATACTTTACACAGGTAATCCGCGGCCGCGAAGCCTGTGATATGCCCAGCCGTCGCTGGAACAAGCCGTCTATCATGCTGACCTGCGAAGCCAATTACTCCAATGCGCACGGTACGCCATGGGTATATCGCCACCGGAATATCGGCAAGTTGGTGGGTATGCCCGTTCCGGGAACAATGACCAGCGTATCATGGGAACGTTTGCAAGATCCTTCTCTCATTTTCGGTATCCCTGTTGTAGGCTACCGCTTGCCCGACGGCAGTTATCTGGAAAACTCCCAGTTAGAACCCGACATCAAAGTTGCCAACTCACCCGAAGCCATCGTGAAAGGTGAGGATACCCAGCTGAAAGTTGCTGTGCAAGAATTACTGAAAGAACTGGACTCTGCCCAGTAAAGAGATAAATATTCGTCTTACAGGCATAAAGCGTTTCCGCTAATCGTCCATATCATTCAGATGTATCTCCAGAGCCTTCACGGAGATATAAATTTCGTACACGGAAATAGTGAGCGAAATAATCAGAAGCACCAGCGCAAAACCGAAGATATAAACTGAGGCAAGATGAAGCCGGATATAAATAAAGAACATGCTGACTACACATAGCAACAGGCTTGCTATGCCTGTCACCTGCATGGCGCGCGTCAGGTACAACCTTTTGCGCAGGTTGGCAATCTGCGCCGCGGTCACAGAGGAGTGACTCTTTTGGTGTTGCTCCTTCAAAGCACGCACAAGGCCTGCATACGACAGAAAACGGTTGGTGTACGCCAACATAATCAGGGATATTGCCGAAAACAGCAAAGCGGGGGTAGTCAAATCTATTTCCATAAGAGGGATTCCTTTAAATCTTTAGCAACTGCAAAGATAAATAATACTTTCTCTATCTAACTTTTTTCCATTACCTTTGTTCCCTCGAAAAGACTAATTCATCAAGCCTATGTTCACAGACCTGCTCAATTCCTCTTATTTCGCCCTTTTCCTCATCGTAGCTTTAGGCTTCATGTTGGGAAGAATCAAAATCAAAGGATTGTCTCTCGATGTTTCCGCAGTAATCTTCATCGCCCTGCTTTTCGGGCATTTCGGTGTGATTATCCCCAAAGAGTTGGGAAACTTCGGACTTGTATTGTTCATTTTCACTATCGGCATACAAGCCGGTCCCGGTTTCTTCGACTCTTTCCGAAGCAAAGGGAAGACACTCATCATCATCACCTTGCTGATTATTTGTTCTGCCGCCTTGACGGCAGTAGGACTGAAATACGCTTTCGACATTGACACGCCGAGTGTGGTAGGCCTGATAGCCGGAGCACTTACCAGTACGCCGGGACTTGCAGTTGCCATCGACAGCACTCATTCACCGCTGGCCTCCATCGCCTATGGTATCGCTTATCCGTTCGGAGTTATCGGGGTTATCCTATTCGTAAAACTGCTGCCCCGTATCATGCACATCGACCTCGACCGGGAAGCCCGCCGTCTGGAGAAAGAACGCCGCGGACAATTTCCCGAACTGATAACGTGCATCTATCGTATTACAAATCCTGTCGTATTCGGACGTACCCTGATGCAAATCAATGCCCGCGCCATGACCGGAGCGGTAATCTCCCGCCATAAGCATGACGAGCAAATCGCCATCCCGACCGCCCACACCGTACTTCACGAAAACGACTACATACAAGCCGTCGGCAGCGACGAAGCGCTGAACCAACTCGCCACTCTGGTAGGTGAACGCGAAGAAGGCGAGCTCCCCCTAAGCCATACCCAGGACATAGAGTCCCTGCTGCTGACAAAGAAGGATATGATAAACAAACAGCTGGGTGACTTGAATCTGATGAGGAACTTCGGCTGCACCGTGACACGGATTCGCCGAAGCGGTATCGACCTTTCTCCCTCACCCGATCTTGCGCTAAAATTCGGTGACAAGTTGATGGTAGTCGGCGAAAAAGAAGGACTGAAAGGCTTGGCACGCTTACTGGGAAACAATGCCAAAAAACTGTCCGATACGGATTTCTTCCCAATTGCAATGGGCATCGTACTCGGAGTACTGTTCGGCAAGCTGAACATATCCTTCCCCGGCGGTTTGTCATTCTCACCCGGATTGACAGGCGGCATTCTGATAGTTGCCTTGTTCCTTAGCGCTGTTGGCAAGACAGGACCTATTATCTGGTCCATGTCGGGTCCTGCCAACCAACTGTTACGGCAACTGGGACTTTTGCTGTTCCTTGCCGAAGTAGGTACATCGGCTGGAAAGAATCTGGTAGCGACCTTTCAGGAAAGTGGCTGGTTGTTGTTCGGAGTAGGTGCTGCCATTACTTTAATTCCCATGCTGATAGCTGTAATCGTAGGCAGACTCGTATTCAAAATCAGCATCCTCGATTTATTGGGAACCATTACAGGCGGTATGACAAGTACCCCCGGTTTGGCAGCTGCCGACTCGATGACGGACAGCAATATTCCGAGTGTGGCCTATGCTACGGTTTATCCTATTGCAATGGTATTTCTCATACTGTCCATTCAAATCATTGCAACATTGATTTAGGACAATGAGAACATTGGACAAAGAAACAGCTATCGCCCGGATGAACACATTCGGGCGTCAGGACATTCCTTTCCTGTTTATCATCGATTACAAGCAAGAACACTCATTCGTTGAAGCCCTCGCCAAGATAGATACATCCGCCTGCCTCTACCAATTCGGAAAGACGGGCAATGCTCCCGATACGGATACCCGATATACCGGAAGAATAGATTGGGAATTCACTCCCCCGCTTCCCGCCGACTACCACCGTTCTTTCGACATCGTAAAGCGTAACCTGCTGGGCGGCAACAGTTACCTGACCAATCTGACGTGCAAGGTTCCGCTTCGCACTAACCTGACGCTAAAAGATATATTTCTGCATTCCCACGCTCTATACAAACTTTGGCTGAAGGATTCTTTTGTTTGCTTCTCTCCCGAAATCTTTGTACGTATGGAAAAGGGTTTTATAAAATCTT
This sequence comes from Bacteroides propionicigenes, assembly GCF_018390535.1. Lineage (GTDB taxonomy): Bacteria > Bacteroidota > Bacteroidia > Bacteroidales > Bacteroidaceae > Bacteroides > Bacteroides propionicigenes. The sequence goes on along the minus strand of NZ_JAHBBW010000008.1, from coordinate 139,917 downwards.
TTCCCATGAAAGGAACAATTGACGCGACCCTTCCCCATGCCGAATCAATATTGTTGGATGACGCCAAGGAAGCCGCGGAACACGCCACCATTGTCGATTTGATACGCAATGACCTCAGTATGGTTTCCGACCACGTTACCGTAACATCCTATCGCTACATAGACCGCCTGCAAACCAACAAAGGGCCTATTCTGCAAACAAGTTCCGAGATATGCGGCATTCTGCCCGATGACTACACCGAACGGCTCGGTGACATCCTTTTCAAACTATTGCCTGCCGGCTCCATTACCGGTGCCCCCAAACCCCGCACCATGCAAATCATTGCCGAAGCGGAAGGCTACGAACGAGGATTCTATACCGGAATCATGGGCTGCTACGCCAACGGCCGACTGGACAGCGCGGTCATGATACGCTTCATTGAACAAGAGAACGAGCAACTCTACTTCAAAGCCGGCGGCGGCATCACCGCCCAAAGCCGATGGGAAAGTGAATACAACGAGGTAAAACAGAAAATATATGTGCCGATTTATTGAAACCATACGTGTTGACGGCGGAGTGGTTCGCAACTTAGCCTACCATGAACGGAGACTGAACGATACCCGAACACACTTCTGGCCGGAAAGTACCGCCCTGCAACTGACAGCATACCTGCCCGCCATTTCTGCAAACGGCATACACAAGTTACGTATAGCCTACGGGCAGAAAGGAATCGAAGATATATCTTGCACTCCCTATGCCCTACGCTCCGTCCGTTCACTGGCTTTGGTACGAGCGGACAACATTGACTACACCTATAAAAGCACCGACCGCGAAGAGCTCAACCAATTGTTTGCACAGCGCGGCTCCTGCGATGATGTGCTTATTGTCCGCCAAGGTCTACTCACCGATACCAGTATCGCTAACATCGCTCTCTTTGACGGCAAACAATGGTACACTCCCCGGCATCCCTTATTGAAAGGGACTAAGCGTGCCGAACTATTGGAAAAAGGCATCCTCACTGAGAAAGATATACACACGGAAGACCTTGTGTTTTACTCCATTGCACGCCTTTTCAATGCGATGATAGATTGGGGTGAACTGGAACTTCCCGTCAATTGTCTAAAGCCAATATTCTGAAAAAGAACAGGGTTGCATAACCATCTAAGAATAAATTCATTATATTTGTAATGAGCAACTAAACCTAAAACCCAATGACAACAAGAATCACCCCAAACAGAATTACCGAACTGAAGTCCAATGAGATATTCGTATTCGGCAGCAATCTTGAAGGAGCACATGGCGGCGGAGCCGCCCTACTGGCATGGCGTGAATGGGGTGCCATCTGGGGACAGGGTAGCGGGTTACAAGGACAGACCTACGGCATTCCAACCATGCATGGTGGTCCTGAAGCTATCCGGCCCTATGTGAATGAATTCATTCGTTTTGCCCGCCAACACTCCGACACCGTATTCCTCGTTACTGAAATAGGTTGCGGCATCGCAGGTTTCAAACCCGTCCAGATAGCCCCGCTATTCAAAGAAGCGGCGGAGGTTCCTAATATTTACCTGCCTCAACGGTTCTGGGACGTATTGAATGCAAATGTATGACAAGCAGACTTCCATTTCCCAAAGATTTATTTTACTTTTGCATCGGAATATAAAGTTTTCTACCACCGTCACTAAACAAGTACAACTATGCGTTATACCGTTTCCGCCCCCGACACCCCGATACATGCCGCTATTCAATTGCCGGCATCCAAGAGTATCAGCAACCGTGCACTTATCCTGCATGCCCTTGCTCATGGTAAGCAAACGCCCTGCAATCTGAGCGATTGCGATGATACCCGTGTCATGGTGCGCGCACTGCAAGGCAATCCCGAACATATAGACATTATGGCAGCGGGGACGGCCATGCGTTTCCTCACCGCCTATTTCAGCGTGACACCCGGCAGCCGTATCATCACCGGAACGCAACGTATGCAGCAACGTCCCATCCGTATCCTCGTAGATTCTCTACGTTTACTCGGAGCAAAAATCGATTACGTCGGGCAAGAGGGATTCCCACCTCTACGCATCACAGGGGCGGAATTGCAAGGCGATGAAATATCTCTTGCCGGAAACGTCAGCTCGCAATATATTTCCGCCCTGCTGATGATGGGAGCTGTGCTCCCCAAAGGACTACACCTACACCTTACAGGCAGTATCATCTCCCGTCCCTACATCAACCTCACGCTTCAGCTTATACACGACTTCGGCGGACGTGCCAGTTGGAATTCCGAAAACAGCATCACCGTATATCCCGGCGGTTATCGGGATGTCCCGTTCACCGTGGAGAGCGACTGGAGCGCGGCATCCTACTGGTATCAAATATTGGCACTGAGGGGAAATGAAGAACGAAGAATAAAGAATGAAGAATCTCTGAAGGGTTATGAACATGAAACGGTGGAGCTGTTCGGGCTGTTTCCTCACAGTTATCAAGGGGATAGTCGCGGAGCGGAGATTTTCTCCCGTCTGGGCGTACATACCGAATATACCGATCTGGGCGTACGACTGACATTGGCGGGTACACCCGTCTCGCGCTTGGAGGAAGATATGGTAGACATTCCAGACCTGGCACAAACCTTTGTCGTAACTTGCTGCCTGATGAACATACCTTTCCGCTTTACCGGTTTACAAAGTCTCAAAATTAAGGAAACCGACCGTATCGCCGCCCTTATCACCGAGCTGCAAAAGTTAGGTTATTTGGTACGTTCCGAACAGGACAGCATTCTGTTATGGGACGGGGAACGTTGTCCTACTGAAAACGCCCCGATTATTTCCACTTACGAAGACCATCGTATGGCAATGGCATTTGCTCCTGCCTGCATCGTATTACCGCAGATAGTGATTGATGAACCTCAAGTAGTTTCCAAATCCTATCCGGCTTATTGGGAAGATTTAAAGAAAACAGGTTTCACAATCTCCAAAGGACAAGGATAAAAGCGATGTTTCTCTTTGTCATTCGTCAGTTTCTCCGAAGAGAATCAACCTTTTTGCCCATTCAAAAGAAGTCAGATACGAAAACAATGTGTATCTTTGTCCGTTCTATTTTATAAGGACACTTTTTTTCAAGGAAAGAGAACGTATGTGGATACTGATTATTAGCCTGATTGCCCTCGCCATCGTAGCTGCCATAGCGGGAATAGTACGCAACCGCAGACTTCAAAAGAAAATTGATAACGGCGAATTGGATGCCATGCCCGAAGTGCAGGAAGTAGATATGGAATGCTGCGGCCAGCATGAAGTATGCGAAAAAGAAAGCCTGCTCGCCGCCGTCAGCAAAAAAATAGAATATTATGACGATGAGGAACTGGACAAATACATCGGGACTGCTTCCGACCGATATACTCCCGAACAAGAAGAAGAATTTCGTGACGTATTCTATACCATGCAATCGGAAGATGTGGCCGGGTGGGTGCGCAGCTTACAACTGCGCGGCATTGCGCTACCGGACAATATAAAAGATGAAGTGTTCCTGATAGTAGGAGAAAGGAGAATTAATCACTAATCACCGCCACATGGAACTGTTACAATATACTTTTTTTCAACATGCCCTTATCGGCAGCCTGCTGGCAAGTATTGTTTGCGGAATTATCGGTACATACATCGTTACCCGGAGACTGGTATTCATCAGTGGCGGACTGACGCATGCTTCTTTTGGAGGTATAGGAATGGGGTTGTACACGGGAATCTCGCCGATTCTTTCGGCAGCTATCTTTTCAGTACTGTCAGCATTCGGTGTGGAATGGCTTAGCAAACGGAAAGATATGCGTGAAGACTCTGCTATTGCAGTATTTTGGACGTTAGGAATGGCATTGGGCATCATCTTTACATTCCTGTCTCCCGGGTTCGCTCCCGACCTGTCCGCTTACCTGTTCGGAAACATCCTGACAATAACGTTTGGTGACATCGCCTTGCTGGGCGGGCTGGCAATATTGCTTATCTTGTTTTTTTCGTGTTTCCTGCATCCGATAATCTATGTAGCATTCGACCGCGAGTTTGCCCGTTCACAAGGTATTCCGGTACAAGCTTTTGAATATGTACTGATGATGTTCATCGCATTGACTATCGTGGCCTGCCTCCGTATGGTGGGCATCGTGTTGGTTATCTCATTACTGACAATTCCACAAATGACAGCCAATCTCTTTTCGCACAGGTTTCACCGTATTATATGGTTATCCATCGGTATCGGCTATCTTAGCTGCCTGGGCGGCTTGCTCATCTCATATTATCTCAATGTTCCTTCGGGAGCAGCCATAATCTTCTTCTCCATTATTATTTATGCAATCTGTAAAGGAGGAAAAAGTTTTTGGCTATCTTTGCAGAAAAATACAAGATAATGGAAATCAAGATTCAGTCCTTAGACCAGATTCATGAAGCCGCCCGCCAATTTATAGAGGCAATGGGTGACAATACAGTATTTGCTCTTTATGGCAAAATGGGAGCCGGTAAAACAACCTTTATCAAGGCTGTCTGCGAAGAGCTCGGTGTATCCGACGTTATTACTTCTCCTACATTTGCCATCGTAAACGAATATCGTTCCGATATTGCCGGAGAGTTAATCTATCATTTCGACTTCTACCGTATCAAAAAGCTGGAAGAAGTGTACGATATGGGATATGAGGACTATCTGTACAGCGGTGCGCTCTGCTTCATTGAATGGCCGGAACTGATTGAAGAACTTTTACCCGGAAATACCGTGAAAGTCACTATTGAAGAGGTGGAAAACAGTGAACGGAAAGTTACATTGGAACAACTGGATTAATACACGTTACTAATCATACAACCACCAACGCCCCACATGAGCCAATACATCGTTCAAGGCATCTTTGTCGTAGCGGGAGTTATCTCCCTATTAGCCGCAATTCTGGATTGGAATTGGTTCTTTACCGCCCAAAACACCCAGTTTGTAGTACGAAACGTAGGTCGCCGACAAGCACGCTGGTTTTATGGCGTATTAGGAGTGATACTCATCGGAATGTCAGTATTCTTCTTTCTGAATACTCCACCGATAGCATAAAAAGGAAAAACAATAAACAAACATTTATAAAGAAAAAAGGCGCGGATTTAAATCCGCGCCTTTTTTCTTTTTGTCTAAGCTGTGACTTACTCATCGTCCAAAGATTCAGTATATTCCATTTCACCTTGTACAATGAACAGAATTTCATCCGGATCGTAATCGCCCATCTCATCTTTATGAGCTTCCTTGATGATGTAGTCTACGATTTTTCCCAGATCAACTTCGATATATCCATCACCGTCGGGCTGCACATCAAGGATGCCGCTCTCGGAATAATACTCGTCAATCAAATCGAGGAAATAATAAAACTCGTCGTCAGAGAACTTCTCTTTCAACTCCTGCGGCAAATAGTTTTTGATGTACTCAATGGTCTTTTCATCATCGAGATCATTCTTCAAAAAATCGTCTTCCAGTCCCATAGCTTTATATTTTAAAAGGATTATAACAATGCCTCAATTTTTGTTACATAAGTAGGTTTGGGGGCAGAACCTACTTGTTTATCCACCAACTCTCCGTTCTTAAAGAACAATACGGTAGGAATGTTACGGATACCGTATTCGGCAGCCACATCACCGTTGTCGTCTACATCACATTTACCGATAAGGACTTTGCCTTCATATTCACCTGCCAGTTCTTCAATGATAGGACCTACCATTTTACAAGGTCCGCACCACGGTGCCCAAAAGTCAATTACTACAGGTTTACCCTCTGCCAAGATTTCCTTGAAATTGTTGTCTGTAATTTCTAATGCCATTTTTCTAATTATTAAGTTTAAATATTAATTCAATACTCCTGTATCAAGCATCATCCACTCATTATTATCAGTGAAGCAAAGATAATTAATTTATCCGAAACTCAAGCTCCGGACGCTCTTTTAAATAAGAGATAAGTTCACGACCTACGGAAAGCTTCACCGGACGGGACACTAAGTCAACAGTCATCTTATTATCCGGATCAGTCACTCTGAAATAGAGTTCCGTAGTGCCGGGACGGTCTTTCGTCAGTTCCGCCAACTCCGTCACCAAAGCCTTGTTCAATACACTGAGCGGAATAAGAATCGTTATCTTCTCTATCAGCTTCTCTTTTACGTCAGGCAGCAACTCCATAGAAGTAATCTTCAATTCCAATTCATCTTGCCGCCACTGTTTAGGTTGACAACGCGCCTTTATATAAAGGAAAGTACGCTCACCTAAATAACCCTGATAAGTCACCCAGTCATTTCCGAAGAAAGGCAACTCCGCCGAACCTGAATAATCCTCTATCTTGGCAATACCATAAGGGTTGCCGTTTTTGCTGATACCCCGGCGAACAGAAGTAACGATACCTCCCATAGTAATTTCACGTCCCACAAGGGCTGTTTTATCTTCCAACTCCGCCATATGAGTATTACAAACGTGTTCCAATACTACGGAATATTCATCCAGCGGGTGAGCGGAAAGGTAAATACCAACTAAATCACGTTCTTTATTCAAACGGTCAAGGTCACTCCAATGCTCTGCAGGAAGAATCTCCGGAGTAGCAATATCCACTACATTCTCACCACCGAACAAAGAATTGACCGCCGCCGCTTTATCCGCTTGATAACGGTTGCCGTAGCGTACCAATGTCTCAATAAAGGCTTCATTCTTGGCATTGACGGCAAAGTACTGTTCACGCTTCAACTCCGGGAAACTGTCAAAACCACCGGCAAGAGCGAGGCACTCCAAGTTCTTCTTGTTACAAGCGTTCAAGTTGACACGCTGTACAAAATCGAAGATACCCGTATACAGACCGTTTTTCTGACGTTCTTCCATAATGCTTTGCACAGCTCCTTCACCCACTCCTTTCACAGCTCCCAATCCGAAACGGATGTTACCCTCAGGGTTGACGGTGAACTTCAAGTTCGATTCATTTACGTCCGGGCCAAGTACTTTAATACCCATTGACTTACATTCGTCCATGAGTTTGGTTATGGTTGTTATATCAGACAAACTTCGGCTCATTACGGCAGCCATGTATTCTGCCGGGTAATTGGCTTTCAGGAAAGCTGTTTGATAGGCTACCCATGAATAGCAGGTGGCATGAGATTTATTGAAAGCATAAGATGCAAACTTTTCCCAGTCCGTCCAAATTTTTTCGAGCACCTTTGGGTCATGACCGTTTTTCTGCCCACCGGCAATAAACTTCGGCTTCATATGGTCCAGTTTATCACGCAGCTTCTTACCCATTGCCTTACGCAAGGCATCGGACTCACCGCGGGTAAAGTCCGCCAACAAACGGGACAGAAGCATGACCTGTTCCTGATAGACAGTAATACCGTACGTGTCCTTCAGATATTTCTCCATTATGGGAATATCATACTCGATAGGCTTGCGTCCCCACTTACGGTCGATGAAGTCAGGGATATAATCCATAGGTCCCGGACGGTAGAGGGCATTCATGGCAATCAAATCCTCGAAGGTGCCTGGCTGCAACTCACGCAAGTATTTCTGCATACCGGCAGATTCAAACTGGAACGTACCGATAGTCCGTCCGTCACAATATAATTTATAGGCGGCAGGGTCGGTAATGGAAATCTTGTCAATATCCAACGCCATTCCCCGATGCAAACGTATATTTTCAACAGCTTCTTTAATGATTGAGAGAGTCTTCAATCCCAAGAAGTCCATTTTAATCAAACCTGTATCCTCGATAACAGAGCCTTCATACTGAGTAACGAGCATCTTCTCACCGGTTTCCTTATCATCCGCCGTGCTAACCGGAACCCAGTCGGTGATGTCGTCACGACAGATAATTGTACCGCAAGCGTGTACACCTGTACCACGAACATTCCCTTCCAGCATCTTGGCATACTTCAGCGTATCACGAACCAATGGGTCGGGTGACGCTTCGGCTGCCTGCAACTCCGGTACATAAGCTATGGCATTGGGAAGATTCAGCTTCTTATCAGGGATTTTATCGGGAACTAGTTTCGCCAAGCGGTCGGATTCCGATAAGGGCAGCTTTTGTACACGGGCAACATCCTTAATAGCCAATTTGGTTGCCATAGTACCATACGTAATGATATGCGCTACCTTTTCTTGTCCGTATTTTTCCGTTACCCAACGCAGCACTTCACCACGTCCGTCATCATCGAAGTCAACATCGATATCGGGTAAGGAGATACGGTCCGGATTAAGGAAACGCTCGAACAGCAAGTCATACTGAATAGGGTCTATCTTGGTGATGCCCAAACAATAGGCTACTGCCGAACCGGCTGCCGAGCCGCGTCCCGGCCCCACCGAAACTCCTAATTGTGTACGAGCTGCATTGATAAAGTCCTGTACAATCAAGAAGTAACCGGGAAAACCCATTGTCTTCATGATATACAACTCAAATACCAAACGTTCTTTTACCTCATCCGACAGCGGATCTCCATAAATCCGTTTGGCACCGTCAAACGCCAGTTTGGCAAGATAGTCGGCCTCCAGTTTGATACGATAAAGTTTCTCATAACCGCCCAAACGCTTAATTTTGGCTTTGGCGGCTTCTTCATCCAAAACTACTTTGCCGTTTTCATCTTGCGTAAACTCATCAAACAAATCCTTTTCCGTATATTTCTTCCGATATCCTTCTTCCGTTCCAAAATCCTCGGGAATGGCAAAAGTGGGCATGATAGGCGCATGGTCGATTGAGTAATACTCCACTTTATCCAAAATCTCCAACGTATTGGAAAGAGCTTCGGGAACATCAGCAAAAAGCGCATTCATTTCCACTTTTGTTTTCATCCACTCTTGCTTGGTATAAAGCATGCGGCTCGGGTCGTCCAAATCCTTACCGGTACTCAAACAGATAAGACGATCGTGTGCCTCAGCATTTTCTTCATCCACAAAGTGAACATCGTTGGAACAGATTACTTTCACATTATATTTCTTGGCATATTCAAGCAACTTGGCATTGGCTTTCTGCTGCAAGGGATAAGCTTCGTGGTTGGCACGAGAAACAGTTGCCTTATGGCGTTGCAACTCCAAATAGTAATCATCCCCGAAAAGATTCTTATACCAACGAATAGCTTCTTCAGCTTCCTCCAATTGGTCGTTGATAATTTTTTTAGGGACCTCACCACCGATACAGGCAGAGCAGACAATCAATCCTTCGTGATATTTCTCCAGCTCGTTTCGGTCGGTACGAGGACGCATATAATATCCCATGGTCCATGCACGAGATACCAGCTTAATAAGATTGTGGTAACCTTTTTCATTCTTCGCCAATACAATCAAGTGATAACCGCTTTGGTCGGGCTTACCCTCTTTCTTGTCCATCGTACGGCGCGCTACATACATCTCGCAGCCGATAATAGGCTTGAACAGCTTATTCTCCGCTTCCGTTATTTTAGCCTTGCAAGCCGCTATTTCAGCTTTCTTATCCTCACACGCAATTTCGCCACTCTCTATGCCTGCAATCCGTTTCTTCAGATCTTTTATTTCCCCTTTCGGACCACCGTTCTTTTTATTAACATAGTTGGTGAACTCTTTGATGCCAAACATATTGCCATGGTCGGTAACGGCAATACCTTTCATACCATCTTTCATCGCCTTGTCTACCAAACGGCTTACACTGGCCTGACCATCAAGGAGTGAATATTGGGTATGTACGTGCAAATGAACAAAATCCTGCATAAATATATCCTTTCTATAAGTGAGCATAAAGGTACGACCTATGCGGTATCTAACAAAAATATTCCTCGAAAAGTTATCAACACCTATAATTCTATGACTAAATTCTTGTTAGATTTTCAAAATAAGCCTATTTTTGCAGATAATTTGCATCAAAAAGAATAAAACAAGATACATGGGTCGACTTAAAAAATTAAAGAAAATACGTATTCACCGTGAAGGAACACATACACTGGCCGGCAGTTTATTGTTGATACTCGCTGTAAACGCCGGGCTTTACTTTGGTTTGGAGTGCAAAGTTCCTTTCTACGTAGTGGCAGTCATCAGCCTTGTTATTTATGGCATCTTAGTAAATTTCTTCCGCTGCCCTATACGTTTGTTCGGCCAGGAAGAAACTGAGAAAATCGTAGTTGCCCCTGCTGACGGAAAAATTGTGGTAGTAGAGGAAGTTGAAGAAACTGAATATTTCCATGACCGGCGCATCATGGTTTCCATATTTATGAGCCTGGTCAATGTACACGCTAACTGGTATCCCGTAGACGGAACCGTTAAATTGGTATCTCACCAGAACGGCAAGTTCATGAAAGCATGGCTACCTAAAGCAAGTACTGATAATGAGCGTTCTACCGTAGTAATTGAGACCCCTGAAGGTGTGGAAATCATGGCACGCCAAATTGCAGGTGCTATGGCACGCCGCATCGTAACTTATGCAGAACCGGGCGAAGAATGCTATATTGACGAACATATGGGCTTCATTAAATTCGGTTCACGCGTGGACGTATTCCTCCCTTTGGGCACAGAAGTTCTCGTTAAACTCGGACAACTGACTACCGGTAATCAAACCGTAATAGCAAAACTTAAATAACAATGGCAAATTGCATCACCCGTTCTATCCCTAACACCTTAACCTGTCTGAACTTATTCTCCGGGTGTATTGCTTGTGTCATGGCATTTGAAGCCAACTACAATCCGGCACTTGTATTCATTATCCTTAGTGCCGTATTCGACTTCTTCGACGGTATGATGGCACGCTTATTAAACGCACATTCTCCTATCGGAAAGGATTTGGACTCTTTGGCAGATGATGTCAGCTTCGGTGTAGCACCCTCATTAATAGTATTCTCCTTATTTAAAGAGATGCATTATCCGGTATCTATGGAGTTTATCGCCCCTTATATGCCTTATACCGCATTTCTTATTTCCATATTTTCGGCTTTACGTTTGGCAAAGTTCAACAACGATACCCGCCAAACAAGTTCTTTTATCGGAGTTCCAGTTCCTGCCAACGCTCTCTTCTGGGCATCATTGGTGGCAGGAATACACCCCATACTCATATCCGAAAACTTCAATCCCTTTTATCTGTTAGTGCTGGTTTGCCTGTTTTCGTGGTTGTTAGTATCGGAGATACCGATGTTCTCATTGAAGTTCAAGAATCTCGCATGGAAAGACAATAAAATAAGCTTTATTTTCCTGATTGTCTGTATTCCACTTCTTGTTTTTTTAAAGGTTAGCGGCTTTGCAGCGGTAATTGTATGGTACATCTTACTGTCACTTCTAACAGGAAAACGTAAATAAACATTTTCTTGGCACAGTTGTTGTACTATCGTTCGCTGAAAACGAACACATAAAAAGACATTAGCCCATGTTTCATTTTTTAGGTTTCTTATTTATTATTCTAATAGCTATTCTGTTTATCGGACTTAGCATCATTGGTACCGTTATCCGAAGTATCTTCGGATTAGGAGGACACCGTTCATCAAAAACATACCGGAATGACAACGGGAACTACCAATCAGGAAAGGGATATTCTTATAATGACGGACAACAATCCACTTCTACCAAAGAAACGATACGAGAAGAAGAAATAACTCCGCACTCGGCTTCCCGCAAGAAACTATTCTCACAGGATGAGGGAGAATATGTGGATTTTGAGGAAATTAAAGATTAGCGGCGCTTTGCTGCAAAAAATTCTTTCATCAATGCAGCGCATTCATCCTCCAATACTCCTTTTACAACCACTGTCTTAGGATGCAGGGCTTGCGGCGCATAACGTTGATATCCCCGCTTTTCATCTTCCGCTCCAAATACCAAGCGCCCCATTTGCGCCCAAGCAATAGCGCCGGCGCACATCACACAAGGCTCCACAGTAACATAAAGGGCACATTCATTCAGATATTTACCACCAAGAGTAGACGCAGCGGCAGTAATAGCCTGCATCTCGGCATGGGCAGTGACATCCGTCAAAGTTTCCGTTAAATTATGGGCACGAGCAATGATACGGCCTTTGCAAACGACCACTGCACCTACAGGCACTTCGCCACGTCCCCCTGCTTTTTGTGCCTCAAGAAGGGCCTGTCTCATATAGTCAGTATCTGTCATCTTTTCTCCTCAAAACTTTCATTCAAAACGTATCAACTCACCTTCGCATATCATGTTCGCCAAACAAGGTAGGATAATCTTCTTCCATATTCTTATGGATAAACATGAGAATAGTCTCCCTTAACCAGCGTGATTTGTTCGTTATCTTATACTTCTCCAGATAACGGTCTACAATCCGCAGTTCTTCTTCGCTCATCAGGCATACCATGCGCTGCTCGCGTTTAGGTTCTTCGGGTGTGGCTTTCGCACACGTTTTGTCTCTCTTTCTCATATTTCTTTGCAAAATTAGTTTTACTTCTGTAAAAACAAAGCAGAAAAAACGTATTTTTGTAGTGAAAGAAAGAAAATCATAACTATGGCAATACATAATGCTTTAGGAAAAGCTGGAGAAGATGCAGCTGTATTCTATCTGGAACGTAACGGATATGCGATACGCGACCGGAATTGGCGAAAGAATCATCTGGAGTTAGACATTATTGCAACTAAAAATGATGAGTTGATCATTATAGAAGTAAAAACCCGAAGTAACACAAAGTGTATTGAGCCACAAGATGCCGTTAACCGACAAAAAATCCGCCGTATTGTCATAGCTGCCGATGCGTACATTAAACATTTTTGTATTGATGCACCTGTACGTTTTGACATTATTACAGCCGTAGGTGATACCGATGCTTTTAAAATAGAGCATATCAAAGAAGCATTCTATCCACCTATGTTTTAAGAATCCTCATAGCTAAAATAATATGGATATAGAAACTGCCCGCGAATATTGCCTCAGCAAAAAAGCTACGACCGAAGATACTCCTTTCGGTGAAGATTTCCTTGTTATCCGAGTATTGGGAAAGATGTTTTTATGCATCAACCTCAACACTCCAAACCGCATCACCATGAAATGCGACCCGGAATATGCACTGGAATTACGTGACCATTACAATGCCATTGAAGGTGCCTGGCACTTCAATAAGAAATACTGGAACCAGGTATTTCTGGACCGTGATGCAGATGACAAATTAATAAGACATCTTATAGACCACTCTTACGAAGAAGTAATAAAGAAATTCACTAAAAAAATGCACAATGAGTATGAAACCCTGCCCTGAATTCTTTCCTTATCCGCTGATAGCATTGGATGAAACAGACTCAACCAACCGATACCTCAGCCAATTATGCAATGAGTTACAAGAAACCATTGAAGAACTGACTACAGTTACAGCTGAATTCCAAAGTGCCGGTAAAGGGCAGCGCGGTAATACTTGGGAAGCCGAAAGAGGCAAGAATCTACTTTTCAGTTTTGTTCTTTATCCCACTTTTCTGGAAGCACGCCGCCAGTTTATCCTATCGCAAATCGTTTCTCTCTCCATAAAAGAAGAGTTGGACAGATGGTCAAACGAGATTACAATAAAGTGGCCGAATGACATTTACTGGAAAGACAAAAAGATTTGCGGTATATTGATAGAGAATGATCTGTCCGGCCAATTCATCGGACGCAGCATCTCTGGTATCGGAATCAACATCAACCAAAATGAATTTTACAGTGACGCTCCCAACCCGGTATCTCTGAAACAAATCACCGGACAGGAGCACAACCGCCATGAAATTTTGTCGCACATCCTGAAACGGATACAAATCTACTATAACGGTTTGCGAACAGAAGAACACAATACTTATTCCGCTGAAATAGCCACCCGTTATGCCCGTGCCCTATTTCGCCGCAGAGGCTTTCATCCTTATGAAGATGCCAACGGTAAGTTCTCCGCCCGCTTGCTGCGTGTGGAACAAGATGGGCGTTTTGTCTTGGAGGACGAAAGTGGGAAAGAACGGGAATATCTATTTAAAGAGGTACAATACATTGTTTAATCAAACAATTTGGTAAACATTATCTTAACAGAACATATTCTGTACGAAGCTAATCTATAAAATCATGAAAATACAAACTTTAATCGTAATCGCCCTATCAAGTTTTATTTTATATAGTTGCGAAGACAATGAAACCAACTATTTAGAGCTATCTGAATCGTCATTCAGTAACGTCAGCAGCGATGGAGCGACATTGACTGTCGATATAACGAGCAATGTAGAGTGGCAAGTATCTAAAACCGCACAATGGTGCAATATTACCCCCGATAAAAGCTTCGGCAACCAAGCACTAACTCTGCAAATAGAAGCCAACCCTGACAATAAAGAAAGAAAGGTAATAGTAACAGTTACATCGGCTGTTCTCAAAATGAGTAAAAAAATAGAAATCACTCAGGCAGCAGGATATACATCGATAGAACAGTATCACTACAAACTCCCCGTGATTTTCCATGTGCTATACAAAGATAAATCAGCCCCAGAGCAATACGTCAGTCAAAATCGTCTGTCAAAAATATTAGATAGGGTAAACAAACTTTATAAAAATAGTTCACAGAGTGTAGACATGAATTTAACATTCACACTCGCTACTATCCGTCCAAATGGAGAAACCATGGAAAAACCGGGTGTAGAGTACATTTCATGGCCGGATAGTTATCCGATAGATTGCGATATCTTTATGAATGACGATGTAGAAACGGGAAAAGGTTATGTGAAATACCTATGGGATCCTAACGAGTATATTAATATAATGGTCTATAACTTCACAAATAATCCAACTGACAATGTAACAGCATTAGGTATATCACACTTACCTTATACTACAAAGGGGCCAAATAGTTTGGCAGGTCTCACCAACATCAATGAGTCTCATTTAGAATTGAAGAACTTAGCCTTTCCCTATTGTGTATCCATCAACAGTTTGTTTATTAACGAAGAAAGTACGGAAACCATGTACAACACAGCAGATGTTACTGTTACATTAGCCCATGAATTAGGGCATTACTTAGGTTTGCATCATGTATTCTATGAGACAGAAAGCGAGACTGAAAGCAAAAACGGTTGTAAAGATACTGACTATTGTACAGATACTCCTACTTATAATAAGGAACAATACGATATTGATTATGCATACATTGCATCAGCAGAACCGGACAAGTTTACATTTGCCTATCTGGTGAACCGTGACAATTGCCTGACCGGTGAACGGTTTACCTCACGTAACATCATGGATTATGCAGTCAGCTATTCAGACCAATTCACCCCAGAACAGCGAACACGCATTCGCCATGTTTTGATGTACAGTCCTCTGATACCAGGGCCAAAAGTAGGTCAGGAAACAAGTACACGTTCTGTACCGAAAGGACTTATAAAATTGCCGATTCAAACAATCAAGTAAACATCACACAATATACAATAAAAAGAGATGAACATCATTTGTTCATCTCTTTTTCCAATATCTTTATCCGTTCCAATGTTTTTCCCGCTTCGGTGGAAGGAAACAGTTGAAGCACTTTCTGCAAATAGCTCTTAGCTTTGTCATATCCGTTGGAGAACACATCCGATAGCCCGTTACGGTAACGGGCATATTGCATACGTGTGGGAGAAACGATTTTCTTGTAGTCATCCTCCAGCGTTTTCTTCTCTTGTTCTGCCTGAAGATAGTAATAGTTACCCAAAAATATATTTGCCTGAAGATTATCCGCATCCAATGCCAGCACCTTTTCATAAAGTTTTAGAGCTTTTTTCGACTCTCCGCGCATCAACTGCATCTCCGCGCATGCCACAAGTCCGGGAACATCTTCCGGATAATATTGCAACCACTCTTTATAAAAAAGGTATGCTTTGTCGTAGTTCCGCTTATCTTTGTAGTAAGTAGCCAGTTCCCGTACGAAGCGGGAAGCCACAGCACTGTTTTTCTCAACGTGCGTCCAATAGAACATCTCTGTCTGCTCCGCTCCCATACTCGCAGCCTGGCGGAATAAACTCACGGCATAATCATCCTTACCAACCGATAAGGCATCAGCCACCTTCTGCAGCAGCACATCTGCTGATTGTGCCAGAAGTGACATTGGGCACAGCAAGAGCCCAAAGAAAAGTAAAGTTAAGGTTTTCATCTTTTAAGTCTATATTGTTTTACAGCCCGAAATCCTCCCATAGAGAATCACCCACAAATTTACAAATTTCCACATCAATCCTCAACAGCTAAAAGTAGAAATATAGTTAATCTTTCCCGTCATTTTTCCTTTTCTGCGTACCTTTGTCCTCCACCAAACAAGATATTACAAATGAAGCCTATAGACAAACAGATATTACAGATAGCCCTGCCGTCCATTGTATCGAATATAACCGTGCCTTTGCTCGGACTAATCGATGTAGCAATCGTAGGGCATCTGGGTTCTCCTGCCTATATCGGCGCCATTGCAGTAGGAGGTATGCTGTTCAATATCATCTACTGGATATTCGGTTTTCTGCGGATGGGAACCAGCGGCATGACCTCACAGACCTATGGTAAACGGGATTTATCGGAAATAGTTCGATTGCTGATGCGCTCCGTTGGTATAGGACTGGCTGTGGCGCTTTGCCTTATCATACTGCAAGTACCTATCAGGCAAGCCGCATTCCTCATTATCCACCCTACGGAAGAAGTCAGGGAAATGGCAACGCTCTATTTCCACATTTGTATATGGGGTGCTCCTGCCATGCTGGGGTTATACGGACTCTCCGGATGGTATATCGGCATGCAGAACTCACGTATCCCCATGTACATAGCTATCACACAGAATATCGTGAACATCATAGCCAGCCTCAGCCTTGTCTATGTCTTCAAGATGAAGGTGGAAGGCGTAGCGTTGGGAACATTGATAGCCCAGTATGCGGGCTTCTTCATGGGACTCATACTGTGGACGAACCGCTATGGGAAACTGAAAAAGTATATCGTCTGGAAGGGAGTACTGCAAAAGGAGGCAATGATACGTTTTTTTCAAGTGAACCGTGATATATTCCTACGGACACTGTGCCTGGTGGCTGTCACACTGTTCTTTACTTCGGCAGGCGCCTCACAGGGTGAGATTATTTTGGCTGTAAATACATTACTGATGCAACTCTTCACCCTTTTCTCTTATGTAATGGACGGTTTCGCCTATGCGGGAGAAGCCCTAAGCGGACGATACATAGGCGCTCGTAACCGGAAAGCCTTTACCAACACCACCCGGCATCTGTTTATGTGGGGAGGTTGGCTGGTCATACTCTTTACATTGATTTATGCATTGGGCGGAAATGCTTTCTTGGGACTGCTGACCGATGACAAGAATGTAATAGCCGCCGCCGACACTTATTTCTATTGGGCGCTTGCCATACCTGCAGCAGGAGTCGCCGCCTTTATTTGGGACGGCATCTTTATCGGCGCTACGGCAACACGCGGTATGCTCATGTCTATGGCAGCGGCAGCCGTCAGTTTCTTTATGATATATTACGGACTTCGCCCGGCCTTAGGCAACCATGCCTTGTGGCTTGCCTTTCTTGTCTATCTCTCCATGCGGGGAATCGTGCAAACCTTACTCAGCAGAAAAGTTATAGAAAGAAGTTTCAATTAGCCCGTCGCAAAGATAAAACCAGAAAAATAGTTAGAATAATATCCGTTCGTGCTATCTTTACCCCAAAAAAGAACCAGATGCCTGATACAACATTTAATTCGGACAATACGCTACACATCAAAAACATGGTATGTAACCGTTGTATCATGGTAGTGAAAAGCCAGCTTGAGCAGCTGGGACTGCACCCCCTGTCGGTAGAACTGGGTATCGTTACTCTGCCCGATAAAATTACCGATGAAATATACCGGAGCGTAAAAGAGTCGTTGGAGCCTTTCGGGTTCGAATTGATTGATGACAAGAAATCCCAAACAATAGAACAAATAAAAGATACCATCATAGAACTGGTACATTATAATGACAACGATTCAAAAGTCAACCTGTCCGATTACTTGGTTTCCAAATTACATCGGGATTACAGTTCATTGAGCAAACTCTTCTCGGAAGTCACCAATACCACCATCGAGAAATACCTCATTGCGCAGAAGATAGAGCGTGCCAAAGAACTGTTGGTGTACGGAGAATTATCTTTGAACGAAATAGCCGACAAACTAAACTATTCGAGCGCCGCCTACCTCAGCGCCCAATTCAAAAGCGTAACAGGACTGACGCCCAGCTATTTCAAGAAGATAAAAGAGAACAAGCGCAAGCCGCTTGACGAGATATAAGCATAATCTTGTAAATCATATCCCGAATTTTACAACACTCAGACAACTTCCTTGCCGTATATTTGTTCCACATAAAAGTTTAAAACGAGAGAACTATTAGTTTCAACCGTAGAAACCGGCAGTTTCATACTAAGAACTAAATAATTACATACAATATTATGGCAAATAAAAGCATTGTTCAAGAAACCTTTCCCGTATTAGGGATGAGTTGCGCCTCATGCTCCGCACGGGTGGAAAAGACACTGAATCACCAGTCCGGTGTCCGGAAAGCAAGCGTAAACTACGCATCGGCAATGGCAACAGTAGAATACGACTCGCAACATTGTTCTCCCGAAGTCTTACAACAAGCTGTGCAAAATGCCGGATACGACTTGCTGATAAGGCAGGACGAAGGCACAGCGGATGAAGTGGAACAGGCACACGATAAAAAATATCGCGCGCTGAAATTCCGTGCGACATGGGCCATCGTCCTGTCTGTACCGATTATGGTTATCGGTATGTTCTTCATGGATATGCCGTATGCCAATCTTATCATGTGGCTACTCTCCACTCCCGTTGTGTTTTGGTTGGGAAGAAGTTTCTTTGCCAGCGCATGGAAACAACTGAAGCATGGCAGCGCCAACATGGACACTTTAGTAGCCAACAGTACCGGAATTGCCTATCTGTTCAGCCTGTTCAATATGCTTTTCCCCGAATTCTGGCTGGAAAGAGGGATTCATCCGCACGTCTACTTCGAGGCGGCAAGCGTCATCATCGCCTTCATTCTGCTGGGACGCCTGTTGGAAGAAAAGGCTAAGGGCAACACTTCTTCCGCCATTAAGAAACTGATGGGACTGCAGCCCAAGACAGTAACCGTCATCGTTGATTCTTCATCGGAAAAGGTTGTCCCGATTGAGCGGATTCGTCCAGGAGACATTATTCTGGTAAAACCGGGAGAAAGAATTGCTGTAGACGGCAAAGTTACGGAAGGCAGTTCGTATGTGGATGAAAGTATGTTGAGCGGCGAACCGATAGCGGTAGCCAAACAAAAGGAAGCCAAAGTTTTTGCCGGTACTATCAACCAGAAAGGAAGCTTTCGGTTCAGTGCCGAGAAGGTAGGTACAGACACGCTACTGGCCAAAATTATCCACATGGTGCAAGATGCACAGGGCAGTAAAGCTCCCGTCCAGCAATTGGTGGATAAGATTGCGGGTATCTTCGTGCCGGTCATTATCGGCATTGCCATATTGTCTTTCATAATCTGGATGCTACTGGACGGGCAGAGCGGATTTACACACGGGTTGCTGGCACTGGTCACGGTGCTCATCATCGCCTGCCCGTGCGCTTTGGGGCTTGCCACTCCCACCGCCATCATGGTAGGCATCGGTAAAGGCGCCGAAAGAGGTATTCTGATAAAAGATGCCGAAAGTTTGGAAATCGCCAAAAAGATTGACACAGTGGTATTGGACAAAACCGGAACCGTAACCGAGGGAAAACCGGTAGTCAGCGATTTAGTTTGGGCTGTACGGACTGCGGGCATAGAAGATGTCTTTTACAGCTTGGAAAAGCTATCCGAGCATCCGCTTGCGGAAGCGGTGGTCCGTCATTTTCAAGACGCCCGAAACGTGGATATAGAAAGCTTTGAGAGCATCACCGGCAGAGGCGTAAAAGGCGAATGGAATGGAAAGACTTATTATGCCGGAAACCGGAAACTACTGGAAGAAAACCGAATTAACGTCAGTCAATCGCTAAGCGATGAAGCCGCCCGCATGACGGCTGATGCACAGACCGTCATCTGGTTTGCCGACTGCGAAACCGCACTGGCCATCGCAGGAATTACAGACCAAATCAAGCAGAGTTCCATACAAGCTGTCGGCGAACTGCAAGCCGCCGGCATCGATGTCCATATGCTGACAGGCGACAATGAAGCCACCGCCCGAGAAATTGCACGTAAAGCCGGCATCCTTCATTATAAGGCGGGAGTACTGCCGCAAGATAAAGCCGCCTTCATCAACAATCTCCAGAAAAACGGCAAGATAGTAGCAATGGCAGGCGACGGCATCAACGACAGCGCCGCACTGGCACAAGCCGATTTAAGCATAGCCATGGGAGGCGGCAGCGACATTGCCATGGATGTAGCCAAGATGACCATCATCTCTTCCGACCTGACCAAAATACCCGAAGCACTGAAACTCTCCAAGCTGACCGTACGCACCATTCGTCAAAACCTGTTCTGGGCATTCATCTATAATATAATAGGTGTACCCATCGCAGCCGGTGTACTCTACCCCATCAACGGATTCCTGCTGAATCCCATGATAGCCGGAGCAGCTATGGCATTCAGCAGTGTAAGCGTAGTAACCAACAGTCTGCGGCTGAAAAGAAAAAAGACAGGGAACCCGGAAAACTCCGTTGACAACCCAACAGGGCTACCGGAAAAAGAAGTAGAACCATTAACAGAAAAAATCATGAAGAAAGAATTCAAGGTAGAAGGCATGATGTGCAACCACTGTCGTATGCATGTAGAAAAAGCGTTGAACAGTATGGACGGCATACACGCCACCGTAACCCTCAATCCGCCGGTAGCAACCGTAGAGTTCTCGGAAGGCGAAAAGACACTCGACGAACTGCAGACCGCAGTAACCGCAAAGGCAGGTGACTACACACTGAAAGAATAACTGAAAATTGTTTATACCGATTGGCATTATTTTCCTATCTTTGCCGCTAAGCGAAATAAATTAATAAACTATGGCAACATACAAAAGAATCTTATTGAAACTCAGCGGCGAGAGCCTGATGGGAGAAAAGCAATACGGTATCGACGAAAAACGTCTGGCCGAATATGCAGCGCAAATTAAGGAAATCCATGAACTGGGCATACAGATTGGCATCGTTATCGGCGGCGGGAACATCTTCCGCGGACTGAGCGGTGCCAACAAAGGGTTCGACCGTGTAAAAGGTGACCAAATGGGTATGCTGGCAACCGTTATCAACAGCCTTGCACTGAGCTCGGCACTGGTGGCGGCAGGCGTAAAAGCACGTGTGCTGACAGCCGTCCGCATGGAGCCTATCGGCGAATTCTACAATAAATGGAAAGCCATTGAGTGTATGGAAGCCAGCGAAGTAGTTATCATGTCGGCCGGAACGGGTAATCCTTTCTTCACAACAGACACCGGTTCCAGCCTTCGCGGCATCGAAATAGAAGCGGATGTTATGTTGAAAGGCACACGCGTTGACGGCATCTACACCGCCGACCCGGAGAAAGACCCGACAGCAACGAAGTTCCACGACATCACTTACGACGAAGTACTGAAACGCGGTCTGAAAGTGATGGACCTTACGGCTACCTGTATGTGCAAGGAAAACAACCTGCCCATCATCGTTTTCGATATGGACACCGTAGGCAATCTTAAGAAAGTAATGCAAGGCGAAGAAATAGGCACGCTGGTACACAACTAAAAAAGGAAATAATCTGTGTAAATCTGTGTAATCTGTCGTGAAACGATTATATTTGCAGAGTTTCAAATTAAAAGCTACTTCAAACAATAGAAATATGAAAGACGTAAAAGACATCTTAGACGAAGCACAAGAGAAAATGGATATGGCTGTAATGTATCTGGAAGAATCATTGGCCCATATCCGTGCCGGAAAAGCCGACGTTCGTTTGCTGGACGGAATCCGTGTCGATTCTTACGGAAGCATGGTCCCTATCAACAACGTAGCGGCCGTAACCACCCCGGATGCCCGCAGTATCGCCATCAAGCCGTGGGACAAGAGTATGTTCCGTGTCATTGAGAAGGCAATCATCGACTCCGACCTCGGCATTATGCCCGAAAACAACGGTGAGATTATCCGCATCGGCATCCCTCCATTGACAGAAGAACGCCGTAAACAACTTGCCAAACAGTGTAAGAATGAAAGCGAAACTGCCAAAGTGAGTGTACGCAACGCACGCCGTGATGCCATCGACGCCTTTAAGAAATCTGTGAAAGAAGGATTGGCGGAAGATGCACAAAAAGGCGGTGAAGAAAAGTTGCAAAAGATTCACGACAAATATATCAAGCAGATTGATGATATGCTGGCAGCAAAGGACAAAGAAATTATGACAGTATAAATCTGAATTGACAATTGACAGTTGACAATTGACAATTACATGGTTGCACAATAGCAAGCAGGGATTGTCAATCCGGTCATTGTCAATTGTCAATTATTAATTGTCAATTGAATTGAGAGGACTGGTAATTAAAAATACAGGGAGTTGGTATCTGGTAAAGACCGACGAAGGAACATACGTTGAATGTAAAATCAAAGGCAACTTTCGTCTGAAAGGCATCCGAAGCACCAATCCGGTAGCGGTAGGCGACTATGTGCAAATCATCCTGAATCAAGAAGGGACGGCTTTCATCAGCGAAATTGAAGACCGGAAGAATTATATTGTCCGACGCTCTTCCAACCTATCCAAGCAATCCCATATCCTTGCAGCCAACCTCGACCAATGTATGCTGGTGGTAACGGTGAATTATCCGGAGACTTCCACTACATTCATTGACCGTTTCCTCGCCTCAGCCGAGGCATACCGCGTACCCGTCAACATCATATTCAATAAAACGGATGCCTACGACGAAGACGAACTTCGCTACTTGGACGGACTTATCAATCTTTATACCGCCATCGGTTACCCTTGTTTCAAAATCTCCGCCAAGACAGGCGAAGGTATCGATATCATAAAGGAAGAACTTAAAGGGAAAATAACGCTTTTCTCCGGCCACTCCGGAGTGGGCAAGTCCACCCTCATCAATGCCATCCTGCCGGAGCTGGACATCAAAACCGGTGAAATCTCCACCTACCACAACAAAGGTATGCACACCACTACTTTCTCCGAGATGTTCCCTGTACCGGGTGACGGCTATATCATCGACACTCCGGGCATCAAAGGCTTCGGAACATTCGATATGGAAGAAGAAGAAATAGGACATTACTTTCCGGAAATATTCAAAGTTTCCGCCGACTGCCGCTATAATAACTGTACCCACCGCCATGAACCGGGATGTGCTGTACGTGAAGCAGTGGAACATCATTACATCAGCGAATCCCGCTACACCTCTTACCTGAATATGCTGGAAGATAAGGAAGAAGGGAAATACAGGGCAGCGCATTAATATGAATATGCGGTAAGGTGATAAAACGATAGGATACACCTTATTACTTTATCACTTTTCTTAACTTTTCTTACTTTAAACTTTTCCATATTTCTTCCGTCCAAATCAATGGCTAAATATACTACTAATACTACAACATGAATAAGAAAGTAAAATGGGGCATCATTACATTCATTGGTGTCGGACTGATAGGCGGAGGTATTTATTCTCAGCTTCCTAAAACAAATGAAGAACTGGCGGCAGCCGATAAGGTAATGACCGGCAAACGCGGAGAGAAAAAGATTCTGAACGTAAACGCCAAAATAATAAAACCGCAACTACTAAAAGACGAAATACAAATCAGCGGTAGCCTGTTGCCCGATGAAGAAGTAGATCTTTCATTCGAGACATCCGGCAAGATTATCGAAATAAACTTTGAAGAAGGCAGTTTCGTGAAGAAAGGGCAATTACTCGCTAAGGTAAATGACCGTCCTCTCCAAGCACAGCTACAAAGATTGGTCTCGCAACTGAAGTTGGCGGAAGACCGTGTATTCCGTCAAAACGCATTGTTGGAAAGGGACGCCGTCAGTAAAGAAGCCTACGAACAGGTCAAGACCGAACTGGCGACCTTGAATGCCGACATCGACTTGGTAGAATCCAATATCGCGCAAACCGAACTTCGAGCCCCCTTTGATGGAGTTATCGGTCTGCGGCAAGTCAGTGTAGGAACATACGCTTCTCCCTCTACCATTGTAGCCAAACTCACGAAACTCTCTCCCTTGAAAGTAGAGTTTGCAGTACCCGAACGATATGCCAATGACGTAAAAATAGGTGCAGGACTAGACTTTATACTCGAAGGAAAGTTGAATACTTTCCATGCCACTGTCTATGCACGCGAATCCAAAATAGACCCTACCACCCATACACTAACTATCCGCGCGCTCTATCCCAATACCAACAGCGCCGTACTACCGGGCCGTTATGCCAGCATCAAGCTAAATAAAGATGAGATACAGAATGCGCTTGCCGTACCTTCCGAAGCTATCGTACCGGAAATGGGTAAAGACAAGATATTCCTCTATAAATCCGGGAAAGCCCAACCGATAGAGATAACGACCGGCATCCGCACTGAAGCCGAAGTACAAGTGTTGCAAGGGCTGAGCATAGGTGACACCATCATTACCTCAGGCACCTTGCAACTCCGTACAGGACTGCCAGTGACATTAGACAATATAAATTAATGATGAACTATAATCCATACTTCTCATCATGAATATATCCGAATTAAGTATACGGCGACCGGTACTCTCTACTGTATTGACACTGATTATCCTGCTCTTCGGTTTCATCGGATACAACTACCTCGGTGTACGCGAGTATCCATCGGTGGACAATCCCATTATTTCCGTATCGTGCTCTTATCCCGGAGCAAACGCCGACGTTATTGAAAACCAGATTACAGAACCGCTGGAACAGAATATCAACGGTATCCCGGGCATTCGTTCTCTTTCCAGTGTCAGCCAACAAGGCTCATCACGCATTACGGTGGAGTTCGAACTTTCCGTCGATTTGGAAACGGCCGCTAATGACGTACGCGACAAAGTTTCACGTGCCCAGCGTTATTTACCTCGCGACTGTGACCCGCCAACCGTATCCAAAGCAGACGCCGATGCCACACCCATCCTCATGGTTGCCCTGCAAAGTGACAAACGTTCCCTATTGGAGCTGAGTGAAATAGCCGACCTTACTGTAAAAGAACAACTTCAAACAATCTCCGATGTAAGTAGCGTAAGTATCTGGGGAGAGAAACGTTACTCCATGCGCTTGTGGCTCGACCCTATCAAAATGTCCGGTTATGGCATTACCCCTATCGACGTAAAGAACGCTGTAGACAGCGAAAATGTGGAACTTCCATCGGGTAGTATCGAAGGAAATACCATTGAGCTCACCATCCGCACGCTCGGATTGATGCATACGGCAGAAGAGTTCAACAACCTCATTCTGAAAGAGGACGGCAACCGTATTGTCCGATTCAGTGACATAGGCCGCGCCGAACTTGGTCCGGCAGACATCAAAAGTTATATGAAGATGAACGGCGTCCCTATGGTGGGTATTGTAGTAATCCCTCAGCCGGGTGCCAACCACATTCAGATTGCCGATGCCGTATACGAGCGTATGGAGAAAATGAAGAAAGACCTGCCGGAGGACGTACACTATTCCTATGGGTTTGATAACACCAAATTTATCCGTGCTTCTATCAACGAAGTAAAACAAACCGTGTACGAAGCTTTCATCCTCGTAATTATCATCATCTTCCTGTTCCTCCGCGATTGGCGTGTCACGCTGGTTCCTTGCATCGTAATCCCTGTTTCGCTCATCGGGGCCTTCTTCGTTATGTATCTGGCGGGATTCTCCATCAACGTACTTTCCATGCTTGCCATTGTGCTTGCCGTAGGACTTGTGGTTGACGATGCCATTGTAATGACGGAGAATATTTATGTTCGTATCGAAAAAGGGATGCCTCCGAAGGAGGCGGGTATCGAGGGAGCGAAGGAGATATTCTTTGCTGTAATCTCTACTACCATCACACTGGTAGCAGTATTCTTCCCCATCGTTTTTATGGATGGTACGACAGGTCGCTTATTCCGCGAATTCAGTATCGTGGTATCCGGTTCTGTTATTATCTCCTCCTTTGCCGCACTGACTTTTACTCCGATGCTGGCTACCAAATTACTGATAAAAAGAGAAAAGCAAAGTTGGTTCTATCGCAAGACCGAACCTTTCTTTGAAGGGATGAACAACTTATACAGCCGCTCTTTAGCGGTTTTCCTGCACAAACGCTGGATTGCGCTGCCTTTCACGGTGGCAACCATTATCATTATCGGATTTCTTTGGAACTATATCCCCGCAGAAATGTCACCATTGGAGGACCGTTCGCAAATCAGCATCAACACACGTGGTGCCGAAGGCGTCACCTACGAATATATCCGTGACTATACAGAGGACATCAACCAACTTGTCGAC
This sequence comes from Bacteroides propionicigenes, assembly GCF_018390535.1. Lineage (GTDB taxonomy): Bacteria > Bacteroidota > Bacteroidia > Bacteroidales > Bacteroidaceae > Bacteroides > Bacteroides propionicigenes. Next base: position 113,611 of record NZ_JAHBBW010000008.1, on the reverse strand, counting down.
TCCATCACGCCCGATGCTGAAGCGGTAACCGCCCGTGTATCCAGCGGTAGCGGTAACGTGCGTATCACCCTGAAAGATATGAAGGAGCGTGACTACACACAAATGGAAGTAGCGGAAAAGTTGTCGAAAGCGGTGCAAAGAAAAACAATGGCGCGTTCTTTCGTACAACAATCCTCTTCGTTCGGCGGGCGGCGTGGCGGTATGCCCGTACAATATGTGCTGCAAGCCACTAATATCGAGAAGCTGCAGGAAGTATTGCCTAAGTTCATGGCAAAAGTATATGAGAACCCCATATTCCAAATGGCTGACGTAGACTTGAAATTCAGTAAGCCGGAAGCACGCATCAACATCAACCGCGACAAGGCAAGTATCATGGGAGTCAGTACCCGCAACATCGCCCAAACCCTGCAATACGGGCTGAGCGGCCAGCGTATGGGTTACTTCTACATGAACGGAAAACAGTACGAGATATTAGGAGAAATCAACCGCCAGCAACGTAATAAGCCTGCCGACCTGAAAGGTATCTATATTCGTAGCGATAAAGGGGACATGGTACAGCTTGACAACCTGATAGAGCTGACTAACGGCATTGCACCGCCCAAACTATATCGATACAACCGATTCGTATCCGCCACTGTCTCTGCCGGACTTGCCGATGGCAAGACTATCGGCCAAGGCTTGGACGAAATGGACAAGATAGCCAAAGAGACATTAGACGACACTTTCCGTACTGCCCTCACCGGAGACTCAAAGGAATACCGCGAAAGTTCTTCCAGTCTGATGTTCGCTTTCATCTTGGCAATCCTGCTTATCTACCTGATTCTTGCCGCACAGTTCGAGAGCTTCAAAGACCCGTTGATTATCATGCTGACAGTACCCCTCGCCATTGCCGGTGCACTCGTATTCATGTATTTCGGAGACATCACGATGAATATCTTCAGCCAAATCGGTATCATCATGCTAATTGGTCTGGTGGCAAAGAACGGTATTCTGATTGTAGAATTTGCCAATCAGAAGCAGGAAACCGGCGAGGACAAGATACAAGCTATTAAGGATGCCGCCCTACAACGCCTGCGCCCTATCCTGATGACAAGCGCCTCTACCATACTGGGCTTGATACCGTTGGCATTCGCTACTGGCGAAGGTTGCAACCAGCGTATCGCCATGGGTACGGCCGTAGTAGGCGGCATGCTCGTATCTACCTTACTCACGATGTATATCGTCCCCGCCATTTATAGTTATGTATCTACCAACCGAAGTAAACTAAAGAACGAATGAGACGTACGATTTTATTTTTCTTAATCATTCTGTGCACTATACCCGCCATTCAGGCACAGCCTGCACCTATCTATACTCTGAAATCTTGTTTGGAACAGGGACTACTAAATAACTATTCCCTACGCATCACACGCAACGAACAGCAAATAAGCAAAAACAACGCTACCGTTGCCAATGCCGGTTATCTGCCTACCCTCGACCTGTCCGCAGGCTACAGGGGTACGTTGGATAATACCGAAACAAAGCTGCGTGCCACTGGCGAAACGACCAAAGAGAACAGAATATTCGACCAAACCGTTGACGCAGGCATCAATCTGAGCTGGACTATATTCGACGGCTTCAACATCACCGCCAACTACCAAAAGTTGAAGGAACTGGAACGGCAAGGTGAAACCAACACCCGCATCGCCATCGAAGACCTGATAGCCAACATCGCCGCTGAATACTACAACTATGTGCAACACAAGATACGTTTGAAAAATTTCCGCTATGCTGTATCGCTCTCCAAAGAGCGTCTGCGTATCGTAGAGGAGCGTTATCACATCGGAAACTTCTCCCGTCTGGACTACCAGCAGGCCAAAGTAGACTTCAATGCCGACAGTGCACAGTACATGAAGCAGCAAGAATTGCTGCACACCTCACGCATCCAACTGAACGAACTAATGGCTAACGAAGATGTAGACTGCCCCTTCATCATCCAAGACAGCCTCATCAACGTCAGTGCCAAATTGAACTTTGAAGAACTTTGGAACGCCACTCTGGAAGCCAACTCTTCCTTACTGAAAGCGGAACAGAACAATACCCTCGCACGTTTGGACTACAAGAAAGTCAGTTCCCGCGACTACCCATACGTAAAAATGAATGGAGGTTACGGCTATACTCTCAACAAATATGATATTTCCGCCAACAGCCGTCGCAGCAATCTCGGGCTGAACGTAGGGGTCACCGTAGGCTTCAACCTTTTCGATGGCAATCGCCGCCGTGAACGACGCAATGCCCGCATCGCGGTGCAAAACACCCGCTTGGAACGCGAGCAGCTTGAACAAGCCCTACGTGCTGACCTGAGCAACCTGTGGCAGGCCTATCAAAACAATCTCCAAATGTTGAACTTGGAACGTCAAAACCTCGTTGCAGCCAAAGAGAACCATGAGATTGCCATGGAACGCTATATGCTCGGTAACCTTTCCGGTATCGAAATGCGTGAAGCGCAAAAAAGTTTGTTGGATGCTGAAGAACGCATTCTGTCGGCAGAATACGACACTAAACTGTGCGAAATATCCTTGCTACAAATTAGCGGAAAAGTAGAACAATACTTGGAATAGGTACATCCATATATATCACAATATTTACCCCCTTAAAAACAAATATTACCATCCTTTCTTTAGAGTTTTCTCTACTTTTGTTCGCAAATAAACTAAAAGCAGTAATATTATGAAACGAACAATCCTTTTCTGTGCATTGCTCACCCTTACCATTGGAGCCAATGCACAGGAAGCAACCCACTACAAAGAGAAGCATCCCTATAAGGAATGGGTCAAAATGGCTCCCAAATTGGATGACGCTTTCTTCACCACTCCTGAAGCTATCCGTATTGCCGACAACGTACTGCTCTATCAGCAAACCACCGGCGGCTGGCCTAAAAACATCTATATGCCCGCCGAACTGACAACCGATGAATTCCAGAAGGTTCTCGCCGCCAAAGGTAACGTCAACGAAAGCACTATTGATAACAGTGCCACAAGTACGGAAATCCGCTATCTCTCCCGTATCTACTTAGCCACCAACATAGAAAAATATAAGAATGCCGCCTTAGAAGGCATATGCTACATCCTGAAAGCACAATATCCCAATGGCGGTTGGCCCCAGTTTTGGCCGCGCCCCAAAGGCTATTACACCCATATCACCTACAATGACAATGCAATGGTAAACGTCATGAACCTGCTACGTGACGTATACACCAAGAAAGCCCCATATACTTACGTACCGGATAGTATTTGCCAACGCGCACGTACCGCCTTCGATAAAGGTGTAGAGTGCATCCTCAACACCCAAGTAAAGCAAAACGGAAAACTGACCGTATGGTGCGCCCAGCATGATGAGTACACCCTTGCCCCCGCCAAAGCCCGTGCTTACGAACTTCCCTCACTCAGCGGCGCCGAATCGGACAACATTGTCCTGTTGCTAATGTCCATTCCCGATCCCTCACCTGAGATTATCGCCTCTGTAGAAGCTGCCATCGCATGGTTCAAAGCAAGTAAAATTACAGGCATCACCCGTGAGGAATTCACCAACAGCGAAGGTAAGAAAGATTTCCGGATGATTCCCTGCCCGCAGGACGATTATCCCTGTCCCACGCTTTGGGCCCGTTTCTACACCCTCGAAGATAACCGTCCCTTCTTCTGCGACCGCGACGGAGTGAAGAAGTATAATATTTCCGACATAGGCTATGAACGCCGCAACGGCTATAGCTGGTACAACAATACAGGCCTAAAAGTATTGAAGAAGTACGAACAATGGAAGAAAAAACTAAGTAAATAAGAACGAGATAGTTGCAATGCAGTGCAAACATCACAAAAAAGACCGCTTGGAAAATATCATCCACAAGCGGTCTTTTTCTTTATTACGTGATTAGCTGCTCTTACTTACTACAGTTCCAAGGCTTTAATTGTTTGAAGAAGTCATTACCTTTGTCATCTACCAAAATGAATGCAGGGAAGTCTTCCACCTCAATTTTCCAAATAGCTTCCATACCGAGTTCGGGATATTCCACACACTCGATGCTCTTAATATTGTTCTGTGCCAAAATAGCTGCAGGGCCACCGATAGAGCCGAGATAGAAACCACCGTATTTCTTGCAAGCATCCGTAACTTGCTGGCTACGGTTACCTTTAGCAAGCATAATCATGCTTCCGCCGTGACTTTGGAAGAGAGCAACATACGGATCCATACGTCCGGCAGTTGTCGGTCCCATCGAACCGCAAGCCATACCCTGCGGAGTCTTGGCAGGACCGGCATAATAAATAGGATGGTCTTTGATATATTGCGGCAGATCTTCACCACGGTCCAAACGTTCTTTCAATTTGGCATGGGCAATGTCACGACCCACAATGATAGTACCGTTCAGAGATAAGCGGGTGGAAACCGGATACTTGGTCAACTCTTTCAGGATATTCTCCATCGGTTGGTTCAAATCAATCTTCACAACATCGCCTTCACCGGCTTTACGAAGTTCGGCAGGGATAAGTTCACCCGGATTGCTGTCGAGCTTCTCAATCCAAATACCCTCCTTATTGATTTTACATTTGATGTTACGGTCGGCCGAGCAGGAAACTCCCAAACCGACAGGACAAGAAGCGCCATGACGCGGCAAACGAATAATGCGTACATCGTGGGCCAAATACTTGCCGCCGAACTGTGCACCAAGACCTATTTTATGAGCTTCCGCCAATACTTGTTTCTCCAGTTCCACGTCACGGAAAGCACGACCAAATTCGTTACCGGTAGTAGGCAGGTTGTCGTAAAAGTGAGTGGAAGCCAGCTTCACTGTCAGCAGGTTCTTCTCGGCAGAAGTACCGCCGATAACGAATGCGATGTGATAGGGAGGACAAGCAGCAGTACCCAGTGTCTTTATCTTTTCAATGAGGAACGGAACCAATGTTTCGGGATTCAAGATAGCTTTTGTCTCCTGATAGAGATAAGTCTTGTTGGCAGAACCACCGCCCTTAGTAACACAAAGAAATTCATACTCCATGCCTTCGGTAGCTTCGATGTCAATCTGCGCCGGAAGATTACACTTCGTATTCACTTCATCGTACATATTGAGAGGAGCATTCTGGGAATAACGCAAGTTCTCTTCCGTATATGTCTTGTAAACACCGAGTGAAAGAGCCTCTTCATCGCAGTAGCCCGTCCACACTTGCTGTCCTTTTTCACCGTGGATAATGGCCGTACCCGTATCCTGGCAGAAAGGCAATACGCCCTTAGAGGCAACTTCGGCATTGCGCAGGAAAGTCAAAGCCACGTACTTGTCGTTATCACTTGCTTCAGGGTCACTCAAAATCTTAGCAACTTGTTCGTTATGCGAACGACGCAACATAAAGGAGACGTCACGGAAAGCCGCATTAGCCATTGCGGTCAGACCTTCTTTCTCAATCTTCAGGATAGGTTTTCCTTCAAACTCGCTTACGGACACGTAGTCCTTTGTAAGCAGATAATACTCAGTTGTATCCTTACCCTTCTCAAACATGGGCTGATACTTGAACGGAGGTGTTGTTGCCATAATTACTTGTTCATTTAATGTTTAAAAATGATTCGTGACACAAAGGTAGCAACTATTATTGAAATATTTCTTTAATTAGGGTGAAAACTTACAGGCAGATGCAGTACTACTCACCGTATGCATTGCATACGTCCTATCAGTTCATCACCCAGCGCCGTCTTCACCTCAATGTGCTTCAGTACGGCGGTTACAAACGGATTGCTTTCAAAGTCACCACGCACCTGCTCGAAGTCGAGTTCCTTCTCAAGACGAGAACCATCGGCACCAAAGCCGGTCATGGAAGCCAAGGAGAACTCTTTCTTGGCATCTTCATAAACCATGCGGTCCAAACCGACAACAGCCTCTTTCCACTTTTCAACAATATGGATAATGTCTTCCGCAGTAATGTTTTCGGGATTGATTCCATAAAACTCTTCCAGTTTGTCATATGCCCATGTCCACTCGTAAGTATAATAGTTCCGGTGCATCCGCTCAAACTCGGCATTAATATACTTCAGACGGTTCACCGCACCGGATTCAATCCCGTCTATCAAAGTATCAATCTCACTCTTCGGAGCTATCAGTCCGGAAATATCCACCCACTCACCACTGCCAATAGAAATATCAGGCTTCAGACGAGCACGTATTTCTTCATTGCTCCGGAAATTGATGCCTTCCAGACGTTTGATTACAGAGTTGCCAAGAAACTTGTGGATAGCGATTTCATAGAAACCGATACCCTTTACCAACGCTGAATTACGAATCTTGGCGCTATGGAAAGAATAGATATCGGACAGTTCACCCGAAGCATAACGCAAGTTTTTCAACGTATCCCGTCCCTTAAACATCTTCTGTACAGTATAGGGACTGAGAAGATTGTAGTTAATGAAATCCAGCTTATTGGTATCGGTACGTTGGTCGCGCTTGGGCCATTTCTGAGCATCGCGGATAGTACCCACACTGCGCAAGTTGACGCCCGGTACGAGGTAAGTTGTATTATTCTGCTCTATCAAGTAGGAGAACGGCAGATTGGAAGTATCTGAGTGATTGACATGACGCCCCATAACAAGGGAGAATGCCCCTACCCTTGCAGGCCATAGGATATAAGAATCGGAGGTAGTCTTGGCACCACGTTCCAACGTACCCTGATGAATAGGACCGAGCTTATACATATGGTTACTCTGATTGGAACCGGAACCGGCATTCATAAAGGAAAACATACCGGCTATAAGCAAGGTAGATTTATGATGTGTCACCGTATAAGGTCCGGCAAAGATAGCACACGCTTCACCATTCTCTCCCTGGCAGTTACTGAAAAACAAGGAGTCCGAAGCGGAGTAGTTATGCCCTAGTTTACAAGCCTGCCCCACAAAGCATCGAGTAAGCATGGCCCCATCGTCCACGTGCGAACCGGATGATATGATAAAATTGTCGCAAATAACACCGTGACCGATGTGTACAGGCGCCAGTTCATTACTGTTTATGCTTCCGTTATACAAACGGCACGTACCACATATGTGACAATAATCACCTATACGCACATTCTTGATAGAACCGGTATTGAGTATCATTACATGGCTACCAATAAAACCTACCGCTGAGGCATGTTTATTGGAATAGAAATCTGTGATTTCCTTCATTCGTGCAATCAACTCCGGACGATGACGGTAAAGTGCCATAATATAGGCCTGATGGGCGGAGAGTTTGTCACTGATAAGTACCTCACGCCCGCCCGTTTCATTCAGGACAGATACCTCTACGCCGTTACCGAACTTGGACAGCCCGTCTACAAGAATGATGTCTACATTCTCGATAAAAGTATCATGTCCTATTTCATAATTTGCAATATAGTTCTGGATATTCTCAATGCAGCAGTCATCGCCCACCGTCACATTATGAAGCGTCACGTGTCGCAAACCGGAGTGTTTCTTTATTCCGCCCGGCAAGGTAAACTCCGAGTGGAATATACCCAAACGCACTTCACCCGAGAAACGGGTATGATGTACAAATTCCGTTGAAAAGCCCTCTGCAACGGTCACTTTCCCCCAATCATCCGCCAGACACGACTGGCTTTTCAACCGAAGTACTTCGTCTTCGGTCAAGTTTCTGTAAGTCATAACACTTAAATTAAGAATGAAGAATGAAGAATGAAGAATGAAGAAACTGACTGCACCGTATCATGCAAACAATATACCGCACGGCAATTCTTCATTCTTCGCTCTTAATTCTTCATTAAATTAAACTTCCTCTTCTTCGTAGGTCTGATAAAGAAAATCATTATAGGGGTACTTCTGCACGTGCAGTTCTTTCACACGCCGGTAAACCACACTCTTCAGTTCCTCTACATTGATTCGTTCGCGGGCGGAGATAAAGAGACAATTGTCTTCCATCTTTGCCATCCACGTCTTCATCAGTTCCTCAAGTGTTAAGTTTTCTTTAGTCCTGGGGGTAAGGTCGTCTTCCGCTTTCTCCACATAGGTGTAAGCGTCTATTTTATTAAATACAAGTATCATGGGCTTACCGGAAGCTCCAATGTCCGCCAATGTCTTGTTTACCACTTCTATCTGTTCTTCAAAATCGGGATGAGAAATATCCACGATATGCAACAGCAAGTCGGCTTCGCGCACTTCGTCCAAAGTAGATTTGAAAGAATCTACCAAATCGGTGGGTAACTTACGGATAAAGCCAACCGTATCGGATAAAAGGAACGGCAGGTTCTCAATAATAACTTTACGTACCGTAGTATCCAATGTAGCGAACAGCTTATTTTCCGCAAAGACTTCACTCTTGGACAGCAATGTCATCAAAGTGGACTTTCCAACATTGGTGTATCCGACCAGTGCCACACGTATAAGACGACCGCGATTCTTACGCTGAGTAGCCTTTTGCTTGTCAATCTCTGCCAAACGTTCTTTCAACAACGCCATACGATTCAGGATGATACGGCGGTCCATTTCCAACTGCGTTTCACCCGGACCACGCAAACCTACAGAACCTTTACCGCCACCGGCTCCTGAGCCACCGCCCTGACGCTCCAAGTGAGTCCACAAACGCTGCAAGCGGGGAAGCATATATTTATATTGCGCCAATTCCACTTGGGTCTTTGCATTAGCAGTCTGTGCACGCATGGCAAAGATGTCGAGAATAAGTGAGGTACGGTCCAGTATCTTGATTTTCAACTCACCCTCAATGTTACGTATCTGTTTTGCCGAGAGTTCGTCATCAAAGATTACCATACCGATTTCACGCTCGGCTTCCTCTTCATTACGGATATATTCTTTTATTTCCTCCAGCTTACCCTTGCCAACATACGTCACAGAGTTTGCCGCATCCAACTTCTGAGTAAATCTTTTCACGACTTCCGCCCCGGCTGTCTCAGCCAAGAATGCCAGTTCATCAAGGTATTCGTTCGTCTTACGCTCATCCTGAGTTTTTGTGATAAGACCTACCAATACCGCCGTTTCAACCTGTGCTTCGGAAATTACAAATTCTTTCATTCTATTTTATACCTTATTATATATAATATACCTTTATGGTATACGGCAGCAAATATAACGATTTTCACAAGAATCTTCATCTATATAATACAGATTATTAAAAACTAGAGTAGCGATAAAGAAAAAGAGTGGTCACCTTTTCAGGTAACCACTCCTAAATCTATATAGATCTAAGGTCTATTAATATTCATCGTCAGTCCAGCCTGTCCGCTTATGTCCCTCCACTTTATAAACTAACTGTTCAGAGTCATCAGAGAACTTGACTTTAAAACAAATACTATCTGTTACAATACCTGTCTTTGACTTAGCCACATTAAACATTACCTTTCCTTCGGTAATCACCACATTACAATCCTCATAACTCAAATTAGGCAATTCTGCATCAGATCCAAAACTTAATGCACCTGGATTAGCAAAAGCCTTTACCTTAAAGTCCCAAAACTCCCCTAGATCATCTACAAACAATTCATCAGCTTTGTTTGCTGCAGAGTTGTAAGTATATAAAGGCAAATTCTTATAATCACCGATAACTTCCCATTTATCCGGAGCTGTTTCTTGATAGTAAGTAACCCACCATTCACCAGCCAAAATGCCAGGCGCTGTATAGTCTATCTTGTCATCATCGTTGCATGAGCAAAACACAAACAACGCACAAATAAATAAGTATATTAATTTACGATTCATCATATTCTTTATTTTTTAGATTGTTACTCCTTAACCCATTTTGTACTAAAAGTAACGCCAGCATTTACACCACCAGTAAACGTTGCGTCAAATTGAATAGTCTTAGTTACCGCATCTATTGTTCCTACTACTGATATAGGACCGTATGCACAACTGTTAGTAAGAACCAATAGTTCCGTCCCTCCCATATCCAAGAAGTACAAAGGAATAGCAGTTGTCTGCCACCAACAGTCACTTGCTTTATAATATCCCAACTCACCGGTAACCAAATCAACTGAAATTTGCTTCTTTCTAGTAGCATGCACCAAAGTATAAGTACCAGAATAATCATTCTGTACTAACTCCGGAGTAACAAGCACCATACGACTCGTAGTCACAGGAAAACCTTCTTTGGACACAGTTTCATAATTCAAGGTATACAAGCCTTTTTCCTGAATATTAACGGAGCCCGTAACTTTCACAGGATACTCTTCATCACCGACAAAAGCCTTTACCCCCGGATCTGTAAATGTACCGGTAGGATCCAATTTTACATTCATAAAAGCAGCACCTTCCATTTGGAATTCCGGGAAAGCAGTCAATTTAGATATCCCCTCAGTTTCCTTATCGCATGAAACTAAAGTAATGCTACACAGAGCTATAATGATTGATATTATTTTCTTCATATTTTTCGTTCTTTATTAATTAATCATTTAACAGCCCACCACAGAGGTACATCTGGTTCTACACGCTGAGGAACATTTTCCTTATTAGAGGTTAACTCATATTCCGGAAATACCAGTCTCTGTATAAAAGCTGTCTTATCTACTAAAATTGAGTTCTTAGATACGGTAAAATGATCTGGATAACCAGTACGATTAAACTCAAAGAACGCCTCAAGTCCTTGAGACAAGAACATTGATAACCATTTCTGAGTAATAATACTTTTTAACGGATTAGCTGAATCATATTCATAGGCAGCACCCGTTTGTAATAAAGCATCAGCTTCAGATGCAATTCCATAACGATTAAAAGCAGCACGTACCCCTTCTTCATACTTATCTTGGGCACCTGCCCCACCTTTACATTTCACTAACGCTTCTGCTTGCAGAAAAGCACTTTCTGCTGCAGAGAGAAAAATGACAGGATCAGAAGCCGAGATTTTACCTTTTGATAACGAGCCAGTAGGTTGCTCAGCAGCAGGTTTAGAATAATCACCTTGATCCAGACCTTCATATTCTCCTCTATTACCTTTCTCATACATATAAGATAAACGAGGGTCATTGTTAGCCCGTACAAAGTTTAAAGTTGTATTGGAAGCTTTCAAATTAGCATTACCCAAACCATAAACTTCTGAATCATAAAAAGGATTATAATTACCCGGAGCATCTTTGTACCCATTAATAGAAGCATCTACCGAAAGAAACTTAACGCCAGAATTAAGCATAGAGTTAATTATCTGCTCCGACTCACTCTGTTTTGCCTTATATTGGCGAATGGCAAGTTTTAATTTCAATGTATTGGCAAACTCTTTCCAATGTTCTATATTGCCACCAAATATTAAATCGGCATTCCCCGGATCTGTGCATGTGGTAGCTTTAAAGTCCTTACTCAAAGCATCATCTAGTCTAGCAAATAAATCAGAGTAGATTTCTTCACCGGAATCAAACTTTGGTGTGGTAACTCCCTCATCAGCTTTACATGCTTCAAAATAAGGAACAGTTCCATACAAATCGACCAATACTTGAAAAACATAAGCTTCCATTACAGTACCAATCAAATAATTATTCCAATCTTCAACTTCTGCCGAACGTTTAATTGCCTTTTTAAAGTCTGTTAATGAATACGCATATAATTTCAAATACTCGGAATTCATCACGCTGGAAGTTACATTATAAGAGTCCCAAGCTTTATACTGATTAGCTGTGTTATCTTGGGTAAAATGCTGGGCCCAAAGTGCTCCCAATATTGCATACTGTCCACCAATTACAGTAGCTGCAGATCCCATACCCGAAGTAATTGGCATTGCTGTAGGTATTTCAGACGGATAGTTGGGATCCGTATTTATATCCAACCATTGATCGCAAGAGCTAAATGTTACAGCCGCGATAGCAACTAGAAATATTTTAAGTCTATTCATAATTTACTTGTTTAAGAATTAAAATGATGCTTTGATACTAAATCCAAAACTCTTAATGGAAGGTGATGCACTAAACTCACCAAACTCACTTTCCAAGTCCAAGCCCATATTAGAGACAGTAGGATCAACAAAATTATTAGAGCTTGGAGTCCACACCCATAAATTATGAGCATAAGCGCTCAAAACCAAACTATTGAGATAAGCCTTTGCAATCCATTGTTTCGGGAAAGAGTATGATAAATGAATATCTTTCAGCTTCACATACGTCTTGTCAATCAAGTCACCTCTGTCAAACTCTCCACCATTATTATTCCAATAACTATCATAATAGCTATGGTTAATAGGAGTCGTATTTTCTACATAAGAAATATTGTTTGCCGCATCTTTTACTTCAATCACAGATCCTGGAACAATGAACGGTTGGCGGTCGTTGAATAATGTTTGAGGAGAGTTTCCTACAAAGTAAGTAGTACCTTTGGTTCTTGAATACATCAAACCGCCAACACGTATATCAAAATTGAACCCAAGAGTAAAGCTCTTATAGGACAATTCACTGCCAACACCCATCATGTACTTATACTCTGAAGAACCAAAAATCTCACGAGTCGACGACTGCTTCGGAAGACCGGTTTGACTATCTACCACAATATTACCATTTTCATCCTTCTGCGTACCATAGCCAACAAATACTCCCAAAGGCTCTCCCGGCATTGCTAATAAACTTACACCGTTTGTGAAACCAAAAATATTAAATTCTTCCAAGCCATTGCCTAAGCGCACAACTTTACTTCTATTCAAAGTCCAGTTTACATTTACATTCCATTCAAAATCTTTAGTGCGAACAGGTACAACATTAGCCATCAATTCAATACCTCTATTACGAATACATCCCAAGTTCATATATTGAGTTGTATAACCACTTGACGGACTAATCGTAACCGGCATAATTTGATCTGTTGTTTCACGATTATAGAACGTTACATCTAACCCCAATCTGTTCTGCAAGAAACGCAAGTCCAAACCAACTTCATATTCTTTTGTCATTTCCGGCTTCAGGTTAGGATTACCAATGATGTTACCATATGAATATGCATTTACACCCGAAAATGGATATTTCAAGCCATCACCAAAAGGATTACTTACAGTTCCTTCCGAATAATAACCATTAATCATATAAGGTTCCACATCATTACCTGTCTGACCATAGCTAACACGTACCTTACCATAGGTCATAAAATTCTTCAGCACTTCAAAAGCATCAGTAAATATAAAGCTCAAACCTACTGTTGGATAGAAGAAAGAATTATTATTTTTAGGTAATGTAGATGACCAGTCATTTCTAGCCCCCACATTCAAGTACAAATAATTTTTAAAGCCTAAATCCGCTTGCCCATAAACACCCATCAAACGACGTAAAGAGGAAGCAGACGATTTCACTGCAGGATTAGGGCTATTGGATATATTATAAAAGTTTTCCAAATCCAGGCCTTGAACTGAAACATTTAATGTCTTTTTATATCTTTCATTCACATTATATCCCAACAGTACATTCAAATGGAAATCTTCCGATATCTGCTTGTTGAAATTTGCAAATACATCACTATTCAATTCCCTTCTTTGCCCTGTACGTTCACCTACATAACCAGTTTCTACACTTTCTGTATCATTTGCTCCTTCAGGAATCATAATAGCACGCCAACTTTTACTGCGATAGTTACTCAAGTCGCCACCAACGCGCCAAGTAAGAGTCAAAAAATCAAAGAGTTTAGCACTCAATTCCAAACTACCATAAATACGATCCTCAATATATTTATTGCCATCCTCATTTAAATTGAAATAAGGGTTAATGACACCATACGGAGTATACCAGTTGTCCGGACTATAAAATTTATTCTTATAATCTTTCATATCCACGATACTAAAATCTCTCGGTATCTGAATTAGATTATTAAACACGGAATATCCCTGACCGGAAGAAGCCGTACTTACATTTCTATTAATATAGTTAAGGCTTGCAGATGAAGTTAACCATTTTCCTTCGTAAGATCCCTTCAAAGAAACAGCGTTTCGTCTGTAACGGTCCGAATTACCAGGTAAAATACCATTATCTGTTATATTAGAGTAAGACATATAATACGTAGTTTTCCCTTTACCACCACTGATTGCCAATGAGTTATCAGTTTGAACACCTGTCTCATAAAAATCTTTCATATTATTTTTCTGAGCCGAATATGGTTTATAAAGTTGTTCTCCGTCTACAATATGTCCCCACAAGCGTTCCACGCCATCAAGTTTAGGTCCCCAACTACCATTTTCCAATAATGAATTGGCAAATCCCCATCCTTGTCCATACCTGTTTTGGAACTCAGGCAGTACACCTGCTCTAGAGAAAGTGGTATTACTAACAAAGTCAATTTTCATCTTGTCATTACTCTTTCCCTTTTTAGTGGTAATCATTATAGCACCATTGGCAGCACGCGATCCGTAAAGTGCAGCAGCAGAAGCACCCTTCAGTACAGTCATTGATTCTATATCATTAGGATTAATATCATTAATACCATTACCAAAGTCTGTATTATTAGCTAATTGATTATCACTTGAATTCTGTAGTGTTTCATTATTTACGGGAACGCCATCTATTACAAATAAGGGTTGATTACTTCCATTCAAAGAAGAAAAGCCTCTCAATAAAACTCGCGTAGAAGCACCGGCCGCACCAGAAGAACTAGATATACTAACACCGGCAATCTTGCCAGACAAAGCATCAAGCATACTTCTATCACCAGTTTGCGTAATTTGCTCACTCTTTACTTGACTAGCACTATAAGCCAATGATTTCTCAGCTCTTTTTATACCAACAGCCGTCACTACGACCTCATCAAGCACTTCTGTATCAGACTTTAACACCACCCTCAAATTAGGTTTTATCGCAACTTCCTGTGCCTGCATACCCACGAACGAAACCTGCAAAGTCTTCGCAGGACTACAGGTTTTATAAGTGGTTGAAAATAAGACTCTTGTAATTCTTTTAAAAGTCTGGAACTCACATAAAATCTCACTACAAGATACTCTGACATATATTGACAATATAACTAAACTACCTATATGTTACCTATGTTTTATGGCAAACATCTGGTATTTAGTATTTTAAATATAGTGATATACTTCTTGCTATCGCAAATTAGAATGTACTCATAGTTTTATTGCACTATTCTTGTAAATAAAAAGATATATATGTTAGTAGAAAAACACACAGTTTAAATATTGTATAAAAAGTAGGAGATATAATTTCAATGTTAAAATAAAACACAATTTCCTATAAGAGAAGATTACAAATAAAGGATAAGGTTTTTTATTCCTAAGTAATTAAGAAAAGTAGTAACAAGTAAGCGAAGAAAAGGGCAAACGATGTATCAATACGTTACTAAAGGACAAATCCCATAGCTAATATATGAACCTATCACATTATAGAGACTCATACGGGTAGAAATAGTAAAGGCTGCCTTCAAAAGCAAGGCAGCCCAAAACAATACTGTATATAATTCTATAAATTACCCTTTAGGTATTGCTACTATTTCATTATTATCTTCCGGAGTTATACCTTTATTATTATTAATCTCATCTTCTGGTATGATCCACAAAAGTATTTGAGATTCGGCTGGAATATTGAATGCACAGCCGGCTGCAAAGTTAGCTCCGGTTCTATCCAACGGTTTCTTTAATCTCATCATATCGAAGAATGAGAAACCTTCACCCCATAGTTCAATACGACGTTGAAACCAAACATCATCAACTGTTACGGAAGATTTATTCCAAGATTCGTCACGATTCTTCATCAAATCTTTTAACGCTATGGCTGCATCTCCTCCCAAACCTTGTTGAGCCAAAGCTTCAGCCTTAATTAAAATCATTTCCTCTACACGCATTAACGGGAAATCACATGCATTAGTAGCATTGTTGTAAATATTTTGATAAGGACCGAATTTAATATTCAAGTAAGGAGCCTGCCAACCTAACCATTCAGCAATATTATAATCATTACCACGATAGTTTATTTTCCAGTTCCAATCTACTTGAGGAGCTGTCTCTGTGAAATCATATCCCCAAAATTCCTTAGGATTTTCCGGGTTATAAACAGCTTCACCAAGCACCCACCAAAGTTTACGAACATCGTTTTCCGGTATTTCATTATATAATTTACTGTTAATATAGCGTCCTGCATAACCCGGAGCATAGCCATTACCAGTAAAAGAACACATATGTGACGGGAAATTCAAAATGCCACTTTGTACAACATCACTAGTTTCACCGATAATATTTGCCCACATCCAAGATTGAACATCAGCACTGTTGAAAGAAGGCTTGGACACTTGTTCACGTGTATAAGGTACAAATCCTTTCATAGCCTCTGTTGCATCCTTAGCCGCATCTTCCCAATTTTGCATCAACAAGTTGGCACGGGCGCGAAGACCGTAAGCTACATTTATATTAATTTGGCTTTTGTCCTGGCGTTCTGTTGTCAGTAGAGAGATGGCTTCGTCTAAATCCGTCATTATGGTTTCATATACTTTCGCTACAGTGGCACGAGGATTATTGGCAGCCTCTTCTTGGGTCATGAATTCTGTTTGAATAGGTACACCGGGTGCATCTTCATGACCTTTGTAAGTGAATTGATAAATTTGTATCAAGTTCAAATATGCCCATGCACGGAATCCAAGTGCTTGCCCGCGGTATTTTTTCATTGTAGGATCTTCTGCATCAGCTTTTGCCACTTTCAAGATATCGTTAGCCATCTTGATTTCATTATAGAACAAGTTCCAAAAGAAATAAGTATTTTCACCTGTATCCGTACGGTCAGTCAGTCGTAACCCATCCCTGTACCAGTTATATCCTGTATCTTCGGAAGGCATATCCATACCACTAGCATCTAGCATCATGCAAGCAGAAGCAAAACCATAGTCAAAATGCAATGTACCACCTGCCCATTCAGAAATTGCTTCCAATTTAATCAGTGCCGATGCCAATCCCACTACATCCGCATTCAGCTTGGCCGGATCACTCAACTGTATTTGGTCTTTTTGTTCAGTCGTTATTGTGCCGCCTTCAGGCAATTGGTCCAATTCGCATGAGGTGTTGCAACACAACAACGCCATTGCGGGCACAAGATAGAAATATTTATATTTTTTCATATTTGTCTTATGTTTTTAGTTTAAAAAGTGAGTTTAATACCACCGGAAATTGTACGTACCGGAGAATATCTCATGGCATCTACACTGCTACTGGACTGACGCGGATCAAGTCCTTTGCGTTTTGTCAATAAGGCAACATTGTCTGCTGCAAAGAACACACGTAAGTTGGCAATATTCAACTGGGCAAGCCAAGCTTTAGGTACTGTATAACCAAGTGTAATATTAGTAAGATCCAAATAGTTAGAACTGATAAGGAAGCGATCTGAAGATGCATTAGTGTACTTATCAGCACTGTTTACGCGAGGTACATTAGTATTGGTATTGGCAGTACTCCAAGAGCTGAGAATATCCTTATGCCAGTTCTGACCGGCACGAGATGCTGTACCACCATGCATTAATGAAGCATAACCGCTATCATATACACGACCGCCAAGCTGATAAGCACAAGAAATAGAGAAGTCAAAACCGTAGGCAGTAAGAGTGGTACCAAAACCTCCGTATACCGTAGGTAGCATATCGCCAGTTTCGTACTTAGTGGCTAAATTCCAATTTGTCGTAGTTTCCTGTGTAACATTGCCTTTCTCGTCTTTTGTCTCCATATAATAAAGAGCCTCACCCTCATCGTTTACTCCGGCGTATTTGCGCAGATAGTATTGGTACATTGATTTTCCCTCTTTATAAATAGTAGCACCGGAAATCAGTTCTCCATTAAGTTCAGGTGCCAGTTCCAATATTTTATTTTTCACGAAAGTGGCGTTGGCAAACACATTCCATTGGATATTTCTATTGTTGATAATGTCTGAGTTCAAATCTATTTCGACACCATTATTCCGTATAGAACCTATGTTTTTAGGATATACTGAATAACCATTTGAAGGAGATACCGGCATATAGTATAACATGTCAGTTGTCTTGCGGCTGAAATACTCAATGCTACCATTCAGCTTATTTCCAAACAGGTTGAAGTCAAAGCCTGCATTGAAAGAATAAGACGTTTCCCAAGTAATGTCTTCGTTTCCTTTATAAGACATGCTTACAGCAAAATCTCCATTATTTTCCAACACATTGAATTGATCCTGATACGGGTAGTAGTTCTTTGTACCGTATACATCATTATACAGCAAGTCATCATTACCTTGAATACCATAACTCATCTTGAATTTCAGAAAGTCAATCCATTTCTGGTTAGCAAGAAAATCTTCCTTACTTATAACCCAAGCAGCACCTACAGAACCAAAATTACCCCAGCGATGATTTTTAGCAAAGCGTGAAGAGGCATCACGACGATACGATGCGCTAGCTATGTATTTGCCGTCATAATCGTACTGTGCACGTGCCAACCAGCCTTCTGTTGCATAGTTATCTGTGTACGAACTGATAGACGGATTTTTGATTGCATTGTCTATCTCTACGATACCGGGATTGAAAAGTTTTTCTTTACTGCCATTCAAATATTGATACTTGTAATCATAATTTTCATGTCCAACAAGCAAATCAATACTATGATCTCCAAATTGTTTCGTATATGACAGCAATTCTTGCTGGTTGACACTCATTGTACGGGTAGAACCGGCATATACGATACCACCTACTTTTGAATACTGACCGTAATATGCATTATACAAACGACTGTAACGAGTGTTGTCTACATCCACACCTATATTATAAGTGAACTTCAGCCCATCCCAAATATTGACGGTTGCATACCATCTTCCGCTAAACACATCAGCTATATATTGGCGTTTGTCCAAAGCTACCATTGCGGCAGGATTGGAACCACTCATCCAAGTTCTTTTAGAAGCACCCGTTCCGCTTGTTCCATCACCGAAGTCGTATACAGTAAAGCCATTGCTATCTATCATAATTGATTTATCAGCATTGCGGGTATACATGGGGTAGATAGGTGCAATGTAGTTAGCTATATAGAATAAGTTGGCAGAAGAAGTACCTGCATAGCTATCCTGCCCAGCGGGAGATTGCATATCATAATTAGTATATGCCATATTAGCACCTACTTTTAACCATTCCTTTGCTTGATAATCCGCTTTGGCACGAGCCGAATAACGGGTAAAACCGGAACCTGCAATAATACCGGAATCATCTAAATAACCAGCAGACATATAATAGTTCAGTTTATCAGTCGCTCCTGATATATTTATATTATATTCTTGGCGTAAATTCCCCTTCCCAAATAATTCATCGTACCAATCATCAGGTTGATAATAATAAGTCCCATCAGAATATCCTAAAGTTGCATTGGGATTTAACTTACCATCAGTACCTATTAAAGCTTCCCCCTGTGGCACGGTATATATTTGATATCCAACACCGCCAGACTTGTTTGTACTAAGTAAGCTGTTAGCGCCAGCATGCGCCAGTTCGGGAGTTGAGTAATCAAAATCATCTCCCTTAGTGCCCAACACACCGTTGTAGATAGCTTCATAAGCTTTTTCCAGATAAGTACCCGGATTCTTTAATACATCATAATTGGGTACTGCACGTGAATTAGTACCCCATTTAGCATCCACATTTACCGTAGCTTTTCCCACAATACCTTTCTTTGTGGTAATCAAGACAACTCCATTTGCTCCACGAGCACCATAAAGCGCGTTAGAAGCGGCATCCTTTAAAACAGTGGTAGATTCAATATCAGCTGTATTGATGGAAGATAAATCACCATCATAAGGTACGCCATCTACTACATATAAAGGGGTATTGCCGGCTGCCATAGAACCAGTACCGCGTACTCTGATTTTTGCGGTAGAACCAGGTTGACCACCATTGGCACTACTCATTACTTGTACACCTGCCACTGTTCCTGAAAGTGCATTGGTGATATTGGATACTTGTCTTTTTTCAATCTTCTTGCTGTCCACCACAGCGGCAGATCCTGTAAAAGATGATTTTTTTGCAGTACCATAAGCCACTACCATAACTTCATCAAGTACATGTGCATCTGTTTTTAGAATTACTCTTAAGTTAGGTTTAATAGCTACTTCTTGCGTTTGCATACCAACAAACGAAACCTGCAAAGTTTTCGCAGAACTATAAGATGTATAAGTGCTTTTAAATAAGCCGCTTGCAAATAATGATGTTTTTTTAGTATCCAACTATTATTTTGATAGAATGTACTTTACCGCATATCAACAATCTTGTAAAGTTACCCATATGCTACCTATGCCACAAGTAATATTCTAATTATCAATGTGCTACGCATAAATCCATAACTCGCTATATAACTGATAAATATACCTTGAGTTTCCATTGAACTACTTTTGTAAATAAAAAGTAATATGAATAGTCGCTGCTAATGAAAAGAGAAGCATACTATGAGGAAAATCGGGAAATTAATATTATATGTAAGAATAAATACGCTGTCTCCCCAATATATACTCCAATGATGTATGCCGAAACAATATAAACTTATATTCACAAGAAGTGCCTTTTTTAATGAATGTTCTCAATAAAAAAACAATGCACAAAGATAATTATGATAAAATTATAATTATCTTTGTGTAAAAGATATGATTTATGACAAAAAGTAATCCGTTTATAACGAGTGGGTATGTTTCAGCAGAGTACTTTTGTGATCGTATAGCCGAAACAGCTACCTTGACACGCTACATAACCAATGGGAATAATGTAGCTCTGATATCCCCTCGCCGTTTAGGCAAAACAGGTCTGATAGAACATTGTTTTCATCAGAAACAAATAAAGGAAGAATATCACACGTTCCTAATCGATATATATGCAACAAAGAACTTGCAGGAATTTGTGTTCGAATTTGGGAAAGGTATTCTGAACGGACTAAAACCTCGTGGAAGAAAGGCATGGGAGTTATTTCTCAAATGTCTGTCTTCTCTTCGTACCAGTATTTCTTTTGACTTTAGCGGTAATCCCAGCTGGAACTTGGAAATGGGGGATATAAAGAGCCCTACTATAACTCTTGATGAAATATTTTATTACTTGGAACAAGCTGATAAACCTTGTTTAATCTCCATTGATGAATTCCAAGTTATTGCAAAATATCCAGAGAGTGATGTTGAGGCTACGCTACGGACACATATCCAACACTGCTCTAATGCAAGATTCATTTATGCTGGTTCGCAGCGTCATATGATGGGGGAAATATTTACGAGCCCGTCACGCCCGTTTTATCAGAGTACGGCTATTATGGAGTTGTCTTCTATTGCCATAGATATTTATACGAAATTTATTAAAAGGCATTTTACGGAAAATAAAAAAGAAATTACAGAAGAAACAGTCCAAGAGGTTTATAAGTGTTTTGAAGGAATAACTTGGTATATTCAATTTATGGCAAACTCACTTTATGCAATGACTACTGAGGGTGAAGAATGTACGATTGATAAAGTGCATATCGCGATTGAGAATATTTTATCGCAATTGAATTTTACCTATTCTTCCCTTCTATTTCAGCTCCCACCCAAGCAAAAAGAGGTTCTCATTGCGATTTGCAAAGAAGGAAAGGCTCGGGAAATCACTTCTTCCAGGTTTCTGAAAACTTATAAGCTGACCGCCAGTTCTGTACAAGGAGCGATAAAAGGTCTATTGGATAAAGATTTTGTGACTAATGAATTAGGGGTATATAGCGTATATGATAAATTCTTTGATATTTGGTTAAAGAAACAAGTAAGTTAAGATGTTTATAATTCCTATAAATAAAAAATAAAGCCAAACGATGAATTTAAATCATTTGGCTTTATTTTATGAAAAAAGGGTTCTACGAGTTATTTAGTTCTTAATTACCCAATTAGCATTGCTATCGTATGTACCTTGATCAACCCCTACAGTTCCGGAAAATGTAATTATTCCATTACATGCATCCACTGTACCTGAGCCAACCACATAGAAGTTAGTATAGCTTCCAAACGTCGGATATAAGATTTGTTTTTCTACAGTTACAGTATGGAGAGTAGGATCAATGGTCAGCCGTAATTTAGAATCTTCAAAGAAGCCATCAAGTTCTATTTCCGTATCAGATATTTTAGTTCCTTGTACCTGATAACTTGCGCCTTTATAAAATACAGTGTTGTCAGTTACCATTAAGTTACCCGTAAAGTCGTCCAATGCCAATGGGCATACAACGGCATATCTTACGTTATAAGAATATGCTCTGCCATCAACTTCCCAACCTGTAAACACTTTGTTGTTAAATCCGGAATATTCATTCCAGCCATATACAACATAGCCATCTTTTAGTACTGCATTAGCTGTAAAATATACAGTTTCTCCTAAAGAAGGTGCAGATAAATTAAATTGCTTATATACTTCTGCAAAATCAACTGTGATTTCTTTGGGGAATTCCTTGATATTATCAACTACAACTTTAGATGTTGTTTTGCCGGAAGCGTCAGTAAATACGCACAGCAATTGTGCGTAATCCAACATAGAATAATCACCTTGTTGTTTTGGAATTGTCAATTTGATTTTATAATTCCCTTCTACCATTCCTGCTGAAAGAACCCCGTCTGTCCCTTCTACTCGTGCGACATCGATAACGACACCATTCTTTACATCATCCAATGGATAAGGAAGATCCTGATCACAGCTAACGGTCAGCAATGCCATAAGGACAGTTGCCATGAATAATTGTATATATTTCATATTTCTGCTAAGTTTCATAATTCAACAATTTATTTATCCCAAAAAATAATAGGAGTACTTAAGTTTCTTCCGCTATTAGTGATATTAGGATTGCGAGTAACTTCACTTGTCGGATACCACATAGCTCTTGGATATGCATTGATACCCTTTAATGGGATATCTATCGGACCAAGCTCCGGCGTCTTACTATTCTTATAAGGTGATTGTGCATAATCAGTGCTCGAATCTAATAAAGTAGGATACCCGGTACGACGGATATCATTATAAGCTTCTACAGGATTGAAGAAGTTCGCAATCCATTTCTGAGTCATCACAATACGAAGTTTCTCTTCGTTATTTGCTGCAGCATCATATTTTGCAAGAATTCTTCCAATGAATGCAGTAGTTGCATCTTCTGTAATCGTAGGAACTGTAACACCTTCAGCTTTTGCATTCTGAGAAACAGTATTTACGTGTGTTATAGAACGCTTAATTCCATTTTCCAAAGCAGCTTTTGCATCTCCGGCGACCTCACCTGTCAAATAAAGTTCAGCCAATAAGAAAGGAACTGAATAAGCTTGTAGCATTTTTTCTGGTGCAACACCAGTACCTACATTTTTGTCACATTTTCCACCTTGTCCGTTATCATATTTTCCACCGCATGGATAAATACCAATAAAAGAAGATGTTGAGCGCTGGTCATTTCCAGCTGAGGATGAATTGGATGCAAAGAATATAGAAACAAATGCACCATGACGATAGTCTGTAGTATTTTGTGCATCTTCATCCGCTTTTATTTGATTTACCCAATAATAAGGAATACGAGGGTCGGTAATTCCTACAAAAGGATTGTTTTTTACGTTAAGGTCAAGTCCTGACATAGTTTCGTAAATCCATGGACTAATGTAATATGTACTTTGTCCTCCAAGATATTCATCCACATATGCAGGATGTCTTTCATCCGGGTTATCCTTCTTTGTATGCTTAAACTCAAAATCTTCACCAACTTTCATGAAATTATTTTCTGTAAGTAATGCTGCTAATTTCTCATTCCAACCGGTAATTTCTCCTTTAGCTTTGCGAGACTGTACCAGTAATTTCAATTTTAACGTATTTCCCATTCTAATCCATTTAGCTTTATCGCCATTATAAATAAGGTCATCAGCTGCCGGTCTTAACAGGTTAGCTGCTTCTTCATTATTTAAGTTTCCAATGGCTTCATCAATTAGAGCAAATAGTGAGTTATAAATATCCTGGCTCTTATCCGCAATAGGGGCATAATTACCTTCAATATTAAATTCGCTAAACGGAACATCTCCCCAAAGGTCTACTATACAGGCAAAAGCATAAGCCTTCAATAATTTGCCAATACCTGCATATATTAAATTATCTCCTTCTTCTGCTGCGGTTATTACAGCATCTGTATTTTTCAATCCATATGTATAACTTTGAAGCCAAGAATTCCCAAGAGATGCGGTAGAGGCTGTAATACCAAAGTTGTCAACCTCGCGAGAAGTTAAATGAAATACATATGAAGGTAACGAAGAGCCAATATAGTTACCCGAAGCAAAAGACATTGCTATATCATATTCCGCTCCGGTCAATACTTTACTGAGTTCAGCGGTAGTTGGTTTATTAGGATCATCATTGATATCAAGATAATCAGAACAACCAGTGTTGACAAATAGCGCTGATACCAATATAATTATAAAACTTTTAATTTTCATACGTTTGGTTTTTAGAATGTAAGTTTAAGATTGAATCCATAACGTCTGGTGTTTGGTGCTGAGGTGTAGTCAATACCTTGAACATTACCTCCGCCATAACTACTTGCTGTTGGATCATAATTAGTATGTTTAGGTACATTTGGCGCCCAGAACCATAAGTTACGAGCTACAAAAGAGACACTGGCTGAACCAATGAATGTTTTTGCCAACCAAGATTTTGGTAATTGATAACCAAGGGTCAACTCACGCAGACGGAAAGTTGTTGCATCATATACCGCAGCTTCACTCACCCCGTTGATAGCGAAAGAAGACACGCTTGAACTACCAGTAAACCATAGGTCATTCTCGCGTAATTGAACATTATTAGGAATTTTATTGCCATTGCTATCCAATAACGGCTGTTTTGTCGAAGGATCTGCTAAGTAACCTGGCATAATACGAGAACCATAGCGGTTTTCTGTGTCTTTTGTTACACCACGTCCAAGCAAATCCGTAATATATGATGTCCAAACACATCCGCCAATTTGAGCGTCCAATAAGAAAGAAAGTGAAAATCCTTTATAAGTAAAGGTATTATTTAAACTAAGTTTGCAATCAGGAGCTGGATTACCCAAGTATCCTTCTTCATCTGCCACTAAATAGAAACCTGAATTTGGATCTACCAGTAAATTTCCCTCTTCATCACGTGCAAACACAGTTCCAACTAATGTACCATACGGTTTCCCTACTTCTAAAACAGCTCCCGGAGTAGTAAAACCGGTATTCAAAGATACTCGTTCAACTCCCTCTGCCAATTCTTTTACTTCACTGTCATTTTGTGTATATGTAAAATACATATCCCATTTGAAATTGTTGTTCAATACAGGCACCAAGTTTAAGCCTATCTCAATACCACGATTGTTCATCTTTCCAAAGTTTGTATAGTAACTACCATATCCGGTGGAGTAAGGGAGACTCAATGGTGCAATTTGATTGGTAGAATTACGATTATACCAAGTAAAATCTAAATTAACTCTACTTTTAAGGAACTGTAACTCTGCTCCGAATTCAACCTCTGAAGTAAATTCCGGTTTCAACTCAGGGTCAAACATAGAGCTAGGCAACGATAGGATAGGTTGACCGTTATATGGTTGACCTAATAAGAATGTTCCGTTTTTGTAATAAGCACTGGCATCATTACCAACTTTGGCCCAGCTCAAACGTATTTTACCGAATTTAATAATATCTTCGTCAATGTGGAAAGCATCAGTAAACACAAATGATCCTGCAACAGAAGGATAGAAGAAACTACGGTTGTTTTTAGGCAAAGTAGAAGAGAAGTCGTTACGTCCTGTTATATTCAAGAAAGCAAAGTTCTTATAATCAAGAGTTACATCTCCAAATAGCGCCCATAAACGAGTTCTCGTATAATATTCTGCAGAGGTCTGTGATTCTGTATTATCAATATTATAAACACCCGGTGACATGATGTTAAGGCCGGTAGTTTGTGTGTTGTTAGATGTAAACTGATTCACATTATGACCTACAGTTGCTTTCAGTCCCCAGTCATTGTGAATAGGAACATCAAAACGAAGTAATAAAGTTGATTCTATTTCTTGTGTATCGTATGATTCCACACGAATACGACCTTTACCTCCTACAGCTCTAGAACCGATATTTAAGACTTCTTTACGATCCATTTTGAAGTCATTAATACCTACTCTATAATCTACAGAGAACCATTTAGTGAAATCATACCCAACATTAAAATTGGCTACAGTTCTATCCATGGTAGTTTTAATTTTATTGTATTTCCAAGACCATAGAGGGTTGTCAGCTTGATCTCCAACAAAGAATAGAGATTTGTGATCCGGTGTTTCATAAGGAAGTGACATATCCCAGTTACGGCCTAAGATTAAAGCACGAGCAAATGAAGAAGCACCAATATTGCTAGACTGATTATTACCAAACATTGGACCATTTTGCTGTGTTCTTGAGTAAGAAACATTTCCACCGACACGCACACCATTGGCTAAAGTCTGATTTCCACCAACACTCATCGAATAACGTCCAAAATCAGCGTAAGGTATATAACTGTCTTGGTTCATACGTGAGAGCGTTGCCGTAAAATTCCCACTTTCTGTATAGCGGTTGATATTCAAAGATAAATCATAAATTCCGCCAAGTTCAAAGAGATCTTTTACGTTATTTTTATAAGCTTTATAAGGAATCATCTCTGGCAAATCAGGATAGGCATTCCCATAAATATTAGCAGAAAACATACTTAAGGGAACCTCTGTTAAGTCATCAAAAGATGCCCCCCATGAACCGTTCACACCTTGGGCGATGAAATTATCACCTGTACCAAACTTGTTTTGATAATCAGGCAAACCTGCAATCTGCTCAATAGTATATGAAGCATTAAGTGTTATTTCGGTACCCTTACCGGCCTTTTTACTATTTTTTGAACCACTTTTTGTAGTAATCAGAACCACACCATTTGCAGCTCGTGAACCATACAATGCTGCAGCAGCTGCTCCTTTTAATACATTCATTGATTCAATGTCATTCGGGTCAAGAGTTGAAATACCACTACCATAGGCCCCCCCAGCTTCGGTAGCCTGGTTAGACGAAGCCACTTCCGGATTGCTGTAAGGCACACCGTCTACAACATAAAGTGGTTGATTATTTCCAAGAAATGACGAATTACCACGAATTGTCATACGCGTCGCAGATCCAGCTGCACCTGAGGGCGAATTTATCGTCACTCCTGGAATCTTTCCATCTAAAGAACGAATTAAATCTGGTTCAGCTTTTTGAATGGTCTCATCTGCATCAACTTTTGAAACAGAGTAACCTAAAGAACGCTCTGCACGTTGAATACCGACAGCTGTCACCACTACTTCATCCAATAATTTAGAATCAGACTTCATTATCACTCTAATATTGGGCCTGATAGCAACTTCTTGGGTTTGCATACCAATATACGAAACCTGCAAAGTTTTCGCAGAACTTGGTACGTTCAGTAATGTAAAATCACCATCTACATTGGTAATAGCACCAATTTGTGTACCTTTTACCAATACAGAGGCTCCAATAACTGGCTGCCCGTCTTCTTCAGAAATCACAACACCTGTGACCTTCTGTGTTTGGGCAGTTACTAAGCCTATTCCTACAAAAAGGCAGGCTAATAACAGCATTAATTTTCTTTTCATAAATTCTCTCTTAAAGTTTAACTTTACATTAATTGTTTCTTTACTCTAACAAAATGCAAATATATTAATAAATATGAAACGGACAACTATTTTATTGAAAAAACCTTGTAAATCTATCAATCTGTTATTGAATACTGCCGTTTTATGCTGGATAGCAGTTTTTTTACAATTAAAGAACCTCAAAAAAGCTACATTAACTAACACTATGATTTAATCATTTTGGCTGATTATTAATCCAGATACATATATTTTAAAACAAAATGGTTAAAAAAGTTCTCGTGTAGATGTGATTTTACTGGATTATAAGAAACTTTTTGTGTCGTTTTTAAGCTTCATAGTAATAAACTATAAAGAAATAGAAGCGACTTTTTTGCAGATATTAAATCTTATTCAAACCTTGTTTTGCACAGAATATCGTCTTATTTGTTATAGTATTAATCTAAATGAATTGAGATGAATAAAATTATTTACAACCTTGTGTACAATAGGAAGAAGTGCCTAAATAAAAAAGGAATGGCATTAGTGCAAGTAGAGGCTTATTTGGGAAGAAAGAAAAAGTACTTTTCGACCAAAGTTTATTTGAAACCGGAACAGTGGGACGCAAAAAAACTAGTTGTGAAGAACCACCCTAATGCGGATGCTCTAAATCGGCTACTTTATGAATTTATCTCAGTAATAGAAAAAAAAGAACTGGAACTGTGGCAACAAGGTAAATGTATATCCTTGGAACTATTAAAGAAAGCATTGATTACCCAAGAGAATAATGCTTCATTTATATCTTTCTTTAAACAAGAAGTAATGAATTCCTCTTTGAAAGGTAGCACCAAACGTAATCACCTTTCTACCCTCATATTACTGCAAGAGTTTAAAAAGGATATAACATTCTCAGATTTGACATTTGAGTTTGTCTCTTCTTTCGAATATTTTCTACAGTCTAAAGGGTATCACACGAATACTATCGCAAAACACATGAAGCACCTGAAACGACACGTAAATATAGCTATTAATAAAGAATATATTGAAATACAGAAATATGCTTTCAGGAAATATAAAATAAAAACGGTAGAGAACAAACATACTCATTTAGTGCCGGAAGAATTGGAGAAACTGGAAAACCTGAGTTTATCAGGTAGGTATATAAAACTACAAAAAACTTTAGATGCCTTCCTGTTCTGTTGTTATGCAGGAATGCGATATTCTGATTTTATTAATTTATCCTCAGAGAATATTGTAGATATTAATCAGCAAACATGGCTAATATATAAATCTGTAAAAACAGGAACGGAAGTACGTTTACCTCTATACTTGCTTTTTTCAGGAAAAGGGATTGTGATTCTTAATAAATATCAAGATAATATAGGAGAGTTTTTCCACCTGAGAGATAACTCAAATGTCAATAAAGATTTGATGATTATTACAAAATTAGCCGGATTATCAAAGAGGATTTCTTTCCACTGCGCCCGTCATACTAATGCAACTTTACTCATATATAACGGAGTAAATATCACTACTGTGCAAAAACTGCTTGGACATAAAAGCGTAAAGACCACGCAAGTATATACAAATGTAATGGATATGACCATTATTCATGATTTAGAGAAAATGAAACAGGCAATACCGTAAATAAACATCTTCCAAACACCTTTCTACAATGGGTAGTCTCAGTCGTATACTTAGGTAGTCTCAGTATACGACTGAGATACCCTCGATATATAGCGGAAGTAACATTATAAATGAAAAAACTTTGTAGAAGAAACTTATGTTATCCTTTTTTTGTCATAAAAAATAGTTGTTAGAGTATGCTTTATTTACAGAATCTCTTTTCAAAAGGTAACGAGTATATTTACAATATGATTAGTTTATACCTTTTATTGATATAATATCCTGATAATCATAGAGCAATTATAGACTACAGGTAGCATCTTAGTAACCTGATAATGATATTGGTATATGCCAGAACGATGCCTATCAATATTTCAAGGTTACATAGCGAAGTTTCTGATAACTGTAAATCTCTTATTTTAAAACGTTTACAAAATAGATAGTTCTGCGAAGACTTTGCAGGTTTCGTTTGTTGGTATGCAAACGCAAGAAGTAGCTATCAAACCGGTTATAAAAGTAATAATGAAGCCTGATACTGAAATACTTGAAGAGGTTGTTGTTACAGCTTATGGTACTTCCACCAAAGGTTCTTTTACAGGTTCTGCAGCTGTAATGAAAGCAGATAAAATAGAAAAAAGACAAGTAGCTAATATATCTAATGCTTTAGCAGGTGCAGTAGCCGGTGTGCAGATTTTGAGTGATAATGGTCAACCGGGTGTGTCAGCAAAAGTACGTATTCGTGGTGTCGGTTCTATCAATGCAGGTACAGACCCGTTGTATGTTGTAGATGGTGTACCATTTGACGGTGATTTATCTACTATCAACACATCAGATATCGAGTCTATGACAGTTTTGAAAGATGCCGCTTCAACGGCCCTGTATGGTGCCCGTGGTGCCAATGGTATCATTATGATTACAACGAAGAAAGGAACCGGCGGTAAGGCTCGCATAAACTTTGATGCAAAATGGGGTGTTAACTCTCGTGCTATTAAGAACTATGATGTGATGACCAGTCCTAAGAATTATATTGAAACAGCTTACCAAGCTATTTACAATTCTCAGATTTCTCAAGGACTTTCTCCCGAAGCAGCCAATATCAAAGCTAATTCCATTTTGCCAACCAAAGCTTCCGGCGGTTTAGGATACAATATTTATACTACACCGGCCGGTGAACTTCTAATCGGCTCAAATGGAAGACTGAATCCGAACGCAACTTTAGGTTATAGTGACGGAAGCTATTACTATACTCCGGACAATTGGGCAGATGAAACATTCCAGAACAACTTACGTCAGGAATATAATATAAACGCTTCCGGCGGTAATGAAAAAGCTACATATTATTTGGCTTTCGGCTATTTGGATGACCAAGGAGTAATTTCCGGTTCCGGTCTTACACGCTATAACGGACGCTTTAAAGGCGATTACAAACTGACACAATGGTTGAAGGTGGGTGCTAACTTCAGCTATATCAATTCACAGAGCCGCTACCCAGCAGAACAAGATGCGAATGCAACAGCTTCCTCAGGTAATGCATTCTTCATTGCAAATAACATTGCTCCGCTATATCCTATGTATGTTCGTGACACAGATAAAAATATAATGTTGAACAACGGTCGCAAAGTATACGATTATGGAGACGGGCAGAGCACTAAGAACTCACGTTCTTTCATGTCAATTGCTAACCCGGCCGGTGACTTGACCTATAATAAAACAGAATATTTAATGGATGTAATCAATGTAAACTGGTTTGCAGAGATTAATCCGATAAAAGGTCTGAATGTATCAGCTCGTTTCGGTCTGAATGTAGACAACACCCGTTACAATGATTTGGGTAATGCCTATATGGGACAGAGTGCCTCTTATGGCGGTACAGCTTATCAGGCTGCAATGCGCAAATACGGTTTCGACCAACAATATGTAGCCAACTACCAATTCGCACTTAAAGACATCCATCATTTTGATATTACCGCGGGTTACGACGGATATACTTATGAATACACCGAATTATACGGTAACGCACAAAATCTGTATAATCCGGAAAGCTTCTACCTGAGCAATGCCATTGACAATTTCTCTGCAGGCGGTAAAAAAGACACTTATTCTACAAAAGGTTTCTTCGGACGTGTGAACTATTCATATAATGATACCTACTTCGGTAACATTTCTTATCGTCGTGATGCTTCATCACGTTTCTCTCCCGATAACCGCTGGGGTAATTTCTGGGCCGCAAGTGCCGCATGGATGATCAGCCGGGAAGATTTTATGCAAGATATTGCATGGATTAATATGTTGAAGCTGAAAGCATCTTTCGGACAGCAAGGTAATGATGACATATTATACCCCGGAGTTGATCTTGACAAGAACTATTATCCATGGATGGACCAATACAAAATGACGGGTGCCAATGGTATCTTTGCCGACGGAACTTTGTCTTATAAAGGTAATCCGGATCTGACTTGGGAAACTTCTACATCTTACAACATCGGTGTTGATTTTGCTCTGTTCGACAATACATTGAATGGTACTATTGAGTATTTCGGACGTAAATCG
Organism: Bacteroides propionicigenes; assembly: GCF_018390535.1. GTDB lineage: Bacteria > Bacteroidota > Bacteroidia > Bacteroidales > Bacteroidaceae > Bacteroides > Bacteroides propionicigenes. Next base: position 81,909 of record NZ_JAHBBW010000008.1, on the reverse strand, counting down.
GATGATATGCTTTACAACAGACCGACAGCGGGTAGCTTAGGTTATACGGCAATTCCGATGAATGTAGGTTCTATGACAAACTCCGGTGTTGAAATCGATTTGAACTACCAGATTCTAAACAATTCCAAATTTAACTGGAATGTAAATATGAATGCAACTTTCGTTCAAAACAAAATCAACAAGTTGCATCCTGACTTAAATGGTAAGATGATTGACGACACTCGTATCTACGAAGAGGGAGAATCGATGTACCGTATGTATCTGGTTGATTATGCCGGTGTTGATCCTGAAACCGGCGAAGCGCTATATTGGGCGGAGGATGGTGACGGCAACCGCATCAAGACTCCCAACTATACTGCTGCCGAAGGTTATAAAGTAGCAACAGGCGATATGATGCCTACTGTATATGGTGGTTTGGGCACTACATTCGAGGCTTATGGCTTCGATGCCTCTATCCAGTTATCTTATCAGTTAGGTGGTAAAATTTATGATTCCGGTTACAGACGTATGATGCATGGCGGTTCATCCAGCTTTGCCGGACAAAACTGGCATAAAGATATCTACAACGCATGGACACCGGAAAACACCAATACCAATATTCCGCGTTTAAATGCAAGAGATCAATATACAAACTCCACTTCTACACGCTGGTTGACAAACTCAAATTATCTCAGCATCAATAATATTACGGTAGGTTATACGCTGCCTAAGACTTTAGTTCAAAAGATAATGCTCGAGAAAGTACGTGTATACTTTACAGCCGACAATGTGGGTTTGATTTCTGCACGTAAAGGCCTTGACCCTCGTCAGAGTTATATTTCTGCCACTACAGCACTTTATACTCCGATACGTACAATTTCCGGTGGCATCAGTCTTACATTTTAATTGATTAACAAATAGGAATTTGAATATGAAAACAAAATATATTTTCGCTTCCCTCTTGGTCGCATCTCTTACCTTTGCCGGTTGCGAGGACATGGATACACTTCCGGAAGGCAGCACTGTAACCTCTTCACAAAAAGAAGAAATTGCCCAACAGGACCCTACAAAGATTGGGGCTCGTGTAAACGCCATTTTTGCGCAATTCAACCAATATATGCCGAACGAAGGTGCATTGGGGGCGAGCCGACATAATGATATAGGCTATCCAAGCGTCATGCTTTTTACTGATACTAACGGTAATGATGTTGTAAGTGATAATAACGGTTATAACTGGACCGGAAATGATTTGGATTATATGGATCGTTCACAAACTTCATTAGAGTGTCAGATGGTATGGAACGATATGTACTCTATCGTTTATGCCTCTAATAATGTCATCAGTGGTATCGACCCTAAAGTAGAAGATCCGACAGAACAATATTATCTAGCTCAAGGATTAGGTGCACGCGCTTTTGCATATTGGGTTATGGCCCAACTTTATCAGTTCAATTATAAAGGCAATGAAACAAAACCGTGCGTACCGTTAATTACTGAGAAGAACATGGAAGAGGCCGCTACAAAGGGATGCCCCCGTGCTACCGTTCAGGATATTTATACACAAATCACTACTGATTTGACTTCAGCTATTGACTTGTTGACTAAGTCTAAAGTGAAACGTACAGACAAACGTTATATCAGCTTAGCTGTTGCATATGGTTTAAGTGCCCGCGTTAATTTGACTATGCACGAATATGGAGCTGCGGCAACAGCTGCAGACAATGCCATCAAGGCAGCTACAGCTGAAGGACTGGTTCCCAGTAGTTATGCTGAAGCCAGCAAACCTAACTTTTGGAGTTCGGATGAACAAAACTGGATGTGGGGAATCATTGTTAGCGAAACAGACCGTGTTGTAACTTCAGGTATCGTAAACTGGCCTTCACATATGGGTTCCATGAATTATGGGTATGCCAATTATTCCGGTGGACGACAGATTAACAAAGAACTTTATGATGCAATTCCTAACAGCGATGCCAGAAAAGGCTGGTGGTTAGGTGCCGACTTGAAATCCAACAACCTTACAGAAGACCAACAGGCCATGATGACTAATTATGGATACGGAGCTTACACACAGGTTAAGTTTGCACCTTATAAGAATGAGCTGGAAACATCTGTAAACGCCAATGACATACCTTTGATGCGTATCGAAGAAATGTATCTGATAAAAGCAGAAGGGGAAGCGATGTCCGGACAAGACGGTAGAACGACATTAATCAACTTTGTTAAAAAGTATCGTGATCCGAGCTATAGCCCTGCTGGTACAGATATACAGGAAGAAGTATTCAAACAACGTCGTATCGAACTTTGGGGTGAAGGTTTAAACTGGTTTGACTTGATGCGTCTGAACAAAGGCGTTGACCGTCGTGGAGCCGGATATCCCAACAGTGAAATGATATTTAAAATCGAACCTACCGACAATGTACTGTTATGGCCTATCCCTGAAGTAGAGCTTCAATCCAACCAAGCTCTGAGTGAAGCAGACCAAAACACTCCGGGAAATACCCCCAAACCCGTTGCAGATAACAAATAATAGTATTATATCTAACAATCGAATCATATGAAACTAAATAAATACATATTAGGCTTATTGATAGCTCCCGCCTTTGCCCTTGCAGGTTGCAGCGATTATGAAGATACCGAAATCGCAAGCCCGCAAGCTGATGAAAATGCAATAGGCGCCAACTTTTCAGCGGCTTCAACTCCCGTTGTAATGCACCCGGATAAAACGTCTTTCACGCTTACTTTAAATCGTGTGAACACCAAAGGAGCAGTTTCCGTTCCGGTCACTGTTGCCTCATGCGACGAAGTATCCACCGGAACGAAATTCTGTGACCAACCAACTGCATTTTTATTTGCCGACGGTGAAGCGACAGCCAAAATAACACTTAATGTCAACGCAGCTTGTTTATTCCAGAAAACTTATAAGATGGCATTGACCATTGGTGAAAAGAAAGACCATCTCTATGCCCAAGGTACAACCTCTACCATCGTTTCATTTACCAAAGATTACACATGGAAAACACTTGGACAACCGGTGATTTTGGAAGATGAAAAAGGCTGGGTAGGCAAGGGTGCCGGTATTCTCGCTCCGGTGGAATGGGCTTCCGACTACAAGAATGACAACGGGAATATGTTATTCAGAATTAAAGCTCTGTATGCCTATGCCGGCAAAGGAAGTAATACTACTACCGGTCACCTGCAATTCTTCCTTGATGAAAATTATGCTCCGGTAACAGAACGGTTCTCAACAAATGGTTACGATCCTGCAAATATTGACACCGGCATCCAACAGAATAAACCAGCAGACCCTAAAGAAGAACAAGAAGAAGCAGATAAAATCTACTATAAGCTTGACTTCACAGGTGTAACCGGCGGAACATATACCGAGAAGACAGAAGACGGTGAAACAATTAAAGTTCTTACTACTCCTTATGAATTCTCTTACAGAGTATTCTACACCCCCGGAGAAGAGGTTACCTCTGTAAAGGCAACACTTGACTTTGATATTTTGAACACTATGGAAGCCATCAAAGCAAAGCTGAAGTAATAAGCCTCAAAGACCGGCTGTAAAAAAGGTTGCAAGAAAGAAGATAGTCTTCTACTTGCAACCTTTTTCAATATCCTAAATTCCCAAGTTTCTTATTTCATCATCCCCAAGTACCCTTCTTTAATTATATCCACCAATATCGGCTTCATTCCGCTGACAAAGCATTCCACAGCAATCACCATCAAGATAAGTCCCATCAGACGCATCATCACATTATTGCCTGTTTCCCCCAGCAGATTAACCAGACGGGTGGAAGCTCTCAATATCAAGAAAGTCAGAAAATAAATAAGGGCAATAGTACCTATAAGCACCCCTTTCATTTCAAAGGAATGTGCATCTTGCATCAGTACGATTGCATTAGCGATAGCACCCGGTCCACACAACATCGGAATACCCAAAGGGGTAATAGAAATATCATCAGCATAGGTCTTGATTTCTTCATCTTTTAACTTCATAGGCGTATAACGTGCCTGCAACATATCGAAACCTATCTTAAAAATAATAACACCACCGGCTATTCGGAAACCATTTGTTGATATACCAAAAAACTTGAAAAGAAACTGTCCTGCAAAAACAAAGACCATTAAAGTTATAAAGGATACTAACGTTGCGCGGCTAACGATAGAACGACGTTCCTTATCCGTCATTCCCTGCGTCATTGTCAAAAAGACAGGCATCGTACCCAAAGGATTAGTCAACGTAAAGAAAGAAGTGAAACACAACAATGCAAAAGGAATGAGAGTTTCCATAACGGTAGTTTTATACGTTTATCATTAAATACAAAAGTACAACTAATCTATCAATGTCACAATAAATCTAACAACTCTTTCAAATCAGAAATTTGGTAAGTAGGTGTAAAAGGCAAATCCACACGCCCGGACAGGTTATAAAACACCTGATGCATTCCTACTCCGGCAGCTCCGACTATATCATTTTCCCAGCTATCTCCAATCATCAACGATTCATTCAGTTGGGACTGGGTTGCAGAAAGAGCAAAATGAAAAATCTCCGGCCAAGGTTTTAATATTCCAATATCATCGGAAAGAACCACTTTCTTGAAATAATTATCAATGCCCGACGAACGCATTTTATGAACCTGAAGTTCTTTAAACCCATTTGAAAGGATATACAAATTATATTTTGGTGAAAGATATTCCAGCACTTCATGTACATGAGGCATTAATCTGCTCTTAGTAGGAATGACGGAGAGAGAATCTTTCTCATAGGCTTTTGCCAGAACGGAATCACCTGCTCCTACGGCTTCCAAAGGATAAAGATATCGCTGACGATTTAATTCATCTTTGGTCACTTTGCCATCGGCATACTCTGTCCACAGTTCCAAATTATGGCTTTGATAAAGCGAGTAATAATGTTCAAAAGAATCGAAAAAGCGGTCATACCTATACTTTTGGTACATCTCCTCATATGTATCACGGGCATTGAGAGAGAATGCCCAAAGCGTATCATCTAAATCAAAAAAAAGGTTCTTATAAGGCATAAAGAGAATACTAAAAAGGCTGTTTCAAAAGCAAACTAACAAATACACTTTTGAAACAGCCCTATCAATTATCAATCAAGTAACTATTTCACTTGAATCACCAAGTATTTGGAAACACTCCAAAACTCTTTCGGGCTGGTAATCTTCAAAGTCAGCAGACCTTTATCATCTTTCTCCAAGGCATAAGACCCCGTAGGATGAGTAGTCAAGATATCAGCATCCTTGGAGTACAATTTGATTTCTTTGGTAGTACGAATATCAACTTGCGTAAAATAATCCTTGTTGATATCACTATCTTTCAATACAGAACCTTTTTTAAATAAACCGGAACCGCTCAATATTTTCTGATCTTTCAGTTCTTTCTTAGTTCCAAATACAAACCATGCAGTATTAAGCGCTTTGTCCTGCTCTGCCACAGTTTTAGCTTTTGCCTCATTTTCAGCGGTCAGTTCACTCTTGGCAGCATTCAAATCCGTTACTGCAGCGTCCAATTCCTGAATACGAATATTCTTAGAGGCCAGTTCTGCCTGCAATTCTTCGATACGCTGGGTCTTTGCATTCAACTCCTGCGTCAAAGATTCAACGGCTCTTTTCAATTGAGTAGAATTGTTTTTACTGCTTTTCAGCATAGACTGCAACTTAGCAATCTGTTCTTTGTTTTCTTCCATCTGCTTACGGATAAACTCAATATCAGAAGCTATCTGCTGTTTCGCATTTAGAGACCCCTCTGCCACTGCACCACGTTGCAGATCCACACGGCTCTCTGCCGCATTAATTTGGCGAAATCCCTCCGAAATATCATTGAAAGTACCCATCATCTCATCCAGTTCAGCATTACGCTGCGTCAGTTCCATCAAAAGAGAATCATTTTCAGCCTTCAGCTGGTCTTTACTACCACCGGAGAAGCTGTCACATGAAGCCATAACGGCTGCACATACAATTAAAACTGCTAACTTTTTCATACGCTTTTGTTTTACGTTTTTGTTAATGAAGTTATTTAGTCGTCTATTCCTGCTACTACAATTACTATTTCACCACGTGGCTCATTGGCAGTGAAATGCTCTATTAATTCTGTAAGAGTGCCCCGTACCGTTTCTTCATGTATCTTGGATATTTCACGAGAGACAGACGCCTGCCTTTCTACACCAAAATATTCTGCAAATTGAGTCAACGCTTTTACCAAACGGTGGGGAGATTCATAGAAAACCATTGTCCGGCTTTCTTCGGCCAACCCTTTCAGACGCGTCATTCTACCTTTCTTTTGAGGTAAAAAGCCCTCAAAGCAAAACTTCTCATTAGGCAATCCGGAAGCCACCAATGCCGGAACGAAAGCCGTAGCTCCCGGCAGGCATTGCACCTCTATACCGTTACGGACACATTCACGAACCACCAGAAAGCCCGGATCTGAAATACCCGGAGTACCGGCATCCGATATTAACGCAACAGTGTCTCCGCCTTTTATTCTATTTACAACACTTTCTACCGTTTTATGTTCATTAAATTTATGATGAGACTGCATCGCATTCTTTATCTCAAAATGCTTCAGTAGTATGCCGGAAGTACGTGTATCTTCAGCTAAAACTAAATCCGCCTCTTTCAGAATACGAATAGCACGAAAAGTCATATCTTCCAAATTCCCTACAGGCGTAGGCACTACATAAAGTTTTCCCATATCTGCTATTTTTTTAACTGAAATATTTCCTCAGAAGCTCTACAAAGTCAGCCGCCGCCTCATTCTCTTCATCCGGTTGTACTGTTGATATAAAAATGGACATAGCCTCGTCCAAAGAAGAAGCCTCCCCCAATTGACGTACTATCTCATTCATACACGCAGCGTCTCCATTGAATAATTCACGGGTAAAACGGAACGAATCATTCAAGCTGATAGCATGACGTAAATCCGTAGCCGGTTTTATGCGTTCAGCCAAAATCTGCGAAGCAGAAGCAACTTCCGACTCTAAATCCGTCTTAACGGCAACAGGAGCATTCTGTTCAGCCGGAATAGTCACAAAAGTTTCATCCAACAATTTAGTCAATGCATCCAACCGCTCCTGCATCTGACGAATGTTCCTTTTGGCAACTATCTTCAAAACAGGGTTGGCATCAGTGGATATTGACTGTATCAAACATTTCAATTCCTGAACATCCAGCTCTATATCATTCAATAATGCTTGCATATCCTTTCCCGTCTGTATTAATGGCACAAATGTAGAAATAAATAATGAAAAAACACCTGGAAGCAAACAAAATGATTATTTTTGCGACTGAATATAACACTTAAAAACATGGTATTATTCTCGGAAGATCACATACAAGAAACTAAACGCAGAGGAAGAATCGAAGTCATATGCGGCTCTATGTTCTCCGGCAAGACAGAGGAACTGATACGCCGCTTGAAACGTGCTAAATTTGCCAAGCAGCGTGTAGAGATATATAAACCGGCAATAGATACACGCTATTCGGAAGCAGATGTTGTTTCACATGACAGCCATACCATATCTTCCACTCCGATAGACTCTTCGGCAAGTATCCTGTTATTCACTTCCGAGATAGACGTGGTGGGCATTGATGAAGCCCAGTTCTTTGACGAAGGTCTGATTGATGTATGCAATCAACTTGCCAACAATGGCATACGTGTAATCGTGGCCGGACTGGACATGGACTTCCGCGGAAAGCCTTTTGGTCCCATGCCGGGACTATGCGCCATCGCAGACGAAGTGTCCAAAGTACACGCCATATGTGTAAAATGTGGCCAACTCGCTTCATTCTCGCACCGTACCGTGAAAAATGACAAACAAGTATTGTTAGGGGAAACAGCCGAATATGAACCTTTGTGTCGGGAGTGTTATTTACAAGCCATAAAGGAAGACCGACAGGCAAATAAGTAATTAGTAAATTAAAAACATGATTCTATGGAACGTAAAAAGATTACATTCGACAGCTTTATCCGCGGTGTCATTTTAGGAATCATCCTAATCGGTCTGTTGATGCTTTTAAAGCGTTTAAGCAGCGTTCTATTACCTTTTTTTATTGCTTGGCTTATTGCCTATTTGATATACCCGTTAGTCACTTTTTTCCAATACAAGCTAAAGCTGAAAAATAGAGTTGTTTCCATCTTTTGCGCCTTACTCACCTTGCTGATTATAGGTGCCGGAGCTTTCTACCTGTTAGTCCCCCCCATGATACAAGAGTGCGGTAGGGTGCAAACCTTACTAATCCAATACTTTTCTCATGGAACCTACAACAGTAATGTACCAACCTCTCTCTCCGAGTTCTTACGGGACAATATTGACGTAAAATTCCTAACCGAACTATTCAATAAAGAGAATTTATTGGATGCGCTAAAAGAAGCTGTTCCCCGGTTATGGTCTTTATTATCAGACTCTATCGATTTGCTATTCAGCGTATTTACCCTATTTCTTATCTTACTATATATTATTTTCATTTTACTGGATTATGAAAGCATTGCTGAAGGCTGGACGCACCTCGTACCCGTAAAATATCGTTCTTTTGCAGTAGGAATACTAAATGACATAAAAGTAGGCATGAACAGATATTTCCGCGGACAAGCATTTGTTGCATTGTGTGTCGGCATTTTATTCAGTATAGGTTTTCTCATCATAGATTTCCCGTTAGCCATAGGTCTCGGCTTATTCATCGGCGCTTTGAATATGGTTCCCTATCTTCAAATCATAGGCTTTGTCCCTACTATTATACTGGCAATTCTCAAAGCATCCGATACAGGCGGTAATTTTTGGCTAATCATAGCCTCAGCCATGGCAGTATTTATCATTGTACAAGCTATCCAAGACGGCTTTATCGTACCACGCGTCATGGGAAAAATTACCGGATTAAATCCTGCTATTATTCTTTTGTCACTCTCCATATGGGGTTCATTAATGGGAATGTTGGGAATGATTATCGCACTCCCGCTTACTACGCTAATGCTCTCTTATTATCAACGTTTCATTATAAACAGAGAAAATATTCATAAGTCAGAATGCATTGATAATCAAACAAAAGAAGAAAAATCGCAGGAATAACACAAACTTTTTTCATCACAATCCTTGCATATTCAATAAAAGTACCTATCTTTGCACCCGCTTAACAGCAATAAAGGATTGATTCGCTAGCTCAGCAGGTAGAGCACAACACTTTTAATGTTGGGGTCTTGGGTTCGAGCCCCAAGCGGATCACCCAGAAACTGGAAAAACCAGATGAAGAAAAAACTCCTACAATACCTTGATATTGTAGGAGTTTTTTTCTTTATCTAAAATCCGTAACCGGAGATTTACTAAAACGTGACCAACGATTTACTAAAACGTGGCCGGAGATTTACTAAATCGTTGGTCACGTTTTAGTAAATTTCCGGTAGTACGCTAGCAAGTCGTTTCCGAAACATATCCGAATACCATCTTTGTTATGTGCAGAATAAGAAAGGAATCAACCTATCCTCCATAATTATATTCCTTTCTTTATAACCGGAAGTCCAAGTCCACCCTGAGCCAAAGACAGAACCTTCGTTTTGTCTTTTCGAGCTTTCTGATAGACAGCGCGAGAAACATGCAGTGTTTCTACCGTACCATTATCAAAAGCAACTTTCAGATAATACTCGTAGCGCATACCGTCGGACACATAACGATGTTTGCCTACTTTACGCCGTTTTTCATGCTGTTCCATAAATTTGTCGAGTACAGTGACGGTTACATCATACACGGAATTATCATCCGCAGACAAATAGTTGCCCGCAAGGAACAACACATAGCCAACAGTCCCGACACACACCAAATGGCACGAGATATTCACTATTTTGTTTTCCATTGTCGTTAGCCATAGCCATTTCCGGTAAAAGGGAAGTGTCAACAAGCCAATTGCCAGCGCCACCCCTATAGGTATCCACCAAGCCACCAATGTTTTCTCAGAAATCATATACCCTATAGTGCATGAAAACAAGACAGTCACAACTATCAGAATACGTAATATTTTGATAAACAGAGTTCGCATCATCTAATTTGTATTTTCCGCAAATATAAAAGTAAAAGTGACATAACAAATTCCACACCCCCATCCATATGAACTAACTTACCTGACAGAACGTTATAACTATACTAACATAAAGAAGCAACCATCATGGAAAAGAACTTAATTCATAGTAATGAATTGCATTTCATTGACAAGAAACGCATTCACCGGGCAGTAGAGCAATTGGTTGAATCATTGGAACTGGCAGCAGGCTCCACAACCGGGTTCAACCTGTATGCGGTAGTAGAAAGTTATTTCACCGACTTGGACAAACGAAAAGCAATCAACCGCCTGCTCAATCTGGAGCAAAGCATCTGCGAAGAAGTGGTGCAAACACCTTATCAGTCCTTTGCTTGATGCACTGTCAACTGTGGGAACGGGAAACCGATTCCCTCATTGTTGAATACAGAGTAAATGGTCTTGTTCATATCAAAATAAACTCCCCAATAATCGCTGCTCTTCACCCAGACACGGATAACAACATTCACACTGCTGGCGTCCAAGGCATGAAGGGCCACGAAAGGTTCCGGAGCATTCAGGATACGGCTGTCGGCAGCAAGTATACGGCGTACGGTAGTTTCTACCTTATCATAATTCTCGCCATACTCCACACCGATAACCCACTCCACACGACGGGTATCTTCACGGCTGTAGTTAGTTACCGTGCCACTGCTCAAAGCGCCGTTAGGAATATAAATCACCTTATTATCGGCCGTAGTAAGGATGGTATGAAATATCTGAATCTCACGTACCGTACCGGATACGCCCTGACTCTCAATCCAGTCACCCACCTTGAAGGGACGGAATAGCAAGACGATGAGCCCTCCGGCAAAGTTCTGCAGGTTTCCGGACAGTGCCATACCTATTGCCACACCGGCCGATGCCAGCAAAGCCGCAAACGAAGTGGTTTCAACCCCTAACTTACCGATAACGGCAATAATCAGCAGGATTGTCAGCAAGATATTCACCAGACTCTTGACGAAACTCTGGATGCTTGCGTCAATATGCCGCTTTACAAGAAGTTTGGATACAAGCTTCTTAATGAAAGAGATTAGAAAGCGTCCTACTACAAAAATGATAATTGCACCTATGATACGACCTCCGGCTCCCACTCCCCAGTCTATCAATTGCTGCATGAAAATCTGAAGTTTGCTGAAACCTTCCTCAGAAGCTTGGGCGGCAAACGCCGCCATTAATAAAGATGATAACATGACTAATTGTAAATTATAAATGATTAATTATGAATTATAAAGGACAAATTTAACAAAAAAATCATTTCCCGGTCACTTTATTTGTACCTTTCAGTCAAAAGAGATACTTTTGCAGCCGATTTCAACTAAGGGGGTGCCCTAATATGACGGGCTGAGACCATACCCATTGACCTGATTCGGGTAGTGCCGACGTAGGGAAAAGAAGAAAAGTTCCCCTTTTCTGTATTAATTTTTAATCATTAAAATTGCAAATGAAGAAGTATGCAATGGCAGCATGCCTGTTTATGGCAGCGCTGAATGTCTGTGCACAGACAAAGGAAAAGGACAGCTTGCGGGTAATAGACCTGCAAGAAGTAGAGATTATTTCCACACGTGCCACAGGAACTACTCCGGTGGCATTTACCAACATCAACAAAGAACAGCTTAAAAAGCAGAACTTCGGCCAAGACTTGCCGTATCTGTTGAGCATGACTCCCTCTGCCATTACCACCAGTGATGCAGGAGCGGGTATCGGCTATACTACATTGAGAGTACGAGGCACGGACGGAACGCGCATCAACGTCACCGCCAACGGTATTCCTATCAACGACGCCGAAAGCCACACCGTATTCTGGGTGAATCTGCCCGACTTTGCATCTTCTGTCAAAGATATGCAGATACAACGCGGTGCAGGAACTTCTACCAATGGTGCAGGAGCATTCGGAGCCAGTATTAATATGCAGACCGGAGATTTCTCCCTGAAGCCTTATGCCGAGTTGAACGCTTCGTACGGCTCATTCAACACGCACAAGGAGACTGTCAAAGCAGGTACGGGGCTCATCAACGAGCATTGGTCTTTCGATGCCCGCCTGTCCAATATCAGTTCGGACGGTTACATCGACCGTGCATCGGTAGGGCTGAACTCTTACTACTTGCAAGGTGGATATTATGATGACAACACTTCCGTCAAACTGATAACTTTCGGAGGAAAAGAGCGCACCTACCATGCCTGGAACTATGCCAGCAAAGAAGAATTGGAAAAGTACGGCCGACGCTACAACTCCTGCGGATATATGTACACCGACGACAACGGTGCAGACCACTTCTATGAAGACCAGACGGACAACTATGTACAAAAGAACTATCAGCTGCTTTTCAACCATAACTTCACCTCTGCTTGGAATGTAAACGTAGGCCTGCACTATACCAAAGGAGACGGCTACTATCAAGAGTACAAAAACGGACGCAAGTTGGTGGAATACGGTCTGCTCCCGTACGAACACGACGGTGAAACCGTCAAAAAGAGCGATCTTATCCGCAAAAAAGCAATGGACAACTGGTTTGGCGGCGGCATCTTCTCCGTCAATTATAAAGGCAACCGCCTTCACGCATCCCTCGGCGGCGGACTGAACCGCTATGACGGCGACCACTTCGGCAAAGTGCTGTGGGTAAAGAACTACGTCGGCAACCTTGACCCCGACAAAGACTACTACCGCAACAATGCCACAAAAAATGACGGAAACCTCTACTTGAAAGCCGACTATGAGCTGTGCGACGGACTCAATGCCTATGCCGATTTGCAATACCGCCACATTTCCTATAAGATGTACGGGCAGAATGACAAATGGAACAGCGTCACCGACGACGGCCTGCAGCAACTTGCCATTCACGAGAAATTCGACTTCTTCAATCCCAAAGCCGGATTGTCATGGCAAATCAACCGCAACAACCGGGTGTACGGTTCGTTCAGCGTGGCCCACAAAGAACCGACACGCAACAACTATACGGACGGAAAGTTTACCGAACATCCCAAAGCGGAACGTTTGTTTGACTACGAACTGGGTTACACCTTTGCCAACTCATGGTTGACACTCGGCGCCAACCTCTATTATATGGACTACAAAGACCAGTTGGTGCTGACCGGCGAACTGAACGAAATCGGTGAAGCCGTAGCTGCCAACGTACCCGACAGCTACCGTATGGGCATTGAACTAATGGCCGGTCTGAAACTGGCTTGCGGTTTCCAATGGGACATCAATGCCACGTTGAGCCGTAACCGTGTAGAGAATTTCACCGAAACCCTCTACGAGAACGAAGACCCGGCAGGCGAAAAGTGGAACACTTATCTGGGTGACACTCACATCGCTTTCTCTCCCGACTTCCTGCTGAACAACCGTTTCGGCTATACTTACAAAGGATTTGAAGCATCTTTGCAATCGCAATACGTCAGCAAGCAATACATGAGTAATCTGGATTGCAAAGACCATATTCTGGATGCTTACTTCGTCAGCAACCTGAACTTGTCGTACACATTTGCGTTACCCAAAATAAAGTCGGTAACCGTAGGCTGTACCATCTATAACCTCTTCAACGAAGAGTACGAGAACAATGGCTATGCAGGCAGCGGTTTCTATTATGAAGACGGGCAGAAAGTACGCTACAACTATGCCGGATATGCCGCACAGGCCGGTACCAATGTATTAGGACATATTTCTTTGCGCTTCTGAAGCTGATTATGGAGCATACACTCGAAATTATCGGAACACTTGTCGGACTTCTCTACCTTTGGTTGGAATACCGGGCAAGCATCTATCTTTGGATAGCGGGCATCATTATGCCTGCTATCTATATCTTCGTCTACTACAACGCAGGTTTGTATGCAGATTTCGGTATCAATATCTATTACCTCGGAGCCGCCATATACGGATGGACAATGTGGAAGTACGGCGCATTCCTGCGGCGGACAATCCTGAAAAGAAAAACTCCGGATACAGAAAACCGGCAACAGGAACTACCGATAACCGGTATGCCGCTGCGGTATCTGCTGCCGCTCATTGCGGTATTTGCCGTTACGCTTGTGGGCATTGCCTGGATACTTATCAACTTTACAGACAGCAACGTCCCGTGGCTGGACTCCTTCACCACAGCACTCAGCATTGTCGGCATGTGGATGTTGGCACGTAAATACGTGGAACAATGGTGGGCATGGATAGGTGTAGATGCTGTGAGTACGGGACTTTACATCTATAAAGGACTCGATTTTACCGCCGCACTATACGGCCTTTACACAATAATCGCTATCTTTGGCTACTTCAAATGGAAGAAGATGATGAAGCAAGAGACCGATTTATGATTTTAATCCCTGATTTATCAATTATCAAACTATGAAAGCGGAAGCAGTTGTTTTAGCGAACGGAGAATATCCTACCGCTCCTCTACCCTTGGAGATATTAGCGGGTACGCCTTATGTAGTCTGTTGTGACGGCGGTGCGGACGAATATATCCGACAGGGGCATATACCTAACCTCATTATAGGTGACGGTGACTCCATCAGCGAGGAGAACCGCAAGAAGTACGGGCATCTGCTTCACCGCATTTCCGAACAAGAAACAAACGACCAGACGAAAGCCGTCAACTACCTGTTGTCGCAAGGCAAACGCCGGATAGCCATTGTCGGCGCCACCGGCAAACGCGAAGACCATACTTTAGGAAACATCAGCTTACTCATGGACTATATGCGCGCCGGAGCTGATGTGCGTACCTACACGGATTATGGCATTTTTATCCCTTGCCGAGATATATGTACCTTCACCTGCCGGCCGGGACAACAAGTCTCCATCATCAACTTTAATGCCCGCAAACTGCATGGGCTCGGACTGGTATACCCTCTCAGCGACTTTACCAACTGGTGGCAGGGCACTCTCAACGAATGTACCGGAACCGAATTTACGATTGAAGCGGAAGGGGAATACTTGGTCTTTTTGAATTACCCTCAGCCACTGCCGTAAACACGTATCGTATGGTAACAGCGGCTAAAGTTCCCGGACTATCCCTAAACAATTCATAACTTTACAACGTTTTAAGGGAAAAGGAGACTGAAATATGAAAGATACCGAACCGGAACAAACATCACAACCCACCAAGCAAGTACTCATATTCTCCAACCGCTTACGCCAAGACATTCAAACTGCCTGCCGGCAACTGGAAAACGGAGAAGGACAAGAGGATATAACAATCAACAAGGAGGCAGAGTCATGGTTAAACAAATAATCTGGTCGCCACTTGCCAAAGAAGGACTGAGGAGTATTCTACTGTCTTCACAGCAAAAACACGGAGACAAGAATCAAAGCAAGATTCTATACTCACTCCTCCAGAATGCGCTCCACCGCATTACTCTAAATCCCTTCATCGGACAAGCCACGGAAGTGGATAATATACGATATATCACCCCTCATCCCGACTATACGCTATTCTACCGCCACAGCCTCCTGAAGATAGAAGTGCTTGTGCTATGGGACAACAGCCATAAGGCCGGAAAGATAAAGAATGAGTAATTAGATACTCATCAAATAATGCTTGAAGTCCGCAAAGTCTTTCGACATGGGAAGGCTCTTCTTTTCGCCACGCATAAAGGCCTGTAGCTTCTCCGGTATCTGCACCGCTTCACCGATAATGCTCTCTACCGTGTCTTTGAACTTGGCAGGGTGAGCCGTCTCTAAGAAGACCCCTGTTTCGCCCGGCTGCAAGCCCTCCTGCAATGCACGGAAACCGCATGCGCCATGAGGGTCAAGCAAGTAATGCTCATCTTTCCAAACATTCTTCATGGTTTCGGCAATCTGTCCGTCCGTATAAGTAGCTCCGCTTATCTCGGCAGAGATAGCTGCATGGCTACCGCCATAGAGGTCGAGAACACGTGCAAAGTTACTCGGGTCGCCCACATCCATGGCATTGGCAATCGTGGCGATACTGGGGCGCGGCGTATAAACACCCGTCTGCAGATATTGATAGAATATGTCGTTACGGTTATTGGATGCAATGAAACGCTTTACCGGCAGTCCCATACGTTTGCCGAACAAGCCTGCCGTTATATTACCGAAGTTACCGCTTGGCACACAAATTACGGCATCAGCGGCTTTTCCCGCCCGCTTCAACTGCGCATAGGCATAGAAATAATAGAAAGCCTGCGGCAGGAAACGCGCCACATTAATGGAGTTGGCGCTGGTCAGCTGCAAATGGCTGTTAAGTTCCTTGTCCATGAAAGCCGCTTTCACCAATGCCTGACAGTCGTCGAACGTACCGTCCACTTCAAGGGCCGTGATATTCTGCCCCAGTGTAGTGAACTGCTTTTCCTGAATCTCACTGACCTTGCCTTTCGGATAAAGCACATAGACATGAATACCTTCCACACCGAGGAAACCATTGGCTACGGCGCTGCCCGTATCGCCCGAGGTGGCAACCAGTACATTTACCTGCTTCTTGCCCTCTTTCCTGATGAAATAGCCCAGCAGACGCGCCATAAAACGACCGCCTACATCCTTAAAGGCAAGTGTGGGGCCATGGAACAATTCGAGGGAATAAATGTCTTCCGTCACCTTCACCAGAGGAACATCGAAACTCAATGTATCATATACAATCTGCTTCAATGTATCTGCCGGAACATCTTCGCCAAAGAAAGCATCCGCTACCCGATAGGCTATCTCCTGAAAACCGAGCGTATCGATGCTGTCGTAGAACTCCTGCGGCAACGGTTTGATGGTAAAGGGCATAAAAAGCCCTTTGTCTGCGGCAAGCCCTTTCACTACGGCTTCTTCGAGGGTAACGTCAGGGGTTTGTTTGTTGGTACTGTAGTATTTCATAATTCTTTCATAAATTCGTTTATAAACTCATCTTCTTTCATCAGGCCGTAGCTGCCGTTGCAAGCGGCAACCTCATCGAAAGTCTGCACTTCGTCCGGCTCGATGCCCGGATACCAAATAAAGAAAGGTATCGGTTCGTCGGTGTGCGTGCGCAACTCGCAAGGAGTGGGATGGTCGGGTAAAACAGCAATAGCGACAGGCTCTTCCCAATCTTTCACAGCTTCATAAACAGGACCTACGGCACGGCTGTCCAAGTTCTCAATGGTCAGCATCTTCAAAGGGACATCGCCTTCGTGCCCTGCCTCATCGCTGGCTTCGATATGCAGATAGACGAAATCATCCGTTTTCAAGGCGTCAAGGGCGGCAGCTACTTTATTCTCGTAATTGGTATCGTACAGTCCGGTAGCACCTTCTACCGTCAGACGGCGCAGTCCGGCATAGTAGCCGATACCGTTAATCAAGTCTACGGCCGAGATAACAGCGCCTTTCTTCACTTGAGGAAACTTATCCGAGAGTTTCTCCATCTGCGGACGATAACCCGGACTCCACGGCCAAATGCTGTTAGCTGGGTCTTTGCCTTCGGCTGCACGTTTCTTGTTAACGGGATGTTCTTTCAACAATTCCTGCGAACGCATGATTAAGTCGTTAATCAGGTCGGCGGTTTGTTGAGGGGTCAGTTCGGCTTGTCCTTCGGGGACTGTGATACCCTCCGTACCGGGCATGGGCTTCACCAGCAAGGGTCGATAGGGTTTTAAAGGAACATCATGCGGGGGAGTGCAGTCTATACGCTTGTCTCCGCCTTTTATTACCAGCAAATGCCGGTATTGCACCCCTGTATGGAAGCGTACGCGCTCATTGCCCAAATGTTCCTGCAGATATTTCACCAGTACATCGGCTTCTTCGGTCGTGATGTGTCCCGCCGAATGGTTCTTTATATTATCTCCTTCAATGCAGATAATATTACAGCGCATCGCCATTTCGCCCGGCTTCAGGTCTACACCGATACTTGCCGCTTCCAACGGACCGCGTCCCTCATATACCTTCGGAAGGTCGTAGCCCAAAACGGACATATTGGCAACCTCGCTACCCGGATGAAAACCGTCGGTAACAGTCTTCAACCTGCCTACACGTCCCATCCGTGCGAGCCTATCCATATAGGGCGTTTTGGCAGCCTGCAACAAGGTCTTGTCTCCCAAAGACTTTACAGGCCAGTCGGCCATACCGTCACCCAATATAATAATGTGTTTCATCTTTGTAAATGAAGAATGAAGAATGAAGAATTAAACGTTCGCAATACTCATAATATCCGCAAATACTCCCGCAGCCGTTACACCTGCACCGGCTCCGTAGCCTTGTATCATCATAGGATATTCCTTATAACGCTCTGTGGTCAGCAAGATAATGTTGTTGCTGCCTTCCAGACCGTAGAACGGATGGTTGACGCCTACCTCCTGCAATCCTACGGACGCCTTTCCGTTCTCCAGCTTGGCAACGAAACGCCAATGCTTGTTTTCCGCTTCCAATACCTTGCGGCGTGCTTCAAAGTCGGCGTCAAGGCTCGGCACTTTCTTCCAGAAGTCATCCAAAGAGCCTTCGAAGAAGTCATCGGGAACAAAGAGGTTCTTTTCCACATCGCTTTGCTCGAGGCGATAACCGGCTTCACGCGCAAGGATTACCAGTTTGCGGATTACATCCTTGCCGCTAAGGTCGATACGCGGGTCCGGTTCGGAATAACGTTCCTCCTGAGCCATCTTAATGGTCTTGCTGAAAGGAATATCCGCGCTTATCTTGTTGAAGATATAATTCAGCGTGCCGCTCAGCACGGCTTCAATCTTCAGTATCTTGTCACCGCTATGGATAAGGTCGTTAATGGTATTGATGATGGGCAGACCTGCACCGACGTTTGTCTCAAACAAATATTTCACACCGCGCTGGCGGGCTATCTGCTTCAGTTCACGATAGTTTTCGTATTCCGAAGAAGCGGCAATCTTATTGGCGGCAACTACCGATACGTTGTGCATCAGAAGGTCTTTATACAGGGAAGCCACTCCCGCACTCGCCGTACAATCCACGAATACGGAGTTAAAGATGTTCATGCCGATAATCTCGTCACGGAGCGTATCCAAAGAGCTGTCCTTGCCTTTCTCCGCCAACTCTTCGCGGAAACGTTCCAAGTCAAAGCCTTCACGACTGAACATGGCTTTGGAGGCATCGGCAATACCTACCACATTCAGTTGCAAACCGTTCTCCTGCATCAACCTCTGGCGCTGGCTGTGAATCTGTTCTATCAAACTGCCGCCTACCGTGCCTACACCGCATATAAAGAGGTTCAACACCTGATATTCCGACAGGAAGAAAGAATCATGGATAACATTCAGGGACTTGCGCAGCGACTTGCTGTCCACCACAAACGAAATATTCGTTTCCGAAGCGCCCTGTGCACAAGCTATCACATTGATACCGTTACGTCCCAGCGTACCGAACAGCTTACCGGCAATGCCCGGTGTGTGCTTCATGTTCTCGCCAACGATAGCCACCGTAGCCAAATCCTTTTCCGCCTGTATGGGCGAAATCTCTCCCATTTCAATCTCTTTGGCAAACTCCTCGTTCAGCACTTCGCAAGCCAGGTCGGCGTCCGCATTACGCACACCGATTGA
Organism: Bacteroides propionicigenes; assembly: GCF_018390535.1. Classification (GTDB taxonomy): domain Bacteria; phylum Bacteroidota; class Bacteroidia; order Bacteroidales; family Bacteroidaceae; genus Bacteroides; species Bacteroides propionicigenes. The sequence goes on along the minus strand of NZ_JAHBBW010000008.1, from coordinate 62,380 downwards.
AGTAGAGTTCTCCGAAGATGCCTGTGATACGAGGAACACGCTGATGCCATTCTTAGCCAAAGCCTTAAAGATGCGGTAGTTCACACCAATCACACCCACCATACCGAGTCCCTGAACCGTTATCAGGCTTGTATCGTTGATGGACGAAATACCCTTTATGGCTTTGCTCTGCGGATTGGAAACCTCTTGTTTGATAACGGTTCCCGCTCCTTCGGGATTGAAAGTATTCTTTATTATAATAGGTATGTTCTTATGGCACACCGGATAAATGGTAGGCGGGTACACCACTTTAGCTCCGAAATTGCAAAGCTCCGTGGCCTCTACATAGCTCAGTTCATTAATGGTATAGGCAGTGGAAATCACACGCGGGTCGGCAGTCATGAAGCCGTCCACATCCGTCCAGATTTCCAGCGCATCGGCATCCAATGCCGCAGCTATAATGGCAGCCGTATAGTCGGAGCCGCCGCGACCGAGGTTAGTGACCTCGCCCGTAATCTTGTCCGTAGAGATAAATCCCGGAACCAATACGCGTTTAGGCATATCCCTGAATGTCTCACGTACCAAAGAGGTAGTGAGTTCCGCATCCAGCACATGCTTGGAATGCTTCTTCTCCGTTTTGATGAACCGGCGCGAATCAAACCATTCAGCACCCGTCAGTTGCGCGGCAATAATGGATGAAAGGCGTTCGCCGTAACTCACAATCGTGTCGGATGTCTTTTGCGAAAGGTCTTTTATCAGATAAATTCCCTGGAAGATGTCCTTCAGTTCGTTAAGCAACTCTCCCACCTGGCGTTGCAGTGATACTTGCGCTTCGCCTGCCGGAATTACTTCCTTTATCATTTCCACATGACGATAGACAATCTCACGAAACTCGTTTTCATAAGAGGAGTCACCGGCCGCCGCCATTTTCGAAGTATTAATCAGCTTATCCGTAATACCACCCAAAGCGGATACTACCACTATTAAAGGTTCGTTTATGGCTTCTACAATTCTCTTAACGCTTAAAATACTGTTCGCAGAACCTACGGATGTTCCGCCGAATTTTATTACTTTCATTTCTTTTACTGGATTGAAATGGTTGATACAATGTGTCAAAAACAAGCTGCCATAGCCCGTATAGACTTTAACTAAATAAGAAAAACTGCTAAAAATTGGTGTAACACGTAGAAACACAAAATACTATCCCCAACCCCTAAGGGTCATGGTACACATGGATGTGACTGTATGTTGATAGTACTTGTTCATTGTCTCTTATTGCTATCGTTCATGATAAGTGTTGCAAAAGTAACAATAAAAATATTCAAACTATCACGTTTTACGACTTTTTTGCGATAAAAACACATTTTCATCTCATAAAGGACAGAAATATGTATATATCGTTACTAACATATTCACACTTTTCACAGTGAAAAGAGGTGAGCGCAGCCATAGTTTTATATCATTTTGACATTATTATGAAGATATATTACTATCTTTGCATAGTAATCATGTAAGAATTGAGCGTATGCACCCAGATAATACTTCCGTTTTGTTAATTTACACCGGTGGAACTATCGGAATGATAGAGAATATGGAAACCGGAGCTTTGGAGAACTTCAACTTCGAGCATTTACAGAAACATGTGCCCGAACTTCAAAATTTTACGTTCAGCATCGATACCTATCAGTTCGATCCGCCTATGGACTCTTCAGATATGGACCCGGATGCCTGGCGTAAACTCGTACGCATCATCAGCGATAACTACAATCAATACACAGGCTTTGTCATCCTTCATGGTACGGACACTATGGCTTACACAGCGTCCGCCCTCAGCTTCATGCTCGAAGGTCTCAACAAGCCCGTCATTCTCACCGGTTCACAACTTCCCATCGGCGTACTTCGCACCGACGGCAAAGAAAACCTGCTGACAAGTATCGAAATAGCCACCGCCCGACATTCCGGCGGACGGCCTATCGTACCCGAAGTGTGCATCTTCTTTGAAAACCACCTGATGCGCGGCAACCGCACTACCAAGATAAATGCTGAGAACTTCAACGCTTTCCGCTCGTACAATTATCCTGTGCTTGCTTCTGCCGGCATACATATTAAATATAATAATGTACAGATACATACGGAAAACACACAAGAACAGTTACAGCCGCATTATCTGCTTGATACCAATATTGCCATACTGAAACTTTTTCCCGGCATTCAAGAAAGTGTGGTAGATGCCATTCTTGCCATAAAAGGTCTGAAAGCCGTAGTTCTGGAAACATACGGCTCAGGAAACGCCCCCCGGAAGGAATGGTTCCTTCATCGCCTTCACGATGCTTGCAAACAGGGTATTGTCATTGTAAACGTTACTCAATGCAGTGCCGGTACAGTAGAAATGGAACGTTATGAGACAGGCTACCAGCTAATGCAGGCAGGCGTAGTATGTGGATACGACAGCACAACAGAATCTGCTGTGACCAAACTAATGTTTTTGTTAGGACACAACTACTCTCCCGCAGAGGTACGCGAACTGATGAACCGCCCCATTGCAGGTGAAATCACCACTTAACAAGCAACTGCCTGTCCCACACAACAAGCAGCTTTTACCAAAAAGCATACGAACCGAAAAGTTGATTCCAGCCCAAAAACTCTACATGACACTATTATTTCTGCTGCAAAATATCGTACCTTTGGGCAATTATTCTAAAGGAAGTTCTTTTTATGGCAAAAGAAAAAACGGTATATGTATGTAGCAACTGCGGACAGGAATCGCCCAAATGGGTGGGTAAATGTCCGTCGTGCGGAGAGTGGAACACCTATGTAGAAGAGATTGTACGCAAGGAAGTTGTAAACAAGCGTCCGGTATCGGGCATAGAAACAGCTAAAGCAAAACCCGTAACATTAAATGAGATTGCCGCTGACGACGAACCCCGCATCGACTTGCATGATGCGGAACTGAACCGTGTACTGGGCGGCGGACTGGTGCAAGGCTCGCTCGTACTGATAGGCGGCGAACCGGGCATCGGAAAATCCACCCTGGTACTGCAAACCATACTCCGTATACCGGAAAAACGTATTCTTTACATATCCGGCGAAGAAAGCGCCCGGCAATTGAAGCTGCGTGCCGACCGACTGTCAAGTACTTCCTGCGATTGTTTGATTGTCTGTGAAACCTCGTTGGAACAAATTTATGTACATATCAAGAATACACATCCCGATTTAGTCATAATAGACTCTATACAGACTATTTCCACAGAGACGCTTGAATCCTCTCCGGGCAGCATAGCCCAAGTCAGAGAGTGCTCCGCCTCTATTCTGCGCTTTGCCAAGGAGACGCATACAGCAGTTATCCTCATCGGACATATCAACAAAGAAGGAAGCATTGCCGGACCTAAAGTACTGGAACATATCGTAGACACCGTACTTCAATTTGAAGGTGACCAGCACTACATGTACCGCATCTTGCGCAGCATCAAAAACCGCTTCGGGAGCACTGCCGAGCTGGGCATCTATGAAATGCGGCAGGACGGGCTGCGGCAGGTAAGCAATCCATCGGAACTGCTTCTCAGCCAAGACCATGAAGGGATGAGCGGCATAGCCATCGCCTCAGCCATAGAAGGCATACGACCGTTTCTGATAGAAACTCAAGCATTAGTCAGTAGCGCCGTATACGGAAATCCGCAACGCTCCGCCACCGGTTTCGATATACGGAGAATGAATATGTTACTGGCTGTATTGGAGAAACGTGTCGGCTTCAAGCTTGCCCAAAAAGACGTTTTTCTCAATATTGCCGGCGGACTGAAAGTTAATGACCCCGCTATCGACCTGGCCGTTATCAGCGCCATTCTGTCCAGCAACATGGATACCGCCATCGAACCCGAAATCTGTATGGCGGGAGAAATAGGGCTGTCCGGTGAAATCCGCCCTGTAAACCGAATTGAACAACGCATCGGCGAAGCGGAAAAACTCGGCTTCAAACGGTTTATACTGCCAAAATACAATTTGCAGGGACTGAATACCTCAAAACTAAAGATAGAACTGATTCCGGTAAGAAAGGTAGAAGAAGCATTCCGGGCATTGTTCGGCTAAATCTGCCAAAGGATGATTTTGCCACAGAACATACCGGATATACGGATTAATACATACTATATAAATGATATACATATTATATAAATGATATACATACTATATAAGTGAATACACATAATTAGCTTATACTATCTGTCATTCAGAGCGTAGCGAAGAATCTACTCTCTTGATGTATACACAGAGAAGAGATTCTTCGCTACGCTCTGAATGACAGATACTCTTGATATAAATTAAATTTCAACACTTACTTATAGAAAGAAACCAAATGATACAAGAATACCAATTACGCGTATTGCCTGAAATTGCAGCCAACGAACAACGCCTAAAAGAATACCTCATACAAGAGAAAGGACTGAACGCACACGATATTACGGCTACGCGAATTCTGAAACGCAGTATTGACGCACGCCAACGGACCATCTTCGTAAACCTGACTGTACGCACCTATCTCAATGAGATGCCGAAAGAAAAGGAGTATCAGGAAACCATCTATAATAATGTATCGGACAAGCCGCAAGTTATTGTTGTAGGAGCCGGTCCCGGCGGGTTGTTCGCCGCCTTGCGCCTGATAGAGCTTGGATTGCGCCCCGTCATAGTGGAACGCGGAAAGAATGTGCGCGACCGCAAGAAAGACCTTGCCCTGATAGGAAGGGAACAAACCGTCGACCCGGAATCCAACTATAGTTTCGGAGAAGGCGGCGCGGGAGCCTATTCGGACGGTAAGCTCTATACCCGCAGTAAAAAGCGGGGAAACGTAGATAAAATACTGAACGTATTCTGCCAGCATGGCGCTTCATCCTCCATACTCGTAGACGCCCACCCCCATATCGGAACAGACAAACTGCCGCGGGTCATAGAAAATATGCGGAATACAATCATCGATTGTGGCGGTGAAGTACACTTTGAGACACGCATGGACGCCCTTATTATTGAAAACGATGAAGTAAAAGGCATCGAAACCAATACCGGACAAACTCTCCTCGGTCCTGTAATACTTGCCACCGGACACTCTGCACGGGATGTATACCGCTGGCTTGCAGCCAACCGGGTAGAAATAGAAGCCAAAGGCATCGCCGTAGGAGTCCGTCTGGAGCATCCCGCTTCCCTGATAGACCAAATACAATACCACAACCGCAACGGACGCGGCAAATATCTGCCCACCGCCGAGTACAGTTTTGTTTCCCAAGTGGACGGAAGAGGTGTGTACAGCTTCTGCATGTGCCCCGGCGGCTTTGTCGTTCCGGCAGCCAGCGGCCCCCGGCAAATAGTAGTCAACGGCATGAGTCCCAGTAACCGGGGGTCCCGATGGAGCAACTCGGGGATGGTGGTGGAACTGCGACCGGAAGACTTGGAGAATGAAGAATTAAGAATGATGAATGAAGAATTGGCTGCGCAACAAGACGATGCAGTTAATGCTCAACTTTCAACTGTGAATGCTCAGTATTCAACGCTCAACGCCCAACACTCAACACTCAAGATGATGTACTTTCAGGAAGCTTTGGAACGCCTTTGCTGGCAGCAGGGCAACATGAAGCAAACAGCACCGGCACAACGCATGGCGGACTTTACAAAGAAAAAGCTCAGCTACGACCTACCGGAAAGTTCATATGCTCCCGGATTGGTGTCATCGCCTCTACACTTCTGGATACCGCCGTTCATTGCAAACCGTCTGAGCAAAGGTTTCCAGCAATTCGGGAAGTACAGCCACGGTTTCCTTACCAACGAAGCTACCATGATTGGAGTGGAAACCCGTACATCGGCTCCGGTGCGCATCATCAGAGACAAAGATACGCTGCAACACGTTCGTCTGAAAGGGTTGTTTCCCTGCGGGGAAGGAGCCGGATATGCAGGCGGCATCGTATCAGCCGGGATTGACGGGGAACGGTGCGCGGAAGCCGTAGAGCGGCTCTTGAATCCTTAGCGAGTGAACATTGACAAACAATTCAGCATCTGTCATTCAGAGCGTAGCGAAGAATCTACTCTCTTGATGTATACATAGAGAAGAGATTCTTCGCTACGCTCTGAATGACAAATAGCATAAACCTATTAACCGGTAGTATTTATTAGTACAACCCTAACTTATCAAACATACCCTATGACAGCCCCCGAAATAGCAATCGTCGCTCCCAACACACTGACCGCGTTGGGATTGCAGAACCTTTTGGAAGAGATTATCCCGATGGCCACCATCCGCGTGTTCCGTTCTTTTGCCGAACTCATGGACGACACGCCCGATATGTATGCCCATTATTTCATCTCTTCCCGGATATACTTCGAGCATACCTCTTTCTTCCTGCCCCGCAAACCAAAAACCATTGTACTGGCAGGCGGCGACAACCATCCCCAGCTGTCGGGAGTACCGACCTTGAACATCTATCAGGACGAGAAAAGCCTCATCAAAGACATTCTCCAACTGCACCGGCACGGACATCACCACGGGCATCCCGGCAAGCAACCGGACGGTTCCCGCTCTTCCATGCCGCCCCATGCCGCCAACAGTGCCGACGACCACGACCTGTCCGCCCGCGAAATAGAAGTACTGGTACTCATCACCAAAGGACTCATCAACAAAGAGATTGCCGACAAACTGAACATCAGCCTCACCACCGTCATCACCCACCGCAAGAACATCGTAGAGAAATTGGGCATCAAGTCCGTATCAGGACTGACAATCTACGCTGTAATGCACGGCTACGTTGACGCTGACAGAATATAAACAAGCCAATAAGGTACTTCCCCCTCATAATCCTCATAAATTAGGATTGCACGGACTGGAGATTTCGCGTTACTTTGCAACCGAAATAAAACCAGTTATGAAACAATATAAGATTATCACCCTGATTCTGATGCTCCTCACTGCCGGCAATGCGCTTGCAGAAGATTTGGACACCTTGAAAGTAGTAGACGTCGAAGAAATCCTCGTCATTGCAGCACCCAAAGAAAACCGTAAGTTGCGCGAGCAGCCCACAGCCGTCACCTTGCTTTCACAGCAAGATATGCAGGCCGCCCAAGTGAACTCCATCAAGAACCTGACAGGACTTGTTCCCAATATGTTCATCCCCGACTACGGTTCACGCCTGACTTCCGCCGTTTACATCCGCGGTATCGGCTCGCGCATCAACACGCCGTCCATCGGACTGTACGTAGATAATATCCCCTATATCGACAAATCCGCTTTCGACTTCGACTACTCCGACATCGAACGCATCGACGTATTGCGCGGCCCGCAAGGAACACTGTACGGACGCAATGCAATGGGCGGACTGATTAAGATTCACACCAAATCGCCTTTCTCCTATCAAGGCACAGACTTCCGTATGGGTGCAGGCACGCACAATGCCTACAACACTTCGTTGACGCACTACCACCGGGTGTCCGAGCGTTTTGCTTTCTCCACAGGAGGTTTCTATGACTACGAAGGCGGCTTCTTCCGCAACGCAGCGCTGAACAACAAGAAGATAGATAAAGGTCAGTCGGCAGGCGGACGCTTCCGCGGCATCTACCTGCCCTCCGAAAACTGGAAAGCAGACCTGAACGTGAGCTATGAATACAGCGACCAAGGCGGATATCCGTACTATTATACAGGTAGCGTCAATCACGCCGCCCAAAGCGAAGACATGAAATCCTATATCGGTACAATCTCCAACAACCGCGAAAGCAGTTACTACCGCAACTTGCTGAATACAGGGCTGAACCTCGAATATCAGGCGCAACACTTCACTCTGAGCGCCGTAACGGGCTATCAGTTCCTGAAAGACCGTATGTCCATTGACCAAGACTTTACGGCAAAAGATATTTATACACTGGAACAAAAGCAGCACATCCATACCCTGAGCGAAGAGATTGTGATGAAAAGCAAAGGTAACAGCCGCTGGCAATGGGCTACGGGTGTATTCGGCTTCTACCAATGGCTGAAGACCGATGCCCCGGTGACCTTCAGAGAAGACGGCATGAGCATGCTGGGCCGGATGCTGGGCAGTGTAATCCCGTCTAAAATAGAAGTTACCATGATGCCGGGTATGGGACTTAACATCTTGCCGTCCTTGCAACTCGGCAGCAGCAATCTGCTCATTAACGGCAATTTCGACACGCCGCTTCTCAACGGAGCGCTGTTCCATCAATCCACTTTCAGAGACCTATTCGGCCTGACGGGATTATCGTTCACAGCCGGGCTGCGTCTGGACTACGAGAAGATGAAGATGAACTACAACTCCGGTACTGCAATGGACTATACGGTAGGCATCAAGGGAGAAATGGTACGGGGCGGACAGGTTATCAAAGAAATAGCGATGATGCCCGAAACAGCACTCACCGTACAGTCACGCTACCAAGGTTCCATCGATAAAGACTACTTGCAACTGTTGCCGAAGTTTGCCCTTCAATACGATTTCAAAGACAATCTGGGCAACGTCTACGCAACCGTAAGCAAAGGCTACCGTTCGGGCGGATATAACATCCAGATGTTCTCCGACCTGTTGCAGTCCAGCCTGCAGAACGACATGAAGCGACAGACGAAAGAAGAAATACTGAAAGCCATAGAGAACTCTCCCGGTGCATCTTACAAGGATTTTATCAGCGAGAAGTTCCCCGATGCAGGCGAAAACCCCGATGCCCGCTCTGCCACGGAGTACAAACCGGAGCAAACCTGGAACTACGAAATCGGAACTCACCTGAACCTTTTCAATAACCGTCTGCGTACCGACGCCGCACTCTTCTGGCTGGAGACACGCGACCAGCAAATCTCACGCTTCGCGGGAGCGAGCGGCTTAGGACGCGAAACGGTCAACGCAGGCAAAAGCCGCAGCCTCGGCGCCGAACTGGCTTTGGCTGCCGCCATCACCACCGATTTCACCCTGAACACCAGCTACGGCTATACGTACGCCACTTTTAAGGATTACGTAACCAACGCCCGCGTCAACGGTCAGCTACAAGAAATCAGCTACAACGGAAACTACGTGCCTTTCGTTCCCAAGCATACACTGACCGTAGGCGGACAATACATTTTCCGCATCAATCCGGGATATTGGCTGGACCGCATCCAGCTGAATGCCAACTATACCGGTGCAGGACGTGTCTACTGGACAGAAGAAAACACCGTCAGCCAGTCGTTCTACGGTACACTGAACGGACGTGTCAGCTTCCAGAAAGGCCGCGGACAGATAGATTTCTGGGTACGCAATGCGCTGGATAAAGATTATGCCGCCTTCTACTTTGAAAGCATGGGCAACGGGTTCATGCAGAAAGGACGCCCCATTCAGGCGGGAATAGAAGTACGTTGCAGATTTTAGTAAAGGGAGTACCACACTTTGGTACACAAAATACCAACCGGTTGGTACGGGAAGTACCAACCATTGGTACATCAAATACCAACCGTTGGTACATGGAATACCAACCGTTGGTATACAGCATACCTGCCTTTGGAACGGAATGTACCAACCGCCGATACCGATAAAAGACTTATTCGTTGATTGCTCCGCAATGCGGGCAAACTCCCTTCGCCCCTATCTTCTGCCCGCAATTGCCACAGCGATAGCGGGATGCAGCCAGTGACGAACGCAGTTTCCTAAGGAACACCCACACAAATACAGCAATAAACAAATAGCCGATATATATCTGGGTAGTCAATATAAAGAAGAAATAACAGAAGATACAACAAGAAGCCAGTCCCAACAGATAGAACACTGCCGCCGCCGGACTTAGCAGGCGAAACAAATCATCGAGCACCGCCAGCAGAACAATGACAAACAACCAAAGGCTCATAAGGAAGACAGAAAGCACAAACGGAACTTTAAACGGCGAAAGCGTAGGATTGAAATAAAAATGCTGCCACGTCTCCGGTACAAAAACCTGCATAGACTCGTACACGGTGGCGCTAAACGCCAGCAACAGGCACAACAGCAACGGATATACACTGTCTATATCGTTGAAGTAGACCATCTGCAACTGCTTGCGCCGAAACGCACGAAACAACCATGCCGCCACAAACAAAGCAAAGATTACAATGAAATAGGAAGCATGCGTATCACTAAACAGATAAATGGCCTGCGAGATACTGTCCGTAGGAACAAAAGCGCGCATCATATCCTTTTCCCGAAGCCAGCCCTGCACTTCCTGAGAATGGGCGAGTTTTACCCATACGCTATCCACACTGTCCGCCGGATGGATGGCAAACTCCGCCACTACCACCCTATCTCCCTTGTACAGCGTGTTATAGCAATCTTTCACAGGCAGACAGGCTATCGTCACCGAATCATCCCGCACTTCCAGATTCGTATTCCACGTATAATGACGCTCGTACAGATAAGTCAGCGAATCGCGAGTCTTTGCTCCCAGCTTCTCGTTTTCCAAGTCGGGACGGGGATAATGGCAAGACGTAAAAACAAAAGCAGTGAATATGAAGTATAAGGCATGAAGTATAAAATATGAAGGGCAAGGCACACGTCGGGCGATGACGTTGCGTTTACAGCTACTTATGTTTACTTCCTCTTTCTTCATACTTTACACTTTCTCTTCACAGACTTTCATCTGGCAGTTCTTGCAGTCAAAGGTAAGGCGGAAACGTTTGCCGTCTGTTCCTACCAGATAATAAGGTTCCCGATACGGAGACTGTCCCTTTTGATGCGTAGGACACCAGCCCATACTATAACGCAGGCAATGTTTGCAGAACATAAGTACGGCTTCGGGCACCGCCTGTTTCTCGTAAGCCGGTTCTATGGCAGCTACTCCGTGAGTCTGATAAAAGCTGCGGGCGGCAGTATTCATCACATTGCCCAAATAGGTCAGAGATGCTGTCGGGAAACGATGGCGGGTAGCTTTCCACACGTGCAACTCACGACGGTAAGTAATGCGACGGGCGGCAGTCAACCTGTCTATCGCTTGGCGGCGCCAGTCAGCTATCACCGAAGCAGGTATGAACCAGTTCTGCGACAGGCTGATTGCAATGGCGGGAGTTGCTTCCGGGGAGCTGTCCATTACCTCAAAAGGAGTGTTTCCCAATTTGCCAAGCTGGGTGCACAGGTTGTCCTGTTGCGGAGTACGCGCAAGTTCTTTTGAATAGGAGAATGACAAGGTTATGCGATTGTCGTCTTCGTCCGCAACTGTCAGTGCAAAACCCGAAGGGGTATCTGTCAGCTCCCATTTAATACCGATTTTACGCTCGGCGGACTTGCGTGCAAGGACACGCTCAAAGTCCTGGTCGAAATTACGGTAAAGACGGGTACGCGGTTTGATGCGGGGCATATCGCCTGCCGGATACAGCTTGTTGCCGTCCACCCGATTGATGCGGAAGCCTTGCAAACGCCCCTGTTCATCGAGGAAGCAAACACCGTCTCCGTTATGGAAAGGCTTCACTCCGGCTACGGTAAGATAGTTACCGCGTTGCTCTTTCATCGTTCCCATCTCCTCGCCCAGTGATTTCGGCGTATCGAAAGAGGATATTTCCCGGTCGCGGCCTTGCAGGAAGTAATGGGTGAAACCACGGCTGAAACTCTTGTCCAACTGGGGCTTGAAGTCGAAACGGCAAGTGCCCGAGGAAGCGCGTACATACTCCTTGCGGCGGGCAAAAACAGCATCCAGTTTCTGACGGTAGGCGGCTGTGACATTCTTCACGTAAGAAACGTCTTTCAACCGCCCTTCTATCTTCAGGGAAGAAGCACCGGCATCCAGCAGGTCTTCCAGTACTTCACTTTGATTCAAGTCTTTCAAAGAGAGCAGATGCTTGTCGCGGACGATGGTTTTTCCGTCAGCATCTGCCAGACTGAACGGCAGGCGGCAGAACTGGGCGCATTCCCCCCGGTTGGCGCTTCTGCCGAAGCACGCCTGACTGACGTAACACTGTCCGCTGTAGCTTACACAAAGCGCGCCATGTACAAAGACTTCCAAAGGCGTCTCCGGACAGGTCTCGTGGATATTGCGTATCTCCTGCAATGAAAGCTCGCGTGCCAGTACCACCTGACGAAAACCGGCATCCGCCAGAAAACGAACTTTCTCCGGTGTACGGTTGTCCATCTGTGTACTGCCATGCAACGGTATGGGCGGCAGGTTCAGACGGGTAATGCCCATGTCCTGCACAATCAGCGCATCTACACCGATACGGTACAGTTCCCAAATCATCTTTTCCGTTTCGGCCAGTTCTTCTTCTTTCAGGATAGTGTTTACCGTGACATAGATACGTACATTGTATAAATGGGCGTATGCCACCAAAGCGGCAATATCTTCCAAAGAATTAACCGCCGCAGCACGTGCACCGAACTTCGGAGCGCCTATATATACCGCATCCGCACCATGATTGACGGCTTCAATGCCACACTCCAAATTCTTGGCGGGCACCAACAGTTCTATTTTCCGTTGCTTTATCATGCTACTTAATATCTTCAATGTTGAATGGAGTTTCCTGATATACAAAGTAGTTCAACCAGTTGGAGAACAACAGGTTGGCATGCGCACGCCAACGCACCAATACGCCTTTGTCCGGGGTATCATCCAGATAGTAATTGCGGGGCATCTCGATAGGCAGTCCCTTATCCAAGTCGCGACGGTACTCCGTATCGAGCGTCAACGGAGAATATTCGGAATGACCGGTTACGAAAAACTCACGCCCGTTACGCGCCATCACCATGTAAACTCCCGCATCTTTCGATTCCGAAAGCAGTGTCAGTTCGGGAACTTTCAGAATATCTTCCTTGCGAACTTCCGTATGGCGGCTATGGGGTACATAGAACACATCATCAAAACCACGGAAAATGGGATAAAGAGGTTGCAGAGTACGGTGCTCGAATATGCCGAACATCTTTGCGTCCAACGGATATTTGGGCACACCGTAGTGGTGATAAAGTCCGGCCTGCGCCGCCCAACAAATATAAAGAGTGGACGTGACATGTGTACGCGCCCAATCGAAAATCCCGGTAATCTCGTCCCAATAGGTCACTTCCTCAAAATCCATCTGCTCCACAGGAGCTCCGGTGATAATCATACCGTCATACTTCTCGTCACGCATCTTCTCAAAATCCGTGTAGAAAGTCTTCATGTGCTCTATCGGAGTGTTCTTGGAGGTATGGCTCTTGATTTTCATAAACGAAATCTCCACCTGTAACGGAGTGTTGGACAGCAAACGCACCAAATCAGTCTCCGTCGTAATCTTCAACGGCATCAGATTCAATATAACAATCCGCAACGGACGAATGTCCTGTTGGGTAGCACGTGAATTATCAATAACGAAGATATTTTCCTCTTTCAGCAGCTCTATCGCGGGAAGTTTATCGGGTAAATTTAAAGGCATAAGCTCTGTTCTATGGTTTAACTAATTACTGTTTACGATTTTAGTGTGTAAAGTTAGATAAAAAATCAAAGTGCTATAAATAATTTATAGAAGTTTTTATCGAATTAGAATGGATGATATGAAATATTAGTATACTTTTGCACCCTTGTTACTTAAAGATATATATAAAAAAGAGAAGAAAAAGCACCAAGCTATCAAGCGTGATAACTCATAATAGAAATCCGGAAGCGTAAATAACTTTCTCATAATATTTGTGGTTCTGCCCAATCTGATATATCGACACATAAGCTTTTGAGTGTGAACCGAAGACGAAGAAATTTTCGTCTTGTAAAACTACTATAATTATGAATATAACGAGAAACGTTTTCAAGAGAGTCTGTAATGTACTGTGCCTGGTTCTTGCCTTATTGTCTGCATCCTGCGTTAATAAGATAAGCGATGAAATTCAGGAAAGTAATATTCCCATCACCTTTTCTACAAAAACAAGTAAGAGTGCTACCAAAGCAACAAATAACACTTTTGAAACCGGAGACAGGATGGGTATATTTGCCATGCTGACCGGAAATGACCTAAACAAAGAACGATATATCGACAATTTACTCTTGGAGTGTGGAGAAGGAACTACATTACTTCCCCAAAAAGAAGTTTACTACCCGGAGGGAGACGCTACACTGGATTTTATAAGCTACTATCCCTATCAAACCAATGGAATATCCGAAGGTGGTTATTTACTGAACGTCACAGTACAGACAGACCAAAGCAAGTCTTCAAACTACAGCCTATCCAATTTTATGACCGCACGAACAGAGAATGTAGCCAACAATGAGGAAACCGTGCAATTGGAATACAAGCATCAGTTTGCGAAGATAAAGTTAGTTCTTACTCCCAAAGAAGGTGAGAATGCGGATGATATGCTCAAAGCCAATCCTAAAATCATAGCTACCGGCTTCAAGACACAAGCCGTATATGACCTGCAATCGGACAAATTATCAAAAGTGCACGAAGAAAGTGAAACAGATATTATACCCGCCGGTGTATGGAAGAAAGATGGCAACGGTCTGTCCGGCAAAGAGTTTATAGTCATTCCGCAAATACATTCCGACAGCGAACAGGCTTTCACTTTAGAATGGAATGGCAAAATTTATGCATGCTCTCTGCCGTCGGCTACTATCAAAGAAGATACAGAATTGGAAATTCGTATCGATGCACTCCAAAGCACAAGTGAAACACTGACAGGCATCATCGCCAATATCAAAGAATGGGGATACAGCGAACAAGGTGAAAGTGAAAATAAATATGACATTACCACTGTCCACACAGCTTCCTTCTCATTCAAGACATCCGACGTGTACAGAATCTATTATCAAGGAAAACCAGTTGCAGAAGTCTGCCGGGAATTTCTCAACAGCACCGTTGCTGATGCAATCTACTCTAAAGCGATTGTCGTCTACCCCATGCAAGACAATGAGCAAACCGACCTAAGCAATGGGCTCGTCTTGCAACTCCCTGACAAAGAAGCCATGATACATGGCGGTAAAGTAAGTTGGGATAAATCTCAAAACTCACTAACCTATACTGCAGGACACTCCAAACCTATCGAGAAATTCTACATCAACGGAAACAAAGAAATAGTTACAGAAAAAACGTCTGCCGTATTGGCCATCAATATCAGCAACTATGTAATCAGGGATATGCGATTTAAAACACCGCAAATCTACCCCATTGTAAAAATAGGTACACAATACTGGATGAAGGAGGATTTGAGAGCTACCTATTACAACAACAGAGAAAGCATCCCCCTCAGAATGGTCTTAGGGCAAGGTGGAGGCTATTTTAAACAGGACAACTTCGACGCCCATTTTTATAACGGAGAAGCCGTATTGACCGGTAAGTTAGCACCGGCAGACTGGAAGATACCCACGGAAAATGACTGGAACAGATTAATAGAGTATATAGGCGGGAGTGCCTCTACACTTAAAAAAGCAGAAAGCTGGAGCACTGACACTTACCCGGCAACAAACGAAAGCGGATTCAACTCCCAACCCAGAGGGCTGATTCTGGAGAATGAAAAAGGAAAAACCGTTATTGTGAATTCCAACTCATCCACTGCATACTGGGTATATGACGGCACACAAAAGCAATTGGACAAAACAATAATGCTTGACAACAAGAATAATGGCGTAGAATTCAAAACCAAAATCAAACCGGAAGGTAAAGATTATTATAACGCCTTTTCTATTCGTTGCATAAAAGAATAGCCTGTCAAAAAGGTATTTCTCATTTCTTTTTCGTATTTTTGTTCCCAATGTGTGCAAGATTTTGCCAATTAGACAAAGACAACGAAGAAGAAATGAGAGTAATCGATCTGATAAACAGTAACGAAAAAACAGCTTTTTCTTTTGAAATATTGCCCCCTCTGAAAGGTACAGGCATCGAAAAGTTGTACGAAACAATAGATACACTACGGGAATTTGACCCTAAATACATCAATATAACCACACACCGCAGCGAGTATGTGTACAAGGACCTTGGCAACGGACTGTTTCAACGCAACCGGCTTCGCCGCCGTCCGGGAACGGTATCTGTTGCCGCAGCTATCCAAAACAAATACAACATAACGGTTGTTCCGCATATTCTTTGCAGCGGCTTCAGCCGTGAAGATACCGAATATGTATTGCTCGATCTGCAATTTCTGAACATCACAGACCTTTTGGTATTGCGCGGAGACAAGGCAAAGCATGAATCTGTCTTTACTCCCGAAGGCAACGGCTATCATCATGCAGTGGAATTGCAAGAGCAAATCAACCAATTCAATAAGGGTATCTTTGTAGACGGTTCCGAGATGAAAGTCACCAATACTCCTTTCTCATACGGAGTGGCCTGTTATCCGGAGAAACACGAAGAAGCTCCAAATATTGATACGGACATTTATTGGCTGAAAAAGAAAATGGAAACCGGAGCGGAATATGCCGTTACCCAATTGTTTTATGACAATCGGAAATATTTTGACTTTGTAGAACGTGCCCGCAAAGCCGGGGTCACTATCCCCATTATACCGGGCATCAAACCATTCAAGAAGTTGTCACAGCTCAGCATGATACCCAAAACATTCAAAGTGGACTTACCAGAAGAACTCACAAAGGAAATTTTGAAATGTAAGAATGATGCCGAAACACAGCAAGTAGGTATTGAATGGTGTGTACAGCAATGCAAGGAATTAATGGAACACCATATTCCCAGCATTCATTTCTATTCTATAGGTGCGGTAGACAGCATTAAGGAAGTAGCTAAACAAGTTTATTAACTAAATATCAATACCGTGTTTTTTAAAGATGTAATCGGCCAAGACGCAGCCAAACAGCGATTGATACAGGAAGTGCAGGAAGGACGTATTCCTCATGCACAACTGTTCTGTGGTCCGGCAGGAGTAGGCAAGCTACCTTTGGCTATGGCTTACGCACGCTACATCTGTTGCCCGAACCGTACGGAAGCTGATGCCTGTGGCACGTGTCCTTCGTGTGTGAAATGGAACAAGCTGGTACATCCGGATGTACACTTCGTATTCCCTATTGTAAAAAGCACCAAGGGGAAAAAAGAAGTCTGTGATGATTATATAGCCGACTGGAGGCATTTGGTACTGAACAATCCCTATTTCTCACTGAGCCATTGGCTGAACGAAATGGGAGCTGAAAACGGTCAGGCAATTATCTACGCAAAGGAAAGCGATGAGATTACCCGAAAACTCAGTTTGAAATCCAGTGAGGGCGGATATAAGGTGACCATTGTATGGCTGCCCGAAAAGATGCACGAAGTTTGTGCCAATAAATTGCTGAAGTTATTGGAAGAGCCCCCTGAAAAAACCGTATTTCTTTTAATCTCAGAAGCTCCCGAAATGATATTGTCCACCATACTCAGCCGTACACAACGTTTCAATATCCGCAAAATAGAGGAAATGAGTATAGCCAATGCCCTGCAGCAAAAGTATGGCGTACAGTCTGCGGACAGCCAGACCATAGCGCATTTGGCAAACGGAAACTTCATCAAGGCATTGGAAACAATTCATCTGAATGAAGAAAACGAACTCTATTTTGAACTGTTCGTCAGTTTAATGCGTCTTTCCTATCAGCGGAAAATACGGGAGATGAAGCAATGGAGCGAGCAATTGGCAGCTATGGGACGCGAACGCCAAAAGAACTTTCTGGAATATTGCCAGCGTATGATACGGGAAAACTTCATCTATAACCTGCATCGGAAAGAAATGAATTACATGACACTGCCTGAGCAAAACTTCGCTACCCGATTCGCCCCATTCGTCAACGAACGGAACGTTATGGGTATCATGGATGAACTCAGTGAAGCACAGGTACATATTGAACAAAATGTAAATGCCCGTATGGTTTTCTTTGATTTTTCACTGAAAATGATTGTTCTGTTAAAGCAATAGGGTAATCTTTTTCGGCCTGAATCTAAATAATAAACAGTAAATAGTCAAATAATAGATAGAATGATGGAATTTAAACTACATAACGGAAGCGGTGGTCTCTGCTGCAAAAGCTGCGGCAGACAGGACAAGCAACTAAATACCTACGATTGGCTTGCCGATATTCCCGGCAATGCAGAAGAATCGGATATGGTGGAAGTCCAGTTCAAGAATACCCGTAAGGGCTATTTCCGCAACAGCAACAAAATACCTCTGGAAAAAGGCGATATAGTAGCCGTAGAAGCTACTCCCGGACATGATATAGGTGTAGTAACTCTTACCGGACGACTCGTCCCTCTACAAATGCGCAAAACCAATATCAAGTCGGAAGCCGATATCAAACGTATCTACCGTAAGGCAAAACAGGTAGATATGGATAAATATAATGAAGCGAAAGCACGTGAACACAGTACGATGATTCGTGCACGTCAGATAGCCCTTGACCTCAACCTCAACATGAAAATCGGTGATGTTGAATATCAAGGAGACGGCAACAAAGCTATCTTCTACTACATTGCAGATGAGCGTGTAGATTTCCGCCAGTTAATTAAAGTTCTGGCTGACGCCTTCCACGTACGTATTGAAATGAAACAGATTGGCGCACGCCAAGAAGCCGGTCGCATCGGCGGTATCGGACCTTGCGGTCGCGAACTATGCTGTGCCACATGGATGACGTCTTTTGTATCCGTATCAACCAGTGCCGCTCGTTTTCAAGATATTTCACTGAATCCACAAAAGCTTGCCGGACAATGCGCCAAATTGAAGTGTTGTCTTAACTATGAAGTGGATTGCTATGTAGAAGCACAGAAACGCTTGCCTTCCAAAGAAATCGAATTAGAAACCAAAGACGGTGTATTCTATTTCTTTAAGGCGGACATCCTTAACAATCAGATAACCTACTCCACCGACAAGAACATTCCGGCCAATCTGGTTACAATCAGCGGCAGACGGGCTTTTGAAATAATCGGTCTGAACAAGAGAGGTATCAAACCGGACAACCTACTGGAAGAAACGCGTCGTACCGAACCAAAGAAACCGGTAGACCTACTCGAGCAGGAAAGTTTAACCCGTTTTGACCGTAACCGTAAAAATAAAAATGGAGGAGACGGCAACAACAGTAACGGCAATGGCAACAATGGCGGCAATCGAAACAAGAAGAAGAAAAAGAATGCCAATAACCGACCACAAGGTGGTGAACAGCCTGCCACTCCGCAACAACAAGAGCAGTCTAAACCGCAAGGAGACGAAAAACGGGTACAGGGAGACGAGAAACGCCCGCAACGAAATAACAACAATCGTAAACGTCCCCACAATAACAGACCTAAGTCTCAAGGAGATAAACCTGTTCAAAATGATAAACCTGTTCAAGAATAAGACAAAGTTTCTGAAAATCACCATACTACTGTTTGTTGCAGGCATATTAAACGCCTGCGACAAACAAACTGTATATCATGCATTCCAGTCTATCCCGCAAGAAGGTTGGAAACGACAGGACACACTATTTTTCAATGTCAGCATACCCGATTCACAAACTTACTATAAACTGACTATCGAAGTCCGTAACCGTAATACCTACCCTTATCAAAACATAAATTTATCCGTTTGTTACGATAGCCCGGAAGTCAAAAAGCTACAGGCTGACACACTGAAAGCCGTCATAGCCAGCGAGGAAGGCATCTGGAAAGGAGATGGTTGGGGCGGATTATATCAATCCGCATTCCCTGCCGGAAGTATCAAAATAGAGAAGCCCGGTGATTATCTTTTCAAAGTAGCCCATACAATGCCCGATGACATCCTTCCCGGCATCAACGACATAGGAATCAAACTACAACGGTAATATTACGTAAATCTATGACGAGGTTACACCAACCTCCTATTCCTTCCGGCATCAATACGCAGGAAAATAAACAGCAGTATCGTAAAACCCCATAACGACGAGCCACCATAACTAAAGAAAGGCAACGGAATACCGATTACAGGTGTAAGACCGAGTACCATTCCGATATTTATAAAAAGATGAAACAGGAAAATACTCAGTACCGAGTATCCATATACCCTGCCAAATGCCGACTGTTGCCGCTCTGACAACACTATCAAACGAAGTATCAGAATCAGAAACAATAGCAGCACAGCCGTTGAACCGATAAAACCCTCTTCCTCCCCCACTGTACAGAAGATAAAATCCGTATCTTGTTCGGGTACATATTTCAGTTTAGTCTGTGTACCGTTCAAAAAGCCCTTCCCGGTCAATCCGCCCGAACCAATAGCAATCTTTGACTGGTTTACATTATAACCTGCCCCTGCCAAATCTTCCTCCATGCCCAACACAACCTTGATACGTATCTGCTGATGAGGTTCCAACACTTTATTGAAGAAATAATCGCTGGAATAGAGAAAGCCTATCGAACCTATAGCAAATAATCCAATAAGAAGACAACTCCAATGGCGCTCACTCAAAGAAAGAAAGAATAAATAGCACACTGTCACAACACATAATCCCCATTGCGCCCACACCAAATTAAAGGGAGTGATGTACTCTGATATAAAATATGCGATAAGCAACACTATAAAAGAGCCTCCGATAATATTACGAACCGGCTCCCATTTCTTTTTATATACCCATACCATTCCACCGGCAAAGAGCAAAACCATTGACAATACGGCAAACTCTCCGATAGGTGTTGGAGTATCCGCTATAAAAACCTGATCGAAACGAATTCCCACCACAAAATATACCACAGCGCAAATACCGGAAAAGAGCACCACACCGGGCATACCTTCACGATAAAGCATCAGAAAGAAAGCTGTATATACCAATGCGGAACCTGTTTCACGTTGAAGGATAATCAGCAGCATCGGCAAAAGGATGAGAAAAGCCAACATCAATGCGCTTTTCCAGTTTTTTATGGTAAATGAATAAGCACTCATATACTTTGCTAATGCCAGTGCTGTGGCAAACTTGGCAAACTCAGCCGGTTGCAAACTGACAGGTCCCAAAATTAACCATGAACGTGATCCCTTAGTATCAGGAGCTATGAAGATAGTGACAACCAATAATAGAATAAGTCCTATATATATAATGTAGGAAAACATATCATAGAGTGTATCCTCCAGCATCAGCAAAACAAAGCCCAGCCCGAATGAACAGACAATCCACATAAACTGTTTACCGGCACGAGTGGAAAAATCAAGAAAATCACGGTCACCATAATCGTAACTTGCTCCGCAAACGCTAAACCAGCCAAATACAATCAACATCAGGTAGATTACAATCGTCACCCAATCCAATGATTTCCATATATTGTCTCTTCTTACCATTTATACTGTTAATATTTGACCGTTCACTACCTTTCTTCGTCTCCGTACAAAATTATACGGTTACTAAATTCCTCCGCACGTATTTCATTCTCCGGCGATAACTTACCATGTAAGTACTGATCCATCATCATAGCACCGATAGGAACACCGTAAGTCGCCCCGAAACCACCATTCTCCACATAGACCGCAATTGCTATTTTGGGGTCGTTCATCGGAGCGAATCCCATAAATACAGAATGGTCTTTCCCTCGATTCTGCGCCGTACCGGTTTTACCGCATGCTTCCACACCGGGCAGAATTGTACCTACCATACGGCAAGTCGCACTACCCGTACTTCCTGTAACGGCGGCACGCATACCTTCCACAACTTCATCATAATACTCCCGGGCAACCGAAGTGATACGTGGAGTACGGTAAATGCTATCCAGGTCATTGTCTTGTATTTCTTTTACAATATGCGGGGTTATGAAATGCCCCCGATTGGCAATGGTTGCACCTAAATTGGCTATTTGCAACGGAGTGGCAAGAATTTCACCCTGTCCGATAGCGATACTGATAACCGTAAGCCCGTTCCAAGAACCACGATATGCTTTATCATAAAATTTTGCGTTAGGAATCAACCCGCGTTGTTCTCCGGGAAGGTCTGTACCGAGACGATAACCGAATCCTTGAGAAACCATATGGTCTTTCCATACGGTAATGGCATTTTGAGGAGAACCATACTTTTTGTCACTGAACATTCGGAACAGCCCCCAGCAAAAGTAGGAATTACATGAAGTAGCTATGGCCGGAATCAATGGCAAAGGAGAACCATGCCCGTGGCATCCCACATGCAAGCTTCCATAGTTAAACCCGTGTGCACAGGGAAAAGTCGGATAATCTTCATGGATAATTCCTTCTTGCAAAAATGTCAATGCCTGCGCAGTCTTAAAAGTGGAGCCCGGTGGATATGCCCCCATTATTGCACGGTTCAACAAAGGTTTGCGTTTGTCTCTTTGTAACATTCGGTGATTCTTGCCACGCTGGCGTCCAATCATCAAGTGAGGATCGAAAGTGGGAGAAGAAACCATACAGAGTATCTCTCCCGTAGCCGGCTCAATGGCTACAATCGCCCCGATTTTATGCTGCAATAGACGCTCACCTAACCTCTGTAATTCGATGTCGATACCTAAGGTCAAATTCTTACCGGGTATGGAAGGGCGGTCGAGCTTCCCGTCCATATAATGCCCCTGAATACGCCCATGCGCATCACGAAGCAGAATCTCCACTCCTTTTTCCCCACGGAGATACTTTTCATAAGATTTCTCTATCCCTTGCTTTCCTATATAATCTCCCCGAATATAGTAATTGTCCGCTTCAATATCTTTCTTTGACACTTCGCCTATGTCTCCCAACGCATGCCCGGCGGCATCATAAGTATATTGCCGGATAGTACGCCGCTGGATATAGAAACCAGGAAATTTGAATAGCTTCTCCTGAAACACACCGCACTCTTCTGCCGAGAGTTGTGTCATAAATACCTGATGCGTATATTTGGAATAACCGGGATTCATCCAACGGTTCTTTACATCTTTCATACGCTTTTGGAACTGTTCGAGCGTAATGTTCAACGCATGACAAAAATCCAGCGTATCAAGTTGTACCACTTCACGAGGCACGAACGTAATGTCGTATGCAGGCTGGTTAAAAACCAACAGTTTACCGTTACGGTCATAAATAGCGCCACGCGAAGGATACTGAATCTTATTCAGAAAGGCATTGCTGTCCGCATTCTTCTTGTAGTCATCCGTCATGATTTGCAAGTCGAACAGACGAATCACGTAGATAAGGACAATGACAACAGCCGCCATGCCTATCACATATTTTCGTTTCTCCAGCGTATAATCCTTCATTCAATTGCGACTTATGAGTTCCTTTTTATTTCTTCCGTATACCCTCTACCGCCATTATACAAGTTACAGTCAGCAAAGTGCTTGTTACAATTCTCAACAACAACGTACCGATGTGGGCAAAAGAGAAGAATTCGAGAGTAAGCAGCATCCCGTGATGCACCAAGACACTGACAACCAAATATTTCAGAAAAGGAGAGATTCCCATTGTACGGACTGCCGGAACCAATGTATCCAGCGTATCGCGAGGTACAAACAAACGTAAGAATACAGGGCGCAGAAAGGCTAACAACACCGTGGCAGCCGCATTCATTCCCGGAGTATCGGAAAAGACATCAACCGCCAGCCCGAGGAAGAAAGCCCATAACATCAATGCGTTACGGGACACATCCGATTCAAACTTCAAAATCAGGTATATATATAAAAACGGGGTGGCATATCCGGCAATATGCACATTGTTCAGTATCAGCACCTGCAATAGCGCCAAACCGATAAACCATCCTATCTTATGCAAATAATTGATTATCATTTTTCCCCTTCTTTTTCCAGCATATTCTGTTCTACCTGTCCGCTACGCGAAATAACACGCACATTACTCACCTTACCGAAATCCGTAGCCAGCTTTATCTTCAACAGATATGAAAGTCCGTCATGAGAGTCAGACATATCATCAACCGTTCCTACCATAACCCCTTCGGGAAATACCGTGGAGTAACCGCTTGTCACTACTGTATCACCCAGATTAAATTCCGCATGCCGAGGCAAATCTTTCAGATAGGCAAAACGCGAATCTCCGCCTTCCCACTTCAAATAGCCGAAATAATCACTGCCCACAATCTTGCAGCTGATGCTCGACTTGCTGTTCAGCAACGGAATAACCAGCGAATAGCGGGGGGAAGTCTTATATACAATACCTACTACCCCATTTGCATCCACCACACCCATCTCCGGACGAATGCTATCTGACGAACCACGGTCCAATGTAATGTAATTATCCGCCTTATTCAGACTGTTCTTAATAATATTCGCCTTGAATATGCGGTAATCATCCGGAGCAAGGCGCGCCGTGCTATATAGTTTTACTGAATCCAATCCCCTTTCTTGCAGGCTTCTTTCAAGAAAAGCCACCCGTTGTTCCAACCACATATTCCGGTCGAGTAAATCCTCGTTGACCGATTTCAAGTGGAAGTAAGAACTGATACCTCCCGAAATCTCATAAACTTTCCCTGCCACTCCGTTTGCCGAGGTGAAATACACACTCTGTTGATAATGGTTGAAGCGGAACAATAAAACAAAACTGGTAACCTCTAACAAAAGAAAGAGGAACCAGTAATTGTATTTAATAAGAAAGTTCAGTAAGTTTCGCATACCTATCTCATCAGGAATGAGAAGCGGTCAACATTCTTCAATGCAACGCCTGTACCTTTGGCAACGGCATGCAAAGGGTCTTCCGCAATGTGGAACGGTATGTTAATTTTATCGGTCAGACGTTTATCCAGTCCGCGAAGCAGAGCACCGCCACCGGCCAGATAGATACCGTTATGCACGATGTCGGCATACAATTCGGGCGGCGTATTCTCCAATGCACTCAAGATAGCAGTCTCAATCTTAGAGATAGACTTCTCCAGACAGTGTGCCACTTCCTGATAGCATACGGGCACTTCCATAGGAAGAGCCGTGATACGGTTTGGACCATGAACAATATAATCTTCAGGAGCGTCCTCACCCAATTCGGTTAAAGCCGCACCTACATTAATCTTGATACGTTCTGCCATACGTTCGCTGACCTTCACGTTGTGCTGGCGGCTCATATACTCCTGAATATCGGCAGTCAGGTCGTCACCGGCAATACGGATAGAGTTATTGGAAACAATACCGCCCAATGAGATAACGGCAATTTCCGTAGAGCCGCCACCTATATCAACAATCATATTACCCTCTGGCGCTTCCACATCAATACCGATACCGATAGCTGCAGCCATCGGTTCAAATATCAAGTAAACATCACGTCCACCGGCGTGTTCGGCAGAATCTCGCACGGCACGAAGCTCAACTTCCGTACTTCCCGAGGGAACACCTATTACCATACGGAGTGAAGGAGAGAACAGACGATTACGATTGTTCACCATTTTAATAAGTCCGCGTATCATCTGCTCGCAAGCATAGAAGTCGGCAATTACGCCGTCACGAAGCGGACGGATAGTACGTATGTTCTCGTGGGTTTTTTCGTGCATCATCTTCGCCTTTTCACCCACGGCAATCATCTTGTCTGTACGACGGTCCAAAGCTACTACCGAAGGCTCGTCCACTACTATCTTACCGTTTGTGGTAATAATAGTATTGGCAGTACCAAGGTCCATCGCTATTTCTTGTGTAAAAGAGAATAATCCCATATTTCTTAAATGAAGAATTAGGAATGAAAAATTAAGAATGCTATGCAGAATAACAACGCGAGTAAAGACAGCGCAGTCAATTCCTCATTCTTAGTTCTTCATTCATCATTAATATTAGTGTTTAAAGTGGCGGAACCCTGTTATCACCATTGCAATGCCATGCTCGTTGCAATAATCAAACGAGAGTTCGTCCTTGATGCTTCCGCCCGGCTGAATCACAGCTTTAACACCTTCATTGCCTGCTATTTCCACACAATCGGGGAAAGGGAAGAAAGCATCACTTGCCATTACAGCGCCATTCAAGTCGAAGCCGAAGTTCTTAGCTTTTTCGATAGCCTGTTTCAAGGCATCTACACGGCTGGTCTGACCTACGCCGCTTGCCAACAGCTGTTTGCCTTTTGCCAATACAATAGCGTTGGACTTGCTATTCTTCACAATTTTGTTTGCAAAAAGCATATCTTCGATTTCCTGTGCAGTCGGAGCTTTTGTCGTTACTGTTTTCAAGTCTTCGGAAGTCTCCACTTTCAGGTCACGATCTTGTACCAGCACGCCGTTCAGCAAAGAGCGGAACTGTTTCTTTGGCAAAGTCGCCTGCTTACGAACCAAGATTATACGGTTTTTCTTCTGACCGAGGATTTCCAAGGCATCCACATCATAATCGGGAGCAATGATAACTTCAAAGAATATTTTGTTGATTTCCTCGGCAGCAGCCTTGTCAATCACAGCATTTGTGATAAGCACACCGCCGAACGCAGATACAGGGTCACCGGCAAGCGCGTCATTCCAAGCCTCCAGCACGGTAGGACGTGAAGCCAATCCGCAGGCATTGTTATGTTTCAGGATAGCAAAAGTCGTATCCGCAAATTCATCAATCAAATCAACGGCAGCGTTGATATCAAGCAAGTTGTTATAAGAGATTTCTTTTCCGTGAATCTGGTCGAACATTGCATCTATATTGCCATAGAAGTATCCTTTCTGATGCGGATTCTCACCGTAGCGTAAAGTCTTCTGGTTGTTGGCAGATTGACGGAAAGCTGAGCCTTCTTCACCGTCAAAATAATTAAAGATGGCCGAATCGTAATGAGAAGATACGGCAAAGGCCTCTTTAGCAAACCAACGGCGTTCTTCGAGTGAAGTGGTAGCGCCATGCTCCATCAACATATCGCGAAGCGGCTGATATTGAGCCTGTGAAGCAACAATTACCACATCATTATAATTTTTGGCTGCAGCACGAATCAACGAGATGCCGCCTATATCAATCTTCTCGATAATAGCCGGTTCCTCAGCACCACTGGCAACAGTAGCCTCAAACGGATACAAATCTACAATTACAAGGTCTATTTCGGGAATTTCATATTTTTCTATTTGCTGCATGTCTTGTTCCAATCCGCGGCGGCAAAGAATTCCTCCAAATATCTTAGGATGCAGAGTCTTTACGCGTCCACCCAAAATGGAAGGGTATGTAGTAAGGTCTTCCACCGCTTTGCAGGGATAGCCTAAAGATTCGATAAATTGACGAGTT
Organism: Bacteroides propionicigenes; assembly: GCF_018390535.1. GTDB lineage: Bacteria > Bacteroidota > Bacteroidia > Bacteroidales > Bacteroidaceae > Bacteroides > Bacteroides propionicigenes. The sequence continues at coordinate 35,439 of NZ_JAHBBW010000008.1, read as the reverse complement.
CCACCGGTTGACAGGAACTCTACACCTTCTTCATGCAGTTTGGTAATGATTTCGTCCAAACCTTCTTTATGGTAAACGGATACCAGAGCTGTTTTGATTCTTTTAGTTTCAGACATGGATTTGCGTATTAAAGTAATGCGTACATTTTACTATTTGATGTGCAAAGTTACGAATTTTGTTTATTCATACATACATTCATACACAATAAATTAGGTATAATTAAAAAAGGAACTTATTATTAATTCCAATAACTCTGTATGGCGGTATAAGAAAAGTCCCGCCAAAAAGGTGTTTATACCTCTCTGACGGGACTGAAATCTTTTATGAAAGCAAGGCTGTTACCAGATAGAAACTCGTTTTTCCACCGGCACAAACATCTGATCATTCTCTGTAATATTGAAAGCCTCATACCAAGCACCAATTTGGGGTAAAGCACCGTTTACGCGCCACTTGCCCAACGAGTGCACATCACTCTTAGTGCGATTCAGGACTTCTTCTGGACGGATGTTGTTTCCCCATACACCTGCATAAGCGAGGAAGAAGCGCTGTTCGGGAGTAAATCCATCCATTACAGGCAGCGGATTGGCAGCAGTAGCCCTCTTGAATGCCTGATAGGAAACTTGCAAGCCGCCGTGGTCGGCAATGTTCTCACCCAAAGTCATACGGCCATTGCCGTGTACCCCCGGAGCGACTTCAATGCTGTCGAACACATTCACCATAACCTGAGCACGTTCATCAAAACGTTTGGAATCCTCGTCAGTCCACCAGTCTTTCAAATTACCGTCTTTATCGTATTGGCGACCTTGGTCATCAAACCCGTGAGTCATCTCATGGCCGATTACCACACCGATAGCTCCGTAATTGAAAGCATCATCCGCATTCATGTCAAAGAACGGATATTGCAGAATACCGGCAGGGAAACATATTTCATTTGTTGTCGGGTTATAATAAGCATTCACAGTTTGCGGAGTCATCAGCCATTCCTCCTTATCCACCGGTTTGCCGGCTTTAGCCACCATTTCCGCGTGGTTCCATTCGTTGGTACGCTCCATATTTGCCCAATATGAATCATCTTTAATCTCCAATGTAGAGTAATCCTTCCACTTGTCAGGATAACCGATTTTCACATGGAAAGTAGCCAGCTTTTCCAAAGCCTTTACTTTGGTAGAATCTCCCATCCAAGCAAGCCCCTTAACGCGTTCGCCCAAGCTTTCTTGCAGATTCTTCACTAAAGCCACCATACGTTCTTTGGCAGCGGCAGGGAAATATTTCTCTACATACATCTGCCCCACAGCTTCACCCAAGGCTGAACTCACTGTACTGACAGCTCTCTTCCAACGAGGTTGCATTTCTTGCGTACCGCTCATTGTACGTTGGTAGAAGTCGAAGTTTTGCTCGGCCATAGCATCATTCAAAGTACCAGCGGCGGCATCAATCAATCTCCATTGCAGATAGAGGCTTTGTTGGTCAATAGGCAGAGTATCCAAAATATCGGCGGCTGCTTTCAGAGAAGCGGGCTGCCCTACGATAATCTCCTTCACGTCCTTCAAATCCAAAGCAGACAGATAAGCATCCCAATCGAAAGTGGGGTAATTTTTTTCCAATTCTTCCAGCGTCATTTTATTGTAGTTGGCATGCGGGTCGCGCAATTCCGTACGCGAACGGAAAGCCTTTGCAAGACGTGTTTCTACGTCCATAACTACTTCCATACCTTTTTTGGCAGTAGCCTCATCAAAGCCTGCCAATTGATACATCTTCTGTACGTGTGTACGGAAAGCATCACGAATCTTAGCGGTAGCCTCATCATTCTCCAGATAATATTCACGTTCACCCATACTCAAACCCGTTTGGTAAGACTGTACAGCGTTCATGCTACTATTCATTTCATCGGCCCCTACATACAGAACATTATAGGAAACAATGCCCTTCTTTTGCATCTCACCCAACAAAGCATAAAGTTCTTTCTTGTCTTTCAAGCTCCCCAACCTTTCCAATTCGGCTTTAATAGGGGCTATGCCATCTTTATTCAGTTTCACACTGTCCATTACGATTTTGTACAAATCGCCTACTTTCTGCGCTATGCTACCGGCTTCATGTTGAGTAGCAGCCAATTCTTCGATAAGTCCCTGAATCTGCTTACGGTTATTTTCTGCGAGAACAGTAAAAGAGCCGTACTGTGAGTACTCGGCAGGAATCGGATTATTCTTCATCCAACCGCCACAGGCGTATTGGTAAAAATCTGTTCCGGGCAAAGCCATTGTGTCAAGATTGGCAAGCTGAATACCGGCTGTAAGCTCAACCTGTTTCTTGCCTGTGCTGCAAGCACCTGTCATCAGACAAAATGCTGCAATGGGTAAAAAATGAAATACTTTCATACTTATAAAATATAATGTTATAAAGTTATCACTCCTTTCTCGTCTCCTCCAGTTCGCAAGAGGCTACATCCCACTCTTCCATTACATTATCCAATTGAGTTTTCAACTTTTGATGCTGTTCATAGAGTGTCATATCCGAAGCGCCTTCCGGTGTAGCCATTTTGGCTTCAAGAATAGAAATGGCCGATTCCAGTTGTTCTATCTCCGCTTCACAATCCGCTACACGGCGTTCCAGCTTTTTAAGTTTCTTATTGAGTTCCTTTTGCTCCTCATAGGACAATTTTGCGGCAGAAGGTTGTACAACCGTTGTTGCGGCATTATTACCGGTTACCATTTTTCCGACAGGGGAAGAGGACAGCGAAGGAGACTTCTGCAAGTCATTCAAACTCTCTATCTGTTTTTTCTGCAGGAAATCGTAAATACCGCCAAGATGCTCCTTTACCACTCCGCCACCGAACTCATATACTTTAGTCGCAAGTCCATCCAAAAAGTCACGGTCATGGCTGACAATTATCACTGTACCGTCAAAATCGCGTATCGCTTCTTTCAGTACATCCTTGGAACGCATATCAAGGTGATTCGTAGGTTCGTCAAGAATCAGGAAATTCACCGGTTCCAGCAGCAGCTTTATCATGGCAAGACGAGTACGTTCTCCACCGGAAAGCACTTTTACCTTCTTGTCAGAAGCCTCTCCGCCAAACATGAATGCTCCCAAAATATCACGTATCTTCAACCGGATATCCCCTACCGCCACACGGTCAATAGTATCAAAAACAGTCAGATTCTCATCCAACAATTGCGCTTGATTTTGCGCAAAATAGCCTATCTGCACATTATGCCCCAAAGTCAACCTTCCGGTATAATCCGTAATTTCATCCATGATACACTTTACAAGCGTAGACTTGCCCTCACCATTTTTACCGACAAAAGCAACCTTCTCACCACGATTAATCGTAAGATTAACATCGTGAAAAATAATATGGTCTCCATACGCCTTGGCAACATCTTCGCAGATAACCGGATAATTGCCGCTGCGACTGCTGCAAACAAACTTCAAACGCAAAGAAGAGTTATCCTCTTCGTCCACTTCTATACGTTCTATCTTTTCAAGCTGTTTGATACGGCTCTGCACCTGTACCGCCTTAGTAGCCTTATAGCGGAAACGCTCAATGAAATCTTCCGTATCCTGTATCTGTTTCTGCTGGTTTTCGTAAGCGCGCAACTGCTGTTCACGACGTTCTTTGCGCAACACCACAAACTCATCATACTTCACTTTATAATCATAAATACGTCCGCAAGTTATTTCAATGGTACGGGTTGTGACATTATTAAGAAAAGCGCGGTCGTGGCTGACGAGTACCACCGCATTGGCACGAGTGGACAGGAAGTTTTCCAACCACTGAATACTTTCTATATCAAGGTGATTCGTAGGCTCGTCAAGCAATAATACGTCCGGACGACGAAGCAATAACTTGGCAAGTTCGATGCGCATACGCCAACCTCCGGAAAACTCGCTTGTAGAGCGGTCGAAATCCTCACGGCTAAAACCCAAGCCCTGAAGGGTTCGTTCTATTTCAGCACGATAGTTTGTTCCGCCCATCATCAGGAAACGCTCATTCTCATGGGTAAAACGGTCAATCAGCTTCTGATAATCTTCACTGTCATAATCAGTGCGTTCGGCAAGCTGCCGGTTCATACGCTCAATATCAGCCTGCATCTCAAAGATATGCTCAAAAGCAAGTTCCGCCTCCTGCATTACAGTACGCTCATCACTGAGTATCATCACCTGAGGCAAATACCCGATAGTACATTCGCGGGGAACAGCCACAACGCCGGAAGTCGGTTGCTGGATGCCGGCCAATATTTTAAGCATGGTAGACTTGCCTGCGCCATTCTTGCCGACAAGAGCTATACGATCCTTTTTGTTTATAACATAAGAAACGTCTTCGAACAGAGGGGTGGCATTAAATTCCACCTTCAGTCCTTCTACAGATATCATAGTGTCAATGAATTAATCGTTCAAGACTGCAAAGGTAGCGATATTATTTTTATTCTCACGCAATCATGTATTCAAAGCATACGGCTGCACTCATTTTAAAATTCAAGGTTTATATGAATGTTTGCATGAATGACAGATAGTATAAGATAATTATGTATATTCACTTAAAATATCGGATGATACGGCAAACGGGTAATTAGTTATTTATATTTACAGCATAATATATTTACCTTTTAGCAGTACTTTGAGGCAGGCTAAGTCGTATACTGAGGTAGCCTCAGTCGTATACTGAGCCACACTCCATAAAAGCACACTGACAATCAGGCAGTTACAAACAAGCATCCGCCACTCATAAACCTTTACAAAAAAATCCCCTCTTTCCCTTCCTGTTCAGCCAGTTTGGAGAACAAAAAAGGGAAAAAGGGGATAATCTTTTCAAAGAAAGCGCTCTAACGTTCCTTTAAAATAACTTAGCAGGATATTCTCCGGCATCCACCAATGCCTGAATCTTGTCGACCACACTCTGGCGATCTTCCGGATAAGTCACACCGAACCATTTACTGTTCGTATCAAGCACCTCAACCGTAGCCGTACCGTCGTTAATCAGTTTATCTACCATCAACGGTATGAAGAATTCGCTCTTCAAGTTCTCCATATTCTTAGGGTCGCTGAGGAATGTCTTGAAGAGCTCTTGGCTGTAAGCAAAGTAATCGGGAGTAAAGCCCCAGAAGTTCATACTGACCGGAGTAGTATCGGGAGTAGCTGTCCATTCGCCATTATCATCAATATATTTCACTTCACCGTCCATACGCTGAATCTTGGTACGTTCTACAACAGAGGTCAACAGTTTTTTTGCATCCGTGCCGCAAAGACCGCGTGATACGGTACCGCTTTCGCTTAATGTATTGCCAATGCGGAAACCTACCATTGAATATACATTCTTGGAGCCTTCGGGAAGCGCAGACAGGAACTTACCCATAACTTGGAAAGAATCACGGCCATAGAAGTCATCACAATTGATAACGGCAAACGGTTCCTTTATCACATCGGCACCCATCATCACGGCATGGTTGGTGCCCCAAGGTTTCGTGCGGTCTGCCGGGCAAGTAAATCCTTCGGGAAGTGCATCCAGTCCCTGGAACACCAGTTCGCACGGAATATGTCCTTCGTATTTAGAGATAATCTTATCACGAAAATCCTGTTCAAAATCTTTACGGATAACAAAAACGAGCTTACCGAATCCGGCATTGATGGCATCGTAAATAGAATAGTCCATAATAGTCTCACCATTCGGACCCAGTCCATCCAATTGTTTCAAGCCACCATAACGGCTACCCATACCGGCTGCCAATAAAAATAAAGTTGGTTTCATATTAGTAATTATTTAAAAAGGTTAGTGTATCATGGTTGATAACAGGTGCAAAAGTAGTAAATTTTATATCAGAAAGGGGGCGATTTTAGTTCATTCTTTACAACAATCGTACAAAACTCTACCTTATTGACCGATACTTCCACCTTTAATCCGCTTTTTTGGCAAATACTTTTTACTATTGTCAATCCAAGGCCGGTAGATTCACTATCGTGCGAAGAGCGGGTAAACCGGGCAAATAAATCACCCGATGGAATAATATTGCCGTATGTGTTGGCTATCTTAATACTGTTTTCTGTAGTTTCCACGCGCAAGCATCCTCCTATTACATTGTAACGCACAGCATTCACAATCAAATTCATTACCAGCCGTTCCGCCAACATACGGTTTATCGGTACGACAAAAGGCGCCCGGCTATCCCAAACTATCGTAACCGACTTATCTTGCAAAATATCTTCATAAGCGGATAAATACTCTGTTATGTACTCGTTTAGATTAACCTGCTCCACATTGGCAAACTGATCGTTGTTGATACGGGCTATCAACAGCAATGCACGATTAAAGCGAGTCATTCGGCTGACAGTATGTTGCATATCCCTTACCAAATCCATGACCTTCTCATTGTCCGTTTCTTGCTGTTGAAGCATCTCTAATTTCATTTTCAATATAGACAAGGGAGTTTGCAACTCATGCGACGTGTTTTCTGTAAGTTCTTTCAGTGAGAGATAATCATTGTGCATCTTCCCCATCATATCAGATATAGTATTCCCCATTTCGTCAAACTCTTCAATACCACAAACAGGCATCCTATCCGGTTGTTGGCGATCTATGCGGAAACGTCTCAACTGTTCCAGCAGAAGATAAAAAGGCCGCCACAAAATACGGGTGTAATAGGTAGAAACCCACGAATATGCAATCAAAAAGAAAAGCAACAACAGCGATAAAGATATGACCACCGCAGACATCAAATCGTCTTCTTCCAGCGTAGGCTGGCTCAAGAGTACTTGATAAGTACCCTCACGGGTATCTACATTAAACTTTAAAACACGGTAAATCACTTGTTCTCCTTCATATTTACTATAAATCAAAGAGTCGTAAATGGCACATTCCTTTCCTTTTTTTGCAACCTTACCCACTTCATGGAAAAGAAGACGGCTGTGCTTCAGTTCCAAATCATGAAGGGAAAGCAGCGTATCATGACTCGCCGCATACTCTTGTATATCCTGCTTATACTCTTGCAGCACATCATCGGTGGAACGATGAATAGAATTACGGAAGATATAATAATGCGTAATGCTTCCCAGTACCAATACAACAAGAAAGGCATACACAGTATATTTCCAATAAATAGAAACTAATTTCATACTCAGTCTCCTCAATATTCCGTAAACTTATAACCGACGGCATATACAGTCTTAATATAATCCTTTGCATCAGCATCCAGTAATTTCTTGCGAAGATTACGGATATGCGTGTACACAAAGTCGAGCGAATCGGCTGAAATTCCCATCATATCTCCCCATAAATGCTCCACAATAGTCTCCTTCGTCAGTACCCGTTCACGGTTCATGACAAAAAACAGAAACAAGTCGTATTCCTTGCGGGTCAGCACTACCTCTTTCCCATGGACAAACAATTTATGAGCATCCGTATTAATACAAAACTCGTGAAACACATAATCATTACGCCCTTCGAATCTGCGGCGACGGATAACCGACTTTACCCGCGCATTCAGTTCAGGCAAGCTGAAGGGTTTGGCCAAATAATCGTCTGCACCAATGTCCAATCCCAAAATCTTATCATCAATGGAATTTAAAGCCGACACAATAATAATGCCGTAATCCAATCCCTGTTCTTTAATGTAACGGATAATATCAAATCCGTTTCCGTCCGGCAATGTTATATCCACCACTACGCAATCGTACTCATACAATCCCAGTTTTTCCATAGCCGAAGCAAAATCATGGGCACACTCGGTAACGTACTTTTCCGTATTAAAAAAATCAACAATCGCCCGGGCTATCTCGCGTTCATCTTCAATAATTAATATATTCATAGAGGCAAGGTTATATGTATAATCAGACAAATGTAACTCATTTCTCCTAAAGCATCAACCCGTTCACACAAAATCTACGCAAAAACAGAATCTTCAGAAAAACTTCAGAATTGTCTCTTTTCTTTGCCTCGTCTAAACTTTAAAAAAATAAATTATGAGAAAGAAAATGAATTTGGCAGCGTGGTTGCTGGGAGCAGCCATGATTGCATTCACAGCATGCAGTGATGACAACGAAAACAACGGTAACAACAACGGCAACATTACTCCCGAAAACTTACCTAAACCGGTAGCCAACGTATTTACCAAACAATTTCCTGATGCTGTAAATGTAAAATGGACTGAAAAGAAGAACTACTATGTGGCAACCTTCGACTTGAAGAAAGGTAAAACCCGTGCCGATACTGCTCCGGCTCCCCAATGTGAGGCTTGGTATACCCAAGAGGGACAATGCAGCCTGAGCGAAAAAGAAATTTCAAAAGAGGACTTTAAAACCCAATATACCAAAGTATGGGATGCTTACAATAAAAGCACCTACAATACGGAAGGTTATATCCTTGATGACATCGACCTGTTACAACGCAACCTTAGCGAAACAGGAGAAGCCGAAATCATCATCAAGCTGGAAGTCGAAAAGAAAGATGCAGAATACGAACTGTACTATACGACAGAAGGTATATTAGTAAAAGAAGTGCCCGACAATGACGAAAACGATGAAGACGAGAACCTCCCATGTCCGCAAAAGTTGGTAAGCTACATTGCAAAGAATTATAAGGATGCCATCATCGTTGACTTTGAGGAAGAGAAAAACGAAACAACTAAAGCATTGGAATATGAAGTAGAAATTCTCCGTTCAGCTAAAATAGAGAATTTATCTATCAATATTGAATACGAACTACTCTTCGACAAGGATTACAAATTCTTAGGTAGTGAAATCGACCTTGACGACCCAATAAAAGTTGCGTTCATTCAGATGTTTGTCAAAAAGCTCTCTCAAGAGAAACTTGATGAGTTAATTGCCCTTACCGGCGAAAAGGATCCAAGTAAATGGGAGATTGAAATCCGTGAGAATACTAAACACGAGATTGAAATCTACACGGAAGTGGAAACTGCAGAAGACAAGGAAGAACTGGTATTGATTGCAACTATTAATCCTGCCGACTTCGGGTTATAACCCGCCAATAGTTATACACAAAGATAGACCTTCATCGTAACTATCAACAATATCAACTCACAACAAAGCAGACCTGCAATCAACAGGTCTGCTTTTTTTAATCAGAACGGATAGCCAATAGCGAAATGCAAGGCAAGGCTATCCTTGAACTTAGGAATATTGTAATATCCCGATTTACCGGTTTCATACGGGTCGTGCAAACCGACTCCGCAATCCAGACGGAAAACGAGAAAATCCATATCATAACGTATACCTGCCCCCGTGCCCAAAGCCACCTGTTTGGCAAAATTCTTCAAGGTGAATTCACCGCCGGGACGTGAATCGTCCTTACGCATCAACCACACATTACCTGCATCCAAGAACACCGCTCCATGCAAGTCTCCGATGATACGAAAACGGTACTCTACATTGGCCTCCATACGTATGTCGCCCACATGATTGATGAAAGAATACTTGCTTTCCTTATCCGGAGCATAACCGCCCGGACCTATACTGCGGGCGGAAAATGCACGTATGCTATTAGCGCCGCCGATATAGAATTGCTCTGTATAAGGAGCCGACAACGCATTTCCATACGACCATATCACCCCGCCGGCAATACGTGAAGCAATCATCTGGTTCTTATCAATCTTATAATGATAACGAAATTCACTGTTCACCTTTAAGAACTGTGCAAAGGGCACACCCAACAGTTTTTTATCTTTTTCGCTGAACGGTTTTCCGAATATGCGATAGATACACGAAGTAACATTACCTGCCGAACCTACCGTTGTCTGCCACCAAATAGGATTTCGCACTTGGCTTATGGACGCATTATCGTAAGTATAGGTATATTCCATGGCAGGAATAAACTGGTCGCGCAAGCTGACATAAAGCGCCGGGTTATCTGCCTGCAATTGCTTGAAGGCCTCTGTGGGATTACGAAGCACGTTGAATGTCAACTTAAACGGTGTGAAGCTATGCTTGCTCGTGCGTTTGGGTTGGAAATCATAGGTGGCGCTTCCCCCGAATGCCAGAAGTTTATAATACTTGGCACGATTCAGCTGGTCGATATACAGTTTAAAAGTTGTCATGGCCGGAAAGTCATACTCTCTGTCACCAAAACGAGGAAAGACTACACGCGGAAACATAAGCGAAGTTGACAGACCTATTTCGTAGCTGTTCATTAACGAAGACCTATCCTTTCCGGTCTGCCACTCGTATGAACCATCCAACTTGACATTCCAAGACTCACCACCCCCGAAGACGTTATTCTTCGTTACAGTAAACGAGGCTCCCGGACCTGTCTGATTATTACTTTTCATCTTCACGTTGAAGTCCAATTCAGCATCATAAGGTTTGTCCAAGGCTGCATGTATATTTACATCAAGCGTATCACATACAAAGGTTGTATCACGCGGCGTATATCTCATTTCGAGATAGCGGAAGATACCCACATTGTTCAAGCGTTCTTGAATACGGGTCTGGCGATACAAACTATACATATTCTGCATGGAGCGCCGCTTCGAAATGCCCGTACTGTCCTGTACCTGGCGTTTTTGCCGATAAGCATGATAGTTCAGCCAGCGGTAAAGCATATTGGGGCGTACCCGCAATTTGTCATGATAGTAAATATGCAGACCTTTATAATCTATGCTATCATTAGGCATCTGCCCTTGTTTGCCATAAAGATAAAAAGATTTCTTTCCCACAAAAAACGGTTTCTCCGCCACAGCAGGCATGCCGGCAACGGGCACCATACGCATCGCCACATGACCTCCCGGCACTTGGGTCGTATCTGCCTGATACGTCAAATATTCAGGACTGAAATAATAACACCCCACATTACGCAACAGGGTACTGATACGTGTACGTTCCCCATCGAGGTCGAGCACATTGAACTGCTCTCCCGGACTAATCAGTGAACGACGACGGCTCATATTCATAATACGCAATGTACGTTCACTGAAACCATGATAGAAAACCGTATCTATATAATAGGGATTACGCATATCCACCGTATACTGTACTTTCGCTTTCAGAGAGTCTTTCGGGTCAACAAAAGTACGGTAACTGACCTTACCATTAAAATAGCCATAGTCACGCAACAGGTTGGCAGCCGCCTTCTGACGAATATCAGGATTGACAGCGGACATCAATACCGGCGTAGCTGCAAAGGTATTGAATACCCATTTGCCTAAACCTTTCTCGTATTTCACAAATCCGTTATATATCCACAGTCCTAAAGGGAACGGATAACGTATTCCAAATATAGAGTTGTTAGGAGCTTTATCCAAAGCGGCATTCACTTCTTCCAAAGCAATTTCTCCAACCGGAGTGGACTTATAATTCTCTACAATCGTCTTCTTCTGTCCCACATACAGCACTTCACCTTCGGGCAGATGTTTAGTAGTGGAACAGGCTGCCAAAAGGATTACACCTATTATATATAGTATCAGTCGTTTCATATCGTTCATTACTTTTCAGATTAATGCCGTCATCTCTTCTCTTCGGTCTCCATCGGTTTCTTCTTTTTCCTGAAAAGGAAAAGCTCACTCAAGCGATCCATTTTACGGCGAAGCACCATACCTACACCGGTTTCGGTAATCTCGCCATCGAGTACGCTTTCATAGTTTTTATTATGGAAGACACGGACATAACGAGTGCCGGATTTGTCCAACCTGTATTCCAAAGACACATTGTCTATAAACGATTCCGCATCATTAGTGGCATTAGCTCCCGTAGACACCTTACCGCCAATAACAATCTGTACTCTATCATTGAAGAGACGCTGCGAGTAACGGAAACTGATGTCTTTCTGCGTATCGCCTGTTTCCGCAGCCGTACGGTCTTCAATCCCCATTGAGAAGCTGGCATTGACGCTTTGCAGGGCGGAACCTGCCAATGAATTAATTTGACTTTGCAACACACTGTTCAAAGCGCTGCCCATCGTCAGTCCGGCACCTTTGGCACCACTGTTCAGATAGACGCCCGTAGCCATCATGGCAATCGCTTGTTTACTCCGTTCTTCAGCACCCATTGCCTGCAACTCATTTTCGATGGTGGCATCATCAGGCGCCGAGATGTCAAATACCAATTCCGGAGCTGTCATCTTGTTCTTTATGGAGATAGAGACATCAAAGTTCACCATACGTGTACCGCCGTCGTCACCGTCAGCCACCGAAGCACGCAAGCGTTCCGTTGCCTTCAAGTTCAGTGTAGGATTCATCGGATCGCCCCGCCAATCCACATAACTGCCACTATTTATCTGAAAATCTTTCAGAGGTATAACAGGCAAGGAGTATTTCAAGATACCGCCTGAGAGAGTATAACGTCCGGTAAGGTTCAAGTCGCCCTGAGGGGTGTATTGCAGATTCAGGTTACCACCGCCTTCCAATTCAACAAACTTGCTGCGGTCGGTACTGAGGTCGGCACGCAAACGCACCGCATCATCAATATGTACGGTCATTATCATATCCATACCGCCCAAAGACATGACCGGGGCTTCATCCGTATTCACCGAAGTTGTATCGGCAAAGGAAGTGAAAGTAACCAGCCCGTCCAAGCGGTCTTCCACAGCCAGCGGCGAATCTGTCCACACATAAGTGGCATTTGTATTTCCCAACAGATTCATATTACCACGCATAGTCAGAGCATCCAAAGGTCCCCGCACCGTAGCATTCAAGTCAACAAAAACTTTACCATAAATCATGCTTTCGCGAGTACGCGGCGCATCCAGTAGAGTATAGTTTTCTGCCTTCAGCTTCAAGTCCGCCGTAGGACGTTCCAAATTACGGAAGTCAACCTTTCCGTCAATCGTAAAAGGATTCTTACTGGTGGTATAGATAGCAAACTTATCAAATATCAGTTGGTTATCCTTAATCTGCACCGGACGTTCATCAAACCAGTAACGAGCTCCTGCCTGACGTGCATATACCGACACACTGTCCAGCGTAATATCTCCGTGCATCTTGGGTTTATCCAATGGCCCGTAGATGTACATTCCGCCGTCAAGGTCACCGGTAAAGGAGACCATCTGATCCGGAACAAAAGCATTGGCTATCTTCATCGGGAAATGTTCAAAAGTGGTAGTTACTTCCAATGTATCCCTACCATTTTTTTGCGTCAGTATACCGTCGGCAGTCAGCACTTCCTGATTATCATAACTGAAATATGTATTTAAATAATGTGTAGCCCCTTTGTCACCCGGCAACCATGTAGCACCCATGCCAATGTCTCCCACGTGCTGACGTTCGTATGTCAATTCATCAATATTGGCTTCGGCAGATACCTGCAAGGAGGTAGCCGTCTGTATATACTGAGCTTCTGCGGAGAACAGACCGGTCAACCGCGGCATATAAGGAAGAACCTCACTCAACTCACCCAACTGGAAACGGCTTAATTCCACATTCATATTCTGCAATGAGATGCTGTCGTTCTTATCCGACTGCATACGGAAGGACAAACCATTGTCACTGTCCATATCAATATTGGCATAGACGCGCATATTCTTATGCAGGTAAACCCAGTTGCTTTTATCCACAAAATGGAATTTACGATACGCAATAATCGGTTCGGCAGGCGTAAGATTGAGCAATACCCCGTTGCCCTTGCCATGTCCCTCTGTCAATGGGCGGGCATTAATACCAAACAAGACTCCGGTCTGCCCCTCGCCGTCCACATAGTTCACTGTCAGTTCGGCATCTTCACTACGAACCTCACCGGTAAGCGTACTACGGAATACGAACTGTGGATTCTTCGGTCCATTAATCACACCGCTTTGCAACACCATGCGTGAGGTATCCTGCCGAACTGCAAAGAAGACTGTGTCCAGTTGCAACGAATCCACCTTCAACCCATGTACAGCTGTCCGTCCGTTGATGCCCCGCGTCGGAGTAAACCCGAAACGAAGAGTAAAATCATGGAACGCCACGTCCTTTGTTTTTAAGAAATAACTGACCGGATTAGACTGTCCCGCCGTCAACTGCATACCGGCTGACGGCAGCACCCGCCTCAAAGCCGCATGATCCAATTTCCTTTCGTCTATCTGCTTCATAAGAATGGCAACAAACTCATCCGATTGTTCCAACAGTTCTTTCAAAGTACTGCGGGCCCGGAACTGCAGATTCATATCACCGGCGTCCATTCTTAACTTAATGGAGTCATGGCGTGCCTCCGCACCTAAATTAAACGCAAACGGATGCTCTAAAGGTTCGGATGCTACTCCCAGTTTATGCAAGTCCAATTCTTCCACATTCACGGTCAGCTTACCGTCCATATATTTACGGTCAAGGCGCATATCCGCCTCAGACTGCATTTTCAATAAAGTATTATCACTCGTCAGGTGCACGGAGGCTACCGATGACTTTAAGCCTGCATTCAAATCCACACCCGATATATTCCAGCGGGCATATTGCAGTTCGGCCAGTTTGGCTTCTACACGAGCTATTGTTTTATGGGAAGCAATATCCACTCCTTGCCCTTTGGCGGAGACTTGAGCCGTAAGTGTATAAATAGAATCTTTGGGCAAGAAATGATGGAGTTGCAAAGCATCTATCGCAAGGTCGGCATGATAGGCCTCGGTGGCCAAGTTGTAGGCAGCATCCAAATTCAAGCTGCCTTCACCTTCCTTTACTTTCAGAATGGCATTGCATTGTGGTCCGTCAAGCCCGAGACGCGCCATGAGATTCATGCTGTCGGGTACAACGATAGACCCGTCGGGTGTTACTCCGGTAAGTCCGGTAAGGAAATTGAGGTCCTGCGTCTGCATTTCAAAGTCGAGTTCTCCGCTACGCTTCAAACTATCTGTAAGATTCCACAATTCACCGCCGCCACTTAAATAGAAAGCGCCCGGCAGTTCGGCTGTGAAACGGGAAATCTGCATTTGCTTCAGATTTCCTTCCGTACCGGCATGAATTACCAACGGACGGAAAGGATAAGCATCCTTAAAGGTTTCGGGCAATCCTCCGGCAAAGAGCAGCACATCCTGCTTGCCGATATTGGCATTAAAGCGGGCGGACAAATGTCCAGTGGTAGGTATATCTACGAGTTTCCAATAGGTTTGCGCCGTCAGATCCATGTTGCTGTGCGGGGTCTTGAGTTGCAGATAAGGCACACGGATAACGGTTGAATCGGCAAACAGACGGCCGGTCAGAGAAGTCACACTCAGTCCGGAACGGTCATACATGGAGAATTCACGAATAATGGCGTTCATATCACGACCGCAAGCCATTACCGAATCAATGCCGATGCGAATATCACGCAAAGCAATATGTGAAGCGTCAAAACCTTCTATAGGAGCAGCTGTACCCGAATCATAATTCACAGTAGTACCCGTAAGGGCAAACTTCCTCCAACCATAGCGCTGACGTTTAAAGTCGGCATTCGCATCTTCAATGCTTGCATCACCGATATTGGCAGCCAAAGCCATAGAATCGAGCGGCATCTGCAAATCTACCGAAACATTTTTCAGTTTCAAATCATGCAGGGCTATCTTCCAGTTTACGACGGTTTCAGTAGTATCTTTCGGGGCTTCGGTAGTGTCCGCAAGCATTACTTGCATATGGGTATTACTCAGCTCCACACTATTCAATACGGCATTTTCTCTCTTCAGGTCAATGCCATGACTCTCAAGGAAGAACCGTCCAAGCGTTCCCTTTATATGCATACCCTCCAGCAGATTGGAAGAATTTACGGCAACCTCTTGCAAGGTTATATTATCCACCTCTACCTTGCCCTGCAATAAAGGCCATGCCTGCACACTTATGTTCAAACTTCCAAGATTCAGCAAAGTATCGGGATGTTGAACATCAGCGGCGGCGTTCTCCAACTGCACCACCTGTACGCCACGTACAAGCAAGTTCAAAGGGAAGCGAAGATCAATTCGTTCTACGGAAATATTCATGCCCGTAGCGTCCGATGCTATTGCGATAGCTTGCTTCCGTATAAAATTCTGTACGGGAGGCACGTAAAGCAATATCATCACTATTACAAATAGGATAATAGGAGTGAGCAGCACCCAAAGTGCCCCCTTTAACCATTTTCTTCTCATTGGAACGTTAAGCTGTCATCTATTAAAAGTTGTACAAAGTAAACAATTAATTTTGAGATAAAGTTCCTAAAGAGTAAAAATACTGCGCTATACCGGTGTTTATGGCTACTTATCCGAATCTGTATGGGTCTGTAAGCGGATAATATCCTCAATGAAAGCAAGCGACCGGAGTGCCCGTTGCTTTTGTTCCGCAGTAAAGGAGACGCCTCGCAGACCTTCCAATACTTTAAGTTCCTCTACCAGCTCCGCAGCCCCAATCAACGTAAAAAGAGGAATCATTTTATGTGAAACGGCAGCCACCTCGTCCATATCAGCTGCATCTACCGCCTTCTGTAAGCGTTCAGCATTAAGGCGGCTTTCGGAAACAAAGCTCTCAAGAATGGAATGTGCAGCTTCAGGGTCATCGCCAGAGAAAGCGGTAAGCGCCGAGAAGTTATACGGATGATTTGGAGATGAAGCCTCAGCAGTGCCTCCCGCCACTTCTTTCCCTTGCCGGGCAGCTTCTTGCCCGAAGCCTTCCGTATTCAATTCGCGGAAGAGTTCCGCCATCGTAAACGGTTTGTGCAGGCAACCGGCAAAGCCATATGCCTTGAACTCCTCCGGCTTCATATCGCTACGTGCCGTAACGGCTATCACAGGGATAGTTTGTGCCTGAGGAAGATTCGATGCACGCAACAGTTTCAGCAAGTCGAAGCCGTTTATGGCCGGCATCTGCACATCCGTGAGCAACACATCAAAGGTATCGGAGCGCAAAGCATCCAGCAATTCATCCAGTTGCATACACGACACCGAAACGATACCGCTATGTTGGAGCATGGCTGCAGTAAGTGTAAGTTGAATACTATCGTCGTCTATGAGCAGTACCCGAAGCGAGGGTTGTGGAGATGCGGATATTTCCTGCGCTTTCTCACCTGCACCTTCCGATACGCGTACAGGAAACAAAGGCACACGTAGCGTGAACGTACTTCCTTTGCCCGGCACACTATCCACATCAATCGTCCCCTCCAGCAATTGTACGAGCATACGCACAATGGATAGCCCAAGTCCGAATCCCTCTTTGCCCTGCGCACCGGGCAGACGGGTAAACTCTTGAAATATCCGCTCCTTGTCGGCAGGTTCCATACCTTTGCCCGTATCGGCGATGGCAACGACCAGCCGACGATTTTCGTAGCGTGCCGTCAACATTATACTGCCCTCGTCCGTAAACTTCACAGCATTGGAAAGCAGGTTATTGATAATCTGGCGAAGCCGGAGCGGGTCGCTAATATATGTGCTCTCCAGTTCGGGAGCAATATCGCAATGCAGTTCCAGTCCTTTGGCAGAGGTCAACGGCTTAAAACTGACATGAATCTCCTCCAACAAACGGGCAGGGTGGAAAGTAACCCGGTTTATCTCGGCTTTATGAAGATCGAGCCGATGAAAATCAAGCAAATCAACCACCAGTTTCAGCAGGTGCTCCGAAGAGGTTTTCATATTGTCCAAGTAGAAACGTTGCCTTTCGTCCACCGTCAGACGGGAGAGCAAGTCGGCATAGCCCATGATGGAGCCGAGCGGCGCCTTAAAGTCATGGGTAATGGCAAGCATCATCTTCTCCCGCGTAGCCAGCAAGTCTTCGGCACGACGGCGGGCCTCTTCCAATTCGCGACGATAGCGGTTGCTGCGCGTGATATCGCGTCCTATTATTATCAGGAAAAAGACAGAAAGCAACACTGCCCCCACTGCAATGCCGCTGATTATCTTAACGGAGTGGCGGCGCACGGATTGCTGATATTCCGCTTCTTCACGGGCACGTTGTAAGGTTTCCTGTTCATAACCTTTCAACAGGCTGTCTATACGTGCAGTCAGCATCTTGTCCATACGCTGCAAAGTACGCCTGCGGCGTTGTACAACCGCACTGCTTTCTTTCTTCTGCTGCGCCACGGCGCGTAGTTTTTCCTGAAGGGAATCCACCGGATTATAGATATCAATCACCGTATCCGTGGCATATTCAAGGGAAGTCTTCACTTGGATGGCGGTATCTTTTTTGGGCGGCACAAACACCTCTCCCAAGCGGCGGAAGAAGCCTTTTTTCTTGGGTTTGGTGACCACAGTGTCACGATGCGTTATAATGCGGTGTTGCACGCGTCGGTTGGTAACCACCGAATCTTGCTGGGTAGCGATGATGTTCTCTATCTCGCGGGTGGACACCATACTATCGTTCGTCTCGCTCAACACACGCAGCATATAAATCGTATTTTCATCCTTCTCCCGGAGCAGGGTGATGAGACTGTCCGTCCAGTGCACATCCTGATTATCGGAAAGCATAAGATTCTCCATCTCCCGATGCACAAAGAACAGGGAAAAGAACAACACTCCCAACAACAGAGTGTAGCCGACAGCTATCTTTACTTTCGATACGCTATTCATCATTAAAAAGATTCCACCTTCTTTCCCGTTTTATAGCGGAAGCGCAACCACAGCATCAATCCGGCACTGGTCAGTCCGAACGGGAAAGCCATCCAGACGCCGACCAATCCCCAGCCCAGTACAAAACCGCAAAAATATCCTACGGGCAAAGATATAATAAAATAAGAAATAAACGCAATAATCATCATCGGCTTTACATCCGATATGCCTCGCAGTGCATTGGCAAAGTTGATTTGTAATCCGTCACCAAACTGATAAATCAAGAAAGGGAAGAATAAAGACGCTACCAACGCCGAAGCCTCGGCACTGTCCGTAAACCAACCGCCCACTTGTCCGCGCATCACAAAAACAATACTCATCAGAACTATCTCCATAGCCATTATCAGGTGGAAGCCAGCATAGGTGGAACGGCGTACGTTCTCCATGTCGCCCTGCCCCTTGAAGTTGCTGACACGTACCGCTACCGCTGCGCCCATACCGTAGTACATCATAAAAGTGAATTGCGAAATAGTCAGCATAATCTGATGGGACGCCAAAGCGATAGTTCCCAGCCACCCCACCATGATAGCGCTAAGGCTGAAAGAAGCCGTCTCCATTCCCATCTGCAACCCGACGGGCCAGCCCAGCGCATTGAGTTGCCTGAACACCGGAAGCGACCACCCCATACGGGAGAACCCGACCCGGTAACGGATGAAACGGCGGCCGCGAAGCACTATCAGCGCAAAGACCACAACCATCATAATACGTGAGAATAGCGTACTGATACCCGCCCCCAACAGTCCCAACTCGGGAAAGCCCAACTTACCGTTGATAAGAATATAGTTGCCTATGATGTTCAGGCCATTCCCGCCCAGCAGTATCCACATGGCGGTCTTGGTATCTGTTATGCCATCCGTAAATTGCTTGAAGCCGTTGAACAGCATAACGAAAACCAACGAAGCAAGCAATACCAGATAATAAGGTTTTATCAATGGCAGCAACTCCTCGGGCTGCCCCAGACGTTCCACGTTGAAGTAGACCACCGTCATGATGAGAGTAAGGAGCAACGCCACCAGTACATTCGCCACCAGACTGCAACGCAATGCCTGCCCCGCTTCGGCAAACCGACGATTGCCGTAAAGACTGCCCACAATAGGTGTCAGTCCGTAGCTGAAACCGGTACTGAAAATGATGCAAAGCGTAAATACATTGTTTACAAAAGAAGCCGCACCCAGTTCCTCCGTACTGTGATGCCCAATCATCAGGGTATCTGCAAAACCGAGAATAATTACACCCACCTGCCCGATAACAATGGGAAGCCCCAAAAATATCAACGCTTTATAATGCTGTTTATAGCCGGCTATTAAATTCATCATCTTACTGTCTAAAATTTATTTCAAAGGGAAAAACTAACAGTTTTAAAGGCATAAGGGAATGTAGGAAACTTTTGTTTCATTTATCACTCTTATAATATAATACCACGGTATTGTTTTCGCAGAAGCTACGCTGCGCCACAGTATACAGCTGCTCCGTCGTAACAGAACGATAACGCTCTACTTCGAGGTCAATATCTTCCGCCTTTCCCGTCAGTTCAAACCAAGCAAGGTTTGTGGCTACATTCAGGTAATTGATATTGCCGAATATCTGGGTGGATTCAAACTTATTCTTGACCTTCTCCAACTCCTGCTCACCTACCGGAGACTGCCGCAATTCTTCCAATTCCTTGCGGACAGCCGCTTCCGCCTGTTCCAATGACACACCTGCCGCAGGTTTACCGCTGATTTGCAGCAACCCCGCATCACGCGTGCCGCTGATGTATGCGTCAATACCGGAGAAAATGTTCTGTTCTTGCACCAAACGACGGTTTAAGCGACTGGAACGCCCGTTACTGAGAATATCGGACAATATATCGAATGCATAATAATCGGCACTCTCACGACTGCACATATGATAACCCATGAACAAGGCATCCAGCGGCACATTTCTTTCTACCGTCAGCCTGCGTTCCTGCGTCTGCTCCGGCTCTTGCGGCAATCGCCTCACCGGAACGTCTCTCCGCGGAATGGCAGCAAACCACTTCTCGGTAAGCCTAACAGTTTCATCCCATGAAATGTTTCCCGTCACAGCCAACACGGCATTGTTCGGAGCATAGAAGCGATAGAAGAAACTCTTTACTTCGTCCAGTGTAGCCTGCTCTATGTGCGAAAGTTCCTTGCCGATAGTGGGCCAACGGTACGGATGTACCCGGAATGCCAGCGGACGGAGCAAATGTCCCACATCACCGTACGGCTGGTTGAGACAGCGCTGTTTAAACTCTTCCATTACCACACCGCGCTGCACTTCGAGGCTTTGCTCGCTGAAAGCCAGCTCCAACATCCTGTCGGACTCCAGCCAAAAGGCTGTCTCCACATTCGGTTTCGGAACAGTAAGGTAGTAATTGGTTATATCATTATTTGTCCAAGCATTGTTTTCTCCCCCCGCCAGTTGCAAGGGCGTATCATAATCGGGAATATGCGCCGAACCGCCGAACATCAGATGCTCAAACAAATGGGCAAAACCGGTATGTTCGGGATGCTCGTCGCGCGCACCGACATCATAAACTATGTTCAACGCCACCATTTGCGTACTGGTATCTTCGTGATGTACCAGCCGCAGGCCGTTGGAGAAGCAATGCTTATTTATCTTCATTCTTTATTAATCAATCACAGTCACCTTTTTAATCTTCACATCCTCTTCCGGACGGTCACTGCGGTCTGTCTTCACTTGTTGAATCTTATCTACGATATCCATGCCCTCAACCACTTCGCCGAATACGGTATATTCGCCGTCCAGATGCGGCGTGCCGCCAACAGTAGTATAAGCCTTCACCTGCTCCGGCGTGAAACGGAATTCCGGTTCGTTGGCTACCTGAGCCTCAGCCTGCGCGATGAGTGTATCTTGCAGATTCATCAATCCCTCCTGATCTCCGTCCTTACGCATCTTGTAGATTTCCTTCATATGCTTCTGCGCCAAAGCATTGAAAGCATTGTTCAGGCGTGCCTGGTTCATCTGATGTTCCATGCCGAGAAGCGTGGAGTCGTTATACACCTTTCCGGTCACGATGTAGAACTGACAGCCGGATGACTCCTTCTTCGGGTTCACATTATCTCCCTGACGGGCAGCCGACAGCGCACCTTTCTTATGGAAGTATTTAGGATAGACAAACTCCGCAGGAACAGTGTATCCCACATCACCGGCTCCCAGCATCTTGCCTTTCGGAGCATTCTTCGATTCGGGGTCTCCCGCTTGTATCATGAAGTCCTTGATGACGCGGTGAAACAGAGTACCCTCATAAGTACCGTCCTCGGCCAGCTTGATAAAGTTATCGCGATGCTTCGGCGTCTCGTTATACAATTTCACGATGATGTCACCCGCACTTGTTTCAATCTTCAACTTCGTTTCTTTTTCCATATTTCCGTCTTTCTTTTGTCCTGGTTTGCAGGCCGTCAGACCGCAAGCCAGTATAGTTAATAATACAATGAGATTTCTTTTCATCTGTCTTTTTGTTTAATTTAAGTCTGCAAATATACTAAAATCGAACAAAACGATTTACCTTTGCATCATAAAAGAGATAAAAAGCAGAAGGGATGAAATCCATATTAATCGTAGAAGATGACATCACTTACGGTATGATGTTGAAAACATGGCTTGGCAAGAAAGGTTTCCAAGTCAGTTCGGCCAGCAGCATATCCCGAGCCCAAAAGCATATTGAAAACGAAACAGTAGACTTGATACTGTCCGACTTGCGCCTGCCCGACCGTGACGGCATAGACTTGCTGAAATGGCTGGGAGAACATTCCTTGCATATACCTCTTATCATCATGACGGGCTATGCCGATATACAATCCGCCGTACAAGCTATGAAACTGGGTGCGTGCGACTACATCGCAAAGCCCGTAAATCCCGATGAGCTATTGAAGAAAATGGATGAAGCCCTGAAACTCTCATCCGCTGTCTCAAAACAGACCATGCGTTCACCCCAAACAGATGATACGTTTGCCTCAAACAGACCGTCTGTTTCACCCAAACAGACCATGTATTCCGAGAGCAACAACAATCTCTGCCTGAAAGGTGCAGAAGGCGCTTCATCCGACTATCTGGAAGGCGAAAGCGATGCTGCCAAACAACTTTATAACTATGTAAATCTGGTTTCTCCCACCAATATGTCCGTCCTCATCAACGGAGCCAGCGGAACAGGCAAGGAGTACGTGGCACAACGCATCCATCAGCTGAGCCGACGCTCAGAACAGCCGTTCATAGCCATTGATTGCGGAGCTATTCCCAAAGAACTTGCCGCTTCCGAATTCTTCGGTCATGTAAAAGGTTCTTTTACCGGTGCGCTGACCGACAAAACCGGTGCATTCGTAGCTGCCAACGGCGGTACTATCTTCTTGGATGAAATAGGAAACCTCAGCTATGAGGTACAGATACAATTGCTTCGCGCCCTGCAAGAACGTAAAATACGTCCTATCGGCTCTAACAAGGAGATACAGGTAGATGTGCGCTTAGTATCCGCCACCAATGAGAATCTGGAACAGGCCATCGAGAAAGGTACATTCCGCGAAGACCTCTACCACCGCATCAATGAATTCACCCTGCGTATGCCGCAGCTGAAAGACCGCCGCGAGGACATCCTTCTCTTTGCCAACTTCTTCCTTGACCAAGCCAACCGTGAACTGGACAAGCATCTCATCGGCTTTGACGAGAAAGCGTCCAAAGCCTTATTGGAATACCAGTGGCCGGGCAATCTGCGCCAGATGAAGAATATCGTCCGCCGAGCCACCCTCTTAGCTCAAGACAGGTTCATTACCCTGAACGAACTTAGCGAACTGCAAAATCAGGTTACTCCGTCTGCCGGTATGCCGCTCCGCAACGAAGAAGCCGAAAAGCAACAAATCATCGAAGCCTTGAAACAGACAGGTTACAACAAAAGCCGCGCCGCACAACTACTCGGCATAGACCGGAAAACACTCTACAACAAACTTAAACTATACGGAATAGAACTGTGATTGTGGAAAAACTCTACACTCCATTCCACACTTTCCACACATTTCCACACATTTCTACGATGTGCCATCCCGCCGCCGCAACATTAGCATGCTAATTATCAGTTCCTTATCACTCACTTGCTAATTTTGGCACATCATTTGAAGTATAGTTTATGTGGACATCAAGTCCACAGTAGTATTAAAGCAAAATCTACCTAAACTAAGACTGAACCAAATATAAACCTATTAAAGCAATTGAAAAACAAAAAGATTAGTATTAGTAGCAGCCCTGTTTATGTTTGTTTGTGACGGATAGTTCTTGGTCTGAGCACAGTTGCAAATGGCCAAGAGCATCCAAAACACAACTTGAAGTGGCCGAATAATAGTAAGCGCACTAACAACAAAAAAGCCGTTTCCTCCTTGTCTATTCCGGGAAACGGCTTTTTTGTTATCTTTCATTTACCAATGTCTTTCCGGGTAAAGGTCATTCCACCATGCCGGACTGTCCTGCAACCAACGTGCAAACCATGCCATGATAGAGTTGTGCCATAGCTCGCGCTTGGGATAATCACTGATGAAATGGTTCTCGCCATCCACCGTTATAAACTCCACCGGCTTGCCCAATATCTTCAACGCATTGTACAACTGGATGCTTTCGCCTACAGGCACATTCGTATCGACCGTACCGTGCAGCAACAGCAGCGGAGTCTTGATTTTATCCGCATTGAACAATGCCCCGTGTTTTGTAAACAGGTCGGGATTATTCCACGGATAGCTCCCGGCAGCGGCAACGGAGTTATAGGAATAGCCCCAATAGCCCTCGCCCCAATAACTGGTCACGTTGCTGATGCCTGCATGCGAAACGGCAGCGGCAAACAAGTCCGTCTTTGTCTGCAAGTACATCGTCATGAAGCCGCCATAAGATGCTCCGATGCAACCGATACGCTTGTCGTCGACAAACGGATGAGCAGCGCAAAATTTCTTCGTTCCCTCGATAATTTCATCAGCGGTACGTTCTCCCCATGCGTTGACATGGCGGGCGGAGAATTCCTGACCGTAACCGATAGCTCCGCTGGGCTGGACAACATAAACCACATAATCGCGTGATGCGAACAGCTGCGCACAATAAGGGGAAGTAATGCCGCGTGTGGTAGGTGTAGTCCCGCCATAGTAATAAACGATAAGCGGATATTTCTTATTCGGGTCGAAAGACGGCGGCAGGCATATCATGCCTTTTATCTCCGTACCGTCTTCCGCCATAAAGTTCCATTCCTTCATGGCGCCCATATCTATTTTATCCAAAACGGGCTTCATCGGGTTGGCAAGCAAGACAGACGTTTTCTTCTTCACATCGTACGTATAGGCAACTCCCACACTGGTATTTCCACCACCGACATAGGCGGCAACCGTAGGATTGTGTTCCGCCAAATCGAAGGAAGAAATCACATCTTCCTGAAGCGGCAGCATTTCAAAGCTGCCCGTCTTCGGAACATAGCGGTAGATATGTCTGCAATCTTCGTCCGTTGTATTGAAGTAAATACAACCGTCGACACGGTTCCACTGCAAGAAGTCAACGGCGGGATTAAAATCGCGTGTGATAGGACTGCCCTTTTTCGTGGCTTTGTCCACAATGAATGCCTGGGTATCAAAATCATTGGCGACAGGATGCCCGCCGCAATTCTTCCCTATTCCGTCAAAAGCCATCGGACTGCCTATTACCAAAAGCTGTCCACCGTCGGGAGAGTAAGCCGCTCTGTTGACATAGGGATCCCATGCCACCAGCGTATCCACCTGCAACGTAGCCAAATCGACCTCGAAGATGGAAGTGAGGGAGAAAGGACACTGAGTGATATTCGATTTAGAGGTGGAGCACAAGAGTTTCTTGCCGTCAGAAGATATGTCATTCAGATAGACGGCATGGCTGCCATAAGTGAGTCGTTCGGAGAGGCCTGTTGCCGGGTCGTACTTAACAAGATAGTTACGGGAACGCGCATCGGGAATACGGTCGTCGGGATGCAGCAGCCGTTTCAAAGGACCGCTGACCGCTTCTCCCTTATCATCGGGAGAGTAGATAAGATAGTCTTCTGCGGGCGACCATGCAAAATATCCTTCGGGAACATCCTTCAGCAGCACTTCCTCGCGCATGGTAACCGGGTCGAACACCACCAAATCATTCCGTTGCCTGCCGGTTGCAGTATAATAGAGCTTATTACTACGGGGCATCCAGCGCATTTTCTCATCGGCAGCGGGCAGTATCACCCTGCCTGTCTTCAGTTCAGTCAGCTCACAACGTGTCCTTGAACGTTTCAACGAATAGTTATCCGCATAGCAGGTAAGCAGATACTTGCCGTTCGGAGAGAGACTGACCGAACGCACGCGGCTTCCGAAAGCCGTATTGTGCAGTGCGAAACGTCTTTTCAAATCGGGTGCAATCCGATAGCCGACATCGGCAAACTCCTTATCTTTCTCAAACTCGCACTTCAATGCGGGAACGGCCTTATCAGCAGCCGCTGACAACAATTTAACGACTATCTCATAATCCGCTTCCGGCTCCAGACGCAAACTGAGTACCGAAGGGGCAACCTGCGACAAGCTATCTTCCGCAGTCGTTTTGGATTGCTTGGAAACGCCATTCACAAACACCTCGAAACGCGCGGGAGAGTAAATACTCAGCTTTCCTTTCATAAAGCGTTCCGCACGCAGGTTGGTGGCAAACAGATAGAACAGATTATCCTTATCCGCTTTCTCCACCCGTACATAGCCTGCGGTATCTGCCGCTATGCGTTCGTAAGGACGTCCGTCGAAGTCAAGGCTGATGTCGGTCTTCAGCAGGTTATCGGTCGTGAATTTCTCTCCTGTAAAGTTGATGCTGTCCCCCTGAATAGGAGTACGCACCGCAACGGCAGGACGTACATTGTATTCGGTCACTTTATCCTGCGCCCGGACTGCAAACGCTGCAAGCAGGGACAGTCCCGAAAGAATCAGAATCTTTTTCATTGAATTTGTTATTAACAGATTATCAAATCATTTCAAAGCCATTCCACAGATTGCCGGCAGGAACAGGGGCTTCCACCTCTATCAGTTCCTTGGACACCGGATGTACAAAGCGCACAAAGCGCGCATGCAGGCAGATGCTTCCGTCGGGGTTGGAACGGGGAGAGCCGTATTTCAAATCTCCCTTAATGGGACACCCCATCTTTGCCAACTGGCAACGTATCTGGTGATGACGCCCCGTTTTCAGGTCTATCTCCAGTAAACAGTAGTTCTGTGACTTGGCTATGAGCCGATAATGCAAAATCGCTTTCTTGCTGTTCGGCACTTCCTTATCGTAGGCATAACTCTTGTTTTGCTTCTCATTACGTACCAAATAGTTCACCAGCTCGCCTTCCGGCTCCCGAGGCTGGTTCTTCACCACTGCCCAATAGGTTTTCTTCACCTCGCTGTTCTTGAACATCTCGTTCAGACGGGTAAGCGCCTTACTGGTTTTGGCAAAAACAACAAGACCGCTTACGGGGCGGTCCAGACGGTGCGTGACACCGATAAAGACATTGCCGGGCTTTTGGTATTTCTCCTTGAGATACAGCTTTACGGTCTCCGAAAGCGGCGTATCGCCCGTTTTGTCTCCCTGAACTATCTCGGAAGCGGTCTTGTTTACTATAATGATATGATTGTCCTCGTATACGACAGTCATTTATTCAGTAATTTGGATGTTACATATTCATACCACCGTCTACCTGAATCACCTGTCCTGATACATAAGAAGACATATCAGAAGCCAGGAAGGTAGCAATGTTGGCAACGTCTTCGGGTGTACCGCCGCGACGCAAAGGTATCTTCTTGCACCATTCGGCCTTTACTTCTTCGGACAGGGCATCTGTCATGGCCGTCATGATGAAGCCCGGAGCGATGGCGTTGGCACGGATGCCGCGAGAACCCAGTTCTTGTGCGATGGACTTCGCCAATGCAATCATACCGGCCTTGGAAGCAGAGTAGTTGGCCTGGCCTGCATTGCCGTGAACACCTACTACGGAAGCCATATTGATAATGCTTCCGGCTTTCTGGCGCATCATAATCGGAGTACAAGCGTGAATGAAGTTGAAAGCTGATTTCAGGTTCACGTTGATAACCATATCCCATTGTTGTTCGGTCATACGCATCATCAAACCGTCGCGGGTGATACCTGCGTTGTTTACCAGAATATCAATGCGACCGAAGTCTGCATGGATAGCCTCTACCACCTTGGCGGTATCTTCAAAGCTTGCCGCATTGGAAGCATATGCTTTGGCTTTTACGCCCAACGCTTCGATTTCCTTCGCCGTAGCTTCAGCATTTTCGTCAATCACCAAGTCGGTGAATGCTATATTAGCTCCTTCTTGAGCGAACTTTAATGCGATAGCCTTACCAATGCCGCGAGCGGCTCCGGTTACAATGGCTGTTTTTCCGTCTAATAATCCCATACTGTTTTTAAATTATTGATTAAATGTTTTTATGTTCTATGCAGTGCGCCAAACACAAGGTTGACAACATATTTGTCGCGGGTCTCATCATCCAGCTTTGCGCCGATATGGCCGCGGATATAGGGCACTTCAATCCCTTTTACACAATAATGCACCAGTTCGGCGGTCATGTCGATATCGTCTATTCTGAACACGCCTTTCTCCACTCCTTCGCGCAATACCTCCTTAAACAGCAGTATCTCCTTGGCATCAAAACGCTTTCGCACCTTTTCTACCCGCCAAATGTCACGAAAGAAATTAGCCCGAAGCGTACCGTTGCGGAATACCACCTCTTTCACTGCGTCCAGACGTGTGTATATCATCTCAATCATCTTCTCGTCCGGCGATATGTCTTTCTCCGCCACACGCTTCATCATGTCCGAAAGCATATCCAACTCCGATTCGACAACAGCCATATAAATATCTTCCTTGCTCTTAAAATAGGTATAAAGCGTTCTCCTACCTTTTTTAGAAGCGAGGGCAATATCATTCATCGTGGTATTCTCAACACCCATTTTAGCAAACAACTGACGGGCTACATCCACTAATTTAGCTTTTGTCTTCGATACGGCCATAGACTAATTGCACATTGCTTAATAATTTGTGCAAAAGTAAGACATTTCCGCATATATCACAAACAAAAGCGCATTTTATTAACAATCAAGCTGAATGGCGGATGGAAGATGTTCTCATTTTATCAGACTATTTATCAGCCGATTATGTATATTAGTACATTTTTTATGAAAAATAATTCGGCTTTTATTTGCACATTCAAATAAAAGCCGTACCTTTGCACCCACAAAACATCGCGGAGTGGAGCAGTTGGTAGCTCGTTGGGCTCATAACCCAAAGGTCGTCTGTTCGAGTCAGGCCTCCGCAACTAAAAGAAGATCGCTAATTCAGCGGTCTTTTTTCTTTTTATTCCCTTTTCAGACAAGAAAGCGAGGCAAGAATATTCTCTATTTTGATATACATGATAATCCGTTTTGACGTATATCAAAATGAGTTATGATATACATCAAAACAGGTCTTTGCAGGCTGAATACTTCTTGCACAAGTAGTGATAGGTTGATAAAAAGAATGAGAGGAGCTAAGAATCACTCTCCACTCCTCCCGACACGACAAACAACTAAAATTATTGCTATTTGATGCCGTCCAACGCCTTTTTAGCTGTGACATTGGTGGGGTCGATAGCCAGAATTTTATTCCAATACTCTTTTGAAGCCGGATAATCGCTCTTCAGCAGATAGTAGTACCCCAGATAACTGTAACACTCAATCAATGCAGAGTTATACCTCGGCTCGTTCTTTGCCAGTAACATTTCCGCCACCTTCTCATAATAAGGTTTTGCCAGTCCCTCGGTAGTCTCCGGGTCCATGGCGGAATGGGTACGGGCACGCCACATATCACCCAAGTAGCTGTCGGGAGCTTGTCGGGCAACCAGCGCAAACACAGAGTCGGCAGCCTGCAATGCCGCTACACGGTCGGCAGGCCGAACGGAGAGCGTATCCGAAGATGTACCCTGACCGTAATAGAGACGTCCAAGCTGGAATAGTGCTTCGGGCGTCTTTTTGTCTTGACTTAAAGCATCATAATACTTTTGATAGGAGGCGATGGCCTGTGCATAGTCATTCTCCAATTCGTACGCATCGGATATCTCGCGCCAGACATCAATCTGGCTACTATCCTGTTCGAGCGCTTTGCCATACGCTGCAATGGCTTGGTCGTACTTCTCCAAGGCACTCAGCAGGACTCCGTAGTAGCGGTAGTCCAAATACGAATAGTCGGCATTGTCCGAAGCGTTAAAGAAGGCATTGGCAGCTTGCTCCGCTTCATCGTAGCGTTTCAGGTCGGTGTAGTTGTACATGGCCAGACGGTTGAATACCGCATGACGTCCGTTCTTCTGCAAACCTTTCTGAACCACTTGCAGTGATTTCTCAAAATCATGGTTCAGGAACAGGGCAAAAGCATACTTCAATATATCATCTTCCGTAGCAACGGGAGTGTCTATGAACTTGGCATAGGTTTCTGCCGCCTTGCCGAAACGGTTGGTGGCGTAATACACCCCGGCAAGTTCTTTATCGGCTTCCGGATAGTCCGGAGCCAGTGCTTTCAGCTGTTGCAGCTTGTCGATAGCTTGTGAGGGGCTTGCCGTTTTATAGGCCCGTGCATACTTCAGATAGGCTTCCCTGCAATCGGGATTAAAGTAGATAGCCTGTTCGTAAAGTTGGCAGGCACGCCCTACATCCTTTCCTGCAAGCGCAATGTCTCCTTCCAGTACGGACACGCTTGCATCCTTATTGTCTGCCTTTTGGGCTAATTTCAGATAGTTTTCCGCTTCTGCCCGCTTACCGGCATCCAGATAGGCGCGGGCTACGGAGACAATCAGTGATACATTTTTCTTGTTTTTCCCTTTCAACAACTCTCCGGCTGTTTCGGATGCTTGTTCGGGATTTGTCTTTATCAGGCTTTTTACTTCATCTACCCCTGCCTGCCATTCGGGCACAGGCGTTTGTGCGGCAAGCGTACCGGAAAACAGCAACGCTCCCATACAGAATAATAATTTACGTTTCATGTCAGCATTCATTTTAGTTATTCATCTTTGACGTTTACCACACGCACCGGTTGGGTGGCGGGTACTAATCCCGACTTCAATATAATCCGCTGTCCCCGGTCGGAAGCGAGGAAGGAAGCAAAACCCCACGGGAGTGCACTCCGCGGATCATTCAATAGAACATAGATGCTGCGTGCCAGCGGATAATCGCCGTAGAACAGATATGCCTGATAAGGCTTGTAGCTGTCGGACGGCGTAGCCTTGCCGGCAGCGCTGACAGACATCACCCGAACTTCCTTACTGAAAGAAAGCCCCGTACTGTCGTTGCGGTCGCTCAGCCAGTTCACCCCGATTACGCCCATTGCATCCAGCGTACGTGCTACATAGTCTATGACTTCCTTATTCGTTTTCAGTGCCTTCACTTGACTTGAAAGCGGTGCTCCTCGGGCTATGGAGTCCACAGCAAAACGTACAGTACTGGAATTCTTGTTATCGAATACCAAGTGAATATCTCCCAAACGGGATGAGGGATAAATATCTTTCCACTGCCCGGCATCCCCGGTAAGAATACGGCGGAAGTCCTTCACGCTAATCAATGTATCCGGATTATTCCGATTGGTGATTAATGCCAGTCCGTCCGTGGCAATCTTTATCTCTTGCGGGAAGAACTTGCGGCTGTTGAAGGAATTCATCTCTTCCGGAGTCAGCCTGCGGCTGGTTATAGCCAACCGCAAACTGTCCTTGAGCAAAAGGTTGACGGCTTCCACTTCCGTCACGTAACGGGGCACAATTCCCGCCAAAGGAAACAAACCCTCGAACACATCTATCTCTTCCTGCACAATCGGCCGGAAACTTTCGTCGGCGGCAATTGCTATGACGCCGGAAGTATAGGTATCCGTCAGTCCGTCCTTGGACTTTTGCCGACAGGCAGAAGCCAGAACCAGCATTACTATCAAACCTGAAAGCTGAAGTTGTTTCACCGTTTTCATAACACACAATTTACTGCAACCTAAAGACAATAGGAACTGTATATTTCACAGACACCGCCTTACCGTTTTGCTTACCGGGTATCCATTTGGGCATCGACATTATCACACGTATAGCTTCCTTGTCGCAATAAGGGTCAAGGGTCTTTACAACTTTGACATCCCTTACACCACCATCGCTACCTACCACAAACTGGCAGATTACCCGTCCCTGAACACCGTTTTCCTGCGCAATCGTCGGATACTTCAAATTGTTGGCAATGTATTTCATCAATTCGGTCTGACCACCGGGGAAGGTAGGCATCTGTTCCACCATATCGAAAACTTTCTCCTCTGCCACAGGAGCTTGTGTCACTACCTGTTTCAAGTCGGCAATATCCTTTCCGTTGGCTTCATCGTTGCCTTTCACGTCGGCAATGGAGATAGCGACCTTCGTCTCCGTCAGCTCGGTCTGGCTCTTGATTTCATCCTCATCCCTCACTTCTTCATCTTTCTTGATGACAGGAGCAGTGAATTTGATGGAACTCTTCAAAGCCGGCGGTGGCGGAGCAACAGGCTCTACTCGCTTCATCTCTTCCTGTTTCACTTCCGGTTCTTCCAACTGCGACAGAGTGGTAACCTCGGTCATCACCTCCTTTTGCTTCGGGGTAGCCATCTTTATCAGGGTGGGAATGCTGAAGCCTATCAGGGCTATCACTATCACCAGTATCACAGCTATATTGTGGCGGCGTGGAGAATCCTCACGCATCTTATAGGCGCCGTACGCTTTATTCTTGCCGTTGAATATAAGGTCACACCATTCCAAAGAACTTAAATCTACTTTAGCCATATTCTTCTGTTTTTAGGTGTTATTATTCGGCAATATTCTGCGACAGCTCGCCTTTGCTTTCATAGTTCTTTATCAGGAACCGGTCGGCATCGGCAATATCCGTTATCACATACTTACCTATATTACATATCTGCATTTCATCGAGGGCATCAATCAGATTCTTATACGAGGCTGCGTCGGTAGCCTTGATGATAACCGTCGGCGTATCTTTTCCGCTCTTTATCTCGGAAAGCTGCTTACGGAAATCGTCTTCTGATATTTTAAGTTCCAGTTTTTGCTGCTTCAGTTTGTTCACCTCATTTACAGCAGTCCTGTTACGTCTCAAGAGCATAGCCCGCAAACCGTCAGCCTGATAGGAAGTCTCCTTCAGTGAGGTGTAGTCTTTATAGTTGGGCTCTCCTTCGTAGTAATACAATTTATCGTCATCTCCCAGCAACAGCGTGATAGCCTGCGACGCTTTCACTTTACTTTGCTGTTCTTCGGTGATGCTCTTGTCATTGCTCGGCATACTTATCTCCATTGTCTGAGGTTTGCTCAGTGAAGTACACAGCATGAAGAAGGTAATCAGCAACATATTCATATCCACCATCGGCGTGAAGTCCACCCGGACGGTCATCTTCTTTTGTTTGCTTTTTCCACCTTTCTTATTACCGCTTTCTTGTATTTCAGCCATAATGTTTCCTTTCGTTAGTCTTCAGATGTGGTCTTCAGGGAAGTAATCAGGTTATACCGATTCTCTCTTAAGTCCTGAAGTGAGTTCATAACATTCTTGATTACGGAATAAGGAGTATCAGCATCTGCCTTGATGGCAATACGCAAATCGGAATTCGTGGCACGGGCATTTCGTACCCAAGCCTTGAACTGATTATCGATACTGTCGGTAGGTATCCCCTCATTCTTTAACACAGCGTCCTGCCGGTCTTGCGGCAAACTGAGGAATTTCTTCATGCTCTTCATCGGCACTCCGAAAGTGGATGCCAGCATAAACGTCTTTGTTTCCTCGGGAGTAAAGGTCACTCCGTATTCTTGCCCCATAGCTTCCAGCACATTGCGCAAATCGGACTGCTTGTCCAGGCTCATAAATACTTTTCCGTTCGGGTCAACCAATATTTGGAGAACGTTCGTTTCCGGTATCTTAATCTCGGAAACGGATGCCGGAGTGGTTACCTGTACCGGTTCTTTCTTCACAAACGTAGAAGTCAGCATGAAGAAAGTAAGCAACAATACGGTTACGTCACTCATGGCAGTCATGTCGATGAACGTACTTTTCTTTTTTATTTTCGCTCTACCCATAATTATCAAATTAAAAATTGAGAATTAATAATCGAGAAATCTCACATCTCAATTTATTTATGTGTAGCGGCAAAAGTCTGCACGATGGAGAAGCCAACCTCATCAAGGCTGTAAGTCAACTTATCAATCTTGTTGGTGTAATAGTTATAAGAGATAACCGCCAAAGCACCCGTCAAGATACCGAAAGCTGTATTAATCAAAGCCTCGGAAATACCTTGTGACAATGCCATAGAGTCCGCACTGCCTCCGGCAGCCAAGGCTGCAAACGAACGAATCATACCGATAACCGTACCCAGCAATCCCATCAATGTACCCAAAGTGGTGATAGTACCGATAATCGGCAAGTTCTGTTCCATCATCGGCAGCTCCAATGCGGTAGCTTCTTCCAGTTCTTTCTGGATGGCAAGCAACTTTTGGTCCTTGGCCAATTCCGTATCATTCTCCATTTCGGCATATTTCCTTAAAGTTGCGTTTACTACATTGGCTACAGAACCGCGTTGTGTATCGCAAATCTCCTGAGCCTTCCTCATATCACCTGCAGCCAGCGCAGCTTTGATATTGGCTACGAACTTCACTAAAGAACCTTTACCGAAAGCGGCGCGAATAGCAATGTAACGCTCGATGCTCAGAGCAATAACGGTAAGCAAGAGAGTTTGGATTACCGGAACAATAAATCCACCTTTATATATAGTACCCAAGAAATTTCCGGGCAACGGGTGGTTATTCGGGTCATTGTTCATGAAGTTGGAAGGATTTCCAAGAACAAAATTAAAAATAAGTACGGCAATGATAAAGCAAATTACGATTACCCAACCGGCGGACTTGATACCTTTAAAAGAGGCTGCTTTTTTTTGAGTTGTTTCCATGATTAAAAGTTTAATTGTTGGTATTAAAATTGATTTTGAAAATAAAGCGTAGGGGTATAACTTCCCTCTTACGGACCAATAGGGCGTAATTCATCCTTGCAACCTCATTCAGCACATATGCACACACAGGTCACCTGCTCTCACTTCCTTTCACAATCAAAGAAGGAAGAAAAAGGGGGAAATTAAAAAAGGAAGTTAGTGGCTAAATCAAAATCCGCCGAAGCGTATAGATGTAGTAATCACTACCCGTCACTGCATAGTACGGGTCTTTATCTGAAAAGTATTGTTTGGTCCTGCCATGTACAAGTAAGTTTTCATGGTTGGACAATATCAGGAATATATTTCTGAGGAATATGTTATCCTCTATCACTCTGCGTATGCGCTGTTGATTAGAAGAATAAATTTCCGAAACAGGCTTAATGCCCAATTCAACATCTGCTGTCCATGAATATTCGGTATCGGCAAATCTTGAATTGTCTTGCTTTAAATTTTTAGATGAAGTAGACGAACATGAAGACAAAGTTGCAGAAACCTCACAAGTTTCGGCAGACTTTATACAGACTTTGGCAAAGTCAGCAGCTTTCCCACTCATACTGCAAGTGAGTATCAGTAGCATACTAATCCAAAATGTCTTTACAGTTGTTTTCATGTCATTCAATGAGTCTACCTAATAAACATAAACCGATTGCAAAATGTTCGCTGATTAAAGTTCTTATTATACCTTCTAATATGTAGTAAAGATACAAAAAAGAATGGAATTACAGAATAAAACGGTAAGATAATTATCTGGTTTTAAGCACTTTTAATCATTGCAACAATCCTATTTCCAAAGAAATAAAGATCAAATGCAAGTTCTTAAAACGAATAAAGCCCCCGTATCATCCGATACGGAGGCTTCTTCTAAAACGGCGACTACCTACTCTCCCACTGTTACGCAGTACCATCGGCGTGACCGGGCTTAACTTCTCTGTTCGGAATGGGAAGAGGTGGAACCCCGGTGCTA
>NZ_JAHBBW010000007.1 GCF_018390535.1 Bacteroides propionicigenes | reverse complement strand
CGCCCAAAGCGCCGAGAACGGCGGATGCCACTGCGATTACTATTTTTAGGAACTTGTCCCACCAGGTTGATTTGGTTGCCATTATGTTATTGGTTTTAGTATGAATAATGATGTTGGTTCAAGTATCAATGATGATATTTACTATCCGAGCGGGTCCTCCTTGTCACCCTCGTCGGGAATCACGCCACCGCCGCCATTGCCGCCGCCACCGGAGCCGTCAGTCGGTTTGTCCAGCGCGAAGGCTACGTTGGCCGGGCTACGGGTGGTAGCGGTGCTACCGTTCACCAGTTTCAGCTCCTTGTCGGGAACGAAGCGGATGTTCACTTTGGCAATATTCCTCACCGTACAGTCTTCCGACTTCTCCACGCCCGGACAGCGGAATGTCATGTGAAGCGTGCCGAGTTGGTTCAGCTTCACCTTATCGCCGTTGGCAAGGTTGGATTGGATTTCTTCCACAAGGGCTTCGATGACGTGCTTCACATCGCCCTTTGTCATGGCGCAGTTTTTCTGAATACTGGCGGCAAGGACATCAATATCTACCGTACCGCAAGTCTTGGGTTTCTGACGGAGATAGTACAACATGGGCGAACTTTTATCGCTCACGATTCTTCTGCGCTGAAAGCGCTCTACAATTACATCCATAAAAAAAACAGTTAAGGTTTAAGTTAAAAAAATCAGCCTCCGCCCAATAGCGGAGAAAAGGAAACAGGTCTCAAAAAGTAAAGATAAATCTCTAAGCAAACAGTTCGGCCGGAACTATAAAAGAAAAGTGTATAAGAGGAGAAATAAGGCGCCTTAATCAATGATTATTCCTTTCCTTAAGCACATTACAAAGATACAAAATCAGAGAGGCGATGTCAAGTTTTTCGTTGTTTTTTTTTCGACAAAAACGAGAAAAAGACGCCTCATTTCGCGTGTTTCATCAGCCACTCCATAGGCGGCACATACTCTCCTATCTTCGTAAGGCTGGTGTTGTGGGAGAAGTACACATCTCCGGTTTCGCCGTTGCGGTGCTTGGCAAGAATCAGCATACCGAGGCCTTCCGAGGGGTAACCGCTTTTGCGCTCCGTGGGCAGGTTGTAGACGGCAGGGCGATAGAGCAGCGACACTACATCCGCATCCTGTTCTATGGCGCCGCTTTCGCGCAGGTCGCTCAGTGCGGGACGGCGGTCGCCACGCAACTCACACTCGCGGTTCAGCTGGCACAGCAGCACTACGGGTACGTTCAGTTCCTTTGCCAGCAGCTTTGCCTTGCGGCTTGCCTCCGCCACTTCCTGTTCGCGGTTGCGGTTCTTCTGTTCGGACTTCATTTCACAGAGCTGCAGATAGTCTATCACGATGAGGTCGCAGCGCCCCTTGCTCTTTTGCAGACGGGCGGAGGAGCGGATGTGGTCCATCCCCATTTTGGGGTTATCGTCTACACAGACGGGCAGGCGGGAGAGTTCGCGGGCTGCCTCCAGCGCCTGATGTTGCTCGTCGGCGGTGAGCAAACCCGTGCGCAGATGCCCTGCGTTGATGTCGGCGGCTTGGGCGCACAGCCAGCGGTCGCCCAGACGCTCGCCCTGCATCTCGAGGCTGTACACCACCACGTGCTTGCCCGCGCGCCCTGCAGCCAGCGCCAGATGCAGGGCAAAGGCGGTCTTGCCCACCGAGGGGCGGGCGGCAATGATGTTCAGGTCGCCGGGTTGCCAGCCTGCCGTCAGCTTGTCCAAGTCGCTCAGACCGGTTGGCACACCCGTGACGCCGTTGCAGTTGTTTGCCACGCGGGCATCCATTTGTTTCAGGGTGGCGAGCATCAGTTGGTCCATATCGCGGAGATAGTCGTTGAAGGCGGCTTCGCCTTCCAAGTGGTCGGAGAGGCGGTGCAGCTGCACCAGTACCTCGTCCAGGTCCACCGACTCGTCGGCGGCGGACGCCAAGAGCTTGTGCAATCCGCAAATCATCTCGCGGCGCACATACAGCCCCAGCAAGATGGCGGCGTGCTGCTCCAGATGGGCGGAGGACGCCACGCGCATGGTGAGCTGCGTCAGCCCGTACGCGCCGCCCGCGGCATCCAGCGTGCCACGGGCGGAGAGTTCGTTCTTTACGGTGATGAGGTCTATCTTCTTGCCGGTGTGGTGCATGGAGAGCAGGGCGGCAAAGATTTCCCGGTGGGAGTCTTGGTAGAACATTTCGGGACGGAGCGCGTCTGCCACGGTCACCATTGCGGTGGTTTCAATGAGGCAGGCGCCAAGAATCACGGCTTCGAGGTCGGAATCATGAGGGTTGAGTATTTCGGACATGAGATTTATGATTTAATTAATCAGGTTGTCAAAGACTTTATCTTCCAGATAGCGCACCGCCGTCTTGCAGAAGTTGATATTCGGGAGAGTGAAATAGTAATCTTCCATACGCTCCATGGCAAGTTCGCGTTCGCGGACGGAGAGGCGTTTCCAAAGGTTCCGGATGCGTCCTTTGGCTTCTATGGGCTTATGGGTCACTTCGCTGTAACGGGCGATGAAGTTCTTCACTTCTTCCTCCATTTTGCGTTCGACGGGCTGTTTGGGGGCGGGGGTTCCCGTCCATGCGTCATAGTGGGGAACACGTATATGGCTCATGCAGCTACCGGGCACCTGCTCCAGAAGCCCGTCGGCAAAGCAACGCTCAAAAAAGAGGCGGGTGTGTCCGCGCGTCCAGCCAAAGATTTCGGCCCAGCCCAGATAAGAGATTACAGACTCTCCCCGGGCACAGGTCACCTCCGCCCCGTTGTGCTTAAGCACTTTGTTTTTGTAGTTCACATGAAGAAGCACGCGTAAAAACGCCTCTTCGTCTCCGCTCGCAATGTGGTGTTTTTGGGACACGCTCATCAGCAATGCCCGCGAAACCATGACATAGCCTGTGTTTGTTAGATTCAAATCCATTGATAATTTTCCGTTTTTTCAAGGTGCCAATAAAAAGCCAGTCCAACTGCCAATTTTTCGGTTCATTTCCAGACAGATAGCCCGTTTTACAGCCAGTGCAACTGCCAGCTTACTGACACAACATAATTAATAAAGAAAAGATATACTAAAGTATATCTCTGTCGGAGAGAACGAATGATGCGTTTGTGCAAAACACACCATGCATCCGGGCACTGCGGATGATGCGTGCCGATGTAACGGATGATGTAATTTCATGTTTGACTTTGTTTATATATTTGTTATAATATTTTTCTGCGTGCCCGGCAAGGCAAAACATCTGCCACACGCTATCAACAGACAAATATACGCCAATAGTCTGAGGGAGGAAATATAAATATTTACGCGAATGAGGGAGGTAAGATATTGGTTACAAACCGGATAAGGGGAGAGGCGCTTCACATTATCTGTTGACAAGTAAGCAAGTGATTTTATCCGTCATTCAGAGCGGAGCGAAGAATCTCTTTTCCTTACATAATGAGGGAAGAGATTCTTCGTCGCAAGCTCCTCTGAATGACAGAATGATAGAGTACTGTTTGCAAACAGCAAATGATTATATTTGCACTGTCTTGAAGCAAAAATGGATACTGGGGAGAAGTGCTTCACATTATCTGTTACCATTATCATGTTATATGTTAACGCCGTAGCACCTATTAATAAATCAAAATCATCAATCAAAACACCTTTGCTGTTTAAGATAGTTTTCACATCAGCATATGTTTCAAAAACTTCATGAATGGAAAGTGAGGGCTACACTCATAATTCTGCCAGTTTCCGGGTTTTACCCTGCACACGGGCATTGCGTAATAATTCAATTTCTTCGTCCGCACTTACCCCGTCATTACACCATGCTCCATTTGCCTTATCCAACAGTCCCTTTTTTCTGTTTTTGGCAAGAGCATCATGTGAATCGGAAAAAGTCAAAGATGATGCTAATAATTCAATTAAACGCCGCTTCGCTTCATTGCCTAAATGCAACAAATCCTTGCGAAATATTTCATCTGCATTCAGTTCAACAGTAGACATACAATTTCTCCTTTTTCAATTAGTTTCAGTACAAAGATAACGATTTATGCAGTAAGAACAATATTTTCTCCTTTTTTTATATTTCAGCATTATCTTTCAATCCGCTACTTATCTCCCCCACCGGGGGGAGACAGGGTTTCCGTTACCCTTTATGCACATATATCAAGTCGTCCAGCAAGTGGTCCAGCTCGGCGTCGCTGATGCTGCCTTTGTGAAAGCGGAAGTAGCGGGTAAGGATGGTGCGCACTTGGCGGATGCGGCATTCGGGGGTATAGCCATGCCACCCTCCCGCCTTGCCTTCGTCCAGCGCACGGCAGATGGTGCGGACATAGGGGGTGATGATTGCACGCACATCATCGCCGGGATAAATCTGAATCTTCTCTTCGGGCATGATGATGGTGACTTCGGGATGACAGGCGCGAACCACACGCAGGGCTTCCGTCCAGCGTACATAGGGCATGATTACATCGCGCGTTGTCTTTTTTTTGGTGCCTCCAAGGCATCCGGTGCCATGATGACACGTCTTCTTAATTTTTTCATTTTTACAAATGCTTTTAATTGGTTAATATTAAAATACGGAGATTTATCATTCTCCTTTTTTTTCGTTCATTCTTTTGGGATGGGTCGATTCTCTCTTTCATCCTCTCTGTCATTCAGAGGGTATCTGTCATTCAGAGCGCAGCGAAGAATCTACTCTCTTTATGTTGTGCATAGGGAAGAGATTCTTCGCTGCGCTCTGAATGACAGAGAGGATGACGGAGGGGATAAGGTTATTAAACATAGATACTTGTAAATAGGTGAATTCATAAATAGGTCAGAAAGCAAGCACAGTGCGAACTTCGATCTCATCGTAGTCTTTACTGTCCCAACCCAAGTACAAGTAGCCATCGCTGAAGCTCATGCAGCAAGCGTAGTAGCTACTATACTCCGAACTAGACCAAAAGTATTCTCTGGAACTAAATATAACACCGTCTGCTTTCTCCATATAAGTATTCAGATTGCCAACGGCAGTGTCACCAGTACCCTCTATTTCTACAGATTCTTCCGTCGATGCCTTATAGCCACTCAAATCCACCCCGCCGAGGTTCTCCAAAATGTCCCACCACTGCCCTATGCTGGGAAGAAACCAACCTGTAGTTTTTTCAGGAGCGGCATACAGTGCTGTTCCTGTCGTTGTGGTGCCATAATTGAGCGCAACATAAAAGGCTTTGTAGGTTGCAGCGGGATAACCGTTTTCTTTTCCTATCTTATCGCCAATCCAATGGGTTTCGGCGTAGCCGTTGATATGATTATACTGTTTCTGCAAGGTAGCGATGTTTTCATAGAAAGGCGTTGCATTATCCGTTGCGGTCGCATTTTCATCTTTCTCTTCATCTCCCCACCGACAGCCGTTGCCGGCATTCGTCAGAGCCATGACAAGGCCGTGAGGAGACGTGACGCCTAATGCCGCCAGCTTCTCCTTCTCTCCGTCACCGATGCGATTTGCATCCGTGCAGAACACGATGCCGATGCAGTTTGCCTGTTGCGCTGTGCTAAGGGATTCGTTTTTTCCTATCAACGAGCCGTCTTTCATGTAGAAGTCGCCCGCTTGCAAGGTATGTGCTTTGGTGATTGTTCCGCCATCCACTACATATTCCTTGTAATCGCCTGCGGCGACATCGGCATTGAAGCTCCAGTCGGCAACGGAAGCATCGCTCTTGGTGTAGCTGCCGGAAAGGAGGGGCTTGGCTGCATCGGCAGCATCGGCGGGAACGGGAGTTATCAGGTAGCGATAGGCGCCGTTGTCCGTATGGCAGGGGATGAAATCGGAGAAAGCGACGTTGAGAGGGGCGTTAATAATGTAATCGGGAAGCGAATTTCCTGCGGCATCCTTTAGCGTGTACTTCGTCTTCGGCAGGTCTATCACCACCAAAGCCATTTGGTGCGCCATGCTGAAGGACAACTTCCGCCTCTCTGCCGGGATGTCTTCTGCCATGCTGCCCTTGGCTATCATCAGGTCCTGCGCGGTATATTTGTCGTGAGAGCTTTGGTCGGCAGAGGGAGTCCAAGCGGCGGTTAAGTCCTTGAAGAAGTCGGCGGCAGTGGTGGAAGCGGCAAGGGGGCTGGTGGCGGTATCGGGGACTTTACCGGCCATGTAGCTGTCCGCCTGATAGGGGTAGTAGGCATAGTAGGTGCCACCGGGGATGTACAGAGGGGTTTTGCCGTCCGCTGTCTGCCACGTGAGGATGCTGCCACCGCTTGCCGCATCAGAAGCGGCAACGGTAACGGCTTCAAGACGGAGGTTGGTTGCGGCAGGAAGGATATGCCCGTTCTTGTCTATGGCGTACACGCCTATTGCATCGCCGGCAGTGAAGGTGGTGGTGTACTGATTCTCTGCAGTGCGGGTAGCGGTGCCGGATGCCGGAGTGTAGCCGCTGTCGCTCACGGTAATGGTAAGGGGGTATGTGTCGGAGGCATTACCGCCGTCGGGGGTGTTGTCGGGAAGTAGTTCGTCCACCGAACAGGCCGAAAACGCTGCCAAGCCCGCAAGAAGAAGCAAGCGGCGGAAAAGGGAA
Organism: Bacteroides propionicigenes; assembly: GCF_018390535.1. Taxonomy (GTDB): domain Bacteria; phylum Bacteroidota; class Bacteroidia; order Bacteroidales; family Bacteroidaceae; genus Bacteroides; species Bacteroides propionicigenes. The sequence continues at coordinate 22,410 of NZ_JAHBBW010000007.1, read as the reverse complement.
GGATGAGGGTATGTAAGGATGCTCATGATTTTCGTAATGGTTTATTGTTAGGTAATGGTTTTAAGTAAGTGATTCTAATGGTTTATTTTCTCTGTCATTCAGAGCGCAGCGAAGAATCTGCTCCCTCAATGCACAGAGGGGGAAGAGATTCTTCGCTGCGCTCTGAATGACAGAGAGGATGAAAGAGGGGAATGACGGAGGGGATAAGGTTATTAAACATAGATACTTGTAAATAGGTGATAATAAATGAATTCATAAATAGATAAAATAGGTCAGAAAGCAAGCGCCGGGCGAACCCCGAAGCCGTAGTCCTTACTGTACCAATTCAAGTACAAGGAGCCACCGCTGAAGTCCACGCCGCAAGCGTGGCCGCTACTAAACTCCGAACTGGACCAAAAAGCTGTATTGATACCAAATAATGCAGCACCGGTTACCTTCCCCATATATACGTTAAGATTATTTAATGCGGTGTTACCGGCTATATATTCATAACTATCCGTCGATGTCTTATAACTACTCAAATCCAGCCCACCGAGGTTCTCCAAAATGTCCCACCACTGCCCCATGCTGGGGAGAAACCAACCGGTAGTTTTTTCAGGAGCGGCATACTGGGCTGTTTCTGTCGTGGCGCCATAATTGAGCGCAACATCAAAGGCTTTGTAAGTATCAGCGGTATAGCTGCTTTCAGCTGAACCCTTTATTTTGTCACCAATCCAATGGGTTTCGGCGTAGCCGCTGATATGATTATACTGTTTCTGCAGGGTAGTGATGTTTTCCACGAAAGGTTTACCACTCTGCCCGTTCTCATTCTCATTTTTACCAGACTCTCCCCACCGACAGCCGCTGCCGGCATTCGTCAGAGCCATGACAAGGCCGTGAGGAGACGTGACGCCTAAATCCTTCAGCTTTGCTTTCTCTCCCGCACCGATGCGATTTTCATCCGTGCAGAACACGATGCCGATAACCGTACGGGCTTTACTTGTTTCGGGGTTCGTCAGCACAGGTTTAACAGTAGCATCTATTTCCACTTTACCGTCAGAATATCGTTTCCGCAATCCACCGTCCGAATAGCTGCCGTCACTGTAATAATAATCGCCGGGTTTTAAAGTTGCAGCCTCAAAAGTCGTATTACTTGCTACCGGCACTTTCTGTCCGCCACTATTCCAAGTACCGCTGCCGCTGCCCGCAGTTTCCACCACCTCCAGACTGCCGTACTTCACGGTGATGTCGTAGGTGTGCACACTGCCGCCTTGCAAGTCTCCGGGATAGGTGCCGTCGGCTTTCTGCTTCGGGATGTAATAATAGGTGTCGCCGCCCACTGTGACGGCAATGAACTTCTTGCCCGTCACGTTCTGAGGAATGACGAGGGCGGTGTAGGTTTTCAGGTATGCGCTGCCGGAGGCAGGGGTAATGGCTTTCGGAGTGATGGCGCCTGTTACAACATCGGCGGCAGCGGCGGCTACATCCCATGCACCGATGTTTTGTCCGCTTTCGGGCAGGGTGTAAGGACACGATACGACAAGGGCGTTGTCGGTGTTGTTGCCTGCCGGTGCACCGCTTGCGTCATAGGCTGCAAGGGTGACGCTCAGGTCGGCGGCATCCGTGGCGGCTTCCGCATTCTTGATGTTTATCACCACTTTGGCGGTCTGATGATGGAAAGCCAGCATATTGTTCGCACCGCTTGCGGGAGTAAAGGTTATCTCCTTGGGCGGAGCATAGAGGAAGTCGCTCCGCTGATAGCCGTCAGCGGTGTTCTGGTCGGTCTGTACGCTCCAAGTCGTAGGAACGGAGCCTGCATGGGTGCCGCCTGCGGCTGTGGAGCCGTCACCGCAATGCCATGCCGAAACGGTTTTCTTCTCGGTGCTGCTCTGCCAGTAGAACGGGGCTACGCCGGCAGCTGCCTGCAAGGTATTGGGTGCGTCGGGTTTCGGGGTGTACTGCTTCACTACGTCTCCCCCACCCTCTTCGTCCGCCACCATTACGGCTATCGCATCGCCTGCAGTCCACACGCCGCCCACCGTATTGGCACGGGTGGCTGTACCGGCGGGAGCGGCCGCCGCCCCGTCTATGGCTGCCGTAAAGGTCAGGGGGTATTGTCCCGCAGGCAGGAGATTTCCGTCGTCCGTATCGCCGCACGAGCTGAGCACGGCAAGGGTGGCTATCATCGGCAGGGCAATGGTTCGGGCACTGCGTGCACAGATAAATGATAAAAATGTTTTCTTGTTCATATACGCTTAACTTTTAGTTCTTAAAAAAATTAAGCGTTCTGTATGAAAGGGGGAATGTCGGAGGAGAGGGATTATTTCAGATATTTCTTGTTTACGTCTTCCAGAAGCCGCATCTGCTCTATGGCTATCCGGTTAAGGCGGACAAGCCTTTCGTGCTGCGGAAGACCGTCGTTGATGAAAACAGCATTCAGATTCTCCATATTCGAGAGACAAATCAATTCGTTGATACCGGCATAGTCACGCACATTACCTTTGAGGTCAGGATGCGCGTCACGCCATTCGAGGGCAGTCATGCCAAACATGGCCACGTTCAATACATCTGCTTCGCTGGCGTAAATGCGTGAAGCCTGCTGTGGCGTAACCTCTCCGGGGATAAGGTTTTGCTTGATGGCATCGGTGTGAATACGGTAGTTTATCTTCGACAGTTCCCGCTTGGCCGACCAGCCCAATTGGGCTTGTTCTTCCGCTTTGAGACGCTGAAACTCTTCAATCAGGTAGATTTTAAATGACACGCTGATAGCCGATCCAAATTCAAATGCTATATCTTTGTGAGCATATGTCCCACCATATTTTCCTTTTCTTACAATAATGCCTATGGCATCTGTCTTTTCCGTCCATTCTGACACACTCATTACAAAACTCGGTAATCCGGCTTGTAACTTAAAGTGGTCGAATTCGACCACTTTAAAATTAGGATTGTGAACCATTTCCCATGTTCCCAAAAATTCAAGTGTATATCGGTTGCGAAGCCAGTTCTTTATAATGTCTGCCGCCCGGCTTTCACTTTCCTTGGCGTTTGCCATATCTGTTAGGGAGATGTAGTCTGAATCATTTGCTGATACAACAGTAATTTCTTTGTTTTGTACGGTTATCTTTGCCATTTTTAGGGTTCTCCTTTCTTACGGGGTATGGTTTCGGTTACAAAAGTACCGATTCGCTACCGAACAGCCAAGTATATCACCCGTTTTCCCTTCAATCTCCAACACAATCTTTCAAAGAACGCTTGTTACTCTATTATTGGCGCCACCGCCCCGGCAAAAAAGCCAAAGAGCGTTATCAAGAGATGGCTTACCCCATATCGGCTTCGCCGTCAGCATCACCTGCACCGGGTATCCAGTCGGTGATTTCGGAGGTCACCTCCACCCCTGTGAGATTCACCTTCACCTTAAAGGTATAAACCTTATGCGCATCCAGAGACAGCCGGGAGGCTACCGCCTCACCGCCCGCCGCTTCGGCTTTCTTGTATTTGTAATAGAATGTACCGGCATCGACCAAAGCATCGGCGTTGCCGTCTCTCTTCTTCAAGGTTATCTTCAGGAAGTTGGCACCTGCCACAAACTCCTGCGGAGGAACAACGGCAATGTACGTGCCTGCAACGACAGAGTTGTTCATCACCACCTTGGCATCCTCACCCGGCACGGTTGTGGAAGTCGTAAAAGTACCCGCAGACGGAGCGAATGTGCCCGAAATGACAGGCTTTACTATCTCTACGGTAGCCGCATCCACGGAGGGAGCTCCTGCACCCGCGGTCAAAGTGCATACCACCTTGGACAGCATATGTGTGAAAGTGAGTGTATGGGCATCCTTGGAGCGGGCATAAGCGGTGCTTGCGGAATAAAGCAAGTCGGAATCATAATATGCCTTGGCACTCGCATTCTGGTCTGCCGCCACGCTGAAGGTATAGCCGCCATCTGTCGCAGCAAGGGCATCATAAGGCTGATAGGCACAGATGCTGACTTTGGAGTCGGCAACGTTGGGATAGTAAGGAACCGGTTGCGGGGGAGTTGTCCCGACAAGCGTCAGCCCGCCGCTGCCGTCGGCGGTGTATTGCAGGTTGCCGCCAACGGGGGTGCCGTCCGCCGCAACGGCATCAGTGATAAATACGCCCACAGCTTGCGCCGCCGCAATCTGCCGGCTCTGCGCGGCATCCGCTTCCGTGCGTGTCTGCACATCAATTCCGCTACTCAGACATATCTCGCCGTTCAGGCCGTCGGTCGTTGTCATTTCGTTCTCATCGTTGCCGCAGCCTGCAGCAATCAGTGCAAAGGCCGCCATAATCATAAAAGTCGGGGTTCTCATCTTGGTAAATTTATTTTTCTTGTTGTTTATTGCTTTTATTCAGTATCACCGGACTCTCCAGCCTCTCCATTGCCGGGTGTCCAGTCGGTGATGACAGTGGCGGTTTCCACGGAAGAACTGCCGTCGGGCAGTGCAAGCGTGGCATCCAAAGCCAACGCTTCCTTTCCGTCGCCGCCAAAGCCTTTCAGCGCCCCGGTCAGGTCGGTGACAACCGTCTGCACACTGCCGTCAGTCAGGGTAACAGCCATTGTGAGCTGTTGCTTCTCACCCGGCATCACACCCAAGAGATGCAGAACTGCCGTCAGCACAGGATTGCTCTCGGCACGGGTGGCAGCCGCATCCGCAGTCAGGGTGAAAACCGGGGCTGTCGTTGCGCCTTCGGTGGCAGCCACAGCGCCACTCCTCAGGTTGATAGCGGAAACAACGCCCGTCAGGGTGGCGGCAGTCTTCACGATGCGTTGCTCGTCACCGGAGGCAAGTTTCAATGTAAGTTTCAGCGCGCAGATACGTTGCTGCATGGACAATGCCACTTTCAGCGTATCGTCCTGCAACACCTCCACCTCGCCGGCTGCGGAGAAAAGGAAACCGGGAAGGGGATGGAGCGTACCGTCCGCCAGAGTATTCACCGAGGCGATGTCGCCGTCAATGCCGAAACCCTCCGCCGGATTATATGCCAAGAGGTTCTGTACGCCCGGAAGGAAAAGGGAGCGGAATACCGTTGTCTCACTGCCCGCCGGCTCGCCGCGGCGCACCGTCTGCTCCTCGTGACCGATGCGCAGCACATAAAGGTCGGGCATCAATGCTTCTGCGGAGTGCTTTGTCCAGTCCGCCGTTATCTGCACCGCGCCTTTATCGGGATGCGGGGTGTTGTAAAGTTCGTCCTTCACGCAAGAAGCGAGAGAGAGGGACAGTGCCGCTACAACTATTACATTATATAAATCGTATCTCTTCATAATTCTTCATTCTTAATTCTTCGTTCTTCATTTAAAAGGGCTTCCACACCAGCGTGACGCCAAGCCTGTTGACGCCCCAATAGTTCTTCACTTCGCTGCCGCAGCGGATGCGGACGCCGTCTCTCACCGTATATTTGTCGTAATCGGCACGGGTATAGCCGAGGGCGGCATGGAAATCCAGCGACAGGGCGCGGTTCAGTGTCAGCCGGTAGCCGCCTGTGATGCCGCCGCCCCGGTAGTCGCCCTGCTTGCCCGTATCGCCCGGTTTGTAGTTGAACCCGCCGAGGTGGTACATGGCGCCGAGGTAGCCGCGCTGCTTCTTGCCGAGATAGTAACGGAGTTCGGGGGAGACTCTCCAAAGGGCGTAGCGTCGGTTGCGGTTGTCACGGCTCCACGATGTCCACGAACCGCCCGCAAGGATTCCGAGACGGGAACGGGGGATGCGGTATTCGATGCCGAGGTCGGGGGTGAGCGTAGCCCAGCGAAGGAGGTTGAAGTGGAGTGAGAGAGAAGAAGAGATGCTCGAGGGTTGCCCGGCACGGCGGATGGAGTCGGCTCGCAGCCGTTCGCGTTCGGCAAGGCGGCGGTTCATTTCGGCTTCGGCACGGTCGGCGGCACGGCGCTGCTGTTCCCAGCGGTCGTGCTCGCGGGCGGCAGCGGCTTGGCGTTCGCGCTCCTGTTGCAGGAGGGCAAGGCTGTCCCGCTCTTGCTGTTCGCGGGCAAGGCGGGCGGCAGAGGGATAGCCATATGCCTTCTCCAAGTAAGTTTCCACACGCGCGGCGGCTTCCTCTCCCGCAAGGACAGCCACTTTGGCAACTGCTGCGGGAACAACCACTACTACAACATCACGCAGGCTGTCCCGATAGGGAGAAGGGATGAGACGGTCGGTGACGAACATCTGTTCGGTAATGCCATGCTTCACTATCAACTCGGACTTTACGCGGCTGCAACGAAGGTAAGCCATGCGCTGTGCCGAAGCGCCGCCCACACCGGGGGAGGCGGAGTAACTGCTCACACTGATGTACATCTGCCCCTCACGCAAGGGAGAAGTACACTCGCGCAAAGTGGCTGCAAGGCGTTGCAACTCGGCTTCATTGTCCTGATAAGGTACAAAAAAAATGTCACTGGCAGGCTTGAAACGAAACACATAACAGGTGTCTTGCGAAAAAGGGTGAGGAGAAGCGGCACGAAGACTGCCGGAGACTAATGGGGCAAACACCCACAAGAAAAGAGAAAGCGAGAATGCTTTACTCGAAATACTCTTTAGAATATTCATAATATTGAGTTAGTTGCACGATTACGAGGCAGGCGGGAATTACTTACCAAGTAACGGCATCTCTACTATATGAAACTGCACGAAAAAGAGTTTTCAAGCGGTTTCATTTAGGAGAATAACAAAGACTTTATGATAAAATAGGGTATAAAGAGTCCGTTCCGTTTTTAGCTATAAAAGCGGAATACAAATCCCATGTCAATGCTCGGACAGGAACAGTAAGATTATGTATTTTTTAATTATCTTCCGGTTTGTCGTTTCAAGGAAATGATATAAGGTTTAATAAAACATTTACTTTTGTTTGCATATGAATAGAAAAAATAGCATTTTTGCGAATATAACGTGCCGTTACTTGGTAAGTAATTCCCGCCTAATTTTGTGCTTTACAGCCTGTTCCGCATCAAGTCATCCCTCTTTTTACTTTTCCTAACAGAGGAAATCAGTTCGCGGTTCGCCTTATCCACCAATTCATTTTCAAAAGGTTTCAGATAGGTTTCCGTCACTTTTATAGAAGAATGCCCCAATGACTGGCTGATGATACCGACAGGCATCCCGATATGGAAAGCCAGCGTAGCCCACGTGTGGCGTGCGGTGTATGAGCTTACCTTCACACCCGGCAACAGTATCTTCGCCACCCGCCGCAACATCCTGTTGAAGCTGCGCAAAGCCGCCTGATAGAACCGATATAGGTTCCAACCGCTATTCTTTGCCTGCCCGTCCAATATGGGGAAAAGGTAAATGGAATCGCAGTTACGGTTCTTGCAGCCATTTATCAGCGGAAGCGCCTCCTTGGGGATGTGAATCGTAAGCTGCCTGCCCGTCTTATGGCGGCGATACACAATCGTGTTGCCCTGTACATCCTTCTTGCGAAGGTAAGCAAGGTCTATGAACGGCATCCCCCGAAAAAGGAACATCAACAGGAAATAGGCAAGTACACACCGCTGCTCTTCGGACAGCCTTTGTGTGTCGGCATACATCAGTTTGCCGAATTGCCGCTCTGTCAGCGCACGTTTGGTATGGGAAGATACTTTGGTATAGACATCATCGAACAGCTTCGGGTTATGCCCCGCCGTGCCCGGAACCGCCCAACGATTATACACCGCACGCAATGTACGCATATAGGTGGATACCGTATCCAAACTCAGCATACGCTGCATCAACCACTCCTCATACTCCTTTAAACGCCCCTGCGTAAACACCTCGGACATAGGAAGCGCCTCTGCCCCGCCTCCGGAAAAAGCCCGGAAAGAACGCAACGTACTGCGATAGGTATGCACCGCAGGATACTTATGCTCCCTACTCAACACCCCAATCACCCACTGCATATAGTGCGACAAATCAACCGCCCCTACATCTTTTTCTTCTTCTACTTTTGTTTTCATTTTCTCGCTTTTAAAGTTACGCTGTAAGTCAACGTCAACCTAAAACGAGACGATATAGGCAAAGTTTATGAATAAAGGATAATATTGAAGTTAATATGTAGTAAATAAAAAGTCCCTTACTTTATAGATTCCAACTTTTATGCTATCTTTGTAAGAAAGGATTCCAAAGATATGAAGGACAAAGAACTTGATATTGCCTATTTTATTTCATTTTGTATTGAACAATATAAGGTTCATATCTCTGCCACCGGCAGCGAAGTCATGAACATATTCGACCAATACGGAGTGACCGAGTACCTATCAGCCAACTATGATGTATTACATACCCAAAGCAGACAATGGCTATTAGAGGAAATTGACGACTTCATACAACAAAGAAAACAGGAAAAACAGAAATGAAACTATATCATGGCAGTATAGATATTGTAAAAAAACCAAAAATAATCAAGCCAACCAGAACTCTTGATTACGGTACCGGATTTTATACCACAACTTCCTATGAGCAAGCTGAACAGTGGGTCAGAAGACGTATGAAATCTCCAATAAATATAGGTTATATAAATATCTATGAGATAGATGACAATACAACATCAGAATTAGATACATTATGGTTTAACGAACCTACGGAAGAATGGGTTGACTTTGTAATGCTTAACCGTACATCAAGAGGCTTTGAACATAATCACGACATTGTGTATGGCCCGGTAGCCAACGACAGAGTTTATGCTGCTTTTGCTTTATATGAAAGCGGACTTTTGGACAAAGAAGGACTTATCAAAGAATTGAAGACTTATAAGTTAGTAGACCAAATGTTATTTCATACCGATAAATCGCTAAAACATTTGGTATATATTGAAGCAAAGGAGATTACATTATGAACAGAGAAATCACCAACAAAAACCTATACTTACTTTTACCGGCAAAGGTAAGTTTGTTTGCCAAAATCTATGCTACTGAAAAAGGAGGAACATTATTAGATGCTCTCCGGGCATTCTATAAATCCGATACATATAAGGAACTGGAACAAGAGGAAACAAAATTGTGGCATTATGGTCCGGTAGCCCTTTATGAAGAATACATAGAAAAACAAGCCACAGTCCCTAAACCTTAGCCTCTTCCTGCGGAATGCGTACCGATGTATAAAGTTCGAGAATTGCCGCAATCGTCAACGAAACAATCCACTCATTGCCATGCGTAAAGAACATGAACGCTCCGGTAAGCACCAGCAACAATGCAGCGAATATCTGCTGACGGCGCAGGCGCTTGATAGTGGGAGTCTTATATTTTGAAGGTGAGTTAATCTGCGCCAAAGCAACAAACGTTGCGCCTATCGTATATATATAAGGTGAAAGTTGCCAACCGGTGACGTAAACGGCAGCACCTATCAAGAGCATTATGGCTCCTACTGTGAAAAGAGCGGGTATCAGTTGTTTCATTCTTCTATATCTTCTTGAAATACATAAATATCTTCATTGGGCTTCTTCATCAGGTACTTTTCACGGGCTATCTGCTCAATAGCGCCGGAATCTACCGCAAGCTCATTCAAGCGGCGGGTATTCTCCTCATAATCCGCCCGGTACTTCTCTATCTCTCCGCGCAAACGCGTCTCCTCACGATAGTAACCGAGACGACGCACAATGCTGTTCTCGTCCAGAAAACCGACAAGCACGGCAAACAACACAAGCGTTATCAAATATTTGCGCCTGCGGACAAACAACCAGAGGGAAGCAAGTTTATCCATGTAATTCAGTTATTGTTTCTTTGAGCACAAAGATAAGAGGAATAACTGAAAAATTTCTTTTTTTTGCGTACATTTGCACAAAAGCTGAGACGAACCGCAACGTCTCCGCACTCTGTATAAGTGATAAGAACACCCTGAATATGGAAAATTATATCGTATCGGCACGAAAATACCGCCCCTCGACCTTTGAATCGGTAGTGGGACAACGTGCCCTGACTACCACCTTGAAGAATGCCATCGCCACAGGCAAACTGGCACACGCCTACCTCTTCTGCGGTCCGCGCGGTGTAGGCAAAACGACCTGTGCACGTATCTTTGCCAAAACCATCAACTGCATGAGTCCCACGGCAGAGGGAGAAGCCTGCAACCAATGCGAATCGTGCACCGCTTTCAACGAACAGCGTTCCTACAACATCCACGAACTGGACGCCGCATCCAACAACTCGGTGGACGACATCCGGCAACTGGTGGAGCAAGTACGCATCCCGCCCCAGATAGGCAAATACAAGGTATATATCATCGACGAGGTACATATGTTGTCGGCTTCAGCCTTCAACGCCTTCCTGAAAACTCTGGAAGAACCGCCCCGCCATGCCATATTCATCCTTGCCACCACCGAGAAACACAAGATATTACCGACTATCCTGTCGCGATGCCAGATATACGACTTCAACCGCATCAGCGTGGAGGACACCGTAGCCCACCTTGCCTACGTAGCCTCCAAAGAGGGCATCACCGCCGAACCGGAAGCGCTGAACGTCATCGCCCTGAAAGCCGACGGCGGTATGCGCGACGCTTTGTCCATATTTGACCAAGTAGTGAGCTTCACCGGCGGACGCATCACCTACCAAAGCGTAATCGAGAACCTGAACGTACTGGATTACGAGTATTACTTTAAACTGACCGACCACTTCCTTGAAAATAAAGTAGGCGATGCCCTGCTGTTGCTGAACGATGTGCTGAACAAAGGATTCGATGGCAGCCATTTCATCACCGGCCTGTCCTCGCACTTCCGCGACCTGCTGGTAAGCAAAGACCCGGGTACCCTGCCCCTGCTCGAAGTAGGCGCAAGCATCCGCCAACGCTACCAAACGCAAGCGCAGAAATGCCCGCTGCCTTTCCTCTACCGAGCCATGAAGCTGTGCAATGATTGCGACCTGAACTATCGCGCCAGCAAAAACAAACGGCTTCTGGTGGAACTGACCCTGATACAGGTAGCCCAAATCACCGCCGAGGGGGACGATGTAGCTAATGGGCGTAGCCCTAAACAAGCTATAAAACCCATATTTACGCAACCTGCCGCCGTACAACAGCCGCAGGCAGCCCCTGTTGCGCCCCAGCCGCAAGCAACACCCAACGCCAAGCCACAAGCGGCCGCAACGACCACCCGTACCACCCCTGCCGCCATATTGCTGGCGCAGGGAAAGGAAGAAAGAAAAATTCCGGTAGTGAAAATGTCAGGTCTCGGCGTATCCATTAAACGCCCGAAAGCGGAAGAAGAAGCCAAGAACACCGCTGCAACTGCCGCCGTACAACAAGCTGCACAGCCGGAAGAAGACTACATCTTCAATGAAAGAGATGTGAACTACTACTGGCAGGAGTATGCAGGACGTATGCCCAAAGAACAGGTAGCCATCGCCAAGCGTATGCAAAATATGCACGTCAGCCTGCTAAATGCAACGACTTTTGAAGCTGTCGTAGATAATGAAATTATTGCAAAAGAATTTACCGCCATGATTCCCCAACTGCAGGAGTATCTGCGCACCCGCTTGAAGAACCGAAAGGTAACTATGACAGTACGCATCAGTGCACCCACAGAAAAGGTTCGTGCATACGGCCGCGTCGAAAAATTCCAAATGATGGCGCAAAAGAATGACGCCCTCCTGCAACTGAAAGAGGAATTCGGACTGGAACTCTACTAAATGTTCCGACAGAACCAAGAAGAGCATTCAGCTTCCCTGTTCAGAACTTGTTGGTAATAAAATCATTATATTTTATTTTGTACATCATATTTTATGTTTATTTTTGCCAATTATAATCAAAATAGACAAACATAATAAATGGTGAGAAAAAGTAGTGCAATATTGATGATACTATGGGGGATATGTATAACATTCGCCACTTCAATATGCGCTGCAACCAATGTGAACAAATTGGACACACTAAAAACTTTTGTCAAAAAAAAGATACTTTATAACGAATATATACCATTAGACAGTGTAATCTGCTGGAGCGAAAGCGTCCTGCCGGACCTCAGGACAAAGAATCAAGATAAAGGAAACTACTTCTTACTGCAACTGCAACTTGCCAATGCCTACACATTGCGAGGAGACATAAGTCTCGCCATAGACCGCGCACGGCTGATGTACGAAGAAGCCAAAGAAACAAAATACAACTTCGGAATAGTGGTTGCCAACCAAGCCATCGGAGATGCCTACACCGTAGCCAACCAATGCGAAAAAGCACTGGAATCTTATCAAGATGCTCTGAAGGAACTGAATCTTATCTCCCCGCAACACCCCTACCGCATCCAACTTCTGCTAAAGAAATCCAACACCTTGCAACGTAAAGGACGACTGAAAGAAGCGAGAAAGGTATTGGACGAGATAGAAAAAACTCTTTTACAAAGACCCGACTACGCCACCGACTTCTTCGCTACCATCGAAGAAGCCAACTACGCCATCTCGCACGGACATCTTTCGAAAACTTATCTAAAAGATGCCGCCAAATGCCTGCAAAACATGGATTCCATCTACCGGCTGCACCCCGAAACGTTTTACTACTTCCACCTGAAATATACCGCCGCTGCCTACTACCGGGCAATGGGCAACTGGGACAAGGACAACTGGAAGAAAGCACTGCAACTATATGAAGAGTTAAGGCAGGAGTATTCGGTCAACAAACGGTCTACCTACTACCGATGGATTACACTGGAAACAATATACCTGCATAAGATACAAGGAGAAGCAATGGCCGCCTGCCGGTTGTATCAGGAGTTATATCCCACCGTAGACACGCTTACCGCCGAAGGCTACACCCGGCAAATCAATATCCTGCGTGCCAAATATCAGGTAGACCAAATGGAGATAGCCAATAGGGAAGAATACAACCGGCTTATCACCGGAATATTGACAGGAAGTATCATACTGCTGTTCTTGTTCACCATTATAGCTTTCAGACTTAGAAAACAGCGGAAGAAAGTAGCTATGTCCACCCAAAGGTTGGAACGCCTGCGCACCCGTGCAGAAAACGCTACGTCTGCCAAGAGCATATTCCTCTCGAATATGAGCCATGAGATACGTACCCCCCTAAATGCCCTCTCCGGTTTCTCTTCACTGCTGACAGAGGAAAGTCTGGACGATGAAACACGCCGCCAATGCAATGAGGTCATCTTGCAGAACTCCGAATTATTGTTGAAACTCATTAATGATGTGATAGATTTGTCGAGCCTTGAATTCGGCAAAATACAATTCAGCATCGCCAAACATGACATTGTCACCATCTGCCGGAATGTGACCGACACCGTCAGCAAAGTGAAACAGACCCAAGCTGAAATACACTTCGCAACGGAACTGGAAAGCATGGAGATAGAGACTGACGACTCACGCCTGCAACAAGTCCTGATAAACTTGCTGATTAATTCAACCAAGTTTACACCACAAGGCAGCATTACGCTGGAACTTAAAAAAGCATCGGAAAAGGAATTGCTTTTCTCCGTAACAGATACAGGCTGCGGCATTCCGAAAGACAAACAGGCCAATATTTTCCAACGTTTCGAGAAACTGAACGAAAACACACAAGGAAGCGGACTGGGACTTTCCATCTGCCAGCTTATCATTGAACATATCGGCGGAAAAATATGGATTGACCCCGACTACACAGGAGGCTCACGGTTCTGTTTCACCCACCCTGTCCAACAACCATGCACCACCAAAGGCAGAAAGGAGGAGGAAGTATGAAAAAGTTACTCATCATAGGAGCTGTCCTCGCATTGCTCTTATCCGCACAAGCTGCCGATACAAAAGCTACATCCCAACACCCCCTTCCACATCAGCGACTGATGGAAATGCAATATGCCATAAACCGGGGTATCCGGCAAGCCGATTCATTGGTCAGGGCAGGCAAACCGGAAGAGGCACTCTCTTTTTATAAAAAAAGCCTCAAATCCAAAGACTCACTATACAACCTTGTCACTACCTCGCAGATGAAAGAGATACTCTCTCTGTACAACGTGGACAAACTCGTACTGCAAAAGGAGCAAAGACGCAGTCTGTTTCATCAAATAAGCCTGCTAATATCCATTATCATCATTATTGCACTGCTGTTTTTCAACATCCGCATATACCGAAGCCGGAAACGCCTGCAAGAAGATGAAAAAGAAATGAAAAGATTAACAGCCATCGCCGAAGAAGCGAATGAAATAAAAAGCCGCTTCCTGACGAATATGAGCTATAACATACGCATCCCGCTTAATAATGTAGTGGGATTCTCGCAACTAATGACCGAGGATACAGGCCTGAACGAAGAGGAGAAAAGAGAATATTCCGGCATCATCCAGAATAACTCGACGGAGCTGATTCAGCTTGTAAACAATGTACTCGACCTCTCGCGCTTGGAAGCCAATATGATGAAGTTCCAGTTGCAAAACTATAATGTGCAGGAATGGTGCAACGAACTGCCTTGCCTCATACAAATGCAAAGTGAAGGAAGGATATTCTTGGAGTTGCAAGCGGATGCTGGCGATGCCATTATCCACACAGATGTCAGCCGATTTACCCAAATGATATTCAATATGCTGCTTTACCCCGTTGAGTGCCAAGAAACAAGAAAGGTAAGAATGCAACTGAACTACCAGCCGGAGAACCAAGAGATTAGTTGCCGAATAGAAAACAGCCCGCTGGCAGATCCGGCCTTTGCATCGCAAAAGACCGCCATACACCAGAGAATCGCCGAACTGTTTTTTCAACACTTCGGCGGAAGCTTCCGGATAGAGAAAGAATCATGGGAAATTCCAACTATAGTATTCACATATCCATCGCTTACAACCTGATTCTATGCAGGTTACATTTACTACTATTTAGACAGCATACAAATTAAATGTTTTTAATCAAGATTGGTAGCAAGTATTGAAGAAAACAGCTATTTTTGCCGAACCAATTAGTACTAATAATTAAAAAATTAAAGAAAATGGCTTACGTAATTAGTGAAGATTGTATTGCTTGCGGAACTTGTATCGACGAGTGTCCGGTAGGCGCTATCTCTGAAGGCGATATCTATTCTATCGACCCTGAAACTTGTACTGAATGTGGTACTTGTGCAGATGTTTGCCCCTCTGAAGCAATTCATCCGGGAGAATAATACAATCCTAAGAAAAAAGAAAGGCTCGGTTTCATTGAAACCGGGCCTTTTTATTTTAACACCGAGAAAGCTATATCGCAACCCGCCCGCAAATGACTGTATCTCAATCTGCAGCGGGTTGCCGATAAAAAAGTTTATGCAAGTTTTGACAAGGCTTCCTTGATACGGCGGATAGCCTCTACGATATTCTCGTCACTGGTAGCGTAACTCATACGGATACATTCGGGAGCGCCGAACGATGTACCACCTACACAAGCTACATGGGCTACTTCCAACAAGTACATAGCCAAATCATCGGAGTTGTCAATCTTACGGCCACCCACAGACTTGCCGAAGAAAGAACTGCATTTCGGGAACAGGTAGAAAGCGCCTTCCGGCACGTTAACCTCAAATCCCGGCACTTCCTTAGCTAACTTCACTATGAGGTCGCGACGACGCTCAAAAGCCTTACGCATTTCCTCTACCGGAACTTGCGTTCCTGTATAAGCCGCTTCCGCAGCTTTCTGAGATGCAGAGCACGGACCTGATGTGTACTGACCTTGCAGTTTGTTACAAGCCTTCACAATCCATTCCGGTCCGGCAATGAAGCCGATGCGCCAGCCGGTCATGGCATAAGCCTTGGAAACACCGTTTACAATAACCGTACGGTCTTTCATTTCCGGAAATTGCGCAATGCTCTGGTGCTTGCCGATATAATTGATGTGTTCATAGATTTCATCAGCTATGACAACCACTTGCGGATGCTTAGCCAATACGGCAGCCAGTCCGGCAAGTTCTTCCTTGCTATATACAGAGCCGGTAGGGTTGGAAGGAGAACAAAGAATCAAGGCTTTGGTCTTTGGCGTAATAGCCGCTTCCAACTGGGCAGGCGTAATCTTGAAGTCTTGTTCGATACCCGCTGTAACAATCACCGGCTTGCCTTCTGCCAGCTTTACCATCTCGGGATAGCTAACCCAGTACGGTGCAGGCACAATCACCTCGTCACCCGGATTTACCAATACCAGAATTGCATTGCAAACCGATTGCTTGGCTCCATTGGCACAAGAAATCTGCGCAGCTGTATATTCCAGACCGTTCTCTTTTTTCAGTTTCTCTACGATAGCATTACGCAAGGCCGGATAACCCGGAACGGGAGAATAGCGAGAGAAGTTATCGTCTATCGCCTTTTTTGCAGCCTCTTTTATGTGGTCGGGTGTATTAAAATCAGGTTCTCCGACACTCAAGTTAATTACATCTACGCCTTGAGCTTTCAGCTCTGCGCTCTTTTGAGACATAGCCAGCGTCGCAGAAGGCGACAAGCTGTTCAAACGATCTGATAATTGGTTCATTTTGTTACTATTTAATGGTTGTTATGCAAATCCGGCTGCAAAATAAGCGATTTTCTTTGATATACTAAAACAAAAAGACAGTTACTTATTAAAATGAAGAGTATGTCCCATACGTTCTTTCTTCGTACGCAGGTAGCGTTCGTTATACTGATTCGGGCTTGTTTCTACCGGTACATTCTCTACAATCTCCAAACCATAGGCTTCCAGACCGACACGTTTCACCGGATTGTTTGTGAGCAAACGCATTTTATGCACACCCAACTCACGCAGGATTTGAGCCCCTACTCCATAGTCGCGCTCGTCTGCCAGATGTCCGAGACAAATGTTGGCATCCACTGTGTCCATACCGTCTTCCTGAAGTTTATAGGCCTTCATCTTCTCCATTAATCCGATGCCGCGACCTTCCTGATTGAGGTATACGATAGCTCCTTTACCGGCTTTTTCTATCATCTCCATAGCCTTGTGCAACTGTTCGCCACAATCGCAACGCATAGAACCGAAGATATCTCCTGTGGCGCAAGAGGAGTGCACACGCACCAAAACAGGCTCATCGGGCGCCCAAGTACCCTTGAACAAAGCCACATGCTCTAAGCCGTTGGACTTCTGCCGGAAAGGTATCAGACGGAAGTGTCCATGCTCTGTCGGCATATCCACCTCTACACCTTTCTCTACAATGGATTCCTGTTGCAGACGATAAGCTATCATGTCGCGGATAGAAATCAGTTTCAAGTTAAATTCATCCGCCATCTTACGCAGTTCGGGCAGACGTGCCATCGTACCGTCTTCATTCATAATCTCCATGAGCGCACCGGCCGGATAGAAACCGGACAGACGGCACATATCAATTGTAGCCTCCGTATGACCGGCACGACGCAACACACCTTTCTCCTGAGCATACAACGGATTGATGTGCCCGGGACGACCAAAAGTAGCGGGAGTGGAAGACGGATCGGCCAAAGCCTGAATGGTTGCGGCACGATCAGCCGCAGAAACACCGGTTGTACAACCTTCCAGCTTATCAATAGTTACCGTAAAGGGAGTACCCAGCACAGAGGTATTGTCGGACACTTGGTGAGGCAAATCCAGTTCTTTGCAACGAGACACCGTAATCGGAGCACACAACACTCCACGTGCGTGTTTCAGCATGAAGTTCACCTTCTCCGGCGTTATCTTTTCGGCAGCAATAATCAAGTCGCCCTCGTTTTCGCGATCTTCATCATCGACTACAATCACAAAATTACCGGCCTTGAAGTCTTCAATAGCCTCTTCTATTGTATTCAACTTTACTTTTTCCATATATTTATTCTTTTATTGTTTATTCTGATTGACCTTTATAATATTCTGTATTTCTTCATTCGTACGGATAATCCGTTCCATGTCCTTATTCAATCGGATACGGAATGCCCAAATACGGAAATAGAAAAATAAACCGACAGGAACTATCACTCCACACAGCATATTCAGCCAGTAGTTACGGAAAGGACGCACATGGGCATGAACGGCTATGATAGGGTAATTGTTCAGCGCCGTCAGCAACGGTATCGATCTGGTATTGGACATTTCGTCTATCAAAGCCTCCATACGATCATTGAGCGCCGCCACTTCCTCATCGTGCGGTGTATCGTTCATCCATAAATTGAAGTAATTGGGCGCACGCATCAAAGCCTTCTTGTCGGCATACGCCCGGCAATCTGCCGACAACTGCCGGAGTTCGTCCGGCAAACGGACGTAATCCGGGTCATGGATAATCACTTCCTTCCGGAAAAGATGACGGACACTACGGATTCCGGCTATCTTCTTGAACCAATTGATATAAGCGTCAGCATTCAGCACCACCGAATCATTATTCGATTTATAAGTAAGGAATGCACCCAATGGCGCCAACACCGCCGTACTGGTCCACATACCCATCCATACAATCCACTTGCCGTCACGCGCCATTTTATAGCCCGTATTATTAATGATATAATAAATAATGAAAATAAGCACGGACACCACCACAGGCATACCCAGACCGCCTTTGCGAATGATACCACCCAGCGGTGCACCGATAAAGAAGAAAATCAGACACGCCAAAGAAAGTGTCAGCTTCTCATGCCAAGAAGTCATGTGACGTCTCAGGCTGGTCTCCGTCTGCAAAAGATTGAAACTCTTGAAACTCCAGTCACTTGCCGCACTCTCCGCACGGCTGACCGCCGTAGACATTATCTTCTGCTTCTGCGTCAGAGTAGCCACATTGAACAGGCTGTCCACATCGTAACTGCCCAAACGGGCAGATTCTATTTTTACTGTATCTGCCTTACTCAATGTATTGGTGGTAGCCTTATAGGTACTTGCCATAGCTTCTTTATAGTAGGTACGCCCGATACTGTCATTCTGAACTTTCATAGAATCAATACCTGCCTGCAGCATCTTCATGTCCTTGCTGTTGGACTGATTACTCATAAATCCGGCATCCACCATATTGAAGTCCGAGTTGAACTCTATAATCGCATGCTTCTCAACAAAGGTTTCCCGACGGTAAGGTACGTTCTTCTGGTTCATATTCTGCGACTTCAAATTCTCAAACTGTTCACCACTGTAAAGGTGCAGATAAAGATGCTGTTTGTCTGCTGTCATTTCCAGTCTGCCGGAGTCCGACTTGATTATTTGCGCATTCTCAAACCCTTTTTCGAAATTGTAAATCAGTACATCATACAGCATACCCGTCTCGCGGTTCTTATGCTTGACGTACAAGTTATAGCCGTCTATCTCATCGTAGAACACCCCTTCGGGAATGTCCACTTCGGGAGACTTCTGTTTCATGGATACCAACAGCGTCCATAATTTAGTTTGCGCCTTAGGTCCGATAACATTCTGAAAATAAAAAGAAACACAGCAAATAATGGATATGAAAATTATCAGCGGACGCATAATCTTCAGCAAAGAAATACCCGCCGCTTTCATGGCAAGCAGCTCAAAACGTTCTCCAAAATTACCAAAAGTGATAAGGGCTGCCAGCAAAATAGCCAAAGGTAATGAAGCCGGCACCAACGTCAGTGCCGAATAGAAGAAAAACTGAGCAAGGACGTTCATTTCCAACCCCTTCCCTACCATTTCGTCTACATATCTCCACAGAAATTGCATCATGAAGATGAAAAGACAAATGAAGAAAGTGCCCATAAAGAGCATACCAAAGCTCTTTAATATAAATATATCTAACTTTTTTATGCGCAGCATTTTACTCGTTTCATGCAATGAACGCACAAAAGTAGCACAAAAAAGGGAGTACGGGAAATTTTTAATTGAAAGTTAACTAAAAACCGCATGTTCTACGCAAAGTATCTACCTGAGATTCCCACAATTCACGCAAATCGCTTGCTTCATCCGCATTGGTAAAGTCGGTAATTTCAAGTACAAAATCATTGGTTAACTCATTGTTTGTCATCTTTAATTCAAAATACTCACGCGGGTTTTCATCATCCAGCCAGCGGAAACGAATAAAAGAATATGCCCGTACGGCAATAATCTCGGCATCACGCTTTTCTGTTTTACCCCAGAAGAAAGAGACGATCTTGTCGTCCGACTGAACCCTGTCCGCAAACCAGCCCTCCAAACCGGTAGGAGTACTTATTGCCGTCCAAAGAATACTTTTAGAAGTCGCATTCAAGAGATATTCCAAATGTATTTTTTTTCTTTCCATAGTCTATTCTGCTTTTATTGCGTCAGCCAAGATAAATACTTTTTTCTAATTAGAAAAAATAATTCATTAATTTTATTCAGCACAGCTTTATCTAACCGAGCTAAGTAGCTGATAATGTAGCACAATATCACAAAAAGAAAAGAATAAAATTGTTTACCCACTCCCTTCAACAAAATAAATAATAGAAAATCCACTCAAAAATTTTGGCAGTTTAAATAAAAGCTATATCTTTGCACCCGCAATCGAGAAATGATGGCGGGATAGCTCAGCTGGTTAGAGCGCATGATTCATAATCATGAGGTCCCCGGTTCAATCCCGGGTCCCGCTACAAGGCGTAAAAGCTTAGATATAAGGCATTTGAGAGGCTTCCACTCTTGAGTGTCTTTTTTATTTTTACGGGCATTTGCACAGATTTCGCACGAATTTCCAGATAAACAACTGATAATCAATGAAATCGTAAGATAAAACTACCACAAATTCCTTTTCTTCTATTTTCTTTTCATTGCTTGGCTTTTCTTAGTAATTATACCAAGGATGAGGCTGATTTTCTATGTAGAATCTTCAAAATCCCGGCATCTTGCACGAAATATTGCATTAACGGACATAATAAAAGGGATAAGCTACACACCGGTAGTTATCCTTTTTGTTCGCTATAAAATCAAGTGAGAAGTATGTACACTACAAATTTCTTGTTTATAAGTAGCATGTTTTGATGAACCATTTTCAAGCACAAATCGCCCACGATTATTCCTAAAGATAATGTTATGCCAGCTATTATCCATAAGGAGAAGCATCGGTTTGATGAACCATTTTCAAACACAAATCGCCCACGATTATTCCTAAAGATAATGTTACGTCAGCTATTATCCATAAGGAGAAACATCGGTTTGATGAACCATTTTCAAGCATGAAGCGCCCTCGATTAATCCTAAAGATTATGTTACGTCAGCTATTATCCATAAGGAGAAACATCGGTTTGATGAACCATTTTCAAGCATGAAGCGCCCTCGATTAATCCTAAAGATTATGTTACGTCAGCTATTATCCATAAGGAGAAACATCGGTTTGATGAACCATTTTCAAGCATGAAGCGCCCTCGATTAATCCTAAAGATTATGTTACGTCAGCTATTATCCATAAGGAGAAACATCGGTTTGATGAACCATTTTCAAGCATGAAGCGCCCTCGATTAATCCTAAAGATTATGTTACGTCAGCTATTATCCATAAGGAGAAACATCGGTTTGATGAACCATTTTCAAGCATAAACTGCCTCGATTAATCCTAAAGATAATGTTATGCCAGCTATTATCCATAAGGAGAAGCATCGGTTTGATGAACCATTTTCAAGCATAAACCGCCTCGATTAATCCTAAAGATAATGTTATGCCAGCTATTATCCATAAGGAGAAGATACGGTTTGATAAACCATTTTCAAGCATGAAGCGCCCACGATTAATCCTAAAGATAATGTTATGCTGACTATTATCCATAAGGAGAAGATACGGTTTGATAAACCATTTTCAAGCATGAAGCGCCCACGATTATTCCTAAAGATAATGTTATGCTGCCTATTATCCATAAGGAGAAGAAAAGCTTTGAAAAACCATTTTCAAGCATAAACCGCCCTCGATTATTCCTAAAGATAATGTTATGCAGGCTATTATCCATAAGGAGAAACATCGGTTTGATAAACCATTTTCAAGCATGAACCGCCCACGATTATTCCTAAAGATTATGTTATGCTGGCTATTATCCATAAGGAGAAGAAAAGCTTTGATGAACCATTTTCAAACACAAATCGCCCTGATAATTCCTAAAGATAATGTTATGCTGGCTATTATCCATAAGGAGAAGAAAAGCTTTGATAAACCATTTTCAAGCACAAATCGCCCCCGATTAATCCTAAAGATAATGTTATGCCGGCTATTATCCATAAGGAGAAACATCGGTTTGATGAACCATTTTCAAGCACAAATCGCCCTCGATTATTCCTAAAGATTATGTTATGCCGACTATTATCCATAAGGAAAAGAAAAGCTTTGATGAACCATTTTCAAGCATGAAGCGCCCTCGATTAATCCTAAAGATTATGTTATGCTGACTATTATCCATAAGGAGAAGAAAAGCTTTGATGAACCATTTTCAAACATAAATCGCCCACGATTAATCCTAAAGATAATGTTACGTCAGCTATTATCCATAAGGAGAAGAAAAGCTTTGATGAACCGTTTTCAAACATGAAGCGCCCTCGATTATTCCTAAAGATTATGTTACGTCAGCTATTATCCATAAGGAGAAGAAAAGCTTTGATAAACCATTTTCAAGCATAAATCGCCCTCGATTATTCCTAAAGATTATGTTACGTCAGCTATTATCCATAAGGA
>NZ_JAHBBW010000006.1 GCF_018390535.1 Bacteroides propionicigenes | reverse complement strand
CTATTATCCATAAGGAGAAACATCGGTTTGATGAACCATTTTCAAACATGAATCGCCCACGATTAATCCTAAAGATTATGTTACGTCAGCTATTATCCATAAGGAGAAGAAAAGCTTTGATGAACCATTTTCAAACATAAATCGCCCTTGATTATTCCTAAAGATTATGTTACGTCAGCTATTATCCATAAGGAGAAGAAAAGCTTTGATAAACCATTTTCAAGCATAAATCGCCCCGATTAATCCTAAAGATAATGTTATGCTGGCTATTATCCATAAGGAGAAGAAAAGCTTTGATGAACCATTTTCAAATATCAAGATTCCCAAACATATAGCATAACCTATAAAGAAATACAACCTTTCCATTTAAATAGTTTTAAATAGAAAGATTGCATTTTTATCAAAATTATTTAACAGATATCTAAATATCTCAGATTCACTGAAAAGGATATAAACTGTGCTATTTTCTCATCGTACATTAATTCAAGCTCTTTAATCATAAAGAATTTTCTTAAAAAGCTCGAGTATATATTCTCTCACCTCATCATCAGAGGTTTTTCGTAAAAAATCAAGTAACTGATATAAAGTTTCTATGGAAATGGAAGACATTATCGCGTCAAATGAAAAAGAACCTCTCAAATAAACATTCGTTATTTCTGGAATATCTATGAAGTCAATAACATCTGACAGAGCGTGCCTAAACGGACTAAGAGCAGGTCTGATACCTTGCACTTCCATTAGCAGTGTTATCCAGCGATACAGAGATGCGTAAAATGACCTCAAGACAAAAACATTAGAGGATGAAAGCGCTTTATATATTTTTTTCCATTCTTCCCACTCTTCAGTAGAACAAATTAAGCCGCCCCTGTTCTCCGAGCCTGTGAAAAAATGCTCGTTATTCACATCTACATTATAACTCCACACCTCTGTTCCGTCCTCTAAACCTTCTGCAAGGTAACTATAATCTACCTTTTTATCATCTTTGTTAGTTTGGTGTTTCTTTTCCATTTGGGCTATTTTAGCTTTGTTTTGTTCCCAAAGTTTCAGGGCCTCTCCGGTAAGAGGCGTTAAATGAGTTATTTTGTTATGAAATTCAGAAAACGCCAAGCGCTCCTTCAAGTCGTCATTTAATCCTTTTTTACAATGCTCATCCATGATTTTGTTTCTTTTTTCTTCCGAATAATATTTGTAGTTTTTCTCGGTGGTATCCCTAAGTCCGTTTAATTTATAATTATCCAGTTCACCACTAACCAAAACATTCTGACGGATAGACATTGCGGAAGACACATCAAAATCGGGACGCTCGTCAGAAGTAGCTATTGCGTAATCAATCCGAGCAAAAAAATCCTTATACCTATATTTTGTATAATTTATCAATACCGTATTGATTTCTTGACGAATCCGAATCATGTTTTCCGAATAGGGATGTTTGGACTCTCGCTTTCCCTGCGCTATCTCATAGTTATTATAATCAATTTCATGTATGCATCTATTTTTCCACAAATAATCAAGTGCAGTTTTATTCATCCCCAAATTAATATCTCTGCTTAATTTTTGTACCATTTTCTTTATCGTCTCACTTTCAGTAATTCCAAAATAAGTTTCTGCACAGTTATTGTCTATTTCCAGTAACTCGTTGGTTATTTTATTTTTTATAACTGTTATGTGCTTAATTTCTCTGGGACTGCAAGGGCAATATATTCTTACCTTAGTATCATTATAATAATACTTGTCGAACTCCCATTCAAGTACAGCTTCTTCCCAAACCTCACTCGCACTCTTTCTTAGTACCGCCTTTCTGAATTTCGACGATAATTTTTGTTTTTTTTCTTGATTCATAATTTTTCTTTTTTATAAATTATAGAATTTGAAATCATATTTATCCAGCAAACTTTCTTAAGAAATTGTCTTTCTCATTTTTTCTGTTTTTTGAATAAAGCTGACTCCATAATGTCTTTAATGGTATCTTGACCCGAAAAGTCACTATTCGTTTTACTTTTCTGATTTAAATATGCAGATAGCCAGTTGTCTATTTCCTCAGGAGAGAAATAGACTCTGTTTCCTGTCTTATAACAGGGGATTTCATCTTTTGAAGTCATTTTATATAGTTTCGACTTACTTATTAGAACTCCCTTTTGGTATAAGTAATGCTTCAATTGCTCGACAGACAAAAACTTCGGTATTTCCTCCGGTTTGCCTATTCTTTGAGATAAAATCTCTTTTACTTCTTTGATTTCCGAAATCAAATAATCTATTTGTTCCGGTAAGTTATTATAATCAGTTCTCATACTCATTCTTTTTAAAGTTTGATGCAAAGGTCTGAAAACAGAAGAAAGCAGGTTAGTGGCAAATTGGAACGAATGATAAATTATCGTATTTTTATGGCGAATTTAAAATAAAAAGCAATGAAACAAGACTGTTATAAGTTTGATAAAGAGCTGTTTGAGATTCTGATACAAGAATACAAAGAGCGATTAAAAATCCAACTAACACTTGGGAATTTCGAGAAACTCCGCTTTTTTATCAATCAAGAGACAATAGATGAAGAAGAAGAACGGATTTATAATAAGGAAAAAAGATATAAAAGCGAAGATAAGGTCAGTTCAGATTCGATAAAGCGACATTTCGGACTGATTGCAAGCAACAGCAATCCGAGTATTTCCAGTTGTTCTTTATATGCCAGAAGATTGGGGTATTTGAGTTGGGACGATTTTTGTGAGAAGGCCGAACAAAAATATGATGTCGTCAAAGGATTCAGTACTATACACTTTCATCAATTCAGTTATTTGAAGGAAGGAGATGAAGTAACCGTTGGTTGGTATCCAAAGAAATATTGCAGATTGAAATTTTTAGAAGGATATTCTTTCGAAGTTGTTGAGTCTTATGGTATGCACAGTAAACCCGGAAGAATAATTGAAACATACGGATTTCGATTATCTCCAATTACGAGCAAAATAAATCTTCCAGAGGTTTTAATAGAGCCACTTTTTGATGATGACCCTCTATGGTATTTCATTAATAATTTCGATAGTGACTTGTGCTGTATAGATGTTCTTCTATAATATAAAGTGAAGCTATTTCTCTATACTCTTATATATTATCATATATCATACAAATATCTATTCTTTAAATATTTAGATATATAAATAGTTCACTTCATTCATTTTATTCACTATGTAAGAATTTACTACTTCAAGTTTATTCTTCCATATTTGAGATAGAATATCGTCTCCTTATATTGAGTATTAGGGAGAGGGGAAAAGCTCGATACGGGAGACGAAAACAGCTTCATTTCAGGCATGGAGAATATTATCGTTTCATGCCTGTTTGAAAGCGGAAAGAGTCTGCAAAAAACGGCTTATTTTCGTGATGAAATTATTGCGTTTTTGAGGCTTCATATCGCCTTCGCCTAAAAGTAACCACCTTGCATTGATATATGGAAAAGCAATCAGTATCTTTCGTACAGTCCAGATTGTAGGGTCAGCGTTCCCAAATAACAGATTCATCAATTCAGTAACAGGAATACCGATTCTTACACAAAATTCTGGAACGGACAGAGTTTCTACCTCTGCTATCTGTCTGATACGCCCTTTTATACCACCATTCAGAATATCCCAAAAAACTAACGGCAAATGAATATTATCCATTTTGAGCGCTTCTTTAAACAACGGTGCTATTTCAGAGGGTGAATGTCCGGATATTCCACAGCCTATCTCTGTGACTAAAAAAGTATATTCCGGGTGTTGTTTCGCATATACCAGAAAATCATCAACATATTTTTTGAAATTCTCCATATCCTTGGAAGGTATTGCATAGGTTTGCCCTTGTGCTCCTGCTGCCTGTCCTATAATAGCCCCGAATTTCATAGCTGTGGATGCGGCGTTTCCGTTATGCACACCACAAGAATTTGAACCGAATACGAAGATTTCATTCTCTTTCAGTTCCGTAATGTTGTGAGGGGTAATTCTTTCATTCATATTTTGAAGTTTTGGGTACAAAAAATCCCCTCATCGCACAAGCAATAAGAGGATTCTCTAAGTGTATAACTCTCGGTTATTATCAGTTCAACGAAATAAGATTGATTATCTTCTCCCCATTATTTGCAACATTATCGATTACAATCTCATCTGATTCTGTGATAGTACCCACAACATTTGCACCGTCTGAATACCTGAAACCTGTGAATGTGATATTGGGACTTTCTGAATTTGCCGAAAGATTCTGTATCTCATATTCCGAAACTTGAAATTGTGATTCCTGATAATCTTTCATTGCTATTTTTGAGAAAGTTGTATTGTTGTAAGAATACCATGCTTTACTTGTACCAAAATTACTAATAGATATTTGTTTTTCTAATGCGACACATTGTTCTCCGTCAAACTCTAAACTTCCATTTATCACCATTGTATTGCGTACATAGTTTGGTATAAATTTCCAATAAGTATCATCATTCGGTATTGTACAGATTACTTTTTCTTTTAATTCATTATTACCGATAGTCTCATACTTGATAATCTCTTTATCACGAATTGAATACAAATCGCCATTGAAAATAAAGGTATAAATATCCGCAATCGGATATATTCTTCCTCCCGGACATTTTACACGACAGTTTTGTTTCTGTTCAAAACCTGTCCAATATACAATGAAGCCATTATCTGTCACTATAAATCCGTTACATGTAACATTATCCGGTAGCATATTTTGCAACGTAAAGTCAGAAGTGTTCAATTTATATATTTGGTTATACACAGGATAATTCGAACCGGAACAAGCTAAATAAATGTTTCCTTGATTGTCCAATGCAGTTTTTAATTCAGTGTCTTCATACAAAGATATATCCATTTCCTTAGGCCATCGATATATCTTTTCTGTTTGGACATCAACAATGGAGAGATATTCTGTACTACCCCAACGTACACTTATACCTATATCATCAGGCCCAGGTTTATAGAACAAATCGATAATGTCTTGTGCGATAGGGTTTATAAGAACTACCTTATCGCTCAATTTCAATACTTTATGAATACCAATATTATGGTCTTGACCGTCTTCTCCCTTGATTGACAACTTTACCTCATTGCCTGATAAGTCAAGTTTGTAATAAGAGTCGTCCCCTGTTGCTCTTGTTGCGGATGATTTCTGATAAATCATCTTGGCGTCACTCACATTCAGATTAGTAAGGTATTTATAACCTTCTTCATAATTGATAGAGGCACCACTTCCAGAGCCACTATCATCACCACATGCAGTAAATAAAGCTACTGCACCAAGCATTAATAGAAATTTCTTCATTATTACCAGTATTTATTCCATTCTCCCCGCCCACACAGAAGAAGTTTATAATATGCGAAAGCGTGAGGGCTGCTAACTTATTTTACGGAATAGGCTCTGGTAAAACCCTTGAACTAAAATAAGCAACAGTCTCCCCACGCCATATACGGATATGACGCGAGAGATGCTAACTTATCCTCGTTCGTTTATAGTTTACCAGACTTTATTCCGGAGAATCAGTTAAACACTTTCGTGTACCTTAAATTTCTAACATGTCCGTCACGTTGCCATGACGGTACAAAATTAGATAAAATAAGGCACATCACAAAGTAACATCTCATAAAGAGACTGTTGCAAGTTACAAAATTAGATATTATTCTTCATTCAGCACTTCATCAATATAAAGTTCGCGTTCCTTTTGAGCTTCCTCATGTTCTTTGATATTCCTTTCCAACCGCTCAAAGTAAGCGTCACCGAGTCCTTTCTCTTCAAGTGTTTTATCAAACATATCAATGATTTCATCTGAAATTTCCTCTTCATCATCATCTTCGTTCCAATCATCCAAAGCGGCAAATATATCTTCCCCGTTATCTTCTTTTTCTGATGAAGAAGTATCTTCAACCTCTGCTTCATCCTCACACTCAATATCCGGCCCTAACATATCGATAAGCTCGTCAATGGTATACTCTCTTTTCTCTGGAGTATTCTCCACAGCTTCTTCTTGGGTAATAGGCTCGTTTACGCTCGCTTCCTGTTCTTGAACAATAACAGGCTTTTCTTTTACTGCTTTCTTTTTCTTTGGAGATTTCTTTTTAGCTCCTACAACCTCAGTAGTCAAAGGTTGTTCTTCTTTGGTTCTTTTCTTACGTGTCATAACTTTATTTATTTTGACATTAATAATTTTCCGAGTCATTGAATTTTCGGTTAATACATATATCCACTTTTTTGCCGGAATATAAAAGAAAAAGGAATTTTAACTATATTCTTAACCTGATTTAAGCCCTCGCACCGGTAATTTAGCATAAAGAAAGCCCGATTCCCCACTAAACAAGAGAATCGGGCTATATGCTTAGCTCACCCCAATTAAGAGAAATACGGACATTAAAAGCTCAATAAATGGGCATTTCGGGCTCTATTTTCAGACTCCAAATCAGCAAGATATATCTCGGTAGTGGTTATGCTCGTATGTCCCAGCATGGGAGATATAATAGCTACCGGAACACCTTCGTTTCGCAATACGGTCGCATAAGTGTGGCGGGCAACGTATGTCGTAATCTTGCCTATATTCAACTTCTCACCGATAACTTTCATCCTGTCATTTATATGCTTGGTGAGGTTTTTCTTTTTCTTCTCATGCTCCCAAGCATCATCGCCGGCTTTCATAAAGGGAAATATATAAGTACTCTTTCTTGGATTGTTCCCCCACTTATCGATAATGGATTGCATTTCCGGGGTTATCGGTGCATAAATCCGTTTTGAGTCACGAGTTCGGTCTTTAGTTTTTTGACGGATAAATGAAATTTCCCCGTTTTGAATATCGGAGAATTTAAGGTTTATCAAATCGGCAACATTGATACCGTTACAGAAATAGATGAATAGCCACAAGTCACGATAAAACTCCGTAAATTCGTTACCGTCTGAATAATTGGCGATAGCTTTGAGTTGTTTTTTGTTGAGTGCTTTTTTTCTGCCTGAACCTTCCTTAATTTGATATTTATCTCTTCCGAAAGGATAATCAGCTTCCCTAATCATCTCGGCAGACTTGGCAATATTCATAATGGCACGAATATTTCTCATATTGATAGCTAATGTTGTTTGATTCACAGTTTTCAAACAGAATTTTTCAAAGTCACGCAACCACTCGGCTGTAATATCACGGATTGGTACATCATTCTTTTTATACCGTTTAATCAGCGAGAGTGTGCTTTGATAAAAGGTTTTGGAGCCGAATTTGTTATTTTCACCCAGTTCCTTAATCTTGGCTTCAAGCATTTCATTGATAGTTCCACCGATATTTTTTCCAAGTCTCGTATTAAGACGGTCAAAAGAAAATGTTCCACGTTCTGCCAGATATTCTACATTCTTAAGAATGCGGCTAAGTTCTTTTCCAATTTCTTCCTGAATTTCCCGGCATTCTTTGGATTTACCTTCAAGCGCTTCTTCAAGTTCTTCTTTTGAAGTCAGACAGAGGCCGACAGAATAATACTTTGGCTTGCCTTGATAATACACTTTGATTTTTACCGGATAAGTACCTTCTTTATTAATGGTGCGAGTGTCAAGTATAACAGATACGACAACACCGTTTTTAATGATTTTAATCATGGATTTTTAAATTACTTGTAAACGGAATTGTTTACCAGTAATATATCCATTTTACAACGGGATTATAAGTTAAACAGGGCTTTCAAAAGGCATTTACAGGCTTTTTCAGACAACGTTTGCATTACTGTTTTGGAAATATTTTAAAGTAGTATTGAATAAATGAATCCCGAAAAACAATATTTTATTTTGTATTTCAAAACAAAAGGCTTACTTTTGCATAAACAACAAAAGGCATGAGAATCATAGCAAGAAGCAAGATTATTGAATATTATAGCGGACATCCCGATTCGGAAACTGCACTTGAAGACTGGTATCAGAAAGTGAAGAAAGCGGAATGGACTTGTTTTGCCGATATGAAGCAGATGTTTAACAGCGTGGATAATGTGGGTAACCAGCATTATGTATTCAATATCAGAGGAAACAATTATCGGTTAATCGTAGTTATCAAGTTTACGATAAAAACCGTACTAATCCGTTTTATCGGTACTCATGCTGAATATGATTTGATAGATGCAAAAAATATATAGACGTATGGCAAAGATTCAGAATGAAACAGCTTATAAAGCGGCAATGGAGAGGATAGAAGAACTTCTACCATTGGTTGATGACAACACACCTTTGAATGACAAGAATCTGATAGAATTGGATTTATTGTCTGAACTTGTTGCGGATTATGAAGATGAGCACTATCCAATAAAATCACCGTCTTTGGTAGATGTGATAAAGCTCCGTATGTATGAAATGGGCTTGAATCAAATAAAACTTTCAGAGCTTCTTGGAGTAAGCCCCTCACGTGTCAGTGACTATCTTACGGGACGTTGTGAGCCTACCCTTAAAGTAGCTCGTGAAATGAGCCGGAAACTCAATATTGATGCAAATATAGTATTGGGAATCTGAGTGTAAATTGCAGTCCGAAATCCCCATTTGCACGAAAATTGCACAAATCACCGGAAAATAGAAGAAATGGCATGATTACGGATGAAAAAGAAATATTATCTTTGCCCTTGTAAAAGAAGTATTTAAGCAACGAGAGGAAGATATAAGAAGCTGGGAGTTAATGCTTTAGCGGCGTTTCATAATCATGAGGTCCCCGGTTCAATCCCGGGTCCCGCTACAAATGAAGATTTAGACTGTTGAGAGGCTTCCACTCTTGGCGGTCTTTTTTGTTTTTAAGCCGGAAAAAACTTGTTTTGATGTATATCATAATCCGTTTTGATGTACATCAAAACGGATTATGATATACATCAAAACAGGAAATATTCTTGGATTTCAGTTTGCACCTGCCCCCTTCCACCCTTCCGAAGTTTCCTGTTTATACGAGATAGCGGGTGGAAGGGGGGCTTAGATAAATTACTTTTCCAAACAAATATTAACAGCATTCATTCCTTTTGCTCCGCGCTCAAGGTCGAATGTAACAATGTTACCTTCTTTAATCTCCGTAACAACATTGTTCACATGAAAGAAGTATTTCTCAACTCCTGAAAGGTCTTTAATAAAACCGAAGCCTCTGGACTCATTGAAGAACTCAACCCGCCCTCTCAGAACCACCGGCCCTTCATCTTCCTTCTTGGGTGTAGAAATCATTATCTCCTCTATCTTAACCTCTTGCCTCTTGATATTCTCTTCAGGCGGAGTCGAGGTTATCATTCCATATTCGTCCACATAAGCAATCATATCGTCGAAACTGCCTTTATTAGACTTTCTACCTTCTTTTCTCTTCAGTTTCTCTTCCCGTTTAGCAAGTCTTTTCTTTTCATTTTCACGTTTTCCTACTGTCATGGATTTTGCCATAGAACTTATATTTTATAATTGATGTATAACTGTTGAATAAATAATAAACTTAGAAACAATCTCAAATAGCAAATTCCGCTTTACAGAGCTTCTTCCCCGTCAGCTTTTGAATATCATTGACCAACTTACGTTCTTCCTGTGAGCAAAAAGTCAATGCAGTTCCTGAGTTGCCGGCCCTGCCTGTACGTCCTATACGATGTACATAAGTTTCAGGTACATCAGGAAGATCGTAATTAATAACTAATGGCAATTCGTTGATGTCAATACCTCTGGCTGCAATATCAGTCGCTATCATAACACGTATCTTACCCGATTTGAAATTCTCCAACGCAGACTGCCGTGCATTCTGGCTCTTGTTTCCATGAATGGCTTGGCTACCGATACCTGCCTTACTCAACACCCGGACTATTCTATCTGCGTTGTGCTTGGTACGTGAAAAGACAAGCACGGACTGCCCTTCCGCTTTATGTAAAATAGAAATCAGCAATTTACTTTTCTCCTTCTTCTCTACAAAGTAAACAGTTTGCTCAATAGCATCTACCGTAGATGATTTGGGCGTTATACTAATCTTTACCGGCTGCTTCAAAAGAGAGTTGGTCAAAGCAATAATAGTATCGGGCATAGTAGCCGAAAAGAACAATGTTTGTTTCTCTTTCGGAAGCTTAGGCAACAAGCGTTTGATATCATGGATAAATCCCATATCAAGCATACGGTCTGCCTCATCCAACACAAAGTGACGCACATCATCCAGACGGATATATCCTTGATTCATCAAGTCAAGCAAACGTCCCGGAGTAGCAACCAGTATGTCAATTCCTTGATGTAACATATTTACCTGCGCGCGTTGATTCACTCCTCCAAAGATAACTCCATGACGAACTTGTGTGTATTTTGCATAATCGTCTATACACTCACTAATCTGTAAGGCCAGCTCACGGGTAGGCGTCAGTATCAAGGCTTTGATGCTTTTGTTTTTATCCTTATTAGCTTGCAGATGCTGAATGATGGGGATGGCAAATGCGGCAGTCTTTCCTGTACCGGTCTGCGCGCAGCCTAATATATCTTTTCCCGTTAATGCGGCAGGAATCGCTTTTTCTTGTATAGGGGTGGGATTAGTGTATCCTTTTTCTTCAATTGCTTTTAAAATCGGTTCGGTTATATTTAAATCTTTAAATGTCATATATATTGTTTTTGGGTGTACTAAAATATTAGCACAAGTATAATCTGAGCACGCTTCACTCAAGTGGCCCATACAAAAAGTCTGATAAATCTTTTTAGAATGAAAAGTGCAGGTGGTGGAGCGGAGCGCTTCCGCTAAATAAAAAATACGGTAGTTGTTTATAAAAGGCAGGAAATCAAGTTTCCTGCCTTTATCCTGATATTAATATCTTCTGGAGTTGTTATAACCGCCGCGGGGTCTACTATTTGAGGGTCTTTCCTCGCGAGGACGTGCAACGCTTACTGAAATGACTTTGCTGTCATACTCTACGCCGTTCAGTTCGTCAATAGCTTTCTGTCCTTCTGTGTCGTCGTTCATTTCGACAAAAGCAAATCCTCTGGATCTACCTGTTTCTCTGTCAAGGATTACTTTAGCTGAAGAAACTTCTCCAAACTCTGCAAATAAATTTGTCAAGTCGGCATTATTAACGCCATAACTTAAACCTGAAATGTAAATGTTCATTCTAAAAATGTTATAAAATAAATAATAAATTGGAGTGAGGAGGATAATTAAAGAAGAGGACTGCTTACTAATAATATATTAAAAGAAGAACTATACGATAATGATTCGTAACTCAAACTCTGGCGACAAAGGTAGTATAATAAACTTGATAAATACGTTTCTATCTGTTTTTTTTCACAAGAAAGACGATTATTATCATTTATTAAGTACATACAGAAATTCAAAACAGTTGCTATTTACCTATTTTCACCCTTAGAAAAAGGAAAATATGAACATAAGCAATCTATATATGGATAGTATTTTTCTATAATAAGCCGCTAACTTTGCACAAATTATTGGTGATTATTATGAAAAAACTACTATTCACTTTTGCCTTTCTCTGTTTGGCAATAGCTAAAGGGGATGCCCAAAAGACCTTGACACTGAAAGAGTGTCTGGAAATAGGTATAGAAAACAACCTGTCTTTGGAAAGCAAACGTAAGGAAATGCAGAAAAGCAAATACGGAGTTTCCGAAAACAGGGCAAGACTATTGCCTCAAATCAATGGATTTGCCAACTATAATGACAATATAGATCCCCCTGTATCCGTTACGGACGGTTCTGCCTATGGAAACCCATATAACATAACCCAGACTTTGCGATTCAATGCTAACGCAGGGCTACAGCTACAAATGCCTCTTTACAACCAGACACTTTACACCACCGTATCCATAGCCAAAATTATGGATGAAATAAACCGTCTTTCTTACGAAAAGGCACGTGAGGATCTCATTCTGGAGATATGCAAAATGTATTATCTGGGACAGACCACTGCCGAACAAATCACATTGATAAAAGCCAATATTACCCGATTGGAAGAATTGAAAGACATTACTATGGCCTTCCATGATAATGGAATGGCTATGGAAGTAGACGTTAAGCGGGTAAATATCAACTTGGAAAATCTGAAAGTGCAATACGATAATGTACAGGCCATGCAAGAACAGCAACTAAATCTGCTGAAATATATTATGGACTATCCGGCCGATGAGCAAATAGCGTTAGTCCCGGTAAATTCCGAAAACATCACTCCCGTGGCACTGACCGGATTATCCGAGAATCTGTACGAGTTACAGCTGCTGCAATCACAAAAAGCAATGGCCGAAAAACAAAAAAAGATGATTGGCTACGGCTACATCCCTTCACTGAACCTGACCGGTAGCTGGATGTTCTCTGCTTATACTGACAAAGCCTACCATTGGTTCCACTCCGGACCGTCCAATCACTGGTTCCGTTCCTATGGGCTGGGACTGTCACTGCGCGTCCCTATCTTTGACGGACTGGATAAACGCTACAAAACCCGGAAAGCTGCAATAGACATTGAAAACCTGCGATTGGCACAAGAAAATACCCGCAAAAATCTGCAAACCCAATATCTGAATGCTACCAACGACCTGATGAATAATCAGCGTAACTTCAAAAAACAAAAAGACAATTACCTGCTTGCCGAAGACGTATACACCGTTACCATGGACCGTTACCGCGAAGGAATCGCTTCTATGACCGAGGTTCTGCAAGACGAAATGCAGATGAGCGAAGCACAGAATAATTACATCAGCGCCCATTACAGTTATCGGGTTACCACCCTGTTACTACTGAAACTGACAGGACAAATAGACTCATTAGTTAAATAACAAGTTAATCAAATCAGCATATGGAAACAAAAGAAAGAAATAACGCATCGAACACACATCAGGAGAAAGCCAAGAAACTGCGTAAGCTACGCCGTTGGCAAATCGTAATCAGCCTGTTGGGAGCTGCAATCGTCATTTGGGGAGTAATAGAGGTAGTTTGTCTCTTCCTTGATTATAAACAAACGGAAGTCAGCAATGACGCACAGATAGAACAATACATCTCCCCCATCAACCTGCGCGCATCGGGTTATATTAAGAAGATTTATTTCACCGAGCACCAGGAAGTGCACAAAGGCGATACCCTTCTTGTATTGGACGACCGCGAATATAAGATACGTGTAATGGAAGCCGAAGCCGCACTGAAAGATGCACAAGCCGGAGCTACCATAATCGGAGCTACCCTGCAAACCACGCAGACCACTGCTTCCGTATATGACGCCTCCATTTCCGAAATAGAAATCCGTCTTGCCAAACTGGAGAAAGACCGCCAACGCTACCAAAATCTGGTACAAAGGAATGCCGCTACTCCCATACAGTTGGAACAGATAGAGACAGAGTACGAAGCCACTCGCAAAAAACTTGAAGCAACAAAACGTCAGCAAAAAGCCGCTCTATCGGGAGTAAATGAAGTTTCACACCGCCGTGAAAGTACGGAAGCCGCCATTCAACGTGCCACGGCAGCTTTGGAAATGGCGCGTCTGAACCTCTCCTATACCGTAGTAGTAGCTCCCTGCGACGGTAAATTGGGAAGGCGGGCATTGGAAGAAGGACAGTTCATTACAGCCGGACAAACTATCACCTACATTCTGCCCGATACTCAAAAATGGATTGTCGCCAACTACAAAGAGACACAGGTAGAGAACCTCCATATAGGACAAGAGGTTACTATCACCGTAGATGCTATCAGCGACAAAGAGTTCACAGGAACCATCACCGCCATTTCAGGTGCAACAGGTTCCAAATACTCATTGGTTCCTACCGATAACTCTGCCGGAAACTTCGTAAAAATACAGCAACGCATACCCGTACGCATAGATTTCACCCACCTATCCCAAGAAGATAACGAGAAACTGGCGGCCGGCATGATGGTGATAGTAAAAGCCAAACTCTGATTTTTAATTATTAATTATTGAAAAGATGCCCTCATATCCTAAAAACTACCCGTTCTACAACTGGGTGCCTAAACCGATAGGTATCATTATCCTGTTTATGTTCTTCCTTCCTATTCTTACGGTAGGAGGAACTTACTCCGCCAACGGTACAGAGATGATGAGCGGCCTGGGCATCATATCCGAACATATCCAATTTGCCAATTTCGCCACCTCCATAGGTATGGCGGCATTCTGTCCTTTCCTGTACCGACTGGTATGTATCCGCAGAGAGAAAATGATGTGTATTGCCGGATTCTCACTGATGTATATCTTCAGTTACATCTGTGCCAAGACAGACAGCATATTCCTGTTAGCGCTATGCAGCCTGTTCATGGGATTCCTGCGCATGGTACTGATGATGGTTAATCTGTTCACCCTCATCAAATATGCCGGTCATGTGGAAGCAACCGAGAAAATCACTCCCGGCAACGAACCTGCCACCGGCAAAGGTTGGGACAAACTGGACATTGAACGAAGTGCCGCACAACCCGCCATTTATCTGTTCTTTATGGTACTGGGGCAGCTGGGTACATCGCTCACCGCATGGCTCACCTACGAATACGAGTGGCAGTACGTTTATTACTTCATGATGGGATTGTTATTGCTCTGTATTCTTATTTCTTTCATCACGATGCCCTATCACAAGTATGCCACACGTCGTTTCCCGATAAACTTCAAACAATTTGGCAACGCTTCCATCTTCTGCATCACACTGATGTGCATCACCTATGTACTGACTTACGGCAAGGTTCTTGACTGGTACGATAATCCTACTATACAATGGGCAACGTTCGGGGCTGTAACTGCAGGAGCTTTATTTATCTATATAGAAGCAACTCAACGCAATCCTTATTATCAATTCGATGTGCTTAAACTGCGTACTATCCGTTTTGGCTTCCTATTCTACTTCCTGTTAATGGTATTGAACTCCAGTTCTTTGTTTGTCAACGTATTTACAGGCATAGGGATGAAACTGGACAATTACCAAAACGCCACATTGGGAAACTGGTCTATGTTAGGGTATTTTATCGGTGGGATTGCAACAATTTGGCTTAGCGTAAAAGGAGTGCACTTTAAATACCTTTTTGCCGCAGGATTCCTGTTCTTGGGGCTATCTGCCATGTATATGTATTTCGAGGTACAAGGTGCAGGCCTATACGAACGAATGAAATATCCTATCATCATCCGCTCTACGGGCATGATGCTCTTATACTCGCTGATACCGACGTTTGCGACCCAGCGTATGCCCTATAAATACCTCTCTTCATGGATTTGTACGATGCTTACCGTACGTATGGTGCTTGCTCCCTGCATCGGAACAGCCCTATATAGTAATGTATTGCAGGAACGTCAACAATACTACATCACCCGCTATGCACAAAACGTAGACATGATGCACCCCGAAGCATCCGCCTCATTTACGCAAACCGTACGAGGAATGCAATATCAAGGAAAGAGTAAACAAGAAGCTATCAATATGGCAGCCATGTCCACTAAGGGGCGCATCCAAGTACAGGCTACTTTATCGGCAGTCAAGGAAATGGCGGGATGGACGCTATATGCCTGTCTTTTTTGTATGATATTTGTAGTTGCACTGCCCTATCCTAAACGGAAATTATTAACTTAGCACTGTTTTCGGACAAAACCTATAATTCCTAATGTCATGGATACCCAGCAAGAACGCCTATCGCACCTTGACAGTGCATTATTGAGCAAACAACAAATTTGCAGTTCGGAAGGTATGCTTTACTCGTTTCCGCCTGCCTTGCAAAGCCCATTCCTGATAGAAGGCGTGGGACTGGTAATTTGTCGCCAGGGGAATTTTACTTTTATTCTTAATCAAAAATCATTCTCCGCCAAAGCCGGCGATACGCTCTTCCTTCCGAAAGATTCCTTGTTTCAAGTACTGTATGCATCCGGTGACGTGGAAGTATTCATCTTTATTTATCAAACTGACCCCATACGGGATATCATGGGAAATTCGGTAGTATCCATGAACTTGTATTCTCATTTGGCCACCGAGCCATGCTATGTATGGAATACCGGAGAAGAAGAAGAGGTCTTGAAATACCTGTCACTACTGGACAATACGCTGAAAATCGAAGAGAATACATTCAACCGATACGAACAGAAACTGCTCCTGCTCGCATTGACTTACAGGCTATGCTCGGTCTATACCCGTAAGCTCATTGCAGAAAAAGCATCCGTAAGCCACAAGCATGATATATTCATCCGTTTGGTACAGTTGATAGAGCAATACTATACGGAAGAACGAGGAGTAGACTTCTATGCGGACAAACTATGCCTATCCCCAAAATACCTTTCAGCCTTGTCCAAATCCATCTGTGGATATACGGTACAAGAACTGGTATTCAAATCTATTATCCGCAAAAGCATCTCACTGCTCAAGAATACACAAAAAAACGTACAGGAAATATCCGACTTTTTCAACTTCCCGAACGCATCCTACTTCGGCACTTTCTTCAAGAAACAGACAGGAATGTCACCGCAACAGTATCGTAGAAAATAAGGAAACGTCGCAAAACTATTATACTTTCAGCCGAATAACGAAACAGCTTCCTTTCCCCAACTCACTTTGGACTGTCAACGTACCACCATGAGCCTCAACAAAGTCTTTGGATATGGAGAGTCCTAATCCGCTTCCCTGCACTTTAGTACCGGGTACACGGAAGTAGCGGTCGAAGATACTTTGATGATAACGCGGATCAATACCTTTACCAAAGTCCCGTACATAGAGTTCCACAAAATTATCTTCCTGTTTTGCACCAATCAAGACACGACCGTTTTCCTTAGAGTAACGAATGGCATTACTTAATAGGTTAGTGAGTACCCATGCTATTTTCTCGCTATCCACAAACAGCTTCGGCATCTTCTCTTCCGGGTATTCCACCTCAATCTGGATATTGAACCTATCAGCCTGTACCTGATTGGCTTTGATGGCATATTCTATCAATTCTATAGGTTTTGTTATCTTCGGTATCATCTGCAACTTACCGGCTTCTACCTGAGTCATATTAAGAAGTTCACCCGTAATATCCAGCAGACGGTCGGCATTCTCCCTGATACTCTTAGAAAGTTGTTCCTGTTCCTCGTTCAGAGCACCGATACGATTATCCTCCAGAAGCTGCAAACTCATAAGGATTGCGGAGATAGGAGTTTTCAGTTCATGCGAAATCGTAGAGATAAAAGTAGTTTTCGCCGTATCCAGTTCTTTAAATTCAGTAATGTTTTTCAATAGGATAACATCACCCAAATTATGAGGTTCGTCTGTATCGGCATCCGTATTCACAATGGTGATATAGGACGCCTGAAAATAGCTTTCCTTGTTATCGGCATAAATCTTCAGGGGTTCCCGCTTCTCACCCGGATTAATCAGTTCTCGGACCAACCGGCGAAGCAAATCATTTTTCAGCGACAATTCCTCAGCCGAACGGCAAATAACATCTTCACGTTTCAGGTTAAGAACCGTCAGTGCCTCCTTATTTATAAAAAGGATTTCGTGTCCGCAGTTCAAACCTATAATAGGCTCATGGATACTGTTTACAATAGCCTCCAAAAACTTTTTGGCAGATAATATATCATTCAACGTACTGGTACGATATTCCGTGAGACGCTCTGCCATACTGTTGAAGCTGTCAGCTACTTTACGAAACTCTTCATGTTCACTCATATCAAGACGCTTTTCATAGTTATGGTTGGCTATTTCGAGGATACCTTGCGTCAGTTCCCTGATAGGTTTGTTTATGGAGCGGGGTAACCATACCAGCAGCACAATACCGGCAAGAATGCAAACACCGCCTGTAACGGAAATCCATAACAAGGCACGTTGCAGACCGGGCATGGCGGCAGGACTATCCGGTTCGGTAGCCGTCAATA
Source organism: Bacteroides propionicigenes (assembly GCF_018390535.1). Lineage (GTDB taxonomy): Bacteria > Bacteroidota > Bacteroidia > Bacteroidales > Bacteroidaceae > Bacteroides > Bacteroides propionicigenes. The sequence continues at coordinate 226,066 of NZ_JAHBBW010000006.1, read as the reverse complement.
TCTGAAGGTTTACAACAGAAAGCGCTACCAACAGTATAATCATACCGGTTAGAATGCCCACACTAAGTATCAATTTTGTACGAATATTCATAATACTCAAAGAATTAAATTTTATGCAAGTATAATCAAATCTACGTTTGCTTGCGCCAGTTCACTCACAAATTTTCTATATTTCAGCACCATAAACAGAGATTGCGGCAAAGCAAACGAGGGACTTCCCATGCAAACGGTAGTAATCTGCTTCTCTCTGCAAGCTGTAACAATACTACCCAATACATCTTTGGATTGCACCTGCATAACTTCCCCACCCAATTCGGTCACCAGCTTGAAATGATTCAGCAGATGCCGCTGATTTGCGAGTATAATCCGGTCGGAACTCTCACGGGGAGTCTGCACATAAAGTGCGACGAAGGATGTGTTATAACGGGTCGCCAATCGCGCTGCCTTACGGATAATGCGGCGCGGCGTTTTTTCCTGACTACTGATGCATGCCATAAACTTCTCATGCCGCACACCTACACTGGTGACCACCACCTCATTCTCTACTTTCTTCTCTACCCTCAACGCAACTTCTTTTAAAGCCAACTCACGTAATTGCAGGATATTTTCTGTTTTGAAGAAGTTATTCAGAGCAAGAGCTACCTTATCCGGTTTGTATATCTTACCGGCTTTCAGACGGGTTATCAATTCTTCCGCCGTCAGATCAATATTCACAACTTCATCTGCTTCTTCCAATACACTATCGGGGATACGTTCCTTTACCTCGATGCCGGAAATGCCTTGTACTTCTTCATTGATACTCTCAATATGCTGTATATTAACTGCAGATATGACGTTTATCCCTTCATCCAACAAATCCATCACATCCTGCCAGCGCTTCTCATTCCGGCTGCCTTCCACATTAGTATGCGCCAGTTCATCCACTATGACAAGTTCCGGGTGAATACGGAGGATGGCGTCAAGATCCATTTCCTCGAGTTCCTTCCCCTTATAGAATATCTTACGTCGGGGAATAACAGGTAGTCCCTTCAACAGTGCCTCCGTACCGGCACGCTCATGTGTTTCCACATAGCCAATATTTACATCCACACCATTATCCAACAGGTCACGGGCCTCCTGAAGCATACGATAAGTTTTGCCTACACCGGCAATCATACCGATATAGACCTTAAACTTCCCGCGACGCGATTTCTTAATCAAGTCGAGGAAATGTTGTACGCTCTCTTCCCTACTCATGGTTTCAGGGTTATGCCAAACACCAGATGCGCATCTTCCATACGGGGATTCCAAATGGCTTGTGCAAATATCGGTATAGCAAATTTATCCGTTACCTTTATATCTTTCGTGGCTTTCAAGCCAAGATTGGTGACGGCAAAGCCCCTGTTTGGAACTCCGTAAACACCCACACCGGCTTCGTAAGGAAGAAAACCGCAAATGGCATTCAAATCGACAGACTTGATACTGAACGGATAGTTCAGTTCAACATAAGAAGAATAGTTCTGCCCTCCTTTGTCATTTTTATCCGCACCGGCAAACATCGTGTACCAAGCTATCGAAAGCGGGAGCTTCTCCAACGGTAATGTATAGGCAAGTCCCGCTTCAAAATGATGAGCCGTCTCATGACTCTTGAAGTTAAAATACTTATTGGCTCCCTGACCAGCCCACCAAAGGCTGGCAACGGACAAAGTAAGACCGGAATCGCCGAACGTATATGCCGCCGTCAAATCTATTTCCTTAGCTGCCGCACCTTCAGAAGAACTTGTTCCGTCAAAATCGGTAGAACCCCATGCTGTCAACGAAAAATCACCTATTCCAAAACCTAAAGTCGGCTGAAAGCTAACTCCGGTCTGATAAAAGCCGCGCCACACATAGGAACTTACCAAATCTCCCTGTATCCGGACTTCTTGCGCACACACTTTATCCCCCCCATAAAAGCTTACTACCACAGCTGCTATAAAACCTATTATTGTTACTTTAAAATGATTCATATCTCTAATTATTTTTCATTCGTTTTTTCCAAATCCAATGCTATATTCAATTTCAAAACATTCACTTTCTCCGTACCAAACAGCCCCAATAAGGGTTTTTCAATGGTCTTGTCAACGATATTCCTGACAGCAACCTCATCCAGTCCCCTCGCCTCAGCCACACGTTTTACCTGTACATAGGCACTGGCAGGCGTAATGTCAGGGTCCAATCCCGAAGCGCTGGCCGTTACCATTTCGGCAGGAACGTCCTTGCGTTGTAGATAAGGATGATGCAGCAAGAATGTACCAACACGTGCTTCCACCTCTGCAAGATACTCCTCGTTTGTAGGACCTTTATTACTACCAGCCGAACTACTTGCATCGTAACCTTCACCGGCACAGGAAGGCCGTCCCCAGAAATAAATATCTTCCGTAAACATCTGCCCTACATTGGCAGCGCCCACTACCTTGCCGTTCAAAGTCAAGACCTCGGCATTACCTTTATTCGGTCCTGCAAATTGTGCAAATATCCATAAGATAAGGATATAGAATACCGAAAAGAATATACAGAAAGCAACTGTTATTTTTACTGATTTCCAAAGAGTTTTCATTTTCTTTCTACTTTAAATTAAAAAAACAAACTGACAAACATATCTATCAACTTAATACCTATGAACGGTGCAATGACACCACCCAAGCCATAAATCAACAAGTTACGGCGTAGCAACGCACTTGCACCGATAGGCTTGTACTGAACGCCCTTCAAAGCTAACGGTATCAGTATGGGAATAATAATAGCATTAAAGATTATGGCCGAAAGAATGGCTGTTTCAGGACTGTGCAGCCCCATGATGTTCAACGGAGCCAACTGAGGAATAGCAACCATAAACAGCGCGGGAATAATAGCAAAGTACTTGGCGACATCATTCGCAATGGAGAATGTAGTAAGCGTACCACGCGTCATCAGTAGCTGTTTGCCAATTTCTACAATTTCAATCAGCTTGGTCGGGTCGTTATCAAAGTCTACCATATTCCCGGCTTCCTTTGCAGCCTGTGTGCCGCTATTCATGGCAACACCCACATTTGCCTGCGCCAGTGCGGGGGCATCATTGGTTCCGTCTCCCATCATGGCAACCAATTTACCGGCCTGCTGCTCTTTCTTGATATATTCCATTTTATCCTCCGGCTTTGCTTCGGCAATGAAATCATCCACACCGGCCTTTTCGGCAATATATTTAGCAGTCAACGGATTGTCGCCAGTCACCATAACCGTTTTTACTCCCATTCTACGAAGACGTTCAAAACGTTCCTGAATACCAGGTTTGATGATGTCCTGCAATTCAATGACTCCCAGCACCGCTTTATTGACACATACCACCAGCGGAGTACCGCCATTGCCCGAAATAGCGGCAATCACTTCTTCCACTTCTTTCGGGAATTTATTTCCGGCACTTTCCACAATGCGTCGAATAGCGTCGAATGCACCTTTACGGATTTGAGTACCATCTTGCAGGTCTACACCGGAGCATTTGGTTTCAGCGGTAAACTTAATCATATGAGCACCCGCAGTGTTGAGGTCGCGCATACGATGACCGTTCTCACGTCCCAACTCGATGATGGACTTTCCTTCCGGAGTTTCATCGGAAAGCGAGGACAGCAGGCAAGCCTCTACAAACACCTTTTCATCGATACCCGGAGCCGGATGAACCCCGGTAGCTTTGCGGTTACCGATAGTAATCGTACCAGTCTTGTCCAATAGCAGCGTATCGATATCACCGGCCGTTTCTACGGCTTTACCCGATTTTGTAATGACATTGGCGCGCAGGGCACGGTCCATACCGGCAATACCGATAGCCGAAAGCAGACCGCCGATGGTTGTCGGTATCAGGCAAACAAATAAAGAGAGAATGGCTGCAATAGAGATACAGGTGCCCGGATGAGCGATATTGGTATAGTCTGCCATCGGAATCAGCGTAATACATACAATCACGAATACCAACGTAAATCCTGCCAACAAGATAGTCAGCGCTATTTCGTTCGGCGTTTTCTTACGGGTAGCACCCTCTACCAACGCAATCATTTTATCGAGAAAGCTCTCCCCCTGTTGTTGTGTTACCAATACCTTTATCTTATCCGAAAGAACTTTCGTACCACCGGTTACGGAACTTTTGTCACCGCCTGCCTCACGGATTACCGGAGCCGATTCACCGGTAATGGCACTCTCATCAATAGAAGCCAGTCCTTCCACAATCTCACCATCGGCAGGAATCGTATCACCCGCTTCACAAACAAAGAAATCTCCTTTCTTGAGGCGTGCACTGCTGACTGTGCGCAGTTTACCCTCCACCAATACTTTGGCGGGAGTCTCCTCGCGCGTCTTGCGCAGGCTGTCCGCCTGTGCCTTACCACGGGCTTCGGCAATAGCTTCGGCAAAGTTGGCGAACAATAAAGTGACAAACAATACTGCAAATACCAAGAAATTATAGCCGAACGTACCGTATTCCGATGTTTCTAAAGAGAGAATGCAGACTGCCAGCATCACCAGAGTCACCAACTCTACAGTGAACATAATCGGATTCTTTATCATCACCCGCGGATTCAATTTCACGAATGACTGCTTTAAACTTTCCACAACTTGCTCCTTCTGAAACAAAGAAGCTGATTTTTTATCTTTCATAACCATTTCTAATTATTCTTATCCATTACAAACTGAAGTGTTCAGCAATTGTGCTCAACGTATGTACCGGGAAAAAGGATAGTGCTGCCACAATAAAGATTACGGCAAAAGTCATTACGGCAAAAGTGAACGTATCCGTTTTCAGTGTGCCGGCACTTTCTGGAATAAACCTTTTCTGTGCCAACAGACCCGCTATCGCAACCTGCCCCACAATAGGAAGAAAACGACTTAGAATCAGCACCCAACCACAGGCATAGTTCCAAAAGTAGGTATTGTCTCCCAAGCCTTCAAAACCCGATCCGTTATTCGCTGCACATGAAGTGAACTCATAGAATTGCTCGCTCAGTCCGTGAAAACCGGGATTATTCAGCCACCCGCCCTCACTCTCTACAAACTGCGGATGATGAGCAAAAAGGTAACAAGACAAAGCCGTACCCACCAATATCACAAGCGGATGAAGCAATGCAACGATTGTCGCTATTTTCATCTCCCGGGCTTCTACCTTCTTTCCTAAGAGTTCCGGCGTACGCCCTACCATCAGCCCACTGATGAAGACTGCAATAATAATAAACGTATAATAGTTCATCCACCCTACTCCGACACCGCCAAACCAAGTATTAATCTGCATATTCAACATTTCCATCATGCCGGACAAAGGCATCGTGGAATCGTGCATACCATTGACTGAACCGTTGGAAGTAACCGTAGTCGCAATGCTCCATAAAGCAGTGGCGCCTGCTCCCAAACGGACTTCCTTGCCTTCCATCGCCCCGTTGTCCTGTGCAATGCCCATATCATCGATACGGGGATTACCGTTCATCTCCTGATAGACGTTGATGCCGACACCCGCCAAATAGGCACAGAGCATTACACCGTAAATACTATAAGCCAGTTTCATGCGTTTTGTATAAAAGCCTAACGCAAAAACCATAGCCATAGGTATAATCAGGATAGACCAGCATTCTACTATATTGGACAAGTAGGTAGGATTTTCCAACGGATGAGACGAATTTACGCCGAAGTAACCGCCACCGTTCGTACCCAACTGCTTGATAGGAACGATGGCAGCCACCGGTCCTTGTGAAACCGTTTGTTCCTGTCCTTCAAGCGTAGCCACTTCCATCTTACCATCAAAGCCCATCGGAGTACCTTGTGTAATAAGGATAAAGCCGACAATCAGAGAGAGCGGTAAAAGGATACGCGTACAACTCAACACAAGAAAGTTCCAGAAGTTGCCGATTGTATTCGTCGTTTTACGGCTGATGGACTCCATAATGCCCGCCATGGCCGCCATACCTGTCGCTGCAGTAATAAACTGGAAGAGCATGATGACGAACAATTGAGTGAAATACGTCAGCCCACTCTCACCGGAATAATGCTGCAAGTTACAGTTCACCATAAAACTGATGCAAGTATTGAACGCCTGGTCAGGAGTCTGCGGACCATTCCCGTCCGGATTCAACGGCAGCCACCCCTGACTGACCAACAGTACCATTCCCCAAACAAACCAGACAGCATTCAATATCAGCAACGCTTTGAGGAACTGCTTCCAGTTCATTTCTTCATTGGGATTAACACCTGTTATCCTAAATATCAATCTCTCTATCGGTTTCATAAAGTCCGACCATATCTTCTCTCCTTTATAAACCTTTGCAATATACTTTCCCAACGGGTAAGAAATTACCACCAACAGGAAAATCTGCAAAACCACACCTAAAATTTCCGTATTCATTTCTTTAATCTTTTAGAACTTTTCGGGTTTTACCAGCACATACATCAAGTACCCGAACACTGCAACACCTAATACAAATAATACTGTGTACATAATCTTTTCTCTCCTCTTTAAATCTTCTCAAACCAATCCACACTTTTCCAGAACAGCCAGAAAGCGAGAAAACCGCTCAACAGGCAGACAATAAATGAAATTGTTATTCCCATGTTTTTACTTTGTTAATTTAATATTCATGTTTTTACCGACTCCATAAATGCCAAATGTATGCCAAAAGTCCGGTCGAGAAGATAAAACAATGAGTTGCAGGGACATATAAAAAAGTAATGGGTTACAAGAAAAGAAAACACCCTTCCAAAATGAAAGGGTGTCTATCAAAATAGAAAAGAATCATGGCATGATTCGAGGCTCATTCGCAGAGTCCATTGGTTTCAATAGGGAAAACCAACAATTTCAACGTAGAAAACTGTTAGTTTCAAGCGGTGGAACAGAAAGTTTCATGCGTTGAAACACTTTGTTCCATACAGGGAAACTTCCGACAAGCGATAAGATAAAGTAGCTTATATTCCGTATTCTTCTATTTTACGGTAGAGTGTAGTCAGTCCGATTTTGAGCAGGCGGGCAGCTTCCGTCTTATTGCCCTTCGTGTATTCCAGCACACGGGCTATGTGACGACGCTCCATGGCCGAAAGTTCAAAACTGCCGGGACAGGTTTCACTGGATTGTTCGTAATGTGCGTTCTGTATGTCAAGCGGCAAGTCGGCAACATCCAACCGTTCGCTCTCGCAAACAATCAGGCTGCGTTCTATCACATTGCGCAGTTCACGAATATTGCCTTTCCAAGGCTGTTGCTCAAGGGCTTCAAGAAAAGCAGGCGCTATTTCCGTAATGGGACGCGCCAAACTGCAAGATAAGCTCCTTACAAAAGCTTTCGCCAAGAGACGTACATCACCTGCCCGTTCGCGCAATGGCGGCAGGTGTATCTGGAATACAGAGAGACGATAAAATAAATCTTCACGGAAGTGTCCTGCAGCAATCTCTTCCTGCAGGTTACGGTTGGTCGCAGCAATAATGCGTACATTCACACGAGTAGGTTTCGTATCGCCAATCTTTATATACTCACCCGTTTCAAGGATACGCAGAAGTTTGGCTTGCAGTTCAAAAGCCATTTCTCCAATCTCATCTAAAAAGATTGTACCGTTGTTTGCTTCCTCAAACAGTCCTTTCTTGTCCTTCAATGCTCCCGTAAACGAACCGGCCTTATGACCGAACATCTCGCTTTCCAACAATTCCTTGCTGAAAGAGGAACAATTAACCGCAACGAAATTCTGCTTGGCACGCTTGCTATTATAATGTATGGCCTGGGCAAAGACCTCTTTTCCCGTACCCGTTTCACCTGTCAGCAATACCGGTACATCTGTGCCCGACACTTTCTGCGCCAGCAAAATAGCATCCTTCACAACTTTTGAATCCCCCAGAACAGAATCGAAAGAATACGTTTGTCCCACTTTCTTTTCCAATTTCTCCAAACGGACGTTTATACGCGCCTTCTCTGCAGCACGGCTGACGAGTGGTATAATTTTATTGTTATCATCACCTTTAGTGATATAATCGAAAGCACCGTTCTTAATGGCTTGCACACCGTCCGGAATGTTTCCATGTGCAGTCAACAGGATTATCTCGACGTTAGGGGCTGTTTTCTTGATAGACGACACAAGGTCTACCCCATTACCGTCAGGAAGGAACACGTCGCACAGGGTGACATCCGGGCTTTGGAGTTCCAACTGCTTCAAAGCATTCCTGCAATCACCGGCCTGGCATACTTCATATCCTTCCAACTCCAACATACGTGACAAAAGGGTACGGATTTGTACTTCATCGTCAACGATTAAAATCTTGCTCATATTTCTTCGGATAAGTTTAAAGTAATAAATGGTAAAAACAGGGGATGTGCAAATATAAACGTTTTCCGGGAAACAAACGGCATGTCTTTTGAACTTTTATAAGTGAAAGGACTGTACATAAGGCTACGGAGAAGTAGAAAAACGCCTTACAATGTATCCTCAGAGACATTGTAAGAGAACAGAAAAAGAAACTCACCCTTCCATTTTGGGCATGAGCCTTCTAAAACGAAAAGGAATACAGAGGCTTCATCCGGCAACAAAAAAAGAATAATTAAAAATGAATTAAAAATGAAAGTTTACAAATTCGGCGGTACTTCCGTCGGCACAGTAGAGAGAATGAAACACTTAGCGGAACTCATTTCAGAGTCCACACCGAAGATTGTAGTCCTGTCCGCAACGGCAGGCACAACCAATCATCTGGAAGAAATTGCAGCCAACCTGTTCAACCGCGATATAGAGCAGGCACACGAGAAAATAACCCGGATGGAATTCCAGTTCATTGACTTCGCCAACGAACTGTTGACAGACGAGTCCACAAAGCGAGAAGCAATAGATTATATTCTCGACCGCTTCCAGCGACTCTGGCAATTTATCAATGATGAATTCACCTCGATTGAAGAAAAAGAGGTATTGGCACAAGGAGAACTTATCAGTACAGCCCTGCTGCACTTCTACCTGCGGGAACGAAAGATTGCCAATATCCTGCTCTCCGCTTTCAACTTTATGCGTACCGGACCGGAAGGAGAACCGGACTTGAAATATATAGAGGAAAAACTGCAGGCGCAATTGGCACAGTATCCCGGCATCAATCTTTTTATTACTCAAGGGTATATCTGCAAAAATGCTTATAATGAAACGGACAACCTGAAACGGGGCGGCAGCGACTATACTGCATCGCTCATCGGCGCTGCCATCTGCGCAGAGGAAATACAGATATGGACAGACATTGACGGGATGCACAATAATGACCCGCGTGAAGTATCGGGAACCCGTTCCGTAAAGCATCTCAGTTTCAACGAAGCCGAACAACTGGCCTTTTACGGAGCAAAAATATTGCACCCGTTTTGCATCGCTCCGGCACGCAAGCGCAATATCCCGGTACGGTTACTCAGCTCAATGAATCCTCAGGCAGAGGGAACATTGATTTCGAATTTGCAAGACGACAATATCATCAAGGCCATAGCCGCCAAAGACAATATCTTCTACGTGAAATTCGAGTCGAAACATTGCTTATGTCCTTATCAGTTTATCAGTAAGATTTTTGATACGTTTGCCAAGCACAGAACCCCGCTTTGTTTGTTGGTTTCATCCAATCAGAATGTATCCGTCGCCATAGACAACAGCGAGCGTCTATGCAAAATCCTTGCGGAACTGGAACAATATGCCAAAATTCTGATGGAAGACCGCATGTCTATTGTATCCGTGGTAGGAAACATGCGCTGGCAGTATGCCGGTGTCGAAGCACAAATTATAGAAGCCCTGGCAGATATCCCGCTACGTATGATTTCGTATGGCAGCAATGACAGTGACGTGGCATTCGTCATTAAGACGGAAGATAAGAAAAGAGCTTTGCAGGCACTCAGCAATAAACTCTTCGAACCGGAGACAGACAAAGTCACAGGATAATACGTTCCTATACATAACGGAGAGGCTATATCAGAATGGATATTCCCCAATACCTCACTCTAATATAGCCTCAACCTGAAAACAACTAACCTGTTTTTTTATGAAAAGCGCTCTATCATTTCCATACACATGCGCCCGTTATGATAGGGGCATTTCCAGAAACCCGCCTTATCATCGGCTGTGTTTACCGTTCCGTCGGCACGAACGCTCCAATACCATTCTCCGTTTTTGTAATCTATCAAATGCTTCTTGATATACTCCCAACAGCGAGATGCTTTCTGAAGAGCCACTTCATCATCGAAATGTTGATAAAGATTAATGTGCCCCACCACGTTTTCGGCTTGCACCCACCAATGGCAATCCCGGTCTGTGGTGCCTTTGTCGGGGAAAGTCTCGTAAATCATGCCGCCCTCGGACGTCAATCCTTCATCGGCTGCGGCCGCGATGTACTCCACCAAAGGTTCCACTTTCTCCAACAGTGCTTTATCTCCCAAGACTAAAGCCGCCTCATGAATCAGCCAGGAAGCCTCAATGTCATGTCCATAGGATATGATACGGTATTTGCTCACCCAATCATCATCAAAAAAGAGCTCCAAATGTCCGGTTTGCTGGTTCAATATCTTATCTGTGAAAAGCTCTATCAGGTTACGAAGTTGCTTCTCAAGAACAGCGTCTTTCCACACGCGATAGAGATTTGTGTAAGGCTCCAAAATGTGCAAATGGGTATTCATGGTCTTGCGTTCATTCTCATCCTTGTCACTGAGACGCATATCGGAAATTTCGTTCCAATCACGAGTTAATGCTTCGCAATAACCGTTCTTTACGGAATCGAAACTATATTGTTCAATGCTTTTGAAGAGACGGATGGCATAGGTCAGCGCTTCTTCATCTCCGGTAGCACGATGGTATTCACTCAGGCCATAAATGGCAAAACCTAAGGCATAAATTTGTTTCTTGGTATCTGCAGGACGACCTGCATAGTCGAGCGACCAATATATTCCACCCTGTTCCTTGTCGTAGAATTGATCGATAATGACACGTTTGGCACGGGTGGCTGTCTCCAGATATTCGGCTTTCCCCAACAGGCGGTAAGCCGACGAGAAAGTCCACAATATGCGGGCATTGAGTACAGCTCCTTTCACAGCCTGCGGTTCCAGCTTACCTGTCCCGGTGATGCAGCCATAGAAACCACCATGCACCGAATCTGTCATTTTATCTTCCCAAAACGAAAGAATATTATCTTCCAGCACAGTACGCATCTCAAGCTGCATCTCGCTTAGTATATTCATACACATCATTTTCTTATAATTGTCTTTTGCATTCCAATTCAGTTGTTATATCTTTCATTTTCTTTTCAGTAAGCGGGTACATACTGATGAAGACCACACTCAATATCGTGCCTACCGCCGGTAGAAAACTCAGGAACATCTTGATACCGCTAATCGCTTCTTCACTTTGTACGGCATTTGCCTGAAAGCCAAAAAAGCCAAGCAACCAGCCGGTGATTGCCGTCCCGATAGCCCAACCGAACTTCTGGCTCATGGAAGAAGAGGAGAATATCAAACCGGTGGCACGATTACCGGTTTTCAGTTCCGAATAATCAGCACAATCGGCATACATGGACCAAAGCAACGGAAAGATGCTACCCGCACAAATGCTGATCAGTGCCTGAAATACAAACATCCATATCAGGTCTTCCTTATCAAACCAATAGAAAATAACGCTAAGGACTGTGGCTATAATCATAGCCCACATATAGGTATTACGCTTGCCGATGCAGTTGCTGACAGGAGCAGCTATCACGCCTATTATATTGGCAGCCTGCCCCAAAGCGAGATATAATCCACTCAACACGAATGACATACCGAAAAAGGAGACAGTTGCATAATCTTCCTCTACAACAAAATACTTGAAGTAATAGACAGTAGCGCCATCACGAATGGAGTTGAATACCAAAGCAGCCACACCCGCACCCAATAAGATCCACCAAGGCTTGTTTTTAAACAGATCTTTCAGATCTTCTTTCAACGGATTCTGTGCTTCTTTGATAGGCTTTACCCGCTCTTTTGTCCAGGCAAAACAACCAAAGAATAAAATAATACATAATATGGCTATAACAACAACCGCCATAGTCCAACCGGTCTGCTGGTCGCCCAAGTCCTTACTGTTACCACTGAAAAAGTTTACCAACGGCATAAACAGCAGCAAAGCTATAAAACTACCGATGTAGGCAAAGGTCATTCTATATGTAGAAAGTGTGTTGCGTTCTTTAGGATTAGGACTCATCACACCCAATAGAGAAGCGTAAGGGACATTGATGGCAGAATATATCATCATCATCAACGAATAGGTGACATAAGCATAAACCAACTTACCGGTCGGGCTCCAGTCCGGAGTAACAAAAGTCAGCACACCTATGATACCGAACGGAACGGCCAACCACAAGAGATAAGGCCGGAACTTTCCCCAACGGGAGTGTGTGCGATCGGCAACAACTCCGACAATAGGATCGAAAGCCGAATCCCATATTCTTGTTATCAGGAACATAGTTCCTACCACCGCAGCCGGCAAACCGAAAACATCCGTATAGAATATCATCAGATAAGCGCCGAACAGTTTCCAGAACATGGATGAGGCCATATCTCCAAATCCATAGCCTATTTTCTCTGTAAGTTTTATCATACTATGTTTATTTAGAAACAGGTTGCTGTTTCAATAATTCCAAATTTTTATCTATCAATCTCTTTAAAGTGTCCACCGATGCGGACGAACTCAGACCGTCAACAGGAGTATTCATGCAATAATCCACTAACTTATCGACAGTAGAGGTTGCAACATGCATCCGCGTATCGGAAGAAGCATAATAGATAAATACCGTTCCGTCATCATCAACAATCCACCCGTTGGAGAAAAGTACGTTGCTTACATCGCCTATACGTTCTTCCGCTTCGGGCGCCATGAAATAACCACCGGGAGCAGCTATCAGTTTGGAGGGTTCGTCCAAGGCTGTCATATACATATAAAGTACGTAACGCAATCCTGCCGCACAACCACGTACTCCATGTGCCAAGTGCAACCACCCCTTAGAGGTTTTGATAGGATGCGGCCCTTCGCCATTCTTCACCTCTTTGATAGTATGATAATAGCGTTGGTCAATAATCTTTTCCTCCTTTACTTCAGCATGCGTTATGTCATCCACCAATGCCCAACCAATACCTCCACCGCTTCCGGCATCTATGAAACCATCCTGCGGACGGGTATAAAGTGCATATTTACCATCTACAAATTCCGGATGAAGCACCACATTACGTTGCTGACTTTTAGTTTTCAAGTCCGGCAGACGCTCCCAAGTTTTCAGATCTTTGGTACGGGCAATAGCTGCCGTAGCCGTTGCAGAAGACAAATCTCCCACTGGAGCTGTGTCATCGTGCCGTTCCGCACAGAAAATACCATATATCCAACCGTCTTCATGGGCTGTGAGACGCATGTCGTAAATATTAGTTGCCGGAACAATGTCTTCAGGCATCATTATCGGATAATCCCAAAAACGGAAATTGTCAACACCATTCGGACTTTCGGCTATGGCAAAGAATGATTTACGATCGGCCCCTTCCACCCGAACCACCAATAAGTACTTATTGTTCCATTTTATGGCACCGGAATTCATCGTGGCATTAATGCTGATTCGTTCCATTAGATAAGGATTACTGTTTTCATCCAAATCGTATCGCCAAAAGACAGGGGTGTGCGCGGCGGTTAGTACAGGATATTTATAGCGGGTGAATATACCGTTGCCACCCTTTACTGGCTCATTTTCTCTTGTTATCAACTCCTCATGTCCTTGAATGAGTTGTTTTATCTTATCATTAAGAATTCCCATATTGATGATTTTCTTATTTATATAAAGAATTTACATCCGCTGCAAATAAAGTTTTAGGGTCTTTATAGAACTCCACAAAATCATTAGCAGAGACTTGCCCTGGATAAGGAGCATAGAAATGAGTTACGCGCTCACGAGCATTGCGCCAAACTAGCACATAAGCTATCGGATACTTCTCTATGACAGGTAATAAAGTTTCAGTCCACCATTTCGAATCGGGAATACCCTCATATCCGGTTTCAGTGATAGCAATTACTTTATTGTGTGTTTTACCGATACTATCTATAATGGCAAGCGATTTTTCAAGATTAGCAATATAACTATCACGATCAAATTGATAAGTATCGAAGCCGATTACATCAACCAGTTCATCTCCCGGATAACGATTCAGGTATTGTACAGTATCTTGTGGCTCGGAACCGGGGGAGTAAGCATAAAGAGCATTATTCACACCATCTTCACGAAGAATATCCACCGTCATTTGCCAAAGTGCTTTATATTCTTCGGGAGTACAGAGCTTCTCACCCCACCAGAACCAGCTACCTGTATGCTCGTGCCACGGTCGGAAAAGTACGGGGACTTTTACTCCATCCTCTGTCTGCAGAGAATTAATAAAGGCAGAAACTTTACTTACCCAGCCGGTGAATTTCTCATGATTGCTTCCTCCAGAAAGAACAGACTTCACCACTGTTGTATCTGATACATCCCATGAGTCTCCACCTGTCAGAGGATTACGTAAGTGCCAGCTCAAAGAAGACATTCCTCCTCTTTTATATTGGTTCAGTATTTCTCGACGAATCTTACTGAACGGAACATTATCCAGACTCACTGTATCATCCAGTTCTATATGTCCCAGATCGAAACTGATAACAGCGGGATAATCTCCGCACACGCTTTTTACGTCGGAGCGTCCCTCTTCACCATCCCAACCTATACCATAGTTAGTATCATCATGATGTCCAAACATAATCCCTTTAGATGATACTTTTTTAAGGTTAGCAAGTAAATTCTCCGTTTCTGTTGTATGCATAGAAGACGAACTAAAATTTGACTGTTTCTGACCCGGTCCACATGCTACAAGAGCAGTAGTGGCCAATGTTAACGTAATCCCTTTAAGCTTATTCATTTTTATTCTATTTAGGTTCCCATTTATTTTACACGACAAAGATAGCTGACTGTAAATGGATAAACTGATACAATTTTATCTCTTTTTTGTCTTTATCTGCCACATTCATTATTATATCTCTCCACTGCCTGATAAAAAGCTTCAATATTGGCAAATGGAACTTCCGGAGGGGTATCACAACCACTTGAAATTACAAAATTCGGATATGAAGATGTGCAATTCAGAAGCTCCTCTGTCTGACGGGCAACTACTTCCGGCGAGGCCATCTTGAAAATACCAACCGGATCCAGATTACCCATAACCAGTACATCTGCAGGACAAACTTTCAGTGCTTCTACCATATCAGCCTTATTTCCAAAATGATATCCTTTAGCACCGGTTTTCAACATGGCAGGAGTACAATGTCCTGTATTACCACAGTTATGAAGAATCACTGCAAACGAATCATCTTGTACCTCTTCAATGATCTGCTTTACATATAATGAAGAATACTGAAAACAATCTTCATCAGAAAGTAATCCCGCCGCTGGCTCTGCCATTACGACTCCGGCCACTCCTGTTGCCTTTATTGCCTGACAATAACTAAGAAGGAATTCCGTGCATTTTTCAAGTAATAAAGTAGCAGTCTGAGGTTCAGTATATATCGCCATCATTATTTCAGTCATATCAAACAACCGTCCGGCAAGTGAATAAGGACCTATACAACCGGCAAAGACAGGTTTATTTATTCCGGCAGCAGCCATAGCATTCGCCTTCAGATACTGGGGAACTCTGGCACTATCCAAAGAAGGAATCTGTAATGCGTTCACATCTTCAAATGAGGTCAACAAACGGCCTGTAACCGTAGGAACCTCATGTTCACTCATACAGAGTTGACTCCCGAAAGCTTCAGCTTCTACAGTCAGGTCCATAATGGCGGTACATGCCATAGCCTGGGGAAAGCGCTCATTCAAAGCATGAATAGCTTGGAAATGAACTTCACCATCAGTCACGGCATCCAGTACTTTCTTACCTAATAATTCAATACCCGGATGAGTCATGATAGGCATAGACAAACTTTTATCAGAAGTAATTATATCTTCAATCCATTTTGATATATTCATGGCAATCACTTTTTTAATTTGTTTCTATTCTTATAGCAGTCTGCTTTGCCACAAAGCTCACAGCCATATTTACGTTTCACGATTCTCTCACCTACAGCAATTACTCCACTTACCGATTTAATGGGAGACATTAGAGAGGACTCACTCAACCGAACTCCACAAGGTTGTTCCGGCAGTAAAGAAAATAAAAACTTTTGCTGTGTCACATGCCAACCGCAATATCCCGGACTATACGGATGACTTACACCATATCCCAGTGGCAAAACATGGTTTTCAACTTTACTACACACTTCGCGTACAACTGCCTCCGCAATTGCAGAGCCCAAGGAATCAAGCAAAAACTCCTGCAAAATATCACCGGAAGATTTTACTTCATGCTGGAACTGTTCGAACTCCTGTCCGGCAGTAGCTATAAACAATACATATCGGTCAGCATCCAACAAATAGGGAGTAATAACTGCACCGGTATGTAGCTCCACACCACCTATGCCTATATGATTATTAGTTGCCAGACTGGCTTCAAAAAAAGCATAAAGGCAACGTGGACGACATCGAACAGCAATCTCTTTTTTCAAAAGATCAAGTTGCTTTAGCATCTCTTCATTCGGGACATAACCAACTCCCATTGAAAGATAAATATCTTCCGAATTAAGTTGAAGTGCATTCCAAGGTAGCTCGTATTGATAAATCTCCCTATCCATCATAAGATTCTTTTCAAAAATTAATTTGCAGCAATGAGTTTCTTGGCCATTACAACAGCAGCGTTGGCATTACTGGTATATGCATCGGCACCTATTGCTTTTGCAAAAGCATCATTCACAGGAGCTCCTCCAACCATAATCTTCACCTTTCCTTTCAATTCGGAAGCTTCAACGGCTGCAACTACTTCCTTCATATAGTTCATGGTCGTGGTAAGTAGAGCCGACATACAAATAATATCCGCCTTATTCTCCAGAGCAGCACTGATAAATTTATCACTCGACACATCAACTCCCAGATTAATAACTTCAAAGCCACACCCTTCAAACATGGAAGCTACAAGATTCTTACCGATATCATGCAGATCTCCTTTTACAGTACCTATCACAATCTTCCCAATATAAGAATCGACTTGTCCCTGCATCAAAGGTTTCAAGACATCCAAAGCGCCACGCATGGCACGGGCACTCATCAGAAGATTCGGAACAAAAACTTTACCTGCCTCAAAACGACTTCCGATTTCCTCCATCGCTTTAATCATGTATTGGTTTATAATTTCATGAGGAGTCATTCCTTCTTCAACTGCTATTTTGGTTACTTTTACTGCATCTTCCAGTTTACCTACCAAAATTGCATCATATAATTCATTCAGATTATTCATCATTACTTTTCTATATTTAGGTTATTAATTTCTAAGACTTTTCAAAGTATCAAATAAAGCAACTACATTTTCAATCGGAACATTAGCCTGTATATTATGCACTGCATTAAAAATAAAACCTCCATCACGCCCCAGGATCTCACACTGTCCTATCACATGGCGACGGATTTCATCGGGAGTACCAAAGGGCAATATTTGTTGCGTATCGATTCCCCCACCCCAAAAAGTGAGTTGAGAACCAAACTCTTCCTTCAGCCTATGTGAATCCATATCTTTGGCATTAATCTGTACCGGATTGATAATATCGAACCCCGCCTCTATCAGACCCGGAAGGATAGGAATAATAGCCCCACATGAATGTTTGAAAATTTTCCATGTAGTATGCTGATGTATCCAGTCATTCATACGACGATAATGAGGTAACCAAAGTTCTTTGAACGTATCAAGAGAACAGAACTGAGATTCCTGAGAACCGAAATCAGTTCCACAAGTCAGTACAACATCGACTTTATCTCCCAATGTATTCCAAAGTTTTTCATAGTTGGCTATCGCGATATCAATCTCTTTCTCAAATACCTGATGGAGATAATCCTGACGCATAGCTGTCGACATATACCATTCTACGACACTACGGATACCTTTCGGTTCTTTCAATCCCATACCCGGAACAAATGCTACATCCCCTAAAGCCGTCCCTCCAAAACTGGCAACTACGGCTTTTCCTGAACCAGACACCTTATCCACTAGTTCTTTATAGTAAGCAAGATCAGCATCCGTCAACAATGTAAACTCTTCAACATTATCTTCGGGATTCAATTTTTCTTCATCAATAGATTGCTGTCTTTCAATGGCATTGATAAAATAACATCCTTTGGGCATCACAGCACTGGGAGGATATGTTTTATCACCACCGGCATAAACATAAACATCTCCCTGGCTATCCGGCGTAAGATCCATACTCAAAGGAACTAATACACGCTGCCCCCACGGAGTGACCTGTTCATGAAGTTGTGTGGTATCCAGATCAAATATATCCTTCGCTCCACCAATACCTATACAATCTACTCCCAACAGTTCTACAAGTTCCTCATCAACTTCACCCAACATTTGAAAAGCATCCACTATTTTCACAGGCTTAGATTCCAATCCATAATGATTTCGTAAAGCTTCTACAATACGGCAATGAATACCTGTCACTGCGGTAGAACCAAAATCTACCGGAACATAATCAGTATTCTGATGATTCAGTGCCTGGAGCACTCTATCTCTTGATTTACTCATGATATTTACATTTTAAAAGTATATCTTTTGGTTATCTCAATTTCTTTTTGCTGATAAATTTGTTCAGAAGAACCACCAAGCATCAATGTAAAACGACCGGGTTCTACAGCCCACTCTTCATTTTGCATATAGAGTGCCAGTGATTTCTTATCTAACCGGAATGTTATTTCCTTTGTCTCACCAACTTTCAAATGTATCCGTTGAAATCCACATAACTGCTTAAAAGGAGTAGTAAAACTAGCCACTTCATCACGAAGATAAAGTTGAACGACCTCATCTCCATCCCGTGAGCCTTCATTCCGTACCTTCACTGAAATATTTACCAGGCAGCTATCTTCTGCTTCTACAACCTCCGCCTTCAAGTCCGAATAATTGAAAGATGTATAGCTGAGTCCATAACCAAAAGGATAGTGAGGTGTACCCTCTTCTTCTATGTATTTACTGCGGTTTCCTTTCCGTTTTGTATTATAATATACCGGAAGCTGTCCCACAGAGCGTGGTACTGAAATAGTCAAGTGCCCGGCTGGATTATAATCACCGAACAATACATCGGCAACTGCATTTCCTCCTTGCATACCCGGATACCAGGCGTCAACGATAGCATCGACTTCTGCTTCAATATCTTCCAGTAATAAGGGGCGCCCTTTAATCAATACCAATACAATAGGTTTATTCAATTTTCCCACTTCTCGTATCAGTTCCCGCTGTCTTCCCAGCAACTCAAGAGTAGAACGGTCATAGCCCTCTCCACTCTCCATATCACTGATATGACTATCAGGGACTTTTGCTGCACCCGTTTCTTCATACTTTGAAGAATAATCACGGGCACTGGAACCACCCATCACCATTACAACCACATCCGACTGCCGGGCTGCTTCTATTGCTTCCTGAAAACCCGATTTAGAAGAATCACGCACAGCACACCCTTTAGCATATATAATATGTGTATCATTGGAAACTTTCTGACGGATACCATCCAATACCGTAACTACCGAAGACTCACTTTGAGGTGCCGTATAATCTCCCAGCATATTGTATATATTATCAGCATTCGGACCAATAACCGCAATAGTCTTCATCTTTTTATTCAAAGGGAGCAACTCATTCTTATTCTTTAATAAAATGATGGATTGACGAGCTACTTCACGAGCCAATTCCAGATGTTCTGTTGATGCCACGACTTGTTCCGGTTCCCGCTCATCAACAAAAGGATGATCAAATAAACCCATATGGAACTTTAGAGCAAGTATCCGGCTGACAGCTTTATTAATCACAACCTCCTGCACATCTCCCCTTTTTACGGCATTTACCAATTGCCCGGCATAAACATTTGTTCCTAAATCACTATCCACACCCGCATTTACAGCTTTCACTGCTGCCTCATAATCCGTATCTGCAACTCCATGTTCCCGAAGCCCTCCGATTGCATAAAGATCAGAAACGACAAAACCTTTAAATTGCCAACGTTCTTTCAATAATCCGGTTAATAAATTAGAATTAGCTGTACAAGGAATACCATCGATTTCATTATAGGAGCTCATCACAGACAATGCTCCGGCAGCAACTGCTTCCCGGAAAGAGGGATAAATAGCTTCTTCCATTTCCCGATTACCAACATGGGCACTTCCTCCATTATGTCCGCCTTCTGTCCAGCCATAAGCTGCAAAATGTTTTAAAGTAGCGATTACTTTACCTTTAGTTCTTGGAAACTCACCTTGGAAACCTTTTACTAAAGCAGCCCCCATCACGCCATTGAGATAAGCATCCTCACCATACGTTTCTTCTACCCTGGACCAGCGGGGATCACGAGCCAAATCAAGTACCGGACCATAACCGATATGCGCTCCCTGTGCACTTGCCTCAGTAGCAATAGCACGCCCCATTCTTCTGATTAACTCAGGATTACAGGTACTAGCCTGCCCAATAGATGTCGGAAATACAGTTGTTCCGATAGCCATGTGTCCATGCGGACACTCTTCTGCCAAAAACAGGGGAATTCCTAAACGCCCATGTTCAATTGCATATTTTTGAAGCATATTTGAAGCCTTGGCTGCCAATGCAGGAGTTAACCCGGTAGTCAACGTACGTTGTGTCCATGGGTCAGCACGCATAAATCCCCAAAGCGAACCAGTGTGATACTCTTCAATCTCCCGAACCAATTGCTCAGTCAGGCGGATTGTATTCCCTTGGCGCTCATACATCGGCCATCCTAAAGAAGTAAGCATCTGGCCGACTTTCTCTTCTAGAGTCATCTGAGAGAGTAAAGCACGGACACGTTCTTCTACTGCAAAAGCAGGATTCTCATAGATATCAAGATGGCCGTTCTTATTCAAATCATAGTAGGATATTCCTGTTTTTTTATCTTTCTTCGGCTTAATATAATCTGCTCCTATTAATTGTCCAGATACCATCAAGCCTAACAAAACTGAGCATATGACTTTCTTTTTCATTTCATCTGAGTGTGATTTGGTTTATTTCATTCACAATATCCGCAACAAGCTTCACTGTAGTGTCGGTATCATATACAGAATTCAACCCCTGTTCTTCTTGTCCCGGATCCCCCATATAGTCGTCTCCTTTTTGCCAGAAAAGATGTTGTGGTTGTGCAAATCCTCCCCAAGCCCAGAAGTTGCATCCTTGAAATACACTTTTTTGTATAGCATGTTCTTTTACTATTTCAAAAATTTCTTCATAGTACCGGTCTCTCAGAACAGTAGAACTCTTCCTATCAAACATCACGCTATCTCTCGGCAGTCCAAATTCTTCAAGAACTAACGGTTTATTCATTTTTTGTGCTTCCGCAACATGTACATCAATATATTCACGAGTATTTGCAATGGCTTTATCCAAGGTTCCCGGAATATCAGTCTTATCTATCCACCCCCAATTATTCGGCCAGATGTGAATCGTTGAATAATCTATATTGATATCCTGATGGAGTTTCACCCACAAACCCAAATCTCCTTCACAACCTGCCATACCTTCCGAACCAACGGAGATCAAGTGATTAGGGTCAATAGACTTAATAAGTGCAGCACATTCAGCTATCCATTTAGCAAAACTCTCCTTATTTTCCTCACCAAACGGACGGGGCTCATTACCTATCTGCCATGCCATGATAGCCGGATCATCACTGTATTTCAGCTTAGTATAGCGGTTGACACGACTCACCACCTGACGTACATGATTCTCAAATAATTTATGGGCTTTCTCTGATTTTGCATACTGAGCAACATAGTTTGAAAAGGCATTCCATCCTGCCACTTTAGGCATAGGTACTTCACCATGACCACTCCAATAGAGGTATTGTGAATATCCTCCGGACCACTCCCAACTGTTATTTAAGAACAATACGGCGTGCATACCTCTTTTGCCCAACTCCGACAGGAAGAAATCTAAGCCATCAAAAATAGTATCATTATACACACCGGGAGCCGTTTGAAGCGCTGGTTCTGCTTTTGTCATAATTCCATCTATTCCATCTGCGCCAACTAATACACGCAAATTAGTAATACCATTGGCTTTCATGAAATCAAGTTCTTTAAGCAGACGTTCCCGATTACCGCCTTGCCCCTGTGATCCTAATATAGCGGCATACCAAAAATTAGTGCCGATATAATAATACGGTTTATCATTGATAGAGAAACGTCCATCAACAATCTTCACAAAATTATCTGTTTGCTTAGGTGCTTTCACACATGCTCCCAACAGCAGAAGAGTGAAAAAGAGAATACTTATCTGTTTCATGGCTATTTGTTTTTTCTATAATATTATTTCATTTTGTCAGAACATAAAAATCCGGTGCTTCATCAGCAAATAAAATCAAAGAGTCTTCTTTAAACTGATAAAAATCCGATGCAGCAGGATGTCCTTTATAAGGAGCAAAACCTGACCAGGTACACAAATAATTCAACTCTACTCCTTCAAAATATAAAATATTCAGTAGTTGTGAATACCATAAAGAGTCTCTAGTCTGCGTTCCAGTCTCAGTAATAGCAGACAGCTTATTATGTTCCTTGGCATATTTAGTCAGAATGCGAGATTTTAATACGACTAAACTTGTATCTCCACCATCCGACCTAAAATCCCAATAATTATCCATACCTACTACATCCACATACTCATCTCCCGGATAGCGCTCCAAAAACTCCTTTTCAGTCGTAAATCCACAATCAGGAGAAAATGCATATAAAAAGTTATGTACTTGCAGAGAATCCCTTAAATAGGTGACAGTAAAACGGTAGAGTTCTTTGAACTCTTCTACT
Organism: Bacteroides propionicigenes; assembly: GCF_018390535.1. Lineage (GTDB taxonomy): Bacteria > Bacteroidota > Bacteroidia > Bacteroidales > Bacteroidaceae > Bacteroides > Bacteroides propionicigenes. Next base: position 203,148 of record NZ_JAHBBW010000006.1, on the reverse strand, counting down.
GTACAATGGTTCCTTCCCCACCAAAACCAATTTCCATCAAACTCATGCCAAGGTCGAAAAATAATAGGAATCAGTTCACCGGCATGATTCTTAGCATTATGGGCAAAGTCTGCAATAATCCTCAAATCGCTTTTAAATGTTTCATGACGTGATCCGCCAGGAAGAATATGTTTCACCACCTGCGTAGTATCATAGAAATTATTCCCCGTAACCGGATTATAGTAATGCCAGCAAAAAGTGAGCACATTTCCACGCTCATAAGCAGCATAAAATTTACTCTTAATATAATCCAGATTTTTCGTCTCCCAACTGACCGGATTCGTGAAATGCAGAAAATCAAAACTGGCCATGGCCGGATAAGCCCCTGTCACATCATAAGCATCACAACGATTCTGCTCATCACGCCAACGGCTGGTATCTGAATCAAATCCATCCATTTCATAATTGTGTTGTCCATATACTACATACTTTCCGGTCATTTGCTTCAGATTATGAAACAGAATAGCAGTTAAGTCGGTAGCGTGTTTATCCACTAAGCCTAATCTGGTATCTTCCAAAATCCGCTGACGAGAAGAGGTACATGCAGAAACTCCACATAGAGCAATCACTATATAAATATATACTCTTTTCATTTATAATCTATTTTAACGATTTCAGAAGCATTACTTTCCATATCATCACTGCTAACGGCCGTTACACGATAAAAGTAAGTTCCTTTCAAAGAAGTGCCGTCCAAATCTATCCCATTATCATAAAAAGAAGTTGTCTGTCCTCCTACAAATGTTATAAAGGAAGAAGCATCCGTTGCAAAATCAGAAGATTTACTACGGTAAATCCGATACATATCCACATCAGGATTTTTTTCCCACTTTAACCGATTACCGGCAGTGAGTCTTACAACCGGAGAAGGTAATTTATTACTTCCACTGCCCGTCACAATAATTGTATGGAGTCGTGCAGGTGCGTCTGCCGGATACATAGCCACATTACGGGAATCAGAGGCAGTAATATAATATTCCATTCCTTGAATAGAAAACTCTTCAGCAGGAATAGTTATCGCAAAAGCAGCTCTTATTCTATGTTTAAACGGTATCTGCTTCCACTCTTTACAACCTATAGTACGGTAATGAAGCACAGCAGAAAGATCTTCAACGGAACGATTATCAACCATAGACAGTTTTATGTTAACATCATGTCCCTGAGCAACCGAGGTCACTGGAGAAGGATTTACAATAACAGGAGCCTCATTATCGGCATCACCAGCTAAGCAATAATACGGAATACTAGCAAGACTTCTATTTCCATCCGTATCAATCACATATACTGTATAAGAGGCTTTTCCATTAAATGTATCGACATATTGATTAGCACTGACAGGTACTGATGCAATTTCCTTACCATCCCGGCACACAACAAAAATGTCTGCCCCCGGTTCTTCATTACACCATGTCACCAACGCTCCATTTTGTGTTCCTTTAGCAGTAACATGGGAAGGAGCTTTCACTCTTTGGTATTTACGTAATTTATTTATCTTCTCTACGTAATTCTGCTGTACAAAGCGGTTTTGTGTACTCATAATATTTCCAAAAGATGAAATGTCATCAATACGGTACAAGAAACTACGAGCCCAACTATCCATTTGACCCGGCAAATCAGTCCATTGGTATTTCTCAAACCCAGAATTTAGTGCAATATGGTGTTTAGCACCTGCAATACGTGCACGTAAATAAGATAAACGTTTCCTCTGCCCTAAATTAGTAACCACAGCCATGCAACTGTCAATCGTATTCAATTGCTTTTCAGCCAATTTATTAGCCTGTATTATATCGTTGAAAGAATGAAAGCTAACATAAAGAGAATAAATTCCTTTATCTATTTTAACTGGAACTGTCAAGTTTTTCCATGCCTGCCACCCTTCTGTGTTTTTCACATCAATAGAGGCAATCATAGGTCCATCAAGTTTCCCTATAGAAATAGTAATAATACCACCATTTGAGGCAGAAGCAACTCTGAGAGATATGAAAGAAACATCATCCTTAAAATGAACTTGATCATATTTCAACCAATCACCAGCCATTATATAACCTACACATTCTCCTCCCTCATCACTTGGCGCATTTTTTGTTCCTTTTTTTTCCTGAAAGTTTACTGCATCTATCTTCATAAGTTCACCATGTTTTCCGGCAAAGGATAACGACTGAATATTCATTAAAGGATAAGTATTTACAACCTCATTAAAACCCGGTGTCGCCTGACACTCTGCAAAATCTGTAGCAAATGGTTCATTTTGGTTTATAATGGCAGTAATCGGTTCAGCAACAGACTCTCCATAATTTGTTTTAGCATAGTCTCCATAAACTTTTTCCGAAGAGTTCAATTCTTCAGCTTCATACCAAGGTGCTTTACTTATATACCACATTTTAGGAGAAACTGCATCCGTTAAACGCCAAGTTAAAGCATAAAATCCTTTCATATTCTCCGAAGCTTTCTCATAAGCATGAATTGTTTCTGATAAATCCACATTATAAGGATAATAATACTGTGAACTACTCCAATCTCTCTCTAACCATGGACATCCCCAATATTCACGCTCTCCATATATATTCCCCGGTTCAAATGCTGCGGAATAATAAGATATCGGAGCACAAATAACATCTTTCGGTAGGCGAGCAACAGATTCCGCCGTCATTCCCCAACCTGATACAACAATGTGAGTTGACGGTGAAAGCCGCTTCATATCTTCATAAAAACCATCAAAAACTCTCTGCCATTTAGCATAGAAAACGGAATCTTTGCTTCCCTCTGATTGAAAACAGAACAAATAGTCCAAATATGGATATTGCTTGGCTAACTGTGCTGTTTGCGCAGCAATTACACCGCGTTCATCAGCAGATACTTGATATTCAGGAAGAATCACATCAATGTCAAGTCCTAATCCAATCTTTACTCCGCGCTGATGTGCATAATCTATCACCTTACGAAAAACGGTTTCACCTTTTTCTTTTATCTGACTATTAGTCAATGTCTCATTATGAAGTCCATAATCTGCTCCAAAATCATAATCATCATAAATTTCAGAAGCTCCAAAACGGTATTCATTAATATCCCATCCCGGACACAACCAACCATGTCCTGTTTTTATAGTCGGCATCCACCCTCTGGATAAATAGCCATTATATTCAAAATTATGAAAAGTTTCATTATGCCCACAAAAACCATTATAATTATGAATCATAATAAAATTCATACGCATTTTTGCCGCTTGATCAATAACATACCTCCAATCATTCCAGGAATAAATAGTAGCTGATTGCGGGAAATTGGTCCATGGAAGAAATCCTCTAATACGCATTTGAGGAGTACGTACATCGTTTATCACAGGAAGGTGAGCTCTCATTCTTTTTTCAGGCAAGATATCACCACTCATATAAAAACGCACTCCCAAATGATCCTCAAGCAAACCATATACTCCATAAAGTAACCCGCAAGGATCTGTTCCGGCAATCAATAAAGTACGACGACCTGCATTCTTTACTGTCTGAAGTATATACCCTTGCTCTCCTGGTTTCTCTTTTAGCTTAAGTATACCTTTCTTTTGCCAATCATCCACTAATGGATTATCTAATGTAATTAATATAAAATCTGATTTTTGATTTGCCGAGGCTGTCCTCTCGATATTCAAAAGTTTACCGGATAGCTGATAATAGTATCTCTGTAGTTCCAATGCTGCATAGTTTTCTAATGAGGTTCCACTACCTATTTGTAAAATCTGTGCTTGAACAGGTAGAACTAAAACAGCTATCAGGCAATATCCTAATAAATATTTCTTCCAATATTTCATCATCTCTTCAATTTTGTTTCAAGATAAGACTTCAAATCATTGTATTCTCTCCATAAACGCTGGTTTAAAGAGCTTAACACACCTAATTCTCCACGAGAATGAATTCTTTGCATATAAGTCTCAAACATATCTTTCACCGGAGCCGCCATAAGGCTACGATAAGCCTCTTCATATTCTTCGAACGAACTGGTCGCAACGCCCTGTCTGTCATTCTTCTTAAGAATAAATGCAGGCATCATAGCTTTATCAACCTCTCCCAATAGCAATTCAAAACGGAACATTGCAATGAAACGTTGCAAATTATCTCGCTGGCTGCCCTCTGTTTTTTTCAGGACCTGTTCAGCAGTCCGAATCAAACTTTCCCGCAGTTTCACATTTTGATCATCCAATAATCCCCATTCAGGAGTGAAGGCATAAAATTCTGGTGAGGGGACATTCCATTGTATTTGTTTAATATCCATTTGTGCCAACAGAGGAGCCAATAGTTTTGCAGCCTTATTACCCATATCCTCAGTCAGATATTCTTCATATAACTGTTCTACAGTCTTGTTGTCTGTCTTATTTGAAGCAAAATGAGCAAATGTTCTAAAATTAAAACGAGGCTCTTCCGTACGCCAGTGAATAGCAATCACCCCATCCAGATTCTGCTTTGCAGCAAGTTTCACATGATCACGCATCATTTCTACACGTGGTTGAAAATGCCAAAGCTGATGATCTCCCTCCAACCAAGGTAGTGCCCACACAGTTCTGTTCTTAGCTATATCAGACAAGAATTCAGGCTGTGGACTTTTTCCTAAATCAGGATTTAAACAACTGAATATGATATCCTTTGGCAGAGCTCTGTCCAGTCCTTTCAATAAGGAAGGTAATTGATGACCACCTCCCCATCCTCCAAGAATTACTTTTGCATTCGAACCTTTAGATTTCAAATAGTCCGATGTCAATTTCATATATTCAAGTGCCCAAACTCCGACAAAACGGGCTGCACTATCAGCTGCCTCTTTAAAATAACCTTGTCCGGCGTTATATGCTTCAGCAAAAGAAGCATTCTCCAAAGCTTTCTCTATATTCACTCCCATGAATGAGTGTTCATTCAACCATAGCCAGACATAATCAATATCAGGATAGGTTTCCAAAACATTATCAAGTGCTGCATAATGTATCTCTATCGCTATCTGACTTTTTGGATTCGGAATCATGTTAGACTCCCCAGGCCAGTAAAAACAGTCGCCCGCTACATTCAAAGAAAAATATTCAGGAGGAATTACTCCAAATTCAAATCCCATTGCCATACGTATACCACGTTCATGGGCCATGCTCAAAACATCACGCATCAATGTCTGCGATTTCTCATAATGCTCTCGTGGAGTAGAAGAAGTTACAGAAGCATCACTACCAAAAGCCTCCGCACCTTCTGGCAAAGAAAATACACGGTCAGTACCGAAAGCATAATCTTTCACTTTCATAGGTAAATACCCCCAACGTGCAGTAAGAGAATTATCAAAACAAGCTTGAGGAAGAATATCCTTATATTCTATCTTGATCATCGGTTCTACATAAGTGGCATAACGTTCTCCACCGCCAGTATAATTATGGAACCCAATAAAGTTAATTCCATTCCTCTCACACTCATCAAGATATTTCTGATAGTCTTCTATATTCCAAGATGTTGGTCCTGATAAAAAATTATGCCAAGGCAGTACCCCCCTTATTTCAAATTGGTCCTGTGCAAACAAATAAAAGGGCAAACATAACAAAATCAACAAATACTGAATTCTATAGATCATTTTTATGTTATTTAAGAAAACAAAAGAGAGGTAAAAATGCAAGAGCAGCTACCTCTCTTAACCATATACGATTTTAAGCTATTGCTTATTTTAGTTTTTCGGTACAATTCGGAAATTGTCAAAACAAATATCTGTATCCTCTGCAAAGCTATTTCCCATAACTTGTAATGTGCCAGTATTAGGCACATCCCCTTTCCAAACCTCATTTAGATCAATACTAATCGTCTGCCATTCACCATTTGTTTTAAAAGCGAGTCCAGAAGCAAAAGGTTCCCAATCATAATTAATTTGTTCAAAATAGAAACGAATCTGTCGCTTACTTAATGCTGTCAAAGTATTTACCTCAAACTTTAACTGATAATTATCTTGATTAGCCTTTACATCATCCCAATAATTAACCCCTATTTGAGCTATTGCAACAGTACCACTCCATTCCCAATCAGCAGCATCTTCTTTAGCAATTTTAAAACGTGAATAATTCCCTGTAATAGATTCAGGAACCGGTCCATTATTCACATAATTATTCCCTCCCCAACCTGTATATGGGTCATAATCACATAACATATTTCCCCTCTCATAATATCTGCCAGGAACTAATCTCTCGCCAGCTATTGGGCTAACAATTTTTATTTTAGTACCCGCTATAGCATCTTCTGGTAAATTAAAATAAAGAGTATCCTGCACAGCTCGTATAATATCCATCTCTTGATCGCCAAAGAATAATTGTCCACTCTCTGTTGTAATTTCATATAAATCAAAAAAATCACCTACAATTTTCATTGTTCCCCCAGCAGGAGTAAATTCATTATACATACCATCCACTCTCAAATCTGGAATAAAAACAGAAAGAGGAGCTGTAGTAGATTCTGTAGCAGTCGATAATGTAATTAAATTATTAACTTCAACAGGTATTACTCTAGGAATTGGAAACGTTATTTCATTTGCTGTTGTATATGCATTTGACATATCTACTGGAACATCATTTACTAGAATAGATTTAACTCCATCTAATCCTGTCCCTTGAACTATGATATATTGTGCTAAATTCGCGACTTCAAGCCCTTGTTCCCTATCTGTCACAGTTGATATTCTCGTTATACTAAGAGGGGTACAACTATTTTCATTATCCGAGCAGGAAGCAAATATTCCAAGTCCTGCAGTCATCAACATGACTAAAACATATTTTACAGTTTTCATTATTTTTTCATTTTTATTATTCTAAATACTTATTTGCAGTTACCAACCAGGATTGTTAGAATCAATCTTATCATTTGCATTAACTTCACTTGTAGGTAACGGATAGAGAAGGTTACGTTCTGTACGGCGTTTAGTTACATTATGTTCATCCATATCAATAGCATTCATTACCCCTAAATAAATTCCCCAACGAAATAAATCATAACGTCGATCTGCTTCATAGGCTAATTCACGCGCACGTTCTTCAAGAACTGCCGAACGAAATTCATCTTGATTCATATTAGAAAAAGGAGTTGCATTAGAACGAGTACGTATTCTATTAACTTGTTTGTAAGCTTCTTCAGTAGGACCGCCATTCAGTTCATTTACCGCTTCTGCATATATTAATATAATATCAGGTAAACGGAGTAATGGAAAATGGAAATCAGTCTTCGTTTGCTTCCGGTCTGTTACAAATGTAAATTTTGTCAATTTTGCCAAACTCCATCCTTCACCTTCTTTATAAACTTCCGTTCCATCAAACCTATTTCCCTCACTATCATATACCTCATGGTTTGCAACCTTATTCGCATACCATCGAGGATAATAATTATATACAACTTTACCATTCTCATCCAAGTCAGTAGCAGGATAACGATGAATAACTCCGTCTATAATACGCAAATCCTTCTCTTCAAATAATAAATACCAATGATCTCGCATTCCATACCAATTACCATCTAGCGAACCATCACTTTCCATAATGCCAACATAGTCCTTACATATTGTATTTCCAAAGTCATCATCACCACTTTTAGCTTGAGCCATCCATATATGCTCTCCCTTATTACGATTAGCAATAGCCCACACATCCATATATTTATCAAATAATGTATATTCCTCTATTACCTCCCATGCTTTATCACGTGCCAATGCATAATATGTATCTGGGTCAAACGTCTCATAACCAACTACCGTTTGTGCAATATGTGTAATAGGCTGAGGTTCTGGGAGATTAGGCGTCCCCCCTTTCACAACTACAGGAACTCCAGACAGTGCACCAGAAGCCATAGTAGCATATACCTTAGCTAATAAAGCCTTAGCAGCGCCACTCGAAGCATGTCCTTCAATAAAAGCATTATTATTTTTAGAATACATACCTTCACCTATTTTTAATAACTCTATAATATGGGTATATACATCAGGAATTGAAGCGCGAGGTTGATTCATATCTTCACCTTCAGATATTGACTTTCTAAAGATAGGAACACCTCCATAGTTTCTTACTAGATTAAAATATGCCCATGCTTTCAAAAAAGAAAGTTGTCCAATAGCATCTGTCTTACTTTCCTGAGAGATATTAGACATTGCCGAAATTTTTGATATCGCAAGATTGGCACGATGAATTAAAGTATAACAACCTTGCCACAGATGATCTTTTCCCCAAAAGCCACTAACATTTCCAGCGCCAACATTTCCAAAAGCCCAAGAAGCGCCAGAAGCATAATCACAATCCATATTTGTTAAGTACAAATAAGATGAAGGAGCAATAAAACTAGAGATAATCGTGTTATAAGTCCCTGTTAATAGTTGAGACTTCGCACTCTCGCTATCTCCCAACTGCTCTGGAGATATAAAATCATACACTTTTTCTTCTAATAAATCATCGCAAGAAAGTACTGCAAAAACAGTCCATAATAATAACATAGACTTTAATATAATATTTTTCATAGTTTCTTTAATTAAAAAATTAAATATTAAAATGTGCATTGTACACCAAATGAGAAAGTACGACTACTTGGATAAGAGAACATATCCACACCACGACGAGATGCATCTCCCCCAAAAGAATTCACATCTGGATCAAACCAACTATAATTTGTAATAGTAAATACATTGCTTACCGATGTATAAAAATTAATATATTCAATACCTTTTATTGGTGCATTCCATCTATAGCCTAAATTAATATTCTTCATTCTCAAATAAGATCCATCTTCCACATACCGATCCGATAGTTTCATTGTTCTACCATACCCAGAATACGCTTTGGGCCATTTTGCCAAATCTCGATTCTCTGGCGTCCAACGAGTATCATACATTTCTTGTGGGATGTTACCTATACCACTCATAGTCACCTTTATTAAATTAGCATTAAAGATATCCCCTCCAACGCATCCTTGCAAGAAAAAACTTAATGAAAAATTCTTATAGGAGAAGTTGTGAGTCATACCAAATGTAAAATCTGGATTGGCGTCACCTATAATTTGTCTATCAGCGTCTGTTATACCTGGTTTCCCATCAAGATCTTTATATTTCACTTCACCTATCATTGATCTACAAACAGCTTCCGATTCATTGGCATAAAAAGGATCGGCTCTTACCTCTGCTATATTATCATAGAAACCATCCTCAACATAACCAAATATGGTACCGATAGGCATTCCATTACGTTGAATAAAAACTGCATCAGCATCGCTCCATGACTGTGCAAATTGGTCTCCAGGAAGCTCTTCTATCTTATTACGGTTAAAAGATATATTAGCATCAAAATCCCACTTGAATTTTTTTCCACTTATTGGATAGAATTTACCAGCGATTTCCAATCCTTTATTAATAACATCACCAAAATTAGTCGTCATATTAGAAAAGCCCGTACTCTGAGGTATTTGAATATTCTGCAACAAATCTGAGGTTTTCTTATAATATACATCAACAGTAAAATTTACTCTATTCTCGAAAAAGCCCATATCAATACCCGCATTATATTGAGTAGTTGTTTCCCATTTTAAATCTGGATTAGCAGGCCCTCTCCAAGTAAGATTTGCAAAGCCACTCGCTAAAGCTCCATTGATAGGATAATTAGCGACCGTCAAATAATCGCGTGTTGCATATGCACCAATAGCTTGATTGCCAGTCTGACCATAACTTGCGCGTATTTTTAAGTTACTGAAAATATTTAAACTCTTAATAAACTCCTCCTCAGAAGCACGCCACGCTATCGCACCTGATGCAAAATTGGACCATTTATTACCCGGAGCAAACTTACTAGAACCATCTCTACGGAAAGAAGCTGTGAACAAATATTTATTCATTAAACTATAATTAGCACGTCCTAAAAAAGATACTAAAGAAGTCATTCCTCGTCCACTAATTGGCTTATTAGGGTTTACTGCTGCACTCATATCAAAATCTTCCGTTATATCTTGCGGAAAACCTTTTGCAGTCATAGCTTTATTCCCATAATCACCTCTTTCATAAGAAAAAGCGATTACAGCATTCAGTGAATGGTTCTTATTAAACTCCTTATTATAAGTAGCCATTGTTTCAAGCACAAGGTTTTTAGCCCAATTATCTGCTTTAGAAGCAAAACCATTATCCGGATCTTTACCTTCTACCGTCTCTCTGTTATAATACACATTACGCTCATTCATATTATAAGAAAAGCCTACATTCTGACGTATTTTTAAATCCTTTATAGGAGTCAATTCTAAATAAGAAGAAGAGAAAAAAGTATTAGTAGTCAATTCATCTTTTGCTGCACGGGTATAAACATATGGATTAGAAGAGAACCAGTTCAACTGTGCATTATCAGTCCCATTATCCAACGCTTCTGTAGCAGGATAAAATAGTGTACCATGCATAATACCATTACTTACAGAATTAGTTTTTGCCAATTTATTAAGTGAATTAGTAAAACTCATATTAGTTCCGATCTCAATCCATTTATGAATTTTCCTTGCAATATTAGCACGAAATGAATATCGTTTATAACCAGAATTTCGTATAGTACCTTCTTGATCAAGAATATTTCCTGATATAGCATAATATCCTTTATCACTTGCACCATTTACGCTCAAATTATATTCTTGTGAAAGAGCTGTTTCAAACACTTGATCTTGCCAATTTGTCCATGCACAAGTACCATTCCGATAATCATCTGGTCCAGGAGCATATTCATACTCGCCTGTACTAGTGTTTAGAAGCTCTTTACCTGGATAAGGCAACGTCTCTCTCGCACCATCATATTCATTAAACATTTCTGTTGCCTCGTTACGATATTTTGCATATGTATACCCATCCAACATATCCATCTTTTTCACTACTTTCGATATGCCAAAATTTGCACTAAAGCTAATGTTTTCTTTTCCTTTAACCCCACGTTTAGTTGTAATTAAAACGACACCATTTGCACCACGAGAACCATAAATAGCAGTAGCAGAAGCATCTTTCAACACCTCCACAGATTCAATATCAGCTGGATTAATAGAAGATAAAGGGTTTGCAGATTGAAGCATACCATCTTCATCCCGACCAGCTCCAGGGGTTCCTCCAGTAGTAAAAGGAATACCATCCACTACATAAAGCGGTTCTGTAGAGGTTGAAAATGAATTAGCTCCACGAATTTGAATACTAATACCAGCTCCCGGAGCACCATCATTTTGATTAACTTGCACACCAGCAATACGCCCTTGTAAACTTTGATTAATACTAACCGGATTTGTTTTCATGAGTTCCTCACTCTTAATACTAGTAACAGAACCTGTCAAATCGCTTTTTTTCATTGTACCATATCCCACTACTACAACCTCATCAAGCAGTTCAGTATCTTCCGTCATCATAACATTCAAAACCTTTTGTCCAGCCTTAATAGTTATCTCTTGTTCTTTATAACCTATACAAGAAAAAACTAAGATATGCTTACCTACAGGAACTTTTACACTATATTCCCCCTTCACATCGGCAATAGAACCAATCCCCGTTCCCTTTACTAGAATATTAGCCCCTATCAGCGGGGAACCATCGCTGACATCAGTAATAGTACCTGTAACAATAGTTTCTTGGGCCATCACATGGCAACTCATTAAGAGCGCCGTTAAAAGCAAAATAATGTTTTTCATATAACACTGATTTAAAATAATAATATTTTCAACACCGCAAATATAGACACCATAGCCATGACAAACAAATACTATTTTATCATTAGCTAATACTATTCAAACCATCCAATAAACATCTGATTTAAAAGAGGATATCCAACCAAAGCTATATACTAAACAACTTAAAGAACCTTTAACCAACATAGTTAAAGTAGGATCAATATTATTTTTGTATAATCTCCCTTTAGAGCTAAAGCAATTATTATAACAAATCATTAAGCAATTCCTCTCCTACTAAATGAAGCAACAACTTAATTTGCAAGCCTTATTTTATTTCAAAATCTTTATTCATTCCTTTCGATAATTCTTTCTGACCACCACCTACAAATAAGGAATATTTTCCAGAAAGCATTTTCCATTCTCCATCCTGCCACACAGAAAGCTGACGAGGAGTTATAGTAAAAGTAACCGTCTTACTTTCATTCGGTTTCAAATTAACTCGCGCAAAAGCTATTAGTTTCTTTAATGGAAACGTATAAACCGGAGTTTTCTCACGAGAAACATATACTTGAATGACTTCCTCACCCACTACGTCACTTATATTCTTAACCTTAATAGAACACTGTAAAGTTCCATCTACATGAACTACATCATTACATTGCAAATCCGCATACTCAAAATTTGAATAACTTAAACCATGCCCAAATCCATAAAGAGGTTTACTTGATAGATATTGATAGGTACGCCCTTTCCAAATATCATAATCTAAGATATTTGGCAATTGCTGTTCTGATTCATAAATAGTCATTGGCAACTTTCCAGATGGGTTTTCCAAACCAAACAAAATACCAGCCAAAGCTGCCCCCCCCTCTTGTCCCGGATACCAAGCTTGAAGAATTGAGGGAACGTGTTCTGCAGCCCATTGCGAAGTTAAGGGATTCCCTGTTTGAAGTATCAATGCAATACGTGGATTTACTTTATAAATTTCTTTCAACAATAGTTCTTGCGTCATGGGCAAATAAATAGAAGGCAGATCACGATTTTCACGAGCCAATTTTCCATCATTCCCCAAAGCAACTAATACTAAATCAGCTCTAGATACAATTTTTTTCACTTTATCTATCTGATTAATATTTCCAAAATCTGAAACCAATATACAGGTAGCAGCTCCTATTCTATTTATATACTCTATTTTGATCGGTATCTTCTTACCATTTTCCAACAAAACTTCCACTGAATAATATTGTAAACCATGAGCATTCCATTCATCTAAAACCAGACTACCGTTCAACCAAACACGCACTCCACCATCAGCATATACACCAATAGCATGCTTACCATCTACCGGAGCTTTTAGATACCCACTCCATCTAACAGAGAAATCATTCTTAGTTAAACGTTGATCCGGTGTACCATCTCCCCAATCAAAACCAACAGTTTTATCAATTCTTGAGAATAAAAAAGGGCTATTCAAATCATGTCCGTCTATATAATCTGCCGTAAGCCCATTGTTCACTCCATCAGAAGCCAATAAATAGCTTGAATCAACCGGAGAAACGACGGAAGTACCTTCAATATATGAAATTTCAACCTCTTCACCCACCATTTTCTTAACACCCTGTAACAAAGAGATATTATGAACCGGTTTACCACTATACCCTCCCAAATAGTTATTATCAGCAAATGGTCCTACAATAGCTATAGAACGAACATCTTTTTTATCTATAGGTAGAAAATTATCTTCATTTTTTAAAAGTATAATAGATTTAACCGCTGCCTCATACGCTAATCTTCTAAATTGTTCTCCTGCAAGTAACTTCTTATCATAATGATTATAAGGAACAAGTTCAATGGGATCAAATTCTCCCAATTTAAAACGCGTTGTCAACACACGAGTCAGCGCTCTATCAATAGCATACTCTGACACTAGCCCTCGTTGCACTGCCGCCACCAAATTCTCACGATAGGTCCCCCCACATTCTAGATCACAACCACTATTTATACCTAAAGCTGCAGCTTCTTCCAATGAATTAACAATTCGATGCTGCCAGTTCATGACTCCAATAGCACCACAGTCAGACACAACAAAACCATCAAATCCCCATTCTTTTCTCAAAACATCCTCTAATAACCAAGTTGAACCACTCGGAGGAATCCCATTAAAAGCATTATAAGCAGTCATTATAGATTGTACATTTGCTTCTTTCACGCATGCTTCATAAGCCGGGAAATAATATTCATATAATTGTTTAGTGGGTATCTGTGAGGAACTAGAAAAGCGGTCATTCTCTTGATTATTAGCTACAAAATGTTTAACTGTAGCAACTGTCTTTAAATAATTAGGATGATCTCCCTGCAATCCTTTCACAAAAGCTACTCCTAAACGAGAAGTTAAATAAGGATCTTCACCATAAGTTTCCTCATTTCGCCCCCAACGAGGATCACGAGCCATATTAATAGTAGGAGCCCAATAAGTAAGCCCTTTTCCTATATCCAGATATTTCAAACGAGCCTCTGTCGAAATAGCAGAGGCTATTCTTTTAACCAACAATGTATCCCAAGTAGAAGCCAAATTAATAGCTTGTGGAAATACAGTTACTTCTCCTGCACGAGCCACACCATGTAAACATTCATTCCAATAATTATAGGAAGGAAGATTCAGACGAGGTATACTATCACTTTCATTCGATAACTGAGCTACTTTCTCTTCAAGTGTCATCTGTCGAATGATATTCTCGATGCGCACTGATATCGGTTGAGATAAATCACCGATAATCCTCTCTTTTACTCCACGCACCTCTATTTTGCCACTTGCATTAAAAGCTGGACAATCATTACATCCACCATTATCTTGAGCTTTCAAAGAAATATTTGCCAGTATAAATACTACAACTAATAAATGCCATCTCACTTGCATATTTTCAATAGATTAAAATGTCTTTTCCATTGGCAAATATAGCAACTTCCTAACACTTCATTTGATACTATTTTATCCTTTCATTATACATTTTAGCAAACAAAAAAATCAAAGATAAAAGATATATGTTAGAGACTAATATCGTAGCACTATATCACAATTTTCTTCTTTCTATAATTTTCCCGAAATTCCTTCGGCGAACATCCTTTCTTACGTTTAAATAATCGATTGAAATTAGATAAATTATTAAATCCACAATCATAACATATCTCTGCGATCGTATGTGCAGAGTCCACCAATAAACGAGTAGCAAAGCCAAGACGAATATCAATAATATAATCAGAAAATGTTTTTCCCGTACGTAACCGAAAGAAACGACTGAACGAAACAGATGTCATCCCTACCATGTCTGCTAAAATACTTAAACGAATATCCTCCTGATAGTGATCAGCAATATATTTCTGCACTCTTTGCACACGTCGACTGTCAGAGAAAGTTTCTATTTTAGCAAACGAAGAGCTAGAAAGCACTTCTGCATTATCATACAGAGATAGTTCATAAAGTATTCGAAGAAAATTCATTACCGCATAAAATCCCTGTTCTTCAGAAGCCAACTTATCCAACCAATTATAGACTTTCATAATAGCCTGCATTGGAAAACTAATACCACATTGTGCTTTTTCCAACATCCGGCGAATACTATCAAACTGATTTTTATTGATAAAGTCTTTAAAGAAGAGATCTGAAGAAAACTGAATTGTAATTTCTCGGATATCCCTTGAAGTACATTCATGTTGCTCCCACACATGCTCCAACTCTTTACCTGTAATCAACACTAAATCATAATCCCCGATAACCTCCGCAGAATCACCGACTACCCGACGCACTCCGGAAGCATGTTCCGTAAAATTCAACTCATATTCGGCATGGCAATGAATAGGATAAGTAAATTCGGTTTTACGACGATCTGCAATATAAAAACAATCACGTTCAGACAAAGGGGTTATCTCCCTCATAATGTAGTTTGGGTTTTCCATTTCAATCAGTTAAAAAAGTATCACATATTGCAAATATAGCCATTATTTTCATTCCAATATTTACAAAATCCATTTTAACTCTTAAATGACTAATTTATTATTGCAAAAAAGCGCAGAGTATTTTAAAGAATTTACTTACTTTTGCTTTCACAGTTTTTACTACCTTATAATAAAGTTCAACTAAAACCTACAGATATGATCAATTCCATCTATTCTCCAGTCCCTGACAGATACGACAGCAATATGAAGTACCGTCGTTGCGGTAAAAGCGGCATTCTGCTCCCTGAAATATCTTTAGGGCTATGGCACAATTTCGGTGATGTCAATGCATTCTCCAACTCTTTAGCAATGGCACATTACGCATTCGACCGAGGTATTACCCATTTCGACCTTGCCAACAACTATGGTCCTTCCTGCGGTTCGGCTGAAGAAACATTCGGCATGATTATGAAGAAATCATTTATGCCCTACCGGGACGAGTTATTCATTTCCACCAAAGCTGGACATGAAATGTGGGCAGGACCTTACGGCGACTGGGGTTCCCGAAAGTCTTTGATGAGCAGCCTCAACCAAAGCCTGAAGCGAATGAATTTGGATTATGTAGATATCTTCTATACCCATCGCTACGATCCCAATACTCCTCTTGAAGAAACACTTCAAACACTGGTTGATATTGTACGGCAAGGGAAAGCACTCTACATCGGTATCTCCAAATACCCTAAGGACAAAGCAGAATTAGCTTATAAATATCTGGAAGAGAGAGATGTTCACTGTCTCCTCTACCAAGGCAGATACAATCTGTTCAATCGCGAACCGGAGGAAGAAGGCATTCTGCGACAAGCTAAAGAAAACGGTACAGGCTTTATTGCTTTCTCCCCTTTAGCACAGGGATTGCTTACCAACCGCTACCTTAACGGGATCCCTGAAGACTCGCGGATTGCCAAAGGTGGTTTCCTTAAAAAAGAAGCACTGACAGAAGAAATTCTGAGAAAAATCAAGGCACTGAATGAACTTGCTTTTCATCGCGGTCAGACACTTGCCGAAATGGCGCTTGCATGGATACTGAAAGACGACTTGGTGACCTCGGTTATTATCGGGGCAAGTTCCGTCAGACAGTTGGCAGATAATCTGAAAGCGATAGAAAACACAACTTTCTCCGCAGAAGAATTAGAAAGCATTTATCAGATTGTAAAATAGTTGCGATAAGCCTGTACACAATAGGGTGATGATGTATTTACCATACATTTATCACCCTATTTCTTTATAGTTCGCTGCACATTTAACACATTTATTTTTGAACCTTTTATTTTTTATCTTGTTCTTTCTCCAAAAGCCTAAGGTACCAACAGGGCAGGAATTTATATTTAACCTAAACAATTATAGAAGTATGAAGAAATTTATTCCCTTATTATTAGCGGTCTTCGCAATAGCATTCGTATCTTGCGAAAAAGACCCCGACATGGATAAGCTGGACAGCAAGTATCTGGTTTATACCAATTATGACACGAAAGCAGATTTCAAAGCTTTCGAAACTTACTATTTACCGGATAGCATCCTCGTTATCGGCAACAGTAAAGACGCCGAATATTGGAAAGACGAAAGCGCACAGGAAATCCTCAGCGCGTACGTCACCAATATGAACAACCGCGGTTATGTTCGCGTAGAAAACCGCCAAGAAGCCGATCTCGGTTTGCAAGTCAGCTATATAAAGAGCACCTACTACTTCACAGACTACGGGCGTCCCGAATGGTGGTGGAACTACCCGGGTTATTGGGATGCTCCTTACTGGGGTAACTGGGGTGGATGGTACTATCCATATGCTGTAAATTATGCTTATAGCACCGGTTCCTTCATCACCGAATTGCTGAACCTTGATGCTCCTCAAGGTGAGAAAGAAAAACTCCCTGTACTGTGGACCAGCTACATGAGCGGATTATTGAGCGGATCAACTTCTTTCAACACAAAAATGGCTGTAGAAGGTGTAAACCAATCCTTTACGCAATCTACCTATCTTAACAGAATGACCGCTCAGCCCAGATAAGCAGTTAGCTTTTCCTATTCTATCAAAAGCTATTGTTGAATTTATAAAACAAGAACAAGTATGAAAACATTGAAATATATATCTTTGAGGGTATTCGCAATTGCCGCCCTCGCCCTTGTCTTTGCCATGCCGGCAAAGGCTCAGATGACCGATAACGGTTATGCCAACATCGACTGGCAGTTCAACTTCCCCTTAAACAACCACTTTGCTGATAAAGGCAGCGGATGGGGTATGAATTTTGAAGGCGGTTACTTCCTGACATCAAATTTTGCATTGGGAGGCTTCCTTGCCTACCATAGTAACCATGAATACATTGGCCGTCAGACCTTGCCGGTTGGTGAAAGCGGCAGTTTGAATACCGACCAGCAACACACCGCATTCCAATTGCCTTTCGGTCTTGCCACACGCTACGCATGGAACCGCGGCGGTGCATTCCAACCATATTTAGGTGTAAAACTCGGTGCACAATATGCACAACTGAAGTCCACTTTCAACGCATTCGAAGCTAATAAAGATACATGGGGTTTCTACGTATCTCCGGAAATCGGATTTAATGTTTACCCATGGGCTTATGGTCCGGGGCTACACTTCGCAGCTTACTATAGCTACGGAACGAACAAAGGAGACCTCTTCACTTATAGTGTAGACGGAATGAACAACTTAGGTTTACGTATCGGTATCGCATTCTAACATATACACCTAAACTTAACAGAGTAAATTAATTGTTTCAAAAAAAGAAGGGGCCGTCTGACAATTCTAAGTCAGTCGTTCCCTTCTTCTTTTATATTCGGATATGATTACCCTTATTTCAATATTGCCTGATACATTGCCTCCTGTATTTTTCCTCGAATATCCAGTTTCAGCAATTTCGTATTCCATGCATCCGGATAAATACGATTACTTATAAAGACATAGACCAGCCCATTGTCAGGGTCCACCCACGCACAAGTACCGGTAAAGCCTGTATGCCCGTACACTGATGCCGGAGCTGAAGGGGCACAAGGACTCTTCTCCGTATTCTGCACATCCGGCTTGTCAAACCCTAAACCACGGCGGCTGTTCTTGGCAACCGTTGTCGTAAAAAGCCTGCAAGTCTCCTTGCTCAAATAACGTTTTCCATTCAATTCACCGCCATTCAGTAACATCTGATAAACCTGCGCCACTTCCTCCGCCGTAGAGAATAATCCGGCATTGCCGGAAACGCCGCCTTGGAAAGCAGCCGACTCATCATGCACAAATCCCTGCAAAATCGTTTTCCGCAAGAAAGGGTCGACGGAAGAAGGAACAATTCCTTCTTTAGGCAAGAAGCGCAACGGCAGATACCCGGTACGCCGCAAACCCATAGGAGCATAAAATTCCTGAGCAAGATATTCATCCATAGGCATTCCTGCACGCGCCTCAACCAGTTGCTGCAACAGGATAAAGCCCACACAACTATAACGATACCGTTTATCCTTCAAAGGAGTATCGGCTATTTTTTGGAGATATTCCTTTTTGAAAGACTTGTTCAGCCAAAGGCTGTCACATACCTGTAGAGTACATTCATCCGTACGTGCTTTAGAAGTCAGCCCCGGACGGAAACGGAATTTGGGATTGGCCCATGTCTGTCGCCCGATGCGGGTAGGATGCAGCTTGTCCGGGCGTGCCTTAAACAACGTGCCATCATAACTGTCTTTATCAATAGCATCTTGATAGAACAACAGAGTAGACGGCAAACCGGACTGATGGAATAACAATTCCCTGACAGTTATGTCACGTTTATCCGTATCTTGCAGATATGGAAGATAGTCGGACACACGGTCAGTCAGATTCAAGCGTCCCTTGTCGTAGAGTTTCATCACAGCCAGCAAAGTAGCCGTCGTTTTCGTTAAAGACGCCATATCATATACAGACACCGGTGTCACCGGAGTAGCCTCCTTATCCTTGGCAGTACTCCACGTATAAGTACCAAAAGCCTTATTATACATCTCCTTTCCGTCCTTCAGAATCACCACCTGACATCCCGGATAGGCACCTTCACGTATGCCTTCCCGCGCAATCGTATCTATCTGCGCCAACAAGCGGGAATCCATACCATGTTCTTCGGGAACAAAATGAGGTTCGGTTTGCGGACTCAAGTCCAATCCTTCTCCCGCAGCAAACAAACCGCCTATGCTTGCCGATAACCTGCCGTCCGCCACAGCATCCGCATAAAGTATCTTGGCTGCCTGCCGCTGTACATCATCACCCGAAGAATGCGCCAATACCACAGCTTCGGCAACCGATATGCCCCGATGTATCTGCAACAGCTGTTTACCGGGAATAAAGAACACATACACCACCGGAACTTCCGGAGCAAACTCAGCAAAGAAAGACTGATAAGCTGCCAGACGATGTTCGGTGACACACACCAAAATACGTTTATATTTCGACAGCTTCTCTCTCAAAGCCTTGCGTCCCGCTTCCGGCAAATCTTTTCCCAACTGAAACTCCACCGGATGCGTATACATGGAAAGCTGTTTGATAAAAGGCTGTATCTCCGTAGCTGCGCCGACATTGAGCACAGCAACATCCCCGATAGCCGGATCCAGCGGTAATACCTCCGTTGCATTGCCCAATACAGTGATGGCCGCCATATTCAAACGATGAATCAAATCGCGCGTATAAGGAGTATTAATCCGTGTTCCCAAACCCGAAAGACGAACCACCGGCTTCTTATTCAGACCCAAAGCATATTTATACGTCAATACCTTACGGCACTTTTCCTCCACTGCCTGTTCCGTCAGCTCTCCACTTTTTACGGCAGCCAGCACAGCATCTACTTCTTCTTTGATACGGCGGGGAACGAGCAGCAAGTCATTGCCCGCCTTCAGTGCTTTCAGACACAGCGACGCATTATTCGATACCCCTTTCATGGCCAAGGCATCCGTAAATATAAGTCCGCGGAATTTCAACTCACGCGTCAGCAAATCATATACCACACTACGGGAAAGAGAGGAAGGCACTCCGCTTGTCTCTTCAAAGGCAGGAACCTCCAGATGCCCTACCATAATACCGCCCAGCCCCTCTTGGATGGCTTTCTTAAAAGGATAGAGTTCCACACTGTCCAAGCGTTCGCGTGTGAAAGGCAGTGTTGGGAGTGCATTATGTGAATCTACATCCGTATCTCCATGACCGGGAAAGTGCTTGGATACAGAAAGTACCCCTCCGTCTTCCAGCCCTTTGGCATAAGCGATAACCTTATCAGCCACATTTACCGGATTTTCACCGAACGAGCGAGTATTGATAACCGGATTCTCCGGATTGATATTAACATCCGCCACCGGAGCGAAATTCACCTGCACACCAAGTTCACGGCACTGCCTTGCCATTTCACGACCATATTCGTAGAGCAAACTGTCATTTCGGATACAGCCCAGCACCATATTCTTGGGAAAGACGGGAGTACCCTTCAAGCGCATGGAAAGTCCCCACTCTCCGTCAAAGGTAATCAGCAAAGGAACATCCGCCATACGCTGCGCTTCATTCGTCAGCATGACTTGGTTCTGCATCAGGCCGCCCGAAAACAACAGACCGCCGACTTTATAGTCTTCAACAACCTTGCGCAGCAACTCCTTGTTACGCTTATCCTGATAAGGAGCGATTGTATAAATAAAAAGCTGTCCTACACGTTCTTTCAGACTTAACTTGTCCAGTACCGAATCTACCCACTGCCTGCATCGCACATCATCCTGCACCGGTTTTACCAGCAAAGGTTCTACAGGGGGCACGACAGCCGGTGTCGCCGGACGTAATTTTGCATCCGAAGCGAAACGCCCGCAACATCCCATTATAATAAGAACAAACAGTAACAGCCTTTTCATTTATCACTCTTTAGTCAATGTCAAATCCAGTTCTCCTACAAAAATTCCACTCTTTCCGGTGTGCAATACCGAAACATTCTTCCCCTCGGCATTCAAGTAAAACGCCGGTTTCTCCATGAAAGTGTGAGAGTGCCCACCCAGAATTACGTCGATGCCTTTGGTTTCCGCCGCCAGCTTTTCATCGCAGACTTCATTCTTAATTCGGAATCCAAGATGAGAAAGGCAGATTACTACATCGCATCCCTCCTTGGTTCGCAGCAAGTCCGTAACTTCCTGCGCCACAGCAATCGGGTCCTTGTACACGATGCCCTCGCACTTATCGGCCTGCACCAGCCCCTCCATTTGAGGACTCAGCCCAAACACTCCGATGTTCACGCCACTGCGATTCAATACAACATAAGGTTTCACCAGTCCCTCAAGAACAGTTCCGGCAACGTTATAATTGGCACATACCACCGGAAAGTCTGCCATACGGAACAAACGCGCCATATTCTCCAGTCCGAAATCAAATTCATGATTACCGATAGTCATGGCATCATAGCCCATGAGGTTCATCATCTTGATTTCCACCTCACCCCGGAAAAGATTATAGTACGGTGTACCCTGTGAAATATCACCGCAATCGAAGAGCAGGGCATCCGGATTCTTCGTACGAAATTCTTTCAAGAAAGTGGTGCGGCGCACCACACCGCCCATATCGGCATACGGGTCGGCAGCATGCGGATCAATCGGTTCGATACGGCTATGAGTATCACTTGTGTGCAAAATGGCCAATTGTTTGCCCTGTTGTGCCGATGCCGTCAACAATATGTAAAATACCAGCAAGCAAAATATAGATATACGTTTCATCAGATTTTCTTTTTTTTAGTTTTCGGTTCTTAATCTTCCACAGCAACTCTTCCTTCCATGCGCGAAGTAATCTTCTTACCCGCCACAGTCTGTCGTTCCACATAGTCCATAAACAGCCCGCGCAAAGTGGCACCCGAAGGACACTCTCTCTTCTCCGCCTGAATCAAGGCAGTCATACCGTTGTTGCCGTCGGCCAGATAATCGATAGTGGCAACGGTGTACAGTTTGTCATCAACAACCGGCTTACCGGCTACGGTGGCCCGCAGCAGCTTTCCGTCTTTAGTAATCTGCAACTGCACGCCGCTGACTCCTTCGCCCCCGCGGGCCGCTATATTCTCGAACAGACGATTCAGATGAGCGCCTTTCAAAGTCAGCACACAAAGTGAATTCTCAAACGGCAATATTTCGTAGATATTACCGCAAGTAATCGGACCTTCCGTAAGCATATTACGCAGACCGCCCATATTTACGAGCCCCATGTCGGCAGATTTTCCAAGTACCTGCACAGCCGCCCCGCGCAGCACATCGGCCACCAGATTGGAGAGGGGACTTTCGGGAGCGCCTCTGTCCATAGACATCTCGGCTGTGCCTACCACCCGGTACATCATGCTGTCTATCTTCGCTTTATAGGGAGCGAGCAATGCCACGGCTTCCGCATCAGAATTTACATCATACGTAGAATCCATCGGATGCATACGTCCCTCCACTTTCGTCACTTCATAAGCCGAATGACAAGATGTAAACGAAAACATCACTGCCAATGCCAGTCCGGAAACGAATTTCAAATAACCTTTCTTCATATTTGTTCGTTTTAAATTGCTACAAATATAGAAAGAAAAACTCACATCCCTTTGTCAATCAAAAGAAAAACTCTACCTTTGCACCGCTTTCGCGCAATCGCTGTCAGGACACTGAGTGAGAAGCCTGGTATGTTGCGTTGTAACGATCAAACAATTTAATAATAAGAACAATGGATTTAATTAAAATTGCAGAAGAAGCATTTGCTACCGGCAAACAACACCCGAGCTTCAAGGCAGGTGACACTGTTACAGTAGCATATCGTATCGTCGAAGGTAACAAAGAACGTGTACAGTTGTACCGTGGCGTTGTTATCAAGATTGCAGGACATGGAGACAAGAAGCGTTTTACTGTACGTAAAATGTCTGGTACCGTAGGTGTAGAACGTATTTTCCCGATTGAATCACCGGCTATCGACAGCATCGAAGTGAACAAAGTGGGTAAAGTTCGTCGCGCTAAATTGTACTATCTGCGTGCTCTTACCGGTAAGAAAGCAAGAATTAAAGAAAAAAGAGTTAACGGTTAATTCCAAACTCTTATTTCTAAATAAAAAAGGGAAGCCGAATCCATCGGTTTCCCTTTTTTACTTACACCGCAGGAGGCATACAAGCAAGATGAAAGAGGTTTTGAGCAAAGCTAATGATAGAACGGATAATGTGTATCGATAAAACAGACTATGTGTTTTAATGAAACAGACCATGTATTTTATTGAAACAGATAATCTGTTCTTCTCACGATGATGAATCCGTTTGATACACTTGAAAAAATTGTTTGACGCGCTTGATAATTCTATTTGATGCGCTTGATAATTCTGTTTGATACAAACAAAAAAGATGCGCTCCATAATGAAACGCATCCTTTCTATACCTTATCAATAATCAGTTTCTCTTACTTAACGTCTCTCAACTCCCAACCCAAAGCACTGGCTCCCAGCACGGCAGCATCAGCATCTTTCAGTTCGGACATCATGAGTTTGGCCTTACCCTTATAAATAGCCAACACATTGCTATCGATGGCTTTCTGGATAGGCTTGAAGATGTAATCGCCGGATTTAGCCAATCCACCGAACAGAATAATGGCTTCGGGACTGGAGAAAGCAATAAAGTCCGCAATAGCCTCACCCAAGATAGTACCGGTAAAGTCAAAAATATCCTGTGCCAGCTTGTCGCCTTGTACGGCTGCATCGTATACATCTTTAGACGTAATATTCTCAGCAGGGATGGAGCGCAGCAGACTCGGTTCAGTACGTGCGGTGAGGAACTCGCGTGCGGTGCGTGCCACGCCCGTAGCCGAGCAGTAAGTTTCCAAACATCCGTGACGGCCACATCCGCAAATACGGCCGTTCTCGCGACGTATAATGGTATGACCTAACTCTCCGGCGAAACCGTCGTGCCCGTATACCATTTGTCCGTTAATAACAATACCGCTACCTACACCCGTGCCCAGAGTAATCATGATAAAATCTTTCATACCGCGTGCAGCTCCGTAAGTCATTTCACCGATAGCGGCAGCATTGGCGTCATTGGTCAGTGCGGTAGGAATGCCCAAACGTTCTTCAAACATGGCTGCCAAAGGAATTACTCCCTTCCACGGAAGGTTCGGGGCAAATTCTATCGTACCGCTGTAATAGTTGCCGTTAGGAGCGCCGATACCGATACCTTTTATTTTATCGACACCGCCATTGGCAATTATCAAAGGAAGAAGATTCTTGCATACTTCGTTCACATAATCATCTGCCTGTTCATAAGCTCCCGTCTTGATGGAACTGCTTGCAATGATAGTACCACGTGCGTCTACGATACCAAAGACGGTATTCGTTCCGCCTATGTCAATCCCTACTACATAGGGCTTCTCCATGTTTGAATTCATGATATTTACTTTTTGTTTAAAGGGTTAGTTATAACATTAATGGTTACAAATTACACAAAGAAAAACGACACTGCAAAATCTTTTTTTAAAAAACTTCGCTTCATTTGCAACTTTTCGTGACGTTACTGCGTCTAATAAGCAAAATTAAGTAAGAAAAAACAATAAACAGGAAATACCGTGATACAACTAAAAGACATTAACAAAACCTACAATAACGGAGCGCCGCTACACGTCCTCAAAGGTATCAATCTCGACATCAAGAAAGGAGAATTTGTCTCTATTATGGGAGCCTCAGGCTCCGGGAAATCCACGCTGCTTAATATATTAGGTATTCTGGACAACTACGACACCGGAGAATATTACCTGAACGGCACACTTATCAAAAACCTCAGTGAAACCAAAGCCGCCGAGTTCCGAAACCGCATGATAGGCTTTATCTTTCAGTCATTCAATCTGATTTCTTTCAAAGATGCGGTAGAGAATGTAGCTCTCCCGCTCTTCTATCAAGGAGTAGGTCGCCGGAAACGCAACGCCATGGCATTGGAGTATCTGGACAGGTTGGGACTGAAAGACTGGGCACACCATATGCCCAACGAGATGTCCGGCGGGCAGAAACAACGTGTCGCCATTGCCCGCGCACTGATTACCCAACCCCAGATAATTCTTGCAGACGAACCGACCGGCGCTCTCGACAGCAAAACATCCGTGGAGGTCATGCAGATTCTAAAAGATTTGCATCAAACGGGGATGACCATTGTCGTCGTAACCCACGAAAGCGGTGTCGCCAACCAGACGGATAAGATTATCCACATTAAAGACGGCGTAATAGGCAGTATCGAAGAAAATCTGAATCATGACGCGTCACCATTCGGAAAAAACGGATTTATGAAATAGAACTACTTTATAACCTTCCAATCACATGATAGACCTTTGGCAAGAAATATACGGTACAATCAAACGTAACAAATTGCGCACATTCCTCACCGGATTTGCGGTAGCATGGGGCATCTTCATGCTTATCGTACTGCTGGGAGCGGGTAATGGCATTATCCACGCTTTCGAACAGAATGCTTCCGAACGTGCGCTGAACTCCATCAGGCTGGGTGGCGGCTGGACCACCAAGTCATACGAAGGGCTGAAAGAGGGACGGCGTATCCAAATGGACAACAAAGACCTCACCGCGACCGAGAAGTACTTCCCGGATAACATTATCACAGCCGGCGCCACCCTCCGGCAAGGTGATGTAAATATCAGCTTCGGGCAAGAATACATCAACATCTCACTAATGGGCGTACATCCTAACTACGTACAATCCGAAGCCATAAAAACAGCAACCGGACGTTTCATCAACCAAAACGATATAAAAGAACGGCGGAAAGTCATTATCCTCCACAAGAAATCGGCAGAGATTCTTTTCAAGAAGTCACATACCGAACCGATAGGCAAGTTTGTCAACGTCGGCGGTGTGGCTTACCGGGTGGCGGGATTGTACGAAGACCAGGGCGACCAAAGCAGCGTAGCCTTTGTCCCCTTCTCCACCCTGCAAACCATTTATAACAAAGGTGACAAGCTTAACAATATCATCTTCACCACCAAAAACCTGACAAGTGAAGAAGCCAACGAAGCCTTTGAAAAAGAATACCGCAAAGTCATCGCTTCCAATCACCGTTTCGACCCTGAAGACGAAAGCGCAATCTGGATATGGAACCGCTTCACGCAATACATACAGACGCAGAACGTTGCCGGACTACTTCGTACCGCCATTTGGGTGATAGGTATCTTTACGCTCTTAAGCGGCATCGTGGGCGTATCGAACATCATGCTGATTACCGTCAAGGAAGGCACGCGCGAGTTTGGCATACGTAAGGCGCTGGGAGCAAAACCTCTCTCCATCCTTTGGCTGATTATCGTGGAAAGTGTTACGATTACCACCTTCTTCGGCTACATCGGCATGGTGGCAGGCATCGGAGTGACAGAGTGGATGAATTCCGCCTTCGGCAACCAGACTGCGGACGCGGGTATGTTCCAAGCCAGAATGTTCTCCGACCCCACAGTAGACATCGGCATCGCCATACAAGCCACGCTGACTTTGATTGTCGCAGGCACACTTGCAGGCTTTTTCCCGGCAAAAAAGGCAGTAAGCATCAGTCCTATTGAAGCACTTAGAGCAGATTAAACGATTATGAGAATAGACATAGATACATGCGAGGAAATTCTCGTCACGATAACAAGAAACAAGACCCGCAGCCTGCTGACGGCATTCGGCGTATTCTGGGGAATCTTTATGCTGGTAGCACTCATTGGCGGCGGACAAGGTATGCAGGAGGAAATGAAATCACAGTTCGAGGGCTTTGCCACGAACTCAGGATTCATCGCTGCGCAAAAGACAAGTGAAGCCTACAAAGGTTTCCGCAAAGGCCGTTGGTGGAATCTGGAAATGGAGGATGTGGACAGAGTACGCAACATCGACGGAATAAAAATAGCAACCCCCTCGTTTGCCCTTTGGGGACAAACAGCCGTTTACGGGGAAAACAAATACGAATGCAGCGTCAAAGGCCTGTATCCCGAATACGAACAGGTGGAACATCAGGAAATGACCTACGGGCGCTTTATCAATGATGTAGACATACGCGAAGCCCGAAAAGTATGCGTCATAGGAAAGCGTGTGTACGAAAGCCTTTTCAAGCCCAGTGAAGACCCCTGCGGAAAATATATCAGAGTAAACGGCATTTATTACCGCATTATCGGAATGTGTTCCTCCGAGGGTAATGTAAACATACAGGGACAGGCATCGGAAGCCGTCACCCTGCCTTTTACAACCATGCAGCAAACGTACAATTTGGGACAAAGAATAGATGTAGTGTGCTTTATCATGAAGCCGGGAGTGAAGGTAAAGGACGTAGAACCCGAAGTAGAACGCCTCGTCAAAGCCGCCCACTACATCGCACCGGACGACAAACAAGCCATCATGTTCCTTAATGCAGAGGCTATGTTCTCTATGATGGACACCTTAATGACCGGCACACGCATCCTTATCTGGATGGTAGGCTTGGGAACCCTGTTTGCCGGCGCCATCGGTGTATCAAACATCATGATGGTTACGGTAAAAGAGCGCACCACGGAAATAGGAATACGGCGTGCCATCGGCGCCCGTCCTAAAGACATCCTGCAACAAATCCTCTCGGAAAGTATGGTACTGACAACCGTAGCCGGTATGGCAGGCATCTCCTTTGCCGTACTGATACTGCAAATTTTGGAAAGCGCCACAAATGATCCGGGAGCCATAAGAACCCACTATCAGGTATCCTTCGGATTAGCTATCGGCACCTGCGCCCTTCTCATTGCATTGGGCGTATTGGCAGGGCTTGCCCCGGCCTATCGCGCAATGGCTATCAAGCCGATTGAGGCAATTAGGGATGAATGAGAAAAAGGTGATAAAGTGATAGGACAAAGCAATAAAATAATAATACAATAAATAAGATGAAAACAAAGAAGTATCTGAAAATTGCATCATTGGCAGTGGTAGCTGCCATATTTATCTGGACATTTGTGTTTTTGTATCAAAAGTCCCAACCTAAGGTAAAGGTGTATGAAACGATTGTTCCGGAAATAGCCGATTTGGAAAAGACTACCGTAGCTACCGGTAAAGTTGAGCCAAGAGATGAAGTACTCATCAAACCGCAAATATCCGGTATCATTTCCGAAGTGTATAAGGAAGCCGGACAGAGTATCAAACAAGGCGAAGTGATTGCCAAAGTAAAGGTTATTCCCGAATTGGGTACGCTGAATTCCGCCGAAAGCCGCGTTCGTCTGGCAGAAATCAATGCCCGACAGGCCGAAACGGACTTCGCACGCGTCGAGAAACTATTTAAAGATAAGCTTATCAGCAACGAAGAGTATGAAAAAGGTGAGGTGAACGTACAACAAGCGCGCGAAGAGTTGCAAACTGCCAAAGATAACTTGGAAATCGTAAAAGAAGGTATTACCAAAAACAGCGCCTCATTCAGCAGCACACTTATTCGCTCCACTATCACCGGATTGATTCTGGATGTACCTATCAAAGTCGGTAACTCTGTCATCATGAGCAACACCTTCAATGACGGCACTACAATCGCCACCGTTGCCAACATGAACGACCTCATCTTCCGGGGCAACTTGGATGAAACCGAAGTTGGACGTGTACACGAAGGAATGCCGGTAAAACTGACTATCGGCGCCCTGCAAAACCTGTCTTTCAATGCCATACTGGAATACATTTCTCCGAAAGGCGTGGAAGAAAACGGAGCCAATCAGTTTGAAATAAAAGCTGCAATCCAAGCGCCGGACAGCGTACAAATCCGTTCAGGATATTCTGCCAATGCGGAGATTGTACTGGAACGTGCCCAAAAGACGCTCGCTCTGCCTGAGAGTACGGTTGAATTCAGCGGAGACAGTACCTTTGTCTACGTACTGACCGACAGCGTGCCCCGGCAAAAGTTCAAACGCCAACAAATAGAGGTCGGTATGAGCGACGGTCTTAAGATTGCCGTCAAAAGCGGCCTGACTGCCCAAGACAAGGTGCGCGGTGCCGAGAAAAAAGATAAATAACCATTAGTATCAGACAAAACGGAAACACCATGAAGAAAAATATATTCATATGGCTGGCCATTCTGGGTTGTATGCAAGTTCAGGCACAAGAGCGTTGGTCGCTACGTCAATGTATAGACTACGCTATTGAGCACAACATCGACATCCGACGGACAGCCAACGTAGCCGAACAAAGTAGTATCGAGGTAAACACCGCCAAATGGGCAAGACTCCCGAACCTCAATGCCAATGCAGGGCAGAACTGGAACTGGGGACGGTCGCAGACTGCTGTAAAAGACGAGAATACCGGTGATTATTCTACCGTATATGTCAATACAGGCAGCCACGGGACAAACATGTCCGTTTCCACCTCAATTCCGTTATTTACCGGACTTGAACTACCCAACCAATACGCCCTGGCCAAATTAAACCTCAAGGCTGCCCTCGCCGATTTGGAGAAAGCTAAAGAGGATATTTCCATCAACATAGCCTCAGCCTACTTGCAGGTATTGTTCAATGAGGAATTGCACCGGGTGGCTTTAGGTCAAGTAGAGCTAAGCAAAGAACAATACAAACGTATAGAACGACTGGCGGAAGTAGGCAAAGCCTCTCCCGCAGAGGTTGCCGAAGCCAAAGCACGCGTTGCACAGGATGAAATGAATGCGGTGCAGGCAAACAATAACTACCAATTGGCGTTGCTCGACCTCAGCCAGCTTATCGAACTGGAGACTCCCGAAGGCTTCCTTCTGGAGAACCCCGCCGTAAAGATAGAACTCGCCCCGCTAACTCCTCCGGATGAAGTCTTCCAAGCGGCATTAACCGGCAAGGCTTCCATACAAGCAGCACAGTACCGTCTGGAAGGAAGTAAGCACAGCATCCGTATTGCCCAAAGCAGCTACTATCCGCAACTGAGTTTCAGCGGAAGTCTCGGTACGAACTACTATTCAACAATCAACCGCACCTTCAGTCAGCAGATGAATGATAACTTCAATAAATATATCGGCTTCAACCTGAGTATACCTATTTTCAACAGACTGGCTACACGCAACCGGGTGCGTACGGCCCGTCTGCAGCGCGAGAATTATTCTTTGCAGTTGGATAACGCCAAGAAGAACCTCTATAAAGAGATTCAACAGGCATGGTACAATGCAGCCGCATCCGAGAGCAAATATACAAGCAGCAGTACGGCAGCATCAGCCAGCGAAGCCTCTTTCAGGCTGATGAGTGAAAAGTATGAAAACGGAAAAGCGAATGCCGTAGAATATAATGAAGCGAAGCAGAACTTGATGCAGGCGCAATCTGACGAACTGCAAGCCAAGTACGAATATCTCTTCCGTACCAAGATACTGGATTTCTACAAGGGAGAGCCTATCGAATAAATATAATTTTAGTTGTTGTGTGTTTACAAGCCCCTTTTCCTCTGTTCATATAGAGAGAAAGGGGCTTTTTTCAGTTAAACACACATAGACAAGAGTTTAATTCCGTCTTGACGTTCCATTACTTTTTTCTGACGAACGGGAAGAGGAACGTGTTGTACGTGCAGAGGAAGAAGAACTGCGTCTCACACTTTCTTTCTTGATGCCCTTCTCACGCCTCGGAGTATTTACCGATTTACCATCAGAGCGATGCGTCGATCCGCCAACAGCCGGACGGCGATTAATAGAACCAAAATCAGAACGCCGGCTCGTATGGTACGATTTATTATCACGAATACGAAAAGGACCATTATAAGTGGAATGGTTATGCCGTCCCCGATAGTAACTTACATTATGGTAATGGGTACGGTAGTGCCCTCCGCAGTAAGTGCGGTAATGGTAAGGCCGCGGATAATAGAAATGATTCGGATTGGTATAAGTAACATAAATCCGGAAAGACCATCGTCCGCCGCTCACATAGATTGGACGGAAGAAGTAAGCTGCCTGCATGAAGCGGGAATACTGCCTGCTGCTCAGCACCCAACGCAAATCGTCATTACGTACATCCAGATAATCATAATAGCGATTCAGCGCCCATTCTTCACCCCTCAATACATCATCCATCAGATAACGTACACCTGAGATAAAGTCATAATTGATTTCATACACATCGTTATACTGTTCTGTATTCAGATTCAGTTCATAAGCCATCTTATCCGTAAGGAAACGTGTTTCTTTACGCACTTTACTGTTGCTCATAGCCGCATGGCAAACTGTCGTGCTCATAACTGCGGCAAATAATATAAATAATATTCGTTTCATGGTGACGCTTTTTATAAGTTTTATTCTATCGACCTTTCAGTAAAACAAAAATAGGGGAAGATTTTCCCCTATTCTTTTGTTTCTCTCTAATATGCTATAGGGAAAACCCTATTATGATTAGGGGTTAGAGGAATTTTCCAGCTCGATACTGTTCTCCTGCAACACTATCAGATGCTTCTTATATAAATCGCCAACCGCCTTTTTAAATGTTTTCTTGCTGACACCAAATGTATCATAAATCTCTTCAGCAGGACTCTTGTCATGTAATGCAATTCGTCCTCCCTGTTCGCGAATGTAGTTCAGCAAGGTAGCAGCAAAGTCTTCCACTTTGCCCAGACCCGGTTTTTGCAGTATCAAGTCTATTTTGCCATCCTCACGAACTTGCTTTACATAAGCTTTCAATGTCATGCCTGTATGTAAAGGCTGGAATATCTCACTTTCATACAGCAAGCCGCTATACCGGTTCTCAATGATGGCTTTGAAGCCTAAATCCGTTTTCTGCCAGATAAGCACGCTTACTTCCTGTCCGGGCTCATAAGGCGCTTTCTCTTTTGAAAGATAACGGTCTACTTTTGCAGAAGCGACAATACGGTAACTCTCATCATCCAGATGTGCATGAATTACATACCGCTTTCCAACCTGCATTTTCATTTTCTGCTCCCGGAAAGGAACAAATAAGTCCTTCATTAATCCCCAGTTAAGGAAAGCGCCGTATTGATTTATCCATGCCACCTCCAAACAAGCGAACTGTCCGACCTGCACCAACGGCGTCAATGTGGTAGCAACCAACCGTTCTTCATTATCCAAATAGATAAACACAGTCAGTTCGTCTCCCGGTCTGCAGTCTTCTGGCACGTAACGCAATGGGAGCAAGATTTCTCCTTCTTCACCACCATCCAGATACATACCGAAATCAACCTCTTTTACTACCTTCAAGGTATTGAACTTTCCTAACTCTATACTCATATAAATTATATTTCGTGACGTTTGTAACAAACAAAAAGCAAAAGGAGGTAAAGAGCCAACCTTTGCATTCAGCTGCATTCAGTGCAAAGATAAAGATAAGGAATAACTTTTCACTCTAAAAGATAACTTTTTTATATGAACAACTCTGCCGGGAAACGGTTATCTTTGCAATACAACAATCGACAAAAGTGATTGTTATTAACCTCTAAACAATATAATTATGGAATTTCTTACAAATGAAAAATTGACCATTGTAGGTGCAGCCGGCATGATTGGCTCCAACATGGCACAGACTGCAATCATGATGCACCTCACCCCGAACATCTGTTTATACGATCCCTATGCTCCCGGTCTGGAAGGTGTAGCCGAAGAGATGTTTCATTGCGGATTCGAGGGCTTGAACCTTACGTTCACATCCGACATCAAAGAAGCACTGACCGATGCCAAATACGTAGTATCTTCCGGCGGAGCAGCCCGCAAAGCCGGCATGACCCGCGAAGATTTACTGAAAGGCAATGCTGCCATCGCCGAAGAATTCGGTAAAAATGTGAAAGCCTACTGCCCGGATGTAAAGCATGTGGTGGTTATCTTTAACCCGGCGGACATCACCGGCTTGATTACATTACTGTATTCAGGGTTAAAACCATCGCAAGTCACAACATTAGCCGCTCTTGACAGCACCCGCCTGCGTAGCGAACTTTCCAAACATTTTGGAATAGCTCCCGACAAGATAGAGAACTGCCGCACCTATGGCGGACACGGCGAGCAAATGGCTGTATATGCCTCTACCGCTAAAGTAGACGGCAAACCGTTGTTGGACATTATCGGAACTCCTGCCCTGACAAAAGAACAATGGATAGAGATACAATCCAAGGTTACCAAAGGCGGCGCCAACATCATCGCCCTGCGCGGACGATCTTCTTTCCAAAGCCCGGCCTATATCTCTATTGAAATGATTGCCGCCGCTATGGGCGGAAAGCCTTTCCGCTGGCCGGTAGGTACATATGTGCACAGTCATGGTTTCGACCACATCATGATGGCTATGGAAACTGAAATCAATAAAGAGGGGGTGCACTACAAAGAACTGAAAGGGACTCCCGAAGAAGAGGCAAAGTTGAAAGAAAGCTACGTACACCTTTGCAAACTGCGTGATGAAGTTATCGGAATGGGAGTATTGCCACCGATTAAGGATTGGCACAGCATTAATGCCAATATAGATTAGAATGGTTACAAAAGGGATTTTTCTAATATTTTCCTCAAAAAGCCTTGCAGTATAAAAAAATCTCCTTATCTTTGCACCCGCAAACGAAAATGGTGTCATAGCTCAGTTGGTAGAGCAAAGGACTGAAAATCCTTGTGTCCCCGGTTCGATTCCTGGTGACACCACTTTCCGAAAAGGTAGCGGAATGTAGCGCAGTTGGTAGCGCACTACGTTCGGGACGTAGGGGTCGGGCGTTCGAGTCGCCTCATTCCGACGCTGCAAAGAAAAGAAAAAGCCACTGTAAAACAGTGGCTTTTTTCATTTATAACACATCCTACTCATCCAATGCCGTTACGCGTAGCATCAGATACGGCAGCAATGGCAAACGGACTTTCCCGTAATTCACATCATAGTGTCTGTAATCTATCGTCTTCCCTACTTCAAACGTACGGGGATATTCAGTAACGGTCATATTCCATGTATCAATGATTTCCACTTTATATTTAGTACCGGATTTCACTTTTTGACAGGAAGCGTTCTTTGCCGGAAGGCTAAACAACCATTCATCTTGCATCTGCCTGCCGAAATAAATCAGATAATAATTATCTCCTGCTGTGGCTGTCCGATGGTCGCGGCTGACATCTGCCAACTGTAACGGTTGCGGCAATGAGTTCAGCAAACTACGGGTAAAAACAATACGCTTCCACGATTCACCGCGCCACTCTCCTCCTTTTGCCCAAAAAATTGTGTCCATACTGCCCTCATTCCACTGGTAACATTCTCCATGTGTGACGTACGTACCCGCTATTAAGCCTTGCCAAATGCGGTGAAGCATTTCCGGTCCGCTCAAACGTCCCCAACGGGAAGACAAATTGCCTTCGTAACATACTTCATCAAAAACAACCGGCTTACGATAGATATTCCGAACGATAGAAGCCCGTCCAAAGTCCTCTACCGGAGCTTCATCTTGGATACTGGCATGTGTCAGTTCCTCCATCCAATAAGGAAAATAGGTTGCCGTACTTCCATGAATAGAGCACAAATGCCGATAAGGGTCTGACGCAACGACAGTCCGTATCAAAGCTTTCCAATCCTTTTCCGTTTTAGATGCAACATAGTCATATTCGTTCGCCAATGACCACCATACATTACTAAAAGAAGAAAGCCGCGCTACCAGATACTTGACATACGCCACATTCGTTTCCCTCGGCATACTGTCGAATCCCCAACGCCCCTTGTCATACGGATGAAACAGAATTAAGTCCGCCTCAATGCCCAAATTCTTCAAGTCACCTATACGCTTCTCCAAATGGCGGAAAAAGGCAGGATTGAAACGTGTAAAGTCGAACACCGGTTTCCCCGCAGAATATTTTGCAACAAGAAAAGGATAGATTTCCGGTTCTTCTTTGCAAAGTCCGTAGTTCTTCGGAAATACACACATCCGCAGTTTATTGAATCCTGCTTTCTCCAATGACAACAACGTTTTTTCTTGTACAGATTGCGGCATATGAATCCACGCATAAGCGGTAGTACCCAATGGATAATAAACCATGCCGTCGGCATACATAAAATTATGTGTATCTTTCACTCTCACCGGGCCATGATTACCCGTTGGAGCAGCGACACATTTTAAATTTCCTTTCTTTCCTGCAAGAGAGGGGAGATTGCTTTTCGTGGCATAATGCCACACTCCCGGCATAGCCGGCATGAAACGGATAATATAGCGTCCGTCACCATCATAGAACCCCTGTACGCTAACTGTATCTCCCTCTTGCTGCCAAAAGTCAGCATACAGGCTGACATCACTGAAAGGATTTCCTTCGGCACTGCCATGCAGCACCACTTCAAATCGTTCCCACTGCGAAACTTTCTTCTCCTGTGCACTAAGTTGCCAAACGGAAACGGACATACACACTATGCACCAAACAAGTCTTTTAATATGTTTCATAGTCTTCATTAATAATTGAGCTTCACCGTTGAAGAGTAACCCCCATTATACCGATTACCACTTCATTGGAAAGAGTCTCCAATACAAGATGTGAAAGTTTTTTCTTAGCATTCAACGGCATCTCCAACAATACGGCAGCACCACCGTCCACTTCACGGGACACTCCGGTAAAACCAAGTTCCTCACCGAAGTTATTACTTAATTCACCGGTCTTCAGCCGCAGTCGATAGAGAGACGGAACATGACGGTTAAAAGCCTTTCCGTCTTCAAAGAATATTTGTTCGATAGGCGGCCAGTTGTCAGGGTTAACCAAAGGCAAAGTATCGCAAGTACCGTCTTCGTAATATACGCGAATTACACCGTTATCAATATGGCACTGCATATGATTAGTACTGCCTGCCATCAAGAGATAAGCACAAGACGCCTTACCCTTCAGAGGTACTCGCAGACTGTCCGGATAGTTGTCCCAAAGAGAGGTGAAAGCAATGTTATACCCCTCGGCAGGAGAGCTGAAAGGGATTCCGAGCTTTGTCTCCAACAGTCCTTTACGTACAGCGGCACGCAAACCTGAATCATCAATATCGGCGGTTTTCAACGGATGGCACCACTCTCCTATGCCTTGTTTCGGCAACTGCAACGTAGTGTACGGAGAACGGGGCGACAGATATTCATTGCGGAAAATATCCGTTACATTCGCATTGAACACCTTCTGCATATCAACAGGAGTACATTTAGCTGAGTTGACAGCTTTGAAATTACCTGCCGGAACCGGCTTTTTACAGTCATCGGCTCCCGGCTGTTCCACCGGTGCCCACCACTTCATCTGCCCCTGCTCCATAGCGATAAAACTGACCGGACCTGCTTTCCGAACGCGTTCGGCAGAGTAAGTATCAACAGAAGCAGGAGCTGCAAGCAACTCTCCTTCCCAATCAATCCGAATTGCCACTTCCTCGCCGGAAGAAGCGGGGACAGAAACAGCAAGCATAGGCCGACCCACAGAATTCTCAACCAACCGCCACGCAGCACTCTGTCCATTCACAGTCAGACGAGCTACGGCAGAACGGCGTGCCGGGAATTGCAGTTCCAGATTCCTTACGGCAGGCAGGCGGTGAGTAATGGCATAAAGCGAACAATCGCGGGAAGAGTACTTACTTGTAGCCGCTTCACCTGCCTTAAAATCAAAGTCAATATCCGGTGTATGCAACGAGGCGTACTCCCAATCTTTCGGAAAGCCGGGTTTTATCAGCAGGCGAGCGTTCAAAGCATCAGGCAAAATACCATAAAGACCTTGAATCAATGCGCGGGAAGCCACCCCGATAGGATCGCCAAAATCACGGTAACATTCCCCTCGGGCAGCATCATAGAAACTTATCTGCCCGAAATTACCCGGACTTTCGCCCAAGTACATACCGTCGAGTACAGAGCTTTTCAACAACTTGAAACCGGCCTCGCTACGTCCCGCCTGAAAATAAGCAAGTGACGTATGCATCACCTCGGCAAAAGCCACATTATTGATACTCCATGAATAGGGCATCCAGTCAGTAGTAGCCACAGTGGCATACTCTCCGGCATTAATGTCAGAATCATCCGAAGTAGTAACCGGGATATGAGGTATCTCACGATCTACATAACGAGTGGCGAGATATGCCTGAAACGGATCTGCCACATCACTGTCGAGAGCATGATAAATAGTCCACACCGCAGCGTCTTCATGCAGGCGGCGATGTCCCATGAAGTCCTGAAATTCTGCCCAATGTCCCTTCTCCGGCAACCAAAGACGAGTATTGAGCGCTTTCAGTATTTTGTCGGCTTCTTCCCGATAAGGTGTAGGGTCTTCACCTATTTTCTCGGCAATCACAGCAGCCAACCTATTGCCACGGTAGTTGTAGGCAGAACTGTGCGTGACAGCCCCGCTATTATAATATAGCGCATCGCTTGCCCAAATACAGGCATAAGCATCGTAAAGGCCATCGTTGTCAGGATCGAAATTACGCTTCTCCCAAGCAAGATGCAATGTCAGCAAGGGCCACATACGGCGGGCATAGTCAAGGTCTCCCGTCCAGTTGAAGTGCCATAACAACTCGTCTATGTAACAGAGATTCATATCATAATGATGCATCTGATTATTACGGCGGGGATTACGGCAAATATATCCGTTACTGTATTGCGGTGTACCCCATATCTTGGCCGAGCGTGCAAGCGCAAGGGTCGAATCTTGTGCCGGATGCGGAATTGTATTAGGAACTTCGGTAACTTGACTGGCGGCATAATTATCAAAATGAGTACGTGCCCGATCATGCCATCCCAACACATCGCCGACATAAGCAGCACGCCAGCCACTCAGTGGCATACGCCAGCCAACAGCCCCATGCAGCCATACGCCCTCTTCTCCCCAAATGCCATCGGCAGCAACGGCAAGCGCACCGCCAAGCGTATTGAAATAAGGATCGGGAGTAGTAATCTTGATACGCCCGGCAAGTTCGCGACAGGCATTCCGGAGAGCGAGATACTGTGTATCACCATCCGGCACTTCCTTCAATTCGTTATGAGAGATACTGACATACAAAGGTTTGTCGGACGAAATGCTGCACTTCAATGTCTGCAATACCGTACCGTCTTCTGCCGGCTCGAAACTCCCGGGTGGGTCTGCCCCCATATCTCCGTTACGAAACAGTTTTTTCTGACGAATCGGTGAGTTCAACACCTCCAGTTCGCTACCGGCAGGCAATTTGCCGGAAAACTTCCACATAGCCATTTCTTCCGTAAGGCTCGCCAATACGGAAACCTCCAGACAGGAATTCTCTCCCCATGCCTTATCTTTTAGAAGATAAGTACGGCTACCCGGATTATAGCGCGCCTCACACCAAGCGGTCTCTTCCAGCGGCGTAAGCGTCCCGTCCGGCAAGTGAAGGCGAAAACGGATATTACGACTGTCATTCTTGACGTAAGTAGCAAATATCGGACGGTCGCTGGTCTCCAAACGCCATGCCGTGTGGCTGCCATAGAGCGCCCGGGTATAACGGTTCTTACCGTTGACACAGACAAAGTCCTCACCGGACGGCAAATATTGCAACGTACGGGGAGCTCCCCGCTTATGGTCATTGTAGGACGTTGATTCTATCAAATCTCCCGCTTTCTTCGGCGTTTTAGACGAAGAGACATATTGCGCGTAAGAACCCAAAGGGAAGAATGCGGTAAAAATAATTGCTAAAATAGAAGTACGATTCATAAAGCTCGTTGATTTCAAAAGATGAGAGTATAGCTTAGGGTATCTCAGTATACGACTAAGATACCCTCACTATACGACTGAGACAGGCTCAGTCGTATAGTGCTACCCCCTCTTACAGGGTATTCTGAGAGGGTATGGTAAAAGAAGTTTTCTATCAGGCATACATAATAATATTTATGTACAGACAGAAGATTACGGCATCGGTTTCAATCCTTCCCAATGTACATCCCACGTACCGTCTTGCGGAAAGCCGGGATTCTTCACATCGCAACCGTCCCAACCGGCACACATCAGTGCTACGGCAGTCAGCAAACCGCCATTACCCGGCAGGTAACAACGCAGACGCCCGTCCTGATAGTTGTGTCCGTTGAGCAGGTAAGTATTAGTACGCTTATCCATCAGCAAAGCACCTACGGCCTTTTCGGGTTCACCCAAACGAGTAGCATTCATAGCAGTCATCGGGTAGTCCCACCCCCATGTCTTGCCCCAGTTCCAGTTATCCCAAACCCAATGAAGAGTATTTTTCATATAGTCGGCGCGTATCAATTTGTTCATCGGTAAGATGCCCACAGAACCAAGTACCGCCATATGGTCACTGGTGAAACGGATATCCTTATAAGTATCCACAGCATTTTCAGCTGCCAAATAGAGGCTGTCTTCATTATAAGCCAGCGGAGAGAGCTTGTCAATCATTTCATCCCATTCCAGATTACGTTTCTCACCGGCACGTTCACGCCATTGCTGGGCTACATTCATTGCATAATGCCAGTAAGAAAGCTCGAACGGCGGATTGATAGTAGTAGCGGCACGCAATGTCTCCTGTGCAGGAATAGCACCTTTCAGGATAAAACGGCCATGAAAATCATCGTAAGTGGCGAAAGAATACATAAACTTCGCCGTTTCCTGTACCAGATGGTTATATTTCTTAATTACCTCATCCGAAGGATTGGCACGGTACACGAGTTCTGCCAAATAAATAAAATGCGGCTGCTGCCAAATCAAGAAACTTCCGACATTAGAAGGCGCTTCTGTTCCACTGGGGTCAGTCATCTTCATCCAGCGAACCCCGTCGAAGCCTTGACGACGAGCTATCTCACGGGCAACGGGCTCTACCGTCTCATACCAGCCCAATGTGCGGTCCAGTAATTCAGGATGTCCCCAAAGTGCCTGCCAAGACTGGTGCCACCATATCATTTCAAGGTGGAATTTACCAAACCACGAGTTATACGTCAACCCGGTTTCTTGTGGCGGCACACTGCCTGCAGACTGAATGGCAAGCAGGTACTGGCTTAGTACGACACGACGTTCCAATTCTTTGGCGCGCGGGTCGGTGCAATGTGAGAAGTCTACAGCCGCACCGTTCTTCCAAAAGCTGTTCCAATAGCTGTTGCTGGCAGCCATAGTCTCAGCAAAGGCGGGCAAGGATTCGGCTGTTGAGTAGACAGGAGGTTCACTTTCAAATATGGTTCCGGGAAAATCAGACGTAAACTTACAAGAGAACGCCAGCTTGTCTTCCGCCGGTGTCAGCACAAAATAATTTTTGGATTTCTCTTTGAGAGAAGCTTTCCCCTCCCAGTGCAATGACACATAGTAAGTAGTAGCATCAAGCGTACGTTTGAAGACAGCGCTTTGTGCATTCTCAAAAACAATATCTGTTGTGTGTTTGTCATTGGCGTCCCAATTACAGGCATCATCGGCATGAGCGCCTGTGGGATACGGGAAATGCAGTTTCACCCCTGTATGTGCCGGGCTGGTGATGCAAGCGGAAATCATATCCAACGTTGGATGGCATACAGTCTGCACATCAAAAGAGTTACCCTTCAATGTGAAACGGCTATTAATGACACCATTCCACATATCCAGTGTCTGGGCAATATCAGTAATATCGGCAATCTTCACATCGTCACCCAGTTCCAGTCCCACAATACCCAAATGCAGGCGATGCGGGTTCATGCGATACCAGTTGGCAGCTTCCTTCTGTCGTCCGTCTTCTTTGAACTGGCAGGCATATATTTCCTTATGTCCGCGACCGAAGTCATGTTCCTTTAAATACTCTTCCGACTTATAGTGGTTAGGGTTACCGAAACTGTGCCATCCCCATTGGCTCTGTGTACCCAATGGCACACCTTTCTTATATGCTAACGGGAAAGTCTGAAGACCGGTAGCATCGACCGTAAAGGCAAACTCACCGTTACCTACCGAAAGTGATGCCAAAGAATCAAACGAAGATACCTGAGGATTATTGCGGGCAACCAACGCCTCGCGATCTATTGGTGCCTGCTTTTCCGAACCACAAGCTGCCAGAACGACTGCAAGCAGAGAATAAAATAGTTTTTTCATGGTATTTTTAATGTATGTAATATATTTGGTTTCGCACAGAGACAAAGATAAGGCTTCTCTGCCAAACTGATTCTGTTTGGTTTGGCAGAAATGCTAAGAAAAATGATTATCGATTAAGCAAAAGCCCATTCAGATAAATTTCAATATTAGTATAATTCTTATCCAACGTATAGGAAGAAGCATCAGAGGCATCATTCATATTCAACCCGTATCGGTGCTCCCATACGTCAGGCATTCCGTCGGCGTCAGTATCACGTAAAGGCTTTCCAGTCTTCAGTACAGGCCATCCACCCACCTCTTTCTGAGAGTTGATAATTCCCTTTATACCGAACGTTCCAATCCCTTTTTTCACTTGGCGTAGTACTTCTTTATCATACGTATCACGCGAGAAGCTGCACCCGACCTCCTTTAATACCCTACGATAGGCCACCACCGGTATATCTTCATTGATGGGTTCATAAGGAAAGGGGGTATCAACCAGACAAGAAAATTTATCCGTCACCGCACAATGATTGTCACGAGTCACAGTATCATCTCCTTCCATTACGTTTCCTGCCACATAGTAGCGACCGGTACCGTCTTCTGCCACATCAAGTAAACGATGATGCTGAGAAGCTGGCCCCGGCTTATAATAATTGCCAACCATATTTATCTCACCATGATGTCCACCACCATATGCGGTTTTAAATCCCCAGTTATACACCACATTATTACGATAATCCACCCATTTTGTTCCATCTACAGAAGAAAACCGAGGGTTACGACTTGCATGATTTGCCAACAAGTTATGATGGAATGTGGCCTTATACCCTCCCCAAATACCACCAAATCCATGACTACCTTTTGTATGAACCGATGTATTCAAACTATGGGAGACAAGGCACCATTGTACTGTAAGATTTTCTGTCTTGTAGATAGAAAGGCATTCATCTATACTCCAACTTGTAGAAATATGATCCAAAATCACGTTCTTCTGTCCGTAACGTCCTCCCCCCAAACCGTCGCTGTCCAAACGATGACGGTCTCCTACTCTGACTCGGATATAACGAACAATCACATTACTTGCATTCACTACCAACGGGTAGTCCTTCAGGCAAATACCATCACCAGGTGCAGATTGCCCGGCTATGGTAATACTATCATTATTGATACGAAGCGGAGATTTCAATTCAATAGTCCCGTCCACGGCGAAAACCACAATACGAGGTCCTTTCTGTTCCACCGCATCACGGAAGCTACCTACGCCATTATCATTCAAGTTTGTAACTATAAGTACGCGACCTCCGCGTCCACCAGCGGTATATTTGCCATACCCCTCGGCACCGGGAAAGGCTATGGACTGTGCTTGGGCATAAGTAATCACTCCCAGTAGGCAGAAAAAAGAAAATATGTTTTTCATATAAGAAGAAATATTAATAAAAGGAGGCGATTAGTCTTTCCAGACCAACCGCCTCCACACTAACCTAAAACTCAATCATTATTCTAATAACAAGGATGTTGCTGACCGGCAAGTCCCGGATTAATATCAATAATACTTGTAGTATTTAAAGGCAGAATTTCCACCTTATTTTTTTCTAAGCCACGGAATAATTGGGTAGTCATCCAAGCCTGGTCTTCAGCTACCTTATTCGAATTATTTGTGGATACGCTACCAAACATATCCAGAATTTTATACGCAACTTCTTTCGTCTCTGCGTCGGCAGGAACATCAGCCTCAGAAAAATAGGTATTACCATTTTTGTCTTCATAAAGAGTTATATCAACTACACCCTTTTTTTCTAATGTTTCAAGTGTTTTAGCATCCAACTTATCTTCAGGAACCGAAAGATATTTAACTGCTATTGTAGGATCTTCAAAAGTTGCCTTACTTTCTTTATAAGCACGATATTTATCTACGGTTGCATATTCTCCCTCACGCTTAGCCAACTGTAACAGTTTTGCCTTTTCATTTGTTAAAGTTTCATACAATATACCCCAACGTGCTAAATCTGTTCTACGCCAAGATTCAAAGCCTAATTCCAGCTTTCTTTCCTCAATAATTTTATTCAAGAAATCATCATGTGTTGTCGGAATAGTTCCTATCTTAGACTCATCACCGCCAAAAGCACGTTTACGAACCGCCTTCAAGGCATCAATAGCCTCAGTAGTAGGGCCATTATTTAGTTCATTCAAAGCCTCGGCATACATCAATAAAACATCTGAATAACGCAAAACAGGCCAGTTTATATCACGTTTG
The DNA here is from genome assembly GCF_018390535.1 of Bacteroides propionicigenes. Lineage (GTDB taxonomy): Bacteria > Bacteroidota > Bacteroidia > Bacteroidales > Bacteroidaceae > Bacteroides > Bacteroides propionicigenes. The sequence continues at coordinate 159,388 of NZ_JAHBBW010000006.1, read as the reverse complement.
TTTTGTGCAGTACCAACCTCAGATTTCCAATTTACACGAAACTTACCTACATTACCGGTAGAATAAGCATTCATTTGATGAATATCTGATGCAGTAATACCATAATTACAAATAGTTACATCACGACGTACATCACCGTCTTCAAATTCAAAATAATAAGTAGGAATAGCTACCATCTGAGGAGCAGATTTCTTGAAAGAAGAGTTTGTATGCGCAAAAGCACCATTCGTATAACCTACAGCTGAACCGTTTACATCAGCTCCCCACTGACCATATTCCAACATTGTTTCGTCATTGTACTCACCCAGCATCAAACTGCGGAAAACATCATCATAATCATCCAGCAGAGAATTTTCCTTCTGCTCCACGATAGCCTTGCAAGCATTGGCAGCAATTTCATACAATTCTTTTACACGGACAGCATCACTACGGCGAGCAATCTGTACAGTACCTACATTGTAAGGAACCGTACTCAAATCCCAACGCAATGAATAACCAGCTGCATACAATGCCACGCGAGCAAGAATACCATAAGCCGAGTTTTTAGTAAAACGCTCCGGAGTGGCAACCATTCCTTCACTTGCCCAAGGCAATAACTCTACAGCGCGTTGCAAATCTTCAACACAATGATCGTAAATCACATCACGGCTAACACGCGAAGAAGAGAAAGTACTCAAATCGGCAACAGGCACATCCGAATAAGGAACATCACCAAAGAAACGCACCAGATTCCAATAATTCATGGCACGAATAGCTAACGCTTCTCCTAATAAAGAATTAATCTTCTTTTGTTCACTCTCTGACGCACCAGTCATCAATGGCAGATTCTTAATACAAACATTGGCATACTCTATACCTTTATACATTGCAGCATAGGTTGAAGTAGGAATATTAGAAGTGGTATATTGATAGTTTGCCACTTGGTTCTTAGAGTTTGTAGTACCTTCTGTAGAGATACATTCATCCGTACCCATACCAAATTGATAATACAACTCGCGGTTGAATGTATTCGCATAACATCCTACAACAGTCATCTCTGCACGACCAACAGTTTCAAAAATCGTCGAGCTATCAGCTTTCGCTTCAGAAGGCATATCCAGCCAGTCTTCACAAGAAGTGAAAGCCAGCAGCATAGCCGATACGCCCAATATATTTATTATCTTTTTCATATTTATATTCAATGATTAAAATGTTAGATTTATACCTACAACATAACTTTTAGAGCGAGGATAAGATGAATTATCCACACCTGGAGTCAGAGCACTGCTTGTAGCTGCCACTTCCGGGTCATAACCGCTATAACTTGTAAATGTATGGATATTATTCAATGTGCAATAAACACGCGCATTGCTGAGATGTGCTTTCTGAACCAGTTTCTTCGGCAATGTATATCCCAATGTAATGGTATTCAAACGCAGATAAGAACCATCTTCCAAATAATAATCAAGAGGATCGGATATGGCTATTTTATTATCCGAGTGTAAACTCCACATCGCAGTTTTGCTATATTGACCAGGATTTAATTCAGCCAAACGTTGTAGATTAGTCGTTTCCTTACCGGTTGTGGGGTCAACCAACACAAAACGGTCTTTCATCACAGCCAATGTATTCTGATTAGGCAGATACGGACCAATGAAACGTTGTGAACTCATATTGAACACTTTATTTCCATATACGAAATTAAAGAATATATTCAGGTCAAAACCTTTATAAGTAAAGGTGTTGTTCATACCACCCGTAAACTTTGGTTGCGCATTTCCAATCACTGTACGATCGTCTGTAGACCAAACCGGATTACCTATTTCGTTACCATCAGCATCTTGCTTATCTGTTTTTCCAGCTATACATTTATATTTCACATCACCAGGCTTAATACTACCAGCTTTCGCTCCTTTTAAACGTGGCACACCATCTTTCAAAGTATATGTACCGTCCGCATTCTGATTGAAATCATCTGTTGTGTAAACACCGTCATACAAATATCCATAGAATTGACCAAGAGGCTCATTTTTTGCTATACGATACCAAATACGAGACTCGTAATCCTTTATCATAACAGCATCACTATCATCTCCATAAAGGGAAAGAACCTTGGAACGATTGAAAGCTATATTAAAGTCTGTTGTCCATGTAAAATCTTTCGTCCGGATATTTGTCGAGTTCAATACAATTTCGACACCACGATTACGAATAGAACCAATGTTTTGATATTGAGATTTATATCCGGTAGATGTCGGAATATCATTCTTAATCAACAAATTAGAAGACTCATTATTATACCAGTCTAAAGAAAGGTTTATACGACTACCTAATACAGACACATCCAAACCGACGTTTGACGTTGTTGTTTTCTCCCATTTCAAAGCTGAGTTACCAATAACATCACCAGGGACAAATGTTACAAAATTCTTATTATTAACGGCATAGTATCCAGATTGATAGCTTGTTGCATACATATTACTATCAATATTGTTATTACCGGAAGTACCATATCCTACACGTAATTTTAAGTTATCAAGAAAATCTAAATCTTCCATGAAAGCCTCTTCAGAAATACGCCATGCCGCAGAAGCGGAAGGAAAATATCCCCACTTATTACCACGGGCAAACTTTGAAGAACCATCCGCACGAAGAGTACCTGAGAATAAATAACGGCTGTTATAATTATAGGAAATACGTCCAAAGGCGGAAACCAATCCAACTTTATCTTTACTAGAAGATTTGGAATAAGCCGTTCCCATATTTACATCATTCAGTTCAAAATTACCTTCCGGAAACTCATGATATTCATTATCCAATTTCATTGATTCCTGATAATATGTTTCTTGTCCTAACAGAACTCCAAAATGATGTTTTTCTGCCACATCAAAATTATAATTCAATGTATTGGTAATTTGCCATGAAGACTTCTCGCTATTATTACGATAGCCATAAGGCCCCTTATTATTTTCGGCTGTTTTCGTACGCCCGTCATCCCAATAGTCCTGACGAATTTGTTGCCACATATAGCTACCAGAAGTGCGGAATGTTAAGTCTTTCAGCAAATCAATTTCCAGACCAACATTAGTAGTAAACAAACGAGTATATTTCGTATTATCAACCGCATCATTCGTTATTATCGGATTATTTATATCATACTGGGAATCAATCAATGACATTTCATCACTAATATCCGTTTTTATAAAATCCTCATTTGTAAAACGAATACCACCCGTTACCGGTTGCAAAATAGTCTGCTTCAAAGCACCACCCAAAGAGCCACCGCCCTCAACTTCCGTGTTTTGAAAACTGGAAGCAAAATCAAGGCGTACACCTTTCCATAATTCATGATTTATCTTAGTACGAATACTGTTTTTAGCATAACCATGTTTATCCATAATACCATCTTGCCCCGTATAGTTGTAACTGAGCATATACTTGGTCTTATCTGTACCACCGCTAACATTTACATTGTGATTCTGAGTTAGTCCTGTAGATCCAAATACTAAATCCTGCCAATCAATACCTTCACGAGTAGCATACTCACTATTAATACGATCATATGCCCCTGTGTAGAAATCCGCAGCATTTAAGTCACCGCCAAACATGGATGCAAAATTGTTTTCTTTGCCATTCAGAGTCTGCAATTCATACTGATATTTTACATAGTCCAAAACGCCAAGAATGTCCAATTTCTTCCCTAATTTCTCAAAGCTCACATACCCGTTATAGTTCACTTCCGTCTTTCCCGATTTCCCTGATTTAGTAGTAATCAGAATTACTCCATTAGAACCTCGTGCACCATAAATAGCTGTTGCAGAAGCATCTTTCATTACATCAATGCTTTCAATATCATTAATATCTACATTCTGTAATCCATTTTCCATTTGGAAACCATCCACAATATACAATGGAGAAGTACTTTGAGTTATAGAAGTACCTCCACGTACTGTAATGTTAATATCCGCGCCTGGAGCACCACTCTGTGATACTACATTCACACCGGCAGCCTTACCTGCTAAAGCCTGTGCAGCTGTAGTTACAGGAGACATCTTTAGTTCATTAGCACCGACTGATACAGAAGATCCCGTCAAGTCTTTACGTTTTACTTTCGCATAACCAATCGCAACCACTTCTTCCAACATCACTGAAGACTCTTTCAGTGTAATATTAAAGTTAGTCTTGCTACCAATAGCCACCGTCTGGTTATCATAACCAATAAAGGAAACCACCAACTCCTTAGCTGAAGCAGGGATAGACAGTTTGAAGTTACCATCCATATCAGTAATAGTACCAATAGAATTGTCACCTTTCACCGTTACAGAAGCACCTATTACAACATCGATCGCATCGCGAACCGTACCTGTAATAGTCTTGTTCTGAGCAAAAATGCTGAGAGGACAGCTTATCAACAGAAGCATCAATAAGCATAGATTTTTGTGTAAGATTCTCATAGATTATTAATATATATTTGATTAATAAATAAATTTAAGTTCAACATGGCAAAGCCCGTTATCGAGCACAAAGCTTACGAATGCAAAAGTAATAATCATCCTAAATGCACAACATACCTCTTTTGACCGAAACACTTCTTCTTTTGATTTTTAGTTATTCCAATGTAGTATAAAGTGCCTATATTCAGCGAGAAACGTCAATATATACCATTTAGAAACAGAACTTTCCATATACATTTTATCTCAAAGTCTCTACCAAAACCTCGTTTTTCAGTTGCGGGCTGTAGGGTTTACAGCTGCGGGCTCTACAGCCTGCATTTGTAAACCCTACAGCCCGCAACTGAAAAACGAGGTTTTAGCACAAGCATAACAACCTTTTACTCATAACAAAAAAGGAAAAATAAGGATGGAATTTGTAATTTAGCTATCAATAACAGTGACAACCAAATTGTGTTATCACCTACTCGCCACTGCTCTCATCAGCCCGCAATCGCTGATGAACAGGCGGACGAGAAGAATCGGTGACGAGTGACGAGAAAAAAGTGGCATCAGCCCAACTACTCTTCATCCTGCACTTCCGTCTCCCGACCGAAAGAACGATATTCCAAAGGTGTAAAACCGGTACGTTTCTTAAATAAGGAGAAGAAATGTTCGGTAGATTTATAATCAAGCATAAAAGATATTTCCTTGACAGATTGGGAGGTGCTGACCAACAACTGCTTGGCCTTACGTAACTTCAATTCTTGAAAATACTTGGCAGGGGCATAACCGGTATAATCCTTAAAGACCTTTCTGAACCAAGAATAACTGATATTCAACTTCATAGCCAATTCCTCAGGGTCAACATCCTTAAAGACATTCTCATTCATTATAATCTTGGCCTGCTCTATCTTCTGGTCAACATCACCTATCTCATAAATCTTGTTCTTAGAAATGGAAAGTATCATACCCATTATATGCAGCACTATACCTCCAAGATACTGTTGGGAAGATATTTTATCCGCCTCGGCTATCTCCAAGGCACGGGAGAAAAGAGAAACTAACTCCTCATTCAAACCAACCTCAAGCACTTGATTTTCTTTTGATAAGAAACCGCCTTTTATCAAATTATCTATGACAGGTCCTTCAAAACCGATATAATATTCGTTCCATCCCGTCTGACGGTAAGGATGGTAAGTGTGCCACTGTCCGGGAAAGAGTACCATCAGACGTCCTTTACAGACTTGTTTTTCCGGGGTCGTCTCCGAAGAGAACAATCCTCGCCCCTTCGTTATATAAACAAATTGATATTCACGTAAAACGCGCCCTTTCTGAGCATTAAAGAAATAACCGGAGGGATGATCCTTCAAAGGATATGGAGTATCCGGCTGAATAGATTGAAAGCCAACCGTATTTACCCACAAACCGAATTTCTGGTCCATATCATTTACAATAAGGTACTTAAATTCTACTCCTAAATCATTGTAATTCTTTGTCATAATACGTGTCCTTCATAATGGATTCGATACAAAAATAGGAAATATTTATGAAATAAGAGATAACGATGAAAGATTTAATAAAAAATCCCGGCGTGGAAGGCAAATACTCTTCCGGCCGGGATTCATATATTCGTAAAAGGACTACTATTTCTTTACGACAATCTTATCGTATTGTTGCTCAGCCTTAATCTCTGTATACTTCGGCGCATCCATCATTTCAATCAAAGCCCGGAGGACAGGGCCTTCGCCCATCGGGTCGTTTTCTTGGGTAGGGCGATTATAATAATACGCAGGAGAAGGCATGATGCCTGTTCCGACACAAATCTTGGTAACATCGCCCTTGTCAGACATCAACATCATCATACCTTTCAACCCTTGTTCGGCAGCATAGATGAAGTCGGGATGCAGCCAATCGTGTTTTACACCGCGTGCAATGCCGAAGACAAACATTGCCGTACCCGTTATTTCCTCATAGGAATCTTCCTTATCGAGAAGCTGGTGCCAAAGACCGTTCTTGCCTTGATAGCGCACTACGCCGCTGCATTGGCGACGGAAGCACTCCAGCACTTCGGGGCGCATCGGATGATTCTGCGGCATTACTGCAAGCAAATCGGCGGTTGCCATAAAAACCCAACCGTTGGCACGACTCCAGTGGGCAACACCATGCTCGTCCGTATCCGTATGGTAGCAATGGTAGAGAACCTGCTTTTCCGGACACCACAAATATTTGTGATATTTAATTATCTGATTGGCAGCGTCATTGATATAGCTCATGTCACCGGTCATCTTAGCCATACGGGAAAGGAAAGAGACGGCCATGAAAGCATCATCTGCCCAAATGGTATTTTCATGGGGCCAGATACGGGCAATAGTACCGTCCGCCAAACGGGGTTCACCATAGTTCAGGTGTTCTGCAGTTTCGTTGATATAATTCAGAAAAGCACCATTCGGATGCTTCATCTGCAAGTCAATCAGGCTGGCCCCCATAGGTCCGTTGTCGTCCAAACGCTTTCCACGAAATATCATGTGCCAACTCAATTTGCGAACTCCATACCAGCCTTCGTCTTCCATGGCCCGGTCATATTGCTTCTTGAAGAACTCCAGATTACCGTCATTGAATACGAAGTTCATATTCTTGAGAACATAATCGTCGTATTTCTTGGCACCGGTCTTATCCGCCAATTCCATTAAAGCGATGTGAGTCACTCCATTGGTGTAATGCCAATTATTATATTTACACGCAACCTTTACATTCATATCCAAAGGCAGGTTTTTGACTGACTTATATGTTTTGCCGGTCTTGGTATTCTTAAACTCATAAGTGGTGGTTTCAAGAATACGGTCTGCTATTTTCACAGCAAGTTCAGAAGCCGAGAGCTTAGCGTCAGCAGCTGTCTTCATCGTTGTTTGTGAGGAAGCAGCAACAGCTGTTAAAAACAGCACACACGAAATAATAACTTTTTTCATGGTCTTGTTAAAATTATAATTAAAATGCCTTACGATACAATGCCTCAATATCCTCGACAGAAGTAGCACGAGGATTACCGCCTGTACAAACATCATTGAAGGCATCAATAGCCAATTGATGTAAATCTTCCTCTCTTACGTTTATCTCATGTAGTTTTTGAGGAATGCCGATACTCAACGACAGATTTCGGACTGCATCTACCGCAGCGCGTATTCCTTCGGATTCGGTCATGCCAACGGTATTCACTCCCATAGCTTTGGCTATATGGATATACTTGGGAGATGCAGGAGATGCAGCATTGTATTCCATCACATACGGTAAAAGTAATGCGTTGGCAACTCCGTGAGGGGTATCATAATGAGCGCCCAACGGATGCGCCATTGAATGGACAATGCCCAAACCAACATTGCTGAATCCCATACCCGCAATATACTGAGCCTGTGACATCGCTTCACGAGCCATGGCATCATTGCCATTATCAACAGCCGCCTTCAAATTGGCGGCAATCATTTCAATGGCCTTTAACTCAAACATATCAGACATAGCCCAAGCGCCCGGTGTTATATAGCTTTCAATGGCATGAGTCAGGGCATCCATACCTGTTGCCGCAGTCAGGCCTTTCGGCATAGAATACATCAATTCTGAATCGACAATCGCTACTGCCGGAATATCATTGGGGTCTACACAGACCATCTTCTTCTTCGCATCTTCATCAATTATCACATAATTAATGGTTACTTCAGCGGCTGTTCCGGCTGTAGTAGGCAAAGCAAAAGTGGGGACAGCCTTATAGCGTGTTGCGGCCACGCCCTCCAATGACTTCACATCTGCAAAGTCGGGATTATTCACTACAATACCGATGCCTTTTGCCGTATCAATGGAAGAACCGCCGCCCAGCGCTACAATAAAATCGGCACCCGAGGCTTTAAAGGCAGCTACCCCATTCTGCACATTGGCAATAGTAGGATTGGCTTTTACATCACTGAAAAGTTCATAGGGAATATGATTCTTTTCAAAAACTTCAATCACTTTATCCGCGACCTTAAAACGGATCAAGTCTTTATCCGTCACAAAGAACGCTTTCTTAAAACCTCTACGCATAGCTTCTACCGCAATCGTTTCGCGAGAGCCGGCTCCAAAATAAGAGGTTTCGTTCAATATCATTCTATACATAATTATATCCGGCTTTTATTTGGGTAAATTAAAAGCTACAGTCATCTCTTTCATCTGCTCCTGACTCATACCATCCGGTTCGAAGCCCATATTCTTGGCAGCAATGTAAATCAATGCTGATTTATTCAATACGTCTACCTGATCAAAAGCTGACATAATATCCACATCTACAGCAAAGACTCCGTGTTTCTCCCACATGGCCACATCATAATCGCGCAAGGCCTCAATAGTGGCATCAGCCAGTTTGACGGAGCTCGGCAATTCATAAGGAATCATGCCCAAACCACGGGGACAGAAGGCTTTTGTTTCCGGAATCATGCTCCAAAGCAGGTTTGTAGCCACATCTTTTTCCATGAATTTCTTGTTATGGGTCATAGCAATCAGTTCAATAGGATGTGTATGCAAGGATGCTCTATAAGGAGAACCATTCTCAAGCAGATAATTATGGACGGCAAGATGAGACGGCAATTCCGATGTAGGCATCACCGGATGGTCGGCTATGATGACATAACTGGCGCAGTCATCCAGAATACGAATTATCGAGCCGTTCTCCATAGGCCGGCGTGCCAAATCACGCATACGCATTTGGGTGCCTTTACAATAGAAGTAACTACCCTTCAGATAAGGGAGTTGCTTGCCTATTTGTTTAACTTCGCTAATGGCCGGCAATGCCTTGATTTCATCATCAATGTATTCTGTGATGTTCACGGTTATATTGCCTCCATTACGTTCCGCCCAGCCTTTTTGCCAAAGGTATCCGGCTACTTCAGCCACCTGATTGACCTGATGAGCCAGTTTCGGACGATTTTCAAGAATTGATTTCATGTCTTTATTTTATTACAATTTATTTAGATACTATTATGCCTGAGCCATCGCCACCACTATTATAGAAATGATGAGAATAGCCAGCCCCAATACCAGTACGCTTATTGTACGGGAACCGCATCCTTTCCACTCCTTCAGCAGGATTCCCCATACATTACTAAATGTGACATTCAGTGACATCAATATGCTCCAAGAGAAAGCAAGCAGTATAGGGCTGCCACCCAAGAAACTTTTGCCCATTTCCAAACCGAAGAATTGCGAATACCACAATACTCCGGCCAAAGCACAGAACAAGAGATTATTCACGAATACATTACCTCTGACCGACAAATATTCCTTGCCCGTTTTATTCTTTATATTTTGCTGAATGCAATAAGCTGCATTCGTACAAAATCCGCCCAATGTCACCAGAAAAATGACAGGAAGCCCGGCATACAACGGAGCTACGCCACCTGCCAATGCAGCCTCCTTTATAGGTGTCCCGGCATCCAGTCCGAGAGCAAAACAGGCACTCATCACACCTGCCAGTAAAGCAACCAGTAACCCTTTTGTCAATGCAAAATCCTTCACGGCAGCCTTCTTTTCTTCTTCACTCATATTGCCGGAACGCAAACTGCCTGCATAGCCGATAACGGCAATTCCCGCCAAAGTAATGCATACACCGACAAGAAGCATCAAACCATCACCGTGCAACAGGTCCTTTCCTGCAAACAAGGCCGGAAACAAAGTTCCAAAACCGGCACAAGTACCCAAAGAAATGCTTTGCCCCAAGGCAACACCCAAATAGCGCATACTCAACCCAAACGTCAAGCCGCCTACTCCCCAAAGGAGTCCGTAAATGACAGCCGGCAATGCACCGCCGGCTCCCCAAAGTTCTATCAGGCTGCCATCAGCGGGAATGGCAAGCAAAGCCCCCAACAGCGGGAAAACAAGCCAGGCAAATATTCCCTGTACCAACCAAAAGTTTTCCCATGACCAGCCTTTAACTTTATTGATGGGTACATACGAGCTGCTTTGTCCAAAACTTCCCACAGCGATAATTAATAATCCTATCAGTGTATTCATGATAATCAATGGTTAATGTTCATTGAGCAATGAAAGTAGCGGGACAAAGGTATACTTTCCCCGCTAAACACTATCATTTATCTTAATTAACTTAGTTACGTTTTGATGTTACCTCGGCTTCATATTTCTCTATTTCAGCGATAAATTCTTCGCCTACCGGAACATTATTCTTTAAGCAGAACATATCCCAAACAGCATTCCACGGCAATGCTTTCGCCTCTTCCAATAAAGCAAGGCGTTGGAAACCCTGACCGGCAGCTTCATACTTGCGGAGTGTACCCAGCGGTTCCAACAGCGCACGCAACATACATTTTTGCGCAGCACGAGTACCAATGACATACGCACCGATACGATTAATGGAAGCGTCAAAATAATCGAGGCCAATGTGTACACGGTCTAAGGCATTGCAACGAACAATTTCTTGGAAAAGCTCAAGAGTCGGGTCATCCATGATGGTCACATGGTCAGAATCCCAACGTATCGGACGGCTTACATGAAGCATCAATTCGGGAACAAATAACAACATGGATGAAACCTTATCCGCAGCGCTTTCCGTCGGGTGGAAGTGCCCGGTATCAATTGTAATCAGTTTTTGGTGCTGTACACTATAACCAACACAGAATTCATTGGAACCTACCGTGTAGCTTTCCAAGCCGATACCGAATACTTTAGACTCCAGACAGTCTTTCATATTCTTATACTCCGTAGCAAAAATACGGTCGAGAGAGTCTTTAAATAATTCACGATACTTCATACGGTTTACCGTGACATCCTTACTGCCATCGTGCACCCAAAGATTCATGATGCAGGGATCGCCTTGACGACGTCCCATCTCTTCTGCAATGGCACGACAACGTTTGGTATGTTCAATCCAAAAATCACGGATGCTCTTATCCGGATTAGACAAAGACAAGTTACCGCTTTTCGGATGAGAAAAAGAAGTGGAATTGAAATCCAATTTCATTCCGTTTTCCGCAGCCCATTGCATCCAGCTCTCAAAATGTTTCACTTCCACTTGGTCACGGTCAACAAATGTACCGCCAAAATCACCGTAAATTTCATGCAGGTTCAACCGATGCTTACCGGGGATATAGGAAGCTGCCTTCAAGATGTCACCGCGAAGTTCTTCCAGATTACGGGCCTTGCCGGGATAATTTCCGGTAGTCTGAATACCACCGGTCAACGAACTGCCGGACTCAAAGCCTATAACGTCATCAGCTTGCCAGCAGTGCATGGAGATTGCAACTTTCTGGAGTTGTTCCATTACCTTTTCCACATCTATACCAAGAGCTGCATAACGCTCTTTGGCTATTTCATACGCCTTTGTTATTAGTTCTTCTTTCATGATACTGATTTATTTAAATATTAATTTTAATTATTCTTTGTCACCTGTTTGAAGTGCAAATATGCGGCGTCCCACGCTTCCGTATCTTCCGGATAAAAAGTCTCCAAAGAAATTGACTGATTGATTAACCGACGCATAGAAGCAATATCTTTTGCCTTTCCGCCCGCAAGAGCCTGAATCATAACATTTCCGATTGCTGTAGCCTCAGAAGGACCGGCCACCACAGGAATACCGACGGCGTTAGCCGTCCATTGATTCAACAAATCATTACGGCTTCCCCCGCCAATAACATGAAGAGTCTCTATCGGATGGGGAGAAAGAGTGCGAAGATTATCCAACACCTGACGATAGCGCAGAGCAAGGCTCTCAAAAATACAACGAACAATCTGTCCCCGAGTCTGCGGAATGGGTTGGCGGCAATCAGAGCAATAGTCCTTTATAGCCTGCTCCATATCAACCGGATTGGCAAACAGAGCATCATCAGGGTTTATCAAACTACGAAACGGTTCACTTACATTCGCTTCGGTTATCAACTCCGGATAAGAAGTTTCACCCCATGCAGCCCGGCAACGTTCCAACAACCACATTCCACAAATATTTTTCAACAGACGGATTGTACCGTCCACACCTCCTTCATTAGTGAAATTCAAAGCCTCAGTCTCATCTGTAATAACCGCGCCTTCCGTCTCCACACCCATCAAAGACCAGGTTCCACTGCTCAGATATGCAAAATCAGGATTCACAGCAGGAACTGAAGCTACGGCAGAAGCAGTGTCATGACCGGCTACTGCAATCACAGGTATATCACCAAGTCCGGTTATGCGCTGTACCTCTTTTGTCAGTGTTCCTACCTTCTCACCGGGGTAAACAAAGCGGCCGAAATTAGTATTGGTAAGCCCAAGCTCGCGCAATAAAGCCTCTTCCAAGTTACGGTTTTTCGCGTTCACTAACTGCGCCGTGCTGGCAATAGTGTACTCTGTTACCATTTCACCGGTCAACATATAACTCAAAGCATCCGGTATAAAAAGTAACTTATCGGCAGCAGCCAATGCGCTGTCTTCATTACGTCTCAACGTATCAAGCTGGAACAGAGAGTTGAAATTCATTACTTGGATACCTGTCCACTCATAAACCTGCTTACGAGCCACTTTATTAAAGAAGGCATCGGGTGCACCGACGGTATGAGGATCACGATACGAATAAGGTTGGCGAAGAAATCCACCGTCTTTACCTACACAAACAAAATCCACCCCCCATGTATCAATGCCAATGGAGGTAATTTCAACATCTTTCTTTCGGGCAACAGTTTTCAGCCCTTCAATTATATGTCGGTAAAGTTCATAAATATCCCAGTAAAAATGTCCGCCGGTCTCAATCAGATGATTCGGAAAACGATTCACATCTTCCAGTTCCAACCCCTCCGGCGTGAAAGTGCCCAAAATAGTACGGCCACTGGTAGCACCCAAATCGACCGCAAAAAAACATTGTTTCATGGTAGTTAGTTTTAGTCACTATTTTATGATACAAAAATAGGGGAATCATCCCCTACTCTTTGTACTTATTTTGACTGAAAGGGTGTCAGATTTGACAATCCATTTCGTTCACAATTATTACATTCAACCCCTTATTTCACATCCTCACAAAACCGCGTAACAATCTCCTCACCCTCCGTATTGCGTATAGTCACATTCTTCATCGTGACAGCCTTGCTATAAATAAACTCGGCCCCTAATCGGGAAGTAATATCAATATCTTCCAAAACCACATTTTCAATCGGCATTTCAGGAATGCCGTTAAAGAACAACGCACGTCGCGCTCCCGCACATATCAAATGTTTTACATGGATATTACGGAAACAAGGGGTTGTCTCATCCACAGGAAGCGGTTCAACTTTTGCCGGAACTTTTTCGCCACTTTCCAATACTTCAACAGCTGATTTGCCGCCGTAGTAAAGATTGAAAGTAATCGGCTCGGTCGGAATATCCATCATAGACACGTCGGTTATCCATATATTTTCAACAATACCGCCACGCCCGCGCTTGCTTTTAAAACGCAATCCTACATCCGTTCCCAAGAACTGGCAATTGCTTACAGATACATTACGCACTCCACCACTCATCTCGCTGCCAACAACAAAACCGCCATGCCCTTTAAATACCGTACAACCATCTACCACAACATTTTCACAAGGGCGTGCACGACGACGCCCATCTTCATCTTTACCGCTTTTCAAGCAAATGCCATCATCACCCACATCAAAAGTAGAATTCACAATCAGAGCATTTTTGCAAGATTCCAAGTCCAATCCGTCACCATTCTGTGCGTAACTCGGATTGCGCACCTGCACATCTTCAATCAATACATTCTCGCACATCAGCGGATGCAGATTCCATGCCGGAGAGTTTTGAAATATCACTCCTTGCAACCATACATTTTTACATTCTATCAGGCTTACCATTACAGGACGAAGGAAATGGCGGACACTTTGCCACTCTTCTTCCGTTTTCAAAGTCTGGGGAACATTCATATTACTGATAGTATCTCCTTTCAAGGTCTCAGGATAAGGGAACCAGTAGGTGGGACGTTTATACACACCACCACGGGATGTTGTCTGCTTCCAAACACTCTCCGTTACCTTTTCACGTTTCAACGGACGCCAATAATGGCCATTTCCATCAATAGCTCCTTTACCCGTAATAGCCACATTCTCAAGATTATGACCGGAAATAGGAGACTGGCAACGGCGGGTATCCAAACCTTCAAATACAGTTTCTACCAAAGGATAAAGGTCTACATCAGGGGAAAAAAGGATGACCGCTCCTTTTTCCAGATGTAAGTCAATATTACTTTTCAATACAATAGGTCCTGTAAACCAAACGCCGGCAGGGACAATAAGATGCCCTCCTCCCTGTTCGGAAAGGGCATTGATTGCGTTGGCAAAGGCTTCCGTACACAAAGTTTCTCCATTACCAACAGCATTAAACTCTTTCAGATTGACCGTACGATCAGGAAATTCAGGTGCTTCCACACGAGGCATATCAAAAGGCAAATTACGATAAATAGCCTCATACTTATAGCCCGTAGACTGACAAGAACTAAATATCCATAAACAAACAGCCGCAATTACACACAATTGTTTTGTCATTCTTAATAGCATTTTAAAAGTTAGCAAACGTATGAGAAATAACAGGTTCTCATACACATTAATTATTTCCCAAATAATAAGAAGGTACAGGCGCTTGAGGATACCCCATACTGCGATGGGCCACGTAGCTACGGTACAGTGCATCTTGCATCAACGTCACCCTACGATCAGCTGCAGGAATATTGGTGTGATATATACGAAGTTCACCGGGTAAAGCCGTTATCAATTCTTCGCGCCAATCACCCTCCATATCAGCCATTAACAAGATATCCCCCTGTATGTTTTCTGTCAACACTTCACTTTTCCATTTCCAAATACTCTGGCTACGTCCTCCGGAAGAGGAACCGGCTCCCCAACGGTTATCATCCCCCTTGAATGTCTCACGCAACAGATCGGCATCCCACCATATCCAATTACGGCAACCGGGTATCTCGTCCCGACCCACTTCTAATTTCTTTCCGCCAGCTGTAAGTAGATACCTGTCAGTGCTTCCTCCCTTACGGTCTTCACTGGCAAAGCATTCCAAACCGGGATAAGCCGGGTCAAAATCCGCTACCATACCGTCACCTACATGATAGGTAGTATGCCCGATACCCCATATTAACTTACCTGTAGCGGCATCTACCACCGAAACGCCACGACCATCTTCTTTCTTCGGCTCGCTGACCATAAACACCTGCATACCTTCCACATCAGGACGCAACTTGCAAAGATATGCCTTGTCACTATGCCCCAACCCGGAAGACCATAAAAGCGTGCCGTTATCATCAAGCATACAAGATCCCAACATTATTTCATCACGACCGTCGCCGTCTACATCAGCCGTAACCATACTATGTGCACCCATACTCCGGACAATGGGGTTTTCCTCGTCACCGTCCCAACACCACACACGTTCCAGTTTACCGTTTTTCAACATCCATGCATCTACAACCATCAATTTGTACGTACCGCGCGCCGCTAATATAAAAGGAGTCTTTCCGTCCAAGTAGGCTACTCCCATCTGATTACGATTCTGACGAATCAGATTTCCATAACGATCATTACGTTCTGGCCAATCCACACGGTCTATTTCCTTTCCCGTCATACCGTCAAGAACAGAAAGATATTCACTACCACCACAAACACGCCCTTTCTCATTTTTCACATAATCGGTATCTGCCGTTTTAATCGCCACCTCGGCTTTGCCGTCACCATTGAAATCGTACACAATAAAAGGCGAGTACCAGATACCCGGCTCAATACCCGGCCCCATATCATATGTCCACAAATAAGTACCGTCATTCAAGTAAGCTGAAATCTTATAAGTCTTGCCGGTAGTATCACCCGGCATCCCCGGATCAACATTTGTTTCAGGAGTACGGACTACATAATCGTAAGCTCCGTCGCCATTCAAATCAGCTAAAGCTATCTTTCCGGCTTTGGCATTATCTTTCAAACGAACAGAAGTGTAAGGCTGCAAATCGGCCAATACCACCTTCCGCCTTTCTGAAGCAATCGGTTTTCGCCCTTTTACAACGGCCTCTACCCAATAAACAGCCTGCTTGTGAGGAGTGGTATCCAGAAAATCACAGGTACGGGAAACGGCTTTCTTCGTCAAACGACAAGATTTTCCGTCTGTCTCGCGATAAACATGAAAAGTAGTTGCAGGAGCATCCGACTCCAGCAAACGCCAACTAAGATATACAGATTTGCCGTTCCGGGAAGGAACAGCCACCAGACCACGATTCAATTTTTCAGTAATCCGTTCCTGAGCAAAACCCTCCACCAATGGTTTCGGCTCATGCTTCGGCTCAAGAATCTCATAAAAATAATATCTCTCACGCGGGTCTTGAGCATATAGGAAGCAAACTGTACAAACCAACGCTATCCAAACCAAACCAAACTTTCTCATTGTATTTCTTTGTTAATCAGTTTCAACGGAACAATACGTACAGGACCTAATAAGCCACTTGGCACAGGTGTCCAATGGGCATAAGTTCCTTTTTTATAACCAAGCGCTGCAATATTGATATCTTTAAAAATACGCCATTTCACTCCACGACAATCCATATCTGCAATGCGGTTGGCAGGAAGGTTGGTTACCTCTATTTCCAAAGTATTCTTTCCCGGAAGCAGGTACTGTCCGACAGAGCAAGAATAGGGCACAGCCCATAAAGTAGTAATTTCCCGGCCATTGATACGTATACGGGCACTCTCACGAACATCACCAAGCGAAAGCAACCAATCCTGAGCGGAAGCCGGATTCTCAATTCTAAAAGTAGTCGTGTAACAGCCTGTGCCCATAGTTGTTTTAGCGTTTTCAAAAGATACATCCGTCCATGAGCCTAAAGATACGGAATCCGGAAGATTATGCACTTCAGGAATACTTTCCAGAAAGCGTAGGTTCCACAAACCGGACAATTCAACAGCTCCCTCTGAAACAGCCGGATATCTCCATTCCGGAGCCTGCACATCGACTTCTGTAAAAGTTCTCAATATGACAGATTCTCCGGAAACCAATTGCAGATAAACTTCCGTCTTTCCATTATTCTGCCGTAAACAAGCCTTACCGGAAGTTCCATTCATCGGATTATACAGTACAGCCGAACGTGCCGGCACAGCCAATGGTATCCAACCTTCCGTATCTCTATTTGTCAGCGCAGAAATGAAATAATGATAACCATCCGAATTTTTACGACGGACACAACTCAAATCAAAGGAAGTTTTCATCGCTTCCGGCATAGCTGTAGTCTGTGCCAACGTACGAACATAATCCATACCAAAGAGCACCGTTTTGCCGTTGCCATTCTCATTTCCTAATTCCTTTATCTTCCCTAAGGTACGCTTAAATTCCGCACGACGCTGTTCCAATTTGGCATAACCCGGAACATCTTCCGGATACCGGTCCAAAAACACAATGGTTGCACCTTCCTTAGCCAAGTCAAGAAGTCTGGCAAGTACATCTGCAGGCATCAAACGGGCACCGGGCACAACCAACGCCTTATAGGTTGTTCCACCGGATGTTACAATCTTTTTGTCACGGCAAGTAGCTGTACGGATAAAATTATCGGAAACATAATCCATATCATAACCTGCATCATTAATACGATGTACCGCCTCTATAAAACGAGGAGCGCGTTTTGCCATTTTATGAATGTCAAACATCAACAAACGGCCGTCTTGTTCCTGCCACATATCATACACAGGAAGATACACCAGAAAATCATTGTCAGGCTGTCCCATTTGCAAGAAACTTTGGCAACGGGATATATACTGAAAGAACGCAGGCGCATCCCGCCAGATACTATTTGTCGGGCTCATATCTACCGTAGCATAAAACTTCCAACCGGGCCAGGCAGCCTCAGCGGGAGAATAAGTTGTGCCGTGAAAATAAACATGATTGACACCGGACACAAACATAAGGTCAATATCCGGTTTGCATTGTGACAAAGAGGTACGGAAATGCTCTGTCAACCAAGTAAAAGTCTCCGAAGATGTATAAGGTTTTCCGGCAATATGAGCGCCCGAAGAAGCATATTTCAGCATGGAGAGATCAGAGTCATTAGGACGTGTCAACGAGTCTTTGCGCAGTCCCTGTATGCCAAAATCAGACAAGCCGAACCCCTCACACTCCGGAATATCTACCGTAGCATAAAGGTCTATCAGATTTCCCGGTGAACCATGAGCCTGGTTCCTTGTTTTAGAACCGTGCAGGTGCGCCCACTCCGTCCACTGACGGGTAAAATTCTCCTGTAATAATTCACTGAGAGTTTCACGATAATCGGAAACAATGCGTCGGGTTTCGTCAGAGCGTTCTCCTTCTGCAAGAAATTCCGGCAAGTGTTCTTCCAATTTATAACCGCGACGTATCCGGAAATCATCAAAAAGACCTTCTGACCAGTCTGCCCCATAAACTTCATAGGAATCATTGAAAAAATTATGAGGATAAGCAGTGACAGTACCATTGGTATTCCTAAACTCTCCGCTAAAAGCACGTTCAAAACGTCCAAGATAGTTTTTCACGGCACGGGCGGAAAAATGATTCATCACATACCCCTCACCACCGGGAGCAGCACGCTTCACTTTCTGAAAAGTCTTGCCGCAAAAAGCGGCAATCAAGCGCCAACAACCTTTCGGAGCCTTCCAACGCAATACTCCGTCTTTTACCTTAGCCGTCAAGTCCATACACTTCCCTGCATCAGAAAAAGCCATCAGACGTTCTAACTTGGCATAAGGCTGCTGCTTTCTATCAGCGACTTCTATTTTCTTATCAAACGTATTTCCTCCTTCTACCCGATACTCCGCAATCAGCAGTTTGCAGGCAGCGTCTTCCACACCTACTTCAGGACCGCCAAAAGGCCAGCCGGTACCGGTATTCATGTCAATCTGCATACCCAGACGTGAAGCTTCATCTTCCGTGTATTGCAGCATCTGCATCCAACGAGGAGAAAGAAACGGAATATCATTCGCGTCATTTCCTTGCACGCCATAGATTGGAGTAATTTCCATGGTTCCCATTCCCGCTGCAGCATACGTTTCCAAATTATGGGTCAGATTATCTCTATCTACCGCACTTCCCATCCACCACCAACGGGCAGCAGGTTTGGCCTCCAAACTAATTTCCGGCCACGCAAGATTTTGTGCAGACAAAGTTCCTGCGCAAAACACAATCATGGCAATACTACACAGTCGATTCATACCCATCTTATTTTTCTAACTCCAAACATCCCATAATAAACGGACCTGTTGCCTTGGAATCATTATCTCTCATTTTTTCACCTATATAATATTCAAAACTTCCGTCACGATACGGATGACCGCCTAAACCGCCAACTTGGCAACAACGGGTCAAAGTTAAAGTTCCATCCTGCTTTTCTATCAACAATTTGTCTTTCAGTCCTTGCAGGGCCTTTTCTGCCACTGCACGATATTTGGCATCAATATATCCTTTATTCACAGCTTTCGCATAAGCATACATACACTGGGTAGTCACAGATGCCTCCGGAAAGTTACCTTTACGTTTAGGCTGGTCAATAACCTGATACCAAAGTCCTGCTTTATCCTGATATTTCGGTAACGTCTCCGCTAATCCGCGAATATATCCAATCATGTCGGCACGTCCCGGATGATTCTCCGGTACAAAGTCCAAAGCATCTACCAATGCCATGAACCACCAACCTATGCTACGTCCCCAAAAATTAGGAGAATGTCCTGTTTCCGGATTAGCCCAACGCTGACTTTTACTTTCGTCCCAAGCATGATGATAAAGTCCTGTTTTGGCATCGTAAGTATGCTTATGACAGAGACGAAACTGCTTCACCGCCTCATCAACCCATTCCGGCTTGTTGAATTCCGCACCATATTGTGCCATAAACGGTGAAGCCATATACAGTCCATCCAGCCACATCTGATGCTGATAAATCAGCTTATGCCAGAAACCGCCTTCCAAAGTACGCGGCTGATTCTTCAGTTGCTTGATAAGAATATCCATCGCCGACTTATATCTCCGATCGCCGGTTTCACGATAGAGGTCAAACAACACCTTTCCCGAATTAATGAAATCCAGATTATAGGTGGACATATCATACAAATGAATTTCCCCTTTCTCATTAATCAGAGAATCAGCCCATTGTTTCACATAATCATAGTAGCGGCGCTCTCCCGTAGCCTTCCACATTTGCAACATAGCACAACAACCTACTCCTTGAGCATAACCGAAAAACAAACGCTTACCATGATCCAACTGATAAGCCTGCGGAAAACGCATCATTTCAGAATCTGCAAACCAACGGGCATATGAACCCTGCTCCCATGTATCCGTACGGAAAGGTACTGCCGGCAAACCGGCTTTATTATACAGGTTTACACGAAAGAAATTACAGAATCCGTAGCGTACGGCAACCGGAACAGCCACCTGCGAAGCGGAAACTTCCAGTTGGGCACCTTTTATCACAGCCTCTGCCGGATAGAAACGCCTATCGGCACCCGCTACCAAGAAACCCTTTACCGGAGCGTTCTCCGGTGTCATTAATCCGTCTCCGGCATATTCAAAGCTCAGCACAGCCTTACCGCCACTAACCTTCATTGACTTAAAGAGCGGGCCTGAATAAGCCACATTTTTATCATATTGCTTGGCAAGTGCCCATAAAGCCATACGTTCACCGGCTACACGCTTATTACGCGGATGAATATCCGTAGAGTCTGCCGCATCGGTAACAACTGCCATACCCACATTCTTCAGACCGCTTTGCCACGTTTTGAGCTGTGCCTCACGAATACCTGCCGGCTGCCCTTTATGTGGAGCAATCTGCATGAAATAGAAAGGCATATCAGGTTGCTTCCATTCTTTCCGCCAACTATTAATCATATTCGTAAATACCTGCTGATATTTTTCATAACGAATGGCATTAGACTCTCCCTGATACCAGATGTTTCCTCTTATTGTATATCCCAAAATGGGATGAATCATTCCATTCCAAAGTGTAGAAGGGACTTTGCAATACCCCTTTTCCTGTTTCACATTCTTCAGCGCAAAATCTTCAAGAACATCTGCATAAAGCGGATTATTCTTCATGACACTCATCTTTGTCCACGATTCGGCATGCGTACCTCCCCATGTAGACTGTATCATGCCTACCGGTACTCCCAATTCCTTATGCAACCTGCGTCCAAAAACGAAACCTACCGCCGAGAAATCATATAAATTCTCCGGAGTACAAACCAGCCAACGGCCTTGACAATCATCTTTTTCCCCATCAGGAGCCAGTTGATGTTCAACCCGGAACAAACGGTATTCCGAATAATCGGCATCTTTCATCTCTTCGGCTTCCGTGGTCATGCCGGTCATCCATTTTTTGTCAGGATGTTTAGAAACCGGATATTCCATATTAGATTGTCCGGTACAAAGCCAGACTTCCCCTATTAATACATTATTAATAACAATGGTGTTTTCACCACTCACCGTAACAGTCTGTCCCTTTGTTGCCGTAGGAGTTTTTAGTTTTACAGTCCATTTACCGTCAGCATTCGTTTTGGCAGCTACAGCCTTATCCGCCCATGATGCTTTTACCGAAATACGCTCGCCGGGTGTTGCCTTTCCCCACAGATTGACTTGTGCGTTTTGCTGCAAAACCATATTATCGGAAAAGATAGCCGGAAGTACCACCTTGGCAGAAACAGAACCCGCCAACACTAAAAGAAAGGAAATTAATCCAAGTAGTCTATTCATGTGTCTTTAATAGTTTTATAGTATTAAGAAACAAATATTTTTCTGTGTGGCAAATATAAGAGTTTCCAAGCAAACAGATTCTGAGTCTTTTGGCAGTTCTCTTATTGTTTTTGTTGTTTCAGGTACTATGTGCTCGGACAAGAGATAATATTCACGGATAATTTCCTATTTTTGTCTCCAATAACAATATAAACCATGAACAAGACATTGAACTTTCTACTCTTCTTCTGCTGTCTGTGGGCAACAGCCTCCCTTCAAGCACAAAATCTGCAAAAAGGAGAATACGGCTATCTATATTGCCATATGAGCGGACGTGGCGAATGGACAGCTTACGCTCTGAGCCGTGACGGACTGAACTACCACGACCTCCTCAACGGTGACTCTATATTCAGTTCCACCGAAAAGGCAGCCATCGAAGGCGGAACACGCGATGCTTACATCTGCCGCAAACACGATGGCAGCGGATACCTGATGGCCACTACTGATATGTGTGTACGCAAGAGCAAGGTATGGAACAACTACGGCATAAATCTCCTCACCAGTGACGACCTCATTCATTGGGAATCTACCACCTTCGACTTCCGCAAAGGATCCGCCCTCTTCTCCGACCCAGGCTCACCCGATAGCTATACCAACTACTCCACCATAAACCGTGTTTGGGCACCTCAAATCATCTGGGATGCCGATTATCAATGGACTGACGGGCGGAAAGGCGGTTATTTCGTCTATTACTCACTTTGGAACAGTGCCGAAGAAAAGTACGACCGAATGTATTATTCATATGCCGATGAGACTTTTACCACCCTCACTAAACCCCGCCTGCTGTTCGACTGGGGATATGCTACTATTGATGCTGATATCAACTATTTAGAGTCGGACGGGCTGTTCCACCTGATGATAAAGAAGGAAGGCGGCAAACCGGGACTCTTCACAGCCACTGCCCCTGCGTTGACCGGTCCATGGAGCGAGCCCGTAGAAGAAGACTACGTGGACTTTGAAGGTAACAAGAAATGCGAAGGTGTGTCAGCCTTTCAATTAGCGGGTGACTCCACTTGGCGTGTGGGCTATATAGAATACTCTTCCAATCCTAAACGGTATCGCATCTGCCGGGCCGACAAATATCTGCGAAATTTTCATTCCCCTCAAGACATCAAAGGAGTGGATGCTCCGCAGCATGGCTCATTCATGCGACTCACCAAAGAGGAATATGAAAGGCTGGAAAAACACTATAACCAAATACATAAACATGGCGTGTACGCCCAAGCCCCGCATCCGGAAAGAATATACCTTTCGGGGACCGGTATTGACGATACGAAAACTTGGGAGTTTTTCTGTACTAAGGGGCAGAACAGTGGTAAATGGAAAAAGATAGAAGTTCCCTGCAACTGGGAGCTTCAAGGCTTTGGAGAATATACCTACGGCCGTTGGTACAAAGTACCGGGCGAAAAACCGAGCGACGAGGTGGGAATCTACCGGCACAAGTTTGAAGTGCCTAAATATTGGAAAGATAAGCGGATAAAAATCTACTTTGACGGTGTAATGACCGATGTTGAAGTACTGATAAACGGTCAAAGTGCCGGAGCCATTCACCAAGGCGGGTTCTACCGCTTCAGTTACGACATTACAGAACTCATTGAATTCGGCAAGCGGAATACCCTTGAAGTGAAGATAGCCAAGGAATCCGCTAACAAGTCGATAAACGCCGCCGAGCGCAAGGCGGACTGGTGGCTTTTCGGCGGTATCTACCGCCCCGTATGGTTAGAGGTAGTTCCGAAAATCAATATGAGACATTTCATCCTTGATGCCCGCCACGACGGAACTTTCAGCGCGGCTGTGGAAATGGAGGGAGATGCGCAAGGCTATGAATTGTCCGTTGCCATTCGAGAGTTGAACGACGGGAAGGAAATTCTCACAAAGGATAACCAGCCCCTCCTTACCCACCGGATTACAAACTCTGACAGCGAGCAGCAACTAAAAGGCGTCTATAAGTCCGTGAAGCCTTGGAATACCGAAAACCCTCAACTCTACCTTGCCAGCCTCACGCTGAAAGACCCGTCCGGCAAAGCAATTCAAACCCGTGAAACCCGCATCGGTTTCCGTACCGTTGAGTTCTTCCCCCAAGACGGAATCTACCTGAACGGTGTTAAATTAGTAGTAAAAGGAATCAATCGCCATTCTTTCTCCGTAGACGGAGGACGTACCACAAGTGCTGCCATGAGCCGCCATGATGCATTGCTCATAAAGGAAATGAACATGAATGCAGTCCGTTCTCATTATCCTCCCGATGAGCACTTTCTCGATATGTGCGACTCTCTGGGCATTGTCTACATGGACGAACTTGCCGGTTGGCAGAACGGTTATGACTCCAAAGTAGGACCGGGACTTGTAAAGGAGATGATAGAGCGTGACGTCAATCATCCTTGTATTATTATTTGGAGCAATGGCAACGAAGGTGGTTGGAACTACGCCCTCGACTCTTTGTTTGCCAAATACGACAAGTTACAAAAGCGTCATGTGGTACACCCGTGGGCCGACTTTAACGAACTTGACACTCACCACTATCCGGCTTACTTGACCGGAGTGGCACGCCTCACCAACGGCTACAAGGTTTTTATGCCCACCGAATTCATGCACGCCATGTACGACCAAGGCGGCGGAGCGGGTCTGCGCGATTTTTGGGACCGTTGGCTCACTAACCCCATGTTTGCCGGAGGCTTTATCTGGGTATATTGCGATGAAGCTCCCAAGCGTACAGACAAGGGTGGCATCCTCGATTCCGACAAATCCAACGCCCCCGACGGCATTGTCGGTCCCCGCCGCGAAAAGGAAGGCAGCTTCTATGCTATTCGCGCCCAATGGTCGCCTATACAATTGAAACCGTTGCTCATCACCACCCACTTTAACGGCAGCTTCCTGCTGACAAACGAATATACCTATACTAACCTGTCGCAGTGCCGGATGATATATAAGGTACTGTCATGCAGCACTCCCTTGCAGGACAAAGGCAAAACGACGATACTTGCCGAAGGCGAAGTCCGTCTTCCCGCTATCAGTCCGGGAGAGACAGGAACCGCCCGTTTCATCGTTCCCGAAGGTTTCCACAATGGCGATGTCCTGCATCTTGAAGCTTTCGACAAAGAAGGAAAAAGCATCTGCGAGTGGTCTTACCCCATCCATTTGGCCAAACAGTATTTTGAACAGAAACTGTCGCAGACCCCCATGTCTTTGAATCTTACAGAACAGGCTACAGCCACACAAACCACAGATGAAGTAATCTTGAACAGCACAAGCGTATGCGTCACCTTCGACGCCACGACGGGTCTGCTCCGCAGGGTGAAAGCGGGCGACAAAGAGATTCCTTTCAAGAACGGTCCGCGCCCCATAGGTATGAAGATGCAATATCAGCCTTCTTCAAGCTATATACGTGCGGCTGAGGACGGAGCCGTATTCTGCGCCAAGTACCGGGGAGGCGCCGACTCTATCGTCTGGAAACTCACCGGCAACGGATTACTCTATATGGACGCCATCCTGCTGAACCGCGCTTCGGGCGGTGGCGGTTTTGACGATGCTTTTATGGATACCCAAGTCTATAATCTCGGACTGACCTTCTCCTATCCCGAACAAGCTTGTACCGGAATGAGATGGATGGGACGAGGCCCTTATCGCGTATGGAAAAACCGCATTGCAGGAACCACCTACGGCATTTGGCAAAAAGAGTATAACAATACTATTACCGGCGAAAGCTACGAGAACTTGGTTTATCCCGAATTCAAAGGCTATCACGCCAATATGTACTGGGCTACGTTGGAAAGTGACACCACACCTTTCACCGTTTATTCCCGCAACGACGGAATCTTCTATCACATCTTCACACCCGAAGAACCTGCCGGACGCGTCAAAGACACCATGCCTAAATTCCCGGAAGGTGACATCTCCTTCCTGCTCGACATTCCGGCTATCTGTTCTTTCAAACCCATTGAGCAGCAAGGACCTAACAGCCAGCCGGGCAATATCCGAATCAAATCCGGAGATGAAGGGCTGCATCTGAATCTGATGTTCGATTTCCGTTAAACTATTATTCAAGGGAGATATGTCACTTCAGTTTTGACATATCCCCCTTTTTTCAGATACTACTGAAACGGATTTTTACGGTTTCATTTCAAATAATCCTTTAGCGGAGAACCGGAAGCTTTCAATCCTTCGACAATACTTTCCACATTGAGCCGCGCACCTTTCAGCGAGGTGTGTGTATGGTCATGGTTAAAATACTCGCCTACTACACGTAGCCCTTGCTCCCAGCCCATTTTTTGCAGTTTGTCCGCCGAAAGATTGTTCAGGTCTATAAAACACGTCCCGGTCTGTTCCGCCGCTTCACAAGTCCATTTACCGAAAGAACCAGTATTGCGCTGAATTTCTCCATTATCCCATATATTGCGCGGCGTATAGCTCAACACAATGGGAGTAGCGCCTTTTTCTTTTACATCCATAATAAACTTGCGCAGATACCAGCCGAAAGTATAAATCACCTGATACTTCCCGGACGCCTCCATTAAGAACACCTTGCTTTCGCTTCCTGCTCCGGGCAACTCCGCACGCGCCTTGCCCGTATTGATAGCTCCGGCATCATTATGTCCAAACTGAATGAGTACAAAATCCCCCGGCTGAAGCGCATTGTACACTTTATCCCAACGCCCCTCATCCAAATAAGTACGTGCGCTACGTCCGGCTTTAGCACAGTTTTCAACCGTAATTCTGTTCAAGTCAAATTTATCAGCAATCACACTGCCCCAGCCCCACATACCATTCTCATCGTCATCATTGTTCTTTACTGTACTATCTCCCACAGTAAACAACACCGGACAACCTTTCTTACGACTCTTTCCCGTAACAGAATCCTGCTCCAACGGCTTCAGATAACAGGATAGCTTCAGTCCTTTACATCCACGGATGCCTTCGGCTGCCGACTCCGCATTTATACGCGCACCAAAAGCGCTGGTATGTATCCGGTCTATATAAAACATATACTTCACTTTCTCCTTACCAAACTTTTCGAACTTACGGGCCGTAATCTCATTCAAATCAATAAAGGGGATACGCTGCTCTTTCGCTATCTGTTTAGCCCACAAACCAAAAGTCTTATTTACGCGTGTAATAACCGTGCTGTCTTTATCGTCCCATGCATTACGAGGGGTTAAAGACATAAGAACAGGGTGCGCCCCTTTCGCCTTTACATCCCTGACAAAACGCCGCATATATTCACCATAAGTATATACGGTTTCCGTTACTCCGGTTTCTTTAATTGTCACAAGCAAACTGTCTTTCCCGATTCCCGGAATAGAGGCGCGGGCACGACCGCTATCATACGGTCCGTTATCATTATGCCCTAATTCTATAATGACCCAATCATCCGGACGTATTCCTTTAAGAACCTCCGACCAAAGGCGGTTATAAAAAGTCCGACTGCTTGTTCCACCTAATGCGTGGTTTTCCACAGTTATTTTTTTAGCATCGAAATACTCACCCGCATAATATCCCCATCCCCATTGTCCGTTATTTCCATTACCCAAAGTACCGGTACGCATGGTAGAATTCCCGACTAAAAAAAGTACTGGATTATCCCCTTTGCGGCTGGAACCGGCGATAGGCCTCATAGTCCGTGCCTTATTCAAGCTGTCCAACGTATTATCAATTACATCATTTACATCTATCATCGGAGCAACAACTCTATTTTGAGCGCACAATAACAGATTGATAGATAGTGCAATACACCCTGGCAATAAGTAGCATAAGATACTTTTTCTCATAACAAGTATTTCATTTTAATAAAAGAGACTATCAATATTTACACGTCTACAAAAATAAGAAAACACACCTATGAATACATGGAATATTTGTTTATAATCCTGTCTTTTCTGTTACTTATCACATTATAAACAGACTATTTATACAAAATAAATAGAAAATACATACTTATGTACATTACTCTATTCCACAAAAAAAACAATGCCGCTACTTTAGCGTCAAAATAACAATATCTTGAAAAGCAACAATTAATAAAATCAGCCATGAGAACAACACTATTAAATTTTCTGCTGTTAACAACAGTCTGCGCCTCAGCACAAACATTGCCTCAAACATTCAAAATGGAAAATGCTCCACGTTATTCCGAAACGACAGGTTATGGTTATGACCGCACGGAAACACCTGCAAAAGGGAGCAAAGAACCTTTCTATTTTTCCGTACGGGTACCAGATGGGAACTACCTTGTCACCGTTAGTTTAGGCAGCAGCAAACGTGCAGCCAATACAACTGTCCGCGCCGAATCACGCAGACTGTTTATTGAAAATTTACCAACTAAAAAGGGAGAAATCACCGAAAGGAGTTTCATTGTCAACAAACGAAGCCCATATATATCCAAGAAAGAAAAAGTTAAAATCAAAGACCGAGAAAAAAGGAAGCTGGATTGGGATGACAAATTGACCATTGAAATCAATGGTGAAGCACCGGCTTGTGAAAGTATACGCATAGAACCGGCTTCATCTTCCGTTGCCACCATCTATTTATGCGGTAACAGTACTGTGGTTGACCAAGAAAATGAGCCATGGGCCAGTTGGGGACAAATGCTCCCTCTCTTTTTCGGAACGAATGCAGCAGTAGCAAACTATGCCGAAAGCGGTGAAAGCGCCAATACATCCATTAAAGCCAATCGCCTTAAAAAGGCATTATCACAGATGAAGAAAGGAGATTATCTCTTCATTGAATTCGGGCACAACGACCAAAAACAAAAAGGTCCAGGTAAAGGAGCATACTATTCATTTATGACCAACTTAAAAATCTATATAGACGAAGTTAAAGCACACGGTGGCATACCGGTTTTAGTGACTCCCACCCGTCGTCGCAGATTTGACAAAGAGGGAAAAACAGTAAATACCCACGGTGAATATCCGGATGCGGTACGCTGGATAGCCAATAAAGAAAAGGTTCTTCTCATCGACTTAAATGAAATGACCGGTATCCTTTACGAAGCCTTAGGAGAGAAAGAATCCAAGAAAGCCTTTGTACATTATCCGATGGGAAGCTTTGAAGGGCAGAAGAAAGTACTTGCCGACAATACTCATTTCAACCCCTACGGTGCGTATCAGATAGCCAAATGTGTAGTTGAGGGGGTCAAGAAAAATATTCCCGATTTAGCAAAATATCTTCATCCTGTTCCTGACTATAATCCAGCACAGCCGGATGATGTAAACCAATTCCATTGGTATCCCGCACCTTTCTTCGAAATAGAAAAGCCGGACGGCAATTAAAATGGGACCAGATAAAATTTATAATAACAGAATAACATGAAGAATAGATTTTTTCTTTTCACGCTTATCTTCACGACGCTGTTTGCTTTGAGTACGCATGCTGCAGAACGCCAAAAATATAACTTTAACAGTGAATGGCGTCTGCAGGTAGGGGACTTTCCACAAGCAAAAATAGCTGATTTCAATGATAATGACTGGAAACAAATTACTTTACCGCATGCTTTCAATGAAGATGAAGCCTTTAAACTGCCCATCAGCCAACATTCCGACACTGTTATGTGGTATCGCAAGCATTTTCGGGTAAAAGAATTGAAAGGTAAAAAAGTGTTTGCCGAATTTGAGGGAGTTCGCCAAGGAGGTGAATTCTTCCTGAACGGACACTATTTAGGACTGCATGAAAACGGAGTCATGGCCGTAGGATTTGACCTTACTCCCTATATGAAAGAAGGAGATAATGTGTTGGCTGTACGCATTGATAACAACTGGTTCTACCGTGAAAAAAGCACTAATTCCAAATATCAGTGGAACGACCGTAATTTCAATGCCAACTATGGCGGTATCCCCAAGAACGTATTTCTATATGTGATGGACGAGGTATATCAGACTTTACCTCTGTACAGCAACCTGAAAACAACTGGTGTATACATCTACGCCACCGACTTCGACATCAAAGGCCGCAAGGCGAAGATACATGCCGAGTCCGAGGTGAAAAACGACAGTCGCAAGGCACGCAGCTTCAGCTATCGGGTGACCCTAACCGATGCGAACGGTAAGCTGGTGAAGACCTTTCATGGCGGCAAGACAGTGCTGAAAGCCGGTGAAACGGGAACCGTGAAAGCTGCTGCCGATGTGAGCGAACTGCACTTCTGGAGCTGGGGATACGGCTATCTGTACACCGTGAATACGGCCCTGCTGGACGACCGCGGAAATGTTTTTGACGAGGTAGTGACCCGTACCGGCTTCCGCAAGACAAAGTTCGGCCAGGGAAAGGTATGGCTGAACGACCGCGTCATCCAAATGAAGGGCTATGCCCAGCGTACCAGCAATGAATGGCCGGCAGTGGGGCTTTCCGTTCCCGCATGGTTGAGTGACTACTCCAATGGCCTTATGGTGGAAAGCAACGCGAACCTTGTCCGCTGGATGCACGTCACTCCCTGGAAACAGGATGTGGAGTCTTGCGACCGTGTCGGTCTTATTCAGGCCATGCCTGCCGGCGACTCTGAAAAAGACTGTGGTGGACGACAATGGGAACAGCGTACGGAGTTGATGCGCGATGCCATTATCTATAACCGTAATAACCCGAGTATCCTGTTTTACGAATCCGGGAATAAGGGCATCAGACGCGAACATATGATTGAGATGAAGGAAATTCGCGACAAGTTCGACCCTTTCGGCGGACGTGCCATCGGCTCGCGTGAGATGCTCGATATTAACGAAGCGGAATACGGCGGTGAAATGCTTTATATCAACAAGAGCAAGAAGCATCCGATGTGGGCTACCGAATATTGCCGCGATGAGGGACTCCGCAAGTATTGGGATGAGTACAGCTATCCATTCCATAAAGAAGGAACAGGACCATTGCATAAAGGGAAACCGGCAATGAGCTACAATCATAATCAGGATATGCTTGCATTGGAAATGGTTCGTCGCTGGTACGATTACTGGCGTGAGCGTCCGGGTACGGGCTTACGGGTCAGTGCAGGTGGTACGAAAATCATCTTCTCCGACTCCAACACACATTATCGCGGTGAAGAGAATTACCGCCGCAGCGGCGTGACCGACCCCATGCGTATAGAAAAAGACGCCTTCTTCGCCCATCAGGTAATGTGGAACGGTTGGGTGGATACGGACAAGTTCCAAACTTATATCATCGGACACTGGAACTATCCTGAACATACGGTGAAACCGGTATATGTCGTATCGAATGGCAAACAGGTGGAACTGCTGCTCAATGGCAAATCCCTGGGTAAAGGTAAACGGGAAAGCCATTTCCTTTTCACTTTCGATAAGGTCGCTTATCAAGCGGGCAGGCTGGAAGCGGTAAGTTACGACGGAAAAGGTAAAGAAGTGAGCCGCTATACATTGTCAACAGTGGGAGAAGCCGCCCGTCTGGAACTTACCGCTATACAGAACCCCGAAGGTTTCCACGCAGACGGAGCCGACATGGCCCTGCTTCAGGTGGAAGTTGTGGACAAGGACGGTAGACGTTGTCCGCTGGATAACCGTACGGTCCGCTTTACCCTGAAAGGCGAGGCCGAATGGCGCGGCGGTATCGCACAGGGGAAGGACAATCATATTCTGGATATGAACCTTCCGGTGGAATGCGGCATCAACCGTGCGCTGATCCGCAGTACGGCCAAAGCCGGCAAAATAGTTGTCACCGCCGAAGCGGAAGGGCTTCCGGCCGCAAGGCTTACGCTGCAGACCGTTCCAGTGAAAGTGGTAGACGGACTGAGTGACTACCTGCCCCAACTGACCCTAAAAGGCAGGCTGGATAAAGGGGAAACTCCACTGACTCCTTCCTATACGGATACCAAGCGCGACATCGCCATTGTGTCCGCCGAAGCCGGTGCTAACCGTACCGAAACGGGCAACAGCCATGATGACAACGAGTTGAGCGAATGGGCGAACGACGGTCGGTTAAGTACGGCCTGGATTACCTATACATTGGCTGAAAAGACAAGCGTCGACGACATCTGCATCAAGCTGAACGGCTGGCGTTCCCGCAGTTATCCTTTGGAAGTGTATGCCGGAGACGAGCTGATTTGGAGCGGGAGCACGGAAAAGAGCTTGGGATATGTACATCTGGAAGTGGACAAGCCGGTATGTTCCGATAAGATAACCGTCCGTTTGAAAGGCAGTACTACCGAAAAGGATGCTTTCGGCCAAATTGTGGAAGTGGCGGGCGGAGCGGCCAATGACATGGAAAAGAAAGCAAAGGAAGGCAAGGGAAAACATAATCTCCGGATTATAGAAATAGAGTTTCTGGAAAGTGTTAAGAAAACATCAGCCTCACCCGCAACTATTTTATAAAACCATAGCTATATGAAAAGAAAAATAACGTTCTTTGCACTGATAGCGACCGGCATTTTAACGGTTTGTATCCTGTCACAAGCCAAAGACAGTTCTTATGACTGGGGAAACACTTCTCCGGTCAACGACCTGGTATGGGCTAAACAAGTAGGCTCCCGTCTGCAACCAACCGGACAAACTTTGTCCGCCAACTCTTTCGGAGCTATTGCAGACAGTACCATTCTCAGCACAGAAGCAATACAAAAAGCCATTGACAGCTGTGCCGCCAATGGCGGCGGAACAGTTACCTTACAATCCGGTTACTATCTGACAGGCGCTCTGTTTATTAAAAGCGGAGTAAATCTACGCCTGGATAAAGATGTAACCCTATTGGCTACTCCGGATATTCATTGTTATCCCGAATTCCGTTCGCGCATTGCTGGTATTGAAATGATATGGCCGTCAGCGGTCATCAATATTATCGGTCAAAAAAATGCATCCGTCAGCGGTGAAGGGCGACTGGACTGTCGCGGCAAAAGCTGGTGGGACAAATATTGGGAGATGCGCAAATCTTATGAAACAAAAGGCCTGCGTTGGGTTGTGGATTACGATTGCAAAAGAATACGAGGCATACTGGTAGAAGAAAGTTCAGACATCAGCCTGACAGGAATTACTTTAATGCGCACCGGTTTTTGGGGTTGCCATATTCTTTATTCCGACCACTGCACTGTCAAGGGAATTACCGTCGATAATAATATAGGCGGACACGGGCCAAGCACCGACGGTATAGATATAGACTCATCAACAAATATTCTGATAGAAGACTGTATCATAAACTGCAATGATGATAATATCTGTATTAAATCCGGCAGGGATGCGGACGGACTTCGTGTGAACCGGCCTACTGAAAATGTCGTTATCCGTAACTGTACGGCACGTAGCGGCGCAGGATTGGTAACTTGCGGCAGTGAAACATCAGGGAGCATCCGGAATATTCTTTGCAGTGATCTGAAAGCACAGGGAACATCCACCGTATTACGCTTGAAAAGCGCCTTAAGTCGCGGTGGGACGGTAGAGAATATATATGTAACACGCATAAAGGCAGATAGTGTCCGCCACGTGCTCACAGCCGAATTGAACTGGAATCCCAGTTACAGTTACAGCAAATTGCCCGATTCGTTCCAAATAGAAGAGTTGCCGGAACACTGGAAAACTTTACTGACTCCGGTGGAACCTGCCTATAAAGGCTATCCCAGATTTCGCAATGTCTATCTGTCACAGATAGAAGCGACCCATGTAACCGAGTTTATCTCCGCATCCGGAATAAACGACTCTTTACGTTTGGAGAACTTCTATTTACATGATATAAAGGCGCAAACTTTAAAAGCCGGTAAAATCAGTTTCTGCAAGAACTTCAACATGACAGAAGTTACACTCAACACGGCAGACCGCCACCCTATCATTTCCGAAAATAATTCGTACAGCAACATTCATCCGACTATCAACTAAAAACATCTAATTACCATGTTTATACGCTCGATTCTATTCGCAGTCTTTATTCTGAACGTTTTCGCCATATCAGCAAGTAACTTCATCTGGTATGACGGACAACAAGCCATTTCGTACAATGTTCCCCGAAACACCTCACCCGTAGTGAACATCGCTCTCAATATGTTTGCAGAAGACATGAAACTGGTGACGGGACTCCATCCAAAACAGGTATCATCCAAACATGCTGCCATCCGCATCATCCAATTGGACAAAGCGGATAATAAAACTCAAAAAGACCTACAAGTTGCAGGGATACCGGTAAATGATTTAATTCAGAAGCAAGATGCTTTCTACATCGCAGTTACAGACGACTCTCCCAAACAACAATTACTCATTGTAGGAAGTAATGGACGCGGAACAGCTTACGGTATCCTTGAGCTATCACGTATGGCGGGTGTATCGCCGTGGGTATG
This sequence comes from Bacteroides propionicigenes, assembly GCF_018390535.1. Taxonomy (GTDB): domain Bacteria; phylum Bacteroidota; class Bacteroidia; order Bacteroidales; family Bacteroidaceae; genus Bacteroides; species Bacteroides propionicigenes. Next base: position 124,966 of record NZ_JAHBBW010000006.1, on the reverse strand, counting down.
GTGGGGAGATGTAACTCCGAGAAAACAAACCCAACTGACGGTTGCAAGCGACTTCAAGAGTATGCAAAGCCCCTCGGTCAAGTATCGCGGTATTTTTCTGAACGATGAAGACTGGAGCCTGCAACCCTGGAGTTGGAAAACCTTTGAACCGGGTAATCCCACAGGACGAATAGGGGCACGTACTTATAAGGAAATCTTCAAGCTGCTACTTCGCCTCAGGGCTAATGCCATATGGCCCGGCATGCATGGCATCACCACTCCTTTTTATCTTGTTCCGGGTGCCAAAGAAGCCGCAGACAGTTGCGGAATAGCCATTGGCACATCACATTGCGAACCATTAATGCGGAACAATGTAGGTGAATGGAAAGTCAAAGAACGGGGCGCTTACAACTACATCACCAACCGTAACTCCGTACAGGCTTACTGGACAGAACGCTTAAAAGAGGTAAACCGATACGAGAATATGTACACCATAGGGATGCGTGGCATACACGACGGACATATGGAAGGGGTAAAAACGATAAAAGAGAAAGTCAATGCCCTGCAACAGGTTATCAACGACCAGCGTTCTCTGCTTTCACAATACATCAATCGTGATGTCACCAAAATACCGCAAGTCTTCGTACCCTATAAAGAAGTGCTCGATATTATGGAAAACGGACTGGAAGTTCCCGAAGATATCACCCTGATGTGGTGTGACGACAATTACGGCTACATGACCCGTTTGAGCGATGAAATACAACAGAAACGCAGCGGTGGCAGCGGTGTCTATTACCACCTGAGTTATTGGGGGCGTCCCCATGACTATATGTGGTTATGTACGACACAACCGGGCCTCATCTATAATGAGATGAAACAGGCCTACGACCACAATGCCCGTGAGGTATGGATTGTCAATGTACACGATTTGAAACCGGCAGCCTATGACTTGGAACTGTTTCTCGACATGGCATGGGACATCAACTCGGTTACCGGAACCACTCTGAACAACCATCTTGAAGCATGGCTTTGCCGGGAATTCGGCAACCAAGCCGGAAAGAAGCTGTTACCCGCCATACTGGAATACTACCGTCTGTGCGGTATCCGCAAACCGGAGCATATGGGATGGACACAAGTCGAATTAAGTAACCGTAAAGTACATCCCAGAGGACGTTCGCAAGTTATCAACACCGAGTTCAGTCTTACAGAATTCGGCGGAGAGCTGGACCGTTATCTGGAATCTTATGAAAAAGTCAAAACCACTGTTACGGAAGCGGAAAAGCTGATTACTCCCGACCGCAAAGACGCCTTTTACTCACATATCAAATATCAGGTATTCGGCGCCTCGGCGATGGCGACCAAGATGCTTGAAGCACAACGCGCCCGCTCCTATTCCATGGGACAATGCGACGAAGCATTATGGAAACGTAAGGACGCCATGCTCACTGCATGCGCAAAAAGCCAGAACGCCTATCAAGAAATACGCCGGCTTACAGACTATTATAACAACAAAATGGCAGACGGCAAATGGAAACATTCCATGTGCCATGACCCTCGCGATTTATACGTATTCTATCCTCCCATACTCCCTGTCGGACTGACGGATGAGGAAGTAAAAAACTATCTCCCCACCTCTGCCATGACCAAAGAGCATCCTATCAAAGCCGATAAATGTATTGCCATGAACGCCTGCCGGTACATCCATGCCACAAAAGGAGCAGAAACCATTCAGGCTTTAGGGCACAGCATGAATGCCGTGTCACTGCCTCAAGGGAGTTCATTGACTTTTGAATTCGACTGCGAGTGGGAAGGTGAAGCCATTCTATCCACCGCCGTTATTCCCACACAACCTAATGACAAAGGGGATATTCGTTTCTGCGTAAGTATTGATGGTGAAAAGCCCCAGATATGCTCCTTCCGAGAAAAAGGCCGTACAGAAATGTGGAAACAGAATGTAATGAGAGGCCAAGCCCGAAAAGAGACTAAGCACATATTAAATAAAGGTAAACATACGCTCACCATCACTGCTTTGGACAAGCATATCGTTGTAGACCAGTGGATGCTCGACTTCAAAAAAGACCGTAAATTCTATCTATTTCCATTAGAAGGAGAAAACCAATCATTATAATATATATTTTCATGTCCATGAATCAATTACGAATACTCTGTGCATTAGCAGTATACCTCTGCAGTACACTTATAAATGCACAAAATACTGAGAAGTTATATCTCTCCGGTACCGGACTGGGAGATACACGTACCTGGGACTTTTATTGTTCCACCGGAATGAACAGCGGCAAGTGGTGCAAAATAGAAGTTCCCTCGCAATGGGAACAACAAGGATTCGGAGAATATACCTACGGACGCTTTTATTTGAATAAAGAAGCCCAGCCCAGCAGCGAAAACGGCTTGTACCGGTATAAATTCAAAGTACCTGCCGAATGGAAAGACAAACAGGTAAGTATCGTCTTCGAAGGAGTAATGACCGACACCGAGGTGAAAATCAACGGAGTATCTGCCGGAGCCATCCATCAAGGCGGATTTTACACTTTCAGCTATGACATTACCGACAAACTAAAGTTCGGGAAAAAGAACGAACTGGAAGTACAAGTATGGAAAGAATCCTCCAACAAATCGGTCAACGCGGCCGAACGGCGTGCCGACTGGTGATTGTTTGGCGGTATCTACCGTCCGGTTTATTTAAAGGCGGTTCCTGCGGCTCACATCGAACGCATTGCGGTAAACGCCACGGCCGACGGCACGCTGACCACCCGCCTGCATACCCAAGGTAATACTCCGGGATATACCGTAGCCCTAAGTCTCGCGCCGGTAGGAAGCCAACAAACGGCCAGCAAACAAATCATGCCGCTAAACGCCGACAGTGTCCAGACCTTAACCACCTTCTGGCAAGGCGTCCGCCCCTGGGAGTGCGAACATCCCAATCTGTATACACTAACACTGGAACTGCTTAATCCGCAAAAACAGGTGGTACACATACACGAAGAACGGATAGGATTCCGCACCATAGAGTTCCGTCCGCAAGACGGATTTTATGTCAACGGCACCAAAGTCATCATGAAAGGTGTAAACCGTCATTGCTTCCATCCGGACGGCGGACGTACCACCAACAAGCAACTCTCCCTGCAAGATGCGCTACTCATCAAAGAAATGAATATGAATGCCGTCCGTTCTCATTACCCGCCCGACAAGCACTTTTTGGACGTATGCGACTCTTTAGGTCTTTTTTATCTGGATGAGTTTACAGGCTGGCACGGACGCTACGATGATGAAGTCGGCATAAAGCTGCTACGTGAAATGATAACCACTGATGCCAACCATCCCTGTATCTTCTTGTGGAGCAACGGTAATGAAGGTGGCTGGAACAAAAAACTGGATAAATACTTCTCCGAGTTCGACCTGCAACAACGTCATGTTGTCCATGCATGGGCAGACTTCAACGGAGTAGACACACACCACTACCCCGCCTATCAGACAGGGACAGGGCGTCTTACCAACGGATACAAAGTATTCATGCCCACTGAATTTCTGCACGCACGCTACGACCAGGGAGCCGGTTCCGGACTTGAAGATTTTTGGAGTAACTATCGTTCCAATCCGCTCTTCGCCGGTGGTTTCATTTGGGCATTCGCGGACGAAGCCGTCAAACGCTATGACAAGAACGGAATACTCGACTCGGACGGTTCCAACGGTCCGGACGGCATCTTAGGCCCCTATCGCGAGAAAGAAGGAAGTTTCTACACCATCCGTGAGGTATGGGCCCCCATCCAGTTCAAACCGCTACGCATTACCTCCAGTTTCAAAGGAGAATTCCTGCTAAGCAACGACTATCTGTTCAGCAATCTGAAAGAATGTAGCATGACCTACCACACATATTCCACCCCTTCCCCACTGAAAGGCGGTAAATGTATATTACTGGACAGCGGCAAAGTAGATTTGCCCGCCATTGACCCCGGTGAAACCGGTAGAGCACGCATGAAACTCCCCGCCCGATTCTTCGAAGGAGACGTACTGAAACTGGAAGCCTACGACAGAAACGGAAAGAGTATATGTATATGGACATGGCCTATCAAATATACTGCCGCTTATTTCGCACAACAGCAACCGGCAATATCCGCATCCAAAGCTCCCGTCATTGAGAATACAGACCAACACGTCATGTTATCCGCCAACGGTATTACCGCAATTTTCGATACAGCTAATGGCACGCTGAAAGAAATCCGACGGAACGGACAGATTATTCCTTTCGGAAACGGACCTCTGCCGGTAGGCATGAAAGCCGATTTAAAGGCAATCACGACTCGCACCGATGGTAATGATGCTCTTCTGATAGTAAAATATACGGGTGCGTTAGATACCATTATTTGGCGTATGACTCCTGATGGTTTGTTAGGTATGGACGCTCTTATGCTGAACCGTGGCAATGGAGGAGGATATAAAGGTGAATTCTTTGATAAAAAAATATATCAGTTGGGGCTTACTTTCTCTTATCCCGAAAAGGAAGCCAAAGGAATGCGCTGGCTAGGACGCGGTCCTTACCGTGTATGGAAAAACCGTATTCCCGGTACCACCTACGGTGTCTGGCACAAAAGCTACAACAACACTATCACCGGCGAAAATTTCAAGAATTTGACTTACCCTGAATTCAAAGGGTATCATGCCAATCTATATTGGGCAACGATAGAATCAGACAATTCCCCCTTTACCGTATATTCGGAAACAGACGGTATCTACTTGCGTGTCTTTACCCCACAACAACCCGGACAAAAGACTTCTGAAAAAGACAGTATGCACCCTTTCCCTATGGGAGATATATCTTTCCTGTACGATATACCCGCCATGCGCTCATTCAAAACTATCAGCGAACATGGACCTAAAAGTCAACCAAGCAGCATCCGTATCAAATCCGGCGATGACGGATTACGCATGAAACTCTGGTTTGATTTTAGGGTTATGTAATCCCGTACATACCTATAGACAAATTGACGCAAAACCAAAAAACACATGGAAATCACTGAATATTCCAAGCTGACACAAAAAGAGTTGGCTATGTTTGTACTCAGAAAAACAATACTATTTTTTAATGTAATATTTATGAGAAACATTTATTTATCAACAGGAATTGCCGCCCTCATATTATTGAGTGGCTGCAATAAAGACGAGTATGAAGGCAGGGATATCACCGGAGCCAAACTCACAGTCTATGGAACTGTAGAAGACACACACACGCGCGTATCGAATGAGAGTTGGGAAACAACAGACGCTATCGGTATCACCCTACAGGGTGACAATGCTGATGGACTTGCCACAAACATCAAATACACACTTACTGAAGCTGCCGCCTCATCTGGAGCATTCACTGCAGCAGAAGTCTCACATGCTATCCATGTAAAAAGCAGCAACAGCCAAACATTTCAAGCATACTACCCCTATACGGGAGAAGATCAAAATATTCCTGATGTGGTAAGTTTCAACATTGCAGACGCAGAAGGATACTACACTAAGCATGATTTCCTATACGCCACAGCTACTGCGACTATTGAGAGTCCTGAAGTAACATTCAAGTTTGACCACATGATGAGTAAAGTAGCCCTTACTTTCAATAACACAACTACAACCAGAGCAACCGATATCGAAATAGAATATACACTAAACAACATCATTGTAGATGGTACTTTCGACCCGCAAAGCGGAACGGTAGTATGTGGTAACACTCTTGGTTCCATCACAATAACATCTGCAATGGGAGGAACCTCATCCGTAATTCTGCCCCCGCAAACCACTACCGGAGTAGAATTATTCATTAAGGTGGGTGAAAAATACTACGTTACAAACTTTGACTTGGACACAAACTCCAAGACCGAGTATAAATACGATGTAAACATCAATGAAACAGAGGAAGCGCCTACTATTACGATAACAGGCACATCCATCAATCCATGGATCAGTGCCGGAGAGACACAGTCTCTGAATCCGACAGAAGATCCTGCTGAGACATTACCCGATATTTCCGGTGGGCAATGGGATTCAAACGGAGAGATTACCAACATAACAGAAAACACCACCATTTAATTTTCCAACATTTAAACAAGTAACGATATGAAACGGAATAAATTTATATATGCAATCATGTTTGTTTGTACTCTTTTTGCAACATCCTGCTCTAATGAAGAGGACATCAACTTACCTGCTACACAAGGAAGCATACGCTTTAATTTCAGTGACAGCGGCGTACACAATACGGTAAGTACCAAAGCTACTACCGACAAAGAATACAAAACCACATTTGAAGAGGGAGATAAAATAGGGCTGTATGCTTTTGCAAGCACAAAAGCTACCAGTGCAATTACCGGCTATGAGAATGTATGTCTTACCTACCAAGGTGGAGAATGGGTAACAACAGAAGGAGATGGTACAACATTAACCTATGATGATCAATTAAGGAATGCAACATTCCACGCCTATTACCCGTATCAAGAAAATGTTACATTAAGCGGCACAGCCAGTTCTCCTTTTACTACTTTAATAAACGATTGGGTCATCAATACCGATAAGTCTTACACAGAGAATGATTTAATGACCGGTTCCGGAACAGCCAGTACCAACAAAAATGATATTACCGTATCTATAGCTTTAAAACATGAAATGGCAATGATTGTAGTAGGACTTTCAGGTGGAATTACTTATAAATTTACCAATCAAGATCCTGAGCTAAGTGATTATACCGCTTCCAGCGGTGAAGCTACATTCTCTATTAATAATACAGATGTCACTTCGCTGGCAGAAACTATAAACGGAAAGTATCGCTTCCTTGTTAAGCCTGAAACAAATGCAGCATTAAGCGTTAGTTACGGTGGAAAGACTTATACACAAGAGAATGTAAACATTCCGGCAAGCAAATATCAAGAATATTCGGTAGGCAGTAATTCCTCTTCAACTACAATTGATTTTAATTTGAGTGTAGGTGATTATTACTGTTCGGATGGTACCTTGATTGAATCTGATGCAGAACAACTGTCAGATGATATAAAAGCCAAAATTATCGGTGTAGTATATTATGTAGGTAATCCACAACCCGGTTCAACAGGATTGAATTACAATTCCAACTATATAGATATTCTTGCAGCAGAGCATCCGAGTTGTACTCACGGATTAGTATATGCCATTAAAAGTGCCAATACTGAGAATGCAGTTACTTCATGGGGTGGAGAATCTTTTGGTGGTGGCAAAGTTTCCAATTATTATACCACATACAACTACGCTACCAGTACAGCCAAGAAGTATATTTGGGAAACCAGCAGTTCAAACTATGGTGCTCGTATGTTAGGTTATGATTATACTGCTGTACTCACAGTTAATAGAACTGATTTTCCCACTCTATTTCAGTATTTAGACCAAGCTACAGCACCATCGGTAAGTTCCGGTTGGTACCTGCCCTCATACGGTGAATTGAAGCTGCTTGCTACAGGCACATTAGCCCAATCCGGTAATAATGCAGGAATCAACATTGACATAGATACTATTAACACAAGTTTAACTAATATAGCTGGAGAAACTTTATTTGAAAAGACAGATGCTCCATATGCCTCAAGTACATTTAATTACTCCAAAAATAAAGAAACATTTGGCAATAAAATCCAGGTATACAAAAATACCGATAGTACGATTTCGGGAACAACCTTAGATATATCAAAAAACAACTTTCCACACCATCTACGTTTCTCCCTCGCTTTCTAACAAAAGATTAATCAATATGCGCTTGTGGTAAGTTTCATACTTATCCAAGCGCAAGTTCTCGAAAAAAACATCCGTTTTTCTCCATACTCCAACATACCAAGCATCATGAGAAGCACATCCTTTCTTATCGCAACTTTCAGCCTATTGTCTATAGTCATTACTGCCTGTACAGACAATGAAACTTTCTTGCTGAATCCAAGTACCGGCGAAGAAACATCCGAACCCGCCCCTGAAAAGTCTTCCGGAGCAGGCCGTATGTTATGGGCTTCTATCAATGCAAGAAAAGATGCCATCGGCTCTGTTTTTTCCGGTAACAATAACCGAATATTGGTAAGTTGGCGACTATTGGATACAGACAATAAAGGTATAACTTTCGACCTCTACCGTACAGCGGACGGAAGCAGTGAGATAAAGCTCAATAATACCCCGATTAGCAATACCTGCTACCAAGACAATACGGCAGACCATAACGTGAGCAACACCTATCGGCTGACTCTAAGCGGACAAAACGAAACATTGGACACACACACTATCACAGCCGAACAAGCCTCAAACGGATTGCCATATATCTCCATACCATTACGAAACACATCTGACATCAGCAGTACCTGCGAATATAAAGCCAATGACGCCAGCATAGGCGATTTGGACGGAGACGGCAAATATGAAATTATACTGAAACGGCTCATAGCCGCTACATCCAACAATGAAAGCAATAATGATGATAACGACGACACAGGCACTGTAATAGAGAATGCTACACATGCCATGTTATTGGAAGCCTATCGTCTGGATGGCACTTTCTTGTGGCGCATGAAGATGGGGCCCAACATAGTAACCGGAAACGGCGGCTCATTCGCCGTCTACGATTTCGATGGAGACGGACGTTGTGAAATAGCCGTACGAACAGCCGAAGGCACTGTGTTTGGCGACGGGAAAGAAATAGAAGATACAAATAATGACGGGAAAACCGACTATCGCATATCGGGAGCCAGATATGTACATGGCGGACCTGAGTTTCTGTCCATCATAGAAGGAAATACAGGAAAGGAGTTAGCACGTACAAACTATATCGAACTGGGTAGCAGTGAAGATTGGGGAGACAACTATTATAAACGTTCCAGCAGTTACCGAATTGCCGTAGCACACTGTATGGGAGAACACCATTCCGTCATTATAGGGCGCGGCTGTTATAGGAAAATCGTAGTAGAAGCATGGGACTACAATAACCATGCCCTAACCAGGCAATGGCGTTTCGACACGACTCAAAAAGGCAATGAAGCTTACGGTGGACAAGGCTACCACAGCCTGAGCGTAGGAGACGTGGATGAAGACGGCTACGATGAAATCGTTTACGGTTCGATGACTGTGGATAATGACGGTAGCGGATTGAATAGTTGCGGACTCGGTCATGGCGATGCACTCCATTTAGGGAAATTCGAGCCTTCAAGAAATGGGCTTCAGATATGGTCCTGTTTTGAGTCGGGAACAGTAGGTGCAGCATTGCGTGACGCCCGTAGCGGCGAAGTGATATGGAAACATGACAGTTCGAGCGATGTCGGTCGTGCGTTGGTAGCGGATATCGACCCTGCCAGTCCCGGTTGCGAAATGTGGTGGAGCGGCGGTAACGTACACAGCGCCAACGGAACGGACTTAGGTTATAAAGCCAGTTCGTGCAATATGGCTATATGGTTCAACGGTAATCTCAGCCGACAATTGTTCAATCAAAAAACCATCGAAGAATATGGTATCGGACGCGTATTCACTCTTTATCGCTATGGGGTGACGGACATTAACGGAAGCAAATCGAATCCCTGCATCTACGGTGACTTTTTAGGCGACTGGCGCGAAGAGATAATAATGCCAACCTCCGACAATACCGAATTGCGTATATTCAGCACTTGGTATCCTACGGAATATAGTTTCCCTTATCTGATGAGCGACCATATCTATTGCATGAGCCTGCTCAACCAAAATATCGGTTATAACCAGCCTACACAACTCAGTTACTATTTAGGTTCTGATTTAGCAATTACTCAAAATAATTAATAGCAATCTCATATATCTGAAAAACATGTTAAACAGATTTATACTTCCAGGCAGACAAATGTATTCCACCTTTTGGAGTATCGTGTTCCTCTTACTCTGTGCGGCCACGGCAACAGCACAAAATACCCGCAACATCTCCGGTGTAGTACTCGATGAAAACAATGAGCCTGCCATCGGTGCCAACATTGTGGTAAAAGACGCGACATCCGTCATGGCCATTACAGGGCTCGACGGTACTTTCAAACTAACCGTTCCCGCACAAGCGCAAACCATGACGGTATCTTATCTGGGATACAAACCGCAAACCATAAAGTTACAAGGTAGAAATACTTTTAAGATTCAACTGGAAGTGGATAACGTTGCGTTGGACGAAGTAGTAGTCATAGGTTACGGTACGGCCAAAAAAGGAAACCTGACCGGTTCTATCGCCAGTGTAAAATCGGATGATATAGAAGACCAGGCCTCAAGCAACATCGCCAGCTCTCTGCAAGGTATGCTGGCCGGTGTAGATGTCAGCGCCAACAGCGGTGCGCCCGGTGAGGAACTTTCTATCATCATCCGCGGTAATGCCTCTATTCATGCCGACGATACCCCACTTTACGTTGTCGACGGAATTCCGGTTGATGACTTGGGCGGATTGAGCAACAACGATATAGCCTCTATCGAGATTTTAAAAGATGCCTCTTCATCGGCCATTTACGGTAGCCGGGGAGCCAATGGCGTGGTACTCATCACTACCAAAAACGGTGGTGATAAGAATAAACTGTCCGTATCGGTAGCCGCATCGTTCGGTATGCAACAAATCAATAAAAAGATAGATGTGATGCGTGCCGAAGAATGGATTTCTTTCCGCACTAAGCTGAACAATATACGTTATGTAAATAAGTATGCCGCCAAAGGAGCTAAATGGACAGACGACTATGAAACCCGACTCTCCAAAATGGGTAGCGTCAATTATGAATATCTCAACGACCCTCGCTGGAGCGAAGAGAACTACGGTGGACTGGCAATGCTGGACTGGCAAGACGCGTTCTTTCAATTAGCTCCCGTACAAAACTACTCGGTAGCCGTAGCCAACAGTTCGGCCAAAGCCAAATTCCGTGCCTCGGTGGGGTACTTTGACCAAAAAGGAGTAGCCATCGGTACCGGCTACAGACGTGTAAGTCTGCGTACCAACTTCGAATCGAAAGTCGGTAAGCGAATTACCATCGGCGGTAATGTCACTCCTATCGTTTCATGGAATTATGGAGGAAATGTAAACGGCCGTTCGGGCGGAGCGGAAACAGCCTTGAGCATGTGTCCCGTAGCGGAAGCGGATGCCGGTTACCATACCAGCTCCGAGCCCTATCCGGCGTACGGTTGGGCTTCATCCAACATCAGTCCTGTAGCCCGTATGGAGCAAGTTACCAATGACAGTGAAACTTTACGTCTGCAAATGGCGGCCTATATCCGTGCCGAAATTATAGAAGACCTGAATTTCGAGGTTTTGGGTTCTTACAACTTCCGCAGCCAATACAGTCACTACTTCCGTCCCAGCTCAGTTATAAGCGGGTGGAGCAGCAATGATGAGGGGCAAGAAGCCGAGGGTACTCGTAATATCCGGCGTTATCACAGCTACATGGTACAAAGTACCCTTAACTATACCAAAGAGATAGGCGATCATGGATTCAACATAATGGCCGGCGCTTCGGCCGAGATGGGAACCTCTACCACTACCCGTCTGGCAGCTACCGATTTTGCAGATAACACCCAGCTGGGATTCTCCATGAGTTCGGAAGAGGTGACTTCCGCCAGTGCCGGTTTCGGCACTCCGGGACGTATGCTTTCCTTTTTCGGACGCGCGCAATACGAATACGATAACCGATATGTGGTAACCGCCAGCTTACGCCGCGACGGTTCCGCCAAATTCGGACGTAATAACCGCTGGGGACTGTTCCCTTCAGTAGGCACCACGTATCGCATTTCCAATGAAAGTTTTTGGCCGAAGAACTTTTTCATTAACTCCATGAAAATACGCGCCAGTTGGGGACTGAACGGTAACAACAGCATCCGGAGCAATGCCGCAGTAGGTTTGATGAGCGACGCGGGCTACTCACTGGACGGAAACACAGTGAGCGGTTATGCTCCCACCACGATAGACAATGTAGACCTGGGCTGGGAGAAAACCCGCAGTTGGAATTTAGGTCTGGACCTCGGTTTCTTAAAGAACCGCATTACCGTAGCTCTGGATATCTATCGTAAACTGACCGACGGCATGCTCTATGAAGTAACCGTACCCGCCTCCATGGGGTTAGAAGATAACAGGGCTTGGGATAATGTAGGAAGCATAGAAAACAAAGGTGTGGAGCTTGAAATATCTTCCAGAAATCTGACCGGTCCTTTAAAATGGACTACCTCTTTCAATATCGCTTACAATAAAAATGAGATTCTCAGCATGGGAGACAACAATACGGCTATCTACGGTGGCTGGAACAATTCAAACACCCACGTATTCATGGTAGGCGAACCCATGCGAAGTTACTATATGTACGATGCGATAGGAGTATACCAAACAGAGAAAGACTTACGACGCTATGCCACTATGGAAGGACAAAAAGTGGGAGACATAAGATATCGTGACGTAAATGGCGATGGCATCATCAACGACAGTGACCGGACATTGGTGGGTAAAGCCCGCCCGGACTTCACATGGGGACTGACAAATAAATTCAACTATAAAAGATTTGACCTGACGGTTACGCTAACCGGACAATGGGGCGGTCATCTGTACAGTTTGTTAGGACGTACCATAGACCGTAACAGCGCCGGACCGGGACGTGGAAATCTACTTGCCAAATGGTTACACTCGTGGTTTTCGGAAGAAGATCCCGGTGACGGTATTACACCGAGCTTTCTCTCAACCACCACCAGTGACTTATATGATACGCGCTGGCTTTACAAAAGCGATTTCGTCAAGATAAAGAATGTTATGTTAGGATACAACATCCCTATCAACAAGAAGTTCGCCAGTAAACTGCGTACCTATTTCTCCATACAAAACCTGTATACATGGGATAAATATGACGGGGGATTCTCCCCCGAAGCCAGCACCTACGGCAGTAAGAAAACCGGTTACGATTTCGGTTCTTATCCGATGGCACGAGTTTATACATTAGGAGTGAATATGGAATTTTAATTCAATGTAGAATATGAAACGACTCAATTATATTATAAGTGGGCTGTTAAGCATCAGTATCAGCCTTTCATCCTGTGATGAATTCTTGAATGTGGAACCTTCGGACGCACGTACCATTCAATATTTCTATACCAACCCTAAAGAAGCGCAACAAGCATTAATGGGCGTATATAATGGTTTACTGCCCATATCCAGTTATTATTTAATGCTGTCTGACGTACGTTCCGATGATGTATGGACCGGCATGCCGGATGATAACGAACAAAATTATATGGCCTTTAATGCTTTCAGGAAACAAATCTCGCAAATTTCCACACTGGAAGCCGCATGGACCGATTATTATGAAATAATAGCCCGCGCAAACGTCTTGCTTGAAAAAATAGAAAGCTTGGCGTTCAATGAAAAGATAGAGGGTTTCAGCGTAAAGGAATCTTTCATCGCTGAAGCGCGTTTCTTACGGGCATTCGCTTACTTTGACCTGATACGTTTCTTCGGACGCGTACCGGCAGTAACTTCCTCACAGACTGTTGATGAAGCAATGAAAACGCCACAATCCGAAGCCAAAGATATTTATGAAAATATCATCATTCCCGATTTGGAATACGCCATAAATCATATGGGCGATATAGCCTATGGTTACAATGGTAATGAATCAGCATCCGGACGTGCTACCAAACCGGCGGCTCAAGCGCTATTAGGACGTGTATATTGGACTATGGCAGGATTCCCGTTATGGGACAACAGTAAAAAAGCACCTGCCATGGAATTGTTGGAAACAGTAATAGATAATGCCAATGCCGGCAATAAATACTGGGCAAAAGACAGCAAAGAATGGAAAAAAATATGGGTTAGTGACAACGACAACAAATATCATATTTTTGAGATACAATATGCCATGCAATCCGGCTATGGAAATCCAATGATATTCAGTTCCCTGCCGAAAGTCTCATCCAGCCTGTCTCATGTCACTATGTCGGGAAATAAAATCAATTCCTCGAAAAGCTTGAGAAACTTATACCGAGAGAACTCCGGTGAAATCCGTTTTCTGCCCACAATCCGGAAAGGGGAATCTTACTTTGAGAAGCTGTTCGAAAATATTACGAAGCGAGACACATTGGGATTCAGCAAGATTGACGACCAGATTGTAGACAGAAATTCATTCCCTATCAATTACCCGTTGATTCGTTTAGAAGATGTTATGTTGATGTATGCAGACTTAACCGGACCTACTGACAAAGGAGTGGAAATGGTAAACAAAATACGCACACGTGCCGGACTAAAGGAACTCTCCGCTTCCCAGAAAACCGCAGAAGCTTTTAATAATTGCGTACTGGATGAGCGGCGTCGTGAATTGGCAGGTGAAGGCATACGTTGGCACGATATTGTACGTTCAGGAAATTTCACAGAATATATTAAGGCTGCATACATCTTGGAAGGAAACGAAGGGATAAGCGCTGCCGGAAACATACAAGAAGGTATGTACGTTTATCCTATACCCGACAAACAGTTATTGGTAAACGACGGCTTGTACACACAAAACGAAGCATACAAATAATCAATAAAGCATATTCATATTAAAAAATCAAACATCATGAAAAAAGTAGTATTATCACTGGCTTTAGCCTTTACAGCTATTTTGGGGAATGCCCAAGTCGTAAAAAATGATTTATTGAACGGGTATACAGAAGGGAATGCCCTGGAAAAAGGAGTATATACCGAACGAGGGAAGAAAGCTCCTCTACAAAAAGATACTTGGTGTGCCGCGGCTACTACATCCCCTGTCGAAGGAGCTACAAGCCCGCTTATCGGCACTCCGCTCAAGTATGAAGGATATAAGGAAAAGGGAGTGTCTATTGTGTTTGGCGGAATTCCTGAGGATGCAGGCGGTGAGCGCACCACAGTTTATTCAATGGAGAAAGGAAGAACTTATTCATCAGGAATCTATTATCTTGCCTATCTTGTAAATCTTCCACAGGCACTTCCCAATAAAAAGCAATTTGAGTTGCCAACACTCAGCTCCAGCTATAATTTTACCGGAGGCTTCGGACAAGTATTCGCATCCAATTCGGGACGCAAGTTGAAATTCACTTTGGGACAAGGCAAAGAGAATAAAAAATCTGTAGAGATGCTTTATGACTTCGGCAAGACTCACCTTGTCATATTTAAAATGGACTATGCTAACAACCAACTGTCACTGTTTATCGACCCGAAACTGACTAAAGAAGAACCGGCTCCCTCAGTCACCATAGAAGGAAATCCGGAGAAATTCAAAGCTTCCATAAAAGCAATTCAGTTGAAAAACCGGAATGGATTGACAGGTAATGTAGGAAACTTCCGCTTTACAGATAGCTGGACAGGTATCGTCAGTGAATAAGTATGCTAACATATTAAAATAGATGATGAAAACAATCTATAGAAAAAGCTGTCTATGCAGCATATTGCTTTTCACTGCTGTATCATGCTCTGAAGCAGCTCCTTTTCTCCTCTCCCCTGTAGCTGGAGAGGAAAAAGATACTTCCGAGAAAACGGAAACCACTGTCGTCAGTGACAGACGTGCCATGACCGCAAGTTATAACACCAAATTCCAAAGTGACAAAGTAAAGGAGATAGAGCGTAAAGGCGTATTAGTAAGCTGGCGTTTTTTGGATACGGATCCGGACGACATAGCTTTCGACATCTATCGCAGTACAGACGGAGGAAACTTTGAGAAACTGAATAATAACCCTATCGCCAACAGTAGCAATTATAAAGATTTGACTGCCGACGTTACTGTCAATAATGAATATAAAGTCTGTAAGACCGGGAGTACAGAAACATTATGTTCCTATATTTTCACATCGGCTATGGCACAAAACTTTTATCGCACTATCAAGCTGAATTCTAATGTGCCCGATCCCTCACTTGTATATCAAGCCAATGATGCCGCCGTGGGAGATTTGGATGGAGACGGAGAATATGAAATCGTATTAAAACGCTCGGTAGTCAACCATGACAATACGGCAAAAACAGTTGATCCCGGAAGTTGTTTGTTGGAAGCCTATAAATTGAACGGAGCTTTTCTTTGGCGGATAGACCTCGGGATCAACATCCGTCAAGGACCGCACTATACTCCATTCATCGTTTACGACTTAAATGGTGACGGACGGGCGGAGGTGGCTGTACGTACCTCAGAAGGAACAACTTTCGGCGATGGAACCACAATCGGCGACACCAACGGTGACAAGCGTATTGATTACCGAAACAAAACAAATGGCCGCATACTGGAAGGGCCGGAATTCCTGTCCGTTATAGACGGAAGTACCGGAACCGAACTTGCACGTACCAATTACATTCCCCGCGGTGAAGAAGACACCTGGATGTCCTATTGGGGAGATAACTGGGGAAACCGTATAGACCGTTTCCTCATGGCAGTGGGGCACTTCGGTTCAATGGATGGGCAGGCAAGTATCGTGATAAGTCGAGGATATTATCAAAACTGGCAGATGACCGCCTACGATTTATCCGGTAATGAGCTGAAAAAACGTTGGCATTTCAATACTTATCCCGATAATCAGCAATACAAAGGAGAAGGTAACCATAATTTAGCAGTAGGAGATGTAGATAATGACGGCAAAGACGAAATTATTTTCGGATCTTGCTGTATAGACCACAACGGAACCGGTTTGTACACAACCGGCCTTGGGCACGGTGACGCTCTTCATTTAGGTAAGTTTGACCCTACACGTGAAGGATTACAAGTCGTAGCCTGCAAGGAAGAGTGCAAACGAAACGGAAATATCGGTTTGGAATTCCGCGATGCCGGTACCGGCCAACTCATTTGGAGCCTGCAAGGTTCCGGTGGAGATGTAGGGCGCTGCATGGTAGCCGACATTGATCCGGATTCTCCCGGATGCGAGGTATGGGCATCTTATCCCAAAAACCAGATATTCTCCTGTAAAGGAGAGTTGCTCAACCGTTCACAACCTTCGGGCAAAGGTGGCGGACAAAGCTATAACATGGGAATCTGGTGGAGTGGCTCATTAAATCGTCAAGTCTTAGATGGAGTACTGATAAACGGCCGTGCCGGCGAACTGGAGACACGTCTCTTCACCGGAAGCAACTTTGGCGTGAAATCAATCAACAGTTCCAAAGCTAATCCCTGTTTTTATGGTGACATTTGGGGAGACTGGCGGGAAGAAATCATTTATGCAAGTAGTGACAACACTGAATTACGTATTTTTACCACAGACTTTGAAACAGAGCATCGTTTTCGCCCATTGATGAATGATCACATATATAAAATAAGTGCAACTTTGCAAAACATCGGCTATAACCAGCCTACTCATACCGGATTTTATTTAGGTTCGGACTTACAGAAGAAAACAAAATAGGACAATTATATTATAAATTGGTTAGAAGTTTCTCAACAGGCAGTAGTTTCAAAGGACAAAAGAATCTGGATAACAAATGTCCGAGAAAAAGAGAGAATCACTTTCGGTTCTCTCTTTTCTTTTCAAATACCTGACAAAGGCCTTTTATTATTCAATCAATCTCAGTATATTTGTTCAATATTGGAAAAATCCCATATTCTATCATGAGACACAAACTCTTTTTATTCTTAATTCTATTATTACCTTATACAACCCATGTATACAGTGGAATAAAGTTATACTCCGAACACATGAAAACCAGTGACGGGCTCCCCAGTAACACAATCCGCTATTTACATCAGGATTGTAAAGGCTTCTTATGGATAGGTACTTTAAACGGGTTAAGTCGGTATGACGGAAATTCATTCATCACTTTCCAGCCTCAAGACGAAATTAAACCGGCATTGAGCGATAACCGTATCTATAATATCACCGAAGATAAACACGGCTTTTTATGGATTGGCACCGCATCACGTATATATAGCTGTTACGATCTTCAAAAAGCCAGCTTTGTACATTACACGGAAAAAGATAAAAGAGGAGAGAATTATTCCAAACTCTACCTCGCTTCTAATGGAGATATATGGCTGTGGCATCCCACCAATGGATGTTTGAGAGTTACGCATCACTCCGACAGAAGTTTAGTTTCTACTGTATACAAAACGGAAGAAGGCAATATGCCTGACAATCAAATCAATTTTATAGAAGAAGATACTTCTGGGAGAATATGGATCGGTACCAGACGCGGTCTAGCCGTTATCATAAATGGAGAAACAGAAATTATAGATAGAGCACTTAATTGGGCTTCCGTTTTCTCACATAAGAATACGGTCTACCTTCTTACACAAGACGGTACTATTTACAAGCATAAAGAGCCTGATAACAGGCTGATTAAAATTGCGTCATTACCTGATAAACAAGAAAAGAGAACATCCTTCGACAATTTCTTTTTATTGGGTAAACAGATTATCCTTACCTCAACAGGAGTTTACAATTACGATTTTGAAGCGCAGCAAGTCACGGCTGACCAAGAACTACATTTGAAAAATGGCAAAATAATCCGTGACAATCATAAAAACTATTGGATATATAACCATACCGGATTTGTATGGTATATACAATCGGAAAGCGGTAATATTAAAGAATTCCAACTCATTCCAAAAGAGCAAATAAATCATATCGACTTTGAACGTTACCATATTGTACACGATTCAAGAGGCATTATTTGGATTTCGACATATGGAAATGGACTTTTCACATACAACACAAATGATGATACACTGCAACATTTTACAGCAGATACAGCGAGTACTAGCTGCATCGATACGGATTTTTTATTATATGTGACAGAAGACCGTAACGGTGTAATCTGGGTTGGTTCCGAATTTCTAGGTATAACCCGTATAACTGTACAGAATGAAAGTCCCGAGCGTATTTACCCTGAAAACAACCAATTGCTAGACCGCTCCAATAGTATCCGTATGATCGCTCAGATGCCTGATGGAAATATAGGAATAGGGACACGCAAGGGAGGGGTCTATATGTATAATCCCTCATTGGAGAAAATGGTGCAGAAAACAGACTTCAGTTCCAATATATATGCCATCGCATCGGACTCCAAAGAGCAAATATGGTTAGGAACACGAGGAGATGGAATTAAAATAGATTCCCAATGGTATCGCCACAGTGACTCCGAACCTTATAGTCTGTCCAATAATAATGTATTTACTTTTCATAAGGACAGAGACAATCGTATGTGGATAGGGACATTTGGCGGCGGATTAGACCTTGCCTTACCGGATTCTAACAATCGATATAAATTTAAGCATTTCTTTCAATACATACACGGAGTAAGTGAAATCCGAACATTGCTTGAAGATGAAAATGGAATGTTCTGGATGGGTACCAGCAATGGTATTTGCCTGTTTCATCCAGATTCCCTGATTAGCAATCCTAACAACTACCATTTATTCAGCCACACCAACGGCAAATTCTGCAGTAACAGTATCATCTATCTTTTTCAAGATAGTAAAAAACGAATTTGGGCAGGTACATCAGGGATGGGAATAGTATTATGTTCTCCCGAAAACAATTATGCCAACCTGAGATATGAATGTTTCGATACCGAAGACGGACTCGTAAACAATACCGTTCAATCAATACTTGAGGACGACAAAGGGCATCTATGGATTGCTACAGAATACGGATTATCGCAATTCAATGTTGAAAGCCATTCCTTTAACAATTACCTGTTCGCCTCGCAGACGTTAGGTAATGCATATAGTGAAAACTGTGCATATAAAAAAGAAGACGGAAAACTAATATTCGGTACCAACTATGGCCTTGTCATTATTGATCCACTAAAAATGCAAGGTAGTATTCCATCCGCACCGGTAGCTTTCACTGATCTGTACATAAATGGAATACAGGTACTTCCCAATGGAAAAGACTCCCCACTCATACAATCATTATCTTACTCCGAAGAAATCCGGCTCAAACATTTCCAAAACTCGTTCCAAATCTATTTCTCAACATTCGACTATTCAAGCAACGGACATCACCAATATATGTACCAGCTTGAAAATTATGATAAGGAATGGAGTACTCCCTCTTCCCTTAATTTCGCCTCTTACAAATACCTCAAACCGGGCAATTACATACTCCACGTAAAAGTACGGAATGAAACCGGTACTTGGGATGAACGGGAAACAACATTAAGAATAATTATTCGCCCACCCTTTTGGAAAACGGATTGGGCTTTCTCCTGTTATGCATTACTCGCATTGACTTTGCTTTATCTCAGTTACAGAGTCATGCGCAACATCAATACTCTGCGCAACCGTATCAATGTAGAAAAACAACTGACAGAGTACAAATTAGTATTTTTCACCAATATATCCCACGAATTCCGTACCCCCCTCACTTTAATACAGGGAGCGATGGAAAAAATGCAACATATCAGTCATTTACCCCAGGAAGCGGTACGTCCGTTACAAACAATGAACAAAAATACCAACCGAATGCTGAGACTAATCAATCAGTTACTGGAATTCAGAAAAATGCAAAATAATAAGTTAGGGCTTTCATTGGAAGAAACCGATGTGATGGCTTTTCTCTATGAAATCTTTCTCAGTTTTAGAGATGTGGCAGAACAAAAAAAGATTGACTTTCAGTTTAAGCCTTCAATCCCCTCTTACAAAATGTTCATAGATAAAGGTAATATAGATAAGGTAACCTATAATTTATTGTCCAATGCATTTAAGTACACACCCTCGGGCGGTCGTATTATATTATTCGCCACAATAGATAATACACAAAAAAAACTGCAAATCCAAGTATCGGATACGGGGGTAGGTATACCAAAAGAAAAACGAGGAGAACTATTCAAACGTTTCATGCAAAGTAACTTCTCACGCAACAGCATAGGAGTAGGACTTCACTTGTCTCAGGAATTAGTTCTTGTGCACAAAGGAAAAATTGAATATTCAGAAAATGAAGGCGGTGGCTCGATTTTTACAATATATCTGCCCACTGATAAAGCCGTTTATGAAGAAAAAGATTTTTTAATAACAGGAAATACCCTTTTAAAAGAGGAAGAAGACAGTCTTGTTTTTCATCCTCTCGACATATCTCCATCCGAACAGGATGAGATTCAACAGAATGCTTTAATCACAGAGGATAAACGCAAAATTTTAGTTATAGAAGACGATAATGATATCCGCAGTTTCCTGCAAGAAGAACTTTCTCCTTTTTTTGAGGTAGAAACAGAAGCAGACGGTAAATCCGGATTTAAGAAAGCATGTACCTATGATGCCGACCTGATAGTCTGTGATGTACTCATGCCGGGTATGACCGGATTTGAATTAACAAAAAAACTAAAATCGGATTTCACTACCAGCCATATACCTATTATTTTGCTGACAGCCTTAAGTTCATCCGAAAAGCATTTGGAAGGAATTGAAGCCGGAGCAGATGCTTATATAGCGAAACCTTTCAGCATAAAATTACTGTTGGCACGTATCTTCAAATTGATAGAACAGCGAGATAAACTACGTAGAAAATACTCCAATGAACCCGGTATCATATATCCGGAAACTTGCACAACAGACCGCGACAAAGAGTTTGTCGACCGTTTGAATCTTGTACTCGAGCAGAATCTCTCCCGTCCGGAACTCAGCATTGACGAGTTTGCCGCACTGATGCGATTAGGACGTACTGTTTTTTATAAAAAACTACGTGGGTTGACCGGTTGTTCTCCTAATGAATATTTACGGATGGTACGCATGAAAAAAGCCGCTGAATTATTACTTTCACCAGATAATCCCACTGTGGCGGAAGTAGCTTATCAAGTGGGCATCAGTGATCCTTTTTACTTCAGTAAATGTTTTAAAGCGCAATTTGGAGTAGCCCCCTCTCACTACCAAAAAGGTACAGCCAAAGATTCTTCAGTAGTGGAAGAAGGACCTTCTAATGAGAAACCCTGATAAATGGAAAGCGACACTTTATGCATTCCTGCATACCTATTTGTATAAAAAGCATAAAAAAACATTCTTTCCGTATATTCTTTCCAAAATATTCCCTATTTTTGCGCCGTTCTAAGAATAATTATACAGAAACATGAAAAAGAAAGCCAATCGGTTAGATGCCATCAAGATGATTATCTCAAGCAAAGACATCAGTTCTCAGGAAGAATTGTTGCAGGCTTTGGGAAAAGAGGGCTTTGAACTGACGCAAGCCACCTTGTCACGCGACTTAAAACAACTGAAAGTAGCCAAAGCCGCCAATATGAACGGGAAATATGTATATGTACTGCCTAACAACATCATGTACAAACGCAGCAACGACCAAAGCGCCAGCGAGATGCT
The DNA here is from genome assembly GCF_018390535.1 of Bacteroides propionicigenes. Classification (GTDB taxonomy): domain Bacteria; phylum Bacteroidota; class Bacteroidia; order Bacteroidales; family Bacteroidaceae; genus Bacteroides; species Bacteroides propionicigenes. The sequence goes on along the minus strand of NZ_JAHBBW010000006.1, from coordinate 102,734 downwards.
GATGACCAGCGGGTTCGTTTCACTCCATTTCTCCAAGAATATTGCCGTCATCCGCACGCGTCCGGGCTATGCCAGCAGTATGGCCTACGACATCGACAACCGCGAATGCCCCGCCGTACTGGGCACTATTGCGGGAGACGATACGATTATGCTGGTTCTGCACGAGGCTGCATCCCATGAGGAAGTACGTGTTTTTCTGTCACAAATCATTCCTAACATGAAGTAAGGTAGTATAACTATAATATAACGAAATAAAAGAAATGGATTCGAAACAAATTGATGTGATGGTAGCTGATGCCTCACATGAAGTTTACGTGGATAAGATTTTGGATACCATCCGAGAAGCTGCCAAGGTACGCGGAACGGGCATCGCAGAACGCACACATGAATACGTAGCGACTAAAATGAAAGAAGGAAAAGCTATCATAGCTTTGTGCGGAGATGAATTTGCCGGTTTCACTTACATCGAGAGTTGGGGAAACAAGCAATATGTGGCTACATCGGGACTTATCGTACATCCCGACTACCGCGGCTTGGGGCTGGCAAAACGCATTAAGACGGCTTCTTTCCGCCTGGCACGCCTGCGATGGCCCAAAGCCAAGATTTTCAGTCTGACCAGCGGAGCGGCCGTCATGAAGATGAATACCGAACTGGGTTATGTACCGGTTACGTTCAATGAACTGACAGACGACGAGTCTTTTTGGAAAGGTTGCGAAGGCTGCATCAACCACGATATATTAGTAGCCAAAAACCGGAAGTTCTGCATTTGCACGGCGATGCTCTACGACCCGAAATTACACGAAGAAGATAAAATATAAATAAATGAAGAATTAAGAATGAAGAATTACTATGCAGCATAAAGCGCAACCAAATTCTTCATTCTTAATTCTTCACTCTTAATTTAAAACTTATGGAAGCAAAGAAGAAAAAAGTAGTGGTCGCATTCAGCGGCGGTCTGGACACTTCATTCACAGTTATGTATCTGGCCAAAGAGAGAGGATACGAAGTATATGCGGCTTGCGCCAACACCGGTGGTTTCAGCCCCGAGCAATTGAAGACTAACGAAGAGAATGCCTACAAACTGGGTGCTGTAAAATATATCACTTTGGACGTAACGCAGGAATATTACGAAAAGAGTTTGAAATACATGGTATTCGGCAACGTATTGCGTAACGGCACTTATCCCATATCCGTAAGTTCCGAACGTATCTTCCAGGCATTGGCCATTGCACGCTATGCCAACGAAATAGGTGCAGATGCCATTGCACATGGGTCTACCGGTGCAGGCAACGACCAAATACGCTTCGACATGACTTTCCTTGTAATGGCTCCGGGCGTGGAAATCATCACCCTGACACGCGACATGGCATTGAGCCGCCAGGAAGAGATAGACTATCTGAACAAACACGGTTTTGCAGCCGACTTCGCCAAACTGAAATATTCCTATAACGTAGGCTTGTGGGGTACTTCCATCTGCGGCGGTGAAATTCTGGACTCCGCACAGGGACTTCCTGAAAGCGCTTACCTGAAACATTGCACCAAAGAAGGCAGCGAGCAGTTGCGCCTGACCTTTGAGAAAGGTGAACTTAAAGCAATCAACGATGAAAAGTTTGACGACCCCATCAAAGCCATTCAGAAGGTAGAGGAAATCGGTGCGGCTTACGGCATCGGCCGTGATATGCACGTGGGCGATACGATTATCGGCATCAAAGGTCGTGTAGGTTTTGAAGCTGCCGCTCCCATGCTTATTATCGGTGCGCACAAGTTCCTTGAAAAATACACATTGAGCAAATGGCAGCAATACTGGAAAGACCAGGTAGCCAACTGGTACGGCATGTTCCTGCACGAAAGCCAATATCTGGAACCGGTAATGCGCGATATTGAAGCCATGCTGGAGTCTTCTCAGCGCAACGTAAACGGCACTGCCATTCTCGAACTCCGTCCGCTCAGCTTCTTTACCGTAGGTGTGGAGAGTGAAGACGACCTCGTAAAGAACAAATTCGGCGAATACGGCGAAATGCAGAAAGGCTGGACTGCGGAAGATGCCAAAGGCTTCATCAAAGTAACCTCTACCGCACTGCGCGCCTATTACTCAAACCACAAAGACGAAAAAGAAAACATCTGATATGGAAAAGAAACTGACACGTTCCGTCAACGACAAAATGCTTGGCGGTGTATGTAGCGGCCTCGCCAAATACTTCGGTCTGGACCCTACGCTGGTACGCTTGGGATATGCCTTTCTCTCGATATTCACTGCCGGGTTTCCCGGAATCGTGCTCTACATCTTGGCCTGTATCATCATACCTAAAGACACTGCAATATGATTAAAGTAGGAATCATCGGCGGAGCCGGATACACGGCAGGCGAACTGATACGCCTGTTGCTGAACCATCCCGAAGCGGAAATCGTATTCATCAACAGCTCAAGTAATGCCGGCAACAAAATTACCGACGTACACGAAGGACTGTACGGAGAAACGGATTTAGTATTCACCGACGAGCTTCCGTTGGACGAGATTGATGTGCTCTTCTTCTGCACGGCACATGGCGACACCAAGAAATTCATGGAAAGCCATAACCTGCCGGAGGACTTGAAGATAATCGACCTCTCCATGGACTATCGCATCAAAAGCGATGACCATGACTTTATTTACGGACTGCCCGAATTGAACCGCCGCGCCACCTGCACGGCAAAGCATGTTGCCAACCCCGGATGCTTCGCAACCTGCATCCAGCTGGGATTGCTTCCGCTTGCCAAGCATCTGATGCTGAACGATGATATTATGGTGAATGCCATCACCGGCAGTACTGGTGCGGGCGTCAAGCCGGGAGCGACAAGCCACTTCAGCTGGCGCAACAACAACATGAGTGTGTACAAAGCTTTCGAGCACCAGCACGTGCCCGAAATCAAGCAATCGCTCAAACAGCTTCAGAACAGCTTTGATTCGGATATTGATTTCATCCCCTACCGCGGCGATTTTCCCCGCGGCATCTTTACCACTATCGTGATAAAGACCAAAGTGGCGCTGGAAGAGATTGTCCGTATGTACGAAGAGTATTACGCCAAAGACTCCTTCACGCATATCGTCGAGAAGAACATAGATTTGAAGCAAGTTGTCAACACCAACAAATGCCTTATCCATTTGGAAAAGCATGGTGACAAGCTTCTTATCATCTCCTGCATAGACAACTTGCTGAAAGGGGCCAGCGGCCAAGCCGTACACAACATGAACCTGATGTTCAATTTGGAAGAAACGGTCGGACTCAAGCTGAAACCCAGCGCTTTTTAATGAAGAACGAAAAATGAAGAATGAAGAATTCACGTAACAGAACAGACTCACTGCTACATTCCAAAAGCTATATATTTGCATTAAGGATAATACGCATGACAAAATTCTTGCGAGAGAATAAACAAGAATTCATTTTGAGTAAGCAAATTCTTCGTTCAGGCACGGCAATAGGAGCGTTAGTTCGAGAGTCCGAGTTTCCCCAAAGCCGCCCCGATTTCATTAACAAGTTAAGTGTTGCACTGAAAGAAGCCAACGAAACGGATTATTGGCTGAATCTGCTAAAAGACTCAGATTACATCGCCAATAATTCGTTCGACAGTATAGATAGCGATTGCGGAGAACTGATAGCTTTGCTCATCTCCTCAATCAAAACAGTTAAAAATAACATGAATGCAGGATAGAAGGATTGTACTCTCCCCCAATTCTTCATTCCTCATTCTTAATTCTTCATTGAAATGAAACTATTCGATGTATATCCTCTTTTTGACATTAATGTTGTCAAAGGAAAGGGCTGCCATGTATGGGACGACAAAGGTACGGAATACCTCGACCTCTACGGCGGTCATGCAGTAATCTCTATCGGACATGCACATCCGCACTACGTAGAGACTATCAGCAAACAAGTAGCCACACTCGGATTCTATTCCAACTCCGTTATCAACAAACTGCAACAACAACTGGCAGAACGGTTGGGAAAGGCCTGCGGATACGACGATTACTCCCTGTTCCTTATCAACAGCGGAGCCGAAGCCAACGAGAATGCGTTGAAACTCGCTTCGTTCTATAACGGACGGACGCGCGTGGTATCTTTCTCAAAAGCTTTTCACGGACGGACTTCATTGGCAGTAGAAGTAACCAACAACCCCAAAATCATCGCTCCTATCAACGACTGCGGACACGTGACCTATCTCCCGCTGAATGATATAGAGGCAATGAAAGCCGAACTGGCAAAAGGCGATGTATGCGCTGTAATCATCGAAGGCATTCAGGGAGTGGGCGGCATACAGCTACCGACCGATGAGTTTATGCAAGCCCTGCGCGAAACCTGTACCAAACACAACACCATATTGGTTCTGGATGAAATTCAGAGCGGTTACGGACGTAGCGGCAAGTTCTTTGCCCACCAGCACAACGGCATCAAAGCCGACATCATCACCGTAGCCAAAGGTATAGGAAACGGCTTCCCGATGGCAGGCGTACTTATCAGTCCGATGTTCACCCCTGTCTACGGACAGCTTGGAACGACTTTCGGCGGTAACCACCTGGCTTGTAGCGCAGCGCTTGCCGTACTGGATGTCATCGAGCAGGAAGAACTCGTAGCCAATGCCGCCAAAACAGGCGCATACCTGTTGGAAGAACTGAAGAAATTCCCGCAAATCAAAGAAGTGCGCGGACGCGGGTTGATGATTGGTCTTGAATTTGAAGAACCTATCAAAGAACTGCGCCTGAAGCTACTGAAAGAGCAGCACGTGTTTACGGGGGTGAGCGGCACGAACGTACTCCGCCTATTGCCGCCTCTGTGCCTCAGTATGGACGAAGCGAACCTCTTCTTGGAACGTTTTAAAAAAGTACTTTGATAAGTAAATGTTGAGAATTAATTTACTTATTTGAAGAATAATCAGCCGACAAAAGAGACGACCGAAAGAAGAATACCTTCCTGTTTCGGTCGTTTTTTATAGAAAATCTATACCTTTGCCAGGAGACAACAATTTAAATTACAAGATAGTATGAAAACAGCAATTATCGGTGCAGGAAATATGGGCGGGTCTATCGCCCGCGGTTTGGCTAAAGGAACTATCATCCCGGCCAATGATATCATTGTTTCTAATCCTACGCAAAGTAAATTGGATGTACTGAAGGCAGAGTTCCCGGCGTTGCAAACCACACGCGACAATCAGGAAGCCGTGACCGGAGCCGAGCTTATCATACTCGCCGTTAAACCGTGGCTGATAAAGCCCGTAGTGAGCGAACTCAAGCTGAAAAGCAAGCAGATACTTATCTCCGTGGCAGCCGGCATACCTTTTGAGGAATTGGCACACTATGTGGCAGATAAGGAAATGACTATGTTCCGCCTCATCCCCAACACCGCTATCAGCGAAATGGAAAGTATGACGCTTATCTCGAGCCGGAATGCAAGCAAAGAACAGGAGCAACTGCTGCTCGACATCTTCAATCAGATGGGACTTGCCATGCTGATTCCCGAGGAGAAAATAGCCGCTGCCACCGCCATGACTTCCTGCGGCATTGCTTATGTATTGAAATATATCCAAGCAGCCATGCAAGCCGGAATAGAGATGGGCATTTACCCCAAAGACGGAATGCGTATGATAGCTCAATCGGTAAAAGGCGCTGCCGAATTGATACTGAACAACGACACGCATCCCGGTGTGGAGATTGACAAAGTATGCACTCCCGGCGGAATTACAATCAAGGGCATCAATGAACTGGAACATCAGGGGTTCTCTTCCGCCATTATCAACGCCATAAAAGCAAGCAAATAATAAAACTAATCCACTTAATAAGAACCACATGGACGAACAGATTAAACAAATCGCCGAGCGCCTGCGCGGATTGCGCGACGTATTGGAATTGACTACCGAAGACATCGCCCGCGATTGCGATATCTCGGCAGAAGAATACCGGCTTGCAGAAACAGGAGAATTTGACATCTCCGTAAGTATGCTGCAAAAGATAGCCCGCCGCTACGGTATTGCACTGGACGCATTGATGTTCGGCGAAGAACCGAAAATGAGCAGCTACTTCCTTACCCGTGCAGGGAAAGGAACCAGTATTGAGCGTACCAAAGCCTATAAATACCAATCACTGGCCGCCGGCTTCATGAACCGCAACGCCGACCCGTTCATCGTTACCGTAGAGCCCAAACCGGAGAACGAACCGATACACTACAACAGCCACTCGGGACAGGAATTCAATCTCGTTCTGGAAGGCCGCATGATGCTGAGCATCGACGGTAAAGATTTAATTTTAAACGAAGGAGACAGTTTATATTTCAACTCCAAACTGCCGCACGGCATGAAAGCACTGGACGGAAAGAAAGTACGTTTCCTTGCCGTAATCATGTAACAACATAAACGAAGAATGAAGGAAAGATTTTTATCGCAAACGTCCTTTACATCTCAAGAGGACTTTATCAAGAATTTAAAGATTAACGTACCGGAGAATTTCAACTTCGGCTATGATGTAGTGGATGCCTGGGCTGCCGAACAACCCGACAAGCCCGCATTGCTCTGGACCAACGACAAGGACGAACAAATCCAGTTCTCATTTGCCGACATGAAACGCTATACGGATATGACTGCTTCCTATTTCCGGAGTCTCGGCATAGGGCACGGGGATATGGTAATGCTGATTCTGAAACGCCGTTATGAATTCTGGTTCAGCATCATCGCACTGCACAAGCTGGGCGCTGTCGTTATTCCCGCCACACATTTGCTCACCAAGAAAGATATTGTATACCGCTGCAATGCCGCAGACATCAAAATGATTGTCTGTGCAGGCGAAAGCGTCATTACCGACCACATCACCGCCGCCATGCCGGACTCTCCGAGTGTGAAGAGACTGGTGAGCGTAGGCCCGGAGATAGCCGAAGGATTTGAAGACTTCCACAAAGGCATAGCCGATGCCGCTCCTTTCGTAAGACCGGAACACGCCAACAGCAACGACGACATCTCTTTGATGTACTTCACCAGCGGAACAACCGGCGAACCGAAAATGGTTGCCCACGATTTCACTTATCCTTTGGGACATATCGTCACCGGATGCTTCTGGCATAATCTGCACGAAAACAGCCTGCATCTCACCATTGCCGATACCGGTTGGGGAAAAGCCGTATGGGGCAAGCTATACGGACAATGGATAGCCGGAGCCAACATCTTTGTATACGACCACGAGAAATTCACTCCCGCCGATATTCTGACAAAGATACAGGACTACCACGTCACCTCGCTTTGTGCGCCGCCTACCATCTTCCGGTTCCTGATTCACGAAGACCTGACGAAGTACGACCTCTCTTCATTGCAGTATTGCACCATTGCCGGCGAAGCGTTGAACCCCGCCGTATTCGATACATTCAAGAAATTGACAGGCATCAAACTGATGGAGGGCTTCGGACAGACCGAGACCACCCTTACCGTAGCCACCATGCCGTGGATGCAGCCCAAACCGGGCAGCATGGGATTGCCGAACCCGCAATACGATGTAGACCTGATAGACTATGACGGCCGTTCGGTAGAAGCCGGCGAACAAGGACAGATTGTAATCCGTACCGACAAAGGCAAACCGCTCGGTCTGTTCAAAGAGTACTATCGCGACGCCAACCGCACCCACGAAGCATGGCACGACAACATCTACTATACCGGAGACGTTGCTTGGAAAGATGAGGACGGTTACCTCTGGTTTGTAGGACGTGCCGACGACGTTATCAAGAGTAGCGGTTACCGCATCGGCCCGTTCGAGGTGGAAAGCGCCCTGATGACGCATCCCGCAGTGATAGAATGTGCCATTACCGGAGTTCCCGATGAAATCCGGGGGCAAGTGGTGAAAGCTACCATTGTACTGTCTAAGGATTATAAGAACCGCGCCGGCGAAGAACTGATTAAGGAACTGCAGAACCACGTAAAGAAAGTGACTGCCCCTTACAAATACCCGCGCGTCATAGAGTTTGTAGACGAACTTCCCAAAACCATCAGCGGTAAGATACGCCGTGTGGAAATCCGGAAGAACGATGCGAAATAACCGCTTCGAAATAAGAAAAGGCATAACAGCATGACATCATGAGTAATGAAAAACGGACTGGAAGAGGCATACTTCTCTTAATGATTATCCTCTTCCTGTCCGACAATATATCTGCGCAAGACAATTATATCCACCGCCTCGGCATCGAAGGCCGACCGGGATATATATTTCCCACCAGTTCTTTCCTGCGGGGAGAAAACGATATGCGCAAAAGATTGAGTTCCGCCTACTCCGCCCATCTGAAATACTCATTCCAACTACAGCCGGGCACTGCTGCCGATCTTATATATGGAAGTTCTTACCAAGGGATAGGACTCGGTTATTTTGATTTCGGCAACCACAGAGAAACAGGAACACCGGTTGCCCTCTACGCATTTCAGGGAGCACGTATCGCCAGGTTCACTCCCCGCCTGTCGCTCAACTACGAATGGGGATTCGGGGCATCTTTCGGTTGGAAACCTTACGATTATTACAACAATCCCAATAATACCGTCATAGGAAGTAAAATCAATGCATATATCAGCGCCGGAATTCATCTGAACTGGATACTCTCTCCACAGTTCGACCTTAATATCGGTACAACGGCAGTACATTTCTCCAACGGTAACACCCGGTATCCCAATACGGGACTGAACACAATAGATTTTAAAATCGGAGTGGTGTATAATTTCAACCGGAACATAAACGAAGTGCTGCAACCGTCACAACAGATTCCTGTCCCGATATTTCACAAACACGTCAGCTACGACCTTACCTTATTCGGTTCATGGCGGCGGAAAGCCGTCGATGTTTCGGGCGGACAGATTCCTGCACCCGGCAAGTATGCCGTAGCGGGATTCAGTTTTGCCCCTATGTACAATCTTGGCTATAAATTCCGTGCAGGAGTATCTTTAGACGGTGTGTACGATGCCGGCGCCAATATTTATGCCAAAGATTACATTACTCCGCTCGACGGTGGCAATGAGGAAGAAGCATTCGGTACTCCGCCACTGCGCAAACAGCTCTCTTTAGGTGTTTCCGCACGTGGAGAATGGGTGATGCCCTATTTTACCGTCGGCATAGGTTTTGGAGCCAATGTTCTGCATGGCGGGGGCGATTTGCAATCTTTCTACCAGATATTGGCGCTCAAAATAGATATGCCACATGACACTTTTCTACATATCGGCTACAATCTCAAAGATTTCCATGAACCCAACTATCTGATGTTGGGCATAGGTTATCGGTTTAATAATAAACGCCCCCGCTTCCACCCTCTGCATATCCCTGCCCATGAGAGATAGAGGGTGGAACCCACTTTCCATATACTTTTCAAAACAGTATATTATAGCGTTTCAAATGACGCACGTTGTCTCCCCAAATGACGCATCTCAGTACCCGAAACCACGCATCTCAGTAAGGCAAACCACAGGCATTTGAGGAGGTAACGTACGTCATTTGGGGAGATGATGTGAGGCATCACCCCCTTCCACCCGCTATTCCCCATGAATAGGGACTTGTGGAGGGTGGAAGGGGGATAAGAGAAGAGATTCTTCGTCGCAAGCTCCTCTGAATGACAGGACGGATAATGTGTATTGATAAAACAGATAATGTATTTCAATGAAACAGATAATCTGTTTTAATGAAACAGACCATACGTTTTAATGAAACAAATAATCTGTTTTCCTACGATGATGAATCCGTTTGATATACTTGAAAAAAAAAATTGACGCGCTTGATAATTCTGTTTGATGTGCTTGATAAACAGTTTATTCCGGCTTGTAACCCTCGTAATAATATGATTGGGTGATTGTAAACAGCCTCACTTCGCCCTACTCTCCCAATATCCGACTTTAACTCTCGCCGTGTATTCAGCAAAAAAAAAGTTTCAGAAATGTTTCAGCAATAAAAAGAAAATCGCCCGCAAACATTGATTTGCAGGCGATTAAAGGATTACTCCTGTACTCGAAGCGGGACTTGAACCCGCACAGCCGCAATGGCCAAAGGATTTTAAGTCCTTCGTGTCTACCATTCCACCATTCGAGCATCCTTTCAAAGAGAGCGGAAAACGAGACTCGAACTCGCGACCCTAACCTTGGCAAGGTTATGCTCTACCAACTGAGCTATTTCCGCAGGTTTCCGGAGAACGGGTGCAAAGATAAACAGTTTCCCCGTTACAGCCAAACTTTTTACCGGAAAAAAGTTAACTAAGTAGCGCATACGATGTTAACTGAACTGTTATTAATCAGTTAACATCCTAAACAGAGGAAGTTAACATCGTACACCGCAGGAAGTTAATTTACTATGATTACCGACCGAGCAATGCTTTTTCAGCCTGCTCCATTGTTTCAAAATTAAAGCCATCCACGACTTTCTGCATCAAAGCGGAAATTTCATCATTACACAAATTACCAATACTGCCTTCGTGCGTATGGTGCACCTCCTTGCTATGGGAGAAATTGCCGGCTTCAATATCCAAGCCTACTTTCTTGTACGCATCACGGAAAGGCATACCTTCACGTGCCAAACGGTTTACCTCTTCTACACTAAAGATGAGCAGGTATTTATCATCGTCAAGAATATGTTCATTCACCTTAATTTCATTCATAATATAAGTTGTCATCCGCAAGCAGTCTTTCAACTCTTGGAAAGCAGGCAAGAAGACTTCCTTTATAATCTGCAAATCGCGGAAATAACCGGAAGGCAGGTTATTGGCTATCATCATTATCTGTTGAGGCAATGATTGCAGTTTATTGCATTTGGCGCGTGTCAGTTCAAACACGTCCGGGTTCTTCTTATGCGGCATGATACTCGAACCGGTAGTACAATCATCCGGCAACTTCACAAATCCGAAGTTCTGGCTATTGAACATACAGGCATCAAATGCAAGTTTGGAAATTGTCCCCGCAATGCTTGCCAAAGCAAAAGCTACATTACGCTCCATCTTGCCGCGACCCATCTGGGCATATACCACATTATAATTCAGCGAATCAAAACCCAGCAATCGGGTAGTCATAGTACGGTTCAACGGAAAAGATGAGCCATACCCGGCTGCAGACCCCAACGGGTTACGGTTGCACATCTTGAAAGCTGCCTGCAAGAACAGCATATCATCCACCAGACTCTCGGCATATGCACCAAACCACAGTCCGAAAGACGATGGCATCGCTATCTGCAAGTGGGTATATCCCGGCATCAATACATTTTTATAACGCTCGCTCTGCATAACAAGCACATGGAAAAGCTGTTCCACCGCTTCGGCTATTTCCTTTATCTCCGTACGAGTAAAAAGTTTCAAGTCCAATAATACCTGGTCATTACGTGAACGTCCGCTATGAATTTTCTTTCCTACATCTCCCAGTTTGCGAGTCAACATCAGTTCTACCTGGGAGTGTACATCTTCTACGCCCTCTTCTATCACAAACTCCCCTTTCTCGGCCGCCTCATAGATATTCTTCAGTTCTGCAAGCAGCAGAGACAGTTCTTCTCTTGTCAGCAGGCCGATGCTTTCCAGCATCGTGATATGTGCCATGGAACCCAACACATCATGCTTTGCCAGATAAAGATCCATCTCACGGTCGCGTCCTACCGTAAAACGTTCTATATCCTTATTCACCTGAACGGATTTTTCCCAAAGTTTCTGAGCCATAATAAAATAGTGATTAGTAATTAATGAGATACACCATTAATAATTAATGATTGCCAAAGTCTCCGCCATTTTCTCCAACCCCTCCTGCAAGGGTTTCTGCACCATCGTTTTCATAAACGGATTTAACTCCATTCCGATTGTGAGTTTCATTTTACATTCCGTTTCCGTAACAGGTACAATCTGTATCCACAGATTGAACGGCAGAGGTGAGGTTGTTGTTGCAAACTTGATACACTTACAAGGTTCTTTCTCCACAATCTGCAATACGATTTTCCCAACCGGCGGTACTTCTATCGACAGTGTTTCCGCATCAAAACTCAAATTCTTCACCTTGTCCTGCGGCAAACGATCCTTTACCTTATCTAAATTGCTAAGGTCTGAAAGTTTCTCATAAACAGCATTTTGCGAAGCAGGTATCACCTTCACCGCACTCTCAAATTTAGTCATAATCCAATGGTCTTTAAAAGACAAAAAGAACTATCCGGACAGTATCTATCCGAATGGCTCTTTCGTCATAATCTATCATTATATAAAATAATTCTTATTTTCCGGCTTCCCAATGCGCAGGGTCTTTACGCCACTCATTCAATGTAGCCACATCTTCCTCCTCAATGTAGCCGGTGCGAAGGGCAACTTCCATAACAGCTTCATAATTAGTCAATGTCACCAAAGGAACTTTAGCCTCTTTGAATGCCTTTTCTGCAATGGGGAATCCATAAGTGTAAGCGGCAACCATACCGATTACTTCGCATCCGTCACGACGGATAGCTTCAACGACTTTCAAGCTGCTTCCACCGGTAGAGATCAAGTCTTCCACCACTACCACTTTCATGCCCGGACGAAGTTCACCTTCTATCAAGTTCTCCAAACCGTGGTCTTTCGGAGTAGAGCGTACATATACAAACGGCAGATTCAATGCATCAGCCACCAATGCTCCCTGAGGAATAGCTCCCGTAGCAACACCGGCTATCGCATCAACCTGACCGAAACGTTCCAGAATCAGACGCGTAATTTCCAGCTTTACGAAATTACGGAGAGAAGGATATGAAAGAGTCTTACGGTTATCACAGTAAAACGGAGATTTCCATCCTGATGCCCAAGTAAACGGGTTAGCGGGTTGTAGTTTAATCGCTTTAATCTTCAGCAACTTCTCTGCAAACAATCTTTCTAAAGTTTTCATAGCTAAACTAACTATTATGATAAATATGCTGCAAAAATACAGAAAGCTAACGAGAATAAAAAAAAGAATACGGATATTTTTTACTCCAAATCGTCATTTTCATCAGAAAGCGTAATGCAATGACGAATATCTTTCATTTCGAATCCCCGGCTCAATGCAAAACGCACTAATTTGTTATTCAGCTCAAATTCATTCTCCGCATGAACACTCTTACGTTTCGCCGCCAACAAATCATTCAAAACGGCCAGATATTCATCTTTATCAATCTCATTCAAATACTGAGAGAAAACCCGTTGAGGGATTTTCTTTAACAGAAGCGCCTGACCTATCTTTATTTTTCCCCATTTGGCAAAGCGGTACTTATCATGGATAAAGGCACGGCAAAAGCGCTCTTCGTCAATGTATTTCTCCTGCTCCAAACGATGGATTATACGGTCTATGGCATCATAAGGAATACCCCAGCGCTGCATTTTCTCCGTGACTTCCGCCCGGCAATGCTCTGCTGTGGAACAATAAGCCGCCAAACGGCCTAAAGCATCTGTTTCTGTAATTTCTATCATCGTTCTGCGATTACAATTCTATCATTTCCGGAAATATCTTTTAGAACCCTCAGGCCGGCATACCCCTGTTCACGAAGCATGGCCGCCGTAGCTTCTCCGTAAGCCCGGTTGATTTCAAAATAGAGACGGCCGCCGGGCACAAGCATCGTCTTGCCCGATTCTGCAATCCGACGATAAAAAAGCAACGGATCATTATCCGGAACAAACAATGCCGAAAAAGGTTCCCAATCCAACACATTGCGTTCCATAGCCTGTTTCTCCGATTCCGTGACATATGGCGGATTACTGACAATCACGTCATAATGTTCCTTGCCATCCGGTGCATAAGTCAATATATTTTGCCGGAGAAAACGGACATTCCCCCCAAGCATATCATTATTCCGCCGGGCAATAGTCAAAGCTTCATCCGAAATATCCCATGCTTCCACTTCCGCATCCGGAAACGCTTTGGAAAGAGAAACGGCAATACACCCGCTTCCCGTCCCAATATCAAGAATGCGTGCGTCGGACGGGACTTCCTTTAGCATTACCTCCACTAACTCCTCCGTTTCAGGCCGGGGAATCAGTACGCCGGGAGCTACATGATAAGTGCGCTCCAAAAAGCGGGCGGTACCTTGTATATATTGTATCGGCTCAAAATTATGCAAACGGGTAAGAATGCTATCTAAATTCTGCATCTCTTTTGGGGATAAAATTATATCTTTGCCCAAATAATAATCAACCGCGGTCTGTCCCAGCATTTCACAACAGACGATGCGGGATAAGTTGGCAGCTTCTTGTGCAGAGTAACTCTCCTGCAAAGCACGGCGAATATGAGATACAGAGATATTCATAACATTCGGCATTTCGAGCTGCAAAAATAGTGGAAGTTTAAGAGTAATACAAAGTATGGAAGAAGAAAAATATATGCGCCGCTGCATTCAACTGGCACAAAACGGTTTATGCAACACAGCTCCCAATCCGATGGTAGGCGCGGTAATCGTATGTGATGGGAAAATTATCGGCGAAGGGTATCATATACGTTGTGGCGAAGCACATGCCGAAGTCAATGCCATCCGCTCCGTAAAAGACTCTTCTTTGCTGAAACGCTCCACAATCTACGTCAGTCTGGAACCTTGCTCCCATTATGGCAAGACACCGCCTTGCGCCGACCTTATCATAGAAAAACAAATTCCCCGCATTGTCATCGGTTGCCAAGACCCCTTTGCCAAAGTAGCCGGACGTGGCATTCAAAAGCTGAAAGACGCAGGGCGGGAAGTTATTGTAGGAGTTTTGGAAGAGGAGTGCAGAAATTTAATCCGGCGTTTTATCACATTCCACTCCCTGCACCGCCCGTACATCACACTGAAATGGGCTGAATCCGCCGATAAATACATCGACAAGCATCGGGAAAGCGGAAAGCCGGTCATCCTATCCGGCCCGTTGACTTCCATGCTTGTACACAAAAAGCGGGCAGAGTACAGCGCAATTATGGTAGGTACACGCACTGCCAAACTGGACAACCCCAGCCTGACCGTACGCAACTGGCAGGGGCGGCCTCCTGTGCGAATAGTTTTGGACAGACAACAGCTGCTCCCTCCTGAGTTACATCTGTTTGACGGCGATGTCCGTACGCTTGTATTTACAGAAAAGCCACATCCGGCACGCCCCAATGTAGAATACATCCCTATCGACTATCAACAGAACATACTGCCACAAATCACGGGCTACTTGTATGCACAAGGATTACAATCGCTTTTAGTAGAAGGCGGCAGCATCTTATTACAATCTTTCATTGATGCAGAGTTATGGGATGAAGCATTTATCGAAGAAAGTCCCGCGATGTTGTTTTCCGGTGTCCGGGCACCCGAAATGAGCCACGAAACGCCTTATGTCTGCGAGCGGCATTTCGGGCGAAGTTTTCGGCATTACACCGCTGCAAGATTAGGCTAACAGCCTTATTCAAGGGCATTTTAATCGAGAAAAACAGCCATATTATCTATAATTTTATATAAAACTTGCCGATAAAGCTGTTTATAGAAAAAAATGTTCCTATTTTTGCAACTTGTAAATAAACACTATCTTTTAAAATGAGAATAAAGTTTTTAGCAATAATCGCGAGTTTCATTTTTGTATCAATCGCAATAAGTTCGTGCCTTGACTCTGATGACAATACAATAGAACTCAGTTCTGACGCAACGGTACACGCTTTTGGCATTGACACAATATATGGCAAGTACTATAAATTCACGATAGACCAACTAAAGAGGGAAATTTATAACCAAGATTCATTGCCTGTCGGCTCTGATACAATCCTTGACCGTATATTAATTGATACTTTTCTTGTAAGCGGCTGGATTACTGCGGGAATCGACGATACAATATTTGTCAATACCGACTCGGTAGATTTGACCGGAGCAATCAATAGTAATGAGGGGATGAATTTTAAAGTACATGCGCCGGATGGTGTTAACGTGAATAAATATACCCTTAAAATTAGAATGCACAAACAAGATCCGGACTCTTTGGTTTGGAATCTTATGGAACCGGCTCTTCCTGCAGTTCCTTCTGCGCAAGGACAAAAAGCCGTACTTTTCAATAACGATTTATGGGTATTCACACAAAGCAAAGCTTATAAGACCTCTACAAAACCGGGCGAATACGGTTGGCAGGAAACCGAAGCCTATATTGACTTCCCAGCCAATGCCGAATTATCGACACTCGTCAGCTTTAAATACCAAGAGTCGTCTACAGCCGAAAACGCCAAGGAGCGGCTCTATATCGTGACGGAAGACAATAATGTCTATACTTCCGGCGATGGGGTTCAATGGGCAGCAACCGCTTGGAACGGAATAAGCAATATCCGCAGCGTAATACCAAGCTTCACCAATACGCTTACCATCATCACTACCGAAAACAAAATTTATTCCGCCGAATGGGATTCTAACAACAACGAATGGAACATTGCAGGAGGAACGGATACCTACACAGGCTTCCCTGCCGAACACATATACTTCACCAACTTTAAGAATAACAACCAAGAACGGGTAATGGTAGTAGGCGCTCCCAACAGCGAACTAAAGCAAACCATTCCGTGGGTGTCCGAAAACGGCAATTATTGGGTTGAGTTTGACAACACGTCGTATGAAGCTTTCTGTCCGGCGTTAAAGAATCCCGTTGTGACATACTATGGTGAAAAGTATTACATCTTCGGCAGTAAAGAAGACAACAAACTCAATGTTATCTACTCTTCACCGGACGGCATATCATGGCGTCAGACAAAAAGCAAATTCTTATTAAGCAAAGACATAACAGGCATAAACGCTCCCTACTCTATTGTTGTGAACACTCCTTATATATGGGTAATATTCGGTGGCGACGGAAAAGCCAATGAGGTTTGGCGCGGACATCAAAATAAGCTGTTGTTTGCAATACAATAGAACCGTTTCCTATATAATAAGGTATAAGAGAAGAAAAAAAGACAAGAGATGTAAGTATAAGTAAAGATGCTAAATACAGAAAAACTTGATTTAAGCCGAATTCCACAACACGTGGCAATTATCATGGACGGCAACGGACGTTGGGCTAAGCTGCGCGGACAAGAACGCAGTTACGGTCATCAAGCCGGTGCCGAGACTGTGCACATCATTGCAGAAGAAGCGTCTAATTTAGGCATCAAATATCTGACTTTATATACGTTCTCCACCGAAAACTGGAACCGTCCTTCCAATGAAGTCGCCGCATTAATGGCACTCCTTTTCGACTCTATCGAAGAAGAAACATTCATGAAGAACAACATCAGTTTCCGGATTATCGGGGACTTAGCCAAGTTACCCGCCAACGTACGGGAGCGCTTGGAAACCTGCGTAGCACATACTGCCAACAATACGGGCATGGCTTTGGTGCTGGCTATAAGCTACTCATCCCGTTGGGAGATAACGGAAGCCGCCCGCCGGATTGCGACTTTAGTGCAAAAAGGCGAACTAAATCCCGAAGAGATTGACAGCTGCCTGTTGTCCCGGCATCTTGCTACCAACTTTATGCCCGACCCGGATTTATTGATTCGTACGGGCGGTGAAATCCGTCTAAGCAATTACCTACTGTGGCAATGTGCTTATTCGGAACTTTATTTTTGCGACACCTATTGGCCCGACTTTCGTGAAGAGGAACTTCACAAAGCCATATATGACTACCAGCAGCGTGAGCGCAGGTTCGGAAAAACCAGTGAACAAATCAGCTGACCGGACAGACACAAATAGTAAATAGTAAATTGTAAAATAGTAAATAAAAAGATGTACTATCGTATTTTCTCCATACTCGTAACGTTTATCTGCCTCTTTAGCTGTGTACTGACCAGCGCGGCACAGGACACAAGCAACACCGATGAAGCCGAAAAACCGGTTATTCTTTATTCGGGAACGCCCAAAAAGTATGAAATTGCAGATATAAAAGTGGTAGGAGCCAAGAATTATGAAGATTATGTAATCATCGGTTTATCCGGATTATCAAAAGGCCAGACAATTACCGTACCCGGTGATGAAATAACGCAAGCTTGTAAACGTTACTGGCGTCACGGCCTGTTCTCCGACGTTCAAGTTACTGCAGACAAGATTGAAGGCGATAAGATTTGGCTTACAATCCATCTGACAATGCGCCCCCGCGTTTCCGACATCCGCTATCATGGCGTAAAGAAGTCAGAACGTGAGGACTTGGAGGCTAGAGTAGGTTTGATAAAAGGCAATCAGGTTACTCCCAACTTGATAGACCGCGCCAAAACCCTGATTAAACGTTACTTTGACGACAAAGGTTTCAAGAATGCCGATGTCATCATTACTCAGAAAGACGACCCCAACAATGCCAATCAAGTTTTGGTTGACATCAACATCGACAAAAAGGAGAAAGTAAAAGTACACAAGATTACCATTACCGGTAACCAAGCCATCACCACCAAGAAACTTAAACGTGTGATGAAGAAGACGAACGAAAAAGGCAAGCTCCTCAACCTTTTCCGTACCAAGAAATTCGTAGAAGAGAACTATGAAGCCGACAAGCAACTGATTATCGACAAATATAATGAATTGGGTTATCGTGATGCCATCATTGTAACGGACAGCATCAAGCCTTATGACGAACGTACGGTAGATATCTCAATGGAAATTGAAGAAGGCCAAAAGTACTACTTGCGTAATGTGACGTGGGTTGGTAACACTCTCTATCCTTCCGAACAGTTGAACTTCCTGCTACGTATGAAGAAAGGTGACGTTTACAATCAGAAGTTATTGGAAGAACGTACCAGCACAGATGAAGACGCAATCGGTAACCTCTATTACAACAACGGTTACCTGTTCTACTCACTTGACCCCGTGGAAGTAAACATCGTAGGTGACTCTATTGACTTGGAGATGCGCATTTTCGAGGGTCGCCAGGCTACTATCAACAAGATTAGCATCAATGGTAACGACCGCCTGTATGAAAATGTAGTCCGTCGCGAGTTGCGTACCCGTCCGGGACAATTGTTCAGCCGTGAAGACCTGATGCGTTCCATGCGTGAAATCCAGCAAATGGGACACTTCGACCCTGAACAAATCCAACCGGATATCCAGCCGAAACCGGAAGACGGTACGGTAGACATCGGTTATGACCTCATCTCCAAAGCAAATGACCAAGTTGAGTTCTCCGCCGGTTGGGGGCAGACAGGTATCATCGGTAAGCTGAGTTTGAAATTCACCAACTTCTCCGTTGCCAACCTCCTGCATCCGGGCGAAAACTATCGCGGTATCCTGCCGCAAGGTGACGGACAGACATTGACAATCAGCGGACAGACCAATGCCAAATATTACCAATCATACAGTGTGTCATTCTACGACCCGTGGTTTGGGGGCAAGCGTCCGAATGCATTCTCCGTATCTGCATTCTACTCCCGCCAGACGGACATCAGTAGCCGTTACTATAACGACGCATACATGAATAGCTACTACAACAGCTATTACAGCGGTATGTACGGTTATGGTATGTACAACTACGGTAACTACAACAATTACGAAAACTATTACGACCCTGACAAGTCCATCCAAATGTGGGGATTGGCAGTAATGTTCGGTAAACGTCTGAAATGGCCGGATGACTACTTCCAGTTCACGGCAGAGTTGTCCTATCAGCGCTATATCCTGAGCGACTGGCAGTATTTCCCCGTTACCAACGGTAAATGTAACAACTTGAGTATAAACCTGACTTTGTCACGTAGCTCTATCGACAATCCTATCTATCCGCGTCAAGGCTCCGAGTTCTCACTGTCGGCACAGTTGACACCGCCCTACTCTTTATTTGACGGCACAGACTACAGCAAGTACAGTACCAGCAACCAAGACGACATGAACAAAATGCATAAATGGATAGAGTACCACAAGTGGAAATTCAAATCCAAAGTATACATCCCGTTGATGGACCCCATAACCGTAAAACGTACTCCGGTATTAATGGGACGCGTAGAGTTCGGTTTGTTAGGGCACTATAACAAGTACAAGAAATCTCCGTTTGAAACCTTTGACGTGGGTGGTGACGGTATGACAGGATATTCCAGCTATGCAACCGAAAGCGTTGCCCTGCGCGGATATGAAAACAGTTCTCTTACTCCTTATGGATATGAAGGCTATGCATACGCACGCCTCGGCCTGGAATTAAGATATCCGCTGATGCTGGAAACAAGTACCAGTATTTATGCGTTAACTTTCGTTGAAGCCGGTAACGCTTGGCAAGATGTTAACAAGTTCAACCCGTTTGATTTGAAACGTTCTGCCGGTGTCGGTGTCCGCATCTTCCTTCCGATGATTGGTATGATGGGTATTGACTGGGCTTACGGTTTCGACAAAGTATTCGGAAGAAGTGACTACGGCGGCAGCCAGTTCCACTTCATCTTAGGACAAGAGTTCTAATTTGTTTAACTAAAACCAGAACGTTATGAGAAAGAGTTTATTAATCATGTTTCTGCTGTTTGCCGCAGGTATGACAGCCAATGCACAGAAGTTTGCCCTGATTGACATGGAATATATCTTAAAAAATATCCCGGCTTACCAGAGTGCAACCGATGAACTGAACCAAGCCTCTCAACAATGGCAAAGCGAAGTTGAAAAGCTGGGCAAGGAAGCCAAGAGTTTGTACGACAGCTACCAATCGTCCGTTAAAACCCTTTCCGAAGCACAAAAGTCCAAGAAAGAAGAAGAGATAGTCGCCAAAGAAAAGTCCGCGGCAGAATTACGCCGTAAATACTTCGGTCCGGAAGGCGAACTTTTCAAAAAGCGTGAAGCACTGATGCAACCCATCCAAGATGAAATCTACGAAGCCGTAAAGGAAATTTCCACACAGAAAGGTTATGCAGCAGTAGTAGACCGGGCATCTGCATCAAGCATTATCTTTGCTTCTCCAAGCATCGATATAAGTAATGAAGTGCTCACAAAATTAGGATATTCAAATTAATTTCATACATTTGCACCCTATACAACGAATAATCATTCAAATAAATAATAAACATTATGCTTAAAAAAATCGCACTGCTCGTAGTTATGTTTGCCCTCCCTCTGGGAGCCATGGCGCAAACTAAATTCGCTCACATGAACTCTCAAGAAGTCATTGTCACCATGCCGGAATACACAAAAGCTCAGGCCGACTTGGATGCTATGTCTAAAGAGTATCAAACAGAAATGCAACGCACTCAGGAAGAGTTCAATAAGAAGTATCAAGAATTCTTAGCACAAGCTGACTCACTGCCGAAAAACATCGCAGAAAGACGTCAGAAAGAATTGCAGGACATGGCACAACGCCAAGAGCAATTCCAACAGGAAGCTTACCAATCCATGCAAAAAGCACAGCAAGATGCCATGACTCCTATCTATAAGAAGCTGGACGAAGCTATTCAAGCTGTAGGTAAAGCTGAAGGTGTTGTATATATCTTCGACCTGGCCCGTACTCCGATACCTTATGTAGGTGCACAAAGTGTAGATGTAACAGCTAAAGTCAAGACACAACTCGGCATCAAATAATAGCAAGAGCCGATAGATAATAGAAATTTCGGGCACGAATTACACGAGGTTATACGGATATCCACTTTTTCATCCGTAATATTCGTGTAATTCGTGTTTTTTTATCATGATGCAGTCCTATGAAACAAAAACTACCATCCACTCCCGGTCCCATCGGTGTATTCGATTCCGGATACGGCGGACTTACCATCTTGAGTAAGATACGGGAAGCCCTACCTGAATACGATTATATCTATCTGGGCGACAACGCCCGTGCGCCTTACGGAACACGTTCGTTTGAAATTGTCTATGAATTCACATTACAGGCGGTCACCAAGCTGTTTGAGATGGGCTGCCACCTTGTAATCCTTGCCTGTAACACGGCATCCGCCAAAGCACTGCGCAGCATACAGATAAACGACCTGCCACACCTTGACCCGGCACGCCGCGTACTGGGTGTCATCCGCCCTACCGTAGAATGTATCGGCAATATCACCCGCAGCCGCCACGTGGGAGTGCTTGCCACAGGAGGCACCATCAAGTCCGACTCCTATCCGCTGGAAATCCGCAAGCTCTTTCCCGACATCAAAGTAAGCGGAGAAGCCTGCCCTCTATGGGTGTCACTTGTAGAGAACAACGAAGCGCAAGGCGATGGAACAGATTACTTCATTCGTAAATACATAAACGAACTCCTTGCCAAAGACCCTGAGATAGATACCGCCATATTGGGCTGTACACACTATCCGATACTGCTGCCTAAGATTCAACAATATATGCCCGCCGGTATCACCATAGTGGCACAAGGAAAATTAGTGGCGGACAGTTTGAAAGAGTATCTCCACCGCCATCCCGAAATAGATGCCAAGTGTACCCAAAGCGGTAAATGCGCCTACTACACCACAGAAGCGGAAGAAAAATTCATCGAATCGGCATCCATCTTCCTGAACGAAGCGGTAACGGTACAGCGTATTGAGTTATAGGCACAAATTGCCGGAGTTTAAACAATAAATCAAAAAAACTTGTTATATTTGTAGAACAGGAACTCTAAATTCATACCGCTATGAAAGAAGAAGATAAAAGCAAACTCATCGAAGTGTTTCAAGGATCACTTTGGGAAGCACAACTTGTAAAAAGTTTGCTGGAGAACAACGACATCGAATCAACCTTGAAAGACGGGATGGTAGTAAATATCGTCTTGCCCGAAACGGCAGTGGATATAGCTGTCCTCGTCAATGAAGCCAACTACGAGGCCGCCATGGAGGTTGTCCGCGAATACGAAAAGAATAAAGACGGAGATTAAAACCCTCCCGAAACGGGAGATTCACAAATATGGAACAACAACTAACGAGAATTGCTGTCAAAATAGGCAGCAATGTATTGACACGCCATGACGGCACATTGGACGTGACCCGTATGTCCGCCCTCGTAGACCAAGTAGCCGAACTGCACAAAGCAGGCGTAGAAATCATCCTCGTTTCTTCCGGAGCCGTTGCATCAGGACGAAGCGAGATACACCCCGCCAAGAAACTGGACAGTGTAGACCAGCGCCAGCTATTCTCCGCTGTGGGGCAAGCCAAGCTTATCAACCGCTATTACGAACTATTCCGCGAGCATGGCATCCCCGTGGGGCAAGTACTCACCATGAAAGAGAACTTCGCCACCCGCCGCCACTACCTCAACCAGAAGAACTGCATGACCGTGATGCTGGAAAACGGAGTAATCCCCATTGTCAACGAGAACGACACCATTTCAGTCAGCGAACTGATGTTTACCGACAATGACGAACTTTCCGGGCTGATAGCCTCCATGATGGACGCACAGGCCCTGATTATCCTCAGCAACATCGACGGCATCTACAACGGCCCCCCCTCCGACCCTGCATCAGAAGTCATTCGTGAAATAGAGCACGGCAAGGATTTGTCTTCTTACATCCAGACTTCCAAATCCAGCTTCGGACGCGGCGGAATGCTCACCAAGACCAACATCGCCCGTAAAGTAGCCGATGAAGGAATCACTGTTATCATAGCCAACGGCAAATGTGACAACATCCTTGTCAATATCCTGAGGAATGAAGAACTAAGAATGAAGAATGAAGAATCTTCATCCGATATGACAGCGCAGCCCAATTCTTCATTCTTAATTCTTAATTCTTCATTGAAATACACCCGCTTCATCCCCGCCCCCCAGCCCGTATCCAGCGTAAAAAAATGGATAGCCCACAGCGAAGGATTCGCCAAAGGAGAGTTGCACATCAACGATTGCGCCACAAAAGTACTTGCCTCGGACAAGGCAGTCAGTATCCTCCCCATAGGCATCACCGAGGTACGGGGTGAATTCGAGAAAGACGACATTATACGCATCATTGACTTCGAAGGAAACCCGATAGGTGTAGGCAAAGCCAATTGTAACTCGGAACAAGCGCGCGAAGCTATGGGAAAACATGGTAAAAAACCCGTAGTGCACTACGATTATCTTTATATAGAGTAAGCCCGATTAATGCCAATAATAATCACTACATTTGCGAAATAATCAATTAACGGAACCACAAAATGGATTTACAGAAGACTTTTTCCGCTGTACAGGACGCCAGCCGCAAGCTACTGGCGCTGAACGACGAAAAGATTAACCAAATATTGCTGGCTGTTGCAGATGCAGCTGAAGAAAAGACAGACTTCATTCTTGCCGAAAACCGGAAAGACTTGCAACGTATGGACATTTCCAATCCGAAGTACGACCGCTTGAAGCTCACCGCTGACCGTCTGAAAGGCATCGCAGACGACATCCGTAAAGTCGCCGAACTCCCCTCACCCGTGGGACGCATACAAAAACAAGATGTAATGCCCAACGGACTGAAAATAAAACGTGTGAGCGTACCTTTCGGAGTAATCGGCATCATCTACGAAGCACGCCCCAACGTCAGTTTTGATGTGTTTTCACTCTGCTTCAAGAGTGGCAATGCCTGCATACTGAAAGGCGGAAGTGACGCGGACTATTCCAACCGTGCCATCATCAGCGTAATACATGATGTACTAAAACAGTTTGAAGTAGACCTGCATATCGTGGAACTGCTTCCTGCCGACCGTGAAGCCACCGCACAATTATTGCATGCCAACGGCTATGTAGACCTGATTATCCCGCGCGGTAGCAGCAGTCTCATCAACTTTGTCCGACAGAATGCCACCATTCCGGTGATAGAAACCGGTGCAGGCATATGCCATACATTCTTCGACCGTTATGGAGACGTAGAAAAAGGAGCCGCCATAATCAACAACGCCAAAACACGCCGTGTCAGTGTGTGCAACGCTTTAGACTGCCTGCTTGTAGACGGCAACCGCACAAAAGACCTGCCCGCACTCTGCGCACCGCTGCAGAAAAGCAACGTTACTATCTACGCAGATACATCCGCATACACCTCTTTGCAGGGCCACTATCCCGCCGAACTGCTGAAGGAAGCTGCGGAAGAAGATTTCGGTACGGAATTCTTGGACTATAAGATAGCTGTGAAAGTTGTGGACAGTATAACCGATGCCATGGCGCACATACAACGATACGGTTCCAAACACAGTGAATGTATCGTAACCGAAGATAAAGAACACGCCGAATGGTTCTGCCGCGAAGTGGATGCGGCCTGCGTCTATGTCAACGCCCCCACTTCCTTTACGGACGGGGCACAGTTCGGACTGGGTGCGGAAATTGGTATCAGCACCCAGAAGCTGCATGCACGCGGTCCTATGGCTTTAGAGGAAATCACCACGTACAAGTGGATTGTCGAAGGAGAAGGACAGGTAAGAAAATAATCACTAATCACTAAAAAAAGTATGAAGAACTTTACATGCGTGCAGGACATCGGTGACCTGAAGACTGCACTGGACGAGGCATTCGAAATCAAAAAAGACCGTTTCAAATATGTGGAGCTGGGACGTAACAAGACACTAATGATGATATTCTTCAACTCAAGTCTGCGTACCCGCCTCAGCACTCAAAAAGCCGCCCTCAATCTGGGCATGAACGTCATTGTACTGGACATTAATCAGGGAGCATGGAAACTGGAAACTGAACGCGGTGTCATCATGGACGGTGACAAACCGGAACATTTGCTGGAGGCCATCCCCGTAATGGGATGCTATTGCGATGTAATCGGTGTACGTTCCTTTGCCCGTTTTGAAGACCGTGAATATGATTACAATGAAGTAATACTGAACCAGTTTATTAAATATTCCGGTCGTCCGGTATTCTCAATGGAAGCCGCTACGCGCCACCCGCTACAAAGCTTTGCAGACCTTATCACGATTGAAGAATACAAGAAAACAGCACGTCCCAAAGTCGTTATGACGTGGGCGCCGCATCCGCGTCCGTTGCCACAGGCTGTTCCCAACTCTTTTGCCGAATGGATGAATGCAACAGACTATGATTTCGTCATTACCCATCCCGAAGGCTATGAACTCGATTCTAAGTTTGTAGGTAATGCCCGCGTAGAGTACGACCAGATGAAAGCCTTTGAAGGCGCAGACTTCATATATGCCAAGAACTGGGCCGCCTACACCGGCGACAACTACGGGCAAATACTGAGCAAAGACCGGGAATGGACCGTAGGCGACCGCCAAATGGCTGTAACCAACAATGCCTATTTCATGCACTGCCTGCCGGTACGCCGCAACATGATTGTAACAGATGACGTCATTGAAAGTCCGCAGTCTATCGTGATACCGGAAGCTGCCAACCGTGAGATTTCTGCAACAGTCGTATTGAAACGACTGATAGAAAACTTATAAACAACACTTCACAACTATATACTTTCGAGCAAGTAGCTTTTATACACAAATACTTGACACACTAAAGTATATAGTTGTGATAATTATTTCTCCGTTTCCTTCCCGGCTTCTTTCCAACCGTTGAAGCCTTTATCAAGCTCATAAACCGTATATCCTTTCCGGCTCAGGATATCTGCGGCTTTCTTGCTGCGTTTTCCGCTCCGGCAATAAAGGGCTACCGGTTTGTCCCTCTGAAGCGTCGAATCGGCAATGGCAGCAAACTGTTCGTCCAAGACATTGACATTGATACTGCCCGGAATATGTTCTTCCGAATATTCGGCAACCGTACGTACATCCAACCGTTGAATTTCAGGGTCGGCTATCAATATTGCAAATTCATCGGTTGAAACTGATTTGAAGTCTCCCCCTTTTTGCTGGCAGGAAACAAACGCGGAGAAAAGCAAGCAAATACCTGCAAAGAATGCTTTCATTAATTTACTCATTTTAGTCAGAATTGAATATGTACCAAAGTTATAACTTTTTCGTTTTTGCGGCACTATATATATCTAGAAATATCAAAGAGACTTTACTGTACAACAAAAGAGAGGATGCAATAAGCAGCATCCTCTCTTCTTTTGTTACCTCTGCCACAGAGGCTCACTAACCATTATTATAAACAAATGCACACAATCAGAATTGGAACATCAAACGAGCTTGAAGCACGTGGAAATTCTTATCGTACTGGAATTTATCACGGTCAAGACGATTGTATGTGTAACTCAACATTACCTGAGCAAACTTGTTGAAAGAGTAGTTTACGCCCAAAGTAGCCGAATGCATATTACCGCCGCCGATGCTTAATGATGTTGCAGGATAGTCTGCCAATATACCGTTAGGATAGTATTGGTCACGTCCGGGAACATACTTTTCACCATCAACGAGGTCATTCAGCCCTGTATAGCTATAACGGGCAACTACTTCAAGTGCTCTGCCGTTCAAGCCTTTCAACAAGCCGTCCGAATTGCTGTATTGATACGGATCGCCGAAGATTTTGTAACCAGCCTCAATATAAGCGCCATGGAAAGAGTTTTCGCCAAGCGGGTTACCCTTCTGCCATGATTCAAGCGTTCCCCAAGAATCGATAGATCCCAAATTGGCCTCAAACAAAGCCTGATCATCGCGGTCTTTAGTAACATGCTTGTACATATACTCACCGCGAGTAAAGAAGTTATCTGTTTTGTACAAGAACTCAGCGCCAACATCAAACACATTTTTCGCCCATGGCAATTTAGCAGACAAGAAGTCTTGAGTAGGGTCTACGTAAGTCTCCAAGGAAGAACCAATATTCAACTCTGTTTTCAACACATTATTTTCTACTGTACCGGTAGCAATATTAGCATAACGGAAAGCGGCTCCTACATGGAATGTCCTGTCTTCATTATTGATAGGACGCCATAACCAACGGCCACCGAATGACATTCCTTGATAACCTGACGGCTGGTCATTGTACTTATTTTCGGCAAACACACCTTGATTAGCAAAGAAATGATCATTGTAGAAAATATAACTCAAACCGAGTTCGCGAGAGGGTGAGAAAGCATTGGCTGCAGCCGAACGGGAAATAAAGTGCAAACTTCCACGGCTGGTATTGTTTGCCATTGATGCCGGATTGTTGTAGTAACCGGCTTTGAAGCGATGGGTACCTTTTGCACCTTCCAGCGAGTATTGCAGGAATATGTTCTTCTGTGAGAATTTACCTTTAGAGAAGTCAAAATCTGCATAGAAATACCAATCTTCATAACTCATTGAAGTACGAATACGGGCATCAGTGATGGCAGCTCCCGATTTAACAGGAGTAAAATCAGAGTGATAGTATGCACCGTCCATCATAAAACGTGCACCAATCGTAAAGTTCAAATTTTCCTTGGCGTTGCTAACATTAACAACCGGCTTATTATCAAAGTCCTGAGCTTGGACTACCGATCCTGACAGTGACAATGCAGCCAATACCGGCATTAAAATATACTTTTTCATATAATATAATCTGTATTAGTGTTAATAAATTAATTAGTAACCAAGTCTTTCAAGCGTTTTAACTGCATCAGGAACTTCCTGAGGTGCCGGAGCCTTACGTAGACCATTGTCAATTAAGTACTTCAGACTCATTTCTGAGCGGTTAGTAAACAAACCGTCACCATAAATACCATGTAGCACTTCATCATATTGTACAGTATTTCCCCAGTTGTATTGACCGAAGTATTTTCCCATTTGCGCATAAGAGTCGAATGAGTACGGATGATTGAGCATACCGGATTTCTTAATAAGATAAGCCTGCCATGGAGCATTCATTTCCGGATAATTATTAGGAGCACCTGCAATACAAGGACCAATGATATGAGCCTTATATTCCAAACCGAGATTAATGAAAGAGGCATAACCCTGAGGAGTGTCATACTTCAAGTCGGTAGCCCCATTGCCTTCCCACAACAAGAAACACATAGGAATTTTACCCTTGAATTCTTCTGCAGTACGACGAAGACTTTCAAGAGAGAATGTTTGAAGGATAACTTTACCGTTAGTGTTACCTACATTTACTTTATTATTCTTGTAGAAAGGTTCTCCGTCACAAGGTTTAGTGATAATGTTCCAGCCAAGTTCATCAAGTTTATCATAAACACGTTTCTCAAAATCCGAAGGATTCAGCCAAGACTCCTTGAACTCAATGTAAACACCCGGACGATGACCGGTATCCTGCGGGTCGTCCACATACTCGAATTTATATGTCAGGCAATCACGGGGTTTATCAGGATTCCATGTACCGGTAACAGTATATACGCGTTCACCGTTACTATCACGTTTCAACATTTTACCTTCAGCGTAACGAATCTGGTCTTCCAGAGCTGATACATACTGATGTTGTTCTGAAAACTCCTCACGAGCTTGTTCAATACTTGTTTCGTTGAACCAACTACCGGCATCAAGCGCCAGTAATTCTTCGTACATATAGGACATTGCATAGTAAGGACGGAAACTGGCTTTATCAGCCGCAACAAGCTTCTCTGCATCTGCCTCACTCACTCCATGACGCATATAGAAAGCCTTACGAGTAGCCGGTACTAACTCACTATATACATTCTCAATATTAGTGGTACGTTTCAAGTTATCATCGTGATTGGCAAGGATAACACCATCCTTTGTACATTGCAAATCCGATTCCAGATAGTCTACACCCATTTCGCGTGCCCAACGCCATGCAGATTCTGTTTCTTCCGGAGCCCAGAAGGTAGAACCGCGATGCGCCATTACGGCATAATCGGGTACATAGTCGCGCACTTTCGCCATTTCTGGAGAGATTGTGTTTACTTCAACACGTGTTGCATCATTATTCACATCTGTAAAATCTTGGTCTTCACAGGAAGTGAAAGCTACTAATGCCATACCTAACAAGGTTGCACTTAATTTGATTGGATTCTTCAACATAGTTTAATTTTTAAGGTAAATACTGGTTTAAAATCATTCTATATTATCTTAAAAAGATTATTTTTTATTTCTTTCTGCAAGTAATGCCTTTTCGTCTTTATAAGTGAAAGACATCAGCAAGATGGACAAGGCGCACGCTATAAGCAACAGTATGAAAGTCCAGTCCCAACCTGCCATCTCAGCTACATAACCGAGAACCACGTTGGCAAGGATAGCTGTTCCGAAGAAATATCCGAAGAAACCGGTAAGTCCGGCAGCCGTACCTGCGGCATTCTTGGGAGCAAGGTCAAGCGCTTGGACACCAATCAGCATTACCGGTCCATAAATAAAGAAACCGATAGCTATCAGAGACAAGGTTACAACAACATAATTATCGGAATATTGCCAATAGAGGAAAATGAACAGTGCAACAATAGCCATAAAGATGATAGTGGTCATTGCACGTCCGCCCTTAAAAACTTTATCACTGAGCCAGCCGCAAACCAATGTTCCGGGTATTGCCGCAAACTCATAAGCAAAGTATGCCCAACCGGCTTGCTTGATGTCATATCCCTGCGCTTCCTTCAGGAAAGTAGGAGCCCAGTCCAGACATCCGTAACGTACCATGTACACAAATGCGTTGGCAATAGCGATGTACCAAAGCATCTTATTATTGAACACATGCTTAAAGAAAATTTCTTTTGCCGTAAGCACTTCTTCCTGCTTTTCACTATAATTCTTAGGATAGTCATTACGGTATTTCTCAATAGTGGGAAGACCGCAGGATTGTGGAGTATCGCGAATCAGGCAATATGCCACCAATGCCACAAGGATAGCCACTGCTGCCGGAAACACATACGTACCGATAAGGAAGTAACGGGATGCATCAGCGCCATAGAACCAAGAACCGAACCACAGTGCACCATAAACAGCCATCGGACCTACCAATGCACCGCCCACATTATGGGCACAGTTCCAGATGGACATCATTGTGCCGCGCTCGGTCACAGAGAACCAGTGGGTCATGACACGTCCGCAAGGAGGCCAACCCATACCGTTAAACCAACCCACAAGGAAGTTCAGGGCAGCCATTACGATGATAGCCAATGATTTCTGTTCCGGACCGAAGAACTGTACCGGCACAATCATAAACATCATGGAAACAGCAGCCAAAACTAAACCCAATGGAAGGAACACGCGTGCATTACTACGGTCGGACACACTTCCCATTAAGAACTTGGACAGAGCATAAGCCACAGCGTTCATAGAAAGGACGATACTTAACTCTCCTTTTTCAAAGCCAAACTGGGCAAGCTCCGGAATAGCCATTGAGAAGTTCTTACGCACGATATAAAAACCTGCGTAACCGATAAAGATACCTAAGAAAACTTGCCAACGATAACTCTTATACGTAGAGTCAATCTTCTCTGCCGGCAGTTCCTGCCTATGGGCAGGTGGTGCTAAAAAATTCCACATAGTACTAAGATTTTAAGAGTAATATTATTTGTTACTATTTAACTTCCCGGTTGCCTCCAAGTCCAACGCTTCTGCAAGTACCGATATAGGATGTTTTACCTTTGCCGAAGTGGACATTTCAATCTGCCATTTACAAGTTTCGCAATCTGTAGCGACAAAGTCGGCCGCCACTTCTTCAATCTGACGGAACAATGAAGCGCCTATTCCCTGTGATGTTTCGTAATTTTCCTTTTTAAAACCGTACGTACCTGCAATTCCGCAACATTGAGAGTTAAGTACGGTGAGATTCACGTTAGGAATACTGCGCAACAAAGCGATGGAATAATATGCCCAACCCAGCTTCTCCATATGACAAGGTGTGTGATAGGCTATCTTCATCTTCACATCGTCACGGAACTTCAGTTTCACATTTCCCTCTTCAAGCAAACGGAATATGAAACGGGTAGCCAATTCTATACTGTCACGTACATCCGCATTATCAATCCCAAGCAGATGAGGATATTCATCACGCATGGTAAAGATACAAGTAGACGAGGCTCCGATAACCGGACGCTTGTCCGCAAAAATCGACTTACGGACAGAGCGAAGGTTTTCTTCAGCCTGTTTGCGCGCTTGGTTTATCAAGCCGTTAGAAATCAAAGCCACTCCGCAGCACTTCTCTTTTTCAAGCAAATGTACCCCGTAGCCTATCGCATTAAGTACGCTCACCATATCCTTACCCAACTGAGGGAAGTTATAATTGATGTAACAGCCATGGAAGAAACTTACATGCTTCTTGTAGTTCTCCTGCGAAGCCATTGCATTCTTTTTGAACCAACTCTCAAACGTTTGGGAAGAATATTTCGGAAAAACACGATGGTGATCTATTTTCAGCACTCCGTCCATTACCATTTTCACCGGTTTCAAAGACAGCGTAGTGTTCACTACAGGAGCCAAAGCAGATGCCATAGTACCTACAAAATCCGTATTGGCAAGCATAATATCACGCAATGCCGGTTTCTTCTTGCTATATTTGATACGTGCCAGTTGGATAATGTCACCAATCTTCACATTCGACGGACAAGCCACCTCACAACGTTTGCAATTCAAACAATACTTCAGCGCCTCATCAAAGTATTCACCTCTTTTCAGACGAAGGCGTTCCTCGTCCGGACCTGCCTGTTTAGGACCGGGATATTTAGGATTCACCGGAATAACCGGACAATATACTGTACAAACCGTACACTTGATACATTGCTCAAAATTATTCTCGCTTATATTATTCTGCTGCATATTCATGACATCATCCATTTATTAAGTTATCCGCTACATATAATGCCGTAAGCATAGAAATACCTGCGCCACAACCTTCATGTATTGTATTGGAACCGCTTAGAACCGATCCAACAGCATACAGATTCTGTTGTATTTCACTCTTAATCTTCACCTGCAACTTGTCATTGGTAGCTACACCGAATGTCATATAGTTCTGTTTATTGAAGAAAGATTTGTCATACCAACCGTCACGCCCGGGAGTAAAATCAACATCACTGCCGAAAACCGGCTCAACAACACTGTCCTGTTGCGCCACCAAACCATTGCTGAAATAGCTGCCCGAAGCGAGGATAAAGTTTTCCGCCACAAAAGAAATATCTCCATGATTGACAGAGTACACAGCCTGCACTTTGTTATCTTTGAAGTCGGCTTTCACCACTGTATCACCCAACATATAGACACCTCCCAATTCTTCAAAAGAACGGCGGAGCTGTTGCTGCGCACGGATGCCGGGAACAGACGGCGGCATCGTAGGAATCAGCCATACCGGAATATCCAACGCCCCCTTCAACTTCCTTACCGGTTCTGCAGACGACAATCCGAACACAGCCGGCAAAACAACGATATCGAAACCGGATATTTGCCCGGTCAGTTCCTTAATCAGGGCCTCAAGAGTCTTTTCGTTATCCAATACTCTGGCAATATTAGTAGAGCGCATCTCCGTCGGACTAATCCGCAACCTTTCCAGTTCAGGGAGGTTGACAGAAGAAATCCGGCACTCGGCGCCATACTTCTCAAAGCTGTCGGCCACAAATTTTGTATTGAAATCAAGGAATCCCGCCATATTGACTATCAGGATTTTCTTGCCGACCATGTCACTTGCCGATGAAAGCGGTGTAAAATCAGAGAAGGTAAGCCAAGTAGGCTTCAACGTACCCATCGGGGTTATGCGCAGATGGTTATGTGCAGCATCACCATTCACTTCAATAGCACAATCCGCGAACAATTGTTTTGCTTCACCTGCGTAATAAGCGAACTTACTGCCTAACTTTGCATAAGGATGGTTCATGTTGATCTTTTCAACAGCAGCCACAGGATTATCCACCTTTGTCCCGTCGGAAAGTTCATTAAGCAAATCGAATGAACCGGAAGAAAAATGCAATGCACTTTGTCCGGTGGAAACGATAGCGCATTTCATACCGTTCTTCTGCAAACGGATTCCGCACGTCAAACCGGCAAGTCCCCCACCTATTATTAAAGTATCAAATTTCATCTCTATTCATTTTATTCCATTCCACAAACTCCACTATATATCCACTGGGTATATTCGCTTTCGCGCAATGCCTCACCCCATGCCACGGGATACAGTCCCTTCCAGCGTTCATTCAGGAACGAAGCCAAATCAGCCTTTGCCTTTTGCGAACAGTTATGCGCCTCACCAAGTAATCCTGCCGCACGGCAAGCACAGAGTTCTCCCTGGCATGTACCCATACCTACACGCGTACGGCGTCGCAAGTCTATCAGATTATGCACATCCAGCTCATTCACCGCATAGTTCACTTCGCCCACCGTCACATCTTCACACTCACACACCAAGCTGTTGTCATACTTGCTTTCCGATGCAATCTTGGCAGCCATCTCACCATGACGTCCTACCGAAGACCGCTTGGGATGCTCCGTCACCACTTGCTTGCCATTGCCCTGTCCCTCTTCCAGACGCGAACCGGGAAGAGGCTCGTTCATTGTAGTACAAGGTTTGTCTATACCAAGTTTCTTGCACGCCAAATCTGTAGCCCATTCCGCCATCAACCGGTAAGTCATTAACTTTCCACCGGTGATAGTAACAAAACCCGCCACACCATCACGCACCTCATGGTCCAGCAACACGATACCCCGGCTAATATTACGGCCGGAAGGGTCGTTATCTGCCGCCACCAGCGGACGAACGCCGGCATATGCACGCAAGATACGGGTTGTAGCCAGAGCGGGAGCCAACTTCTCACCTTCCGACAACAACAAATCAACCTCTTCCGATGTAACCCGTACATCATCCACTTCATCAAAGCCCACACGGCTTGACGTTGTTCCAATCAGACAGATTGTATCTCCGGGAACAAGAATATCCGCATTGGCAGGCTTGCGACAACGGTTAAGCACAACATTGTTGATTCGATGCCCAAAAATCAACAATGAGCCTTTTGCTGGGAACATATCCACC
This sequence comes from Bacteroides propionicigenes, assembly GCF_018390535.1. Classification (GTDB taxonomy): domain Bacteria; phylum Bacteroidota; class Bacteroidia; order Bacteroidales; family Bacteroidaceae; genus Bacteroides; species Bacteroides propionicigenes. The sequence goes on along the minus strand of NZ_JAHBBW010000006.1, from coordinate 68,173 downwards.
CTTACGCCTGCTTTTGCAGCAATGCCATGTCCCCAAATACCTCCCGCATTAATAGTCAGAGGTGCGTAATAATTATGTTCAGTTTTTGTTTTATGATCGAATACAGTAACTCCAACAACATTTCCCTGATCTTGAATCAGCGCCGTCACCTCATGGTAAACCAGCACTTTCGCTCCATGAGCCTTAGCATCAATAACATTAGCCAGAGTCAGCCTGAAAGGGTCTATCGAACCGTCAGGGACTTTCACCGCACCTGTTATTAAAGGATTTACAGAAGGTTCTATCAACCTTGCTTCCGCCGGGTCAATCACTTCTGCATTGATGCCCGCAGCTCGGCACGATTCTACAAATAAGTTTTGATACGAAAGGTCATCTTCCGGAAGGGAAATAAACAAGCCACCGTTTTCTTCTACGCAATGGCGCGCTATCTTTCGAAGAATCATATTCTCTTTGATACATTCGGCAGCCGATTCTCTATCAGTCACCGCATAACGGGCTCCGCTATGAAGCAATCCATGGTTTCGTCCGGTGGCGCCGGCAGCAAAATCAAAACGTTCTACAAGTAAAACACGCATACCACGCAAAGAACAATCCCTTGCTGTACCTGCTCCGGTCGCACCTCCACCAACAATAATGATGTCAAATTCGTTAATTCCGTCATTAAGTACCATGTTTCTATAATATTAGTTAACGCCGTTAGTTTTAAAATGTATATCAAGTAACATCTACACTTTCTTACCAAAACAGCTTAGGTTTCATTTCGCAACAAATATAAGTTCTATTTTTATAATAGCGAAACATTTTCCTTGTTTTTTCACTGAAAAGCAGAAAAAAAATTGTAAACGGGAAGTTTTGCATGGAAAAAGCCCTTAGAATGCTTACGTTTCACAAGGGAATGCTTTCGGCAGATTGTTTTACCATTTCTTAGCATTTAGAGTTTTTCTATGCTATTTTTTTCAAGTATATTAGCGCATTAAATACAATTTCCAAGCTTATTATGACAAAAGAAGAGAGACAGTCCATCATCTTAGAGTTACTGATGCAACACAATTCTATGTTAGTAACAGATTTAGCTACGCATCTCAACGTTTCGTCAGTTACGATACGAAAGGATTTAACCGATCTCGAAAGAGAAAAGAAACTGTATCGTAATCACGGCAAAGCAATCTTGATAGATCCCTATATCGACAATCGGAATGTCAGCGAGAAAGAGAAGCTATATGTCGAAGAAAAACGCATCATAGGGATGAAAGCCGCCAGCCTCATCACCCCTAAAGATTCTATATTAATAGCATCGGGCACTACTATGCACGCATTGGCTCGCTGCATAGTTCCGGTAGATGAGCTAACGGTTATCACCGCCTCCATGGAAGTCTCTAATATTCTGGCGTGCGAGAAAAACATATATATCATTCAGCTTGGAGGAGTGTTGCGGCACAGCAGTCTCTCTGTGGTAGGGAAATACGCAGAAAACATTCTGGCGGACTTTTCATGCAGCAAGTTATTCATTGGCGTAGACGGTATTGACCTTGATTTCGGCATCACCACCACCAACATGATGGAAGCGAGCCTCAACCGCGTTATGATGCAGACGGCGCAAAAAACAATCGTACTGGCGGACTCTTCCAAATTCGGACGGCGCGGTTTCAGCAAAATTGCCGATATGGAAGACATCGACCATATTATCACCGACTCCCGGATACCTCCTTCCACAGCTTTACGTATCGAAGAAATGGGTATCGAACTTACCATTGCCGATGCAGTCCATCACAACAATATCTAAGCAAAAAAGAACAGGTGCCATAAGATTTTTATGACACCTGTTTTGCATATTATATATTATAATGTATAAAATCAATCCTCCTCCACATGAAGTCCCGTTGTATCCAAAATATAAGTTTTAAAACAGTCGGAGTAAGTATAAATCCTAAAACAGACATCCACACCCCGCACACCTTCAGTCATATATTGTTTTAAAGGAACAGACAAATAAGCGCGTTTACCATAATCCAGTACGGTACCGGTCACATCGTGATACAAAGTCAGCCGCACTTTGGCACGCCCGCTACCTTCATCCACAGACACCCCCTCCTCCACAAAGTGAAACAGATGCTTTCCTTGTTGCTTCACCTTCACAATAACATTCAGAAAATCATGCCCCAACCAAATACTTTGCATTTCCGAAGGTTCTGTTTTCACACCCTCCTTAAATTCATCGGCAGCCAGAGGAACCGGAGATATTGTCTGTAATAAAGCATACAATTTTACATCCGCAACTTCGTTGTCAGTCACCATCGTTTCATAATTGGCTACCACTCGGATGGCAGTATCCGCATTCACCTGCTGCAAGCCCGACAGATTCTCAACAATCCGGAAAGCCTCGCCCCCATCAGCCAAAGCCGACTCCAGCCGCCCTTCCGCATTGGAAAACACAGTCAGAAAATCCTGCTTCACGGAAGGATAATGATAGTCATCGTCACCGCAAGACGACAACAGGCAAGACATAACGACTACAAACAGTCCACGGCAGTACTTCTTCATACTCACTTGCTCCACACAATTATGATTCCTCACTACTGCAAACCGGCAAAGTCTATTTGGTTGCAGCCAGATAGTTTGTCAACGGATTGGCGTACATCAGCAACAACTTCTCGCGCAAGAAATCCACGTCCTTGTTAGGAATGGCAACACGCTCCAGCTGACCGTCAATATAACTCGTAAAACGTTTCTTGTCCTCTGCCGTATAGTGCTCTACAAACTCTTCCTCATTGTATAACAGGTCATGAGCCACATAGTTATTGGCAAAAATACGATAGTTGGCATGAATACGCTTGTCAATCAAAGCGGATATAGCTACGAACAACTCAGGTTTAGGCAATGTCCTATCTAATTCGCCCAAATCTTCATTAATACAAGATGCCATACGGAAGCATACACGGCCTTTATATCCCAAAAGTCCGGTCTGCATATTCAGCAGGTCATCATCCGTAGTTTTCTTAAAGTCAGGTATATCACGTTTCAACTGGAACTCCTGCGCTTTCAGATAGTCGCAAGGGTCATACTCGTACGAAATGGAAAGCGGAACGATATTCAATTCCTGAAGATTGCTAATGATATCTCCGTCTCCACCCATTGCCAGCATCTTCAGAACGCTGTCCTGCGTAATGTCATTGGAGTCTTTGGCGCGTCCCTCACGTTGGGCAATCCAAATGGATTGCTTCTTTTCCGCAATGGTGTAATGCATATAGCGCGACATACGAATGGACGACTCCAACATCTGGCGCATGGTAAGCGCACGCTGTACGGTGAAACATTTATTGATACGGACCAATTTCTTAATCCAAGGGTAAATCAACAGATTGTCACCGATAGCGATTTCCACAGTATCCAGCCCCTGTTCCACCAGAAGAACAGACAAGAAACCGGAGTCGAGAATAATATCCCTGTGATTGGAAACATAGGTATAGGCAGACTGTTTGTTCAACACAGCCATACTTTCCAGTATCAGTCCGTCTGTAGTATCTTTGGCCAATTTATGCAAGATGCCGTAGCAAAGGTTTTCCTGGAACTCCTGCTTGGTCTTGCTTGCACGCATCTTCTGCGCGATAGCCTCAAAAGGAACACCCGGCATAACGGCGCAAGCCACTTGTTGGAATGCCGGGTCAGCAATTAATTCCTCAAAAATCTGAGGTAGTTCTTCGTCATGATAAGGGCGGATTTCTTCAAATTCCATGATATGCAATTTTAAATTTTAAACAATAAGCATTTGGTTTCAAGACTAATAAACGGGCATCTAATAGTCGGTTGATACCTAATAGTTAATATCTAAAATTGGTTTTCTATTATATCTGTCATTACATCTTTAATATCCAAGTTCGCTGCGCGTACCTGCTGCGGAATGAAACTGGTAGCAGTCATACCCGGCGTGGTATTTACCTCCAGCAGATTTATCTTCTCTCCTTCGGTGATGATATAATCCACGCGGATAATTCCGGAGGCACCGAGGATGTCATAAATGGCGGAAGTAAGTTTTTGCACACGATCACGCACTCCGTCGGAGATACGCGCCGGGGTTATTTCATCCGACTCGCCGTCATACTTGGCTTTATAGTCAAAATATTCATTATGCGACACAACTTCCGTAATAGGAAATACCACTGACTTTTCTTTGGTTTTATAACATCCGCAGGTAATTTCCGTACCTTCCATGAAAGCCTCCACCAGTACTTCCCGGGCTTCTTCAAATGCTTTCATAATGGCAGGTTGTATCTGTTCCTTCGTCTTGACCTTTGTCACACCGAAACTGGAACCGCCCAGGCTGGGCTTGATAAAGCAGGGCAAGCCAATCTTTTCAATCACATCTTCATTGGAAACAGACTGTCCTTGGCGAAGCAACAGAGAATCGGCAATACGCACACCGAATGTTTTCAGATATTGGTTGCAGGCGAACTTATCATAAGTCAGCGCAGCCGCAAGTACTCCGCAACAGGAATAAGGAATATGGAGCATATCGAAATATCCCTGCAAACGTCCGTCCTCCCCCGGAGTTCCGTGAATGGTGATATATGCGAAGTCAAACACCACCTTCCCGCCATTCAGCCTGAAACTGAAATCATTACGGTCCACCGGAGCTTTCGTTCCGTCAGGAAGCTGCACGTGCCAATCCAGTCCATGCATCTCTACAATATATAATGTGTATCTCTCCTTGTCGATGAAGGAGTAGATTCCTTGTGCACTGCGCAGGGAAACCTCAAACTCAGAAGTATCACCTCCGCATACAATAGCAATTGTGCGTTTCATTCTAAATCTCTATTACTAATATAGCCTCTCCACCTGTCAATCAGCCGACTCATATCGTCCGGTAGCTCCGAGGTGAAGTACATCTCTTTTCCGGTGACGGGATGTACGAACCCCAGCGTCATGGCGTGCAGCGCCTGCCGCGGACAAGTATCAAAGCAATTGTTTACAAACTGTTTGTATTTGGTAAAATGAGTTCCTTTCAGAATCTCATGGCCTCCATAGCGCTCATCATTAAAGAGGATATGCCCGATGTGCTTCATGTGCACACGGATTTGGTGGGTACGGCCCGTTTCGAGAACACATTCCACAAGCGTCACATAACCCAGACGTTCCAGTACCCGATAATGAGTAACGGCATACTTGCCCTGGTCATCGGGAAGAACGGTCATTTGCATACGGTCTTTAGGATTACGGCCCACGTTACCGACAATTGTACCTTCGTCTTGTTCTACATTTCCCCAGACGAGGGCGCGGTAACGGCGTTTGGTAGTCTTATTGAAAAATTGAAGACCGAGATTGGTCTTGGCGTCCGGCGTCTTGGCAATCACCAGCAAGCCGGATGTATCTTTGTCGATACGGTGCACAAGCCCCACATGAGGGTCGTTGGCATCATAATCGGGAATATCTTTCATATGCCAGGCGATGGCATTGACAAGCGTGCCGTGATAGTTCCCGTGTCCGGGGTGCACCACCAGCCCTGCCGGTTTGTTGACAACCATCAGGTACTTGTCTTCATACACGATATCAAGGGGAATATCTTCGGGGATAACCTCATTTTCATAGCGGGGGCGGTCCATCATGACCGTTATCACATCCAGAGGCTTCACTTTGTAGCTGCTTTTGACCGGCTTGTCATTGGCCATTACAAATCCGGCATCGGCAGCTTTCTGTATACGGTTACGCGAGGCATTGGTCAGACGATCAAACAGATATTTGTCCACACGCATCATTTCCTGCCCTTTGTCCACCACCACGCGGAAGTGTTCATAAAGCTGCGACTCATCACCAACGGGTTCTATATCGTCCAGTACATCATTCTCTATGTCGTCCGGTAACTCTTCGATCATCGTTTGTCCTTTTTAATAATTAAAGACACCTTCATTCCCGTACACCTACACTCCATATCAAAACCAAGACTCATCAGCCGCAGAATTTTCGGAACTGACAGGCTCCTGAGTCTCCGTTCCTTCATTCACTGACAAAGAATCGCCTTCCAGCAGTTCTTTGCTGCCATTACCCGCCATCAAGGTCAGCGTTGCGCCCATAGGTACTTTTTCACCGATGGCAAGCATACGTCCCTGATACTTCACGCCGTACACCCAGTCCTTTTCACCCGCCACATATTCAATATCATTCAATTTAAAGCCGGAAGCCAAGATACGCGCTTCCGCCTGACGCAGCGAACTGTTATCCGCCACATCGGGAACTACTTGCAAAGGTATATTAATGGCATTGATTGTCAGATAAATGATACGGCCTTCCTTCACTTTTTGTCCGGCAGCCGGGTTATAGTCCAAGATACAGCCCGCGGGTTTGTCTTTGACATACGCAGAATCGGAAACGACACAGGCAAGTCCCCTGTTTCCAAACACCGTTCCGGCCTCGCCCACGGTCATGCCTTTCACATCAGGTACTACCACAGCTTCGCCGTGGTGAGTATATATATCTATTCCTTTTAATGTTCCGAACAGCAACAACGCCACCACAACAATCATTGCCATGATGTTTATCCAAAAGTATTTGTTCTGCCGAAAAGAAAAAAATTCCTTTATAGTCATAATCACTACAATTTGGGGACAAAGATAATGTAATTTAGGCGCATTGCAATGATGTTTTCTTGAAAGTTTCACAAAAGAAAAGCCGCAAAACACTGTCACCAGTACTTTGCGGCTTTCTTTTTTCTATTAATCAAGGAATGACTTATGCTTTCACTCCGTTGTATTCGTCAGAAACAGTCAGTTTCTTTCTGCCTTTGGCACGACGTGCGGCTAATACTCTACGACCATTAGCTGTAGCCATTCTCTCACGGAATCCGTGTTTGTTTTTTCTCTTTCTGTTAGAAGGTTGAAATGTTCTTTTCATTACTGTATCTTGTTTTATGTTATTATTCTACGTAATCGGGCTGCAAAAATAGAGACTTTTTCTAAAATAACCAAGAGATAACTCATTTTATCTCAAAACTTTTTGTGTTTTTTACCGATTTCCATTACTTTTGCACTCGCAAATCAAGGGAAACATCTTAATAACATAATAATAATAAAGACTATAAAGATTATGATTAATGCCCAAGACATTAAAATCGGAACTTGCATCCGCATGGACGGCAAGCTGTATTTCTGCATTGACTTCCTGCATGTAAAACCGGGAAAAGGTAATACTTTCATGCGTACCAAGCTGAAAGATGTAGTCAACGGCTATGTTCTTGAACGTCGCTTCAACATCGGTGAAAAACTGGAAGACGTACGCGTAGAACGTCGTCCTCACCAATACCTCTATCACGATGGTGACAACTACCAGTTTATGAACCAGGAAACTTTCGACCAAATTCCTATCGCACACGACTTGATTAACGGCGTGGACTTCCTGTTGGAAGGAATGGTTGTGGACGTAGTATCCGACGCTTCTACCGAAACAGTTCTGTACGCTGACGTACCTGTGAAAGTTCAACAGAAGATTACGTACACCGAACCGGGACTGAAAGGCGATACAGCTACCAACACACTGAAGCCTGCAACTGTGGAATCGGGCGCAACCGTACGTGTACCGTTATTCATCAATGAAGGCGAGACTATCGAAATCGACACTCGTGACGGTTCTTACGTAGGCCGCGTAAAAGCATAAGAAAGTTATTCTTCAAAACATACGGAAAGGGTATCAAAGTTGTTTGATACCCTTTTTTTATTCCCATACGCTCCTCCTTTTTTCTCTTCACTATGAAAGAATTACCGGTTGTACAACCGGAGCACGACCAGTTGTACAACTCATACACGACCGGTTGTACAACCGGTAAGTTTTTCGTAGCAACCGAAACAGAAATATCCCGAATTAAAGCCATATTGCATAAATAGCTGTATCTTTGTCATAGGAAACGAACTAAAAGAACAGATATGCGATACTCCGTTATCATCCCCGTGTACAACCGTCCCGACGAAGTGTACGAGCTTTTACAGAGCCTCACCCGGCAGAGCTTCAAGGACTTTGAAGTCATCGTTGTAGAAGACGGTTCCTCAGTTCCCTGCAAAGACATCACCGACAAGTACCGGAACAGTCTGGACATACATTATTATACAAAGCCCAACTCCGGACCGGGGCAGACACGCAACTACGGTGCCGAACGCAGCCGGGGGGAATACCTCATCATACTGGACTCCGACTGCATTCTTCCCGAAAGCTATTTTGCGGCAGTGGAAGAGGAGTTGCAAAAAACTCCTGCCGACGCCTTTGGCGGACCGGACCGGGCACACGCATCTTTCACCGACATACAGAAAGCCATCAACTACTCCATGACTTCCTTCTTCACCACCGGCGGCATCCGTGGCGGAAAAAAGAAAATGGACAAATTCTACCCGCGGAGCTTCAATATGGGAGTACGCCGCGAAGCGTATGAAGCGCTCGGCGGATTCTCACGGATGCGTTTTGGGGAGGACATTGATTTCAGCATCCGCATCTTCAAAGACGGATATAGATGCAGGCTGTTTCCCGAGGCATGGGTATATCACAAGCGGCGGACGGACCTGAAGAAATTCTTCAAGCAAGTACACAACTCCGGCATCGCCCGCATCAACCTCTACAAGAAATATCCCGAATCCTTGAAGATAGTGCATCTGCTGCCTGCCGTATTCACAGTAGGAGTAGCTATGCTATTGGCAGGCGCACCTTTCTGCCCGTACAGCCTGCTTCCCATTGCGCTGTATGCACTGCTCGTCTGCACGGACTCTGCCATTCAGAACAAAAGCCTGCGTATCGGCATCTTTTCCATTGCCGCATCCTTCATCCAGCTTATCGGATACGGAACAGGTTTCTGGCGTGCTTGGTGGAACCGCTGCATACTTGGCAAAGATGAGTTCGAGGCTTTCAAGAAGAACTTTTATAAGTGATCAGGAGTTGGCGGGACAAACAAAAGAAAAAATGGAGAAATTGACTATCAATCAGTGGGCAGCAGAAGACCGCCCGCGGGAGAAAATGATGCTGAAAGGCGCAGAAGCCCTAAGCGACGCGGAACTGCTGGCAATACTGATAGGCTCCGGAAACACGGAAGAGAGTGCCGTGACACTGATGCAACGGACACTTGCCTGCTGCAACAACGACCTGAACCAGTTGGGTAAATGGGAAGTGCGTGACTTTTCCCGTTTCAAAGGCCTCGGACCTGCCAAAAGCATCGCCATCATGGCTGCCCTCGAACTGGGGAAACGCAGAAAGCGGCAAGAGTATCCGGAACGTATCGTCGTACGCTCGTCCAACGACATATATGAAATTTTCCATCCGCTACTGTGCGACCTCACCATAGAAGAATTCTGGGTGCTCCTCCTCAACCAAGCCTCCCGCGTCATAGACAAAGTACGCATCAGCCGGGGCGGCATCGACCAAACCAGCGCCGACGTAAGAAGCATCCTGCGCGAAGCGTTGCTGCAACGCGCCACACAGATTGCACTGATACACAACCACCCCTCCGGAAACCCGCACCCCAGTACGAACGACCGCCAACTGACGCAACTCATACAGAAAGGCGCACTGACCATGAACATCCGCCTGATTGACCATGTTATAATCACGGACGGCAAATATTATAGTTTTAATGATGAAGGCATACTGTAATGTAGTACACACATTCTTTGTAGTTTCAATTAAAATCTTTAGATTTGCTTCGCTAAACCAACAAACCTTACGTATATGACCAAATTTGAAATAGAAGAGAAAATAGTTGCCATGCTGAAAACCGTATTCGATCCGGAAATTCCGGTAAACGTGTACGATTTGGGACTAATCTACAAGATAGATGTTTCTGACAACGGCGAGGCCACAATCGATATGACCCTGACAGCTCCCAACTGCCCTGCCGCAGACTTCATTATGGAAGATGTCCGCCAGAAAATAGAATCGATAGACGGAGTAAGTTCCGCCATCATCAATCTGGTATTCGAGCCCGAATGGGACAAGGATATGATGAGTGAAGAAGCCAAACTGGAACTGGGATTTCTTTAAACAATCAACCGGTTATGAAGAACGTATATTTCCTATCAGACGCACATCTGGGCTCACGTGCCATTGAACATGGACGGACGCAAGAACGACGGTTAGTCAACTTTCTGGACAGTATCAAACATAAGGCATCCGCCGTATATTTACTGGGAGATATGTTCGACTTCTGGTACGAGTTCCGTACGGTTGTGCCCAAGGGCTACACCCGTTTTCTCGGCAAGCTGTCCGAACTGACGGACATAGGCGTGGAAGTACACTTCTTCACCGGCAACCACGACATTTGGTGCGGAGACTACCTGACTAAAGAATGCGGAGTCATCATCCACCGCAAACCTCTCACTACGGAAATCTACGGCAAAGAGTTCTACCTTGCCCATGGTGACGGACTGGGCGACCCGGACAAGAAATTCAAGCTACTACGTACCATGTTTCACAGCCGTACGCTCCAAACCCTGTTTTCCGCCCTTCATCCCCGCTGGAGCGTAGAACTCGGACTGACGTGGGCCAAACACAGCCGCCTGAAGAGGATAGACGGGAAAGAACCCGACTACATGGGCGAAAATAATGAACATCTGGTGCTGTACACCAAAAACTACCTGAAAAGCCACCCGAATATAAATTTCTTCATCTACGGACACCGGCACATCGAACTGGATTTGATGTTGAGCACCACTGCCCGCGTCCTTATCCTCGGAGACTGGATAAATTACTTCTCATATGCCGTATTTGACGGCGAAAACCTGTTTTTGGAAGAGTTCATCGAGGGAGAAACCAAGCTATAAACCATTTAGCACAACTTTCAAGAATCGTTTATTCTTATAAATGATTACGAAAAAGGACGAAAAGCCGGAACTTTTTGCCCGAAATCTTGTAGTATCATCATAACCATTAAAAACAGCATTATTATGGATGATATGATTTACAGAAACGATTCTATTGCCGAAGAGAATATAGACCCGAACGGCCGCCCGGCAAAAAACGAGTTTGAAGAATGGAGTGAAGATGTGTCCGAACGGACAAGTATCGGCTACAAAGATAAAAAGGTAAAATCCGCCAAAGAACGGAAAAAACTTATTGAAGAGATGGATGAAATCATCAAAAAAGAGATAAAGTGAAAAGAGATGTGTCAAAACAAAATAGCGTTTACTATTTTGTTTTGACACATCTCTTTTCACTTTATTTATATCCGGCAGCTTTCGCTATGCGTTTCGGAATTTCGGTATTGTCCATCTTTCCGACAAATAGATTGGAGCCTGCACCTATTGCAAAAACAGGGACATATCCGGCAGTGTGGCTATAGCCGGTCCACCCCACCATCGCTATCTGGCTCATCACCTTTCTGGCAGCGGCAGCCAAAGGTTCGGTCTTGGAATAAAGACTCTCTTCGAATACCACCTTATTTTTCACGAAAGACGTTTCATATTCATCACGAAGCAACTTTTCCTGTTCCCAAGTTAAAGGCAATTCTTTCCAGAAGCCCATCTTATTGGCAAGCAAATCCTTGATTTCGTCCCAAGAAGTTTTACCGGGCTTTTCTTTCCGTAAGTCAGTAATCGCTTTGGAAAGAAGATCTTGGGATTGCTCCTGATGCAGTAGAGCTTTTAAGAACATTTCATATTTTCCGGTTCCCAAACTCATTCCACCGGTCTCGTGGTCGGCCGTTACAACAATCAAAGTTTCTTTCGGATGCTCTTTGTAGAATTCATAAGCAACCTTAACCGCATTGTCCATATCAATAACTTCTTCGAAAACAGTAGCCGGGTCATTGCTGTGACATGCCCAGTCTATCTTGCCACCTTCCACCATAAGGAAAAAGCCTTTGTTATTGTCTTTCGTCAAAAAAGAAATGGCACTCTCCGTTATCTCCGGCAGGGTCAAGTCTCCCTCTTTATGGTCTATGGCATAGGGCAGAACAGGAGATTCGGCATTTTCTTTCTGAATAAGCACCATTTTCTTAGCACCTGCTAATTTAGCCTTATATTCATCCACCCCCCTGGCAATGGTATAACCTGCTCTTTCTATAATCGGAAAAATACTCGGAGCCTCCTTTTTATCTGCTGTTGTAGTGGGCTTCAGGAAGCCGCCACCCGCATAAAAGTCAAAGCCGGATTTCGGAAGATCGAGCGCAATCTCATAGTACATACTACGATTCGGCTGATGTGCATAAAATGCCGCCGGAGTAGCATGGTCTACACTGACACTGGTAGCCACACCTACTTTCTTACCGGCTTTCTTCGCCTTTTCAGCAACGGTCTGAAGAACGTTTTTATCATCATCCATACCGATAGCACCATTATATGTCTTTACACCGGTGGCAAGAGCTGTGCCGGCTGCTGAAGAATCGGTCACTGAATTGGTGGCGGAAAATGTGGTAGCCATAGTACCAACCGGGAATGTGGTAAATAAAAGCGGCTCTACTCCGATACGCCCCTCATGTTCCGCCAGATACATCTCTGTCCCGTTCACTTGATTCACACCCATTCCATCACCAATGAAATAGAATACATACTTTGCCCGCTGGGCATAGGATGTACCTGCCAGCAATACAAAAAGTAATACATACATCAATCGCTTCATAAATCTATACTATTTAAATTATCATATTATCAGTACTTTCTCTCAACGAACAAGCAAAGATAAGAATTTTAAGTCATTCGCATATGACGATGTTATTAAAAAGAAAATGCCGGAAACAGCTTCAACTGTCTCCGGCATTTTTATTAAAACTCTTGTAACAATATTGTTATTTCTTCAAGATAGCCATTGTATCCGAAGCAATCATCAACTCCTCATCGGTCGGGATTACTACCACCTTCACTTTAGAGTCTTCCGTAGAGATTACAGTTTCTTCGCCACGAATATTGTTCTTCTCCAAGTCAATCTTGATACCCATAAATTCGAGACCTTCGCATACTTCGCTACGACAGTTGCATTGATTTTCGCCAACACCGCCTGTAAATACGATGATGTCCACGCCACCCAAAGCGGCAGCATAAGCACCTACATACTTCTTGATGCGGTAGAAATACATCTTCTCTGCAAGAATAGCTTTCGGATTGCCCGCTGCTACGGCATTTTCCAAATCGCGCATATCACTTGACTCACCGAAGATACCCATAACACCGCTTTTCTTGTTCAGCAGATTGGACACTCCGTTTGCATCCAGATGTTCCTTATCCATGATAAAAGTAACGGCTCCGGCATCAATGTCACCGCTGCGAGTACCCATCATCAAACCTTCCAGCGGAGTCAAACCCATACTGGTATCTATACATTTGCCATCCTTAATGGCTGAGATAGAACCGCCGTTACCGATGTGGCAAGTGATGATTTTCTTTCCTTCCGGCTGCACTCCCAAGAATTCGCACACACGCTTTGATACATAGCGGTGAGAAGTTCCGTGGAAACCATAACGACGAACGCCATATTTCTCATACAGTTCGTAAGGAACGGCATACATATATGCGTAATCAGGCATTGTCTGGTGGAAAGCAGTATCGAACACACCAATCTGCGGAACATTAGGCAGAATAGCCGAAACGGCATTCACACCCTTTAAGTTGGCAGGATTATGAAGCGGAGCCAAGTCATTGCAAGCGGTAAATGCATCCAGCACTTCCTGAGTCAGCAATACAGATTCGCTGAACTTCTCACCACCGTGCACCATACGGTGACCTACTGCATTGATTTCATCCAAAGACTTGATGGCGCCATATTCGGGGCTAATCAACGTATTCAGAATAAACTCTACACCCACTGTGTGTTCCGGTATGTCTTTTTCAAGAATCTTCTTCTCGCCATTAGGCAAAGTCAGTTTCAAGAAAGAGCCTTTCAGACCGATTTTTTCAATACCACCTTGAGCGATAACCTCTTTGTGATCCATATCAAACAATTTGTATTTGATGGACGAGCTACCGCAGTTCAATACTAAGACTTTCATATTATATCAGATTTAAAGTTATTTAGCGTGTTTAGCGGCAATAGCCTGATTGGCAGTAATTGCAATCATACGATAAACATCCTCGATGGAGCAACCGCGTGACAAGTCATTTACAGGACGGGCGATACCTTGCAGAATCGGACCGACAGCATCGGCATGTCCCAAACGTTGTACCAGTTTATACGAAATATTACCTACTTCAAGGCTCGGAACAACCAGTACATTTGCGTTGCCTGCAATGGCTGAACCCGGAGCTTTGCTGGCACCAACTTCGGGAACCAACGCAGCATCAGCCTGCAATTCACCGTCGATAGCAATGTCAGGAGCCATTTCTTTAGCAATCTTCAAAGCGTCTACTACTTTATCCACCACTTCATGTTTTGCAGAACCCTTTGTAGAGAAGCTCAACAAAGCCACTTTCGGGTCAAGACCTGCAACAGCCTTAGCGGTACGTGCAGTACAAACAGCTATTTGCGCCAACTGAGAAGCATCGGGAACCGGAGTAACGGCAACGTCACCCATCACCAAAATACCATTCTTACCATATTCGGGAGCGTGTGTCAACAAAAGCATCGCACCGGAAACACAAGTAATGCCGGGAGCAGTCTTGATAATCTGCAAAGCCGGACGAAGCACATCGCCGGTAGTATTGCGAGCACCTGCCAACTGGCCGTCCGCATCACCGTTCTTGATAATCAAACAGCCTAAATAAAGCGGATTGGTTGCCAACTTGCGAGCTTCTTCAATAGTCATGCCTTTCTTCTTACGCAGTTCGAACAGCAACTGTGCATATTCTTCCTGCTTCGGGTTGTTCTCCGGATCAATAATAGTAGCCTTGGAAATATTGCCAAGTCCCCACTCTGTTGCGCAAGCGTTAATTTCAGTTGGATTACCCAACAGAATCAGGTCTGCAATACCATCTGTCAAAATTTGATTGGCAGCTTTCAATGTGCGTTCTTCCGTACCTTCAGGAAGGACAATGCGTTGGCGATCGGCTTTCGCACGCTCTAAAATTTCATTAATTAATCTTTGCATGATATTTTAATTGTGTATAAGAATCGGTAGTTCGTGTTATTCACGCCGCAAAAGTACACAATTTTGCAATATACACATTGCAATTTCGAGCCTTTTTCTACACCAAACGAGAATTATTATAATATTTAACACTAACAGATGATTTGCAAGAGAGTTCCTCATTTCAAATAGCTAACTTTGCAGCGTTTTCGAATATTCAATAGGTAGATATTATTTAATAATCAGGTATTATGATCCGTCAATGCGCCATCCTTTTCGGATGTTTAGCTTTGGGTGAATTGATTGTATTCTTAACGGGTATCAAACTTCCATCCAGCATCATCGGTATGCTGCTGCTCACCCTTTTCCTTAAGTTAGGTTGGATAAAACTGCACTGGGTGCAAGGTATGTCCGACTTTTTGGTTGCCAATCTGGGATTCTTTTTTATCCCGCCCGGTGTGGCGCTTATGCTTTATTTCGACATTATCGCCGCCGAATTCTGGCCTATTGTTATCGCCTCATTAGTCAGTACCCTGTTAGTACTTGTAGTTACCGGCTGGGTTCACCAATTAACACGTAAAATCAAATGAACTTTTTAGAAAATGAATTCTTCCTGTTGGCTATCACTTTCGGGATATTCTTCTTAGCCAAAATTCTTCAAAAGAAAACAGGAATCATGCTGCTGAACCCCATCCTGCTGACCATTGCCATACTCATCATCTTCCTGAAAATTACAAATATCAGCTATGAAACCTATAACAAAGGCGGGCATCTGATTGAGTTCTGGCTAAAGCCCGCAGTAGTTGCACTGGGGGTTCCCTTGTACCTGCAATTGGAAACCATCAAAAAACAACTGCTGCCTATCTTGCTCTCACAGTTGGCAGGATGTATTGTAGGGGTTATCTCCGTAGTCCTGATAGCAAAGCTAATGGGGGCTTCCGATGAGATTATTTACTCACTGGCTCCAAAATCCGTCACTACCCCGATAGCCATGGAAGTAACGAAATCGATAGGTGGTATTCCCGCACTAACAGCCGCCGTAGTGGTTTGCGTAGGACTGCTGGGCGGAATACTCGGCTTTAAGACAATGAAACTTACCCACATAGGAAGCCCTATGGCACAAGGGCTATCTTTGGGAGCGGCCGCACACGCAGTCGGAACATCAGCTGCAATGGACGTCAGCAGCAAATACGGTGCGTTCGCCAGTCTCGGACTAACACTTAATGGAATTTTTACGGCCCTGTTAACTCCAACTATTTTGCGATTATTAGGGTTGCTCTAACAAAATCTTCTTATTTTTGTTATTATATTCTCAACCAATAGAAATTATTTATGATTCCATTTAAAGATATCGAACTAAAAGACAAAGATGTTATTACCTCTTTCACGCTGAACAGTCCGCGCCGGAATTGCGATCTTTCATTCTCCAACTTATGCAGTTGGCGGTTCTTATACAACACAAAGTTTGCCATTATGGACGGATTCCTGTTATTGAAATTCTGGGCAGACGGAGAACTTGTATATATGATGCCTATCGGCAACGGTGATTTAAACAAGGTACTGGATGCGCTGATAGAAGATGCCAACCGTGAAGGAGAGCCTTTTTGCCTGTTAGGTATCTGTGCCGGAATGTGTTCCGAACTGGAAACTTTTATGCCCGGCAGATTTCAGTTCACGGCAGATCGGGACTATGCCGATTATGTGTATCTGCGCTCTGACCTCGCAACCCTGTCCGGCAAGAAGTTCCAAGCAAAGCGAAACCATATCAATAAATTCAAGAAGACTTATAATTACGAGTATACTCCCATTACAGCCGACCGCATTCAGGAATGCCTCGATTTGGAAGCGGAATGGTGCAAAGTCAACAACTGCGACCAGCATGAAGGCACAGGCAACGAACGCCGCGCATTGATATATGCCCTGCATAATTTTGATGCGTTGGGACTGACGGGAGGCATTCTTCATGTGGAAGGCAAAATTGCGGCTTTTACGTTCGGTATGCCTATCAACCAGGACACCTTCGGAGTACACGTAGAAAAGGCCGACACCGGTATAGACGGCGCTTATGCCATGATTAATTATGAATTTGCCAACCATATCCCGGAACAATACATCTACATCAACCGGGAAGAGGACTTGGGTATTGAGGGACTGCGAAAAGCCAAACTCTCCTACCAACCCGCCATTATCTTGGAAAAATACATTGCCTGCTTAAAGGAACATCCGGTGGAAGCCATTAAGTGGTAAGGTTATGATAAGGAGGTGAAACGATGCGGGAAAAAGTAAAGAACTTATGGAAACTATGTTTTAACGACAGCGAAGAATTTACGGATATGTATTTCCGCTTGCGTTACAGCAATGACGTCAACATAGCCATTCAAAGCGGTGAAGAAGTGATTGCCGCCTTGCAAATATTACCTTATCCCATGACCTTCGGAGAAGGAGAAATCAAGACCGGCTACATATCAGGCGCCTGTACGCATCCCGATTATCGTAACCGCGGGGCTATGCGTGAGTTGCTGTCACAAGCATTTGCCCGTATGCAACGGGATGATGTGTGTATCTCTACATTGATTCCGGCAGAGCCGTGGCTGTTCGGCTATTATGCCGGTGTGGGGTACGCACCTGTATTCAAGTATGCCTCAACTCTCTTCACTGCTTCAGACAAGATTATCGCTGATGAAACGGTTGTCCTACATCAGATTAATGACTATCAAGAAGAGACATACCGCTATTTAGACCGAAAGCTGAGGGAACGTTCTTATTGCATCCAGCACACGGAAGAGGACTTTCGGGTAATCATCGCTGATTTGCAGTTAGGCAACGGATGTATTTACACATTAAATCAAGGCGATAAGATTCTGGCTATGTCTGTCGCATATCCGACAGAGAGCAGTTGGCAAATCGGAGAGGTCGTTGCGGAAACACCCGATATGCACTCATTATTATTGCAACGTATCTGCGAACAGCTGAATATCCCGTCCGCCCGGGTCATTGCTCCGCCTGCGGCACAGCAAGACTCACAAGTACTGGGCATGGCACGCATCATCAACGCCAAAACGATACTGCAACAATATGCAGCCAAGCATCCGGAACAGGAAATGAACATCGCACTTACAGACCTGCAAATCAGTGCCAACAACGGTTACTATTATCTGAACAACGGTAAATGTATGAATAGTGCCAAGCGTCTGCCGGGCAGCCACTTGGCACTTACTATCGGCGAACTTGCCGAAAAAATATTATCACCAGTATACCCTTATATGAGTCTGATGCTGAATTAGCATTTGCTACAATCCGCTGAAGTCTACACCCTCAAATACCAATGAAGGAATACGCCAAGAGGAAGACATACGGGGATCATTGCCCACAGCGGATAAAGAAGCCCAAAGGGTAATCATATTACCTGTCACGTTCATTTCATTGATTGGTTGGGTCAGCTTGCCATTCTCAATCAAGAATCCCTCAATGCCGTACGAGAAGTCTCCGGAACTGCTGTTGCAGTTACCTCCGTTGAAACCGGTAACCAAGATACCTTTCTGCACATCCGCCACCAGACCGTTCAAATCTTTATTACCCGGTTTGAGTATCAATAAGGAAGGAGAATTAACGGTAGGTTCCACTCCCATCTTCTTGGAATTGTAAGTGTCGATGAAGTATGTTTTCAGCACTCCGTCTTCAAAAACAGGACGCGGTTCTGTTGCCACTCCTTCGCTGTCAAAATAGCGTGCGCCCCTTGCACCTACCATATGAGGTTCGTCCATAAGATTCAGCAACCCCGCACCTACTTTTGTATTCAGTTTGTCCAGCTGGAAAGAGTTCTTTTGCTGTAATGCAGAACCGTACAACGCACTCAATACCGGACTGAGCAGATTACTCGAATTCATAGGGTCTACCACCATCGTGTATTTACCGGAAGCTACCTTCTTTTGTCCGAGTTTCTTCAGAACACGTTCCAATGCTTTCACGCCTATGCCCGACTTCACCAGCTTATCATAGAACAAAGCCGACTCATACCAATAAGAAGACGGGCGGGCTTCTCCCTCTCCCCGCATCGCTACATCTGCAGACACTGAGAACCAAGTGGATTTGGACTCTCCCTCAAAACCGTTGCTTGTCAAGCGGTAAGAAGAATTCTCACCGTCACTGTACGAAGTACCTACGGAGATGATACGACTATCCTTACCCAAAACCTCCTCTGCGGCAGCACGTGCAACGGCTACCTTATCATCCGGATTGATAGTTTCGAATCGCTTGTCGAACAATTGCAAATCAGGCTTTCCACCTTTATAATAGCGGGAAGCGTCCGGCAATACACGCGCTTCGTCCACAGCCAGATAGCGCGTGGACTCGATACCATTCTTTATAAACGACTCCAATTCCTTCTTATCCAAACGGTTGGTTGAGTAAGAGCCATACTTGCCATCGACATACAGACTGATGCTAAGCCCGCTTTCCGAGGCTTGCTGCAATTTGTCCATTTTGGCATCACGCAGTTCAAATGAAGCGTTGGAGTTGGAATACAGCACCAACTTTGCTGCCCGGCATCCGTTCTTCAGGGCATAATCCATTGCCCACTGTGCCAGTTTTTTATTATTGTCCGTAATCATATTCTTAATTGATAGTTAACAGTTGACAGTTGATAATTAGAGAAACATTATCAGCTATCAATTATCCGTTAGTATTTAATTTTCTCCTCCTACAGTGAGTTTGCTGACCAATGCCGACGGCATACCGCACGTCACGGGACAAGACTGCCCGTCTTTGCCGCAAGTCCATGTACCATTGTCAATTTTGTCGTTGTCGGCAACCATTGTTATGTCTGCCAATGCCTTCGGACCATTGCCTATGATGTTGATATCCTTAATGGGCTGCGTCAGCTTGCCGTCCTCAATCAAGTAACCGGACTTCACAAAGAAAGTAAAGTCACCGGCTCCAATCTGAACCTGACCATTCGTAAACGTATCTACGAAAATACCGTTCTTCACAGTGGAAATAATATCCGTTTCTTTCATATTGCCGGCTTCCATATACGTAGCGCGCATACGGGGAATAGGCAGGTTGCGGAACGTATCGCGGCGACCGTTTCCGGTGGGATTCACGCCATAATGTTTGGCGCTGATACGGTCGTGCAGATAGCTGGTGAGCACACCTTCCCGGACAATATACGTTTTCTGTCCCTCCACACCCTCATCGTCGAAGTTCACAGAACCGCGGTTGAAGGGGATTGTACCGTCATCCACCACGTTAATATGCTCGTTGCACACTTTCTTATTCAACTGGCCGGAGAATATGGATATGTCCTTACGGTTGAAATCCGCCTCAAAAGCATGACCGATAGCCTCATGCAACAAGATGCCGGAACCGCCTGCACCCATTACAACAGGCATTTCACCGCCTTTGGGTTTGATGGCCTTAAACAGGATAGCTGTCCGGTCCACCACCTCGCGGGCAATCACGTCTACAACATCGTCTGTCATAAACTCAAAACCCCGACGATAGGACCTGCCGGCATAACCGTTTTCCATCTTACCGTTTTCTTCCATGATACAAACCGCCATGAAAGACACCATCGGACGGTAATCGTAGTAACTGACGCCTTCCGAATTACAGAACAACACGTGCGACGTGCTATCCTGCAAATAGGCCTGCACCTTGCGGACACGATTATCCAAAGAGAAAATCTTCTCATTCAGTTTTTCCAGATAAGGAATCTTCTCTTTTACGCTCACATCTTCCCAAGGAGAGGTCACAACATAGCGGTTTCGGGCTATTGTCTTCTCCGTCAGCCCTACCGGTTTGCCCGCCTTGCCCGAGGATGCAATGCGGGCGGCAGTGCGCGCGGCACGTAACATCTCTTCCAAAGTAACACCTTCCACGTATGCATAGCCGCTCTGGTCGCCGGCAAGCACACGCACTCCCATACCAAAATCAATGTTGGAACCGCAGTTATTTACCTTGCCGTCCATCAGACTCACATCATTGTTGAACGTATGCTCAAAATACAAATCTACGTAATCGCCTCCTTTTTCCAAAGCAACGGCCATTACTTTCTTTAAATCGGCTTCCGTCACGCCAAAATGATTGATGGCAGCAGCAACAGCTGACTTATTGTCCGCCCCGCCCAACG
Organism: Bacteroides propionicigenes; assembly: GCF_018390535.1. Lineage (GTDB taxonomy): Bacteria > Bacteroidota > Bacteroidia > Bacteroidales > Bacteroidaceae > Bacteroides > Bacteroides propionicigenes. The sequence continues at coordinate 47,090 of NZ_JAHBBW010000006.1, read as the reverse complement.
CTCCGCGCACAGACTCCGGCATAGCCAACGACGGCATAGCCAGTGAACCCAAGACGGCCATTCCGCCGGTTCGTAAGAAGTTTCGTCTATCCATTCTATTCAGTTATAAATTATGAGTTATAAGTTACTTATCTTTACATACACAGAATCATGGGAAATAAGTCGTATATGGAGGTAGCCTCAGTCGTATACTTAGGGCATCTCAGTATACGACTGAGACTACCCTACAGAAACTGCATTGGTTATCAACCACTTACAAGCCGATAGAAACATCCGGTTTCATTTAAATTTCTTTTGTCAAAAGGCTCTCCAATTCCTCCGCGCTCAAGCGCAAATAGAACTGCCCCTTATAGGCAACAGAAATAGAACCCGTCTCTTCCGACACAATAATCGCATGAGCATCCGACACCTGCGATATGCCCATAGCTGCACGATGGCGCAGCCCCAGTTCCTTCGGAATATCCAGATTGTGCGACACAGGCAGGATGCACCCTGCAGCCTTGATGCGCTTCTTGCTGATGACCATAGCCCCGTCGTGCAACGGGCTGTTCTTGAAGAAGATGTTCTCTATCAGACGCTGGTTTATATCGGCGTTGATTACCTCTCCCGTCCGCACCACATCGTCCAAAGGCACATTATGTTCAATGACAATCAGCGCACCTACTTTCTGTTTCCCCATACTGATACACGCCATTACCACAGGCATTATTTCATCATGCTCCATGCTCTCTTTCTTATTCCCGGTGAAGAAACGCACCAGCGCACTGGCATGCTGATGTGAACCGAGCGTAAGCAGGAAACGCCGTATCTCGTCTTGAAACAGGACGATAAGCGCAAGCACGCCCACACTGACCAACTTGTCGAAGATAGACCCTAAAAGTTTCATCTCCAACACTTGGGAGACCACCAGCCAAATCAGGATAAACACAAGAATACCCGTAAACACGTTGATAGACCCGGAGGCTTTCATCAGCTTGTACGTATAGTAAAGCAGGAAAGCCACCAGCAGGATGTCTATAAAATCTTTTATGCCAAATTCAAAAAACACGGTCGTTAGCGATTAATGGTTAGCGATTAATAATTTGCACCCGATGCAGAACCGGCAGCAGTCATTGCTTCCACGATTTTCACCGTTTCCACCGCTTCCCGCACATCGTGCACACGAAGTATATCAGCCCCCTTCAGCAAACAAATGGTATCCAATACGGTTGTACCATTCAGCGCATCTTGAGGGGTAGTTCCCAACAGACGGTAAATCATCGATTTACGTGAGACACCGACCAACAAAGGAAGTTCAAAAATACGGAACTCCTCCAAATGAACCAACAGTTCGTAATTATGCTCTACGGTCTTGCCGAAGCCAAACCCCGGGTCCAAAATAATATCTTTGACGCCCATATCACGCAGTTGCTGCACTTTACGGGCAAAATACATAAATACCTCTTTCAGCAGATTATCATAATGAGGATGCAGCTGCATATTTTGCGGCGTACCCTGCATATGCATCATGATGTACGGAACATTCAGGTCGGCAACAGTACGGAACATATTGTCATCCATTTCTCCGGCTGCAATATCATTGATGATTGCCACTCCATACTCCTCAACACACATCCTCGCCACATCCGCCCTGAAAGTATCTACCGAGACAACCGCGTCGGGCTGTACTTTCCTGAGAATACCCAGTCCCATACGCAGACGTTCCATTTCTTCATCGGGCGACACATTCTCCGCATTAGAACGTGAAGAGTAAGCGCCGACATCGATGATGCCCGCCCCCTCGGTCACTATCTGTTCTATGCGGCGCGTTACATCGATTTCCGTCTGCATACGGCTACCGGCATAAAAAGAATCGGGAGTGACATTGAGAATCCCCATGACACAAGGAGAAGAAAGGTCTAACAAGAAACCGTTGACATTTATATATTTGGATTGCAGAGCTTTCATTGACAGTTCTTTTTTATTAGATAACTGCAAATGTAAACAAAAAAGCCTTTGTTGGTGCACCAAGTTCAAAAAATAAAGTATCTTTGTTCACAATATACAAGTATTTATCATGAAGGTAAGTTCCAAACAATTCTTTACCATCTTATTCTGCGTTCTGTGCTTCTCTTTTATGCTCTATGGCTCATCTGCGCAAGGACAACAAAAGAACGCAATGAAGGAATACAACGTGGATAGTGTTCTATACGACTATTATCTGCGCTGCAAGGCAGAGATTTTATCTCCCGCCATCATGCAGATGGCAGATACTTTATTCCGCATGGCAGGCGAAAAAAAAGACTTGCGTATGCAGGCAGTAGCCTTAACCAACAAGCTGGACCACCATTACTTTCAAAACAAAAATAAAGACAGTATCTTGTACTACGTAGAACTGGTAAAGAAGTTCTCTACAGAGACAAACCAGCCTAAGTATTACTATTTTGCATGGAGCAAAAGGCTCATCAACTATTACATCAAACAACGCCAATACAATATGGCTTTGTACGAAGCCGATAAAATGATGAAGCAGGCTGAGCAAGACAACTATCCCGCCGGAATGGCAAATGCTTACAATATATTGAGTTCCATTTACCAAACCAAAAGACTTTTTAAGCAGGCTGCCGAAGCTCGGGAAAAAGAAATAGAAATTACCCTGAAGTACAACATCGACACCTATAATCTGGGAAATACATGCTCCCTGCTGGCCTCTTTCTATTGTACTTTGAGAGAGATGGATAAAGCCAAAGAATGTCTGGACAAAGCCGAAAAGTATATATATAGCGCTCAGCAGGAATATTACTTTTACTTAAGATACGCCGATTACTATCAAGCCCTTAAAGAATACCCCAAAGCAAAAGAATGCCTGCAGAAAGCCAAAAAGCTATTGGATGAGGAAAAAGAAGTGCAGCGAATGGCTACTGACTATTATCAGAACGAAAGAAACTATTACATGGCTACCCGCCAACCTGCCAAAGCGCTATCCGTACAGGAATATATCTCCCGGAATTATGCAAATAAAGTCTCTTGGGGAGATGAATTATTGAGCAAAGCAATCATCTACAGGGAAATGGGAAATACTGCCAAAGCAGTCGAATATTATAGTGCATATATCCAGAAGACCGATTCCATAAACCGGATTCATGAGGATATTGCCGCCGGAGAATTCTCCGCCATATTAGGAGTGGAAAAGCTCAACATTGAAAAAGCGGAACTTCAGCAAAAGGCCCAACAGCAAGATCTGGCAAATAAACAACGCATCATTGTACTGCTAATTGTACTGCTAATCCTCGGCTCGATATTCTTCTACCGTGAGCACCTGCTCAACGGAAGACTCAAGACATCTCAAAAAGCAATTTCCGAGAAAAACAAACGGCTGCTTATCTCCGAGCAGGAACTGCTCATCGCAAAGGAGCGCGCCGAACAGGCAAGCATAATGAAAACGGAATTCATACAGAACATGAGTCACGAAATCCGTACTCCCCTAAACTCTATCGTGGGTTTCTCCCAGATACTAAGCAGTATCAGCGGTGAAAGTACGGAAGCGCAAGAATATGCCGGTATCATAGAGCAAGGCAGCAACAACCTGCTACAACTGGTAGAAGACGTATTGGATATTTCGAGTTTGGACAGTGGCACAGAGATACCGACCGATATTCCGGCAGATGCTACGAGATTATGCCGGGAGTGCCTTGAAAAAGCCACTAACGACCTTAAACCGGGAGTTACGCTCAGACTGCAGGCAGAGCAGGAGGAATTTGGCTTTTATACCAACCCGAAGCGCATCTGCCAAATACTCTCTCACCTGCTGAAGAATGCCTCGAAATTCACGTCAGACGGTAATATTACTCTTGGTTGGCACACGGACAAGGAACAGCAACATATCATCTTCAGTGTGACAGATACCGGGATAGGCATCCCCGCGGACAAACAAGAGTTTGTATTCGAACGTTTCACTAAGATAGATACCTTTGCGCAAGGCACCGGACTGGGACTGTCCATCGGACGCATTTGCGCAGAAAAGATGGGTGGCAACCTTACGCTCGACCCGAACTACACGAACGGCTGCCGGTTCTTGCTAACCTTACCATTGAAAACCAAAGAATAGAAAATCATGGATATAACCACTCTTTATCAAATATTCCTTAGCTGTACCGGCGTCACCACCGACAGCCGCAACTGCCCGAAAGGCTCATTGTTTATCGCCCTGAAAGGCGATACATTCAACGGCAATGCCTTTGCCTCCAAAGCGCTGGAAGCAGGAAGCGCCTACGCGGTTGTGGACGAAGCCGCCTATGCCCCCGCCGGAGATATACATTATATATTAGTGGACAACTGCCTGCATACCCTGCAGCAACTTGCCAACTATCATCACCGCCAACTGGGCACACGTATTATCGGCATCACCGGAACCAACGGCAAGACTACGACCAAGGAACTTATATCCGCCGTCTTGTCGCAAAAGTACAACATACTGTACACACTGGGAAACCTGAACAATCCAATCGGTGTGCCGCTCACCCTTCTCCGCCTGAAAGCCGAACACGAGCTTGGCGTGGTGGAAATGGGAGCCAGCCATCCCGGAGACATCAAGGAACTGGTAGAAATAGCCGAACCAGATTATGGAATCATCACCAATGTAGGAAAAGCCCATTTAGAAGGATTCGGTTCTTTTGAAGGCGTTGTCCGGACTAAAGGTGAACTGTACGACTATCTGCGCCGGCAAGGCAACTCCACCATCTTTCTTCATCAGGACAATCCTCACCTCACAGAAATAGCCTGGGGGCTGAATCCGATAACCTATGGAGAAGCGGACAATTTATATGTCAATGGACACGTCACCGGAAACTCCCCTTATCTTGCTTTTGAATGGAAAGCCGGGAAAGAAGGAGAGCGTCATGAAGTGCATACCCGACTGATTGGCGAATATAACTTCCCCAATGCCTTGGCAGCCATCACTATCGGGCGTTTCTTCGGAGTAGAACCGGAGAAAATAGACAAAGCCCTGAATGAATATGAGCCTCACAACAACCGTTCGCAACTGAAGAAGACAGCGGACAACACACTGATTATTGACGCTTACAATGCCAACCCGACAAGTATGCTGGCATCCATCAGCAACTTTCACAATATGCAAGCCTCACAAAAAATGCTGATATTGGGAGATATGCGCGAGTTGGGGAAAGACAGCCCCGAGGAACACCAAAAGATAGTAGACTATCTGGAAGAATGCGGCTTTAAGGATGTAGCGCTGGTAGGTGAACTGTTTGCCGAAACCCGTCACACCTACCCCACCTACCCCGACGCTCCGGCATTAATAGCCGAACTCCGGAAGAATAAGCCCTGCGGAAAAACAATCTTAATAAAAGGTTCAAACGGAATCAAACTGAACACCGTAACAGACTATCTCTAATCCACAGATTTACGCATCATCCTCGGCTTCAATACAAAATAAGCTATCAATGATGACAGAACAGCTCCCGTGGTATTGGCTGCAAAGTCCAGCCAATCACCACCACGGTAGGTAGTGCAATACTCCTGCAACAACTCCACTGCCCCGCTAAACAACACCGGACAAACAAATGCTCCCACCCACGCGTGCCATATAGGGGTATGGTCTCTGCGATGCGCCCGCAAGAATTCCAGCCACAGCATACCCGACATACCGAAATACATACAGATATGCACAACCTTGTCAAGATAAGAGATAGTGCCCAATTCAGTGGCAGGCGGTTTAAAAAACGACAAATAAATTACGGTAAGTATCACCGCAAGTGATGCCGGATATTTCTTAATATAATATAGCATATCTCAAATAATGAACAATCTGTGCACAAAAGTAGGGAACATTTTCTATATTTGCACGTTTTAAGAGCTATTAATAACGAATTGTAAGAAAAATCCACGTTTTATGACAAGAAATGAAAGAGCGAACTTTGGAAGCAAGCTGGGAGTGATACTTGCCTCAGCCGGTTCCGCAGTTGGTTTGGGTAATATCTGGAGGTTTCCTTTCGAGACAGGCAACCATGGCGGTGCAGCCTTCATACTGATATATTTGGTTTGTGTTCTTATCTTAGGAATCCCTATCATGATGGCGGAATTTCTTATCGGACGCCGTTCGCGCGCCAACACAGCCGGAGCATATCACAAACTGGCTCCGGGAACCCAATGGCGCTGGGTGGGACGAATGGGCGTATTAGCCGGATTCCTTATCTTGGGTTACTACTCGGTAGTGGCGGGATGGACTTTGGAGTTCATAGGAGAAGCCGCCACCAACAGCTTTGCCGGCAAATCAGCCGCAGAGTTCATCGCTTCCTTCAATGGTTTTGTCAGTAATCCGTGGCGTCCTATTCTATGGTTGATTTTATTCTTGTTGACCACCCACTTCATCATCGTAAAAGGAGTGGAAAAGGGTATCGAGAAATCAGCAAAAATAATGATGCCTATGCTATTCATTCTGCTGATAGTACTTGCCATTTGTTCCATATCACTGCCCGGTGCAGGCGCAGGTATCGAATTCCTGTTAAAACCGGACTTCAGCAAGGTGGATGGCAACGTGTTCTTAGGAGCAATGGGGCAGGCATTCTTTTCACTAAGTCTTGGCATGGGGTGTCTCTGCACATACGCTTCTTATTTCAGGAATGACACCAACCTGCCTAAGACGGCGCTCAACGTAGCCGCTATCGATACATTAGTTGCCATTCTTGCAGGAGTCATCATCTTCCCCGCCGCATTTTCGGTAGGTATCCAGCCGGATGCAGGACCGAGTTTGCTGTTCATCACACTGCCCAATGTGTTTCAACAAGCATTCGGCGGCATACCTTGGTTGGCAATCGCCCTGTCACTCATGTTCTATATCTTACTGGCACTTGCGGCATTGACTTCAACCATTTCTTTACACGAAGTTGTAACGGCCTACCTGCATGAAGAATTCAAATTCACACGCGGTAAGGCGGCGAGATTGGTCACGGCCGGTTGTATCATACTGGGGATATTATGTTCGTTGTCGTTAGGCGTAGGAAAGAATTACACAATCTTTGGTCTTAACCTATTCGATTTATTCGACTTTGTAACCGCCAAAATCATGTTACCGCTGGGTGGCTTCTTTATCTCCATCTTTACCGGTTGGTATCTGGACAAAAAGATTGTCTGGGAAGAAGTCAGCAATAACGGAACTTTACACATACATATATACAAATTATTAATCTTCATTCTAAAATTCATCGCTCCAATAGGTATCGGGCTTATTTTCATCAATGAATTGGGTTTCCTCAAATAAACCATCATGAAAAACCCGTTTAAAGACTTCTTATACTTCTCCCGGGGAGAAAGACGTGGCATCCTTGTTCTTATCATTGGAATTATCCTAATCTTTCTCTCCGGGCATATTTATTCTTTCCTGCAAAACAACCGGCAACTTTCTGATGAAGAAATTCGGGAACAGGCTGCCGCCCTGAAAGAATACGATAGCTTTATCAGTTCTATACGGGAACAAGAAAAAAAGGCGAATGCCCGCTTCAATAAGCCTGGAAGATATAAAAGGGAAACAGTCATATTAGCTCCCTTTGACCCTAACCGTGCGGATTCCATTACCTTCTGCCGCTTAGGCCTTCCTGCATGGATAGCAAGGAACATCTTACGCTATCGGAGCAAAGGGGGAAAGTTCCGCAAAACAGAAGATTTCAAAAAGGTATACGGATTGACAGAAGAACAATACCGGACACTCTCCCCTTACATCTATTTTACGGCAGAAGACACTATAAGAAAGGCAACCGCTCTACTTACTCTCCCGCAAACAAAGAAAGACAGTCTTTATAAATATCCGGCAGGCACAGTGCTCAACTTAAACCATGCAGATACCACCGAGTTGAAGAAGATTCCCGGCATAGGCAGCGGCATAGCACGATTAATAGTGGGTTACCGACAACGCTTGGGCGGTTTTTACCAAATAGAGCAATTGCAGGATATTCATTTGGACTATCGCCAATTGCAAACATGGTTCATTGTTGCGCCCTCTGAAATCAGTCGCATCAACCTGAACCGCGTCGGTATAGAACGTCTCCGCCACCATCCTTACATAAACTTTTACCAAGCAAAAGCCATTGTAGAATACCGCAAAAAGAAAGGTACACTACATAATCTCAAGCCATTTGTCCTCTACGAAGAATTCACCGAGAGTGATCTGGAGCAGTTGAGCCACTATGTTTGTTTTGAATAGGAACAAAATCTAATCCTTACATACCGCCCCATCTTTCAGATGAATAGTGCGGTCTGTAATTTGTGCCAATCCTTCATCGTGCGTTACAATGACAAACGTTTGTCCCAAGCGGTTACGTAAATCAAAGAACAACTGATGTAGTTCTTCTTTGTTATGGGTGTCCAAACTTCCGGATGGTTCATCCGCCAGCACCACTGCAGGATGATTAATGAGCGCACGTGCAACAGCAACCCTTTGCTTCTCGCCACCGGACAACTCATTAGGCTTGTGCGAAGCCCGTTCCGCCAACCCCATAAAATTCAACATCTCAATAGCTGCAATTCTGGCCTCTTGCTGCCCCACCCCGGCGATAAAAGCCGGTATCATCACATTCTCCAAAGCAGTGAATTCCGGCAGTAATTGATGAAACTGAAAAACAAAACCTATATGCCTGTTACGGAAAGCGGAGAGTTCTTTTTCATTCAACAGATTCACCAACGTACCGTCAATCGCCACCGAACCGTTATCGGGCATATCCAGTGTCCCCATAATCTGCAACAAAGTAGTCTTTCCCGCACCACTGGGACCGACAATACTTACAATTTCCCCTTTTTCTATTTCCAAATCGATACCCCGCAATACCTGCAAATTGCCAAAGCTCTTCGTTATTCCTTCTAATCGTATCATCGTTTTAGTTACTATTTGACTATTGACTATTTGATAGTCTTGTTACAATCTTTTAATGACGTATTCCGCAAGGTAACATCCAAACACTGCCGGCATATAGCTTACAGTTCCGCAAGTGGATTTCTTGTTCTGTTCATCTTCCGTCAACAGTACCGCCTTTGGGTCGGCTTGCTCGGTACTGAAAACGACCGGAAGTTTACGTTTAATCCCCAATTTTTGCAAGCGTTTTCTCACCGCCTTACTCAATCCGCAGTGATAGGTATCCCATATATCGGCAAAACGTATCTGCGTAATATCACTCTTGGCTCCCGCCCCCATGCTCGACACAATCTTGATATGCCGCTTCAGTGTTTCCGCTATCAAATAACATTTAGGAGCAAGCGTATCAATAGCGTCTACCACAAAGTCATAGCAGGCAGCATCAAGCAGTTCGGATATATTATCGTCTTTCAGGAATACAGGCAATACTGTCAGTTGTACCTCCGGGTTGATATCTTTAAAACGTGCCGCCAAAACTTCGGCTTTCTCCCTTCCCATAGTGGAGTGTAAAGCAGGAAGCTGACGATTTATATTGGTAGGCTGCACCGTGTCCGCATCTACAATCGTCATTCGCCCCACACCGGCACGGCATATCATTTCGGCCGCATAAGCGCCTACTCCTCCAAGACCGACCACCAACACGTGCGCTTGCCGCAACCGTTCCATTTTCTCCTCGCCCAACAAAAGCCGGGTTCTCTGTCTCCAATCCTCCATCATCGCTAACCGCTAATTATTAACCACTAATCACTTATCCTCTCAATCCTCCTTAAACCATTTATAAACCCACTTCCCTACTTTCTCATAGTGTTGCGCCTCATTACGCGGATTAGAGAAAGAAACAGCATCCTGAGGTTCGCCCAATTGGTCGGGATAAAGTACAATCAAACTATTATTAGAGAAATATTTGCCCAGCTGCGCCGGAAGTTTCTCGAAAGAACTATCGTAAGAGATAGAGCCTCTACGCGCGCTTATCACTACCAACAGGTGGTCATAATTCACCTGCCCGGTCAATATCAGCAAATCTCCCCAATCATCCAGACGAGAAAAATCCGTCAAGGTCTGCCCATGCTTCTTCTTTACCAATGCCTGCAACTGTACAGTCGTTTCCTCATTTGCAAAGAAATGTACCCGGCAGCCCAACGTGCCGCCCATCCGGCAAAAATGCTCCACCCATTTCTGGAATCCGGCTTCGTATTCCGCCTTAGGGGGGACGGCTATGATAATCCGTCGTATCGTATTAATCGGAATCAGGAACTTAGCAATCATAACTTCACGGTGCAAACCTTTCAGCAAGTTCTCGGCAAGCATACCGAAGAAAGAGTCCACAATATTGACCTTACGGTGCAAGCCGATAATCACATCAGTCACCTCGTATTCTTTCGCTGTATGGATAATGCCCGCAGCAATATTCAAGTCATACCGGGTAATCTGGCGCAACGGCACATCGGCGGAAGCCGTAATCATGGCCGCCTTCTCCAAATACCTCTTGCCGCGGAGTTCCAAGCCCTCGGAAGTATTGTTGTCATTGATTACGTTCAATGCCAACAGATTATCTTTCTGTTTGGTATCACGTATTAGCAAGGATAGGTTCATCAGATATTCAATCGTATCAGGATTCGCCACCGGAATAAGAATCCTTTCCGCCTCAACCGTACGTTCTTCTTCCAGATGTGCTTCGCACATAGCAATCTTACGCGCGGCCCTTTCCGTAATAAAAGAGCTCACCACACACGTAACGAGAATCAGCAATACCGTACCGTTCAACACATCCTCATTCAGCAAACGCTCACCGTTCGGCAAGATGATATTATAACCCACCAATACCGCCGCCAGCGTAGCCGCAGCCTGTGCATTGCTCAAGCCGAACATCAACTCACGTTCTATGGGAGCCATTTTATAGATTTTCTGCGTCAGCCAGGAAGCAATCCACTTGCCCACCAATGCCACAACAATCATAACAGTAGCCACCTTCAAGGCGTCTCCCTGTCCGAAGATGACATGAATATCAATCAGCATACCCACCCCTATCAGGAAATAAGGTATAAACAGAGCGTTGCCCACAAACTCCAGATGATTCATCAACGGTGACACATGCGGTATGAGACGGTTCAGCACCAACCCTGCCAAGAACGCTCCCAAGATGCCTTCCATGCCCACGAACTCCATCAGGCCCGCTCCCAGAAAAACCATGGCAAGCACAAAAATAAACTGCATCACATTATCATCATAGCGGCGGAAAAACCAACGTCCGATACGCGGGAACGAATACATAATCAGAGCTCCGAGAAAGACAACCTTAATCACCAGCCACAGCCAGAACAACCCGCCGGACTCTCCCTTGAACAGACCGCCCACCACTGCCAGTACCAACAACGTAAGCGTATCCGTTACCGCCGTCCCTCCCACAGCAATACTTACACTGCGATGACGGGATACACCGTAACGAATCACAATCGGATAAGCCACCAGCGTGTGCGAAGCATACATACTTGCCAACAATATGGACGTCACGAGACTGTACTTCAGCAACATCATATTGGTGACCAGACCGATGCCTATCGGAATGACAAAAGCCAGCAATCCCAGCATCACAGCCTTTCCGCGATTCTTCTTGAAGTCACCCATATTCATTTCCAGACCTGCCAGAAACATGATATAATAGAGCCCGACCTTACCGAACAATTCAAAACTGCTGTCGCGCACCAAAATATTGAAGCCATGTTCTCCAATCACCAAGCCTGCCAAAATCATACCGATAATATGAGGTATACGCAATTTATTCAGCAATATAGGCGCAAACAATATAATAAGAAGTACAAGGAGGAATATCCATGTAGGGTCTGTTATAGGAAGTGTTAAACTGAGATTGAACCAGTCCATACGCAGCGAGTTTTAGGTTTTAACTGCAAAATAACGAAAAAGTTTTCACTTTATGCGGTGTCATACAGCAATTTGTTATAAATTTGCACCCAATTCTATCATTTATAGATAGATTAGAACTATTTTATAAACTATATTAAAACAAAAGAAAAATGAAAGTAGCTATTGTTGGAGCAAGCGGAGCCGTGGGACAAGAGTTCCTGCGAGTGCTCGATGAAAGGAATTTCCCGTTGGATGAGTTGGTGTTGTTCGGTTCTAAACGCAGTGCCGGCACTAAATACACCTTCCGCGGTAAACAGATCGAGGTTAAACTCTTGCAACACAACGATGACTTTAAAGGGGTTGATATCGCTTTCACTTCCGCAGGCGCAGGCACCTCTAAAGAGTTCGCCGAAACCATTACCAAGTACGGTGCGGTGATGATTGACAACTCCAGCGCTTTCCGTATGGACGCTGATGTGCCTTTGGTTGTACCCGAGGTAAATGCCGCTGACGCCAAAGACCGTCCGCGTGGTGTTATCGCCAATCCTAACTGCACTACTATCCAAATGGTAGTGACGCTGAAAGCCATCGAACAGCTTTCTCATATAAAGACCGTACACGTATCTACGTACCAAGCTGCCAGTGGTGCAGGTGCTGCCGCCATGGATGAATTGTACGAGCAATACCGCCAAGTTTTGGCGGGTGAACCTGTCACTGTTGAAAAGTTTGCCTATCAGTTGGCATTCAACCTGATTCCTCAGATTGATGTGTTCACAGAAAACGGATATACCAAAGAAGAGATGAAGATGTACAACGAAACACGCAAGATTATGCATTCCGACATTAAAGTCAGCGCAACTTGCGTTCGTGTACCCGCTCTTCGTTCCCACTCGGAAAGTATCTGGGTAGAAACAGAACGTCCAGTCTCCATCGAGGAAGCGCGCGAAGCGTTTGCTAAGGGTGACGGACTGGTATTAATGGACAACCCGGCAGAAAAAGAATACCCGATGCCGTTGTTCCTTGCCGGAAAAGACCCTGTATACGTAGGACGTATCCGTAAAGACCTCAGCAACGAGAACGGACTGACATTTTGGATTGTAGGAGACCAAATAAAAAAAGGCGCCGCATTGAACGCCGTCCAAATTGCAGAATACCTGATTAAGGAAAAAGAAGTTTAAAAAAGTAAAGGATGTGTCCTGCGGACACATCCTTTACTTTTTTATAATAGACTATTCATTGAATAACCCTTACCAACCCGGATTATTAGGTGCCAAGTTCGGATTCAAGTCTATCTGACCGGATGGAATCGGATAGAGGTAATATTTAACATCAAACGTACGAGTCTTATCTTTTGAGCCATCCATATAGTTGCCTACAAGTGTCACCTTTTCATTCTTGGCGATTTCTTTATCGGCAGACAGGTTTGCACCAAGCAAAATATCAGGATTCTTAGTTGAATCCAATTTATCCAATTGATGCCAACGGATCAAATCCCAATAACGAGTCCAATTGTCGAACATAAGTTCGCAACGACGTTCACGACGAATTTCCCAAATGAGATTACTAACTCCTATCGTATTTTTCGGGTCTTTGTAATCAACGTCTTTATTCAGCTTAGGCAGTTTGGCGCGATCTCTCAACAGATTGATGGAAATATCCAAATCAGCCTGTGTTATAGCTTCTCCACCAAGTTCGGATAGTTCTGCAGATGCTTCAGCGTATTGCAAATAGATAACAGACAGCCAGAATAAAGGACAATGAGTGTAGTTGGAACTGGTCTGATTTCTAAAGTTTACAGGGATGGCTGCATTATCATATTTAGATACACCGTATCCGGTAGATGAAGTCATTTCCATACCCACATTGAAACGGGTAAATCCACGTCCGTTGTAGAATACACAAGTGTCAATAGTTTGTTCCAAACGCGCGTCTCTCAACTTTAAAATATCCTTGATAGAATAACGATAGACAGTGACTTCCTTTTCTGTGTCTTTACCTTTATCTATAATTTTCTTTTCCATCACTTCCGTAGGCAAATCACTTGTATTGGCGGATGTCAGTGACAAGGGCTTACCGTCTTCTCTGAACAAATAGGCCTCAAACGCATCTTTAGTCATACCGCTAATCTGAGTAGAAGAACAAGTATAGTCAACCAGAGAATGGGTGAGCAAACTTTGCTTATAAGCTTTGTACAGAATCATTTCAGGGTTAGAGCTCAAGTCTGTTGAGTTATAATTTCCCTGATAAGATGCGTTCAGCTCATATTCCTTACCCATAATTACCTTACAAGCTGCTTTTGCTTCTGCCAAGTATCTCTTAGCACCTTCCAAATCGGGAGCGGCTTGTTTATCTTCCACCTTACGATATTTACGGAAAGTTCCTTCATATAAACATATTTCAGCTTTGATGGCATTCGCCATATCTACAGAGAAAGTAATCTTGCTACCCTTACCGGCAATCATGTTAGTGCAGGCAAAGTTAATATCTTCCAACACTTTGTCCATAACAATGTCACGGTTTTCTCTTTTAGAATACAGTACGTCCCCATCATTGATATTCAACGATTTGTCTATCCAAGGAACGTCACCGAACATACGTACAAGGTGATAATACTCCCAAGCCCTCATCATGCGCGCTACGCCAATCCAATGATATTGGGTAGCTTCATCCATGCTGGTAATTGCAGGTATCTTTTCCATCATAATGCAAGCACGACGGATTTCTTCCCAACAACTCTTCCAGTTAGAGTCAGTGGCAGGTACGTTCAAATTAGGCCAATCCGCAAAACTATTTCCCGCTTGGTCGTCCGACAGGGTTTTATAGTAAAACAATCCGGCGCCACCACCGTTCCCGTAACCGGTAAATTCTTCATAGAAAGCATTTGCATAACCTGACACGTTACTTTCATTGGTCCAGAAATTATCGTCTGTAAACGAATCTAATGGAGCCTTATCTAATATGCTGTCACAACCGCTGAAAGCTATTAGCGATGTTAAGAGTAATATATTAATTTTCTTCATAATTGTTACTATTCTAAAGTTCAACATAAAGTGTTTAGAAAGTTACCTGCAGACCGAATGATACGGTGCGGTACATCGGGTCAATACGTCCCCAAGTTCCGTTTCCATAGTCATTGTCATCAGCAGACTTATAACCCTGAGCGCTATCAATTTCGGGGTCAACCGGAGCTTTGCTTTTATTGATAAGTTCACAGATATTATTAGCGCTAAAGTAAACGCGTGCTTTCTCTATAAAGGCTTTACGAGTGAGATTTCTAGGCAGGGTATAACCTACTGTCAGATTCTTAAAACGCAGGTAAGCCATGTTGACCAAGTATTTGGATTGAGGGTAGAAGTTATGGTTACCTTTCTCCAATACGGAAATGGTTCCTTTACCTGCATTACCCGGCCACAAACGAGGGAATTCTGCGTTAGCA
This sequence comes from Bacteroides propionicigenes, assembly GCF_018390535.1. Classification (GTDB taxonomy): domain Bacteria; phylum Bacteroidota; class Bacteroidia; order Bacteroidales; family Bacteroidaceae; genus Bacteroides; species Bacteroides propionicigenes. Next base: position 31,890 of record NZ_JAHBBW010000006.1, on the reverse strand, counting down.
TTAGGATTCTCTTCCGTCCAGTAATTCGTCTGATTGTCATAGATTGCATCTGCGCCACGCATCATCGGCATTACAAAAGCGGATTGTGTCCATACATCGCGCTTGCCTACACCTTGGAAGAACATATCGATGTCGAAACCTTTCCATTCACCACCGAGACGGAAGCTATATTGATAACGCGGAGTGGTATTACCGATTACTTTCAAGTCACCATGGTTATTGGCCGTACCGTCACCACCGTCAATTACGTCGTTGCCATCCAGATTCTTGAACTTGATGTCACCCGGACCATAAACAAAACCGTCCTGTTCCAAACCTTTCTGTGAAGCGATACCGGCTTTATAAGAACCATCAGCATTGAAGTCGTCCGCCGTAAACAACCTGTCTGTCTCAAAGCCCCAGATATCACCATAGACCTTGCCACTATAATTTTCACTTAACAACGGATTGTCATTATCCCATTTGGTTATAACGGTCTTAAAGTCACCGATATTGGCATTAGCGTACACTCTTACTTCATTGAAAGTATGATGCCAATCCAAGCTTAATTCCCAACCGCGTGTTCTCAATGTTCCTGCGTTGATTTTAGGAGCGCTTGCTCCCAATACTTCCGGCATGGTTTGTCCCGGAGCCAACATATCACGGGTTGTACGTTGATACCAATCGAATGTAACATTGAATTCATTATTCAAAAAACCGAGGTCGATACCCAAGTCCAATGTCTGAATACGTTCCCATTTTAAGGTAGGAGATACAAGAGTCGGCATACCATAGGTAACCAGTTTAGTGCCACTACCATCCAACCAATGAGTCTTAGCATCGGTATACTTGCTCAGTGTGGAAATAAACATATTGTCTCCGATAGCCTGATTACCGATTTCACCGTAAGAGCCGCGCAGTTTGGCATTATTTACAATCCGTTTAAGAGGTTCAAAGTATTTTTCTTCGCTAAAGCGATAACCTACCGAACCTGAGGGGAAGAATGCCCAACGGTCTCCATTGGGGAATTTGGAAGAGCCGTCATAACGTCCGTTTAATTCCAGCAACCAAATGCCGTTATAGTCATAGTTGATACGTCCGAACCAGCCTGCAGTTCCCCATTCCGAATGCTTTCCGCTAACGGTTTGGTCACCGACTGCAAGGTTAAATTCCGGCACGTTTCCGTCCAATAATTCCTTACGCTGTGAAGAATGATATTCATATTCTCCTTCTTCGGCATTAGCACCCAACATAACGTTGAAATTATGCTTCTTGGCAACAGTCAGTGCATAGTTGGCATATACGTTCAATGCATAAGAATGGTCACGTCCTGAACCTTGGAATACATAAGTACTCTTATTGGTTACGAATGTAGACGGGTTGGTAATATCGCCACCCCAAGAGTTATAACCTACTACGGGCAAACCTACACTCTTTTCATTGGTGTTTTGCAGATTGAATGTATAATCGGCATTCAAAGTCAATCCCTTAACGATAGTTGCTTTCAAGAAAGCTCCCAAGCGGGTATATGAATCTTTAGTGCGGTCATCACCGGCTTGTTTGCGATAAGCGATATCATTTCGCATATCCATGCCGTTGTAAGTACCGTAAGGGCCGAAGAAGCTACCCCAGCGCCACATATAAGTATAAGTGTCACGCATGGTATTGGGTTCGGTGTAAGTCTTGTCACTATAACTGAAACGACCTCCCAGTTGCAACCAATCGGTAATGTCTGTTGTAAGGTTGATGTTGGCGTTATATTTCTTCAGGTCGTCCGGGTTAAATGTCATGACGCCCTCTTCGTGATTGTAACCGAATGACAAGAAGTAATTTGTCTTGCCGCTGGTTCCCTGTACCGAAATATTATGGCTTTGTGAAGGTTTCCAGTTGCGGAACATGATACCCACTACATCCCAATCCGCATAGTATAATCCTTTACCGTTGGCAAGCAAATCAAAGTCATCACCGGGAACCATTTCACGGTAGCCTGCTTTCTTGCCGCCATGACGTTCTTTCCAGCTTTCAGCTTTGGAAATGAATTCATCGTTCATGTACATACCGAACAACTCGTTGTCAAGTCCGGCGCGCAAGTTGGCAGAACGCAATGCTCTCGCCTGAGTGGCTACATCCGGATAGTTAGGCAAAATGCTGGGGGTATCCCATGCAAAATTATTGGTATAATTAACGCTTACTTTATCCACTTTCTTAGCTGCTTTGGTAGTTATCAATACCACACCGAAAGCGGCACGCGTTCCGTAAATAGAAGTGGAAGCCGCATCCTTCAATACAGAAATATTTTCAATATCCTGCGTATTAAGGAAAGAAATATCTTCCATCGGCACACCGTCCACTACAATAAGCGGAGCACTTTTGGCACTGTTGCTTAAAGTACCTGTACCACGGATTGTTATGGAGGGTTCACTGTTCAGTTTACCGCTTGTGTTGATGATAGACAAGCCCGGAACAACGCCTTGCAGAGCTTTAGTCACATCCGATTGCGGGCGAGCCTCTAATGTCTTGGATACATCTACAGTAGATACGGCACCGGTCAGATTGGCTTTCTTCTGTACACCATAACCCACAACTACAACCTCATCCAAAAGCTCAGTATCTTCCTTAAGCGTGATTCTCATGCTCTTGCTCGCTTTTACTTCCTGAGTCTGATAACCTACAAAAGAGATTTGCAAGGTTGCTCCCGGGGTTACATTCAAAGTAAATTTACCGTCAAGATCAGTTACAATACCGTTCGTAGTGCCTTTTTCCACTACACTGGCACCAATGACGGCTTCGCCTTTAGCATCTACAACCAGACCTGTTACCGTCTGAGTTTGCATCTGTTCTGTTACTTCCAACGAACTGTTTGAGACAGTTTGAGTAGCCATCACATTACCGCTACTTAAAAACAGGGCACTGATAGCCACTGCGGTGAGGTATTTGCCATTAGCCAATCCTCGTTTTATGCGATCTTCATTCATAAATGATTGATGATTTTGTTGTTAATTAAAATGTTTTTCAAAATAGATAAGGGAAAATAGGTTAGGAATAGGGTAACTATTCTTCTCATAGGCTCTTGATTACTCCATAGGCGTTTTTAATTTAAAGGTTCATAACTATTATATTATCTCTTTATTTTTTTCAATTCAATCCAAGTCCATCAGGAACTTGTTATATATTGATTTTCAGTTAAATTATTAACTTTATTGGTTGTTTTAAGAGATAAAACGCGTTATTAACAAAGGTGATAAAGTATTCTGTGTACTTCACACGTAACAAAGATATATTATTATTCAATATCAAGAACATTTCTTTGCACTTTTTTAACCTTATACTTTTAAATTTGCAAAGACAGACTATATATACCTTATTATATATATGAGTTTAAGGTTCTTCAATATTTAAAGAATGGAATTCTATCAGTCCATTCATAGGAGTTTCTTCAATAACGTCCAATCCTATTCCGAATTCACCGGCCACTTCCCTTAATATGGCTGCATAACTATTGGCCAATGAACCGACAAATCTAATAGGATAATTCTTATAGTCATACTGACATACGTTTCGGGTAAAGAAAGCCCTTAAATTACCGGTTATCAAATTGAATACATAATCATCATTGGTATAGTCGGCCAAGAAATAAGAAATCGTAGAGAGGAAACGGTTTGGGAAAGGACGATTATACACCGACTCCATGACTTCATTAGGACTGATACGAAACTTTTCAAAAAAATCGGTCATCACATCCTTAGGCGTCAATCCCTTTAAGACATCAGACAGAAACATTTTTCCCAGTACGGCTCCACTGCCTTCATCTCCCAAGATATAACCACCTGCCCTTACATTCTTAACTACTATTTTCCCATCATAAAAACATGAGTTAGAGCCTGTTCCTAAAATGCAGGCAATACCCGCCTCACATTTAAACAAGCCTCGTGCCGCCGCGAGAAGATCGCTCTCCACTTGGATAGGCGTCTTAAATTGTGCTACTAACGACGCTCCTAATATATTTTTCTTTTCATAAGAGGTACATCCTGCTCCATAATAATATACTTGCTCTAATTTCCTTTTGAAAAAAAACTCGGGTAAACCTAAGCGCACACTCCGGCTAATCTCTCTCCTCGTTTGAAAGAAAGGATTCAACCCCTCGGTGAAAACACGCTGTATCAAGTGATTGTCCTCAACCAGGGCCCATTCAGTTCTTGTAGAACCACTCTCCGCAATCAGTTTCATAGGTAGTTAGTTTTAGAATTGAATACAAATATATAGTTATTTTTAATATTCCGAGAATAAATCATCAAAAAGTTTATCTTCTTATAAGCCACAAAGCGTATCTGCCTACTGAATAATTTATTTTTATATGTACGAACTATATGACAAATTTAAAAAACATATAAGGTGACTGCAACTGTCACCTTTATTCTTTTAAACCACTTCCTTAATTGCAAATTAATAATTATAATGCTAAATATTCGCAAATAATTGTTTTTGATATTAAAATAAAAAGTATCTTTGTCCATACGAACTTTCCTTAATAATACTATTATGAAGAAACTGCTACTATTGACCATTCTGTTATGTAGCTCATTGCTGTGCCAAGCACAGAAGGAGCGCATAATTTTAGGCGATGAACAGACCTCTGAGTATTTTCCAATCCTGAAAGGTAAACGGATTGCAATCTTTTCCAATCATACAGGAATGGTGGGGGACAAACACTTATTGGACATCCTGTTGGAAAATAAATTCAATGTAGCAGCTATATTTTCACCAGAACACGGTTTTCGCGGAGATGCAGATGCAGGCGAGCACGTATCCAGCTCAGTCGATAAGAAAACAGGCGTCCCTATTCTTTCCCTTTACGACGGAAAAGACAAAAAGCCGAGTAAGGCATCTATGAAAAAGTTCGACATACTGGTGATTGACATACAAGATGTAGGCTTGCGGTTCTATACCTATTATATAACAATGTGCCGCTTAATGGACGCTTGCGCCGAATATAACCGCAAGGTGTTGCTGCTGGATCGCCCTAACCCCAACGGACATTATGTGGACGGACCCATACTGGATATGAAATATAAATCCGGAGTAGGCTGGCTACCCATCCCGATTGTGCATGGCATGACGCTGGGCGAACTGGCATTAATGGTAAACGGCGAACGGTGGTTACCGGCTTCTCGCGTATGCGACCTCACCGTTATACCTTGCAAGAACTACACGCACCAAACGAAATACACGTTGCCGATTCCGCCGTCTCCCAACTTACCGAACATGAAATCCATCTATCTATATCCGGCAACTTGCTATTTTGAAGCTACTCCCGTCAGCTTGGGCAGAGGCACTGCACTTCCCTTTCAAGTGTACGGTCATCCCAATATGAGGGGCTACAGCTATAGCTTTACACCTAAAAGCACCCCCGGAGCCAAGAATCCACCTCAACTGAACAAATTATGCCACGGCGTAAACCTCAGCAATATGAGTGACGAAGAAATATGGAAACGCGGAGTAGATTTGAGTTATGTCATTGATGCTTACAAGAACCTGAATATGGGCAATCACTTTTTCCGTCCGTTCTTCGAGCTGTTGATAGGTACGGACTATGTCCGTAAAATGATAGTGGACGGAAAAAGCGCTGAAGAAATTAAAAGCCGTTGGAAAGGTGATGTGGAAAAGTTCAAAAAGCAACGAAAGCCCTATCTCCTTTATAAAGAATAATCATTTATAAAAAACAACTACGAATCAGTTTGTAAATACTAACATCCAATCACCGCAATGAGCCCACTATCCGTTATCATTACTATTGCCGCCTATTTTGCGATACTTTTTACAGTATCCTATATTGCGGGCAGAAAAGCCGACAATGCAGGGTTCTTTGTAGGCAACCGCAAATCATCTTGGTATGTGGTAGCCTTTGCAATGATTGGTTCCAGCATATCGGGAGTAACATATGTATCTGTGCCCGGTATGGTTGGCGCAAGCAGTTTCGGCTATTTACAGATGGTGTTGGGATTTGTCGCCGGACAGCTAATTATTGCGTTTATTCTGACACCCCTATTCTACCGGATGAATTTAATTTCTATCTACGAATACTTGGAAGACCGTTTCGGGATGTCTTCATATCGCACGGGAGCATGGTTCTTTTTTATCTCTAAAATACTTGGGGCAGCCGTACGTTTATTCCTTGTTTGCCTAACATTGCAATTACTGGTGTTCGAGCCATTCGGGCTTCCGTTTATCCTAAATGTAGCCATCACTGTAGTATTAGTGTGGCTGTACACTTTTCGCGGTGGAGTTAAATCACTTATCTGGACAGATTCCTTAAAGACATTCTGTCTCGTGGTATCGGTTGTATTGTGCATATACTACATAGCATCCGACCTTCATCTATCCTTCACCGGTATGATTGGCACGATAGCCGACAGTGATATGTCCCGTATATTCTTCTTCGACGATGTCAACAGTAAACAATACTTCTTCAAGCAGTTCTTTGCCGGAGCATTTACCATGATAGCCATGACAGGACTGGACCAAGATATGATGCAAAGAAACCTTAGCTGCAAAAACTTCAAAGATTCACAGAAGAATATGATTACCAGTATCATTTCACAATTCTTTGTTATTCTGCTATTTCTGATGCTGGGTGTATTACTTTACATATTCGCCGACAGTCAAGGCATACAGGTGAATAAGAGTGATGAACTCTTCCCCGTAATCGCCACAGGGAATTATTTTCCTGCCATTGTTAGCATCCTGTTTATTATCGGTCTCATTTCTTCCGCTTATTCGGCAGCCGGTTCTGCACTGACGGCCCTCACCACTTCTTTCACCGTAGACATTCTCGGTACGAAAGGAAAAACAGAAGAAGAAGTTGTAAAAGTCCGGAAACGGGTACATATAGGAATGGCTATAATAATGGGCATAACCATTTATGTATTCAATCTGCTGAATAATACCAGTGTAATTGATGCCGTATATATTTTGGCAAGTTACACGTATGGTCCTATCTTGGGCTTGTTTGCTTTTGGCATTTTCATGAAGCAACAGGTACGCGACAAGTATATACCATTCGTAGCTGTCGCCTCTCCATTTTTTTGTTTTATCCTGCAAAAGAATTCGGAAGCATGGTTCAATGGTTACCAGTTCAGTTATGAACTACTCATATTCAACGCACTGTTCACATTCATCGGACTCTGCATATTGATAAGGAAAGACAAAAAGAACATTTAACTTAATACATCATCATGAGTGTAAGACTTCACTTTTTATTTAGTATGCTCGCCGCCGCCCTCATCCCCCAGGTAGGCGGCGCGCAAGAGCTTCCGGCAGAAACCCGTCAAGAGATAGAACAGTTTCTGGACAATACCGCACGGAAGGAAATATCCGTAGGACGCATCACTATTGACTCTGTAGCCATAGAGGAAAATACTCTGAAACTTTTTGCCAACATGAACTGCTCTTATATTCCTTTCCGGGAGAATAATGTGGCGGAAATTTATCAAGGAATCAGTGCTTTGCTGCCTGCCGAATTCTCGAAATACAAATTACAGCTGCGCACCAACAAACACAGTATTGAAGAACTCATACCGCAAATATTGCGCCTGAAAAAAGACAAGAAGGCGTTGACTTTCAGCCAACAAGTGCAGCACCCTTTAGTAACCAAAGTATCCAGACCCTATACTCCAACCAACGGATTGCAAAACCGTCACATTGCTTTATGGCAAAGCCACGGTTACTACTATGAATCAAAACTCAACCGTTGGGAATGGCAACGCGCACGCATCTTCCAGACCGTAGAAGACCTGTACACACAGAGTTATGTACTACCCTACCTCGTTCCGATGCTGGAAAACGCAGGAGCTAATGTCTTGATTCCACGTGAACGTGACTGCCAGACCTCCGAAATCATTATCGACAATGACGGTTGCCTCGACACACGCTCTACATATGCAGAAAACAGTGCCGACAAGAGATGGATACAAGGCAATGGTGAAGGCTTTGCACATCTTCGCCCTCAATATACGGATTTTGAGAATCCTTTTAAAGAGGGAACATTCCGCGCCATAGAGACCATTAAGAAGGGAAAAGAAAGTGTTGCCGAATGGATTCCCGAAATTCCCCAAAGCGGACATTATGCTGTTTATGTCTCTTATCAGACTGTTTCAAACAGCAGCAATGACGCACTTTACACCATTTATCATAAAGGCGGGGTATCTCAATTCAAAGTGAACCAGCAAATGGGTGGTGGCACTTGGATTTACTTAGGAACGTTCGGTTTCGATGCCGGAAAGAATAATGCCTGTAAAGTAACCCTGAGCAACCGCTCTGTCAAAGCCGGACAAATCGTAACCGCCGATGCCGTAAAGATTGGCGGCGGCATGGGAAACATTGCCCGACGTATCTCCGAAGAAGGCGCAACAGATAATTTGAAAAGTTCCGATAAAGCCGTCAATTCATCAAACGGAACAGGAAGCGCTCCGGCAACACATCAGCCCTCCTATGTTGCCGAATACCAGAAGAGCGGGTATCCCCGCTTCTGCGAAGCAGCCCGTTACTGGATGCAATGGGCGGGTATCCCGGACAGCGTGTATTCCGACAGTAATGGTAAAAATGATTACACTGATGATTATAAGAGCCGTGGCATATGGGTGAATTACCTTGCCGGCGGTTCTGCCGTCAATCCCGCAGAGAAAGGTCTGAATATTCCGGTGGATATGGCATTCGCTTTCCACTCCGACGCCGGTACTACGCTGAATGACTCCATTATCGGAACACTCGGCATCTATCAGACTGATGCCTATAACGGCGTATTTGCCAACGGTGCATCACGCTATCTCTCACATGATTTGACAGACTTGATTCAGTCCAATATCGTACGTGACATCCGCACACTTTACGAGCCTCAATGGACACGCCGCGGCAAATGGAATCAATCCTACTACGAAGCACGTGTTCCGCGAGTTCCGACAATGCTGCTTGAACTGCTTTCCCACCAGAATTTTGCTGATATGCGCTATGGACTCGACCCGCGTTTCCGTTTTACGGTGAGCCGTGCCATCTATAAGGGAATGCTACAATTCCTTTGTTCGCAATATAAGATGGATTATATAGTACAACCTTTACCGGTGGACCATATGAGTCTGCGCATGATTGGCGAAAATGAGATTGAACTGACTTGGCAACCGGTAGCCGACTCTTTAGAGCCTACAGCCGTTGCCGAAAGATATGTCGTCTATACCCGTATCGGTGACGGAGACTTTGATAACGGTGTAGTGGTAGACAAAAACAGTTATCGGGCCACTCTTCCTGCCGGCATCGTATGCAGCTATAAAGTGACTGCCCTCAACAAAGGCGGAGAAAGTTTCCCCTCCGAGATACTTTCAGCCGGACAAGCCTTCAATAGCAAAGGCATTGTATTAATAGTCAACGGATTTGATCGCATCAGTGCACCGGCAGATTTTGTAGCTGCCGCACCGGCAGATACATTGCTTGCCGGTTTTTTAGATGAATTGGATCATGGAGTACCCTACATACAGGACATCAGTTATATAGGAAAGATGAAAGAGTACCGTCGCTCTATTCCGTGGATGGACGATGACGCATCCGGCTTCGGTGACAGTTACGGCAATTATGAAACACAGGTTATCGCCGGAAACACATTCGATTATCCAGCTCTGCATGGAGCCGCCATATTAAAAGCCGGCTATTCCTTTGTCTCCAGCAGTGACGAAGCAGTTGAAAACAAACAAATCACCCTGAACGATTATAAATATACCGACCTTATCCTTGGCAAAGAGTGCCAGACCAAAATGGGCAGGGGCGGAGTAAATCCTTTGGAGTTCAAAACATTCAGCCAACCAATGCAGGAATGTATTACAGCTTATTGTAACCAAGGCGGCAATATCTTCGTATCAGGTTCCTACGTAGGAACAGACCTGTGGGACAACCGTCTTATTCCTGCCAAAGAAGAAGACAAGAAATTTGCTATGGAAGTACTGAAATACAAATGGCGTGTGGGGCAAGCAGCCACAATGGGCAAAGTGAAGTGTGTAGCTTCCCCCTTCCCGGTTCTCTCAGGAAACTACACATATAACAATGAGCTGAGCTCAGATTCTTACATTGTGGAATCTCCTGACGCCATTGAACCGGCTACCAAAGAAGCTTATACGGTAATGCGCTATTCCGAGAATAACCTAAGCGCCGGAGTAGCCTATGAAGGAGACTATAAGACTTGCGTCTTAGGATTCCCCTTCGAGTCACTGCGTACAGCAGAAGAAAGAGAATGTCTGATGAACGCTATTCTGACATTCTTCGACAATAAAGCCAAGAAATAAAAAGAACTTATAACACCAATCATCATTTATGAATCGAAGATTATTCATCAGCGCCCTGTTTGTTTGCCTGTTACCATTTATGGTACAGGCACAACATGGGACATTCCGTTTCGCGCAATTGACGGACCTCCATCTGAGTCCGAACAATCCCAATCCGACGGAAGATCTGTTGCGCTCTGTAGCACAAATCAATGCAACCGACAGTATTGATTTCGTATTGGTAACAGGTGACCTCACTGAAGAAGGTGACCGTGCAACCATGGAAAAAGTAAAATCATGCCTTGACCTGCTGAAAGTGAAATATTACGTAGCACTGGGTAACCACGAGACCAAATGGAGCGATTCCGGCTGCACTGCTTTCGGAGAAATATTCGGTGGCGAACGATTTGATTTCGAGCATAAAGGCTTTTTGTTCTTAGGCTTCAACTCCGGTCCGCTGATGCGTATGGCCTATGGTCATGTTGTACCTCAAGACATCCGGTGGATGAAAAAGAGAATGGACCAATACAATGCCGGTAATCTCCAACTGAATAAGCCCGTGATACTTGTCACCCACTATCCGATGATAGAAGGGGATGTAGACAACTGGTACGAAGTAACGGATGCCGTACGCCCGTATAATATACGCCTATTCATCGGTGGACACTATCACCGTAATCGTAACTTACGCTATGACGGCATTCCGGGAATCCTGATGCGCAGTAACCTGCGCGACAAGGATAAAAAGCCCGGCTATGGCATTTATGAGATAACCAAAGATTCCATCCTCGTCTATACCCAACGTATCGGAGAGCCCCAAAAACAATGGGCTGCTTTCTCTCTGACAGATTCGTACTATGACCATAACGGAAAAGCCGAGAAATATCCGGATTTTTCCGTAAACAAGGAGTATTCACAGGTAAAAGAACAATGGACGGTACAAACCGGAGCAGGTATTTACTGCTCGCCGGCTGTGGAGAAAGATAAAGTATTCGTTGGTGACGACATGGGCTATCTGACAGCCTACGCTCTTAAAAACGGTAAAAAGTTATGGAGCTTCCAATCCGGGAAAAGGATAGTCGGAACGCCTGCCGTAAGTGAGGGAATTGTGGTCTTTGGCTCCGCAGACTGTAAAATATATGGTCTGAACGCCCAAAACGGTAACTTGCTGTGGACAGTAAAAGCCGCCGAACCCGTATTAGGGGCAGTAACCATAGACAATGGAGTTGCCTATATCGGTGCCAGCGACCATACATTCCGTGCCATAAACATCTATACGGGAGACGTAAAGTGGAACTTTACAAGCGTAAAGGGCTATATTGAGACTAAGCCTCTGGTAACAGAAAATAAAGTGATTTTCGGTGCATGGGACAACACCTTATATGCCTTGGACAAGGCAGACGGCAAGGAGTTATGGAAATGGACAGGCGGACTGACCCGTATGCACTTTTCTCCGGCAGCCGTATGGCCGGTAGCCACAGACGGAAAGGTATTCATTACCGATCCGCAACGTGCCATGACAGCTATTGACCTAAAAACAGGTAATACCGTGTGGCGCACTTTCCAGTCTATGGTACGGGAAACGATAGGCTTGTCTGAAGACGGAGAACGTATTTACAGCAAGACGATGAACGACAGTATCGTCTGTTATTCCGCCAAGGGCAACCAACCGTGCGAATTATGGGCATCCAACGTCGGCTTCGGCTACGAACACGCACCCTCCATGCAGGTAGAAAAAGAAGGCGTCGTATTTGGAAGCACTAAAGAAGGGCTTATCTTCGCATTGGAAGCCAAAACAGGGAAAGTATTATGGAAACACAAAATCGGAAATTCACTTATAAATACTGTGGTTCCGCTTAGTAATGACCGGGTACTATTTACCGCTACCAGTGGAGAAACCGGACTGCTGAAAATAAAAAAATAAAAAATAACACCTTATAGATATGAAGAAGATTGATTGCTTTATTCCTTACGCAGGAAAAGAACAAGCTGAAAAAACAGTACAAGGATTACAGGCTGCAGACCTCGTTGGAAACATCCATTTAGTAACGACCGACGCTACCCTTGAAACGCTACCCGGTTGTGAAGTCCTATTGGTAGATATGCCCTACAGCTGTACTACCATGAAAACCATAGCTCAAAGAGCCAATGCGGAATATACATTACTTTATACCAAAGAGACTACTCTTGAGCTGGGTATGTTCGCATTGGAACGCATGATGCACATTGCAGAAGATTCAGATGCAGGAATGGTCTATGCCGACCATTACCAGATAGCTAACGGCAAGCAAACGAATGCACCCGTCATAGACTATCAATTCGGTTCGTTGAGAGATGATTTCAACTTTGGTTCAGTGCTCCTTTTCAAAACTTCCAAACTGAAAGAAGCCGCCGACCGTCTTACATCCAATTACAACTTTGCCGGCCTCTACGACTTACGCTTGAAGTTGAGCCAAAGAGCCGACCTTGTACATATCAATGAATATCTGTACAGTGAAGTAGAAAATGATACGCGTAAGAGCGGTGAAAAGATTTTTGATTATGTTGACCCGAAGAACCGTAACCGTCAGATTGAAATGGAAGAAGCGTGTACAGAGCATCTGAAAGAAATCGGCGGCTATCTGAAACCGGAATTCAAACAGATTGAGTTTTCTGCCGGAAACTTTGAGTACGAAGCATCTGTTATCATCCCCGTACGTAACCGCATACGCACTATTCGCGATGCCATTCAATCCGTTTTAAACCAGAAAACAGACTTCAAGTTCAACCTTATCATCATTGACAATCATTCCACAGACGGTACAACTGAGGCTATTAATGAATTTAAGAATGACGAACGCCTCATCCATATTATCCCTGAACGCAACGACCTTGGTATTGGCGGCTGCTGGAATATGGGTGTACATCACCCCAAATGCGGCAAATTTGCCGTACAACTGGACAGTGACGATGTATATGCCAATGAAAACACACTGACTACAATGGTACGTGCTTTCTATGAGCAGAATTGCGCTATGGTAGTAGGTACTTACATGATGACGGATTTCAATATGAATATGATTGCCCCGGGTATCATCGACCACAAAGAATGGACGCCGGATAACGGACGGAACAATGCTCTCCGCATCAATGGTTTGGGTGCACCGCGTGCATTCTATACTCCGGTACTGCGTGAGGTGAAAGTACCTAACACAAGCTACGGCGAAGACTATGCCTTGGGATTGAATTTCTCACGCCAATACCAGATAGGCCGTGTTTATGATGTTGTCTACAACTGCCGCCGCTGGGATGACAATTCAGACGCTTCATTAGACATCGTTAAAATGAACGGACACAACTTATACAAAGACCGTATCCGCACTTGGGAATTGCAGGCACGCGTGGCAATGAACAAGAAAAACAAGAAATAATATATGAACCAGACAATACACAATCTTCTGACCGAACAACTTGCTTCTTGGGAAATGGCGCGTAACAACTACGCCGCCCTTTCCGGAGTGCAGGTGAAAGAGCTGAATGTGAACGGTATTCCTTATAAGGTACAGTTCAATCCGGCACGTATTGTATCTTCCGGAGCCAAGGTAGATGCCAAATCCATAAAAGAGCGTAAATGCTTTCTCTGCCCTGCCAACCTGCCGGCAGAACAAAGAGGCATTCCCTTTGAAGGGCATTATAATATATTGGTCAATCCGTTCCCTATATTTCCCCGTCACCTGACGGTACCGGAAACCGCCCACGTCAACCAACGCATAGCTCCCCGTTTCGGAGATATGCTGGACCTGGCACAGCATCTGACCGATTATACAATCTTTTATAACGGACCTAAATGCGGCGCATCCGCTCCCGATCATGCACATTTCCAAGCCGGAAACAAAGGCTTTATGCCCATCGAGCAAGACTGGCGCGAACAAATAGCGGGCAAAGTAGTGGATTACGGTCAGGCTACCCTTTGGTATTTGAACGACTCCCCGCGCACTACCCTTGTCATTGAGTCTGCCGACCGGAGAACAGCACTCAAACTGTTCGACATCATCTATCATTCCCTGGATATACAGCCCGATGAAGATGAACCGATGATGAACGTTCTCGCAATGTACGAAGCCGATAAATGGATTGTTTTCATCTTTCCCCGCGCCAAGCATCGCCCAGCTTGTTACACAGCAGAGGGTGATGCCAATTTGCTTAGCAGTCCCGCATCCGTTGATTTAGGCGGCGTATTCATTACGCCTGTTGAAAAAGACTTTATCAAAATAACGGTAGAGGACATTGCGCAAATATTAAGTGAGGTGTGTCTTTCACCTACAGATTTCCAGAAAGTACGGCAACGTATCAAAGAACAAATATAATATCCGTTATTCCTTAAACAGATGAATATGAAAGAGCCCAAAGTAGAAGTTGGTATATTATTCGAGTCGCAGATAGAGTTTGTCCTGTTAGCTCCTTACCGCACATCCGGCAAGGAAGTCAGCGGCAAGCAAGTTGTCACCTATGACGAAGGAAAAATCCTTTGGAACGGTCGTCAATATGACGAGTTACTATTTGAACCCCTGCAGGAATCTGCTGCGGCATTCGAATTGCTGGATGTAACTATCGGAATAAACTTTCATTGGGAACGGAAAGAAGACCAACGCTTTCAGGGCTCCTTAAAGATTATTGTGGAAAACGGCAAACTGACGGGTATCAATGTCATCCATGTCGAAGACTATCTGACCAGTGTCATTTCCAGTGAAATGAGCGCAACGGCTTCTTTGGAACTGCTGAAAGCCCATGCAGTCATTTCGCGTAGCTGGCTACTGGTACAGATACAGAAAAACAAAGAAATAGCAGAAGCGCAAACCGACTATTCCGCTTTTACCCAAACAGACGAAGAACTCATCCGTTGGTACGACCGTGAAGACCATACTCATTTCGACGTATGTGCAGACGACCATTGCCAACGCTATCAAGGTATAACCCGCGCCTCTACCGATATAGTCAGACAGGCGATAGCCGCCACTCGCGGACAGGTACTTACCTCGGAAGGCAAAATCTGCGACGCCCGTTTCTCCAAATGCTGTGGCGGCGCTTTCGAAGAATTTCAATATTGCTGGGAAGATATTAAATACCCTTATCTTGCCAAACAACGCGACTATAGAGTTGATAGTGAAAAATTACCCGACTTGACGCAAGAAGCCGAGGCTGAGCGATGGATACGTACTTCTCCCGAGGCGTTTTGTAATACCACGGATAAGAAAATCCTATCGCAGGTACTCAACAGTTACGATCAGGAAACTACAGATTTCTACCGTTGGAAAGTAGAATACACCCAAGACGAACTCTCTGCCCTCATCTTGAAACGCTCCGGCATAGACTACGGACAGATTATAGACCTTATTCCTATTGCTCGCGGCACTTCCGGACGTCTGTGGAAACTGAAGATTGTCGGTACAAAGAAAACACTGACTATCGGAAAAGAGTTGGAAATTCGTCGGACACTCTCTCCCTCACACCTTTACAGTTCCGCCTTTGTCGTGGACCGTACAGAGGTGTCGGAAGAAGGTGTACCCGGACGTTTTATCCTCACCGGAGCCGGCTGGGGACATGGCGTAGGGCTTTGCCAGATAGGCGCTGCCGTAATGGGCGAACAGGGATACGAATATGATGCTATACTGTTGCACTACTATATAGGTGCGAGCATTGATAAACTATATGACTAATCTAATAACAGAAAACAATTAATAGAATGAACAATATCAAGAAAATATCACCTTGGGCATGGGTTCCTACCTTGTATTTTGCACAAGGTATCCCCTACTTTATCGTGAACAATATCTCCGTACTGATGTTTGCCAAGATGGGCGTTCCCAATGGAGACATGGCGTTATTTACCAGTTTACTGTACTTGCCCTGGACCATCAAACCCTTCTGGAGTCCGTTTGTCGACATCATCAAAACAAAAAGATGGTGGGTTGTTTCCATGCAGATTCTGATGTCAATAGCCTTTATTTTACTGACGCTGAGTATACCGCGTCCGGATGAAGCAACCATGGCAGCCGGAACCACGTCCATCAGTATGTTCACCCTCACGCTGATATTATTTATAGTCACAGCATTCGCTTCCGCCACACACGACATTGCAGCGGACGGTTTCTATATGTTGGCGCTAAAATCGGGCGAACAAGCAGAGTTCGTCGGTATCCGAAGCACTTTCTACCGTCTTGCATCTATTTTCGGTCAAGGAGTACTCGTAGCTATTGCCGGTGCTATCGAACTGAAATACGACAATATTCCGCTATCATGGACCATCACGATGCTGGTTACAGCCGTCATGTTCAGCGCGGTAAGCCTCTACCATCTCTTTGCAATACCCAAGCCGACTTCCGACAAGTCTGTCTTGGCACCGGGAACAGCCAGCGCAAAGGCTATTTTCAAGGAGTTCGGACGTACATTCACTACTTATTTCACCAAGCCCGGCGTATTGCTTGCCATTGTATTCATGCTACTCTACCGTCTGCCTGAGGCATTCCTCATCAAAATGTGTATGCCGTTTCTTGTTGCCAACAAAGAAGCAGGAGGCTTAGGACTATCCACAGCAGAAGTAGGCATCGTATATGGTACTATCGGAGTAATATTCCTCACGTTGGGCGGTATCCTCGGCGGGGTATTCGCATCACGCATAGGGTTAAAGAAATCCATCTGGTGGATGGCGGCATGTATGACACTACCTTGCCTGACCTTCGTCTATCTTGCCATTTGCCAACCCGAAAACCGGTTTGCCATATCCACTGCCATTGCCATCGAACAATTCGGTTACGGATTCGGTTTCACAGCTTATATGCTCTATATGATGTACTTCTCCGAAGGAGAGTTCAAAACATCCCACTACGCTATTTGTACCGCATTCATGGCATTGAGTATGATGATTCCGGGCATGTTTGCGGGTTACATTCAGGAATCTATCGGATACACCAACTTCTTCTGGATGGTAATCGTGTGTTGTATCGCCACTGTGATAGTTACCGTCTTTGCAGACAGAAAGATAGACCCGGAATATGGAAAAAAGTAATTAGTGACTAATAATTAATAATCGGCTATGAAGAAGATAATGACAATCTGCCTGATTTGTATCCTTTGCGGAAGCATGGTACAGGCACAAAAAATAAGAATAAAGACCGGTATTGAAGTACTGAAAGAACAAAACTTCAAATGCCTGGAAGGTAAACGTGTAGGATTAATCACCAATCCTACCGGAGTAGACAACCATATGAAATCCACGATTGATATTCTGCACGAAGCACCGAACGTAAACCTCGTGGCCCTTTATGGTCCGGAGCATGGCGTACGCGGTGACGTGCATGCCGGCGACCACGTAACGGATATGAAAGATGCCTCCACCGGACTGCCCGTTTACTCCCTGTACGGAAGTACACGCAAAGCAACACCGGAAATGCTGAAAGACATCGATGTACTGGTGTATGATATCCAAGACATCGGCTGTCGTTCGTTCACATATATCAGCACCATGGGACTTGCCATGGAAGCCGCTGCCGAAAACGGAAAAGAGCTTATCGTACTGGACCGCCCCAATCCCGTAGGCGGACTGAAGATTGAAGGTAATCTGACGGAAGATGACTGTGTTTCTTTTGTCAGCCAATTTAAAATTCCGTACCTTTACGGACTCACTTGCGGTGAGCTGGCTTTAATGTTGAATGGAGAGAAGATGCTGAAAGAGGGCAAGCAATGCAAACTGCAGGTTGTAAAGATGAAAGGCTGGAAACGCAAAATGGACTATACACAGACCGGATTGCAATGGGTGCCTTCTTCCCCGCACATTCCGCATCCGCATTCCGCATTTTTCTATCCCGTCAGCGGTATTTTAGGCGAGCTGGGCTATATGTCCATCGGAGTAGGTTACACGATTCCGTTCCAGATGTTTGCCGCTCCATGGGTAGAGGCTGACAAGCTTGCCAAGAACTTGAATAACCTGAACGTACCGGGTGTCATTTTCCGACCGATGTACCTGAAACCTTTCTACTCCGTAGGCAAAGGAGAACTGCTGCAAGGCGTACAAGTGCATATCATGGACTTCGGCAAAGCCCCGCTCAGTGAAATACAATTCCTCGTTATGCAAGAAGTTGCCGCACTCTATCCCGACCGCGCCGTATTCGACCATGCAGACAAAGGCCGTTTCTCCATGTTCGATAAAGTAAGCGGTTCGAAGCAGATACGTGAGCGTTTCAGTAAGCGGAACCGTTGGGAAGATGTCCGGGACTATTGGTATAAGGATGTCGAGAATTTCCGTAAACTATCGAAACAATATTATTTGTATAAGTGACATGAAAAAGAGTAGCTATATGGCTTTCCTGCAGGAAGCGAGACAATTCATCCCGCAGGAAAGGATTTATACCGACGAACTCCGCCGGCTGGCTTGGGGAACTGACGCAGGATTCTACCGCCTCATCCCGCAAATCGTAATCCGTTCGGAAGGAGAAGAGGAAATCTCCCGGTTGCTGAAACTGGCTGGTTATTACAGCCTGCCCGTTACTTTCCGAGCGGCAGGAACAAGCCTGTCCGGACAAGCCATTAGTGACTCCATACTTATCGTAGCCGGCAAGCATTGGGAGAAATACAGCATATCTCCCGACCACAAGGAAATCACCCTGCAACCCGGCATTATCGGGCAACGGGTAAATAAACTGTTAGCTCCTTTCGGACGAAAATTCGCTCCGGACCCGGCTTCCGTAAAAAGCGCCATGGTAGGCGGTATTGTCATGAACAATGCTTCCGGCATGAACTGCGGCACGCACGCCAACAGTGACAAGGTGCTTCTCTCCGCCCGTATCATCCTGCCGGACGGAACACTGCTTGACACCGGAGACTGTGTCAGCCGTGCCGCATT
Organism: Bacteroides propionicigenes; assembly: GCF_018390535.1. Classification (GTDB taxonomy): domain Bacteria; phylum Bacteroidota; class Bacteroidia; order Bacteroidales; family Bacteroidaceae; genus Bacteroides; species Bacteroides propionicigenes. Next base: position 12,732 of record NZ_JAHBBW010000006.1, on the reverse strand, counting down.
CGAAGTGACACACCGCGATTTTATACGCCGTATTTGCACCCTTCGCGATGAAGTGCGTGCCAACGAAAAGCTGGCGGAACGCATCCGTTACAAATATTCCATTAAGAATGTAACAGGTCTTAATTTGCTTCCCTTCGTCCGCTTTGACGATCCGTTCGATATAATAACCCACCTCATGGTTGGTTCGGAAGGAACATTGGCATTCCTTTCCCAAGTAACCATGCAGACTGAGTACGACTATCCTTGCAAGGCAAGCGCCATGCTCTACTTCAAAACCATAAAAGACGCTTGCCGTGCCGTAGTAGCCATGAAGAAACTCACCGACAACAACGGCGAGTGGATTGTAAAGGGAGCGGAACTTCTGGATTGGAAGTCTTTAGCTTCAGTCAGCGACCCTATATTCCTGAAATATAGGGGAGAAGTATGTTCATCTCTCCTGCCCGGCGTAGAACCGGGAGACGAAACCGGACTGACCGCCGTGCTGACTGAAACCAAAGCCCGCAGCGCAGAAGAACTGAGACAGAATATCAGCAACATAGAATGCTGTCTCGCTGATTTCCGAACTTATACGCCCGTCCGCTTCACCGACAAACCGGAAGAATACTCACAATACTGGGCTATCCGATCCGGCATCTTCCCTTCCGTAGGCGGAACGCGGAAACCGGGAACAACGTGCCTCATCGAAGACGTAGCCTTCCATATCGAAGATTTACCCGAGGCAACCGCCGAATTGCAGCAACTCATAGCCCACCACGGCTACGAAGACGCCTGCATATACGGGCACGCACTGGAGGGGAACTACCATTTCATCCTCAACCAATCCTTCGGCAGTGACGCCGAAGTGAAACGTTACGAAGATTTGATGAATGATGTCAAGACACTGGTTGTAGACAAATACGACGGTTCTCTAAAGGCTGAGCATGGCACAGGGCGCAATATGGCTCCTTTTGTCCGTTATGAATGGGGAGACTCCGCCTACGAGGTAATGAAAGCCGTTAAAAAGCTGTTCGACCCGAAAGGTCTATTAAATCCCGGAGTTATCTTCAATAACGACCCGAAATGCCACATCAAAAACTTCAAGCCGCTTCCGCTGATACCTTTGGATACGGAGAGCCCGGCTGCCAAAGTAAACCGTTGCATTGAATGCGGATTCTGCGAAGTAAACTGTCTTTCCTGCGGTTTCACCCTTTCTTCACGGCAACGCATTGTGTTGCAAAGAGAGATTGCACGTCTTCGGCAGAATGGTGAAGCCCCCAAACGTCTCTCCCTACTGGAAAAGCAATACCGCTATCCCGGCAACCGAACCTGTGCCGGTGACGGGCTTTGCTCCATGTCCTGTCCCATGGGAATCAACACAGGCGACTTGACACATATTATTCGCCAAGAAGAAATGCCGCAAGGCTGCTTAGGATATAAGGCCGGCAATTTTGCCGCCAATCACTTTGCCGGTATCAAGAGTACCCTGCGTCCTGTATTGGGATTGGCTAACTTCGGTCACTCCGTATTAGGAACAAAAGTCATGGGCAGTATTACCAAAGGTATGCACAACGTCCTCGGTATTCCCCAGTGGACTCCTGCCATGCCAAAGCCCTATCATTTCGATGCAGCCGGCTCTCAACGTCCCACTTCCGGTCAACCGGCCAAAGTTGTTTACTTCCCCAGTTGTATCAACCAAACCATGGGTTTACCCAAGAAATCTCCCGTAGAGCAGGCATTGGTTAGCAAAATGATTGGGCTACTGCAAAAAGGCGGTTATGAGGTCATCTTCCCTAAGAATATGGAAAAACTCTGTTGCGGTACAATCTGGGAAAGCAAAGGTATGCTTGACATTGCCGACCGTAAAACAGCCGAACTGGAAACTGCCCTTTGGGAAGCCAGCGAACAAGGCAAATACCCTGTTCTATGCGACCAAAGCCCATGCCTGCACCGGATGCGTGAGAAGATTCATAAAATGAAACTTTATGAACCGGCAGAATTTATCTATACATTCTTACGCGACAGACTGGTGTTCACACCTATCGACCGTCCCGTAGCAGTCCACATCACTTGTTCCATGCGCAAAATGGGACTGGCTGACACGATTATCGCTCTGGCGCGTCTCTGTTCCACAAAGGTCGTTGTGCCGGAAGAAGTCGGTTGCTGCGGTTTTGCCGGCGACCGGGGCTTTACATATCCCGAGCTGAATGCGTATGCCCTGCGCAAGCTCCGTCCGCAGATAGAAGCAGCCGGCATCAGCATCGGCTATTCCAACAGCCGTACCTGCGAAATAGGGCTGACAACCAACTCCGGCATTCCATACGTGTCCATAGCCTACCTCGTAGACCAATGTACCGTACCTATCATCCAAAACTAACTTAACACACATAAAATTATGAGCAATCCGGTAAAAACAAACAAGCGTATTCTTGCCCTCGATATACTTCGGGGCGTCACTATTGCAGGAATGATTATGGTCAACAACCCGGGCACATGGGCACACATTTATGCACCCTTGCGCCATGCAGAATGGAACGGTCTTACCCCTACCGACCTCGTCTTCCCCTTCTTCATGTTCATCATGGGAATTTCCACATACATTTCTTTGAAGAAGTATAACTTTGAATTCAGCCGTGCCGCCGGCATGAAGATTCTCAAACGTACCATACTCATCTTCCTCATAGGTATGGCCATCGGCTGGTTCTCGAAGTTCTGTTATTACTGGACCTCCCCCACCGAAGGCATCAGCTTCGGCGCACAATTATGGGAATCCGTATGGACATTCGACCGCATCCGTATTTTGGGTGTCATGCAACGTCTGGCACTCTGTTATGGCGTTACTGCTATCATAGCTCTGACCATGAAGCATCGGAACATCCCTTACCTTATTGCCGCCTTGCTGGCAAGCTACTTCATCCTGCTGGTATGCGGCAATGGCTTTGCCTATAACGACACCAATGTCCTTTCCGTTGTAGACCGCACCATCCTCACCCCCGCACATATGTATAAGGATAACGGTATCGATCCGGAAGGTCTGTTAAGTACCATTCCTGCCATAGCCCATGTGTTGTTGGGGTTCTGCGTAGGCCGCATGATGCTTGAAGGCGGCAAAGCCGACAAAGACCGTGAAAGTATGCTCAACTCACACCTTATCAAACTGTTTTTAGCGGGCACTATCCTTACATTTGCAGGCTTCCTGCTGAGTTATGGATGCCCCATCAACAAGAAGATATGGTCGCCTACCTTTGTACTCACTACCTGCGGATTGGCTTCCAGCTTCTTGGCGCTCCTCATCTGGATTATCGACGTGAAAGGGTATAAAAAATGGAGCCTGTTCTTTGAGTCATTCGGTGTCAATCCTTTATTCATGTATGTATTGGGCGGCGTACTTGGCATCCTCTTCGGCAGCATCAGCTTTCCATGGGGAGAAGGCAGCATCAGCATACACGGATTCTTATACAAGATACTATTGATGCCGGTATTTGGTGATACCGGCGGCTCACTGGCTTATGCGCTGTTATTCGTCGGTATCAACTGGTGCATCGGCTACCAACTTTACAAACGAAAGATTTATATCAAACTATAATCGAATAACTCTAAACAACTAAAAATATGATTCTAATAGCAGACAGTGGCTCTACAAAAACCGATTGGTGTGTTGTAGAGAATGGACAACTCATCCAACAGATATTCACGAAAGGGATTAACCCTTTCTTTCAGTCGGAAGAGGAAATCAGCAATGAGATAGCAACGGCACTGTTGCCCCGGTTAACAACGAATGCGTTGAATGCTGTATATTTCTATGGTGCGGGATGCGGATTTCCCGACAAGATAGCCATGGTTCACCGGGCCATTACCAAGCATCTTCAGGTAAAAGGAGAAGTGGAAGTGAATACAGATATGCTTGCCGCAGCCCGAGGACTTTGCCAACATGACGCCGGCATTGCCTGCATCATGGGTACAGGCTCCAATTCATGCTATTATGACGGGAAACAGATTGTACGCAATGTATCTCCCTTAGGGTTCATTCTCGGGGATGAAGGCAGCGGCGCCGTATTGGGAAAATTGCTGGTGGGTAACATTCTTAAAAACCAGATGACTCCGGAACTGAAGGAAAAGTTCCTCGCACAGTTCAACCTGACACCTGCCGACATCATCGACCGTGTTTACCGCAAGCCGTTCCCCAACCGTTTCCTTGCAAGTCTCTCTCCATTCCTTGCCCAAAATCTGGATGAGCCTTGCATACGTACATTAGTGCTGGGCAGCTTCAAAGCATTCCTCAAACGCAATGTCATGCAATACGAGAATTACCACAAGAGTAAAGTGCACTTTATCGGTTCTGTAGCTTTCTACTATAAAGCAATATTGGCGGAAGCGGCTCAGGAAATGGGTGTCCAACTGGGCACTGTCATCAAAAGCCCGATGGAAGGATTAATAGAATATCATAAATCATAAAATAGCAAATCGCCTTATGTTTATAAAAATATCAGAGCAGCCCTCGCTCTACAACGACTTGGAAAAGAAGTCTGTCCGTGAAATACTGGAAGACATCAACAGAGAAGACCAAAAAGTGGCGCTTGCCATACAAAAGGCAATTCCCCAGATAGAGAAACTGGTGACACAGATTGTGCCCCGCATGAAGCAGGGGGGACGTATCTTCTATATGGGCGCCGGTACAAGCGGACGCCTCGGCGTACTCGACGCATCTGAAATACCGCCGACATTCGGTATGCCTCCTACGTTGGTTATCGGCTTGATAGCCGGTGGTGACACAGCCCTGCGCAATCCGGTGGAAAATGCGGAAGACGATACGCAACGCGGCTGGGAAGAGTTGGTGGAACGCAATATCACGGATAAAGACACCGTTATCGGCATAGCTGCCTCCGGTACTACTCCTTACGTAATCGGTGCGCTGCATGAAGCACGCGAGCATGGCATTCTTACGGCTTGCATCACGAGCAATCCCGACTCCCCTATGGCAGCGGAATCCGATGTGCCTATCGAAATGGTTGTAGGTCCGGAATACGTTACGGGCAGTTCCCGCATGAAGTCGGGCACGGGACAGAAGATGATTCTGAATATGATTACCACTTCCGTAATGATACAATTGGGACGCGTGAAAGGCAACAAAATGGTCAATATGCAGCTTAGCAACAAGAAGCTGGTAGACCGTGGAACACGTATGTTGGTTGAAGAATTAGGACTTGACTATGGAAAAGCCAAAGCCCTCTTGCTGATGCACGGTTCCGTGAAGAAAGCTGCAGATGCATATCGGGCAAAGGAATGATAATGTTATGAAAACTCTTATCAGCATCCTTTTAATTATGTCCTGCCTGCAAGCGATTGTCGCACAACCTTTGCAGACCGAAGCTGCCGGTGAACAATCCCCGCGCATTTATACAGACCATTACTACAAACGCTTTCGGCAGTTTATGGACGAACCGGCCATCGGTAATAAAGACATCGTAATGCTGGGCAACAGCCTGACGGAGAATGGCGGCAACTGGGCTGCCCGTCTTGGCAATAAGAACGTGCGCAATCGCGGCATCATCGGCGATGAAGTAATGGGGGTATACGATCGTCTCCACCAGATATTGCCGGGACATCCTGCCAAGTTGTTTCTGCTTATCGGTGTGAACGACATCTCCCATGACTTGACGAGCGACAGTATTGTCAAGATGATACGTACAACGATAGAGCGCATCCGGAAAGAATCTCCCGGCACCAGACTCTATCTGCAAAGCCTGCTTCCCATCAACGAAAACTTCGGCCGCTATAAGAAGCTGGCAGGAAAGACAAGCATGATACCCGAAATAAACAAACAGCTGAAAGCACTTGCCAAAGAGAAAGGACTGACCTACATCAACCTCTTCCCACTCTTCACGGAGAAGGGCAGTAACGTGCTGCGTGCCGACTTGACGACAGACGGACTACATCTAAAAGAAGAAGGATATAAGATTTGGGTAAAAGCCATCAAGAAGAAGATTTAGCAAAAGATACACATAAGCAACCGCTAACAAACAGAAAAGGTGATAAAGCGTATTCTTTATCACCTTTTCTGTTTGTATCAAATTCGTTTATTCAACAAGTCCTGTCAAATACACATCAAACGTCAATGATGTATAGCCCGGAATAGAACCGGATGAACTGCCGCTTGAACCGTATCCGCTTTGCCAAGGAATATACAGCATCCAGCGTTCACCTACCCGCATATACTGCAAAGTCCACGTCCATCCCGGAATAACTCCCGAAACAGTAAATTCAGACGAAGAATTGAAAACTGTGGGCCATTTGGACGAATCGGTTAAAGGCAATGATATATCGCGGTCTGTTGCTCCATAACCGTCAAAGTTACCGTCAAACTCATCACCCGTGATGAGAGTTCCATAGTAGAAAGCCTCAACAGTAGAATTATATCCGTCGAAATTAGGACGTTCTCCAGTGTTATTCTTTACAAGTTTCTTGCAATATACATACTGAGGTACTATATTCGTGCTGGTTGTCGGCACTTGTATAGCAAACAACTCACCCTCTTCCATCTTATCGGCATCTTCAGCTGTAAGCACAAGCCTGTCGCCTGTCTTCCCCTTTATAGAGTCAATAAAAGCTTCGTTGCGCGGTTGCCAATTATCATACTTACCGGCTTCCTCCACTTCTTCGCAAGCCACAAACGCACCTGCCACAAATAGCAAGAAAGGTAAAAACAAAAGGAACGGTCTCTTCATCTAATTATAAATTACGGAATTACTATTATTTCTTATTGCAGCGTCTTCAGCAAAGACGTAATGCTTACGCGGTCTGCAATGATATTGTTCAGTTCGGAGATAGCCACACGCTCTTGCTGCATCGTATCACGGTTACGCAGAGTCACGCAGTTGTCTTCCAAGGTCTGGTGGTCTACCGTCACACAGTACGGAGTACCGATAGCATCTTGGCGGCGATAACGCTTGCCGATGCTGTCTTTCTCATCATACTGGCAGTGGAAGTGGAACTTCAGGTCGTCGATAATCTCGCGGGCCTTTTCGGGCAGCCCGTCTTTCTTTACCAACGGCATAACGGCCAGTTTCACCGGAGCCAATGCTGCAGGCAACTTCAGGACAACACGCGTCTCGCCATTCTCCAACTGCTCCTCGCAATAAGAAGCTGACATGATGCTAAGGAACATACGGTCTACACCGATAGAGGTTTCGATGACGTACGGAGTGTAGCTTTCATTGGTTTCCGGGTCAAAATACTTGATGTTCTTACCGGAGAATTTCTCGTGCTGAGACAAGTCGAAGTTCGTACGGCTGTGGATACCTTCCACTTCCTTGAAGCCGAAAGGCATCAGGAACTCGATGTCGGTAGCCGCATTGGCATAGTGGGCAAGCTTGTCGTGATCGTGATAGCGATAATGGTCGTCACCAAAGCCCAGTGCCTTGTGCCATTTCAACCGGGTAGCTTTCCACGTCTTGAACCAGTCGAGTTCAGTGCCCGGTTTTACGAAGAACTGCATTTCCATCTGCTCGAACTCACGCATACGGAAGATGAACTGGCGAGCAACAATCTCATTACGGAAAGCCTTGCCGATTTGTGCGATACCGAAAGGAATCTTCATACGGCCTGTCTTCTGTACGTTCAGATAGTTCACGAAGATACCCTGAGCCGTTTCCGGGCGAAGATAAATCTTCATGGCGCCTTCCGAGGTAGAACCCATTTCGGTGGTAAACATCAGGTTGAACTGACGAACTTCCGTCCAGTTCTTTGTACCGCTGATGGGGCAAACAATTTCTTCGTCAAGGATAATCTGGCGAAGTTCGTCAAGATTGTTATCATTCAACGCTTTGGCAAAACGTTCGTGCAAAGCGTCACGCTTAGCCTGATGTTCCAGTACACGGGCATTCGTGCTGCGGAACTGCGCTTCGTCAAAAGCCTCGCCGAAACGCTTGGCGGCTTTGGCCACTTCCTTGTTTATCTTGTCGTCATATTTGGCGAGTTGGTCTTCAATCAAAACATCGGCACGATAACGCTTCTTCGAATCGCGGTTATCAATCAAAGGGTCGTTGAACGCATCTACGTGCCCGCTTGCCTTCCAGATTGTGGGGTGCATGAAGATAGCCGAATCAATGCCTACTATGTTTTCGTGCAGCAGCACCATGCTCTGCCACCAGTATTGTTTGATGTTATTTTTCAGTTCCACACCCATCTGTCCGTAGTCGTATACGGCTCCCAAGCCGTCGTAGATGTCGCTTGAAGGGAACACGAATCCGTATTCCTTGCAGTGTGATACGAGTTTCTTAAAAACGTCTTCTTGTGCCATTTTTTGTTGTATCTTAATTAATTTGAAATCTTTGTTTAGCTAAAAACGCCACAAAGATAGGGATTTATCTTATATTGTAGGACAACAGGGGTATTAATTTATGGTAATGTTTGCAACCACGGCTCATGCTACCGCCATTTCCTTCGTGGTAAATGTTCATTTGCTTCGTCACAAATACGGCAATGCTTCAGAAGTAATGTTTTTTCCCTACGTTGTTTTCTTCGTTTTCCAGCTGCGGGCCCGACGGTTTCCAGTTGCGGGCTCTCCGTCCCGCAGTTGGCAACCGGACAGCCCGCAGCTGGAAAACGAGGTTTTACTTATAGCTTGGCGGCATTATCCATCGTGCACTTCCGCATTACCAACCTGACAAACCGGGATTATGCTCACAACTCTTCCCCGCTCATATCGCAAACCGCTGTGATAAAAACCGTAGTCTTTACTTAAAAATATAAGAGTTGTATCTAAAAGTATAAGGAAAAGAAAGGGCATGCCCGTTACATTTGCAATATGTAACAATTTATAATATTATGAAAAGACTTTTCCTTCTACTCTCTGCAGCAGTTACTATCGCAAGTACGCAGGCACAAAACCCGGTTATCGGAAACCAATTTACCGCCGATCCTACGGCGCGAGTGTTCAACGGTAAGATATATATGTATCCTTCGCACGACATCCCCAGTCCCATCGACCGTCTGAAAGAATGGTTCTGTATGGCTGACTATCACGTATTCTCCTCAACCAACCTGACGGACTGGACAGACCACGGTGTCATTCTCACACAAAACGATGTACCTTGGGTACAGCCCGACTCTTACTCTATGTGGGCTCCCGACTGCGTGTACAAAGACGGAAAATACTATTTCTATTTCCCCAGTACTCCCAAAGGTGAAGGCAAACGCGGTTTCAGCATCGGTGTAGCCACTGCCGACAGCCCGGAAGGACCGTTCACACCGGAAGCCGAACCGATAAAAGGAGTATTCGGCATTGACCCCTGCGTGCTCATTGACACAGACGGAGAAGCATATATGTACTGGTCCGGACGCGGATTATCGGTTGCCAAACTGAAACCGAACATGACCGAACTCGCCTCTGAACCGATGCAAGTGCAAGGCTTGCCTTCCAAAGGCTTCAAGGAAGGCCCGTACGCATTTAAGCACAACGGCAAATATTACCTCACCTTCCCTTGGGTACAAGACAAGACCGAAACCCTGGCTTACGCCATGGGAGACAGCCCGATGGGGCCGTTTGACTTTAAAGGGATAATCATGGATGAGTCACCCTCCGGTTGCTGGACCAACCACCACTCTATTACGGAATACAACGGCCAGTGGTATCTCTTCTACCACCATAATGATTATTCTCCCAATTTCGACAAAAACCGTTCGGCACGCATCGACTCGCTTTTCTTCAATGCAGACGGCACTATCAAGAAAGTGAGACCGACACTGCGCGGCGTGGGGACAACCGATGCACGCAGCAAAATACAGATTGACCGCTACTCTGCAATAAGCCCTTATGGAGTTTCCATCGACTACTTGAACCCCTCCAATACATTCGAGGGATGGCAGACTTTATTCCACAGAGCAGACACATGGGTGGCATATAACAGAGTAGATTTCGGCAATGCACCCGTAAAACGTCTCAAAGCACGTGTGCGCTCAGAAAAAGGAGGGACGATAACCCTGCGGACTCCCGGTGACAAAGGCATGGCTATTGCCGAATTACCCATAAAGCCATCCGAGAAATGGACAGAAATCAGTACAAGCGTGCGTAATGCACCTACAGGTATGCAGGACTTGATTGTTACACAAACCGGAGGAAATCCGGTAGCCGTAGACTGGATAAGTTTTGAATAATCTGCGGCTGGTATCCTCAAATCCTTTAATATCATTACCTCATGAACAAACACCATTCATTCTCATCATTATGCTACAAAGCCGCCTCAGCAGTCGTCGGGCTATCATTGCTCAGCGCCTGCGGGCAGGGCGGCTCTCCGTCATTCACACAGGTCAATAACTTGGTGTTAAACGATTCCAGCTATTTCGAAACTCGCGGGCTGAACTATTTCGTCTTTAACAACAACTACGATGCCATGTTCGATGACTCCAAAGTCAGCGCCGTCGAGATTATTCACCATGGAGTTCGTACAGCTACCAACGGTGATGTTCGTCTCAACCCCACACCGGGACAATGGGACAAGCTGCCCAGATTTGTAAACCGCACCGTAGACAAAGAGGCTAAACGTATCGATGTGAATCTGGAATACCCCCAATACTCTTTTGCATATACATTGACCGGAGAAGCCCGTGATGGCGGTTTCTACCTCAGCATATCGACAGACAAAGCGCTACCCGACTCATTGGTTGGAGTAGCCGGACTGAATATGGAGTTCTTTCCACCCGTATTTTTTGAGCACTCCTACCTGATGGACGGCAAACCGGGACTGTTCCCCACCTCGGCAGCCGACAACATGACTGTTATCAACGGCATTGTTGAACCTACTCCAATGGCTACCGGTACTAAAATTGAAATAGCTCCCGATGCTCCGATGAAACACGTCACAATCCGTACCACATTGGAAGACAGCAAGCTAATGCTCTTTGACGGACGTGACAAACAGCAAAACGGAACTTTCGTGGTGCGCACCCTATTGCCTGCCGGCAAAACAGGTAAAATAGCCGAATGGTTCATACAAGCCGAAACCGATACCCGCTGGTTACGCACTCCTACCATCAGCTATTCGCAAGTGGGTTATCATCCTGCGCAACAGAAAATGGCCGTGATAGAATTAGACAAAAACGACAAGCCACTTTCAAACGCCACCCTCTATAAGGTGAATGCAGACGGTTCTTTGGCAACAGCCCTGTCGGGCAAGCCTACTGCATGGGGTATATACACCCGCTATAACTACCTGCAATTCGACTTCTCGCAAGTGAAAGAACCCGGTATTTATAAAATAGCTTACGGCGAACAGCTAAGCGGCCCGTTCCCTATTGATACGGATGTATATCAACGCGCTTGGTATCCTACGCTGGATGTCTTCATGCCGGTACAAATGGATCATATGTTTGTCCGTGAAGCCTATCGCGTATGGCACGGTGCAGCCCACTTGGACGATGCCCGCCAAGCACCGGTGAACTACTCGCATTGGGACGGCTGGAGACAGGGACCGAGCACAGACAACAGATTCAAGCCCGGACAACACATCCCCGGACTGAATGTAGGAGGCTGGTTTGATGCCGGAGACTTCGACATCCAAACACCTTCGCAACAGCAAACCGTACAGTCATTGGTGGATATTTGGGAAGAATTTGCCCTCACCCACGATGAAACGACCATCAATCAGAAAGCTCGTTACACCGAAATACATCTGCCTGACGGCAAACCGGATGTTTTGCAGCAAATAGAACATGGCGTATTGCAGCTCGTGGCACAAGTCAATGCTGTAGGATACGCCATTCCGGGCATCAATGAATCACATCTCTATCAATACCGCCATTTAGGTGATGCCGTGACCAAAACCGATGGTATTGTAGGCAATGAAGACGACCGTATGGCATTCACCAACCGTACCCCTGCCCTCAACTATGGTACGGCCACTGCGCTTGCCGCAGCTGCACGTGCTCTGCCCACCCTCAATCCTCCACTTGCCAAAGAAGCCTTACGCATAGCCGAATTTATCTGGAAAGACGAACACAGCCGCCAAACCGGAAAAAAAGAGAATAACGAATGCCGTGCCGCCTTTGAATTATGGCGTACCACAGGTAATGAGTTTTATAAGGCGCGGGTAGACGAGCTGCTGCCCGGCTTGACCCAACAGTTCGGCAGGAACACAAGTTTCATTATCCGCCTGTTACCGTTTATGGATGATGCTTTCAAACAACAGATGAAGCCGCAGATTGAAACATATATAGCACAACAAACCAAACTGGAAAGCAAGACTCCTTTCGGCATTGGTATCAGCTTGAGCAACTGGGCAGGCAACGGCACGATACTCCGCAATGGTATCACCAATTACCAAATCCATAAAATCTTCCCGGAACTGGTCGACCCGGAACTGGTGTTCCGTAATTTAAACTACATCTACGGTTGCCACCCCTATCATAACCGTTCATTTGTATCGGGAGTGGGTGCCCAACCCAAGAAAATAGGCTACGGCAACAACCGCGCCGATCATTCATTCATCCCCGGAGGTATAGTGCCGGGGGTTCGTCTCCTTAAACCGGACTTCCCGGAAAACCGTGACGATTACCAATTCCACTGGAGCGAGAACGAGTACGTAATTCCGCTGGCACCCGATTACATCTACTTGGTCAATGCAGTGAACAAGCTATTAAACCTCAAATCCGCAACTAAGCTCTTCAGCGTCCTTCTTGCGTCTAAACGTCCTCTCATCACTGAATTAGCAGATAAATTGAGGCTGAAATACCCACTTCTGCCCACAATATCCCCTTGCC
>NZ_JAHBBW010000005.1 GCF_018390535.1 Bacteroides propionicigenes | reverse complement strand
TAGCACCGGGGTTCCACCTCTTCCCATTCCGAACAGAGAAGTTAAGCCCGGTCACGCCGATGGTACTGCGTAACAGTGGGAGAGTAGGTAGTCGCCGTTTTAGAAGAAGCCTCCGTATCGGATGATACGGGGGCTTTATTCGTTTTAAGAACTTTTCATCCGCCTATTTTCCGGTTTAGTCCTTTATTTCTTTTTCCCTTGTTACTTTATTGTTATCTTTACAGAACAAAATTGGTGAAAAACGATGTTTTTTAGGAAAATGGGCTACTTTTATTTCATTCTTCTTGTCTAATATCAAATGGTTTTTCGTAATTTTGGCGTGAATCTAATAAGGAAAGAAAAAAATCATGCAATTAATATTGTAATAAATCATATAATAACTCCTGTAAAATATGGAAAACAAGATTCAAGAGCTAACCGATAAGATTTATCGTGAAGGGGTGGAAAAAGGTAATGAAGAAGCCCAAAAACTTATCGTAAAAGCTCAGGAAGAAGCCCGGAAAATTGTAGAGAATGCACAGAAAGAAGCTGACTCTATTGTGGCTACCGCTCGTAAATCTGCCGATGAACTGGCGGAGAATACCAAATCAGAGTTAAAACTGTTTGCCGGCCAGGCCGTGAATGCCTTGAAATCTGAAATCGCTACTTTGGTAACGGATAAGATTGTAAACGCTGACGTGAAAGCCTTTGCCGCAGACAAAGATTTCCTTAACGCCTTTATCGTGGCATTAGCGTCTAAGTGGAGCGTAAACGAGCCTATCGTAATTTCTACATCAGACGCGGAAGGCTTGAAGAAGTACTTCGCTGCCCAAGCAAAAGGGTTATTGGACAAGGGTGTGAAGATTGAGCAAGTGAACGGAATCAAGACGCTTTTCTCTGTTTCACCGGCCGACGGCTCTTATAAAGTGAACTTCGGTGAAGAAGAATTTATGAATTACTTCAAGGAATTCCTGCGTCCGCAATTAGTGGAAATGTTGTTTTAATTCCCTACAGGATTATGAGTAAATATTATTACTTGGTAGCCGGTTTGCCAGAACTCACTTTGGAGGATAGCAAATTGAGCTATACGGTAGCTGATTTCAAGACGGAACTGTATCCGGCTTTGTCTGAGGAGGATAGAAAGTTGATAGACTTGTTTTATCTTCAGTTCGACAATGCGAATGTCTTGAAATTATTGAAAGACAAGGACGCAGCTATAGATTCGCGGGGAAACTACTCGGCGGAAGAGTTGGCTGAGTACATTTCATTGCTGAAAGAAGGTGGTGAAGTCTCCGAACGTGTGTTCCCGTCTTACCTCTCTACTTTTATTTCCGAATATTTCAATCTGACCGCCGAAGATGACTTCTTGCATGAAGATCGCTTGGCGGCACTTTACTATGCCTATGCCATGAAGTGCAAGAATAAGTTTGTGTCTGCATGGTTTGGTTTTAATCTTGTGATAAATAATGTACTGGTTGCCTTGACGGCACGAAAGTTCAAGATGGATGTGTCTCCTCTGATAGTAGGGGATACGGAAGTCTGCGAGGCTTTGCGTACCTCCGGTGCACGCGATTTCGGATTGAGCGGTGAAGTGGAATGGTTGGATCTGCTGGTGAAAATCAGTGAAACGGAAGAACTGGTGGAACGGGAGAAAAAGATTGACCAATTGCGGTGGAACTGGATGGAGGAGGTAACCTTCTTCGACTACTTCACAGTGGAGCGTCTGTTCGTATTCTTGTTACAGCTTGAAATGATAGAGCGTTGGATTTCATTGGATAAAGAAAAGGGTAGCCAACTGTTCCGTAGCATCATTGCTACATTGAAGGATGAAGTGCAGATACCCGCAGAATTCAGATAAAATAAATTACATAATTATATGGCAACAAAAGGAACTGTTAGTGGCGTAATAGCCAACATGGTGACCCTCGTCGTTGACGGCCCTGTGGCGCAGAACGAGATTTGTTATATCTCGACCGGCGGAGACAGGCTGATGGCGGAGGTTATTAAGGTGGTAGGAACCCAGGTCTACGTACAGGTGTTTGAAAGCACCCGTGGACTGAAAGTGGGAGCCGAAGCCGAGTTTACCGGACATATGCTTGAAGTGACATTGGGTCCCGGTATGCTTTCTAAAAACTACGACGGTCTGCAAAACGACCTCGACAAAATGGATGGCGTTTTCCTGAAGCGCGGACAATATACGTATCCGTTGGATAAAGGAAGTAAGTGGCATTTCGTACCTCTGGCAAAAGCCGGCGACCAAGTGGAAGCCGCTGCATGGCTGGGACAGGTGGACGAGAACTTCCAGCCGCTGAAAATCATGGTTCCTTTCGAACAGAAAGGCGTATGCACCGTGAAGTCTATCGTAGAGGAAGGTGATTACGGCATTGAGGATACGATTGCTGTCCTGACTGACGAGGAAGGCAATGAGGTTAAAGTAAATATGATTCAGAAGTGGCCCGTAAAGCGTGCCATGACGAACTACAAAGAAAAACCGCGTCCTTTCAAATTATTGGAAACCGGTGTACGTGTGATTGATACTGTCAATCCGATAGTGGAAGGCGGTACGGGATTTATCCCCGGCCCGTTCGGTACAGGCAAGACGGTGCTTCAGCATGCCATCTCCAAACAAGCGGAAGCCGACATTGTAATCATTGCCGCCTGTGGTGAGCGTGCCAACGAGGTTGTGGAAATCTTTACGGAGTTCCCCGAATTGGTAGACCCGCATACAGGACGTAAGCTGATGGAACGTACCATTATCATTGCCAATACCTCTAATATGCCGGTAGCTGCCCGTGAAGCGTCTGTGTACACAGCCATGACGATTGCGGAATACTATCGCAGCATGGGATTGAAGGTGTTGTTGATGGCAGACTCCACTTCCCGTTGGGCTCAGGCATTGCGCGAGATGTCCAACCGTATGGAAGAGTTGCCCGGTCCCGACGCATTCCCTATGGACTTGTCTTCTATCATTTCCAACTTCTACGGCCGTGCCGGATACGTGAAGCTGAACAATGGCGAAACCGGTTCCATTACGTTCATCGGTACGGTATCTCCTGCCGGCGGTAACCTGAAAGAGCCCGTAACCGAGAATACCAAGAAGGTGGCCCGTTGTTTCTACGCTCTTGAACAAGACCGTGCGGATAAGAAGCGTTATCCTGCCGTAAACCCGATTGACTCGTATTCCAAATATATCGAATATCCCGAATTTGAGGATTATATAGCCAAACGTATCAACGGTGAATGGATTGGCAAGGTGAATGAAGTCAAGACCCGTCTGCAACGCGGTAAGGAAATTGCGGAACAAATCAATATTTTGGGTGATGACGGTGTGCCTGTAGAATATCACGTAATCTTCTGGAAGTCGGAACTGATTGACTTCGTTATCCTGCAACAGGATGCTTTCGATGAGATTGATGCCGTAACTCCCATGGAGCGTCAGGAGGATATTCTCAACATGGTAATTGACATCTGCCATACGGAATTTGAGTTCGACAACTTCAACGAGGTAATGGATTACTTCAAGAAGATGATTAACATCTGCAAACAGATGAACTATTCGAAATTCAAATCGGAAGAGTATGACAATTTCTACAAACAGTTGCAGGAATTGATTGAAGAACGTAAAGCATAAATAATAAGATGGCAACAAAAGCATTTCAAAAAATATATACTAAGATTACTCAGATTACGAAAGCCACGTGCTCGCTGAAAGCCACGGGGGTAGGGTATGATGAGTTGGCAACCGTAAACGGCAAGCTAGCCCAGGTGGTTAAGATTGCCGGTGACGATGTGACTTTGCAGGTGTTTGAGGGTACGGAAGGTATTCCCACCAATGCAGAGGTCGTGTTCTTGGGCAAGGCTCCTACAATCAAAGTGAGCGACCAGCTTGCCGGACGTTTCTTCAACGCTTTCGGTGATCCTATCGACGGCGGTCCGTCCATCGAAGGTCAGGAAGTGGAAATCGGCGGTCCGTCCGTAAATCCGGTACGCCGTAAACAACCTTCCGAGCTGATTGCAACCGGTATTGCAGGTATCGACCTGAACAACACACTGGTGTCCGGACAGAAAATCCCGTTCTTTGCAGACCCCGACCAGCCTTTCAACCAAGTGATGGCCAACGTGGCCTTGCGTGCGGAAACCGACAAGATTATCCTCGGCGGTATGGGTATGACGAATGACGACTACCTGTACTTCAAGAACGTATTCTCCAATGCTGGTGCGCTCGACCGTATCGTCAGCTTCATGAATACAACCGAAAACCCGCCCGTAGAACGTCTGCTGATTCCGGACATGGCACTGACTGCCGCCGAATATTTTGCGGTAAACAATAATGAAAAGGTACTGGTGTTGCTTACGGATATGACCTCTTATGCCGACGCATTGGCTATCGTGTCCAACCGTATGGACCAGATTCCGTCCAAAGATTCCATGCCGGGTTCTCTCTATTCGGATTTGGCGAAGATTTACGAGAAAGCAGTACAGTTCCCCAGCGGCGGTTCCATCACGATTATCGCCGTGACTACTTTGTCAGGTGGCGATATTACGCACGCTGTGCCTGATAATACGGGTTATATCACTGAGGGACAGTTGTTCCTCCGCCGCGACAGTGACATCGGCAAGGTTATCGTCGACCCGTTCCGTTCATTGTCACGTTTGAAACAGCTTGTTACGGGTAAGAAGACGCGTAAAGACCATCCGCAGGTGATGAATGCTGCCGTACGTCTGTATGCCGATGCCGCCAACGCCAAGACTAAACTTGAGAACGGTTTCGACCTGACAAACTACGACGAACGTACCCTCGCCTTTGCCAAGGACTACTCCAACCAGTTGCTGGCTATTGATGTAAACCTCGATACTACAGAAATGCTCGATGTAGCCTGGAGCTTGTTCGGTAAGTATTTCCGTCCGGAGGAAGTGAACATCAAGAAAGAACTTGTGGACGAATTCTGGCCTAAAGCCGAAAACTAATCACTAATAATTAATAATTAATCACTAACGAAGTGGCTATTAAGTTTCAATATAATAAAACGTCGCTCCAACAGCTGGAAAAGCAACTGAAAGTACGCGTGCGTACGCTCCCCATCATCAAGAACAAGGAGAGCGCCCTGCGTATGGAAGTGAAGCGCTGCAAAGCCGATGCTGCCGCACTGGATGCGAGGTTGGAAAAGGAAATCCAAGCTTATGAAGCCATGTTCGCCCTTTGGAATGAGTTTGACGCCTCATTGATAAAGGTCAGCGATGTTCATCTTGGTGTGAAGAAGATTGCCGGCGTAAGAGTGCCGTTGCTCGAGAATATAGATTTCGAGATACGCCCTTACAGCTTGTTCAATGCGCCCAAATGGTATGCAGACGGGTTGCACTTGCTCAAGGAACTG
Source organism: Bacteroides propionicigenes (assembly GCF_018390535.1). Classification (GTDB taxonomy): domain Bacteria; phylum Bacteroidota; class Bacteroidia; order Bacteroidales; family Bacteroidaceae; genus Bacteroides; species Bacteroides propionicigenes. The sequence continues at coordinate 326,745 of NZ_JAHBBW010000005.1, read as the reverse complement.
GCACACACGGCCATCGAACGGGAATTTACCGTTGCCAAGCTGAACTTGCTGGAACATGCGCGTAAAAAGACCACCCAAAAGGTGAATCTTTTTGAGAAAGTACAGATTCCGGGCTATCAGGATGCACTGCGCAAAATCAAACGATTTATGGAAGATGAGGAGAACCTCTCCAAGTCATCGCAGAAGATTATGAAGTCCCACCAAGAGAGAAGGAAGGAGACAGAAGCATGATTACAAAAATGAAGAAGCTCACGTTCCTTGTATATCATAAGGAGTACGAAGCATTCCTAAACGGTGTGCGCGACCTCGGTGTAGTACACGTGGCCGAGAAACAGCAAGGCGTGGCCGACAACACGGAGCTGCAGGATAGTATTCGCCTGTCCGCCCGTCTGCAAGCAACGGAGAAACTGTTGCAGGCGTTCAAACCCGCCAAACCGGTGGCTGCTGAGACACCCGCTTCGGCAATCCGTGGCTTGGAAGTGCTGAACGAAGCGGACGAACTGCAAGCTGAAAAGAATAAGTTGCAACAGCAATTGCAGGCCTATCAGAAGGAGAAAGCCGCTTTGGAACCTTGGGGTAACTTTGAACCTGCCGAGCTGTCGCGTCTGCACGATGCCGGGCTGACGGTGGGTTTTTACAGTTGTTCGGAAGGCAATTATGACGAAGCATGGGAAGCTACCTATAATGCAATGGTTATCAGTCGTCTGTCCTCACGCGTCTATTTCATTACCGTAACCAAGAATGCGGAAGAAGTAGATTTGGATGCAGAACAGGCAAAGCTGCCGCCTTATTCACTGGAACGCGTACAAGTTCTTTGTGACGAGACGGAACAGGCTTTGGCGGATAACGAGGAGAAACTGAAGGTACTTGCCGAAAAAGAAATTCCTTCGTTGCGTGCAGCCTTGAAAGAGGTGAACACCGATATGGAATTCTCCAAAGTAATGCTGAACACGGAATCTACGGCAGGAGAGAAGCTGATGCTGCTGCAAGGTTGGGCGCCGGCTTCCAATATAGAAGAGATTTCGGCATGGCTGGATGCGCAGCATGTGTATTACGAGGTTACCTCTCCCGTGCCGGGCGACAATGTACCTATCCGGTTGAACAACAAAGGTTTCTTTGCATGGTTCGAGCCGATATGCAAGCTCTATATGCTGCCCAAGTATAACGAACTGGACCTGACGCCGTTCTTTGCACCTTTCTTTATGGTGTTCTTCGGCTTATGTCTGGGAGACTCCGGTTACGGATTATTCCTGTTTCTCGGAGCAACCCTGTATCGTCTGTTCGCCAAGAATATCAGTGCGACGATGAAGCCTATCCTCTCATTGATACAAGTATTGGCGGCATCCACCTTCTTCTGCGGATTGTTGACAGGAACGTTCTTCGGAGCAAATATCTACGATATCAACCTGCCTTTCTTCCAAAAGATGAAAGAACATTTGTTCATGGACAATAACGATATGTTCCAGCTGTCATTGATACTCGGTGCGATACAGATTCTGTTCGGTATGGTGCTGAAGGCGGTGAATCAAGCCATTCAGTTCGGGTTCAAGTATGCCGTAGCTACGATTGGTTGGATTATATTATTGGTTTCCTGCGGAGCGGGGGCATTGTTGCCGGAAGTTATGCCGTTGGGCGGTACAGTCCACTTGTGCATCCTCGGTGTGGCGGCAGCTATGATATTCCTCTACAATAGTCCGGGAAAGAATATATTCCTCAATATCGGTCTCGGATTCTGGGATTCCTATAATATGGCGACGGGATTACTCGGTGATGTGCTGTCATATGTACGTCTGTTTGCACTCGGACTCTCAGGCGGTATCCTTGCCGGTGTGTTCAACAGTCTGGCAGTGGGTATGAGCCCCGATAATGTCATTGCAGGACCGATTGTAATGGTACTGATATTCGTCATCGGCCATGCCATCAATATCTTTATGAACGTGCTTGGTGCGATGGTTCACCCCATGCGTCTGACCTTCGTAGAGTTTTTCAAGAATTCCGGTTACGAAGGAGGAGGTAAAGAATATAAGCCGTTTAAAAATTAAGAATTAAAAACATGAAAGAAAGGCTGCACGGAAATGGGGCAGTCTTCATAAAGAGTAACAAATAAAAATATAAACAATAAAAAAACGAATAAGATTATGGAAATGAATTTATTGATTGCCTATATTGGCATTGCAGTGATGGTTGGTTTGTCAGGTATCGGTAGTGCCTATGGTGTGACAATTGCCGGTAATGCAGCTATCGGCGCATTGAAGAAGAATGACGGTGCGTTCGGTAACTTCTTGGTATTGACGGCGCTTCCCGGTACTCAGGGTTTGTATGGCTTTGCCGGTTACTTTATGTTTCAGACTATTTTCGGTCTTCTTACTCCGGATATGACAGCTATTCAGGCTGCGGCTATCTTGGGTGCCGGTATTGCTTTGGGATTGGTAGCCTTGTTCTCGGCTATCCGTCAGGGACAGGTTTGCGCCAATGGTATCGCAGCTATCGGTCAGGGACACGACGTGTTCAGCAATACGCTGATTCTTGCCGTATTCCCCGAACTTTACGCTATCGTGGCTTTGGCCGCTACTTTCTTGATTGGTAGTGCGCTGACAGCATAAATAATACGTTGATATTGACGGAAGCCCCGGAACTTCGCAAAGAAGTTCCGGGGCTTTTTGTATTTTCTTCCGTTTTTTCCGGATATTGTTCCGAACTTGTGTTTTTTTTCTTTGTGAAGGTAATCCTCGCTTTTCCCAGTATTGGCGGGCTTTTGTCGTTAACTATAACATTTATGCAAACGATTGTTTATGTACATTTAATCAGTTTTTTCGATTAAAAGGCTATTTTTCAAAGAATAATGCGTACTTTTGCAGCCGTAATTAAGATAAAGAGATTATAACATATATGGTTAAAGAACTACTTACCCCCGATTACATCTTCGAAGCGAGCTGGGAAGTATGTAATAAAGTAGGCGGTATCTATACAGTTTTGTCTACCAGAGCAAATACACTGCAGACAAAATTTCGTGATAGAGTGTTTTTTGTGGGTCCGGACTTTTGGCAAGGAAAAGAAAATCCCTTATTTATTGAGTCTGATAACCTTTGTGCCGCATGGAAAAAATATGCTATTGAAAAAGATAACCTTTCTGTTCGTGTAGGTCGTTGGAACATTCCGGGTGAGCCTATCGTTATATTGGTTGATTTCCAACCTTTCTTTACGCAAAAGAACGAAATTTATACGGAAATGTGGGAACACTATCAAGTGGACTCACTGCACGCATACGGTGACTACGATGAAGCCTCCATGTTTGCATATGCCACCGGAAAGGTCGTAGAAAGTTTCTATCGGTATAATTTGACAGAACAGGACAAGGTTGTATTCCAAGCACATGAGTGGATGACGGGTATGGCTGCGCTTTATTTGCAGACCGCCGTTCCCGAAATAGCTACGATATTCACTACACACGCCACCTCGATAGGTCGTTCTATCGCAGGTAATAACAAACCGCTATACGATTATCTTTTCGCTTACAACGGCGACCAAATGGCGCAGGAACTGAATATGGAGTCCAAGCATTCCATAGAGAAACAGACCGCCCATTACGTAGACTGTTTTACTACTGTAAGCGAAATCACCAATAACGAGTGTAAAGAACTGCTTGACAAGCCTGCAGATGTAATCCTGATGAACGGTTTCGAAGATGATTTCGTTCCGAAAGGTTCTACATTTACGGGCAAGCGCAAACGTGCACGTTCCACTATGTTACGTGTGGCCCAATGTCTTTTGGGACAGGCTTTTGATGACGACACGCTCATTATCGGAACCAGCGGCCGCTACGAGTTCAAGAACAAGGGAATCGATGTGTTCTTGGAATCATTGAACCGCCTGAACCGCGATAAGAACTTGAAGAAGAATGTACTGGCTTTCGTCAACGTTCCCAGTTGGGTGGGCGATCCCCGTGAAGACTTGCAGCAACGTCTGAAGAAGAAAGACGAACATTATACAACCCCTTTGGAAGTGCCTTTCATTACGCACTGGCTGCATAACATGACGCACGACCAAGTACTGGATATGCTAAAATACCTTGGTATGGGCAACCGTCCCGAAGATAAAGTGAAGGTAATTTTTGTTCCCTGCTATCAGGATGGCAAAGACGGCATTCTCAACAAGCATTATTACGACTTGATATTGGGAGAGGACCTCAGCGTTTATCCTTCCTATTATGAACCTTGGGGATATACCCCGTTGGAAAGCGTGGCTTTCCATGTGCCGACCATTACAACCGACCTTGCCGGCTTTGGACTTTGGGTGAACAGCCTCAAGAACCAGCATGGCATTAACGATGGGGTAGAGGTATTGCATCGCTCGGATTATAACTACTCCGAAGTGGCGGATGGTATTAGGGATACGATAGCCTTGTTCTCTACGAAAACAGATACGGAAATTAAAGAAATCCGTAAGCGTGCGGCACAAGTGGCGGAGCAGGCTTTATGGAAGCATTTTATACAATATTATTATGAAGCCTACGACCTTGCGTTGCGCAATGCGATGAAGCGTCAGTTGGGCTGATGGAAAAAATTATATTAATCAATCAAGTAATCATACAATGAAGATTAAAGTTAGTAATGTAAACACTCCGAACTGGAAAGATGTGAACGTTAAGTCTCACATCCCTGCTGAATTGGAGAAATTATCCGAACTTGCACGTAACATTTGGTGGTCATGGAATTATGAGGCTACTGAATTGTTTAAAGACCTTGACCCTGCTCTCTGGAAAGAAGTTGGACAGAATCCTGTTCTGCTGTTAGAACGTATGAGCTATGCTAAGCTCGAAGCACTCGCTAAAGATAAAGTGATTTTGCGTAGAATGGAAGATGTATATTCCAAGTTCCGCAATTATATGGATGTGAAACCTGATAGCAATCGTCCTTCTGTTGCATATTTCAGCATGGAGTACGGTTTGAATCATGTACTTAAGATATATTCCGGTGGTCTGGGTGTACTTGCCGGCGACTATTTGAAAGAGGCTTCTGACAGTAATGTAGACTTGTGCGCTGTCGGTTTCCTGTATCGTTACGGTTATTTTACTCAAACATTGGCTATGGACGGCCAACAGATTGCCAACTACGAAGCCCAGAACTTCGGCCAGTTGCCTATTGACCGTGTATTGGATGAAAACGGCAACCAAGTTGTTGTGGACGTTCCCTATTTGGATTACTACGTACACGCTTTCCTTTGGAGAGTAAATATTGGCCGTATCTCCCTCTATCTGCTTGATACGGATAACGAGATGAACAGCGAGTTCGACCGTTCCATTACTCACCAGCTGTATGGCGGTGACTGGGAAAACCGTCTGAAACAAGAAATACTGTTGGGTATCGGTGGTATTCTTACTTTGAAGAAACTGGGTATCAAGAAAGATGTATATCATTGTAACGAAGGACACGCAGCGTTGATTAACGTACAGCGTATCTGCGACTACGTGGCCGAAGGTCTGACTTATGACCAGGCTATCGAGTTGGTGCGCGCTTCTTCTTTGTACACCGTACATACCCCGGTTCCTGCCGGTCACGACTACTTTGACGAAGGTCTCTTCGGTAAGTACATGGGTGGCTATCCTTCTAAGATGGGTATCACTTGGGACGACCTTATGGACCTCGGCCGCAACAATCCGGGCGATAAGGGCGAACGTTTCTGTATGTCCGTATTCGCTTGCAACACTTCTCAGGAAGTGAACGGTGTGAGCTGGTTGCACGGAAAAGTTTCTCAGGAAATGTTTGCTCCTATCTGGAAAGGTTACTTCCCGGAAGAGATGCACGTTGGTTATGTTACGAACGGTGTCCACTTCCCCACATGGAGTGCTACGGAATGGAAACAGCTCTATGCTGCACACTTCGATGAAAACTTCTGGTACGACCAGTCTAATCCTAAGATTTGGGAAGCTATCTATAATGTAGCAGACGAAGAGATTTGGAAGACACGTATGGCTATGAAGAACAAACTGATTGACTATGTTCGCAAGGAATACCGCAAGACATGGTTGAACAATCAGGGAGACCCTTCACGCGTTGTATCTTTGTTGGACAAGATTAACCCGAATGCGCTCTTGATTGGTTTCGGACGTCGTTTCGCTACTTACAAGCGTGCACACCTGTTGTTCACCGACTTGGAGCGTCTGTCTAAGATTGTGAACAACCCCGATTATCCGGTACAGTTCCTGTTCACCGGTAAGGCTCACCCGCATGATGGTGCAGGTCAGGGATTGATTAAGAGAATTATCGAAATCTCCCGCCGTCCTGAGTTCTTGGGTAAGATTATCTTCCTCGAAAACTACGATATGCAGTTGGCTCGCCGCCTTGTATCAGGCGTTGATATCTGGTTGAACACTCCGACACGTCCGCTCGAAGCATCCGGTACTTCCGGTGAGAAAGCGTTGATGAACGGTGTTGTAAACTTCTCCGTACTCGACGGATGGTGGCTGGAAGGTTACCGTGAAGGCGCAGGTTGGGCATTGACAGAAAAACGCACCTACCAGAACCAGGAATATCAAGACCAACTGGATGCCGCTACTATTTACAGTATCCTCGAACAGGAAATCCTGCCGTTGTACTATGCACGCAACAAGAAGGGATATTCTGAAGGCTGGATTAGGACTATCAAGAACTCTATCGCACAGATTGCACCTCATTACACAATGAAGCGTCAGCTGGACGATTACTATAGCAAGTTCTACACTAAGGAAGCGAAACGCTTTAAAGTGTTAGCTGCCAATAACTATGCCAAGGCTAAGGAACTCGCAGCATGGAAAGAGGAAGTTGTTGCCAAGTGGGACAGTATCGAGGTAGTATCTTCTGAAAAGACGGAAGAACTGGTTAAAGGCTCTATCGAAAGCGGCAAGGAATACACCATTACTTACGTTATCGACGAAAAGGGCTTGAATGATGCTATCGGTCTGGAATTGGTAACTACCTATACTGCACAGGATGGCAAGCAACATATTTACTCTGTAGAGCCGTTCAATGTAGTGAAGAAAGAGGGTAATCTCTATACTTTCCAAGTGAAGCATAAGCTGGAGAATGCCGGTAGCTTCAAAGTAGCTTACCGTATGTTCCCGAAGCATGCAGATCTGCCTCACCGCCAGGATTTCTGTTATGTTCGCTGGTTCATCTAAGATGAGATAACAATACAGATGGTGCGTTTTATGTAAACGCATCGTCTGTCAGCACTAAACGCATTATCCATTTGATACAAACAGACCATCCGTTTACTCGAAACGGATGGTCTGTTTTTTGTTGGGTAAACAAGCGTTGATATATACTTGCTCTTTCAAGCAAAAAGAAGTGATGTGCTATTCTCTCAATCCATGAAAGAGGGGCATACTTAAGAGCACCCCGATAATGATGCATATCACAATAAGAAACCAGTTCATGAGCCGTGCGCTCAGTTTTGTTTCTTTATGCAGGTTCTGGGCTACGTAGTTCTTGAAGAACAGATAAATGGCAGGTACGGTGGCGCTTGCCAGCAGCAGGTCTTCGGGTATTTTATACACATACACTTTGGAGAAAGCGATGAGTGCCCAGTGACAGAGGAAAAGGATAACGAGCAAATTGACCTTGCGTGAGAATGCCAGTAACAGACCAATGGTGAACACAGCTACCGAACAGGGCATTACCGTTGTCGTCATCATCGGAAACTCCATGCCGCGTGCCCACGACAGGAGTGGATAGAGGAAAGGCATTGCATACAGCACGCCTACCAGTGCTTGGTATTTGGGATTGCGTTCAAACGGAGTATAATCGGTAAACAAGTCCCACAGCCAGATTATGGCGATTACACCCCAAAAACAGGCAAGGATATGGTGGTAACTGCGTGTGTCACAATACATCATATAGTATACCAAAGCTATCCAGCTGTTGAGGAATACCATATATATCTTCATGGAGCGTTTTACTCCGGCGGTAGGTTTGCGGTATAACAGTGCGGTCAGTACAATGCCTGTTACGGTAATGATAATTTGCGCCCACCAAGTATTTTCATTATATAGCGCAATCGTGTTCCAAAATATTTCCATATGAATCAGCCTTTGTTTTTAGGGAATTGACAAAAGTACGGTCTGTCCGTTTCCCTTTTTCTAAAAATGCGTGCAAAGGTATGGGTTTCCGGCGAGATATGAAATTCTTTTCTATATTTTGCCTATCTTTGCACTCCTCTTTAGGGGTAGGTAAAAATAGGATATTAGTTAGTAGAAAGTTTGATGGATACAACAATGGTTGAACAAGAGATTATCTTGCGCAGGAAGCTTGATTTATTGCTTCGTACAGGGAAAATATTAGTGGAGAGTGCAGCCGATACCAATCGCATAGTACGTAATATGAATCGTGTTGCCGCCTACCTGGGGCTACCCGAGGAGAACCTTCACATAGACGTGACTTATACAATGCTGGTGGTGAATTTGAGTGATGAATCGCACTCTTATTCCAAATTCCAAAAGTGCGAGAAACATGGTATCAATATGACCGCCATCTCCGAAATCAGCAAACTCTCTTGGCGTGCCATAGAAGAGGATTACTCACTGGACCGTTACGAAGAAGAGTTGGAAAAGATAAAAAACAAGAAGCGCAACTATACCCCCTATCTTGTGGCTATCGGAGCGGGATTTGCCTGCGGCGGTTTCTGCAAGCTGTTCGGCGGTGACTGGATTGCTTTTTTATTTGCCTCCATTGCGGCTTTTGCCGGATTCCGTGTTCGTGCGCGTTGCGTGGAGTTCGGCATCAATCTTTATATGAGTATCGCCATTGCGGCATTGGTGGCAACCTGTCTTGCTTATGTCACTACCTTTACAGGGCTTTCGGGCACTCCATATCATCCGCTGCTGGCCTGTGCGCTGTTCATTGTGCCGGGAGTTCCCATCATTAATTTTGTGGATGATATGATTGACAACTACATACAGGTGGGTATTGTGCGTGCCGTCAATACGGTGCTGATGGTGTGTGCTATGGCTTTCGGCATTGTGATAGCCATGCGTCTGCTGGCTATGGAAGATGTGGTGATTGACAAGAAATTCAGCGAATTGAGCATGGTTCCGCACGATCCTTACTATATATACGCCATTGCAGCGGCCATATCTGCTATGGGCTTTTCCATGATATTCAATATCCAGCGCCGTCTGTTGTGGGTGGTTGCGATAGGAGGAATGCTTGCGGTGTGTACGCGTAACTTTGTCAACTTCGAGCTGGGACTCGGTCCTGTCATCGGTTCCTTTACGGGGGCTATGGTGGTGAGTCTGGTGGCGGTAAAGGCTGTCCACTGGTTTCATGTGCCCAATCACGTGCTCACTATTCCTTCCGTCATTCCGATGATTCCGGGAGTACTGATGTATCGTGCACTGGTTGCCCTTATCAATATGCACGGAGTGGTAGGTGAGGTGACGGTGGCTGTATCCAACGGCATCAATGCTTCACTGATAATTCTTTGTATTGCGTTGGGAGTAGCCGTTCCCAATATCTTTGCCCGCCGCTATATCGCCAAAGACCGTCAGCGTTTTCTGAAGGAGGAGTTGCAGAAGCGCAGGGAGAGGGGAAAGTTCCTTGAATGGTGAAGGTAAATGGTTTTGCATCGCATGATAAAAAGAGAGAGAACTACCGTCACGGCACCTCTCTCTCTGCAAACTTAAAACAACCAACAAAAGAAATAGATAATTTCAGAGTCAGGATTTCACTCCTTTCTTCCCTTATCTTATAAATAACAGTTCCCTGTACTTCGGCAATGTCCACATCTGGTTGTCGACGATGAGTTCCAGCTTGTCGATGTGATAACGAATTTCTTCCATCATCGGTACGATGTTATCGTGGTAAGCGATGGCTTTGTCACGTTCACACTCAATCTTGTTGGCAACCTTTCGGGCTTCTATCATGGCATCCACGTGCTCCTTGATGAAGGTGGTGCGGTCGGCAATCTCTTCGATGAGTTCCAGATTCTTGGCAGACAGTTTTGCAGCTTTCTCTGCCGGGAAGAGGTCTTTCATCTTGTAGACATTGTCTATTAACTCCGTCTGATACTGCGTGGCTACGGGGATGATGTGATTCATCGCCAAGTCACCGAGTACGCGGGCTTCAATCTGAATTTTCTTGGTATAGGTTTCCCACTTCACTTCGTTGCGGGCTTCCAGTTCCTTTTGCGTCATCACACCTACTGACTCGAACATACGGATGCTTTCGGGCTTCAGATAGTTGTCGAAGATGAGGGGTACACTGGTTTCACAGTCCAATCCGCGTTTCTTGGCCTCGGCTTTCCATTCGTCACTGTAGCCGTTGCCGTCGAAGTGGATAGGTTTGCATATCTTGATGTATTTGCGAATAACATCGAGGATAGCCGAAATCTTCGGTTCCCCCTTCTCGATAAGCTCGTCTACATCTTTCTTGAATTCCACCAATTGCTCGGCAAGGGCGGAGTTCAGGGCAATCATGGCGCTGGCACAGTTGGCTTCCGAACCTACGGCGCGGAATTCGAAGCGGTTGCCCGTAAAGGCAAACGGACTGGTACGGTTTCGGTCGGTGTTGTCTATCATCAGTTCGGGTATCTGCGGAATGTCCAGCTTCATGCCCTGTTTGCCGCTGAGGCTGATGAGGTCGTCCTTAGTGCTTTCCTCAATATGTTCCAGTACTTGGCTCAGCTGCTTGCCGAGGAAGCTGGATATGATTGCGGGAGGCGCTTCGTTCGCTCCCAGCCGGTGGGCATTTGTGGCGCTGGAGATGCTGGCCTTCAGCAATCCGTTATGCTTGTAAACTGCCATTAAGGTATTTACTACGAAGGTGATGAAACGCAGGTTGTCTTCGGGTAGTTTGCCGGGGGCATGGAGCAAGATGCCCGTGTCCGTACCCAGCGACCAGTTGTTGTGCTTGCCGCTGCCGTTGACACCCTTGAACGGCTTTTCGTGTAACAGTACGCGGAAGCCGTGGTTGCGTGCCACCTTGCGCATCAAAGCCATGATGAGCATATTGTGGTCCACTGCAAGGTTGCATTCCTCGAAGATAGGAGCCAACTCGAACTGGTTGGGAGCTACCTCGTTGTGGCGGGTCTTGACGGGGATTCCGAGTTTCAGCGCTTCGATTTCCAACTCCTTCATAAAGGCTGCCACACGCGGAGGGATGGCGCCGAAGTAGTGGTCTTCGAGTTGTTGGTTCTTGGCGCTGTCGTGTCCGGTCAGTGTGCGTCCGGTCATCAACAGGTCGGGACGGGCAGCGTAAAGGCCTTCGTCAATCAGGAAGTATTCCTGCTCCCAGCCCAAGTACGCCACTACTTTCTTTACGTCCGGGTTGAAATAGTGGCATACGTCTACCGCTGCCTTGTCCACCGCACGCAGCGCTTTGAGCAACGGTGCTTTGTAGTCCAGGGATTCACCCGTGTAGGCGATGAAAATGGTCGGGATGCAGAGCGTATCATCTACTATGAACGCGGGAGAAGAGGGGTCCCATGCGGAATAGCCGCGTGCCTCGAACGTGTTGCGGATGCCGCCGTTGGGGAAGCTGGATGCGTCGGGTTCCTGCTGCACAAGCAATTTGCCTGTGAATTCTTCCATCATGCCGCCCTTGCCGTCATGCTCCACGAAAGCGTCGTGCTTTTCGGCAGTACCTTCGGTGAGCGGATGAAACCAGTGCGTGTAGTGAGTAGCTCCCATTTCAAGCGCCCACTTCTTCATTCCCGCAGCCACTTCATCGGCAATGCTGCGGTCCAGCGGTGCACCGTTGTCAATTACATCAATCAGTTTGGCATATACCTTGCTGGGCAGATACCTAAACATCTTTTCCTTGTTGAATACATACTTGGCGAAGTATTCCGACGGGCGTTCCGCCGGGACTGCCACTGCAACGGGTTTTTTCTTGAACGCCGTCTCTACTACTCTGAATCTCAATTTTGACATAATACCTTAGAGTTGTAATTGTTGGTTTATAAATATATGTTAGAGTAAAAAAACTCTTATTTTAGTTGTACGCGGACTCTCCGTGCTCGTAGATGTCAAGCCCTTCTTCCTCTACGCGAGCCGGAACACGCAAACCGTGTATCTTGTCGAGTACCTTGAAGATGATGAAGCCCATACCTGCCGCCCAAAGTCCGACAATCACCGCACCGAATATCTGTGCTCCGAGGAAACCCGCACCTGCACCGTAGAACAGACCTTCACTGGTAGAGAACAGTCCGGTGAGTACTGTTCCTGTGAAACCACATACGCCGTGTACGGAAGATGCGCCTACAGGGTCGTCAATCTTCAGCACTTTGTCAATGAATTCTACGGAGTATATCATCAGTACGCCGCAGATGGTGCCGATGATGACCGCACCCAGCGGAGAAACGGCATCGCATCCTGCCGTGATGCCTACCAATCCTGCCAAAATGCCGTTCAGTGTGAGTGACAGGGATGGTTTGCCGTACTTCAGCCAGCTGACAGCCAGAGCAAAGAAACCGCCTGCACAAGCTGCCAGGTTGGTGTTGAGGAATACGAGCGAGATAGCTACCTGGTCTTCGGTAGTGGCTGCCGCCAACTGAGAGCCGGGGTTGAAACCGAACCACCCGAACCAAAGGATGAAGACACCCAGTGCCGCAATGGTGAGGTTGTGCCCGGGGATGGCTTTTGACCGACCGTCTTTGCTGTACTTGCCGATGCGCGGACCGAGGATAGCTGCACCTACCAGTGCAATCCAACCGCCTACGGAGTGTACAATGGTGGAACCGGCAAAGTCGTGGAAGGTAGTTCCGAATGTTTCCGTCATGAAGGAACCGGCTTCACCGTTCATCAGCCATCCTCCGCCCCAAGTCCAGTGACCGGAAACGGGATAAATCAGTACACTGATGAAGATTGTGTAAACCAGATACATGGAGAACTTCGTACGCTCTGCCATGGCTCCCGATACGATTGTGGCGGAAGTGGCGCAGAATACAGTCTGGAATACGAGGAAACCCTCGGTGGGCAGTGAAGCGGGGTCGGGCAGGCCGTTACTGTCGAACAACAGGCTCATGAAGTGGGGAGTTCCGAAGAAGTCGCCCAAACCGAACATGATGCCGAAACCTACCAGCCAGTAAAGGAGTGAACCGAACATGAAGTCTACGAAGTTCTTCATAAGTATGTTGGCGGTGTTCTTGGTGCGGGTGAAACCGGCTTCCACCAATGCAAAGCCCGGTTGCATAAAGAATACCAGCATGGCTGCCAGTAACATCCAGACGGTATTGACACCGGAAACTAATTGGGCGACGGTATCGGTTGCCGATGCTTCTTCGGCAGGTATTTCCGTGGCAGCTATCACCTCGGTAGTGACGGCTGCCGCACTGTCCGCAACTACGGCGGTTTGCGCATATATATCTGTTGTGAGGCAGCAAGCTATGAGTATAGCAAGGGCCGTACACAGTTTTGTGAAACTGCGTTTCATATATTTGTCCATAATCTCTTTGATTTTTAGTTGTACTTGTATTTTGCTTGTCATCGAGCACGCCGCTCAATGAAAGTCTTGTGGTTTGAGTGCTGCCGGTTATCTTTCCTGTTCGGCATTATAGAGGGCGATGTCACCCCGTTCTCCGGTGCGGATGCGGATAGCGTCTTCAATGGGGATGACGAAGATACGGCCGTCGCCGATTTCTCCGGTTTGTGCGGCTTTGATGATAGCTTGTACTGTCTTTTCTGCGTTTTTGTCGCGTACTACGATAGAGATGAGGATTCGCTCGATGGAACTGGTGTCGTACAGTACACCACGATAAATGCGGGCTTGTCTGGACTTTCCGATGCCTCTTACATCGTAGTAAGAGAACCATTCGATATCCGCTTCGAGGAGTGCGTCCTTCACTTCCTCGAATTTGGTTTTGCGGATGATAGCTTCAATCTTTTTCATACCTAAAACTGTTTACTGTTCTTAAAAACTTAATCCTACTACGAAGTATGCTCCTTCCGAACGTGGGTTCCAAGTAGCTTTGGCAAAGAGCGGCAGGGAGAATGAATCGGTTATTCTGATGTCCTTTGCAACTCCCAGACTGACGTCGCATACGGCAAATCCGCTTGCTCCGTAGAAACTCGTTTCCCATGGGGTGGCACCTACTTCTGCTGTCCAGTCAAGTCCGCCCAACTTGAAGGGGGCAGCTACGGAAATATAGGATGAATAGGCTCTGTCGCCATTCCCCTTGACACCGTCGTCTCCGGCAAAGTTGGTGTACCAGTTTACTGCCACCGGACCGAAGTCGTAACCCAGCTGTGCCTCGTATACGTGGGCTGTGTTGTGAGCATCGTAATGAAAATAGCCTGCGCCGGTGTTGAACCAGTAGTCTGTAACCGATACGCTGAAACCACCTGTAGAGTAGCCCAGTGTGAGGTCGAACTCTTTGGCATCTGTGCTCTCAATGCCTACTGAGCCCCACGCTCCAAGCGAGAAACCTTTATAGGCGATGGATGCGCTGGGCTGAAGGCTTACACCTCCCAAGTCTTGTCCGCGCCAGATGTAGCCGCTTACGATGTCTGCGCCTATGGATGCTTCCACTTTGTCCTGTGCCTTTGTTGTGAAAGGCATTGCAGCTGATAGTAACGCTATTGCTATTACTCCTAATTTTACGTTTCTTGTCTTCATACCTTCTTACCTTTTTAATTAGAAAAATTGCGGATGATCAGTCCGGCTCTGTTTGTATAGTACTGCGCTTGAACTATATTAAATAGTAGTTTGCTTATTTTATTTCAGCCAGTTGCGGATGCGTTTCATGGCTTCCACACAGTCTTCGTGTTTGCCGAAAGCGGTCAGGCGGATGTATCCCTCACCACTCGGGCCGAAGCCTACGCCCGGGGTTCCCACTACATTGGCTTCGTACAACATCTGTTCGAAGAATCGCCAAGAGCCTATGTCGTTCGGGGTTTTCAGCCAGATGTATGGGGCATTCACACCGCCGTACACTTTCAGTCCGGCTGTTTCCAATCCCTTTTTCATAGTGCGGGCGTTGTTCATATAGTAGTCAATCGTTTCTTTTATCTGCCGTTTGCCTTCCGCGGTGTAGATGGCTTCGGCGGCACGCTGGGTGATGTAGCTTGTGCCGTTGAACTTGGTGCATTGGCGGCGGTTCCACAGTTTGTTGAGGGAGATACGCTCGCCTTCCAGCGTGGCGGCGGTCAGTTCTTTCGGCACTACGGTGTAGCCGCAACGCACGCCTGTAAATCCGGCGGTCTTGGAGAAACTGCGGAACTCGATGGCGCATTTCTTCGCTCCTTTTATTTCGTATATGGAGTGGGGCACATCGTCTTCTTGGATGAAAGCCTCGTAGGCGGCATCAAACAAGATGAGCGTGTCGTTGTCGAGAGCATAGTCCACCCATTTCTTCAGTTCAGGTTTGCTAAGGGTAGTACCCGTGGGATTGTTGGGGTAGCAGAGGTAGACGATGTCGATGCGCTTGTCCGGTATTTCGGGGATGAAGTTGTTTTCGGCTGTGCAGGGCATATAGGTTACATTGCTCCATTTGCCGTCTTCTTCCAGTATGCCGGCGCGTCCGCACATTACGTTGCTGTCAATGTAGACAGGGTAGATAGGGTCGGTTACTCCCACACTGTTGTCATGGCGGAGTATGTCGCCTATGTTTCCCGTATCGCTCTTGGCTCCGTCGTTGATGAAGATTTCCTGTGGACTGAAATGAATGCCGCGTGTCGCATAATCGTGCTTGATGACGGCATCAATCAGAAAGTCATAGCCCTGTTCGGGACCATATCCGCGGAATGTCCTGGCATCAGCCATCTCATCCACTGCCTTGTGCATCGCTTCGATGCAGACTTGCGGCAGCGGACGGGTAACGTCTCCGATACCCAGACGGATGACTTCTTTCTTAGGGTGCGTTATCCTGAAAGTATTAATCTTCTTAGCTATATCCGAAAATAAGTAGCTTCCGGGTAATTTCAAAAAATGTTCATTAACTAATGCCATATCTCTGTTGGTTTAATTATTTAATAATGAAGAATGAATAATGAAGAATTGCCATGCGGCATAAAAGCGTATACTCATTCTTCATTCATAATTCTTCATTCCTCTCCATTTCTCCCTCGAAGACCTTACTTGCCCCTCCCGTCATAAAGATGTGCTTGGTGGCTACATCCCATTCAATGGTGAGTGCTCCTCCATCCATGATGATGATTGATTTTCTTCCGGCGCGTCCTGTGAGGAAAGCGGCTACGGCTGTAGCACAGGCTCCTGTTCCGCAGGCTTGGGTGATGCCCGAACCCCGTTCCCATACGCGCATCCTTATCTTTCCCTCTCCCAGTACTTGGGCAAACTCCACATTGATGCGGTCGGGGAAGAGGGGATGATTCTCCAGTTTGGGACCGATGGAGGAGAGGTCTATCTCCGTTATGTCGTTCACGAAGATTACCAGATGCGGGTTTCCCATGGATACGGTAGTACCTGTATAGCGTATGCCGTCTATTTCGATGGGATGTTCTTTCATCGGCTTGCTCCCCTTGCCGTCATAGTTCACGGGTTCTTCAGACGGAATACCCATGTCAACGGTTACGGTGTCTACCTTGTCGTCTGTCACGTGCAGTTTTAGAATCTTGATGCCGGACAGGGTGTCGAGTGTGATTTCCGTTTTGGAAGTCAGCTTGTAGTCATAAAGGTATTTGCCGATGCACCGGCTGGCATTTCCGCACATCTTGGCTTCAGAACCGTCCGCATTGAAAATGCGCATGCTGAAATCGGCTTTGTCGGAACGCCCTATAAGTACCAGACCGTCGCTGCCGATTCCCGTATGCGGTGCGCTCCATTTCTTCGAAAGCTTCTCCGGATTCTCGATAGGATAGCGGGTAGTGTCTACATATATGTAGTCGTTTCCTGCGCCGTGCATCTTGGTAAACTTTATGGTTCTTGTCATTTTGTACTTACTATGTTGGTTAGTTATATCCTTTTGTCTTATTTCACTGCAAATATACGACGTTTTGGATAATCTTTATCTATATTGGTATCTGTTTTCTATTTATTTCTATTCTAACTTTCATTCAGTGCAAATATACACGATTTCACTTCCAATTTAAAAGTATATAATGTTATATTCGTAAAGATTGTAATGTAACGCTCTCGTATTCTTGCAGGGAAATAATAAAAATGATTGTTTTATTCGTGTATTACTACCTTTTTGAAATATGAAAGCCGCTTCATTGTTTTCAAAATGAAGCGGCTTTTCTGTAATAGCTTTCTATATGTATTGTAAGTTGATGCTTTTACTGTAATATTTCTTGTAGTTCTACGGGTTCGTTGGTGGTGATGAAATCTACACCGTGACCAATCAGCCACTTCATGTCTTTGGCTTCGTTTACGGTCCAAGCATTTACTTTCATGCCCAAGTCGTGGGATTCTTTAATCCATTCGGGATGCTTCTTGAATACGCTGAAGTGATAGTCGGGTCCGGCGCATCCCCATTCTTTCAGTTCTTTGGGAGAGAGGTCTCCTTCCAGATAATATACCGGAGTGCCTTTGGGGGCAAGGCGGATAAATTCTTTGGTGGCGTGTCGCGAGAAAGCGATGTATTCCATGCGGTCTTCCAATCCCATCTCTTCCACCATCTTCACGATACTTTCTACGGCACGTGTTTCCCGTTCGGGCGTTTTGTGGGATTTCAGTTCCAGAATAAGGCGCGTTTTCAGTTGTCCGGCCTTTTCCAAGTATTGCCGCAGGGTGGGGAGTTGCTCTCCGTTGTCCAGTATGACGGCGGTGCACTGTTGTGCGGTGGAATTCTGCATATTCACCCCCTTGAAAGTGCTGTCGTGGTTCACCACCAGTTGGTTGTCGGCGGTGAGCCATACATCGAACTCGGAACCGTAGCAACCTATGGAATCGGCTTTCACCAAGGCGGCGATGGAGTTTTGTGCCGAACCGTTGGTCTTCCAGAAACCACGGTGGGCAATGACTTGGGTGGACTGCGCTTGTATGCCGCCAACAGCGGCAAGGAACAAGGCGGAAGCAAGAATAAAGTTTTTGAATTCCATTTGAATATGATTTAAACTGTTCGGGGTGATGGGGACACGTCCCTAATCACCCCGCAAAGATAATGCCTGTGTTATAAATAAAGTAGGAAAGAATGTTAAGTTTCTGTGTCATCTTTCAAAGACCACCAGCCCGCATTCATAAGGATGGTCGATGTAGAGTGCCTCTTTTCCACGGGTGGAATGGAGAAGAATTTTCAAGATGAGGAGGACATCGCCGCCGCCCGCAATAATCATTGTCAGGGAGAGATACTTCAACAATAAGCTGTCCGCCTCTATTGCGGCGAATGCCAAAAGGAAGCCCAAGATAACGGTGGGCATGGCCGCTCCGATGATGTACCCCCATTTGCTCATCACCGAGGAGCATGAACAATAGGGAGTTAATGCTTTCCACACCACGCCGAAGCTGATGGCACGGAAATGCTCTTTGGCGGCAAGCCCGAAGAACAATCCGTGGATAAGCTCATGAACCACGATAAGAAAGAGCATCGCGGGGCAAAATAGAAACACCGAAAGCCGTTGTTCTGCCGTATTCTCAAAGTTAATCAATCCGCCATGTTGGATGAAGAGCATCGTAAAGAAAGCCACAAAGGGCAGTGTAACTACCACGCCCCATATGTTGGCAGCCAACAGACCGACTGTCAGATTATGCCTTTCGTATCCTTTCTGTTCCATTTCGATACATACTGCTTCAAAGTTCTCTCTCCGTTTTTGTTCCGCGGGGGTTAGTTCCCGTTCTTTTTGTTCCATGATTTGCGGGCTTTAAGATGTTTCAGCGGACAAAGATATGATTATTTCAGGCACGATGATATCGGATGATGCAGATTTTTCTTTCTCCTCTCCGTGCCTGAAAATGAGCGGTTACTGATATGCCTCCTCGTGCACACCGGCAACGGCGCGTCCGCTGGGGTCGTTCTTCCCTTGAAACGAGGCATCCCATGCCAATGCTTCGGCGGTGGAACAGGCTATACTCGGCACGCTGGGCACGCTGCGGGCGGCACTCTTGCTGGGGAAGTGCTCCTCAAAGATGCTACGATAGTAATATTCTTCCTTGTTCATGGGCGTGTTGATAGGGAAGCGTTCTGCTGCCGCTGCCATCTGTTCATCACTGACGGCAGCGGCGGTGACGGCTTTTAATGTGTCAATCCAATTATAACCCACACCATCGGAGAACTGTTCCTTCTGACGCCATGCAACGCTTTCGGGCAGTATGTCCGCAAAGGCTTCGCGAACCACTTTCTTTTCAATCTCCTTGCCGGGACACATCTTCGTGGCAGGGTTCAGCCGCATGGCTACATCCAGAAACTCTTTGTCGAGGAACGGGACGCGTCCTTCCACCCCCCAAGCGGCAAGGCTCTTGTTGGCGCGCAGGCAGTCGTAGAGGTGCAGTTTGGAGAGCTTGCGCACCGTTTCCTCATGGAAGGCTTGCGGCGTAGGCGCTTTGTGGAAGTATAGGTAACCGCCGAATACTTCGTCCGCACCTTCACCGCTAAGCACCATCTTGATGCCCATGCTCTTGATGACACGCGCCAGCAAGTACATCGGGGTGGATGCACGGACGGTGGTTACGTCGTAGGTCTCGATGAAGTAGATAACATCGCGAATGGCGTCCAGCCCTTCCTGAATGGTATAATTGATTTCGTGGTGGATAGTGCCGATGTATTGCGCCACTTCACGTGCTTTGATGAGGTCGGGAGCGCCTTTCAAGCCTACTGCAAAGGAGTGGAGTTGAGGCCACCATGCATCTGATTTATTGTCTGTCTCGATACGCTTGCCTGCGTATTTCTTGGCGATGGCCGAGATTACGGAAGAGTCCAGCCCTCCGGACAGCAACACACCGTAGGGCACGTCCGACATCAGTTGGCGTTGCACGGCGGCTTCGAGTGCATCGTGTACGTCAGAGACTTGAGCTTGGTAGGTTGCAGTATTGACGTTTACGGATGCAGAGTTGACCTTTAGCGTCGTAGAGTTGATGTCAGGGAAATTAGTGTTGTAGTTGTCTTTTACGGCACTGTAGTGCATCCAGTCGCGGGTGTACCAACGGTGCATTTTACCTTCGCGTCCCCGGTAATAGTGTCCGGGCAGGAAAGGCTCGTACTCGTCGCAGAAGCCTTCGAGGGCTTTCAGTTCGCTGCCGAAGTAGATGCGGCCTTCCTTGTCGCGGCCTATATA
The DNA here is from genome assembly GCF_018390535.1 of Bacteroides propionicigenes. Taxonomy (GTDB): domain Bacteria; phylum Bacteroidota; class Bacteroidia; order Bacteroidales; family Bacteroidaceae; genus Bacteroides; species Bacteroides propionicigenes. The sequence continues at coordinate 306,605 of NZ_JAHBBW010000005.1, read as the reverse complement.
GAGAGGTATCACTCCGATAGGGTCGCGGGCTATGAGGTAATCATCCGTCTCTTCATCGTAGAGGGCAAAGGCGAAGATACCGTTCAGTTCTTCGAGGAAACGGATGCCCTTGTCTTTGTAGAGGGCGAGGATGACTTCGCAGTCCGAACCTGTCTGAAAGGCGTACTTTCCGGCATAACGCGCACGGATGTCGCGATGGTTGTATATCTCACCGTTGACGGCAAGGATTTGCTTGCGGCCGGGCGAGTAGAGAGGTTGCCCGCCGGACTGAGGGTCGACGATAGAAAGACGCTCGTGCGCCAAGATTGCGGAGCCGCCTACGTAAATGCCGCTCCAGTCCGGTCCGCGATGGCGGATTTTCTGTGCCATTTTCAAGGCTTTGCTTCGGAGTTCCGGAGTCTGGGACTTTATGTTGAAAATACCTGTTATTCCACACATGGTTGTAGATGTTTTAGAAGTTGATAAGTAAGTGTTGAAATTTAGTTTATATCAAGAGCATCTGTCATTCAGAGCGTAGCGAAGAATCTACTCTCTTGATGTATACACAGAGAATAGATTCTTCGCTACGCTCTGAATGACAGATAGTATAAACTAATTATGCACATTTATTTATTGGATGATGTTAGTTATATCGGGTAAGGTCGGCAGTTTCACCACAGGGAACGAATTGTTTCAAGCGTTGGAACAGAGAGTTTCATGCGTTGGAACAGAGAGTTTCATGCGGTGGAACAGAAAGTTTCATGCGGTGAAACTTTTAGTTTTCCCCTTTGAAACTTTTTTCGTTGCCGCAAAACTACCGGTTGAAGTATTGGTCAATCTGCCGGGCCACTTTACGACCGTCAGCCAGTGCACGTACTACGAGACTTGCACCATTGGCGGCATCTCCCGCCACGAATACATTCTCTGCCAGCGTTGGCTGTTCCGGTTTGAGGAAGCCCATAGCCAACAGTACCATATCGGTTTCGATGACTTCTTTCTTACCCGTAGGTTTCATGGTGGGGCGGCCGCCGTCTTTTGCCGGAAGCCATTCCACTTCTTCCACTTCCACGCCGCAAACCTTTCCGTTCTTGCCGATGAATCTGTTGGATGCCAATGACCAGCGGCGTGTGCATCCTTCTTCGTGGCTGGAAGTGGTTTTCAGGACAACGGGCCATTGCGGCCAGGGCGTAGCGTCATTGTGTCCTACGGGTGGCTGCGGCATAATTTCTATTTGCGTCACGCTCGCGGCTCCCTGGCGGATGCTCGTGCCGATGCAGTCCGAGCCTGTGTCGCCGCCGCCAATGACGAGCACCCGCTTGCCACGGGCATTGACAAGCTGTTCTTTCAGGAATGTCTCTCCGTCGAGGATGCGGTTCTGTTGCGCCAGCATATCGAGGGCAAAGTAGATACCTTTCAGTTCACGGCCGGGGATGGCGAGGTCGCGGGCGGTGGGTGTGCCTGTGCAGACGGCGTAAGCGTCGAAGCCTGCGGGCAGCTTCTGCATATCGATGCGGACGCCCATTTCAAACCGGATACCTTCGGCTTTCAGCACATCCATGCGGCGGTCTATTACTTCCTTGGGTAGTTTGAAGTTGGGAATACCGTAGCGAAGCAGTCCGCCCGGCATCGGTTTGGAATCGAATATCGTGACTTCGTAGCCACAGGCATTCAGCCGTGCGGCAACGCTTAGCCCGGCAGGCCCTGCACCGACGACGGCTACTTTCTTGCCATTGCGTTCGGGGCGGACAGGCACGATGTAACCCTCGCGAAAAGCGGCTTCGGCAATGGCTGCCTCATTCTCGCGGATGGTTACGGGAGCGTCGCAGGAGAGCTTCAGCACGCACGACTTCTCACAAAGTGCGGGGCAGATACGTCCCGTAAATTCAGGGAAATCGTTCGTTTCGTTCAGTACTTGGTAGGCTTCGCGCCATTTTCCTTTGCAGAGTGCGTCTTGAAACTCCGGTTGCTTGTTGCCCAACGGACACGCCCAATGGCAAAAAGGTACGCCGCACTCCATGCAGCGTGAGGCTTGGAGCTTGCGGTCGTGACTGTTCAGCGTCTGTTCCACCTGACTGAAATCTGTGATACGTTCGTGTATCGGACGGTAGCCCGCTTCTTGGCGGGGGATATTTAAGAATGCTTTTGAATCACCCATGGTCTTTGGTAGTTGAAAGTTGATAGTTGAAAGTTAATAGTCTCTCTGCATATCCGCAATCTTCTGTTGCAGCTTCTTCATCTGTTCCTCTTGCAGCACTTTCTTGTACTCGATAGGGACTACTTGGATAAACTCGTCTACGTAGTGCGTCCAGTCATCGAGTAGGATGCGTGCCAGTTTGGAACCGGTGTAGAGATAGTGCTGGCGGATGAGTTCGTGCAGTTCCTTGCGGTACGAGGCTTCTTCGATGAGGCTTAGTTCCACCATCTCCATGTTACAGAAGTAGTCGAAGTTGCCGTCTTTGTTCCAGACGTAGGCCACACCGCCGGACATACCTGCGGCAAAGTTACGTCCCGTCTGTCCGAGCACTACCACACGTCCGCCGGTCATGTACTCGCAGCAATGGTCACCCACGCCCTCTACAACGGCTATTGCACCGGAGTTGCGGACGGCAAAGCGTTCGCCTACGCGACCGTTGATATATACTTCACCGCCGGTTGCGCCATACAGAAGGGTGTTTCCGGCAATTGTGTTCTTCTCAGCCTCGAAGTTGCTGCGCACAGGGGGCAGCACGGCGATGCGTCCGCCACTCAGTCCTTTGCCCAGATAGTCATTGGCCTCACCTTCCAGCTTGAAGTTGACACCCGGTACGAGGAATGCTCCGAAACTCTGTCCGGCAGAACCTTTGAACTTGACGTTCAGTGTATGTTCGGGCAGGCCTTTGGCGCCGTACTTGGCGGCGATAGCGCCGGAGAGCATCGCACCGCAGGCGCGGTCGGTGTTGGCAATGGTATATTCAAGGGAAACTTCCTTCTGTTCGTTTACGGCATTGGCGGCGGCATTCAGCATTTCCACGTCTTTTACGTGGTCGATGCCGTGTTGCTGGTCTATGATGTGGCGGATGGCAGCTCCGTTGTCCACACGTGCCAGTATTTTGTCGAAGCTGATGAGTTGATGCTTCTTGATGCCGTCATCCGGTTTGCGGAGGATGAGGTCGGTACGCCCGATGATGTCGTCCAGCTTTTCCACTCCAATCTCTGCCAGATACTCGCGTACTTCGCGGGCAAGGAAGGTGAAGTAGTTCACAAGGTATTCGCTGCGCCCGATGAAACGTTTGCGCAGTTCCGGGTTCTGGGTGGCTACACCTACGGGACAAGTGTTCTGGTTGCATTTGCGCATCATCACGCATCCCAATACGATGAGGGCAGCGGTGGCGAAACCGTATTCTTCCGCACCGAGCATAGCCATGAGCACTACGTCGCGTCCGGTTTTCAGTTGTCCGTCCACTTGCAACAGCACTTGCCCGCGCAGCCCGTTCAGTACCAGTGTCTGTTGCGTCTCGCTCAGTCCGAGTTCGGGCGAGATGCCGGCATATCGGATGGAACTTGCGGGTGACGCGCCTGTACCTCCTTCGGCGCCGGAGATGACGATAAGGTCGGCTTTGGCTTTCGCCACGCCTGCGGCGATAGTTCCCACACCGCTTTCGGCTACCAGCTTCACGCTGATTTTGGCTTTAGGGTTGACGTTCTTCAGGTCGAAGATAAGCTGTGCCAGGTCTTCGATGGAATAGATGTCGTGGTGGGGCGGGGGAGAAATCAATGAAATGCCCGGAATGGAGTGGCGCGTGCGGGCAATCACTTGGTCTACTTTGAATCCCGGCAACTGGCCGCCTTCACCCGGCTTGGCGCCTTGTGCCACTTTTATCTGTATTTCGTCGGCATTCACCAGATATTCCGTAGTGACCCCGAAGCGTCCGGATGCCACCTGTTTGATGGCGCTGCGCATTTCCGTTCCGAAGCGTGCGGCATCTTCACCGCCTTCACCCGTATTGCTTCGCCCGTGCAGCTTGTTCATGGCAACCGCCATTGCCTCATGCGCTTCCTGACTGATGGCGCCGAAAGACATGGCCCCCGTAACGAAACGTTTCAGAATGCTTTCCACCGGCTCCACCTTGTCTATGGAAATGGGGCTGTGATGGAAGTCGAGGAAGTCGCGCAGGAAGATAGGTCTTTCTTTCTCGTCGACCAAGCGGGTAAACTCTTTGAACTTCTTGTAGCTGCCCAGACGGGTGGCTATTTGCAGGGCACTGATAGTTTCCGGATTCCAAGCGTGCTTTTCGCCGTCCTTGCGGTATGCGTACAGTCCTTTGTTTGGCAATAGGGGAGCTTCACCGCCGCCATTCTTCATGCGCGCTTCTTCCTTCTTCATCGCTTCCCCTTCGTCGTGGAAAGTGATGGCATCACGTGCCACCTCATCCAGACGGATGCCGCCGATAGTCGATTTCAATCCGCCGAAGTAGGCGTTGCTCAGTTCTTCACTCAGTCCTACAGCCTCGAATATCTTTGCGCCCCGGTAGGAACGGATGGTGCTGATACCCATTTTGCTCATAATCTTGAACAGGCCTTTGCAGATGGCTTTTATGTAATTCTTCTCTGCGGTGGCATAGTTCAGCTGTATCTCTTTCTTGGCAACGAGCTCGTCCAGTACGGCAAATGCCATGTAGGGGTTCAGTGCGCTTGCACCGAAACCGAGGAGCAGTGCGGCGTGCATCACCTCGCGTATCTCGCCGCTTTCCACTACCAATGCGGTCTGTACGCGCTTTCCTACCGAAATGAGGTGGTGGTGCACTGCCGATACGGCAAGCAATGAGGGGATGGCGGCATGGACGGCATCTACGTTGCGGTCGGTCAGTATAATGTAGTTCACGCCTTCGGTGACGGACGCTTCGGCTTCCTTGCACAGGCGGTCAAGCGCTTCCTGCAGTCCGGCACGTCCTTTGGAGACTTCAAACAGCATCGGCAGCTTTACGGTCTTGAAGCCTTTGTAGCGGATGTTGCAGAGAATATCCAATTGCGCATTTGTCAGGATGGGGTGGTTCAGCCGTACCATTTTGCAATGGCTTTCGTTGGGCGTCAGTATGTTCATGCCTACTGCGCCGATGTACTCGGTGAGAGACATTACCAACTCTTCGCGGATAGGGTCGATAGGCGGGTTGGTGACTTGCGCAAACTGTTGGCGGAAGTAATTGTATAGTAGTTGCGGCTTGTCGGAAAGTACGGCAAGCGGGGTGTCGTTACCCATTGCGCTGACAGGTTCGGCGCCGTTGGATGCCATGGGCAGGATGATTTTCTCGACATCTTCTTTGGAGAAACCGAACGTGCGCAGCATACTGTTGTAGTTGTCCACGCTGTGGGGTACTTTGCGTCCGCTTTTCAGTTCGTTCAGTTCGATGCGGTTGTTGGCGAGCCAAGTGCGGTAGGGCTTGGCTTCGGCAAGTTGCTTTTTCAGTTCGCCGTCATAGTATATCTCGCCTTTTTCGGTGTCTATCAGGAGTATCTTGCCGGGTTGGAGACGGCCTTTCTCTTTGATGTCGCCCGGTTCGAAGTCCATAACGCCGACTTCACTTGCCACCACCATGATGTCGTTGTGTGTAATGAGGTAGCGTGCGGGACGCAGGCCGTTGCGGTCCAACATACCGCCCGCATAGCGTCCGTCGCTGAAGAGTAGCGCGGCAGGTCCGTCCCAAGGTTCCATGAGGATAGAGTGGTACTCGTAGAAGGCCTTGAGGTCTTCGCTGATAGGGTTCTTTTCGTTGAAGGATTCCGGCACGAGCATTGCCATGGCATGCGGCAGGCTAAGGCCGGACATGACAAGGAACTCCAGTACGTTGTCCAGCGAGGCGCTGTCGCTCATGTTCGGCTGGATGATGGGACGCAGTTCTTTGATGTCGCCAAGGGCGGGAGAGGACAGGACGCTTTCACGCGCTTCCATCCAGCCGCGGTTGCCGCGTATGGTGTTGATTTCACCGTTGTGCGCCAAGAGACGGAACGGCTGTGCCAGTCCCCACGTAGGGAAGGTGTTGGTGCTGAAACGGGAGTGCACCAAAGCCAGTCCGCTGGTGAAGTAGTTGTTTGTCAGGTCGGGGAAGTAGTTGCGCAGTTGTAGGGAAGAGAGCATACCTTTATAGATGATGTTCTTCGTAGACAGCGACACGATATAGAAATCCTCCCGTGCGGCTATATCCGATCTGCGTACTTTGTTTTCTATTCTTTTCCTTATTATATAGAGACGTCGGTCGGCGGTTTCGCTGTCCGTAAATCCGGTGATGAAGATTTGTTTGATGTCGGGTTCGTTGGCAAGCGCGGCTTCACCCAGTATTTCGGGGCAGGTAGGCACATTGCGCAGGTGCATCAGCGTCAATCCTTCTTTCTCTATTTCTTCAATGATGATGCTCAGGATAGCTGCCCGGTCTTTCTCATCTTTCGGAAGAAAAAGCAATCCTGTTCCGTATTTCCCTTTTTCGGGAACGGGGATGCCTTGCAGCAGGATGAACTCGTGCGGTATCTGCAACATGATGCCGGCGCCGTCTCCGGTCTTGTTGTCGGCGCCTTCCGCTCCGCGATGACGCATATTCTCCAATACTTTCAATGCGGATTCAACCAATTCGTGTGATTTACCCCCATGGATGTTCACTAACATTCCCACACCGCAAGCGTCGTGCTCATTGGCTGCATCGTACAGGCCCAACTGCATGGGCTGTCGTTGTGCGGGTTGTTCCTTTGTTTCGTTGTTAAAAAGCTCTTTCTTTTCCATTTTTGGTTTACTTTAATTTGTGTAATACCTATTTGTTGTATCAAAATGTTTGGCAAAAATATGTATTTAATTTCAAATTGATACAGATATGCCTTGATTTGTGTCCTATTAAATACTTATACCGGAGACTGAAGTTATAATCTGATAGAAAATACCCTTTGTTTTCTTCTAATCTTAAATCAGATTCCGCCAGTTTGCTTTAAGATTATAAATTCTACCTTTTGCTTTTAAAATATTGTTTTCTTTGTCTTTTTGATAATAAAACAACTTTTTTCTACTCTTTTGACAAATAAATAGTGAAAATATTAACTTTATGTTCTCAATAATATATATCTTTGCAGCGCAAATTAAATACTGATATATTATGTGTGGAATAGTAGGCTATATAGGTCAAAGGAAAGCCTACCCCATTCTTATCAAAGGCTTGAAGCGGTTGGAGTACCGCGGATACGATAGTGCAGGGGTAGCATTAATCAGTGATGACCGACAACTGAACGTGTACAAGACGAAAGGAAAGGTCTCGGATTTAGAAACTTTCGTCACTCAAAAAGATATTTCCGGTAGCATAGGCATTGCACATACCCGTTGGGCTACACATGGAGAACCTTGTTCCGTTAACGCCCATCCTCATTATTCCTCTTCCGAAAGACTCGCTCTCATCCACAACGGCATCATTGAAAATTACGCCGTCCTTAAAGACAAACTCCAAGCCAAAGGCTATACTTTTAAAAGTAGTACCGACACCGAGGTACTGATACAACTCATAGAATACATTCAGGTTACAAACCGCATCGACTTGCTGACTGCCGTGCAACTGGCTTTGCAGGAGGTTATCGGTGCATATGCCATTGCCGTGCTCGACAGGGAGAATCCAGACGAGATTATCGCTGCGCGCAAAAGCAGTCCGTTGGTGGTGGGCATCGGGCAGGATGAGTTCTTCTTGGCATCCGATGCCACTCCGATTGTGGAATATACGGACAAGGTGGTTTATCTGGAAGATGAAGAGATAGCCGTTATCCGTCGCGGGGAGAAACTGAAAGTGGTGAATCTGAAGAATGTGGAGTGTCCGCACGAGGTAAAGACGGTAGCGCTTAATCTCGGTCAGTTGGAGAAGGGAGGTTATCCGCATTTCATGTTGAAAGAGATTTTTGAGCAACCCGATTGTATTCGCGACTGTATGCGCGGACGCATTAATTTGGAGGGTACTAACGTGGTGCTTTCCGCCATTATAGATTATAAGGAACGTCTGCTTGCTGCCAAACGTTTTGTAATCGTGGCCTGCGGCACGTCTTGGCACGCCGCGCTCATAGGCAAACATTTGATAGAGAGTTTCTGCCGCATTCCGGTGGAAGTGGAGTATGCTTCGGAGTTCCGTTACCGGGACCCGGTGATTGACGGCAATGATGTGGTGATTGCCATTTCGCAGAGCGGGGAGACAGCCGATACGCTGGCTGCCGTGGAACTTGCCAAAAGCCGCGGTGCATTTATATATGGCATCTGTAATGCTATCGGTTCGAGTATTCCGCGCGCTACGCATACGGGGTCTTACATCCATGTAGGACCGGAAATAGGGGTGGCGTCTACCAAAGCCTTTACGGGTCAGGTAACTGTGCTCACTATGCTGGCATTGACTCTTGCGCGGGAGAAGCGTACGATTGATAAGGAGCAATACCTTGCCATAGTGAGGGAACTCGGACAGATTCCCGAAAAGATGAAAGAGGTGCTGAAGCTGAACGACCGCATAGCGGAGCTTTCCAAAATCTTCACCTACGCACACAATTTTATCTATCTGGGACGCGGCTACAGCTATCCCGTAGCGTTGGAAGGCGCTTTGAAGCTGAAAGAAATCTCGTATATCCATGCGGAAGGCTATCCGGCCGCCGAAATGAAGCATGGACCTATCGCGCTGATAGATGCGGAAATGCCGGTAGTGGTCATTGCCACACAGAACGGATTGTACGAAAAAGTACTGAGCAATATACAGGAAATCAAAGCGCGCAAAGGCAGGGTGATAGCGATTGTCACCAAGGGAGATACGGTTATCAGTAAAATAGCCGACACTTGTATCGAACTTCCCGAAACAATGGAGTGCCTTGACCCGTTAATAACTACGGTTCCCTTGCAGTTGCTCGCATATCACATAGCCGTATGCAAAGGTATGGATGTAGACCAACCGCGTAACCTTGCCAAGTCGGTAACGGTGGAATGATCGGAAACAGATGATGTGTACGGGTAAAACAGATGATGCGTTTGTACTAAACAGATGATGCGTTTGCCCCTGACAGATGATGTGTTTTCAGAACATAAATAATGCGTTTTTAAAAGAAGTAATTACTCATTAGTAAATATATAAATGGAACAACTGAAGCATGAATGTGGCGTTGCCATGATACGCCTGCTGAAACCGCTGGAGTATTACGAAGAAAAGTACGGTACATGGATGTATGGGCTGAACAAGCTCTACCTTCTCATGGAGAAACAGCACAACCGAGGACAGGAAGGAGCCGGACTGGCTTGCGTGAAACTGGAAGCGAATCCCGGAGAGGAGTATATGTTTCGCGAACGGGCGCTCGGTTCGGGAGCTATTACCGAGATATTCGACACGGTGCAAAGCAACTTTAAAGACCTGACGAAAGAACAACTGCACGATGCCGATTATGCAAAGCGTGTACTTCCTTTTGCGGGAGAAGTGTATATGGGGCATCTGCGTTATTCCACCACGGGTAAGTCGGGCATCTCGTACGTGCATCCGTTTCTCAGGAGAAACAACTGGCGTGCCAAGAACCTTGCCCTGTGCGGCAACTTCAACATGACGAACGTGGATGAAATCTTTGCACGTATCACCGCTATCGGCCAGCATCCTCGCAAGTATGCCGATACGTATATCATGCTGGAACAAGTGGGACACCGGCTCGACCGCGAAGTGGAACGCCTCTTCAACCTTGCCGAAGCCGAAGGACTGACCGGTATGGGCATCACACACTACATCGAAGACCATATAGACCTTGCCAACGTATTGCGCACTTCGAGCAAAGAGTGGGACGGGGGCTATGTGATGTGCGGGCTTACCGGGAGCGGTGAGACATTCGCCGTCCGCGACCCGTGGGGCATCCGCCCTGCATTCTGGTATCAGGATGATGAAATAGCCGTGCTTGCCAGCGAACGCCCTGTGATACAGACCGCGCTCAATGTGTCCGCCGACAGCATCAAGGAGCTGCAACCGGGACAAGCCGTCCTTATCAACAAAGCCGGTAAGCTCCGTACGGTGCAAATCAATAAGCCGCGTGAGGTGAAACCTTGTTCTTTCGAGCGTATCTATTTCAGTCGCGGCAGTGACGTAGACATCTATAAGGAACGTAAACTATTGGGTGAGAAGTTAGTGCCTAACATCTTGAAAGCCATTGATAAGGATATAGACCATACCGTCTTTTCCTTCATTCCGAATACGGCGGAAGTAGCCTTCTATGGGATGTTGCAAGGACTGGACGATTACCTCAACGAGGAGAAAGTCCGGCAGATTGCCGCTTTGGGACATAACCCCAGCCACGATGAACTGGAGCGTATCTTGTCCCGCCGCATACGAAGCGAGAAGGTAGCTATCAAAGACATCAAGCTGCGTACTTTCATAGCCGAGGGCAACAGCCGTAATGACCTTGCCGCCCATGTGTACGACATCACTTACGGCAGCCTTGTGCCCGGTGTGGACAATCTGGTTATCATAGACGACAGCATTGTGCGCGGCACTACCTTGAAACAAAGCATTATCGGCATCCTCGACCGCCTCAATCCGAAGAAGATTGTAATCGTAAGCTCCTCGCCGCAAGTGCGCTATCCCGACTATTACGGTATCGACATGGCGAAGATGAGCGAATTCATTGCTTTCAAAGCCGCCATCGAGCTGCTGAAAGAACGTGAGATGCGCGATGTCATTGCATCCGCCTACCGCAAATCCAAAGAGCAAGTGGGGCTGCCCAAGGAACAGATGGTGAACTACGTAAAGGAAATCTACGCTCCCTTTACCGATGAAGAGATTTCCGCCAAAATGGTGGAACTCCTGACTCCGAAAGGCACGAAGGCGAAAGTGCAGATTGTATACCAGCCTCTTGAGGGGCTGCATGAAGCCTGTCCGCAGCATCGGGGCGACTGGTACTTCAGCGGTGACTATCCTACGCCGGGCGGTGTGAAGTTGCTGAATGCGGCATTTATTAATTATATAGAACAAGTATATCAATTCTGAATATGAGAAATGTAACTTTAATCCTTGACGACGGGAGCCGCTTCTGCGGCAAGTCGTTTGGCTATGAAAAGCCGGTAGCGGGGGAGGTGGTCTTCAACACAGCCATGTCGGGTTATCCCGAAAGCCTGACCGACCCTTCGTATGCCGGACAGTTGATGACGCTCACTTATCCGTTGGTGGGCAACTATGGTGTGCCGCCTTTCACCATCGAGCCAAACGGGCTGGCTACATTCATGGAGAGTGAACACATCCATGCCGAAGCCGTTATCGTAAGTGATTATTCCGAAAACTACAGCCATTGGAATGCCGTGGAAAGTCTCGGCGACTGGCTGAAGCGTGAGCAAGTGCCGGGCATTACGGGTATCGATACCCGCGAATTGACTAAAGTACTGCGCGAGCATGGAGTGATGATGGGGAGAATAGAGTTTAATGAAGAATTAAGAATTAAGAATGAAGAATTGGGGCGGAAGGATGAAGAATTGCCGGCAGCGGTGTATGAGGGTGTGAACTACGTGGACCGCGTGAGCTGCAAGGAAATCATCCATTACCTGCCCGACGGCACTTCCACCCGTAGCGCAGCCCATTCTTCATTCCTCATTCCTCATTCTTCATTAAAGAAGGTTGTCCTTGTGGACTGCGGTGTCAAGACCAACATCATCCGTTGCCTGCTGAAGCGGGATGTGGAAGTCATTCGCGTTCCTTGGAATTACGATTTCAACGGACTGGAATTTGACGGTCTGTTCATCTCCAACGGGCCCGGCGACCCCGATACCTGTGATGCCGCCGTTCAGAATATCCGCAAGGCGATGAAGAACGAAAAGCTGCCTATCTTCGGCATCTGTATGGGCAATCAGTTACTTTCCAAAGCCGGAGGAGCCAAGATATATAAGCTGAAATACGGACATCGCAGCCATAATCAGCCGGTACGCATGGTGGGTACGGAGCGTTGCTTCATCACCTCGCAGAATCATGGCTATGCAGTGGACAACAATACGCTGGGAGAAGATTGGGAACCGCTTTTCATCAATATGAATGACGGCTCCAACGAGGGTATCCGCCATAAGCGCAATCCCTGGTTCTCCGCACAGTTTCATCCCGAAGCTGCCAGCGGGCCGACGGATACGGAGTTCCTGTTCGATGAGTTCGTGAAGTTGTTATAATGGTTTGACAGGCATCAAAATTTTGTTTGATATACGTCAAAACTTCGTTTGATGTACATCAAAAAAGATTAGGATGCCGCTGAAAACAGATTGTTGGTATAATCAAATTTAGACAAATGAAAGAAAATAATATAAAGAAAGTCCTGTTGCTTGGCTCCGGCGCACTGAAAATCGGTGAGGCGGGAGAGTTTGACTATTCCGGTTCGCAGGCGCTCAAGGCATTGAAAGAAGAAGGTATCCATACCGTCCTTATCAACCCGAACATTGCTACGGTGCAGACTTCGGAAGGTGTGGCAGACCAGATTTACTTCCTGCCCGTTACCCCTTACTTTGTGGAGAAGGTTATTGAGAAAGAACGCCCCGACGGCGTTATGCTTGCTTTTGGCGGACAGACAGCGCTGAACTGCGGTGTGGAGCTTTACAAAAAGGGCATTTTTGAGCAATACGGCGTAAAGGTGCTCGGTACTCCCGTGCAAGCTATCATAGATACGGAAGACCGTGAGATATTCGTCCGGAAACTGGATGAAATCGATGTAAAGACCATACAAAGCGAAGCTGTGGAGAATGCCGAAGATGCCCGTCGTGCCGCTGCGGAACTGGGCTATCCGGTGATAGTGCGTGCAGCCTATGCGCTGGGCGGACTGGGGTCGGGCTTCTGCGACAATGAGGAAGAGCTGAATGTGCTGGTGGAAAAAGCCTTTTCCTTCTCCCCGCAAGTATTGGTGGAGAAGTCTTTGCGCGGCTGGAAAGAAGTGGAGTATGAGGTGGTGCGTGACCGTTTCGACAACTGTATAACAGTCTGCAACATGGAGAACTTCGACCCGCTGGGTATCCATACAGGGGAGTCTATCGTGATTGCCCCGTCGCAGACATTAAGCAATACGGATTATCACAAACTGCGTGAACTGGCTATCCGCATCATCCGCCATATCGGTATTGTAGGCGAGTGCAATGTGCAGTATGCCTACGACCCGGAAAGCGAAGATTACCGCGTAATAGAGGTAAATGCTCGCTTGAGCCGTTCGTCTGCACTTGCCTCTAAAGCAACGGGTTATCCGCTTGCTTTCGTGGCTGCCAAACTCGGATTGGGTTACGGGCTTTTCGACCTGAAGAATTCCGTAACCAAGACTACCAGCGCATTCTTCGAGCCGGCGCTGGACTATGTGGTTTGTAAGATTCCCCGTTGGGATTTGGGCAAGTTTCATGGCGTAGATAAGGAACTGGGTTCAAGCATGAAGTCTGTCGGCGAGGTCATGGCTATCGGACGCACTTTTGAAGAAGCCATTCAGAAGGGACTGCGCATGATAGGACAGGGAATGCATGGTTTTGTGGAGAACAAGGAACTCGTTATCTCCGATATTGATAAAGCGCTCCGTGAGCCTACGGACAAGCGTATCTTCGTCATCTCCAAAGCTTTTCGTGCCGGATATACCGTAGACCAAGTACATGAACTGACAAAGATAGACCGCTGGTTCTTGGAGAAACTGATGAATATAATGAATACCAGCAAGGAACTGCATGAGTATTCGGAAGCCGCCTGTCATTCAACAGCCTCCTGTCATTCAGAGCGCAGCGAAGAATCTCTTCCCCTTGCACGTTCAAAGGAGCAGTTTCTTCACTTCGTTCGGAATGACATAGCAGCACAAGAACTACTGCGGAAAGCAAAAGTTCAGGGCTTCTCCGATTTCCAGATAGCCCGTGCCTTTGGCTTGGAAAAGTACATGGACAGTGAAGAAGGTATTCTTGCCATACGCGCTCTCCGCAAGAGCATGGGCATCCTGCCCGTAGTGAAACAAATAGATACCCTTGCCGCCGAATATCCCGCCCGGACCAACTACCTGTACTTGACGTATAGCGGCATTGCCAATGATGTGCATTACCTGGGCGACCGTAAGTCTATCGTTGTGCTCGGTTCGGGCGCGTACCGCATCGGCTCCTCGGTAGAGTTTGACTGGTGCGGTGTGCAGGCGTTGAACACTATCCGCAAGGAGGGCTACCGCAGCGTGATGATTAATTACAACCCCGAAACTGTATCCACGGACTACGATATGTGCGACCGCCTCTATTTTGACGAACTCACCTTCGAGCGTGTCATGGACATCCTCGAACTGGAGAATCCGCATGGCGTAATCGTTTCTACGGGCGGCCAGATACCGAACAACCTTGCCATGCGTCTCGATGCGCAGAATGTGCCCATCCTCGGCACAAGCGCCAAGAGCATTGACAACGCCGAAGACCGGGACAAGTTCTCCGCCATGCTGGACCGTATCGGTGTAGACCAACCCGAATGGCGGGCGCTTACTTCACTGGAAGACATCAACGCTTTTGTCGATAAAGTAGGATTTCCGGTATTGGTTCGTCCCAGTTACGTGCTATCCGGTGCGGCAATGAACGTTTGCTCCAATCAGGAAGAACTGGAACGCTTCTTGCAGTTGGCAGCAAACGTATCGAAGAAGCATCCGGTAGTCGTGAGCCAGTTTATAGAACATGCCAAGGAAGTGGAAATGGATGCCGTAGCGCAGAATGGGGAAATCATAGCATACGCTATCAGCGAGCATATAGAGTTTGCCGGTGTACATTCCGGCGATGCCACTATCCAGTTCCCGCCGCAGAAACTTTATGTGGAGACAGTACGTCGCATCAAGCGTATCAGTCGGGAGATTGCCCGCGAACTGAACATCTCCGGCCCGTTCAATATCCAGTATCTTGCCAAGGACAACGACATCAAGGTGATTGAATGTAACCTGCGTGCCAGCCGTTCGTTCCCGTTCGTAAGCAAGGTGCTTAAAATCAACTTTATCGAACTGGCTACGAAAGTGATGCTCGGCATTCCTGTACAAAAACCGGACAAGAACCTTTTCGACCTCGATTATGTAGGAATCAAGGCCTCTCAGTTCTCCTTTAACCGCCTGCAAAAGGCAGACCCTGTACTGGGTGTGGATATGGCGTCTACGGGCGAAGTGGGGTGTATAGGCAGTGACACTTCCTGTGCCATTCTCAAGGCGATGCTCTCTGTCGGTTATCGTATTCCGCAAAAGAATATCCTGCTCTCTACCGGTACTCCGAAACAGAAAGTGGATATGCTTTCCGCAGCCCGTATGCTTCAGAAGAAAGGATATAAACTGTTTGCCACCGGTGGTTCAAGCAAGTTCCTTACGGAGAATGGCGTGGAGAATACCCGCGTCTATTGGCCGAGCGAACCCGATATGCAGCCGCAGGCACTTGATATGCTGCACAAGAAAGAAATTGATATGGTGGTGAATATCCCGAAGAACCTCACCGCGGGCGAGTTGGACAACGGCTACAAGATACGTCGTGCCGCTATCGACCTTAATATTCCGCTGATTACGAACGCGCGTTTGGCAAGCGCCTTTATCAATGCGTTCTGTACGATGACACCGGATGATTTGGCTATCAAGTCTTGGGAGGAGTATAAATAAAAGTCCATTTGTTTCTTTTCAGGCACGGATTACACGGATTTCACGGAAAAAAGATAAAGTAAATCCGTGTAATCCGTGCCTGAAAGAAATCATCTGGTGTATTTTGGTCTCTTGTTTTTATATAATCGCTATTTCAGCAGCGTCCCCGTTGCCTTTAAATAAGCGACATAGTTCAAGTACAGCCGGAAATGTGTATCCACTTTGGTTTCGTACGCTTGCTGCCACATGGCTTGTGCTTCCAGATGGTCGGACAGTGTCTCCAGTCCCACGTCATATTGGCTGCGGCTCACCCTCATGTTCTCTTCTGCCTGTTGCAGGGAACGTTCGGCGATGGAACTTTCCAGTCGGGCTTCATCGAGGTTGTTGGCGGCTTGTGTAAGTTCCAGTAACATCTGTTCGTTCATATTCTCCTGTTCAAGACGGGTTTGCTCCAATTTGGCTTTGGCAGCACGTACTTTGCCGGTACGTTCACCGAAATGGAAAAGAGGGATGCTTACATTCAGGAGGACGGAGAAACTGCCCTTATCAAACAAATCCTGATTGTTCACTTCCAGACCATGAATATAGTCGTATGAACCTTTTACACCGATTTGGGGCAGTAATTCGCTGCGGTTTAACTTAACCTGTTGTTTGGCAATGGCTACTTGCTGATTCAGTATGGCATATTCGGGGCGGGCGGAGATATCCGATATTTGCAGTTGGATGTCTCGTCCCACTTCGGGAAAATTGTCGGAAGTCCGTATATCCGTGCCCAAAGGCTTGCCGATGCAATGACAGAGATTCATGGTTGCCAGACGGAGCGCATTGTCGGCCTTGCGGATATTGAGTGCGCTCTCATTCAGTTTTACCTGCACTTTCAGTACATCGTTCCGGGGCTTCAGGCCATGCTTATGGGCGCTCTCAACATTCTTCATCAATTCTATAAGCACAGCGTTGTATTTCTCGGCCACTTTCTTCATCTCTTTGGCTTTGATGACTTGTGCATAGGCTTGGTCTGTTTTCACAATAACCTCCGAGGCTGTCAGCGTTTCATTCATCTGCGCCATTTCTTTGCCCAATAAAGACATTTTGTAGGCAGCACGAATTTTGCCGCCCATATACAGCGGCTGTTCTACTTGTACACCGCCCATATATACCATGCCTATCTTATAGTTTAAGTCTACTCCGGGGAAATAGGCGAAACCGTTGTTGGGCAGAAATTGTCCTGCGGCATCGGGTAGAAAAGTGGGCAGATTGCCGCCGGCTATGCCGAAACTGCCGTCCGCCGTACTGTAAATACCCGTTCCGCTGAGGGTAAAGTTGGGGAAGAAATTGCCTTTGTAACTCTTTGCGGTGTAGTGTGCGCTTTCCGTTTGCTTGGCGGAAGCTGCCATCTCCTTGTTGTATTTCAGTGCCATTTCCCTGCATTGTTCCAAAGTCAGTGTCTCCTGTGCGGAGATACCGGCTGAGAATAGCAGAGCGGTGAGGATGATTATTTTCTTTTTCATCATTGTTCGTTTTTTATATGAAAGAATAATGCGTACAGGATGGGGATGAAGAGGAGCGTTATCAGCGTTCCGAATGTAAGGCCGCCCATAATGGAGGCCGCCAGCGAACCGAACATGGCATCGGGCAGCAGCGGTATCATGCCTAAAATGGTAGTCAGCGCCGCCATTGTCACAGGGCGGAGACGGCTTTGGGCACTGTCCACCAATGCTGTAATCGGTTCTACTCCCTGATTAAGTTGGAGAGTGATTTCATCCATTAGCACGATACCGTTCTTGATGAGCATACCTATCAGTCCCAATGTGCCCACAATTGCTACGAAGTTGAACGTTTTACCCGTAAGCAACATCACCGCCACCACTCCCACAAGAATCATGGGGAGACAGCAGAAGATGATGATCGGTTTGCGGTAATCCTTGAATAGCATAATGAGGATGGCAATCATCAGTATGATAGCCAGCGGGAAGTTCTTGAACAAATATTTCATGGACTGGTCGCTTGCATTCTTCTCTCCTTGCCAATGCAGGGTATAGCCGTCGGGTAATTCTATCTGTTCTATCTTTCGTGCAATGGTTTGCCGCGCTTTTTCCGTTTCTATGCCGGGAGCGGGCGAGCATTGCACACGCTGGCTGCGCTGCCCGTTGTAGCGTGGTACTACGGGATCTTCCCAACGGATATCTATGCTCTTGCTGATTTGTTTCAGCGGAGTACTTCCCATGAGGCTTTCAACCAACTCTTCTTTGCTCAGGGTACCGGCTTTCAGCTTGACCATGGTTTCTTCATTCAGCAGTCCGTTCAGAGAGGGAAAGGCGGAGAATACCTGTGTGTTGCCCAAGTCTTCTATCGGTTGCCCTTGCTCGTCCAGACATTTCAGATAGATATTGTCGCGGTGTATGCCCTCGTAGAAAGAGCCGATAGGTATGCCGCCATTCACAGATAGGAGAGACATACTTACGTCGTTACGGCTGAGGCCCAATGCCCGGGCTGCCGCCTGATCGTATTCAATGGAAAGTACAGGTATCTGCGGCTCCCAGTCGGTAGTGATGAGGCATACTTCCGGGGTATTCTCCATAATGCTCCGTACACTGTCCGCCAACTGATGCAGCACGGCGGGATCAGGACCCATGAATTGTGCTTCGATGGGGTATTTCTTGAACATCAGGTTATAGCGTTTCAGTTTCACGTAGGCATCGGGATAATGCCGTGTCAGGTAGTTTTGTATCTCATCCATATTATCTACGAGGGCGTCCGGTGAAGTAAAGTCAATAATCAGTTCGCCGTAAGATAGAGACGGATTGGCGATACTGCGCACCAGATTGTAACGCCCCGGTGTGCCTCCTATGGAAGCAGTGATGTGGGTAATCTCCTTACGTGTTTTCAGATAGGCTTCTATTTCGCTTAAATCTTTTGCCACACGGGTGGAGTTATTGCCTTCGGGCAACTTGTATTCCATATATAGCTGGTCGTACACCATATCCGGGAAGAACCCCTGGCGCATATATCCGTAACCGAATATGGAAAGTCCTAACAGAGCCGCCATTGCCAGCACAAAGCTCCAACGGTGTGCCAGCCCGAAATATAGGGCGGTGCGCAACAAGGCATAGGTGCGCCCTTTGTATTCACGTTTTCCGGTAGTGCTGACTTCTACTGTGGGGTGGAGTCTGCGATTGGCCATTAGGGGTACGTGCACCAATGCCAGTACCCAGCTTAGCAGCAGGGAGACGGCCAGCACAATGAAAAGGTCGCGGGTGTACACTCCGGCTGTGTCCGGTGACATGAAGATGGGAAGAAAGGCGATGATGGCTATCAGGGTAGCTCCCAGCAGAGGCATCGCTGTCTGGCGGCCGATGGCGGTCATGGCTTCCATACGGCTCTTCCCGGCTTTCAGGTCTACCAATATGCCGTCCACGATAACAATGGCGTTATCCACCAGCATACCCATTGCCAGCACGAAGGCAGCCAGCGATACGCGCTGCATGGTTCCGCCCGCCGTTTGCAGGAACAGGAAAGAACCGAATACGGTGACAACCAGACTGATTCCAATAATGATTCCGCTCTTGAATCCCATAGCCAACATCAGAATGACTACAACGATAATGACGGATTCAATCAGATTGATTACGAAAGTACCCAAAGAAGCTCCTACACGCTCCGGCTGATAGAACACCTTGTGGCACTCTACACCGGCGGGCAGGCGGTTTTCTTTCAACTGTGCCAGTTTCTTCTCTACGGCGGCGCCGACTTTTACAATATCCGATCCGCTGGCGGCCGCGACAAGAATGCCTTGTGCCCGTTCGCTGTCGAAGAACAGTTCGTTGCGGGTAGGTTCTTCGTATCCTTTTTCTATACGGGCAATGTCGCGCATACGGAGTTGGTCGTCGTCATGTCCCTGAATCAGCATATTGCCTATGTCTTCTACCGTCTTGAATTTATCGCTGACAGTGACGCGGATGCGGTTGTCTCCGTTGTCGTAATAACCGCTGTATGTAGTCTTGTTCTGTCCGTTCAGGGTAGCGAGAACTTCGGCGGGTTTCACACCGAGGTTCGCCATACGGTCTTGCAGCAGGGAGATGTTGATACATTCAGGACGCTTGCCGTATAGTTCCACCCGGTCTACGTCTTCCATGTCACTGATTTCCCGCTTGATGAGTTCGGCATAGTCGGACAGCTCACGGTCGGACAGACCGTCACCAGTCAGTGCATAGAACATTCCATATACATTGCCGAAATCATCTTTGACGATAGGGGTACCCGCTCCGTCGGGAAGCAGGGCGCAAGCGTCGTGTACCTTGCGGCGCAACATATCCCAGCATTGTTCTACCTCTTCATCTTGGGTAGTAGTGGTCAGTTCTATCTGTATCAGCGAAAGGTCGTTGTAAGAGTAGCTTTCCACATTGTCTATGTTTCCCATACTGCGGATGCTCTTTTCCAGTACATCCGTCACTTCCAATTCTACTTGGTGTGCGGATGCTCCCGGATATGTGGTCACCACCATGGCAAGTTTCACTTTTATTTCCGGGTCTTCCAGTTTACTCATCTGATAGCAGGAGAGAATTCCGCCGATAAGCAGCACCGTCACCAGAAAATAGATAAGGTTACGGTTCTTAAATGCCCATTTACTTATATCCATATAACTGATATTTTAGATGTAAATCAATGTTACAATAGTCCGCCGATATTTGTCTTACTGGCAGCGGGCAGGGGCTTTACGGTTTCCCCGTTCTCTATGTGGTGTATTCCGGCGGACACAACCAGTTCTCCGGGCTTCAGTTCATCGGATGTGATGATACTGCGTCCGTCACTCATCAGGCGTACTATGGTTACCTCGCGGCGGCTCACCTTATTGTTGGACGGGTTGTATACATATACCCCGGCCTTGCCGTCTTTCTGCAGAATGGCATTGCAGGGTACGGACATACTGTGGGCATCGTCACTATCACAACGGATGGTAACCATTGTATTCATGCCGGGCGAAGGAACGGGCTGTTTGTCTGCAACCAGTTGCAGCCGCATGGTGTACAGTTGGTTTGCATTGGCTTTGGGAGTGACGCTGATAAGCTTCAACGGGTAACTCCGGTCCGGATAAATGTCGAATGTGCAGTGATATTGGTTGAATTGCTCACGTCGGATATATTCGGCTGCAGGCAGATTTATCTCGACTTCCGGTGCACCGCCACTAATCATGGACAGGACAGGCATTCCGGCGCCTATTGTCTCGTGCGCTTCAAACAACCGTTTTTGTATATAGCCGTTGAAAGGAGCGTAAAGGCGGGTGTAACCCAGCTGGTCTTTGTGGTGCTGATATTTGGCGGTGATTTGTTTCAGTCCGTACACAGCTTTGTCATTGGCGCTGGGAGTAGTCCCGTTATCTTTGTACAGGGCCATTACGCGTTCTGCTTCCGCTTTTATCTGTTTGTATTCGGCTTCGGTGGCGTCCAGCTGTACTTGGTAGTCCGTTGGGTCCAGTTCGGCAAGTAATTGTCCCGCTTGTACACGGGTGCCGTCTTTTACATATATTTTCCGGATAGTACCGCTTACTCTGAATGCGAGACTGATGTCCTGTGCCGCTTTTACCTTTCCGGGGTATTGCAGATAGGTCTGTCCGCTGGCGGAAGTAACTGTATCTATTTTTACAGTTTGGCATTCTCTTGCATCTTTCGTGCCACTGTTGCAGGATGCAAGTAAGCATATGGAAATGCTTGCTAAAACCCAATAAATTCGTTTCATAATCTAAAGTATATTAGTTTTGTGACAAAAGTACTCAGTAACCGCTATATAGAAAAGGTTTATAAGATTTATAAACTGTTCTGTTTATGACATCCTGATAGGGAAAAACGGACTGCCTCCGGTTTATTATGTTTTCTGGTATTCGGCAGGTGTCATTCCTGTTATTCGCTTGAAGAATTTCGAGAAGAAAGACGGGTTTGGAAAGTTCAATTCGTCCGATATTTGGAAAATTAGCAGATTGCTGTGTTTCAGCAAAACTTTTGCTTCAAGAATAACGGACTGGTTAATCCACTGCATCACCGTCTGTCCGCTTGCCTCACGTATGATGGTGCTCAGATAATGAGGGGTCAGGCATAATTTGTCGGCATAGAAGTTGACGGAACGTTCTTGCTTGCTATGTTTGTTCACGAGGGTTATGAAGCGGCGGAAAATTTCTTCTTGGCGCGAAAGGCGCAGGGGAGTGGTTGTGCGCGTTTGCTCGTAAGTATATTTAAGGTTGTAAAGCAGGGAAATGATGAAATGCTGTACGGTTTCACGACGATAGGGCGAGGAATGAAGTATATTCCACAGCAGGGTAAAAAACATCTCCACCTGTGTCCATTCTTCCTCATTAAGTGACAGCACGATACCGTTTCTTGTGTAAGTCTCCGACAAGATAGAACCGGGCAGGACAGGCAGGAAATTGCAGGCGGGCACTATGATTTGAAAATCATAGTCGGGGCTGATTTCAAACAATTCTATCAGGGAGTTGTCGGGGATTATAATAATTTGATGAGTGGATACTTCGTATTCGATAAGGTTGATGGAGATTCTCCCTGTTCCTTGCAAAACACGAATGATTCGTCCTTCTTTGGCGCGATAGGGCTGTCCGATATGGAATAGCTTGCTTCCCATTTGTATGAAGCTGATAACCATGCCCAAATCATCGTTTATAAAACGATATTCATGGTGATTGATGATGTCCAGCTTATAACGGATATCATCGAATGCAACGCTTATAGGTCTGTTCTTCTCCATATTTATAAATAGTAAGTAATTCAGTGGCAAAGATAATAAAGTATCCATATCATTTGTCTTTTCATACAGAAAGTCGTACTATTGGGACATCTTTGCCGACAAATAGGTTGTAAGCATACTAAGTTATGCGTCTATCTTTGTATTGTGCTAATAAATAAGAAACAGATATGAAACAAGCAATTCTCTCTTTAGCCTTTTTTCTTACGGCTACATTGGCTCATGCCCAGCTTACTTTGGATGAATGTCAACGTGAGGCACAGGCTAATTATCCGTTGGTACGTCAGTACGGACTGATAGAAAAGGCACGTGAGTATGATCTTTCCAATGCCGGAAAGGGATATCTGCCCCGGTTCTCATTGTCGGGCAAGGCTACGTATCAAAGTGATATAACGCAACTGCCCGTCGAAATACCGGGTATCAATGTAAAAACCGCCCCCAAAGACCAGTATCAGGTGATGCTCGAATTGCAGCAAACCATTTGGGACGGTGGAGATATCCGCAACCAAAAACGTTTGACACGTGCGGCATCGGATGTGGACATGGAGAAGCAGAATGTGGATATGTACGCATTGAACGACCGCATCAATCAGCTGTTTTTCGGTATCCTGTTGCTGGACGAACAGCTGAATCAGAATCAACTTTTGCAGGATGATTTGGGAAGAACGCACAAGCAAGTGTCAAACTATATAATAAACGGTATAGCCACTCAAAGCGATTTGGATGCCGTCAGTGTGGAGCAACTGAATGCCAAACAACGCCGCATCGAATTGGAAACATCACGCCAGGCATATATCAATATGCTTTCCGCTTTTATAGGAAAAGAAATCCCTCTCGGAACTACTTTGCAGAAGCCCGTAGCGGAAGATACGGGTAGTGTGAATGGAATAAACAATCGTCCGGAACTTCGTCTTTTTGAGGTTCAGGGAGAACAGCTTAGAGTGCAGGAAGCTACGCTGAATGCAAGAGTAATGCCCCGTTTCGGGCTTTTTGTGCAGGGCGCTTATGGCAATCCGGGGTTGAATATGCTGAAAGATGAATTCAGTGCATACTATATGGCAGGTGTACGTATGTCATGGAACTTCGGTAGTCTGTATACTCTAAAGAATGATCGCCGCAGGATAGACAATAGCCGGCGACAGATAGAGACGGGTAGGGACGTGTTTCTCTTCAATACCCGTTTGCAGGCTACGCAGCAGGATGCGGGTGTATTGTCCATGCGCAGGCAAATGGCGGATGACGATGAAATCATCCGTTTGCGTGAGAATATTCGTCGTGCAGCCGAAGCCAAAGTAGAGAACGGAACGCTGACTGTCACCGATATGCTCCGTGAGATAACCAATGAGAACTTGGCACGTCGTACCAAGGCATTGCATGAAGTACAGCTGTTGATGAATATCTGGCAACTGAAATATATTTTAAATAATTAAAGCTTTAGAATGACAATAAAATCCTATAATATGAAATCATTTAAATTATTTCCGGTCCTGTTCTTTCTTGTCGCTTGCAGTAGCGGTACACCCAAATACGATGCTACGGGAACTTTTGAAGCTACCGATGTTATAGTCTCTGCCGAAGCGTCCGGAAAGATACTCAGTTTGGATGTGGAAGAAGGTATCACCTTAAAAGCCGGACAGGAGGTCGGCATCATTGACACTGTTCAGCTTTATCTGAAAAAACTCCAGTTGGAAGCCAGTGCCAAGTCTGTGGAAGGGCAGCGCCCCGATATTCTGAAACAGGTGGCGGCAACCAAAGAACAAATCCTTCAGGCGCAACGCGAGCGTGATCGTGTAGCCAATTTACTTCGTGTAGGTGCGGCTAACCGGAAGCAGTTGGATGATGCCGAATCCTTACTTAAAGTACTCCGCAAACAACTTACCGCTCAAAACTCCACACTGCAGAACAGCGACCAAAGCCTGACGTGGCAGAGTTCATCGGTGGGTATTCAGGTTGCGCAGATTGAAGACCAGTTAAAGAAGTGCCATATCACCTCTCCGTTGACAGGAACTGTCCTTGCCAAATATGCAGAAGCGGGAGAACAGGCAGCGCCGGGCACTCCGTTATTCAAGATTGCTGATATGGAACAGATTTATCTACGTGCCTATATCACTTCCGAACAATTGTCCGAAGTGAAGTTGGGGCAGGAAGTGACAGTTTATTCCGATTATGGTAAAGATGTCAGAAAAGAATATCCGGGAGTTGTCACTTGGATTTCGGACAGCTCCGAGTTTACTCCCAAGACGATTCTTACGAAAGATGAACGTGCCAATTTGGTGTATGCCATAAAAGTGGCTGTGAAGAATGACGGTATGTTGAAAATCGGAATGTATGGGGGAGTGGAATTTACAATTCACATTCAATAACGTCATGAACTTTGCAGTAACTGTCGATAACGTCTTTAAGCGTTACGGTCGGGTGGAAGCCTTGCAAGGCGTTTCACTCTCCGTCCGTACGGGTGAACTTTTCGGAATCATCGGGCCTGACGGTGCGGGGAAAACGTCGCTGTTCCGTATCCTCACCACTTTGTTGCTTGCCGATGAAGGTGAGACTACGGTATGTGGACTGGATACGGTGAAAGACTATAAGTCTATCCGCCAACGGGTAGGATATATGCCCGGACGTTTTTCTCTCTATCAAGACCTGACGGTAGAAGAAAACCTGAGTTTCTTCGCTACGGTTTTTCATACTACCATTGAGGAGAATTATGATTTGGTGCGTGACATCTACCGGCAGATAGAACCTTTTCGTAAACGTCGTGCCGGGGCCTTGTCCGGTGGAATGAAGCAGAAACTTGCCCTTAGCTGTGCACTTATTCATAAACCGGATGTCTTGTTTCTGGATGAGCCTACCACTGGTGTCGACCCTGTTTCTCGCAAAGAATTTTGGGAAATGCTTCGCCGTCTCAAAGAACAGGGTATCACCATCATAGTCTCTACTCCGATTATCGACGAGGCACGTCAATGCGACCGTATTGCCTTTATCAATGAAGGTCGGATACATGGTATTGACACTCCCGGTCGTATTCTGAAACAATTTGCGGACATACTTTGTCCTTCGGGATTGTTACATGCGAAAGCGGATAACCATGAGAATTATGTAATCGAAGTGGACGGACTGACCAAACGTTTCGGTACATTTACGGCTGTCGATCATATTTCTTTCAAAGTACGCCAAGGTGAAATCTTCGGCTTTCTGGGTGCCAATGGGGCCGGTAAGACTACCGCTATGCGTATGCTTACAGGTTTAAGCCATCCTACGGACGGCAAAGCTCGTGTTGCAGGTTTTGATATTACCACCCAATCCGAAGCTGTGAAGAAGAACATCGGTTATATGAGCCAGAAGTTTTCTTTATACGAAGATCTCAAAGTTTGGGAAAATATCCGCCTTTTTGCCGGTATTTATGGGATACCCGAAACCGAGATTGCTCCGAGAACAGATGAATTGCTTCTGCGTCTGGGGCTGGAAAAGGAACGTAATACGCTCGTAAAGAGCTTGCCGCTGGGTTGGAAACAGAAGCTCGCTTTTTCGGTATCCATTTTTCATCATCCCAAGATTGTTTTTCTGGATGAGCCTACGGGCGGTGTCGATCCTGCCACCCGCCGCCAGTTTTGGGAATTGATTTATCAGGCTGCAGAGCAAGGTATCACTGTTTTTGTCACGACCCATTTTATGGATGAGGCGGAGTATTGCGACCGTATTTCTATCATGGTGGACGGTGTAATCCGTGCGCTTGACACCCCCGACAGACTGAAGCAACAGTTTGGAGCCGCTACCATGGACGATGTTTTCCAACAGTTGGCTCGTGAGGCTGTGAGAACGGCCGATTGATACAGATATAAAAATCAAAACAGATTGCGATATAACCATGAAACAATTCATAGCTTTTGTCCGAAAAGAATTCTTTCACATCTTCCGCGATCGGCGTACAATGCTGATTCTGTTGGGTATGCCCATCATACAGATTATTCTTTTCGGTTTTGCCATCACTACGGAAGTAAAGAATGTGCGTGTTGCCGTTCTCGACCCTTCCAATGATGTCGTGACCCGACGCATTATCGACCGTGTAGATGCCAGTGAGTATTTTACGGTTATCTGCCGTCTGCATTCTCCTGAAGAAGCGGAACGTTTTTTCAAGAGCGGGGATATTGATATGGCAATAGTCTTTAGCGAACGTTTCTCGGACAACCTCTATACCGGTGAGGCCGGAGTACAGATTATTTCCGATGCCACCGACCCTAATATGGCTACCATGCAGGCCGGATATGCCACAAATATAATCTCCATGACAGGACAAGAGATGCTTCCTCCCGGAGCGCGTGTTTCTGCCATTGTTCCTCAAGTCAAGTTGCTCTATAATCCGCAAATGAAGAGCGCTTATAATTTTGTTCCCGGTGTTATGGGACTTATTCTGATGCTGATTTGTGCAATGATGACCTCCATCTCCATAGTGCGTGAGAAGGAGACGGGAACTATGGAAGTATTATTGGTCTCTCCCGTAAAGCCGCTGTTTATCATCCTTGCCAAAGCTGTGCCATACTTCGTTTTGTCATTTGTCAATCTGATAACGATTTTATTGCTTTCGGTCTATGTCCTTCATGTTCCGGTTGCAGGCAGTCTGTTTTGGCTGATAACTGTATCACTGCTTTTTATTTTCGTATCATTGGCTTTGGGACTGCTCATTTCTACTGTTACCCATACGCAGGTAGCCGCTATGCTGGTGTCCGGGTTAATGTTGATGATGCCCACCATGTTGCTTTCAGGGATGATATTTCCTATTGAGAGTATGCCCGTTATTTTACAGGGTATTTCCACAGTGATTCCTGCACGTTGGTATATTCAGGCGGTACGTAAATTGATGATAGAGGGTGTGGATATATCATTGGTGCTGCCTGAAATCAGTATATTGGCCGTTATGGCGGTACTGCTGATAACCGTTAGTTTCAAGAAATTCAAGAATAGGTTGGGATGAAGAATTTTCAATTATAATAATTAGTAGTAAATTCCTCTATGATTAAGTATTTGATAGAAAAAGAATTCAAGCAGCTAATCCGCAACTCGTTTTTGCCCAAGCTGATTTTCATATTCCCATGTATGATTATGATATTGATGCCTTGGGCTGCCAATCTGGAGATAAAGAATATCAATCTGAATATTGTGGACAACGATCATAGTGTTGTGTCCCGTCGTTTGGTGGATAAGATTGGCGCCTCTACCTATTTTCGTCTGACGGCGCTTCCCGATACTTATGATGAAGCTATGCTCGGCGTTGAGGCGGGTACGGCAGATGTCATTCTGGAGATTCCCCGTGATTTTGAAAAAGACTGGATAAACGGTAAGGTCCCTCATCTGCTTGTAGCAGCCAATGCGGTGAATGGAACCAAAGGAAGTTTGGGCGGCTCCTATCTGTCATCTATCATCAGCGATTACGTTCGTGAATTGAAGTCGGACACACCTGTGAAAATATTCGTAGGCAAACCTCTTCCCCGTATAGGTATTTCTTCTCTGAATCTCTATAATCCGACTTTGAATTATAAGCTTTTCATGATTCCGGCACTTATGGTTATGTTGCTGACTTTGATATGCGGTTTTCTTCCTGCCCTTAATGTAGTGGGGGAGAAAGAGGCTGGAACTATTGAGCAAATTAATGTGACACCGGTCAATAAATTTACGTTTATTGTTGCGAAGCTGATACCTTATTGGTTGATAGGTTTTGTTGTGCTTACCATTTGTTTTGCTCTTGCCTGGTTGCTTTATGGAATTTTGCCTGCCGGGCATTTCCTCACTATCTACGGTTTTGCTTTGGTGTTTCTTCCGGTTGTATCCGGATTCGGTCTGGTTATATCCAATCATTCGGCAACGTTGCAGCAAGCTATGTTTGTTATGTGGTTCTTTATGCTTGTTCTTATTTTGATGAGCGGTCTTTTTACCCCTATTCATAGTATGCCCGAATGGGCACAATGGATTACCCGCATAAATCCGTTGAGGTATTTTGTTGAGGTAATGCGTACAATATATCTTCGTGGCGGCGGCTTCATAGAGTTGCTGCCTCAATTGGGCGCCTTGTTGGCTTTTGCTGTAGTTGCCAATATTTGGGCTGTACGAAGTTACAGGAAGAGTAGCTGAATTGGGAAATTAGCTTCTTGCATACTTGGATGTTAATTTCATATATTTCTTCTATTTTTGAGGTAGTAGAAATTTAGCGGGGATTTTGTTTAATGTAATAATACTGTTTCATGCCATACCCCTTCTACCCTTCTGAAATTTAAGAATATTCCCTGTTTTATATACATGATAATCTGTTTTGACGTATATCAAAATGAATTATGATATACATCAAAACAGTTTTTTGCAGGCTAAATACTTCTTGTACGAGTAGTGATTATTTGAATGCTTACGTTCAAACACTGCCGCTGATTTTTTTCTACTGAAATTAGTAGCCAAGTAACAATTTATATTATTTTTGTGCGTAAATATATCCATTGTAAAAAGTTTGCTTAAATACAACAAGATGATAATAGATGATCAATTGCTGGATAAGGTATCCGGTCAGGCCAAAGAAAGTGAACGGTTACGTATGAACTTCAATTTGCATGAAACTTTGGACGCTAAAGCGCAGCGACTGCTTAATGCGTTGGAAGTAGGGACCGTTTTGCCTATACACAGGCACAAACATACCGCAGAGACCTATCTTCTTCTGCGTGGACATATCAACGTGATGTTCTACAATGATAATGGAGAAGAGGTGGAACGCTATGATTTGTATCCCGGAAATGGCATATATGCTGTCCATATTCCCAAAGGGCAGTGGCATACTTTAGAAGTGTTGGAGTCCTCTGTTATATTCGAAGTGAAGGATGGGCCGTATATGCCTTTAGATAAAGATGATGTTTTAGAGTAAACTTTGTTTAAACTCTTAAAAGCGTTTACTTTTTTGCTATCTTTGCGTGCAAATTTATAAATATCTTATACCTAATGAACACGCAAAACTCTTATCTTGCCCCGAAGCCGCATTATGAAATCCTTGATGGTCTTCGTGGCGTAGCTGCTGTATTGGTTGTCGCTTTCCATTTGTTTGAAGCACATGCCGGTGGTAGCCATCTGGAACAGATTATCAATCATGGTTATTTGGCAGTAGATTTTTTCTTTATGCTCTCCGGATTTGTTATTGGTTATGCTTATGATGACCGCTGGAACCGGATGAGTGTCGGTACTTTCTTCAAACGGCGTATTATACGTTTACATCCTATGGTTATTGTGGGAAGTATTATAGGTGCAGTGTTTTTTTATTTTCAGGAGTCTCCTTGTTTTCCAGCCATTCAGAATACATCTGTAGGAACTATGCTGCTGGTAATGTTATTGGGATGCACTCTGCTCCCGCTTCCTTTGAAATGGGATATTCGCGGCTGGACAGAGATGCATCCGTTGAATGGACCGGCTTGGTCACTTTACTTTGAATACATAGGTAATATTCTTTATGCGCTATTCATTCGTAAATTTAATAAAACAGCTTTGTCCATTTTTGTGTTGATAGCCGGATGCTTTACGGTACATCATTGTCTTACTGCACCTACGGGAGATATTGTCGGTGGTTGGGCATTGAACTGGGAACAACAATATCTTGGTCTTGTCCGGTTGATGTATCCTTTCTTCGGCGGTTTATTACTGTCCCGCTTAGGATGGCTGATTCGTATAAAAAAGCGTGCTTTTTGGTGGTGCAGCTTGATGATTGTGATAGTTTTGGCTTTCCCTCGATTGGGTGGTGAAAATCACTTTTGGATGAATGGGCTCTATGAAGCCTGTTGTATTCTTTTTATCTTTCCTGTAATAGTTTCTATGGGAGCGGGCGGTAAGGTAACCGGTAAACATTCTACAGCCATATGTAAATTCTTAGGAGATATTTCGTATCCGGTATACATAACACATTATCCGTTAATATATACTTATACAGCTTGGGTATGTAATAATAATGCTACTCTGGCAGAAGGTATTCCTTATATGATATTGACTTTTGTAGGGGCTTTTGTGCTGGCTTATGCTTGCTTGAAACTCTATGACGAGCCTGTACGCAAATGGTTGACAGACCGTTTTCTGAGAGGAAAAAAGAAAGAAGATAAAGATTGATTATCAATTATAATACAATAAAATGCCCCGGTAACAAATCATTGTATCGAGGCATTCGCCTAATTACCGGTTACTTTATTTTACGTCAATGAATTTTTGGCTTTTTCTTTTTCTTGTTCAGTAAACTTCGTCAGATTGATATTCGATGGAATTTCATACTAATTTAAAACGCATCCGCCAACGTTTGCTTTCTTCGTCCCAATCGTGGCTGATAATTTTGAAGGTTCCTATTTCGGAAGTATTGGCAACGTGCGTACCGATGCAAAGGCATTCATCGTAATCACCGACTTTTACCACACGTACGGTTTCCGAAGCATCTTCCGGCAAGCGTTCCAAATCAAACCTGCCCTTGGCTTCTTCCTGAGTGATGAACTCGGTTGTTACAGGCAGATGTCGCGCTATAACTTCATTGACCGCTTTTTCCAGAATCTTTATCTGCTCTTCTGTGGGGCAGGTTGGCAACAGATAATCCAATTTACTCTTTTTACGTTCTATATGGGCGGAGACAGAACGTCCGCAGCCAAATAATCTAATCATTGTCTGATTAATGATGTGTTCGGTGGTATGC
Source organism: Bacteroides propionicigenes (assembly GCF_018390535.1). Lineage (GTDB taxonomy): Bacteria > Bacteroidota > Bacteroidia > Bacteroidales > Bacteroidaceae > Bacteroides > Bacteroides propionicigenes. The sequence continues at coordinate 275,626 of NZ_JAHBBW010000005.1, read as the reverse complement.
ATAGGTGGATATTCCTGCTTGTTGTGTTCGTTGAGTTGAATTTGTTGTTCCATAATAAGCTCTTCTTTCAAAATACTGTATACGTGTATATCTGCATATTTTCCCGAGGCCAATAATTCTCCGGCACGTTCTGTTCCTTCCAGACGGAAACCAAGTCGGATAGGAATGCCGTTACTTGCAGTATTGCCTGTGGCACAGCGTATCTGTATGCGTTTTATATTTTTGGTTTCAACTGCCCATTGGCACAGGCGGCGAACGCAAGCAGTCATAATGCCTTGATGCTGGTATTCGGGCAGTAACCAATAACCGATTTCTGTACGGTGATTGGCAAAGTCGGAGAAATGGAAACCTACCAGTCCGCAAATCTCATTCTGTTTGTTTCGGATGCCGAATATCGGCTCGTAGTTTTCGGCAGGGGCAGAGAGGACTCCTTTCAAAAAGTTTTCTTCGTCGGCTACGGACTTCAGATTATCGACAAACGGCAGCCAAGTACGCATATAATCGCGGTGGGTATCAATGGCATGATATATGGCAGCCGCGTCTTCTATCGTTACTTCACGCAACATAATGTTCGGAAGAATCTCAAAAGACACATTTAAATGATTGAAAGAAATTGTTTCTTTCCGGGTACTTTCTATTCTTTCCTTTAGTTTGCTCCAAGCATGTGTACCAAACAGACAGCTTTCGCGCATTGTATGATACATTTCCTTGAATCGGGACATTGGAATTGTAAAACTTAGTAAGTCTGCCTCAAAGTGAGGACGTACAGACGGGTCGAAGAATCCCAGAAAAGTTCTTTTTCCTTGCTTCCGATTTTCAAGAACGGCTTGGGTTACGACAGAGCAGCAGCCCGAACCGAACGGAGCAGATACACAGTCTGATGTATTGTTGTCGGAAAAAGCCCACGTAGTCAGTCCGGCCAAAATATCGGGAGTTGCGAGGAACAGTATACCTTCCACTTTGTCGAAAGAAGTTAGATTATCGATTCGTGTAAAGTGGAGATAGGCTTTTTCTGTTTTGGGTACTTGTAACTTTTGTATAAAGTCGATAACCATTTCAGGTGTTTTCTTGTATTTCTCTTTTAAAGAAACGAAACCGGGCACATGCTCCGGCATATCTGTGAAGCCTGTGTAAAACTTGCCGCCACCGCAACTTATTGTCTCTGCGTTGAGGCTGATTGTTTTTCCGCTTCTGACTTGCGCCATGCTTTTGAAGAAGCAACCGTTTACTTTCTCTGTCGAAGTTTCTAATTGGTCGGAGTACCAAAAAGCGATAGGAAGTTCAGTTTGCTGCCCGAATGCTTCCCGATAATTGTTGATAAACGTATGTATATCCATGCCTTTCAATTTTTTTCGTAAAGATAATTAATATTCCGGGGCACTGAAATGTAAAGACATAAAAAAAGGAGTACCGCTGTACTCCAACCTTTGTTAACCTTAAATCTAATACTATGAAAAACACACTACAAAGATACGGACACTTGAGAAATCTGCAAATTATCCAAGAAAAAAAATATGTTTTATAACACTTATTATAAAATCATACTTCTTGCTATATGTTTTTTAAGAATCTCAGCCTTTTGCTTCTTGATACATGAAGCGTTTGATACTCTTTTTGGCGGTCTTTTCAAATTCCTCAAAGTGTATTTTCACTTTAGTAATCTGGCAGTATGTTGGCAGCAGCAGGTTCAGCTCATTCCGGTTGGCTTCCATCGCTTTCTCTATATCGGCTTGTTGCAGGCCATGAGCAAAAGCATCGTCAAAGTCCGGATATATCAGAGCTACGAGTTTATCGTGTTGCAATACAATCAATGATTCTGATACGTATGGCATATTGTTCAGCTTGCTTTCTATTTCTTCGGGATAGATGTTCTGTCCGCTGGAAGTGAGAAGCATATTCTTGCTGCGCCCGCGTACGGTGACGTAGCCATCGGCATCCATTGTGGCAAGGTCACCTGTGTGCAGCCAGCCATTGACGTCTATTATTTGAGAAGTGGCATCTGCATTCTTGTAATAACCCAACATGAGGTTAGTTCCCCGGCAGATGATTTCACCCGCTACATTCTGAGGATCGGGAGAGTCTATTTTTACTTCCATACGTGTGGTAGCTTTTCCACAAGAAGCAAGCTTCAGGGTTTCCCAACGGCTGGAGCAGATGATAGGGCCACATTCCGTCATGCCGTAAGCAATGGTGTAGGGAAATCCTATCTGTTTGAGGAAACGTTCCACATCAGCGTTGAAAGGCGCGCCGCCGATAATGATTTCATCGAAGTTTCCGCCGAAAACATCCATTGCTTTCTTGCGCATATCAGCCTTTATCTTGTCGTTGACGATGGGCATCCGCAGCAATAGTTTACCTATTTTGTTGTCTATAAGGGGTAGGATATTTTTCTTGATAATCTTCTCTACGATGAGAGGTACGCAAGATATGACGCGCGGCTTGATTTCGGAGAATGACTGTGCGATAATCTTTGGCGACGGCATACGGGTAAGGAAGTAAAGGTGTGCGCCTGCCGAGAAGCCGTAAAGAAAATCGTATACCATACCGAAAACGTGTCCCAAAGGAAGCATGGATACAATATGGTCACTGGGACGTACGGGTAGCATCTCGTGGCAGTAGGCTATGTTGGACCACAAACTGCGGTAGGGCAGCATTACGCCTTTGGAGTAGCCTGTAGTACCGGACGTATAATTGATGACCGCCAATTCCTTGGGCGATTGTTCCTTACGGTAGCAAATATGTTCGGGACGGAAATTCTTGGGGTAGCGTGAGCCGTAGATGGCGTTGCGGTGTTCAAAAGCTTCCATGAGACGTTCGTCCCGGCAGACAACCGGAGTGAAGTCCGTCAGCAGGACAACTCCCATAAGCAGCGGCATGGCCTCTTCGTTCAAGTTTTCCCAAGCCTGGTCACCGACAAAAAGGAGTTTAGCTTCGGAATGGTTGACGATATTGTGTATATTATCTGCCTTGAATTCGTGGAGGATAGGAACAATTACAGCGCCATAAGTTACAGTTGCCAGAAAGCAGACCGCCCAATGGGCGCTGTTACGACCACATACGGCTATTTTATCACCGGGCTGAATACCGGCGCTTTCCAATACGATATGAAATTTTGCAATCTTGCGGGCAACATCCTTATATTGTAGAGTTATTCCTTTGTAGTCTGTCAGGGCATTTCTGTCCCAGTTCTGTACGATGCTTTGTTCGATATAGTCAATGAACCGTTGTTCTTGTTCCATGCGTATATTTGCACACTTTAGTTAAAACTGCGCAAATATAGGGCTTATAGTGATGCAAAGCAAGTGGTTTGAGTTTTTTTTCATGGGAGAACACTCTTCCTTATTTCCTATTCTTTGGTCTTTTCAGAAATAAGAAGCAGCTTGTCTCCCACATGGAGTTTCAGACTACCGTTAGGTATCAGATATTCGTTGCCGCGCTTCACTATCATAACGAGGGTTCCCTGAGGCAGATTCATGTCTTTGAGTGTATCGCCTTTCGTGTCGAGTATCTCTTGGGTGACGGTTACATCGCGCAGGTCGGAATCAATATCTTCGGGCAGTTCTACTCCGAAGTCATTGCCCGTCTTTTCCATCGGGGTGGAAAGTCCCATCATGCTTGCTACTTTTGAAACGGTAGTGCCTTGAATGATGAGGGACAGAATGGTGATGAAGAACACGATATTAAAGATTGCATCCGCACCGGGCACATCCGCCACCACCGGATAAGTGGCGAAGATAATGGGGACTGCGCCGCGCAATCCCACCCACGAAACAAAGAACTTGGACTTCAGATTGATGCGTTTTCCAAATGGGAGCAGACAGAGAAATACGCTGAGCGGACGTCCTATTACAATCATAAAGATGCCGATGAGCAATGCCACGCACGCCACTTCAAGCATTTCGTGCGGGTTGACCAGCAGGCCGAGACAAAGGAACATGATTATCTGGAAAAGCCATGTCAGTCCGTCCATAAAGGTGTAAATCTCCTTGCGGTACATAATTTTGTTGTTGCCTACCATCATACCGGCAATGTAGACCGCCAGATAGCCGTTACCTTTCATCAGATCGGTGATGGAGAATGTGAAGAACACGAACGACAGCAGCAGGATGGGATAGAGTGACTGGTTGTCAATGTTCAGCTTGTTCAGCATGAGGATAGCCAGTTTGCCCAATAGATAACCTGCGGCAGCACCCACAATGAACTGTATCACAAATGAGAGGGCTATTTGTGAAACGCCCATTCCCGAAGACTGGATAAACTGAATCAGCACGATAGTCAGCATATAGGCCATCGGGTCGTTACTGCCGCTTTCCAACTCCAACATAGGCCGCAGGTTGTGCTTCAAATTCATCTTCTGCGAGCGTAGGATGGCGAACACGGATGCCGAGTCCGTGGACGACATGGTAGAAGCGAGCAGCAGGGATGTGATGAGCGGCAGATGAATATTGGTCCAGCTCATGCCCGAAAGCCACCATATGAATAATCCGGTAAACAACGCTGTCAGCAGTACGCCGAAAGTGGACAATACGATACCGGGGGAGAGAATGGGCTTGATTTCTGTGAACTTGGTGTCCATACCACCCGAAAACAGGATGATGCTTAAGGCCACCATACCGATGAACTGCGCCTCTTTGGCATTATGGAATTGCAATCCGAGCCCGTCGCTACCGAAGAGCATACCCACTACAAGAAAAAGCAACAAAGCGGGAACTCCGAAGCGATAGCCTGTCTTACCTACGATGATACTGACGAAAAGTAAAATAGAACCTACGAGTAGAATATTTTCGGCTGTAAATAACATAAGTATTGTGTTATAAAGTTGTTTATAGAATGTTTTATGTACCTTAGTGTACAAAGATATTTATTATTGCTAACAAATACAAGACTTAATTAGTTCAATTAAACTTCAACACAAAAGTAGTCTCTTTTCCGGGTATCAGAGAGATGCTTCCGCCGGATAAGCGCATGATTTGCCGGGAGATGCTCAGCCCGATGCCGCTTCCGTTTTCTTTGGTTGTGAAGAAGGGGATGAAGATATGTTCGGCAATGTCCGGGGGAATGGCAGGGCCGTTATTGGATATTTCAATCAGTACGGCTTCGGCTTCGTTGCAATAGGCGCGTATGTTGATGTGTTTTTCTTCTGTGGGAGAGGGAGACATTTCAAAAGCCTGTATGGCGTTCTTCAGTAAGTTGATGATGACCTGTGAAATGAGGTTCTCGTCTGCATGGAGTATCAAATCATCGGGAACGATGGAAACATTGAAACTGACCGGAGTGCCGGGATACTGATGTCGCGCCAGTTCCACCATGCGGCTGATGAAACTTTTGAGATAGAATAAAGAGGGCTCGGGAGTAGGGATGCGTGTAAATCTGCGATAGGATTCTACGAAAGCGAGCAGCCCTTTGCCTGTGGCGCTGATGGTTTGCAGACCATTGCGTATCTCTTCTTTTGATATTTTTGCTTCGGTCAGTTCTGATAGCGTGTCGCTTAAGGAGGTGATGGGGGTTACGGCGTTCATAATCTCATGGGTCAGTACCCGTGTAAGGCGTATCCATGAATCTATTTCTTTTTCGTCCAGCTCGTTGTTGATGTCGTTCAGTGCAAGAATGCGCAGGTGTTCCCGACGGACAGTGATGTCGCTGACGCGGATAGCAAGGTTCACTGTGCCGCGTTCATTGCTGAATGCCACTTGGAACTTGTCGCCGGAACGGCAAGTGGTGAGCATATCCATCAGATGATTGTCCACACGTGACAGCTGGCGGATGTGGGTAAATACTTCCAGCCCGAGCAGGTGCAGGGCTTCGTTGTTCTTTTGATAGATTGCTCCGTTGTCGTTCAGCACGATAATGCCGGTGTTTACACAGTCGAGGATAAGCTCGTAGTACTTCTCCTGTTGGGCGGTTTCGCTCTTTACATTATATAATACGCGGGCTACACGGTTCAAGGAACGGCTTATGAGACGGTTGTCTTCGGTACCGTCCGTTTCGGAAAAGTGAATGGCCGTATCGTTGTTTTCAATGGCATCGAGCATGAAAAGGACTTTACGGGTATGGCGGTGATACAACTGTTGCTGCCAGCGTACCGCCAGAGGAAGAAATACGGTGAAGAATACAGCCCAAAACAAAGGGTCGCCAAGACTGTGTGATTCCGGAGACTTCAGGAAGAATAACGTCCACATTATTCCGGCGGCCACAGCTATGAGCAGACTGACGACGGTCCGGAAAATATAATATTGGCTTATACTCTTATATTTCTTAAAGTCCATACTTTTTCATTTTATTGTAAAGCGTCTGCCGGGTAATGCCCAGTTGCGAGGCTACAGCCGAAAGATTACCGCCGCACTTGTCCAGTGTCCGGCGTATCATTTGCTTTTCCATGTCTTCAAGAGTGGATACGGGCATTTCCGGTGTTTCGTTTCTGCGTTGCAGCTGGAATAATCCGGCGGATAGGAATGCGCCGTCACAGATGATAACGGCTTTTTCGATGGCATGCTCCAGTTCGCGGATGTTACCGAACCAGGGATGCAGCATCAGCTTCTCGCGCGCCGCATTGTCCAGACGTAAAGGCGTTTTTCCGTATTGCTTGCAGAAGCGTGTTATGAAACGCTCTGCCAGCGGAATTATATCTTCCGGTCGCTCCCGCAATGCAGGGATTTCAAGATGGATGGTGTTGATACGGTAGAGCAGGTCTTCACGGAATTCTCCTTTGTCCGCCATTTCGGACAGGTTGCGGTTGGTGGCGCAGATAAGGCGGATGTCTACGGGAACAGGCGTATTGCTGCCCACCCGTACGATGCTGCGGCGCTGAATGGCTGTCAGTAGTTTGGCTTGCAGATGATAGGGGAGATTACCGATTTCATCAAGAAAGAGCGTGCTGTGGTCGGCAACTTCGAACTTTCCGGGACGGTCGGCATGGGCATCGGTGAAAGAGCCTTTCATGTGTCCGAAAAGCTCGCTTTCAAAAAGGCTTTCGGTAATGGCGCCCATGTCCACGCTTATCATTTCCTTGCGGCGGCGGGTGGAAAGGGCGTGTATTTCGCGGGCAAGCATCTCTTTACCCGTACCGTTTTCACCGGTGATAAGGATATTGGCATCGGTGACTGCCACCTTTTCTACCAGTATGCGAAGCTGTTGCATGACGGGACTTTCTCCCCAGTACATGGAAGGAACCGCGTTTGCAGATTCAGCCGTTGTTTTCTTCTTCCCGGATGCAGGGGTGTTTTGTGCAGCATTCAGCAGAGTCTCTACTAATTTTCCGTTATCCCAGGGCTTGACGATAAAGTCCGTTGCACCCTCCTTTATCCCGCGTACGGCAAGGTCTATGTCGGCATAAGCGGTGAACAGCACTACGGGGAGTGCCGGATATTGCTTCTTTATTTCGTGCAGCCAGTAAAGGCCTTCGTTTCCGGTATTGATACCGGACGTGAAGTTCATGTCGAGGAGTACTACCCGCCATGTATCTTCGTGCAAAGTAGCGGGAAGGGTAACCGGTGAAGAAAGAGTGGTTATTTTATCAAAATGAGGTTTCAACAGCAGTTGCAAAGCGGTGAGTACACCGCGATTGTCATCAACGATAAGAATGTTTCCGGATTTCTTCATGGCAGAACAGTGTCTTTTTATATTTGTGAGGACAAATATATTCTATTTTCCCGAGAAAGGGGGAAAGAAAGATAATAATTTAGGAATACTGATTATACCAATGTTTGGTACACGCTGTACCAATGGTTGGTATTCCTCGTACCAATGTTTGGTATTCCTTGTACCAACGGTTGGTATCTTTCGTACAAAGCTTACAGCAACTGCAACTTCAGCCCGAAGGACAGACTCAGGTAATCCTTTGGTTTCAGATATTTATTGGTGAAGGCACTTACGATGTATAAATCGCAAGTACTCAGTTCGTAGAAAAACGTAATAGCTTTTGCTGTAAATCTGCGGCGAGGGTCAATGTCATAAGTGATGCGTTGCCCCAAGAAAGCATGGATGCGTACTTTGGACGAAAAACCGTAGTAGCCTTTCGGATAACGCTCCGGTTCGCTTACCCAAAACTCGTCGCCGAATACGGTGTTGAAGTACATACCGCAGGTAAGGGGCTCTGCCGAGAATCGGCTTTCTTTGATTTGCAAACTCCACGGAATATAGTTTTGTTTCAAGGTAAATGTCATCTTGGTGCAATCGGATTGATACTTGGGAAGGACACCCAGAAAAATGTCCGTTTCCCATTGGTTACGTTTTCCGTAATCCCAGCCTGTACCCAGTGAGAGCAGTCCCATATTACCGGCAAACTGTATTTTGGTATGGGTTGGAATTAAGGCTTCCCACCGTCTGCGGTAACGGTGTACACGTCGGTCGTAACGACTGTGGCGCACGTGCCCGGTAACAACTGTATCCGGTTTGTGTTGCAAATAAATTGTATCGTATTTTGTAACAAACACCGTATCCTTTTCTTGTGCGGAAAGTGAAACGCACCACAGTAACAACAGGCAGATAACGGTGAGTACCGGTTGTTTAGAAATAGACCACTTCGCGTTCATATCCGTCGGGGGTTATAGTGAATATATAGTAATTACGGTTTTTCATACAGTCGCTCATATAATACATGATGCCGTCTTCAAAAAGATTTTCCTCAAAAACATGGTGTTCGTGGGCGGCAGTGCAAAATTGTATACCGGGAAATTCGGCTACATAGCGGTGAAAGACCCGGGCCACATTATTGTTGAATTGGTCGGTATAGGGACGCACGTGCATGGACACTACGGTTTTGTCGAATTCATCCCGGCGGTTGGTAAGCTCTCCCTCCAGATATGTAAAGTCGGGAATGGGGCGGGAGTAATCGAATTCCATCGCATTGGTATTCAGGCATACGAATTTTATCCGTCCGGCAATGAACGAAAAATTGGGATTACCGAATACGATGCGAAACGTTTCCTCTCCTGTACCTAAACAGTCGTGGTTGCCAATCAGGGCTACATAGGGTACATTAAGTTTATTCATAATATCACGCTGCCAAAGGAATTCATCTGTAAGGCCAAAATCGCTCATGTCTCCTCCGTGTATTACGAAATCAATATCATTGCGCTTATTTATTTCTTTTACGAAATCCAATGTTTCGTCATACCAACGTTGAGAGTCACCCATAGTCACGAATTTAATCGTTGTCTTATCTTTGCACTTCTGTTCTATTTCTGCAATATTATGGGCATTAACATCAGTCTCGCCGCTGATTCGTACATCATACGGATGATAATCTATCATATCACAACTGCCCATAAACAGGCAGAAGAATGATAGAAATAAAGGTTTGTATAGCTTTATCATATTTATGGGATTATATGCAATGAAAACTTTCGGCAAAGTTAGAGTTTTCGTTTGATAGAAAACTTATCCTATTTTCCGTTTTTCTGTTCTATAGTTCATAATTGGGGAGGTGTCTAATTCTTGGACAGGCAGTGTCTAAAAATTAGACATGAGTACAGTTATTACTTGTTTGCTATTTGTTGATAGCCAGTGGTATATTGTTTTTGGCACGCTTTCTGCATTATTCAAGCAGGAAAACATAGCAATATAAATATAGTATGAAACAAATCTATTATGTCATTCAAACCTTGCTTCGGGGACGTGGATCGAATATCATCAAGATAATCTCTTTAGGATTAAGCTTGACGATGAGTATCCTGTTGTTCTCCCGCGTAGCATACGAACAGAGCTTTGATACCTGTTACAAAGACTATGACAATCTTTACCAAATTTGGTCTGTGTTTACCGTCAAAGGTGAGAAATATCCGCCACAGGAACAGAATAGCGGTCCGGTGGCAGGTGCCATATTAGAGAACTTTCCCGAACAAGTAGAGGCTGCTACGAGTACTTGCCATTGGATGAATGCTCCGCTGTATAATGGAAATGTTCGTTTTGATGAAGAAAAGATAGTTGCCGATTCGCTTTATTTCCAGACAATGGGTATTGAAGTCCTTAGTGGAAAACCGGTGAATGACCTCCAGCAACCGGATATTGTTTTTTTAAGCGACCGTCTTGCCCAAAAGATGTTTGGCGGAGAAAATCCCATAGGGAAAGTTATCAGTTATGATCATCAGTACGACCTTACCGTGAAAGGAACTTACGAGGCATTACCGGAAAATGTTACTCGGCATCATGATGCCGTTATTTCAATGCCTACTATATGGAGTCGTAAAATAGGTAATTACTCGTGGAGTGGCGGTGACAGCTTTCCTGAATATATCCGTTTCCGTCCGGGAGCAGACAAGTCGGTGATAAATACACGCATTGATGCCATGATAGACAAGTATCGTCCTGCAGTGGATAAGAAAGAATTCGGTTATTCTGCATTTGTGCAACCTATTCGCGATACATATCGTAATCGTGAAGATGTGATGCGGATGCGCAACATAATGAGTATTTTAGGTCTTGCCATTCTTTTTATCGCCGCATTGAACTATGTGCTGATTTCCATTTCTTCGTTAACTTATCGTGCCAAAGCAATAGGTGTACATAAGTGTAATGGCGCGAGCGGTGGCAAGATATTTGGGATGTTTTTATTGGAAACGGGCTTAATCATTGCAGCGGCATTACTGTTGATGGCTCTGGTTCTCTTGAATTTTCGTGATTTCTTTGAGGATACGGCTGTTGCAAAACTCTCTTTACTGTTGGCGCCGGCTCGTATTTGGGTACCATTGTCGGTGATAACCGTACTGTTTATAGTGGGCGGAGTGTTGCCGGGTCGGTTGTTTGCCCGTATTCCCGTGTCGCAGGTATTCCGCCGTTATACAGAGGGTAAGAAAGGTTGGAAGCGTCCGTTGCTCTTCATTCAGTTTGCCGGTGTGGCATTCATATGCGGACTGATGTGTGTAGTGATGGCGCAATACCAGTATGTGCTCAACAAGGATATGGGCTACGATCCTCAGCGCATGGCAATAGGAGATGCTTATTGGGACACGGAAGAAGCACGTGATGCCGCTTATCACTTTTTCAAAGGGTTGCCTTATGTGGAAGCAGTGTCCAGTGCCAACAATACGCCTATTTTCGGTTATAGCGGTTCGATGATTAAAGACGAGGGCGGACAAGCGCTCTTTTCTTCACGTGCCTGTTATTATATGCGTGAGGATTATCCGTCTCTAATGGGAATGACTTTTAAAGCGGGGCGTATGGCGCGTGATAAAGATGAAGTGATTGTCAATGAAACCTTTGCGGAGATGATGCGTTGGGGGGAAGATGTAGTGGGACGCATGATAAATATTGATGGAAGGCGATATAAAATTTCCGGGGTCTTGAATGATTTTCAGATAGAATCTTTTACTACTCCGAAAATGCCGTTTATAGCTAAGGGGGATAAAAACTTTTACGGTACGATACATCTTCGTCTGAAAGCTCCTTTTGAAACTAATCTGCGACAGTTGAACAAAGATGTGGCACAGGCATTTCATGACCGGACGATTGATTTCAGAGGTTACGAGAAGAATGTTGCCAACGCATACAACTCTGTCCGTGTATTCCGTAACGCCACGTTAATGGCAGCCATAACGATGTTCTTCGTCATGTTGATGGGTTTGATAGGGTATACCGCTGATGAAGTGCGCCGTCGCAGCAAAGAAATTGCAATCCGTAAAGTTAACGGTGCGGAAGCCTCTTCTGTTTTGGAACTGTTGTCTAAAGATGTGCTTGTTGTGGCATTGCCGGCTGTTCTTATCGGAAGTATCGCAGCATGGTATGTCAATGGTATTTGGATGGAACAGTTTGCCGAGCAGATTCCTCTCAGTTGGATAGTGTACGTATTGGTGGTGGTTGCTAACTTGGCAGTAATCGTAAGTTGCGTCCTTTGGAAATCTTGGCGGATAGCAAACGAAAATCCGGTGAACAGTATTAAGAGTGAATAAAAAACAATACATAGAAAAACGAAAATTATGATTGAAATTAATAACATCAGCAAAGTATTCCGTACCTCGGAAGTAGAGACGGTAGCATTGAATCATGTAAACCTCGAAGTAAAAGAAGGTGAGTTTGTAGCCATTATGGGACCGTCCGGTTGCGGGAAGTCTACCTTATTAAATATACTCGGTCTGTTGGATAATCCTACGGAAGGCAGTTATAAGCTACTCGGACAGGAAGTGGCGGATTTGAAAGAGAAAGAACGTACCCGTGTACGCAAAGGCAAACTGGGATTTGTATTTCAAAGTTTCAATCTGATAGATGAACTGAATGTTTATGAGAATGTAGAGCTTCCTCTTACCTATTTGGGAGTAAAAGCCGGCGAACGCAAGCGTATGGTAGATGATATTCTGAAACGGATGAATATCAGCCACCGTGCCAAGCATTTTCCACAACAGCTTTCAGGCGGTCAGCAACAACGTGTAGCCATTGCCCGTGCTGTGGTAACGAATCCTAAACTGATTCTTGCCGATGAACCTACCGGTAATCTGGACTCCAAAAACGGAGCAGAGGTAATGAGCTTGCTGACGGAGTTGAACAAGGAAGGCACTACCATTATCATGGTGACACACTCCCAACATGATGCCTCATTTGCGCATCGTACGGTGCATCTGTTCGACGGTAGCGTAGTGGCGAGCGTGAATACAAATATGGGGGTGTAAGCCATGAGGCAATTGTATTATACGGTACAAACGTTGCTGCGCGGGCGGAGTAGCAATGTGGTAAAGACGGTATCTCTGACACTGGGCTTGTTTATGGGCATTCTGCTGTTCTCACAGATTGCTTATGAGTTTAGTTATGAGGATTTCTACCAAGATCCGGAGCGGTTGGTGATGCTTCGGATGCGCAATACCAAAGACGGAATCCCGGAGAAAGGGTATAATTACGGTACTTATCGTCCTGCGGCTGCCGACTTGTGGGAGGCAATGCCCGAACAGGTGGAATGTGCCAGCCTGACTTCCACCTTCTTTCAGGCCACCTTCTACAAAGATGACAAGAAACTGGAAGACACGCCTATGTTGTGTGTAGATACGCTCTATTTCCGTACCACCGGTATGGAGGTGCTGGAGGGTAATCCCAATGACCTTGCCCTGATGCAGAATGCTTTTATCTCACGAAGTATGGCACGTCGCATCTTTGGTGATGAGAATCCCATAGGAAAGGAACTTTCCGTAGAGAAGATGTTCAATGTCACCATTCGGGGTGTTTATAGGGAAGTGCCACGCAATACTAACTTTCCCCACGAAATTCTGCTTTCCAGCGCCGTATTGGATTGGGGATATGGGGTGGGCACATGGGGAACGAACAATATTTATCATATTCTTTTCCGGTTGAAACAGTCAAGTGATGTGGATGTCATGAACCGACGTGTGCAAAAGGCAGTGGAGCAATACACCGACCCCCATTTGGGAGAATCCGTAGTGACGGAGTATAGCGTGATACCGATACGTGAGATTTACCGGAGCCGACCCGATACGCAACGCAAGTTGCTCATTATGGGGGGGCTGGGTTTTTCTATCTTCTTTGTGTCGGTTATGAACTATGTGCTGGCGGCAATTGCCTCTATGAGCCGGCGGGCTAAAATGGTGGGCGTGCATAAGTGCAGTGGAGCCGGTGAGGGGCATATACTAGGCTTGTTTTTGTGGGAGACGGGAATATTGGTACTCGTGTCCACGGTAGCATGCCTGCTATTGATGTATTTTCTTGGAGAACGTATCGAAGGGATGTTGGGTACACGGTTGGCAGATTTGTTTACATGGAGCAATCTCTATGTGCCGCTACTGACGGTACTGCTGCTCTTTGTAGTGGCGGGAGTATTACCGGGGCGCATGTATGCACGCATTCCCGTGACACAGGTGTTTCGCCGCTATACGGAGGGTAAACGCTCGTGGAAACGTGGACTGCTCTTTGTGCAGTTCATGGGAGTGGCTTTTATCTTGGGGGTGTTACTCACTACGGTATGGCAATACCGGGAAGTGGTGAGCAGTCGTGTCGGCTTTCAAACCGAACGGCTGGCAGTAGGCTCTGTCAATGGAGCGATAGAGGAAAATGAGGGAATATCTGATGCCATTAGGCGCCAACCTTACGTGGAAGCGGTAGCATGCAGCAGCAAAATGCTGTTGCAGCATTACAGTACAAACCGTCTGACCGATGCGCAAGGCAACTTTCTGTGTCCGCTACACTTCATGCTTATAGATAAGGACTTCCCGAAAGTAACAGGATTGAAGCTATTGGAAGGCGTATTTCCACAGCATGTCGGCGAAGCCGTGGTAGGCAAGGAGACGGTACGGACTATGAAATGGCAGGATAACGTGATAGGACGGAAGCTGCCGATAAAACCTTCATGGGCAGGATTGCAGGAGTCCCCCACGATTGTGGGTGTGGTGGATGATGTGCGCAATATGGGTTTCTTCAACGAGCAGACTTGTACGGCCTTCATTCTGAACGACCGTAACCGCACTTTCAATGTACGCCTGAAAGAACCGGAGGAAGAGAATTTGAGAAAGCTGAACGCCTTTGTTAAGGAAGCTTATCCGAACAAATTGTTGGAGTTCTCCACTTATCAAGAGATACGTGAATGGCAAAATGAAAGTGTGTCCCGCTTTCGCAACATTGTGACGGTGATTTCGGGCTGTATATTGCTTATCGTCTTGATGGGGCTGATAGGTTATGTCAGCGACGAGACACAGCGTCGCAGCAAAGAAATAGCCATTCGTAAGGTGAACGGTGCTGAGGTTTATTCCATATTGCTTTTGCTTTCTGCCGGTATCCTGAAGGTGGCTGTGGGGGCAGTGCTGATAGGCATTGCTTTCTCATGGTATGTCTCCGGCATATGGATGGAGCAGTTTCCGGATGGGACGTTACTTTCTCCCGGCTGGTTCATCGGGGTAGGAGTGATATTGTTAGTGCTTATTGTGCTGGTAGTGGTGGTTAAGGCATGGCGGATTGCCAATGAGAATCCGGTCAACAGTATCAAGAGCGAATAAAATATTTGTAGTTCTTTACGTACATCCACAGCGCAATGACAGCTGTAACAAATGCGAAGAAATCAGATACAGGCATACATGCCCAAATCCCGTCCAAACCCATATAACGGGGGAGGATAATCAAGCCCGGCAGTAGGTATAATAACTGCCGGGTAAGAGACAGGAATATGCTAATCTTCGCTTTACCGATACTTTGGAAAAAGTTACCGATAACAATTTGCGCACCTACCAACGGGAACATAGCTATACCGATACGTACCCCTCTGGAGGCCATATCAATCAGTTGCCCGTCACTCGTAAAGATAGACGATACGGCATGTGGAAACAGTTCGCAGATGATAAAACCCGTACTGGTGATGCAGACGCCCGCAATAATGCTTAGGCGTAACGCCGCCTTTACACGATCGTATTTTTGTGCACCGAAATTATAGCCGACAATAGGTTGCATACCCATAGTCAGACCTAATACAATCATTACATACAGCACCAGTAGCCGGTTCATGATGCCGTAAGCGCCGATAGCCATATCACCACCGTAATGTTGGAGACTGTTGTTCACTATAATCACAATGACGCATGCAGTAACATTCATAAGGAAAGGTGACATTCCTATGGAGAATATACTGCTGATGATACGTTTTTTCATTTTCCAGAATCCGGGTTGCAATTGAACGATGCTTGCTTTTTGCAGGAAATGGCTTACTACCCATACCATACCGATGAATTGTGAGATGACTGTTGCTGTTGCCGCACCGCGAATACCCCAGTCTAAGTGGAATATAAAGATGGGAGCCAGTATGATGTTGCAGACCACTGTAACCATGGAAGTCAGCATTGCTTTCTTGGGATAACCGGTGGCACGCATTACGTTATTCAGTCCAATCATTGTATAGGTAACGGGGGTACCCAGTAAAATCACTTGCATAAAGTCGCGTGCATAAGGCAGAGTTTCGTTGCTGGCTCCGAAAAAACGTAAGATTTCATCCAAAAAAATAAAGGAGATGCCACCGAACAGAAATGCGTTGAGAAGGCATAAAGCCAGAGTGTGGTTCAATACATCCGTTGCCCCGTCAACATCTTTTTGCCCCAACCGTATGGATGAAATAGCGGAGCCGCCCGCTGAAACCAGCGTACAGAAAGCAACTACAAGGTTCATCAATGGAAAAGTAATGGCAAGTCCGGCAATACCCATAGCACCCACACCATGACCGATAAAAATACTGTCGATGATGTTGTACAACGAAGTTATTGTCATACCTATAATGGCAGGGATAGAATATTGTACAAGAAGCTTGCCGATTCTTTCGGTTCCTAAAATATGCGGATTATTCATTTGATATACGTCAATTAAGCAAATGCAAAGATAAGAAATATTTGCTCAGTTCGATGATTATTCAGAACTTTGCTCCCGATTTATTAATGTAAGTATGTTCTCTTAAGTAAATGTGCATAATTAGTTTATGCTATCTGTCATTCAGAGCGTAGCGAAGAATCTCTTCCCTGCGTATATCTCAAGAGAGTAGATTCTTCGCTACGCTCTGAATGACAGATAGCATAAGAGAATTAGGATGATGTACTTAGTCAAAAAACATTGTTTATGAATACAATAAAAACAACAGCCATCCTTTTTGATTTTGATGGTGTCATCATGGATACCGAGACGCAGTATTCTATCTTCTGGCATAAGGTAGGTGTAGATTATTTAGGAATGGAAAATTTGGAAAGCCGTGTTAAAGGTCAGACCTTGGTGTATATCTACGATACCTTCTTTTCCGGAAAAGTGGAAGAACAGCAGGAAATAACCGCTGCCCTCAATCGCTTTGAGCAAGAAATGAAATACGAATATATTCCCGGGGTACTCGATTTCATTGCCGACTTGCGACGTCACGCAGTTAAAATGGCAGTTGTCACCAGTTCCAACGATCAAAAGATGTCCGCTGTCTATCGTGCCCGTCCTGAGGTAAAAACCATGTTTGATAGGATTCTTACGGCAGAAATGTTTGCTCATTCAAAGCCGGCTCCTGATTGCTTCTTGCTCGGAATGGAAGTGTTTGGTACAACTCCTGACACCACATATGTATTTGAGGATTCCTTTAACGGACTGAAAGCGGGTATGGCATCCGAAGCTGTAGTCATAGGGTTGGCTACGACAAATCCCCGTGAGGCCATCGCTCCGTTATGCCATTGCATATTGGATGATTTTACGGGCTTTACATACGATAAAATGCTTCAAGTGCACAAGTAATGGGAAAAAGCGCTACCTTTGCGCCGCCGTGCGGAGACTTTGTATGGCAGATTGTAAATTGTAATTTGTAAAATTGTAAATAACTATGGCTGGATATATTTCAGACGATACTCGTAAAGTGACTACGCATCGTCTTGTTGAGATGAAACAAAGAGGCGAAAAAATATCAATGTTGACTTCTTATGACTATACCATGGCGCAGATTGTAGACGGCGCAGGTATGGACGTTATTCTGGTAGGCGATTCCGCTTCCAATGTAATGGCAGGTAATGTGACTACGCTTCCGATAACTCTCGACCAGATGATTTACCATGCCAAGTCCGTTGTTCGTGGTGTAAAGCGTGCAATGGTGGTAGTGGATATGCCTTTCGGTTCCTATCAGGGAAATGAAATGGAAGGTTTGGCTTCAGCTATCCGTATTATGAAAGAGAGCCATGCCGATGCTCTGAAACTGGAAGGTGGAGAAGAAATTATCGGTACGGTAAAGCGTATTCTCAGCGCAGGTATCCCTATCATGGGGCATCTTGGGCTGATGCCGCAGTCTATCAATAAGTACGGAACTTATACCGTACGCGCCAAAGATGATGCGGAAGCGGAGAAACTGGTGCGTGATGCCCATTTGCTGGAAGAGGCAGGGTGTTTTGCCATTGTATTGGAAAAAATTCCTGCAGCGTTGGCAGAGCGTGTGGCAAGTGAATTGACTATTCCTATCATCGGTATCGGTGCAGGTGGAGGAGTAGACGGTCAGGTACTGGTAGTTCAGGATATGTTGGGCATGAACAATGGTTTCCGTCCTCGATTCCTGCGTCGCTACGCCGATCTTCATACAATAATGACGGATGCTATCAGCCATTATATATCTGATGTGAAGAACTTAGATTTCCCGAATGAGAAAGAACAGTACTAACGGACTTATGACACTCAACTTTTGGCGGATGTGTGCGGCAAACTTGTTGTTGTTTACATCCGTCTATATGCTTTTTCCCGTACTATCGTTCGTAATGCCGGAGCAGCTGGGAATATCCGTTCCTCAGGTAGGGAGTATGTTTCTGGTATTTGTAGCGGCGATGTTTGCAGTAGGTCCGTTTCATGCCTATCTGTGTGATGAATATAAACGGAAAAACGTATTGCTTTATTCTACTCTTATCTTGTTGGCGACAATTCCCGGATATATTTTTGCAGATAATTATATAAAGTTGTTGCTGCTTGCATTGGTGCAAGGAGCATGTTTCGGATTGGCAACGACGGCAGGTATTACGGTAGCTATTGACATTACGACATCGGCGCGACGCAGTGCGGGGAATATGGTATATGCGTGGTCTGCAAGGCTGGGTATGCTGATAGGAGCGGGAAGCGGCATCGTATTGTACGACCTTTATGGTCTTCGTACGGTTGTTTATTTGGCTGTTGCTACCGGAGTTCTCAGTATGTACTTTGCCTCGAGGGTATATGTCGCTTTCCGTGCGCCTATCGGTATGAAACTATGCAGTTTAGACCGCTTCTTTTTGCCGCGTGCATGGGTCCCTGCATTGAATATGTTATTAATAGCTTTTGTGCCGGGCGTGTTATTACCCTTATTATATATAGGGGACTACATTACATTTTCAGCTTTGGCGATATTGGCGTTTCTGACAGGGGCATTTATAAGAATGTTTGTGAAACTGTCGCATCACTGTCAGCGAGGGACCGCCAATACGACATGCTATCTGGCTATGGAGACAGGGATTTTTGCAGGTCTTGCCACAGCCTGTAAATTGGCGGATGCGTACTTGCTCTATCATGTAGCCGGTGTAGCCGTTATACTTGCATTCTTCTTCTTCATCCTGCTGACATATCCTTATTATAAAAAGAAAAAAGTAAGATAACGCGTTTTTTAAAGATACGGTATAAAGATAATCAACCCTATTATTGCCGCCGCTACAGCGCATACCAGCACTGCTCCGGCGGCAATGTCCTTTACTTGTCCCGCAATGGGATGCTGTTCGGGAGATACTAAATCAACCAGCTTTTCGATGGCGGTATTGAATAGCTCAGCGGCAATCACCATACCGATGCACAAGACAACTGCTATCCATTCGGTGCGTGTAATCTTCAAGACAACCCCGGTTATAATTACTACCACTGTTGCAATCAGATGAAAGCTTAGGTTCTGTTCCTTGCCCACGCAATTTCGAATGCCATTCCAGGCATACCCGAAACTACGGAGTTGTTTTTTTAAATCGTATTTCATGCTAATCGCTGAATTCAGTTTCTTGATACTTGTTTTACTCCCTTTACCGTTCTCAGTTTCTTGATGAGTGTTTCCAGTCTTCCTGTATCGCCTACCATAATGGTAAGTGTACCTGAGAATAAACCATCGTGCGAATCAATACCGATACTTCGCAGTGTAATTCCGGTCTCTTTAGAGATGATAGAGGTGATATTGGTTACGATACCTATATCATCGTGTCCTACTACACGCAGCGTAATGGGATACTGTGTTCCCTGCGATTTACCCGCCCAACGTGCTTTTACGATACGATATCCGAAACGTTCGCGCAAGTCGCTTGCATTCGGGCAGTCGCAACGGTGTATCTTGATGCCGCCGCTTACGGTAACAAACCCGAAGACCTCATCTCCATAAATAGGATTACAACAGCGTGCCAGTTTAAAGTCCAGCCCCTTCAGATTCTGATCGATGACAAGCACGTCCTCTTTGGCTGTTGTCTCTTCAGGCAGAGTGGCAGTTTGCAAATTATAACCTTCGGCACTGCGATAAACGATGTCATCGTGGGTGTCATTCTCCCGCTTTTGCAGTTCAAGATACTTATCTATAATGTCGTTGATGTCCAATGTTTCATCGGCAATACTTTGATAGAAATCTGTTACTACTTTGAAACCGAGACGCTTGATGAGACGCATCATCGTACCCTCATCATATTCTATTTTCCGGTTTTTGAATTTACGTTCCAGTGTTTCTTTGGCAAATGCGTGTTGGCGGGCAGCCATCTCCTTGAGTGCCTGTCGTATTTTGGTGCGTGCCTTGGAGGTCGTGACGATATTCAGCCATCCCTGTTTGGGAGTCTGGGTATTGGAAGTCATAATTTCAACTTGGTCACCGCTATTCAAAATCTGCTTTAACTGTGCATTCTTGCCGTTTACTTTTGCACCGATACATTTGCAACCCAGTTTGCTGTGGATATGAAAGGCAAAATCGAGTACGGTGGAACCTTTACCCAACTTGAACAAGTCCCCTTTAGGAGTAAAGACAAACACCTCGTCTTCGTATAAGTCCAGTTTGAACTGATCCATTGTTTCCAGACCGCTACTGTCAGAATTCTCCAATGCTTCACGTACGGAAGTCAACCATTCATCCAGACCGCTTTCACCTTTTATGCCTTTATATCGCCAGTGGGCGGCAAGACCTCGCTCGGCAATCTCATCCATACGCTCGGTACGTATCTGCACTTCTACCCATTTGCCTTCAGGTCCCATGACGGTGATATGCAGCGACTCATATCCGTTGCTTTTGGGCACAGAAAGCCAGTCACGCAGACGCTTCGGGTTAGGCTGGTACATATCCGTTACAATGGAGTATGCCTGCCAGCATTCCAACTTCTCTTTTTCTACCTGAGAATCCAAAATAACGCGAATGGCAAACAAGTCATACACTCCTTCAAAAGGACATTTCTGTTTCTTCATCTTCTGATAGATAGAATGAATGGACTTAGTGCGTCCCTTGATGTGGAAATGTAATCCCGCGTCTTCCAGCTTCTTCTGTACCGGAGCGATGAAAGCGGCTATATATTTGTCACGCGAAGCTTTTGTTTCGTTCAGTTTTTCTTTAATATGATAGTAAACATCTTTCTCCGTATATTTCAGAGACAAATCTTCCAACTCCGATTTCAATTTATACAGCCCCAGCTTATGGGCGAGGGGAGCATACAGATAGGCGGCTTCATTGGCCACTTGCTTGCGTGCATCGTCATTTTCGCAATCTTTTATCTGACGCATGATGTTCACGCGGTCAGCAATCATGATGAGGATAACACGCATATCTTCTGCAAAAGACAATAACAGGTTGCGGAAGTTTTCCGATTCGATAGTGGGGCTCTTGGAGTAAAGCTCGTTTACCCGAATCAACCCACGTATGATACCTGCCACATCTTCACCATAATTCTGTTCCACTTCTTCGGAAGTGCAAGTACCGCAACGCACGGAGTCGTGAAGCATCAGCCCTAAAATGGATGCTCGCTTCATACCTATTTCTTCCGCTACAATAACAGCGGTCTGCATATCTTTGATAACCGGATTCAGACCGAATATATCTCGTTGTATGCGGTTATTCTGTATAGAGTTTATAAGATGTGTCTTTAGCTTTTTGCAATCGCCTTTGTGGAGCGTTTCTCCGGAAAGCTGTAATAATTTTCGGTAGAGTACGAAGAGTAAACGTTTCTCTCCGGTAGTGAAAAATTCATATGTTTCCATAATCGTCCATATTTTCTGCTGTAAAGGTAGTTTTTTTCTTCCTTTTCTTGACGGTACTTGCGCTTTTTTTGTATTTTTGGGCATCAATTAATAAATTTAGATATTATGATAACACTCCAAGACAAAGAATTGCTTGCCCAAAAAGGTATATCAGAAAAGCAGATTGCCGAACAATTGGCCTGTTTTGAAAAAGGATTTCCATATTTGAAGCTATTCGCTGCTGCTTCTGCGGAACAGGGGATATTGGCTCCGGATGCTGATGAACAGAAGAAATACCTGAATGCATGGGAAGCATACACTCAGACAGACAAGACGGTTGTGAAGTTTGTGCCGGCATCAGGTGCGGCAAGCCGTATGTTTAAGAATTTATTTGAATTTCTTGGTGCGGAATATGATGCTCCCCAGTCAAATTTCGAGAAAACATTCTTTGATAAAATCGAAAAATTTGCTTTTTACGATGATTTGAATGCCGTTTGCCAGAAAACGGCCGGTAAGGATATTCCAGCGTTGGTGGCTGCCGGGAATTATAAAACAGTGGTTGCCGCATTGCTCGAATCGGCAGGACTGAATTACGGCGCGCTACCGAAAGGACTGTTGAAGTTTCATAAGTATGAAGACGGCAGTCGTACTCCGTTGGAAGAACATTTGGTGGAAGGTGCGCTTTATGCAGCCAATAAGAATGGCAAAGTGAATGTCCATTTCACTGTATCTCCCGAACATCGTGCGCTGTTCAAGGCATTGGTAGACGAGAAAGCTGCCGCTTATGCCAAGAAATATGGTGTGGATTATAACATCAGTTTTTCTGAACAAAAGCCGAGTACCGATACTATTGCTGCCGATATGGAAAACAAGCCCTTCCGCGATAATGGTAAACTTCTGTTTCGCCCGGGCGGTCATGGTGCATTGATTGAAAACTTGAATGACCTTGATGCCGATGTTATCTTTATTAAGAACATTGATAATGTAGTGCCCGATAAACTGAAAGGCGATACAGTATTGTATAAGAAGTTGATTGCCGGTGTACTCATCACATTGCAACAGCAGGCTTTTGCTTATCTGCAACTGCTGGACAGCGGTAAATATACGCACGAACAAATTCTTGACATCTTGCAATTTGTACAGAAAAAACTTTTCTGTAAGAATCCGGAAACTAAGAATTTGGAAGATGCCGAACTTGTGATTTATCTGAAAGAAAAGTTGAACCGCCCGATGCGTGTTTGCGGTATGGTGAAGAACGTAGGCGAGCCGGGTGGCGGTCCGTTCCTTGCTTATAACAGTGACGGTACGATTTCTCTGCAAATTCTCGAAAGTTCACAGATTGATATGAATGATTCGGAGAAGAAGGATATGTTTGAAAAGGGTACGCACTTCAATCCGGTTGATTTGGTTTGTGCCGTACGCGACTATAAAGGTCATAAATTCGACTTGGTGAAGTATGTGGATAAGGCGACAGGTTTTATCTCTTACAAGTCAAAGAACGGTAAAGACCTTAAAGCTTTGGAACTTCCCGGACTTTGGAACGGTGCAATGAGCGACTGGAATACAGTATTTGTAGAGGTGCCTCTTACTACCTTTAATCCGGTTAAGACGGTGAATGACTTATTGAGAGAGCAACATCAATAATAGTGCTTATGTTTAGTTAACTTCATTGCTTTAATGAAGTTAACTAAATAGGTGACAATATGTTAATATCATAATTACGGGAAGTTAACTTTATACAGTGAATAAAGTTAACTTCCCGTATTTCTTTTATATCGTTTTTTCTCCCTATCTTTGCCATAATTCTATAATAAACTGATACTGAAATGAAAAAGATTTTACTGTTAGGTTCCGGTGAATTGGGTAAGGAATTTGTGATTTCCGCCCAACGTAAAGGTCAATACATCATTGCCTGCGACTCATATGCCGGAGCACCTGCCATGCAAGTGGCAGACGAATGCGAAGTGTTCAGTATGCTGGACGGTGATGCATTGGAACGTGTAGTACGCAAACACCAGCCGGATATTATTGTTCCGGAAATTGAAGCTATCCGTACGGAACGCTTGTACGACTTTGAAAAAGAAGGTATTCAGGTTGTGCCCAGTGCACGTGCAGTAAACTTTACCATGAATCGTAAAGCTATCCGTGACCTTGCAGCTAAGGAGCTGGGACTGAAAACTGCCAAATATTTCTATGCCAAATCTTTGGACGAACTGAAAGCCGCAGCCGAAAAGATAGGTTTCCCTTGTGTGGTAAAACCGTTGATGTCCTCTTCCGGTAAGGGACAATCGCTCGTAAAGAGTGCGGAAGAACTGGAGCATGCCTGGGAATATGGTTGCAATGGTAGCCGTGGCGATATTAAAGAACTTATTATCGAAGAGTTCATAAAGTTTGATAGTGAAATTACTTTATTGACGGTTACTCAAAAGAACGGCCCTACTTTGTTCTGTCCGCCTATCGGTCACGTACAAAAGGGTGGTGACTATCGTGAGAGTTTTCAGCCTGCCCATATCGATCCCGCTCATTTAAAGGAAGCGCAGGATATGGCGGAGAAAGTAACCCGTGCCCTGACGGGTGCCGGCTTGTGGGGAGTGGAATTCTTCCTGAGCCATGAGAACGGTGTTTACTTCTCCGAACTCTCTCCGCGTCCGCACGATACGGGTATGGTTACGTTGGCAGGAACGCAGAACCTGAATGAATTCGAATTGCATTGCCGTGCCGTACTGGGCTTGCCCATTCCGGGTATCAAGCAAGAGCGGATAGGTGCAAGCGCCGTTATCCTTTCATCCATTTCCAGCCAAGAACGTCCTAACTATCGTGGTATGGAAGAGGTGACCAAAGAAGAAGATACTTACTTGCGTATCTTCGGCAAACCTACTACCCGTGTCAATCGCCGTATGGGTGTTGTGCTGTGCTACGCACCGCTGAAGAGTGATCTTGATGCGTTGCGTGATAAGACAAAAAGGATTGCGGAAAAGGTGGAAGTGTACTAAGTTGCAGGTGTGAAGTGTTAATATACACATTGCGGAAAACATGAATAAGGCAATGCGTAGCGAATTAGCTGAAATAGCATTCGTTACGCATTGTCTTTTTTATGGTAGAAAGTCAGGGTATTTTATTTAATTGATATTGGATTTATCTTAGAATCGGGAATTTAGGTATATATATCTGTAAATCATATACAAATCGGTTTGTTGAATTGCGGTAAATTTGCAATCGGAAAATAAATAATGAAAGCAGTTATGAACAAGATTCTTTTGATTTCAGTATTCAGTATTTTAACACTCAATGTTATGGCACAAGAAAAAATAGTACAGACAGCCGGGCGTATCCAATTGGGAGAGTTCGCCCCGAAATTTGCGGAGCTAAATGATGATGTTCTTTTTGGCGAAGTATGGAGCCGTACCGATAAATTAGGTTTGCGTGACCGCAGCTTAGTAACCATTACCTCTCTTATCAGTCAGGGCATCACCGATAATTCACTCGTCTTTCATCTTCAGTCAGCAAAGAAGAATGGCATTACCCGTACTGAGATTGTCGAAATTATTACCCACATCGGGTTCTATGCCGGCTGGCCCAAAGCATGGGCTGCATTCAATCTGGCGAAAGGTGTATGGACTGAAGATACTGCCCGGTGACGGATGAAGAGTACGATAAACTCAAAAAGGATTAGGAAAACTCAAATTACGCTTATTCAAATAATCCCGGATAAATCTCTCCACCCAGTTCACTTACGTTCAGTTGTTGCTGTAACTTTCCGTCCGACGAATAGAATAACTGGAATTCTTCATCAGAATTGTAGCCTTCTACTTCGATAACGATAACCGTAGGATGTTTGGGAAAAGTGATTATCCTCACATCTTTTAATCTCATGGAAGCCATAATGCTTTTCATAAAGTTTTCTGCAACAGGAGCGGGGACATTCTCTAATGACTCGACGTCATTTTCTGTCATTACCCATTGGGCATTTTCGTCGAACCACACATCTATCTCCCGATTGCCCATGACGAATTCCGCTACATAACATCCCGCCATCTGTTCCCATTCAACATTTTCAGCTTGCGGATACATCTTCTCAAAGGCTGTCTGTATCTCTACGGGGAGCCCTTTGGCAAAGGCAGAGGCGGACATAAGCAGTAGCATACTTGCTACGATACAAAATCTAAATCTTTTCATTTAATCTAAAGGGTAAAATAAGTACAAAGTATAAAATATGAAGTATAACAATGCTATATCTGCATAGTTCATAATTTATACTTCATAATTTATATTTTGTATCTTACACCTTATCTTAAATCAAATAGTCAGCTTCCCTTTGTAGACAAATGCTTTTTCCCCGAAGTCAATGTCGGGTAATATGGCATCGGCTGCAAACAAGCCGTAAACGGATGAGCCCGAACCGCTCATTGACGCATAAATGGCGCCTTGCTTGTACATCTCTTCTTTGATTTCTCCGATAGCGGGGTATTGAGGAAACACGCTCTCCTCAAAGTCATTTACCATGTGTTTTTTCCATTCTTCAACGGGCAACCGTACCACCTCCTTTAGCGGATGCTCCGGACGGTGCGGCTTTATCAGCGAAAAGGCATCCCGTGTAGAGACGAATATATCCGGCTTTATCAGCCAAAGCTGATAACCTTTCAACGATAGGGAAACAGGCGAGAATATATTACCAATACCTTCCGCATAAGTGGGGGTATTTCTGATGAAAAAAGCACAGTCCGCTCCCAAACGGGCAGCGTACTCCTCCAACTTGTCGCAACCTAAGCCGAGACCGAACTTCTCATTCAGCAGTTTCAGCATGAACGCCGCATCTGCCGAACCGCCGCCCAACCCTGCCCCCGAGGGGATGTGCTTGAACAAATGGATATCCACCGGTGGCAGGTCGAACCATTCATCCAGCAGTTTATAAGCCTTTACTACCAGATTGTTTTCCGCTTCTCCCGCTATTTCGATACCTGCCTGATGCAGGCAATATTTTCCGTCACCGTCATGCAGCAGGTTTATTTCCAGTGCATCTTCGATGGGAATAGGGTAGAAGATGGTTTCCAGATTATGGTAACCGTCCGGACGTTTCTCTGTAATGTTCAGCCCCAAATTTATTTTAGCATTCGGAAAAGTAATCATTGTTTAATTGAGATTTAAGAATTGAAAATTAAAAAAAACGGGTTGCCAAAGCGGCTTCGGAGACAAAGTTAATGAATTCTGTTTATAGTAGATTGAAAACTTAACAATGATTTGTTGATTGCTCTCAATAAAATCATTTATCTTTGCTTTCCCTTTTTAAAAGGCAAACTATTATTTCTTAATTTTTAATTTTCAATTTTTAATTCAAAAAGTGGCAGAACAAAGACGAACTACCCGTACTCCGAAATCAAAAGTACCCCAACCCGTTAACGACTACGGGCGTATCCAGCCGCAAGCGCCGGAACTGGAAGAAGCCGTACTGGGTGCATTGATGATTGAGAAAGACGCTTATTCATTGGTGAGCGAAATCCTCCGTCCCGAATCTTTTTACGAGCATCGGCATCAACTGATATATTCCGCTATCACGGATTTGGCAGTCAACCAAAAACCGGTGGATATCCTTACCGTGAAAGAACAGCTGGCCAAACGTGGAGACTTGGAAGAAGTCGGTGGTCCGTTCTATATTACCCAGCTCAGTAGCAAGGTTGCATCTTCTGCGCACATTGAATATCACGCCCGCATCATTGCCCAAAAGGCTTTGGCGCGCGAACTGATAACATTCACCAGTAATATCCAGTCCAAGGCATTCGACGAGACGCTCGATGTGGACGACCTGATGCAGGAAGCCGAAGGCAAGCTATTTGAGATTTCCCAGCAGAACATGAAGAAGGATTATACGCAGATTAATCCGGTCATTGCCGAAGCGTACGACCTTATTCAGAAAGCTGCCGCCCGCACCGATGGTCTAAGCGGTCTTGAGAGTGGATTTACTAAGTTGGATAAGATGACTTCCGGTTGGCAGAATTCCGACCTTATTATTATAGCCGCTCGTCCTGCCATGGGTAAGACAGCGTTTGTGCTTTCTATGGCAAAGAACATTGCTGTGAATTTCCGTAATCCTGTTGCCTTGTTCTCCCTTGAAATGAGCAACGTACAGTTGGTGAACCGTCTTATCTCCAATGTGTGCGAAATTCCGAGTGAGAAGATAAAGAGCGGGCAACTTGCCGACTACGAATGGCAACAATTGGACTATAAGTTGCGCGACTTGTTGGATGCACCGCTTTACGTGGATGATACTCCCTCGCTTTCCGTATTTGAGCTTCGTACTAAAGCCCGTCGTCTGGTACGTGAGCATGGGGTAAGGGTAATTATTATCGACTACCTTCAGCTGATGAATGCCAGTGGTATGTCGTTTGGTAGCCGTCAGGAAGAGGTGAGTACGATTTCACGTTCATTGAAGGGGCTGGCCAAGGAGTTGAATATCCCTATCATTGCCCTGTCGCAGTTGAATCGTGGTGTGGAAAACCGTGAAGGAGAAGAAGGCAAGCGTCCGCAGTTGAGTGACCTTCGTGAATCCGGAGCCATCGAGCAGGATGCCGATATGGTATGCTTCATCCATCGTCCCGAATATTACAAGATTTATACTTCCGCCGACGGCAGCGATTTGCGTGGTATGGCAGAGATTATTATAGCCAAGCACCGTAATGGTGCGGTGGGGGATGTGCGTTTGCGCTTTATCGGTCAATACACCCGATTCCAAAATCCGGAAGACGATATGGTTATTCCGCCACCTACTGAGGGCGGAGGCGGGGCTACATTCGGCTCGCGTATGAATGCGCCTATCAGCAGTACCTCTACGCCACCACCACCGTCTGCCGCCGACTATATGCCGCAAACAGATAATCCGTTTGGTGGGGTGGGGTCGGACGGACCGTTGCCGTTCTGATAAAAACAATTCAAGGATGTACCTATTATTAAATATTGGGTACATCCTTGAATTGTTTTTAGATTTATGGTGTTTTCTAATGTCTTATTGCTTGTCTTCTTTCATTCTCAACACCCTAATCCCTGTAAATCTTTTATTGTTTTTCAGCATCTGTGCTAATGGTCTCTGCGTAATAACCACCATTTTCCGGGTAGAGGAAGCATGAAGTAGTTTCAATATTCCTTTTTCATAGTAGGCAATACCCAGATGGATAACATCCAATCCCGGAATATTGGTGGTAATGGCTATGATATCGCCGTTCTTTATCCAACTGAAACCATTGTCGGGCAACTTATTTTTGGGGATATAATGAATAACTTGTCCGGACAGCGCCTTTTCTATATTTTCAATCTTACTGATATTTTCGGGAGAAGCTTCCAAATGCTTGTATGCTTTAGGATGCGTGGACATGAAATTGAGAGATAATTTTAGCGTATCGGGGCTGTTGGCAGCGGCTACGTCTTCTATAAAACCATGCCTGACACCGTTATTCACCCAATCAGCGATGTAATGTAGGCGGGAAGTGTAACCGTCAATCTTACCGTTACGATAACGGATGTTTTGCAAACTTCGTGCGTAATCAGCCTTGTCTATTGTTTCGTTCTTGACGGGAGAGCGAGCGAGGGCAAGCACATATTCCACAAAAGTGGTGCAATCTACTTCATCGAAGTTGACTACAAGTTTTTCCTCATCGTTCACTTCCAGCGTATGTGCCACGTAGGGAGTTTTAAGGAAGTTCAATCCGTATTTCAGCATGACATTGCCCGTTTCCTGCGCGGAAACGGACAATGCTATTACCAAAGTACAAAGCATACCGAGTAAGGTTTTCATTATCTCAGTGTTTTAGTATTTATATATCAAACTCTTAAAATCCGTTTTCTTGTCGAACGGCACAATCGTAAAGCCATAGTCAATGGCATTTTGCTTACCGGAATGTATCAGATAAGGTTCGTGTGCCAAGGCTCCCCAACTGTTATCACCGCCTACACCCATCATACGGTAGTCAATGAAAAAATCTACCAAGGATTCTGGTTGCGGATCGGTAAGGTGACGGTGATTGGTCTTTTCGGTACGGGGAGAGCCGTTTTCGAGAGAGTCGCCGCTATCCAGACTTTCCAGCGGATAGTTGGATACGTTCATTTCAAAAGTGCGGTCGGCTACGAACAGCAAGCCCTCCTTTGTCTTATCAGTGAGTGTACACCAATAGATATCCGTACGGTGGTTGTTTTCTTGCGGACGGATATAGGGTTCGTACATATCTTTGATGCCTGACGTATATTCACCGAAGAATTGCGAGGTGCGACGGTCGCGATAGTTCTCTTCCGGCCCGCGTCCGTAGTAGGTCAGCGAGGTGATGCGGGCGGGAAGCTGCATTCGTAATCCAACACGCGGTATCATCGGGCTTTGGGTATTCTCTGCAACGAAATGATTGTCTATTTTAATAACTCCGTTGTTGTACACTTTGTATGTTATATCCCATCGGGCATCAGTCTGCGGGAAGCGGTAGGTGACCTTTACTGCCGTAGAGTCCTTGTCCCGCATTACATTGAAACTTTCGGCTTTCGGCTCTTGATAACTGGCTTCTTTCCATGTTTTCAGCCGTACAGGCAGTTGAGCTCCATAATCATTGTCGGTAGGAGCACGCCAAAAGAAGGGGCGGGGACCTTGTCCGTTGTGAATGAATTCCTGTTTTTTGTATTGGTAGGACACTAACAGACCGCTTTGCTTGTCGAATGTGGCTTTAAAGTCTGTACCGGAGAAAGTGACTTGTTTACCGTTATCTTCCAATCCGGCGAATGCCTGCTGCGGAGCATTTTCCTTGTGGAAAGTATATACATAGGTCTGTTCGCGGGCGATGACTGTACCTGCCGGAAGGAAAGGCTCGGGTGTACGGATAGCGGCGTAGAACTCTATACGTACGTCTCCGGTGGAGTGGTTGACTACGGGAATACCATTCAGGAACGGACTGGTGACGGTTTGACCCGGTTCGGCTTTGATGTCTCTGATGCGACCTTTGTAAATTTCCTGACCGTGACGACGAACGATGTAGTAGAAGTCGTATTTATCGAGATTGGTAAAGGAAAAGTCGTTTCGTATCTTTACAACGAAGGCTACACGGTCGAAATCGAAGAACTTGATATTCTGATACACTTTCTTCATCTCTTCAGTCTGAGGCTTGACGCTACGGTCGGGATACACCACGCCGTTGATACAGAAGTCACCATCGGACGGAGTGCCGTATTCACCGTAATCGCCGCCGTACTTCCAATATTTGCGGCCGTCGGAGGTTTCGGCAGCAAGTCCCTGGTCTACCCAGTCCCAGATGCACCCCCCTTGCAGGATGGGATACTTCTCGATGATGTCCCAATATTCCTGAAAGTTGCCGAGACTGTTTCCCATGGCATGGGCGTATTCACAAAGAATAAGCGGGCGAGTCATTTTGGGATTCTGGGCATATTTTTCGATGTGCTTGGGACGGTGGTACATGGGACAATAAATGTCTGTGTTCCATTCCAGTAAGGCACGCTCGTATTGTACGGGACGGCTGTCCAATGCTTTCAGTGTGTTGTAGGTGACGTAGAAGTTCAGACCGTTGCCCGCTTCATTTCCAAGCGACCAAGTGATGATGCAGGGATGATTTTTGTCGCGCTCGTACATATTCAGCGTACGGTCTACGTGGGCATTCATAAACAGAGGATTATTTCCCAATGCTCCGCCTACATTCAGGTTATAGCCCATTCCGTGGCTTTCAATATTGGCTTCATCTATGACGTAGATGCCATACCGGTCACACAGTTCGTAGAAGCGTTCCTGTTGCGGGTAGTGACAGGTACGTACGGTGTTTATATTGTATTGTTTCCAAAGTTCGAAGTCTTTCAGCATGAGATCTTCGGTGACGTAATGTCCGGTGTATTCATTGTGCTCGTGATAGTTGACTCCTTTCACGAGGATAGGCCGGCCGTTTACCATGAGTTGCTTGTCTTTTATCTCTACGGTACGAAAACCTACTTTGCAGCTGGTGGCTTCAATAACGTCTCCGTTGATGTGTTTCAAGCTGATAACGAGTGTATAGAGGTTCGGTGTTTCGGCTGTCCATTGCAACGGTTCTTTGATTGTTTTGGTGTTGAATTCTACTTCTGTCTGTCCGTAGCTTACGCGGACTGAGGACTGGGCAATCTGTTTGTCTTTGCTGTTGAGCAGACGATAGCCTACGATAAACGGAATCTCCTTATTGGTTTCATTGGCAAACTTTACTTTCAGCTTTAAGATGCCGTTACGGTAATTGTCGTCCAAGGGAGTTTCAGCCTTGAAGTCCGTCAGGTGTATCTGCGGTTGGGCATACATATAGATGTCCCGTTCGATGCCGCTGATGCGCCAGAAGTCCTGACACTCCAGATAGTTGCCGTCGGAAAAGCGGTGCACCTGTATGGCTATCACGTTCTCACCCCGGCGGGCAAAGGAAGTGACATTGAAGCGGGCAGGGGTTTTGGCGTCTTTGTTCATGCCTACAAATTTGCCGTTGAGGTAGTAGAAAGCCGCTCCGCGTACTCCGTCGGCACTTAGGAAGATTTCTTTGTTTTCCCAGTCGGCGGGCAGGGTGAAGGTACGGCGGTAAGTTCCCGTAGGATTCCATTCTTTAGGCACATAAGGCGGATTGGGCTTGTCCCAATAGGGCGCGTAACCTGCAGAGCAGAACTCATATGGATGATTAACGTAGATAGGAGTGCCGAAGCCCTGTAATTCCCAGTTACCGGGGACATTGATATCCGGCCATTTGCTTACGTCTGTACGGGTATCCATGAAGTCGGTGGAGCGATCGGCAAAGTTTTCTACGTAATGGAACTTCCACTTACCGTTGAGTGAGAGACGAAATGTTCCGTTTTTACGGTCGTTGATAACGGCATCCGCTTCGTTTGTATAAGAAGTGAATGTACTGCGGGGCAGTTCTTTGTTGATGCTTGTCAGTCTGGGGTTGGTGATTTGTCCGTACCTTTCTTCCTGTGCCGTGAGGGCAAGAGGAAGAAAGGCAGCGGCAATCAATAGTCTTTGTATTTTCATATAGGGAAGTTTTAAGGCTTGAATGGTAAATGGATTATTATAGAGTTTCCCTCAACCACTTCTCCAGCTCGTCGGTCCATTGCCGTTTGTACGTGAAGTTATCACGGAATCCCCAACCATGGCCGCCTGTCGGATAGACGTGCAAGGTGGCGGGAACTTTTTGTTCACGCAGGGAAAGGAAATAACCGATGCCATTGATAGGAGGTACGGCTCCGTCATCGGCCGACAACATGATGAATGCCTGTGGAGTTTTGGGAGATACCTGTCGTTCGAGCGAGTATTTCTGTTCCAGTTCGGTGGAAGGATTCTCGCCAAGAAGATTCCGGCGTGAACCACCATGGGTGACACCTTTCAGCATGGAGATGACGGGATAGAACAATATTTGAAAATCAGGACGGGTAGCGTCACTGCCGTATAGCGTGGCAAGGGATGCGGCCAGATGTCCGCCTGCAGATGCACCCATAATGCCGATGCGATTGGGATTGATGTTCCATTCTTTGGCATGCTTGCGCATGAGGCGGATGGCTTGTTCGGCATCCGACAGGGGGACTTCGTAATGCTCGTTCGGCATCCGGTATTTCAGTACCGCATACGTAATGCCCTGTGCCATAAACCAAGCTGCCATATCATGTCTCTCGTGGTTCATGGCAAGACGTGCGTATCCGCCTCCGGGGCACATGATAATAGCCATGCCGTTAGGCTTTGCAGGACGGTAAACGGTGATGGAAGGATTAACCACATTGGCAACACGACCACCCTGCAAGTCTTCTTCAGTACCCGTCAGCCCGTTTGTATTAGGTGCTCCGTCGGGCCATAAAAGCAGCTCGACGGGCTTCTGTGCAGATAATATCGTAGTTACGAATAAAAGAGATAAGAATAGTATATTTCTCATAATGAATATAGTTCCCTTTGAACTTATTTTAATATCCTCGCAGCTTATTTGGTTTTCATCGAAGCTTTTACGAGATAGAATATCAGAATGGCATAAGCACCCAGTGCCAGCACCTCAGACCATGTGTTGTTGAGCCATGCGTCGTTCACCAGATTGACACCGCCGAAGCGCATTGCCGCACTTACCACACCCATTAGCGCACCGCCGGCAATGAAACCGGATGCCAGCAATGTACCTTTTTCGCCACGTTCGGCATTGAGGGCTGCGTCTTTGCTGCGGCTGGTTACGTACCAGTTTACAGCGCCACCCACTACCAGCGGAACGTTCAGTTCCAACGGAATGAACATACCCAATGCAAAGGCAAGTGCAGGTATTTTGCAAGCGTTCAGTAGGATGGCCAGTACCGCACCGATGCCGTAAAGCAACCAGGGTGCGCCTACACCGTTCATCAGAGGTTCTATTACCGCCGCCATTGCGTTGGCTTGCGGAGCTGCCAGTTGTCCGCTGGTAAATCCGTATGTCTTGTTCAGGATAATCATGACACCACCTACGGTAGCCGCAGAAACAATTGTTCCGAGGAACTTCCATGTTTCCTGTTTTATAGGGGTGCTTCCCAGCCAATAACCTATTTTAAGGTCGGTGATGAAACCGCCTGCCATAGACAGCGCCGTACAAACCACGCCACCCATAACCAATGCCGCTACCATTCCACCCGGGCCTTTCAAGCCTACCGTCACCATTACTACGGACGCAAGGATAAGTGTCATCAATGTCATTCCCGATACCGGATTTGTTCCCACAATGGCAATGGCATTAGCTGCCACAGTGGTAAAGAGGAATGAGATGCCTGCAACGAGCAAAATAGCTACCAATGTATGTAACAGATTGCCCTGCATCACATCAAAGTAGAAGAATAGCGTAACCAATATCAATGTGATGATAGAACCGATAGCGATAATCTTCATGGAAAGGTCGCGTTGCGTACGCTTTAGGTTCGCTTTGGCATCAGTCTTGCCGCCCATTTCTTTGGCAGCAAGTCCTACGGCGCTCTTGATGATACTCCATGACTTAATGATACCGATGATACCTGCCATGGCGATACCGCCGATGCCGATGCTTTTGGCGTAGTGTTGGAAGATTTCTTCGGGAGACATTGCGCCTACGGTGACGGTAATCTCCGGATTCCATTGGTTCAGTATGCTGTCTCCCCAAATGAGTGACATACCCGGAATGATAATCCACCATACAGCAAGCGAACCGGCACAAATAATGGAAGCGTATTTCAGTCCGACAATATACCCCAAACCCAATACAGCCGCTCCGGTATTTACTTTGAACACCAGCTTGACCTTTTCTGCCAACATTTCGCCGAAGCCACATACGCGGGTTGTGAAGTTTTCGTTCCACCACCCGAAAGTAGCTACTATAAAGTCATAAAGGCCTCCGATAATACCTGCCAGTAACAACGGTTTTGCTTGGCTGCCGCCTTTCTCACCCGATACAAGCACTTGTGTTGTTGCGGTTGCTTCGGGAAAAGGATATTTGCCATGCATATCGCTGACGAAATATTTACGGAAGGGAATAAGGAAAAGAATACCCAGCACACCACCCAGCAGCGAGCTGATGAATACCTGTGCAAATGTTACGGTGATTTCCTGCGGATAACTTTCCTGCAGGATATACAGTGCGGGCAGGGTGAAGATGGCGCCTGCCACAATAACTCCGGAACTGGCTCCGATGGATTGGATGATAACGTTTTCGCCCAGTGCATTCTTACGTTTGGCGGCACTGGACACACCAACGGCAATAATGGCAATAGGAATAGCCGCTTCGAATACTTGTCCCACTTTCAGTCCCAGATAGGCTGCCGCTGCCGAAAACAGGATTGCCATAGCAATACCCCACAGTACCGACCAAAGGTTTACCTCCGGATATTTTTTGTCAGGACTCATCAAGGGGTTGTAGACTTCTCCCGGCTTTAGCTCACGGAATGCATTTTCCGGCAAGCCGGTAAGTTTCTCTTCTTCTTGTTTCATAATAGCTGTTTTATTTTTTATTGTTATGATTGCGATATGTATTGGATTTAGTATTGTGAATATGTAAGTTCATTTCACAAGTCAAATTTGTTATAGACTTCAAAGAAAGCAAAAAAAAAGGAGAATTAAAAAATTCTCCTTTATTCTGTAGCATAAAAACGCTTATTTGGCATCTTTGGCAGTCATATCACCTTCAACAAATATCCGCATCATCTCAGTTTTGGCATTGGTGCGTAATGTAATGGACTTCTTGAAGTGTCCGGGATATTTGCCTGTACCGTTGTAGGTAATCTTGATAGTTCCGGTTTTTCCGGGCATTACCGGTTCTTGAGTATATTCGGGCACTGTACATCCGCAAGATGCCACGGCTTGGTGGATTACCAGCGGAGCATCACCCACATTGGTAAATTTAAATGTATAACTTACCACCGGACTGTTTTCTGAGAATGTTCCGAAATCGTGGGTGGTCTTTTCGAATTTGATATCTGCCTGACCTTGTGCATAAGCATAACCGATACTCATAACGAGCATTAACATATAAAAAGCAAGTTTCTTCATGTCTTTATCTTTTTAATTATAAAGTGCAAAGGTAAGCCATTTCTGCAAAAATCACTCGTACTCTGTGCGAAAATGTATTAAATCGGCATCAGAAGCTATTGTGGCGAATAATTATTAGGGAGAAATAAGGAAAGTGAAGGGCTTCAATCTGTCGTGTGTCACAAATGTATTTCTCCTGCGGAGTGCCTACATTCTCAAAATAATGATAATCGTATTCGGGATGCAGGCGGATGCAGCGGTGTACTTCGTCGGTGCATTGCGACAGTTTCATAATGACGACTGTGCTCCGGGATTGTATCAGCTGCTCTATTTCATCGGCGGTGGTGATGCCGGGAATTACAGTCAGCCGCTCTTCTTGGCTGGCGATGTGCAGTCCGCCTCGTGCCCCGGCGGCAATGAAGGCGGGGATGCCGGCAATCTGTTCTACGGGAGTACCGCCGGCTTGCAGTTTCTCATATATATAATGTATGGAAGAGTAGAAGCCTGTGTCACCTTCTGCCACAATAGCCACTCTCTTGCCTGCATGATGCAGTGAAAGGGCGGCGGCATATACTTGGTCGTAAGCGTTGAGGGCATCCATCCGCTGTTTGCTCATGGGTAGGGAGAAACGGTGGATATGGTCGGCAGGAATGTCGAGTTGGAGCATGATGTCGGCGGCGCGTGACAGGAGACGACCGTCTCGGGCGGGTGTTTCGGGACAGAAGATGCAATCGGCGTTTTGCAGCGCTTTCAGTCCTTTCAGGGTAATCAGTTCGGCTTCGCCGGGACCGAGTGATACGAATATGATGGGAAACATTATACTTTACTATTAATCAAGTTAGAAATAAAATAGGAACTTAGGGATGCAAAAGTCGGGAAATAATCAATAGTAAACAAGATATTATTTATCTTTGTGTATTCCTATCAAATAATCTATGCTTATGGACTATCAACTGAATACGCGCCTGAACGGCAATATCGCAATGACATCCCGCTTCCACGAAAGCAGGTCGCTGCAACGTGACAAGACTTTGTATAAGTTTCTGTGGGTACAGAGCGGTACGCTTACCGTCGAGGTGGACCACATCCCAATGAAGCTGGAGAAGGATGAGATTATCACGCTTACCCCGCTGCATCATCTGGACATAAAAGAGGTGGAGGGTGAATATCTGACGTTTGTTTTCAACAGTAACTTTTACTGTATCTATGGGCATGACAATGAAGTGTCCTGCAACGGTTTCCTCTTTTACGGTTCATCTCAGGTAATGCGGTTGAGGTTGTCGGAAGAACAGTCGTCCAACCTGCACGATATAGTCCGTATCTTCCGTCAGGAGTCTGCCATTAATGATAATCTCCGGGAAGAGATGTTGCGGATTGTACTGAAACGTTTCATCATCACCTGCACACGTATTGCCCGTACAAGGTTCGGTGTGGGACGGGAGAATGAGAGGACTTTCGATATTATCCGCCAATTCTATGTATTGGTAGACCAGAACTTCCGCGAGAAGAAGCAGGTACAGGACTATGCCGATATGCTTTGTCGTTCACCTAAAACGCTGTCCAACTTGTTTTCCATTTGCGGACTGCCTTCTCCGCTTCGCGTCATTCACGAACGGATAGATGCGGAAGCCAAACGTCTGTTGCTGTACACACGGAAAAGCGCTAAGGAAATCAGTTCCCTTTTGGGCTTTGAGGACTTGGCTACATTCAGCCGTTTCTTTAAGAAAATGACGGGAGAGAGTGTGTCGGACTACCGAAAACAAACACAACGGGAAGAATTGCCAACTATTGCGGAATAATTGCCATTCCACAGCCGGCGGGAAACAGGGATATTTGCAAAGTCAATCATTATAACTCAATAAAAAACAAAATGAAAATGAAAACGAAATTACAAAACCTGTTCATTGCGGCACTGACACTTGCCGCTTCTTCCCAAAAGTTAGGCATTAACTTAATCCGCGTGGCTATCCTTGTGATATTTGTATGGATAGGCGGTTTGAAATTCTGGAATTACGAAGCCGAAGGAATCGTTCCGTTTGTGGCGAACAGTCCGTTCATGAGCTTCTTCTACAACAAGCCTGCACCGGAATACAAGGAATATAAACTGAAAGAGGGTGAGTTCAATGAAGCCAAGCACCAATGGCACGTAGAGAACAATACTTACGGCTTTTCCTACGGCCTTGGCATATTGATTATGACAATCGGCATCCTTACTTTCTTGGGGATATTCTCTCCCAAAATCGGATTGGTGGGGGCTGTACTTGCCATCATAATGACTGTCGGCACACTTTCGTTCCTTGTCACCACTCCTGAGGTATGGGTTCCCGACTTGGGAAGCGGAGAGCATGGTTTCCCTTTACTGACCGGAGCCGGACGACTGGTCATTAAAGATACCGCTATCCTTGCCGGAGCTATCGTGGTACTGGCAGACAGTGCAAAAAGAGTCTTGAATCAATTAAATAAATAAGTATGAAGAAGTATGATGCTATTATCATAGGCTTTGGAAAAGGCGGCAAGACACTTGCCGCCGAATTGGCGAAGCGGAATTTCACCGTTGCCATGATAGAGCGCTCGGATAAGATGTACGGAGGTACGTGCATCAATATCGGGTGTATCCCGACCAAGACATTGGTACATTCGGCTGAACTGGCGGATAAGAACGCGTCTTGGGAACAGAAACAGGCATACTACCGCCAGTCTGTTGCAAGGAAAGAGGAAGTAACCTCGTTCCTGCGTCAGAAGAACTACCATAACCTGGCAGACAACCCCAATATAACGGTATATACGGGTACGGGCTCTTTCATCGCTCCCGATGCGGTAGAGGTACGCATGGCGGAAGAAACTATTCAGCTTCAAGCCCCGCAGATATTTGTCAATACGGGGGCTGAAACCGTTATTCCTCCCATTGAGGGAGTAAGGGATAATCCGAAGGTGTACACCAGTACTTCCATAATGGAGTTGGAAGAACTTCCCAAACACCTTGTTATTGTGGGTGGCGGATATATCGGTTTGGAATTTGCTTCGATGTATGCTTCTTTCGGTTCGCAGGTAACAGTACTGGAAAGTTATGCCGAACTGATAGCCCGCGAAGACCGTGACATCGCCGCCAGCGTGCAAGAAGTACTGGAGAAGAAGGGTGTTGCCTTCCGTCTGAACGCCCGTGTACAGTCCGTGGACGGTACGGTGGTTGTCTATCAGGATGCTGTGACGGGCGAGGTTCTGCGATTGGATGCGGATGCCATTCTCCTGGCAACCGGACGCCGGCCCAATACCGCAGGTTTGAACTTGGCAGCGGCAGGTGTGGAAGTGGACGAACGTGGCGCTATCATCGTGAACGAGCATTTGCAGACCACCAACCCTAACATTCGTGCTATCGGTGATGTGAAAGGCGGCTTACAGTTCACTTACATTTCGTTGGACGATTATCGCATTCTTCGTGAGGACTTGTTTGGAGCGGGTGAGCGCAAGGTGTCCGACCGTGAGCCGGTGGGTTATTCGGTATTTATCGATCCGCCCCTTTCGCGCATTGGCATGAGCGAGGTTGAAGCCCGTAAGAGAGGCTTGAATATCAAGGTAAACAAACTACCCGTTGCCGCTATTCCGCGTGCTCGCACATTGGGCAATACGAACGGGTTGTTCAAGGTGATAGTAGATGCCGATACCGATAAGATAGTGGGTTGTACGTTGTTCGGTCCGGAGTCGAGTGAAGTAATCAACTTGGTGGCGATGGCCATGAAGACAGGACAGGAGTATACTTTCCTGCGCGATTTCATCTTCACGCATCCAAGTATGAGCGAGGCGTTGAATGATTTGATGAACTTATAGATTCTGTTTCTTTATATAATTTGTTTGGGGAGAGTTTGCGTATCTCCCCAAAATTGCCGAATATTGTGCCCTGAAATATAAAACCCGAATAATCATGACCAGATTACCTCTCATAGGTATTGCATTTGCGTGTGCATTGTCTATGACTTCTTGCGGGGCAAAGTCCCGGCAAATGTCCGGCAATTCCGATTCCACAGCTGTTGCAGTCTCCGCTACGGATACTGCTTCTGCTATTATTCCTACCTATGCCAAAGGATATACGGTGAAATATCTGCCGGGAAATGTACGTCTGGTGGACATACGCGACCCTCAGAAAGAAGAGAGGAATACCTTTCGGTATGCTTTAGTGCCAAGAGGTACGAAGCCTGCCGGCATTCCCGCCGATTATACCGTGATAGAGACTCCGGTGAAGCGTGTCATCTGCATGACTTCCCTGCAACTGTCCAACTTTATCCGTTTGGATGCTTGCGATTATGTGGTGGGCATCACCAGTACCCGCCACCTTTTCAATAAGGAGATGAACGAGCGTCTGAAATCGGGTAAAACATCCAAAATAGGGATTGAAGGTAATTTCGATAATGAGGTGATTATGAGTATAGCCCCCGATGTTATCTTTATCTCTCCTTTCAAGCGGGGCGGATATGACGCCATGCGTGAGATAGGCATTCCGCTGGTTCCGCATCTGGGGTATAAAGAGATGACTCCGTTGGGACAGGCAGAGTGGATAAAGTTTATCGGTATGTTCATCGGGCAGGAATCCGAGGCGAATGCCAAGTTTGCCGAGATAGAGAAGCGGTATAATGAGTTGAGGGAGTTGGTGGCGGGCGTGAAAAGGCGTCCTGTGGTGTTCAGCGGTGAAATACGTGGCGGCAACTGGTATGCGGTAGGCGGAAAGAGTTTCCTTGCCGAGTTGTTTCGTGATGCCGGTGCGGACTATTTCCTGAAAGACGACCCGCGTTCGGGCGGCGTAATGCTGGACTTCGAGACGGTGTACAGCCGGGCGGAGAGTGCCGACTATTGGCGTATCGTCAACAGTTACGACGGAACATTCTCTTATGATGCCTTGAAGTCTTTAGACCCTCGTTATGCCGACTTTCGCGCCTTCCGTGAGAAAGGGGTAATTTATTGCAATATGCGTGAGAAGCCTTTCTATGAGAGTATGCCCATGCAGCCCGAGATAGTATTGGAAGATTTGATTCATGCTTTTCATCCTGACTTGTTACCCGATTATGAACCTACTTATTACGAGCGCTTGAAATGATGAAAAGACCTACGCTGCTATTGATGATATTGATATTGGCATCTATCTTCCTGTTTTTTCTGCTGAACCTGCTGTTGGGTTCTGTTCATATCCCATTTGGCAAGATATGGGATTTATTGTGGGGTACAGGAGTAGCTTCCACTCCCGATGTGATGAGCAATCAAGAGATTATTTGGAGCAATATCATTTGGAAAAGCCGTGTGCCGCAGGCTCTGACCGCATTGGTGGCGGGAGCGGGACTTTCAGTCAGCGGTTTACAGATGCAGACGGTGTTTCGCAATCCGTTGGCGGGGCCTTCGGTACTGGGCATCAGTTCGGGGGCGAGTTTGGGAGTGGCTTGTGTAGTACTGCTGTCCGGTGCTATGGGCGGTGTGGCTCTGAGTCGTTTGGGATATATGGGAGAGGTGGCATTGTCGGTTGCAGCTATTATCGGGGCGTTGTCCGTTATGGCACTGATAGTTTACGTTTCCCAAAAGGTAAAGGGAAACGTAACACTGCTGATTATCGGTGTGATGATAGGCTATGTGGCAAGCGCCATTATCGGCGTACTGAAATATTTCAGTGTGGAAGAGGATATACGCGCTTACGTTATTTGGGGATTGGGTAGCTTTGCACGTGTCTCCGGTGACCAGATGTTGCTGTTTGTCTGTATCATGGCAGTATTGCTGCCCTTGTCGTTCCTGCTGATAAAGACCATGAACCTGCTGCTGTTGGGTGACAGCTATGCGCGTAATTTGGGATTGAACATCAAGCGGGCGCGGCTGCTTGTCATATCCTGTTCCGGGGTATTGGTGGCTATTGTCACCGCCTACTGCGGGCCTATCATGTTTATAGGATTGGCAGTACCTCATTTGTGCCGTGCTATTTTCCACACATCCGACCATCGCATCTTGATGCCCGCCACCTTGCTGGTAGGCGCTGCATTGGCGTTGGTGTGCAATCTGATAGCCCGTATGCCGGGATTCGAGGGAGCGTTACCTGTCAATTCGGTAACGGCATTGGTAGGAGCTCCGGTCGTTGCATCCGTACTTTTCAGAAAGAGGAAAGGGGAGTTGAACGAATAAAAGTATCAAGTATATCAAACAACCATATCAAGTACATCAAACGAGCGTATCAAGTATATCAAACTATAATACCATATATATATTGAAAAACGAGACTATACATATCGAGAATCTCTCTATCGGGTATCCCGGTAAGAGTGATGTGAAAGTGGTGGCGGACGGTATTTGTGCCGGTATCAACAGTGGTGAACTGACCTGTCTGTTGGGTGCTAACGGAGTAGGTAAGTCCACACTGCTACGTACCTTGTCCGCTTTTCAGCCCAAGCTGGGAGGAGAGATACGTATTCAGGGAAAAGAGATTGAATCCTATACCGATAAAGAACTGTCACGCGTTATCAGCGTGGTGCTGACGGAGAAGTGCGACATCCGCAATATGTCCGTTACGGAATTGATAGGATTGGGACGCAGTCCCTATACCGGTTTTTGGGGTACGCTGACCAAGGAAGACAAGCGTGTGGTGGAACACTCCATTGCTCTGGTCGGTATTTCTCATTTGGCGCACCGGATGGTGCATACATTGAGTGACGG
This sequence comes from Bacteroides propionicigenes, assembly GCF_018390535.1. Taxonomy (GTDB): domain Bacteria; phylum Bacteroidota; class Bacteroidia; order Bacteroidales; family Bacteroidaceae; genus Bacteroides; species Bacteroides propionicigenes. The sequence goes on along the minus strand of NZ_JAHBBW010000005.1, from coordinate 232,857 downwards.
TGAGCGCCAGAAAGTAATGATAGCTAAAGCGCTTGCCCAAGAAACTCCGGTGATTTATCTGGACGAACCTACCGCCTTTCTTGATTTTCCCAGTAAGGTGGAGATGATGCAACTGTTACACCATCTCAGCCGGCAGACAGACAAGACCATTTTTCTTTCTACGCACGACCTTGAACTGGCTTTGCAAATAGCCGATAAAATCTGGCTTATGGACAAAGTGAACGGTGTTACTATCGGTACTCCCGAGGATTTGTCCCTGAACGGTAGCCTCAGTAGTTTCTTTGCCCGTAAAGGCATTGTATTTGACTTGGAGACCGGATTGTTCCGTGTAGACAATGAATATATCTCGCAGGTGCGTTTGGTAGGACATGGGCAGAGGTATGCCATGGTGCGCAAGGCTTTGCAGCGTAACGGCATACTTGCTAACCGTAATGTAGAGTCGGAAACCTATATCGAAACAGGTGATTTGAAAGGAGACGGGACATTTATTTTGCATCAACCCGGTGAAACGCCGCTATGTCTTACCTGTATCGAAGATTTATTATCGAAGCTCCACGAGTCTTCGCTTTGCAAATGATAATTATCCGGTCTTTATCGGAATTTATACCCTATGGTAAAGAATGAGGCGAAATTCTTGGGCAGGTAATTACGGAACTCTTTTGTATCTATTACTTGTCTCAGTTGTTGATTAATCTTTACCAGTCCCATTTGTGCCTCTGCACCGATAATGAATTTGTGGTACTGAAATGCGATTTTTACGATAATGCCACCATCCAACCGTCTGTTTCCGGCGTTGTTTTCCAGTACACTGCCAAAAGTATCTATCTTGAAACGGCTATAACCGTCAAAATCGTGTGGTATGCTGCCGGATGTCTTTCCGCCTATACCACAAGCTATGTATGGGCCAAAGATTACCGCTGCATGATAATTCTTTCCCAAAGGCAGTCGTGTAGCCGCCATGAGAGGTATCTGCAAGTATAATTCATTCATCTTGGCATTTATCAGAGTATTCTCAACATATTTTATATTGTCCTTTCCACCTATGGATACAAATTCCAGGGCAGATTGCAACGCCCAAGTTTTATTGAGCGTATATTCTGCACCTACTCCCGTTTTATAGGATATTTGCGTGTCACTGCCGGAATGTCTTCCGTAGAGACGGGAAGTCCCTATTCCTGTCTCTGCATAAAAGGAGAAAGGTGATTGAGCTTGTACGGTTAATGCAGCAACCGCCAGACTGATTATCATCATTACCTTTTTCATACGTATATTTTTCCACTTTCACTGATTAGTAATATGGTAAGTTCTCCGTTGGGTAATAGAGGAGCGCAGCATTGACGACAATGTTCTATCAGTAGTTTGGAGAAAGCCTCCGTCTTTTCTGTAGGGATAATATCCCATAACTCCCGTGCCAGATTCATTTGCCGGATAGCGACCAATACATCTTCTTTACAACCTGACCGGCGGGCAATATCTTGAATGAAATCCTTGTTCATTGTCACTTTCTTGCTGTGGGTGTCGAGATTGCCTTCCGCCAGCTTCACCGCTTTGCCCATCATGACTCCTAATGTGACATGGGGCAGTTTTAATTCGTCGGCAATCCTCAAAGTCTCTCCGATGAAGTTGCCATAATGTACAAAGGACTGCGCCGGCAGTCCGGAATAATATGCTTTGATGTATTTCTCACTCTTTGCTCCGGAACTGATAACGATACTCGGACTGCCTGTGGCACGTGCCACCTCCATCGACTTGCGGATAGAACCGACGAACGCCTCGCTGGAGAAGGGTTTCACGATGCCCGATGTGCCGATGATAGATATGCCTCCCTCTATGCCCAGCCGGGGATTAAAAGTGCGTTTGGCTATTTCTTCTCCACCGGGTACGGAGATAGTGACAAGAAACGGATTGAGATGCTTGGGTATATGGAGACGTTCAAGACATAGCTTTACATTGTTCTCTATCATTTTGCGCGGAGTAGGATTAATGGCGGATGTACCCAGTTCCAGTCCCAGTCCGGACAGGGTGACGATGCCTATGCCTTCACCTCCGGCAATGATAATGTTGTAGTCATCTCCGTATACTTCATCCTCTTCGTCAGAGTCGTCCATCTTGAACGGTATTGCCACATTTGCCCTTATTTGCATTCCGTTGGTAATGTCGGGGTCATCTCCCGCATCTTTTATGACATAGGCTTCCGTTTCCATCATCCAGTCATCGTTCAGAAAGCTGGTATGAGGATATTTCTCCAGATTTCCAACGGGAACGTCTATCTTCTCCCCATTGGGCAGAACTATTGGAAACTCTTTGGGACGTGGCTGTCCACTGGTGTTGAATAAATCCCACACAGCAGCCACTGCAGCTGCGGCAGCACAAGTACCGGTAGTAAGTCCGCTGTGCAGGGGGTAGAACTCAGGCATATATTTCTCTACCATTCTGCGCAGGCTGTATTCACCGGTCACTGTCAGGAAATTATCGGGAAGGGGAGGGCGTTTTATTGCAAAAACATGGATGCCCAGTTCGCGGGCGGCCTCCACCTTTTCGGGAAATCCTCCGGATATGCCGCTTTCTTTAAGCAAGATGGCTTCGGGGTGAAGTCGGCTCATCAGCTGGCGTTCATCCTCTCCGGCATGATAGTAGCACAGGTATTCTTCAGGGAAGTTTTGGCGATTAGCCAGTTCGCGTGAACTGTCACGGTCGAGGATGCGGAAGTAACAGCGGCAGCTTTCCTGCCAAAGTGCTTTCAGCTTGCCTATGGACTGTACTCCGGTCAATGCCAGTAATATATAAATTTCTTCTCTTCTTATCCGGCAGATGGCATCTTCGTAATTGTCACACCATGTGATATAGTCGTCCTGCCTGTCCGGATAGGTGCGTTCGTAGCGTATAGCCGGTATATGGAGCTTGTCGGATACTTCACTGACGTTCCGGTGCAGCTCTTCGGCAAAGGGGTGGGCGGCATCTATCAGCAGTGAGATGTTTTTTTTACGGCAGAAGTTTTCCAAGCTGATGTTGTCCATGCCACCTTGCAGGCGGATGCCGTTGTGCAGAGGAATGTCCTGTTCATTGCCCTTGGTAGAATAATAGAAGGGCTTTCCGGCTTCCTCAAGTGTTTGGACGGCTATGCGTCCCTCGGTTGTACCGCCTAATATCAGTATCATATTTTTATTTTCTGAATAAGTGTTTGAATTCGTGTGCATATAGTCGCGACAGTCCCTCACGATTGCCGATAGCCTCGCCTACAACAATCATGGTTGTCAGGGTCAGGTTGTTCTCTTTCACTATTCGGGCAAGGTCTTTCAGTTCTCCCCGGAAGATGCGCTCGTCCTTCCAAGTCAGGTGATAGCATACGGCTACGGGGGTCGTTTCCGGATATTCCTGCAGAAGTTCAGTTTGCACCTGTTCTGCAATGCCTGCGCTAAGGAAGATGCACATAGTACTTTGCGAGTGTGCCATGAGGTGCAGCTTTTCCCGTTCGGGCATGGGGGTTCGTCCTTCGCCACGGGTGAGTATGATGCTTTGCACCTTCTCCGGAATAGTGAACTGCGACTTTAAAGCTGCCGCCGCTGCTTGGAAAGAAGATATACCCGGTGTGATGTGATAACTCATGCCATATCGGTCAAAGTAATTCATCTGTTCCTGTATCGCTCCGTAAATGCAGGGATCACCGGTATGCAGGCGTACGATGAACTTGCCTTTATCGTAGAATTCCTTCATTAGTGCGAACTGCTCCTCCAAGTCCATAGAAGCGGAACTGCGGACTGTTGCTCCGGGTTTGGCACAGAGTGTCAGTTCACGGGGCACAAGGCTGCCTGCATAAAGAATGAGGTCGGCCTTTTCCAACATTTCCCGTCCGCGTACGGAGATAAGGTCGGGATCGCCGGGACCTGCACCGACAATCTCAATGTGCCCCCGGCGCGAGACACAAATATCCATGGCAGCTGCTACCGTATAGTTCTCACCTTTTTGTTTTGGCATTATCAATTGGCTGTTTCCGGCAGAGAGCAGTGCCGCGGCTTCGCTTACACTGGGTGTTCCCATGTGCTTCATTACTGTTTTACTGGGGTGTGGCACATCTACTGTCGCCAGTTCCCCGGCTGTATAAAAATGAATATTATATTTCTTTTTGAGCGACTTCACTACCGGTTCATCACGCTTGGCGTCAATTGTGGAAATGGATGCGATGGCCTGATGAAGGATGTTGTATTCTTTCAAACTGTCCAAAATATTTTCCACTACTTTCTTCGTAGGCCCGGCTTGGCGGGCAAGTCCGATACCGATGTGTAGTACGCGTGGTACATAACAGATGGACGGTACTTCTTCTATGTAGGGCACTTGCGGAGAAACGCACAGCACCAGTTTAAAGCAGGAAGGCTTGATGTCTTTCAGTCGGTAGAAAACCTCTACGTGGGGAGGAAGATGGGCTTCGAGCCAGTCAGTACCCTTGTCTCGGACTTCGAGCAGCAGAGCTGTCGGCTTGCCGGCTACAAAGAGACTGATAGGCTCGTTCATACATGCTTTCATTTTCTCTTCGGGAGTTTTGGCAAGCTCTGCCAGCAGGAGGGCCGAAGCGTCTACATTGATTACCGGAAACCAGTCGAAGCGTTCGGGCAGCTTGTCCAGTGCCCATAATCCGGTGAGGTCGCTTTGGGTAGTTATTATGGGTTCGGCTCCCAGTGTACCTGCTATTATTTCGGTCAGTTCGTTAGCTCCACCGATATGTCCGGAGAGGACGGAAATGGCATATTTGCCGGTACTGTCCACGCAAATTACGGCGGGGTCGGTGTACTTATTCTTCACGCAGGGAGCAATGGAGCGTACGCAGATGCCCATAGCGCCGATAAAAATAAATGCATCGTAGCGGTTGAAGTTCTCAACGATGAAGGTGCCGGTCGATTCTATATGCGTACACCCGTCTTCATGGCGTGGGGTGAAAATTTCCGCTTCAGGAAACTCTTTGAGCAGTAGTTGTGCAGAAGACAGTCCGGCTTCCGAGATGAGCATGATAGCTGTCTTCATATGGAGAGTATCGGTTTTCATAATGGATATATCTTATTTAATTGAAATTATGAAAGTGTCGCTTTCATAATTTCAATTGGATTATAATCATTCAGTGCAATACGTGTAGAAGGATGCAGTGTAAAGCCGGCGGCTTTTGCTCCTTCTATGAATGCGTTTTTACTTTCTGCCGATACGGAGTTGAAAACTATGCAGCCGTTGGGCTGTAACGTTTCTTTTATTTTCATCAGCATTTCCGGCAGATGTCCACCGTGTCCGCCTATAAAGACGGCATCGGGGCGGGAGAGGGTATCGGTTGCCGTTTGCAGGAAGTCGCCGATGATTGCCGTAATGCCCGGTGTACCGAAACGGCGGCTGTTGATATTCATCAGTTCTTTGCCTTCTTCACGTATTTCAAAGGAAACTATCGTAAGGTGGGGAAACTGTAATCGGGCTTCAATGGAAACCGAGCCGGTGCAGAAGCCTATATCCCAGAATACACGATGTCGGTTCAGTTCCAATGCCTGCAATGTGAGCAAGCGGATAGGGGCTTTGGTTATCATCCGGGCACGTCCGTCCAGATGGGCGAACTGTTCATCGGGGATACCGAAAGGACGGGATTCGGGAAAGGAGGTGGCATAAAGCAACAGGTTATTAGGATACTGAAACTCGTCTTGTACCGCTTCTTTCAATGTCATGTGACGGATACGTTCTTTTTCAGGATTGCCGAGATGTTCCCCTACATACATTGTATATCGTTGGTAGCCGTACTCCAGCATACGGGCGGCGATAGCGGCGGGTGTATGTTCCCGGTCGGTGAGGACACCTATCTTGGGAGCACGTTCAATCAGAGCGCGGTCGAAGTCATGCCAGGGACGTCCTGTCAGCGAAACGGTGCGCATATCATTGTAGGGCATTACGAGACGGTGTGCTAATGTTTGTAGTGAGTTGAAAGATGGATAAAGCTTGATGTCCGCATCCGGCAGCTTCCGTTTTACCGTATTGGCAAAGCCGAAAAACAAAGGGTCGCCCGATGCGAAAATAATAATTTGACTGATATCCGATTCAGTTTGTCTGTATTCGTCACTGCCGAACACTCTTTCATATTGTGCGAACACATTATCCAATGGTACGGAAATGGAAATCCATTCCGCATCTTCCGGCAATAAGCTTTTGACAATCCCCCTATGTCGTACTCCTCCCGAAAATACCTTTCCATTCCGTATGTGTTCCAATACTTCCGGCGAAAAGAAAGGTACTCGGTTATCGTCCATTCCTATAATGATAAATTTCCGTTCCATCCCTAATCTCTAATCACTGATTACTATTTCACACATCTCGTCCCGGTCTTAACAATTCCGCATCATTGTAACACAAAATAGAGTTTACCAATGTTGCGGCGAGATTACTTCCTCCTTTGCGTCCTTCCACAATTATTTTCGGAATCCGGATGAAAGGTTTAATCATATGTTTGGACTCCTGTACGTGTACAAAGCCTACCGGAGCAGCGATAATTCCTGTGGGATGTGCTTTTCCTTTGCGTATAAGGTCGCAGAGTTCCATTAGTGCAGTCGGAGCGTTGCCGAATACGAAGAGGGCATCGGGATAATCTTCAACGGCAAGGCGTGTGCCCGCCTGTGTACGGGTGATACCTTTCTCTGATGCCATTGCAGCGGTACGAGAATCACCGAGATAGCACTTTACCTCTACACCCAAACGTTCCAAAGCCCCTTTACGAATACCGCTGGCAGCCATTGTTACGTCTGTGATGATTGTCCGTATGCGCCCCTCAATGATATCTTGATACAGCGTTTCCACGGCTCTTTCGTCTGTGTGCAGCAACTTCTCCATTTCAAAGTCTGCGGTGGTATGGATAGCGTGCAGTAACGCCCATTTATGGTCGAGTGGGATATTCTTGTTTGTCAATTCTTTCTCAATGGTACGGAAACTCCGTATCATAATGTCCTGCCCTTTGTTGGTCTGGAGTTGACCTTTAGAACTCTGGAGTTGAGGTTTAGCGGCGTCAAGTTGAGGTTTAGCAGTCTCAACCTCTTCCCTGTAATATCCCCGTGGAGTAATCATCGTTCCGTTCCACTCGTACGACTGTGAATTGCCTATCAGTATCACGGTAAACATATCCACCTCTTCGGGATTGAACACTTCCAGTGTCGTGATGTGCACCTCCTGTTCCGGACGTCCTGCCTGGCGTACATATCCTACGGGTGTCTCCGGTGCACGTCCTTCCTGCAAGAACAACTCTTTCAGTCGGTACAGTTGCCAGTAGCGTCCTTCGCTTTTTGGATTATAGACAGCCGTTACGAAATCAGCTGCTGCTGCGGCTATGATACGTTTTTCGATGCGTTCCCACGGTGTCATCAGGTCTGAGAGGGAAATGACGCAGAAGTCGTGTCCCACCGGCGCACCCAACAGGGAAGCCGCTTTCTGGAAAGCACTGATACCCGGCAGAGAAACAATCTCTACATTACTATGTCGTTTCCGCTTCATTTCATAGATAAGTGGTGTCATGCCGTAAATCCCTGCATCGCCCGAACTGATAACACATACTGTCTTACCCTGTTCCGCCAGCTCAAATGCTTGCTCGGCACGGGTACGTTCCCGCTTCATCCCGGTATCCACGCACTGCGTTCCGGGGCGGAGGTGGGGAGTGGTAAATTGAAAATAATATTTATATCCCACTACTATATCCGCTTCTTGCAAAGCGGCAATTACGGCGGGCGTAATGTCTTGCTCATTGCCCGGACCGATGCCGGCAACTATTATTTTGGGCTGTTTCATATATTCTCTAAGTAATTTTATTCCGGTTTTTTACTTGCCGCATATGCAGCTTTCTTCTCCATAATACCCTGCATGCGATGTTTCAAACCGAAGCGGATGTGGTCAATAAATATTTCTTGTATTTCGGGCACTTGTCCCAAACCTTCCATGCGTACATGGACGGTATAACCTTCCTTTTCGAGCTGTTCTTTCCACTCTCCGGCAATATCGTTTTTGGCATGGTCGCCGGCAACGAACATTAATGGGACGAGTGTTATGCTCCTTGCTTTGGCAGCTTTCAGTTGTGCCAGCATGGTTTCAAAAGTAGGATAGCCTTCAATAGTACCTACATGGAAATTTGTCAGTTCATTAGCTTTCAGCATATAGTCTATCTGGCTGTATATGGCTGTGCTGGGAGTAGAAGTTCCATGTCCTACAAGAACGATGTGCTCTTTGGGGCTTTTCTTTCCGTTTGCAGGGGTATTGAGACGATTTCCCAAAATACCGATTACCTTTTTTGTGTCCCCTGTTGAATAGAACAGCGGAGTACCCACACGGATTTCCTTAAAGAAAGGAAGTACACTTTCCACATCGCGACGGAGTGATTCCATTTCTACTCCTTCAATAATATTGGTACTTTGAATAATGATATGTGTGTATCCTTCACTGCGTAGTTGGAGCAATGCGTCCAGTGGAGTCATTTTGTCGATACCCCGCGCCTTAAGGCGACGGATGATGATACGCGATGTATATGCTTCTTTAAATTTCAGTTCGGGAAAAATGGCTTGTGCTTTTGTATTAATGGCGTCAATCGTCAATGCACGAGTGTCATCGTATGTAGTGCCGAAGTGCACCATGAGCAGAGCTGCTTTGTCACCGTGTTTCATATTTGCCAACATATCGCTTGCTACAAAGTTTCCCTCTTCGACTGCGGAACAGAAGATAGAAAACATGGTTAATATTAATAATAAACTTGTTCTCATAATGTGACTGAATTTGGGTTTTACAACTTGATAAGCTTCACCGGATTACTTTTATATAGCAGACGGAATGTGTTGCCATATCATCTAAATCGAAGCAAAGATAGATATTAATTTTATATTTTGAGATAATAAGTTAATGATTAATTTATGCTGAATATGTATTGCGTAAAAGAAAAAACATTGTACCTTTGCATCCGAAAATCAAATCTTTAGGGCACGAGTCTAATGTCTTACAACCCTTAATGTTTTGGTTATGACATTGTTATATATATTGGTTCGTTTTCTTCATTATATGAAGAACGATTAAAAGGGAATCAGGTGAAACTCCTGAACAGTCCCGCTGCTGTAAGCTCTTTACTATATTGCCGAAGATATACGCCACTGTCTGTTTTAAGATGGGAAGGTTTCGGTAATGGAGCGAGTCAGAAGACCTGCCAATTTATTTGTGTTTTTAAAGCTTTCGGGGAATGAGGCTGAAAACAGTATTCACGAGGACCTTTCTATGATTTGTTACCTCTGTTTGTTTCTGTGCTTTTCTCGAAAAATAAATTTTAAAGAATGGCATACAAAAGAAACATCAACTACTTATTCCGTACATTATTATTTGTATCCTTATTATTGCTTTCTGATTTTCTGGCAGCACAAGGCACAGTCATTATTTCCGGAATAATATCGGACGCAAACAAGCATCCTCTATCAGCAGCAATGATAGCTGTTGAAAATTCCACAACGGGCACTTACTCAAACGACAAGGGGGAATATTCTTTGCGGGTCGCATCCGGTAAACACAAACTTGTGGTTTCATTATATGGGTACAATACCGTTAAGAAAGAGATCAATGTAAGCAAGAATGAAATCCTTAATTTTAAGCTGGAAGAAAATTCGGTGGATTTGCAATCTGTAACTGTGTATGGGAAGAGCCAGACACAGAAGTTGCGCGAAGGGGCTTATACGGTTAATGCTGTTGATGTAAAGTCCATAGCTAACTCTACTACTAACCTGAATGATATCATCAATCGTACTACCGGTATCAAGGTACGGACAGAAGGCGGACTGGGGGCTGATTTTGAACTCTCTCTGAATGGAATGTCCGGTAATGCAGTTCGTTACTTTGTGGATGGAGTACCTATGGATACCAAGGGGACAGAAATTTCGCTGGCCAACTTTCCGGTGAATACAATTGACCATATTGAAATTTATAAAGGGGTTGTCCCTGCTTATTTAGGCGCTGATGCTTTAGGAGGTGCTATCAATATTATCACTAAAAAAGAAAAAAAGAACTTCTTGGATGCTTCTCTCAGTGTAGGTTCTTTCCATACTTATCTCGCAGACTTGAATGCACAAGTCTATTTCCCCAAAACAGGTATTATCTTGAAACCGACAGTCGGCTTTAATTATTCCAAAAATGATTATAAGGTAAAGGATGTTGAACTGTGGAATGAAGAATCAGGTAAATACCAACTGACTAATGCTAAGCGTTTTCATGATGATTATCTTTCAGTGCTGGCTCAGGTAGAAGTGGGAGTGGAAAATAAGAAATGGGCTGATGCTTTCTATGTTTCCGGTTCTTACTCGAAGGTGGACAAGGAATTACAGACAGGGGCTATGCAAAGCATTGTTTATGGTATGGCAGAGAGGCAGCAGGATGCTTGGAATATGTCAGCACGTTATCGCAAAAAGGACTTTCTGATTGAGAAACTGGCTATGAATGCGCTTGTTTCCCATACATGGGATCATGCACTCACTATAGATACTGCTTTCCGTAAATATAGCTGGAACGGAGCATATATTGAAAGTGCACGGAATGAGATAACCGGATATGGCAAACAATTGCGTCATTACAAACGTCCGCTTACAGTGGTGCGTGCCAATTTAAATTATGATTTTAATAAGCATCACTCTCTTAATTTTAACTATTTGCTGACACGTACGGGAAACAAACGCTACGATGATTTTGATGATGAGTTTGTCCCGTCGAATGATGTACTGGCAAAACATATTGTCGGTCTTTCGTATAATCAGTCGTTCTTGAACGATAAGTTGGTGAATACCTTTTTTCTGAAAGACTATATCAATCACGTCAAGATAGAACAGACAGACTTGTCCTGGATAACCAATTCAGCCAATATGCCACGAAGCACTACGAAAAGTAATCCGGGCTACGGATTGGGTGTGCGCTATAACTTTTGCGAACCTTTTGCCTTGAAAGCATCCTACGAACATACCGTTCGCCTTCCATTAGCCAGGGAGTTATTGGGAAATGGGACAACTATATATGCCAATCTCGCCTTAAAACCTGAACATAGCAATAACTTTAATGTGGGTGCTTTTGGAAATATTCGTTTGGCATCCAAACATCTTCTTTACTACGAAGCAAATGCGTTTTATCGAAAAGTAGAGGATTATATACATGCTGTGGTGTCGGAAGTAGAAGGTATGATGCAGTATGACAATATCTCTAATGTAACAATGAAAGGAGCCGAAGGAGAATTGCGCTATACTTATGATAATATATTGCAACTAACAACTAACTGTAGTTATCAGGAGGCGCGTGACATGAATCCGTTGAAGAAAGACGGGAAACCTTCTGTGACCTATAAGAATAAGATACCTAACAGACCGTGGCTGTTTAGTAACACCGAACTGACTCTGACGCAAAGGAATCTTTTCCAAAGAAATGATAAAGTACGTTTCGGCTATTTATATCAATACGTTCATTGGTTTTACTTGACATGGGAAGGGTATGGTTCGTTAGATAGTAAGTCTAAAATCCCGACACAGCACCAGCATATCGCTACTTTGACCTACTCATGGCATAAGGAAAGATATAATGTAACGTTGGAGTGCAATAACCTTTTTGACAGTAAAATATATGATAATTATATGCTCCAGAAACCTGGACGCTCTTTCTTGTGTAAGTTCAGAATATTCATTCATTAATCATTCAAATAAAAAAGGAAATGAAAAAAATTAAATTCTTAGTATGGGCATTTGCCGCTGTCATGACAACCATGTCTTTCAGTGCTTGTAGTGATGACGATGATAACTCCGGAGATATCGGTGGCGAAACAATTGATAAGGTGCATTATGATATTTGGGTTTCGCTTGGTTCCAGTGGTATGGGATCAGATGAGGCATTGCTGGTAAAAAGTGTCAATTCCCTTGAAGGTGACGAAACTATTAACTTTAGGAATTCTGGTTGTGATGTAACATCTAAACTCTATCAGGAATCCCTTATTAAGGGACAATATTATTATCAGATCCCGAAGGAAAAAGACCGTTTCGGCAAATATCAGATTTCAAATGTGGCTATTTCAACAGTTGCCGAACAGGCTTTCAAAACGAATACCTATAAAGATCGCCGTTATTCATTTGCTTGGCTGAACGATGATTCTTTCGTGATAATAGCTGCCAACGGTTCTGCCAATGAGGTCCTTTGGACTAAAATCAATGCCGGTACGATGAAGATTGAGGGAGAAGGCGATTTGGGATTGGCCGAACTTACCGGGATTAAAAAATACAGTACTTCCGGTTTGGCACGATATCGTAAATCGGATAATAAGATTATCTATGCTTTTCAAGACAAAAGTGACGATACCGGCTTCTATGTAGCGTTTATTGATGTAGCTACCATGAAGGTTGAAAAATATGTGAAGGAAGAGCGTGCAGAGCAAATGGCAGGTACTGCCTATGGTGAATTGCTACAAAATAAGATGTTCTTTGATAACAACGAAAACCTTTATATTGCTTGTAATAGCCGCATTCCGAATTCGGAAGCAAGCACTTGTCAATATGGTCGTTTGCTCCGCATAAATAAAGGAGAAACGGAATTTGACAAGTCTTATACCGGCTTTCATAAGAATGCGAATAAAGAGGCTGATCAGGGCAAGCTGGTAACCGTAGATTATCTGGGAAACAACAAGGCATTGATTTACATACAAGATCCTAAATTTACGGGTTGTGGTGATGATAATTCCAAATATGAAAAGGATAAGAACTGGGGTAACGCTTATAACTGTTATTATGCCTTGCTTGATTTGACTACAGATGAGGTGACGGAATTGACTTGTGATGGCAAGAAATTGCCTTATAGCAGCGGTACTTTCTCTCAACGTTCGTTTATCTTAAATGGAAAGGCATATATCGGTGTCAATCCTGAACATTCTGCTCCGTGTGTATATGTATATGACATCAAAAGTGGTAATATGAAGAAGGGAATCACTATCCAGGAAGGTTACGACTTTAGCCGTATTGTATATATTGCAGATTAAATACTAATCATTTGGCAATTGTAAAGACAGCCGGGACAAAGGGGATTGTAAGATGCCCGCTGTTCCGGTTTTGTCTTATTATAAGTTTGTCAGTCTGTAAATATCAGTATTTATGAAGAGAATAAATAGATATACCTTCTCCATTCACCGCATTTTCGGAACAGTTATAGCATTGTTCTTTTTTATGTGGTTCGTATCGGGACTTATCTTGATTTATCATCCATATCCCCGTTTGTCGGACAGTGAGGTTTATGCGATGAAAGAGACATTGCCCGATTCCCTGCCTTGCATACAGGAGTATACGGAACGTATTCCCGGTGCTGTCAAAAACATACGTGTCCGTCAGTTTCAGGGACAGACGCTTGTGGAGTTGAAAACAAAAGACACTACCTGGCTTTTGTGTGCAGATACCCTGCAACAAGTAAAGTCGGTGACGTACGCTACGATAGAACAGATTGCCCGGAAGTGGGTGGATGCTCCTATCCGGCGTGTAGATACGCTCTATGAACGTACACAATGGATTCTATATAGCCGTTATGAGCGTGAACTTCCTATTTACCGTTTCTACTTTGATGATGCGGAAAAGCATGAATTGTTTGTCGCTAAACGTACGGGAGAAGTGCAACAACTGACGGATGCTTCCGGGCGTTTCTGGGCGTGGATGGGAGCTATTCCGCATAAGTTTTATCTTCCTTTTATCAGGAAAGATGTTTCTATCTGGCAGACGAGTCTTACCGTAGGTGGATTTCTGTGCCTGATAGCTTCTCTTACTGGGTTTTATCTTGGAATATATTTGTTGTTGAAACGGTATAAAAAGAAAAGACAATGGGAAGTTCCGTATAAAAGATTTTGGTATCGCTGGCATTATCTGATAGGTCTTGTGTTTGGCATAGCTCTGATTGCATGGAGTGTCAGTGGAGTTTTCTCCATGCAGAGGGTTCCGAGGTGGATGATACCAATGAAGGGAGATTATTTCTTCAGTTATTCCAAGATGTGGGGTAAGAAACCTCTGGCTGTTGAAGCCTATCAACTGGATTACCGTAAGCTGAAAGAAACCTATCCGGAACTGAAAGAAGTGGCGTGGACTCATTATGGAGAGATTCCTGTCTATACCATAATAGAAGGGGAAAACGAACGCTTGATAGATGCTTCCACAGAGGAAGTGCGTGAGTTGTTCATCCCGGAAACTACTATTATAGGAGGGATGAAACGCCTTCATGGAGACAGCGTACAGTTCCATATTTCGCTAATGGAGCATTACGACAATTATTACCTCGACCGTGATAATTCGCTCCCTTTGCCTGTGTATAAGGTGGAAGTGGACGATGGGGACAAAACACTTTATTATATCAGTCCGGAGACGGGATACGTTCGTTTCCTGAACCATAATAAAATTGTGAGGAAGTGGTTGTTCAGCGGTATTCACTATCTGAATATACAATGGTTGATAGAACGCCCTGTATTATGGACTATTGCAATTTGGCTGGTTTGCATAGTGGGAGCTGCTTTTTCCTTTACCGGAATATGGCTGGGGATGAGATATATAAAGCGTAGCTGTAAAAGGCGCAAATAATAAAAAAATCATCTTGCGGGACGGTTTATTTTGTCTCGTGAGATGAATATTTTCATCCTGTGAGATGGTTTATTTCATCTCACGGGATGACTTTTTTTAGCTCATGAGACGGATTCTTTCATCTTATGGATTTGCCATTTTTTTCCTTGGAATTTTCATTGCGTTGCCGAATTTCTTTCTATCTTTGTCAGCGAATATGGTTTCCGAATCATCTTGGCGTGACGAGGAATTAAAAGGGAATCCTGTGCAAGTCAGGAACTATCCCCGTAGCTGTAAGTTTTGTCCCTTTCATGAGGGAAATGTTGCAACACTCCATAGCCACTGGTTATGTAAAATACAAGACCGGGAAGGCGTTGCAGCAGAAGCGAGTCAGAAGACCTGCCATCGTTCATAATCATTCATTCAGTGCTTTCGGGTGAAAAGCTATAGAACGAGTCCGTTGAAGATTCATTTTATTCCTTACTATTCTGTGCATTGTTTTGTGTGAATAATCGTTGGTTATCATTTAAATCTTAAATTATAGACATGATTAATTCAGAGACTTTTATCGTCAAGAGGGACGGCAAGAAAGAGATGTTTTCGCTTGACAAAATCAAAAATGCAATCAGCAAGGCATTTTTATCAGTAGGGAGTTTTGCTACTCAGGATGTTATCACCAATATTCTTAGCCGGGTGAGCGTCAGTGACGAAACAAGTGTGGAAGATATTCAGAATCAAGTGGAAGTTGCTCTCATGGCAGAGCATTATTATGCAGTGGCAAAATCGTTTATGCTGTATCGGCAGAAGCATCTGGAAGACCGCGAAGTGCGCGACAAACTCCGTTTTCTGCTGGATTATTGCGATGCTTCCAATCCGGCTACAGGCAGCAAGTATGATGCCAACGCCAATGTGGAGAATAAGAATGTTGCTACACTGATAGGCGAATTACCGAAAGCCAATTTTATTCGTCTGAACCGCCGTCTGCTGACCGACCGCCTGAAAGATATGTATGGCAAAGAAGTGTCCGACAGGTATCTGGAACTACTGAATCATCACTATATCTATAAGAATGACGAAACAAGTCTTGCCAATTATTGCGCCAGCATCACCATGTATCCCTGGCTGATAGGCGGAACGACTTCTATAGGCGGCAATTCCACCGCGCCTACCAACTTGAAGTCTTTCTGCGGCGGATTTATCAATATGGTGTTTATCGTGTCCAGTATGTTGAGCGGTGCTTGTGCCACGCCGGAGTTCCTGATGTATATGAACCATTTTGTCGGCAAGGAGTTTGGCGAAGACTACTATCTGCATTCCGACAAGATAGTAGACCTTTCCACCAAACAGCGGACCATAGACAAGGTGATTACGGATTGCTTCGAGCAAGTGGTTTATTCCATCAACCAGCCTACGGGAGCAAGGAACTTCCAGGCGGTATTCTGGAACGTGGCCTATTATGACAAGTATTACTTCAACAGCCTTTTCGAACACTTCGTCTTTCCCGACGGAAGCAAGCCCGACTGGGAGTCATTGAGCTGGCTGCAAAAGCGTTTTATGAAATGGTTCAATAAGGAACGTACCAAGACTGTGCTTACTTTCCCGGTGGAGACTATGGCACTGCTGACCAAGGACGGTGACGTGTTGGATAAGGAATACGGTGATTTCACAGCCGAGATGTATGCCGAAGGACATTCGTTCTTTACCTATATGAGCGACAATGCCGACTCTTTGAGTAGCTGCTGCCGCTTGCGCAATGAGATACAGGACAACGGTTTTAGTTATACTTTGGGAGCGGGCGGTGTGTCTACCGGTTCAAAGAGTGTGTTGACAATCAATCTGAACCGTTGCATACAACATGCGGTGAAGTCCGGTATGCTGTACCACTTCTTCCTTGAAGAAGTGGTAGACCTAGTGCATAAAGTGCAAATGGCCTACAACGAGAATTTGAAACAGCTTCAAAGCAAAGGTATGTTGCCTCTGTTCGACGCAGGCTATATCAACCTGGGACGCCAATATCTTACTATCGGCGTAAACGGGCTGGTGGAAGCGGCGCAGTTTATGGGCATAGAGATTAACGACAACCCGAAGTATGAAGAATTTGTTCAGGAAATACTGGGCATTGTAGAGAAGTACAACAAGAAGTACCGCACCAAAGACTTGCTCTTCAACTGTGAAATGATACCTGCTGAAAACGTCGGTGTGAAGCATGCCAAGTGGGATAGGGAAGCCGGTTTCCAGACTTTCCGCGATTGCTACAACAGCTACTTCTATATTGTTGAAGATACGTCGTTGAACGTTGTGGATAAGTTCCGCCTGCACGGACATCGCTATATTGAGCATCTTACGGGCGGTTCGGCTCTGCACATGAATATGGAAGAACATTTGAGCAAGGAGCAATACCGCCAGCTACTTCGTGTGGCTGCCACTGAGGGATGTAACTACTTTACATTCAATATTCCGAATACCATTTGCAATGACTGCAACCATATAGACAAACGTTACCTGAAAGAGTGTCCCGTTTGCCACAGTAAGAATGTGGATTATCTCACCCGTATTATCGGCTATATGAAGCGTGTCAGCAACTTCTCTCAACCCCGGCAACAGGAGGCCGCCCGCAGGTATTATGCTCCGGTATGCTGATTATGACATTGTTTTTCAGGAGATACCGGATGAGGTGACGCTCGCTATTAACCTTTCCAACTGTCCCAACGGATGCAAGGGATGTCACAGTCCTTATCTGATGGGAAATGTAGGAGAGCCGTTGACGGAAGAAAGCCTTTCAGGACTTCTCGACAGGTACGGAAAAGCGGTGACCTGCGTCTGCTTTATGGGTGGAGATGCCGCGCCGGATGAAGTGGGACGGTTGGCGGAGTTCCTTCGTTGCCGTTCTGCCGCTTCGGTGAAGGTGGGATGGTATTCCGGCAGGCAGGATTTACCGGCAGGATTTGACATGCGGTATTTCCAGTACATCAAGTTGGGGCCCTATGTGGAAAATCTGGGCGGCTTGAAGTCGGAGCAAACCAACCAGCGGTTATATCGCATTGATAATGGAAAAATGAATGATATTACTTATCGCTTTTGGCGGTAAGGCAACGTATTCTCTCTTTAGTTAAAAAAGCCTGACCTTAATAAGCGGCACATATCCGAATGAAATCGGAATATGTGCCGCTTATTTATTATAGGGAATAGATGCTGATTATTCTTCAGCATTCGGATCGTACATCGGATCGTTCTTCAATGCAGTTTCCATATGACTGATCCATACTTTTACTATGTCCGTATAGTCTCCTAATCCCTTGATGTCGCAGTTGGCAAGCGGACAGGTATATCCGGCTTTAGTAAGTTCGTAGCGCCAGCTTCCTTCTTCGGGAGCAGTTTCGCTTGTACCGCCTTTCATATCATTGTTGGCATGGTCGCCGGCTATGGACATCAATGGATGACAGATAACATCACCGGACGTTTTACCGGCAGTCTGCATACGTGCAATCATATTGTCTACAAAATTGTCTTCCATATCGACGGTAGCTACAAAGTAGTTCTTGTTGAGTTTTTGCAACTCATTTTCCAGCATAGTATAACGTGAGTTACCGTTGCCGTAGTTCCAGCCTTCAGGATTGCCGTGTCCCATGAAAGTGACGAGTTTGCCGGCTGCAACTTTGTCTTTATAGGTATTGTTCAAGATAGTTGCTACTGTCTCTACATCCTCTTCCGATTCCAGTAACGGACCGGCAAGATAGACTTTTACGTCTTCAAATTCGGGGTGATCGCCACTGTTGTGGAAGTCTTTTACTACGCTTTGAACACGTAGAAATTCTTCACCCGGAATGACATGGAGCGACTGTACGCAAACGGTTTTGTATCCGGCAAGGCCGATAGCTTCCAGATAGAAAGAAGGAGCGTAATAGTTCCAGCCCTTTGCAGCGCAACGTGTCATACAGATTTCGGAAGTGAAGGAAAAGTATACGTCCATGTTGTTAAACTTGTCGGCAAACTGCTTCTTCATGCTTTTGAAGGTTTCCTGCGGTGCATCCCAGGTACTTCCGAAGGTAACGAGCAGCAAGGCTGTGTCATGTTTCTTGTTTGCCTTTACCTCAGCGCTTACTGCATCCATCTTTTTGTCGTGGTTGGATTGTGCCACATCGTCATCGTCCGAGCAGGATACTGCGGAGAAAGACATCAAAGCAGCGACCGCTGCCATCATCATTAGTTTGAATTGTTTCATGTTCTAACTTTTTTAAAAGGTTAATATTAATGTTTATAGTTGTTGTTTACTTCTTTGTCTTTTTCTGTCCGAATTGTATCATCAACGATGCATAAAATGTTCGTCCGGCGGTGGTGGTACCATAATGCAGGCCATGATAGGTAGTCTCGTAATAGTTGAATAGGTTGTCGATACCTGCGTTGATTTCTGCATCCCACCGATGTCCCAGACTGAATTGATGACGGGTGTTGAGCCGCCATGTGTTGTAGCCTTTTCCGTCTCCGTCGTCCTGATAGTATCGTTTGCTTTGGATGCGTCCGTATACGCCAAGACCGAGACGATAGCTCCTTCTTTTCCAGTCATGCGACCACGTGGCGCCTATTGTGGCGCGATGATGAGCCATGCCGTCGATTATTACGTGCTTCATTACTTCGTCTTCTTCGTCATATTGATTGGCTTTGGTGTCCAGATAGCTGTAACCACCCGTAAAAATGAGTGACCTTCCGGGCATCCATTTCACATTCACATCTGCACCGTATGTGTGTGCATCATCCATATTTTGGTATTGCCGTACCCGTGCAGGATCGTAGGTGATGACAAGGTCACCCGGAGCCTGGGATGTAGGGATAGTGATAAGCGTTATCATATTCTCCAGCCAGTTGCAGTAACCGGTGGCGCTGATACTGAATTTCTTGCCGTTATATTCGATGCCTCCGGATACATAACGGCTGGTCTGTGGCTCCAGGTCTCTATTCCCTAAATTCAGTATAACGAGAGACATTTGGCGGATGTAGCGGTAATGCAACTCTTTCAGGGTAGGAGTCTTAAATCCCTCGGAGTAGGTGGCACGCAGATTAAAGTCGCCCAATTTGTAGAGCGCGGAAACCTTGGGAGTCAGTCGGGTTCCAAAGTTTTTATTGACGGTTAACCGTGCTCCTGCCGTAATATTAAACCGGTTGATAGGCGACCACTCGTCTTGGGCATAAACGGAAGTCGTGTAGTCCGACACATTCTCCTCGTCCAACCGTCGGGGAGCGTCCAGCCAGTTTATTTCGGTGTCGCTACCTACACTTAGCCGATTGAAATACGGAAGGTTGAACACTCCTTTCGCTTGGATGAGCAGGCGACTCTGATTGCTTTGCAAACCTTTGTCTCCGGCAAAGTAGGGAAAACTGATTTCCTTGCCGTTGTTGTCGAACTCCTTATCCCAGGTTTCGCGGGTATAGGCGTAATAATAGGCATGGCTGTCATAATGAATGTCCAGCATGATACTGTTACTGTTTTTCAGTTTGAGTTTACCGCCTGTCGACACCGAGGCATTACGATATAAGAAATCATAAGTCTTGTAATCGGGTATCCCGCAAGGGCGATATATGCGTTTGCGATAGAAGTCACCGTCTGCATAAAGGCTGATAGCTTTGGAAAGCTGATAGTCAAAGCGTTGGGATACTTGCCAGTCGGTATAGCGATTTACTGTCTTGTTAATGGAGTTTGTAACGGGATACTCATAGCGGTTAGGATCTTCGTTCATCGTATTCTGCCAGCCGTCTGAGTGTTTCAACTGGAAATTTGTTGAAGAAGTCCACTTCCCGAACTTGAATTGAATGGTATTGGACTGGCGGATTTCACCATAAGAGCCGCCGCGGGTAGTATTCTTGATGAGAATGTCATCGCGGTGTTTTTTGGTTATAATGTTGACTACGCCTGCCATCGCGTCGCTTCCGTAGAGCGCTGACGAAGCACCTTTCACAATCTCGATGCGTTCGATGCGTGAGGGATCTATCAGTCCGAGGTTATTTTGTCCGCCTACGTCTCCATGCACTTTCTTTCCGTCTATAAGCAGCAGCACATAGCCGTTGCCCAGTCCGCCCAACTGCATGTTCGAGCCCATATCACTGGTGTTGAAGTCGAATGAGGGACAAAGTCCGGTAAGTATTTCTTCAAGAGAGGTGCCGCCGTAGCTGTCCAGTGTCTTTCGATTGATAACTTCCGTTTGTACAGGGGCGTCTTTCAGATAATGTTCCGTTCCGGTGCCGGTTACCACTACTTCCTGCAACATAAGAGAAAGTTCCTTTTCACTTTTGTTTTCGAGAATGCTTTGTGCTGTGGCGGAGTGCATCGTATATAAGAATACGACTCCGAATAAATACTTGCATTTCATTACTTACCGATTTTATTTATATAAATAAATATA
The DNA here is from genome assembly GCF_018390535.1 of Bacteroides propionicigenes. Lineage (GTDB taxonomy): Bacteria > Bacteroidota > Bacteroidia > Bacteroidales > Bacteroidaceae > Bacteroides > Bacteroides propionicigenes. Next base: position 211,886 of record NZ_JAHBBW010000005.1, on the reverse strand, counting down.
TCACGGCACGTTGCTTCTACACACAAAGAGTAATGGCCCGAAAGAGTAAAATAGGAGTCCTATTATATCAGTATGGGGGACATCGCTTCTAATCCTGGAAGTTCAGTGCTCAAGTTGTGGATGTTGGTAGGTATTCTGGCTCTCCTCTGCTTGTATTGCCTTCCCACCGCATTGCTGCGACAGTGGCTTTTGTAGATACAAACATCTTTTATAGAGGATTACAGCTGCAGGTACAGCTCCGGTTTTGCACCGGATTCCCTTACATCGGTAGGCGGATATGCCTTCCCGATTGCCAATTCCGGGGACAAAGATAAAGACTTTTATACATTATTTTGTCTTTTATTCCTAATTAATTTAGATTTTCCTTTATCTTTGCCCCCGAATCGGTTTCGGGTGGACGTATCTGCCATCTGGATTAAAAGGGAATCGGGTGTAAATCCCGGACAGTCCCGCTGCTGTGAAGCTCCGTCATATGAAGTCTTGATAAGAACCTTTGCCACTGATATGTGTTTATATATCGGGAAGGCATCAAGACAAGGAGTCAGTCAGAAGACCTGCCATTCATTAAAGTCTGTCTTTACTCGTGGGATAGGAAGATAGTACGAAGCCAAAGTTAACGTTTTGATTAATGGAATGAGAGATGCCTATGAAAAAGGTATGTCCTCGTTGTGGTGCAACATTTGAGTGCATGCACGACGATATATTACAGTGCCATTGTGCGTCTGTCCGGTTGAATCCGGAGCAATACGCGTATCTGAAAGAAACCTATCCGGATTGCTTATGTAGTGCTTGTTTGAAACAATTAGCAGCCGGAAATATTCCTTATATAAATAAATCAAAAGAAAATGATAAAGAAAGTATTGATAGCGAACAGAGGTGAGATTGCCCTGCGCGTAATGCGCTCCTGCAAGGAAATGGGGATACTGACCGTAGCTATATTTTCCGAAGCCGACCGTGCTTCGCATCATGTAGCGTATGCCGATGAAGCCTATCCGATAGGAGCGGCTGCGGCAAAAGAGAGTTATCTGAACATAGAGAAAGTTATTGCCGTAGCAAAGCATTGCGGTGCGGATGCCATTCATCCGGGTTACGGCTTTTTGTCGGAGAATGCAGAGTTTGCCCGCCGCTGCAAGGAAGAGGGTATTATCTTCATCGGCCCTTCTGCCGAAACCATGGAAGCTATGGGTGATAAGATAGCTGCCCGCAAACGGATGATTGTAGCCGGAGTGCCGGTAGTGCCGGGTACGGAACAACCCTTGCAGAGTGCTGAAGAGGCCGTACGCATCTGTAACGAGATAGGTTACCCGGTGATGCTGAAGGCATCCATGGGCGGTGGCGGTAAGGGTATGCGCCTTATCCACAGTGGAGAAGAAGTGGTGGAAGCATATAATACGGCACGTTCGGAGTCCATGTCCTCATTTGGTGACGACACTGTGTACCTGGAGAAGTTTGTAGAAGAACCGCATCATATAGAGTTCCAGATATTGGGCGATAATCATGGCAATGTGATTCATCTTTTCGACCGTGAGTGTTCGGTGCAACGCCGTCACCAGAAAATTGTGGAAGAAAGCCCGTCACCTTTCCTTACGCCCGAACTGCGCAGGGAGATGGGAGAGAAGGCCGTTGCCGCCGCTAAAGCCGTAAACTACTCCGGTGCGGGTACTATTGAGTTCCTGGTAGATAAGAACAGGAACTTCTACTTTCTTGAAATGAATACACGTTTGCAGGTGGAGCATCCTATTACGGAAGAAGTGGTAGGTGTGGATTTGGTGAAAGAACAGATTTCCGTAGCCGATGACAAACCGCTGCATCTCCGTCAGGAAGACATCTTCCAGCGTGGTCATGCCATAGAGTGCCGTATCTGCGCCGAAGATACGGAAAATAATTTCATGCCTTCGCCGGGCATCATCAAACAATTGACCGAGCCGAACGGTATCGGTGTACGTATCGATAGCTATGTGTACGAAGGTTATGAAATTCCTATTTACTATGACCCGATGATCGGCAAGCTGATTGTATGGGCAACCACCCGCCAATATGCCATTGAGCGCATGCGCCGTGTGCTTTACGAGTATAAGATAACCGGACTGAAAACGAATCTCGCCTATCTGAAACGTATTATGCACGTGCCCGATTTTGTGAAGGGCGAGTATAACACATTGTTCATAGAGAAGAACGCTCGTATGCTGGTGCGTTCCAACGGCAGCAACGAAGAGATAGAGAATGTCGCTATGATTGCGGCTTATATGGATTATTTGGTAAACCTGGAAGAAAATGCTTCGACACAGTTGCCCGACGGACGTCCTATAAGCCGTTGGCGTGAGTTCGGATTGCAGAAGGGAGTGCTGAGAATTTAAAGGATATTATTTATGGAAATACATATTGGAGACCGCGTGGCGGATGTTACGCTGGTCAGTAAAGAGGGAAATAAAGTGCTGCTTACCATTGACGGGAAGCCGTATGAAGTGGATATTGTGATGGCGGAAAACGGAAGCTGTTCCATTCTGCACGACGGGAACTCGTTCAATGCGGGACTGGTGCGCGGAGAAGGCGGAAAGATCTATGACGTGAGCATGTTCTATCGCTCGTATCATGTGGATATTGTAGATACGCAGACCAAGTATCTGCACATGAAGAAAGGAGCGGACGAAAAGCAGGGTGACAAGATTATCGCCCCGATGCCGGGCAAGGTTGTGAGTATTCCTGTGAAAGAAGGAGAACGTCTGGCTGCCGGAGACATTGCCGTAGTATTGGAAGCCATGAAGATGCAGAGCAACTACAAGGTAAATGCGGACTGCATCGTGAAAAATATATTGGTGAACGAAGGTGAGCCGGTAAATGCGAATCAGGTATTGGTAGAATTGGAACTTATTAAAGAAGAATAACCATGAACAGAGAAGAGATATACGAACGTTTTGAGGAATTGGATAAACGCGCCTCATTGGGTGGCGGCGTAGACAAGATAGAAACGCAACATGCCGCCGGACGTATGACGGCGCGCGAACGCATTGATATGCTGCTCGATAAGGGTACTTTCAATGAATTGGATAAGTTGGTTACCCACCGTTGTACGAATTTCGGCATGGAGAAGAAGCAGATGGCAGGCGACGGAATGGTGACCGGTTACGGTAAGATTGACGGACGGCAGGTGTTTGTCTATGCTTATGACTTTACGGCGCATGGCGGTTCGTTGAGCGAGACGAATGCAGCCAAGATTGTAAAAGTGCAGCAGTTGGCATTGAAAAATGGCGCTCCTGTCATTGCCTTGAACGACTCCGGCGGTGCACGCATACAAGAGGGTGTGAGCAGTCTGGCAGGATATGCTTCCATTTTCTATCAGAATACGATAGCTTCGGGTGTTATTCCGCAGATTTCGGCTATTCTGGGGCCTTGTGCCGGTGGCGCTTGTTATTCGCCGGCGCTGACGGACTTTATTTTCATGGTGAAGGAACAGAGCCATATGTTCATCACGGGTCCTGACGTGGTAAAAACCGTTACGCATGAAGAAGTAGACAAGGAAGAACTGGGCGGCGCTTATACGCATAGCAGCAAGAGCGGTGTTACCCACTTTATGTGTAATACGGAAGAGGAGACGCTGATGAGTATCCGTGAACTGTTGAGTTTCCTGCCGTCCAATAATATGGAAGATGCTCCGTTTGTGGCTTGCACAGATGATATTCATCGCCAGACAGAAGCGTTGCAGACCATTATACCGGAAGACCCGAACATGCCTTATGACATCAAGGATATCATCGAACCAGTACTGGATAACCAGTATTTCTTTGAGGTGATGACTCATTTTGCCAAGAACGTGGTAGTGGGCTTCGGACGACTGAACGGACGTTCGGTGGGTATTGTAGCCAATCAGCCGGCTTATCTGGCCGGTGTACTTGACATTGATGCCTCGGACAAGGCAGCCCGCTTTATACGCTTCTGCGATTGCTTCAATATTCCACTGATAACGTTTGAGGATGTTCCGGGATTCTTGCCCGGTACGGTACAGGAGCATAATGGCATTATCCGTCATGGAGCTAAGATTGTCTATGCGTATGCAGAGGCTACCGTACCCAAGATAACGCTGATAACCCGTAAGGCCTATGGTGGTGCGTATATCGTGATGTCCAGCAAGCCTACCGGAGCCGATGTGAATCTTGCCTATCCGCAAGCAGAGATTGCTGTAATGGGTGCGGAAGGAGCTGTGAATATCTTGTACAGAAAGTCTTCTTCCGAAGAGAAAAAAGAGATTATCAAGGAATATGAGGAGAAGTTCTCCAATCCTTATCGTGCTGCCGAACGTGGCTTCATAGATGAAATAATCATGCCTCGTAGTACCCGCTATAAGCTGGTGCAGGCATTGGAAATGGCTCACAACAAGAATCAGAGCAACCCGCCGAAAAAACACGGTAATATGCCTTTATAAATAGTTATTTTTAATGTGTGAAAGTTGGTATCCCCGGAGAAGTGATTTCTGTGGGGGTACTTTTTTACTTGATTACTGATTACCTTATTATATATACGTTGAAACTATGGAATTATTGAGAAACCTCTTTGAAGGATACCCCAATCTGTGGGGTGGCGGAGTGGCACACTCCGTACTTATTTTGTCGCTTGTCATTGCGTTCGGCATTATGCTTGGCAAGATAAAAGTTGCCGGAATATCCCTGGGCGTCACTTGGATATTGTTCGTAGGTATTGTATTCGGACATTTCAACCTAAATCTGGATGAACACTTACTCCACTTCCTGAAAGAGTTCGGATTAATTCTGTTTGTATATTCCATCGGTCTGCAAGTAGGTCCCGGATTCTTCTCTGCTTTTAAGAAAGGGGGATTTACGCTGAACGTACTGGCAGTATTGGTTGTATTTATCAGTGTTTTGATTACCGTGATACTTCATTTGGTAACGGGAATACCTATCACTACTATGGTTGGCATCTTGTCCGGAGCAGTAACCAATACTCCGGGATTAGGCGCTGCACAACAGGCCAACAGCGACTTAAATGGAATTGATGCCCCGGAGATCGCATTGGGGTATGCTGTGGCATATCCTTTGGGTGTTATCGGATGTATTTTGGCATTGCTGGCATTGAAATATTTGCTTCATGTCAATACTCGAAAAGAAGAAGCAGAAGCTGAACAGGGATTGGGACATTTACAGGAACTGACCGTTCGTCCTGTTTCCGTAGAAATACGTAACGAAGCGGTAGGCGGCAAGGCAATAAGGGATATAAAGCCGTTGCTGAACCGAGCATTTGTCATTTCGCGTATACGTCACCATGCCTCCGGAAGCGAGGTGGAACTGGTGAATGCTGATACGGTACTGCATATGCAAGATCAAATCCTGTTCATCTCCAACCCGAAAGATATGGAAGCTATTATCGCTTTTTTTGGTAGGCAGATTAGTGTGGAGTGGGAGCAGGTAGACAAAAAACTGATTTCTCGCCGTATCTTAATTACCAAACCGGAACTGAATGGAAAATCGTTAGCGCAGTTGAAAATCCGCAATAACTTCGGTGCAAGTATCACCCGTATAAATCGTTCGGGAGTGGACTTGGTGGCAACTCCTCATTTGCAATTGCAAATGGGTGACCGGGTGACGATTGTAGGTAGTGAACTGGCAGTCAGTCATGCAGAAAAAGTATTGGGTAATTCTTTGAAACGTCTGAACCATCCGAACTTAATCCCTATCTTTCTAGGCATAGCATTGGGATGTCTTTTGGGAAGTCTGCCTTTCATGTTTCCAGGTATTCCGCAACCGGTCAAATTGGGACTTGCAGGCGGTCCGCTGATTGTATCCATACTTATCAGTCGTTTCGGCCCTCAGTATAAACTGATAACGTATACCACCATGAGTGCTAATCTGATGATACGTGAAATAGGTATCTCCCTCTTCCTTGCATGTGTGGGATTGGGAGCGGGTAAAGGCTTCGTAGATACCATTATTCACGAGGGTGGCTATGTATGGATAGCATACGGTGCGATTATAACGATAGTCCCGTTGCTGGTGGGCGGACTGATAGGACGCTATGTCTGGAAGCTGAACTACTATACACTGATAGGCGTACTTTCAGGAACGAATACCAATCCGCCGGCACTGGCTTATTCTTCGGAACTGACTTCGTGTGATGCACCTGCTGTAGGATATGCTACGGTTTATCCGCTAGCTATGTTTCTACGGGTGCTGACTGCGCAACTTCTGATATTGGCATTGGCTTAATAAAAAGAAGAAGATATTTATTGGTCTGACGAATAATATTTTTCGGCTTTTGCCAGCGTTTCCGGTTTGCCGATGTCGAACCACCGGCAGTCTTGCAACGGATAACCCTGTATGCGAGCTGTTTCGCAGACAGACAGATAGAAGGGGATAATGGAGAATTTTCCGGTCCATTCACCGTTTTCCATATAGTGAAAAAGGGAAGGGGATATGACATGGATACCACCGAAAGCCATTTCCTTGTACTGTCCTTCTTGGAAAATGAGGCCTTCCGGTTTGGTTTCACCTGTGGACTTGTTTATCCAGCCATGCAGGTGGTTGGTATCATCCAGCAGCAGGTAGCGGGAGGTCTGCCGTTGGCTGACGAGCAGTGTAGCTTCCGCATTGCTTTTTTGGTGATGTCTGTATAACTCTGTGAGATTTATATCTGAGAGGATGTCGGCATTGTGCACTAAAAACGGTTCGTTGCTTTCCAAGAAAGGACGTGCTTTCTTTATCCCTCCACCGGTGTCGAGCAACATATCCCGTTCGTCACTGATGTGGATAGTGATGCCGAAATCATTATTGGCACGAAGAAACTCGATAATCTGTTCTCCGAAATGGTGGATATTGACTGTAATATCATTGAATCCGGCATCTTTCAGTCGTAGAATCACTCGTTCCAACATCGGCTTTCCGGCTACGGAGACGAGTGCTTTGGGTGTGTGGTCTGTCAGCGGACGAAGGCGAGTACCCAGTCCGGCGGCAAATATCATTGCTTTCACTGTTTACCTTTTTGCGCTAAAGTTTTGTTCTATATTCTGTTCTCTGTGCATCAAATTCACTTGTACGCCGAATTTTTTGTTCAGATGTTCAGCGAGATGCTGCGCTGAATATACGGAGCGATGCTGACCGCCCGTACAACCGAAACATATGGACAGGTTAGTGAAACCGCGCTCTATATACCGTTTTACGGATGCGTCTACCAAGGCATATACGTGTTCGAGGAAGACAGTGATTTCTCCGTCCTCTTCGAGGAAGCGGATAACAGGTTCGTCGAGTCCGGTGAAAGGCTTGTAACGTTCGTATTTACCGGGGTTGTTCACCGCACGGCAGTCAAATACGAAGCCGCCGCCGTTGCCGGAAGAATCTTCGGGAATGCCTTTTTTGTAAGCAAAGCTGGTGACCTTGACTACCAGACGGCGTTTTTGCAGGTCGTCGGTGAATTGTTTCAGTTCGGTCAGTTCGCGCAGTACTTTGCAGAGATACGGATATTCGGGATAGGGCTCTTGCAATAGCTGGCGCAGGTTTTCGATGGCGAAAGGTACGCTTTGGATGAAGTGGGGCTTCTTCTCGAAGTAGCCGCGGAAACCGTATGCGCCTAATACCTGCATGGTGCGGAACAGTACGAAATGACGGAGTTGGGCATAGAAGTAGTTTTCGTCCACCGGTTGGTACTTGCGCAAGGCTTCGATGTACTCTTTCAGGAGTTCTTGGCGCAGGCTGTCGGGATAGTTGGCTTTGGCTTGCCACAGGAATGAAGCCACATCGTAGTAGACAGGCCCTTTGCGTCCGCCCTGAAAGTCGATGAGCCAAGGTTCATCATCCTTAATCATTACGTTGCGGCTTTGGAAGTCACGATACATGAAAGTAGCGGAACTGCTGCGAAGGAGTACGTCCGTCATCTTCTGGAAATCGTCTTCCAGACGGTCTTCTTGGAAATCCATGCCGGTTGCCTTGAGGAAACAGTATTTAAAGTAGTTCAAGTCCCACAAGATGCTGCGGCTGTTGAACTCTGCCTGCGGGTAACAATAGGAAAAGTCCATGCCGTCGGCTCCGGCAAATTGTACGGCGGGCAATAGCCGGATGGTTTTGCGCAACAGTTGCTTCTCCTCTTCTCCGAATACGCTCGTCTTGCGTCCTTTCTCGATGGCATTGAATAAGAGAGTGTCTCCCAAGTCTTCTTGCAGATAGTAAACATCATCTTCGGAACGGATAAAAACTTGAGGTACGGGCAGGCCTTTTTGGCGAAAATGTTCTGCCATATAAAGAAAGGCACGGTTCTCTTCAACGGATTCACCGCTGACACCTATTAGTGTAGGTGTACCTGTGAGGCGAAAGTAGCGGCGGTTGGAGCCGGAAGAGGGAAGTTCGTCAATGGTTTCGGGTTCGTGCCCGGTATGTGAGATATAGAGTTTTTTAAGTTCTTCGGTTATCATAGCGTTTTTTTTTATATTTGGCAGCTAAGATAAGGGTTTTGTCGGAGATATTTTTACCTTTGCCTAAAAATCCATATAGAAATGTGTTCCATTCCTCAAATTCTCATAGCCGCCCCTACATCGGGCAGCGGAAAGACTACCGTAAGCCGCGGACTCATGGCTTTGCTGACACAAAAAGGGTTGGCGGTGCAGCCTTTTAAATGCGGACCGGACTATATAGACACCAAATATCATGCGGCTGTATGCGGACGCGCTTCCATTAATCTGGACACGTTTATGGCTTCCGCCGAACATATACGTGGACTCTATGCACGCCACGCTGCTCCTGCAGATGCCTGCATTGTGGAAGGGATGATGGGGATGTTCGACGGGTACGATCGTGACCGGGGCTCTTCGGCGGAGATAGCACAGCTGTTGCAGCTTCCTGTAGTGTTGGTGGTGGATGCCAAATCTGCCGCTTATTCAATGGCTCCTTTATTGGAGGGATTCATTCATTTTCGTCCGGAGATACGGATTGCGGGAGTGATATTCAATCGTGTAGGGTCGCCCCGACATTATGAAATGCTTCGGGAAGTGTGTACCGAGGTAGGTGTCACCTGTTTGGGGTATCTTCCAAAGACAAAAGCGTTGGAACAGGAATCGCGTTATTTGGGGCTTGATTTCAGTCAGTCTAAAGGTACGGATACCATCGGTACTCTGACGGAGTTACTGGAACAATATGTGGATTGGAAACTATTGTTGGAAAAAACGGCTCTTCCGTTACAGAAAGTGCCGGAGGAAAAGGACAAGACAATTGTCGGCACTCGGAAACCGGGTGGCCTGCGTGTATTGGTGGCCCGTAATGAAGAATCTTTCTCTTTCATTTATGAGGAGCACTTGGAGATATTGCGTGGGATGGGGAGTGTTTCTTTCTTCAATCCGGAAGAGAATATCCCCATATCGCAGGATATTGATTTGCTGTATTTGCCGGGCGGATATCCGGAAAAGCATTCCCGGAAGCTTGCCGGAGCTTATAAGATGAAAGAATCCGTTCGGGAGTATATAGAGTCCGGTGGCAAGACGCTGGCGGAGTGTGGCGGGCTGATTTATCTTTCGTATGCCGTCGGTTATGACAGGCGGGAGCATGGGGGTAATGACAGCGGGTTCGACAGGATGGTGGGAGTATTCCCTTTTTATATCTCCAATGAGGATGAATGTCGGAAACTGACATTGGGCTATCGCAGTTTCGACTATAAGGGGCAGCATTTGCGGGGGCATGAATTTCATTATACGCAGTTTGGAAAGTTGGGGGCAGCTCCCGATGACAGTAAGAAAGAACTGTATATTCCGCCTACTGCCGCACAGGCGTATAATGCCAAAGGACAGCCGGTGAGTACGCCTGTGTTTCGCTACAAGAACACGATAGCAAGCTATACGCACCTTTACTGGGGAGAGACGGACATAATGAGATTATTTGAATAACAATGTGCTGAAAGATGAAAAGAGTATATACCCGTACGGGAGACAAAGGGACAACCGGCATTCATGGCGGAGCGCGTGTTCCCAAAGATGATATTCGTATTGAGGCAAATGGCTGTCTGGACGAATTGAATGCCGTGATAGGAATCGTGCGTTCCATGCTTCCTGCCGAAGACGATTGGCAGGAATTACTGCACACCATCCAAAAGGAATTGATGGTAGTGATGAGCCATGTCGCTACCCCCGATGATGTATTGAATCCTAACTTCCTATCTGCCGCACAGCTGACCGCACGCTGCGAACAGGAAATGGATGCCATGACCGCTGAATTGAAGGAAAACGGTTATTTTCTTCTGCCGGGCGGAACTCCTGTCTCTGCGCAGCTGCATTTTGCCCGTACAGTGGCAAGGCGTGCCGAACGACGTTTGTGGACATTGCATCGCCAATCTCCGTTGAATGAAGATATATTGTGTTTCGTGAATCGCTTGTCTGATTTCTTTTTTGTCATGGCACGCGCCGAGATGCAGCGGCAGGACTGGTCGGAAGAGAAATGGCAGGAGTTTGCTTATAAACGGAAAAAAGGTGGAATCAAATAGTAACTTTTTCTTAATTCCTGTCACTGATTTGTTAACAGCAGCCTATTCCTATTAAACCATGTTATAAGTTGGGCTACAACTTTCGTATAATTTGGAGATTCCCGAAATGTCCGTATATTTGCAATGTGTTTTTCATAGTATTAGATTTAAGGTTAACAAAAAGATTGGCTGTCTGGGATAGATAGCCTTTTTTTATGCCCGTTTTTTTGTGTTATTCCATTTCTTCTATGGGCATATGATGTACATCAAAAAAAGTTTTGCCAGTGTTGCAAATTCCTTTTGACATACATCAAACGGAATTTGCAACACTGGTAGAATTATAGACCCGCCTTGTAGTGTGTACCGCCCATGCACCGTATACGATTACTTGTACCCACAAAGTCAGCATCTGAGGCCAGATGTCTACCAGATTGGCACCCATTGAATTCAATTTTACGAAAGCGAGTACGGCGGGAGCCACAGGGAATACATAGTGTGCCGCTTGCCAATACCAGGGCATTAGTTCCAACGGGTAGGAGACGCCGGAAAGAAAGATGTAGCCCACTGAAAAGAAAGCTATCATCAGTAGCGGGGCTTCGGAGTCGGTGAACCAACGGGACATAGCAAGCGCAAAGAAACTTGTGGCAAGCAGGAAAGGAATCATCATAGTGACAATGTCCCGACCGCTTCCTATGTTGGGAATGCTGAACAGATGCGGAAGAAGTCCCAACAGGAACATGGAGAACACAACATACAGCATGACATATACGAAAGTTCTTCCCGACACGATGCGCAGCGCATCTTTCAGGGAGCGGACATCCGTAAGGAAAATCCCTTTCCGCCTTGCTTCCGCCTCCTCGCCGGTAAGCATGGCAATCACCATCAGCATCGTCTGGAAGATGATAACAATCATTACAGCGGGAATCAGATAAGAGCCATACCCCTCGGTGTAATTGTAGAGAGCTGTTCCTGATACACTGACGGGGGCAGACGATGCAACAGCCAGCAACCCTTGCGGTGGCAGGAAAACAGCTCCGGCAGGTCGGTGGGCATCGTTTACGGCAAGCATTACGCGTGAACTTGCCTCTTGTAATCCCTTGAAGTTGAGAAATGCGTTGGTTGCGGCATAAAGAGTGAATACGGATGTTTCGCCGCGTGCCACACGTGCCTCGAAGTCGGAAGGTATGTAGAGTATGCCGGTCACTTTACCTTGCTTCATCCATTCGCGCGCTTCGAGGATATTGGGTGTCTGTGCATAGACCGAAGTCTGCGGAGCGGCATCCAGCCAACGCACATACTCCCGGCTGAGTGCGGAATGAGAGAGGTCTACTACGGCAACGGGGGCTTTGCGCACCAAATTAGGAGCGTACATATAGTTGTAGAGCAAACCGTATAGGAATATGCCGCCTGCCAGTACCAACAGGATTGCGGGATTGGTGGAGATGGCTTTCCATTCGTGGCGGATAATATCGCTTAAGGAGGATATCTTGTTTTTATCCGCATGGAGATGGGGCAACGTATTATCTGCGGCGACCGTTCTCTTTATCCACCAATTCAATAAAGGCAGAACCGATACTGCCAACAATAGGAATACCAGTAGTATGGCTACCGATTGCCAGAAGTAGGCAAGACCTGCATTGAAATAAATCATGGCCTGTGCCGCTTCGGTGAAGTGGCGTACCGGAAACAGGTAGGATGCAGCATGGACAGGCGCATACATGGCGGTTACCGGAAAGGTGACTCCCGACAGGGTAGCTCCCAATGAGCCTACCATTGAAACTACACTGATGATATAGGCTATCTTGGGAAAGATAGAGAATATCACTACCGCCAATGCTTGTGTTGCCATGACGAAGAGTACCGTTACGCTGTTCATCAGCCACAGGCTGCCTTGAAAGGGGATGTGTAACGGCCCGAATAGCACGTAGTTTGCCAGTATGCCTATTATTGAGAATATAAGGGTGTAGGGCAGCAACTTTCCTACAACAGCGACAAAGATATTGGCGTTTTGCAGATTGCCGGAATCTTTTCCTGCGGGTATGGCAGCCCGAAGCCAGTCTTGTGTCGTGCCAAACTTGAATTCGCTGCCTATGGCATAGACCGTTACAAGTAGAATCAGTATTTGAAACAGGACGAAGAAAAACGGTTGGCTCAGATAGATGGAGTAATCCATATCCGGGTTATAGAGCGGATGCGTGCCGGCTTCTATCGGGAGAAGGAATGTTTGCATCCGGTTTTGTTCCACTCCCAATGCCTCTGCCCGCACGATAATGGGGGATAGCGCCACGGGGGCAAGCGTGGTTTCAAAGGCGGCCATTAACTCGCTTCCTACTGAAAGAAGAGCGTAGTGGTAGTAATAGCTCAGTGACGCATCCGTCCCACTGACGGCCTTTTGCTCGAACCGGGGCGGGATGGATAAGTAGCCGTATATCTCTTTCCGCTGCAATGCTTGGCGTGCAGAGGCTTCATCGGTAAAGCGCTTCGTGACGCTGAATGTAGGAGCTGCCGATATACGGCGGGAAATGTTGCGTGAAGTGGCTGTATTATCTTGGTCTACAATGCCTATGGGGATGTTCTCCATTTGCCCGTTTCCGAAGATGGTAGCCATAAAGAACAGACAGAACAGGGGCAGAATAATGCACACGCCGAGATAAAGACGGCGGGAGGTTATACGGTGATATTCGCGAAGAAATACATTCATTACTACATTTTTATTAGAACAGACATTCCCGGTCGTAACCCTTCTACCGCTTGTACAGGACGTGCGTGTATTTCAAAGGTTTGCATATCGTAACTGCCTGTTTGTTTGGTGGACTTCCAAGTGGCGAAGCTGCCCAGCGGGCTGATATAGTAGATGCGGAACTCTATGCCTTTTTTGTCGAGGGCGGGAACGTCGGCTTGGAAGGTGCCGCCCATTTGGAATCGGGGCATTAAATCTTCTCGAATATTCAGGACTACGTGTACGTCGCTCATTACTACCAAACTCATAATGGGAGTGCCCGGGGCGACCAGTTCACCGCGTTTGGGAAAGATAGTGGCTATCTGCCCGTCTTCGGGGGCCGTGAGTCTGGAGTCTACCAAGAGGGCGGAGACTTCGTCTACAGTGCTGCGGGCGGCATCTACAAGGCTACGTGCGGCGGCACGGTCTTCGCTTTGCGCACCGTCTACTGCCATCTGATACTGTTGGTAGGCAGCGCGTTCGGCAGCTTGCGCGGCTTTGTACATGGCCTCCACTTCATCCTTGCGTTGCGAGGTGACTACACTGTCCTTGTAGAGGGTGAGAATACGCTGATAGGTGGTTTGGGCAAGGGTGAGGTCGCTTTGCGTCTTGTTCCATAGTTGCCGGGCTGTGGCGACTATCTGCCGGCGTGTACCGGCATCAATCTTTTTGTTTTGCTCTTGAGCCACCTGTTCCAAGGCATTTACTTGGCGGTATTTGGCTTCTATGACAGGGCTGTTGATGACAACGAGTGTGTCACCGGCTTTTACCCGGTCGCCTTCTTCTACGAGAAAGGAATCGATGCGTCCCGGAAGTTTTCCGCTGATACGTATTTCTGTGGCTTCTATCTGTCCTTGCAACACCAAAGGCTGCCGTCTCATAAGTAGCATTCCAATGACCGATATTGCTACGGTAACGACTAAAATGACGATGAATGCAATGCTGATGGTTTTATTGTTGATATTCATTTTTATTACAATTTTTAGTTTTCGATTCTCAATTTATCAAACTGCTCCGGTATGCCGCATAGCGCCAGAAGATTCATCAATGCCACGTCGTACTCGTAATAGGCAGCCAAACGGGCGACACGTACGGCAGACAGCATCGTTTCGGCATCTATCACTTCGGTACTCGTAGCCATGCCTTCGGTGAACGATTTCTTGCGGATACGTACCAGTTCTTCACTCAGTTCGATTGTACTATTCAGGGCGCGTACATTGTCTTGGGCCTTTTGCATTTGCGTGTAGAGTTTGTCGATGCCCACGCTTAAATCGTCTTTGGCTTTTTCTTGTCCTATGGCAAGGGTTTGTCGGGTTATCTTGGATTGGCGTATGCGCTTTTCCCGTGCTAAGCCGTCAAAAAGATTCCAAGTGAATCCTACTCCTATCATGGTGCGGGGAACGAGGTTACTTTGGATACCATGAGCATACAATGTCTGCTTGCCGAACACGGCAATATCGGGCAGGTATCCGCTTTGGTCGATACGGAGCTGTTGCTTGGCGATGTGCGATTGTAACTGCAATTGGTTGACGGTGTAGTTCTCGGTTCGCATGGTTTGCAAGAACTCTTCCTTGGCGGGGAGGACGGCATTTATGAAGAGAGGGGAAGTGGGCTGTATCTCGCAGGTATCGTCCATGTTGAGCAACGTGCACAATGCGTTCTGCAACACTGTGACTTCTTTTTGCGAGGCTTCCAATGAGCGTTGCGCTTCGTCCATGTTTACTTGTGCGAAGAGCCGCCCCGCCTTGTCTATCATTCCGGCGGATTCCAGTTTCAGTGCATTCTCGTAATGGCGTTTCAGGCTGTGGTAGGTATCTTGGCGTACACGCACCACTTCTTGTGCCAGACGTAGTCCGAAATAGCTTTCCGCTAAAAGGGTACGTTGGGTAGCGTCGGTTTGCTCACGGTTTTCGCGTGCCATGTCAATCATTGTGTTTCCTATTTTACCGGCACGGATGCGTTTTCCGCCGGAAAAGACAATCCATTCGGCTGTCAGCCCTACGGTTGTGAGGTTTCGCGGGGCAAGCGGAAAGACAAGTGTGTGGCTGCCTATCTGGTCGAGGATGCTGCTGATGAACCGGTCATCGGGAACAAGGCTGTGTACGAAGTCTTTGGCGGGGTCTGTAAATTGCGAAAGAGGCTGTTTCACTTCTATCTTTTCGGACAGGTGTACAAATGTTCCCGCACCTTGCAGACTGGGATACCAAAGGGCATTCAGCTTGTCACGTTCTGCACGTGCGGCTTCAATACCCTTGTCGGCTATCTTCAGGCTGCGGTTTCCCTGCTGCATTTGCCGCAGGGCATCATCGAAGCTCAGGGAAAGGGGCTGTGCCGTTACGGAAATACCCGTTCCCAGAAGAATAATGAATAAGATTTGTTTCATATGTCAAGTTTTTCGTTTAGGTTTAGAATGATAAACTTGAAACACTCATTCTTTTTTATTGTTCAATCTACCGACCTTTTTGCTACCTTTGTGCTCGGAAATACAAAAATATATGAAGATACTTCACCCTATTATGTTTGCCGGCACAGGCAGTGATGTAGGCAAGAGCGTTATTGCGGCTGCTTTCTGCCGTATTTTCAAACAGGATGGTTACAGGCCTGCACCCTACAAGGCGCAGAATATGGCACTAAACTCGTATGCCACTCCCGAGGGGCTGGAGATTGGCCGTGCACAGGCCGTGCAGGCTGAGGCTGCAGGCGTACCTTGCCATACGGATATGAATCCGTTGCTGTTGAAGCCACAGTCCGACCATACCTCGCAGGTGGTTCTGAACGGTCGTCCCATCGGCAATCGCAATGCTTATGATTATTTCCGCAAGGAAGGGCGTGAAGAGTTGCGCAAAGAGGTGTGCGCCGCTTATGACAGGCTGGCACGGAGATATAACCCTGTGGTACTGGAAGGTGCGGGAAGTATCTCCGAAATTAATTTGCGTGACTCAGATTTGGTAAACCTTCCTATGGCTCTGTATGCCGGGGCGGATGTGATTCTGGTAGCGGATATTGATAGGGGCGGGGTGTTTGCCAGTGTTTATGGCTCGGTGATGTTGCTTCGTCCAAATGAACGTGAACGGATAAAGGGTATTCTTATCAATAAATTCCGTGGAGACATACGGCTCTTTGAGTCGGGCGTCAAGATGATTGAAGAACTGTGCGGTATTCCTGTTGTGGGTGTAGTGCCTTATTATAAGGACATTTATATAGAGGAGGAAGATTCGGTAGCCCTTGCCGCAAAGTCGATGCAGGCGGAACGGGGAAAGGTAAACATTGCCGTTGTGCTTTTGCGCCATCTCAGTAATTTTACGGATTTCAACGCGCTGGAACGTGACCCGCGCGTACACCTTTTCTATACCAATAATACGGATGAACTGGCAAAGGCGGATATTATCATCCTGCCCGGCAGTAAGAGTACGCTTTCCGACCTTTATGAACTTCGCCGTAACGGGGTGGCGCAGGCTGTTGTCCGCGCCCATCGTGAAGGGACTGCCGTACTGGGCATCTGCGGCGGTTATCAGCTTATGGGGCAGGAGATACTTGACCCCGAACACGTTGAAGGAGATATTGACCGCCTGCCCGGTCTTGGACTCCTGCCTGTGAGTACCCGTATGACGGGAGAGAAGGTGACAAGGCAAGTGAATTTCAAACTACTTGAAAGTTGCCGCACCACTGTTCCGCACAGCAACTCCCAACTTTCAACTCCCAACTTTCAATTAAAAGGCTACGAGATTCACATGGGTAGTACCGTTCCCGTAGAGGGTGCGCCTGCCTCTCCGCTGAATCTGTTGGAAAACGGACAGTGGGACGGGTATTTTGCCGATCGCACCTGTATGGGAACCTACATTCACGGTATTCTTGATAATCCGGAATTTATTGATTTCCTGCTCGAACCGTTTGCCGGTAAATTGTCGGAAAAAACAGAGACATTCAACTATCAACAGTTTAAGGAAGAACAGTATGATAAGCTTGCCGAACACGTGCGTCGTCACGTCAATATGCCGCTTATCTATCAGATATTGACAGAGAACCAAATATAGATAGAGATATGATTGAAGGACATGGAGATGACTCCTACAAATATAACCGCCCGATAACGGCTAATTTCAGTTCCAACGTTTACAGCAAGGTGGATCTTTCCCTATTGAAAGCACACCTGTGCGAGCGGATTGAGGGTATCGGCCACTATCCCGAACCGGAACCCTACACGCTTGAAGCCCGAATAGCCCGACGCTGTCATCTGCCTGCCGATGCCGTCTGTGTGACAAACGGCGCAACTGAGGCAATCTATCTCATAGCACAGACTTTCCGGGGCACGAATACGGCTATTTTGCAACCTACCTTCAGAGAGTATGCGGATGCCTGCCGTATGCACGGACACCGGGTGACTTCATTATATCAGTTGCCTCAAGAGCAAGACGGGTATCTCTTGCCGGACGATGTGCGGATGTGTTGGCTGTGCAATCCCAATAATCCGACAGGAACGGTGGTTGATAAGGAATATATGCGTGAGCTGATAGAACATAATCCGCAGGTTTGTTTTATTATAGACCAGTCTTATGAGTTCTTTACATTATGCCCGCTCTTTTCTCCGGCAGAGGCGGCGGAATATTCCAATGTCCTGCTGTTGCATTCCATGACAAAAAGGTATGCTGTTCCCGGTTTGCGGCTTGGTTATGTGACGGGCAATTCCGGTTTGCTGGCACGATTGCGGACTAACCGTATGCCTTGGTCGGTCAATCAGCTTGCCATTGAAGCGGGAATGTTTTTGCTGGAGAATGATGTTCCCAATCCGTTGGATGTGGCGGCTTATTTGGAAGAAACGGCACGTCTGTCCGTTGCGCTTCAAGCCATCGGCGGATTGGAAGTATGGGCTACGCAAACGCATTTTATGTTGGTGAGGCTTCGTATGGGAAGGGCATCTGCTTTGAAGGATTATCTTGCCGGAGAATATGGCATTCTCATTCGGGACGCTTCCAATTTTGCAGGGCTGAACGAACAGTTCTTCCGTATCGCCACGCAGACCCCGGAAGAAAATGACAGGCTGGTGGCGGCGATTGCAAGATTTATGAGCTTGGATTTATAATCTATGAATGCGGGAAATATTTTTATGGAAGATATAATTATCATTTTAGGCATTGCTTTTAATCTGAACCTTCCGCTGCTTACGGCATGGTTGCTGGACCATTGGCTGGGTGATCCGGCTTGGTTGCCGCATCCTGTGGTGGCTTTCGGCAGAGCTATTTCTTTCGGTGAGCGTCATTTGAATAATGGGGGTGCCCGCTTCTTGAAAGGGGCTTCCATGTCATTGATACTTGTGGCAGGCGTTTATTTCCTTACGTTGTTTTTGCTGCGTTGGGCGGCGCATTATTCACCCGGACTGCTTTTGACCTTGCAAGTACTGCTTATCTTCTATTGCCTTGCCGGCACTACGCTGGTGCGTGAGGTTCGTGGAGTGTTTAAGGCCGCAGACTGTTCTTTGGAAGAAGGCAGGCGGCAGGTGGCCCGTATCGTAGGACGTGATACTTCCGGGCTTTCGGCACAGGAAGTACGTACAGCGGCATTGGAGACATTGGCGGAGAATTTGAGTGACGGGGTTATTGCTCCGTTGTTTTGGTACATTGTATTGGGGGTGCCGGGAATGATTGCTTATAAGATGATAAACACACTGGACTCCATGATAGGATACAGGAATGAACGGTATCGCCGGTTCGGATGTTTCGCAGCGCGCTTGGATGATGTTGCCAATTATATCCCTGCACGTTTGACTGCTTTTCTTATGGTAGCGGCTTCCGGCAGGTTCTCATTGCTGCTCTTTGTAGGGAAGTATGGCAATCAGCATGCCAGTCCCAATTCCGGCTATCCCGAAGCGGCTCTTGCCGGAATCTTGAACTGTCGTTTTGGCGGACCTCACAACTATTTTGGAGAAGAGGTGTGGAAACCCTATATCGGGGAGAATGAGCGTCCTTTGACAACGGAAGATATGCAGGTTGCCGTGCGCATCAACCGTTGTGCAGAATGGATTATGATAATAGTTGCCATCGTCACGGCTACCTGTTTGTCTCTTATAGGACAATTCTGATGATGCCCCCGTAAGGTGTCAGTGCGCTGAATGCTTCTTCGGCTTTGATGAGCCCGGCATATATCTGTGCGCAAATCAACACACCGCCATGTGCAAAGATTGCCACCCGTTGGTATGGTTTGGTTTTCAGTTCGTCCAGAAACCGGCTGACACGTTGGTATTGCATGGCGAACGATTCTCCACCGGTGGCTGCAACATTCAAATAATCGGCATACCATTCCTGCAGACGAGGGTCGTCGTTACGGTCGAAAGGTTTCATTTCCCAATCTCCGAAGTTAATCTCCATAATACGCTTGTCATGTTCCGCATCAGGATATCCGCAGTAGGTGGCAAGGCGTACACAGCGTGTGAGCGGACTGGTATATACATGGTTGAAAGGCAAATATGCTTTCAAATTCTCTTTGGTAACGGCCGCTTCCTGTTCAAAAGTCGGTTTCAGGGGGACATCTGTCTGACCGTAACATACACCGGACGGAACATCGACAGAGGTGTGTCGGATAAATACTATTTCCATAATTTACATTTCCTAATTCATAATTAAAATTACGCTTCCTATATAGAATGATAATTCACAAAGCAAAAAAGCCGCTCCGCAACAGTCCCCCGTATATCCTTGCAGGCGGCGTTTCATCAGTCGGCAGAGCAAGACAAAGGTCAATAGCGGAAACAAAGTGGCGACCCATAGCTTTACGGGCAGAAGCACTATCAGCGGTAATAGTCCGCATATGAATGCAGTGAGAAGTTCGTGCCAATTCATACGGTTGTATATCACTTTGGCTTTGCTGTCTTCCTCCTTACGGGCGTATGGCAGGTAGTTGATGAGCTGGGATGCACAGAACTTCGACCAGCAATCGCCGCAAAATACAAGTATGCAGAGAAGGTGCAGGGGAAGGAAGGATAGCTGTGACAACAGTAAGAAATAGATTATCAAACCGATAACGCCGTAGCTGCCTATATGCGAGTCTTTCATAATGGCAAGCGTGCGCTCACGGGTGGTGGCGCCGCCAAATCCGTCGAGAAAGTCCGCCAATCCGTCTTCGTGCAGGCAACCTGTGGCAAGCAACCGGGCGATGACAGCCATAACCCAGGCTATGGATATAGGCAATATCTGTCCGGCAAGCCATAAAGTACCTGCCATGATGCCTCCGGTCAGCCAGCCTGCCAGCGGCCAATAGGGTACTACGTGCTTGAAACATTCGGCGGGCACTTCCTTTATTTTCCAGAAAGGAAGTCGTGTAAAGAAGATAAATGCAGCCAATATATTCATGAGCCTTAAAAGTATTTGGTAATAGAGGCGTGGGCAAAGTTATCCATTTCATTAACCATACGGACTGCCGAGTCTACAATGGGATATGCACAAATTGCTCCTGTGCCTTCTCCAAGCCTTAATCCTAAGTGTAATAATGGGTTGACATTTAGTGAATCAAGTATAAGTTTATGTCCGGATTCGTCTCCGCAATGCCCGAAGATAGCATAATCCAGTACTTCGGGATGCAGCTTTCCGGCTGCGAGAATACAGTTTGTCATGATGAATCCGTCTACCAGAATAATCATCTTCAGTTCGGCGGCTTGCAGCATGGCGCCTACTGCCATTACCATTTCCAACCCGCCAAAATAGCGGATGATGTCGCGTGGCGAGCCATCTCCTTTATAGTTGTCCAGTGCTTGTTTCAGTACCTCATACTTGTGGCGGATACCCGCATTGTCCAGACCGCTTCCCGCACCTACACATTCTTTCAGCGGGATACCTGTGAAGCAAGTCATCCATAAAGAAGAAGAGGAAGTATTGCCTATCCCCATTTCTCCGAAACTCAGTACATTGCTGCCTTCTTCGTGGCAACGACGCACCACTTCAGCGCCCCGTTCGAGACAAAGTTCCATTTCCTCCTCGGTCATTGCGGCTTCATGCAGGTAATTGCGCGTACCTTTACGTACTTTCATATTGATGATACCTTTTTCATAAGGCAAGTCATAATCTACTCCGGCATCCACTATTTTTAGCGTAAAACCATGCTGACGACACAGGAAGTTGACGCCTGCACCGCCATGAAGGAAATTGCTGATTTGCTGCCAAGTGATTTCTTTGGGCGAAAGGCTGACACCCTCTTCCACGATACCGTGGTCGGCGGCGAAGATGATGTTCTGGGGATGTTGAAGGGTAGGAGTTAAAGTCTGTTGGATAAGTCCGATTTGCAGTGCAAGGCTTTCCAGAGTACCTAAGGAGCCTTTCGGTTTGGTCAGATTATTGATTTTATCAATCAATGCCGGGCGGATGGCTTCGTCCGGCCGGGAGATATGAAATGTTTTCATCGTATTCTTTTATTTTTTAATTCTTTATTCTTCATTTTTAATTTTCACCGCTATGCCGGATACCATCAGAATCACTTCATCTGCTTGCGAGGCTATGTATTGGTTCATCCAACCTTGCATATCCGTAAATTTCCGTTGTATCTCGTTTTCGGATGTGCCGCCCATGCCTATCTCATTCGTGACGAAAATAAAAGTGGCATCTTGTGCGGTAAAGCGGTCGAATTCTTCTTTGGCAGCGGTGAGGGCTTGGTCTGTGTCTGCATTCAAATCGAAGAAGAAGTTAGTGCACCACAGCGTTATGCAGTCTATCAGGACTATGCGCCCGGACAGTGCGTGGCGGCTCAATTCTTTTTCTTCTTCTATGTTCGTCCATTCAGCGCCGCGTCTTTCCTGATGGTGTATCACTCGTTTGCGAAACTCTTCATCCCATATACGTGCCGTAGCAAGGTAGACAGGGTTGGGAGAGAGACTGAGCGCCAGTTTTTCCGCATAAGTACTTTTGCCCGAACGGGCTCCGCCGGTGATAAGTATGATTCGTTTCATTGATTTGCTTGAAGTTTACGGGAAGCAAATGTACATGATTTCTGTGGCAGTGGCAAGAACAGAACATTTTTTTAGCGGTTTCATTTTTTCTTTTTTAAAAGATTTCATTACCTTTGCCAACGTTTTCAGCACAAAGGAAGACATACCCCGCGGCAATAGCTCAGTTGGTAGAGCATCAGCTTCCCAAGCTGAGGGTCACGAGTTCGAACCTCGCTTGCCGCTCTTAAAAGAAAATCAGATAGTTATCAAAAGATTTCTATCTGATTTTTTTCGTATTATGTTATAATCATTAAAAGAACTTGGTTTTTCTCACTTCTTTTGTTAAATTGCCATACCGGTCATAGTCGTATGTTATCAGACATCTCGTCTCATCATCGACTCGGACTGCTCTCATATCTTTTCCATTTTTAGCGTATACGCTGTCTACACTATTACCCATGAAAGGAGAGCTTGTCACGGTTACATCCATATCTTTCTCTTTATACCGGATATGAAGTATTTCAAAGCCATCGGTAGCACAGGTGTGCTCCATTTCCTTGCCGTTATCGTTGTATTTCTTAACAACCATATCAACTTTCCCGTTGGTGAAGTATTTTTCAATTAAAGTATCATTTATGGTATTGTACGTATGGTATTTAATGAATTGCTTGTTTTTTGATTTTGGTATGGATTGCAAATCCTCTTTGTCAGGAATGGTGTCAAAGAAATAGGTTTCTTCAGTCTGAGAACTGTTGAAGTCATGCCTGATAATCTTAAACAGATAGTCTTTGTGATAAAAGCGCCATTCTTCGTAATTGTCATTAATGTCAATGTCGATAATCGGTCTACCGTTAAGCCGTTGTATCATCCGCGTATACTCAAGCTGCTTTTTATCATCATCCCGATATTGGTAGAAATAATAGTTAATTGTATCTTTATTGTTCCTAAGCTCAATAGTTTCTTCAGACTTATCTTTATAATAGGTGGTTCTTACTATATTTTTTTTCGGTTCACTTGTCTCAGTGATAGAATAGAGACTGTTATTCTGATAAGTGTATGTATGCAAACCGGTATATATATTTACCGAAGTCAGTACGTTCGACTCGTACATCAATTGTTTTTGGGTAATTTTCACTGAGTCCAGCTTTCCTTTGGAGTTGTATATATTTATATATTCGTTCGTTTCAACAATGTCAAAATCTTTACTTTGTTTCACCGTTTTGGTACAACTGCAAACGATGACAAGCAATGTGCAATATAGCAACACTCTTGATTTTATGATATTTAATACGTTATTCATTGATTTTATAGTTTAAAATAGCTTTTATATTGATTGCTTATTCCGCTTCTATTCACTTTCTCCATCTATTCGTTGCTTTTCCTCTCATTGATAGTCTATTAAAGGAAACGTATTATATCTACTATCTACATATAAATAATTACTTATTATTTTTTTCTTTTGAATATCAGATATTGTCCAACGGGCAATATGTTTCATAAGGATTTGATTCGGTCTTTGTGCAACTTGTAAATAGGAACGGCACAAGTAATAGTATAACGATTTTCGTAATTTTAGTTAGTAACAATGCACTTATCATAATCCATATTTTATTTCTCATATTACAAACACTCCTTTATTTCTGCCATCACTTACTCACCCTTTATATGTCGTTTTCGTTCCTGCAACTCATGGTAATATCGTACGATTTCATCATACTTATGCTTCTCATAAAAATTAGAATCTCTTTCATCATATAAAATGTAGTACTTTAATTTTGGCCCGATATAATCGGCGTCGGGTTCTGTCCCCAGATTATAACTTATCTCAATCTTCCATTTATCAGGACTTTCTTCCATGCGGACAATGCAAATATCTCCTATATAGATTTCATTACTGTTGCATTCTACATTCCTTTGTTTCTCTAAATAAAATTTCCGGGTAGCACAGGTGTTTTTCGAAAATCCCATATAATAAAATGTAATGTCTCCTCGTTTTTTTAAATCGGCTAAAGATAAGCCTGCTGTATCATGATAGTTTATCATCATCTTCATGCGCTCCAAAGTATCCTTAGGAGGATGTGCCACCAATATATCCTCGGTATAGATATAAATACTGTCTGTTCCTCTTGGATTTACCAAACGTTTACCGTCATTTATGTGGATAAACGGAGGTTGCAATACGTTGGAATAAAAGAGTCCAATACTTCCAACAATGATTACGAATATCAGTATCAATCTGACAGTCTTTTTATATCTCATTATTTTCTGTTTTTTTAATTACCATAATTCTCCCGGTTTATAGGGGTTAGAATCCATTATATTTTCATGCCATGCTTCTGTAAAGAAAGGATATACCACACACTCTTCCGTATCGTCGTAATTCTCGTCATCGCACAGAGCTTTAGCAATATAGATACTAACGGTTTCCTTATCGTCCGCTTGCAATTTCAGACAATAAAAGTCTCCTTCAAGAATTCTTTTGTAAGATAGCATGGTAAACGTATATTTCATGTGATTACTGATGCTTTCTGCCGTGAGGTTTTGCAAAGCGAGCCGGAATGTCTTTTGAGGATAAGAGGAGTTCAGCCACCCGCTTAATTTTCCGGCGATAAACCGAGCATCGGCGGATGTTATCGGGCGGGGGTGCGGATTGTACAATTTGTAGCGGCCGATTACTTTGTATCCTTTTGCTAACAAATCGTCCACTTCGACGGGCCCTCTTTGGGTTACAGTGTAATGTATATCCAATATGTTCTCTGCTTCCGGTATGTAACCGGATTTCCATTCAATAAGTTTATAACTGGCCACTAAGGAGTCTTTACCGAATTTTATGAATAAGTCTTTTCCCTTGTAGGGGTCAATGTCGAGGAGTTGATACTCAATGTCTATTTCATAACGGATGCCGGGCATCGAATCCTCTTCATTCACAAAATAGGATTCTCCCAATAGGTTCAGTATTTCCCGGTAAGTCATTCCTACCTTCAGACGGTTATTTACCAAATCGTCAACCATGAACTTTCTGGAATAATAATGTCCGTCCCATTCGTCCCAACCTTTCCGGTTGAATGGGACACAACGATGATGTGTACATCCCATTTGCACGCAAACAAACAGGGATAACACAAATACAAAAACTGCTTTGCTTATCTTTTTCATTTGATATTAACCCCTCACTTCATATAATGTGATTCCATGATTAATCACCAATTTATCAGATAATCATAAAGCCGGTAAACTTTGCCTGCTTTCCATTCATGGCCATTAGGAGTATAGATACTGTAACCTTGTTTGATATTCATAAACATATCCTTTTTCCCGTCAGTGAAAAAAACAAAAGGAATTATCGGCATTCTCACCAGACGTGCTGTTGTATGCTCCAAATCCAAACCGCTTTTCCGCAGTTCTTCTTGTATTTCCATCATGTACGCTGTTTTATACTCCATATCATATCCCCTTCCGTACAGTCGTTCTTGTACATTGTCATCAATAATGAGGCACATATCGCATATGTCATATTCATCCACATCAGGACTTTTCAGTACCATATCTCCTTTTTCATTCCGTTCAAACTTCACAATACCGGATAGTCTCTTTGTTCTCCGCAATCTCGTTTCACCGGCAACAAGGGGGAGCTGTTCTTCATCTTCCGTCAAGTATCTCTCCGCCCATTCTATATCTCCATTCGAATGAAACGTCACAATAACGGATTTTGTCACCTTTTCTCCCCATCTCGCTTCACCATAATACGTAATATTGGGGCACAGCTCTTTGTCTTCCATCAGTTCCGTAAACTTCACGCCTTTTTCCATTTGGCGAGCCATATATGCTGTGGTGCTAAGTCCGTCTTTGAAATTGCTCTTAAACTCTTCAAACTCCCAGCAAGGAAGGCAAGCCTCACGGTTGATTTCTACAAAATCTGTTATACCGGTTTCATCGATTACTTTACCGTTCGGAATACGATAATAGAAACTGGTTTCGATTTTACCCCATACACCACCCGAGTTTTCCAAAGCATCCAGATTATGTGCAGTAATAAGGAACGGTTTCACCCATGCCGGTGTATAATTCTCTGCACTCTGAATATTGGACAAGCTGGATAGTTTTTGCGCTTCCTCTCCAAGCACGCAATAGTCCAGTTCGAAGACGAGCCAATCGTGATATTCTTTTTTCCATCGCCATAGAGTCACATCCAGACACGGCTTGTCGTTTTCCATATTGACAAGCCCGTTTTCATTGCCTGCCGTCGCAATGACAAGTGTGTCTTTACTGCTGTTACTTTTAGCATATAACTGGATATATTCTTTCTTTGTTTCCCAGCGGTACAGTTGCCTGGGTCGTCCTTCAAAATCGGTTCCCTCCTCAAAATGTGGTTTTCCGTATTTCTTTGTGGCTGCTTTCACCAACTTGGCGAAACCTTCTTCGTCTGTTTCCCCCTTGCCTTTTACCTGCACTAATGTGCCTTGTTCTGTTGTTACCATGCCGAGTTCTGTAAAGTCAAATCCTCGGAAAGTGGCTTCCGTTCTTTTACTGCCTCCCTTGTTTCTGTAAGCCACCAAAGGCGGAAACGGTTCATCCGTTTCCGTGTTGTAAAATTTAAGGGTATCTACTTTGTACCGCGCTTCAATCTTCTGCTGTGTGGTATCTAAGAGGGAAGACATCATAGCGGCTACGTTTAGGCCGTAGTCCGGATTGTCTAAGTTGAAAACCGGTTTCCCTATCTGTGCCTTTGCGCAACTAACCAAGCCGAAAAGACTTGTTACTCCCATGATTATAACTGTTTTTAGTCTCATAACTGACATGTCAAATTAAAATTCCGTATTAATATTCATCTCCCTGATAATGTTTACACTTAATTAAAATTCCCATTTCCAATTATTATATCCTTGATAATAATCTAATCTAATAATGGTCAGAACTCTGCATTCACGTGTAATAGTTCGCATTTTATATATATTTTAAAAGTGATTATTCAGATCGTTCTTTTCCCTCATTTATAACCGATAGTTATTCAGGATAAATAATTTCCGGCTTATCTCCGCCCAGATGATAACGAACTTTAATAAGAGGTTTATCACTCGTCGTTTCGTCCGGTTTATAAATATACATGGCATCTGCATCTGTATTGGTTTTATACCAGCAATACATGATTGGACTTTCATCTTCAACTATATCTTTATCAGTCAAGAATGATAATACTATCATATAAATGATTATCAAAATGCCTCTCGTTGTTTTCGTCGTTTTATTCCCATCTTTCCATTATAATTGATTTTTATAATCTAAAAACAACTGTTCTTCCTTCATATATTATTATCCATAGGAAAAATATTATTAACCCAGAAAGTAAAATATTGCAAAACATGATACCGATTAACCCCATTAAATATCTATTACGTGCTTCTTTGATTACCTTATCCCAAGGGACATCGCTCATTGCCTTTTTATCCTTTTCTGTCAGATTTTTCATCAGTTCGGTGTAGCCATTGGCGGAAGATTCATACATGGCCATCATAGCAATACCGATTACTGGTACAGTAACAATGGTACAGAATGCAGTCCAAAGAGAATCAGAATGAATAGCAAAAAATATAGTCATGATTGTTGCATTGGTAAGACTAAATCTTTCTACCAACTTGTATGCTGTTTCTGGTTTCATGTATTTTTTTCAATTTCCCTTTTTTACTCTTTGTTACCCTCCGAATCATATCTTTCAATGGTACTCCAACCTCCGCCCTTTCGCTCGGCAACCGATTTGAGCTTGCCGTTAGCGTAATACTCTTTGCGATAGACCTCGCTATCAGCTTCACAACGACCCTCTTCCCGCAACTTTCCGGTATCAAAGTAACGTTTATATGCTCCTTCACGCTTACCGTTCTTGAAAGTATATTCCGATTTACATTTGCCTGATTCAAAATAGAATTCCTTTGTTACTCCGTTCAATTTGCCATTGAGGTAGTTTGACGACTTTTCAGGAGTGCCGTCAGTGAAATAAGTAATCTCTTCTCCGTTCTTTTCATCGTTTTTGTAAGTGGTAGACTTTTCGGGTTTGCCGCCTTTACCATATCTAATCCAGACACCCTCTTTTTTGCCGTCTTTATAGCTGCTTTTGCTACGGGGCTTGCCGTCTTTCCACGTTTCGCTCCACTGACCGTCGGGCAAGCCGTTCTTGTAGAAGCTGATGCGAACCATGTCACCGAGGTTACTCGACAGGTGTTGAGTCCATTTGCCATCGCGTTTACCGTCTTTATAACATTCGTCGAGCGTCAGAGCGCCGTCGCTGCCGTATCGCCGGTCATAACCATCTTCAATTCCTAACTTATATACTTTTTCGGTTTCAACTTTGCCGTTCGAGTGATACGTCCTGCTCACGCCGTCCACTTTGCCGTCTATAAATGTTCGCTCACTTTGCACGGTCTGTCCGTCACCATAATAGCGCTTGTATAGTCCATCCCTGTTTCCCTCTTTGTAACGGCACTCTTCAAGTAGTTTGTTCTCTTTGAAATGTCGGTAATCACCATGATACATGCCATCCTTAAAGTCAGCGAGAATGTACTCCGAGTGATAGCCGTCAATCAGGCGGTGAGAGCCGTTGAGCGGGGTCTTTTCTTCATTGTTCAGGCGAAAGAGCATCCGGCCATCCCCATAGTTGATAACGGTGATTTCTTCTATTTGGTAAACTTTTTCCTGTGCCGTACTCGTAAGTACCATTACTCCGAAAAGGAGTAGTAACATAATTTTCTTCATGCTTTTTTGTTTTATTACTCAATCGACAAAAGTAGCATAAATAAATTATAAGAAAAGTATTTTGCTTATAAATATGATATGTGTTTTGATTATTATATAATTCGAACTAAATAAATTTACCTGTATTTTGGATGGTTACATAATTATAATATCTGTCAATCTATTGATTTATAGTTGAATGTTATTTTGTATGAATCCTTTTGAAAATGGAAACACGATTATTCCAATCGCATTGTGAGAAAAAAATATAGCCATATAAAATATGGCTATATAAAAAGTTGTACCGTGGTTACTTTGAGAGCAACATTTTCAAGTCATTCTTGCTAATGCCCATGTATTTGCATATCTTTAGCTCGTTTATGCCGTCAGCCAGCATTTGCCGGACTGCGTTCCTGTCTCTTTCATACGCTTCCAATCTATTGAAAATGGTATCGGTCAAGAAGTCTATTCCCTCTGAAAAGGCTTTTTCTCCTTCCGGGGTATTAAAGTCTATCGTGCAGATTTTGGCACACTCCTTATGAAGTATCAAATAGTAAATACCTCCGATTAGGATTGCGGCGATGCTTTTGATATTGACTTTTGCAGGTTTAAACAGCGTTTCGTAATATGTAATCAAATTAAGGTTCATGATGTCCCGCGTTTCCGCCGTTCTTTTTGTGGTATCATTGACGACTGACATTTCGTAAAGCAACAGCTTTTGCATAACGGGATTGTCGGACAAGTTCCTGAAGAGTATCTTGAATGTTTCAGCGAAGAACTTTTTAGGCCCCAATACATTCAAGTTGGAAATATCGATGGCATTGTTCATCCAGAAGTCATATTGCTTGGCAAGTCTGTCATAGAGATTATCCATCGAACCGTACCTTCTATAGAATACGTTGGCTTCCATTCCTGCGGCTTTCGTCAAGGTGCTTAGATTGACATTGCCGAAACCCTGTTCCGCCACAAGTTTTTCGAGTTCGGACATCACATCCCTGTCTAATTGTTCATTGGTTCGTCTGTTTCGAGTTTTTTTCTCTTCCTGCTTCATTCTTATATCATATTTACACCGGCTCTATATCCGTTTTTCTATAGATGGTTTTGTTGCAAATATAGGTGTTTTACATTTTACAAGCAATCCTCGGGCGGGTTTTATGCAGTAAATAGAGATTTACTAAAACGTTGGGGAAGATTTACTAAAACGATGGGGAAGATTTAGTAAATCGTTGCCGGAGATTTAGTAAATCGTCATCTCTCTATTTATTACGGGGAATATCGGGTGGAGGGGGAGGAAAAAGTAAGTATTCACAAAGTCTGCAAAAAATAGTGTTTATACAATAAACACTTTTCGCACAGAAATTTGTACTTTTGCACTCCGTTTAATGAATCAGAATAGAAAACTTTAAAAAACGAAATAGAATGGCAGTAGAATTGAAAGACCTGACCAAACGTAGCGAGAATTATTCTCAATGGTACAACGAGTTGGTGGTAAAGGCCGATTTGGCAGAACAGTCGGCTGTGCGCGGATGTATGGTAATCAAGCCTTACGGATACGCAATATGGGAGAAGATGCAGCGTCAGCTGGACGATATGTTCAAGGAAACAGGACACGTAAACGCTTACTTTCCTTTACTTATTCCGAAATCATTCCTCAGCCGTGAGGCGGAACACGTAGAAGGCTTTGCCAAAGAGTGTGCCGTAGTAACGCACTACCGTTTGAAGAACGACCCCAATGGCGGCGGCGTAGTGGTAGACCCCGCTGCAAAGCTGGAAGAGGAACTCATCATCCGTCCTACTTCGGAAACTATCATTTGGAATACCTACAAGAACTGGATTAACTCTTACCGCGACCTGCCTATCCTGTGCAACCAGTGGGCAAACGTATTCCGTTGGGAAATGCGTACCCGTCTGTTCCTGCGTACCGCAGAGTTCTTGTGGCAGGAAGGACATACGGCACACGCCACTCGCGAAGAAGCTGAGGAAGAAGCTGTACGTATGCTGAACGTTTACGGCGAGTTTGCCGAGAAATATATGGCAGTGCCTGTTGTGAAAGGTGTGAAATCTGCCAACGAACGTTTTGCCGGCGCTCTCAATACCTATACAATCGAGGCGATGATGCAGGACGGTAAAGCCTTGCAAAGCGGTACTTCACACTTCCTGGGACAGAACTTCGCCAAGGCTTTCGATGTGCAGTTCGTAAATAAAGAGAACAAACTGGAATATGTATGGGCCACTTCTTGGGGAGTATCCACTCGCTTGATGGGTGCGCTTATCATGACACATTCCGATGACAACGGTCTGGTACTTCCTCCGCACTTGGCTCCGATACAGGTAGTTATCGTACCTATCTACAAGAATGCCGAAATGCTTGCCAAGATTGACGAGAAGATTGCCGGTATTGTAGCCAAACTGAAATCAATGGGTATCTCCGTGAAGTACGACAATGCCGACAACAAGCGTCCGGGCTTCAAGTTTGCCGATTACGAGGTGAAGGGTGTGCCTGTTCGTCTGGTTATGGGTGGTCGCGACTTGGAGAACAATACAATGGAGGTGATGCGCCGCGATACGCTGGAAAAAGAAACCTGTTCTTGCGACGGCATCGAAGAATACGTAAAAGACCTGCTCGAAGAAATTCAGGCAAATATCTACAAGAAAGCGTTGGATTATCGTAACAGCCGCATTACTACGGTGGACAGCTACGACGAATTTAAGGAAAAGATTGAAGAAGGCGGCTTTATTCTGGCTCACTGGGACGGAACAACCGAAACCGAAGAGAAGATTAAGGAAGAAACCAAAGCCACTATCCGCTGCATTCCGTTTGAATCTTTTGTGCCGGGCGACAAAGAACCGGGCAAGTGCATGGTGACGGGTAAGCCGTCTGCCTGCCGCGTGATATTTGCACGTTCTTATTAATAGGATATTATTATTCCGATAAGTTCATAAGGTGTTAATACGAACTTAAGCTATTGTTTTGTCATTCAGAACGATAGCTTAAGTTCGTATTAATACCTTATGTTTTTTTGTCTTGTGAGATGAAATTGTAACCTTCTCCACACACTTCTGAAACAGTTTTCGGACATCTTTGTATCGTTAAAAAGAAAAGAGATATTTCATCCTTTTTACGTATGACAATTCCATAAATTCTCTTGAAGTCATACCTGTGCGACGCCGGTGTGACTTTTTATAGAAAGCGTAAAGTAAACAAAATATAAACTGTATCAAGATGAAGGTTCTTTTTATTGTTCAAGGAGAGGGGAGGGGACATCTCACCCAAGCGATTACCATGGAAGGGCTTTTGCGCCGCAACGGACACGAAGTAGTGGAAGTGTTGGTAGGCAAGAGTAACTTCCGTCATTTGCCCGGATTCTTCAATCGTAGCATTCATGCCCCGGTGAAGCGTTTTCTCAGTCCCAATTTTCTGCCTACACCTGCCAATAAGCGGGTGAGCCTTTCGCGCAGTGTGGCATACAATTTTATAAAAGCGCCTTCTTATTTGCGCAGTATGCACTACATCCATCAGCGCATCCAAGAAACCGGGGCGGAATTGGTCATCAACTTTTATGAGCTGCTGACCGGGCTGACTTATCTGCTCTATCGTCCGTCTGTACCCCAAATCAGTATAGGACATCAGTACCTCTTTCTGCATCGTGATTTCGAGTTTCCCGACAAAGGCAGGGGCAGCCTGTGGCTTTTGCGTTTCTTCACCCGCCTCACTTGTATAGGAGCCTCCCAAAAACTTGCGCTCTCTTTTCGTGACATGGAAGATGACGAGTACGCCCGTATTCGCGTCGTGCCGCCACTGCTTCGTCGTGAAGTGCTTTCCTGTGAGGGTATGGAGGGTGATTACTTGCATGGATATATGGTGAATTCCGGTTTTGGTGAAAACATAAAGGTGTGGCATGGGGAGCATCCGCAAGTTCCGCTTCATTTCTTTTGGGACAAGCCGGACGAAGCTGAAGTGTGCAAGGTGGATGACACGCTGAGTTTTCATCAGATTGACGACGTGAAGTTTTTGCGCTACATGGCAGGCTGCAAGGCTTATGCCACGACTGCCGGGTTTGAATCGGTTTGTGAAGCGATGTATTTGGGCAAACCTTTGCTGATGGTTCCCGCGCATATCGAACAGGATTGCAACGCATACGATGCCGCCCGTACGGGTGCGGGTATTGTCTCTGACGGATTTGACTTACAAAAATTGCTGGACTTCTCCGAAAGTTACAAGCCGGACGCGCAATTCCGTTATTGGGTACGGAGTTGTGACCGGAGGATTATGAATCATATAGAGGCAGGGATGTCCTTGTCACATTATCCGGCACGGAATTTTCCTTATCCGTATTGTAATATGCCCGACATGGCATTGTAATACTTGTTGCATATTTTTGCCGCCGAATCATTGATAAATATATACAGATGATTAATAAGAAAACATTATCGGAAGCGTACGTGGCACGTGATTTGAGTTGGATGTACTTCAACCGGCGTATCTTGCAGGAAGCTACCAAACCACAAGTACCTTTATTGGAGAGGTTGAGCTTCCTCGGCATTTATTCCAACAATCTGGATGAGTTTTTTCGCGTCCGCATGGCTACGCTCAGCCGTATTGCCGAGTGCGAGGATAAAAGCCTGCGCTCGGAGCGAGAGCAGGCGCGACAACTCATCAAGCAAATCAACAAGCTGAATAACAAGTACGCCAAAGAGTATGAACACGCCATTCACGAAGTGACCCGGCAGTTGAGTGAGGAAAACATCTTCCTGATGAAAGAGGACGAACTGGACGAAGGACAGCAACGGTTTGTACGTCAGTTTTACCGTCAAAGGTTGAGTGGCTTTGTCAGCCCTGTATGGCTTTCGGCAGTCAGGCAACTGACCGATGAGACGGATGAAAACATCTATTTGGCTGTCAAGATGCAGGCCGAAGGACGGAAAAGTTTTGATTATGCGCTGATTGCGCTCCCCGTAGCTGAGTGCGGACGTTTTGTGCGTTTGCCGGACAAGGAAGGCAGGAATTATCTGATGTATCTGGATGATGTAATCCGCTACTGCTTGCCGATGATTTTCTCCGGGCTGAATTATGTCTTTTTCAAGGCATATGCATTCAAATTTACAAAGGATGCGGAAATGGAGATAGACAATGACTTGCGCAACGGTATGCTGCAAAAAATATCCAAAGGAGTGAAGAGCCGCAAGAAAGGTGATGCCTTGCGAGTGATTTACGATGCCGATATGCCGAGGGATGTGTTGAAGCGTGTGATGAACAAACTGAATCTGGACAAGCTGGATACGGTATTGGGCGGCGGACGCTATCACAACCATAAGGACTTGATGTCGTTTCCGGATTGCGGACGCAAGGATTTGAAATATCCAGCATGGGAGCCTGTTATAAAACCGGAACTGGACAGTAATGAGAGTCTGCTGAGGCTGATACAGAAAGGAGACCGCTTTATCCATGTGCCTTATCACAGCTTCGATTATTATATTCGCGTGTTGCAGGAAGCCGCGGTCAGCAAAGAGGTGAAAAGCATCAAGACAACACTCTATCGTCTTGCCAAAGACTCAAAAGTGGTGAAAGCCCTTATCTGTGCCGCCCGTAACGGGAAGAAGGTAACGGTGGTTATAGAACTCTTGGCACGGTTTGATGAGGCATCCAACATCGGTTGGTCTAAAAAGATGCAGGATGCAGGCATTCATGTAATCTTCGGAGTGGAAGGTCTGAAAGTCCATTCCAAGATTACCCATATCAGCATGAAAACAGGGAATGACATAGCTTGTATCAGTACGGGAAACTTTCACGAGGGAAATGCGCGTATGTACACCGACTATATGCTGATGACCGCTGCGCGCAATGTGGTGCATGATGTCAATTCCGTATTTACATTCATCGAGAAGCCTTATTCACCTATACGTTTCAAGGAACTGTTGGTTTCGCCCAATGAGATGAAACAGAAGTTCGTAAAGCTGATAAACGATGAAATCAAGAACAAACAAGCCGGAAAACCGGCTTATATCTTTGCCAAGATAAACCATATCACGGACGCGGCTATGGTGAAAAAACTCTATGAGGCTTCTGCCAACGGTGTGCCTGTCGGGCTGCTGGTACGCGGCAACTGCTCCCTGGTAACGGGTATTCCCGGTGTGAGTGACACGATACGCATCAACGGCATTATAGATCGCTATCTGGAGCATTCGCGTATCTTTATCTTTGCGGCGGGCGGAGAGGATAAGACTTTCATCGGTTCTGCCGATTGGATGCCGCGCAATCTGGATAATCGGGTGGAAGTGATAACTCCCGTGTACGATGCGCAGATTAAAGCCGATTTGCGTAAGGTCATCGAATTCGGCCTTCGTGATAATTGTCAGGGAAGTATTGTCGATGGAAGCGGAGAGAATCGCTCTTGGACTACGGAAAGTGATGTCCCGTTCCGTTCGCAAGAGGAACTTTATAAGAGCTACAAAGAATAGAATGTATTAAAATATAAGTAAAGAGAATGAATGGGAAATGTTACGCTGCTATCGACATCGGTTCCAATGCCGTGCGGCTGCTTATTAAAAAGGTGAAAGAAGATGAGAATTTGGTGAACAAGCGTCTTTCTAAAGCGATGCTTCTCCGTGTTCCGCTGCGACTGGGCTTTGATGTTTTTGCTTTGGGAGAGGTTTCCGATGTAAAGGCCGTGAAGCTGCGCCGCTTGATGAAGGCTTTCCGTCAGTTGATGAAGATATACGAGGTGACGGATTATCGTGCGTGTGCTACCTCTGCCATGCGCGACGCGAAGAATGGAAAGTCTATCATCAAAAAGATACTGAAAGATACGGGCATCAATATTGAAGTCATTGACGGGCAGGAAGAAGCGCGGATGATATACAATAATCATATAGAATGTCTGGAAGACCGTATGGGAAATTACATCTATGTGGATGTAGGCGGCGGAAGTACGGAAATCAATTTGCTGACAAACGGTGAACTGGTACAGTCGCTTTCATATAATATAGGTACGGTGCGTATGCTGAGCAATGCTGTTAAGGCGGAGAGCTGGCAACAAATGAAAAATGACTTGCAGCGTCTTACAGCAGACTTCCAAGGAATCAATATCATCGGTTCGGGCGGTAATATCAATAAACTGTATCGCCTTGCCGATAAAAAGGATAAGAAGAAACTACGCCTGCTCGTTCAGTCTTTACAGTCTTTGTATGACGAACTGCAACCGCTTACTCCCGAACAGCGTATGGAAACTTTCAGTCTGAAGGCCGACCGTGCAGATGTTATTGTGCCTGCCGCAGAGATTTTCCTTACAATTGCAGAGGTGGTGAAAGCGGAATATATCCATGTGCCTGTCATAGGTTTGGCAGACGGTATAATTGATAATTTGTACGCTAAGAGCTTGCCTCAATAGTCACACATCAGAACTTTCTGATTATTTTCTTTCCCGTTTGGATTGCGATTCCGAACGGGAATCTTTTAATCTTTTCAATTTCCACTTGTTCCAGAAAAGTAACTCGTTCCACTTATTGAAGTCTTTCTTAAACACGATGCCTATGCCTTGGGTGGTGAGGTTGGTCTTGGTGTAGTAGCGGTCGTTGGTTTCGTTATACGCTTTCAGGCGTATATCGCCGGAACGGTTTACGAGCCATTCTGCTTGGAAGTCACCTACAAAGTTCGTGTTTGCCATCGGGTTGTCGCGATAGCCGAAGTTGCCGTTGATAAGAAGGCGGTTGTTCAAGAGTTGCCCGGAAAGCATTGTCTCAAACTCCATATCGGTCCAGCCTTTTTCTCCGGTACTGAAGTTTGTGCCGAAATTCCAGTTGTTGCTGTCGATAATCTGTGAAAGTGCATTGTTCAACTGTCCGGAAAGGGTAGAAGACAGTACGCTCGACATCATGTTGGAGTTGCCGGTAGCATCCACATTCTCCGGGGTATAGAACTTGCCGATACCCAAGAGATAGAGTATCTGCATATTCATCTGTTCGTCCGTAGGAATGTAGTTCCGAACCAACGCCTGCACTTCATCGCGTTCGTTGGGCAGTTCCAGGCTCATTTTGATGTCCGGTGAGGTGAGTTGTCCGGTCAGAGCCATAAGGCAGTTCACCTTGATGCTGGTCTGGTTGACGTAGTGGCTGGCATCGGGTATGAGGTCGTTCAGCGAAGCGGAGTTCACAAGGTAGCCGGCCTGAATGTCGAGGGTGGCATCGAGGGGCGGCCCGTTGAAGGTGATGGTACTTCCGTCTTTAATGATGAAGTCCTTGCGGATTACTTCCTGCAAGCTGAATTTGTAGACTCCCTGGCTGATGCGGTAGCTGCCGAACATTTTCACATCTCCTTTATTATAGAATTCGGTGCGGATATTTCCCGTACCTTTTCCGCTGATGTAGTCGCCTGCAATGGGGTCCATGATGATTTTCATGGTAGCGTCCGGGGTGGCGTCTATCAAAAGGTTCAGGCGGATGTCGGTATCGCTTTCTTTTTCCCGGACTTCTCTCTGTGCCTGCTCGTATTCAGACATAAGCACGATGGAATCTTGGAGCACGCGTCGGGGGGTCTTGTCTACGAAACGTATGAACTGGTTGCTGACTGCCGAAGCGACTCCCTCTTTCATATAGGTGAAGTTGGTGTTGCGGTTGGTAGTCATTGCCACGTCGATGTTTACTCCCTCTGCCGCATTACCGGCAATGGTGGCATTGCCCGTGCCATATACCGTGCCGTAGAAGGGGAAGTCGGGAGACTCTTTAGTGTTCATTACCAACATATTGTTGACGTCAAACTGGAAGCGGTATTCCAAGTTCTTGAAATGTTGGTAGTGCAGGTAACCGTTGGCTCTTCCCTGATGCCCTTGTGTGTCGAAGATGCGGTTGTTGCGGAAAGTAAGTCCGCCCGGTTCGATAAGTATGCTGTCTTTCAGTGAGAAAGTGGTGTTGAGTACATCTACTTTTAGGGAAGCGTCACCGAATACACGTCCTTCCATTGTCAGCGCCTTGAATTTGCCGTAGAAATGCACATGGCCGCTGGCACGTCCGTTGAATTCGGGAGTGATGCTTTGCATATAGTGGTGGATGAATTTCAAGTTGGTGCTGTCGGCTTCTATCTGCAAATCGAGCGAACTGGTGGGCTTTATGGGGTAGATATAGCCGTAGACATGGCTTTTGGCGATGTCTTCCTCGCGGATATGGGCATCCAGATAGATACCTTTCACGTCGTGATGCCACTCACCGTGTATATTGGCATCACCCAAAAGCCCTTCGTTCAAACCGAGATTGCGGATGAACAGGTCTGTGCTCATCACCGGTGTTTTAAGTACGCCGCTGGCGTATGCAGGGCCGGTGGCTTCACCTTTGAAGTTGACACCTAAGTCGGCAATATCGAATACATAGCCTATATTTATCTCTTTCAAATTCAGGCGCACGGTGTCCTCCGGTTGTTCGGATACGGTTCCGTTGATACGCAAATGACGCTCTTTGTGGCTGAAATAGAAATTGTTGACGTGTATCTTGCCCGAATCGACTACGATTTGTGACGGGTGTATCTTCCAAATAGTGTCGTTGAGGATTACGTTTGTTTCCTGAACGTTGACAATCGTCTTCAAAGCGGGAATGTCTTTCTTGCCTTTGTGAGTGGGGTTTGTATGTTGTTTATCATTATCCGCTTTCTGAGACGATTCGCGGATGAATTGCGTTACGGCTGCCAGTTTGCCGCTATACGTCACAGCGCTACTGTTTCCCCAGTTGAAAATGGCTTGTATCCGGTCGTCTTTGGCTTTGGCTTCCAGAGCGACATTCACTGCGCCGGTTGTCTTCCGATTGGTAAAGCGGATTTTTGCCTGAAACTGTTCGCCCGGATTCTCACAGAGGATTACTCCCGATTCAAAGAACTTCTCTCCGTAACTCAGCCGCGGGAAGTAGCCTTCTACACGTAGTCGTTGAGCCTTGTCGTTGAAGTAACCTTTCAGTGTGGAGTGGGTGTATATTTTCAGTGGTATCTGGAATACGGTGGACAGTATCTCCGTATTGTAGATATGCAGGTCGAAATAGAAGTTGTTTTCGGTTTCCTTAGGTTTCTTGTCCGGCAATATCAAGGCGGGAATATAGCGTCGCATGATGTTGAGCACACTGGTGGGCAAGGTTTGATAGGAGTAGTCTCCTTCGATAGTGCCCCGCAGGAAATTGGAGTTGATAGTCAGATGTTTTTGACGCTCGTCATTCTGGGTGGCGGCAATCCGCAGGTTGTCCATGAAGAAATTTTGGTCGGGAGCGATGTATTGCAGGCTGTCTATGTTTATTTCACCATTCATGTCGTCGATGGAACTGCCGGTGAAGTCGGCCTTTATTTTTACGGATACTTCCGTGTCCTTGTATTTTGGGGTAAGATGAAGGGTGTTTGGACGGAAATGGTTGATGGCGGCGCGAAAGTTGAATGTCGGAGTCTTGCCGGCTGTGTTGATAGAGCCATTCAGTTGTATAGCGCCGTTCTCATCGTCGAATGATACGTTTCCATCGAAGCCGCCTTGTTTGTACTCTCCGTCCAAAGTGATGTTTTCGTAAGTATAATCACTGTAATCTATGGATGCAATGAGCCCTTTCATTGTAATGGACGGGTATCTTTGGGTGTAATGGTTTCCTTTGACATCCATGTTGAAGGTTACTTGCCCGAATTTGTCGTTACCCAACAGTTTGCCCAGTCCGAACTCCGAGGTCTTTACTGCACCGGAATAGGAGAAATAACCCTTTTCCTTATCGGAACTGAGCTTGAGGTCTGTCTTTATGGTACCTATATCCGTACGTACTTCACCGTAGGTAACCAAATCCGTGAAGTACCCGGAAATCTCGCCTCGGAAGGATACCGTACCCAAATGCCGCAACGCCGGCGGAACTCCCTTGTAGTCTTTGCTCAGGTTGCGGACAAAGAATGCGATGCCTTCCGGGTCGGCGTATAAGTTGGACAGAGTGCCGAATATATAAGCGTCCTGAGGGTGTGACAGGTCTTGCAGGGATACATCGCCTTTCAGCAGGAAATGATTGTCGGCAGAGATTAGCAACTTCGGGCAATAAAGTTGGTTCACTGTTCCGCTGGCTTCCGTTTC
Source organism: Bacteroides propionicigenes (assembly GCF_018390535.1). Lineage (GTDB taxonomy): Bacteria > Bacteroidota > Bacteroidia > Bacteroidales > Bacteroidaceae > Bacteroides > Bacteroides propionicigenes. Next base: position 172,027 of record NZ_JAHBBW010000005.1, on the reverse strand, counting down.
CAACCGTAGCGTTTCTTTGAAAGGTTTGAAAGCGGGTACAAAGGCTGCCAAGTCTTGCAACACGACTTCCGAAGGCAGCATACGGAATGAGAAGCGGACATCATCGGTGAAATTGCCGAGAGAGCCCAGACTGTCATACTCCATACGGATAGTGTCCATTGTCAGGGAAGTGTTGGGCAAATCAATGGCAAAGTTCTCTATCCGCATCTTTTGGTCATTGGCTACTATCTTAAGGCTCAGTTTCTTCAACTCAAAGCCGGAGTGTTCCTCTTCAACACTCATTCGCTTAATGGCGGCATTGATAGAGTCGCTTTGAAGCGCCTTCAGTGAAATGTTGGCAAGGATATTGGACAGGCGGATGTGTTGCGGATTAAATTTCCCCGGGGTCTTTCCGACCGAGAGGACATCATAGGATACCCTTCCGCGACGTATCAGCAGTGAGTTGATGCGAAGGTCCAGATTACTTTTTTTCTTAACGGTGTCTTTGGAAGCAAAAGCGTCGAGTATAAACTGGAAATTGGTTTTAGCTTGAGGGGTAGGTCTTTCCAGACTGGCGTTGAAACTGAACAATTGCACGTTTCCGATGGATATTCTTCCGTTGAACAAGGGGAGTATCTCGAACTTGGCCGACAGACGCCCTATTTTCAGCAACTCTTTTCCCGATTGGTCGTTCAGCATCAGGTCGTCAATGATAATTCGGTTCAGCAGACCTATATTTATCCGCCCGACAGTAAGCCGGCTGCCCAGTACGGAGCTCAGTTCATTGGCTACGAGTACAGACATCTGGTGCTGGACATAAGGAATGTTCAGCAATAAAATTATTCCGATATAGAGTCCCAATACTATACCGATTACCCAGCGTACTGTCGTTTTCAGCGTTCTGATAGGCGATTAATTTTTTATTCAGCCAACAAAAATATGAAATAATACGTTATGGATACTACTTTTATCACTACTTTTGCAGCGTTTAAACGTAAATAAACACTATGAGTACAATAATCTTAGGAATAGAATCTTCATGTGATGACACTTCTGCAGCAGTCATCAAGGACGGCTACTTGCTATCGAATGTCGTGGCCAGTCAGGCAGTTCATGAGGCTTATGGCGGGGTAGTACCCGAATTGGCTTCACGTGCGCATCAACAGAATATAGTGCCGGTGGTGCACGAGGCGTTGAAACGTGCCGGGGTTACCAAAGAGGAGCTGAGTGCCGTAGCGTTTACGCGTGGTCCGGGATTGATGGGGTCTTTGCTGGTAGGAGTATCGTTTGCCAAAGGTTTCGCCCGTTCTTTGGGTATTCCTATGGTAGATGTTAATCATCTGACGGGTCATGTGTTAGCTCATTTCATTAAAGCGGAAGGTGAAGAAAATGTACAACCTGAATTCCCTTTCCTTTGCCTGTTGGTTTCCGGTGGAAATTCTCAGATTATTTTGGTGAAGGCTTACAATGATATGGAAATTTTGGGACAGACAATTGATGATGCTGCAGGTGAAGCCATTGACAAGTGTTCCAAGGTCATGGGGCTGGGCTATCCCGGCGGACCGATTATCGACAAGCTTGCACGTCAGGGAAATCCCAAAGCGTTTACTTTCAGCAAACCTCATATTCCGGGGTTGGATTACAGTTTCAGCGGACTGAAGACCTCATTCCTGTATTCTTTGCGGGACTGGATGAAAGATGATCCCGATTTCATAGAACATCATAAGGCGGACCTGGCTGCTTCGTTGGAAGCTACTGTCGTTGATATATTAATGGATAAATTGCGTAAAGCTGCAAAACAGTATAATATAAAGGAAGTGGCTGTTGCAGGCGGTGTGTCGGCCAATAACGGCTTGCGCAACTCATTCCGCGAGCATGCCGAAAAGTATGGCTGGCATATATTCATTCCTAAGTTCAGCTATACAACGGATAATGCCGCAATGATTGCCATCACCGGATATTTTAAGTATTTGGATAAGGACTTCTGTCCGATAGAGGCTCCGGCTTATTCACGTGTTACTTTATAAGACTCTATATATAATAAGGTATGAAACTGGAAGAGGAGATAGGAGAACTGTTGAAAGCGAAGAATTTATCCCTTTCCACCGCTGAAAGTTGTACCGGTGGCGGAATAGCCGCCCTGATAACTTCGGTTCCGGGGAGTTCGGAGTATTTTAATGGCGGTATTGTGGCGTATTCCAATGAAATAAAGAAGGATTTGCTTCATGTCTCCTCTGAAACCTTGGCCAAATATGGCGCAGTGAGCCGGGAGACTGTTATTGAGATGGTGAAAGGTGCGATGAAAACGCTGAAAACGGACTGTGCGGTTGCTACCTCGGGAATTGCAGGTCCCGGTGGCGGTACACCGGAAAAACCGGTAGGTACAGTGTGGATAGCAGCTGCATATAAAAATGAAATCGTAACCATGAAGCAGGAAGGAGACTGCGGAAGAGCAGGGAATGTACAGTCGGCTATTCAAAATGCTCTGTTGATGCTTTATGATAGGCTAAAATGAGGAAAAAATGTTCTCGCACAATGAATTATTTTGGGAAAAACTTGTTTTATAACGATAAAAGTGCTTACTTTGCGCTCTGTTTGAAATAAGTATAGATAAAAACTATAAAATAAAGATAGAAATGTCGAAGATTTGTCAAATTACCGGAAAGAAAGCCATGATTGGCAACAATGTTTCACACTCAAAGAGAAGAACAAAAAGAACCTTTGATTTGAACTTGTTTAACAAGAAGTTCTATTATGTAGAACAAGACTGCTGGATCAGTCTGAGCATTTGCGCTAACGGCCTGCGCATTATTAATAAAAAAGGTTTGGATGCTGCTTTGAAGGATGCAGTAGCTAAAGGTTATTGTGATTGGAAAAGCATTAAAGTAATTGGCTAAAAGTAGAGGAGAATACTGATTATGGCAAAGAAAGCAAAAGGTAACAGAGTACAGGTGATTCTGGAATGCACAGAACACAAGGATAGCGGTATGCCGGGAACTTCTCGTTATATTACGACGAAGAACAGAAAGAATACTACCGAAAGATTGGAGTTGAAGAAATATAACCCGATTCTGAAAAGAGTAACAGTACATAAAGAAATTAAATAATATAGTATAACCCATGGCAAAGAAAACAGTAGCAAGTTTGCACGATGGTTCTAAAGAAGGTCGTGCTTATACGAAGGTTATCAAGATGGTTAAGTCTCCGAAAACCGGTGCTTACATCTTCGATGAACAAATGGTTCCCAACGAAAAAGTACAAGACTTTTTCAAAAAATAAGATGAATACAGTTGCTGCGAAGCACTGATTACTTATAAAGCTCCTCTCACCGGATAATCGGTGGGGGGATTTTTTTTGTTATTAAATCGCTTCAACTTTTATTATTTGTTAGTTTTGTTATATCTTTGTAGCATAATGTATTGTACAAAAAGGTAGACTATGGGATTTTTTAGTTTTTTCTCAAAAGAAAAGAAGGAAACGTTAGATAAAGGATTATCTAAAACAAAGGAAAGTGTATTCGGCAAGATAGCCCGTGCAGTGGCTGGAAAGTCGAAGGTGGACGATGAAGTTCTGGATAATCTGGAAGAGGTCTTGATAACTTCGGATGTGGGTGTGGAAACTACGCTGAAAGTTATTGAGCGTATAGAGAAACGTGCCGCAGATGAAAAATATATGAACGCGCAAGAGTTGAATATGATTTTGCGCGATGAAATCGCAGCTTTGTTGACTGAGAACAATTCGGATGATGTAGATGATTTTGAAACTCCGATTACAAAGAAGCCTTACGTTATCATGGTAGTGGGAGTAAATGGTGTAGGGAAAACTACAACCATAGGTAAGTTGGCCTATCAGTTTAAAAAAGCAGGTAAGTCAGTTTATTTGGGTGCGGCCGATACTTTTCGTGCAGCAGCAGTGGAACAGTTGGTGATATGGGGGGAACGTGTAGGAGTTCCTGTCATCAAACAAAAAATGGGTGCTGATCCGGCCTCTGTGGCATTCGATACTTTGAGCTCTGCGGTAGCCAATAATGCTGATGTGGTGATTATTGATACAGCGGGACGTCTGCATAACAAGGTGGGCTTGATGAACGAGCTGACTAAGATTAAGAATGTAATGAAGAAGGTTGTGCCAGATGCTCCTAATGAGGTGTTGCTTGTGTTGGATGGTTCCACCGGACAAAACGCGTTTGAGCAAGCCAAGCAGTTTACTTTGGCAACAGAAGTTACGGCAATGGCTGTGACTAAGCTGGATGGAACGGCTAAGGGCGGTGTTGTAATAGGAATTTCCGATCAGTTTAAAATTCCGGTAAAATACATCGGCTTGGGAGAAGGCATGGAAGATTTGCAAGTGTTCCGTAAAAAAGAGTTTGTTGATTCATTGTTCGGTGGAAACGCATGAAACGAAAAACTATTGATATCATAACATTAGGATGCTCTAAAAATTTAGTGGATTCGGAGCATTTGATGCGGCAATTGGAGGAAACGGGATTTAATGTAACGCATGATGCCGAACGTCCGAGAGGGCAGATTGCGGTGATTAATACTTGCGGTTTCATCGGCGACGCTAAGGAGGAATCTATAAATATGATTCTTGAATTTGCACAGGCAAAGGAAGAAGGGAATTTAGAGAAACTCTATGTAATGGGTTGTCTTTCGGAGCGTTATTTAAAAGAATTGGCTGTTGAGATTCCCCAAGTTGATAAGTTCTATGGTAAGTTTAATTGGAAAGAACTGTTGCAAGATTTGGGCAAGGCATATCATGATGAACTGCACATAGAACGCACATTGACTACTCCCAAACATTATGCATATCTGAAAATTTCGGAAGGATGCGATCGCAAATGTTCGTATTGTGCCATTCCTATCATCACAGGCCGGCATATATCCCGTCCGATGGAAGAGATTCTGGATGAAGTGAGATATCTTGTGTCTCGTGGGGTGAAAGAATTTCAGGTCATTGCGCAGGAATTGACTTACTACGGGGTGGACTTGTATAAAAAGCAGATGTTGCCCGAATTAATCGAAAGAATATCTGAAATTCCGGGCGTGGAATGGATACGTTTACACTATGCCTATCCGGCTCATTTTCCTATGGATTTGTTTCGGGTGATGCGCGAACGAGCTAATGTCTGCAAATATATGGATATTGCTTTGCAGCATATCAGTGATAATATGCTGGATAAGATGCGCCGCCATGTGACAAAAGAAGAAACCTATAAACTTATAGAGAAATTCCGTGAAGAAGTTCCCGGGATTCATTTGCGCACCACACTCATGGTGGGGCATCCGGGAGAAACGGAAGCTGATTTTGAAGAATTGAAAGAGTTTGTCCGCAAAGCGCGTTTCGATAGAATGGGGGCATTTGCATATTCCGAAGAAGAAGGCACATATGCCGCTGCCCATTATGAAGATGCTGTTCCCCAAGAAGTGAAACAGGCTCGTTTAGACGAATTAATGTCCATTCAGCAAGGTATTTCCGCGGAATTGAGTGCGGCAAAAGTGGGTAAATGCATGAAAGTGATAATAGACCGCAAGGAAGGTGAGTACTACATTGGACGCACTGAATTTGATTCTCCTGAAGTAGACCCGGAAGTGCTGATTAAGTGTGAAGATAAGGCATTGGAGATGGGTAACTTTTATCAGGTAGAGATTATAAACTCCGATGACTTCGACCTTTTTGGTCGGATTATTTGAATATTTTCTCCGAACTTCTTGTGTATATGGAGAAGATTTGCTAATATAGCACCGTAGTTCACAATTTTAAAGCTTGGATTTTGAATAACAAAGAATTTACTTCTGAATTGTCACGACGATTGGGATATACTTTAAAGGATACCTCGGAATTGGTTACATCCTTGTTGTCGGATATGACGCGGCAGTTGGAAGAAGGAAATACAATTTCCGTACAAGGCTTTGGAACATTCGAGGTGAAAAAGAAAGCGGAACGTATATCTGTGAATCCAACGACTAAGCAGCGTATGCTGGTTCCGCCTAAATTAGTATTAACCTACAAACCCAGTACGTTGTTAAAAGATAAGTTTAAGTAATCCTCCTTATTAAATCTTCCATAATTATGAATGAAAAACTAAACATACAGGACCTGATTGACTTGTTGGCTGAAAAGCATGGCATGAGCAAGAAGAATGCTGATAGTTTTGTGAAGGAGTTTTTCCAGTTGATTGAGGAAGCGTTGGAAAAAGATAAATATGTGAAGATAAAAGGATTGGGAGCCTTTAAACTGATTGATGTTGAAAGTCGTGAAAGTATTAACGTCAATACCGGAGAGCGTTTTGAGATACAAGGACATACTAAAGTTTCGTTTACCCCGGAACCCGCTCTGAAAGATATTATCAATAAGCCATTCTCGCATTTTGAAACGGTTGTGCTCAATGATGACACTGTTTTGGAAGACACCCCTATAGACAATGGCAATGAGGATGAAGAAGAAACAGAACAAAGAACGGAAGAATGCGTACCGGGTGTGACAGAAAAATCTCAAGATGTGACAGAAGCGGCTGTTGATACCTCTGAGGAAGCAGTAACTTTGGAAGAAATGGAGATTCGTTCGGAGGAAGTAACAGTATGTCCGGGTGAAGAGATTGCGGAGACACCTTCCGTTGTTTCGGAAGAGACAGCTGGTGCTGAGGAAACGGAAGTAGTGAAGACGGAAGTGCCGGCAGAATCTTCTACCATGAAATATTTTATCGGTATTGTAGTTCTTGTTGTGCTGTTGTGTTCGGGAGCAGTTGTTTATTTATATTATCCGGACTTATTTGATAAATTATCAACCAAACCACCGGTAGAAGAGATTGTAGATGCCAAAGTTAATAAACAGACAGATAATAAGGTTTTAACGGACAGTATTTCTGTCAAAGACACTACGGCTGTTGCAAAGGCGGATACAGCAGTCCCAAAGAAGCCCGTAGATAAACCTGTAATTAAGAAACCGGACGCAACGGTTGTTGCCAAACAACCTGTCGTTGTTGCTGCATCTGCATCCCAATCCCCAAAACAGTCCGGAGCTGCGTATATTCCCGATTCCACCAATTACACTATTGTGGGAACTGAGGCAACATATACAATTCAGCCCGGAGAAACATTAACCAAAGTGGCCCTTCGTTTCTATGGTACTAAAGCCCTTTATCCATATATAGTAAAACATAATCCGAATGTTATCAAAAAGCCGAATAATGTGCCTGCCGGTACAACGATAAAAATACCGAAATTAGCAAAGAAGCAGTAAAATTTTACTGCTTCTTTTTTTGTTAAATACTAAACTCTATGAAAGTAGTTTAATCTAAAGGTTTCACATCGTTTTTTAATAAAAATTAGTTGCTATGGTTAATTTATTCCTGTACTTTTGGGAGCAAAATATAATCAACGGTATCTAACCGGACTAAAATGAAAATTAAACACTAAAAATACATTGATTTATGGCTGAAACAATTGATATCCGCGAACTGAACGAGCGGATTGAAAGACAAAGCGCTTTCGTTACCAACCTTACTACGGGCATGGACCAGGTTATTGTAGGACAAAAGCACCTGGTAGAGTCGTTGTTAATCGGTTTGTTGTCTGACGGACACGTATTGTTGGAAGGTGTGCCGGGCTTGGCAAAGACTTTAGCTATCAAGACACTGGCTTCATTAATCGATGCGCAATATAGCCGCATTCAGTTTACGCCGGACTTGTTACCGGCAGACGTTATCGGTACAATGGTTTACAGTCAGAAAGACGAGACTTTTCAAGTAAAGAAAGGGCCTGTATTCGCTAATTTTGTGTTGGCGGATGAAATTAACCGTGCTCCTGCCAAAGTCCAGAGTGCATTATTGGAAGCCATGCAGGAACGTCAGGTTACCATAGGCAAGGAAACCTTCAAGTTGCCCGAACCTTTCTTGGTACTTGCAACCCAAAATCCCATTGAGCAAGAAGGTACATATCCATTGCCGGAAGCACAGGTAGACCGTTTCATGCTGAAAGTAGTCATCGACTATCCTAAATTGGAAGAAGAAAAACTGATTATACGCCAGAATATAAATGGAGATAAGCTGAATGTGAAACCTATCTTGAAAGCTGACGAGATTATCGAAGCGCGTAAGGTTGTGCGTCAGGTATATCTGGACGAAAAGATTGAGAAATACATTGTCGATATTGTATTTGCAACCCGTTATCCGGAGAAATACGACTTGAAGGAACTGAAAGATATGATTGGATTCGGCGGTTCACCCCGTGCGTCCATCAACCTGGCACTGGCTGCCCGCAGTTATGCTTTCATCAAGCGTCGCGGCTATGTTATTCCGGAAGATGTGCGTGCCGTGGCACATGATGTACTGCGCCACCGCATCGGCTTGACCTATGAGGCTGAAGCAAGCAATATGACTTCGGACGAAATCGTCAGCAAGATATTGAATAAGGTTGAAGTGCCCTAATGTAAACATATATCGTAACCGTAAGGTAGATGCTGAAAGAGCGCTCCTGTTGTTTTACTAAAACAGGGGAAGAGATTTACTAAATCTTTGCCGATGTTTTAGTAAAAGAGGAAGATAAATTTAGTAAAATACGTTTGTAGTATGCTAAGTGATTGTTTACTAAATATTTATGTATTACTGAATGGAAACCACTGATTTGTTAAAAAAAGTCCGTCAAATTGAGATAAAGACACGCGGATTATCCAATAATATTTTTGCAGGCCAGTATCACTCGGCTTTCAAAGGTAGAGGTATGGCTTTCTCCGAAGTGCGCGAATATCAGTTTGGCGACGATATACGCGACATAGACTGGAATGTAACGGCTCGTTTTCATAAGCCTTTCGTGAAGGTGTTTGAAGAAGAACGTGAACTGACCGTAATGTTGCTGGTAGATGTTTCCGGTAGTTTGGAATTCGGTACGGTGAAGCAGATGAAAAAAGACATGGTGACGGAAATCGCTGCTACATTAGCTTTTTCTGCTATCCAGAACAACGATAAAATAGGTGTTATCTTCTTTTCCGACCGGATAGAGAAATTCATTCCACCTAAGAAAGGACGTAAACACATACTATATATTATTCGTGAGTTACTTGATTTTCATCCGGAAAGCCGGCGGACAAATATACGTCTCGGCTTGGAATACCTTACGAATGTTATGAAACGTCGTTGCACAGCTTTTGTCTTATCAGACTTTATCGACCGGGAAAACTTTAAAAATGCCATGACCATTGCCAATCGCAAGCATGATGTCGTAGCTATTCAGGTTTATGACCGTCGTGTAGAGGAGTTGCCGGCCGTAGGTTTGATGAAGATTAAGGATGCGGAAACCGGGCATGAGCAATGGATTGATACTTCTTCGCGTGCTGTGCGTCGTGCCCATCATGATTGGTGGGTGAACAAACAGGTGGAGCTGAACGATACGTTTACCAAGAGCAATGTTGACAATGTGTCGGTACGTACGGATCAGGACTATGTTAAGGCATTGATGAATTTGTTTGCAAAACGAAATTAATCGGATAATGAAAAGATATTTATTTCTGATAACGCTGTTGGCAGTATTGACGGGTAGGACGGTAGCCCAGTCTGTGACGGTGGATGCTACAATTGATTCCTTGCAAATCCTCATTGGAGAGCAAGCCAAAATCAAACTTCAGGTATCACTGGATGCTGATAAGCGTGCTATTTTTCCCGTCTATACCGATACTTTGGTGCGTGGAGTGGAAATTGTTGACATAGCCAAGCCGGATACGCAAATGCTGAATGACGGAAGACGCTCGTTGATAACTCAGGAGTATACTGTTACTTCTTTTGATTCAGCGCTGTATTATTTGCCGCCAATGGAGGTGCTTGTCGATAACAAGGCATATCGTTCCAAGGCTTTGGCATTAAAGGTATATTCCATGCCGGTAGATACGTTGCATCCCGACCAGTTCTTCGGGCCGAAGCCGGTAATGAAAGCACCTTTTGCATGGGAAGATTGGTATATGTCTATCACTTGTGCCGTGCTGCTTGTTCCGTTTCTGCTGTTGCTGGTATATCTCGTGAAACGTATTCGTGACAATAAGCCGATTATACGTAAGGTGAAAGTGGAGCCCAAATTGCCGCCGCATCAATTGGCTATGCAGGAGATAGAACGCATCAAGAGTGAGAAAGTATGGCAGAAAGGACAGTCGAAGGAATATTATACGGAGTTGACTGATGCTATTCGTACTTATATAAAAGATCGTTTTGGCTTCAATGCTTTAGAAATGACTTCTTCTGAAATCATTGATAAGCTGTTGGAAATGAATGATAAGGATGCTATATCAGATTTGCGTGCTTTGTTCCAAACCGCGGATTTGGTAAAGTTTGCCAAGCATAATCCGTTGATGAATGAGAATGACGCTAACTTGATTAATGCGATTGACTTCATCAATGATACGAAGGAGAAGGAGGACGAAAATGCTAAACCGCAACCTACTGAGATTACTGTTATTGAGAAACGCTCTTTGCGTACCAAGATATTACTTGGTGCAGGAATCGTTGCTTTAGCGGCAGCTCTTGTCGGTTCGCTGATATATATCGGTTTGGAGTTGTACAACTATTTTGCCTGATGGTAAAAGTAGAAGTCCGCTTCAAGCTAAATCGTAATTTGTAAAATTGTAAATATCATGGTTTTTGCCAATATTGAATATTTATTTCTGCTATTGTTGCTTATACCTTATATAGTATGGTATATCATGAAGAGGAAGAATAGTGAAGCCACGCTTCAGATTTCGGATGCTCGTGTATATGCACATACCCCTAAGAGTTATAAGAACTACCTGCTGCATGCACCGTTTGTATTGCGGATAGCTGCTTTGGCATTGATTATTATTGTTTTAGCCCGTCCGCAAACTACCAACAGCTGGCAGAATAGTGAAATAGAGGGTATTGATATAATGCTTGCCATAGACGTTTCTACCAGTATGCTGGCTGAAGATTTGAAACCTAACCGTTTGGAAGCCGCTAAGGATGTTGCGGCAGAATTCATCAATGGTCGTCCGAATGATAATGTCGGTATCACGCTGTTTGCCGGAGAGAGTTTTACACAGTGTCCGTTGACAGTGGACCATGCCGTTCTTTTGAATCTGATAAAAGACGTGAAATGTGGTCTTATTGAGGATGGTACGGCAGTGGGAATGGGTATTGCCAATGCGGTTACCCGACTGAAAGACAGTAAAGCCAAATCGAAAGTAATCATTCTGTTGACAGACGGTACGAATAACAGGGGAGAAATATCTCCGTTGACAGCTGCCGAGATTGCAAAAAGTTTCGGTATCCGTGTCTATACCATTGGTGTGGGAACTAACGGTATGGCTCCATACCCTTATCCGGTAGGCGGAACAGTGCAATATGTCAATATGCCGGTTGAAATTGATGAAAAGACTCTGACGCAGATTGCCGGAACAACGGATGGTAATTATTTTCGCGCTACGAGCAACTCAAAGTTGAAAGAGGTATACGAGGAAATAGACAAGCTGGAGAAAACGAAACTGAATGTGAAAGAATACAGTAAGCGTCAGGAAGAGTATCGCTGGTTTGCGCTGGCGGCTTTCTTATGCGTACTGTTGGAAGTTTTGTTACGTAATTCTATATTGAAGAAAATACCGTAACAGTTACACAGAATTTTCCTCGGATATATTTTGTATCGTACCCAAATTAGTAAATTGTAAATTAGTAAAAAAGAAGATGTTTCGATTTGAAGAACCTGCATATTTGTACTTGTTGCTGTTGTTGCCTTTATTGGCAGCTTTCTACTTGTATTCCAATTATCGGCGGCGAAAGAATATCCGTAAATTCGGAGATCCGGTACTAATGGCACAGTTGATGCCGGATGTATCCAAGTATCGTCCCGATGTGAAATTCTGGATGGTGTTTGCAGCTATCGGGCTGTTTGCCGTACTGTTGGCTCGTCCCCAGTTCGGCTCTAAATTGGAGACAGTGAAGCGCCAGGGAGTGGAAGTTATGATTGCACTGGATATTTCTAATTCAATGTTGGCGCAAGATGTGCAGCCCAGCCGTTTGCAGAAGGCAAAGAGGCTGGTGGCGCAGTTGGTGGATAAAATGGAAAATGACAAGGTAGGTATGATTGTTTTTGCGGGCGATGCATTTACACAACTTCCTATTACAAGTGACTATATATCTGCTAAAATGTTCTTGGAATCCATTGACCCTTCATTGATTTCTAAACAAGGTACAGCCATTGGAGCAGCCATTAATTTAGCTTCCCGGAGTTTTACTCCTCAAGAAGGGGTGGGGCGCGCGGTAATTGTCATAACTGATGGTGAAAATCACGAAGGCGGTGCGATAGAAGCGGCTAAGGCGGCTGCAGAGAAAGGCATTCAGGTGAATGTGCTTGGCGTGGGTATGCCCGAAGGAGCGCCTATCCCGGCAGAGGGAACCAATGATTATCGTCGTGACCGTGACGGAAATGTGATTGTGACTCGTTTGAATGAACAGATGTGTCAGGAAATAGCTAAGGCCGGCAATGGCATCTATGTACGTGTGGACAATACAAACGGTGCTCAAAAGGCAATCAGTCAGGAAATCAATAAAATGGCGAAGGCCGATGTGGAAACACAGGTATATACAGAGTTCAATGAGCAATTTCAGGCTGTAGCATGGATTATTTTGTTGTTGCTGTTGGCTGAAATGTTGGTATTGGAACGTAAGAACCCTTTGTTCCGTAATATTCATTTGTTTTCCAATAAGAAATGATGCGTATGTTACAGAGAAAATATATAGGATTGATTTTATTGCTGCTAATGGCAGTTACGGCTTCGGCTCAGAAAGCCGAACGTGATTTTATCCGTAAGGGAAACCGTTTTTTTAAAGATAGTGTGTATGTCAATGCTGAAGTGAATTATCGTAAGGCTTTGGAAGTAAATCCTCAGTCTACAGTTTCCATGTTCAATCTTGGAAATACATTGGCACAGCAGAATAAATTGCAAGAAGCTATGGAGCAATATGTTGCAGCCACAAAAATAGAAAAAGACAAGGGTGATTTGGCACAGGTCTATCATAATATGGGCGTGATTTTTCAATCGCAGAAAGATTACGCAAAGGCCGTAGAAGCATACAAGCAGTCTTTGCGCAACAATCCGAAAGATGATGAAACACGTTATAATTTGGCTTTGGCTCAGAAAATGCTGAAAGACCAACAGCAGAATCAGCAAAACCAAGATCAAAACCAACAGCAACAGCAGCAAGATAAGCAAGAGGATAAGAAAGAACAGAATAAAGATCAACAACAGAATAAAGACCAGCAACAACCACCTCAGCCACAGAAAAAGGATAATGAGATGTCTAAGGAAAATGCCGAACAGCTTTTGAACTCTGTGATGCAGGATGAGAAAGACGTGCAGGATAAAGTAAAGAAACAACAGGTTATTCAAGGTGGGCGTCTGGAAAAGGATTGGTAATAAATATAATAGGAAATAATATATGAGAAAAATCGTTTTCTTATGGATGGTACTGATAACAGTCAGTTTACATACTTTTGCCGATGGTAAGGTATCGTTTACTGCATCTGCCCCCGATGCTGTGGCGGTAGGTGATCAGTTCAGACTGTCATATACAGTGACTACGCAGAAGGTGAGAGACTTTCGGGCTCCTTCTATAAAAGGATTTGAGGTGCTTATGGGGCCCAGCCGTTCACAACAGAAAAGTGTGCAGATTATTAATGGGGAAACAACCTCTACCAGCAGTATAACATTTACATATATCTTGATGGCTACTGCGGAAGGAAGTTTTACTATTCCCGGGGCTACAATAACAGCAGATGGTAATCAGATGGTTTCCAATGCTGTACATGTTAATGTGCTTCCATCAGATCAGGCAAATGGAGCGTCTTCCGGAAATAATGGAAGGCAGAGCGGTTCGGCAAGTCGCGCTTCGTCGGGAGCGTCAGTATCAAATAGTGATTTGTTTATTACAGCTACAGCCAGTAAGACAAATCTGTATGAACAAGAAGCATTCTTGTTGACATACAAGATATATACTTTAGTAGACTTAAGAGGTTTCGACAATGTGAAACTCCCTGATTTCAAGGGATTTCATTCACAGGAAGTTGAATTGCCAAATGATCGCAAGTGGAGTCTCGAACATTATAAAGGAAGAAATTATCAGACAACCGTATATCGTCAGTTTGTGCTATTCCCACAACAATCGGGAAAGATAACAATTGATGCGGCACGTTTCGATGCATCTATAGCTAAAGCTACTCAGGTTGCCGATCCTTTTGAAGCATTCTTCAATGGTGGTAATAATTATGTGGAGGTAAAGAAAACATTAGTAACTCCCAAATTGACGGTTGATGTGAAAGCTTTGCCGGAAGGTAAGCCAGTAGGATTCTCCGGCGGAGTGGGAGAGTTCAGCATTTCTTCTTCTATAAATAGCACGAACTTAAAAACGAATGATGCTGTTACCGTGAAGCTTATTATTTCCGGTACAGGTAATCTGAAATTGATTTCTACTCCGGAAGTAAAATTCCCGGAAGATTTTGAAGTTTATGATCCGAAGGTAGATAATAAGTTCCGTTTGACAAATGCCGGGCTTTCCGGCAGTCAGGTGATAGAATATCTTGCCATTCCTCGTAACGCAGGAACCTATAAGATTCCCGCTGTGAAGTTCAGTTATTTTGATATTAAATCTCGTACTTATAAGACTCTGACAACTGAGGAATATGAGCTTCATGTTGAGAAAGGAAGCGGTAATGCTGCCCAAACGATTGCCAATTTTACTAATAAAGAAGATTTAAAGGTATTGAATGAGGATATCCGTTATATTAAGCAGAATAATGTAACTCTTTCTCAAAAAGGTGATTTCTTCTTTGGCTCTTTGCTTTGTTGGTTATTCTATATTGTGCCTGGTGTTGCATTTATCTTATTCTTTATTATTTATCGTAAACAAATTGCAGCCAATGCTAATGTGGCTAAGATGCGTACGAAGAAAGCAAATAAGGTTGCGGTTAAACGTATGAAGTTGGCCGGTAAACTATTGGCAGATAATAAGAAAGATGCATTCTATGATGAAGTATTGAAGGCCTTGTGGGGATATATCAGTGACAAATTGAGTATTCCGGTTTCACGCCTGTCTAAAGATAATGTTGAAGGGGAACTTCGTAATTATGGTGTGAATGATGCACTGATAAAAGATTTTCTTGATACTTTGAATAATTGTGAGTTTGCTCGTTTTGCTCCTGGGGATGATAATCAGGCTATGGATAAGGTTTATTCGGATTCTTTGGAAGTAATCAGTAAAATGGAAAGCTCTATAAAACATTAATTGGGAGGACACTATGATGAAGAAAATAATATCCTTAACATTTACTATGTTGATGACAGTAGTTGTTTGGGGGCAAGGTACTGTTGAAGCAGATACTTTATCTGCAAAAGACTCTGTTTCTATAGGTTCGCATACTGAGTTTTCTGCTGCAAAGTTATTGGAAGATAATGTAACTAAAGCACAAGGTGATAGTGCATATATGCGAAATGATTATGCTTCTGCCATTCAAATTTATGAAAGTTTGTTGAAAAAAGGAGAAGCGTCAGAAATTTACTATAATTTGGGTAATAGCTATTATAAGGCTGATGATATAGCAAAGGCTATTTTAAATTATGAACGTGCTTTATTGTTACAACCTGGTAATGCCGATATTCGTGCTAATTTAGAGATTGCACGCTCTAAAACAGTAGACAAAGTAGCTTCAGTTCCTGATATATTTTTTGTTGCTTGGACTAAATCTTTGATAAATTGTTTAAGTGTGGACGTATGGGCTAAGTTAGGAATCGTATTTTTTATTCTTTTGCTTGTATCATTTTCTCTTTTCTTCTTTTCCAAACAGGTTGTTTGGAAGAAAAGCGGATTTATAGCGGGTGTTATATTTTTGGTATTTGTTATTCTGAGTAATATTTTTGCTTCAGAACAAAAAAATGAGTTGATGAATAGAAATAAAGCCATAATATTGTCTCCCAGTGTTACAGTAAGAAGTACTCCGAGTGAAAGTGGTACAAGTTTGTTTGTTCTACATGAAGGGCATAAAATTGAAATTAAAGATAATTCCATGCGTGAATGGAAAGAAATTCGTTTAGAAGATGGTAAGGTAGGGTGGGTCCCTACTTCTGCATTGGAAATAATTTAGAATGGCCTGTTGCTGGATATAAAGCTCGTATAGAGGTAGAAGGAATTAATTTTCTCATACTTTATACGGGCTTTTTTAGTATTTATGAGAATGTTAAACATATGATAGAAAAATACAAGCAAATAGTTTGTTTTATCTTTTTTTTTCCTTAAGTTTATAGCGTGATAAAGAAATATCCAAAGTATTAACCATTAAATTTATGAATATGAGAACAATAACATTTAATGAACTTCGTAAGATTAAAGATTCATTACCTAGTGGTAGTATGCATAGAATAGCAGATGAACTCGGACTTAATGTTGACACTGTAAGAAATTTTTTTGGCGGTCATAATTTTAAGGAGGGGAAGAGTGTTGGAATCCACTTGGAACCTGGTCCGGATGGTGGTTTAGTAATGATTGATGATACTACTGTTCTTGATCGGGCTTTAAAAATTTTAGATGAAATGGCAGGTGAAACTGCTGAACCTGTTCGGGCTTAAGAAAAGAAAGTAAAAGAGGATCCCAATTGCTGAGAAACAATTGGGATTTCTTGTTTGTTTTATAAACAATATAATTAGAAAACTTATGGAAGATAAATTAGTAACATTAGCAATTCTGACGTACGCAAAAGCACAAATACTGAAGAATGTTCTTGAGAATGAAGGTATTGAGACTTACATTCATAATGTAAACCAAATACAGCCGGTTATATCTTCCGGTGTACGTGTTCGTATCAAAGAGAGTGATCTGCCACATGCTTTGAAGATAACTGAAAGTTCTGCGTGGCTATCTGAGGAAGTAGTGGGAGGGAAGGCTCCAAAAATAGAGAAGGGTAGCAACAAAGTTGTAATCCCTGTTGATTTTTCAAATTATTCATTGAAAGCATGTGAGTTTGGCTTCAATTTTGCAAAAAACATAGATGCTGAAGTAGTTTTACTTCATGTTTATTTTACACCTATTTATGCAACATCGTTACCATACGGTGATGTTTTTAACTACCAGTTAAGTGATGAAGAGAATGTAAGAACTATATTACAGAAAGTACATGCTGATTTAAACACTTTATCCGACAAAGTAAAAGCTAAGGTTGCTTCTAATGAGTTTCCTAATGTAAAATATACATGTGTATTAAGGGAAGGCATCCCGGAGGAAGAAATATTACGCTATTCTAAGGAAAATCGGCCGAGGATTATTATCATGGGAACACGTGGTAAGAATCAAAAGGATATTGATTTGATTGGTAGTGTGACGGCTGAGATTATTGAGCGTAGCCGTGTACCTGTTTTGGCTATTCCTGAGAACACGCCATTTAAGCAATTTAGTGAGGCAAAGCGTATTGCATTTATTACAAATTTTGATCAACGTGATTTAATAGCTTTTGATTTATTAATTAATAGCTTGAAACCATTTCAGTTTTCTGTATCTTTAATCCATTTAGCCGATGTAAAAGATACTTGGAATGAGATAAAATTAGGCGGCATTAAAGAGTATTTCCAAAAACAATAT
Source organism: Bacteroides propionicigenes (assembly GCF_018390535.1). GTDB lineage: Bacteria > Bacteroidota > Bacteroidia > Bacteroidales > Bacteroidaceae > Bacteroides > Bacteroides propionicigenes. The sequence goes on along the minus strand of NZ_JAHBBW010000005.1, from coordinate 154,431 downwards.
CCACAATTAGAAATTCATTATGATGTGGTGAAAAATGATGATTTTCTCAATAGTTTGGATAACTATATTAAAAGTAATCATATAGATGTTATTACATTAACGTCATATAAGCGAAATATATTTTCTCGTTTATTTAATCCAGGCATTGCAAGAAAGATGATTTTCCATTCTGATACACCTTTATTGGTTATTTATGGACGTCCAACTTGATTTCTATTGTTTAGTAAAGAAAGTGCCATAACTTTAATTATTAGTTACGGCACAAACATAAGTATTACTTTTGTTAATTATGTAATATCATGATTATGTTTAATATAAAAAAGAACCTATAAAAATTATACAACTATTACTCCCATAATAAATAATATTTAAATCAATAATAAAAAGAGAGATAGCTTGAATTCAAGCTATCTCTCTTTTTATTATTATTGCATCATTTTCTCAATTTCATCAAATTCAGAACCCATTTGTAAGTTATAGTATACTCTGTACAAACCATTTAACCATAAATCTTTTTGATCAGGTTTTAATTCTCTTGCTTTCTCATAATTAGGTCTAGCCTTTTCATAAAAAATCTTCAATGTAGCTTGGTCTTCTTTGTATTTCGGATCATTAACATCAGTAGTAGCCTTTTCTGAGAAGTCTTGTGCTTGTAAACAGTATATTAAACCTAAATTAGAATATGCTTCTGCATAATTAGGATCTACTTCAATAGTCTTTTTGTAAAATTCAATAGCTTTATCGTAATTCTTCATGTTATGATAAAGATATCCTTTCACATATAGGTAGAATGTGTTATTAGGATCTTTAGCCAGCATATCATCAGCAAATTGCATTGCTTCATCAAACTTATTGCTATTGCTATAATAATCAATTAAATGACCAAAGAAGAATGAATGCTCTGGATATTTTTGAATACCATCCTTTAAAGATGCAACCCATTTAACCGTATCACCTTGAGCTTTTAATGCTGTAGAAATAAATTCCATGGCATATTTTCCTACTTCTTTATCTTCTTTTGCATATTGAGCATACTTCAACACGCTTGAATAATCTTCCATTTTGGCTGCGGCCAAGCTTGCATAATATGCAATTTGAGGTAATACAGTATCTGTTTGAAGTAGATTTTCTTTCTCAAACATCGGATTAATAGCAATGTCTACATAGGTTGCAAAGAAGTCAAGGGCTTCTTTATTCTTGTCTAAGTTAAAATATTGAATACCACCGTTAATCAAATTAGGGCGTGCAGATAATATGGCAGCGCTATTAGATTTTCTGTATTTATTCTTGATCTTACCTTTTTCATTAGGAATTTGTGCAAGCTCGTCACATTTAAAGTAGTATTTGCACATATTTAATGCGCTGTTATATACTTTAAGAGTATCATAAGGCTTTCTTAAATAGGCGTTCTCCATTTCCTTTTCATTGATTCTCTTTTGAATAAAGCCAGCTACATCCCATGTCTCAGCATTGTCCTTGGTTTCAGCATTGGTCAAGGCACCGTTGATAAGTTGCTCTGCTTGGGCAAAGTTTGGTTTTACTTCGTTAGCGATGCTTTTAGCTTCTTTTACACTCTTTTCTTGGGCGAAAGTGAAGCCTGCGGCAAGTAGTAAAACCATTGAAAATAGTACTCTTTTCATGATTGTAGAAAAATTTAAATTAATATTATGTCTATTCTTCATTTTCATTATTTATTTTGCTCTGAGGGTTTTCTGATGTGGTATCATCTTCTTCTGTAATAATATCCTCTTCATTCTCAGAGGTTACCTTACATACCGAACCGATCTCATCATTACGCTTTTCAAGATTTATCAGTCGTACTCCCTGTGTGGCACGTCCCATGATGCGGACGTCAGCTACTTTCAAGCGGATAGTGATACCTGATTTATTGATAATCATTAAATCATTCTCATCTGTTACAGACTTGATTGTTACCAACTTACCGGTCTTATCAGTGATATTCATGGTTTTTACACCTTTACCGCCACGATTCGTCTTACGATAATCTTCAATATCAGAACGTTTACCATACCCTTGCTCTGAAACCACCATGATTGTTTCAGCTTCAGGGTCTTTGATACAAATCATTCCAACAACTTCGTCTTGTCCATCTTCATCAAGCGTCATACCACGTACACCGGTAGCTGTACGTCCCATTACGCGTACTGCATTCTCGTGGAAACGAATGGCGCGTCCGTTGCGATTGGCGATGATAATCTCATTATTACCGTTAGTCATACGCACCTCGATTACGCGGTCGTCTTCACGAATGGTAATGGCGTTGACACCATTCTGGCGAGGGCGGGAATACTGTTCGAGCAATGTTTTCTTGATAACACCATTCTTTGTGCAGAACAGTACATAATGGCTGTTGATGAAATCCTGGTCATTCAAGTTCTTCACACGCAGATATGCATTTACAGCATCATCGGAGTCTATATTCAACAGGTTTTGAATGGCGCGTCCCTTAGAATTCTTCGTTCCTTCGGGTATTTCATAGACTTTCAACCAATAACACTTACCTTTTTGGGTGAAGAACATCATTGTATTGTGCATTGTTGCAGGATAGATATGTTCTACGAAGTCCTCATCGCGTGTTTCTGTTCCCTTAGAACCTACCCCACCACGGTTTTGAGCACGGAATTCGCTTAACGGCGTACGCTTGATATATCCCATGTGAGAAATGGTAATAATCATTTCATCGTCTGCATAAAAATCTTCCGGATTGAATTCTTCCGATGAATAAACAATTTCAGAACGGCGTTCATCACCGTATTTATCTTGAATCTCGATTAATTCATCTTTGATAACCTTGCGGCAGAGTTCATCGTTAACGAGGATTTCTTCCAGATAAGCAATCTGCTTTTGTATTTCCTCATACTCGGCATGAAGCTGATCCTGCATAAGTCCGGTTAACTGACGCAGACGCATTTCTACAATGGCACGTGATTGGATTTCAGTCAATTCAAAGCGTTCTATCAAGCCGCTGATTGCGTCATTCGGCGTTTTTGCGGCACGGATAATTTTGATTACCTCGTCAATATTGTCTGATGCGATAATCAAACCTTCTAAAATATGGGCGCGTTCTTTAGCTTTACGCAAATCGTATTGTGTACGGCGGATAACCACGTCGTGACGATGCTCAACGAAATACTTGATAAGGTCTTTCAAATTTAATAAGCGGGGACGTCCATGTACCAATGCCACATTATTTACACCGAAAGATGTCTGCAACAATGTCATCTTGTACAGCTTGTTCAGCACCACACTGGCGTTGGCGTCACGCTTCACGTCGATGACGATACGCATACCTTCACGGTCAGACTCATCATTGGCGTTGGAAATGCCCTCTATTCTCTTTTCGTTGGCCAAATCAGCAATGGACTTGATTAATTCGGCCTTATTTACTCCGTAAGGAATTTCGGTAACGATAATCTTGTCGTGAGTAGAAGTTGTCTCAATCTCCGCTTTGGCACGCATTACGACACGTCCGCGACCTGTCAGATAGGCTTCGCGCACACCGCTCATACCATAGATATAACCGCCTGTCGGGAAGTCTGGAGCTTTGACATAGGTCATTAAGTCCTCAATGTCAATATCGTTATTGTCAATGTATGCGATGCAGGCGTCTATCACTTCAGATAGATTATGAGTCGGCATATTTGTGGCCATACCTACGGCGATGCCGGAAGCACCGTTTACGAGTAAATTTGGAATGCGGGTAGGCATTACGGTCGGTTCCAGCAACGAGTCGTCGAAGTTGGTTTGCATGTCAACAGTCTCTTTATCAAGGTCCTGCATCATTTCTTCTCCAATCTTCTGCAAGCGACACTCTGTATAACGCATAGCGGCTGCACTGTCGCCGTCTACAGAACCATAATTACCTTGTCCGTCCACAAGCATGTAGCGCATGGCCCAAGGCTGTGCCATACGGACGAGAGCTCCGTATACGGAAGAGTCACCATGCGGGTGATATTTACCTAATACCTCACCAACAACTCTCGCAGATTTCTTATAGGGTTTATCCGACGTATTTCCCAGTCCCATCATACCGAAAAGAATTCTTCGGTGAACAGGTTTAAAACCATCTCTAACATCCGGAAGGGCACGTGAAACAATGACCGACATAGAGTAGTCAATGTACGAAGACTTCATTTCCTCCTCGATGTTAATCTTTATAATTCTGTCTTGTTCAAGCATTTAAAAAGATTATTAATTATACATTTTCGGGTTTGTAAAAAACCACGCTAAAGTACTGCTTTTTTACGATATACAAAAGTTTTCCTTCATAAACTTTGTTGTAGATTTGCATACTTGCAACCTTGTTTGGGCGCCCTCTTTCCTGCTGAAGATATAACCGATTAGAAATAAGGCAAATACAAGTACCAAACGAATACCACCCTTTGGTACGCGGTGTACCTTACTAAGGTACGAGCCGTACCAAGCTTAGGTACATGAAGTTCCTTAGGATGGTATCGGTCGTACCAATCGTTGGTATGACCGATACCTTTTTCGTGCATTATAATATAAGGTATAGAAAGGAAAACGGAAGATAATGATTTATGGCACGGGATTTGTACATTATTAATTCAGATTATGGTACGCAATATGAAGAAATGCGTATCTTTGTAAATTCAAAACCTTTAATTAAGGAGATAAAAATATATGAATAATCAATTTTCACAAAGAGTTTCTGATATTATAACTTATAGCAAGGAAGAAGCTAATAGACTGAGAAATAGATATATCGGTCCAGAGCATCTTCTACTCGGCATGTTGCGTGACGGTGGTGGAAAAGCTATTGAGATATTGATGAGACTTGATATAGATTTGAAGCAAGTAAAAAAACGCATTGAAAGCTTCTTGAAAGATGCCGAAGATGATACCCTGCTGCCCGATGCGGAAGTTCCATTGTCACCAATGGCTGCTAAGATATTGAAGATGTGCATTTTGGAAGCACGTATTTTGAAGAGTGCACCTGCCGATACCGAGCATGTGCTATTGGCTATACTGAAAGATGGGGATAATCTGGCTGCTACTGTCTTGGAAGAGAATCATGTAAGTTACCAGTCAGTATTTGAGCAGCTTACAATGCAGTCTACTAATCCGAGTGCAGGTATGGGATTTCCGGAAGAGGAAGAAGAGGACGATGATGACATGAATATGTCGTCCCATTCTTCTCACAATGCAGGACCGGGGGCGGCTTCTTCCGCACAGACTGCATCGAAGAAGTCTTCTAATGATACTCCTGTATTGGATAATTTCGGTACAGACATGACTCGTGCTGCAGAGGAAGGCAAGCTTGATCCTGTTGTAGGGCGTGAGCGTGAGATAGAACGTTTGGCGCAGATATTGAGCCGTCGTAAGAAAAACAATCCTGTGTTGATTGGTGAGCCGGGTGTCGGCAAATCAGCTATCGTGGAGGGGTTGGCATTGCGCATTGTTCAGAAAAAAGTATCCCGTATTTTGTTTGACAAGCGGGTTGTTATGCTCGATATGGCTTCTGTTGTGGCAGGAACTAAATATCGTGGACAATTTGAGGAACGTATTCGTTCTATTATCAATGAGTTGCAGAAGAATCCGAACGTAATCTTGTTTATCGACGAGATTCATACTATTGTAGGTGCCGGTGCTGCTGCAGGTTCTATGGACGCAGCTAATATGTTGAAGCCTGCTTTAGCTCGTGGTGAAATACAGTGTATCGGTGCTACCACTCTTGATGAATATAGGAAAAATATTGAGAAAGATGGTGCTTTGGAACGTCGTTTTCAGAAAGTTATAGTAGACCCCACTACTCCGGAAGAAACACTCCAAATATTGAAAAATATAAAAGAGAAGTACGAAGATCATCATAATGTGAGTTATACAGATGAAGCATTGGAAGCTTGTGTCAAGTTGTCAGAACGTTATATAACCGACCGTAACTTCCCGGATAAGGCTATCGATGCTTTGGATGAAGCCGGTTCACGTGTGCATCTGACGAATATCAATGTCCCCAAAGAGATTGAAGAACAGGAAAAATTGATAGAAGATGCACGTGTTTTGAAAGCTGAAGCTGTAAAGTCGCAGAACTTTGAACTGGCTGCCAGTTATCGGGATAGAGAGAAAGAACTTTCGGTTCGTTTGGATGAAATGAAGGTAGAATGGGAAGCACGTCTCAAAGACAACCGCCAGATTGTTGGTGAGGAGGAAATTGCCAATGTCATATCAATGATGTCCGGTGTTCCGGTGCAACGTATGGCCCAGGCGGAAGGTCTTAAGCTGGCAGGAATGAAAGAAGATTTGCAGGCAAAAGTTGTGGCTCAAGATGCTGCAATAGAAAAGCTTACTAAAGCGATTCTGCGTAGCCGTGTGGGTTTGAAAGACCCAAACCGTCCTATCGGAACGTTTATGTTCCTCGGACCTACCGGTGTGGGTAAAACCCACTTAGCTAAACAGTTGGCTAAATATATGTTTGGCTCCAGTGATGCGTTGATACGTATTGATATGAGTGAGTATATGGAGAAATATACGGTGTCTCGTATGATTGGAGCAGCTCCGGGGTATGTCGGTTATGAAGAAGGTGGACAACTAACGGAGAAAGTGCGTCGGAAACCTTATTCAATAGTATTGTTGGATGAAATAGAAAAAGCTCATCCGGATGTGTTTAATATCTTGTTGCAGGTGTTGGATGAAGGACGTCTTACTGACAATTATGGCAGAACGATTGATTTCAAAAATACGGTTATTATCATGACTTCCAATATTGGTACTCGCCAATTGAAGGAGTTTGGTCGTGGCGTAGGCTTTGCTGCACAGGCGCGTACGGATAATAATGAGCATTCACGCAGTGTAATCCAAAAAGCATTGAACAAAACTTTTGCTCCTGAGTTTCTGAATCGTTTGGATGAAATTATAACATTTGATCAGCTTTCGTTGGATGCCATTACAAAGATTGTAGACATAGAGCTGAAGGGATTGTATGGTCGTATTGAAGCTATTGGTTATAAGATGATTGTGGATGACGATGCCAAAAGGTTTCTTGCAACCAAAGGATACGATGTGCAGTTTGGTGCACGTCCGTTGAAGCGTGCCATTCAGAATTATTTGGAAGACGGGCTTTCGGAACTGATTGTATCTGCCGGATTACAACCCGGTGATACGGTTAATGTCTCCGTCAATCCGGAAAAAGACGAGTTGAATATAACCAAAGCATAATAAGTCATTATTAATAAAACAGTCAAAATGTCAGTTCTTCGGGACTGGCATTTTTTTTGTGTTCTGTTTGCCAAAACAATAAAAATATAAATCTAAAAATATAAACTTAGTATGCAAAAAGGAAATATTGGGGTAACTACAGAGAATATCTTCCCCGTTATCAAGAAGTTTTTGTACAGTGATCATGAAATCTTCCTTCGCGAGTTAGTTTCTAATGCCGTTGATGCTACTCAGAAGCTTAAAACGCTGGCTTCTATTGGCGAATTCAAGGGTGAAGTCGGTGATTTGACAGTGCACGTATCTTTAGGTAAAGATACGATTACCGTATCAGATCATGGTATTGGTCTGACAGCAGAAGAAATAGATAAATACATTAATCAGATTGCATTCTCAGGAGCCAATGACTTCTTGGAGAAATATAAGAATGATGCTAATGCTATTATCGGTCACTTCGGACTTGGCTTTTACTCAGCTTTCATGGTTGCCAAGAAGGTTGAAATCATCACTAAATCCTATCAGGATGGTGCTAAAGCCGTAAAATGGACTTGCGACGGTAGCCCGGAATTTACAATTGAAGATACGGACAAGGCAGAACGCGGTACGGATATTGTTCTTTATATAGACGATGATTGCAAGGAATTCCTTGAAGAGGCACGCCTCTCTTCTCTTCTGAAGAAATATTGTAGCTTCCTTCCTATTCCCGTTGCATTCGGTAAGAAAAAAGAGTGGAAAGACGGTAAGCAGGTTGAAACGGCCGAAGATAATATCATTAATGACGCCAATCCGCTGTGGACACTGAAACCCAGTGAATTGAAAGACGAGGATTATAAGAAGTTCTATCGCGACCTTTATCCGATGTCCGATGAGCCTTTGTTCTGGATACATCTGAACGTAGATTATCCATTCCATCTCACTGGTATCTTGTACTTCCCGAAGGTGAAAAGTAATATAGAGTTGAACAAGAATAAAATCCAGCTTTATTGCAATCAAGTATATGTAACAGATTCTGTAGAGGGTATTGTTCCGGACTTTTTGACATTGCTGCATGGCGTACTTGATTCTCCGGATATTCCGTTGAATGTATCCCGTTCTTATCTGCAGAGTGACTCTAACGTGAAGAAAATTTCTACATATATTACGAAGAAAGTGTCCGATCGTCTGCAATCCATATTCAAGAACGACCGCAAACAGTTTGAAGAGAAGTGGAATGACTTGAAGATTTTCATAAACTATGGAATGCTCACACAAGAGGATTTCTATGATAGAGCAAAGGATTTCGCTCTTCTCTCCGATACAGACGACAAGCATTATACTTTTGAAGAGTATAAGACCTTGATAAAGGATAATCAGACAGATAAGGACGGTAATCTGATTTATCTGTATGCCAACAATAAAGATGAACAATACAGTTATATTGAGGCTGCCAAGAACAAGGGTTATAATGTATTGTTGATGGACGGACAACTCGATGTTGCCATGGTAAGCATGCTGGAGCAAAAGTTTGAGAAAGTACGTTTTACCCGTGTAGACAGTGATGTCGTTGACAACTTGATAGTTAAGGAAGATAAGAAGGGTGATGTTTTGGAAGCCGGTAAGCAAGAAGCTCTCTCTGTTATCTTCAAGAGCCAGCTGCCACAGATAGAAAAGACAGAGTTCAATGTGATGGCTCAAGCTTTGGGTGAAAATGCTTCACCGGTCATGATTACGCAAAGCGAGTATATGCGCCGTATGAAAGAAATGGCTAATATCCAGGCTGGAATGAGCTTCTATGGTGAAATGCCGGATATGTTCAATCTGGTATTGAATGCTGACCATAAGTTGGTAAAAGAGATTTTGGCTGATGAAGACAAGGAATGTGCGGTTGCTGTTGCTCCGATTCAAAAAGAAATGGATGATGTAAACAATCGTCGCAATGATTTGAAGAAGAAGCAGGAAGGCAAGAAAGATGAAGATATTCCTACGGCTGCAAAGGATGAAGTGAACGACTTGGATAAGAAGTGGGAAGAACTGAAGGCTCAGAAAGAAGGTCTGTTTGCCAACTATGCTGCCCAAAATAAAGTTGTCCGCCAACTTATTGACTTGGCATTGCTTCAAAACGGCATGCTGAAGGGTGAAGCTCTGAACAACTTTGTTAAGAGAAGTATCGACTTGATTAAATAAGCCCCTTTAGATTTTATTATATAGAGGTGTGTCAAAATGTAAAAGTCCTATCATTCTGTCATTCAGAGGAGCTTGCGACGAAGAATCTCCTCTGAATGACAGAATGATAGGACTTTTACATTTTGACACCTTTTTTGTTTTTTTTCGTAATGGATATGTTTTTTTCCGTTGGATACGAGGTTTTTGGAAACTATTGTTTATATTTGAGCATTGAATAAATTAGTATATTTCACTCGAAACTGTATTCATGAAAAGATTTCTTTTGTTTTTATCAGTCTGTTTATTGCTTCTGCCGCTTGCGCAAGCCCAGAAAGTAGGACTTGTTTTGAGTGGCGGCGGTGCAAAGGGCATGACGCATATCGGCATTATCCGTGCTTTGGAGGAAAATAATATCCCTATCGATTATATCACCGGTACTTCCATGGGAGCTATCATAGGTTCGCTATATGCTATGGGATATTCTCCTGATGACATGGAAGCTTTGTTGCGTTCCGAAGACTTCAAACGCTGGTATTCGGGGCAAGTAGAGCCTAAATATGGATACTATTTTAAGCAGAACCGACCGACTCCGGAGTTTTTCAATATCCGTTTCTCTTTTAAGGATTCGTTACACATCAAGCCTCAGATACTTCCTACGAGCATGGTAAATCCCATTCAGATGAACTTGGTCTTTGTGGAATTGTTTGCTCGCGCTACGGCAGCGTGCAACGGTGATTTCAATCGGTTGTTTGTGCCTTTCCGTTGCATCGCTTCCGATGTATATAATAAAAGGCCGTTGATTATGCGTAAAGGAGATTTGGGAGATGCGGTACGTGCTTCTATGAGTTTCCCGTTTGTCTTCAAACCGATAGAGATTGATAGTGTTTTGGCTTATGACGGTGGTATTTACAATAATTTCCCAACGGACATTATGCGTGAGGACTTCCGGCCGGAAGTTATTATAGGCAGTGTGGTGGCAGCTAACCCCAGTAAGCCGAAAGAGAATGATTTGATGAGCCAGCTTGAGAATATGATTATGCAGAAGACGGATTATACCCTTCCGGATTCTTTAGGCATTATTATGACATTCAAGTACGATGATGTAAGTCTTCTGGATTTTGACCGCCTGCAAGAACTGCATGATATTGGTTACAATCGGACTATAAGTTTGATGGACTCCATAAAAGGCCGTATCCATCGGAGGGTAAATGCTGAGAATGTGCGTTTAAGGCGTCTGGTATATCGAAGTAATTTACCCCAATTCCGTTTTAGAGACATCTATATAGAGGGAGCGAACCCACAGCAACAAGCATATATCAAGAAAGAATTTCATGATGAAGACCATGAAGTGTTTACATACGAAGATTTGAAACGTGGCTATTTCCGTTTGCTATCCGACAATATGATTTCGGAGATTATCCCTCATGCGGTTTATGATACTAAAAGTGACCTGTATTCACTGCATCTGAAGGTTAAGATGGAAGATAATTTCTCTGTACGGATGGGTGGAAGTGTTTCGACCACCAGTTCCAACCAGATTTATTTAGGATTGGGCTATCAGAACTTGAATTACTATTCCAAGGAAATCACTCTCGACGGTCAGATTGGCAAGGTGTATAATAATGCGCAGTTTATGGCTAAAATAGACCTTCCTACCCGTGTTCCGACTTCTTATCGCCTTATTGCTTCTTTAAGCACGTTCGATTATTATAAGAAAGACAAGCTTTTTTCTAAAAACGATAAACCCTCTTTCAATTCTAAAGACGAGCGTTTTGTAAAGTTGATGGTAGCCTTACCTTTTTTGGCCAACAAACGAGCGGAGATAAGTATCGGATACGGAAAGTTGCAAGATAATTACTTTCAATCCAGCGTAATCAATTTTGATAAGGACCGTTCGGATAAGAGCACTTATAACCTTTTGGGTGGAGCTATCGGATTTTATGGGAGTACGTTGAATGCGCGACAGTATGCTACTAAAGGGTATTTTGAAAAGTTGGTGGCACAAGTCTTTAGCGGGAAAGAAAGATTCATACCGGGAAATCCGACAGAGACGAGCGTTACAACTAAAGAGCGGCAGTCTTGGTTGCAGATTTCTTATATGAAATATGCCTATCATACCATGAGCCCTAAGTTTACTTTGGGGTGGATGGCGGAAATGCTGTATTCATCGAAGAATTTTTCAGAGAATTATACGGCAACAATGTTGCAGGCGGCGGATTTTTCTCCTACTCCTCATAGTAAGCTGATGTATAATGAGGCGTTCCGGGCTAATCAGTTTTTGGCTGCCGGGGTCAAGCCGATATTTGTTTTCAATGATATGTTTCAGTTCCGTTCTGAATTTTATGGTTTCATGCCGATATTTCCTATCAAAAAGAATGCTTTGAATAAGGCTTATTATGGAAAAGCATTCTCACGCTTTGAATATGTGGGAGAAATTTCTGTGATATGTCAATTGCCTTTCGGAGCAATCTCTGCATATGTAAATCATTATAGTTCACCGAAAAAGGAATGGAATGTAGGGTTGACACTCGGTTGGCAACTGTTTAATTACCGATTCATCGAGTAACTTTCTTCAAAAAAAGTTTGCGTATCGCTTGCTAATTCGGAAAAAGTGCGTATCTTTGCACCCGTTAAACAAAAAGGCCGCGTAGCTCAACTGAATAGAGTAGCTGACTACGGATCAGCCGGTTACAGGTTTGAATCCTGTCGCGGTCACACTTTTGTTAATAATAAAAAGGTCGCGTAGCTCAACTGAATAGAGTAGCTGACTACGGATCAGCCGGTTACAGGTTTGAATCCTGTCGCGATCACAAGAAACCTCTGCAATATGTTTGTAGAGGTTTCTTGTTTGTGTTTATAGAAATCGTATATCGGATCAACGTAAAAACGGATCAACGTAAAAACCTGAGGGATTTTCTTTTTTATGCATACAACATAGTCAGTCTATATAAAAAGAAAGCCTTATCTTTTAACCTGCATGAAAAGATTTTTTTCATCGTATGAAAAATAGATATGATGTATATCAAACCGGATTTTGATATACATCATATCAGTCTACAAAAAATATAGAGAGTATAGGCTATTCTTGCAATAAAAAAGCCCCGTATAATCTACGAGGCTTACAGCTTATATAAGTTGCATTTAGCATTTAATATTTAATTCGTCCAATATTTTGCGCATAGCTTCAAAAGTAGTGATTCTGGTGGGCACTAAAGGTAAGCGAAGTTTATTTTCAATCATTCCCATTGCATTCAGCATGGCTTTTACTCCGGCAGGGTTGCCGTCTACAAAGAGCAATTTAAACAATTCTGCAAATTTGTGATGTATAGTCAACGCATTTTGATAGTCTCCTTGCAATGCCAGACGTACCATGCGGCTAAATTCGCGCGGAAAGGCATTTCCAATGACCGAGATGATGCCAACTGCCCCTAAGGTAATTAAGGGGAAGGTAATGCCGTCATCGCCCGAAATAACGTCAAAATTAGCTGGTTTGTTTTTTATGATGTCGTCCATCTGGCTGATATCGCCTGATGCTTCTTTAATTGCGATTACGTTCTTAAAGTCGCGTGCAATACGCAGGGTTGTTTCGGCTTTCATATTTACACCGGTACGTCCCGGTACATTATAGAGCACAATCGGAAGGTCGGTAGCCTCGGAAATCGCTTTATAGTGCTGGTATATTCCTTCTTGAGAAGGCTTATTGTAGTATGGAACAACAGATAGAATAGCATCTACCCCTGTAAAATCATCATTTTTCAGAGTTTCTACTATAGCGCGAGTATTATTTCCGCCTACTCCAAGCAGAATAGGTATTTTTCCATTCACACGCTCGATAACCATCTTCTTGATTTTCTTTTTTTCCTCTTCATTCAGAGTTGGAGTTTCTGCCGTAGTGCCAAGCACGCATAAAAAATCAGTGTTGTTTTGAAGCTGATAGTCTACTAAACGCATCAATGCATCGTAATCAACGCTTTCATCCTCTTTAAATGGAGTAATCAGCGCTACCCCCATTCCTTTCAATCTAGTTTGTATCATGAGTATTATAAAGTAATCTCTAATTAAACGACTCGCAAAAGTACGATTTTTTTCGATTTGCCATACAAATATAAGCCATAAAAAAGTTTTTTGTAGAAATTTGTTAGGATATAAGCGTTAAAAACTCATCTTCGCTCATAATCCTTATGCCCAGCTTGTGAGCTTTCTCCAATTTGGCCGGACCCATATTTTCCCCTGCCAGTATAAAACTGGTCTTGGCAGAGATACTGCCGACATTCTTTCCGCCATTTTTTTCTATCAACTCTTTGTATTCGTCTCTTGAATGATGTGTGAACACACCGCTTATAACAATAGCCTGTCCCGCCAGTTTATCCGTATATCCGCTTAAATCCTCTTCTCTGCGATAGAGTTGTAATCCGGTGGATTTCAAACGTTCCACCAACTCTCGGTTCAATGGGTTTGCGAAGTATGCCAGAATGCTTTGCGCTATTTTTTCCCCGATTTCATCGATATTTATCAGTTTTTCGAGGTTTGCATTTTCCAGTTCGTCTATATCGTTAAAGGATTTGGCTATTTTCTTGGCTACCGTTTCTCCTACAAAGCGGATACCCAAGGCAAAGAGCACTCTTTCAAATGGAACTTCTTTGCTCGCTTCGATTCCTTTGATGATATTCTCCGCTGATTTCTCACCCATACGATCCAAGTTTTTAATATCATCTGCCGTGAGCTGATATAAATCTGCCGTATTCTTAATTAAGCCCAAACGATAGAACATATCTACAGTTTCCGGGCCTAATCCGTCGATATTCATAGCCTTACGGCTGATAAAATGCTCTATCTTACCTTTAATCTGAGGTGGGCAGGACGTTTCGTTAGGACAGTAGTGGGCAGCTTCTCCTTCGTAGCGTATCAACTTGCTGCCACATTCGGGACAATGAGTGATAAACCTCACTTTTTCGCCGATAAGCATACAGCGTGCATCTTTGTCTACTCCCGTGATTTTAGGAATGATTTCCCCGCCTTTCTCTACGTAAACCATGTCTCCGATATGTAAATCCAGCCCTTCGATAATGTCGGCATTGTGCAGAGAAGCCCTTTTTACAATAGTACCGGACAGTTGTACCGGGTCTAAATTAGCGACGGGGGTTACAGCTCCGGTGCGCCCTACTTGATAAGTGACTTTATTTAGGCGAGTCAAAGCCCGTTCTGCCTGAAACTTATATGCTATTGCCCACCGGGGAGATTTTGCAGTAAAACCGAGATTTTTCTGTTGGCGCATACTGTTGACTTTTAGAACAATACCGTCTGTCGCTACCGGCAAGTTCTTGCGTTCGGTATCCCAATATCTGATATATTCAAATACTTCCTCAAGGCTGTGCACCTTTTTCGTGTGTTCCGAGATTTTAAATCCCCAGCCGGCTGCTGCCTGCAGATTTTCATAATGACCGTCACAAGGTAGCTCTTCTCCCAGCAGATAGTACAAATAGGCATCAAGCTTCCGAGAGGCTACAATGGCGGAATTTTGCAGCTTTAAAGTTCCGGAAGCTGCATTGCGTGGATTAGCGAAAAGCGGTTCCTCACGCGCTTCCTTTTCCCTATTCAACTTTTCAAACACTTCCCAAGGCATTAATATTTCTCCTCTGATTTCAAATAACGGAGGGTAATTGCCGTGGAGTATTAATGGTATGGTACGGATTGTTTTTACATTATCCGTTACGTCATCTCCTTTTTCACCGTCACCGCGAGTTACGGCACGTACCAGTTTGCCATTTTCGTAAGTCAGTGAAATGGATGTACCATCGTATTTTAGCTCACAACATATCTCAAAATCTTCATTCAAGGCTTTCTTCACTCGGTCGTAAAAGTCTGTCACTTCATTTTCTGAATAGGTATTTCCCAATGAAAGCATAGGGTATTTGTGAGCTATCTGAGTGAAATTCTTATTCAAGTCACTTCCCACACGCATGGTAGGTGAATTTTCGTCTTGGTATTCCGGATGTTCTTTTTCAAGTTCCTGTAATTCACGCATCCTGTCATCGAACTCTTTATCAGATATTTCGGGAGCATTCAATACGTAATAATTATAGTTATGCCGATGTAAGTCGGCGCGCAGTTGGTCTATCTTTTCTTTTATTGTCATAATGATTCTGGAGTTTGAACGCAAAAATACGGGTTTCTCCCGAATATTTTTTGCTTTTACTCTTAACTTACACTATTTTTGCGGAAAAATTAAATATATGCGTATTGACATCATTACTGTTTTGCCGGAAATGATTGAAGGATTCTTCAATTGCTCCATAATGAAACGTGCTCAGAACAAGGGGCTTGCAGAAATCCATATTCATAATCTTCGTGATTATACCGAAGATAAATATCGCCGGGTAGATGATTATCCTTTTGGCGGGTTTGCCGGAATGGTTATGAAGATAGAACCCATAGAACGTTGTATCAATGCCTTGAAGGCGGAGCGGGAGTATGACGAGGTGATTTTTACAACTCCGGACGGCGAACAGTTCAATCAGCCTATGGCTAATACGCTATCTCTCGCAAAGAATCTCATTATCCTTTGCGGACATTTCAAGGGGATTGATTATCGTATTCGCGAACATCTCATAACGAAAGAAATCAGTATCGGAGACTATGTGCTGACTGGTGGCGAATTGGCGGCTGCCGTTATGGCCGATGCGATTGTACGTATTATACCGGGAGTTATCTCTGATGAACAATCAGCCCTTTCCGATTCTTTCCAAGATAATCTTTTGGCCGCTCCTGTCTATACGCGTCCGGCTGATTATAAAGGTTGGAAAGTTCCGGATATTTTACTATCAGGCCATGAAGCTAAAATAAAGGAATGGGAGTTGCAACAATCTCTTGAGAGAACCCGGAAGTTACGTCCTGATTTGTTAGGCGAGTAATCTGTAAGATGTAAATAAAAAGAAAAAGGACATTCAATTTGAATGTCCTTTTTTATGAAAATAGCTTGCGAATGGCTATGCTTTGTAATTTGTCATACCTCAAGTGCGCCAATTATTTCTTTAACAGACTTATATCCATGTCTATTTAGGTAGTCATCAATACCTTCTGCAACCTTCACAGTAATTGCCGGATCGATAAAGTTTGCTGTACCAATCTGGATAGCTGAGGCACCTGCGAGCATAAATTCTACGGCATCTTTCCAATTCATGATGCCCCCTAAACCTATGACAGGTATTTTTACTGCCTTAGCAACTTGCCATACCATACGGAGTGCAATAGGTTTCACTGCCGCTCCGGACATACCGCCTGTCACCGTAGAAAGGATGGGACGTCTGCGTTCTGCGTCTACAGCCATTCCCAATAGGGTATTGATGAGCGATACGCTGTCCGCACCGCCATTTTCGGCTGCACGTGCTATCTCTGTGATGTCTGTGACATTGGGTGACAGTTTTACGATAAGTGTCTTTTTGTAAACTGAGCGTACGGCTTTTACCACTTCTTCAGCTCCTTTGGCTGTAACACCAAATGCCATTCCACCTTGCTTCACATTAGGGCAGGATATGTTTAGTTCTATGGCAGGAATATTTACAAGTTCATTAATGATTGCAGCTGTTTCCATGTAATCTTCAATAGCAGAACCTGAAACATTTACAATCATATTGGTTTTTATATCTTTAATACGCGGATAGATATGTTCAACAAAGTAATGTACACCCTTATTTTGCAGTCCCACAGCGTTTAACATACCGGAAGGAGTCTCTGCCATACGCGGATATGGGTTTCCTTCACGTTTGTGAAGAGTAGTGCCCTTTACAATAATACCACCTATTCGCGATATATCGATGAAATCGGCGAACTCTTCACCATATCCAAAGGTTCCGGATGCTGTCATTACCGGATTTTTCATTTGCAATTCGCCAATGTTTACACTTAAATCTGCCATAATAGTTTGTTTATATTAAAAACCGGACCTTCTTTACATACACATAAATGACCTTCTGTAGTGTTTTCCACACAACATAAACAAGCGCCTATGCCACATGCCATCATGTTTTCTAAAGATACTTCACAATTAATGCCTTTACTTTTGGCATATTTAGCTACAGATATCATCATTGGTTTAGGACCGCAGGTATATATTTGCTCGAAGTTCACCTTATTTAATATGGAATGTTGGGTAACATATCCTTTTTCGCCATGACTACCGTCTTCCGTGGTAGTATATACTTCTCCGTAGGCAGCAAATTCTTCTAATTGCAGCAAATCCTTGTCGCTTCTGGCACCTAATAAGAAGATGGGTTTGCTTCCGTTTTTAGCCAATTGCTCGCCTAAATACAACATCGGTGCCGTACCTACACCACCACCCACTAACAAAAGCTTCTCTGAGGGCTTTTCAGGCATTGTGAAGCCATTTCCTAATGGAAGCACTACATTGATTACATCTCCTTGTTTTGCTTCACCTAAGCGCCTGGTTCCATCTCCTACAAGTTGAATTAGGAACCATACCTCATTCCTTTGTTTATCTACATAATTAATAGAGATAGGGCGTCGCAAGAAAGTACTGGGTGAACTGTCTACGCGAATCTCTGCAAATTGTCCCGGAAGCATTTCCGGGAGCAGGGACGAGGAAGTCAATTTCAGCAGCACATAGTTGGTATGCAGCCGGACGTTCTCAGTCACTGTCAGATCTAAAATATATTTTTTCATATTATCTATAAAGAAGAATTATCTTTTGGCTGCAAAGATACGGGAATTTGTGTAAATAGCCGTAGTTGCCCTTTAATTTTCCGGTTTGAATGTCTCATACGTATTATCATCAAAGAATATTCTTATTTCAGTTATTTTTCTGGGTGGTCTTTCTTTATAGATAATCTCCTGTTTTACAATCTCTTTAGGTGCTTTTTGTACCGTTTCTAATGCGATTTCCTTGCGATTTTCCGGTATATCCGTCTTGTTGGACAGGTTTTCCGGATTGTCAGCGAATAAAGGGTAGTCAAATCCGCCATCGTCAGCAGTTGGAGAGTTATTGCTCATATTTCCTTTTCCTGTCAGAAGCCATTCAAGGTTGATGTCATTATATCGCTTGTGCAGTTTTAGAATGACTTCCGTACTTGGATTATTACGGGAACTTAAAATATGGGAGATAGTAGCTTGAGCTACATCTATGCTTTCAGCAAATGCTCCTGCAGTCAATTGTTCCCGGTCCATTATCATCTTGAATCTGTCCTTTATACTCATGTCGTAGATATTATTACAATTGTATCTCTTTTTAATTTAATCACAAAAGTAAAAAATAGAATTTACAAAAGCAAATTAAAAATGTGATATTAATAAAATTACAAAAGTATTCTATTGCTTTACATATGTGTTGTTTTGTTTTGTAAATGCTTGGAATATACAAAAAACAACTACGATATAAACTTTAATATATTTGCATATTATATTGATATATAATAATATATATCAATATAAAACTTGTTATAAGGCATTAATTACAGATGTTTTAGTCATATCTCTAGTGTTTATAATCTATTAGTACAATAAAATATTGTATACATCAGGTTTACAGTGTAGTAAATATATATATTAGTGTAGTTAATAGTTTATTCGATGAAAATGTAATGGTGTGTATTGTGTTTGTAAATAATTTATTTTACAAATATATTAATACTGATGTATTTATGTTTGTAATATATTACAGTTGTGGTATGTATCTGTGTATCTGTCCTTTTTTTACATAGGTGATATATCATGGTTGTGTTATACAACTATTTCTCCCATTAAGTTTAATAAACTCAATGGGAGAAATTCTTTTTAAATGAAAATGGGTGACAAAATAGAGATGAACTAATCTTTTACTAATTTGTAATGTCGCAAAATGAAATCTTTGCTTTCTTTCTGTATAAAAGTCCGAATGATTAGAAAAAAACGATTCTCAGAGGATTATATTCTATGTATTTTATTGTATTACAACTTATTATCTCTCTCTTTATACTATCGAGAAATCATGATAATAGAAAAAAGGGGGAAATCCCCCCTAAATGTGACAAAATGATATAGAAATGAGTTATTTTTATATTTCCTTCTTTTATATAAAGAGAAGCATAAATGTGGAAATCAATGCAAGATTTTAAAGACCAACTCTCGCAATAGATTGCCATCGTTTAATGAAGAGTTTCCTACTCCTTTAGATTTGGCATCTGTATATCGTATTTCTCCAATGATTTGCATGGTCTTTACCCCATTATATTTCCGCATGGCACTGAGGTATTCACGAGACTGCCATGGACTTTTTAAACCTAAGAATGCGGCAATACCCTGCTCTGACTTTTCAGGAGCATAATAAGCCAGCATTAAGTTGGAAAAGAAGCCAAAAAGTAAAGATAAAGTCATTTGAATTGGATTGGTTTTTGGATTTTCTTCAAAATATTTTATTATTCTATTAGCCTTTAAAACATCCTTTTCTACAATGGCGCTACGAAGTTCAAAGTTATTATAATCCTTGCTGATTCCGATATTATGCTCTATTAGTTCAGGGGTGACTCGTGTCTGACCTTTTGGAAGTGTAATAATAAGCTTTTCTAGTTCACCGGTAAGGCGGCTGAGATCGGTTCCTACAAAGTCGGCAAGCATGGAAGTTGCTTTGGGTTCAAGGTCTACTCCCTTACGCTTCATATAAGATGTGATGAATGCCGGTAGTTGGGCATCTTTTACTTTTTTGGATTCAAACAGTATACCGGACTTCTCTATTTCAGCAGCAAGCTTTTTCCTTCTGTCCAATACGCCATGTTTGTGGCATATTACCAATATGGTGGATAGCAAGGGCTTTTGAAGATAGTAGGAAAGTTCCTCCATATTGCGTATATTCTGTGCTTCCTTCACTACTACTACTTGGTGTTCGGACATCATTGGATAGCGCTTGGCGGCATTGATGATTGTAGCCACATCTACATCTGCGCCATATACAACGGTTAAGTTGAATTCCTTTTCGGTTTCGTTCAGTACATTATTTGTTATATAATCTGAAATGAGATCGATGTAATACGGTTCTTCCCCCATTAAATAGTAGATAGGGCGATATTGTCCGGTTTTTAGCTCCTTTATGATGTCGTCACATGTAATTTCTTGCTTTGCCATGTTTCTTGGTTTTACCAGTCGAATTTTAGATGTTTTACCGTTTTCTTTTCATCAATAATCATACGTAGAGATGCGATACCTATTTCAACATGCTCTGTTACATACTTTTGAGTTACTATGCTATCGCTTTTATCGGTCTTGACGCCTTCCGGAATCATGGGCTGGTCGGATACTAACAGCAAGGCACCGGTTGGAATATGATTGGCAAAACCGCAACTGAACAAGGTTGCCGTCTCCATATCGACTGCCATGGCACGGGTTTTCTTGAGATACTCTTTAAAATCTTCATCATGCTCCCAAATGCGGCGGTTGGTGGTGTATACAGTACCGGTCCAGTAATCGCGGGCATAGTCACGGATGGCAGAAGAAACGGCACGCTGTAACATAAATGCCGGCAGCGACGGCACTTCCGGCGGAAAATAGTCGTTTGAGGTACCTTCACCGCGGATAGCGGCGATTGGAAGGATAAGATCCCCTATTCTATTTTTCTTGTCTATGCCCCCGCACTTGCCCAGAAACAGACACGCTTTGGGTTTGATGGCACTTAATAAATCCATGATAATGGCGGCATTAGGGCTTCCCATTCCGAAGTTGATAATAGTCATGCCTTCCGCACTGGCAGAAATCATATTGGCGTCTTTGCCAAGAATAGGAACATTGAATTTTTCAGCGAAAATTTCTACATACTTGTTGAAGTTAGTCAACAGGATATACTCTCCAAAATCTTCCAGGTTACGTTTTGTGTAACGGGGTAGCCAATTAGCTACGATTTCTTCTTTTGTTTTCATAAGATTTTATTAAATTTGTTCCCTAAAGTCATTAGGAAGCGATTATTTAACTCACAAAAATACAATAAAAAAGTAAAAACAAGAAATTAAAGTAGAATGTTCTCATTGAATCTGCCGGCGTTTGATGCCAAGATTATTGCCAGGGATGGAAAAAGAAGTATTTTTGATGTTATCCGTCGCCGATATGTTGCTTTGACTCCGGAGGAGTGGGTACGACAGCATTTTGTGCACTTTCTTATGGCACATAAGGGTTATCCGCAGGCACTTATGGCAAACGAGGTACAGGTACAGTTAAATGGTACTAAAAAACGTTGTGATACAGTGCTTTACAGAAGAGACCTTACAGCGCGTATGATTATAGAATATAAAGCTCCTGAAGTAGAAATCACTCAAAAGGTTTTCGATCAGATTACCCGCTATAATATGGTGCTGAAAGTGGACTATCTGATAGTGAGCAATGGTATCAGGCATTATTGCTGTCGTATGGACTATGAGCGGAATAATTATACTTTCTTACAAAACATTCCTGACTACACAAGCCTTTGATATACTCATCTTTCTCCCTCTAAGGACGGCTTCCAGATAGGTATTTCATCGTATACCATTCGAGAGATACGGGCGATAATGGCGGCATTCTCATCGTCTGTCTCACTTGAGTTCATTACAAAAACAGCGATATAATATTTCTTTCCATCAGGCGTGATTACGACTCCGGCATCATTATCTGCAATTTTCACACCCTCCGAATTACGATCGGAAGAGCCTGTCTTATGCCCTACAATTGCGTTGGAAGGTAATAATCCCTTTAGTTTATTGCTCCCGGTACTGGTTGCTATCATGGTATTCCATAAAAAATCCTTGTATACGGGGGCAAATAGTTCCTTTTCGTCAGCTATTCTTAGCAGTTGTACCATTTCATAGGGAGTACTCCAATTCAGATATGCCTTTGAGGGATTCCGGTGCATGGAATCTTCCGTTTCGGACAAGTTGAAATCATTAATATCTAACTTCTTAATGTACTGATGGATATGCCCTATTCCACCGGCATATTTTATGAGAATATCACAAGCATTGTTATCGCTTAGAGAGATGCTGTATTGTAAAAGTTCTCCTAATGAGATATTGAGGTCTTGATTGGGGTATTTTTGCCGTAACGGGCTGTAAGTATTTGGCTGTAACTGAGATGCTTTAACATGGATGATGTGGTCTAATGGAGTTTCCTGTCTATTCATCTTGTCCAATACAGCCAGGGCTACGTGGAACTTGAATACGCTTAGCAACGGATAGTTCATTTTGTTATTGTACAGTAGGATTTCGTTCCGGTCTGTCAGTACAGCCACGCCCACCGTGGCTTTTTTCCCTTTGAGGAAATTGTCAATTTTGCTTTCTAATGTTTGCTGTTGCGCTTGTAAAGCGATGCTTATACTGAAATACAACACATATATAAAAGTATATCTAAGCCCCATATTATTAATTTCATACATTTGCTTAATCTGCAAATATATGGAATTAATTCAAAATAGGGAAACTGTATTTTTTTATTTACCTTTATTCTTTCCGAACTTTTCTTGCAGTTTTTGCATTAGTTCATAGAAATTGGGGATATAAACCGTTGCAAGTAATGTATTTAGTGCCATACCGAACACTACTGCCGCTCCAAGAGCAACACGACTTTCCGCTCCTGCTCCTGTAGCGAACAGAAGTGGCATAACTCCCAGTACAAATGCCAATGAGGTCATCAGAATAGGACGAAGCCGGATGTGTCCCGCCTGGAATGCAGCATCACGGATACTGTTGCCTTGTGCACGAAAATCACGTGCGAATTCCACAATCAGGATACCGTTTTTGGCGGATAGCGCCACTAACAGAATTATACCGATCTGAGTGTAGATGCTGACCGGAGTTCCCATTACATAACAACCCAGCATTGCGCCGAGCAATGCTACCGGAAGCCCCATTACAGCAGATACCGGGCTGGTCCAGCTTTCGTATTGTGCGGCGAGTACGAGGAAAGCCACTAATAGCGCCATGATAAAAACGGCAGTTGTAGTTGTTCCCGCCTGCGTTTCTTGATAGGCAACAGAAGTCCATTCGTAGCCGAATTCATTGCCGAGTTGATTCTTTATTAGACTCTCCGCTTGCTTGATAGCTTCTCCGGAACTGCTTCCCGGAGCTGCATTGCAGGTAATGGATGCGGTAGAGTACATATTATATCGGTTGATTTGATCCATACCCAGTTGTTCGTCTATCTGTGTGAAAGAAGAGAAAGGGACCATTTCTCCCGAAGCATTAGGTACACTTAATTTGAGTACATCGTCAATAACACGTTGGGCGCGGTCGCCGGCCCCCAGCTTCACTTGATAAATGCGTCCGAACTGTACGTAGTCGTTAACATAGGCTTCCCCCATATAATATCCTAAGGCGGTGAAAACGCTGTTCAACTGTATGCCCATCAATTGCACTTTGTCGCGGTCTATATTCAGGAAATACTGAGGTACATTTGCTTGATATTGGCTGCTGACAGATGCCAGGGCCGGATACTCACGATAGTGTTCCATTAAAGTTTCTACGGCACGTTGCATTTCGGTGGCACCAAGGTTGTTATGGTCTTCCAATTGCAGTTGCAACCCGCCGGTGGCCCCCAGTCCGGGAATGGCAGGTGGAACCATTGCAAAGACCTCAGCTTCCTGAATGCTGTAGGCTTCCATATTGAAACGGTTGACGATGGCTGATGCCGTATGTTTCTTCCCTTTGCGTTCATCCCAGTTTTTCAGGACAACGAAGTATGTGGCGGCATTGCTCTGTTCTCCCCCGCCCATAACGGAAAAGCCGGATATCCCGATATAATCCTTTACTTCGGGATAAGTGTCGAGCAAAGCATTGATTTGTTTTCCCACTTCTTGCGTGCGTTCCAAGCTTGATGCCGGTGGAAGTTGCACAACAGCGAGGAAATATCCGTCATCTTCTTCCGGTATAAAAGTAGAGGGCCATTTAACGAACAGCAACACAGCGATTATCGTAAATACAGCATAGGAAGCTACTGCAGCAAAAGGCCGTTGTAACAAATAGCCCACTATTTTGTCATACACTCCTTGCGTCTTGTCGTACAAACGGTTAAATCCTTTATACAGAGGAAATTTCGAGGGTCTGGTAGGTTGAAGCATTAATGCGCAGAGTGCAGGTGTCAGCGTCAGTGAGTTGATACCGCTTAGTACGGTACTGGCTGCAATGGTCAAGGCAAACTGTCTGTACAACTGTCCTGATATTCCGCTGACAAGGGTGGTAGGGATAAATACGGCAAGCAATACCAAAACCACCCCCACGATGGGACCTGTAATCTCTCCCATTGCTTCCGTTACGGCTTGCCGTGCCGTATATCGCCCGGTATCCAACAGACGCGTGGAGTTTTCTACAACCACAATAGCATCATCCACCACGATGGCAACCGCCAATATCAGTCCGAATAGTGTTAATGTATTGATAGAGAAACCGAATAACGACATGATTGCCAGCGTACCAATCAGTGAAACAGGTATCGTGATACAAGGAATGATAACGGCCCGCCAGTTTTGCAGAAAGAGGAAGATTACAAGTACTACCAATAGCGTTGTTTCAAAGAAAGTTACCATTACTTCATCAATGGACGCATGGATAACGTCTGTTGTGTCGAGCGTTACATTATACTGTATACCTGCCGGGAAATTCTGTGATAATTCCTGCATTTTTGCTTTGACGCCTTTTGATACGTCCAATGAATTGCTGCCCGGTTGTTGATAGATGGCGATGGCAGCCGTAGGATTCCCGTCCAGCTGAGAGACAACACTATAAGATGCCGAGCCCAGGTCTATATGGGCTACATCACGCAGACGGAGAATCCTCCCGCCGCTTTCCGTACGAAGGATAATGTTACCGAATTCTTCGGGTGAGGTTAGCCGCCCCTTTACAGTCAGGCTGTATTGATAGGCATTTTTGTTGTCATTTCCGATAGATTGTCCTACATTTCCGGCACTAACCTCTACATTTTGTGTCTGAATAGCCTGATAAACATCTGTAGGCGAGAGATTGCGAATACGCATAGCGGCAGGGTCAAGCCAGATACGCATGGAGTAGTCCCCTGCCCCCATTACATTGACTGCACCCACACCGGATACACGGGTCAATTGGTCCACAAGATTCAGTTTTGCATAGTTGCTGAGGTAAAGACCATCGTAATTTTTGTTGTCAGACTTCATTGTCAGGAACATAACGATATTACTAGATTTTTTCTGTACCGTAACTCCCTGTACCACTACAGGGGTGGGCAGTGATGACTGAGCCACACTAACTCTGTTTTGCACTTGTACGGTAGCCATGTCGATATCTGTACCTACTGCAAAAGTGATGGTAAGCGAATATGCTCCTGATGAGGATGAATTGGAGGACATATAAAGCATCCCGTCTACTCCGTTGACTTGCTGCTCAATAGGAATGCCGACGGTTTGAGCCACCGTCTGGGCATTGGCTCCGGGATAGACAGCGCTTACCTGTACGGTAGGCGGTGTAATGTCCGGATATTGCGCAATGGGTAGAATGCCCAGTGTGACCAATCCTGCTACGACGATGAGTAATGCCAGTACAGTTGAGAATATGGGACGGTCTATGAAGAATTTTGAAAACATAATTTCTTGGTTTGAGTGATTATATATACAGTGTGTATTATTGAACGGGCTTTATCCGCATGCCGTTTCTGACTTTCATCAAGGCTTTCGTTACATACCGTTCCTGCGGTGAAAGTCCTTGCTTGATTTGGCGCAGACTATCCTCTATCAGTTGTCCTATTTCTATGTGACGGTAGTGTACGATGTTCGAGTCATTGACTACATACACATATTTACCCAATTGATCTGTACCGATAGAAGCGTCAGGTATGAGGATTGCATTCTTTTGTTTTCCGTAGGGTAGTGTGATACTGACATAGAGCCCGCTTTTCAAGATACCTTTGGGATTGTCCACTCGGGCACGAATATTTAGTGTTCCGGTATTCAAGTCTACATTAGGTGAAAGGTAATCCAACTGTGCCGGGTAATTCAGTATACCGTCTTTTCCCAGGCTGACATTGACCTGTTTGGGAATGCTGTCTCCTTGCTGCAGCAACATGGCAAGCCATTGATTGTCTGCTACATTAAAATAAGAATACAGATGGTCGTCTTTATAAATGGTAGCCAATGTTATAGGCTGTGTACTACCGTTTATATAACTTCCCGCATCTGTGAGATTGCGGCTGATTGTTCCGTCAAACGGAGCGCGTACCGTACAGTAATCTAAGTTGGTGCGTGCAGTATTTAATGCAGCTTCAGCATTACTTACGGCTGCCAATGAAGTAGCTACATTTGACTTGGATTGTAGTACCTGTATTTGACTGACGGCATCCGTTTTTGCCGCTTCCTGCATACGTGTATAATTGCTTTGTGCATACTCAAGATTTGCGCGTGCTGTATTGAGAGCAGCTTCTGCTTGTCGCACATTATTTTGATAAATGGTTGGTTCAATTTGGAAGAGTACTTGTCCTTGGTATACCCGGTTACCGGGTGAATAGGCAATACTTTGCAGCGTTCCGCTGACTCTGCCTACTAAATCTACGGTTTTTTCAGAAGTCAGATAACCAGGGTAACTTTTAGTAAGTGTAATATCTTGCACACTTGGGTGAGCCACATTAATTTCCGGGGTGGGTATTGTATGTGCCATTTCTTTTTTATTCCCGCATCCAGCCAGTAAGGGTAGAATAATCAGGGTAATGTACATTTGATTTTTCATATATATGGTTCTGTTTAATTTTAGAGATTTATAATCTACTACTTTAGGTTTAATCTCCATATCCTCCTCCCAATGCTTTATAGAGTGATATGAGTTCTTGTAGTGAGCTACCCTGTGCCTGTGTTAACTGATTCTGATAAGTCAGTAATGAACGGAGGGCATCCAAAACATTTTGAAAAGGAGTCAATCCTTGCTTATAGAGGTCTAATGAAAGTTTTAAAGTTTCTTCTCCTTGATTACATACTTCTCGCAGGGCGACAATTTGTTTGATAGAACTACGATAACCGTTCATAGCATTATCAGTCTCTTGTACGGCTGTGAGTACTGTTTGGTTAAACTGATGAATAGACTCATCCAATTGCGCGCGTGCCAATCGGCTGGCATTCACCAGTTTTGTACCACTAAATAGCGTCCAGCTAAGGCTGGGGGCTATTTCAAACGTCATACTGTTCCGTTTCGTAAAATTCTTTAACTCATGAGATGCGTAACCAATGGAGCCTTTCAGGAAAACCTGTGGTAACCAATCGCTTTTGGAAGCACCAAGTAAGGCTGCTTGTACATTGACTTGTCGTTCTGCCTGGCGGATATCTGGACGGCGAAGTAGCAAGTCCGCGGGGATACCGATACCTATAGGCTCTATATAATCGGGAAGCTTACCATTTTGTTCCAATATGGGACGAATGTCTTGAGGGTAAGTTCCAAGTAGAATTGCTAAGGTGGTAATATATTGGTTGATAGTTGATTCCAGTTGTGGAATGGAGGCTTTGGTACTATAATATACTGATTTAGCTTGAGATACGTCCAGTTTGGAAACTAATCCCGTTTTATAGCGGACTTGGGTAATTTCGAGGACCGCAGCTTGTGTATTACAGTTATGGGTAACAACATTTAGTTCTTGTTGTAATTCACGTAGCCCGATGTAGGCTGATGCCACTTGTGCGCATAGTGAAATCATGACGGAGATGTATTCTTCCTTGCTGGCGGCAAAGTTTTCCCGTTGTGCCTTTACCCGTTGCCGGATGCTGCCGAATATATCCAGCTCCCAACTGGTATTGAGTGAGGCACTGTATGCTCCGGTTATCGTTTGCGGCGCTTCACTTATATTTCCACTACTCTGCTGGCGTGACCAGCCCCCATTTAGGGAAATGGCAGGAAAGAAACTCCCCCGCTCTATTCGCCAATTGGCTTTAGCCATATCCATGCGGTTTATGGCTGAAAGAACTGAAAAATTTTGGGTAGATGCTGTTGCTATCAGCGAATCCAATATCGGATCATCAAAAGCTTTCCACCATTTATCATCTACAGGTTGTATTTGACTGTTGAACAGACTATCATCTCCAGTAATGGCATGAGTAATGTCAGTTCTCCAACCTTGTGGAAGTGGATTTTCTAAGTAACGGTTGCTTTTTTGTGCCCATGCCACACAAGAAAAACATAGAAAGAACAATGTACTGTTCCAAGCTTTTATACTCATAAAAAAAAGTTTAGGTTGTTATTTTATGGGATTGATAACAACCTAAACCTTTATTTGTTTATTGCAATTCTTGCAGAAATTTATTCAGCGTCTGCCGCTTTTTTTCTACTTCTTGTCGTTTTTTCCTTTACCGGCTCTTCCTTCACTTCTGGAGTAATGCCTGCCAGTTCTGGGTCAATCATGATACGTCCGCAGTATTCGCAAACAATGATTTTTTTACGTGAGCGGATATCCAATTGTCTTTGGGGCGGAATTTTGTTGAAGCAACCGCCACAAGCGTCACGCTGTACGTAAACGATACCCAAACCGTTGCGTGAGTTCTTACGGATACGTTTGAAAGATTGGAGCAAACGCGGCTCTATTTTAGTTTCGAGTTCTTTAGCCTTATCTCTCAACTTTTCTTCTTCCTGTTTGGTTTCAGAGATGATTTCGTCCAACTCATTCTTCTTCACGTCGAGGTCTTTTTGCCTTTCCTCCAAAGCAGCTGTACTTTCTGCTGCTTCCTGAGACTTAATTTCTTCATCAGCCAAAAATTCTTTAATTCTCTTTTCGCAAAGTTCTATTTCCAAAGTTTGGAACTCAATTTCTTTACTCAAGAAGTCGTATTCGCGGTTATTACGTACATTTTCCTGTTGCTCTTTATATTTTGCTACAGAAGCTTTTGCGGTTTCAATTTCCACTTTTTTGGTTGCGATAGCAGATTTCAATTCGGTAACTTCCGACTGGATTCTTTCGATGCGGGTACTCAGACCGGCAATTTCATCTTCCAAGTCTTGCACTTCCAAAGGAAGCTCGCCTCTCAACGTCTTGATTTCATCAATTTTAGACAACATGGTCTGTAGTTGGAACAAGGCTTTTAGTTTCTGTTCCACTGTCAATTCCTGGGGATCTTTTTTTGCTTCTTTAGCCATTTTAATTACATGTATTTTATGGGATTTGTATTCACTTTGCTCTGTTGAACTTCAACATTAGGAAATAAATCCCGGATTATTGTATAAAATATTTCTTTTGTATATTGTTCGCTTTCATAATGTCCTATCTCTGCCAGCAGGATATCTGTATCATGGCCGAAATAATCGTGATATTTTATCTCACCGGTAATAAAAACATCGGCATGGTTGCGTATGGCAAGCGGCATAAGAAAAGCTCCTGCACCACCACACAGAGCAACTGTTTGTATTTCACGCCCGGTCAGTTTGTTGTGCCTCAGACAACCTACTTCAAAGATTTTTTTGATACGCTTTAAAAACTCTAACTCTGTTTCCGGAGTTTCCAATTCACCGATAACGCCTGCTCCGACTTGCTGCCAAGAGTTTTGCAACGGATATAAATCAAATGCAGGTTCCTCGTATGGATGCGCGGCAAGTAATACTTTTATTACTTCTGCTTTTCGATAAGCCGGTAGAATGGTTTCAACACGTACTTCTTTTTCTATATGCAATTCACCTATTTCGCCGCAATAGGGATTGTCACCTTCACGTGCACGAAACATCCCCTCGCCTTCTATATTGTAGCTGCATGAATCGTAATTACCGATACATCCGCATCCGGCGGATGACAATGCCGTGCGTACTTCTTCCGCCCGGACTGTAGGGACAAATGTAACTAACTTTAGCAAAGCATTTTCTTTAGCTTCCAATATACGTACATTCTTTAACCCTATTTTTTCGGCAATCTTGAAGTTCACCCCTTTCGATGCATTATCCAGATTAGTGTGGGCGGAATATATGACAAGGTCATTCTTGATAGCCTTCAAAATACAACGTTCCACGTAATCCTTTCCTGTAATGGACTTGTAACCTTTAAAAATAAGTGGATGGTGCGATATAACAAAATTATATCCTAACGCAATCGCTTCATCCAACACGGCTTCGGTAACGTCAAGACACAACAAAGCCCCTGTTGCTTCCGCATCTGTCAATCCAATTTGCAGACCGGCATTATCAAATCCGTCTTGCAATGGCAGAGGCGCGAACCGTTCAAGGGCGCTTACTATCTCCTTAATTTTCATTATCAGTAGAAAATTTGGTTGCAAATATACGAAAAAGTAGTGAATTACGGCTTACTTTTAGTTTTTTTTTCTACCATGATAGGACATAGCTTTCCGTAAGCATCAAAAGACTTACGCGAAGCCAATGAAATGGTTATCATTAGTGAAAGCATAGATGCTGTAAATGTGATAACCATAATCATCATTTGATATTTGATAGCGACATTCGGACTGCTTCCTCCCAGTATCTGTCCAATCATTGTTCCGGGAAATGCCACTAACCCCATGACGGAGATATTGGCAATGAGCGGACTGAAAGCCTTGATGATGGCCTGACGGATAAACGGCGCTTGCGCTTCGGTACGGGTAGCCCCGTTGCCAAGCAGATAGCGGTAAAGTTGCTGTTCGCGTTTCAATCCGCTATAATAAGTATTTAGGGCTATAACATTGCTGGATAGCATATTTCCCATCAGTATACCGAAAATAGGAATGAAGTATTGAGCACTGAACACATTTTCAAGACGCAGTACGATTCCGATAAAATACATACCCACACATACTACGCTACACAGAAAGCCTACGGATATAGGCATCAGTAATATTTTGCGTTTCAGTTGTGTGCGTGCTAATGCCGTTTGCGAAGCTACGAGTATCATGACGATTACCCATAGAAAATTAATCCACGGATTATTCCAAAGGAAAAGGTATTTCAGATAAACGCCGATGAAGAAAAGTTGCACAATCATACGTGCTGTACCAATAAGAGTTGCACGTAGCAGACCGGTTTTGAACTTCCATATATAAAATAAGGGTATTAATAATAACAATAGTCCTATGCCCAGACTAAGATATGATATGTCAATAGTTCCCATGAGTGTATCCAATAGCTTCTGATGCAAAGGTAACGCTATTAATGAATTATGGAAGAGTTTATTAATGAATTTTCGGGAATCTATTTAATAAATCTTGAAAAATTTATTAGTATTTCGGTAGCCCTCTTTTTTTCCTATGGAATTAGTGAGTAAACATGAAAACCAATACAGACGCAGTAAGAATACAAATCCCTATAATAATCAGTGTCATTTGCACAGTATGTTTTTGCTCAGAATATTCCTTTTGCCGGGTAAGTTTGGTTATCTCTTCCATCTCCTCTGCAGTAGCATTTTGAGGTATACTGCGTCCTTTATACATTTTATCTAAACGTTCATTGAGACGTTTCCGGCGAAGAAGGCGTAAATTGCGATTCTCCTTATCACGGTGTATCATATCAAAAACAAATCCGGCAAAACTCATGGCTTTATTTTTAGCAGGTTTATTGCATTATTATATGTAGGTTGCACCCTTCAGCAAAATCCTTGTCGTGTGATACAGCCAGCACGGCGGTTCCCTTTTGGGTTTGGTGTCGTAAAAAGGCAAGTACTTTCTCCGTAGAGTCCGAGTCAAGCGCAGAGGTTGGTTCGTCCACAACGATTAGAGGCTTGTTAATCATGGAAGCTACAGCTATCATCATACGTTGGCGTTGTCCACCGGATATTTCATTTACACGTTTATAATATAGTTCTCTTTCAAGTCCTAATTCTCCGAAGCAATTAAATAGCTGAGTTTCGGAGAATGGTGTGGCTCGGTTAGCTTTTAAACCGAAAGGTAGTTGTATCATATCTTTTACCCACTCTAATGGGAGTGCCAGTTCTTGTGGAATCCAAGCTATTTGCTTGCGAATGAGGTCGATGCTATTTTTATTCAAAACGATGTTGTTGACAGTAATACTCCCTTCTCTTAATGAAGTGAAACCGAGTATGGCATTAAGAAGAGATGTTTTTCCACATCCTGACGGACCGGAAACACAACCAATCTCTCCCCTTTTCAGTTGCAGGTTGAATTTGGAGAATAATACATCATTGCCGTATGCAATACTGGCATCCTCTATTTGTAGCATAAATAAAATCTTTAGTCTCTATTGCAAAGGTAAGGAAAAAAGATTTGCAAAGATAACTTTATACTTTTATCTTTGTGTCACTAATTAATTCAGGAAAGAAAGTATGATACAGAATGAACGGGATTGCCGCCATGAACATATACTTAATGTGGCGAGACAAATGATGACTGCCGCGCGTACGGCACCTAAAGGGAAAGGCATAGATATAATTGAGACGGCATTGGTGACAGGTGAAGACTTGAAAAAGCTTTCAGAAAGAATGATTGTCATGGCTGAAGAACTGGGTATGAAGTTCTTTCTTCGTGATGCTGCAAACGTTTTGCAGGCAGAATGTGTCGTTATAATAGGTACGCGCGAGCAGGCACAAGGATTGAACTGCGGACATTGTGGTTTTCCAACTTGTGCCGGACGCTCTGAAGGTGTGCCATGTGCCCTGAATATGATTGATGTGGGAATTGCAGTTGGTTCGGCTTGTGCTATGGCTGCTGATATGCGGGTAGATACCCGAGTTATGTTTTCTGCGGGGTTGGCCGCACAACGAATGAATTGGTTGAAAGATTGCAAGGCTGTATTCGCTATTCCGGTCAGTGCGTCTTCTAAGAATCCGTTTTTTGATAGGAAGCCTAAGGAAGAAAAAAAATAAGTGCATTCCGGACTTGAAGTTGAGAACTGTAAACGTAAAGTTGAACTTTAGAACTCTAAAGTTCAACTTTGGAAATGTAGAATAGAACTCTACGAAAATTAGGATTTAGGAGCATTTGTACTCAGACTTCATTATCTTACTTAACAAAGTAAATAACTTAGAATTGATATGGGATATTTTGTTGGGCTTCCATTAGGTGGAGCTACCGAAAAAGATTGCCAAGTGCGTTTTGGTAAGAATATGACCTTTCAAGTGGAAATGCGTACCCCTCATCTGCCTGCAGAGTGGGCTTTACAGAGTGGTATACAGCTTACATGGCCTCATGCAAATACCGACTGGGCTTATATGCTTGAAGAGGTACAGCGATGTTTCATTACCATTGCTTCCGAAATAGCAAAGCGGGAGTTACTGTTAATCGCAACCCCGGAACCAGAGGAAGTGAAAAAGCAAATCTCCACGACAGTCAACATGGAAAATGTTCGTTTTCTGGAGTGCGAGACGAATGATACTTGGGCGCGCGACCATGGAGCTATCACTATGATAGATACAGAAGGACCTTTTTTGCTTGATTTTACTTTTAACGGTTGGGGACTGAAATTCTCTTCGGATAAAGACAATCAGATAACACGCCGGGCTGTAGAAGCCGAAGTTTTAAAAGGTCGATATGTGAACCGTTTAGGCTTTGTCCTGGAAGGCGGTTCCATTGAAAGTGACGGAATGGGAACATTGCTTACCACTTCAGAATGCCTTCTGTCGCCTAACCGTAACGGTCAGCTAAATAAAGTGGAAATTGAAGAGTATCTTCGTTCTACATTTCATCTTGAACGGGTGCTTTGGTTGGATCATGGTTATTTGGCAGGGGATGATACGGATAGCCATATAGATACCCTTGCCCGTTTGTGCTCGCCGGATACGATAGCTTATGTGCAGTGTCGTGATGTAAATGACGAGCATTATGAGGAATTGTATCAAATGGAGGAGCAACTGAAAACGTTCCGGACGCTTGCTGGAGAACCTTATAAACTGTTGGCGCTGCCAATGGCTGATAAAATAGAAGTGGAGGGCGAAAGACTTCCGGCTACGTATGCCAACTTCTTGATAATGAATGATGCGGTGTTGTACCCTACGTATAATCAACCCAAGAATGATATGCGTGTCAAAGAAGTGTTGCAGGAAGCTTTCCCTGAACATGAGATTGTAGGTATAGACTGTCGCGCTTTAATAAAACAGCATGGTTCGTTGCATTGCGTCACAATGCAATATCCGATAGGAGTGCTGAATAAATAAAAATAGAAAGGAAATATAGATATGAGGAAAATAAAAGTGGGTATTATTCAGCAGTCCAATGTGGCGGATATGCGTACTAATCTGATGAATTTAGCTAAGAGTATTGAAGTATGCGCCGCTCACGGTGCACAATTAGTGGTGTTGCAAGAACTGCATAATTCTCTTTATTTTTGTCAGACAGAAAATACCCAACTGTTTGACTTGGCAGAGTCTATCCCTGGACCGTCAACCGGTTTTTATTCAGAGTTGGCGGCAGCCAACAATATTGTACTGGTAACTTCATTATTTGAAAAGCGCGCGCCTGGTTTGTATCATAATACAGCTGTCGTTTTTGAATGTGACGGTAGCATTGCCGGGAAATACCGTAAAATGCATATTCCAGATGATCCTGCCTATTATGAGAAATTCTATTTTACTCCCGGAGATTTGGGGTTTGAACCAATACAGACATCTTTGGGAAAATTGGGTGTTTTGATTTGTTGGGATCAATGGTATCCTGAAGCTGCGCGTCTTATGGCTCTGAAAGGAGCTGAATTATTGATTTATCCTACTGCTATAGGTTGGGAAAGCAGTGATACGGATGATGAGAAGATCCGCCAACTCAATGCGTGGATAATTTCGCAACGCGGGCATGCCGTAGCAAATGGTCTTCCTGTTATTTCGGTGAATCGTGTGGGGCACGAGCCCGATCCTTCCATGCAGACAAACGGTATTCAGTTTTGGGGAAATAGCTTTGTTGCCGGGCCGCAAGGTGAATTCCTTGTACAAGCGGGTAATGAACAACCGGAAAATATTGTAGTAGAAGTAGATTTGGAACGTTCGGAGAATGTTCGTCGTTGGTGGCCGTTCTTGCGCGACCGTAGAATTGACACTTATGAGGGGTTGACAAAGCGTTTTTTAGATTAAAGAAAGGAGTAACTTCATTTGAATGTGACCTTTTTGTTCATCAAAAAGTTGACTCCACCATATACAAATAACCCTAAGAACTGAGCGAGATATTCATCGCATTTCAGTCCCTCTACCAATCCGATAAGAAAAAGGAACTGTGCACAATAAGCCATTCCGAAAGCTATGGAAAAGAGCAGCACTTGTCTCCAAGTGTTGCTCTTTTTTTCTGTTGGGAATATCCAATACTTGCACCAGATAAAATTGTGAGTCTGTGCCAGTATATATGCAGTAATATTGGAGAGCATGTAATTGATGTCTAACTCATCCATCATTACCCAGATGGTGATTGCTGTTATTAAGGCGTTTAGCGTACCGATTACTGCAAAACGGAAAATACGTGCGGACTCTTTCACTCTCTCCTATTCTCTTGTTTTTATTCTTTTACCTCGACAATAAGGTTCAGTTCATCCAATTGCTTTTGGTCAATGGTCGAAGGCGCATCCAGCATAACATCACGACCGGAGTTGTTTTTCGGGAACGCAATACAGTCACGGATACTGTCGAGACCGGCAAAGATGCTTACCCAACGGTCAAGGCCGTAAGCCAAACCGCCATGAGGAGGTGCTCCGAATTTGAAAGCGTTCATCAGAAAGCCGAACTGTTCTTCAGCCTTTTCCGGTGTGAAGCCTAATATCTCGAACATCTTAGCCTGCAATTGGGCATCATGGATACGGATAGAACCTCCACCGACTTCAATACCGTTACATACCATATCGTAGGCATCGGCACGAACGGCTGCAGGATTTGTATCCAACAAAGGAATATCTTCGTCTTTGGGATGAGTAAACGGATGGTGCATAGCCATCAAGCGACCCTCTTCCTCACTCCATTCGAACATCGGGAAGTCAACAATCCAAAGCAGCGCAAACTTATTCTTGTCGCGCAAGCCTAATTGATTACCCATTTCAAGACGAAGTTCGTTCAGTTGCTTGCGGGTCTTCATTACGTCTTCACCGCTCAATATCAAGATTAAGTCACCCGGTTTTGCACCAAAGGCGGCTTTCATCTGTTGCAGCACTTCTTGCGTATAGAATTTATCGACACTCGATTTTACAGTACCGTCGGCCTCGATGCGGGCATAAACCATTCCCTTTGCTCCAATTTGCGGCTTCTTCACAAATTCGGTCAAGGCATCCAGTTGCTTGCGGGTATAGCTTGCAGCACCTTCGGCACAAATACCGCCGATGTATGCAGCATTGTCGAATACAGAGAAACCATGGCCTTTCATGATGTCCATCAGTTCTACGAACTTCATGCCAAAGCGGAGGTCGGGTTTGTCGCTACCATAATACTTCATGGCATCTGCCCACGGCATCCGCATGAACGGTTCTGTCAACTCAACACCACGAATTTCCTTGAAGAGATACTTTGCCATACCCTCGAAGAGTTCGATTACATCGTCTTGCTGTACAAAAGACATTTCACAATCGATTTGTGTAAATTCCGGTTGACGGTCGGCGCGAAGGTCTTCATCACGGAAGCATTTTGCAATCTGGAAGTAACGGTCGAAACCTGAAACCATCAGCAATTGCTTCAATGTTTGAGGGCTTTGCGGCAGTGCATAGAATTGTCCGGGATTCATACGTGAAGGAACAACGAAGTCGCGTGCACCTTCCGGAGTAGAACCGATGAGAAGCGGAGTTTCCACTTCGATAAATCCTTTGCTATCCAAATATTTACGGACTTCAATTGTCATTTTATGGCGTAACTCCAGATTCTTGCGTACAGTAGTGCGACGTAAGTCCAGATAACGGTATTTCATGCGGATATCATCACCGCCATCTGTATTATCTTCGATTGTGAAAGGCGGAATTAAAGCTGAATTTAGTACATTCAGTTCCGAAACAATGATTTCTATGTCTCCGGTAGGAATATTTTTGTTTTTGCTGAAACGTTCGTTTACCGTTCCTACTATTTGGATTACGAATTCGCGACCCAAGCGGTTAGCCTGTTCGCAAAGTTCGGCATCTACTTCCTCATTAAAAACTAATTGGGTGATTCCGTAACGGTCGCGAAGGTCAATGAAGGTCATACCTCCCATTTTACGGCTACGCTGTACCCAACCTGCCAGCGTCACTTGCTTATTAACGTCGGAGATACGTAATTCTCCACAGGTGTGTGATCTATACATCTTATTATATACTGTTTTACAATTTACATTTTACCATTTGGTGATGCATCACCAAGATGTGTCATCGCTAAAAGCGGATAAATATTGTGCAAAAATACATAAAACATATTACAGACGTATCAAAACAGAAGAGTTTATTTTAAAAAACGACTTTGCAGGGCAGTATAACACTAAAACGGCTGCCTTTTTCGAGTTCCGACCGCACTTCTATTCTCCCGTTCAGCTTCTCAATGATGCTTTGGCAAATAGAAAGACCTAACCCCGTTCCCTGAGAGAATTCATCATGTTTATAGAAACGGGTAAAAATCATTTTCAGTTCTTTTGGTTCAATTCCTTGCCCGCTGTCTTCAACAAAGATTTCTACCTCTTCTTTGTCGGGAATAAATTTATACCCCAATTTGATATGCCCTTGCTTGGTAAATTTACATGCGTTGTTCAAAAAGTTGATGATGACTTGGGTCAACCGTTCTTTATCTACATTGACTTCCGGTATCACACTATAATCTTCCTCTTTAAGGAATTGAATATGAGTTGGTATCATCATTTGATAAGAGTTGTAAATGCTGTTTATAATATCATCTACCCGATATTGTCCGTAAGTAAATGACATATATCCGGATTTGATTCTTGACAACTCCAAAATATCATTGATGAGTTTTAATAAAAGCTTGTTGTTTTCATGAATGCTTGCGATATAGTCTTGTTTATCTTCCCAATAAAGGTCCTCATTGGATGCCAGAAGCGTAGAAAATCCGACAATAGCATTTAAGGGAGTACGGATTTCATGGCTCATGTTGGCAAGAAAGGACTCTTTCAATTCCGCTTTTTCTGCCAGTTCACGAGCTTCTTCCAATTCTTGTTCACGTTCTTTGAATGTCTGAATGTTGAGGAGCAATCCGGCAGTGCGGCATTCTCCTGTGGGCAGACAAGTGGTTGTATAGCGAAACTCCCACCATTGATAACCTTTTTGGTTGAAATCACATTGTAACTGTACTATTTCCTTTTGAGCGAAGCGTAATTCTTTCCAATTTAGAAAGAAAAGTTCTCGTTGGTCGGGATGGATACATTGTGTGAAGTCATCTATGGATAATACTTTAGTTTCGGATATCCCTAATGAAATCCAAAATGCTTTTTCAAAAATTAAAAAATTCTTCTCTAACGTCCATACATAAGTCGCTCCGCCTTCTACGGCTAAGGCTAGAGTCTCTTTCTCGTTAGCTAAATCGGACAATGCCTTTTTCTTTCTTTTCTGTTCGCGTCGATATAGAAATATAAGCCACAATATGACGGTTATCAATGAGCAGCTTATCGCGACAAGGCCGATAAACCATAGTACATAATGCTTTTCGCTGAAGGGGATATTGATAACTGTATACTCAGTCGGAATTTCTTTGAGAGAAAAACCCAATTGTTTTGCTACTTTCCAGTCAATTGTATATTGTTTGGCACTCTCTTGCACAGGAATATCTGCAGGAGTTTCTCCACGCAAAATCCGACAAGCGGCTTTTACTTCTTCCGCCACCTGTGTATGTAATGTAGTGAAATATCCGCCCAAGTATTTTTCATCCATATCAAATGCCTCATTTATGGTTGTAAGACAAGGACTGGATGTGAGATTGCTGACTTTCACAGTTGTGTAGTCACGTTTGGCCTGTATGTAACAGCGGCTTTTGGCATATTGGCTTAGGAACCATAATAATGAGCAGCTTCCTTGCTCATTGACCGAGCGTATAGGTACTTCTGTGTAGACGGTATATCCTTTCTCTAACAGTTCTTTGAATTCAAAATTCTTTAAGGTGTGATCTGTATATAGTATATTCTTTCCTTTTATTTGTTCTTGAATATCATTTCTGATCTTCTTGTCTAAATAAGTCATATCCATTAATGAGAAAAAACTTATTTCTTGCCCAAACAGTCTTCTGCCCATATTGATATTTGCCATGAAGTCTATTTTATCATGAAAGCCGGTAACATTAGAGTATTCTTTTATCAGTTCCCAATTGGGATAATTGACTCCGGCAAAGACAATCGGGAGCTGTTTGACTAAGGAATGCCCACATTTTAATAATGAGTATGCAGCTTGGTCCTCATTAACAAGAATTATTTCGGGTTTCCAGTTAGAAACAGAATCCAGCAACAGGCTCATTCTGGCCAATTCTTCTGTATCCAGATAAGCTTCACAGTCCAAATACTGTATGAATAACTCAGCATGTATCCCTTGCTTTCGAAACTCTTCTTTTATCAAATCGTTGAATAGAGGATAACCGGCATAGGTTTCTTCATATGAATGGATTACCAATATGCGTTTTTCTTCTTTCGGTGTGCTGCAAGCAGAGCATACTCCCAGCAAAGTCCAAAGATATATCAGACAGGTTATGTGATTCATTTCATGAGTTTATTATTCATCCTTACATCTATGGACTTTGTGAATTCTTAATTCTTTCTGAGCCTTTTTATTTGTTCCTTACCTTTATCTAATATCATTCTGTTTGTATGGGTAATGTCTTCCATTATGGCTTCGTTTATCTGTTTCAGACCGTTGATATAGTCTTGGGCACGTTGTAATACGTTTGAAGTATCTTTTTCTGCATTCTTAGGAACGATGACTTGCAATCCCCTTTTTATTATATTCACATCTATATTCTCTCCCATCATCATCGGGTCTCCGTCGAAATGTATTACTCCCGGTTTGGAACGATGAATGCGAAGTGTTTTACAACGGAAGGTTTTTATACGGCTGTTTTGGTCAATGGTTTTGTTGAATAACTGGAATGACAAAGCCGGTACATCCAGCACGGTAAACGGTTCAAGAATAGTAACATCCAATAGCCCGTCGTTTAGTGTAGCTTGCGGAGTTATGTAAGCATTGTTGCCATATTGCGAAGCATTTCCACATGCTATCAGGAACGCTTTATATCGCAACGTGCTACCATCCATTTCCAGTTCATATGTTTCCGGTTTGTACTTCAAGCTTTCAAGCAACGTCTTTTCCAAGTATATGAGCGGGCCTCTCCTGCCGGCTTTGGAAAATTGCAGGCTGACAAATGCGTCGAATCCCACTCCGCTTGTACAGAAAAAAGGAATGTCATTGATTTTGCCATAATCAATGATATCTATCAGTCCTTCATTGATAACGTCGATTGCTTTTTTGGCTTCCATCGGAATTTGCAAATGACGCGCAAGCCCATTTCCGGAACCACACGGGATAATACCTAATGCTGTTTTTGTATGGACTAACGAACGTGCTATCTCGTTGATTGTTCCGTCTCCGCCAATAGCAACAACGGCAAAAGCTTCTTCTTTTGCTTTTCGGGCAGCTATCTCAACTGCATGCCCTGCCCGCTCCGTATAGATTACCTCCGGTATATATCGGCTCTTGTCTAACCTTTCATCAAGCCATTTCAAAATCAACTCCTTACCCTGCGTACCGGATATAGGATTTATTATAAATGATATTTTCTTTTTATTATCGTCCATTTAAACGGATATTACATGGGATTTCTTTCATGCAAAAGTAATATAAATCCTTTAAATTTTAACCATGTGAATCTCTTAAAACGAGTTAGAGTAGATTTTTTGGAGTAAATGGAACATATAACAACATATTTTGCTATCTTTGCCCCCTGTTTTTAAGAACTTGTTTTTAATAGAATTAAATATTCATTATATAAAAGACATTTCATGGGTTTACTGCAAGACAAATTCGCGAAATATGATTTGCCGCAACAATTTATGGCAAAAGGGGTATACCCTTATTTCCGCACAATTAACAGCCATCAGGATACAGAGGTGATGATGGATGGCAAGAAAGTTCTGATGTTCGGTTCGAACGCGTATATGGGACTGACATATGACAAACGAATCATTGACGCTTCAATAGCCGCCACTGAAAAATATGGTACAGGTTGTGCCGGTTCTCGTTTTTTGAATGGCACTCTTGATATACATGTTGAACTGGAAAAAGAATTGGCCGAGTTCGTAGGAAAAGATGAAGCACTCTGTTTTTCTACCGGTTTTACGGTGAATGAAGGTATTATTCCCGCAGTGGTAGGACGCGGCGACTATATCATTTGTGATGACCGCGACCATGCTTCTATCGTAGACGGGCGCCGTCTTTCATTCGCTACACAATTAAAGTATAAACACAATGATATGGAAGACCTTGAGAAGGAACTCCAAAAGTGTGAACCGGATGCTGTGAAGCTAATTGTTGTAGATGGGGTGTTCTCAATGGAAGGTGATTTAGCTAATTTGCCGGAAATCGTCCGTTTGAAAAAGAAATATAATGCCAGCATTTATGTAGACGAAGCTCATGGTTTGGGAGTGTTCGGTAAGCAAGGTCGTGGTGTTTGTGACCATTTCGGAGTTACCGAAGATATCGACTTGATAATGGGAACATTCAGTAAGTCTTTGGCTTCTATCGGTGGTTTCATTGCAGGCGACAAGGAGGTTATCAATTGGTTGCGTCACAATGCCCGTTCTTATATATTCCAGGCAAGTAGTACGCCGGCAGCGACGGCAGCTGCTCGTGAAGCTCTCCATATTATTAAATCCGAACCGGAACGTATTCAACGTTTGTGGGATATTACCAACTATGCATTGAAGAGTTTCCGCGATGCAGGCTTTGAAATTGGTGAAACCGAGTCTCCTATTATACCTCTGTATGTACGTGATACGGAAAAAACATTTGTTGTAACAAAGATGGCTTTTGATGAAGGTATCTTTATTAATCCGGTTATTCCTCCTGCATGTGCTCCTCAAGATACATTGGTACGTGTAGCATTGATGGCTACTCATACGAAAGAGCAGGTAGACTATGCTGTTGAAAAGTTAACAAAATGTTTTAAGGCATTGGAGATTATTAAGTAAGAGAATACTTATAAGCAAGATATAAAGCCGTTTAATCGAGGTTCGGTTAAACGGCTTTCTTCTATAAAAAATAACATGAGTCCTACTCTATGTGCAATGCTTTGAATTAAGTTACTGAAACTTTCGGTATGCTTTGATATTGGATTCATTTTAGTAAGTATGCAGCTATTGTTAATGAAAAACACAATATTTGGATGAAAAAGCAAGATTTTATTTTCGTGTTTATTTTAGTCGTAATCTTCTTACCTTTTTTAGTGAGTGATACTATCTACGACTGGTATAAATCTTTCAATGCTGCACATGGCATGATAATGAGTTTTCTGAAATTTGGAGTTCTTGCCACTTTGGGTGAAATGTTGGGACTTCGTATCAGCGTCGGTGTGTACAACAGAAGAGGATTTGGACTTCTCCCTCGTGCAGCTGTATGGGGGCTCTTAGGTATGGGGATTAATATGGCTATGATTGTTTTTTCTAAAGGTGTACCGCAATTCTTGGAATATATGGGAATGGTAAATGCTTCGGTTATAATTAATGAAGATTTTGGCTTAGGAAAGTTATGGATTGCTTTCGCTATATCTATCACTATGAACACTATTTTTGCTCCTGTATTTATGACGTTTCATAAGATAACGGATATGCATATTTTGAACTGTGGCGGTTCGCTTCGTAGTCTTGTTACTCCTATTCCTATGACACGCATCATTACACACCTTAATTGGGATGCGCAATGGAATTTCGTCTTTAAAAAAACGATTCCTTTCTTTTGGTATCCGGCTCATACCATTACTTTTTTGTTACCGGGAGAGGTAAGAGTGCTGTTTGCCGCTATCTTGGGTGTTGTACTCGGGGTATTGCTGGCTGTTGCTGCCAGAATGAAATAATCTTCTCCTTTCTGTATAGAAACAGGGAATGCAGATTAGTCCACATCCCCTGTTATTTTTTATTTTTCTCTTATATAGCGTAAGATGTAGCCATAGTTGGAATTTAAAATTAATGAATCGGCCGTGAGTTTCTCAATTTTTAGAGTATCTATACCTTCTATTTCCATACCATTACCAATACTTTTTACTGTAAGGTAGAGATCGTCTCCTTGTTGCTTCCAATATTTATATACCAGTGTAGCCATATTAATGGAAAAGGCCTCTCCGTTTTCTTCCAGTTTTATACCTTGCATTTTCCCAGGTTGACCTTCAATAGGCATTACCCATGAACCAATAATAGAGTCTTTACTCTTTTTTTCATTGCAAGCGACCATTGCAATCATTAATACGGCAGCTGCTAATAAAACTTTTTTCATTCTATATCTTTTTAAAGTGAGTTAATCTACCTTTTATTAGGACTATTTCTGCAAAAATAGATATAAAAGAGGATGTATCCAAAGGAGAAGGCGATAATTTATTATTGTTGACTATTGTTCCTCAGACTTTTATGATTTTATTTTAGATAAAACTATAAAAATGTTTGGTCTTTATCAAAAAAGATTTTACCTTTGCACTCGCTTTTAAGAAATAAGGCATTCGGGGTGTAGCGCAGTCCGGTTAGCGCACCTGCTTTGGGAGCAGGGGGTCGTGGGTTCGAATCCCGCTACCCCGACAACAGAAAATCAAGGAGTTACGATAAAAAGTAGCTCTTTTTTTTATTGCTTGATTTGAGTGGTTGAATTGGCAGTTGACTTAGGTAATGTCAACCAAGATGTCAACCATTAAAACAATGAATGCAACTGTAAATGTAGTATGCTACAAATGGAAAACATTATCCAATGGCGAACATCCGTTGATGCTTCGCATCTGTAAGGACGGTAAAAGGAAATACCAAAGTTTGGGAATATCGGTTAATCCAAAATATTGGGATTTTAAGAAGAACGTACCAAAATCTAAATGTCCTAACTTAGAATATATCCAAAAGATTATTCTTGATAAGAAGCTGGAACTTCAAGAACGAGT
The DNA here is from genome assembly GCF_018390535.1 of Bacteroides propionicigenes. Taxonomy (GTDB): domain Bacteria; phylum Bacteroidota; class Bacteroidia; order Bacteroidales; family Bacteroidaceae; genus Bacteroides; species Bacteroides propionicigenes. Next base: position 110,184 of record NZ_JAHBBW010000005.1, on the reverse strand, counting down.
GCTTGAAATGAAAGCCGACCAAAAGGACTATTCGGCTGAAACGCTTGTCGCGATGCAAGAGCAAACGACAAATCTAAAAACAGTTGGGTGCTTCTATCAAGAAATCATTGCCCAATGCAAAGCAGATAATAAATGTGGAAACAGGTTGGTTTATCTCAATTCTTATAATTCGTTGATGAGGTTTACAAAAGGGAAGTTGGAAATACCGTTTGACATAATTAATGTGGCATGGCTTGAAAAATACGAGAAGTGGCTTCGAGCCAATGATAACAAGGAAACAACAATTAGCTTGATGTTTCGCACTTTGCGCAGTACATATAATAAGGCTATCAATGCCAAGTGTGCCCGAAAGTCCGACTATCCGTTTGATGAATATAAAATATCCAAGTTCGATGTCACCACTCAAAAACGAGCCATAGCTAAAACAGAAATGTTGAAATTCACGGAAACTTCCCAGCCGATAGGACAGAAAAAATATGTGGAGTTAAGTAAGGACATCTTTATATTCAGCTATCTGTGCGGTGGAATCAATTTTACCGACATAGCTAATTTGACACGGGCGAACATAGTAAACGGCAGATTACATTATATCCGTCAAAAAACAGGAAAGCCGATAAAGATTGGAATACCGAAGGAAGCTATGCTAATAATTGAGAAATACTCAAAAGAGAGCAACGGATACTTATTCCCGATTTTGGATGACAGAGTACATAAAACAGCTTTGCAGAAACAGAATCGGATTCATAAAATTCGTGGCAAGGTGAATGAAGTTCTAAAAATACTCGGTGAGCGATTGGGGATTGAAGCCAACATTACGACCTATGTTGCAAGGCATTCGTTCGCAAGTGTCCTTAAAAAGTCGGGAGTGAACATTGCATTAATAAGTGAAGCATTGGGACATTCGGATTTAGCGACTACTCAAATATATTTGGATAGCTTCGACAACGAGCAAGTAGATGAAGCGATGAAGAATTTACTTTGAAACCATTGCAATATGAATGAAAAGTTATATCTTTGCATCAATTCTACAACGTGGTAGAAGATACGGGCTAAGACTTAAATAAGTCCTGTTTTTACTAATGGTTCACGTGACAGTGCAGTTATCAAGTGAGATAATCAAGAAAGGCAACCATATAAGAAGTCAGTCAGCAATAAATTCTACTATATAAGTAGCGACTTCTGCAACTAAGTTCTCGGAGCAATGACCTCCGAAACTTATTATTGGATGAAGATTCATTCACACTTTGTAAGGGTGAATTATATCCAATCGTAAGGGAACTTGGTTGCAGGAGTTTTTATTTATCCCCCCTTAGTCCAATTGTTAAATTTCTAAATTCATCAAATTATGCCAATGAATTTAAGAATCCGAACAATTGGATTGAGCCGCCAATCGGTGCTTGTCACTCCGACAAGTTTTAATCGGCTCACGAGTTTTACAACTTTATATGGGTCTGAACTCCATTCTTCGGGTGGGGTAACAAAATCATCATGCCCATATAATAACAGGTTCTTCCAAGTTTCTTACCCACTAAATCCGATGCGCCATGAATGACACTAAACACAAGACATTGGAAGTGGAGGTACTGAATATCCATAAGGGAGAGTATCTGTCCGAAGCCTTAAAAAGACAAGGCTACCCCATGCTACCGAGCAATGCCATTATTAATAAGGTAATGACAGGAACGGGTGCTACCTACATGGAGTTGACCCCGAAGTTAAGCCCGAGAAACTCTATCGTGATTGAGCCGTTTAAATCTGCGGTAGAGAACAAGGTGCAGGTGTTTAACAAAGCCCAGGGGGTGTTCAAGGAAGTAACTGTCAGGCAACTGACCACCTACCTCAAGAATCCCAATATCAAGTACAAGAAGATTATCACTACTCCTGAAGGATTTCAGAGCAAAGTCTTAACAGCAGCAAAACAACTTGGGATGAACATTTACAAGGAGTACTTCTGCCTGTTCGATGAATCCGAGCACATTACGGAAGATACAGGCTATCGCAGAAGCATATCCGCCCCAATGAGGGAGTTCTTCAAATTTGAGAGAAAGGCTCTCGTGTCTGCCACTCCCTTAAAACCGAGCAAGTACACCTTAACCCTGTTCCTACGCCACCAATTCAAGTGGGTAGAAATTAAGCCCGACTATGACTATCGGGAAGATATGACTTTAATAACGACCCGTAGCTTTTACAGGCGAGTGAAACAGGAGGTGAAAAGACTGTTGGATAACGGCTCTCCCCATGTGTGCATCTTCTACAAGACAACAGAGGGAATCAATAACATCGTGGAATCATTGCTGCATGACGGAATAATAACAAAGGACGATTACAAGGTGTTCTGTTCAAAGAAAAGTGCCGATGAGCTAAAGAGCCGTTTCTTGGAACACAGCACGGACAAGTTGGAGCTTCCTCTAAAAAAGGTGAACCTGTTTACATCAAGATTCTTCCCGTCAATAGACATCAATCTGAAAGAACTTTGCGATGTGCTGATACTGTCGAACTACGACCATGTAAAGCACACCCTAATCAATCCGTTCACCGAAGCTATCCAATGCCAAGGCAGATTCAGGCACGTGTTTCCCAACGGGAAGAGGTACAACTCGCTTACGGTTATAGCTTCAATTCCGAACGAGCTTGAAGTTAAATCCGATGCAGAAATACAGGCGGACATTAAAGCGAGGATTAAATGCTACCGCGCCATTCAAAAAGAAAGACTGAAAGCTGATGACTCCACATATTATGATAAGGAGCTAAAACGGTTACGACTGAATGAAGTCTTAAATCCCGAACGGAACGGATTTGACAGGTTCGCCATAGAGCAACTGTTACTTGACGAGCAGGTTAAGAGATACTACCTCTCACCCAATGCACTTAGATGGGCATACGAGGACACGGGATATTTCAATGTGGACTTCCAGCCCGAAGATGAAGCAGTCGGTGAAGATGATATTTACAGAATCAAAGTAGCCAAGACTAAAGAAAAATGGCAATCCATCGTATCTGTTTTAAGCAATATCAAGGAGAATGAAACTGCCGTGCAATTTCTCAAAGCCAAGTGTGTGGAGGAAGAATGGCTTATAAACGCATTCTTCAAATTGGGGCAGGAAGTTATCGAACAACAGAAGTACAGCAAGACTGCAATCAAGAAACTACTGTTGCAAGCCGAACAAAAAGAGACCGAACAGAAATTAAAAAGTCGGGAATTTCTCCTGGACATAAGAAGTGAATTTGAAGCCGACACGGGTAACGATTCATATCTCCCCCTAAATAACGTGCTTGATAGAATTTCATACCTGTTAGAGCGTCACGGGATAACTTGCTCCCGATATGGGGACGGTAAAAAAGGCACAATGTGCAAGTTGTCCGCTCCTTTTATTGAAGAATATTTCGACAGTACACCCAGTAATCGGAACGGTGCTAAAATCAAGTTGGATAGATTCAAAAATGAACTGTTAGAACAAGAGTAAACGAAGTGCGGAGGGCGCAGCCATCCGGCACTTCGTGCCGTCTGACTGCACCCCTATTTTAGCCCCCTCTCACCAAGTAAAAGGAAAATGAGAATTGGCAGATAGCCACCCACCCCCTCAAGCATTATAAATTCTACTATTCACCTCACATCATTCATGGACTTCTTAAAGCGATACACAATACAGACATAATGGTAATATAGTCTAATTGTAATATCACTTAAAAGTAATTCAGCGAATTGTAGTGAAGTCAAAATCGTTATGGAGCAATCCAAAGCGATAGGAACTTTACCAATTCCAGAGTTAAATCCAATCAATAACCAATTTAACAATTTTATCATTATGAGAAATTTAGTTATTATGCCAGCTATGGCAAACAATCGTGAGAGAATGAATTTGGGTGAATATGCAGAGGAAGCAACAATCATCATGGATGAACCTGTAAAACCTGCCAACCATTTCATTGAAGCCAACACACAGGAAGTAACCTTGCATCATCTGAAACATGACTGCATTACCCCTGTGTTCTCTAAAGACAACGAACTTACCATTAACCATGCCGCATTTGTGGAAACCATACAGGATGCAGCCCAATCATTTTTTAGTGGTGAGAAAGTGGAACAAGCAGATATTCGTGTGAGCCATATTATCAAGGGCAGAATCCCAGCAGCCATCCACAAACCTGCCAATCAACTTTTGGAATCTGACAAGACCATTTATTATGAAAGGGCAGCTTTCAGCATTGATGTTCCTACCATTTATGAAACGGTTGGTGGAAACAAGCTCAATCTTTCTATCGTAGGTGTGAGGGCTTATAATCAGATGAACTTATATAGCAAGAAAGTTCCAGAGTTGTTCCGTCTTGCTATTGGCTTCAAGAACCAAGTTTGTTGCAATATGTGCATCTTCACCAATGGCTACAAGGACGATTTAAGAGTGAGCAACACAACAGAACTCTATCGTGCAGCATTGGAACTGTTCAACAACTACAATCCAGCCAAACATCTTTATCTGATGCAGCAGTTGGGCAACACTTCCATGAGTGAACACCAATTCGCACAGATTATAGGCAAGATGCGACTTTACCAATGCTTGCCAACAGGCTATCAAAAGGCACTGCCAAGAATGTTGCTTACAGATACACAGATTAATTCTGTAGCCAAAGCATACATTCACGACAATAATTTTGGCGGCTTTGGAAGTGAACTTAATATGTGGAAATTCTACAACTTGCTTACAGGAGCTAACAAGTCAAGCTATATTGATTCATTCTTAGACCGTTCCTTAAATGCTACTGAAATGACAGTTGGAATCAATGCGGCTTTACATGGTGACGAGAGATATAAGTGGTTCATTGATTAAATGGGCTTATTGATTGAGAGAGGAAAGGGCAGCTATTCAGTTAGTTGTCCTTTCTTTATTTCTACCAACTTATTAAAACTTAGAATTATGAATAAACAAATAGATAAACTTATAGAGCATATCAAAGAATTGGAAACCCGTTTGGGAGAGGTGGATAACAACCTTAGATATATAAAGGTGGTACAAGCATTGAAACACTCTTTAGAGAAGTTGGATAATATGCTGAAAGATAATACCACATTACAAAGGGAATACCAAGCAATATATCTAAGCTACTTTTATACAGGTTGTGGATTTTCCTTTTACGACAGGGTGTGCAACTCTATTTTGGATTACCAATATGGGAACAGACCATTTTAGAGAATACTATATATAACAAGGTGTGGAATGTCTTTGTAAGGCGTTCCCACCCTAAATACTTTCACTTTGGATAAAAATAAATGTTTCCTTAGTAATCAATGAGTTAGTAAATCCAACTCTAAATTAATATTCACTTCTATTCATTTACTTATAAAACAGAACATTATGTCACTTAAATATTCAAGCACAACCGCAGACTATCTTGTTTGGTCTGATGCAATGAACCTCATTAGGAAGTTAGCCAAAGATGAGAATTATAAAATCTCACTTCTTATAGCTTTGGGATGCTTCACAGGATTAAGAATATCTGATATTCTATCTCTAAGGTGGAAGCAGATATTAGGTGCTGACGAGTTTACAGTAATTGAGAAAAAGACTGGTAAGGTAAGGACTATCAGACTGAATCCCCAATTACAGCAGCATATTAAAGAGTGCTACGAGCATATAAATCCTGTTGGAATCAATGCGCCAATTCTTATAAGTCAGAAAGGCACTATCTTCACAGTCCAGAGAATTAACATCATTCTTAAAGAGGTGAAGAAGAAGTACAGGCTAAAGATTAAGAATTTTAGTTGCCATTCTCTTAGAAAGACTTTTGGTAGGCAAGTCTATAACATGAATAGCGATAACGCAGAGTTGGCATTAGTAAAACTCATGGAACTGTTCAACCATAGTTCTGTTGCCATTACTAAAAGATACTTGGGGTTAAGGCAGGAGGAAATCTTGCAGACTTATGACTGTTTGAGTTTCTAATGATTGGGACAGGATTATTAAGATTCACCCTATATAGTGGTCTGAATGGTATTGTCCCAAATCCATGAAATATTGAGCTTAGATACATCTAAAGTCTGATTCTTTAAATTTGGCATTTCAGCCTTATAAATGTAGTTCAATTCTATAAGTTTACAGAGTTTAGAACTATCTCAACTCTTATTAATCATATTGCAGGTAGCACTTCTTGCATATCCAACAATATACAGGGATAAAGTTTATAAATCAAGGTGGGTAACAAATTGGGAAATTCTGACTTTATAAGAGGATTTTTCATTTTGATACCCACATGGATTTAAAGAGCTTAGGTGCAATTCTTATTAAATATCCTGTTCAGAATATGTTTGAGGACAGAAATTCTACTATTTATCCTCACTTCATACCTAATGATTTAGAACCTTTCGCTATCTTTGCACCAATTCCAATGAACTAATGCGTTAGAGAGTTGGAAGGACATATTTAACGAAAGGTGTTATTGAAATTATCTTCTACTGACAAATTCTCGCAAAATTTGAAATGGAGTGAAGATGGTAGCAATAGCACCCACATTATTTGTTATATACCTACCTTTTATAAGGTTTCTATATTTCAAACTGGTGTGGGGCTATTGTTTTATCCACTCCAAGGGCAATGCGAGAAGCCAGTCAGTAGGGTAAAACATATATAGTTCCCACACCTTTTTTATTTATAATAACAGCTCTTCCAGAGGGAACAGGTGGGCATAATGCGTGAAATATGAAAGCAACTATTTTGTATGGTAACCAAAGATACACAGATGATGATTTATACTTCTACCGTCGCAAGTTTTTAATGGATTGGGGAGAATATAAGAAGAATACATTACCCTCTCTTGACTCTTTTTATGCAAAACCCGTAATAGCATCTTATAATGAATATTATTACAGGCGTAAAATAATGGAACGAGAAGTTTACAAGAAGAACAATAGAAGTTTTATGACTAAACTTGTCGATAAAACTTTTGGAATGCTATATGACGATAGTGCAGTAAAATACTCATGCTACTTTAAAGAAGAACTACCCCATAGAGAAGAAGTGCTAAACTTAATTAGAAAATATGGGAAGTGGGTAAATGACAATCATGAATTTGTAATAGAAATCTAAAATGAAAATATATAGATTATTAGCAACCTCATTAGTAGTTGCATTAAACATGGGAATTAGTTCCTGTGGAGGAGATAATAAAAATAAAGATAATAAAGAAAGGAATACATACTTCATTACAGATGAATCAGAGCGAGGGAAGCATGGAGAGGGTACTTATATTAAAACAGAGAGCAGATATAAAGACAAGGATGGAAATTCTTGGCATAGGGATAATATTTTTGCTCCACGCAAGAATGAATCTCTAAATGATGATTCCTATCAGAAAAGAACAAAGACAGGAAAATATGCACCTCAAGAAAACTCCTATGACAAAGGATATGAAGAAGCTAAAAAGATATTCAACGGTGATTAAAAGTTACTCTTATATGAAAGCATTTAGATTATTAGCAACCTCATTATTGGTTGCATTAAGCATGGGATTTACTTCCTGTGGAGAAGATGAATTGGACAGAATGCCTTCCACAAGTCTTGACGAAGGAACACTTTTCGATAAAACTGATAAGCTATTTTCTGAATACATAAAGGACTATTCCAATATTAAATGCAGATACGGCTTACAAGGAGAAAGTTCTGTTCTGTTATCTGGATTGAAAGACAATCATTTATGGTTCAGTGAATATGATGCAGTTTCTAAACAACTTAAATCTGAATGGATTGATATAGAGAAGACTGATACCATTCAGCAGCTATATAAAGGATATGGAGAATATGAAACCTTATATGTCAAATATGTAGCACCTCTTTATTATAAGGAAATAAGTACAGGTAATATCGTTACATTCAACATTGGAGGGAGGTTTCAGACAATATTCACAAGCAACCATAAAGCTAAACGGACTCAACTGCAATATGATAACAGCAAGAATGGAATAGCCCATAATTGGTACAAGGAATCTGTGTTTATAGCTGACTGCTGTTATTCACACGAAGGAGATACTATCTATATAGCTAAATCAAGACCATCCTTTGATGAGAACGGGAATCTTGCTGGTGTCACTTTAGTTTCTTACGAAGAAGGAATAGAACTTAGTGGTCGATACATCAACAGACGTAGCTTCAAGGAAGGAAAATCAGTGTGGAGCACCTATATAGCTCCACCCTTTGATGTGCCCTCTGATGCAAAGAGAAACTATACACTTCTTGGCAACACTACCAACATTTGGGAATATAAATGTGAAGTTACGTTCTATGATGGAACTAAGAGAGACTTTACATTTAAAATCAATATTGATAATGGTAAGATTGTTACAGACGAGATAAAGGTTACAGGCATATCCATTAATGAGAACACAGTTAATCTAAAGCAAGGTGAAACATTCCAATTAACAGCCACTGTACAACCAGACAATGCTACCAATAACAAAGTTATATGGAGTAGTTCCAATGAAACCGTTGCAAGCATAAGCCAAGAAGGTTTGGTAACAGCCAACTCTGCAGGTGAAACCAATATTACAGTAACTACAGAGGATGGTAATTTCTCTACTACAGCTATTGTTACAGTCACCTCTAATGAGGATGAAGATAAGGCTACATTGGCACGACTTGAAGGTACATGGGATATGCTAAAATGCTATGGATGGGAATATAACGACCAGAATATTAAAGAGAATTGGGAAGAAAATGTTGTAGGCGAATATATCTTCTTTGAGGATGAAGATGGCAATGGTGGATATAACGATGGCTATAAGACTTACTACTTTGCAAGTTCTGTAGAGGGTAACAAACTTATCCTTAGAAATTCTGAATGGCTGGATGGTAAGACTTCTATAATCATTACCAAACTTACAGAGACAGAATTACATCTGAAAGCCATAGATTCTGTGTCAGAAGAAAACTATGAAATGAAACGGAGATAATTCACTAACAATAAAACAATTTACATTTAAAATCAATGAGAATTAAATATTTAATAGTCTTATCAATGGTCGTTGCGTGTGTCAACTTATCATCTTGTAGCAATGACAATAATTCAGAACCAGACTCCAATCGTTCAATTGAGCAATACTCTTCATTACTTTATGGTAGTTGGTACAGAGAAGTTAATAATGAGTTATCCAAAACCTTTATGAGTTACAAGTTCTCCACCAATAAGAGTGTCGTTAGATATACTAAAAGTGCCAGTAGAACCAAATCTACCATGAATGGCAGTACCACCTATTCAGAGTGGATTGTAGATAATGAATATTCAACAAATGGCTTATGGTACTTGGAACAGAATGGAGATTTAATCTATTTGAGAATCCAATGGAATGGAAATGATTTCTATTCTGGATATCAGATTGCCTATCTTAATGATGGAGTACTTAATTTTAATGATGGATTTAGTAGTGATTTAAATAAGGGAGACAAGTCTCCCAATTTCTAATTTAATAACTTATTCAATAATGAAAACTCTAAGATTTTTAGGAATGACCTTATTAATGGTCTTGTGTGCTGTAAACTTTGCAGCGTGTAGTGATGATGATGAAGAAGCAGTCAGTAACCCCAATGACATTATTGGCAAATGGGAACTAACTTGGACTAAAGGTTGGGAACTGAATGACGATGGTCATAAGGAATATTGGGATGAAGCCGATAGTGGTCTCTACTTCGTCTTTAAAGATGATGGGACAGGCTATCATTATGAGGACTATGGTTCTAACGCCTACTTCAATTGGAAGTTGGAAGGCAACCAATTAAGCGTCACCTATACCCAATTTGATGGTGCAGACATTTACAAAGTAGAAGAACTCAATTCTTCGACCTTAAAAATAACAAGCACAGATGATGATGAAGTTGATACTTCAACTTACAAGAAGATAGCTGGATAAGAACTGATTTTAAGGAAACTCTTATACCATTCTAAAAGCCAAAGGCAGCATTGATTACTCTTTGCTGCCTCTTCTTTTTAATTTCATATCACCTACAATATTCTTATAAATATCAGGGAAATATCTCTTAATCAATTCCATATCCATTGCTTGATAGGTTACATCTGTTGTAGTGACTTCTCTTATCTCCGTTGGTACATAATAAATGGCTACATTCTTGGATTTAGGTTTTAAAGTTCTCATAATGTCAAATTTGTAAAATTAATTACTGATTCATCTATTGCAAATATACTCATTTACAAGGAATAAACCTAATAAAACACCCTATTGAATCAAACTATTTAAGAGTGTCTGGCGATGAATTTATATACGAATAAAGGAAAGTAAAATTATGAATGAGCTGCATTTGAGAAAACTCTTATGCTGTTTTTTTATGCAGGTACGAATATTGAAATTTTCTTCTTTATATGGAGAATTGGCAAATTCATACCCGAAGCATGAAAACAGCTATAATGTTGTTCACTTAGAATGAAATTATTAAATTTGCAATGTGGTTCAAGCCATAAAGAGATTATTAAATTATTGTTCAATACTTCTTGTTTGGTTATCAAATTCAACCAAGATGTCAACCGCTTTAATTTAGCGAGGAAGTAAGCGCAAGCTAATTGCTTTATAGATAGTCTGTTTAGCGATATAAATAATAGCATAAGCGCACCTGCTTTGGGAGCAGGGGGTCGTGGGTTCGAATCCCGCTACCCCGACGAACAAAAATAAGCCGTTGGATTCCAACGGCTTATTTTTGTATATGGAAGCGTCCAACAAAATACTTTATCTCCTCAATTTCTTTATGTATTCTAGCAAAATCTTTTTTAACAGCAGCTTGAAGTTCTGCTTCATCTTCCGGATGTATTGAGTCAAAAAAAACTTTCATTTCGCGTTCTGCCTTTTCTTTATCGGTTCCCTTGCTTTTGATACAAACCTCTTTATATATTTTATTTGGTACGTCGTATCGTTTTTTTTCTACCAATTCTCCGACTATCCGGAATTATGAATCAATCTTCGGGCGGGTTTTATGGAGCAAATAGAGATTTACTAAAACGATGGGGAAGATTTAGTAAATCGTTGGGGACGTTTTAGTAAATCGGGAAAGTCTTGAATAACAATCTCAGGAAAGAAACAATGTGAGCCCACATGCTTTTACGGGTGAGTCCTATTCATATAGAGACTTTCCTTGTTCTTTATGAGCTATCAGGAACATTACATTCTCAAATAAAAGTCTTTGGTTAGGGCGATGTATGCCGGAGTAAACTGCCCGTGCTTCTCTCCTTCTATGTAAAGACTCTCCTCAATGCACGGTAAGTTTTGGTAACCGAAAGTCAATAACACACGCCGATAAGGTTTTCCGGGTTTGGTGAAAACGCGCAAGCGGCAATATGGATGAAAATTATATTTCCATGCCGTATCAATAACCGTATTTTCGACTTCAGATGGAATGATAATGCCTATAATTCCTTGTTCTGATAATATGTGTGTCGAATGCCCAAAGAGTAATTCATAATTCAAATCACTTGTATGTCGTGCTGTACAACGCTGGTTATCCGGACACTTCAAAGCATCAACAAAATAAGGTGGATTTGAAACGATAAGATCAAATTTATGTTCCGGGTTATAATTGCGGAAGTCACAGCATATAATTTCCATTCGGTCATTCCAGGGAGAAGACTGAATGTTTTCTTGAGCTTGGGCGGCTGCGGCCGGATCTATTTCAATAGATGTGATTAAGGCTTTCGGATTTCGTTGTGCTAACTGCAAGGATATTAATCCACTGCCGGTTCCTACATCAAGAATTCGTTTAGTATTCTGGACAGGAACCCATGCTCCTAACAGTACTCCATCTGTACCCACTTTCATGGCGCATTTATCGTGCCGGACAGTAAATTGTTTGAACTGAAAATAAGGATTCGACATATTTGTTTTTTGTTAATCGGACCCAAAAATAATCAAAGCTGCCAAAATAGCGGCAATTTTGGTATCGTTTTTGTCTTTTTAAAGGATGGAACATCTATTTAATAGAAGAAATAGCTAACTTTGCAGGCGCCTTATTGGTCTGCCAATATGACATAAACTAAAAAGAATGAGATGAAGAAAAGAAATTACTTTAGTGATATCGAAGATAGGAATGAAAATGGTTTTTCTGTAATTGCTGATTTTGAGGGGAATGAAGAACAATTGATGGATATTGAGGTTGATGAAATCCTGCCGGTATTACCTCTTCGGAACATGGTTTTGTTTCCGGGTGTGTTTATGCCGGTGTCTGTCGGAAGAAAATCTTCCTTGAAATTAGTGCGCGAAGCAGAAAAGAAAGGTGCATATATAGCTGTAGTATGTCAGAAAGTAGCTGATACGGAAACTCCTTTATTTGAAGACTTGCATACAATCGGTACGGTTGCCAAAATTGTTCGTGTGCTGGAAATGCCGGATCAGACAACTACTGTAATCCTGCAAGGCTCCAAACGTATTGAATTAAAGGAAATAACAGAGACGAGTCCATATTTAAAAGGACGTGTCAGCACTCTTAATGAGGAGATTCCGGCTAAAGATGACAAGGAGTTTCAAGCATTGGTAGAAGCATGTAAAGATTTGACCGTGCGCTATATCAAATCTTCCGAAATGTTTCCGCAGGATTCTGCTTTTGCTATCAAAAACATTAGTAATCCAATGTTCTTGGTGGACTTTATCTGTACTAACCTGCCGTTGAAGAAAGATGAGAAGATTGAGTTGCTGCGTATTGATGCATTGCGTGCCCGTACGTATCGTTTACTCGAAATTCTGAATCGTGAAGTTCAGCTTGCTGAAATAAAAGAGTCCATCCAGATGCGTGCCCGCGAGGATATCGACCAACAGCAACGCGAATACTTCTTGCAACAGCAGATTAAGACAATTCAGGATGAACTGGGTGGAGGCAATCAAGAGCAGGAACTGGAAGAAATGCGTAAAAAGGCAGAGACTATAAAATGGAATGGAGAAGTGAAAAATACATTCCTGAAAGAAGTCGATAAATTGGAACGTATGCATCCGCAATCGCCTGATTATAGTGTGCAATTGAATTATCTGCAAACCATGATGAGTCTGCCATGGGGAACTTATACGACGGATAATCTGAACTTGACTAATGCCGAAAAGACATTGAATAAAGATCATTATGGCTTGGAGAAGGTTAAAGAGCGTATTCTGGAACATCTCGCCGTATTGAAGTTGAAGGGAGATATGAAGTCGCCTATTATCTGTTTATACGGTCCTCCGGGTGTGGGTAAAACCTCTTTGGGGCGTTCCATTGCCGCTGCGTTGAAACGGAAGTATATCCGTATGTCTTTGGGTGGTGTGCACGATGAAGCCGAAATACGCGGACATCGCAAAACCTACATAGGGGCAATGCCGGGACGTATCATCAAGAGTTTGATTAAAGCCGGTTCTTCCAATCCTGTATTTATACTGGATGAGATAGACAAGGTGAGTGCCGACCGTCAGGGTGACCCCTCTTCTGCCCTCCTCGAAGTACTCGATCCGGAGCAGAACACTACATTCCATGATAACTTCTTGGATGTAGACTATGATTTGTCGAAAGTAATGTTCATAGCTACTGCGAATAACTTGAATACGATTCCAGGACCATTACTTGACCGTATGGAGTTGATTGAAGTAAGCGGTTATATCACAGAAGAAAAGATAGAGATTGCCCGTCGCCATTTGGTTCCAAAAGAGTTGGAAGCAAACGGTATGAAGAAGAACGATATCAAGCTTCCCAAGAATACGTTAGAAACCATCATAGAATCCTATACTCGTGAAAGCGGTGTACGTGAATTGGAAAAGAAGATTGGAAAGATTCTTCGTAAATCGGCTCGTCAATATGCTACTGATGGTTACTTTGCAAAAACTGAGATTAAGCCGGGAGATTTGTACGATTTTCTGGGAGCTCCCGAATATACACGCGACAAATATCAGGGTAATGAATATGCCGGTGTGGTGACAGGCTTGGCATGGACAGCCGTCGGCGGTGAAATACTTTTTGTTGAAACCAGTCTCAGTCGTGGTAAGGGCGGTCGCTTGACGCTGACAGGAAACTTGGGCGATGTAATGAAAGAGTCGGCTATGTTGGCGCTGGAATATATTAAGGCCCATGCTTCGTTACTGAATCTTGATGAAGAAATCTTTGATAACTGGAATATTCATATTCATGTTCCCGAAGGAGCTATCCCCAAAGACGGTCCGTCGGCAGGTATAACCATGGCTACTGCGCTGGCATCTGCACTTACACAACGAAAGGTAAAAGCTAATCTTGCCATGACAGGGGAAATTACGCTTCGCGGAAAGGTACTTCCTGTCGGTGGTATCAAAGAAAAGATTTTGGCCGCGAAACGTGCCGGCATTAAGGAGATTATCTTGAGTGACGAGAACCGCAAGAATATTGAAGAGATACAAGAACTTTATTTGAAGGGACTCACTTTCCACTATGTGAAAGACGTAAAAGAAGTGTTTGCCATTGCGCTGACTGATGAAAAGGTAGCTGATGCCATCGACTTGTCCGTTAAAAAAGAAAAGATAGAAAAGTAAGAAGAATGACATTTGAGTTACAGTATACAGACAGCAAGACGAATGCGCGTGCAGGTTTGATTACCACTGACCATGGGCAGATTGAGACTCCTATCTTTATGCCGGTAGGTACGTTGGGAACCGTAAAAGGCGTGCATTTAACGGAATTGAAGGAAGATATAAAGGCGCAGATTATATTAGGAAATACTTATCATCTTTATTTGCGTCCGGGATTGGATGTTATCGAGAAGGCCGGCGGGTTGCATAAGTTCAATGGTTTTGATCGTCCGATGCTGACCGATAGCGGCGGTTTCCAAGTCTTTTCATTGGCAGGTATTCGCAAACTGCGCGAAGAAGGCGCAGAGTTCCGTTCGCATATTGACGGAAGCAAGCACATCTTCACTCCGGAAAAGGTAATGGACATTGAACGTACTATTGGAGCAGACATCATGATGGCATTTGATGAATGTACTCCGGGCGATGCGGAATATGCCTATGCCAAGAAGTCGATGGAAATGACGCACCGTTGGCTGGACCGTTGTATTACGCGATTCAATGAAACAGAACCCAAGTACGGTTATCATCAGGCACTTTTCCCTATCGTACAGGGGTGTATCTATCCTGACCTTCGTAAACGATCGGCAGAGTTTATAGCTTCTAAAGGAGCCGAGGGCAATGCAATCGGCGGTCTGGCTGTGGGCGAACCTACGGAGAAGATGTACGAAATGATAGAGTTGGTGAATGAGATTCTTCCGAAAGACAAACCCCGTTATCTGATGGGTGTAGGTACGCCTGTAAATATACTGGAAGGCATCGAGCGCGGAGTTGATATGTTCGATTGCGTGATGCCTACACGCAATGGACGTAACGGCATGCTGTTCACCAAAGACGGTATCATCAATATGCGTAACAAGAAATGGGAAACCGACTTCTCTCCTATTGAAACCGATGGCGCGTCTTATGTAGATACATTATATAGTAAAGCCTACCTGCGCCATCTGTTCCACGCACAGGAGTTGCTGGCCATGCAGATTGCTTCCATTCATAATTTGGCGTTTTACCTTTGGCTTGCCGGTGAAGCTCGCAAGCATATTATCGCCGGTGATTTCTCTACATGGAAGCCGATGATGGTACAACGTGTATCGACAAGATTATGAGAAAGATTGGCTGGAAGATACTGAAAAACATAAAACTGCCTGTTGGAAAAAACAAATTCCTCAAGCGGCTGGACTGGTACATCATCAAGAAGTTCCTTGGAACATATGTGTTTGCCATAGCCCTGATAATCTCTATTGCTGTAGTATTCGACTTTAATGAAAAAATGGACCGCTTTATGTCTCATGAAGCACCATGGAATGCTATTATTTTCGATTACTACATGAACTTCATCCCCTACTTTGCCAATCTGTTCAGTCCGCTGTTCGTATTTATTGCGGTAATCTTCTTCACTTCCAAACTGGCAGAGAATTCGGAAATTATCGCAATGTTTTCTACGGGAATGAGTTTTAAGCGTATGTTGCGTCCTTATATGGTGTCGGCGGCTATTATTGCGGTAACGACTTTCTGTCTCGGTTCGTACGTAATACCTAAGGGCAGCGTTACGCGACTTAACTTTGAGGATAAATACTATAAACCACGTAAATCTACCACAGCTCGCAATATTCAGTTGGAAGTAGATTCGGGAGTAATTGCTTATATAGAGCGTTTTGAGGATTACAGCAAGACGGGATATCGCTTTTCACTTGATAAGTTCAAGGACAAGCAGCTGGTGTCTCATCTTACCGCACGCAGTATTACGTACGATACGGCGGCAGTGCATAAATGGAAAGTGAAAGACTATATGATTCGTGAAATGGACGGTATGCGCGAAAGTATCGTCAAAGGAGAGAAAATGGACACCGTACTTTTTATGGAGCCTGCCGATTTCCTCATCATGAAGAACCAGCAGGAAATGCTTACCAGTCCTCAGCTGAGCGAGTACATAGACAGGCAACGGCAGCGTGGTTTTGCCAATATCAAGGAGTTCGAGATAGAATATCATAAACGTATAGCCATGTCTTTTGCTTCGTTCATCCTGACGCTGATTGGTGTATCACTTTCTTCGAAAAAGACAAAAGGCGGTATGGGATTGCATTTGGGTATAGGCCTGGGATTAAGTTTCTCATACATTCTGTTTCAAACGATAGCCTCTACATTTGCGGTGAATGGTAATGTGCCGCCTTTTATTGCGGTATGGATACCGAACTTGCTTTATGCTGTCATAGCATTCTATCTGTATAAGAAAGCACCGAAATAAACAACAGGAAAAGTGCCGCTGAAATAAAAGATTATAAAAAATAAGAAGCCGTCCCGCTCTTGTGTTTCCACAAGTGCGGGACGGCTTTTTTGTTGTATTCATTTTCCTCTTTTGTTTTGTTCTTCTTTCTGTCAGGCGGGTAGACCGTCTGTTTATCAGAAGAATCCCCACTTTCTTCTTACAGGTTCTTTAATCCTTCGTTGCCATGTGCACTGAAGCGCTTAATTCAAGTAAGCTGAAAGCTCTGCAGCAGAGATGTTTTTGGCAATAATCACACCATTTTCATCTAATAAATAGTTAGTAAATCCGCGGCCTAAACGATATTTTTTAAATAAGCCGGAGGACTCGCCTTTAGTTTCCACGAAACAAGTGGGCGTAACTATTTGGTCCTTACGAACAGTTTCCTTAAAAATAGATTGATACTCATCGAATGAGACGGAAACCATTTCCACATTTTCATTGCGGGAAGCGGAACGAAGCACATTGCTCAAACTTGCGTTTTGCATCCGGGAGTGCGCGTCATAACTTGCCCAAAAGCTAAGCAATACATATTTGCCTTTCATGTCTGAAAGTTCAGCTAACGATTGCTCGGCAAACATAGATTGGATTTTAAAATCCGGGGCTATGTCACCCACATTCAAACCGCCGGTCGGTTTGTCTTTTTCTACAAAAGAAGTCAAGGAACCAATTAGTAATACAACAAAAATCCATTTTACATATTTCATGTAACACGATTTTGGTTAATACTATCCGGGACTGTCCTTTCTGGCAGTGATTTCTTCCCGGAACGTCATCTTCTCAGACCTTGCAATGAGAGGAATTCATTGATACTCAAAGCCTTTAATTCTGAAATCGGGTGCAAAGGTAAGTAATTCTTAAAGTAACTTCCAAATAAACAAGCAAATTTCTCACTTTTTTAATGCACTTTTTTATGTTATTTAGCATAAAAGGCGAGAATTTTCCTTACTTTTGTAGCTTGTTATTCTATTAATAGACAACTCTTATGCAACCATTAAGTACAGAACTTATTCTTATCCGCGTAACAGGTGAAGACCGTCCGGGACTGACGGCGTCGGTTACAGAAATTCTTGCCAAGTATGATGCAACCATTCTCGACATCGGGCAGGCTGACATTCATAATACTTTGTCACTGGGCATTCTATGTAAAACAGAGGAACAGCATTCCGGATTTATAATGAAAGAATTGCTTTTCAAGGCATCGTCTTTAGGTGTGACCATTCGTTTCTATCCTATTACAGCGAAAGAATATGAAAACTGGGTGAGCATGCAGGGCAAGAACCGCTATATTCTTACTTTGCTCGGACGTAAGTTGTCTGCCCGTCAGATTTCCGCAGTTACCCGTATTCTGGCAGAACAAGGTATGAATATTGATGCCATCAAGCGCCTTACGGGGCGTATTCCATTGGATGAGTGTGATACAAAGACACGCGCTTGTATTGAGTTTTCTGTGCGCGGTACTCCCAAAGACCGTATTGCCATGCAGGAGCAGCTGATGAAGTTGGCAAGCGAACTGGAAATGGACTTCTCATTTCAGCTGGACAATATGTATCGCCGTATGCGCCGCCTTATTTGTTTTGATATGGACTCTACATTAATAGAGACTGAGGTTATTGATGAATTGGCACTGCGTGCGGGAGTTGGAGAACAGGTTAAGGCTATTACGGAACGTGCCATGCGGGGAGAAATAGACTTTACGGAGAGTTTCCGCGAACGGGTGGCGTTATTGAAAGGCTTGGATGAATCTGTAATGCAAGAGATTGCTGAAAAACTGCCTATTACGGAAGGTGTTGACCGCTTGATGTATGTCTTAAAAAAATATGGCTACAAGATTGCCATTCTTTCAGGCGGTTTCACATATTTCGGGCATTATCTTCAACAGAAATACGGTATAGACTATGTATATGCCAATGAACTGGAAATAGAAAATGGTAAACTGACCGGGCGTTATCTCGGTGATGTAGTGGACGGCAAGCGTAAAGCGGAGCTGTTGCGCCTGATAGCACAAGTTGAGAAAGTAGATATTGCACAGACCATTGCGGTGGGTGACGGAGCAAATGACTTACCGATGTTGGGTATAGCCGGATTGGGTATTGCTTTCCATGCCAAGCCTAAGGTTGTGGCAAATGCCAAGCAATCCATTAATACTATAGGTTTGGATGGAGTGCTTTACTTCCTGGGGTTCAAAGATTCCTATATAGATATTCCGCGATAAAATTAATTCATAAGCTTCTGCGATAATTAATTATCATAGGAGCTTATTTTTTAAGCGAGCTTTATTTTGTTCTACTTTCTGTTTGCATTATCTTTGTCGACAAATAAAAGAAATACATGAAGTTTTCTGAACTAAAATTAAACGACAACGTGCTTGAAGCACTGGATGCAATGCGTTTTGACGAGTGCACCCCCATACAAGAAGAATCAATACCTGTGATACTCGAAGGCCGGGACTTGATAGCTGTTGCACAAACCGGAACCGGAAAAACTGCCGCGTATCTGTTGCCCATATTAAACAGACTTTCTGAAGGCGGGCATCCCGAGGATTCCATCAACTGTATAGTAATGGCCCCTACACGGGAACTGGCACAACAAATAGACCAGCAAATGGAAGGCTTTTCATATTTTATGCCGGTTAGCAGCGTGGCCGTGTACGGTGGTAATGATGGAGTGCTTTTTGAGCAGCAAAAAAGAGGTTTGACTTTAGGTGCGGATGTGGTAATTGCCACTCCGGGGCGTCTGATAGCACATCTTAGTTTGGGATATGTAGATCTTTCCCGTGTCTCCTACTTCATTTTGGATGAAGCAGACCGTATGTTGGATATGGGATTCTATGATGACATTATGCAGATTGTGAAATTCCTGCCTAAAGAGCGTCAGACCATTATGTTCTCGGCTACGATGCCTGCCAAGATACAACAACTGGCAAAGAGCATTCTAAATAATCCCGCAGAGGTGAAGCTCGCAGTTTCCAAACCTGCCGAAAAGATAGTACAGGCTGCATATGTATGTTATGAGAACCAAAAGCTGGGTATTATCCGTAACCTTTTTTCAGAGCAGACCCCCGAACGTGTCATTATCTTTGCATCTTCCAAATTGAAAGTAAAAGAGGTTACTAAAGCGCTAAAACAGATGAATCTGAATGTTGGAGAGATGCATTCGGATCTTGAACAGGCGCAGCGTGAGGAGGTAATGTATGAGTTTAAAGCCGGACGAATCAATATTCTGGTAGCCACCGATATTGTGGCACGCGGTATTGATATCGATGATATTCGTTTGGTTATCAATTATGATGTACCACATGACAGTGAAGATTATGTGCATCGCATCGGACGTACGGCACGTGCCAATAATGATGGCGTCGCTCTTACTTTTGTCAATGAAAAGGAGCAGACTAATTTCAAGAGTATAGAGAGCTTCTTGGAAAAAGAAATCTATAAAATACCTGTGCCGGAGGAGTTGGGAGAAGCTCCTGAATACAAACCGCGTTTCAACGACGGACGCAAGCATAATTACAAAGGCAACGGACGCCGGAATAATGGAAACAACAGAAACAGTAAAAGTGGCAATCGGAATGATAATAGACGAAGAGAAGATAAACGGACTCCTCAAGCAAAGAAACAAGAATAAAAAAAGCGGAATTTATTCCGCTTTTTTTATGTTCAGTCGGTTATCGAATCCGATTGTAATATTTGCCAGGCTATATACAGAACTTTCCGGTACGCGTAAGGTTGCCTGATATTGGTAGCCCTTATCGTTTACTCCCATAAAATTCATATCGGCAAGAATCATTTGGGTTAGAATCTCTTCGGGAAAGATATCGGCAAACATCTTTTTGGTAATGTCTTTACCATACAACATCCGCTTACCCTCATATACGCAGATATGTATAACATTGTCATAGTAAACATTATCCACACTAATTCCCCCCTCTGAGTAAGATGAACGGATAACTTTCATCTTTGAGGGGTTGATGTATACATATCCCCGATAACGTGTACCTTTATACGTCACTACACTATCCTTCTTCACAACTTCCGTAGTGGGTATTACTTCCACTTCCTTATTATCAAAAGCAAGTATGTCCTCAAGGTTTTCAGATTTATGCAGTTTCACAATCTCATCTGCCAATGAGTGGAACCAGAAACTGTATTCACTCTGCCTGTCGATTTTGTAGGCTATGGTATTACTGCCATACACATATATAGTATCGCGTATAATCTTAAATGATACGGGGATATTTTGAGGGTCGGCATAGTATATGGTGTCTCCTTCTATCCGCATCAGAGGCAGTTCGGTTTCGTCATCTATCCAAACTCCTTGAAGCATGGCTTTGGCCGTAGAGTCCTCTTCTGCCATTTTTTGTTCCTTACTATTACCACATGCAGCCAACGCTATGACGCAACATAACTCTATTACGAGTCTTTTCATGTCTATCTTCCTCCTTTATTTACCGATACAGCGATAGGTAAATCCAAGTTCTTCTATTTCTTTCTTTTCGTAGATATTACGACCATCCAGCAACACCGGGGTTTTCATTGTCTTTTTGATGACAGCCCATGACGGCAAGCGAAATTCTTTCCATTCCGTTACCAGCATCAAAGCATCTGCATCCAGTGCAGCATCGTACATATCAGTAGCATAGTAAACACTGTCACCTATTCTGCGGCGGCATTCCGTCATGGCAGCCGGATCGTACGCACGTACTTTACAGCCTGCATTCAACAACTTATTTATCAGAATTAAGGAAGGTGCTTCGCGCATATCGTCAGTTTCCGGTTTGAACGCCAATCCCCATAAGGCAATCGTCTTATCGTTCAAGTCGCCATTGAAGTGCCGTTGCAGCTTTTCGAACAATATACTTTTCTGTTTCTCATTCACTTCCTCTACTGCTTGGAGTACGCGCATCTGATAGCCACTCTGTTCGGCAGTCTTGATTAATGCCTTTACATCTTTTGGAAAGCATGAACCGCCATATCCAATGCCCGGATAAAGGAATTTGCGACCGATACGCGTATCGGAACCGATACCGCTGCGCACCATATTGACGTCAGCCCCTACCAATTCGCACAGATTGGCAATATCGTTCATGAAGCTGATACGGGTGGCGAGCATGGAGTTAGCCGCGTATTTTGTCATTTCGGCGGAAGGAATATCCATGAAGATAACACGGAAGTTGTTCAGCAAGAACGGTTTGTATAGTTTGCTCATTAGTTTTTTTGCACGTTCGGATTCAACTCCTACTACAACTCGGTCGGGACTCATGAAGTCTGCCACAGCATTGCCCTCTTTCAAAAATTCGGGATTGGATGCAACATCGAACTCCATTTGCACTCCCCGCTTATCCAGTTCTTCCTGAATAGTTGCACGTACTTTCCTGGCGGTTCCCACCGGAACGGTACTCTTGGTTACTACCAGTACATATTTTTCCATATTGCGCCCAATGGTACGTGCCACTTCAAGTACATAACTCAAATCGGCGCTGCCATCTTCATCGGGTGGAGTTCCCACAGCGCTAAATATGACATCTACCTCATTCAAGCAACTTTCCAAAGAAGTGGTGAATTGCAGACGTCCTGCTTTTGCGTTTCGGTTTACCATTTCTTCCAGTCCGTTTTCATAGATTGGAATAATTCCCTGTTTCAACGCTTCTATTTTTTCGCTGTTTGTATCAACGCAAATTACATTGACACCGATTTCCGCAAAACAAGTACCGGTTACTAAACCGACATACCCTGTACCGACAATGGCTATTTTCATATCTTATTCAAAATATTCCGCATCTTTGAACGATACGGCATGACCGTCTTTCTCCGACAATAAGAGCTGCGATTCAGCAACCGGCCAATCAATGCCTACGGTTTCGTCATTGAAACGAACAGACGCTTCCGCTTGCGGGGCATAGCCGTTATCTACTTTATAGGTAAAGATAGCCTCTTCGCTCAATACCAAGAAACCGTGGGCAAAGCCACGGGGTATGAAGAATTGCCGTTTGTTGTCTTCGCTCAATTCTACACTGACATATTTGCCGAATGTAGGAGAAGATTTGCGTAAATCAACCGCAACGTCCAATACCTTACCTTTAATGACACGTACTAATTTAGCCTGGCTGTACTCACCTTTCTGATAATGCAACCCGCGCAATACACCGAAAGAAGATTTTGATTCGTTGTCCTGTACAAAGTGTACATCACCGATATGGGTACGGAATTCTTCTTCCTTAAACGCTTCCATAAAGTAGCCGCGTGCGTCATTGAACACTTTCGGTTCAATAACCCATACACCGTCAATTTCTGTTTGTATGTAGTTCATTGCTTTAGAATGATTTATGTATCTTTAATTGAAAACCAAAATTATCTCCATATATCTCTCCCATATCCAAGGCGAGAGATGCGTTAAAGTTCCAGCCTTTCCATCTTTCAGGAGAATAAGAGAACGAGGCATATGCTGAAAAGTTCTCCAAAATATCCAGTGTAGGAGCACCCGGAGTTCCCCACGTCCTGTTATGGCTCATCTTGGCGATGTAGCTCCACTCCGGACTTATCTGTCCGCTCCAGCCGATGTGCAACGCTTTTACACGGTTATATTTGAAAGCCATATATCCGTCCTCATTATAAATAGGTGAGGCAATCAAAGGATTGGCTATCATCATACCCCAATGTGCCCAGCCCGGATAAAGGCCGTTATTGTAATAATTGTCGCTTCCTCCTGTTTTGTGCACAGGACCTTCCTCGGGTTCGTGCAGGCCATGCAGCGGACCACTCATGTTGGTAGTCTGCAAATATTCAAAGACCACTGCATTGATAGGCTTGAAATTATTGAAACTCATTTCAATTCCCCACAGACCATCCCAGCCGTTTTGCTTACCCATAGCAGAGAAGTCGTCAAAGTGGTTGCACAAATATGCGCTGATTGAGAATTTGTCGGCACGGTGAGTCAGTCTTATTTGTTCGCTGCCCAAGAAGTTGCCTTGATAGAACTGACTGTCATTGCCGGGTTTGTCCTCACCGGCGGAACCCGGGATAAACACTCTGAAATAATCTTTCAGTGTGTTTCCTAAATCGGTGCTGCTACCGTCTGCATTCATCATATGTCCGCCAAATTGCGTATCAAGCGTCATGCCGATGTCAAACTGCCACTTTCCGTTAGGTACTCCCACACGGATAAATCCTTCTTTGTGATGATATTTGATGTCTTTCGTATACCAATATCCCGCCCCTACTTTACGTTCCTGATACTTATTGTCAGTGAACCAGCCGTAAGAGATTTCGCCTTTTATGGCAAGGCGCGGAAGTATGTAAAGGTATTCGGGGATGCCTGCCATTATTTGGGGAATGGGTCTTGCATTGCCCGACCATGTCATGTCGCCACTGCTTAAAGCATTGTTCAGCAATGGAGCGCCTTTCTCACGACTTCCGGCAAAAAGTCCCAACCATTTGTAGCGTACATCTATATATGCCTGTTGGATGAATATATCCTTATCGCCTTTAAAGTTCATTCCGACAGCTGCTACCATATCCAGCTTTTCCTCAAATTTCCACTTGCCCAGCTGGTGCTTGTAGCCTACTCCGCCCCGTACATAAGTATTGTCATAAATGGAGCCGAGCCCTTGCTGGTTGCTCACTTGCCACAGAGGAGTGTAATCTCCTGTATGTACGGTGGCTCCGTATTCAACGAAAGGAGAAACCTGTGCGGTTGCCATGTTGCTTCCTATAAAAATAAAAGCCAATAAACAGATAGGGATACGCATGATAGTGGATAGTCTATATCTGGTTAAGTGCTGACAGTAATCCGTGTTCATTTCAAAATATATAATATAGTTTATAGTCTTAATTAAAGGAGACGTAGAAAACGCTGCAAAAGTAGGAAAAAAATCTAATATATCAGCCATAGCCGATAAAGGAGTTTCCAAAGTTTGCTGTGTTTATAAGTTGTTAATAAGAAAAACGCGGCGAAAGTGGTGTATCTCCGATAAAACCGCTACTTTTGTAGCATGATTGAATTAGCACAACATATAGAAGTATTGTTATTGGAGAATGATTGTGTCATTGTTCCGGGCTTGGGAGGATTTGTTGCTCACTATACTCCGGCAATGAGAGCTGTGGAGGAAAATACATTTTTACCCCCTACCCGTATCATCGGTTTCAATCCGCAGTTGAAGATGAATGACGGGCTGCTGGTGCAATCCTATATGGCTGTGTACAGTACGGACTTTTCCGATGCTACCAAGATTGTGGACAAATCGGTGGAAGAGTTACTGGCTCTGCTCCACGAAGACGGGAAGGTAGACTTGCCGAATGTCGGCGAGTTACGCTATTCCATTCATGATACATATGATTTTGTTCCTTACGATAATAAGATTACTACTCCTTACTTATATGGTCTCGATAGTTTTGAGATGCAGGAACTGGCTGCCATAAGCAAGCCTTATGAGGACAAGGTTATTCCTTTCGTACCGGTTGTCAGGGAAGAAAAGAAGCGTAAGTACGAGATTCGTATCAATCCCTCTTATCTGACGAATGCAGTTGCCATGATTGCCATTGTGGCTCTGTTCTTCTTCCTTTCCACGCCCATAGAGAATACGGAAGTGGTGAAAGCCAACTATGCGCAGTTGCTCCCTAGCGAGTTATTCGAGCAGATAGAAAAACAATCGCTGGTTATAACTCCGATTGTTGTCCATCCCAAAGCCGGAGACAAGAAGGTAGAAGCCGCCCGGACTAACTTGCCGCAGTCCGCAAGCAAGAAAGTCACAGTTCCTGTTGCCGTAAAAGAGATAAAGGTTAGCCGGCAGCCGGTCGCTCCTATTCAGCCTGATACAGAGACTGCAACCGCTATTCCTGCCGCTCAGCCCGCAAGGACGCCTTACCACATCATCATAGCCAGCGTAGGCACCGAAAAAGATGCCAATGCCATGGCACAACAGCTGGTCGTCAAAGGACATACAGGTGCTAAAGCAATTATCGGTGACGGCAAGATGCGTGTCAGCATTCAGTCATGCGCCACAGAGAAAGAAGCCTATCGCGCTTTAAATAAGATTCGTCAGGATGAAGCATTTCAGAATGCCTGGGTGCTGAAAAGATAACTTTTCTCCGTGATGAACTATTAATAATCAACTATCCAATCTATCCAATGAAACGTATCCGCTGCCCCAAATGTGAGAACTATCTGACTTTTGATGAAACAAAATACACCGAAGGTCAGTCCTTGGTGTTTGTATGCGAGAACTGCAAGAAGCAATTCAGCATACGTTTGGGCAAAACGAAAATGAAAGCTCCGCAGAAAGAAGAGAATCCGGATGAGACTGAATATAAAGAGGCTTTCGGTAGTATTACAGTCATTGAGAACGTTTTTGGCTTTAAGCAAGTACTGCCCTTGCAAGAGGGAGATAATAAGATTGGCCGTCGTTGTGTAGGGACTGTTATCAATGTTCCGATAGAAACTTCGGATATGAGCATGGACCGCAATCATTGTGTGATTAATGTAAAGCGTAATAAGCAAGGCAAACTTATTTACACGTTGCGTGATGCCCCTAGCCTGACAGGTACTTTTCTGAATAATGAGATTTTGGGAGATAAAGACCGCGTCCGCATTGAGGACGGGGCTATTGTGACTATCGGCGCCACTACCTTTATTCTTCGGACGGCAGAGTAAATAAGTTGCCTTCTCGGTTTACCCACCAATAGCGTATAAACAATACTCCGGTAAAGATAAGTGCAAGTGAAAGCCCGGTATAAAAGACCGAAATAAATGCGTCCGGCAACCAATGGAACGAGCGCATCGTAATGCCGAACGTTATCATAAAGACCATTACAATCCAACCTTTTACATCAAAGAAAGAGAAAGGACAGTTCTTCTCTTTCTTTTTTTGTTCGATACGTTTGGTATGTTTGTAATAGAGCTTCTTGAATATCAGCAAAAAGAACAGAAGAAACACAACCGTAGCCTCTCCTATCTTGAACAACCAATATTGTGAATCCGTCAGCCACGTTACTATCCCTATCCTAAGGATATTGGCTCCGGCGGCAATCCATACGACTCCGGCGGTGACAAGCAATACTTTTCTGTTTACTCCGTATTTCATATTTCTATTTTGGGTTGTTCTGCTGATATAGGGAACAAATATAGGAAAAATATGTTCGCAAATCGCATTGTGTACCTTGCTGTTTATCAGATATATGTATGTACCAGAAAGTTTCCTCCTTTGGTACGTCCCGTACCTCAGCGTGGTACGGTCTGTACCTTACTGTGGTACGACGTGTACCATAGTAAGGTACAAGACGTACCATCGGTTGGTATTCCTTGTACCAACCGATGGAAATTGAACTATCATACGGGAGAAAATCGACGGTTCCGTAGGGGGATTCCGGCGGGAATGCCTACCAGTCGTATTCTTCGGTGTATCGGTCGAAAACAACTTCCTCTTTCCAACCATGCTTCCTGCATACTTGGCGGATGCACTCCTGCTGCTTCGGGGTGAGTCCCAACTTCTGATTACGGTACCGGTAATAGGGAGAATGGCTGAAAATGGCTTCCAGATTGAGATGGACAGCGCGGGCAATACGTGCGGGCATATCATCATAAAGATTCTTGAAGCCCCATGCCACTCGTATTTTCTTGTTTGTACGAAAATGCGGGCACTCTTTTCCCGCTTCCGGATAACAGAGGGGATTGATAACGGACAGTCGGATGTTTTCCGCTGTATTGTATTGTGTCATACTGTGTCGCAGGCAGTTTTCGGCTTTTGGGCATTGGTCGTTGAAACACAATGTGTATTGGGCTACTTGTTTGTTGAAGTCGGTGTTGCTTTCCATTCTTTTGTTCGGGTTTTAATGAATATGTATTGTCCGGTAAAGGTACATGAAAAATATCGGTTAGGCATCACATAGGTGCTGTTATATTCAGTGTGGCAGGCATAAAAAAACAGGGTAAAACCGCAGTCTTACCCTGTTTATTTTCATAATATCGGTCCTTGTTTAGAGAATGCCTTTTACCGTTTCCAGCATACCCTTTTCCTGAATGGAGTTCAAGAAGCCGGTAACCATATCCGTCAAGCCCGGAATGGTATTCAAATCTCCGTGCTCGCCCCAGATAAGGTCTTTGGCAGCCAATACGCCTTCCGCCACCTTGCGGGTGTCGCCTGTTGCCCAAAGGTCTTTCAGCAGTTGCATGATTTCGGGAGCGTCGTTCGGAGTGATTTCCGCACCGTCGGCACGCACACCACCCTTATAATAGGTGATGATGGCGGCAAGGCCAAGCACCAGTCCCTTCGGAAGTTCGCCTTTGCGTTCCAAGTAAGTCTTTAAGCCCGGCAGGTCGCGGGTTTGATATTTCGGGAAGGAGTTCAGCATGATGCTGGTCACCTGATGCTCTACGTAGGGGTTGTCAAAACGTTCCAATACATCGGCTGCGAACTTCTTCAGTTCTTCGATAGGCAGGTTCAGTGTCTGCATCAATTCGTCAAACTGTACTTTGCGGACATACTTGCCTATAACAGGGTGGTTGCAAGCGTCGCGCACGATGTTTACGCCGCTAAGGTAAGCCACCGGAGAAAGTACGGTGTGAGGACCGTTCAGCAGGGTAACCTTTCTTTCGTGGTACGGAGCCTCAGACTTCACAAAGAGCACATTCAGTCCTGCCTTGTTTGCGGGGAATTCTTCTGCCAACTGGCGGAGAGAGAGGTTCTCGGCAGCTTCGATAACCCACAGATGGAAGATTTCGGCCTGTACAACCAAGTTGTCGGCATAACAGATTTTCTTCTGAATCTGCGCAATCTCCTTACGCGGGAAGCCCGGAACGATGCGGTCTACCAAAGTGGCGCATACATAACAATACTTTGTAAACCAAGTCTTGAACTTCTCATAATCTGCACCGAAGTCGTCTTTCCACAGTTCGATGTATTGGTAGATACATTCTTTCAAATGGTGTCCGTTCAGGAAGATTAATTCGCAAGGCATGATGATAAGACCTTTGTTCTTGTCGCCCTTGAAAGTCTTGAAACGACGATATAATAATTGGGTCAGCTTGCCCGGATAGGAAGATGCGGGAGCGTCGCTGAACTTGCAATTCGGGTCGAAGGCGATGCCGGCTTCCGTTGTATTGGATATTACGAAACGTATTTCGGGCTGGTCGGCAAGCGCCATGAAGGCTGCATTCTGAGAGTATGGATTCAATGCGCGGCTGATGCAGTCGATACGCGTCAGACTATTGACAGCTTCACCGTTCAGGCGGCCTTGCAGATTGACGTGGTAGAGACAATCCTGACCATTCAGCCATTCTGCCATACCTCTTTCTATGGGCTGAACCACTACAACACTGCTGTTGAAGTCGGTCTTCTGATTCATGTTGTAAACAATCCAGTCTACAAATGCACGAAGGAAGTTACCTTCACCGAATTGAATGATTCGCTCGGGAGCAACGGACTTGGGAGCCGTCTGTTTGTTTAATGCTTTCATCTTAAAAATGATTTTAATAATAAGTTATGGATTATGATTTATAATTTATGGTGTTTGGGGATTATTCAAACTCAAAGTAAAAGTCTATGTTCTCTTTCATAAGGATGTCAATAGGCATATACTTTACAGCCGTAACCGGCTTCTTGAACACGATGTGATTGCATAATGCCTTGACACCGCAATAACCTTGCAGTCCCGGTCGCTGCCCGATAAGGTAATTTACTTCGCCGCTTTTCAAATATTCCACATTCTTTTGAAGTAAGTCATAACCTACCAGCGCATTCATTTTTTGTTTCTTCTTTTGCAGATAGCTTGCTACCTGATATACGCGGGAGTTGAATACGGCTCCTAAGACCGCTTTGGGATGTTCTGCAAAGAAAGTGTCTAATAATTCCTCATTGGAGTTATTATTTTCCTTGTGAAGAATGATATCGTGTATAGTCAGATTATCGTGCTCGGTTGCAAGATATTGCATAAAACCCTCCAGACGGCGTTGCATTTGCACCTCAGCCGGACTGTTCTTTTGATTATTCAGGAAAAGTACGATTTCTTGCCCTTCTTGATAACGACGCATCAATATTTTGGCAGCAATATATCCGCTGATTTTTGAATTCTGACCGATATAGCATAATGCATGGGTTTCTTCCATGTTGAAGTCGATGAAGGCATAAGGAATCTTTTTGTTTTCCAGATAGGATGTCAGTTTCAAAGTGTCGTCCTGAAAGTTCGGAGCAATCAACACCGCGTCAACAGGCTCGGTTTGAAGCTGTGCACATGCTTTTTCATAAGAAGTTTTATCCGCATGGTTGTAATACAGGTAATCTATCCCGACGTTGAACGGACGCAATTCCTGTGCGGCACGGTCTATGCCTTGCGCTACGGAGTGCCAATAATCATGCTCTATATAATAAGGTATAATGCAAACTATATGATAACGCTTTTTGGCAGCCAGTCCTATGGCAAACATGTTAGGATGATAATCTATTTCATCAAGAACCTTCTGGACCTTTTCTCTACTCGCGCGGGATACGTCGCCCCGGTTATGGAGCACGCGGTCTACAGTTCCGGCAGATACACCCGCCATGCGTGCAATGTCTTTTATCGTATAATTCTTGTTTTCCATATTCTCCCTACCCTAAGGCGTTTAAAGGTCCTACGTTCAAAACTTAAATATTATAAATATTTGCCGCAAAGATACGAATTATTTTGTTTCTCCAAGTAAAATTTCTACTTTTGTGTTCGATAACGGTTAATAAAAGTAAAAAGCCTTATCAAGCCTATTAGCTTTACAATCAATACTATATAGGTGTAATAATAGGAAAGTAATTTTTTTAGATACTTAAAACACAAGAAGATGAAAAACTTTATGGACGAAAACTTCCTGTTGCAGACAGAAACCGCACAGAAGTTGTACCACGAACATGCGGCTAAAATGCCGATTATCGATTATCACTGTCACTTAATTCCACAAATGGTAGCAGACGATTACCGGTTCAAATCACTGACGGAAATCTGGTTGGGTGGCGACCACTACAAATGGCGTGCTATGCGTACCAATGGTGTGGACGAGCGTTTCTGCACCGGTAAGGACACCACCGATTGGGAAAAGTTTGAAAAATGGGCGGAGACCGTACCCTATACTTTCCGTAATCCTTTGTATCACTGGACGCATTTGGAGTTGAAGACAGCATTCGGTATTGATAAGATTTTGAATCCTAAAACTGCACGTGAAATCTACGACGAATGTAACGAGAAGCTGAAACAGCCGGAATATTCGGCTCGCGGTATGATGCGCCGTTATCATGTAGAAGCGGTCTGCACTACGGACGATCCTGTTGACTCACTGGAATATCACATCAAGACCCGTGAAAGCGGTTTTGAAGTTAAGATGTTGCCTACTTGGCGTCCCGACAAGGCTATGGCGGTGGAAGTTCCTGCAGATTTTCGCGCATATGTAGAGAAGTTGGCGGAAGTAAGCGGTGTAACCATCTCTACTTTCGATGATATGATTACAGCTTTGCGTAAACGTCACGACTTCTTTGCCGCTCAGGGATGTAAGCTGTCCGACCACGGTATCGAAGAGTTCTATGCGGAAGACTATACGGATGCGGAAATCAAAGCAATCTTTAATAAGGTGTACGGCGGTGCAGAGCTGACTAAGGAAGAAATCCTGAAGTTCAAGTCGGCTATGCTGGTTGCGTTCGGTGAAATGGATTGGGAAAAAGGTTGGACACAGCAATTCCATTATGGAGCTATCCGTAACAATAATAGCAAGATGTTCAAGTTGCTCGGTCCTGACACCGGCTTCGATTCTATCGGCGAGTTTACTACAGCCAAAGCAATGGCTAAATTCCTCGACCGACTGAATTCGGAAGGCAAACTGACCAAGACTATTCTGTACAACCTGAATCCGTGCGCCAATGAAGTAATCGCTACTATGCTGGGTAACTTCCAGGACGGTACGATTGCCGGCAAGATTCAGTTCGGTTCCGGCTGGTGGTTCCTCGACCAGAAAGACGGTATGGAGAAACAGATGAATGCCCTTTCCGTACTTGGTTTGCTGAGCCGTTTTGTCGGTATGCTGACAGATTCACGTTCCTTCCTGTCCTATCCGCGCCACGAATATTTCCGTCGTACGTTGTGTAATCTCGTAGGTCGTGATGTAGAAAACGGTGAAATTCCTGTTTCTGAAATGGAACGCGTTAATCAGATGATTGAAGATATCAGTTATTACAACGCTAAGAAGTTCTTCCAGTTCTAAGACAAGGAAGAGATATTCTAAATCAGCCCTTCCATGCTTGCAGTAAAGTATCAAGTATGGAAGGGCTTTTCATTCATACTGCTAAAATCAGGCTTATACGCTCTGAGTGACAGATACCTTATAAGAGATATTCTGCTATGTCTTTGATGTTCTTTAATTGGATAAAGTTGGGATTTGTAATGTCTCCTTCATGGGCCTCATGCTGCCAAGTGATATGATGAGGTATGTGGGCGGCATACCCTCCCAACTCCAGTACCGGCAGTATATCCGATTTTATGGAATTTCCCAGCATCAAGAATTTCTGTGGGCGGCATTTCATCGTGTCAAGGAGTTTTTGGTAATCGGACTTCTTCTTGTCGCTCATTATTTCAACATGGCAGAAATATTTCATCAGTCCCGACCCCATAACCTTTCTTCTTTGGTCGAACAAATCTCCTTTGGTTGCCAATATCAGTTTGTATCTTCCTTGCAATTGGAGCAACACGTCTTCCACTCCATCCAAAAGCGTCACAGGTCTTTGCAAAAGTTCCTGCCCCTGTTTGATGATTTCTTCTACACAATGTATGTTTTCTTGTCCATCGGTGATTCGGCATACGGTTTCAATCATGCTGAGCATCATACTTTTCAAGCCGTATCCATACATATGCAGGTTTTTCATTTCCGTTTCAAACAGTTCTTGTGAGACTGCTTCCGAGGGCTGATATGTTTTTAGCAGATTACAGAACTTGTGCTCAAACTCTTGAAAATAAAGCTCGTTTTCCCAAAGAGTATCGTCCGCATCGAATGCCACGACTTCTATTTTGTCTTTCATACGTTGCCTGTTTTATTGTTATTGCCTATCTTTGCCGCAAATATAAACAATTAAAACATAATAATTAATTAGTAAAGGATGACTCAATCACCCCAAACTCATGCCAAAGGTTTTAGTAAAGCCTTTTGGGTAAGCAACACAGTAGAACTTTTTGAACGCATGGCATATTATGCCGTATTTATAGTTCTTACCATTTATCTTTCCAATATCTTAGGTTTCAACGACTTTGAAGCGAGTATGATTTCCGGTCTGTTCTCAGGCGGTCTTTATCTGCTTCCCATTTTCACCGGAGCTTATGCCGATAAGATAGGCTTCCGCAAATCAATGATTATCGCCTTCTCTCTGTTGTCAGCAGGCTACTTGGGCTTGGGAGTGCTGCCTACCTTGCTGGAGGCTGCCGGATTGGTGGAATACGGTGAAGTAACACGCTTTTCAGGGTTGGCCGACAGTAACGAACGTTGGATGATTGTTCCTGTATTGTTTGTCATTATGCTTGGCGGTTCATTCATCAAGTCTATCATATCTGCATCGGTTGCGAAAGAAACGACTGAAGCAACCCGTGCCCGCGGTTATTCTATCTTTTATATGATGGTGAATTTCGGTGCTTTTACCGGAAAGACCATTATTGACCCTTTGCGCAACGCTATCGGTGAACAGGCTTATATCTATATTAATTTCTTCTCCGCAGCAATGACTATTCTTGCATTGCTGTCAGTTATTCTTCTATACAAGTCGGCGCATACGGCAGGTGAAGGTAAAAGTATGCGCGAAATAGGGCAAGGTTTCCTGCGTATCATTACAAACTGGCGCTTGTTGATTTTGATTCTTATTGTAACCGGATTCTGGATGGTACAGCAACAACTGTATGCCACAATGCCTAAGTACGTTATCCGTATGGCAGGAGAAACAGCCAAACCGGGATGGATAGCCAATGTGAATCCATTTGTTGTGGTCTGCTGTGTAAGTTTCATTACCAGATGGATGGCAAAGCGTACCGCTATTACATCCATGAACATCGGTATGTTTCTGATTCCGGTATCCGCATTACTGATGGCATGCGGAAATCTGTTGGGCAATGATGTCATTGCGGGAATGAGCAATATCACATTGATGATGATACTCGGTATTGTGGTACAGGCTTTGGCAGAATGTTTTATTTCTCCACGCTATCTGGAATATTTCTCTTTGCAGGCTCCCGAAGGAGAAGAAGGTATGTATCTTGGATTCAGTCATCTCCATTCTTTCCTGTCTTCTATTTTCGGGTTTGGCATAGCCGGTGTATTGTTGACTAAATATTGTCCCGATCCGGCTTTGTTTGCAAGCCGGGAAGCTTGGGAAGCTGCCAGTGTGAACGCACATTACATCTGGTATTATTTTGCGGGAATAGGGTTGGTGGCTGCCATAGCTCTGTTGATTTTTGCAAAAACCACCGAATTCATCGACAAAAAGAAGAAAGTATAATCTTTTATATTTTGCATATTTTGCGTATATTTGCCGTCACTTTTTCAAAAAGTGACGGCTTTTTTGTAATTAAGAAGATTAAAATGAAAGTAAGATTTATAAGCCTTGCAAGTGGTAGCAGTGGCAATTGTTACTATATAGGCACAGAAAAATACGGAATACTCATTGATGCCGGT
Organism: Bacteroides propionicigenes; assembly: GCF_018390535.1. Lineage (GTDB taxonomy): Bacteria > Bacteroidota > Bacteroidia > Bacteroidales > Bacteroidaceae > Bacteroides > Bacteroides propionicigenes. The sequence continues at coordinate 75,730 of NZ_JAHBBW010000005.1, read as the reverse complement.
ATCGCTGTCCGTACCATAAAAAAAGGATTGAAAGAGGCTGGCATCAATATGGAAATGATACGTGCAGTGTTTGTTACCCATGATCATGCCGATCATATCAAAGCGGTAGGCGGACTGGGTGAAAAGCTGAATATTCCAATCTATACAACCGCACGTATTCACGAAGGAATAAACAAGAGCTACTGCATGACAGAAAAGTTGCATTCATCCGTTCGTTATTTGGAAAAACAACAGCCTATGCAGCTGGAAGATTTCCATATCGAATCTTTTGAAGTCCCCCATGACGGTACAGACAATGTAGGTTATTGCATTGAGATAGACGGCAAGGTATTCTCTTTTCTCACCGACCTTGGAGAAATAACTCCTACTGCGGCGCAATATATCTGTAAAGCCAATTATTTGATATTGGAGGCCAATTACGATGACGAAATGTTGCGTATGGGTACTTATCCCCAATATTTAAAGGAGCGCATAACCAGCCGTACCGGACATATGAGCAACATTGCTACCGCAGAATTTCTTGCCGAGAATATCACTGAGCATTTGCAATATATCTGGCTCTGCCATTTAAGCAAAGACAATAATCATCCGGAACTGGCTTATAAAACCGTTGAATGGAAATTAAGGGAGAAAGGTATTATTGTAGGTAAAGATGTGCAGCTCTGTGCTTTAAAGAGAACCACTCCTTCCGAACTGTATGAGTTTGAATAAAAAGATACCCATTTCATCGAAAAAAGTCCGGGAATTGTTTGCGGAATAAAATAAAAGGACTACCTTTGCACCCGCAAACAAGAAATAAGTAATGCACTCTTAGCTCAGTTGGTAGAGCAACTGACTCTTAATCAGTGGGTCCAGGGTTCGAATCCCTGAGGGTGTACTTAAAAAAGGAACAACAATAGTTGTTCCTTTTTTGTTATATATTCATATTTTTTTATCTTTGTAACTATTCAGCAGATATTTCTAAATTATAAAAACATACTATGGATAAAGGTGCAAAACAAGTCGTGGTTTTATTGGCACACCCCGACATTAAGAGTTCTCAAGCCAACAAAGCATTGATGGATGCCATTAAAGAGTTGGAAGAAGTGGCAATATACAATCTGTACGAGATGCGTTCTGAGGATGCTTTTAATGTGGACTCATGGAGCAAGATTATATCCCAAGCGTCTACTTTGGTGTTCCAATTTCCATTATATTGGATGTCAGCCCCTTCCTTGTTGAAGAAGTGGCAAGATGAAGTATTTACTTATCTGGCCAAGACTCCGGCAGTGGCCGGCAAGGCTTTTATGGTGGCAGTCACTACCGGCTCTGAATATAGCGCCTATCGCAGTGGCGGAAGAAACAATTTTACGATAGATGAATTATTAAGACCTTATCAGGGAAGCGCCATACATGCCGGAATGGTCTGGCAAACTCCTGTAGTGGCGTATGGTATGGGGACGGCTGATGCAGGAAAAAATATTGCGGAGGGGGCTAATACCTATAAGCAGAGAATTGAAGCATTAATTGGAAAAAGCCACGCAGGCAATGATTGGTAATCATACAAACAAAAGTGATGTATCAATACGAATTTTAGTTGTTTTTAAGTAATAGGCATATTCATTTTATTTATATGATATGCCTTTCTTTTGCAGCATATCAAAATCCTCTTCTCTCATTCCTATATCATCCAGAGGACGGGCTTCATTATGATCGTTAAGGTACACTCCGGGCTTTTCGGTATACAAAGCATTTGTAACGGATAATGAATCGTTCCGATACGGTGTCTCTACTCCTCCCAACTCCAGCATGGTCTGAAAGAACGAAGCGCTGGATGATATATTCTTTTGCTTATTGGCTTCGGCATTTGTCAACAGAGCCGGGTAATTCCGCCGGTAACTATCAGACATCCATACTAAGAAAGGCACATGTATCTGATAGTACGACGGAACCGGTGATGCGTGCAGAAAAAGATGACGATTATCATCGAAAATGTCTTCTCCATGATCTGAAGTGTAGAGCATTGCCGCATTCACGTTCTGTTCTTGCAGCATCCGAATGAGGCGCGACAGAAAATCGTCTGTATAACGGATGGAGTTATCATAGGCATTCACCAAATTATCCTTATATTTCACTTCGGCATCCACCGGAAAATCAGGCAGGAAGAAAGCATTACCCGAAGGGTAGCGTTCACGATAATTGAAATGCGAGCCATAGGTGTGAAGAACGATAAATTGCTTGGAAGCATTTTTCGCCAATTCGGCAGCTACCAGTTCTAAAAGTTCATCATCAGAAGGGTTATAATCGGCGCTTCTTCCTGTATTCTCTTTTATAAAGTCGTATGTATCAGCTTCTTTCCCAAAAAAGTCGATAAATGAATGATTGTAACGTTGATTGGAGAAGAAAGCCGTCTTATACCCCGCCTCCTTGAATGCCGTGATAACTCCTTTTTGCCGGTAGATAGAATTGAAATTATGTGCCGAAATCGAAGACATCAGCATCGGCACGCTCTTGTGCGTAGTATTGGATTCTGTCAGTGCATGGCAGAATGCAGTCAGCCCTTCTACTTTGGACAGTTTCGGGTTCGTATCACGACTATAGCCATAGATTGACCAGTTCGCGGCACGGGATGTTTCTCCGATTACCATGACATAGACTTCCCTATTCTCTTCCGGATGAGTGGCTTTTGCTTGAAAAGTAAAGTCTTTCGAGGTTTTCGCATAGTTTTGTGTCTGTGCAGTACGCTGAAAGGCAAGTGCAATATTATAGCATACATTTGCCGGATATAAATCCGATTTCAATTCATAACGGGAATCGAACAGATAGGCAGTTCCTAATGACAGGATGCCGAGAATCATTACAATACAGGCACGCCTGCGTTCCCTGTGAATGAATATTTCCGGCAGTTTTCGTTTTTTGGCGACAGACACCGCAGCCAAAAATAATGCCGGAATATACAGCAACACTACAATGACAATGGCGGGAATCAGATTATCCAGTAATTCCAAGGCTTCGCTGGAGTTGGTCGTTACCAGATTAAGAAACATATCTACCGCAATAATGGACTGTCCGAAGAGGTACAACAACACAATCTGGAATGCTCCGAAAAATAGAAAAGGAAACAATATCCAAAAAGTCTTTCCGCAATTCCTCGACCCACTCATTACTATATAATAGATGGAGAAAGGCAATACTACATTACACACCTTTGCTACTAAAGGCATAGGTTCTGTAAAACATAGTACAATATTGGGTACTATAAGAACTGCCAGGAACAAGTAAAACAAGTTCTCTTGGTTTTCAAACCATTTGTTGATTTTTCTAAAAAGCTTCATTGATGTTAAATATAAATCCGGTCTGGTGCTTGCCAAACCCTAAATCCAAACGTACATTCACTCTCTTCTTAAACTCCCAGCGATAGCCGAAGCCATAATTGGGAAGAATATGTTTCACATCGAATTCGGAGAACTTCGGGAAAATGGTACCCGCTCCCACCCACACAGCTACTCCATTTCGTTTCCAAATATGCTGACGAAGTTCTATTTGAACATCCATAGCACATTTGTCACGATAACGCCCTTCGTAATAACCGCGCATCGAATACGAACTGCCCAAAGTTGCCATTAGCCCCCAAGGGGGATTCCCATAATTCAGCAGAGTATGGAACTGTCCTGCCAAAACACCACCTTTCCATACGGTATGATAATACCTTGTATCCAATTCCGTACTGCTGAAAGCATATTTATTCCCTAAAAAGGCAGGGCTGAAACGTTGGTCTATTCTCAGGTAGTATCCCTTGTATGCATTGGTCAGGAAGTCTCGTGAATCATAAAGTAGCGACAGGCCCAAACTGAGGTTTGTTGTGCGTGTACTCATGCCTCCCCACAACTCCGGCTTGTCAAAATCATGCCCGTACACATAATCGAATACAGCCATAGGTCCTATATAGAAATTTTGTGCAAGCCGGAACATAAAATCCGCTTTTATTTGTGCCTGAAAACGGTCATAATCACTTTCATTGGCACTGTTGGCTCCGTTGTCATATCCGGTTCCCCAATATAAACTGGGGAAAGAATAGAAATAAAGGTTATAATTCAACCGGTATTTATCATGCGGGAAAAGATGCGTTCCGCGTACTCCCAATAGATAGAAGCCTACTGTGGAAACATCTCCATACAATGATACATTGGAAGGCGGAAGGATCGTATCGTTCCGGTCGGAGCGGTAAAGTCCTGCTGCAACCAATCCCAGTCCCAACTTGGTGTCACTGGAATAGTGCGGTCCGCCGATAATGCTAAAATCGAATTTCTTATTTTTCTTTTCTTTATTGGCATCGTTGAAGTAGTCTAAAAATTTTTTGAAGAAACTCCGTTTAGCAGGAACAGAGTCTGGGACGATGACAGAATCCGTACCAGCCGAAGTATTTGCTTCTGCCAGACGTGTTTGTGCATGAACAGCAGTTACAGTCACCAACAAAATTAATGATAACAGGCATCCTTTTAGTTTTGTGTCCATTTTCTATTTGCTAAGAAACCCTTAGGGCAAAGGTAGTTGTAAATATTCCATGTTACAACAATATTACAAGGCTTTTTGTTTCCATTAACTCCGATTTAATGTCTATTATTTCCTATAAATGCTTTTACCCGAGTGCTGACAGAACAATCCTTAATCCCCTGTGTTTCTTTATAATGAACAAAGAACAACTTGAAATATGAAAACAGCAATGGATATTCCCGATAAAGAGGGACGCAAGCGACTGGTCATTGTAGGCGGAGGTTTCGGCGGACTGAAACTGGCAAGAAAATTAAAGAGTGACAAGTATCAGGTCGTCTTACTGGACAAGAACAACCACCATATTTTTCAGCCGCTACTCTATCAGGTGGCTACGGCAGGTATCGAGCCAAGCGCCATTTCCTTTCCTTACCGCAAAATCTTTAAGAAAAGAAACCATTTCCACATACGTATTTGTGAAGCACAATGTGTCATTCCGGAGAACGACTTACTGGAAACGTCTATCGGTACATTGGCCTATGATTATCTGGTGATTGCCACCGGATGCGATACGAATTATTTTGGCAACAGCGATATGGCCAAACAGACTATGGCTTTGAAGAATACATCGGAAGCCCTGTTCAACCGTAATCAAATTTTGGACAGCTTTGAGCAAGCCCAAAATACCGGAAATCCGGAGGAGCGCAAACGTCTGATGACTTTTGCCATTGTGGGTGGAGGAGCCACAGGCATAGAACTGGCAGGCGCTTTGGCGGAAATGCGAAAATTTGTCCTTCCGCAAGATTATCCGGATCTGAATATCAATGAGATGCGCATTATTCTGATAGACGGTTCTTCCCGTCTCCTATCCGCTTTTTCGGAAAAATCGTCCCAAGAAGTGGCGGAATATCTGAGAAGCCGGAATGTGGAAATTAAGCTGAATGCGCGAGTTATCAACTACAAAGAAAATAAACTTGTGCTGAGTGAAGGGGCTCTAATAGATACCAAGAACGTGTTTTGGGTAGCCGGTGTACAGGCCAACAGTCTGCAAGGTTTGCCGACCGAAGCCTACGGACCGGGAAACCGTCTGAAGGTGGACAACTATAACCGTCTGTACGAGTATCCCAATATCTTCGCCATTGGCGATACAGCCTTGATGACTTCCGATGCCTTTCCTAAAGGGCATCCGCAAGTGGTTCAGCCTGCCATCCAACAGGCAAGGAATTTAATTATCAACTTACAACGTATGGAGCAAGGCTTGCCTTTACAGCCTTTCATATACCACAACAAAGGGGCTATGGCCACCATTGGCCGCAATCATGCAGTTGTTGAATTAAAGAAACTGCGTTTTGGAGGTTTCCCGGCATGGGCCGTATGGCTGTTTATTCATTTAATGAGTATCGTGGGGGTAAAAAACCGTTTATTTATATTTGTAGACTGGATGTGGAGTTACTTCACCTACGATCCGTCATTACGGATAATCATTAAACCGTTGAAACGGGAGTAAACATTTGTTTATTCTTTTATTTTACAAAATGCTGTTTTTTGCGGCTTTTTTGTGTTTTTTTATAAAAATGGTTATATTTGCACTAACCTTATAAACAAATAATGAGATTTTATCTCAATAAACACAGTAAAATAAAAGAAAGAGATTATGAAAAAATTAAATTTGAAATTGGCTGCAACTGTAATGGTATGCGGTGCTTTTCTTTTCAGTTCATGTATTGGTTCTTTTGCCTTGCACGGTAAGTTGTTAAGCTGGAACCAGGGTGTCAGCAATAAGTTTGTCAATGAACTTGTTTTTCTTGCATTCAATATCATTCCGGTGTATGGCGTATGCTACTTGGCAGATGCTTTGGTTATCAACTCCATTGAGTTCTGGAGCGGAAATAATCCCTTGGCAAGTATCGGTGACGTCAAGAAAGTAAAAGGCGAAAACGGAAACTACTTGGTAGAAACTCTTGAAAACGGCTACTCTATCACAAAAGAAGGTGATGAAACTGCATCTATGGAGTTAATCTATGACAAGGACTTGAATACTTGGAATGTTGTGGCAGACGGCGTAAGCACTGAACTTCTGCAGATGAACAACGACGGCACTGCACAGATGACTTTGCCCAACGGCGAAGAAATGACTGTTACTCTGGATGCGCAAGGTGTATCCGCCGCTCGTCAGGCAACTATGGTCAATACCTATTATGCAGCACGTTGAGAGCTAAATAATAAGAATTAAAAAGACCAAAGAGGTTATATCAAAATATAAAACCTCTTTGGTCTTTATTTTAGACGGGTATTTTCTTTTATTTAGAACGGATATCCCACTGCAAAATGGAATGCGAAATCGCGGCTGAATTTGGGATGAAGAATAGGAAAATGTTCCTTGCTGTTGCTGTACACCGGATTGACAGCTTTCATACCACCGTCAAAACGCAGGACGAAGAAGTCCAAGTCCAATCGTAATCCCAAACCGTAGGCTACGGCTATCTGTTTATAGAATTTATTGAGTTCAAACTTACCTCCCGGCTGGTCTTTGTAATCGCGCAATGTCCAGATGTTGCCGGCATCCACAAAGACAGCCCCCCTGAATTTCCAAAAAAGACGTGTGCGGTATTCTATGTTCGCATCCAGCTTTATATCTCCCGACTGATTCATGAAGTTTCCGTCACCGGGGAAAACGCCCGGCCCCAAATCACGTACCGACCAGCCTCGCACACTGTTGGCGCCGCCGGAGAAGTAACGCTTTTCAAAAGGCACAATCGTTGCATTGCCGTAAGGAACGGCTATGCCGGCTCCCACATGAAATGCAATGGAGTTGCGATTATCGATAACAACGTTCTTGGCAAAATCGAAATCTCCCTTGACATATTGTGCGAATGGGATACTCAGCAATGAATACTCCCCGTCTTCATTCTTCTTCATGTTAGTCATTTTGGCAAAAGCATACAGCAAATTGCCTGCCGACTCAAAATTGACACGAATGGAATATGAGTTGCCTATGATTGTGTTGTTCATCAAGGCCTGCCCTGCGCTATTGTACGTGTAGCTGTATCCTGTGCGGACAATCAGGCGGTCATCATAGTTGTACTTTAAAATATAATTTTCATCTTTCTCCAAGTAATTTTCACGGAATTCCTTGGAGATGGAAGGCATATACAGATAGTTGATGTCCAGCAAATCAATGCGGTGTTGCGCCCGCTGACGTTGCAATCCCCATTTATAACTCCATCCGGCAGAGGCGATGATGCGTGAAAATTCCGGACGTATCTGATAATTGTACTGTACGCCAAACTCTGTGGTGGCACGTATCTTCCGCCTGAAATCTCCGGACAGGAACGGAAAGAGGAAACGCGGGAAGTTAATGGTCGCTTCCGCTCCCAACTCGGTGTAATCCTCGTGGTTGTAGCCACCCTGCAGACCGGATACGGCTTCGTAGGCGCCACGCAGTTTTATCATAAAGGTTTCGGAGCCTTTGAACATATTCCGGTTCTGGAACGATACGGATGCAGCCGCCCCCAAGTCTCCTGCCGAATTGGTTCCTTCCAACTCAAGCGATACGGACTGGTGTTTGCTTTTTGTCAGCATCACATAGGCATTCAGTTTGGAGGTATCGCCCACCTGTGTTTCAAAAAAACGGATATTGGTGTATTTCAATGCTTGCAGACGTCCGAAATTGGAGTATGTGCGCTGAACATCCGGTTCATTATACAAGCTTCCCGGCACGATACGCAGATTATTGGTCAGGACTTTCGGACGCAAATAGAGTCTATCCTTGTAATATATGGGAAATCCTTTGTAATGTATGGAATCGTTAATTTCTATGCTGCTCAAAGCGGATGATTCAAGCACATTATAGTCCGTAATGAAGTTTACCTTATTGATGTAATACTGCCGGTGATTTTGCGGGGCGTCATCGTTGTGCTGCCGATAAGGGGCCAGATGCATGGTTACGTCTACCTGATAGGTGTTTCTCACCGTATCTGCCGTATAAGAGATGTATTCCTTATTAAACTTATAATATCCGTTACGAAGAAGATTGTCCGTAATGCGTTGGCGCTCTGCATTCAGGCGGTTCACATCAAAATACATTCCCTCGGTGAGGTAGGTGTCGGCCGAATCTTGCCGCATATATTCCTTGATTTTCTCGTCTTGGATGTCATACTTGAGAGAGCGAATCTTATAGGGTTTTCCACCGGAAACCTTATATGTCAGCTTCAACTTCTTCTTTTTTATGTGTGTAATCGGTTCTACGGTAGCACTCATATAGCCCATATTCTGTATGGCCTTTGTCATTTCTTCACCGGAACGTTCCGTTTCTTCCGCCTTATATATCACCGGGGCGTCTCCCATGCGGCGCAGGGTGCGGTTTATCCAGCGTGTGGAATCCCTGCCCGACCAGTTATAGACGTACAACTGTGTCTTTATCAAACTGAACCATTTGGCATTCGGGTTTTGGCGGACATACATCGAGAGGCTCGAAGGCTTGATGTCCTTGTTGTCCGTTTGTATGCGCACTTCGTCCAACAAATACGAACCTTCCGGCACATATTTCGTGGCAGAACATGAAGCTAATAAAAGTACGGCGGTAGCAAGTAGTGCGTAGCGAAAGCCTTTCTTCATACTAAGTTATTAATTGCGCATAAATTACTGCAAATATAGAAATAATCGTGTACTTTTGCCAAATAAAACCAAACAACTTATGGCACTAAGCAAGAATCGTATCAAATATATCCGTTCACTGGAGTTGAAGAAGAATCGTAAAGCCGATAAAGTGTTTCTGGCAGAGGGGCCGAAACTGGTCGGCGATTTGTTGGGGCACTTCCGTTGCCGTCTTCTGATTGCAACTGCCGAATGGCTTTCCGCGCACAAGCATCTGCCGGTAGAAGATGTAGCCGAAGTATCCGAAGAGGAACTCTCACGCGCCAGTCTGCTGAAAACGCCCCAACAGGTACTTGCCGTTTTTGAACAGCCGGACGAAGCAATGGATGCTTCCGTCATAGGCCGCTCTCTTTGTCTGGCATTGGATGATGTGCAAGACCCCGGCAATTTGGGGACTATCATTCGCCTTGCCGACTGGTTTGGCATTGAGCATATCTTCTGTTCGCCCAATACGGTGGATGTTTATAACCCAAAAACCGTGCAGGCCACTATGGGGGGCATCGCACGTGTAAAACTGCATTATACTTCCCTGCCCGAACTGATTGGCTCATTGAAAGACATACCGGTATACGGCACTTTTCTGGACGGGGAAAATATGTACACTCAGCCGCTTTCCGCCTATGGATTGATAGTTATGGGGAATGAAGGCAACGGTATAGGAAAAGAAGTGGAGCAACTCATCAACCGGAAACTGTATATTCCCAATTATCCGTCGGAACGTGAAACTTCCGAATCTTTGAATGTTGCTATTGCTACCGCAGTAGTTTGTGCCGAGTTCCGGCGACAGGCAGCATCGTTGTAATGTCAAAATTGGAGAAATAGACAGGCAACAGTCTGCAACTCCCGTCAATAGAGGGTGGCGGAGTTTTAGTAAAACTCCGGGGAAAATTTACTAAAACGTCCCCGGAATTATAGTAAAACTCCGGAGAGGTTTTACTAAGTTCCTGAAAAATGTGTGCAGAATTGAAATTTGCGTCAATTTTTTTCAATTCCTCTTGTGTCAACAGAACGATTGCTCCCGGCAACCATTCCACATTTTCTATCTCTTCGGTCAGTGGAAATAAACGTACAACTATCCCCTCTTCCGTTTCTACTACATACTGTTTCAGGTAACCGTACGCAGGCAAGAACAAAAAGTGTGAAGCAAAGCGTTTCATTACTTTTCAGTAGTTGGGCGTAATCTTGGGCGGGGACGCATTTCAGGACGGCGAGCATTGTCATTCTCTTCATCCTGTTGCTTCAATTCTACGGGTTTGCTTGGTGGCGTATCTTTCTTTATCTCCTTATCCTCAGTCCCGATGCTGTCTTTTTCAGCATTAAAAAGGGTGTCCGTTGCATGATAGCGCATCAGGCTGATACGGTCTGCCAATATGCTTTGCGCAGACTGTTGTGCCGGATAATAGATGAATCCGCGTATTTCTTTTATCGTTCCCAATGTGTCGGCAAACAAGGAAATAGTCTCTGTGCCCGGTTGCTTTATCTTCAGCATACCGTTCAGCGTATCTTTGGCATAAAAAACCTGCATTGCCATTAATGGCGCATGAAGGCTGTCGGGTGTTCCGTTCAAGAAGCGGAAGCGAACTGTCCATCGCAACGTATCTCTGTCCTTGAAGTTGGTGTCCGAAGGAAGTGTAAAGGCAAGCTTATTATTCAACGGCATCCCGGTAAGATGATAGATGTGCCGCCCTATCCATACATCGATACTGTCGCCAGGAAGAGATTCTTTGGGCTTGTTGTCGCGTAAAGCAATCAGATGGTTAATGCCGTCTCTTTCGGCCTTTAACCGTTGGTTTACTTTCTCGTAGACTTTTGTGAGGGCATCCGGATGGCGGGCATACCACACCATTGAAGTATCGAAATCGGCTTGGGTGATGCCGTATTTCTTGTAAACAGATTCAATGTAGAGTACACGCTTATAGCTTTCGTTATAAGGGATTTCCTCTCCCATCGCCTTGGCAATGTGGAAGTCGTAAAGTACGTTTTCCATTTTGGCGTCCGGTATCACTGTGTCAGGTCTCTTAACCTGACACGCCGTCAGACTGAACGCCAAAAGGATTACGCTATACCATTGAATCTGTTTTTTCCTTTTCATGATTTCTTTATAACATGATAGGAATCATTCAAATATTTACTGTAGAACAGCAACAATGCTATGATACCGCAACTGATTGCAGCATCGGCAAAGTTGAAAATCGGGCTGAAGAAGATGAAATGATTTCCACCGATGAAAGGCATCCATTCAGGCCAGTTTGTTTCGATAATGGGGAAATAGAACATATCTACCACTTTACCGTAGAACAGCGGAGCATACCCGCCGCCTTCGGGCATAAAGGTTGCCAGTTGCGAGTAGGTGCTTTCATTGAACAGTACTCCGTAGAATACGCTGTCGATGATATTGCCCAATGCTCCTGTCAGGATGAGTGATACACAGACAATAAATCCCGTCTTCATGCCATGCTTTATGAACTTGTACAGGAACCAGCCTATAACCCCTACCGCAACGATTCGAAATGAAGTAAGGAACAATTTTCCGAATATCTCCAAACCGAAAGCCATACCATTGTTTTCGGTAAAATAGATATAGAACCAATCGGTGATGCGTATACTCTCATGCCAATACATTTGGGTCTTAACAATCACCTTAATTACCTGGTCGATAATCAATACCGAGAAAATAACGAGTAAGGCTATCCGCCCTTTCGTGAAAAATTTCTTCATCCTTATTTCTTGCCGTTGTTTTTAGCTTCAATGCTCAATGTTGCATGAGGCACCGCACGCAGACGTTCGGCAGGAATCAGTTTGCCTGTTTCGCGGCAGATGCCGTACGTTTTGTTCTCAATACGTACCAGAGCCGCCTGTAAACCTTGGATGAACTTCAGCTGGCGTTGCGCCAAGCGTGTCGTTTCTTCCTTAGACAAGGTATTTGCTCCTTCTTCCAGTACTTTGTATGTTGGAGATGTATCGTCGGTATCATTACCGTCTGCACCCGTCAGGCTGGCTTTCAGCAACTCATAATCGCGTTGTGCCAACTCTAACTTTTCCATAATAATGGCGCGGAATTCTTCCAATTCTGCATCCGAGTATCTTGTCTTTTCTGCCATAACTTTACGTGTTTAATCGTTAGTATTAATAATTTATTCTTTTACAACGCTTACATACAGCTTGAAATCGTCGAACTCAAGTTCCGTACTGTTTTCTACATCGTCTGCCAGCGTCAGTGAGGTTCCTAAAACCTGGTTGCGAATATAGTCATTATATTCATTTACCGCATCATCTGTTTGCGGATTTTTTGATAATGTAATCTTTATTTTATCCGTTATCTCAAAGCCGCTTGACTTGCGGATATTCTGGATGCGGTTCACCAATTCGCGGGCGATACCCTCGCGACGAAGTTCTTCGGTTATGGTAACTTCCAGAGCGACAGTCAGCTTACCTTCATTGGCAACCAGCCAGCCCGGAATATCTTCACTGAAGATTTCTACATCGGATGTTTCGATTACGGCTTCCGCACCGTCCAAGTTCAGTGTATAAGAACCGCTCTTTTCCAGTTCGGCGATGGCTTCCTGCGGCATTTCGGCAACGGCGGCGGCTACGGCTTTCATTTGCTTGCCGAATTTCGGGCCCAGTTTCTTGAAGTCGCACTTCACTTTCTTCACAAGTACCCCTGCCGCACCGTCCACAAACCGGATTTCCTTTACGTTCACCTCGTTCATGATAAGTGCTTTTACGGCTTCGATGTGGGCACGTTGCTCTTCGTCTACTACCGGAATCATGATGCACTGTAGCGGCTGGCGTACTTTGATGTTCACCTTGCGGCGCAAAGCCAATACCATAGAGGTAACGTCCTGTGCCATTTGCATACGTGCTTCCAGTTCCTTGTCTATCGCTTCTTCCTTGCATTCGGGGAATTTTGCCAAATGAACGGACACTACATTGTCACGTCCGGTTGCCGCTATCAGGTCCGAATAGAGCATATCGGCATAGAACGGGGCGATAGGCGCCATTAATTTGGATACGGTTTCCAGGCAGGTATAGAGTGTTTGGAAAGCGGACAGCTTATCTTGTGTCATGCCGCCACCCCAGAAACGTTTACGGTTCAGGCGGACATACCAGTTTGAAAGGTTGTCGTTCACAAAGTCCGAAATCAATCGTCCGGCTTTGGTCGGCTCGTATTCGTTGTAACAGTTGTCTACGTCTTTCACCAGCGTGTTCAGTACAGAGATAATCCAACGGTCTATTTCAGGACGTTCCGCCATCGGGACATCGGCTTCCTTGTATTCAAATCCGTCCACATTTGCATAGAGGGCGAAGAATGAATATGTATTATATAAGGTACCGAAGAACTTGCGGCGTACTTCTTCCACTCCGTCTACATCGAACTTCAGGTTGTCCCACGGAGAAGAATTGGTAATCATATACCAGCGCAAGGGGTCGGAACCGTATTTCTCGATAGTGGAGAACGGGTCTACGGCATTGCCCAAACGCTTGGACATCTTATTGCCGTTCTTGTCGAGTACCAGACCGTTTGAGATTACAGCCTTATAAGAGATACTGTCGAACACCATTGTGGCGATAGCGTGCAGGGTGAAGAACCAACCGCGTGTCTGGTCTACACCTTCTGCGATGAAATCGGCGGGATATACCTGATGGTTATCCAGCAATTCCTTATTTTCAAACGGATAGTGTATCTGTGCATACGGCATGGAACCGGAGTCGAACCATACGTCAATCAAGTCTGACTCGCGCTTCATGGGCTTGCCGTCTTTGGAAACGAGGATGATGTCATCCACGTAAGGACGGTGAAGGTCTATCTTATCATAGTTCTCCTGCGTGTACACACCCGGGCGGAAGTCTTTCTCCTTGTAAGGATTGGATGCCATCAGTCCGGCTGCAACGGATTTTTCTATCTCGTCGTAAAGCTCTTCTACGGACTCGATGCACTTCTCCTCATCACCGTCTTCCGTACGCCAGATGGGCAACGGAGTACCCCAGTAACGTGAACGGCTCAGATTCCAGTCGTTCAGGTTCTCCAGCCACTTGCCGAAACGTCCCGTACCGGTGCTTTCCGGTTTCCAGTTAATAGTCTTGTTCAGCTCCATCATACGCTCCTTGCAAGCGGTACTGCGGATAAACCAGCTATCCAACGGATAGTACAATACCGGCTTGTCCGTACGCCAACAATGCGGATAGTTGTGCACGTGCTTCTCTATCTTGAATGCCTGATTGGCTGCCTTCATCATCATACAGATGTAAATGTCGAGAGTCTCGGCAGCTTGTGCGGCTTTTTCATCGTATTTGCCGTCAACGGTAAACTGAGGGTCATAGGCGTTCTTCACCCAGCGACCCTGATATTCTTTGTAAGCATCTACATTGACGCATTCTTTTACGAACTTTTCATCCAGTTCGTCCAGTAAATAGAACTTACCGGTAAGGTCTACCATAGGACGGGTTTCACCGCGCTTGTTAATCATGAACAAGGAAGGGATACCTGCCGCACGGGCTACGAAAGCATCGTCCGCACCAAATGTCGGAGCAATGTGCACGATGCCCGTACCGTCTTCTGTGGTTACATAATCGCCAAGGATTACGCGAAAACCTTTGTCGCTGACGCTCCAATTGCCGTCATTATCCACATCTACCGGTTTCACCCACGGAATGAGTTGCTCATATTCCATCCCTACCAAATCAGGACCTTTATATTCGCCTACAACCTTGAATGGAATCAATTTGTCACCGGGCTTATAATCCTCTAATGCAAGTTCTTCCGCTTTTTTGTTGAAGTGAGTATAGAGTAGTGCTTTGGCAAGTACCACAGTCATTTTTTCACCCGTATATCCGTTATAGGTCTGCACGGCTACGTAGTCAATTTTCGGACCTACGCAAAGAGCGGTATTGGAAGGCAATGTCCAAGGAGTTGTAGTCCATGCCAAGAAATAAGGAGTACCCCACTCTGCCATTTCGGGCTTCGGGTTCTTCATCTTGAACTGTCCTACTACGGTTGTATCTTTTACATCGCGATAACAACCGGGTTGGTTCAACTCGTGAGAACTCAAACCGGTTCCAGCAGCCGGAGAATATGGCTGTATGGTATATCCTTTATAAAGAAGTCCTTTTTTATGAAGTTGCTTCAACAGCCACCACAGGGTTTCGATGTATCGGTTATCATAGGTAATATAAGGATTCTGCATATCCACCCAATAACCCATTTTGTGAGTAAGGTCTTCCCACTCTTTGGTGAACTTCATCACGTCCTTGCGGCAGGCGGCGTTATATTCGGCAACGGAGATAGTCTTACCGATATCTTCTTTGGTAATGCCGAGCGCTTTTTCCACACCCAGCTCCACCGGAAGCCCGTGTGTGTCCCAACCGGCTTTGCGCTTTACCAGGAAACCCTTCATGGTTTTGTAGCGGCAGAAAATATCCTTAATGGAGCGAGCCATTACATGGTGAATACCCGGCATACCGTTGGCCGAGGGAGGTCCTTCGAAAAACACGAAAGAAGGACAACCTTCACGTTCTGTCATACTCTTGGCGAAAACCTGGTTTTCGTCCCATTTCTTCAACACTTCCTTATTTACTTCCGAAAGGTCAAACTTTGAATATTCGGCAAACTTCTTACCCATCTTGATATTTACGATTTGACTATTTACGATTTACTACTCTTAGAGATAGTCCGAGGAGTCTTTTCAGCGCATCTGGAGCTATCCTCTTTGTTTTAAGGGTGCAAATTTACAAAAAAGTTAGAGAAAAGAGATTTTTGAGTAGATAATTTTAAAATGTGCTATTTATAAATATCCGTTTTAAACGTAGGTTATTCCATTATTATGACTATATTTGGAAAATTAGAGCGATACATTATAGATTTAAACAATATATCCATAGAAAAAATCTGTTGTTGTGTCTGTATGCTGCCACTATCTTTGCAACATAGGAAATCCTTATTATTAACTCTAAAATGGTATTTATGGAAAAAAAGAAATTAACAGCAGCCAACGGTCGTCCGATAGCAGACAACCAAAACAGTCAGACAGCAGGCCGGAGAGGTCCTATGGTATTACAGGACCCGTGGTTTTTGGAAAAACTAGCTCACTTTGACCGCGAGGTAATTCCCGAAAGACGTATGCATGCCAAAGGTTCCGGTGCTTATGGAACGTTTACTGTGACCCATGACATCACAAAGTATACCCGTGCGGCAATTTTTAGCGAAGTAGGAAAAAAAACAGAATGTTTCGTCCGTTTCTCAACAGTGGCAGGCGAAAGAGGTGCAGCAGACGCCGAACGCGATATTCGCGGGTTTGCCATGAAGTTTTATACGGAAGAAGGTAATTGGGATTTAGTAGGAAACAATACTCCGGTATTCTTTTTACGTGATCCGTTGAAATTTCCGGATTTGAATCATGCAGTGAAACGTGACCCGCGTACTAATATGCGCAGCGCCAATAACAACTGGGATTTTTGGACATTATTGCCCGAAGCTTTGCATCAGGTAACTATTACAATGAGCCCGCGGGGCATCCCCTACTCTTATCGTCACATGAACGGATACGGCAGTCATACATACAGCTTCATCAATGCAAATAATGAACGTATCTGGGTGAAATTCCACTTCAAAACCATGCAGGGTATTAAATGTCTGACCGACCAAGAGGCAGAATCAATCATCGCCAAAGATCGTGAATCACATCAAAGAGATTTGTATGAGAGCATTGAAAAAGGCGATTTCCCGAAGTGGAAACTTCAGATTCAGCTGATGACTGAAGAGGAAGCGGATAATTACCGCATAAATCCTTTTGACCTGACGAAAGTGTGGCCGCACAAAGACTTCCCGCTACAAGATGTAGGTATCTTGGAACTGAACCGTAATCCGGAAAACTACTTTGCGGAAGTGGAACAGGCTGCATTCAATCCTCAAAACATTGTAGAAGGCATAGGTTTTTCACCTGATAAGATGTTGCAGGGAAGATTATTCTCTTATGGAGATGCGCAACGTTATCGTCTGGGAGTAAATGCGGAACAAATTCCGGTAAACAAACCTCGCTGTCCGTTCCATGCGTTTCACCGCGACGGCGCTATGCGTGTAGATGGCAATTATGGTTCCGCCAAGGGATATGAGCCTAACAGCTATGGAGAATGGCAGGATTCACCGGAGAAGAAAGAACCGCCTTTGAAAGTGCATGGAGACATTTATAATTATAACGAACGTGAATACGATGATGACTATTACAGCCAACCGGGTGATTTGTTCCGACTGATGCCTGCAGGCGAACAACAGCTTTTGTTTGAGAATACGGCTCGTGCCATGGGAGATGCCGAGCTTTTCATCAAGCAACGCCACGTACGCAATTGCTACAAAGCAGACCCGGCGTATGGTACCGGAGTAGCATCCGCTTTGGGCATTGACTTGCAAGAGGCTTTGGCGAGTACCAGATAGGAAAAAGTTTGCCACCGATTATGCGGATTTACACAAAAGGATAATAACACAGAAACCGTATAAATCCGCATAACCGGTGGCAATTTTTCTTACTTCTTCATTTTCACTTCATACAAATCATTTCTGCGGTCTTTCAGGTTGCGAACGCTGCCATAGGTATGCAGTTCGTTCAATAAATCCAAATCCACATCAGACACAAGAATCATCTCCGTGTTCGGAGTGGCTTCGGCACGCTTTCCGTCGGTGGGGAAAGCAAAGTCGCAAGGAGTAAACACACCCGATTGGGCATATTGTATATCCATATTGTGTACACGGGGAAGATTACCCACACTACCCGCTATAACCACGAAACACTCATTCTCAATGGCACGGGCATGAGCGCACACCTTAACACGCGAATAGGCATTCTGCGTATCGGTAAGGAATGGAACAAATAATATTTGCATTCCTTGGTCCGCCATGATGCGTGAAAGTTCCGGAAACTCCACATCATAACATATCAGCACGCCTATTTTTGCACAGTCCGTGTCGAATGTTTGCAGAGATTTACCGCCGCTCAATCCCCAGCTTTTAATCTCATCGGGAGTGACGTGTATCTTCTCGTACATTTCGTATGTTCCGTCGCGACGGCAAAGGAATCCCACATTGTACAAGCGTCCGTCCTCTTCCTTAATGAGCGGCATACTGCCTGTAATGATATTGATGTTGTAACTGATGGCCAGCTTTACAAATCGTTCCCTGATTTCATCGGTATAAGCGGCAAGTCCGCGAATAGCTTCCGACTCTCCCTCATCATTGAATTTCGCCATTAACGGTGCATTGAAATACTCCGGAAAAAGTACAAAGTCGCTCTTATAGTCAGAAACGGCATCCACAAAGAATTCCACTTGTTCAAATAAATCATCCAATGTCTTATAAGTACGCATCTGCCATTGTACCAGACCGACACGCACTGTAGTTTTCGGACTTACATACTCCTGCGTAGGCGGTTGGTAATAAATATTATCCCACTGTAAGAGGCAGGCGTAATGCTTGGATTCCTCATCATTAGGGAGATAGTTGCGCATCACTTTACGTACATGGAAGTCGTTGCTCAACTGGAAAGTCAGTACCGGGTCATAAATTTCTTTCTGTCTTACTTTGTCGATATATTCTTTAGGACGTATCTGGTCGGCATACTTGTGGTAATTAGGAATACGTCCGCCAAACATGATGGCTTTCAGGTTCAGCGTTTCGCAGATTTCCTTACGGTATTCGTACATACGGCGTGCCAGACGCAATCCACGGTATTGAGGATGGATAAAGACTTCGATACCATAGAGAATATTACCTTTAGGGTTATGAGTATTAAACGTTTCCTTACCCGTAACCTGAGCATAGGTATGGTCATTCTTTACATCATCATAATTTACGATAATGGAGAGTGCACATCCCACTATCTTTTCATCCACTACCGTTACAATCTGTCCTTCAGGAAAGATACGAATCAGTTTTTCTATCTGTTTGTGTGTCCAGAATACATCACTTCCATCTGAATAAACACGTGTGAATGATTGTGCCAATTGATCGTAATCTTCTATTTGCAGATTACGTATTTGCACCTTATTGATTTTCATTTCGTCCATAATCTTTGTGTTCTACCTGAATTTAAACGATGCAAAGTTACGGTTTTACTGATACATTAAGCTTTGTAAAGTGTGATTTTTTTAAGAATAAAGGCTGCGCAGTTTAAAACAAACATTGCGCAGCCTTTATCTTTATTTAGAACGAAACTTTGATAAACTTACTTTCTGTTTTTCCAAAGTTTAGTCATATCTTCCAGAGTCTTGCCTTTCGTTTCGGGAACAAGCTTCCATACGAAAATGGCAGCTACCACACAGATAATGCCATAAAGAGCATATGCAAACATATGGCCGAACTTGTCTCCCATTTCTCCGAGACGCATATTGTACATCGGCAGGAAAGTAGACGAAACTATGAAGTTGAAAATCCATTGGAATGCCACTGCAATAGCCACTGCAGCACCACGAATGGTATTCGGGAAGATTTCAGCAATCAGTACCCAGCAGATGGGACCCCAGCTAAACATGAACGAAGCGCTATAAACCATAATGCTGATAACGGAAACTATTGCAGGAAGTCCTGTTACAATGTTGCAAAGCGCCACACCGAAAGCTCCTACAGCCATACCGATAGAACCGGAAATAAGCAACGGTTTACGCCCCCACTTCTCAACTGTAAATACAGCCAACAGGGTAAACAGAATGTTGACAACGCCCATAAGCACGGTCTGTACCATTGGATTAGCCATACCCATTGTCTCGAATATACGCGGAGCGAAATAAAGGACGGCATTGATACCGACAGCTTGCTGGAATACGCTCAGCATGATACCGATGAAGATAACCATCCAACCGTAAGTGAAAAGTCTTTCTGTTTTTTCTTCGGTAGTAGCTTTAATCTCGGCTAAGATAACTTTGGCTTGTGACGAACCATTGATACGGCTCAGTACGTTCAATGCTTTTTCGTCTTTACCGCACATAGCAAGATAGCGTGGCGTTTCAGGAACTAATAATACCAATAAAGCAAACAACCCTGCTGGAACAGCCTCACTGACAAACATCAAACGCCAGCCTGTTTCCGTAGTCCATGCAGCAGCTTCCGGATTCATTATCTGATTGACCCCGTTAACCAAGTCTATTACAGGATTTGCATGACTGCCCAAAATCAGGAAATTCACAAAATAAACGACTAACTGACCGAAGATAATAGCGAATTGGTTCCATGAAACCAATGTTCCGCGAATGTTACTTGGAGCAATTTCTGCAATGTACATCGGACAGATAGCAGATGCCAATCCTACACCCACGCCACCTAAAACCCGGTAGAAGTTGAATGCAACTAAAAGAGAATAAGAAGGAACACCATGCTCAAAAAACAGGAATTCCGGGTAGTATGAGCCCAATGCTGATAAAAAGAACAGAATACCAGCTAAAAAGAGAGAATTTTTGCGACCTAATCTGGAAGCAAAAAAACCGGAGACGGCACTACCTATGATACAACCTATCAATGCGCTGGATGATGTAATGCCGTGTATTGCATCTGTGTATTCAAAATCGGCTCCCATGAAGAAAGCTTGAAGTCCTTTCTCGGCTCCGGAAATAACCGCTGTATCATAACCGAAAAGTAGACCGCCTATGACAGCCACAAGTACAATAGAGAAGAGGTAGATCTTGCTACCTTTTTCTGTATAATTCATGATATAATTAGATTAGGAATTAATAACAAATTACGAACTACAAATTATGGGCTACCGGCAGCGGTGATGCAAAATGTTGCAGAACCGCTATTCCGATAGTTGATAATTTGTAATTCGTAATTAATTAAAATCAGCAATACATATTTACGATTGCCTCGTACAATTCTTGTTTACCGCTGGTTTGTTTAGGTTCGCCATTAGCTTTTGCGTAAGCTACGACATCTTCCAAAGTCAGCTTGCCTTCTTCAAATTCTTTACCCTTACCGCTGTCAAAGGAAGCGTAACGGTCAGCAAGCATTTTCTTGTAAGGAGATTCTTCAAGCAGTTTGGCTGCGCTTTCCAAAGCACGTGCCATTGCATCCATGCCGGCAATGTGAGCGATGAAGATATCTTCAAGGTCTGTAGAGTTACGGCGAGTCTTGGCATCGAAGTTAGTACCGCCGTTGCCCAAACCGTCGTTGCGGATAATCTGCATCATGGCTTGTGTCAATTCGTAGTTGTCGATAGGGAATTGGTCTGTATCCCAACCGTTCTGGTAGTCACCACGGTTAGCATCGATAGAGCCCAACATACCGTTATCCACAGCAACTGCAAGTTCATGCTCGAATGTATGACCTGCCAATGTAGCATGATTTACTTCGATATTTACCTTGAAGTCCTTATCCAGGTTGTGAGCTTTCAGGAAGCCGATTACAGTTTCAGTATCTACATCATATTGATGTTTGGAAGGTTCCATCGGTTTCGGTTCAATCAAGAATGTACCTTTGAAGCCACGTGCACGAGCATAGTCGCGTGCCAAAGTCAACATTTGTGCAAGATGTTCTTTTTCACGTTTTTGGTCAGTGTTCAGCAGAGACATATAGCCTTCGCGTCCGCCCCAGAATACATAATTTGAACCACCCAGCTCGATTGTTGCGTCGATAGCGTTCTTGATTTGAACGGCAGCGCGAGCTACAACGTCAAAGTCAGGATTGGTAGCAGCACCGTTCATATAACGTGCGTGACCGAATACATTGGCAGTACCCCACAACAGTTTGATACCGGTTTCAGCTTGTTTTTGTTTAGCATAAGCAACGATAGCTTTCAGATTTGCTTCGTATTCTTCGATAGTAGCGGCTTCTTCGCAAAGGTCTACATCGTGGAAGCAGTAATACTCGATACCCATTTTCTGCATGAATTCGAAACCTGCATCCATTTTATTCTTGGCAGCCTGTACTTTGTCAGCATCACCATTCCAAGGGAAGTGCTTTGTACCGCCACCAAACTGGTCGCCACCTTCTGCGCAGAGAGTGTGCCACCATGCCATAGCAAACTTCAACCAGTCTTTCATTTTTTTACCCATGATAACTTTCTCTGCATCGTAGTAGCGGAATGCCATCGGGTTCATACTCTCTTTACCTTCGAATTTAATCTTTCCTATTCCGGGAAAATACTCTTTTGTTGCCATAATTCTAATTGTTTTAAAGGGTTAATATTACTATTTGATTATTTGTTATTTCATGTTTATATCCAGACAATGTTTCCAACGTGCGTATGCGTCGGCATATGCTTGGCGGTCAGCTTGTTTCGGTTCTATGATTTCCAGTTTTTCAAGTGTGGCGAAGGCTTCATTATTATCTTTGTAGATACCTGCACCTATACCTGCACCTTTGGCTGCACCTACCGAACCGTCAGTGTCGTAAAGTTCGATTACGGCTCCTGTCACACCTGCCAGCGTTTCGCGGAACAGCGGGCTGAGGAACATATTGGCTTTACCTGCGTGGATTTTTTGTACCGGAATACCCATTTGCTCCATAATATCGATGCCATATTTAAAGGAAAATACAATACCTTCCTGTGCGGCACGAATAATGTGCTGTTTGCCATGTTGGTTGAAGTTCACGCCCTGGATGGAGCAACCTATTTCTTTATTCTCCAACATACGCTCCGCACCGTTGCCGAAGGGCAGAATGCTGATACCGGCACTTCCGATAGGAGCCTGAGCGGCAAGCACATTCATATCGCTGTAAGAAATGCCTTCGGGAGCAACGGTACGTTTTACCCATGAGTTAAGGATACCTGTACCATTGATGCACAAGAGCACTCCCAAACGGGTTTGTTCTGTTGTATGGTTAACGTGTGCAAAAGTGTTGACACGTGATTTCGGATCATAATTCACTTCACCGTTCACACCGTAAACCACTCCCGATGTACCTGCAGTAGATGCTATTTCACCCGGGTTGAATACATTCAGCGACAGTGCATTATTGGGTTGGTCGCCGGCGCGATATGTAATAGGCGTACCCTCTTTCAAGCCTAATTCTTGGGCAGCGGCGGCATTAACACGTCCCTGTTCGGAGAAAGTCGGTTTAATGTCAGCTATCAATGAATGGTCGAAACCATAATATTTCATCAAGAAGTCCGCCACCTGATTATTCTTGAAATCCCAGAACATACCTTCCGACAAGCCTGATACGGTAGTGCAGATTGTGCCGCTCAACTTCATGGCAATGTAATCGCCCGGCAACATAATCTTGTATATTTTCTCGTAGACAGACGGTTCATTTTCCTTAATCCAAGCAAGTTTGGACGCTGTGAAATTACCCGGAGAATTCAGTAAATGAGAAAGACACATCTCTTCTCCTAATGTTTCAAAAGCCTTTTGTCCATAGGGTACGGCTCTGGAATCACACCAGATGATTGCCGGACGCAGTACATTTTGTTCTTTGTCCACACACACCAATCCATGCATTTGGTAAGATATACCAATAGCTTTGATGTCTGCTGCATCTACACGGGATTCAGTCAATACGGCTTGTGTCGCCAGTTTTAAGTTTTCCCACCAGTTTTCCGGATTTTGTTCTGCCCAACCCGGTTTTACGGCAATAATTTCTGCTTCTGTTTTCGGGAAAAATGCAGAAGATACACATTTGCCGCTTTCTGCGTTTACCAAACTCGCTTTTACGGACGAGCTGCCGATGTCATAACCTAATAAATACATATTGAATTAAAAATTAAAGGTATTACTATTCCTATTCACCTGCCACTTTATCACCCTATCGCTGTTTCATCGCCTCACCTTATTATATATCTTTTTATCAAAGCGATAATACCGTGCTGCGCGATGGGCAACACCCTGTTGCTTTTCTTCCAAAGGAACCACATACTCCATAAGGGCTATCTTTTTGTGGAAATTGCGTACATCAATCTGTTTGCCGTACAGCAGTTCATATAAAGTCCGGAGTTGAGACGCGGTAAACTTACGCGGTAACAAATCAAACAACGACGATGGATTAAACTCTATATATTGGCGGATATAAGTTATTGCTTCTTTTATGATAAGGTTGTGGTCAAATGCCAACGCTTTAATATCCGGTAAAGCTACCCAGCTCGCCATATAGTCATCCAAGTTACGATTCAGAGTGCGGTCTATCTTTACCAATGAAAGGTATGCAATGGTCACAATACGTTCCACTTTGGACTGCATGGCACGTTCCAGCCAATGTACGTCTTTGGGATCTTTTGTGCGGTTTTTGGAACCGAAAGCCTTGAATTGCATCAAATTTACATTTTTGAGTCCGGTCAATTCATTCAACACCCGTTGGGCGGCTTCATCCAAATCTTCATCCATATAAATCAAGCTGCCGGGAAGTTTCATATCGTGAAAGATTTCGCCTTCCTCCTCTCCTGCCCGTTTTACCAGCAGGACCTTCAGTTGTTCTCCGTCAAAACCGATCACTACACAATCTACGGAAATATGATTGTTTGCCAAAGGCATATTATGTTCCATGTTTTGCATAATATTTATGTTTAACGGCTGCAAATATAATGAGGTTTTTCTAATTCGCAATAGAGAAAAAGAATATTTTTACTATGTTATAAAGCATTATTTTACAGATGAATACATATCATACATTTTACAATATCATTTTATATTGTTATCATATAAAATACAATATGTAGATTTAGGTTATCATCGCCGGGTGTAATTGTAATATGTACAATAACCGTAAAGTGCTTAATTTATAAGGATTTTACTATATCTCAATCTGCCTTTCGGGAACACTACATATTGTATTGCAGGCTGTATGTAAAAAAAGTTCATTGCACAAAAAACGCCCATTTGTGCGGTGGTTATCAGAAAAACCTATACCTTTGCACCACTTTTTTAATTAAACACTAAAAATAAGTAAATATGAAAGCATTTGTATTTCCGGGTCAAGGTGCCCAGTTCGTAGGAATGGGAAAAGACTTGTACGAAAACTCGGCTTTAGCCAAAGAACTTTTTGAGAAAGCAAATGATATCCTCGGGTATCGTATTACAGATATTATGTTCAACGGTACGGACGAAGATTTGCGTCAAACCAAAGTAACACAACCTGCCGTATTCCTTCATTCCGTTATCTCCGCACTCTGCATGGGTGATGATTTCAAACCTGAAATGACTGCCGGTCACTCTCTCGGCGAGTTCTCCGCATTGGTTGCCGCCGGTGCATTGAGCTTTGAAGACGGTTTGAAATTGGTATATGCCCGCGCCATGGCTATGCAGAAGGCCTGCGAGGCACAGCCTTCCACTATGGCTGCCATCATTGCTTTGCCGGATGAAAAAGTTGAGGAAATCTGCGCACAGGTAAGCGCGGAAGGCGAAGTTTGTGTAGCTGCCAATTATAACTGCCCGGGACAGATTGTAATCTCCGGTTCTATCGAAGGCATCAACAAGGCTTGTGAGTTGATGAAAGCCGCCGGTGCAAAGCGCGCTTTGCCTTTGAAGGTAGGCGGTGCATTCCACTCTCCGCTGATGAATCCCGCTAAAGTCGAGTTGGAGGCAGCTATCAACGCTACTGAAATCCACACTCCGAAGTGTCCTGTCTATCAGAATGTAGATGCTCTGCCCCACACAGACCCGGCTGAAATCAAGAAGAACCTTGTTGCCCAGCTGACAGCTTCCGTACGCTGGACCCAAACCGTGAAGAACATGATTGCCGATGGCGCTACAGACTTTACCGAATGTGGCCCGGGCGCAGTTCTGCAAGGACTTATCAAGAAGATTGATGCCGGTGCAACAGCCCATGGCATAGCATAATCCATAGAAGTTTTTTTCGGTTGAACCTGATTTAGTATATGACAAGCTTGTCTTTGTCTTATACTGAATCAGGTTCAATCATTATATATAATGTATTCGCCTTCCGATGTATTTTCTTTCCCTCTGCTTTAAGAAAAAAATCCCTCCTTTTGTTTTTTATATCTTATTTTCCTTTACCTTTGCCGCTGTAAAGACAAAGGGGTGCCCCGACGGGCTGAGATTATACCCTCGAACCTGATGCAGTTAGTACTGCCGTAGGAATTGGATATTTTTTCTTCACAGAACTTACCTTAACGGTACTTCTTTGTATTTACTTCCATTGTTTTACTTAACAGAAACAAAACATGAAAGTATTAATCAACAACAAAGAAGTGGAAACCGATGCCGCTACCCTTTCGCAATTGACAAACGACCTTTCCTTGCCGGCGCAAGGTATTGCCGTTGCCGTAAACAACCGCATGATTCCACGTGCGGAGTGGACGGATTATGCCCTGTCCGAAGGTATATCCATTGTTATAATAAAAGCTGCCTGCGGCGGATGAGACTATGAAATCAGTTCAGTTCATTACACACTACACCGAGAAGTATTCCTACCTCGATTCCGCCCGCATGGCTTTGGAGGGTGGCTGCCGGTGGATACAGCTGCGCATGAAAGATGCCGGGAAAGAAGACATACTGCCCGTAGCGGCGGAAATAAGGAAGCTATGCAATGATTGCGGCGCTATCTTCATCATTGACGACCACGTGGAACTGGTCAAGGAAATCGGTGCAGACGGCGTACACCTCGGCAAGAACGATATGCCCGTTGCCGAAGCACGGCGCATACTTGGCAGCGAATATATCATAGGCGGCACAGCCAACACATACGAAGACGTAAAGAAGCATTGGCTCGACGGAGTAAACTACATCGGTTGCGGACCGTTCAGATACACTGCAACCAAACAGAAGCTCAGCCCCATACTGGGTTTGGAAGGATATAAAGAGATTATCCGCCGGATGCGGGCGGAGAATATCAGCCTTCCTGTCGTCGCTATCGGCGGAATTACTTTCGCCGACATTCCGTCTGTCATGCAGACAGGCGTCACGGGCATCGCCCTTTCGGGTACTGTGCTGCGGGCGGAGCATCCGGCAGAAGAGATGCGAAGGATTCTTGCGGAAATCAATCAAACAGACGGAAATCAATCAAACAAACCAATATTGAGATAAGTAAGTGCTGAAATTTAATTTATATCAGGAACATCTGTCATTCAGAGCGCAGCGAAGAATCTATTCTCTGTGCATACATCAAGAGAAGAGATTCTTCGCTGCGCTCTGAATGACAGATAGTATAGGTTAATTAAGCAAATTCACTTAACAAATAAAATGATATGGAGAAATTAATTATTGCGGGACGTGAATTCAGCTCCCGCCTGTTTTTGGGAACGGGAAAATTCAATTCCAATGAAATCATGGAGCAATCCATTCTGGCATCCGGTACAGAGATGGTAACGGTGGCCATGAAGCGTATAGAACTGGAGAACAAGGAAGATGATATGCTGAAACATATCCGTCATCCACACATCCAGCTTCTGCCCAACACTTCCGGCGTGCGCAATGCCGAGGAAGCCGTATTTGCCGCACAAATGGCGCGCGAAGCATTCGGAACCAACTGGCTGAAACTGGAAATTCACCCCGACCCGCGTTATCTTCTTCCCGACTCCATCGAGACCCTGAAAGCTACGGAAGAGTTGGTAAAACTGGGCTTCATAGTCCTTCCTTATTGTCAGGCAGACCCTACGCTTTGCAAACGTCTGGAAGAAGCCGGAGCCGCCACCGTCATGCCGCTGGGTGCGCCCATCGGTACAAACAAAGGGTTGCAGACACGCGATTTCCTGCGGATTATCATCGAACAAGCCACCATCCCCGTAGTGGTGGATGCGGGCATCGGTGCTCCCAGCCATGCCGCCGAAGCAATGGAGATGGGCGCTTCCGCCTGTCTGGTCAATACGGCCATTGCCGTAGCGGGCAATCCCGTGGCGATGGCAGAAGCCTTCAGACAAGCCGTAGAAGCCGGACGTATGGCTTACGAAGCCGGCTTGGGATTGCAGGCGGACAACTTTGTTGCCGAAGCCAGTTCACCATTGACTTCTTTTCTGAACGAATAAGAGCCGATTATTTGACAAATAAGCCTTTTTGGTTACTTTTTATGAACAGGAGTAAAAAACGCTTTCCCGACTGTTGCTGGCGGAGAAGGACAGAATTAGTAAAACATTCCCGAAGATTTAGTAAATCTCTCCCTAAGTTTTAGTAAATCTTCTCCGGAGTTTTAGTAAAAAGGAAAAAGGCATTTCGAGACGTCACAAAACAAGAAAAGAAAAATACATACTCAAATCGTATCTGACATGAAACCAAGAATAAAATTTCCCCGTTCAGAGAAAGTGTACCTGCCGGGAACCATATATCCGGAACTCCGTGTGGCTATGCGCAAAGTAGAGCAAGTGCCCAGTACAACTTTTGCAGGAGAAGAAAAAGTCATTACTCCCAATCCGGATGTTTACATTTACGACACCAGCGGTCCGTTCAGCGACCCCAACATAGAGATTGACCTTAAGAAAGGATTGCCCCGCCTGCGCGAGCCGTGGATTTTGCGGCGCGACGATGTGGAGCAATTGCCGGAGATTACTTCGGAATACGGTCGTATGCGCCGTGACGACAAGTCGCTCGACCATCTGCGCTTCGAGCATATCTCACTGCCCTACCGCGCCAAACAAGGAAAATGTTGCACGCAGATGTATTACGCCAAGCAAGGCATCATCACTCCCGAAATGGAATATGTGGCAATTCGCGAAAACATGAATTGCGCCGAATTGGGAATAGAAACGCATATCACTCCCGAATTTGTCCGTCGGGAAATAGCGGAAGGGCGTGCTTTGCTGCCCGCCAACATCAACCATCCCGAAGCCGAACCGATGATTATCGGCCGCAACTTCCTTGTAAAAATCAATACGAACATCGGTAACTCCGCCACCACTTCAAGCATCGACGAAGAAGTGGAGAAAGCCCTTTGGAGCTGCAAATGGGGCGGTGACACTTTAATGGACCTGTCTACCGGAGAAAACATCCACGAGACGCGCGAATGGATTATCCGCAACTGTCCGGTTCCCGTAGGCACAGTGCCCATCTATCAGGCGTTGGAGAAGGTGAACGGCAAAGTGGAGGAACTTACTTGGGAACTTTATCGGGACACTTTGATTGAACAATGCGAGCAAGGTGTGGACTACTTCACCATACACGCAGGCATCCGCCGCCACAACGTGCACTTGGCGGATAAACGTTTGTGCGGCATCGTGAGCCGCGGCGGAAGCATCATGAGCAAATGGTGCCTGGTGCACGACCGCGAGAGTTTCCTGTACGAACATTTCGACGACATCTGCGACATATTGGCGCAATACGATGTAGCCGTTTCCTTGGGCGACGGCCTGCGTCCCGGTTCTACGTACGACGCCAATGACGAAGCGCAATTTGCCGAACTCGACACCATGGGCGAACTTGTACTCCGTGCCTGGGACAAGAATGTGCAGGCTTTCATCGAAGGTCCCGGACACGTGCCCATGCACAAGATTAAGGAGAATATGGAACGCCAGATAGAGAAGTGCCACAATGCGCCGTTCTACACGCTCGGCCCGTTGGTTACGGATATTGCTCCGGGGTACGACCACATCACTTCTGCCATCGGTGCGGCGCAAATCGGTTGGCTGGGTACGGCAATGTTGTGCTACGTTACACCGAAAGAGCACCTTGCATTGCCCGATAAAGAAGATGTACGCGTGGGTGTCATTACTTATAAGATAGCCGCCCATGCCGCCGACCTTGCCAAAGGACATCCCGGTGCGCAAGTACGCGATAATGCCTTGAGCAAGGCACGCTACGAGTTCCGCTGGAAAGACCAGTTCGACCTCTCGCTCGACCCGGAACGCGCACAGACCTATTTCCGGGCAGGACACCACGTCGACGGAGAATACTGCACCATGTGCGGACCGAACTTCTGCGCAATGCGGTTGTCGAGAGAATTAAAGAAAAAAGAGTGATTCTTAAAATAGGATTATATGTTTTCAGACGAATTAGAAAAAATATCATGGGAAGAGACGACCGACCGCATCAACTCCAAAACAGATGCGGACGTACGTCGTGCCCTTTCCAAAGAACATTGTGATGTAGAGGACTTTATGGCGCTCATCTCACCGGCAGCCGTCCCCTATTTGGAGACAATGGCACGTTTAAGCAAGAAATATACGGAAGAGCGTTTCGGAAAAACGATTTCCATGTTTGTGCCGTTGTATATTACGAACTCCTGCACCAACTCGTGCGTGTACTGCGGTTTCCACATCAGCAATCCCATGCCCCGCACCATCTTGACGGAAGAGGAAATAGTGAACGAATACAAGGCTATCAAAAAGCTCGCTCCTTTTGAGAACCTGTTGCTGGTTACGGGCGAAAATCCGGCTAAGGCGGGCGTTCCGTACATAGCCCGCGCACTCGACTTGGCAAAGCCTTATTTCAGTAACCTGAAGATTGAGGTAATGCCCCTGAAAGCCGAAGAGTATGCCGAGCTGAAAGAACATGGCATGAACGGCGTCATTTGCTTTCAGGAAACCTACCATAAGGCAAACTACAACATCTATCATCCGCGCGGCATGAAGTCCAAATTTGAATGGCGTGTCAACGGCTTTGACCGTATGGGACAGGCGGGCGTGCATTCCATCGGCATGGGAGTGCTTATCGGCTTGGAGAAAGAGTGGAGAACCGATATCTGCATGATGGCATACCACCTGCGCTATCTCCAGAAGCACTACTGGAAAACAAAGTATAGCGTCAACTTCCCGCGTATGCGCCCCTCGGAAAACGGCGGCTTCCAACCCAACGTAATTATGAGCGACCGCGAACTGGCGCAAGTTACATTTGCCATGCGGATATTCGACCATGATGTGGATATATCCTACTCTACCCGCGAACCGGCTTTCATACGCGACCACATGGCAACTCTGGGAGTTACCACCATGAGCGCGGAAAGCAAGACTGAACCGGGTGGATATTACAGCTATCCGCAAACTCTGGAGCAATTCCACGTCAGCGATGAACGCAAGGCCGTAGAAGTAGACAAAGCCTTGAAGAATTTGGGACGCGAGCCCGTATGGAAAGACTGGGATGCCAGTTTCGACCTGAAACGGGTATAGTCTCTCTTCATATATCTTATATATCTCTCAACATGACCCGATACAGCAGACAAATCTCCCTTCCCGAAATAGGAGAAGACGGACAGGAAAAACTGCATAAGGCAAGAGTTCTGATAGTAGGCGTAGGCGGACTGGGTTCCCCTATCGCCCTCTATCTTGCAGGTGCAGGAGTTGGTACAATAGGCTTGGCGGATGCTGACACAGTCAGTATCAGCAACCTGCAACGCCAGATATTGTATGCAGAGAACGAAGTGGGACAGCCTAAGGTACATTGCGCCGCCCGAAAGCTACAGGCTTTGAACAGTGACGTAAAGGTGCACACCTATCCTTTCCGCCTCAATCAGGAGAATGTCCGCCGCCTGATTACCGAATATG
This sequence comes from Bacteroides propionicigenes, assembly GCF_018390535.1. Classification (GTDB taxonomy): domain Bacteria; phylum Bacteroidota; class Bacteroidia; order Bacteroidales; family Bacteroidaceae; genus Bacteroides; species Bacteroides propionicigenes. The sequence continues at coordinate 44,264 of NZ_JAHBBW010000005.1, read as the reverse complement.
ACATCATTGTGGACGGATGCGATAACTTCTCTACCCGCTATCTGATTAGTGATAGTTGCAGCGCACTGAACAAGCCCTATGTATACGGCGCCATTCAGGGATTTGAAGGCCAAGTCTCCGTATTCTGTTACGGCGAGCGACCCAAGACATACAGGGATTTGTTTCCCGACGAAACCGCGACACTGCAAATGCCCGCTCCCGACAACTCGGTCGTAGGTGTTACCCCCGCCATTGTGGGCAGCGTGGAAGCAAGTGAAACGCTGAAGCTCATCTGCGGCTACGGCGAGGTCTTGGCAGGAAAATTATGGACTGTGGATTTAAGAACCATGCAATCGTTCGTTCTTCTACTGTAAAAACGAACGATTTGCCCTTCATTTAGTAAATGTGCATAAAAACAATACCCCGAAAAGTATGAAACTGATAACGATTACCCTACCTGTATTCTTTGAAGAAGAAGCCGAAGCAATCACTTCCCTGTTCGATGCAGGGCTTGAGATTCTGCATCTTCGGAAACCCGGCGCTTCGTATGAAGATATGGAAAATTTATTGAACAGGCTCCCGACGGAATATCTGGAACGTATCGTCACTCACGAGCATTTCCAACTGGCGTCTTACCGAAATCTGAAAGGCATTCATCTGAATGGACGCAACCCGATAGCGCCGGCAGGCTTTACCGGACACATCAGTCGTTCCTGTCATTCATTGGAAGAAGTCTCAAAATACAAAACAACCTGCGATTACGTATTCCTCAGCCCCATATACGACAGTATTTCCAAAGAGGGATATTCCTCTGCCTATACTTCCGACACCCTGCAAAAGGCGCGGCAAGCGGGCATTATAGATGCTAAAGTAATGGCATTGGGCGGCGTCACGGCAGAACGCTTTTCTGAAATCAGTTCATCAGGTTTCGGCGGTGCGGTTCTTTTGGGAGATATATGGAATCGGACAGGAGCGGATTTTATCAATCATTTCAAAGAGTTAACTCGTTCTGCATCTCTGTTTTAATCATTAATCATTTTATCATCGTGTCAACTATTCCAGTCATTCTCACCATTGCCGGTTCCGATTGCTCCGGCGGTGCAGGCATACAGGCAGATATCAAGACTATTTCTGCGTTGAAAGGCTATGCAGCCTCTGTCATTACCGCCGTTACGGCACAAAACACAGTGGGAGTTCAAGCCGTTTACTCTATCCCGTCAGATATTGTCCGTGCACAGATAACCTCCGTAATGGAAGATTTGCAGCCGGCAGCTGTCAAGATAGGAATGGTTCACAATGACGCTATTGTGCATGCCATTGCGGAGTGTTTGCAGAGATTTCAACCCCGTTTTGTGGTTTACGACCCCGTAATGGTATCTACCAGCGGACGAAAGCTAATGACAGAAGACACCATTCGCATCATCCAAGAAGAACTGTTTCCTCTCTGTTCCCTGATAACTCCCAATTTAAGTGAAGCGTCTTTACTCCTTTCGCACCCGGTCGCTGATATAGAGGACATGAAGCAAGCGGCTTGCGAATTGGCAAACCGCTATCATTGTGCCGTATTGGTGAAAGGCGGGCACTTGTCCGGCAGTGAAATGTGCGATGTGTTGTACAGCAACGGTGGCTTCAGCCTGTTCGAGCAACAAAAGATAGAGAGCTGCAATCTTCATGGTACGGGCTGCACGCTTTCTTCCGCCATAGCTGCCTTTGTTGCCTGTGGCAAGGAACTCGAAGAAGCTGTCCGCCAAGCTAAAGCCTACATAAACAAAGCAATACTTTACGGTAAAGACCTGCATATAGGGCATGGGAACGGACCTTTATGCCATTTCTTTCCCGAGGAAAAATAAGCTTTCTTTTTTACCATTATTTAATTTTATCTATTACTTTTGCAAGAGCAATCACAATAAACAGGTATATATATGGAAAAAGCAAAAGTATATTTTTCGGATTTACGCACTTCTCCCACCTCTAATCTTTTAGACAAAATGGAACGTTTGCTTAAACGTGCAGGTATCGGACAGCTTCCTTTAAAAGACAGCTTTACCGCTATCAAGATACATTTTGGCGAACCGGGCAACTTGGCATATATCCGCCCTAATTATGCCGCACGCATGGCAAATCTGCTCCGCAGTTTCGGAGCCAAACCTTTCCTGACAGATTGCAATACGCTGTACTCCGGACGTCGCTCCAATGCGGTAGACCATCTGCAGAGTGCCATGGAGAACGGTTTTAATCCTATATCCGCCCAATGTCAGGTTATTATAGCCGACGGGCTGAAAGGCACGGATTACAGGGAGATACCGATAGACGGAGAGTACTGCCCCACCCCTAAGATTGGTACTGCCATTGCCGATGCGGATATCATCATCAGCATGAATCATTTTAAGGGACATGAGCAAGCCGGATTTGGCGGCGCTCTGAAGAATCTTGGAATGGGATGTGCCAGCGTAGGCGGCAAACTGGAATTGCACGCATCATCACAGCCCAAAGTAGATGCCGAAAATTGCATCGGATGCAATATATGCGTAAAGCATTGCGCCCATGACGCCATACATCTGAATGCCGAACGTAAAGCGGAAATTGACTATGCAAAATGTGTGGGATGCGGACAATGCGTGGCTCTGTGCCAGCATGATGCCGCCGTAGTAAGCGACTGGGACACGTCCGAACGCCTGAATTACAAGATTGCGGAATATTCCGTCGCCGTACTGAAAGACAAGCCGCACTTCCACATCAGTTTCATCATGAACGTATCACCTGAATGTGACTGCTGGAACCATAATGACGCTGCCATCATTCCCGACCTCGGCATATTGGCATCGGCAGACCCCGTAGCATTGGATATGGCTTGCGCGGATTTAGTGATTCAGGCTCCCGTACTGCACAGCGATAATGTACTTGCCAAGAAGCATGAACATGAAGACTTGTGCGGCTGCGACAAATTCCATATGATACATCCTGACACAGACTGGCTTGCCGGACTGCGGCATGCGGAAAAGATGGGCTTGGGAACGATGGATTACGAGTTGATAAAAATATAAACCGCATTACTCTGTATGGCAAAAACAATGGAAGAAGTACTGGAGCGTTTCCGTACGATTGAGTTCCACGATGATTTCGATATGATTGTAGCCATTGCCAACGGCGGAATCGTTCCGGCAGGCATCATCAACCAGCGTTTGCAAAAAGAAGTGCATCTGCTGCGCATCAACTTGAGGGACGAATACCAGCACCCTAAGTACGATGCTCCGCAACTGCTGGCTCCCGTTGATTTTGATTTCAAGGGAAAAAGTATCTTGCTGGTGGACGACCGCATAAAAACGGGGTCTACCATAAAGTTGGCGCGTGAACTGCTGAAAGAGGCACGCAGCATCAAAACCTTTGCTGTAAACGGCACGGCCGACTATGCGTTGTTTGATGAAACGTGCTTTAAATTTCCGTGGATACTATAATAAATGAACATTTTTCTGCTATTTTCCTTTCTTACTACGATAAAATAACTAATTTCGTACCGAACAAAAATAGTAGATTTCAACAACATGGAAGTAGTAACGAACAACTGGTTCTCTAATAAATACTCTATCGGTTATGCCTTGAGCGGCGGTTTCATTAAAGGTTTTGCCCATTTAGGAGCCATGCAGGCATTATTGGAGCATGATATTAAGCCCAACATAATTTCCGGTGTCAGTGCAGGTGCGCTGGCCGGCGTCTTTTATGCAGACGGCAACGAACCCCATCAAGTCCTGGATTATTTTGCCGGGCATAAATTTCAGGATTTGACAAAACTGGTCATTCCCAAAGTGGGTTTGTTTGAACTCAGTGAATTCAAAGACTTCCTGAAAAGTAACCTGAAAGCGAAAAAACTGGAAGATTTACAGCTGCCGTTGATTATCACCGCTACGGATTTGGACCACGGACGCCTTGCGCATTTTCATAAAGGGGATATCGCCGAACGTGTGGCCGCATCTTGCTGTATGCCTGTATTGTTTGCACCCGTAAAGATAGACGAGACGTATTACGTGGACGGCGGATTGCTGATGAACTTGCCTGTAACTACTATCCGGAGGGTATGTGAAAAGGTTGTGGCAATCAATGTGAGTCCTTTAATGGCGCCTAAGTACAAAATGAATATCGTAAGTGTGGCCTTGCGTTCGTACAACTTCATGTTCCGTTCCAATTCGTTCCCCGAACGGGAGAAAGCCGACTTGCTGATAGAGCCTTATAATCTGGACGGCTACAGCAACAGGGAGTTGGAAAAAGCGGAAGAAATATTTATGCAAGGGTATAATGCCACCAACGACATACTGGAACGCCTGCAAATAGAAAAAGGCACTATTTGGAAAGAATAACAATAACCATTCTCTAAATAAAAAGAAATGAGCGACGAAAACAAACTGATTATCTATCAAGTGTTTACCCGACTATTCGGTAATAATAATAACCACTGTATCAATAACGGCAGTATTGCCGAAAACGGATGTGGCAAGATGGCGGACTTCACCGCCAAAGCATTAGGGGAAATCAAGAAACTGGGTGCTACCCATATCTGGTATACCGGCATCATTGAACACGCAACGCAAACGGATTACCGTCGCTATAATATCCAGCCCGATCATCCGGCTATCGTAAAGGGCAAGGCCGGTTCGCCATACGCGATAAAGGACTATTATGATGTAGATCCGGACTTGGCAAAGGATGTTCCCGAACGGATGAAAGAGTTTGAGAATCTGGTACAACGCACACATCGTAGCGGACTGAAAGTTATTATCGATTTTGTACCCAATCATGTGGCACGCCAATATCATTCGGATATGCAGCCGGACGGTACTTCTCAGTTGGGGGCAAACGATGATACAAGCTATGCGTTCAGTCCCTATAACAATTTTTACTATATTCCGCAGTCGGAACTGCATGGACAATTTGACATGAAAGGCGCTGCCACCGAACCTTATAGGGAGTTTCCCGCCAAGGCTACCGGTAACAACCGCTTTGACGCATATCCTAACATCAACGACTGGTACGAAACAGTCAAACTGAATTATGGCGTGGATTATCAGAATGGCGGTACTTGCCATTTCAATCCCGTTCCCGATACATGGACCAAGATGCTGGACATTCTGATGTTCTGGGCGGATAAGAATATCGACGGTTTCCGTTGCGATATGGCGGAAATGGTTCCCGTTGAGTTTTGGGAATGGGCTATTCCGCAAGTAAAGGCCAAGTACCCTGCCCTGCTCTTTATTGCCGAGGTATATAATCCGAAGGAATACGGCAACTACCTGTTTCGCGGAAAATTTGATTACCTCTATGATAAAGTGGGATTATATGATACGCTTCGTGCGATAGTTTGCGGCAATGAATCCGCTACCGCCATTACACGGGCATGGCAAAGTCTGGGTGGAATAGAAAAGCGGATGCTGAATTTTCTGGAAAACCATGACGAACAACGTATCGCTTCCGATTTCTTTGCAAGTAATCCGCGTAAAGCTATTCCCGCCCTTATCGTATCGGCGTGTATGAATGTAAACCCCATGATGATTTATTTCGGACAGGAATTCGGCGAATTGGGTATGGACAGCGAAGGATTCAGTGGCAGAGACGGACGTACCACCATTTTTGATTATTGGAGTGTAGATACTATTCGCCGCTGGCGCAATGGCGGAAAATTTGACGGAAAGATGCTGACGGACAACCAAAAACATTTGTATGGCATCTACCAACGCATATTGACCTTATGCAACGAAGAAAAGGCAATTTCACAAGGGGACTTCTTCGACTTGATGTATGCCAACGTAAACGGCTGGCGCTTCAACGAGCATAAGCAATATACTTTTCTGCGTAAGTTCGGACGGGATTTGTTGCTGTTTGTCGTAAACTTCGACCATATATCGGCAGACCTTGCAATCAATATTCCTTCCCATGCTTTCGATTTTCTGCAAATACCGCAGATGGATCAGTATCAAGCCGTAGACTTATTGACCGGTAAGGAAGAAAAAATAAGTTTATTGCCCTATAAAGCTACGGAAGTGTCCGTAGAAGGATGCAGCGGTAAGATTCTCAAAATTAAACTATAAGCCGAAAAGACAATGCAGGGTGAACCAATCACTCTGCATTATCTTTGCCTTCCATCTTATCCTTTAATCGATATAAATGAGTGATAGCCGAATTATAGAACTCATCCGGATAATGAGCGGCTATGTCATTCAGATTGGCCTGTACATACCTTTTTACATCAAAAATATTTTCGGCTTCGCTCAATATTACCTGTTCGGGGAATGACGCTGTCTTAGCCCACTCTATCAAGGTATTGACGCTTTCTTCATCGTATTTATATTCTTTCATATCTCACATATTTTCTTGCAAAGATATAACAATTGCTAAAGTAATCCTCACCCTTATGAACAAAATCTGGAAGTGCAATGTTATATAGATGTGTTTTTCATAGTATTAGATATAAGATTAATTAAAGGAGACGTACCCGCTTGTGATAAGTAAGTACATCAAAAAACAGAAGCGTCTGTTTGATTGATAAATGTGTAAGGAGCATCGGTTTACCAGAGCCGATGCTTTTTTTTATGCCTGTTTGTAGTATGTTAGAAATATTATCCGTAAATTTGGCAGAAATAAGGATTTATATGATATGAACGTCCCTGTTATATTTCAATTTCTGAAAGAACTATCCGCCAACAATAATCGTGAATGGTTCAACGCTCACCGGGATGAGTATGAAAATGCCCGGAACGAGTTTGAGAACTTGCTGACAGTAATTATCTCCCGTATCTCATTATTTGATGAAAGTATTCGCGGCATTGAAGCCAAAGAGTGTACGTATCGCATCTATCGGGATACACGCTTTACGGAAGATAAAACACCTTATAAAAATCATTTTGGCGGCTACATCAATGCCAAGGGAAAAAAATCCGACCATTGCGGCTATTATGTCCATTTGCAACCGGGAAACTGCCTTTTGGCAGGTGGCAGCTACTGCCCGCCCTCTCCCCTGCTGAAGGCTTTAAGACAAGCTGTTTATGATAATATGGATGAATTCCGTGGGATTGTCGAAGATGCAGCTTTCAAACAATACTTCCCCGTCATCGGAGAGAATTTCCTAAAAACAGCTCCGAAAGGTTTCCCTAAAGATTATCCGTACTTGAAATATCTGCAATGTAAGGAATATACCGTTGCCTGCTATCAGCCGGACAGTTTTTTCCTTGCTCCGGACTTTCTGGACCGTACTGATGACATTTTCAAACAGATGAAACGCTTTTCGGACTTTGTAAATTATACAATAGACGACTTTGAATAATTACCTATTTATAACTAACTTAAAACATTTGAATTATGGTAGTAGACAGACTTGAAAACATAGAGAAATATGCTTCGCTGAATCCTTTATTCGCACAAGCCATTGAGTTTTTGAAATCACACGACTTGAACGCTTTGGAAGTGGGAAAGACAGAACTTAAAGGTAAGGACTTGCTTGTAAACGTGGCGCAAACCAAACCGAAAGCAAAGGAAGATGCAAAGCTGGAAACCCACAGAGATTTTATCGACATCCAAATTCCTCTATCAGGTACTGAACTAATGGGCTATACTGCCGCTAAAGACTGTGTTCCGGCAGACGCTCCCTATAATGCGGAAAAAGATATTACTTTCTTTGCCGGTCTGGCGGAAAGCTACATTGAAGTGAAACCGGGTATGTTTGCCATTTTCTTCCCGCAAGACGGACACGCTCCGGGTATCACTCCGGACGGCGTGAAAAAAGTAATTGTAAAAGTTAAAGCATAATATCATATACCCAAAATTAATCCTCTATGGAAACATTGAATTTGATTAAGAATGACCCTTGGCTGGAACCTTTTGCAGATGCCATAAACGGACGCCATAAACATGCTGCTGAAAAAGAGGCGGAGCTGACCAACAAGGGAAAACAAACATTATCGGATTTTGCATCCGGCTATCTTTATTTTGGTCTGCATCGCACCGCTGATGGCTGGATTTTCCGCGAATGGGCTCCCAACGCCACTCAGATTTTCCTGATAGGTACATTCAACGGTTGGAAAGAAGAAAAAAAATACAGTCTGAAACGCAAAGCAAACGGTAACTGGGAAATAAAATTGCCGGCTGATGCCATGCAACACGGTGATTTATATAAATTAATGGTGCATTGGGACGGCGGTTGCGGCGAACGTATTCCGGCATGGGCCAACAGGGTTGTTCAAGATGAGCAAACCAAGATATTCAGCGCCCAAGTATGGAATCCGGAGAAACCGTACAAGATGAAGAAAAAAGCTTTTAAAGCTGCCACTGACCCGTTGCTGATTTATGAATGCCACATCGGCATGGCGCAACAGGAAGAAAAAGTGGGTAGTTATAAGGAATTCCAAGAAAAGATTCTCCCCCGCATTGCCAAAGACGGATATAACTGTATTCAGATTATGGCAATTCAGGAGCATCCTTATTATGGAAGTTTCGGCTATCATGTATCCAGTTTCTTTGCGGCTTCTTCACGTTTCGGTACTCCGGACGAACTGAAAGAATTAATTGATACGGCCCACAGTATGGGCATTGCCGTTATCATGGATATTGTCCATTCTCATGCAGTGAAGAACGAAGTTGAAGGTTTGGGTAACTTTGCCGGTGATCCGAATCAATATTTCTATCCGGGCGCTCGCCGTGAACACCCGGCGTGGGATTCACTCTGCTTTGATTACGGAAAAAATGAAGTTATTCATTTCTTGCTGTCTAACTGCAAATATTGGATGGAAGAATATCGTTTTGACGGTTTCCGCTTTGACGGTGTAACCTCTATGTTATATTACAGTCATGGTTTGGGTGAGGCGTTCTGTAATTACGGAGATTACTTCAACGGTCATCAGGATGATAATGCCATTTGTTATCTGACACTTGCCAACCGATTGATTCATCAAGTTAATCCCAAGGCAATCACCATCGCAGAAGAAGTATCGGGGATGCCGGGCTTGGCTGCAAAATTTGAGGACGGAGGCTATGGATTTGATTATCGTATGGCGATGAATGTTCCCGATTATTGGATTAAGACTATCAAGGAAAAGATAGATGAAGACTGGAAACCGTCCAGTATGTTTTGGGAAGTAACCAATCGCCGTCAAGATGAAAAAACAATATCTTATGCGGAGAGTCATGACCAGGCATTGGTAGGTGACAAAACCATTGTTTTCCGTCTGATAGACGCTGATATGTACTGGCATATGCAGAAAGGCGATGAAAACTATACGGTACATCGTGGCATTGCTTTACACAAAATGATACGTTTGCTGACTGCAACGACTATTAATGGCGGTTATCTTAATTTCATGGGTAATGAATTCGGGCATCCTGAATGGATAGACTTTCCTCGTGAGGGTAATGGCTGGTCATGTAAGTATGCCCGTCGTCAATGGGATTTGGTAGACAACAAAAATTTGGCATACCATTATCTGGGCGATTTTGATTGCGCCATGTTGGGAGTTATCAAAAGCGTAAAGAATTTCCAAGCTACACCGGTGCAAGAAATATGGCATAATGACGGAGACCAGATTTTAGCATATATGCGCAAGGATTTGATATTTGTATTTAACTTCAATCCTAAACAGTCTTTCACTGATTACGGATTCTTGGTTCCTGCAGGTTCTTATGAAGTTATATTAAACACGGACAATCCTGACTATGGCGGTAATGGTCTTGCTGATGATACAGTGAAACATTTTACACTTTCAGATCCTCTGTATAAGAAGGAGAAAAAGGAGTGGTTGAAGCTCTATATTCCGGCACGTACCGCAGTGGTATTGAGAAAAACTAAATAAATATAGAAATAATCATAAAAAGAGAGGCAGGTATCTTCCGGTACCTGCCTCTCTTTTTACAATCGTTTTTTTATGGCTTACTGCAACTGAGAATTGATGAAAGTCAACATGGTATTTGCATTGTCTTTCATTTTCTTTTGAGCCGGTTTATCGGCAGATAACAGTGGGAGCAATTTGTCCAAGCATTCCTTGGCTTGCTTAAATTCTTCTTTTGCCTTATCAGCATCTGTCTTTAACAGAGCCGCACCTTGACTATAACTCAATGTTCCCAAGCTATTGAGCGCATTTATATTGTTAGGCTGAATAGCAAGCGCTTGTTTGAAGGCCTCTTCCGCATCACTGTTCTTTTTGGCTTTCTGTGCCATAATACCCTGATTTACATAGAAAGTGGCATACAGTTTAGTCAAAGTTTTATTACCGGGAACAGCTTCCAGGCCTTCTTTCAGGGTAGCGACATATTCATCGTTCTTCTTCAAGTCCTTCAATGCACCTGCTTTACCTATATAAGCATTGGCTAAGTTATACTTCTTCTGTACAGCTATATCAAAATATTTTAAGGCATCAGCCGGTTTCTTAATTTTGTCAGCGCAAACGCCACAATTAAATGCAATTACAGAATCTTGGTTGTTTGTTTGTGTAAGATAAGTGCTGAATTTTGTGAATGCTACTTGATAATTCTTAGCCTCAAGTGCGGCTTTACCTTCGTTGACTAATTGTGCAGGATCGGCATTCTGCGCAAAGAAATTAGTAGCTGCACAACAAAGTGCAAGAGATAAGATTAATTTTTTCATATGCTTTTATGATTTTAAATATTGATATTCCAAAGTTAGCTGCCTATGGCGTAGGAGCAAAACCTTTTTACCTTTTTTGGGTTTTTTACGAGAGTAATAACAAGTGTTATTTTACGTAAACAAACGGCATACGTTCTTTGCTCAAGTATACTCTTGCACTTCTGTTGTTGCAAAATAGAGCTTATTTCCGGCTAACAATTGTACCTGTAGCCTGATTAGTAGGCATTACTAACACCTCTGCCACCTGAATATGTTCGGGTACGGCAGCTGCAAAATACACAACTTCAGCAATGTCATCGCCTGTAAGCGGGCGGATGCCTTTGTACACATTATCGGCAGCGGATTTGTCACCACGAAAACGTACCACAGAGAAATTAGTCTCCACCAAACCGGGTTTAATGTTAGTCACTCGTATGGGGGTATCCACAAGGTCGATGCGCAAACCGTCAGATAACGCTTTTACGGCAGCTTTGCTGGCACAGTATACGCTGCCGCCCGGATAGGCATAATCGCCTGCGATGGAACCCATATTGATGATATGGCCGCATCCTCGCTCCACCATTCCGGGAACAATAAGACGTGTCATGGCAAGCAAGGATTTTATATTGGTATCGAGAACAATGTCCCACTCATCCAGATTACCTTCATGCTCCTTGTCCACACCGATTACCAGTCCGGCATTGTTGATGAGAATATCTATCGCCTTCCATGCTTCGGGAAGCGAGTCAAGAGCGGCTTTCGCAGCTTGGCGGTCACGTACGTCGAAAGGTAACAGGCAAATATCCGCATGGTATTCCGCTTCCAGTTTATGCTTTACAGCAATCAGCTTTTCTACATTCCGTCCGTTGAGAATCAGGCGGTAACCATTCATAGCAAATTTGCGTGCACAGCCCTCTCCTATACCTGAAGAAGCGCCGGTGATAAGTACGATTTTCTTTTCCATTTCTTATAAGGAATTTAATATTACGGACGGCAAAGTTATGACTTATTTGCAAGCATTGGCAAATAAGTCATAACTTATAATTCATAACCCTTAAAAATTACAAGAAAATATGTACCTTTGCGCCACTTTTTTATGACTGACTATATCAGGTAGAGATTTGTTTAATTAGTTTGGATAAAGTAAGAAACGCTTATGCAAAAGTCCGACTGCATCATCAGTGTAGAGCACGTATCAAAGTTCTTCGGAGATAAAGCCGTACTGAATGATGTAAATTTGTCTGTCCGTAAGGGCGAGTTTGTAACGATATTGGGACCGTCCGGTTGCGGAAAGACGACGTTGTTGCGTCTGATTGCAGGCTTCCAGACTGCTTCGGAAGGAGTGATTACCATTGCAGGGAAAGACATCACACAGACACCTCCCCACCGCCGTCCGGTAAATACTGTATTCCAAAAGTATGCCTTGTTCCCACATCTCAATGTATTTAATAACATAGCTTTCGGTCTCAAGCTGAAGAAGCTGCCCGCCACCACTATCGAAAAGAAAGTGAAACAGGCGCTCCGTATGGTAGGCATGACCGACTATGAGGATCGCGACGTGGATTCCCTCTCCGGCGGACAGCAACAGCGTGTTGCCATAGCCCGCGCCATCGTCAACGAGCCCGAAGTGCTGCTCCTTGATGAACCCCTTGCCGCCCTCGACCTGAAAATGCGCAAGGATATGCAAATGGAACTGAAAGAGATGCACCAAAAGCTGGGCATCACTTTCGTATATGTCACCCACGACCAGGAAGAAGCCCTTACGCTGAGCGACACCATTGTCGTAATGAGTGAAGGCAAAATACAGCAAATCGGTACTCCGATAGACATCTACAACGAACCAACCAACTCTTTTGTAGCCGACTTCATCGGCGAAAGTAACATTTTGAACGGTGTAATGGTGCACGACCAGCTCGTCGCATTCTGCGGGCACGAATTTGACTGTGTGGATGCAGGCTTCGGAGAACAGGCACAGGTGGATGTAGTTATCCGTCCGGAAGACATCTACATTTTCGACCCTTCTGATGCGGCACAGCTGATGGGAACCGTAACAAGTTCCATCTTCAAAGGCGTACACTACGAGATGCTGGTGCAGACCCGTGAAGGCTACGAATTGATGGTACAGGATTATCACTGCTTTGAAGCCGGCAGGGAGGTGGGCTTACTGGTAAAGCCCTTCGACATCCACGTAATGAAGAAAGAACGCACCTGCAATACCTTCGAAGGAAAACTTTTGGATGAAACACATGTGGAATTCTTGGGTTGCAGCTTCGAGTGCAGTCCGGTACGCGACATACAACCCGAAATACCCGTAAAGGTAGAAGTGGACTTCCAAAACGTTATCCTCGAAGACAACGAAGAAGACGGACGACTGACGGGCGAAGTGAAATTTATCCTCTACAAAGGGAATCATTACCACCTGACTGTGTTTACTGATTGGGACGAAGATATCTTCGTAGACACCAACGATGTATGGGATGACGGAGACAGAGTGGGAATACGGATTGCACCCGAGAATATACGGGTGAAAAAAGGTGATAAGATAATAGAGTGACAAGGCGATAAATTAATATGTGATGTTAAGTAAGTTATCTTCTTTTTTCATGCGGCGGCGCAATTGGACAGTTCCCTATGCACTGTTTCTGCTGATATTTGTGATAGTGCCGCTCCTGTTGATTGTACTATATGCCTTTACGGATGCCGAGGGAGCTTTTACCTTTGCCAACTTCCGCAAATTCATGATGCATCCGGAGGCAATGAATACATTTGTGTACTCTATCGGCATAGCCATCATCACGACACTGACATGCCTGTTGCTGGGCTATCCTGCGGCATATATCCTCAGTCAGAAACAGTTTAACACTTCGCAGACGATGGTGGTGCTTTTCATACTGCCCATGTGGGTGAACATACTGATACGTACACTTGCCACCGTAGCGCTGTTCGACTTTCTGAACCTGCCGCTGGGTGAAGGTGCGCTCGTGTTCGGCATGGTGTACAACTTCCTACCCTTCATGATATACCCCATCTACAATACATTACAGAAGATGGATCACAACCTCATAGAAGCTGCTCAAGACCTCGGAGCCAACCCGTTGCAAGTATTCGGTAAAGTGATACTGCCTCTTTCCATGCCGGGCATCATGAGCGGTATAGTAATGGTATTTATGCCTACGGTGAGTACCTTTGCCATTGCCGAACTGCTGACGATGAACAATATCAAACTCTTTGGAACGACCGTGCAAGAGAATATTTACAACGGAATGTGGAACTACGGTGCAGCCTTGTCGCTCATCATGCTATTGCTGATAGGCGTCACCATCCTCTTTACTAACGAGGAGGACGGCGCATCCAATGAAAGCGGAGGTGTGATATGATGACACGTATTCTTGCCAAAGGCTACCTGTGGCTGCTGCTTGCGCTGCTCTACTCGCCTATACTTATTATAATGATATTCTCGTTCACTGAAGCCAAAGTGCTGGGTAACTGGACAGGATTCTCCACGAAGCTGTACAGTTCACTCTTTACAGGTGGTATGCACCATTCTCTGATGAACGCCATTTGGAACACTTTTGCCATCGCTATATTAGCTGCTACCGCCAGTACGGCGTTGGGCAGCATCGCAGCTATCGGCATCTTCAACCTGCGTACACGTACACGCCAAGTGATGAACTTCGCTAATGCCATTCCGATGATGAATGCGGACATCATTACGGGTGTGTCACTGTTCTTGTTGTTTGTCAGTTTCGGTATTTCTCAGGGATTCACCACAGTAGTACTGGCGCACATCACGTTCTGTACCCCTTACGTGGTGTTGAGCGTAATGCCCCGTCTGAAAAAGATGAACCAAAATGTATATGAAGCTGCCCTCGACCTTGGAGCCACTCCTTTTCAGGCATTGCGCAAAGTAATTCTGCCGGAGATATTTCCGGGAATGATAAGCGGATTTATACTTGCTTTTACGCTCTCTATCGATGATTTCGCGGTAACCATATTCACTATTGGAAACGAAGGGCTGGAAACGCTTTCTACCTATATCTACGCTGATGCGCGCAAAGGAGGACTGACACCGGAACTGCGTCCCCTGTCCACCATAATTTTCATTACAGTGTTGGTGTTGCTGATTGTCATCAACAAACGTGCGGAACGTGCGCAGAAAAATTAAAATATAGCCAAGATAAACTTGCCAAACGAAAACAATGCAACGATTTACAGACATATTTCTTCTTCTCTGCTTTATCCTCACAGCCGTTTCCTGTAAGGACTCGGGCGAGGAGCGCAGCCACGTACTGAAAGTCTACAACTGGGCGGACTACATCGACGAAGATGTGCTTGCCGAATTTCCTGCTTGGTATAAACAGCAAACGGGTGAGGATATCCGTCTCGTTTACCAAGTGTTCGACATTAACGAAATAATGCTCACCAAAATAGAGCGTGGTCATGAGGATTTTGACGTGGTGTGCCCTTCGGAGTACATCATCGAACGAATGCTGAAAAAAAACCTTCTCCTTCCTATCAACCGCAATTTCGGCAAAACTCCGGATTACCTGCCCAACATCTCCCCCTACATCCGTCGGGAGCTGAACAAGACCAGTCAACCGGGACGTATCACCACCGACTATGCAGTACCTTATATGTGGGGTACAGCCGGCATCCTCTACAACCGTAGTTTCATCACTCTTGACGAAGCCGGCAGCTGGCATTGCCTGTGGAACTCCAAGAACAAGGGCAAAATCCTGATGAAAGACAGCTACCGCGATGCCTACGGAACCGCCATTATCTACGCCCATGCCCGCCAGCTTGCTGACAGTATTGTAACCGTAGAGCAACTTATGAATGACAATTCCTCACAGACCATAGTCCTTGCCGAGAAATATCTGAAAGCTATGAAACCCAACATATCTGGTTGGGAAGCAGACTTTGGCAAAGAGATGATGACCAAGAACAAGACCTGGCTCAACCTCACTTGGAGCGGTGACGCCGTATGGGCCATTGAAGAAGCCGGAGCAGTAGGCGTGGACCTTGCCTATGAAGTGCCGCGTGAGGGCAGTAATATATGGTATGACGGTTGGGTAATCCCCAAATACGCACGCAATCCAAAGGCTGCCTCCTACTTCATTAACTATCTCTGTCAACCAGATATCGCCCTGCGCAACATGGATGCTATAGGCTACGTAAGTGCTGTTGCCACTCCCGAAATTATGGAAGCCAAGCGGGACACTTCCATTGAGACGCGCTCCGACCTCAGCTACTTTTTTGGTGAAGGTGTAGGTGCAGACAGTCTGCAAATAAACCCCGTACAATATCCCGACAGAAAAGTAGTGGAACGCTGTGCCATGATACGTGACTTCGGCGACCGTACCGAACTCGTACTCGAGATGTGGAGCCGCGTGAAAGGAGACAACCTCAACACCGGTATCGTATTGCTGATATTTTCTGTATTCGGAGTATTATTCATTTGGTTGGTGTACGGCAAGATACGCAAGTACAAGCACAAACAGCGCCACCACCGGAGACGGAAATCACAACGCTGAAATCATAATTTATAAATCTTAAATCATAAATCTGAAAATGCTTACTCAAATTATTAACGGACGCATATTCACCCCGCAAGGTTGGCTGAATGAAGGTTCCGTCCTGATGCGCGACGGAAAAATTCTCGAAGTGACTAACTGCGACCTCGCCCTTATCGGCGCACGGCTCATTGATGCCAAAGGTATGTACATCGTGCCCGGTTTTGTCTGTATGCACGCACATGGCGGTGGCGGACACGACTTCAATGAATGTACAGAAGAAGCGTTCCGCAACATCATCAATGCACACCTCAATCATGGTGCTACGAGCTTCTACCCTACCATTTCCTCTTCTCCGTTCAGCAAGCTGCACCAGGCTGTCCAAGTGTGCGAACAGCTTATGTCAGAGCCTGACAGCCCCGTATTGGGACTTCACATCGAAGGTCCCTACCTCAACAAAAAAATGGCTGGTGAACAGTTTGCCGACCAAGTAAAAGAGATTGACGAACAAGAATACCGGGAACTTGTAGAAAGTACCCGTTGTATCCGTCGATGGGATGCTTCCCCCGAATTGCCCGGTGCACTGGAGTTTGCAAGTTACCTGCGCGAAAAAGGCATATTGGCAGCCGTATCGCACACCGAAGCCGAATATGATGGCATCCGTGCCGCCTACGATGCCGGATTCACCCATGCCGCACACTTTTACAATGCCATGCCAGGCTTCCACAAACGCCGCGAATACAAGTACGAGGGCACTGTGGAGAGCGTCTACCTGACCGATGGCATGACCATTGAACTCATCGCCGACGGCATCCACCTGCCATCCACCATCCTAAGATTGGCATATAAGCTGAAAGGCGTGGAACATACCTGTCTCGTAACGGATGCCCTCTCCTGCGCTGCCACCGAAGGCAAGGAAATCAACGATCCCCGCTATATCATTGAGGACGGTGTATGCAAACTTGCCGACCGGTCTTCTCTGGCAGGCAGTATTGCTACTATGGATGTGTTGGTACGTACCATGACAAAAGCCGGTATCCCGTTGGGAGACGCCTTACGTATGGCTTCTGAAACTCCGGCACGTATTATGGGAGTGTACGACCGGAAAGGTTCTCTGCAGAAAGATAAGGATGCCGACATCCTGATATTGGATAAGGAACTGAACATACGTGCTGTATGGCAAGCGGGGAAACTGGTGCAAGAGAGTTTCTTGAATTATAAGTAAACTAATTCGCAATACCGTGCTTGGAGCAAAAAATCTGACTCAAGGACCTATCAATCGCCAGCTGTTCAGTCTGGCGATGCCTATTATGGCCACTTCCTTTATCCAAATGGCATACAGCCTGACGGACATGGCTTGGGTGGGCAGATTGGGCAGTGAGGCGGTTGCAGCAGTAGGTGCGGTAGGTATTCTCACATGGATGTCAGGTTCTATCGCCTTGCTGAACAAGGTAGGGTCGGAAGTCAGCGTGGCACAGTCCATCGGAGCGAAAAACCAGGAAGACGCACGTGCGTTCGCCTCGCACAACATCAGCATTGCATTACTTATTTCCGTATGCTGGGGCGGACTGTTATTTGCTTTCGCCCAGCCCATCATGCGCCTTTTCGAGTTGGAAACATATATCACCGACAATGCCGTAACTTATTTGCGCATCGTGTCGACGGCATTACCCTTTGTCTTTCTGTCCGCCGCCTTTACGGGTATCTACAACGCATCAGGGCGCAGCAAGACACCGTTCTACATTAGCGGAACAGGACTTGTGATGAACATCTTGCTCGACCCTCTCTTCATCTTCGGCTTCGGTTGGGGAACGGTGGGAGCAGCACTTGCTACATGGCTGTCCGAAGCTGCCGTATGCTTCATCTTCATCTACAAGCTCCGACAAAAAGATGATTTGCTCGGAGGATTTCCATTTTTCATCCGATTGAAAAAGAAGTACAGCAAGCGTATATTTAAGTTAGGGCTGCCTGTTGCTACACTAAACACACTGTTTGCCTTTGTCAATATGTTCCTCTCACGTACGGCAGCTGAACAAGGCGGGCATATCGGACTTATGGCTTTCACCACAGGCGGACAAATAGAAGCTATCACTTGGAATACGTCACAAGGCTTCTCTACGGGACTCAGTGCCTTCATAGCACAAAATTATGCCGCCGGACAGAAAGCACGTGTATGGCAGGCATGGAAGACGACGCTTTGGATGACGGGGGTATTCGGCACACTCTGTTCGCTACTATTCATCTTCTATGGCAGCGAGGTATTCTCGGTTTTCGTACCCGAAGAAGCCGCTTACCGCACTGGAGGTAACTTTCTGCGCATCGACGGTTACTCACAATTGTTCATGATGCTGGAAATAACCATGCAAGGTGTATTTTACGGCATAGGGCGCACTGTACCGCCGGCTATCGTTAGTATAGGATGCAACTATATGCGTATTCCGGTAGCTTTGGTACTTGTGCAAATGGGGTTTGGAGTGGATGCAATTTGGTGGGCGGTAAGCAGCACTACCATTGCCAAAGGATTGATTCTGACGGGGTGGTTTATATTTATTAAAAGGAAAATTCTCTAAAAAAAGTACAACGGTAAACTTTTTGGTGTCAACGAATGTATTATATACATAAATTTGTATCAGTAAAACTTGAACCAATTAAAAAATAGGAGTATGAAGAAAATGAAATTTACAGCATTCTTGCTGAGCAGTGCTATATTACTGGGTAGTTGCAGCACCATGAATAATACAACAAAAGGTGGAATCATCGGTGGAGGTTCGGGTGCAGCGGCAGGAGCCATTATCGGCGGATTGTTCGGTAAGGGCAAAGGTGCGGCTATCGGTGCCGCAGTGGGTGCCGCAGTGGGTACGGGTGCAGGTGTGGCAATCGGTCATAAGATGGACAAGAAAGCTGCCGAAGCCGCCAAAATTGAAGGTGCACAGGTGGAAATGGTGAAAGATGCCAACAATCTGGATGCTGTAAAGGTAACATTCGATTCCGGTATTCTGTTTGCCTTTAACTCCTCTACACTGAGTAACGATGCCAAAGCTTCCCTGCGCGACCTTGCCAAGATTTTGAAGGAAGACACCACTACGGACATCGCAATAATAGGCCATACCGATAAGGTCGGTACATACGAAGCCAATATGAAAGTTTCCAAGAACCGCGCCTATGCCGTAGAGAATTATTTGCAGGATTGTGGCGTGTCTCCTTCACAATTTAAACAAGTGGAAGGTGTGGGATATAATGAATACGATGAAAGTTTGTCTGCCAGCCAAAACCGTCGGGTGGTGATATTCATGTATGCCAGTGAACAGATGATTAGGAATGCGGAAGCAGGGAAATGACAATTAAGCGGCAAAGCCGCTTAATTAGTTTTCATTAACCGAATACATATGAAATTCTCCAAACCTCTGCGGATAATCCGCAACCTGTTGTTTTTTTTCTTTATATCCACTACCGTTATGGTAGTGGTTTATCGTTTTGTACCGGTATACATCACTCCATTAATGGTTATTCGAAGCGTACAGCAGATGTTTAAGGGAGAAAGTCCCGTATGGCATCACGAGTGGGTAGCGTTCGACAAAATCTCCTCTCATCTGCCTATGGCCGTTATCGCTTCGGAGGACAATCGCTTTGCCACCCATAACGGCTTCGATTTCATTGAGATACAGAAAGCTATGAAAGAAAACGAAAAACGCAAACGGAAACGCGGGGCAAGCACCATTAGTCAGCAGACGGCAAAGAATGTATTCCTATGGCCTCAGTCTTCATGGATTCGCAAAGGTTTTGAAGTCTACTTCACGTGGATGATAGAACTTTTCTGGTCGAAAGAACGGATTATGACGGTCTATCTCAATTCCATCGAAATGGGTAAAAACATTTATGGAGCACAAGCCACCGCCAAATACAAATTCCACACCACTGCAGCCAAACTCACAGCCGGACAGTGCGCACTGATTGCCGCAACTTTACCCAACCCTATACGTTTTGACTCTGCACACCCTTCAAGTTACATACTGAAAAGGCAAGGACAGATACTGCGATTGATGAAACTCATACCGAAATTTCCGGAAGAGAAAGTCTCTGCTTTTAAGAAAAAAGAAATAAAAAAAAGTTTTTCTTGTGAAGAAATAAGAATTTTCTTATTTTTGTAATAGGCAAATAAAAAAGAACAAATAGAAAACAATAAATTTAGTTTATAATACATCAGAAAAACAATTACTAGTATATATTATTATACACATAATGATAAACATTGGCAAACTGATAGAAACTGAGTTACATCGTCAAGAACGTACCGCAAGTTGGTTCGCAAAGAAATTATATTGCGATCGTACCAATGTGTATTCCATCTTTAAAAGACAAAGTTTAGACACAGATTTATTAATGCGCATTTGTTATATATTAAATCATGACTTCTTCCAATATTACTCCGCCGAGCTAAAAGATTCTCCCCTCCTTCCTGTCGATAATAAAAATGATTCAGAATAATATACGTTTCTTGTAGAATATTACACAACACTTCTGTGTAAATAAAAACCACAAAAAGACAAAGTTTTTCAATCTAATAGAATTTATCTTTGTGCCGTTTTAATATTAATTTCAAAAAAAGAACAATATGAAAAACTTTGAACTTAAATTTTGGATGTCATGCATAATGTTGGCATTATGTGTTGGTTTTACTTCTTGTGGTGATGACGACGAAGGTGGTATTGCCGGAGATGCCAACGAACTAATCATTGGTACTTGGGAATCTACTTGGATGAAAGGTTGGGAAAAGTATCTGGATGATGATGATAAGTGGAAAACCGATAGCTATGACGGAGCCTACACCGAAGATACCTATATTTTCAAAAAAGGTGGTACAGGAACTTACAAATATAGCTATGACGGATATTCCGATGAATACGAAATCACTTGGAAGATTAAAGACAACAACAAACTTATTATCACAGAGTATGGGTATGATGAGGAATACACTATTACAACCTTAAATACCAATACAGCTGTTATTGTATGGCATGATAAAGACGAAGATGGTGAGGAAGAATATACAGAAATTACTTTTAAAAAGAAATAATCATTTAAGAGTAACTGTTTCTCTTACTTCTCATACGCAAGGAGTATAAAACAAGAAGCCTCGCATTTGGAATCCAAATGCGAGGCTTTATCATTCAATATCTTTAGATTTTCATAAAGAAACTACAGGTTATCAATAAGCATGTCCCCCTTCTTCCTGCATCTCCTGCACATCAATCTTTTTCTTGTCGATGCTGCGCCATGCGTAGAATATATAAGCAAGCACAAAAGGAACCAAAATAGAAACATATGCCATTACTCTCAGTGTGAACTGGCTGGAACAGCTGTTTGCCAGTGTAAGCGAGCTTTGCAAATCGGCGGTAGAGGGATAATAGGCAGTATTGTTATAGCCCGCCACAAGCAACAAAGCCAATACCGTAAGCACCGTACCTATGCCGGCAAACCATATTCCTTTGTCGAAAGCGGGCTTCCACAGCGTACGGATAATTCCCCAAAGCACAGCAAGCACACCTGCAAGAAATACAATCAGCACTGCGGGCATCTCGATGAAATTCGTCAGGTACTTATAGGGTTCCATAAATACCTCTCCGCTTTCCGGATTTACCGCATAACCTTCGGCAAGCAACGTACGGATTACGAATGCCAAAAAGAATACTAAGAACAATCCCGTATTACCCCACAACGCACGACGGCAACGCTTCACCAAATCCGCGTCGCTGATATTATTAATGAAATAGAGAGAGCCGAGAATACGCGCCAGGAAGAATACCGCCAGTCCCAGTACCACATTCCAAGGGTTGAGCAACGCATCCAAACCATGTCCCGCATTGGCCCAACTACTGATAACAGGCATCACCGTATCAGCTATATTGCTCTTATTAATATAGAACTCCGATCCCGTAAAGAATGTTGCCACAGCGCCTCCCAACAACACTGGACCTACCACTCCGTTTATCACCAAAAAAGCACGGTACGTTGTTTTACCCAACAGGTTGCCCGCTTTTGACTGGAACTCATAGCTGACAGCTTGCAACACAAAAGTAAACAATATAATCATCCACAGCCAGTATGCTCCGCCGAAACTTGTGCTGTAAAACAACGGGAACGATGCAAAAAACGCACCACCGAACGTTACAAGCGTAGTAAATGTAAACTCCCACTTCCGCCCCGTAGAATTAATTATCATCTTGCGTTGCTCCTCCGTCTTGCCCAGACAGAATATCAACGAATTACCACCCTGCACAAACAGCAGGAAAACCAGTATAGCTCCCAACAGGGATACTACAAACCACCAATATTGTTGAAGAAATATATAAGTACTCATAATTTAAAATATGATAAAGTTATAATGTGATAGAGTGACAAGGTATCACCTTTTATCCTCTTCCTTCCGGTCCTTTCCGTATCGCCTTCAACATAATGCCCACTTCCGCAATCAGCATAATGGTGAACAACACGAGGAAGATAAAGAACGTTATCTGCACCGAGCCAACATCCAGTTTGGAGATAGCGGCACTGGTAGGCAGCATATCCTGAATGGCCCACGGCTGACGTCCGCATTCGGCTACTACCCAGCCTGCCTGTCCTGCAATATAGCCCAGCGGAATGGTCAGCATTGCCACCCAATGCATCCAGCGCATCTGTGACAAGTCTTTCTTATAGGCAAGAACCAAAATTACGATGAAGAATAGGATGAAGTATCCGCCCAATATCACCATGACACGGAACATATAGAATGTAAGCGGTACGTTGGGAACCAGTTCATTTACATCTTTAATATATCCATAACCGAAATACGCCACATTCTCTTTCAGTACTTTGGCTGCCACCTGTGCTTCGGCATCATTGCCCGCAGCTTTAGCCTTTCGATAGGCGGAGAAAGCTCCGATGGCCGTCTTTCCCTTTTCAATCTTTTCCTCGGCGGAGAGTGCAGTCGTTCCGTCTTTCAGAGGATATCCGCCCTTCAACAAATCATTGATGCCCGGTACAAAAGCCTTTGAATCACGTTCGGCAAGCAAAGAAAGGAATTTGGGAATCTCCATACGGAAAAGAAAAGCATCTTTTCCGTCATCAGCCGTTTCCTTTTCAGGATTAAGAATACCGAATGCCACCAACCCGGCACCTTCCCGTCCCTGATAGTAACCTTCCATGGCAGCCAGCTTCATAGGCTGTTTTTGCGCCACCTGATAACCGGAACCGTCACCTGTCCATGCGGAAAGTATGGCAGCACACAGTCCCACCCAGGCAGCTATCTTTATGCTTGACAAGGCAAACTTCTTCTCACGATTTTTCCACAAATACCAACAACTTACACCTACCACAAACACAGCAGCCAGTACCCAGCCGGACAATATACTGTGGAAAAACTTGTTGACAGCCATCGGTGAAGTAGCCACAGCCCAAAAGTCCACCATCTCATTGCGGGCAGTATCGGGATTGAACTCCATACCCACCGGATTCTGCATCCAAGCGTTTGCCACCAGAATCCACCAAGCGGAAATAGTGGCTCCCAGTCCTGTAAGCCAAGTAGAAGCAAGGTGGAAACGTTTGCTCACCTTGTCCCAGCCGAAGAACATCACCGCTATGAACGTGGCCTCCATGAAGAACGCCAAGATACCTTCGATAGCAAGCGGAGCACCGAAAATATCGCCCACAAACCAGCTGTAGTTACTCCAGTTCGTACCGAATTCAAACTCCAGAATCAATCCCGTAGCCACACCTATGGCGAAATTGATGCCGAAGAGCTTCATCCAGAACTTGGCAGTGTGTTTCCAAAACTCGTCACCCGTACGGTAATACGCCGTTTCCATGATGCCCATAATTACCGCCAGTCCTAAAGTAAGCGGCACAAAAATCCAATGATAGATAGCGGTCAAGGCAAATTGCGCTCTCGACCAGTCAATCAGAGAAGTGTCAATGTTTTCAAGCATGAGAATTAAATGTTAATTATTAAGTGTTACATATAAGAGAGGTATAAATAATCACTATTCCCCTCCTGCCCGCAGTATCAGTTCCCGACTGACATAATCTTCCTTATCAGCGCCTACCGCAGCTTTATTCAGATAGTTAGGAAAGAAGAAAAGACGGAGGATGAAAAACATGATAAATAGTTTGATTGCGATTATCAGCCACAAAGTACGCCCTAATGTCATACTTCGGAAGCCTTCAAGATAGAATCGCCAGATACCGGTTACGAGGTTTCTCATAGGAGCTTAATTTATAATCATTACAAATATAAAATACTTTTATATAAATAACAAATAAAAGCCTAAAAAGTTAATTATCGGCAGAAAAAAGTAATCAGCCGACACAAATCCGGTCAACATCTATTGTTTTTGCGGCTTTCAAGAGCGCCGCATACCTTTGTCAAAGTAAAAAACTATAGAACTTAGGTAATATGATAAACGTAAGAAGATTGACAATGGTGTCGCTGTGTGTGGCAAGTACTTGTACCTGCAATATAACGCTGCAGGCGCAAGATGCCGTCACCGGTGTACAGCAACAGGACAGCGTGCACGCACTTCCTGCACAATGGGATTTGCAGACTTGCATTGACTACGCTTTACAGCAGAACATCACCCTTCGCAAGAACCGTCTCAATGCTGAAAGTAGTGAAGTGGATGTAAAGACTGCCAAAGCAGCCCTCTTCCCCAGCCTTACGGCATCTGTAAGCCAACGTATTGTAAACCGTCCCAATAGCGAAGTCAGCACGATTATTGACGGTGACAACATCACCAGCAGCCAAAGCAAGACCAGCTATAACGGCAGCTACGGTATAGATGCCAATTGGACACTCTACAACGGCAGCAAGCGGCTGAACACCCTGAAACAACAACGCATGAACAACCGTATCGCCGAATTGAACGTAGCGGAAACAGAGAACAGTATCGAAGAAAGCATCACGCAGACCTATGTACAGATACTCTATGCCGCCGAAGCCGTCAAAGTGAACGAAGCAACCCTCGATGTCAGCCGGGCGGAATGCGAACGGGCACGCGCCTTGCTTGCAGCAGGAAGCATCGCCAAGAGCGACCTCGCCCAACTGGAAGCGCAAGTCAGTACAGACAAATATCAGTTGGTAACCGCACAAGCCACTCTGCAAGACTATAAGTTGCAACTGAAGCAGCTTCTCGAACTGGACGGCGAAGAAGAAATGAACCTCTACATCCCTACACTTGGCGATGAGAATGTATTGTCTCCGTTACCCTCAAAGACAGATGTATATCGTTCCGCCCTCACTTTACGTCCTGAAATCGAGGCAGGCAGACTGAACGTCAAGGCCTCGGAACTTGATATCAACATCGCCCGTTCCGGCTACATTCCCACCGTCAGTTTAAGTGCAGGCATAGGAAGCACCAACACCAACGGCAACGACTTCACCTTTGGTGAACAAATCAAACAGAATTGGAACAACTCACTGGGAGTAACCGTAAGCATACCTATCTTCAACAACCGCCAAACCAAAAGCGCCGTACAGAAAGCCAAAATCCAGAAGCAATCCAGCGAACTGGACTTACTGGACAATCAGAAAGCCCTGTACAAGACCATTGAAGGATTGTGGCTGGATGCCAACAGTGCCCAGCAGCGTTATGTGGCTGCCATAGAGAAGCTGCGCAGCACACAAATCAGTTACGACCTCATTCAAGAGCAGTTCAACCTCGGCATGAAGAACACCGTGGAACTTCTGACAGAGAAGAGTAACCTACTCAGCGCACAGCAGGAAATGCTACAAGCCAAATACATGGCGATACTGAACACGCAACTGTTGATGTTTTATCAGGGAGAGAAGATTGCGCTCTAATAAATCTCCGAAAGTAAAAAGATATATCAAGTAAGATTAAACAAATCAATAAAGACATATAGAGTATGAACAAGAAGAAAATTATCCTCATCACTGCAATTGTCGTTGTAGTGGCCTGTGCAGGCTTCTGGCTCTTCGGCGGCTCCAAAGCCAAGCATAAGGTGACCTATGAGACAGCCACCGTAACCAAAGGTGAGATATCGGAATCGGTAACCGCCACCGGCACAATCGAACCGGTAACAGAAGTGGAAGTCGGCACGCAGGTCAGCGGCATCATCGACAAAATATATGCCGATTACAATTCCGTAGTCACCAAAGGCCAGCTAATAGCTGAAATGGACCGCGTGACACTGCAAAGCGAGGTGGCTTCACAACGTGCCGCATACAACGGTGCAAAAGCTGAATACGAGTATCAGAAAAAGAACTACGAACGCAACCGGGGATTGCACGAGAAACAACTCATCAGTGACACCGATTACGAGCAGTCTGTCTACAATTACGAGAAAGCCAAAAGCAACTACGAAAGCAGCCAGGCATCGCTGGCAAAGGCGGAGCGCAACCTGTCATACGCTACAATCACCTCGCCCATTGACGGGGTAGTCATCAACCGTGCGGTAGAAGAAGGACAGACGGTGGCATCCGGCTTTGAGACTCCTACCCTGTTTACCATTGCCGCCGACCTGACACAGATGCAGGTGGTGGCCGATGTGGATGAAGCCGATATAGGCGGTGTGGAAGAAGGGCAGCGCGTAACATTTACCGTAGATGCTTATCCTAACGATACGTTTGAAGGTACTGTAACGCAAATCCGTTTGGGAGAGGACAGTTCTACAAGCTCTACCGGCACATCCACAACAGTCGTTACCTACGAAGTGGTTATCTCCGCCCCCAACCCCGACCTGAAGCTGAAACCTCGTCTGACGGCGAATGTCACGATTTACACGCTCGACCGTAAAGATGTTCTTTCCGTTCCTGCGCGTGCTCTTCGCTTCACTCCCGAAAAGCCGCTTATCGGTGACGATGACATCGTGAAAGACTGTCATGGCGAGTACAAACTCTGGACTCGTGAAGGGAATACATTCACCGCGCATCCGGTAGTGGTGGGCATTTCCAACGGCATCAACACGGAAATTATCAGCGGCATCAATGAAGGCGCAGTGGTAGTGACTGAAGCCACCATAGGACGTATGCCGGGAGAAGGTGTAGCAGGTATGCCACAGGAAGCAAGCGGCGAGAAGAGCCCTTTCATGCCGGGTCCTCCGGGAGGAAACAAGAAGAAGAGTAAATGATAATTTTACAAACATATATCATTAATCATGAGCAAAGCCGTAATTGAACTTCAGAATATAAAGCGCAACTTCCATGTGGGAGACGAAACGGTACATGCACTGCGGGGCGTATCGTTCTCCATCAATGAAGGAGAGTTCGTCACGATTATGGGTACATCCGGTTCGGGAAAGTCAACGTTGTTGAACATACTCGGCTGTCTGGACACACCTACGGTAGGCGAGTACCTGTTAGACGGTATCTCCATCCGCACCATGAGCAAGTCCCAACGTGCCGTACTTCGCAACCGTAAAATAGGTTTCGTTTTCCAAAACTACAATTTGCTGCCCAAAACTACAGCCGTAGAGAACGTGGAATTGCCGTTGATGTACAACTCCTCCATATCGGCTTCCGAACGCCGCAAACGGGCTGTTGAAGCACTGAAAGCCGTAGGACTGGGCGACCGTCTGGAACACAAGTCCAATCAGATGTCCGGCGGTCAGATGCAACGTGTGGCCATTGCCCGCGCACTGGTGAACGATCCTGCCGTAATATTGGCAGACGAAGCCACCGGTAATCTGGACACACGAACCTCGTTCGAGATTCTGGTGCTTTTCCAAAAGCTGCATACCGAGGGACGTACCATCATCTTCGTAACGCACAATCCGGAGATAGCCCAATACAGCAGCCGCAACATCGTATTGCGCGACGGACAAGTGAAAGATGACAAAGTCAATCCCGATATTCTGAATGCCGCCGAGACATTGGCGGCATTGCCCAAGCAAGAGGATGATTAACACAGTTTCGTGTAAGACTAAAATAATTTCATAAAACAGTAAACTAATGAATGGAACCAACCTTTTCAAAATAGCTCTCCGGGCACTTGCCAACAATAAGCTGCGGGCATTCCTCACCATGTTGGGCATCATCATCGGTGTGGCATCCGTCATCACGATGCTCGCTATCGGGCAAGGTTCGAAGAAAAGTATTCAGGCGCAAATCTCCGAAATGGGCTCTAATATGATAATGATTCATCCGGGAGCGGATATGCGTGGCGGTGTCCGCCAAGACCCCAGTGCCATGCAGACACTAAAGCTTGCTGACTACGAGGCGCTGCGCAACGAAACGAACTTCCTGTCTGCAGTCAGCCCCAACGTCTCCTCTTCGGGACAGCTTATCGCGGGCAACAACAACTACCCCTCTTCTGTAAGCGGCGTAGGTACGGACTATCTCGAAATCAGGCAGCTTACGGTGGACAACGGCACGATGTTTACCGAAACCGATATACAGACCTCCGCCAAAGTATGTGTCATCGGCAAGACGATACAGGATAATCTTTTCCCCAATGGAGAGGACCCCGTAGGACGCATTATCCGCTTCAACCAAGTGCCTTTCCGCGTGGTGGGTGTACTCAAGGCAAAAGGTTACAACAGTATGGGTATGGACCAAGACGACGTTGTACTTGCCCCTTACACCACCGTAATGAAGCGTTTGCTTGCTCAGACCTACCTGCAAGGCATCTTCGCCTCCGCACTCACCGAGGACATGACGGACAATGCCACCGATGAAATTACCAAAATTCTGCGTCGCAACCATAAGCTGAAAGACAATGACGACGATGATTTCACCATACGCAGCCAGCAGGAGCTCAGTTCGATGCTGAATACCACCACCGACCTGATGACCACGCTACTCGCCTGCATTGCAGGCATATCGCTGGTAGTAGGCGGCATCGGTATTATGAACATCATGTATGTGTCCGTAACGGAGCGCACCCGTGAAATCGGCTTGCGTATGAGTGTGGGTGCCAGAGGGGTGGATATTCTGTCGCAGTTCCTTATTGAAGCCATCCTTATCAGTATCACAGGCGGACTTATCGGTGTCATTATCGGCTGCGGTGCAAGCTGGATAGTGAAGAGTGTGGCTCATTGGCCCATTTACATACAAGCGTGGAGCGTGTTCCTCAGTTTCGCCGTTTGTACGGTGACGGGAGTGTTCTTCGGGTGGTATCCTGCCAAAAAAGCCGCAGACTTGGATCCGATAGAAGCTATACGGTATGAGTAATCGCTAAAAAAGACTATCTTTGCATTCATATGAAACAATTTCTCTACTCACGTTCACGCATCATTGAAGCCCTGATTCACATCATCGGCTGGGGAATTGTGTTTGCATTTCCTTTCGTGATGATGACACGCAGCGGATTCACCATTACGCTGATGGAATATCTGCGTCATGGCAGTGTCGTTCCGCTCTCGTTCCTCATTGTGTTCTACAGTAACTACTGTTTCCTCATTCCTCATTACCTGTTCGAGGGGCGCATCAGGAAATATCTGTTGCTGAACGTCTTGCTGATAGTCTGTGTTACCGCCGGAGTGCACTTCTGGCAGGAGTACGCATTCCATACTTATGTAAAAGACGCGAACGAGGGCAGACGACACATGGGACCGCCGAAGTGGATATTCATCATGCGCGATTTATTCTCCATGATACTTACCGTAGGGTTGAGTGCGGCTATCCGCCTTAGCGGGCGTTGGGTACAAGTAGAAGCCGCCCGTCGCGAAGCCGAGAAAAGTCGTACGGAAGCGGAATTGAAGAACCTGCGCAATCAGCTCAATCCTCATTTCTTGCTCAATACGCTGAACAACATCTATGCCCTCATAGCCTTTGATGCGGACAAGGCGCAAGTTGCCGTACAAGAACTGAGCCGCCTTCTGCGTCACGTACTCTACGATAATCAGCAAAACTTCGTAGCATTGGGCAAAGAAATGGATTTCATCAAGAATTACATCGCACTGATGCGCATCCGCCTCTCCTCCAATGTTACCGTCGAAACACGTTTCGACATTCGTCCGGACAGCCCTACGGAGATTGCTCCGCTGATATTTATTTCTCTTATAGAGAATGCGTTCAAGCATGGCATCTCTCCCACCGAGCCCAGTTATATCCGCATCTACTTCAGTGAAAGCGCCGATGAGGTACGGTGTGAAATCGCCAATAGCCACCACCCTAAAGACGAAGCCGACAAGAGTGGAAGCGGCATCGGTCTGGAACAGGTGCACAAGCGTTTGGAGCTGACCTACCCCGGTCAGTACCAATGGCTGCATGGCGTAAGTGAGGATGGAAAAGAATATAAATCAGTATTAGTAATCAATCACGGATAATATGAATTTGAAGTGCGCAATTGTAGATGACGAACCGTTGGCCCTGAATCTTTTGGAGAGTTACGCCAACAAAACCCCGTTTTTAGAACTCACAGGTAAATACTCCAGTGCGGTACAGGCTATGAACGACCTGTCGGACAAGGCTGTCGACCTTCTGTTCCTCGACATCCAAATGCCCGAACTCAACGGGCTGGAGTTCTCTAAAATGGTAGATACGCATACCCGCGTTGTTTTCACCACCGCCTTCGACCAATATGCCATAGATGGCTACAAGGTCAATGCGCTCGACTACTTGCTGAAACCCATCTCGTATGTAGATTTCCTGCAAGCCGCCAATAAGGCCGTACAATGGTTTGAACTCTTGCAACAACCCAAAGAGGAAATCGAAAGTATCTTCGTAAAAAGCGATTACAAGCTTGTACAAGTGGAGCTGAAAAACATCCTTTACATCGAAGGGCTGAAAGACTATATCAAAATCTACGAAGAGAACTCTCCCAAGCCCATCCTCTCACTCATGAGCATGAAATCCATGGAAGAACTTCTGCCCGCTTCGCGCTTCATGCGTGTACACCGTTCCTACATTGTCCAAAAGGATAAAATACGTATCATCGACCGCGGACGTATTGTCTTTGGCAAGAACTACATTCCTATCAGTGACAGCTATAAGCAAGTTTTTCAAGATTTTCTTAATAAAAGGAGTTAAAAAGACACCCATTCGTATATGTTTTATTGAAAATGGTCGATTTCTAATAATATCCTATTGCATATTAAAAGATGTTTTTTTACCTTTGCGGCGAACAGATAGGAGTTGTGAAACTCCCCCAATAGAATAGTTTAGTTAAGTCTAGTTTAGTTTTTGTGTAAGCACTTCCTCCGTAAGCGAACGTTGGAAGTGCTTTTATTTATAGGCTTATACTAATAAAGCCTTTTTGTAAGTCATGGGGCAAAGATAATAGTTATAATGCAAAAGAATAGGGATATTCCTTATGTTCTAATTTTAAGGAATATCCCCAAATTCTGTCTTTCTATTGCTATATATAGCAAGGAAGTGATCCGTTAAAGAATGCTGTTACATCATTCGCTTATTATACGGCAGGTGTAACTTCCAAATCCAATGACTTTAAGTCTATATCCCGCGAGGAATTACCATACAATATTTGATATTTACCGGGGAAAATTTTCAATCCGTCCACATCTGCATTATAATAAGCAAACGATTCAGGTTCGAGTGTGATTTTCACCTTTTCACTTTTACCCGCTTTTATATCCTGACGTACGTAGCCTTTAAGTGATTTGATAGGTGCATTAGGATTGGTCAGACTTTTAACATATACTTGTACTATTTCAGCACCATCCATTTTACCGGCATTGGTTACAGGAATGGTAATTTCTACTTTCTCACCAGCCTTAATAGAATTGGAAGAGAGGGTTGCTGCACCAAATTTAAAATTTGTATAACTCAACCCATAACCAAATGCATATTGAGGTTCACCTTTAAAATAGCGATAAGTACGGTTATCCATGCTGTAATTGGTGAATTCGGGTAACTGTTCCGTTGACTTGTAGAATGTTACCGGAAGTTTTCCGGAAGGATTATAATCTCCAAACAGTACGTCGGCAACGGCTGTACCTCCTTCTTGACCCGGATACCAAGCTTGCAAAAGTGCATCGTATGCATAATCAATGTCAGCTAATGCTACGGCACTACCGGAACAGTTTACATAGATTACAGGTTTGCCGGTTTCGCGCATTGCTTTTAAGAAACGCTTTTGCACATCAGGCAACTCAATTCTCGCACGCTCATGTCCTTCACCTTCTTGTGTGGGAGTAATTCCACCTACATATATAATGACCTCAACATCCTTAATTTTCTCTTTCAATTCCTCAAATTCCGCCAGTTTGCGTTCATACATATCAACAGAGAGTTGTGAGACTCTTCCTTCTTTACCGGATTTATAGTCAAGGGCAATCTGATAGGTTTCGCCTTCTTTTACTTGAAGTGTATAAATGGAACCACGTCTGCCTTTCATAGATGCAGTAAACTCTCGGCGTTGAGCTTCTGTAAGTTCCATCCCCGGAGTATATTTAAACGACAACTCCTTGGGAGCATATTCGCCTATCTTTTTATTATTAACCTTTAGTACATAATTGTCACCCCTGACAGAGAAGCAAAGAGTACCGGTGAAATCAGGAACGTATGTTCCGGAATATTTGGCGCTAAAATCTGAAGAAGGTACATCTTTTCCAAAACCGTATCCGCCTTCTGTACGGAAGTTGATTGTTTCTGTATGGCTTGTATTGATTACTTCTCCTGAAAAGTCGGGTGTGGCATAGTATTGGGCCAAAAATCCTTTTTGTGTATCATGCTTTACCAGGTGTATTTGCGGTATTTGCAAATAATCAGAATCGATTTCACTGCCACGCTCGGAGATGATACGAGTATTGGGCAGCTTGTTTTGAAGACCTTGCAAAATGGTGATGCAATGAGTAGGCGAGCCGCTGTAGTTGCCACGCATCATAATGGAGTCGTTGATGTTAGGACCAACTACGGCAATAGATTTGATGTTTTTGTCCAATGGCAGTATGTTACCTTCATTTTTTAAGAGAACCTGTGATTCGTGAGCCATCTTCAAAGCATGGTCCCGATGTTCCTGACAATCAATCACACTGCCCGGTATTTTGGAATAAGGTACATATTTGGCAGGGTCCAGTAATCCTAAGCGAAAACGTTCGGTAAGGATACGGCGCAAAGAAACGTCTAAATCTTTTTCCTTGATGATGCCTTTCTCTACGGCTTCTATCAATGCATTGTAGCTTCGTCCGCATTCCAGGTCTGTACCGGTCAGTACTGCATCTGCACTGGCTGCGGCTGCATTCGGATGTGTCTCGTGGCGACCTTTCACATAAAAGTCATTGATGGCATCGCAGTCGCTTACCACCATTCCGTCAAATCCCCAGCGATTACGTAATATATCTACCAATAAACGATTGCTGGCACAGCATGGTTCACCTTCATAGGCACTGTATGCACACATTACTTCACGTACATTTCCTTTAACTACCAGTGTCTCGAAAGCAGGGAGATACGTTTCCCATAAGTCACGCATCGAAACCACGGCATTGAATTCATGGCGTAGTGGTTCTGGACCACTATGTACTCCATAATGTTTGGCACAGGCGTGTGTTTTATAATAATGTTCATCATCGCCTTGCATTCCCAATACGACATTTAAGCCCATTCTTGACATCAGGAAGGGATCCTCTCCATAAGTTTCTTGACCTCTTCCCCAACGGGGGTCTCGGAAGATGTTGATATTTGGAGCCCAAAAAGTAAGATTAGGGATGGCTGATACGTAGGGACCTATATCACCGTCAAGCGGCAAGGTGTTGTAGCGTGCACGCGCTTCGTCCGACACCATTGTATAGGTGGTCAGCTGTGAAGGGTCATCAAAAGTGGCGGCCAATGCGATGGATTGAGGAAATACGGTAACTCCGCCTGCTATCAGACCGTGGCAGGCTTCTCCCCACCAATTATAGGCAGGAATACCCAATCGCTCGATAGCCAATGAACGGTTAATCATCATGCTGACTTTCTCTTGGAGGGTGAGCAACGACATCAAATTGTCAACACGTTCTTCTACTTTTAGTTTAGGATTCTGAAACGGATACTGATACTTCTCTGTTTCCGAGCATGCTGTCCATAGAAGGAGAGCCAGCACACCACACAATAAGATACTCTTTTTTGTCATGTTGTTTTTAGTGTTTTAATAAAAAAAATGGATTGATTGTGATATACAAATAAAATAAAAAAAAATAATATTACGAAGTAATAAGAAGAAAAGTTAGAGTAATATTACATTGATTAAACTTTTTGCACTGATTATGATTTCCCAAAATCAGATAATAAATTCTATATTTGCATTTTTAATACAAAAAAGCATTTATCTCTAATAAATTTACACTGATATCATGACACAAAAGTTAGAAAAACACACAAGGATTGACGTAGCCGATGCGCTGCGCGGGCTTGCCGTTATGGGCATCATCGTTTTGCACTCTATCGAACATTTCAATTTCTATTCCTATCCGGACACTGCCACTCAGAGCGCGTGGCTCAATTTCTCCGATAAGGCCATTTGGGACGGGCTTTTCTTCATGTTCGGCGGGAAGGCATACGCTGTGTTCGCATTGCTATTCGGGTTCAGTTTCTTCGTCCAAGACAATAACCGGCGTGTGCGCGGCAATGATTTCCGTTTACGTTTCTGTTGGCGGTTGGTACTACTGTTCATCATCGGCAATTTCAATGCCGCTTTTTTTACGGGCGAGGTGTTGGTGCTTTATTCGCTGATGGGCTTCATCCTGCCGCTGACTTGCCGGATGAAAGACAAGTGGGTCTTCCTCTTGGGCTGCGTACTGTTGATACAGCCGTTGCCGCTTTACTACGTGATACGCGCTTGCGCGGACTCCTCTTTCGTGACACCGTCCATTCCGTCGGATAGTTTCTGGCAGGCCACTTTCGAGATGCAGAGCCACGGAACGTTCCTCGAAACCCTGCGTGTCAATCTGTGGGAGGGGCAGCTCGCCAGTCTTGCTTGGGCTTGGGACAATGCCCGCGTGTTCCAGACGGCTGCGCTCTTCCTGTTCGGTATGCTGATAGGCCGTCGGGGGCTTTTCCTGCAAGAGAACATAAAGTTCTGGAATAAGGTGCTTTGCGGTGCCCTTGTCGCTTTCTTCCCGCTGTACGGGCTGGGCAATATGTTGCCGGACTTCATCGCTGACAAGTCTGTGCTTGCTCCGCTGAGCCTTATTATCACTTCCCTGTCCAAGTTCTCATTCATGCTGGTACTGGTTTCGGGCGTCATCTTCGCTTTCTACCGGACCAATCTGCGCGGGCTGATGATGAAGATTACCCCTTACGGGAAGATGAGCCTCACGAACTACATCACGCAGAGCATCATCGGTTCTTTCCTGTTCTATAACTGGGGGCTGGGCCTCCATACTCACTGGGGCATCACCGCCAGTTGTCTGGCAGGCATCGGGCTTTTTGTACTGCAACTCGCTTTCTGCCGTTGGTGGATGAAGCGCCATACGCACGGGCCGTTGGAGTATCTGTGGAAGCGTGCCACTTGGCTGAAGTAACAACCTTTTCGGTCCTTTATTGTTATAATTACAAATGAAGACAATATGGACACACCACTCTCGGACATACGAAAAGAATACAAGAAAGGTAAGCTGACACCGAATACGGTATCGGAAACCCCCTTCGGGCAGTTTGCCCGTTGGCTCGATGATGCCCTGCATTGCGGTGAAGACGAGCCTACCGCCATGATTGTCGCCACCGTCTCTCCGGACGGACATCCCTCCACCCGCACCGTATTGCTGAAAGGTGTGGAGAACGGCAGGTTCATTTTCTATACCAACTACGAAAGCCGCAAGGGGCAACAGCTTGCGGCGAATCCCCGCATATCCCTCTCTTTCGTCTGGCATAAGCTGGAGAGGCAGGTACACATCGAGGGGACAGCTGTAAAATGTTCCCCGCAGGAATCGGATGCCTACTTCTCCACCAGGCCCTACAAGAGTAAGATTGGCGCAAGGGTGTCTCCGCAGAGTCATGCCATCAACAGTCGCAGGGAGATTATCCGCGCCTTTGTAAAGGAAGCCGTTAAACTGGCGGGACAGACCGTACAGCGTCCCGGCAACTGGGGTGGTTTCGCCGTCACCCCTACCCGTTTCGAGTTCTGGCAGGGGAGGGAAAGCCGGCTGCACGACCGTTTCCTCTACACTCTCCGGGAAGGAGAACGCTCCCACCCTGCCGCCTCTCCCCATCCGGAATCCGGAAGTTGGGAAATCGTACGTCTTGCGCCTTGATTTAACCTGCCAAGCATTATATCCTATAAATAAAACTTAAAAGGAGAAACAAAGTCAGAATGCTACTGTTAGAGGGAGAAAACTTAAAAGAAGATAGTTATGAATTATGGAATCAGTATTCTTTTTCGTGCCATACCTCTGTTGATGGCTTTGTTTTGTTTCGGCTACGGGGCTTTCGTGCTCGATATGGGGACGGACTCTGCCAAGTATGTAGCCGGCCCGGTGGTGATGTCGTTGGGAATGATTTGCATTGCTTTGTTTGCAACGGCGGCAACCATTATCCGGCAGATTATCCACACTTACAGCACGGTTGCCAAATACGCCCTGCCCGTTTTGGGTTATCTGGCTGCCTTGCTGACCTTCATCTACGGGTGGGAATATATCGGCGAGACTTCCACTGCCGCCCGTTTCGTTGCCGGACACGTCATTTGCGGCGTGGCTTTCATCACCGCTTGCGTGGCAACTACCGCCACTTCCTCCACCCGTTTTACCCTTATCCCCGCCAATTCCAATGCTACGGGACACAATACTCCCCCGCAGGCATTTACCGCCACGCAGGGTAACATCCTTATCGGTGTTGCGGCTCTACTGGCGCTTGCCGCTTGGATATGGACTTTCCGGTTACTTGCGCAGAGCGGTGTGCACAATGCCTACTACGTTGCCGGACACGTCATGGCGGGAATTTCCTGCATTTGCACCGCTCTCGTGGCACTGGTCGCCACCATCGTACGCCAGATACGCAACAGCTATTCGCACACCGAGCGCAAATGGTGGCCTGTGATGGTGCTTGCGGCGGGAACGCTGAGCATTTTTTGGGGCTTGCTGGTAATGGCCAATCCCAATCCTGCAAGGTCCTCCATAGGATATATAATGATAGGATTGGGATTGGTCTGTTACAGTATTTCGAGCAAAGTCATACTGTTGGCGGCAATCTGGCGCAACACCTTCAAGCTGGCAAGCCGAATCCCGCTGATACCTGTATTCACTGCGCTTCTCTGCCTGTTTCTGTCCGCCTTTCTTTTCGAAGCGGCGGGCATACACGATGTCTATTTCGTGCCTGCACGCGTACTGGCGGGCTTGGGCGGCATTTGTTTCACACTCTTCTCCATAGTAAGCATACTGGAGAGCGGCACCTCTAAAGGGTGACCGCTTACCGGGACTCTACCTCTATGTCCGTAAATACATCCACGTCTTCGGCGTGATGCGCCACATAGGCTGCGGGACCGATGTCGCCCGATTTCAGGATGTCATATACTACTTTTGCCTTGCTCTTGCCGGTAATCAGGAATACAATCTTCTTGGCGGCAAAGAGCAGGCAGCCTGTCATGGCAATACGCGGTTGGCCGTTATAAGGATTTATGCTTTCCGCGTACGGCAGGAAGGAAGAGAGCAGGTGTTCCTGTCCGGGGAAGATGGAAGACGTATGTCCGTCATCTCCTGCACCCAGCAGCACCATGTCAAAGGAGGGGAAGCCCCGACGCAGCGGTACGGTGCTGAACACCAAGTCCGAATAGCGTTTCGCTTCTTTCTCCGGGTGGCGGCAGGCTCCGCAGATGGGAAATACGAACTCGTCCGGCATACCCACCTCCTGCAGCAGCAGGCGCAGCATATTGCCGTAGTTGCTGTCCGAGTCGTGCACGGGTACGCAACGCTCATCCACCCAGAAGATGCGCATTCGCATCCATGGGGTTTCCTCGCGGTACTCATGCGCCCAAATGTCAAACATCAGGCAGGGGGTCGTCCCTCCACTGAAAGCAATGTAAAAGATTCTCTCCGGCTCACGGTTCATCATATCTATAATGTAGCGTATAAGAGCACGCGCTGTAGTAGTTGCAGCTGGATATATATAACTTTTCATAATTCGCAGTATTCATCGGTATTGGTCAAATTCTTGCATGGGTTTGTCCATTCGGCTCCATGCTCATTCATCATAGCTTCACTCTCCAAAGGGCCCCATGTTCCCACAGGATAGCCGTATAGCGGGGCGTCAGGATGTTCCTGCCAATATCTCAGCACAGGGTTGAAGAAACGCCATGACGCATCCACGGCATCGCTGCGCGTAAAGAGCGTCTGGTCTCCCAGTATGCAGTCTTCTATCAGGCGGGCATACGCGTCTCCGGTGGGCAGGCCGCCCAAGTCGGAATAGCTGAAGTCCATCATCACTTGTTTCACATCGAACCCCGGGCCCGGCACTTTCATGCCGAACTTCAGCACGATGCCCTCATTGGGTTGCAGGCGCAGAATCAGTTTGTTGGCGCGCGGGCAGTTACCGCCTTCACAACGGAACATCTGGTGGGGTGTCTCGCGGAAGTGCACCACGATTTCGGTTACTTTGGTGGGCATCTGTTTTCCGGTGCGTATGTAGAAGGGGACGCCGCTCCAACGCCAGTTCTCGATGCCGATTTTCATGGCGATGTACGTTTCGGTGCGTGAGTCGGGGGCCACATTCTTCTCTTCGCGATAGCCGGGTTTGGTGGCTGACGCCGTGTATTGTCCTCTCACGATATGCTCGTTGAGGTCTTCCTCGGTCAGCGGCGAGAGAGATTCGTACACTTTCACCACTTCGTTGCGGAAGTTATCGGCGTTGAATACGGCGGGGGGCTCCATGGCTGTGAGCGCCACCAGTTGGATGAGGTGGTTCTGCACCATGTCACGCAACGCTCCGGTTCCTTCGTAGAAGCCGCCCCGCTGTTCGATGCCCAGATTCTCCACCGCTGTAATCTCCACATAGTCTATGTAGTTACGGTTCCAAAGCGGTTCGAAGATACCGTTGGCAAAGCGGAAAGCGAGGATATTCTGTGCCGTTTCCTTGCCCAGAAAGTGGTCTATGCGGTAAATCTGATGTTCCTCGAACGCCGAGGCATAGATACGGTTCAGTTCGCGCGCCGACTCAAGGTCGTAGCCGAAGGGCTTCTCCACGATGATGCGTGTATGGGGCCGGTTCAGCCGGGCGGCTTTGAGGTGGAGGGGAATCACGCCGTACAGGGACGGCGGCGTAGCCAGATAATACAGCATTCCGTCCGGTTCCCGTTCGCCCGTCAGTTCTTGCAGGCGGGTGTCCAGCTTGCCGTAATCGGCGGCTTCGGCGGGATTCAGCGAAAGATAGTGCAACCGGTTGCAGAACCCCGCCATATGTTCGGCAGTATGTTCCTTTGCCGAAACAAAACGTTCCAACTCTGTCCGGATGTAAGTACGGTAGGTATCGTCCTGATACTCGGTACGTCCGATACCCAAAATAGAAAAATCTTCCGGCAGGCGGTTATCCTTGTACAAGGTGTACAGCGCCGGCATCAATTTACGCTTCGTCAGGTCTCCGGAAGCGCCGAAAATTATCATCACAAATCTATTCATAGTTTTTATGTTTTTCCCCCACTCTATACATTATATGTCCCCGACTTCGTATCTCCTCCGTGTCCCGTCCAGTTCTCATGGAAGAATTGTCCTCTCAGCTCGTCCACACGTTCAAAGGTATGCGCTCCGAAGTAGTCGCGCTG
This sequence comes from Bacteroides propionicigenes, assembly GCF_018390535.1. Classification (GTDB taxonomy): domain Bacteria; phylum Bacteroidota; class Bacteroidia; order Bacteroidales; family Bacteroidaceae; genus Bacteroides; species Bacteroides propionicigenes. The sequence continues at coordinate 4,551 of NZ_JAHBBW010000005.1, read as the reverse complement.
CGCTTGAATCATATTTGCAGGCAGCTTGGCTGAAACGAGTGAATAGAAATAGTTCAATGCCGACGAGAAGGCGGGAACCGGAAGTTCCTCCTTCATGGCGTGCGCCACCAAGTGCTTCCAGCCGGAAAGCAGCTGTTTCATCTCATTGCTGAAGTAAGGGGCGAGCAGGAGATGCCGCGGTTTTTCGCTTTGTTCAAAGGCGGCGGCAATGTCGTTCAGGAAGATGCTGCGGATGATGCAGCCGCCCCGCCACATACGGGCGATGGAGGCGAGGTCGAGGTTCCACCCGAAAGCGTCCGAAGCGCGTTGCAGCACGGCAAAACCTTGTGCATAGGACACCAGCTTGGACGCATACAGCGCCGAGTAAATGTCCTTCACCATTTCGGGTTTGTTGTACACCACATCCGTGCGTTGGCACGCAAAATGCTTGGATGCCGCTTCGCGCAGGCCTTTTTGTGCCGACAGGCTTCGTTCAAAGACCGCTGTGGCAATCAGTCCCAACGGCATGCCCAGTTCCATCGCATTGATTACCGACCATTTGCCGGTTCCTTTTTGCCCGGCGGCGTCCAGAATCTTGTCTATCAGATAGCCGCCGGACTTATCCTTATGTTGCAGGATGCGGGCGGTAATCTCAACAAGATAGCTGCGCAGCTTGCCTTCGTTCCAATGGGAAAAGACGGAGGACATCTCCTCGTTATCCAGCTTCAGCAGGTTCTTCATCACCCAGTAGGCTTCGGAGATAAGCTGCATATCGCCGTATTCTATTCCGTTATGAATCATCTTGACAAAGTGACCGGAGCCCGCAGGTCCCACCCACTGGCAGCAGGGCGTGCCGTCGGATGCTTTGGCGGCGATGCTCTGCAAGACGGGTTTCACATCCTCCCATGCGCTCACCGAGCCGCCCGGCATGATGGAAGCGCCGTTCAGCGCACCCTCTTCACCGCCCGAAACGCCTGCGCCTACAAAGCGGAAACCTTTCTCCTCCGCCAGCGCCACGCGGCGGTTGGTATCTTCGTAGTTGGAGTTGCCGCCGTCTATCAGTATATCTCCCGGCGACAGCAGCGGAAAGAGTTGTTCCATCAGTTCGTCCACGGCACTGCCTGCACGAACCATCATCATTATTTTGCGTGGAGTGGCAACAGATTCCACAAAGCGTGCCATATCCGTATAACCTCTAATATTTTTACCCCGTGCGCGCCCGTTTATGAAACGTTCCACCACGCCTTCTTCAATCCCCGGAACCGTACGGTTATAAACCGAAACTTGCCAGCCCTTGTCTGCCATATTCAGTGCGAGATTCTCTCCCATTACGGCAAGACCTATTAGTCCAATGTCAGTTTTATTTAAAGTCTCCATATACTTGTAAATTTTATCTTCATAGTTGAAACAAAAAGTAACGCCCGTTTGTTCATGTCAAGTTTGAAATTATTCCATATTACAAATTTACTATCCGAGCGGATTGTCCTTATCCCCCTCGTCGGGAATCCCGCTACCATTGCCGCCGCCACCGGAGTTTTCACCGTCTATCGCTGCCTGCACATCGAGAAATTCAATCTTCTCCCCGGCACGCGTGGAAGTAAGGTTCGGCTTTACGATTTCATTGAATTTCAACCGATTATAATACGCTTTTTACTTCCGTAATCCATGATTTTTCCGTATATTTGAGCTACATTTAAGAGAGTAAAAACAGCTATTATCAACCACTTAAAACAAAAAAAGAAGATGGAAAACCATTGCATTGAAGAGCCGTTCATTATCCGTTCCTACCGGAAAGCGGAGTTAGCACACCTGTACAATCCCGATATGCCGCTCGTGCCCGCCATGCGCAAGATGCGCTATTGGATAAAGAGAAACCCCGCACTGTACAACGCCATGTACAGTGCGGGAGAAGGCCCCGGAGACCACCACTATACGAGGAGGCAGGTGAGGATGATTGTGGAGACGCTCGGAGAGCCGTAAAACTATCTGTCATTCAGAGAGTGTCTGTCATTCAGAGAGTATCCTGTCATTCAGAGCGAAGCGAAGAATCTCTTCCCTGTATTATAAGAGAAAGTAGATTCTTCGCTTCGCTCTGAATGACAGGATACTCTCTGAATGACAGACATCCCCAAAATCTGCATAAACTACAATTGCCTGTCTTGCAAATCCCATTTGATATACATCAAACGGACTTTGCACCACAGGCAAAACTTTTTTTGATGTACACCTATTGCCTGAAGTTCCGTTCCACCTCGTCCGACCGGTACTTCACCACCCCATACTCCGTACTGCCCTGATTGTTGGTGCGCGTCTCGAACTCATACTTCTCGAGCGCCTGCACCAATTCCTGTTGCGTCTGCCGGTTCACCTGCACCTTGCCGTAAATGGTGAGGTGAGTGAGGATGGCGGAGGCAGGCATCCACTGCACCGACAAGTCCTCCGGAAGGGGGCGGCGGAAGAAGATGAACAGGTTCTCCTCCACCGGGTCCTTCATGCGGTGGCGTTCGTTATGCGTGTTCAGGCAGTCTATCTCGTCGCCCTCGTACCAATAGCGGAAGCCGCTGTCCAGCAGTGACATCGCCTGAGAGTAGACACCCTGATAGTTCACGGGACGCCCGTAGTCCACAGAAAGCACCTCCGAGGGGAGGAAACGGCGGTTGCCGTCAATGTCCTGCAGGCACTGGCGCTTGTTCGTGCTGGCTATGAACGAGGCGTGGCGCGCAAAACAGAAGGCCTGCGTATCGTACACCTTGCGTAGCGTCACGCTCTCCTGCGTGATGATGCGCTTCAGCCCCGCGAGGTCCGAAGGCCTCACGCCCTGAAACTCCTCCATGTTGATGAGGTAGCGGGTGGAGAGCAGCAGCATGTCGTCCTTGCTGTCCGGAGAAATCATGCCCGTATGGTAGTACTCGCTCCATTCGGGCGGCAGCAGCCGGCTTATCCACGTGCTCTTGCCCTTGCCCTGGCCGCCGAAGAGTATCAGCACAAGCTGGTTCACTTTCTTCCCGTCCAGCGCACACGCCACAGAGCCTACCAGCCAGCGGCGGAAACTCTCGCGCCAAAACTCCCTGTCCGCCGTCTGCACCGTATCCGCCAGTCCGCCGATGTAGTCCGTGGCGCCGTCCCATGCCGGGAGGTTCAGCAGGTAGTCCTCGAAGGGATTGAACAAAGGCGCGTAGTCCGAGTCCACAATGGCCCTCAGCGTGTTCAGCGAGCAGTTGATGCCCTCAGTCAGCAGGCCCACGTAGATGGAGTTCAGGTCTTTCAGGCGCAGGGGGCTGAAGGAGGAAGGCGCGGTGCGGGCGTCCTCCTGCCCGGTGTCTCCCGTTTCGCAGAACTCCAGACGGTCCAGCACCGTATTGCGGCGGAAACGGTAGCGCAGCGCAAGGAAGTCCATGATGCGGCTCGCTGCGGGCACTTTCTCCTCCTTCGCTTTCTCGGCGGCGCAGGTCTTGCTCACATACAGGTAGGCGTTGCCGATGGCGGTATCCACGTCCAGACCGTCTTGCCGGAAGTCCCGCCGGGCAAGGGCGGCGGCAACCTCTTGGGGGATGTCCTTGCGGAAGCAGCGGTTGCCCAGTATGAAGAGGAAGTTGTCGCGGTTGCCCTTGCGGAAGTTCTCCGTGCGGCGGGTGGTGTTGAGCGCCTTTTTATATTCCATGAGATGCCAGGGAGCGATGTCGGGAGGCAGGGAGGGCTCGTCGCCCTCCTGCGCCTTGTGCTCCTGCGTTCCGCCGTCCGCCGGGATCTTTGCCGCCGGCTCCGCTGCCGCCGCTTTCTTCCTCCTCTCTCCCGCCTTAGCGACTTTCTCCGGCACCGTCACGCGTGTGGTCACCTCCTCAATCTCCGCCAGCAGGGAGGTGTTCAGGTACGCCTGTGCATCAAACGAGGCGAAGAACCCGCGGCTGATGTCCTTGCCGCTCACATCCACCGGCAGCCCGATGAGCCGCTCCACGTACAGGCGTGCCGACTCGTACATCAGCGCATGGTGGTTCTCCAGTTCGGCGTACGTGATGACGGGTACGGAGAAAGTCGTCTTGCGCAGGCGACGGGCATACTCCGTACGCAGGTACAGGAATATCTTGAAACCGTGGCGCTTGGGCGTGAGGAAGCACGCCACCACGTCCGCGTCAGCCTCGAGCAACCGGCGGACAGCATCCACCCGGTCGTCCGCCAGGCCGTCCACGTCTATGGTGATGACGGGGTTGTAGCGCAGCAGGCTGTGCGCCTGCCGCAGCGAGGAGTAATTTCCCGTGAGCGTGAAAAAAGGGAGCTGTTTCTTCACGGCGTTCGCTTTGGCAAGGTCGCCCAGGCGGAGGTGCTGTTCCACCTTTTGGACGGTGTGGAAGTAGGCGCCGTTGCGGATATTGGTTATCACGGTGGTGAGGTTTGTTTCGCCGGAAACGGCGGAGAAACCGCGGTAAGCGGTAATCTTGATGTTATTCATTTAACGGTTTGTTTTTAGTTTGTCTTCATTGACGGGGGCAAAGGTAAAGGTACGCTTCCGAATACGAAAATAGCCCTCTCCCCCCGTGGGGAGGGTCCGCCCCACTTATTTCGGATGCGTGCCGG